>NZ_JBMHHW010000001.1:2437500-5335000 GCF_049739425.1 Rhodococcus sp. 27YEA15
TTCAGACGGAAGAATGAACAATCACCGACAAAAAATACTCACACCACACACAAACCAACCAAACCCCAAAAGGCAGTTGATCATTCGCGGATGTGAAGCACCAAAAAATTGGCACTGACATTCATCGACACACTGTTGAGTTCTCAAAGAACACGCACACACCATCGCTTCAACCAAGTTGAGCTCCGGGGCAAGGCCTATAACCTTAACGTATTCGCTCCGAGGAAGCAAGTTCCCGCAGAGCATCTTGTGCGACCGAGATTCGTAAGGATTCCCTGTCGCGACCGTCTCCGACTGCGTACTACCTCGTGTCACTCACCCTCACAGGTGGGAGTCGGTGTCCGTGTCACTCTGACTTGGACAAAGTTACGCGAATGAAAACTGAGCGTCAAACTGCCAGGTCGCAGGTGTTCTTCTGGTTAAATCCGCTGGTAGCCCGCCTGTCCGGCGGACCACCAGCGACCACGCGGGCCACTTCGGCCTACTGTGACCCCTCACACGTCAGCCTTGCAACACCTTCACGCCCGCAAAGTTGCGCTTTCCACGGCGAACCACCAGCCAGCTGCCATGTAGCAGATCGGTCGCGGCCGGCTCCCAGTCCTCGGCCGACACCTTCTCGTTGTTCACGGCAGCACCGCCCTCTTTCACCGCCCGGCGGGCAGCGCCCTTGCTCTCACACAATCCGCTCACGACGAGAAGGTCGACGATCGTGCGCGGCTCGCCAGGCTGCAACTCACTGACGGAGGCTTCCTCGAGTGCGGATGCCAACGTCGCCTCGTCCAGCTCGGATAGTTCCGCCTTGCCGAACAACGCCTGGCTGGCCAGTTCGACAGCGCGGGTGTTCTGTTCCCCATGCACCAGCGTCGTCATTTCCGCAGCCAGACGCTTCTGCGCTTGACGAGCGTGGGGACGCTCGGTGGTGGCGGTCTCGAGTTCGGCAAGCTCTTCTGCCGAGAGGAAGGTGAACCAACGCAGGTATTTGACGACATCGGCGTCACCGGTGTTCACGAAGTACTGGTACCAGGCATACGGGCTGGTCATCTCCGGATCCAGCCACAAGCTGCCACCACCGGTGGACTTGCCGAATTTCTTCCCGTCCGCCGACGTCACCAGGGGAACTGTCAGAGCATGGACACTTTCACCGTCTGCCCGGCGATTCAGTTCGACACCGGCGATGATGTTGCCCCACTGATCGGAACCACCGATCTGCAAGGTGCAGCCGCGATCGCGTCGCAACTGCAGGTAGTCGTTGGCTTGGAGCAGCATGTAGCTGAACTCGGTGTAGGACATCCCATCGGTTTCGAGACGCCGTTTTACCGTGTCGCGGGCCAGCATCACGTTCACCGAGAAGTGCTTTCCCACGTCTCGAAGGAAGTCGATCACCGACATCTTGCCGGTCCAGTTCATGTTGTTCTCGATCACGGCACTACTGGGCGAATCGTCGAAGTCCACGAAGCGCTCGAGTTGACCCCGGATGCGGCCGGCCCAGTCCGCGACGGTGTCGGCGGAGTTCATGGTGCGCTCTCCGACATCACGGGGATCGCCGATGAGACCGGTAGCCCCGCCGGCGAGGACCACTGGACGGTTTCCGGCCCGCTGGAATCGCCTGAGCGCGAGGAGGGGAACGAGGTGTCCGGCATGAAGGCTGGGGCCGGTGGGGTCGAATCCCGCATAGAGCGTGACCGGCCCGGTCTCGAGATCCTTACGCAGAGCATCGAGATCGGTTGATTGGGCGATGAGCCCACGCCAGGTCAGTTCGTCGAGAATATTCTCAGTCACGGATTCGATCATCCCATCCTCACGAGGGGGCCGGTGCTCGCGGGCTTCGCCGGTACTCCGAGAGAGCGGCCGAATTCGGAATCCAGAGTCGCCAGGGCACATCTGCCGCCGTACTGACGCCGACCCGAGGACCTGACATCCAGCAGTCGACCTCGTCCAGCTCGAGGCGAATCCTCGATTCCGGATCGAAAACATCTGTTCCGTTGTCGGACAAAGTAATTCCCGCTGATTCCCCAAGGTTGCCCGGCCCTGCAGCCCAGCGGTGGGGCGACTGGCTCGCGGGCCGTCGTGTAGCCACCACGTCGTGACCGCTCTCGATCTCGGCGGCTCGGAGCAGCACTCCTCCGGCAACACCGGCAGGACCGTACGAGATGTTCATGCACAGATGTATTCCGTAACTGCGATAGACGTACAGAAGTCCTGCCCGCTCGAACATGATCCGGTTTCTCGATGTCAGCCCGCGATAGGAATGCGCTGCGGAGTCCGGCCACGGACCGTTCTCTTCGCCCCCGTAGGCCTCTACTTCGACGATCCGCAGCGACACGTCGTCGACCGTCAACAGCGAACCGAGGACGACCAGACCCGCCGCCAACGGGCCGTCCACGTCCGACAACGCCTCGATACTCACTCCCCGATTGTGCCCACCCCATTGACCGATCGTCGACCGGACCCACATAATTCAACACACGATGAATTCATGAGACGAGGCAGACATGACAACTCCCGCAGCTGTCCACATCCGCGACCTGCGCGTCACGCGCGGCCAACACGAAGTCCTGCACTCGCTCAGCATGCAGGTGCCGTCAGGCTCGATCACGGGACTCCTCGGACCGTCAGGTTGCGGGAAGACGACGTTGATGCGCGCGATCGTCGGCACACAGGTTGTAGCGAGCGGCACCGTCGCTGTGCTCGGCGACGCCGCCGGTTCACCCGCCCTTCGCCATCGCGTCGGATACGTCACGCAGTCCCCCAGCGTCTATTCCGATCTCTCCGTCGCTCGCAATGTCGCCTACTTCGGCGCCCTGTTCGGCAAGGGCAGCACCGAAGTCGCGGCCGCACTCGACTCGGTAGGCCTCACCGGCCATGCCGGACAGCTCGCCGGCAATCTCTCCGGCGGGCAGCGTGGCCGGGTCTCCTTGGCCTGCGCGTTGGTTGCCGAACCCGAACTGCTGATCTTGGACGAGCCCACCGTCGGGCTCGATCCTGTTCTGCGAGTAGAACTCTGGGACTACTTCGCAACCCTGGCAGCGGGCGGAACCACCCTGTTGGTCTCGAGTCACGTCATGGACGAGGCGGATCGCTGCGCGCAACTGATTTTGATGCGAGACGGGCTGATCCTCGCGCAACTCACTCCGCATCAGCTCCGAACGGATACCGGTTGCGACAGCCTCGAAAATGCTTTTCTCGAGCTCATCCGCGAGTCCCCGAGTGAAGGCGGATTGCGGTGAACATCAAGATCTTCGGAGCCACCACGGTGAGGCTTCTCCTGCAACTCGCGCAAGATCGCCGAACGGTGGCGATGATTCTGGTAGTGCCGTCCCTATTGATGGGACTGCTCTACTTCCTCTATCAGGACGTCCCGACTGCCCCCGGACAGGAGTCGCTCTTCCAGCGTGTTGCCGTCACCATGCTGGGGATCCTCCCCTTCGTGGTGATGTTCCTGGTGACGTCGATCGCCATGCAGCGTGAGCGTAGCTGCGGCACGTTGGAACGGCTGCTGACCACACCCATGGGCAAACTCGATCTGTTGGCGGGATACGCCGCGGCGTTTTCGCTGTCCGCGGCCGCGCAGGCAGCACTGGCCTGCGCCGTCGCATTCGGCCTGCTCGGACTCACGATCGCCGGCAACCTGGCGTGGGTGTTCGTCATCGCGATTCTCTGCGCAACGCTTGGTGTAGCACTGGGACTGTTGGCCAGCGCATTCGCGAAGACAGAATTCCAGGCCGTCCAATTCATGCCACTCGTGGTGATCCCCCAGCTGTTTCTGTGTGGACTCCTCGTGCCCCGTGACCAATTACCCACCTGGCTCGAGTGGATCAGCAATGCACTCCCGTTGAGCTACGCCGTCGACGCACTGCAACAGGTCTCGGCACATGCGGAAATCACTGCTCAGATGAGGCGAGACCTCGCGGTGATGGTTTCCTTTACCGCCGCGGCACTCGCGGTGGCAGCTGCGACTTTGGATCGGCGAACACCGTGAACGACTCGGCGCCACGTCCCGTCCGCGCGGGCCGACGTCGCGGAAAATCCGAAACGCGGACTCACATTCTCGACAGTGCGCGACAAGAGTTTTCGAAAAACGGCTTTCGGCGAGCAACTGTCCGTGCGATAGCAAAGAACGCCCGTGTCGACCCGGCGATGATCAACCATTATTTCGGTAGCAAGGAGCAGTTGTTCGCTGCCGCCGTCTCGTTACCGGTCGATCCGACCGAAGTGCTCCGGCCGGTGCATGCGGCCCCGGACGATCAACTTGGTGCCGCACTCTTGACGGCCGTGATCGGTCTGTGGGAATCCGAGCACCAACCTGCGATCCTCGCAGCGTTTCGATCGGTGATCGCGGGAGACGACGTCCAGCTGATCCAAACTTTCCTGCTCGACATCGTGCTCCGCGGTGTGATCGAACGGGTGGATTCACCTACCGGCACCGGACTGGTCCGTGCCGAGCTGGTCGCATCGCAGATGGCCGGACTGCTTCTGACGCGCTACGTACTCGAACTCGAACCACTACGGTCGGCGAGTGTCGACGCGTTGGTACAGCTGGTGGCTCCGAACCTCCAGCACTATCTGACCGGCGAGTTGCCGATCTAGCTCTCGGAGCGGGTCAGGAGCTGCTCGTGTTCGCTCTCGGCCACATCGCGTGCTTCGTCTATCAACAGAACCGGGATACCGTTCTCGATCGGGTATGCCCGGCGAAGACGTGGATTGTAGAGCAACTCGTCTCCGATCAGCAGTAAAGGTCCCTTGTCTTGCGGGCAGGCCAGAATGCCGAGCAACGTCGAATCAATAGCCACGTGAGTCCTCCCGAACCGATCACTTCAGAACAGGTTCAGGCTACCCGCAGCACCGCTGCGACCTACCCCGCACCCGTTCCCACTCGCGTCGGCATCATCTGCGCCGCTATCGCCTTGGTCAACGGTCGGTATGTCTGCGAATCTGCGTCGAGGTACCAGGCCCGTGGCCCTGGAGTCGGAATCCCGGCTTCGATCAACGACGACGGATTCGGGCGGAACGACGAACCCACCGGAATCCGGTCGACGACGTGCACGATATCCGGCTTCGCCGAGGGCGCCAGCTTCGACAGGGCCTCGTCGATCTCGGTAAATCGGAACTCGCGCTCGTTCTGCCACGTCAGGGCTGCGACAACCAGCTGGCGGGGAGCAGATCCGACTCCGTACGCCACCGACAGATCCACGTGCGGCACGTCCGAGAGCACGTCGACGATCGGCTGGGTGAACACCGCTCCGCGCACCGTCGACATCACGGTGTTCTTGTGATCCACGAGCCAGAAGTCGCCGTCGGCATCGCGTCTGAACAGATTTTCGGTGGGAATCCACGAATCGCCTGCCTGGAACAGCCCGCGCAGTGCAGTGCCGGAGAAGTCGCCGTACGATCCGGTGCGACCGAGTAGCAGCCCCACCTCGTCGACCGCACACTCGCGGACGAAGCCGTTCTCGTCCTCGAGCAGCCGACCGGCAAGGGGGTCGTAAGCTCCCAGGCGTACCCACGCACTACCCGGCAGCGGTCGACCTTTGGAACCGACCTTCGCTCCGGCGACGTTCGCGAGGATGACCTCGCCTTCGGTGGAGGCGTAGAACTCGAGAACCTTGGCCGGATCGAACACCTCGACGGTGCGCCGCCAGAGTCCACGCGGCATCCCCGAACCGATGAAGAGCCGCACCGGATGACTGCCGTCGAGAAGGAGAAGGTCCTCGTCGAGAATGTCGCGCATCATCGCCCAGGTGTAGCTGACGACCGTCACTCCGTATCGATGGATTTCCTCCACGAAGCGCGCCGGATCGAGCCCACGCGAGAGCGCAATACGCGACCCACCGGCCATCGCTCCCCCTATCGTGGACAGCAGGCTCGACGAATGGTGCAGCGGTGCAAGGCAGTAAACCGTATCGCCGCGATCGAGATCGGCGGCGCTCGCCGTTCCGAACGCCGACAGCGCCCAGCGGTGGTTGGTGATGTGTTTGGCCTCGAGTTTGCCGCCGGACTCCGCGAAGATGACGAAGGCCAGTTCGCGGGCAAGCCCGGGGTCGGGTCGGTACCAGCCGGGTAGGTCGACAGCTGACGGATTTATCTGTTCGAGGTCGACCACCCCCAAGGACGGGTCGACCGGCAGTCCACGGGCATCGCCACCACCCAGAACCAGTACCGGACGACCAGTGTCGACGGCAACGGCGACGTTCTCGGGGTCGGTGATGATCCGATCCACGCCGCCCAGCGCCACCGCGGTCACCAGGTCGGAACCCGGAGGCAGCATCACCGCCACGGCACCGAGTCGCGACAGAGCCGCAATAGCCGCGAGGGCACTCGGTCTGGTTTCCATCAGAACACCGACATGCGCGGCGGGCCGAACCCCTACCGAGATCAAACCACGGACGACGTTGTCGATCCGGGTATTGACAGCCTCGTAGGTGTGCACCCGGTTGTCGAAGAGGAAGCACTCCCCGTTCGGCGCCTTACGCCGCTGCTCGGCCAGTAACTGACTCAACGAGATCTTGGTGTGCGGCTGAATCTGATGCAAGCGGGCCAACCGTGGCAGCGCCCGGGCGGCCTCACCGGACAACTCGAACGTGCCGCGCAGCGCGCCGGTGGCAAGATCGCTGATCCCCTTGGCAACTCCCGTACCGACCTCCGCCACCGAGGCCACGGTGTGGATGATCCGATTGGTCAGCGACACCCCGGTCTCGTCGTCGACGTGCGCGCCCGCGACCATCGCCGCGACCCGATCCGGAATTGGGCCCCCGGCTTCGGTCCAGTGCACGAACTCCCCGGTCACCGGCCAGGTGTGACCGGCCGCCGTCGAACCAACTACCAAGCCGAAATGTCCAGCTCGTAAGGTAGTTTCGTACGTCTCGGCTCGGGGCGCCGCCTTGCTGATCCCACGCACAGCCTGCGGCTGGCCGATATCGTCGACCTCACCGATGAACGCGAGTACCGGACAGGTGATCTCGGCCAGGGTGACCAGTTGGTCCTTGATGACGAACCCGCCCGTCATCATGCGGTTGTGCACGACGAACTGTTTGAGCAGCTCGGCGACGGCGGGCCCGGACCATGCCACCCACCCGTCGGTAGCGAGGAACCGACGCTGTTGTTCGCGGGGCAACAGCGCCTCACGGTCGTGCAGCTGCAGCAGGAAATCGACACGCATCTTCAGCGACTTGACGGGATCGAGGAGTTGGAAACCGGTCTTTGCCATCCAACCGGTGACAGCAAGACGGTTGAAGACGTGATCGGCGAGGAAATCTGCGCCGGTGCTGGCGATCCCGGCAGGAATGCCGAACGGCAAGGCCGCCAATGTGTCGACCGGACTTCCGAAGGTGACGAGGCTGGCGATATTGCGGCTGCGGCGGTAGGCAGCAGCTTGGTAGGCGAACATTCCGCCTTGCGAGTACCCGGACAGATGGACATCACGTCCGGTATGTCGGTGTACGTGATCGACGATGTCACTGAGCGCGATGATGTGGTCGGCGAGAGTGCGATCCCAACCACCCTCTTCGACGTCCGGGGAACCGAAGTCGACCACCCACGGGTCGAGCCCCATCCCATGCAAGATTCCGACCGCACCCTGATCTCTGGTGACGTCGTACAGATTTGCCGACATCATCATGGGCGGAATCAAGACCACCGGCGGACCGGCATCTTCGCGGGCACGGTCCGGGAAGTAACGGCGTAGACGGTACATCGGTGCAAGCTCGACAATCTCGAACGGCGAGGTACTCGAGTCTGTTTCCAGACCTCCCAACCGCACCACTTCGAGCCCGTTCTGAGCCGTGGCGATAACACGACGTATCGGACCGAACACCGATTTGGAATTAAACCGCACCAGTTCACCCCCGCGCCTCTCGCAATGTGACGTCGGACTCACCGACTCACGCATTGACAGCCTACTGTCGTCGAAAAGGACTACGCGGCCGGGAGCACTCAACGATGCACCCGGCCGCGTACGAACAATTCATCCCGCCCTACAGGGCCCACTCCCGCAGTGACTGCGCTCGTGCACGAACACCGTCCAACTGCTCGGCTACTCGCACCCCGGCGGTACCGCCGCGGGCATCACGGGAGGCAATCGACCCTTCGACGGTCAGCACCTCTCGAACTGCAGGGGTCAACGCACTGTCCACGCCGGCCAACTCGTCGTCGGTCAGATCCTCGAGACCGACGCCGCGAGCTTCGGCGACACGCACGCACGCACCGGCAGCCTCGTGCGCCACCCGGAACGGAACGCCTTGCCGGACCATCCACTCCGCTATGTCGGTGGCCAAGGTGAATCCGGCCGGAGCCAGTGCCGCCATCCGCTCGGTGTGGAACTCGAGTGTCTGTACCAGACCGGTGATGGCCGGCAGCAGCATCTCGAGTTGAGCAACCGAATCGAAGACCGGTTCCTTGTCCTCTTGCAGATCACGGTTGTACGCCAGCGGCTGTGCCTTGAGTGTTGCCATCAGACCGGTGAGGTTACCGATCAAACGACCCGACTTACCGCGCGTCAGTTCCGAGACATCCGGATTCTTCTTCTGCGGCATGATCGACGATCCGGTCGACCAAGCGTCGGCGAGAGTGATGTATCCGAACTCCGGAGTGCTCCAGATGATGACCTCTTCGGCCATCCGCGACAGATCCACACCGATCATGGCGAGAACGAAGGCCGCCTCGGCCGCGAAGTCTCGTGACGCGGTGGCGTCGATCGAGTTCTCGGCCGAACTGTCGAACTCGAGTTCCGCCGCGATGGCCTCGGGGTCGAGGCCGAGCGAAGAACCGGCCAGTGCGCCGGACCCGTACGGGGACACCGCAGCCCGGACGTCGAAGTCACGAAGGCGCTGCACGTCGCGCAGCAGCGGGTGCGCATGTGCAAGCAGATGATGCGCCAGCAGAACCGGCTGAGCTGCCTGCAGATGCGTCTTGCCCGGCATCACGGCATCCGGATGGGCACCGGCCTGCGCGGCGAGGGCATCGACCACGTCGAGAACACCTGTAGCGACACGACGTACCGCATCTCGCAGCCACATCCGGAAGAGCGTAGCCACCTGGTCGTTTCGCGAACGACCGGCGCGTAGCCGCCCACCGACCTCGGGCCCGACCCGCTCGATCAGGCCACGTTCGAGCGCCCCGTGCACATCCTCGTCCGAATCACTCGGACCGAAGGCGCCGCTCGCGACGTCGGCTGCCAGACGGTCGAGACCGTCGAGCATCGTCGCGAGATCGGCCTCACCGAGAAGTCCGGCCTTGTTCAATACCCGGGCGTGCGCCTGCGAAGCCCGGACGTCGTACGGGGCCAGAACCCAGTCGAAGTGAGTCGACTTGCTCAGCGCCGCCATGGCGGCGGCCGGTCCGGACTCGAACCGACCACCCCACAGTGCACCTTCGTTGGTACCGTGATGTGCGGTCACGATCAGAGTCCCAGATCGCGCTTCGCCGCGACCTTCGACGACAGTCCGTGAATCTCGACGAAGCCCTTCGACGCGGACTGGTCGAAGCTGTCGCCCTCGTCGTAGGTGGCGAGGTTGAAGTCGTAGAGCGACTCCGGGCTGCGACGGCCGTTGACAGTGATCGCTCCGCCGTGCAGGAAGAGACGGATGTCGCCGGTGACGCGTTCTTGCGTCTTGTTCACGAACGTGTCCAGCGCGTCCTTGAGGGGCGAGAACCAGAGACCGTCGTAGACCAGCTCGGACCAGCGCTGCTCCATCTGGCGCTTGTAACGGCCGAGTTCGCGTTCGAGGGTGACGTGCTCGAGTTCCTGGTGCGCGGTGATGAGAACCATCGCACCGGGAGCTTCGTAGATCTCGCGGCTCTTGATGCCCACGAGGCGGTCCTCGACGACGTCGAGGCGTCCGACGCCCTGCGCCCCCGCGCGCTTGTTCAGTTCCTGAATCGCCTCGAGAACCGAGACGGGGCGTCCGTCGATGGCGACCGGGCGGCCGGCTTCGAAGCTGATGATGAGCTCGTCGGGTGCGTTCCAGTTGACCGTCGGATCCTGGGTGTAGTCGTAGACGTCCTTGGTGGGCGCGTTCCACAGATCCTCGAGGAAGCCGGTTTCGACGGCGCGGCCCCACACGTTCTGGTCGATCGAGAACGGCGACTTCTTGGACACGTTGATCGGGATGCTGTTCTCCTCGGCGAAGGCGATGGCCTTCTCCCGGGTCCAGGCGTAGTCACGGACCGGCGCGATGACCTTCAGGTCGGGCGCGAGAGCGCCGAAGCCGACCTCGAACCGAACCTGGTCGTTTCCTTTGCCGGTGCACCCGTGCGAGACGATGGTGCCGCCGTGCGAGCGCGCAGCTTCGACGATGTGCTTGACGATCAGCGGGCGGCTGATGGCCGAGACCAGCGGGTAGCGATCCATGTACAGCGCGTTGGCGGCGATGGTCGGCAGGCAGTACTCGTCCGCGAACTCGTCACGAGCGTCGACGACGACGGATTCGACTGCACCGCAGTCGATCGCGCGCTGACGCACGACCTCCATGTCCTCGCCGCCCTGTCCCAGATCGATGGCGACGGCGATGACTTCAGCGCCCGTCTCCTTGCCGATCCAACTGATGGCGACAGAAGTGTCCAGCCCGCCCGAGTAGGCGAGTACGACGCGATCGGCCATGGTTTTTGTGCTCCTTCGGTTGAAAATCTCTAACAAAGAATAAGGGGTCAGGCCAGAGATTCGATCTTGGCCGCGAGTTCCGCTCCGGAAAGCGGTTCGCGAGCGACGACGACGATGGTGTCGTCCCCGGCGATGGTGCCCACGATCTCGGGCATCGACGCACGGTCGAGTGCACTCGCGAGGTAATGCGCTGCACCCGGTGGGGTTCGTAGAACGGCGAGGTTTCCACTGTGGTCGGTGGAGACCAACAACTCCCCCAACAGGCGCGAGAGCCGATCGGTGCCGCCGGACACGCCACGGACCGGGCTACCGTCCTCAGGCACCACGTACACCCCCGCGCCACCGTCGGCGGCACGTAGTTTGACCGCTCCCAACTCTTCGAGGTCACGGGACAACGTGGCCTGGGTGGCTTCGATGCCCTCGGCCCCGAGCAGCGCCGCCAGCTCGGTCTGGCTGCGGACCGGATGAGCCGCCAGCAGCGCGATGATGCGCGACTGGCGACCGGCCCGGGTGGGAGCGAGGCTCACCCCTGGTCCTGGTTCGTTCGCTGTTCCAGCAGCCACACCAGCAGCGCCTTCTGCGCGTGCAGGCGGTTCTCCGCCTCGTCCCAGACGACGCTCTGCGGGCCGTCCATGACCTCGTCGGTGATCTCTTCGCCCCGGTGCGCGGGCAGACAGTGCAGGACGACGGCCTTCGGGTCGGCCTTCGCGAGCAGTTCGGCGTTGATCTGGAAGGGACGGAACGGTCCGACGCGATCCAGGCCGTCGTTTTCCTGGCCCATCGACGTCCAGGCGTCGGTGACGAGGGCGTCGGCGCCGACGACGGCCGCTTGCGGGTCTTGGGTCACCGTGATGGTCGCACCGGTTTCCTCGCCTCGCTTGCGGGCCGCGTCGACGATCCATTCGGCGGGCTCGAAACCTTCGGGGCTGGCGATGGTGACGTGGATTCCGGCAGTCGCACCGCCGAGCATCAGGGAGTGCGCCATGTTGTTGGCACCGTCACCGAGGTAGGTGAGCTGGAGGCCCTTCAGGTCACCCTTCTGCTCCGCGAGGGTCTGCAGGTCGGCGAGAACCTGACACGGGTGGAACTCGTCCGAGAGCGCGTTGACGATGGGAATGGTTGCACCGAGCGCCATCTGCTCGAGACGCTTCTGGCCGAAGGTACGCCAGACGACGGCTTCGACGTAGCGGGAGAGCACACGACCGGTGTCCTGCAGCGTCTCCTCGCGGCCGAGCTGAGTGCTCCGGCCGTCGACGACCACGGCATGACCGCCCATCTGCGCAATACCCATCTCGAACGAGAAACGGGTACGCGTCGAGTTCTTCTCGAAGATCACGCCCACCCCGCGGGGTCCCTCGAGTGGGCGGCGCGAGAACGGATTCTTCTTGAGTTCCGCTGCGAGCGCGAGCACCTCGGCCTGTTGTACAGGCGTCAGATCGTCGTCCCTGAGAAAGTGTTTCACCACGGTTGTCACTTCTCCTCCGGCTGGTCAGCCGTTTGTGCGTTGTCGAAAATGGCAGGCAGTGCCGCCACGAAGGTCTCGGCCTGCTCGTCCGTGAGAACGAGCGGCGGCGCCAACCGGATCACTCCGGGTTGCGCCGCATTGACAAGGTACCCGGCTTCACGTGCAGCATTTTCCACCGCAGGTGCGATGTCCTCGGTGAGCACGACGCCCAGTAACAGTCCCGATCCTCGAACGTGGTCGACCAGGGGGTGCGCGAGTTCTTCGATGCCCGCCGTGATGGCCTTGCCGAGACTGTCCGCGCGGGAGACGAGGTCTTCGTCGGCGACCGTCTTCAGGACGGCAAGAGCCGCTGCCACGCACACCGGGTTTCCACCGAAGGTGGTGCCGTGCTTGCCCGGCCCGAGCAGCTCCGCCGCCGCACCGGTCGCGATGGCGGCGCCGATGGGCAGCCCGCCTCCCAGTCCCTTCGCCAAGGTGATGACATCGGGCACGATGCCGACCGCCTGGTGTGCGTAGAACCAGCCGGTGCGTCCGATTCCGGTCTGGACCTCGTCGAGCACGAGCAGGGCCCCGCGCTCTGCTGTGATCCGACGTGCCTCGACCAGGTAGCCCTCGGGAGGTACGACGACTCCGCCCTCACCCATGATCGGCTCGAGGAACACCGCTGCGGTGTCGGAGTCGACGGCGCGGTCGAGTGCCTCGATATCGCCGTAGGGAACGTATTCGACGCCGGCAGGCATCGGCTCGAACGGTGCCCGCTTGGCCGGCTGACCGGTCAAAGCCAGTGCACCCATCGTGCGGCCGTGAAAGGAGTTCTCGGCCGAGATGATCTTGCTCCGGCCGGTGGCCCGAGCGATCTTGAATGCAGCTTCGTTCGCCTCGGTACCGGAGTTGCAGAAGAACACCTTGCCGGTGACGTTGCCGTGTTCGCCGCCCGCACCCAGATGTGCGAGCAGCTGCTCGGCCAGCTCGATGGCAGGCTCACTGGCATAGAGGTTCGACACGTGACCGAGGGTCGACAGTTGCGTGGTGACGGCTTCGACGACAGCCGGATGCGCGTGTCCGAGGATGTTCACGGCGATACCGGCGAGGAAGTCGACGTACTGCTTGCCGTCGGCATCGGTCAGTACGGCGCCCTCACCGCGGACCAGAGCCACCCGAGGTACGCCGTAGTTGTTCATCAGCGAGGCGGACCACCGCTGCTGCAGGTCGACAGTGCTCATGAGGTAACTCCTTGGTGGCGGTCTGCGACGTCGGCACCAGGCACGACCATCGTGCCGATACCCTCGCCGGTGAACAGTTCGAGTAGTACGGAGTGTTCGAGTCGGCCGTCGATGACGTGCGCCGACGGCACTCCCCCGCGCACCGCGCGCAGGCAGGCCTCCATCTTGGGGACCATGCCGGCGTCGAGGCTGGGCAGTAGTCTCGCCAACGCTTCGGTATCGATTTCAGTGGCCAGCGACGAGCGGTCCGGCCAATCCGTGTACAGCCCTTCGACATCGGTGAGGACGACAAGCTTTTCCGCGCCGATCGCCTCTGCCAGTGCGGCTGCTGCCGTGTCCGCGTTGATGTTGTGGACCACCCCGTCCATGTCGGGCGCAATGGTCGAGACCACCGGAATGCGTCCTGCCGCAATGAGATCGAGAACAGCATCCGGATTGACGGTGGTGACGTCGCCGACCAGGCCGATGTCCGTCTGCTGCCCGTCGACGGCGACAGTGCGCCGGGTAGCGGTGAACAGGTGAGCGTCCTCACCGGAGATACCGACCGCGTACGGACCGTGCGCGTTGATCAGGCCGACGAGTTCACGCCCGACCTGCCCGAACAGCACCATCCGGACGACGTCCATCACCTCGGGAGTCGTGACGCGGAAACCGCCGCGGAACTCACCCTTCATGCCCAGACGCGCCAGCATGGCATTGATCTGTGGACCGCCACCGTGCACGACGACGGGGTGGATGCCGACTGTGCGCAAGAACGCCATGTCTGCCGCGAATGCCGTCTTGAGGGTGTCGTCCACCATGGCGTTTCCGCCGTACTTGACCACGACGACCTTGTCGCGGAACTGCTGCAGCCAGGGCAACGCTCCGGCGAGGACGTGCGCCTTCTGATGCTCGCTGATCGCGGCGAACTCCGCGCTCACGACGAGTACGCCGAGTTCTCTTCGACGTACGCGTGCGAGAGGTCGGTGGTCCGGATGGTCACCGAATCGGTACCGAGGCCGAGGTCGATATCGAGGTCGATATCGATTCCGCTCAGGTCCACCTCGCGGGCGCCCGGCGCGCCCACCCCGTCGATACAGACAGGATTGCCGTTGAACGACACACTGATTCGATCGGGATCGAGTTCTATCGGCGCGATGCCGACAGCGGCGAGAACTCGTCCCCAGTTGGGATCGGAGCCGAAGAGCGCCGTCTTGACGAGGCTGTCGCGAGCGACGGTTCGCGCACCGATCAACGCGTCGGATTCCGACACCGCGCCGCGGACGGTGACTTTGACCCGCTTGGTGACGCCCTCGGCGTCGGCCATCATCTGATCGGCCAGGTCGTCACACACGGCAAGCACTGCGGCGTTGAGTTCCTCCTGGCTCGGCGTGACTCCACTGGCGCCGGACGCGAGGAGTAGCACGGTGTCGTTGGTGGAGGTGGCGCCGTCGACGTCGAGCCGGTCGAAGCTCAGATGTGTTGCGGCACGCAATGCGGTGTCGAGTTGCTGCGCCGTGGCAACCACATCGGTGGTGACCACGCACAACATGGTGGCCAATGCGGGCGCGAGCATGCCTGCGCCCTTGGCCATGCCGCCGACGTTCCATTTGTTCGCATGGTGGAGCGACGCCTGCTTGGGGACGGTGTCCGTGGTCATGATCGCGTAGGCCGCGTCGGTGCCGCCGGAAATTCCGCCGGCCAGCTCGTGCACCACTTCGGTGACGCCGGGCAGGAGCTTGTCCATCGGAAGCCGGTCGCCGATCAGTCCGGTCGAGCACACCGCCACCTCGACGGCGCCCGTGTCGGTCCCCCAGTTGCTCAGCGCCGCCGCGACCTCTTCGGCCGTCTTGTGCGAGTCCTGGAATCCGCCCGCACCCGTACAGGCGTTGGCGCCGCCGGAGTTGAGGACCACAGCGCGCAGCTTGCCGGTCGTGAGCACCTGCTGCGACCACAGCACCGGAGCGGCCTTGACCTTGTTGAGGGTGAAGACACCGGCGGCAGCCAGCTCCGGCCCTTCGTTGACCACCAGGGCGAGATCGGACTTTCCACTGGCCTTGATCCCGGCGGCGATCCCGGCGGCGCGGAAGCCTGCCGGTGCCGTGACGCCCTGCGTGCGCACGAGGCGACCGCCGGCGATTTCGACTGCATCGGCCTGCGCGGCGTCGTCGGCCTGTGAATTGTCGGTGGTCACGGAGCTACTCCCACGGTAGAGAGACCGGCGGTCTCGGGTAGGCCAAGGGCGAGGTTCATCGATTGCACAGCGCCACCGGCCGTGCCCTTGGTGAGATTGTCGATTGCGGAGATGACGACGAGTTGCCCGGCGTCGGCGTCGACCGTGACGCCGATCTGCACGGCATTGGATCCGATCACGGCACCGGTCTGCGGGAACACTCCGGCAGGCAGCACGTGAACGAAAGGCTCGTCGGCGTACGCCTTTTCGTAGACCGCCTGCGCGTGCTCCGCGGTGACCGTGGTGGCTGCGGTGCAGGTGGCCAGAATGCCACGCGGCATCGGAGCGAGGACCGGAGTGAACGAGACGGTGATGTCCCTACCACCCGCTGCAGTGAGGTTCTGCACGATCTCGGGAGTGTGCCGATGGACGCCGCCGACGCCGTATGCACGGACCGATCCCATGACCTCCGAGCCCAACAAATCGGCCTTGGGTGCCCGGCCCGCACCCGACGTGCCGCTGACGGCAACGACGTTGACATGCGAGTCGATGATGCCTGCCACAACGGCGGGCGCCAGCGCGAGGCTCGCTGCCGTCGGGTAGCAACCGGGAACGGCGATGCGCGTGGCTCCGATCAATTTCTCACGGGCGCCCGGCAATTCGGGAAGTCCGTACGGCCATGTACCGGCATGGGCACTCTTGTAGAACTTCTCCCACGCGCCTGCATCGGTGAGCCGGAAATCTGCGCCGCAGTCGATGATGATCGTCGACTCGGGAAGCGCCTTCGCGTACGCGGCGGAGTTTCCGTGCGGAAGTCCGAGATACACGACATCATGGCCGGAGAGGATCTCCACCGTGGTCTCCTCGAGGACCCGTGAACTGAGCGGAAGCAGATGCGGATGGTGCTCGCCAAGCGTCGAGCCGGCATTTCCGCCGGCTGTGAGCGAGCCGATCACCATGCTGCCGTCGGCGTAGGACGGGTGGCCGAGAAGCAGACGCAGAATCTCACCACCGGCATACCCACTGGCACCGGCGACGGCGACTCTGATCGGCTTACGCGTTTCCTCAGTCATGCCCACAAGTATGCATCATTCTGCACTAGAATGCATAATTACTTACCAGGCTACTTGCCCATCGAACGTCGAATCTCGTCGAGCTTCGCCCGTGCTGCGTTCTGCCGCTCGTCCCACTGCTCGTCGATGGATTTTCCGGCCGGGCTCTCGTGCGCCAGTTCCGCAGATCCGATCGAGGTTCCGACACGCCCCTCTATCTTCTCCCGGACCCGGTCGAAAGTGGGAACCCCGCCTTCGGTGTAGTCCGGCTCCGGCGCAACCGGACCTGCGGTCGACACGATCGGGACGTCGATGATCTCGTCGACGTCCACCACGACGGGAAGATCGACCACCTCTGCCTCGTGGACCAGAGTGACGTCGTCGACGCTGTCCACCTCCACGTTGTCCACATCGTCGGCGAAAGGCCGGATCGAGGGAAGAAGACCGGACAAACCCGGCCGCTGTTCGACGAGAGCGCGGATCACCGCAAGCACATCATCGTCACCGAGCGTCTTCATCGCCTCGACAACACTGCGCACGGAACTGTTCTGCTCGGGCATCGCCAGTCCTTCCTCCACCGAATCCGTCGACAGCCGACGGGCACTGCCGATCATTCCACGGTCGGTCGGACCACTTTCGAACGCAACATCAGGCCATGGACCGTATCCAGCCGAGAAAGGGCCCGAGGTGTGTCGTTGCGGCAGTGCCGAGATCCGTCAGTTCATAGGTCACGGCGGTCGGCGACGTGGGAACGACGGTGCGTTCGACCAATCCGTCAGCAGCGAAGTTCCGCAGAGTCTGGGTCAGCATCTTGTCGCTGATGCCGTCGACAGCCGATCGGAGCTCGTGCGTCGGCCACCATGATCACATGCACAACACACACGACATGGTCGTCATACCAGGAGCGAGAGGTGGGATCGGCGCTGCGATTGCGCACAGGCTCGCCGGACGCGGCGCTCGGGTTGTCGTGAACTACCGCTCGAACCGGGCGGCCGCCGACGACACCGAACCCGAAGACGTGGCGAATCTGGTTGCCACAGTTCTCGATCCAGCGATGCGAATCGCCCCCGGCTCGGTCGTCCACGCCGACGACCTGACTGCCGTGGAGCGCCGACTCCCCGCACTGCCGCCGCGACAACCCTGGCCTCCGACGACGCGCCGGAAGCCCGCAAAAGTCCGAACCATCAGAGTGTGCTGCGCAAGTGCAGGCAGTCGAACACTGCTGCGATTGGATCGTCGACATACTCCACTCGGGTTGTGTCACCAGCTGCAGAGCTCATATCGGTTACAGATGAGATTCATCAGTCGACATACACGCCACAAGGTCGGTCGATGATCGACAAGTTCCGGAGCCAATTCGAGTTCGACGGTGAGCCGATATGAGAACATCACAGCACCAACCGGCCGAGTCGAGGTCTGATCGAAAACTGTCATCCAGACCAATTCCAGATGGACCGGCAGACCGAATGACGAAATCGAGGATACGAGACGGCAGGCAACGTCCAGGTGAAGCTTGAGAATTCGATGATCCCGAACCTCGACGAATACTACGGATAACCATCATCGGTCGGATTGGCATCGGTCAGCCTGGACACGAGCCGAAGCTATTCGATGACTGCACGCTCTGAGAGGAATACATGGCTGAGATGATCACCCCGGCCGAAGCGGAAGAATTCGCTGCATCGCACATGCGCAAGGTCGGCTTCGAGGACGCGTGCGTAACGGGCCGTGGTTCGGACGGTGGCGTGGACGTGACCTCATCCGGAGCAGTCGCTCAGGTCAAACTACATTTCAAGCCGACCGGTCGACCAGATCTGCAACGGCTGTTCGGTGCTCGTGCACACGAAACGTCCAAGGCGATGCTGTTCTACACGTTTGCCGGCTTCTCCAAAGCCGCAGTGACATATGCGGACTCCGTGGAAATGGCACTGTTCCGAGTGGATATCGGCGGTACCGTCACCCCCTTGAACGAGTCTGCTCAATCAATCGCCACCCGACGCCCCAAGCCTGCCGTCTGGGTAGCGCCACCGCCTCGCGTCTTCTACAGCACGCCCGCAGAATTTGCCACACCCGACCCGGTTCGACAACCTGATACGCCGGAACCGAAATCGAAACGTACCCCCAGCGATAAACCAAAGTGGTATGACACCAGCGACGTCGAAGTCACCCAATCCGCGAAGGTGAAGCAGAAGGTCTCTTCCAAGACCAGGACCGTCGGTAAACCAAGAGGTATCGGCAAAGGGCTCCCTCCGAAACCGGTCGAACCCGTACTGACTCGATCGGAACAACGAAGAATTGCCCACCGCGAGCTGTTGGCCGAACAGAAGGCAACTCGCCACGCGGCGATGTCGTCTCGGACCAAGTCGCTCATCGCGGAGTGGAAAAAACTCCCACTCGATACCGTCATTGTTCAGATGTCTGCCCCACGCAAGAAAGCTGTGCACGAAGATCAACTCGAGGAATACGTTCGTCTTCGACGTGAGAACGAGCCACTACCCGTCCCGGTAGCCGTGAAGTCGTTACCCGCGAAATCCAATCGAGAATCCGAGCGTCCGCCCAGCGAGAAGGAATCAGACACCCGCACACCACACCAGATTTCCGCACCGACAGTTACCTACTCCGGCGTCCCGGAGCAGCTGACGTTCGATCCATCCCAGGCTCCTGCATCAAAACCGAAACGCCAGGCACCACCCGAAACATCGACGTTGCAACAGTCTCCGGTCGACCCCACACTGGAAGCGGAGAATCGGCGGGCGCGACGCATCTTGGTACCTGTTTTCGGTGCATGCTCGATGGCGACGCTGCTCCTGGTAATCGTGAGCGGTCTCTACGGCATGATCGCCCTCCCTCTGATCTTCGCCGTTTTCGCCGCGCTGGTGACTATCTATTCGAGAAGCCCGCACGAGTAGAGGCCTCGTATTCCCCGAGGACAATTTGCGCTGTTCTACCCGTCTGACGTTCTGCAACGCGCGGCGTCACTTACATGGTTCGTGCGCGCACTGTTCTGATTTGGACAAGAGACCACAAAGACAGAGGAGCCCACGATCACCGAGTGGCGATCGTGGTCTCCTGGTGGATATTCGGGTATCAGCCGCGCATCTGGGCGCCGACGGCCTCGGCCGCAGCCGCGACAGCCGCGTCACGCGCCGCGCTGGCCTCGTCCTCGGTCAAGGTGCGATCCGCGCCGCGGAAACGCAGAGCGAAGGCCAGCGACTTGCGTCCCTCACCGACCTGCTCCCCCTCGAACACGTCGAACAACCGGATGTCCTCGAGCAGGTCGCCGCCGCCCGATCGCAATGCTTCCTGGACCTTCGCGGCCGGAACGTCACGATCGACGACCACGGCGACGTCCTGAAGGACGGCGGGGAACGGTGACACGCGCGGAGCCGGCAGGTTCTCCACCAGTGGCAACGCGTCCAGATCGATTTCCAGCGCGCAGGTTCGAGCCGGCAGACCGGCCCGCTCGAGCACAGCTGGATGCAGTTCACCGGCATGACCGACCACGACGCCGTCGACCAGGACCTCGGCGCACCGCCCCGGATGCCACGGCAGGTACTGCGCCGAACGCAATTCGACGTCCACGCCTGCCGCCGCTGCGACGACTCGCACCGCCGCGAACGTGTCCGACGCCTCGGCCGCGCGGCCGGAGCCCCACGGACCACTCGGCTCACGCAGGCCCGTCAACACAGCCGCGATGTGGACCGGCTGGGACGGCAACGACGCGATCAGGTCGGCGATCTGATCGTCGGTGGGGCGACGGTCCACCGGCAGAGCGTCGACAGGCTTGGTGTTCGGTCCTGGCTCGACCACCTGCGCGATGCCGTACAGCGACAGATCACGCTGCCCACGTGAGGTGTTGCGGGCCAAGATCTCCAACAGACCCGGGAGCAACGTGGTAGCCAGTTCGGGGCGATCTGCCTCGAGGGGGTTGAGCACCTTGCTGGTGTTTCGACGCGGATCGTCGACGTCCAGACCCCAGACGTCGAAGACGTCGGTGGGTAAGAACACCGGCGGCAATACCTCGACGTACCCGGCGTGCGCAACAGCTTTGGATACAGTCCGCTTGCGACGTTGGGCAGGTGTCAGTCCGCGTCCGGCGGGCGCGGTGGGCAACACCGACGGAATCTGCTCGAGCCCTTCGAGGCGGAGCACTTCCTCGACCAGATCTGCAGGCTGTGTCAGGTCCGGGCGCCACGACGGCGGTGTCGCCACCAACTGGCCGTGTCCGTTGTCGCTGACACCGACCTCGACGACACATCCGACCTGGGTGAGCCGTCGTGCCGCGGTGCCGTTGGCGTAAGTGACGCCGGCGACCCGATCGGGCAGGTCGATGTCCATTCGAATGGCGTCACGAGGAGCGACGGAACCCACATCGGTGAGCAGTGATTCGATCTGGCCGCCCGCGATCTCGACCAGCAGCGTGGCCGCGCGATCAACCGCCGCCAACGGAATCTCCGGATCGACGACCCGCTCGAAACGCTTGCTGGCCTCACTGGGCAACTTGTGGCGGCGCGCCGTTTTGAACACGGAGATCGGATCCCAGGTGGCAGCCTCGAGGAGGACGTCCGTGGTCTCGGAACCGACCTCGGTGGTGGCGCCACCCATGACCGCGGCCAGGGAGATCACACCGGAATCGTCCACGATGACAACGTCGTCGAGGTCGAGGGTCCGCTCTACGTCGTCGAGGGTGCGAAGCGTCTCCCCCGCTTTGGCACGCCGTACCACCAGTTCACCCTGCACTGCATCGGCGTCGAAGGCGTGCAGTGGCTGACCCAGTTCGAGCATCACGTAGTTGGTGACGTCGACGGCCGGCGAGATCGGCCGGACACCCGAAAGCAGGAGTCGACGCTTGAGCCACCACGGGCTGACTGCCGTGGGATCGATACCGGTGACCTTACGTAGGACGAAGCGCGATGCCTTCGACTCCGGCTCCAGACGAACCGGCAGACCCGGACCCTCGACCGGATGCGTGGGAACCGTAGCGGGATCGGCAAATTCGAGATCGAACCCGCAGGCCAGTTCGCGAGTGAGACCACGAACGGAGAAGCAGTAGCCGCGATCCGGCGTCACGTTCAATTCGATGATCGTGTCCCCGAGACCGAGCAAGTCGTTGCCGTCGTCACCAGGAGTGGCGCTACCGGGCTCGAGGACCAGGATTCCCGAATGATCCTTGCCGATGCCGAGTTCCGAAAGCGAACAGATCATGCCGTCGGAGACCTGGCCGTACGTCTTGCGAGTCGCGATGGCGAATCCACCAGGCAGAACAGCGCCGGGCAGGGCAACCACCACCAGGTCACCTTCGGCAAAGTTCCGCGCGCCGCACACGATGCCACGCGGTTCGGATTCCCCGACCTCTACCTGGCAGAACCGGATGGGCTTCTTGAACTCGGTGAGTTCGGTGATCGACACGACCTTGCCCACCACGAGTGGTCCGTCGATCTTCTCGAGTGTGTCGAGTTCCTCGACTTCGAGTCCCACTCGGACGAACCCCGCGTCCAACTCCTCGGGGGTCACCTCCCACTCGGGGGTTGCCCGCTGCAGGATCTCGGTCAGCCAGGATTGCGCTACTCGCACGTCTGCTCAGCTCTCTCGTTTGTCGATAAGTCCGTAATCGATTTGTCCGCGTACCGGGACCGGTCAGCCTGCAACACCGAAGGGCAGCGTGAACCGCACGTCACCTTCGACGATGTCGCGCATGTCCGGGATGCCATTGCGGAATTGCAGGGTGCGCTCGAGGCCCATGCCGAACGCGAATCCCGAGTACACCTCAGGATCGATTCCACTGGCGCGCAGGACCTTCGGGTTGACCATGCCGCAGCCGCCCCACTCGACCCAGCCCGCCCCACCCTTCTTGTTCGGGAACCAGACGTCGACCTCGGCCGACGGTTCGGTGAACGGAAAGTAGTTGGGGCGCATACGCGTACGAGTCTCCGGCCCGAACAGAGCGCGAGCGAACGCGTCGAGAGTGCCACGAAGATTCGCCATGGTCAGGCCCTTGTCGACGGCCAGACCTTCGACCTGCGAGAAGACCGGGGTATGGGTCGCGTCGAGCTCGTCCGTGCGGAACGTGCGACCGGGGCACACCACGTAGATCGGCACCTCACGCGCGAGCATGGTGCGAACCTGAACGGGAGAAGTATGCGTACGCAGCACCTGCCGCGAATTCTCGGGCGCCACGTGGAAGGTGTCCTGCATGGTGCGTGCCGGATGGTCGGGCAGGAAGTTCAGCGCATCGAAGTTGAAGTGTTCGGTTTCCACCTCCGGGCCCTCCGCAACCTCCCAACCCATCGCTACGAACACGTCGGCGACCTGCTCGGAAATCAGGCTGATGGGGTGGCGCGCGCCTACGGGGCGGCGATCCGACGGCAATGTCACGTCGATGGTCTCGGCCACCAGCACAGCAGCGTCCCGCTCCGCGAGAAGAACCTCACGGCGGGCGTCGTACGCGGAGTTGATCCGGGTCCGGAAGATGTTGACCCGCTTGCCGGCTTCGGCCTTCTCCTTACCCGGGAGTTTGCCGAGACCGCGGCGCGCGAGGGCGATCGGGGACTTGTCACCCAGGTGCTCGACTTTGACGAGCGCCAACGCGTCCAGATCGTCAGCGCCGGTGAGCGCTTTCTCAGCGCTCTCGGCTGCGGCTGTCAGCGCCTCTTCGGTGAGTACACTCGCGTCGACGTCCGGCGGTGTCGCGCCCTCATTATTGGCCACGGCTGTGACGCTCCTGTCGCTTCTCGGTTTGCTTCTCTAACTGCATTCGAGCTCTGTTGCTGCTCTTGTATTGTCTCAGGTTTCCGCAATCGGAATTCCCCGAGGTCTCGGGTGCGCGCGGTCAGGACCGATTCTGCACTCGTGCGCTGGCGTACAGACAGATCGCGGCAGCGGTGGCGAGGTTCAGACTCTCCGCGCGGCCGTGAATCGGGATCCGAACTCGGTGATCGGCTTTCGCGGCGATCGCCGGATCAAGTCCGTGCGCCTCGTTGCCGAACAACCAGGCCGTCGGCTTGCCCAACAACTGATCGGCATTGTCCAGATCGACCTCGCCGTCCGCTGCGGTGGCCAGGATCTGGATACCGGCTGCCCGGATCTGCTCGACTACCGATTCGGTGTCTCGTTCGCGGACGACCGGTAGATGGAAAAGACTGCCGGCCGACGAACGGACCACTTTCCCGTTGTGGGGGTCGACGCTCTCGCCCGCAAGGATCGTCGCGTCGGCTCCGACGGCGTCGGCGATCCTGATCACGGTTCCGGCATTTCCCGGTTCCTTGATCGCCACGGGCACCGCCAGGAGTCGGGTACCGGAGCGAACTGCATCGTTCATCGAAACATCGAGAAGGTCGCTGACGGCTACCAGGCCGGGCGGTGTCACGGTGTCACTCAACGCTTTGGCCGCACGATCGGTGACCAGAGATGTCCGCACACCCGCGGCCTGGGCCCGGTCGATGACATGCTGATATCGCTCTGCGGCGTCCTCGGTGTAGAAGAGGTCGTGCACGGAGCGGGCCCCGCCGCCGAGAAGTTCCGCGACGGAATTCTCACCTTCGACAAGGAATCGTCCTGCTTTACGTCGTTCTGCTGTGCGCAGGAGCTTGACAGCAGAAACGACCCGCGGAGTCCGCTCGGTGAGCGGGTCCACGGGCCGTTGCTGTGATTGGTGAATCAGGCTGCTTCTCCGGCAGGAGCGTTCACATCAGCCGGCAGTGCGGCCTTCGCAAGTGCGACCAGACCGGCAAATGCCTCGGCGTCGGAGACGGCGAGCTCAGCCAGGATCTTGCGGTCCACCTCGACCTCCGCCAGGCGAAGACCCTGGATGAGGCGGTTGTAGGTGATGTCGTTGGCGCGAGCTGCAGCGTTGATACGCGTGATCCACAGCTTACGGAAGTCACCCTTGCGCGCACGACGGTCGCGGTACGCGTAGGTGAGCGAGTGGAGCTGCTGCTCCTTGGCCTTGGTGTACAGGCGCGAACGCTGTCCACGGTAGCCGCTGGATGCAGCAAGAATTGAACGACGCTTCTTCTGGGCGTTGACCGCCCTCTTTACGCGTGCCACGTGAAAATCCTGTCAATCTAGGGGCTGAAAAAACGGCCCCGGATGGTCAATAAGGGGGCGACTCAGATGCCGAGCAGGCGCTTGACGGTCGGGGTGTCGGCCTTGGCGACAACCGCGACACCGTCGAGACGACGAGTGACCTTGCTGGCCTTGTGCTCGAGCAGGTGGCGACGTCCGGCCTTCTGGCGCAGGATCTTTCCGCTACCGGACACCTTGAATCGCTTCGAGGCGCCGCTGTGGGTCTTCATCTTGGGCATGGAGTCCTCAGTTCTGTGTTACGTGGAGGTGCTGGAAATCGACTAGCTGGTCGGAGCTTCCGGCGTGGTTTCGACTGCCGCCGGTGCTGCGGGGGCTTCGGGAGCGGGCTTCGGTGCGGCTTGAGCAACCGGTGCCTGTGCGCTTTCCTGAGCCTTGACACGAGTCTTGGCACCCTTGTGCGGGGCCAGGACCATCGTCATGTTGCGGCCGTCCTGCTTTGCCGAGGTCTCGACGAAGCCGAGATCTGCGACGTCTGCTCCCAGACGCTGCAGAAGGCGGTAGCCGAGCTCGGGACGTGACTGCTCGCGTCCGCGGAACATGATCGTGACCTTGACCTTGGAACCGGCCTCGAGGAAGCGAACAACGTTGCGCTTCTTGGTCTCGTAGTCGTGGGCGTCGATCTTCGGCCGAAGCTTCTGCTCTTTGATGACCGTCAACGTCTGGTTCTTACGCGACTCGCGTGCTTTCTGCGCTGCCTCGTACTTGAACTTGCCGTAGTCCATGATCTTGCAGACCGGCGGACGTGCGTCAGGTGCTACCTCGACCAGGTCGAGGTCGGCTTCGAGTGCCAAGCGGAGTGCATCTTCAACACGCACGATGCCTACCTGCTCGCCGCCGGGTCCGACCAAGCGAACCTCGGGGACGCGGATACGATCGTTGATGCGGGTCTCAGTGCTGATGGGGCCTCCTAGGTTGAACGGTGCGTCTTCGTGACCGCACGCAGCCCGTACGCCCGCGCCCCAACAAAAAAGCCCCGCTGTGATGATTTCTCATCCGCGGGGCCCGATGTAGACCGATCACACGAAACCCAGCTCACGCCGAGAATTCGCCACCTCCACCTCGGAGGTACCTGACGAAGAACGAATCCTTCGAGTGCCAGGTGACCGGAACCACTGAACTGCAGTTTCACCTGCCGCGCAGAGGTGGGAGTCGGACTCCACTTGCTGCCCCCGAACAGGTCGGAGGCGGTCGTTACGACAAGAGTATCAGGATCGAGCAGATCGAACCAATCGTCCCCTCTGCGACAGGCCGGCGTCGGCGCTGTTCGGCAGTGATGGAATCCTTGCACCCATGAGTGAGAACTTCGAGACCGCCCAGAACTCCGCCGACGCGAACCCGGACGTCCGCGAACTCTCCGAGGTTCCCGCGGTCGAGGTGATCAGCCGCGCCGCCGTGATGTTGATGAGCTCAGCCGCCGAGAAGCTCGGCCTGTCCGAAGCGGATCCCGCTACGAGCCCTTACCTCGACCTGGACGAAGCGCGACGCGTCATCACCGCGCTGGCCGGCCTGGTCACCGCGTCCGTCGAATACCTCGGCCCCCATGCCGGTCCTATCCGCGAAGGGCTCCAAGCATTGCAGCGCGCCTTCCGTGAGGCCTCCGCCTACCCCGACGAGCCGGGCAAGGGACCGGGTGAGAAGTTCACCGGCCCGGTGTACTGAGCCGACCATGACCGAGGCGAACAAGACGCGTCCGACCAGTGCCCTCGTTGCGGACTTCTTCGCCACAGTCGCCGATCCGGTCAAGCGCGCGGACAGCGAGGCATTGACCGCCATGCTGTCCGCCGTCACCGGCGAACCTGCGGTGATGTGGGGAACGAGCATCGTCGGTTTCGGCTCGCGACACTACCGCTACGCCAGCGGACACGAAGGCGACACCGCGCTGATCGGATTCTCGCCGCGGGCGGCGGCGCTGACACTCTATCTGTCACTCGATTTCGCGGATCATGCCGAAACCCTCGAACGCCTCGGAAAGCACAAGGTCGGTAAAGGCTGCCTGTATGTGAAGCGGCTGAGCGATGTAGACGTCGAGGTGCTCGGTGAACTGATCGAAGCATCGGTCGAGGCCGCTCGCGAACTGTAGCGGTCTTCACCGCTCGTGCGCCGCCGATCGCGCTCGCGACGGCGGCTCCCCGAAAACCGTCAGCGCTCTCGGCTCGAACACCTCCCTGGTGAGCGTCGCGCGGCGCACCCGATCCAGCCGAAACCATCGCACGCCGTTCCGCTGGCGGCACCACCCGATCACATACCAATGGTCTTCGTTCTTGGCCAGGATGTGGGTCTCCACCAAACGCACACTCTCGGCACCGTCGCCATCCGTGTACTGCAGCGACACCACCAGATGATGTTCGAGCCCGTATTCCAGAGCACGCCGATTCGCCCCGGATTCGACCGCCCTCTCGTGCTTGTCGTGAATCCAGACTCTGCCACGCAGTTCCTCGACCCGAGACCGACTCTCGTCGTCCATGACGTCCAGAAGCTTCGCCAACGCCACCCTCCCGTCGTCGGCGAACGGCGCGTCGATCGCCGCGGTCAGCGCGAGCGCAATCGAAACAGCTTGTGCCACCGTGAAATTGACCGGCGGCACCGTCGCCCGACCAACGAGGCGATACCCGCCGCCGGGACCGGAGCGGCCCTCGATCGCCGCCCCCGATCTCATCAGGGTCTCGACGTCCCGCTTGACCGTACGGGTGGTGACCCCGAACTCCTCCGCCAGGCGAGCACAGGTCGATCCGCGATCGCCGCGACGGCGCAATTCTTCGAGAAGTGCATGCAATCTCGCTGCTCGATCCACGCTGCCAGTGTTTCAGGTTTCGAGACCGAACAGTGACATCAACGGTGACACCCAGCTGTCACCGAACCCGCGGCACAGTGTGCTCATGACAACTCATCTCGTCCTCGTCCCCGGATTCTGGCTCGGCGCCTGGGCCTGGGAATCCGTACTCCCCCACCTGCAGCGGTCCGATGTTCGGGTGACGGCCCTGACGCTCCCCGGACTGGAATCGCTCGACGCGGATCGCTCTGCGGTGACCTTCGACTCCCACGTACGCGCAGTGATCGACGCCGTGAACGCGTCGGGCGATCGGACCGTCCTGGTGGTGCACAGCGGCGCCGGGCCGGTGGGATATGCGGTCACCGATCGGATACCGGAGCGGATAGCGCGGATCGTGTACGTCGATTCCGGTCCGATGCCCGACGGCGCGGCACTTCGCCCGGATCTAGCCGACGACGTGACGGAGATTCCGCTGCCGACATGGGCGCAATTGGAGTCCGAGGGCAGCAGCCTCGACGGTCTGGACGCCGACATGCTCGCCGCGTTTCGGGCCGGCGCAATACCCGAGCCGGCCGGTCCGGCCCGCGAACCTGTCGCGCTAAGAGACGAGCGCCGTTTCTCGGTTCCGGCGACCGCAATATGCAGTAGCTTCTCCCTGGAGATGATCGCGCAGATGACCGATGCCGGACATCCGATCGGCGTCGAGTTCGCGAAGCTGCCGACGACGTTCGTCGACCTCCCGACAGGACACTGGCCGATGTGGCCGCGTCCGAAGGACCTTGCCGCCTGCATTCTCGACGCCGCCGACGCCTGAGTCGGACGAGTGAGGCCGAGCCGGGACTCCCGGCTCGGCCTCGATCAGACGATCCATCTGTCAGCGAACAGCAGCTGCCTTCTTACGCGGTGCCGCCTTCTTGGCTGCAACCGCCTTGGCTGCAACAGCTTTGGTGGCTCGCTTCTTCGTGACAGCCGGCGCCTTCGCTCGGTCGTGATGAGCGGCGAGAACTTCGCTGAGGAACTTGCCGGTGTAGCTCTCCGGAACCTCGGCAATCTCCTCCGGAGTACCTTGTGCCACCACGGTTCCGCCGCCCGAACCGCCCTCGGGCCCCATGTCCACGACCCAGTCGGAGGTCTTGATCACGTCGAGGTTGTGCTCGATGACGATCACACTGTTGCCCTTGTCGACCAAACCGTTGATCACGATCAACAGTTTCCGGATGTCCTCGAAATGCAGGCCCGTCGTGGGCTCGTCCAAGATATAGACGGTGCGTCCGGTAGATCTCTTCTGCAACTCGGCGGCAAGCTTCACGCGCTGCGCCTCGCCACCGGACAGGGTCGGAGCAGGCTGCCCCAGTCGCACATACCCGAGCCCGACGTCCACCAGTGTCTTCAGGTACCGGTGAATCGAGGTGACCGGCTGGAAGAACTCGGCCGCCTCTTCGATGGGCATGTCGAGAACCTCGGCAATGGACTTGCCCTTGTAGTGAACCTCGAGGGTTTCGCGGTTGTAGCGCGCACCGTGACATACCTCGCAGGGCACGTACACGTCGGGTAGGAAGTTCATCTCGATCTTGAGCGTGCCGTCACCGGAGCACGCTTCACAGCGTCCGCCTTTGACGTTGAAAGAGAACCGTCCCGGCTGGTAGCCGCGCACCTTGGCTTCGGTGGTCGCGGCGAAGAGCGTGCGAATCTTGTCGAACACTCCGGTGTAGGTGGCGGCGTTCGAACGCGGGGTACGGCCGATCGGCGACTGATCGACCTGCACGAGCTTGTCGAGTTGATCGAGCCCGTTGATGCGAGTGTGCCTGCCCGGAACCTGGCGCGCGCCGTTGAGCTTGTTCGCCATGACGGTTGCGAGAATGTCGTTGACCAACGTCGACTTGCCCGACCCTGACACTCCGGTCACCGCGGTGAGAACACCGAGCGGGAAGCTGACGTCGATCCCGTCGAGATTGTGTTCTCGCGCACCGACAACGGTCACCTGACGCTTACGATCGACCGGCCGTCTGATCTCGGGTACCTCGATGAAGTTCCGACCCGACAGGTATGCGCCGGTCAGCGATTCCGCACACGTCAGGAGCTCTTCGTAGGGCCCGCTGTGCACGACCTTTCCGCCGTGTTCGCCCGCGTACGGCCCGATGTCCACCACCCAGTCCGAGGTACGGATGGTGTCTTCGTCGTGCTCGACGACGATCAGGGTGTTACCCAGATCGCGCAGGCGCGTCAGCGTTTCGATGAGCCGACGATTGTCGCGCTGATGCAAACCGATGGACGGCTCGTCCAGAACGTAGAGAACGCCGACCAGTCCGGAGCCGATCTGTGTTGCCAGTCGAATGCGCTGAGCCTCGCCACCGGAGAGTGTTCCGGCTGCGCGCGAGAGTGAGAGATATTCGAGTCCGACATCGAGAAGGAATCCGAGACGTGCCTGAACTTCTTTGAGAACCTGGCCCGCGATTGCTTCTTCACGCGATCCGAGAGTGAGACTGTTCAGGAAATCGGCACAGTCGGAGATCGACAGCTCGCACACTTCGGCGATGGACTTGCTACCGAATTCACCCGCTGCAATGGTGACCGACAAGATCTCGGGGCGAAGACGGGCACCACCACAGGCCGGGCACGGGGTGTCACGCATGTAACCGTCGTAGCGTTCCTTCATCTGATCGGACTCGGTCTGCTCGAGCCGACGATGCAGGAACGGCATCACGCCTTCGAATTCGGCGTAGTACGAACGGGTTCGGCCGTAGCGGTTCTTGTAGCGGACGTGGACCTGTTCGTCACTGCCTTCGAGAATCGCCTTGCGCGCCTTGGCCGGGAGTTTGTTCCACGACGTCTTCATGTCGAAGCCGAGGATGCTGCCCAGACCGGAGAGCAGGCGTCCGAAGTACTCCGAACTCTGCCCCATCGACCACGGGGCGATCGCACCGTCCTCGAGACTCAGATCGGGATCGGGGACCACGAGATCCGGATCGACCTCCTTCCGAATACCGAGACCGGTGCACTCGGGGCAGGCACCATACGGCGAGTTGAAGGAGAACGAGCGCGGTTCGAGATCGTCGATGGCGAGCGCATGCCCGTTGGGGCAGGCCAACTTCTCGGAGAATCGACGCTCGCGGTCTGGGGCATTCTCTTCACGGTCGACGAAATCGAGGACCACGATGCCCTCGGCCAGACGAAGTGCGGTTTCCACCGAGTCCGTCAGACGTTGTTTGGAACTGGACTTGACCTGTAAGCGGTCGACGACAACCTCGATGTCGTGCTTTTCCTGCTTCTTGAGCTTCGGCGGATCGGCCAGAGAATGCACGACACCGTCAACCCGCACACGCGAGTACCCCTGAAGATTGAGCTGATCGAAAAGATCGACGAACTCGCCCTTACGGGTACGCACCACCGGAGCCAGAACCTGGAACTTGATCCCCTGTTCCATCTCCAGAACCTGATCGACGATCTGCTGCGGGGTCTGCCTGGCGATCTTTTCACCGCACGCCGGGCAGTGCGCCGACCCGGCACGCGCATACAGCAGACGGAGGTAGTCGTACACCTCGGTGATGGTCCCCACCGTGGATCGAGGGTTGCGATTGGTCGACTTCTGGTCGATCGACACAGCGGGCGACAAGCCCTCGATGAAATCCACATCGGGTTTGTCCATCTGGCCGAGGAACTGGCGTGCGTACGCCGAGAGCGATTCGACGTAACGGCGCTGTCCTTCGGCGAAGATCGTATCGAACGCGAGGCTGGATTTTCCCGAGCCCGACAACCCCGTGAAGACAATCAGGCTGTCCCGCGGGAGATCGAGATCGACCCCTCGCAGATTGTGCTCACGCGCACCTCGCACGATCAGGCGATCCGCCACACCAAGTCCCTTCATCGTCAATATTCCGAAGCCCCCCGCCAGAGAGGTTCCGGCGATCGCAGAAATGCGAGTCCTCGACCGATCGTCATCGTAGGCCGAGCCACCGACACGATTCATTCGAGAACCGGGCCGCCCGTTCTACCTGCTCCTATTCGAAGGTAACCTGCGTCTCATGACGAATCAGCCCATCGTGATCGACGACTCGTACACCGGCCGGCTCTCCCCCGATTCAGCCCCACAGCGTCGAACCCTGGACGGTGCGACCATCACCAAGATGTCGGTCGGCCCCATGGACAACAACATCTACCTCGTCGTATGTTCCGCGACGCAGAAGGCGCTGTTGATCGACGCCGCCAACGAGGCCGAGAAGATCATCGCCCTGATCGAGCAGGAAGCTCCAGGTATCGATTCGATCGTCACCACCCACCAGCACGGTGATCACTGGCTGGCATTGCAGGACGTCCACGCCGCCACGAAGGTACCGACAGCCGCTCACCGACTAGACGCCGCCGCCCTCCCAGTATCGCCCGATGTGATCCTCGAAGACGCCGACACGATCACCGTCGGACGCCTCTCGCTCGACGTCATCCACCTTTCAGGCCACACACCCGGATCGGTGGCACTCGCCTTGACCGAACCGAACGGTCGAGCCCACCTGTTCACCGGCGACTCCCTGTTCCCTGGCGGCGTCGGCAAGACCGCAGGGCCGGACGAGTTCACCTCGCTCCTCGATGACGTGGAAACCAAGCTGTTCGGCCGGTATTCCGATTCGGCCGTGGTATACCCCGGCCATGGAAAGGACACGACACTCGGTGCCGAGCGCCCACACACTACCGAGTGGCGAGAACGCGGCTGGTAACCCGTCTCGGGCGTCCTCGGCGCTCGGCGATAGGAGTGCCACGACCTGATGTCGCACGATCGAGGTAGCTCACCGTTCACCACCACCACCGCGAGAGACGACCTCCGACACTCCCACCATCTCCTGCTGCACCCTGATCGAAAGGTGAATCGCCGTGCCCTCCCGTGTGTATCCCTCGGCCACCGAAGACAACTACCTGAGGTTGACACAGTTGTACGACCTGGAACTGACCGTCGGGGTGGCGAGCGACTACCTCGACGCAGCGATCACTGATCCACAGGAGACCATTGGCACCGGATGGTCGATCAGCTGCCTGCCCTCGACCAGATCGAACCAGCGACTGTTCACCGTGAACGTCGGATCGGTCGAGGGCGCGTACATGTGCGCGACGGTGAAGCACAAGGTCGTCACCGGCTACTTCGCCAAAATCTTCGTCGATCGCCGCACCGTGGAAACCGAATCGGGATGCTCACTCGTGGAATTGGAACGGCAGTTCGGGGACCGTGTGTGCTTCGAGGAGGCCCCGCATGCGAGGTTCAAGGGCCGTGCGATCAGTCTGTGCACCGAGGTCGCCGGCACGGGCACAGGGCTGCCGGACGATCTGCCTTGGCAGCGGGCGGCGGCTGTCCTTGCCGATCAACTCATCGCCGAAAGCGCCTGCAACTACTCCAATTATCACAATCGGTGGCTGGCAGAGCGTGTTCTGACCTCCGCACACTGACCAGCGGCACCCCGACGTTCCGAGTCACTCGAATGCCCGACATCTTGGTGATCTGCACAACGCGCACACCACCCTCGCCGAGGCAGGCATCGAAATACAACTACCTACGAGTGTTGCTCCACAAATCGACATCGCCACTACCGCGCTCGGCGATCCGATCCTGAAACCCGGGCACCCCTCTCGCACAGGACACACACGATCTCGCGACGAGTGCCACGTCGGGCCCTGAAAGTCAGCCGTCCGGTGGGATACGATTCGCCAGTTCGACAAACGCACACGGCGGGTCTGCGCCCTCGGATGTGCATGACCGGCAGCGATCACATCGAGACAGGGTGGGGTGCATGCGGCAAGTCCTCGTCGACACGGACTGTGGCGTCGACGACGCGCTTGCTATTGGCCTCGTTGCCCGACATCCCGGTGTGAACCTGGTTGCGGTGACATCGACATGGGGGAACTGCACCGCCGACGAGGCCGCCGCCAATGCCGAATACGTACTACGAGTCGCCGATTCGCGGCACGTGCCCGTTGTCGCGGGCAGGCAACCGGACGACTCGTGGCAGCGGGGCGAAGCGCACGGACTCGACGGTCTCGGTGGAACCGAACCACCCAGACCTCGGTGGGCCGGACCGACAGGCGCAGCTCAGGCCGTTGTCGAGTTCGCCCGAACACACGCAGACTGTGCCGAAATTCTGTGCATCGGGCCACTGACCAATCTGGCTGCCGCCCTCGATCTGGAACCGGACCTCCCCCACCTGCTGAGACGAGTTGTCGTCATGGCAGGGCACGGCCGATCCGACGACGACTGGTTACGTGGGGTCGGCGACACCAACACCGGACACAATCCTCGCGCAACGCAGGTAGTTGCCGATTCCGCACTGCCGGTGACCTGGGTCGGCATGGATGTCACACGCCCGGTTCTTCTCGCGGACAATGACTTCGACGACAGTGCGTTCGGTCGCGTGCTGCGTCGTGTCCACCACTCGTACGGGGTCCGTCGAGGCGATTTGTTCGGCTACGACGCGAGGATCCGCTGGAAGGTTCCGGCGCACGACGGTGTCGCCGCCGCGTGTCTTGTCGACGCCGCAGGTGCCGGACTGTGCACCGTCAGCGGCCGGATGAGCGTGACTGCAGGTGAACGTGGTCCGGTGTTGCGCGCCGTGGGCCCCGGACCTCACCAGATCGCAACCGACGTCGATCCTGCCGCTGTTCGTGCACTGCTCGGGTCCGCCACTCGGTGATCACGGCTGCGTACGCGGTCGCGTCAGATCTCAGCGGTGGCTCTACGGTCGATGACCGACAGGACGAACTCGGCCCAGCGCTGGTTTTCCTGTTCGAACGAGATGCCGCGCAACAGGGTCAGATAAGGTCCGACCCGTTCGACTTCCGCGAGATAGGCGTGCTCACTGCGTCCGTCCAGCAAGCGGTTCCGAAGGCGTTCGTAGCGGGCGAGTTTGGCGTGCGACCACTCCAGATGTTCAGCCGCCTCGGCCCGCACCACCGGGGCGTCGTCGGCATCCATGGCCTGCACCTTCACCATCATCTCGTCGCGGATGGCAGTCGGTTTGGAGGGTGCGGCGATGAACGTGTGCAAGGCTTCCCGACCGGCCTCGGTGATCGAGTGCAGGCGTTTGTTGGGACGACGCTCCTGCTGCACTTCGCGCGTCTCGATCAGCCCGTCCGCGGCCATCCGTTCGAGTTCCTTGTACAACTGCTGCGGGGTTGCCATCCAGAAGTTGGCCACCGAGGCGTCGAAGCCCTTGCCCAGGTCGTAACCCGACGCCGCACCTTCGAGAAGCGCGGCCAACACTGCGTTACGTAGCGCCATCCAGGCAGCATAACAGCGTCACACTATAATCAACTTATTGTCCTTTAGAAAATAGACAACTCCGATTCAACAGGCTAGTTTCGAGAAATAGTATTCAATTATTTGACTATGAAAGGCGAGACATGCACCCCTTCCGAGCAGCTGTCGAAGACCGTGACGAAGACGCCATCACCGCACTGCTCGCCGACAACGTCGTGTTCACCAGCCCAGTCGCGTTCACGCCGTACCCTGGTAAAGCCATCACAGGTGCCATTCTGCGAGCAGTCATCCGCGTCTTCGAGGACTTTCGCTACGTACGCGAGATCAACGACGTGGACGGCCACGATCACGCGTTCGTCTTCGAAGCCACAGTGGACGGAAAGAAGCTCACCGGCTGCGATTTCCTCCATTTCGACGAGGACGGCAAGATCGACGAGTTCACGGTCATGGTGCGCCCGCTCTCGGCAGCGCAGGCACTCGCAGCACGGATGGGCGAACAGTTCGAGCAGATCAAGGCTGACGCAATGACGCAGTTCGAACGGGAGGCCACCCAGGCATGACGGCACGTCGTCAGCGAATCACCTTGCCACGCCGATACTCTCGACCTCCCCATACCCCTGACTGCCCAGTAGTGATCGCGTATTCACCACACGCGGCCGCGATGGGGCAACTCACGCAGATGCTCCAGGCGTAGTCGAATCCTTCCGTTGGATCCGGAAACCAACGGTCGGGGTGCACATCTCCCCGACAGGCGGCCACGTCCCAGTCCTCTACTTCGAAGGTCACCGGTAGAAGGTCGGCGAGTGTCAACGCAACGGTCATGGGACTCTTGTTTCCTTTCAAGATGATTCGCGGAACGATTGTTCACCGATTCGGGGCCAGGTCTCGCCGGATCGCACGTTGCCACTTGTCGGAAATGCACGTAATCGACGAGCTGGATCGTCCTGGGGAGCGCGATTGGACATGCTGGACCGGACGGCAAAACGCGGAGAGTGCTCCACCAGGACCGCCGCACGTTCGGCCGGCTATCGACATCACGGCACGCGCCGACGGCACGACGTCGGAATCCTCGTAGGACGCGTTCAGCACACGCACGCTGGTGTTAGTCCAGGACCGTGACGTGACTGGAATCGGTGGGACCATGACAGTCGACAACTCGTTCCCTCGGGTGCGAATACGCGTTCGTGAGGCGTGAAAATCCCGAATGTCACCAGATGAAGGCGAAGGCATCGGGGCGCACACGCCCCGAGTGGGGCATCAGACGACGCGGGATCTGGCTGTATTACCGGGCTTTTCGGCAGCCGAAACCGAAAACTGGATCACCGGCCGCCACGTATGGCTCAGCTGCGAGCTGGTGTGCATTCGCATAATCCTTCCTGACCGTAGCTGTCTGTGCCGTGCTCGAGTGTGTCACCGGATCGATTCATGCGTAAAGGCATTTATCCAGCTCGCACGGAGGCCGCAACGCCCGGACACGCTCCTTCCCCACCGAGATCTCGCCGAATGGCTAGGGTGGATTCGGGAAACTATCAGGAAGGCTTCAATATGCTGGTACGTCGAATTGCTCGTCCACTGCTTTCCACCATCTTCATCGTCGGGGGGATCGACACGCTTCGCAACCCGGCTCACCGAGCAGTGAAGGCGACACCTCTGATCGACAAGTCCGTCGAGGTGTTGCCCGGAACCGTGACACAGAAGTTGCCCGCCGACCCCGAGACGTTGGTCAAGATCAACGCCGTCGTCCAGGTAAGTGGCGGTCTCCTGCTGGCCAGTGGGAAAGCTCCACGACTGGCGTCGTTGGCCCTGGCGGGAAGCCTGGTTCCGACCACACTTGCAGGACACGATTTCTGGAATGAAACCGATCCGGCCCTCAAAGCCGCGCAACGTACCAACTTCATCAAGAACGTCAGCCTGCTCGGCGGCCTGATCATCGCATCTGTCGACACCGAAGGAAAACCCTCACTCGGGTGGCGAGGCCGACGCGCAGCGCGAAAGGCACAGGCCTCGATCGCCTCGGCACTGCCGCTGATCTCGTCGTCACAAGCCGATCAGGCGAACGAACGTGTCGAACACGCCCTGGCCGTCGCCTCGGAACGAGGTTCCGAGCTTGCCGATGCCGCCAAGACGCACGGTGCCGAATGGCTCGAAACCGCGAAGGAGCGCGGGGCGGGCTTGGCGGAGCTGGCCGGCAAGCGGGCGGCGGAGTTGAGCGAGACAACCAAGGATCGCGGACCCGAGATCCTCGAGTTCGCGCACAAGCGCGGTATCGAACTCGCCGAGACGGCGCGAGATCGCGGAGCTGAACTGGCGGAGACCGCGAAAGAGCGTGGCGCCGGTCTGGCCGAGTTGGCGAGCAAGCGCAGCTCCGAGCTGGCCGAACGCGCTCTCGACAAGAGCAACGAGTGGGCGGAGACCGCGTCCGACCAAACCGAGGTTCTCGGCCGGCGTGCCCGCAAACGCGCAAAGGTAGCCTTGAAGAAGGCCCGCGCCAAGCGCGACGAATTGACGAACTGAACACCTCGCAACCAAGGTCAGGCCACCTGCGGGTGGCCTGACCTGTATTTATGACGAATACCTCCCGGGCGACCTAGACTGTCATGGCGCTTTTGCAGCGCACGAGTGCCTCTCGTCGAACCGCACGAGTGCCCTCGTCAAACCCTAGGAGATCTCTTGCCCGACGCGGACCCGTCACAGACCGAGCGTGAGCTCGAGCAGCAGTACGTGACGATGCTGTACTCCCGCCTCGACGATCTTCGGAAGTACGCACAAACCCGCTTGAGTGCTGTCCTTCTCGAAACCGGCGGCACACCGCAGGCGAGGAGTGAGAGAGAGTCCTTCAACGCGATGTACACCGAAGATCTCGCCAAATACGATGCGGCCGAGAACGGGATGTGCTTTGGCCGCATCGATTTCGACGGTGAGCGTAGATACGTCGGGCGCCTGGGATTGCTCGACTCCGACAATGACTACGAGACGCTGCTACTCGACTGGCGCGCACCGATGGCGCGACCGTTCTACCTGGCCACCCCGGCCGCACCGGACGGTGTCACGCGTCGCCGTCATATCCGTAGTCGCAGCCGAACCGTGACCGGGATCAACGACGAGTACTTGAGTCTGGATGCTGCCCGCGCTGCCGGTGTGGTCAGCGAGTCGGGCGGCGTCGCAGGGGAAAGTGCGCTACTCGACGCGTTGAACGCCGCACGTACCGGTCAGATGAACGACATCGTCGAAACCATTCAGAGCGAACAGGACGCGATCATCCGCTCGGAGCACAAAAGCGTCCTGGTAGTGCAGGGCGGCCCCGGAACCGGCAAGACGGCTGTCGCCCTGCACCGCGCTGCGTATCTGCTCTACACGTATCGCCAGCAGTTGGCGAAGGCAGGCGTTCTCATCATCGGGCCGAACGCGACTTTCCTGGACTACATCGGGCAGGTTCTTCCCAGCCTCGGCGAGACCGGGGTATTGCTGTCCACGATCGGCGATCTCTATCCCGGTGTCCGCGCAACCCGCACCGATTCTCTCGCTGCCGGTGAACTCAAGGGTTCACTCGATATTCTCGACGTTCTCAAGAACGCGGTACGTGATCGACAGGAAGTACCGTCGAAGCCGATAGTGCTTCGATTCGACACCTACGAGCTGACGCTCGATCGCAAAACGGTCACGAAGGCTCGCGGCCGAGCCCGATCGTCGCGACGCCCACACAATCTCGCGCGTCCGGTATTCGTCTCGGCGGTCATCGACGCTCTCGCGCAGCAGATGGCAGAACTGATCGGCGGCAATCTGCTCGACGGCGGGTCTCTGCTCAGCCGCGACGACATCGCCGATATTCGCGACGAGATGCGCGAGGACTCGAACATCATGTCCACCATCACGGCGTTGTGGCCCGAACTTTCCCCGCAGCAGGTACTCGCCGAACTGTGGACGTCACCGAGTCGACTTGCCACGGCCGCACCGCACCTCGACGACGACGAACGCGCACAACTGTTGCGGGGCCCTGGCCCCGGATTCAGCGCTGCGGACGCACCCCTCCTCGACGAGCTGGCCGAGATCCTCGGAGTCGACGATGCGGCCGAACGCGAACGCGCACAACGACAATGGCGGGCACAGATCGCCGACGCCCAAGGCGCGCTCGATATCCTGACCGGCTCCGCGCCGCAGGATCTCGAAGACGAGCTCGATCCCGAGATCCTGATGGCATACGACCTCATCGACGCCGGCCAACTCGCGGCGCGCCACGAACAAGGCTTGCAGCAGACCACGGCCGAGCGGGCGGCGTCCGACCGAACCTGGACCTACGGGCACGTCATCGTCGACGAGGCCCAGGAATTGTCGACGATGGCGTGGCGCATGCTGATGCGTCGAATCCCCAACCGGTGGATGACACTGGTGGGCGATACCGCGCAGACCGGCGATCCCGCCGGAACGCAGTCGTGGCAGACGATTCTGGAGCCGTACGTCGCCAAACGGTGGAAGTTGACCGAACTGACGGTGAACTACCGCACACCCGCGGAAATCATGGCGATCGCTCACCGGGTTCTCGCGGAAATCGATCCGCACCAGTCCATTCCGCGATCGGTGCGCGAAAGCGGTAGCTCGCCATGGGCCCTGCACACCACGGCCGAGGACCTCGAGGACACCGTCCGTAGTTGTCTCGAGAAGAACACGCAACCAGGACTGACGGCGGTTGTCGCGGGCACTCGAGTAGCAATCGAGTTGGCCGCACTTGCCGATGAATCAGTCAGCGTCCTGTCGGTCAAGGACGTCAAAGGACTCGAGTTCGACACCGTCTTCATCGTCGAGCCACTCGACATCCTCGAGGAATCTCCACGGGGAATGAACGATCTGTACGTTGCACTCACCCGGGCCACACAACGACTGGGCATCGTCCACGTTCGGGAGCTTCCGGATGTACTCGACGGGGTTGCCGCCGCGGAATCAGCCACTGCCGGCTGAACTGCGGCGACAGTGCCCGAACATCGCGTCGCCGATGATCCCACCCCGGACCGGAAGTAGGTTCTCAGATGCCCAGCACGTCAGTATCGACCCAACGCAAGCGCTGGGCCGCCATGGGCGCGGCCGCCACACTGTTGACCTTCACGGCCGCATGCTCGGCCCCGAGCCAGGAACCGGCGATCGATGCCGCGATGACCCCTTCGGTCACGGCAGAAGTTCCCGACGAGAATCGAGCAATGACGGATGCCCGGCACTACCGCGCCGCCATAGAATCGGCCGGCCTGTCGACGGCGATGTCCGACGACACACTTCATGCCCTCGGGGACGGTATCTGCCAACAACTTTCGGTCGGCACCGATCCCCACACGATCGCCGACAACCTACGATCGGCGGCGCTCAACGGGGCGAACAAGCGCTCGCCCACCGGCAGCGGTGGCGCCGCGGCCGGCTCCGCTCCTACCGATGCGGATCGAGCGGCGTCGGTTTTCGTCGACGCCGCTCGATCCGCGTACTGCTGACACGTCAGCGAACGGTGTGAACGATCAGAACATCCGACGTCGCCTTACGCGCGGCGTCAGAAGGTACCGAACCGAGCAGACGCCCGGTGAGAGTATTCAATCCACGGTTCCCGATTACCAGCAGATCACCGTCGACCTCTTCGAGCAGCGCAAGTAACGATTCCACGGGCGCACCGACGATTGCCCGCTCCACGATGTCCTTGGCGCCTTGCACCAGCGCACGCTCGCGAGCCGTCCGGAGAATCTCGTAGGTGGGCGCCGAGCCGGTGACCTGGTAGCCCTCGTCCCGCAACGCATCAGCGGCAGCGCTGACGTCCTTGGGATCTGCCGGATAGTAGGCGCACGCGATAACCAACTGCGCCACCGAGTCTGCGGCGATACCGGCAGCCCGATCGACTGCTTTCAAGGACGACTCTGATCCATCGGTTCCTACGACAACAGTCCGATAGGCACTCATTCATTCCTCCGTGGTGATTGACGGCGCGGACACGTACTGAACAGCCAGGCAGGTGCCGCATCCGCCTCGCTCGGCGAATCAACCCGACAACCGCTTGGCTGAGGTTATCGGGATAACCGCGAACGTAGGGCCGATTGCAGCAGAGAACACAAGCAGATGATGAATGTGATGCTACGTCACATTCATCATCGACTCGAGTGGACCACTCAGCATCTACTCGAGTGGACCACTCAGCATCTACTCGAGTGGACCACTCAGCATCTACTCGAGTGGACCACTCAGCGAGCCTCTCCAAATCGCGGACCGAACAATGCGGCCGGAAATACTTCCTGCTCGAGCAAAGACGTTCGCCACGGCGCCGCCAATTCCGTCAATCTCGCCACTCCCGACTCTCCGAGGGCCTCCCACGGCGCGAACGCCAGCTCATCCGTCAAATCCTCGACGACCTCTCTGAGCTCCCGACCTTCCTCCGTCAACGCTCCGGTACGCCGGTCGAGGAGTTCGCGATCCTCGAGGCTCGCGACTCCGTCTTTCCACTGCTCAGCCGACCAACCTCGGCGCTTACGGGCGAAATCTTCCTCGAAGCCGATCCCCGTTGCGGTGTGAGTGATGAGAGAGTCCAATCCGTCCAGACCGGCCGTAGCCAGCGCAGCGATGTGGCCGTCGCCGCGATATTCCCGTAGAAGTGTCAGCGCGTGCCAGAAGACCAGGTGCTGCGCCGTCGGCCAATCCACTGCCGCCCATGCCGCATACAGGGGCCTTCCGGACACTCCGGGGATATTCTGTGCTGCAATGGAAATTAGCTCGGCAGCTTCCGCCATCTCCGCGGAATCGATCACGTCACGGCCGAGCAACCGGACGTATGCCGCATCGATGGCACGATAACGGGCTTCGACTATCGACCGAGGCGTCGCCAACTCCCACGCCCTCGGGACGACGCTCTCGATCAATTCGGGGTTGAAATTGTAGAACGTGGCCGTCACCACCGAGGCAGGCGGAGTACCGAGCGGCGCGCTACGGCCGGCGAAGTACAGCATCCGCCCACGCTCGAGACCCACCGCCACCAGTTCGTGCTCGGTTTCGGGAACGAAGTAACCCAGCGAGTGAAGTAATTCCAGAGACCGTCCGGCCCGTCCTGCAGTCTGTGCATCCATATCGTGAACCGTAGCGGGCTGCCCCCGAACCGGTGGACGGGTGCTCGTACGTTCTACGAAAGCCCCGCCGCATCCATACCGCGCAACTCCTTCTTCAAGTCCGAGATCTCGTCGCGCAACCGACCGGCGAGCTCGAACTGCAAGTCTCGGGCCGCATTCATCATCTGGTCGGTGAGCTGCTTGACCAGATCCGCCAATTCGGCTCGCGGCATCGACTTGGTGTCGCGGCCTTCGTACACTCCGGCGCTGACGGCCCGACCCGCTTCGCCCTGCGCCCGTCGCCCACGCGAAGCATTGCGGCCCGAACCGCCCACGTCCACCGATTCTGCGGTGTCGTCGGCTTCTTCGTACACCTGATCGAGGATGTCGGCGATCTTCTTGCGCAACGGCTGTGGATCTACACCCATCTCGAGGTTGTAAGCAACCTGCTTCTCCCGTCGACGCTCGGTCTCCTCGATCGCTCGCGCCATCGAATCGGTGATCTTGTCGGCGTACATGTGCACCTGGCCGGACACGTTGCGAGCGGCACGACCGATGGTCTGGATGAGGCTGGTGGAACTACGAAGGAAACCCTCCTTGTCCGCGTCGAGAATCGCGACCAGGGAGACCTCCGGGAGATCGAGTCCCTCGCGCAGCAGGTTGATTCCGATCAGAACGTCGTACTCTCCCAGCCGCAGTTGGCGTAACAGCTCTACTCGACGCAGGGTGTCGATGTCCGAATGTAGGTACCGGACGCGGATGCCCAGTTCCAGGAGATAGTCGGTGAGGTCCTCGGACATCTTCTTGGTCAACGTGGTGACCAGCACTCGTTCGTCTCGATCGGCCCGCGCACGGATCTCGTGAACGAGATCGTCGATCTGTCCCTTGGTGGGTTTGACGATGACCTCGGGGTCTACCAGTCCGGTGGGCCGGATCACCTGCTCGACGAACTCGCCACCGGCCTGTCCCAACTCGTACTTGCCCGGCGTCGCAGACAGATACACCGTCTGGCCGATACGCCGGCTGAATTCTTCCCAGGTGAGGGGTCTGTTGTCCGTCGCCGACGGGAGCCGGAAGCCGAATTCGACCAGATTTCGCTTACGCGACATGTCGCCTTCGTACATGGCACCGATTTGCGGCACGGTCACGTGTGACTCGTCGATCACCAGCAGGAAGTCTTCGGGAAAGTAGTCGATCAACGTAGCTGGAGCAGTCCCGGCCCCGCGCCCGTCGATGTGTCGGGAGTAGTTCTCGATGCCGGAGCAGAACCCTACTTGCTTGATCATCTCGAGGTCGTACTGCGTGCGCATCCGCAGACGCTGCGCCTCCAGCAGTTTGCCCTTGCCCTCGAGTTCGGCCAGCCGCTCCTCGAGTTCGGCCTCGATGTCCCTCGCCGCGCGTTCCATCCGCTCCGGTCCGGCCACATAGTGCGTGGCGGGGAAGATTCGTACCGTGTCGACTTGCCGCACGATGTCACCGGTCAGCGGATGCAGATAGTAGAGCGCCTCGATCTCGTCCCCGAAGAACTCGATCCGCACAGCCAGTTCCTCGTACGACGGAATGATCTCGACGGTATCGCCCCGCACTCGGAACGAACCGCGAGTGAACGACATGTCGTTGCGGGTGTACTGGACGTCGACCAGCAGACGCAGAAGCGCATCTCGAGGAACCTCGACGCCCACGTCGAGCTGAATCGACCGGTCGAGATACGACTGCGGAGTACCCAGACCGTAGATGCACGACACCGAAGCGACGACCACGACGTCGCGGCGCGACAACAAACCGGACGTGGCCGAGTGACGCAAGCGCTCGACATCGTCGTTGACGGACGAGTCCTTCTCGATGTAGGTATCGGTTTGCGCGATGTACGCCTCGGGCTGGTAATAGTCGTAGTACGAGACGAAATACTCGACCGCGTTGTTCGGGAGCATCTCTCGTAGTTCGTTCGCCAACTGCGCGGCGAGAGTCTTGTTGGGTGCCATCACCAGAGCCGGGCGCTGCAAGCGTTCGATCAACCAGGCGGTGGTGGCGGACTTGCCGGTTCCGGTTGCGCCGAGCAGGACCACGTCCTTCTCCCCGGCGTTGATCCGCCGTTCGAGCTCCGCGATGGCCGCGGGTTGGTCACCGGCAGGCTCGTACTCGCTGACCACCTCGAAACGCGCATCGGACCGCTCTATGTCACCAACCGGACGAAATTCGGAATGGGCGACCACGGGATGTTCGGAAGCAAACGCCATGAAACCAGAGTAAGCGCACCTACCGACACAGTGCGCGACGCCGAACATCCGACTTAACCGGGACGTCGCCGGTAGGTTCAACCACCATGAGCGATGCGCGCCCCCATATCCATCCACCGAAAATAGAGACCTTCGATCTCGACGCTCGTACGAACGTCGATCCCAAGGGCCACGTTCGCCTGGTCGAGCGGTACCTGGAGAAGCCGTGGGGCCTCTACATGGGACGCCGCGCCGATCATCCGGAGTTCGATTATCTGGAATCGTGGATCCTTCCCGAACTCGGAATACGGATCTCCATATTCCACTTCACGCCCGGAAACGAACGCGACCAGGACTACTACGTCGACATCGGCGAGTTCACCCGCCGCGAGAACCGTTGGCGATCGGAGGACCACTACCTCGATCTGATCGTGCGCGTCGGCCGCGGCACCGAACTTGTGGACGTCGACGAGTTACTGATCGCCCATGCCTCCGGTGTGATCGGCACCGGTACCGCCGACCGCGCGATTCACACCGCCATGCGAACCATGGAAGGCATCGCCGCGCACAGTCAAGACCCGACTGCCTGGCTCGCGTCCCTGGGAATGCACCTCACCTGGCGGTGAGCCTCAGGGAGTCCATCCGGTCTGGCCGGCCCATTCCCAGGCTCGGTGAAACGCAGTGTCGAACCAGGGCGCCTTCGTGGCAGCGTATGTCGCCCTGGCCTCGTCGTCGTCGAGAGCGGCCGCGGCCTTCGACGCCGACGCACCCACCTCGGCGTACTCGGCACGGGCGTCGGGGTCCGCAGCGAGCCAGTCGCGCAACAACAATGCGAACTGCTGCCCCGGCCAGCCGTCCACTCGGAGATCGATGTCGACCGGCCGCAGCGGGTCGGCACCACCGTGGGTGCGCTTGGCCCACACCGCCGGATCAGTTTCACCACCGAGATACGACGGCTTGGGCGCATCCGAGACCACATCGGCGACCCGAGGAAACCCGGCGGATGTCAGGGCTTCGGCGAGGTCGTCTGCCACCTCGAGGTTCGCCACGGTGATCTGCACGTCGATCACATCACGCGCCGCGAGCCCGGACACCGCTGTCGATCCGACGTGATCGATACGCACCGCGCGATCCCCGCATGCCTGAGCAAGACGCTTGACGATCCGCTCGGCCTGTACCGGCCAGGCGGAATCGGCAGGTACGACCTTCGGGCGAGGATTGGCCACAGTGCCCGATCGCAGGTTCGCCTCGAACGGAACCAGTCGTGTATGCCAGAGCTCGCGTACGGCGTCGTCGATCGCCCCGGGTTCTCCGCTGTTGTCGAGCCAGACATCCGCGACTGCTCGCCGCTGATCATCGTCGGCTTGCGCTGCGATACGAGCACGCGCGTCCGACTCCGGCATACCCCGTAGTTCGACCAGTCGACGCACACGCTCGTGCGCGTCGACGTAGACGATGACCACCAGGTTGAACATCGGGGCCATCGAACCCTCGACCAACAGTGGGATATCTTGCACCAGAATAGAATCCGCGGGAGCTTGCGATATCAGCTCCATGGTCCTCGCACCCACGAGCGGATGCACGATCGCGTTCAGAGTGGCGCGCGAGGTGTCGTCGGCGAAAGCAATCGAAGCGAGCGCAGGTCTGTCGAGACTCCCGTCCTCGGACAGAATCGCGTCACCGAACGCATCGACGAGGGCTGCGAGCCCGGGCGAGCCGGGCTCGACAACTTCACGGGCGATCACGTCCGCGTCGACGATCACCGCTCCCAGCTCCGCGAGAATTTTCGACACTGTCGACTTGCCTGCTCCGATGCCTCCGGTGAGGCCGATTCTCAACACACCGATCAGTGTCTCATTTGACGGATGGACACGAGGCGACACTCCCAAGAATCGAACACGCCGGGCGACTCGTCACTCAAATAACACAGTTTCGCCTCACGTGCGGTTATGTTCTAGCGAACACGCTTTTTTCACCCGCACCCTCTCGAGAAAGTGGACGCCATGCGAGCAGATCGCGGCCATCACGGTCAGCACCGCCTCGGTATGCCGAACGGCGTCCATTGCGTCGAATACCCCGAAGTTGCCCTGGCTCTCGCCGAACACCGACGAACCTGGATCACCATGCTCGTCAGCCAGGGTCGTCACAGCTTCGCGTCGATGCGCAAGCGCACTGCCGACGCCACCGCGACGTACTGGGTACCGGCGCCTACGACTGCTTAGATCCTTCGGGGCTCACTCTCGACCTTCTCGGCCACCAGTCCGCAACGACTGGTGGTCTTTTCGTTCGGCTCGACGATCGCAGGGCAGCGACGGTATCGACGCACACTCGGCCCGTACACGACGAAGAACCCCGTCCCTGCGGATGCAGGGACGGGGTTCTTCGTCAGATCTCGCTCGAGCAGATCAAGCGGTGACCCTTATGCGTTGCCGGACAGCTTCTCACGAAGTGCGGCAAGCTGCGCATCGCTGGCGAGCGATCCGCCGGCGGACTCGGCCGGAGCGGAACCGGCAACAGCGGCATCCTCGGCGTCGTCAGCGGTGGCGGTCTCCGAGGAGTAACCGGCAGCAGCGGTGGCAGCCTCAGCGGCCTCGTCTGCAGCGGTCTTCTCCATCTGAGTGGTGTGCATCTTGTGGCGACGCTCAGCCTCGGCGTAGCGGTTCTCCCACTCTTCACGCTGCTTGTCGAAGCCCTCGAGCCATTCGTTGGTCTCGGGATCGAAGCCCTCGGGGAAGATGTAGTTGCCCTGCTCGTCGTACGAGTCGGCCATGCCGTACTTGGACGGATCGAACTCGGCGTTGTAATCCTCGTTGGCCTGCTTCAGCGAGAGGGAGATACGACGACGCTCGAGGTCGATGTCGATGACCTTGACGAGTGCATCGTCGCCGACGCCGACAACCTGGTCCGGAACCTCGACGTGGCGTTCTGCCAGCTCCGAGATGTGAACGAGGCCTTCGATTCCCTCTTCGACGCGCACGAATGCACCGAACGGAACCAGCTTCGTGACCTTGCCGGGCACGATCTGTCCGATGGCGTGCGTGCGGGCGAACTGACGCCACGGGTCTTCCTGTGTTGCCTTGAGCGACAGGGAGACACGCTCGCGGTCCAGGTCGACGTCGAGAACCTCGACGGTGACCTCGGTGCCGACCTCGACAACCTCGGAGGGGTGATCGATGTGCTTCCAGGACAGCTCGGAAACGTGAACCAGACCGTCGACGCCACCCAGGTCCACGAATGCACCGAAGTTGACGATGGAGGACACGACGCCCTTGCGGACCTGGCCCTTCTGGAGCTGGTGCAGGAATTCGCTGCGAACCTCGGACTGGGTCTGCTCGAGCCATGCACGGCGCGAGAGGACCACGTTGTTGCGGTTCTTGTCGAGCTCGATGATCTTGGCCTCGATCTCCTTGCCGACGTACGGCTGGAGGTCGCGGACACGACGCATCTCGACGAGCGACGCGGGGAGGAAGCCACGAAGACCGATGTCAAGGATGAGGCCGCCCTTGACGACCTCGATGACGGTGCCCTTGACGGCCTCGTCCTTCTCCTTGAGCTCCTCGATGGTGCCCCAGGCACGCTCGTACTGAGCGCGCTTCTTCGACAGGATCAGTCGACCTTCTTTGTCCTCCTTGGTGAGGACGAGAGCCTCGACCGCATCTCCCACGGAGACGACCTCGTTGGGATCGACGTCGTGCTTGATGGAGAGCTCACGAGAAGGGATGACGCCTTCGGTCTTGTAACCGATGTCGAGCAGAACCTCGTCGCGGTCGACCTTGACGATGGTGCCTTCGACGATGTCACCATCGTTGAAGTACTTGATCGTGGCGTCGATGGCGGCGAGGAAGTCCTCGGCGGAGCCGATGTCGTTAATGGCTACCTGCGGCGAGGTGACGGTTGTGGAGGGCATATGTTGAATTGCTCCGGACGAGTTGTGGTCGGTTGATGGACTTTGTCGGACGAGATGCACCACCGAGAGTGAAACCATGTGCGATGCCCGGCCGAAGCCGGACCTCGTGCATCCGAGATGTTCCACACCGAAGTTGTGCACCACGAGCACCGCATTCAGAGCGATTTTCGATTCGAGGTAAAGACCTCGTAAGGACAATCGGTCGAAAGACAGACACTCGCGTGCATAAGACTACGCGCCGTCGTCGCAGGTGGGCAAACCCGGGTACCCTACACGCGAATCGTCGCCTCTAGTGTGTTCGTTATGTCTGACGAGCGCCATGCCGCCGCCAATTCCATTCTCGGTACCACCGGTGCCGGCCGGGTCCGCGTCGACTCCGACGCCAGCGATCGCGCCAGCCGCGCCTGGTGGGATGCCGACGCCGAGGACTACCACCGGACACACGGAGAATTTCTGGGCGTCAACAGCAGCGACGGCGAATTCGTATGGTGCCCGGAAGGCCTGCACGAAGGCGACTACCACCTGCTCGGCGACATCGTCGACAAGGACATTCTCGAGGTCGGATGCGGATCTGCTCCGTGCGCGCGCTGGCTGGCCGGGCACGGCGCACGGGCGGTCGGACTCGACATCTCGATGGGAATGCTCTCGCGCGGTCAGGCTGCTATCGACAACGGGGGCCGCGAGTGCCGCTGATCCAGGCGAGCGCGGAACGCCTGCCGTTCGCGGACGAGAGTTTCGACACGGTATGTTCGGCGTTCGGCGCGGTGCCGTTCGTCGCGGATTCGCAGCAGGTGATGAACGAGGTGGCGCGGGTGCTACGCCCGGGCGGCAAGTGGGTCTTCGCCGTCAATCATCCGATTCGCTGGATCTTCCCGGACGATCCGGGCCCGAAGGGACTGACCGCATCACTGCCCTACTTCGACCGCACCCCGTACGTGGAGGTCGACGACGACGGCGTACCCACCTACGTGGAGCATCACCGAACCGTCGGCGACCGAGTCCGCGAGATCGTCGCCGCCGGACTGGAATTACGCGACATCGTCGAACCCGAATGGCCGGAATGGCTCGATCGCGAATGGGGACAGTGGAGTCCCCTCCGCGGCCAACTCTTTCCGGGTACCGCGATCTTCAGTGCCGTCAAATCCTGACGATCACAGAAGATTCGACAGAAATGCCTTGGTCCGTTCGTGCTGCGGATCGGACAGCAAGCTCCGGGGTTCACCGGCTTCCACGACGACTCCACCGTCCATGAACACCAGCTGATCGGCAACCTCACGGGCGAAACCCATCTCGTGGGTGACGACCACCATCGTCATTCCTTCCTTGGCCAACTGCTTCATCACAGTGAGGACTTCGCCGACGAGTTCCGGGTCGAGCGCCGACGTGGGCTCGTCGAACAGCATCAGTTTGGGGTCCATCGCCAGCGCTCTGGCGATCGCAACCCGCTGCTGCTGGCCACCGGACAGCTGTGCCGGATACGCGTTGGCCTTCGCGCTCAGACCGACCTGATCGAGAAGGTCCTTCGCCCGTTCGACTGCCTTCTTCTTTCCCACCCGCTTCACCTGGGTGGGTGCCTCGATGATGTTCTCGAGGGCGGTGCGGTGTGGAAAGAGATTGAAGTGTTGGAACACCATGCCGATGTCGCGGCGCTGTTTCGCAGCCGCCCGTGGATGCAGTTCGTAGAGTTTGCCGTCCCGCTCCGAGTACCCGACGAGGTCGCCGTCGACGTACAAGCGTCCGGCATTGACCTGTTCGAGATGGTTGATACAGCGGAGAAAGGTCGACTTTCCCGAACCCGACGGCCCGACCAGGCAGAGAACCTGACCCGGATCGACCTCGAGTGACACCCCTTTCAGGACTTGAAGTGCGCCGAAGTTCTTGCAGACTCGATCGGCCTTGACCATCGGTGTCATGTTCGTTCCCCTTCGGGGGTATCCGGGTTTTCCTTCGCCCCTTCGGGGACATCCGGGGTTGCCTTCGCCCCTTCGGGGACATCCGGGATGCTCGTCGCCGGTGCACCTTTACTCTGCGCATCGGCGAGGTCCTGCAGCTGACGGGTAGTGAGAGTTCGGGTAGCGCCCTTCGAATAGTGGCGCTCGACGTAGAACTGTCCGACCATCAGCACGCTGGTCATCGCCAGGTACCAGGTGACTGCCACCATCAGAAGGGGAATCGGCTCGAAATTGGCGCCCGAGATATCCCGGGCGCGCCCGTACAATTCGGTGCTCAACGGTACCGCCGTGACCAACGAGGTGGTCTTGAGCAAGCTGATCAACTCGTTGCCGGTAGGCGGGATGATGACCCGCATCGCTTGGGGAAGAACAGTGCGACGCATGGTCTGGCCCCAGGTCATCCCCAGAGCGATCGACGCTTCGCTCTGCCCTTCGTTGACCGAACCGATTCCGGCCCGGACGATCTCGGCCATGTACGCGGCCTCGTTCAGAGCCAGGCCGATGACGGCGAACAAGAACGCGGCCTGGATCCCCTGCAAGTCGATGTGAACGAACTGGTGAACGAACGGAATTCCGAGGTCGAGACTCTTGTAGATCGACGGAAACAATCCCCAGAAGACCAGTTGGACATACACCGGGGTGCCGCGGAAGATCCACAGATACACCCACGACGTGGACTTCAGCACCGGGTTGGGCGACAACCTCATCACCGCCAGGACGACACCGAGGACGATCGCGAACGCCATCGACAACACCGTCAACTGAATGGTGACCCAGGCAGCCTTGGAAATACGCGCGTCGAACAGATACTGACGATAGGTCGGCCAGCCGAACCCGTCGTTGGTAGCCGATCCGTAGACGAAAAGCCCGACCAGCACTATCACCACGAGCGCGGTGATCCACCGGCCGGGTCGACGTAATGGGACGGCCCCGATCGGTACCGGATCACCGCTGTCGTTCGTCGTCAAGATCGACCCCTCCCCGCTTCGGTGTTGCACATTCGGTACATGAGCGAAGTATTCGCCCACACCGGGTTAGTCAACTCTGGGTTAGTCAACTCTGGGCTCCGTTGATTTTCGACTCCTCGATCACGCCTGCCTCGACGCTCCACGTCTGCGCGATCTGTCGATACACGCCGTTGTCGATCAGCAGTTGCATCGCCTTCTGCAGCGCGGGCCCCAACAGCGAGCCCTTCACGATCGGCCAACCGTACGGCGCCGATTCGAAAGGATCCCCCGCTGCTTCCAGGCGCCCCTTGCTTCGCTTGATCGCATACCCGGTGACCGGTGAATCGGCTGACAACGCATCAACGCGGCCCAGTATCACCGCGTTCGCCGCGTCGTCCTGGCTGTCGTACTTGATCTTGTCGATCGGGGGTTTCCCGGCAGCAACGCAGGCGTCGCTCTTGGCCGGGATCTCGTCGATGTCCTCGGTGGTCGTCGTCTGCACCGCGACACGCAGACCGCATGCGTTGTCGGGATCGATATTGCTTCCGGGACGCTGCGCCCATTGAATACCGGCACTGTAGTAGGTGACGAAGTCGACCGTCTTCTCACGTTCCTTCGAATCCGTGAAGGACGACATTCCCATGTCGTAGCTGCCGGACTGGATGGCCGGAATGATCTTGTCGAAGTCTGCCTGGTTGAAGACCGGTTCCACTCCCAGCACTGCCGACACCGCCTTCATGACGTCGACGTCGAAACCGACGATGTTGCCGTCCGCATCCTTGAATTCGTTGGGTGCGTAGGGAATGTTGACACCTATCTGCAGCTTTCCGGCTTCGGTGACTTTCGGCGGCAACAGCGCGGCGATCTCGGGCACCGTCTGCACCTCGAGCGCGGGACCGTCCGGCACGAGGCCCTCGTCGTTGACCACGCAGCCGCCGCACAACGCGACCACCAAGCCCACCAACAAGACTCGCAGCGCGCTGAGCACGACACCGCCACCGCGACTTCCGGGCACCTGCGTGTTTCCACCGACCACGACTCTGCTCTCCACTCACCGATCGCCGCACGTGCAACATCGACCCGAACTCCGGTGGAACGGAAGGTTACGGCAGGAGTTCGGACTGCGCCCGTTCAAAACTCCCGGCGCGTCGTACAAGAATCAGCGACGGATGGTGCGCGCGTACAGGACTTCGGCAAATTCGCTGGTCGACGCCAAGCCTCCGAGATCAGCGGTGGCCACCCCGGAACCTATCGTGGTGCGCACCGCCTCGCGAATTCGTCGAGCCGCCAAGGACAACACAGGATCCGAACGAGCCTCTCCGAGCCAATCCAGCATCATCGCGCTCGACAGGACGAGAGCGGTCGGGTTCGCTCTGTTCTTCCCGGCGATGTCAGGCGCCGCGCCATGCGCTGCCTGCGCCATGACGCGGCTTTCGGACGCGTTGATCGACGGTGCCGTTCCCAAGGATCCGGACAGTTCACCGGCCAGATCGGACAGAATGTCGCCGAACATGTTCTCGGTCACCACAACGTCGAAGTCGCCTCCTCGTCGGACCAGATGTGCGGCCATGGCGTCGACGTGCTCGTCGTCGACCACCACGTGCGGATAGTCGGCCGCCACGGTCCGGCACACATCGCGGAACAGCCCGGTGGTCAGCGTGAGGACGTTCGCCTTGTGCACGATGGTGACATGGTTGCGTCGCCGGGTCGCGAGCGCGAAGGCGGCGCGGGCAATCCGCTCACAGGCCGCCCTGGTGAACACTCCGACGGCGAGCGCTACATCTGGTGTCGGCATGAATTCGCCGCTGCCGACGACCATGTTCCGATCCGCGTACAAGCCCTCGGTGTTCTCCCGGACGATCACCAGATCCATATCGGGCACCGTGGACTTCACGCCCTCGAATGCGGCCGCCGGACGAATGTTCGCGAACAGGTCGAACTTCTTACGGATGACACCCCCTGGAGTGAGTCGATCACGAAACTCCGCCGGGTACGACGCGCTGTCGTGCGGCCCGAGTATCCAACCGGGAAGCGTTCCGAGCACGTCGAGAGTCTCCTCGGGAATCGGAGTTCCATGGGTCTCGATCGCACTGCTTCCCAACGCGAGTTCCACCCAGTCGACGGGTGGCGCGTGAACGACGGACAGAGCCGCGTCCACGATCTGCCTGGCCACCGGGACGATCTCGGCACCGATCCCGTCACCGGCCATGATCCCCAACCGCAGGGTCGAGGTGTCGATTGCGCTCACAGCTGTCATCGGTCGATCATTGCTCACCATGGTCCGGTCGGTGGAACTGCTCCTCGATCCGGTCAGTGAATCGGCGGTACCTGCCGCAGTGGGACAGACTTCGGCGGCGTCGTGGATACCGTCACTGCCTGCGTCGCCCGGCGGGTGACGAGTATGCCGGCGATCACCGCGAGCGCCCCCAGCGGCTCGTTCCAACCGATTTTTTCCCCGAGGATCACGGCCCCGAGTGCGACGCCGACCACCGGGCTCAGATACGTGACGGTGGACGCAGCAGCCGGACCCCACTCTCGCACTACGTTGGTACTCCAGATGAACGCGAGCCCTGTTCCCAGAACACCGAGGGCGGCCGTCGACAGCACCACCGCCGGTGTCAGCCGCATCGGTGTCCACGCGATGAGCGGCGACGTGAGAATCATCAGCAGAGCGGCAATGCCGATCTGCAGCAATGCCACGGCGCGGGCACCGACGCCGAGCGGAAGCAGGTAGCGCCTGAGGTAGACATACGAAACACCGTAGGCTGCAGTCGCTCCCAGGCAGGCAAGCTGCGCACTCGTGTCACCGGCGACACCCAGGTTCCACGGCGCGAGAACAACCATCACCCCGCCGAATCCCAGTAACAGTCCCGTTGCCTTGTACCGCGTCAATACTTCTCCCGGCAGATACACGAGCGAGAGAGCCATCGTCATGAGCGGTGTGGTGGCGTTGTAGATACTGGCGAGGCCCGACGACAACTGTTGCCCAGCCCAGCTGAACAACAACCACGGCACGATGCACTGCATGATCGCCAGGGCTGCCGCGTGCATCCAGACACGTCGATCCCGAGGAATTTCGATTCGACCGATCAACGCGATCGCGACCAAAGCGATTGCACCGAATACCAAGCGCCACAACACTACTTGCGTGAATGACAGACCCTCGAGCGCGATTTTGACGAAAAGGAAACTCGCTCCCCAGACAAGTGCTGTCGCACCGAACTGCAGAACTGGAACTGACCTCACAACGTGAACTCGCCGTGCGAACTCCCGTCTCGACGCGAGTCGGGGGTTCGTCCGATCAGAACCGCCACGTCGAGGGCGAGTACGACCACGATGACCAGAACGATGATGTCCATGATTCGATCATGCTGGCGCGGCAACCCGAACAACAGTGGCAGAAATGCCAACGTTCCACGAATTTCTGCCACTACTGGTTTTTTCTGCCAGACTCGGAGGCATGCTCGAAAATGTGGTTGTGCCGCTGCTACCGATGACCGAGGCCTTCGAGCTCGGTGTCGCCTGCGAGGTCTTCGGTTTCGACCGGTCGGACGATGGTCTGCCGACGTACGATTTCTCGCTGGTAGCCGCCGTGGACGAACCGATTCGAACCCGGTTCGGATACAACATCGACGTCCCTCACGACCTCGACGCTCTCGACCACGCCGATCTCATCGTGGTCACCGCCGGCGGAACCTACACCGCCGAGGACACGGGTTATCAGTGCTCGACGCGACCGGGCGCCGGTGCCGATCCCCTACTGGAAAAGCTCCGAGCTGCTGTCGATCGCGGAGCCAAGGTCGCCAGTTTGTGCACCGGAGCTTTCGTCCTGGGTGCGGCGGGGTTGCTGGACGGGCGACGATGCACCACACACTGGCGGCATGCAGCCCTTCTCGCGAAGACGTACCCGCGCGCCACCGTGGATCCGGACGTGCTGTACGTCGACGAAGACCCGGTGTTCACCAGCGCCGGAACCGCGGCGGGAATCGACTTGTGCCTGCACATCGTGCGCAAGGAACAGGGCAGTCGGGTCGCGAACGGCATCGCTCGCAGAATGGTGGTCCCGCCCCACCGCGACGGCGGGCAGGCCCAGTACGTCTGCGTCCCGCTGGCACCGATTCCGGATTCGTCGCTCGGCCCGGTGCTCGACTGGATGACAGCCAACCTTGCGGTCGATCTCACGGTCGCGGTCGTCGCGGCGCGCGCCGGCATGTCTCCCCGGACGTTCGCTCGTCGTTTCCTTGCGGAAACGGGCGCCACCCCGGCGCGTTGGCTCAACGATCAACGCGTACTGGCAGCCCAGAACCTTCTCGAGAACTCCGATTTGTCGATCGATGCCATCGCAGATCGCGTCGGATTCCACGGCGGCGCCGCGCTGCGGGAACATTTCGTACGCCTGCGCTGCACCACCCCGCAGGCGTACCGACGCACATTCCGAACCACCGTGTCGGCAAGCTGAGGGTCGGTACGGGAAGATTCACGGGGCGCTCAGCGTTGCAGGAGCGAAAGCCCGAACTATGGAAAGGACCCTCGTGGCCACCCAGACCCTCACTCAGCAGAACTTCGACGAGACGATTCAGAGCAGCGATGTCGTCCTCGTGGACTTCTGGGCCTCGTGGTGCGGACCGTGCCGCCAGTTCGCCCCGACGTTCGAAGCATCGTCCGATCAGCACCCCGACGTGGTGCATGCCAAGGTCGACACGGAAGCAGAGCAGGGCATCGCCGCTGCCGCGAACATCCGGTCGATCCCCACGATCATGGCGTTCCGTGAAGGAGTGCTCGTGTTCAACCAGGCAGGCGCTCTGCCTCCCGCCCAGCTCGAGGAACTGGTCACCCAGGTCAAGGCTCTCGACATGGACGAGGTCCGCAAGCAGATCGCGGCGCAGTCCGCCCCGGCCGAGTAGAAGAGCAGCCGAGAAAGCCGGGGCGATCGATTCGATCGCCCCGGCGTGCGTGCATCGGACTCAGTGCGCGGCGCTGTCCCAACTACGGCCGGTGCCCACCGAGACGTCGAGTGGCACCGACAGTTCGATGGCAGTGGCCATCTTGTCCTTGACCAGAGCGGTGACCTGCTCGAGTTCGGACTCGACCACTTCGAGTACCAATTCGTCGTGCACCTGAAGCAGCATGCGCGAGGTGAGCCCGGCGTCGAGAAGTCCCTGCTGGACGTTGATCATCGCGACCTTGATGATGTCGGCCGCAGTGCCCTGAATGGGTGCGTTGAGTGCGGCGCGTTCTGCCACCTCGCGGCGCTGCCGGTTGTCACTGTTGAGATCGGGAAGGTAGCGGCGACGCCCGTAGAGGGTGGAGGTGTACCCGTCCTTACGCGCCTGTTCGACCACGGCGTGCAGATAGTCACGTACTCCACCGAACCGCGCGAAGTACGCGTCCATCTGCTGCTTCGCGTCATCGGTGGAGATCTTGAGCTGCGACGCCAACCCGTAGGCACTCAACCCGTAGGCGAGGCCGTACGACATGGCCTTGACCCGACGACGTAGTTCCGGTGTGACCTCTTCGATGGGGACACCGAATGCTCGTGAACCGACGAAACTGTGCAGATCTTCGCCGGTGTTGAACGCCTCGATGAGCCCTTCGTCTCCGGACACGTGGGCCATGATGCGCATTTCGATCTGGCTGTAGTCGGCGGTGAGCAGCACGTCGAAGCCCTGACCGACGACGAATCCGTCGCGGATCTCGCGGCCTGCATCGTTGCGAACGGGGATGTTCTGCAGGTTCGGATCGGTGGACGACAGTCGGCCCGTTGCCGCGACCGTCTGATTGAAGGTGGTGTGAATCCGACCGTCCTCGGCTACCGCCTTGAGTAGCCCGTCGACGGTGACCTTCATCCGGGTCGCGTCGCGGTGCGCAAGGAGGTGTTCGAGGAACGGATGCCCGGTCTTGTCGAAAAGCCCCTGCAGGGCCTCGGCGTCGGTGGTGTACCCCGTCTTGGTCTTCTTCGTCTTCGGCATGTCGAGTTCGTCGAACAGGACTACCTGCAACTGCTTGGGTGAGCCGAGGTTGATCTGCTTGTCGATCACCGCATACGCCGAGTTGGCGGCGTCCGAGACCTGGGAGGCGAATCTGCTCTGCAGGTCGTGCAGGTGCGCGCTGTCGACGGCGATGCCGGTTGCCTCGACGTCGGCGAGGACGACCGTCAAGGGCAGTTCCATGTCCGTCAGGAGAGACTGCGACTCGATGGATTCGAGTTCGACGTCGAGGGCTGCAGCCAGGTCACGGACGGCCGACGCGCTGAGCATCGCGGTGTCGGCAGCTTCGGTATCGATCTGATCGGTATCATCGAGCAGTGAAAGTTGTTCCTGCCCTGTAGATTCAGCGCGCAGTTCACGCTTGAGATAGCGCAGTGACAGGTCGTCGAGGTTGAAGCTGCGCTGACCCGGACGGACCAGGTAGGCAGCCAGGGCGGTGTCACTGGTGAGCCCGCCGAGGGACCAGCCCCGACCACGCAGGGCGTGTATCGCCCACTTGGCCTCGTGTACCGCCTTGGGCAGAGTTGCGTCCGCCAGCCAGTCCCCTAGCGCCGCTTCGTCTTCCGGCGTCGCCGACGATGTCGATACGTAAGCGCATTCCCCGTCGGGAGCTGCAATGGCCAGGGCCGTGACGTCACCGGCGAACGGGGTACGCGTTCCCAGAACCGTGACGCCGTGGCGAGCTCCGGTTCGCGCATGAGCATCGAGCCACTGTGCCACATCGCCCGGAGCGAGCGCCTCGCCGCTGACGTCGAAACCTTCCTCTGCTTCCGGCTCGGACGAGGACAGCGTGGCGAACAGCCGATCGCGGAGCACCTTGAATTCGAGATCGTCGAAGAGCGCATGGATTTTCTCGCGATCCCACGGCGCGAGCACCAACTGCTCGGGGGTGTACGGCAATGCGACGTCGCGGATCATTTCGGTGAGCTGACGATTGAGCAGGACGTTGGCGAGATTCTCGCGCAACGAATCCCCCACCTTGCCGCGGACCTTGTCGACATTGTCGACCAGCCCCTGCAGATCGCCGTACTCGCGGATCCACTTGGTGGCGGTCTTCTCGCCGACGCCGGGGATTCCGGGCAGGTTGTCACTCGGGTCGCCACGCAACGCCGCGAAATCGGGATACTGGGCCGGAGTGAGACTGTACTTCTCCTCGACGGCGGTGGGGGTGAACCGGGTCAGATCGGAAACACCCTTCTTCGGATACAGCACCGTCACGTTGTCCGTCACCAACTGCAGCGAATCCCGGTCGCCGGTGACGACGAGAACACGGTATCCGAGCGCCTCGGCTTGCGTGGTGAGCGTCGCGATGACGTCGTCGGCCTCGAAGCCGTCTTCCGCCATCACCGGGATACCCAACGCACCCAGGACATCCTTGGTGATGTCGATCTGGCCCTTGAAATCGTCCGGCGCCTTGGCCCGCTGGGCCTTGTACTCGGGAAAGAGCTCGGCACGGAACGTCTGACGTGACACGTCGAACGCCGCTGCCAGGTGAGTCGGCTGTTCGTCACGTAGCAAGTTGATCAGCATCGACGTGAAACCGTAGACGGCATTGGTGGCCTGACCGGTGTTGGTTCTGAAGTTCTCGGCCGGCAGCGCGTAGAAAGCCCGAAAGGCGAGAGAATGCCCGTCGAGAAGCATCAGCAGCGGACGGTCGTCTTTTCCGGCGGTTGATCCGCCGACGGCGGTGGACGTGCTGGACCGAGGTGTGGTTGCAGGGCTCACGGTTCATCAGTCTAGGGAGTGCACCCGACAAGGACTCCCTTGCCGGGGTTCACAGCCGGCGCAACGCCGGATTTCGCGCACCTCGACCGTCACTTCGAGTTTTGAAACAGGACCGAAACCTCACGGCAACTCGCAGGTCCGCTCGAGCGCGAACAGAGCCGCTAGAGTCCGGAAATCACACCACCTGAACGTCGCCCGAAGCAGCCGGCCGGCTGTTTCACCCCGAGCAGTTCGGAGGATCTACGTGTCCGTAGTCCAACGGCACGATCGACCGTTCGTGCGCAGAATCGTGGCGGGTGCACTGTTCGCACTATTTGCCGTACTCGCTGCCACCGGTATGGCAGCTGCCCAGGAGTCGGCTGACCCACCTACCGGGAGCGTGCCGGTGAGCGGCACCCTCAACAACGGCGGCGCCAGGATCGCCGGAGCCACCGTCCAGGCCCTCGATGCAGCCGGTACCGAGGTGGCATCGGTTCAGTCCACCCAGAACGGTAGTTGGGAACTGGCGCTACCCCCGGGAACGTACTCATTCGGCGTCGTCGCGGACACCCTGCCACCGGGCGTGAGTGTGCAGGGGGCCGTCGTACGGGACGTGGCAGCCGGACGCGCGAACACGGTGATCTTCTCGTTCGGCGAAGTTCGTACGGCCTCTGAGGTGAGTCCGGGTGAGAAACTGCTCCGCACCACCGTCGACGGACTCCGATTCGGTCTGGTGATCGCGATCGCGGGGGTCGGCCTGAGCCTGATCTACGGAACCACGGGCTTGACGAACTTCGCACACAGCGAGATGGTCACCTTGGGTGGCGTCGCCGCCTGGGTGTTGAACACCACGTTGGGCATCCCGTTGATCCCCGCGACGGGCCTGGCGATCGTCGTCGGAATCGGTATCGGCGTCCTCGCCAACGCCGCCGTGTGGAAACCGCTACGGAAACGCAAGACGGGTCTGATCGCCCAACTGGTCGTCTCGATTGGACTGGCAATATCCGTTCGGTACTTGATCCTGATCTTCTTCTCCGACCGCTCGGAACCATTCGACGACTACCAAGGTCAGGTGGAGAAGAAGTGGGGGCCGATCGCGTTGACCGATGCCAACGCCACCGTCATGGCCGTCAGCCTGGCCGTGCTCCTCGCCGTCGCAGTTCTTCTCAGCCGCACTCGCATCGGCAAGGCCATGCGCGCCGTCGCCGACAATCGGGACCTCGCCGCATCGTCCGGCATCGACGTCGAGCGTGTCGTGATGTTCGTGTGGGCGCTCGGCGGCGGTTTGGCAGCGTTGGGCGGGGTGCTCTACGGAATTTCCGAACTCGGTGGCCGCGTGCAATGGGAGATGGGTTTCAAGCTCCTCCTCCTCATGTTCGCCGGCATCACGCTCGGCGGACTCGGAACGGCGTACGGGGCGTTGCTCGGCTGCGTGGTCGTCGGCCTCCTGGTGCAACTGTCGACACTCGTCGTCAGCCCCGACCTCAAATACGTCGGCTCACTCCTGGTCTTGATCGTCATTCTCGTCATTCGCCCGCAGGGCATCCTCGGATCACGCCAAAGGATCGGGTGACGAACATGGATATCATCGGTGCATTACAGGTTTCGTTCGCCCAGTTGATCGGGCCGTCGGCGGTTTTCTATGCTCTCCTGGCTATCGGATTGAATCTGCACTTCGGCTACGCCGGTCTGCTCAACTTCGGTCAGGTCGGATTCGCCCTGCTCGGCGGATACGGTGTCGGCATCATGACGGTGACTTATGAACAACCGTTGTGGGTAGGAATCCTCGTGGGTTTGGCTGCGGCCGGCTTGCTCGCAGTCGCCCTCGGAATACCGACCCTACGATTGCGGGCCGACTATCTCTCGATAGTGACCATTGCGGCATCGGAAATCCTTCGCCTGATATTTCGTTCCACCACAACGGATTCGGTAACCGGCTCCACCAACGGGCTCTTCGGTTTCGCCGGTCCGTTCACAGCCTGGAGTCCGTTCGATTCGTCCAAGCAGTACTCAGCTCTCGGCGTGAAGTTCTACGGCGACGATCTGTGGGCGATGCTCGTGGGGTGGACCCTGGTCGTGCTTCTCTGCGGGCTCGTGTACCTCCTCACGCACAGTCCATGGGGTCGGGTTCTCAAAGCCGTCCGGGAGGACGAGGATGCCGCGCGGGCACTGGGCAAGAACGTCTTCGTCTACAAGATGCAGGCACTGGTACTCGGTGGCGTGATCGGCGGTGCGGGCGGCATCTTCAACGCGCTGCAGACCAAATCGATCAATCCCGACTTCTACTCGACCGCGCAGACGTTCTTCGCCTTCGGAGCATTGATCCTGGGCGGTGCCGCCACGGTCTTCGGGCCGGTACTGGGCGCAATGGTCTTCTGGTTTCTGCTGGCAATACCCGATGCCTTGCTCCGGCAAGCAATTTCAGGTGACAACCCACTGCTGCCCCTGACGGAGCAGCAGGTCGGCGCAATCCGGTACGTGCTTTTGGGATTGACGATCGCACTCCTGATGGTCTTCCGGCCGCAGGGGATACTGGGAAACAAGCGAGAGGTCCAACTCAATGCGTGACGCCGAGACCAGAGCGCAGATCTTCACCGACGTGGCGCACCTGCCCGGCTCGGCGAAACCCGATCCGGTCCTCGTCGCCGACCAGATCTCACGTACCTTCGGCGGACTCAAAGCCGTCGACGTGGATCATCTCGAAATCCAACGAGGCTCCATCACCGGGCTGATCGGCCCCAACGGGGCCGGAAAGACCACCCTGTTCAACGTGCTCACGGGCTTCGACCACGCCGACACCGGGACCTGCACGTTGGACGGCCGAGCACTGTCTCGGATGCACCCCCACCAGATAGCCCGAAACGGGATGGTGCGCACCTTCCAATTGACCAAGGCGCTGTCCAAGCTGACGGTGCTCGACAACGTCCGCCTCGGCGCGAACGGTCAACGTGGCGAACACATGATGACGGCGTTGCTGCCGTGGACCTGGCGAGCACAGGAACGGGACGTCACCGACCGCGCCCACGATCTTCTCCAACGGTTCACCCTGGACACCAAATCCGGCGACCTCGCCGGATCACTGTCCGGCGGCCAACGCAAGCTCCTGGAGATGGCCAGAGCACTGATGACCCGGCCTTCGGTGGTGATGCTGGACGAGCCGATGGCCGGGGTGAATCCGGCACTCACCCAGAGCCTGCTCGGCCACATCATGTCCCTCCGCGACGACGGCATGACCGTGGTGTTCGTCGAGCACGACATGGACGTCATCCGTGAGATCAGCGACTGGGTAGCGGTGATGGCGCTGGGCAGCGTCATCGCCGAGTCGACCCCGGACGAGCTGTCCGGCAATCCGGCGGTGGTCGACGCCTATCTGGGCGCCCATCACGATCAGGCCCTCGAGTTCGACGACGAGGGAAACCCGATCGGAGAAACGGCCGCCCTCGCGGCCGAACTGTTCGTGGACGAATCGACCGGAAGGCATCAGGCATGACTGCCGATTTCGACGCTACCGCAGAGCAACACCGACAGCTTTCGGCAGGAGCGTTACTACGGGCGGACACCCTCGTGGCCGGCTACGTCCCCGGTGTCGACATTTTGCGAGGCTGCAACCTCTACCTGCGAGAAGGCGAAATCGTCGCGGTCATCGGCCCTAACGGTGCCGGAAAATCCACCCTGCTCAAATCGCTGTTCGGTCTGATTCCCATCCGAGGCGGCGCGGTGACGCTGCGGGACGACGACATCACCGCCCAACCGGCACACGTTCTCGTCAAGAAGGGGGTCGGCTACGTCCCACAGACGCAGAATGTGTTTCAGTCGTTGACCATCGAGGAGAACCTTCAGATGGGAATCTATCTGCGGCCCAAGTCCTTTGACACGCGATTCGCGTTCGTCAGCGAGCTCTTTCCGCTGCTGAGCGATCGCCGCGGCGTCAAAGCCGGGGCACTCTCCGGCGGCGAACGCCAAATGGTGGCCATGGGACGCGCACTGATGATGGATCCGTCGGTGCTGCTGCTCGACGAGCCGTCCGCCGGCTTGTCGCCGATGTACCAGGACGAGGTTTTCATCCGCTGCAAGAAGATCAACGCGGCCGGAGTGTCCATCGTGATGGTCGAGCAGAACGCGCGTCGCTGCTTGCAGATCTGCGATCGAGGATACGTACTCGACCAGGGCACGAACGCCTATACCGCGTCCGGTACCGCACTGATGACCGATCCCAAGGTTGTCGAGCTCTATCTCGGAACTCTCGCCGGGAGCAAGGAGAAGTGAGCGAGGACCCCACCGGGGTCCTCGCTCACCGTCCTGCGACTACTTGCGCACCACCACATACCCTTCGGTGGTCAATGTGTTGTCGGGACCGAACTTCAACTTGCCGTACGAGCCGACCGACGGCTCACCCGCAGGCGTGAACGCCAGGGCTCCGGTGATACCGGCGTACGCGATACTCGTGCCCGCCTGAACCAGGGGTAGACACTCTGCATACGAGGCGCATTTGGTACTGCCGTTGGTGACGCTGTCGATGTTGGCGGCGATGTCGGTACCGGCCGTCGACTTGGCCTGCGCTGCCGCGAGCGCCGAGATCACGACGGCATCGTAGGACTCGCCACCGTAGTTGAAGTCGATCAGCGCCGGATTGACGCCTTTGAGCCGGTCCTGGAAGGCGGGCCCCACATCCGTCAACGGCGTCGTGCCTTGCATGGTGTCGAGAAGCGGTTTGGCCACCGCCTCACCCAGCGCGTTACCCATGTTGCCGTCCACGCCGTACACGGCCTTTCCGTCGGACGGACCGATTCCCACCTCGTGCATGCGCGTGATGATCTTCGCCGACTCGTCGAAACCGATCACCGCTATCGCATCAGGGTTGAAATCCTTGACCTGATCGACTTCCGCATTGAACGACTGCGCATTGGGGTCGTAGATGATCTTGTCGATCTGATCCGAAGCCACACCGGAGTCCGTCAAGTCCTTCTCGAGATTGGTGGCCAGGCCGGTTCCGTACGGATCGTTGAGCGCCAGGACGGCGACCCGCTGGTGCCCGTCGTCGGAGATCAGCTGCGAGAGCGCCTGCGCCTGAAGCACGTCCGTCGGGGCGGTGCGGAAGTACATGCCCTTGTCCGGATAGCAGACGAACTGGTCGGAGGTGTTGGCCGGGGAGAACATCACTACTGCGGCACTGGAAATCTTGTCGATGACCTTCAGCGACACCGCTGACGACGCCGCCCCCACGATCACCTGCGTACCGGCCGAGAGTTCGCGGTCGACCGTCGTATTGGCCGTATCGGTGGTGGTGTCTCCCGAATCTCCCGCATCGAGCTGAACCGGCGCTCCGAGGACTCCGCCCGCCGCATTGACGTCGCCGACAGCCAACTGCACCGCCGCCACCATCGGCGGGCCCAGAAACGCCAGACTGCCGGTGTCCGGGAGCAGAGTGCCCAGACGCAACGGCTCCGTGGACGGAGTGGCCTTGGCGGTGGCCTTGTCCGGGGTGCAGTCGGTGGTGACCGTCGTGGCCGCAGCCGACGCCGAGCTACTCGACGCCGTATTGTCGGAATTGTTCGAGCTACAGCCTGCCAGTGCCAGCGACGCTACGCCGAGAACTGCGGCGGTACGCACGAGTGTTCGTCCAGCCATCCCACGCTCCTTCGATCAGCCGGTGCCGGCGCCGACTGATCCGGCGCCCGCTGTGGGACTTGACGCTAGACCTCGATGTTGCGTTGCGATCGCTGCGGAAAGGCGGTTGACGCGACTGTCATCCGAAGGTAGTCAGTGTTAACACGGCACTTGCGATCCGCGACATTCGCGATGACGCCTCGTCAACTCTCGGCCGGATCACCGCCGAGCGTTTCGAGCACAACTTCGGCCACGGACTTCATGGTTGAACGACGATCCATTGCGGCGCGTTGAATCCACTTGAACGCTTCGGGCTCCGTGAGCGCCTGACGAACCATCAACACACTCTTGGCCCGTTCGATCAGCTTCCTGGTCTCGAGGCGATCCGCCAGATCTGCAACTTCGCGCTCGAGCGCAGTCACCTCCCGGAACCGACTGACGGCAAGTTCGACTGCAGGCACCAGATCACTGATGGAGAACGGTTTCACCAGATACGCCATCGCACCCGCATCTCGTGCCCGCTCCACCAATTCGCGTTGACTGAACGCTGTGAGAATTACCACAGGTGCAATTCTCTTGGCTGCGATCTCCGAAGCCGCGTCGATACCGTCCCGCCTGGGCATTTTGACGTCCATGATCACCAGATCAGGCCTGAGTTCTTCTGCCAACTCCACGGCAACCTGTCCGTCGCCCGCCTCGCCGACGACGTCGTACCCCTCCTCGCGAAGCATTTCGACGAGGTCCATGCGAATCAGCGCTTCGTCCTCCGCGACCACAACACGACGGGGAATCTGCTGATTGCCTTGCGGCTGCGGCGAATTCATGGCCACCATCCTCCTCGATCGAACCGCCCCGAGGCGAGGCGCGAACATTAAGAGGGTACCGGTGCTTGACTCTGAAAACGCATCTTCTAATGTAGTCATCGCAACAAGCCCTCGTATCCCAATTGGCAGAGGAAACGGATTCAAAACCCGTGCAGTGTGAGTTCGAGTCTCACCGAGGGCACCAGCACCGAGAAGGCCGTCGTGTCAGGCGGCTCCGATCACCGACGTATGTCGAGTTCATCGTGGCACCTCTGCGCGAGCCGGCTGAATCGACCGGTGCGCCAGCACTGCGGCGGTCACGGCGTGGTCGAGAAGAACAGCCACCGTCATCGGCCCGACCCCCGCCGGGCACCGGAGTGATCAGCGCAGCGGAGTTCGGACGCTTACCGATACTCGACGTCTCCGACTCCGCCCGGGTCGTACCCCGCGTCGACGACCACCGCTCCCGGCCTGACCCCATCGCCTTCGACCAGTTCCGGCACTCCCACCGCCGCTATGACGATGCCTGCTCCCCCGGTGAGCTTCGAGATCCTCGGTGTGTGAATGGCAGTACGTGACGGTGACGTCTCGCCGCAGCAACATCGCCTCGGCCGACAACCGGAGGATCGGACTTCGTCCCACGACGACTGCGTTGGCACCGGCCAACCGGACACCCACCGAATCGAGCAAGCGGAGTATCGCACTCGGCGTCCACGATTCGAACAACCGCCCGGTCAGTGTCATCGACGCGAACGACGCCGAGGTGACACCGTCGACGTCCTTGGCCGGTGCTGTCGAATCGAATGCGGCGCGTTCGTCGATATGGCTCGGCACGCGATGTTGCAACAGGATTCCGTCCACCAGCGGATCAGCCGACAAATCTTCGAGGACCGCCATGGTCGTCGTGGCCGGCCACTCGATCACCCGGGACGCAATGCCGACAGTTGCGCATCTGCGTGCTCTCATCGCCACGTACGCGCGCGAGGCCGGGTCCGATCCCACGACGACTGCAGCAAGGCACGGGACGTGCGCCGTACGCGCAGTGCACTGTTCTACCTCCGCAGCCGTATCGGCGGCGATGACCGCTGCTGCCGTCTTGCGGCCGTCGATGATCCGAGCGGGCACAGGCACTCCTTGACACGTGGTGCGTCAAGCACCCAGGCGGACGACGCCTCGCGATATGCACTCTCCGGTGGTCGGACTCACCTACCCCAGTCGTGTGCACTCACAGCAGCGCACATCGCCCTGTCGCGTGGAGTGATGTCTCGAGGTTTCGCAGGCGGTGGTTTGGCACCACAGGGTTCGAACGTCAGTGAAAGTCGCTGATCTGCCCCAACATCGAACGTAGCGCGTCGACTTCTACAGCCAAGGCCGCACGTCCGCCGTCTGTGATGGTGAGCCACGAGCGCGCTCGACGCCCGTTGTACGTCCTCCGCACGCAGATGTATCCCGCGGTGAGGAGAACGTCGAGGTGGCGACCGAGATTTCCGTCGGTCAGTTCCAACGTCGATCGCAGGAAACCGAAGTCGACCTCCACGCCGCCGGCCAGTATCGACAGAATTGCCAGGCGCGCCTTCTGATGCACTGTGTCGTCGAGCTGCAGGTATGGGTGACTGGATGAACTAGGCTGCACGAGAGTTGATCTCACGATTCTCTCGAAGGAAGCTGTCGCCGCCGAGTGCCAGGACCAGCACCGCGACAGGTCCGGTCGTCACAGTCGCGATCCGCGTCACGAGTTCGACGGTATCGAATCCCACATACCTGGCGAGGAGTTCAGGCGCCGTGCCGATTCCGTACACAGCCAGTACCGATCCGGTGATCCAGATACGCCGAGATTGCTCACGCCATCCGATCAAGACGAACCCGGCCCCGATGATCGTCAACGGCCCCAATACCGCCGAACCGAGCATGACGTATCCGAGGCCGAGGACCGACGCCACCGCCAAGGCGCCGTAGCCGATTCGCACTCCCCGCACTCCGGTGCGCCACGAGCGCCATGCCGTCACCGCCCACACCGCACTGAATGTCGCCGCGACCACTACCCCGGCGAACAACGATGCGGTACCGATTTCGTTGGTCAATCCGGATGCCGCGACCGTCGCGACGGCGAGTCCGATCACGATCAGATTAGTCGATTCCACTCTTCGGGACGATCGTACGGCCCGCGCGATCGACGATTCGGTCCAGTACGTCTGCTGGGTGGTCGACATAGAGCCCACTCTGTCTTACAGAGTAAAGAAATGTCAACGGCGCTTGTCCGGTGTAGCGGAAGCAAGCGTGCGGCCGCAGCCGAAACCCCCGCGAGAACGTTCACGCACCAGATCAGGAATCATCGTCGCGATGGCCCCGAGAGCCAGGACAACCCCGATCCACAGCGGCGCTCGCAATCCGGCGACGTGAATTCCTACACCGCCCAGCGCCGAGCCGATGACGACGCCGAATGTGATCATCGACGAGTGCACGGTGTTGACCAGGGCACCGGCGTTTCCACTACGTTGAACTCGCGTCACCAGGGCCGGGTTCATGGTGACACCCACTAGCCCGATACCGAGCATCGCCGGAATCGCCGCCCACGGATTCTGAGCAGCTACCGCAAAGACTGCCAAGAAGGCCGCACTCAGCGTTGTGCCGACTACCAGAGTGGCCGTGGTGAAACGATCGGCCAGCCGCCCGACCAACGCGTTTCCGACCACGGTCACGGCTCCGTACACCACCAGCAGAGCCGGAATGGCACCCAGGCCGATTCCGGTCTTCTCGGTCAGAATCGGCGTGAAGTACGAGAATCCCGCGAACGCAGCACTGATGACGAGGGTGGACGTGCTCATCACCGCCCACAACCGTCGACTGCGAAACACTCCCAACTCGCTGCGAAGGTTCTGAATTTCCTTCGGTTCCGTCTCCACCAGCGGAACGAACCGTGCGGTCGCCACTGCGGCGACGACGGTCAGCACCCCGATTCCGGCGAACGCTGCACGCCATCCCCACAATCCGCCGATCCAGGTCGCGAGCGGAAGCCCCAGGGTGGTGCCGAGCATCAGTCCTTGCAGAGCGGTCGCGGTTGCCCGAACCCGCAGTGTCGGGGACACCGCCTGGCCCGCCGCAGTGATGGCGACGCCGAAGAATGCACCCGATGCGGCACCGGTGACGAGGCGCGCGAGGAGAAGGACCGAGTACGTAGGTGCCACGGCGGCAAGGAGGTTGCCCGCCAAGAACACCGCGAACAACACGAGCAATGCGCGTCGGGGTGGCCATTCGAGCAACAACATGGTGAGCAGCGGTCCACCGATTGACATTGCCAGGGCGAAAGCTGTGACGAGATAACCTATGTGCGACACGTCGACGTGGAGCCCCGTGGCAAGTTGAGGCATGAGACCACTGACGGTGAACTCACTGGTGACCATCGCGAATATTCCGGCGGCGAGTATGTAGACGACTTTCGGCACAGGGCCGTCCTTTCAGTTATGTATTTTCAAATACAAATTGCGGGCAGGTCAAGACAACGGTTCCGACATCGACCGCTAGTCGATCGCGAAGAGTGTGCGTATCCCGTCATGAGCGACACGGCCCAGAACCGAACTCGGCGCACCGGCCGCCGCACTGACGCGGATGCCGGAGATCACGGTCACAACTTGCCATGCGGCCTCGAGCGGCGTGACCTCCGCGACGATGGAACCGTCGGCCTGACCGCTACGAACACAGTCCTCGAGAGTCCCGAGCCGATGCCGCAGATCACGATCGAGAACGTCCGCTATGCGCGAGTCACGCGCCAGAAGGTCGGGCGTCATCACGGTACCTACCGTCATGCATCCGGCAGCATGATGCCCCTTCGCGGAATCGGCCTCCTCGGCGAGGATCAGATCCAGAAGCATCGTCAGACGCTCTGCACCGGTGGCGTCCGACGTGGCGAGAACATCGGCCTGGCGCTGCGCCGTGGTGATCGTGTATCGCTCGAGCGTCCGCACGAACAATTCCTCCTTGGAGACGAACGTGTTGTACAAGGTGCTACGACCGACACCTGCGGCGTCGCAGAGTTGCTCGGTCGAGGTGTCGGCAAACCCGTGCACTCGGAACTCACGGGCGGCAGCGTCGAGAACCGCTGATTCGTCGAACTTGCGTGGCCTACCCATGTACACCGACCTCCGAAGAACTATTCAGTACCGACAGACAGTTCAGTACCGACAGACAGTGACACCTTTCCACGCGCGAGCAGCGAGTCCGCAGCCCCGTCGACGATCTGCTCCCAACCGCCCACGTCACGAGCATGTACCACGAGTCGGCCGTCGGCGATCAGATCGAGCAGAAGTTCGAGATCCGCACCGGCAACCCCGTAGTCCCCGTACGTCAGAACATCCAGCCCCTTGGCGATCACGGCATCCGTGTCCACCTCGGCGTCCGATCCACCGGCGCTACCGATCGACAACACCGATCCACCGGACTTGATCACAGGCAGCAGAGCCGAAAGCACCTCACCGCCCACTGTGTCGATCACCGCATCGTAGGTTCGATCACCTGACAGTTCCGCCACCGTCTCGATAGAACCTGGTGGAATTCCGTTGCCCTCGAGCCATTGTCGACCGTCGTCGTCTCTGACGACCGCCGTGACCTCGGCTCCGACATCGGAAGCCAACTGGACGACGAGATGTCCCACGCCGCCAGTGGCCCCGGTTACCGCCACCGAAGTACCGGATCCGATCCCGAGGCCCCGAACCGAGCGAAGCGCTGTCAGACCGGCAACCGGCAACGACGAGGCCATCAGATCCGAAACCCCGACGGGCACCTTCGCCACATTGGCGTGATCCACAAGGCGATACTGCGCCCAGGCCCCGGAGAAACCCCACGTCACGACCGGTGTTCCGGCAGCAGGACCGACACCGTCCGCACTGGTTTCGACGACGATACCGTAGGCATCCCATCCGACCGCGACACCGGCGTCCCAACCGAAGGTGAGTTCACCTCGATTGAGAGAGACTCGCCGCACCGCGACCACCACGTCGCTGTCGGTCGCCCGCTGCGGCCACGCCGACTCCACGAAGCGAAATTTCTTCCCGTCGGACTCGATTGCCCGCATTCGACGACTCACACGCGTCCTCCATCTTCGATGTCCGACCACACACTAACACTTTTTGTATTCTGAAATACAAATCGCTCGTGATCGGTATCGATTCCAGAACATTGCAGCTCGATCCAGACCACTCGTATAGTGATTCACATCACCAAGGTGTCGACCTGGCGTGATGGTGACCGTCTGACCTGCACCTGCTCCGTCCCCATCGCAAAAATGGCACCATGGTTGACAACCGCACGGGCACCGACAGTGGAGGCACCGATGGACAACGGAACGATCAATCTGACATACGACGGACGAGTAGCTACCAGTTTTCGACTCGCCACGACGCACTCACCGGTTCAGGTATGGAAGGTCATCACCGCCCGCGAGTACCTCGACGTGTGGTTCCCGGCCGAAGTGGACCTCGATGTCCGACCCGGGACCGAACTTGCCTTCAAGGCAACTCCCCGACAGATTCAGCGGCACGGAACCGATATCCGACACCTCACGCACGGCACGATGATCAGCGTTCACCCACACCACATTCTGGAGTACCTCTGGGAAGGTGACACTCTGCACTGGGAACTGGCACCGAACGGAACCGGTGGCTGTTGGCTCACCTTCACCCATACAGTCGAGAACGAAGAGTCTGCCCGCGAACACGCGTCCGGCTGGCATGCGGGCCTGGAAGTTGTTGCAGCCCAACTCGATGATCAGGCAATCGATTGGTCGCCGTGGGACCGTGCCGACGAACTCTCGGCGCAGTACCGCATATCAGCCTGAGAGAGTGTCGGGTCACGCCCGCCGGCGCGGGAAGTGACGAACGACGCCCTCCTGTACGACGGTGGCCAACAGCAAACCGTCACGGGAAAAGCAGTGACCGGTAGCCAGTGCCCGAGATCCGGCCGCAACCGGCGATTGCGTCGAGTACAGCACCCAATCGTCGAATCGGAACGGGCGGTGAAACCAGATGGAGTGGTTGACCGTGGCCGCCACGATGCGATCATGACCCCACGACAGTCCGTGCGTCGTGAGGATCGAATCCAGGACCGTGGTATCCGACGAATAGGCCAGTGCCGCGGCATGAACGAGCGGGTTGTCCGGCATGTCGCCGTCCGGGCGCATCCACACCCTGTTGTGTTCGAGTTTCTCGCCCGCGTCCTTGAGCACCCACGCGGGATCGTTGGCGTACCGCAGGTCTATCGGCTTGAGCGCATTGCTGAAGAACGGCAGCGTCTCCTCGTAACCGCGTAGGTGTTCACCGATGGTCGGTAACGTCTCCGGCAACGGAACATCCGGAATCGACACCGCATGCTCGAGTCCCGTACCCGAATCCTGGAAGGCCGCGAGCATCACGAAGAGTTCGTGCCCGCCCTGGTACGCGATTACCTGCCGATTGGCGAATGCCCGACCGTCACGATGTCGATCCACTCGATAGTCGATGGGCGCCTTGACATCTCCGCCGCGTATGAAATGTGCATTGATCGCGTGGATCGGACGTTCGCCGTCCACCGTCCGTCCGGCAGCCATCAGTGCCTGCGACACGAGTTGACCGCCGAACGTCCGGGAGCCGACCTGAGCCGGGTGATGCCCACGGAACTCGTCCTCGCCGAGCTGCTCGAGATCCAACAGACCGAGAAGCGTGCTCAGGTCGGTGGACGAGTTCACGTGGGTCACTCAGTGGTCCTCTTCGCCGATACGGTGCACGTGAATGAGGTTGGTGGACCCGACGGTTCCCGGGGGCGAACCGGCGACGATGACCACGAGGTCGCCCTTGACGTACCGGCCGAGGGCGAGCAATGCACTGTCCACCTGACGCACCATCTCGTCGGTGGTGGCCACCGCATCGACGAGGAACGTCTCGGTTCCCCACGTCAGGGTCAACTGGCTTCGCACCGCAGGCAACGGCGTGAACGCCAACAGCGGCAGCGGGGTGTGCAGTCGCGCCAGCCGGCGGACCGTGTCCCCGGACTGGGTGAAGGCGACCAGTGCCTTGGCGTCGAGACGCTCGCCGATATCACGGGCCGCATACGAAATCACGCCGCGCTTGGTGCGAGGAGTGTGCGTCAACGGAGGGACTCTCGTCGTCTCGCCCTCGACGGCTTCGACGATCCGGGCCATGGTGCGCACGGTTTCCATGACGTACTTGCCCACGGAAGTCTCACCGGAGAGCATGACGGCGTCGGCGCCGTCGAGAACGGCGTTGGCGACGTCGGAAGCCTCGGCGCGGGTGGGACGCGAGTTCTCGATCATCGACTCGAGCATCTGCGTCGCGACGATCACCGGCTTCGCGTTCTCCCGGGCGATCTGAATGGCCCGCTTCTGTACCAGCGGCACCTGCTCGAGGGGAAGCTCGACACCGAGGTCACCACGCGCCACCATCACCGCGTCGAATGCGAGCACGATCGCCTCGACGTTGTCGATCGCCTCCGGCTTCTCGAGCTTCGCGATGACCGGGACCCGACGGCCGACACGGTCCATGACGGCGTGAACCAGTTCGATGTCGGCAGGCGATCGCACGAAGGACAACGCGATGAAGTCGACACCGAGCTTGAGTGCGAACTCGAGATCCGCGATGTCCTTACCGGACAGAGCCGGAACCGAGACGTTCATCCCGGGCAACGACAAACCCTTGTTGTTGCTGACCGGGCCACCCTCGGTAACTCGACACACGACATCGTTACCGTCTACGGACGTGACGACCAGACCGACCTTGCCGTCGTCGACGAGAAGGCGGTCACCGGCCTTGGCATCACGCGCAAGTTCCTTGTACGTGGTACCGACGCGATCGTGCGTTCCCTCGACGTCGTCGACAGTGATGCGAACCTCTTCGCCGTTCGCCCACACCGTGCGCTCGTCCTTGAATCGACCGAGGCGGATCTTGGGGCCCTGAAGGTCGGCCAACACGCCGACTGCCTTCCCCGTCGCGTCCGAGGCCTCACGGACCCGGATGTAATTCTCTTCGTGATCGGCGTGCTCGCCGTGGCTGAAGTTCAGCCGGGCCACGTCCATCCCGCTTTCCACAAGTTCGCGGATGCGGTCACCAGATGCTGTCGCAGGTCCCAAGGTGCATACAATTTTAGTCCGTCGGTTCACGCGAATGAGCCTAGTCGCTACCCCAGAGCACTTCTATCCGACGCCTCCGACGTGCACTTTCTGTTCTTGTTCGATTCAGTCGGCAGTCAACCGAGCGAGTTCCCGAAACGCCGCGAACAGCACGTCTGCAACGGGTCGAGCAAAAATACGCCAAACGTACAAATGCACCTATCGGACACGGTGGTGTCCGATAGGTGCATCAGCGAGCCACGCGGCCTCAACTTCGCAACGGTCGACCGTTCCGATCGCGAACGTTTCCGGACAGCATCATGATGCCGTCGATCAACGGCCAGATACCGCCGATTCCACACGTCAACCACGTGGCTGCGATCTGAGCGATCGCCACACCGGGCTGATTCAGGTAGAACCGGCCGGCACCGAATGCGCCGAGAAAGATACCCAACAGGCCCGATGTCAACTTCGACTTCTCGGACAACGGCTCGCCGGTCAGCGGATCGCGTCCGTACGGCGCCGAGGGATCTGCGTACCCGAAGCCCCCGTAGCCGGGGTACCCGGGCGGTGGCCCGTAGGCCGGCGGCGGAGCCCCGTACGGCGCATATCCGGACGGTGGCCCGTACGGCTGCTGCGTGTGCGGCGCATCCCCGTAGGACGGCTGAATGTACGGGTTCGTGGGGTCGGCCGGAGCGCCGTACACAGGACCGTCGGGCGCCGCGCCGAACTGCGAAGTCTGCGCGCCCGGTGGCGGATAGGCACTGTGCTGTGGATATCCCGGCGCGCCGTCCGGTGGTAACCCGCCGGACGAATCGTTGCCGGGCGGCGGCGGGTAGATCGGATGACTGCCCCAGCCCGGACCGTTACCGACCCCGGCGTAGGTATCCCAACCAGGACCGGTGCCGGTCGTCTCGGTGGACGGGGTCTTCTCCGTGGGCGCGGACGTTTCGGTCAACGATGCGTCCGCCGTGGCGTCGTAGTCGAAAGGCGAGCCGAACTGTGGCGGAACCGGGGACTGGGATCCGGAGGAATCCGACGGATCTACGGGCTCCGGGTACTTGTTCAGGTCGGGCAACGTACGTTCCTTACATCTCGACAACAGTTACGCAGGGGCGGTGACAGTTGACCGAACAGTTGACCGAACAGTCGACCGATCCCCCACACATCAGCCAACGCTCCTGCCGGATGACACCTCGACGATACGGCTATGTCAGGATTTTCCGTTCGTGTCGAGCCTCGTCGAATCCGACGTTCCGTCGCCGGACCGATCCGCCTCCGAGCCGGAGTCGACATCGACCGGGGTATCGGTATGTCCTGAAGTGTCGTCCGGACCGACTGATTCGGCAATGTAGCTCTTCGACTTCAACTCCGCCGGCGCCTCCCGTCCCTTCGTCGCGAGGACGAAGTACGCGGCTGCCGCGAGGAACACGATTCCCGAGGTGAACGAGTTGACCCTGATTCCGGCGATTTCGTAGGCGAAATCGTCGCGCATGAGTTCGACCACGAAGCGGCCGACGCAATAGCCGGCCACGTACAGCGCGAACAGTCGACCGTGGCCGATCTTGAACCTGCGGTCGACCAGAACCAGAAGAACGACGATCAGCAGACTCCACAGCGCTTCGTACAGAAACGTCGGGTGCACCACCCTCATCACTTCACCGTTGGACACTCCGGTCAACTGATCGAACTGCCCCGACGAGTTGACCCGCTCGAAGATTTCCAGGCCCCACGGCACAGTGGTTTCGCGGCCGTACAGTTCCTGGTTGAAGTAGTTTCCGATCCGCCCGATCGCCTGCGCGAGAAGAATACCCGGCGCGATGGCGTCACCGAGCGCGGCAACCGGAATCCCGCGTCGGCGGCAACCGATCCATGCACCGACACCACCGAGGAACACCGCTCCCCAGATCCCCAGACCGCCCTGCCAGACCTTCAACGCATCGACGGGTGAGCCGTTGCTACCGAAGTAGGCCGGCCAATCCGTCAGCACGTGATAGAGGCGGCCACCGATCAACCCGAACGGCACCGCCCAGATCGCGACGTCGAGAACCGTCCCCTTCTCACCGCCACGCGCCACCCAACGACGATCGCCCCAGACGATCGCCACGACGATGCCCAAGATGATGAACAGGGCGTACGCACGGAGAGCAAGCGGCCCCACGTACCAAACGCCTTGAGGCGGGCTGGGAATGTACGCCAGCAGGTCCACTGATGAAGTCACGACACCACGCTAGCCGAGCGGACACCCTCTGCGAGTTCTTCGGTGAGGGTGCGCACTGCTCCCAAGCCCTTCTCGACTGCGGACACCAGGGCCGAACCGACGATGACTGCGTCTGCGTAGCCGGCGATCTCCGCTGCCTGCGCACCCGACCGCACGCCCAGTCCGACACCGACCGGGATGTCGGAGTGCGCTCGAATACGCGCGGTCAGCTCGGGTGCCATCGACGACACCGCGTCACGAGCGCCGGTGACACCCATAGTGGACGCGGCATAGACGAATCCGCTGCTCGCCTCGACGGTCATCGCCAGACGTTCCTCCGTCGACGAGGGAGCCACCAGGAAGATTCGATCCAGATGATGCTTCTTCGATGCTTCGACCCACTCGTCGGCCTCGTCGGGAATCAGATTGGGTGTGATCAATCCGAGACCACCGGCTGCCGCCAGGTCTCGCGAGAACTTGTCTACGCCGTATTGCAGCACCGGGTTCCAGTACGTCATGACCACTGCCTTGCCACCGACCGAACTGATCTGTTCGACGACGGTGAATATATCGCGTAGTCGGACGCCATTGGTGAGAGCAGTTTCCGCTGCCTTCTGGATGGTCGGACCGTCCATCACCGGATCGGAGTAGGCGACGCCTACCTCGATGACGTCGCAGCCACCGTCGACCATGGTCTTGAACACGTCGATGGAGCCGGAAACCGTCGGGTAGCCGGCGGGCAGGTATCCCACCAGCGCTGCACGGTTCTCCGCCTTGCACGCGGCGAACGTGGGGGCCAGGCGTGCTGAAAGTTCGCTCACTTGTCGGAGCCTTCCGTGTCGTCGTTCTGTTCTGCCACAGGGGAGTTGGAAGATCCCTCGGACTTGGGCGATCCGTCGACCAGACCGAACCACTCGGCGGCGGTGTCCATGTCCTTGTCGCCGCGTCCGGAAAGATTGACGACGATGATCGCTCCCTCCCCCAGTTCTCTGCCCAGGCGGAGCGCGCCTGCGACAGCATGCGCGGACTCGACGGCGGGAATGATTCCCTCACGGCGGGAGAGCAACAGCAACGCGTCCATCGCTTCGGAATCCGTGACGGGTTCGTACGTCGCCCGACCGATGTCGTTGAGATACGCATGTTCCGGACCCACACCCGGGTAGTCCAGGCCTGCCGAGATCGAGTGAGATTCGGTGGTCTGACCGTCTTCGTCCTGAAGAAGATACGAGTAGGCACCCTGGAAAGCGCCGGGCGTGCCACCGGTGAATGTTGCTGCATGCCTACCGGTCTCGACCCCGTCACCGGCTGCTTCATATCCGACGAGGCGAACGGAGAGGTCGTCGAGGAACGCATGGAAGATGCCGATCGCATTGGATCCACCGCCGACGCATGCCGTCACCGCATCGGGAAGTCGACCCGTCAGCGCCTGCACCTGTGCGCGGGCCTCGAGCCCGATCACCCGCTGGAAGTCGCGGACGAGCATCGGGAAAGGATGGGGGCCGGCCGCAGTTCCGAAGCAGTAGTAGGTGTTGTCGGCATGCGAGACCCAATCGCGCAGAGCTTCGTTGATGGCGTCCTTGAGTGTGCGCGACCCGGTCTCCACCGACACCACCTGGGCACCGAGCAGTCGCATCCGGGCCACGTTGAGTGCCTGGCGTTCCGTGTCCAGAGCACCCATGTAGACCACGCATTCGAGACCGAGGAGCGCGCAGGCCGTAGCCGAGGCCACGCCGTGCTGACCGGCTCCGGTCTCGGCGATGATGCGGGTCTTGCCCATCCGCTTGGCAAGGAGAACTTGACCGAGCACGTTGTTGATCTTGTGAGAACCTGTGTGGTTCAAGTCTTCTCGCTTGAGAATGATTCGCGCACCACCGGCGAACTCACTCATTCGGGTTGCTTCGAAGATCGGTGACGGCCGGCCGGTGTAGTCGCGCTGAAGACGGTCGAGTTCGTTCAGGAACTCGTCATCGGCTCGCGCCTTCTCGTATTCGGCGGTGACTTCCTCGATGACGGCCATGAGGGCTTCCGGAACGTGCCGACCACCGTAGACGCCGAAATGCCCTCCGACGTCCGGATCGTGGCCGGAGCGCTCGGTGAGTCCGACACTGGCTTGCGGCAGGTTGGCGCCCTTGAAGACTGGTCCCTGAGTACGTGAAGTCACTGCACCAGTCTGCCTCGAGCGTGTCGCTGCTCACCGCTCGGGTGTTGACTGACGACACCCGAGCCGTGAGCTATGTCAGCGTGACGGTTTGGGGCAGGACGGATGCGCTCCCGCGTTGACCAGATCGGCTACCGCCTTGCGCGGATCACCACTGGTCACGAGTCCTTCACCGACCAGAACAGCGTCGGCCCCGGCGCCGGCGTACGCAAGCAGATCCGCCGTACCGCGCACTCCGGACTCCGCGATCTTGATCGTTTCCGTCGGCAGGCCCGGAGCGATCCGGCCGAAGGTGTTCTTGTCGACTTCGAGCGTCTTGAGGTTGCGCGCATTGACGCCGATGACCTTCGCACCGGCTTCGAGTGCTCGATTGGCCTCTTCCTCGGTGTGTACCTCCACCAGAGCCGTCATCCCGAGTGATTCGGTGCGATCGATGAGCGAGGCGAGCGCTTGCTGCTCGAGAGCGGCCACGATCAACAAGATCACGTCTGCGCCGTGCGCACGAGCTTCGTGAATCTGATACGGACCGACGATGAAGTCCTTGCGTAACACCGGTATCGTCACGGCCTTGCGAACCGCGTCCAGATCGGCGAGCGAACCGTGGAAGCGACGCTCCTCGGTCAGCACGCTGATGACGCGGGCACCACCGGCTTGGTAGGCCGCGGCCAACTCCGCCGGATCTGCGATATCGGCCAACGGGCCCTTGGACGGACTTGCCCGCTTCACCTCGGCGATGACGCCGATGCTCGATTCCAGAAGCGCTGCAGCGGCATCGAGCGCGGGCGGTGCAGTAGCGGCAGCGGCCTTCACTGCGGCGAAGTCGAGAACAGATTCGCGGGCGGCGACGTCAGCGCGCACCCCGTCGAGAATCGAGTCGAGTACGGTCATCGTGGCCCGAATCCTTTCTGGGCAAGAGCCCGATGTGAGATACGTCATCAGGGTGGTGTCAGCCTAGTTGGGTGGGTTTTCCAGGCTCCGATCGGGTACCCGAGCCCACCCGCCTCGAGGCCCGAACATCGTCAGGACCGGGGGGTCGATTCGCCGTTGCCGTCGCCGGGACCGTCGACTGTCGGGTCTTCACCGGCGTCGAGGGCATCCCAGAGCATGCGCTGCGTCACCGGCCCGTCCTCGCCGGCGATCTCACCCTGTCCGAGTTTCGATGCCGCCTCCCGCCGTACCGCCGGACTGTCGTACTTCGAAGACAGGCCGCCGCGTGAGGACGGTGCCCGTACCAATTGCGCGGCGGCCACAAAGGCAGCCACCGCCCCCAGCAGCGCCAGCAGCGGAGGTAGCAGCGAATAGTCGGCAGCGAGCTCCTCCGGGTGACCGGACAACTCGGCCAGTTCGGCGGCGCGATCCGCCGAGGCGCCGGAGACCAGCAGCTGCACCGGCGGACCAGCGACCGCGACGGCCACCAGCGCCACCAGCACCCCGACCACCCGAACAGCCCAACCGCGTACGGCGAACGACGCGGCCACCGCCGCCAGCATCGCCAGCGCCAGCGGTGTCATCGCCGCCGCCCACGTGCTGCCGTCCAGTGCCGTCGTCCGCTCCAAGGTCTTGCCGTCACTGGACGTCAGGTGCACCCACGTCATCCGCGAACTACCCCACAGCGCGGCCGCAGCCACCAACAGCAGCAATGTCCGCACCACGGTGGAGCGCCGGGCGTTCGGCGGCGGCGTCACCGTGGTGTCGGTGCTCGAATCGTTGTCGGTCACTGGTCGTCACCTCCGATGGTGCGCAAGGTGTCTGCGGCGGCGATGGCGCTGAGCACAGCCATTGCCTTGTTGCGCGCTTCGGTGTCCTCGTAGACCGGATCCGAGTCCGCGACCACGCCGGCTCCGGCCTGCACGTACGCGACACCGTCCTTGATCAGTGCGGTCCGGATCGCGATCGCGGTGTCGGCGTCCCCGGCGAAGTCCAGGTAGCCGACGATGCCGCCGTAGATGCCGCGCCGAGTCGGTTCGAGCTCCTCGATCAGTTGCATGGCACGGACCTTCGGGGCCCCGGACAGCGTTCCGGCCGGAAAACACGCCGTGACGGCGTCCAGCGCGTGCTTGCCCTCGGCAAGCCGGCCGGTGACGGTGGACACGAGGTGCATGACGTGGCTGTACCGCTCGATGTGGCGGTAGTCGTGCACCTTCACCGTGCCGGGACGACAGACCCGGCCCAGATCGTTGCGGCCGAGATCGACGAGCATCAGATGCTCGGAGTTCTCCTTCTCGTCCGCGAGAAGGTCCTTCTCGAGCAGGATGTCGTCCTCCTCGGTGGCGCCGCGCCATCTCGTTCCGGCGATCGGATGGGTGGTCGCCACCCCCTCGGACACGGTGACCAGCGCTTCGGGGCTCGATCCGACGATGGAAAATGCCGTCTCGCCGTCACCGTTCGGGACGTTGAGCAGATACATGTACGGACTCGGATTCGACGCTCGCAGCATTCGGTACACGTCGATCGGTGCCGCGGCGCAGTCGATCTCGAACCGCTGCGAGAGCACCACCTGAAACGCCTCACCGGCCTCGATGTCCCCGATCAGCTTCTTCACGTCCACACCGAAACTCTCGGTGGTGCGCTGGCGGCGGTACTGCGGGGTGGCCTTGGAGAATGTGGACACCGTGGACTTCGCGGGAGCGGCCAGCGCCCGCGTCATCGCGTCGAGCCTGGCCACCGCGTCGTCGTAGGCGGCGTCGACGTGCTCGTCGGTGCCGTTCCAGTTGACGGCGTTGGCGATCAGGGTGATCGCGCCCTCGTGATGATCGACCGCGGCGATGTCGGCGGCGAGCAACATGACCATCTCGGGAATCTGCAGATCGTCCACGGCCGAATCGCCGAGCCGTTCCAGACGCCGCACCGCGTCGTAGCCGAGGAAGCCGACCATGCCGCCGGTGAGCGGCGGCAGATCGGGTAGACGCTCCGATCGCAGCAGTTCGAGGGTGGCACCGAGTGCGTCGATCGGGTCACCACCGGACGGCGCACCGGCAGGAACATTGCCGTACCAGGCAGCTTCACCGTCGACGACGGTCAGGGCTGCCGGGCTACCGACGCCGATGAACGACCACCGCGACCACGAGCGTCCGTTCTCGGCAGACTCGAGGAGGAACGTCCCTGGGCGGTTACCGGCCAACTTCTCGTACGCCGAAAGCGGAGTTTCGGAGTCCGCCAACACTTTACGGGTCACCGGAACCACCCGGTGCTCAGCTGCGAGAGCGCGGAACTGCTCTCGCGTGGTGGTGGAATCGGACGCGTCACCGACGATCGCGGTGAGAGACGACCGTGCGGACATGGAGGTGGGCTCGCCGTGCATGTCCCCATCATCCCAGGCGCACCCGTTCGGCCGTCGTGCGCGGGTAACCTCGACCGCATGAAACCCGGTCAGCTCGCACCAGACTTCACCCTGTCCGATCAGGACGCAGAGTCGCGCTCACTGAGCAGTCTGCTCGGGAACGGTCCGCTCGTGCTCTTCTTCTACCCGGCCGCGTCCACACCGGTCTGCACTGCGGAGGCCTGCCATTTCCGGGACCTCGGCGGCGAATTCGCGGCGGTCGGCGCATCGAGGGCCGGGATCAGCACCGACACCGTCGAAGCCCAATCGACCTTCGCGACAGCGCAGTCCTTCGACTACCCCCTGCTCGCCGACACCGACGGCACCGTCGCCGAGCAATTCGGCGTCAAACGTGGCCTGCTCGGCAAGCTGGCACCGGTCAAGCGGTCCACCTTCGTGATCGACGTCGATCGCACCGTCCTGAAGGTCATCTCGAGCGAACTGCGCGCCAACACGCACGGCGATCAGGCACTGGAGTTCCTGCGTAGCCGTCAGCGGACCTGAATCGACCGTTTCGCCAGACCCATCCAGAAACCGTCGATGACCTGGGTGGGCACCTGTTCCGGATCGGACGATGCACCCAGGGTGACGAACAGCGGTGCGAAGTGTTCGATCGTGGGGTGCGCGTACGGCATCCCCGGCGCCTGGGCCCGGAAGTCGATCAGCGAATCGACATCGCCGGCAGCGAAGCGTTCGCCGGCCCAGGCGTCGAATTCCGCCGACCACCCCGGTGCCTGCGCCTGCGGCGACGGATCTCGCAGGAACGGCAGCCCGTGAGTGGTGAAGCCCGATCCGACGATCAGCACACCCTGCTCTCGCAGCGGGCGCAGACGTTCTCCCAGATGCAGGAGCCGCTCGGGATCGAGAGTGGGAAGCGATATCTGTAGAACCGGAATGTCCGCCTCCGGGTACATCACCGTCAGGGGAACGTACGCACCGTGATCGAGGCCGCGCCGGGGCTGTTGCACCACCTGCTCACTGTCCGGCATGAGCGCCGCCACCTGTGCGGCCAGATCCGGGGCACCCGGCGAGTTGTACCGCGCCTGATAGAAGCGTTCGGGGAACCCGCCGAAGTCGTAGATCAACGGCGTGCCCGTGGTGGTGGAACCTATGGTCAGCGGTGCCGATTCCCAGTGCGCGGACACGATGAGGATTGCGGTCGGTCGCGGAAGTTCCGCAGACCACTCCCCGAGTTGGCGCACCCACAGGGCGCTGTCCACCAAAGGCGGTGCGCCGTGGCTCAGGTACAGAGCCGGCATGACTGTTGCGGACATAGCTGCCTCGTTTCACGAACGTTATGGTTGAAGCTTCAAGTTAATATATGTCTCAACAGTTGTGAACCACAAGTATTCCCTGAGTGAATCGGCTGGACACTCGTCTGAGAACCTGTACGAGGAGCAACGCCAGAATCACCCGAAGGAGAGCCGCCGGTGAGTGACCCGAACGTGCGAGACGACGCGCCTGCCGAACCGAAGTGGCTGACCCCGGAACAGCAGCAGGCCTGGCTCGGTCTGATCTCGTTCGTGACCCGACTACCCGCCGCACTCGATACCCAACTACAACGCGATTCGGCCCTGACACACTTCGAGTACTTCGTTCTGGCCGCACTCTCCGACGCCGAGGACCGACGACTGCAGCTCTCCACACTTGCGCAGCAAGCGAACGCGTCTCTCTCACGCCTCTCACACGTCGTCACCAAAATGGAGAAGACCGGGTGGGTCAGGCGTGAGGTGATCCCCGGCAGCCGCGGTTCCAATGCCGTTCTCACCGACGCAGGCATGGCCAAGGTCGTCGAAGCCGCACCCGGACACGTCGCCACCGTGCAGGGGCTTCTCTTCGAAGGCCTCGACGACGAGCAGGTGGCGCAGCTCACTGCACTGGGTACCGCGATGCTCACCCAACTCGACCACGGTCTCGAGCGGGGCCTGGGAAGAGCCTGATCGGCTGTACTTCACCCTCGCGCCGTCGCCGTCGCGGCGGCGACCCGGAACTTCCGTCACGGCCGCGCACTCGTGCGCGCGGGGATCAGCGCAGCGAGAAGGGCTGACGGAAAGGCGAAAACGCCACCGTCATCCGAGTGGCTTACCGCCAACGCCCCAATGCTCGCGCGGGACCTCGGTGATGGTGACCCACACCGAATCGGGATTCTTGCCCGTCGCCTCGGCGTACGCCTTGGTGACGGCCTCGATGGTGGCTTTCTTCTGCTCCGCGCTGATACCGGGTGTCTGGCTGATCTGAATCAAAGGCATGTCGAACATCCTGCCATCGACGCGCCCGCACTTTCAGCCGACCGGATCTCCGAACCACACCCGCAACCGGTCGACGAGTCCGTGCTGGTCGGCCCCCACCCACGCCACGTGGCCGTCCGGGCGCAGCAGTACGGCCGCCTCGTCCACCTCCGCGCTGCGATCGATGATGCGATCCACCCGGTCCGCCCAGCCCTCCACACTCAGTCCGCCGCTCCGGTCGAGCAGCAGCCCACGGCCGGCGTGCATCAGCCCGTAAAGATGCCCGTGGTTCAGGTCCATGTCACGCAGCCTGCGACCGACCAGCCGCTGATCGTCACCGAAGTCGTAACGGATACCGATTCCCGTGATCGCCTCGGTAAGATGGATGTTCACATTCTCGAAGGCCGCCAAGTTGGACAACAGCTTTCGCAGCGCCCTGGCGCTCGCGTCGGTTCCCAACAGCGCGCTCTGGGCACGCGTGTTCTCGAGGACGTCCGCGGCCACCGGATGACGCTCGTCCTGATAGGTGTCGAGCAGCCCTGACGGCGCCCGGCCCTGCACCTGCGCGGCCAGCTTCCAGCCTAGATTGAACGCATCCTGAATCCCGAGGTTGAGGCCTTGCCCACCGATCGGCGGGTGAACATGCGCGGCGTCACCGGCCAGGAACACCCGACCGACCCGATAGCGCTCGGCTTGACGGGTGGCGTCACCGAAACGGGAGAGCCACCGCGGCGAGTGCACCCCGAAGTCCGTGCCGGCCAGCTCCCGGAGCCGGGCGGTAAATTCCTCGAATGTTGTTGCGGCCGTCCGATCCTCCTGCACTTCGGCGGCGCGGACGACAAAACGATACCGCCCCACCGAATCCGGCGCGGGCCCGAACCGCAGATCGAAATTTCCGAATTCTTCTGCCGCCGAAGACATCTCCTCCGGCGAGAGCCTGGACTCCATCTCGCCGAGAAGCCGCTCGATCCCGGCGGGTTCACCCGGGAATCCGACTCCGAGCAGCCCGCGCACGGTGCTTCTGCCGCCGTCGCAGCCGACGAGGTATCGCGACCGTATCTGCGACCCGTCGTCGAGTTCGACACTCACACCGTCCGCATCCTCGATCAGCCCGACCAACTCGCTCCCGCGGCGAATCTCGGTGCCGAGCCCGAGCGCGTGTTCGGTCAACAGCTCCTCGGTAGCGGTCTGCGCGATACCGAGAATGTAGGAATGTGCGGTATCGAGGTTCTCCGGCCATGTGTTGTCGATGCCCGCGAACACACCATGGTCGGAGTACTTCGTGCCACGAGCGAGGAACTTCTCGAGCAGCCCGCGCTGATCCATGATCTCGATACTGCGAACATGCAGACCCAGCGCTTTGGCCTGTACATTCGCCTCGATTTCCTTCTCCAGGACCAGTACATCCACGCCGTGCAGGCGTAACTCACTCGCCAACATCAGTCCGGTCGGTCCGCCACCGGCAACGATCACGTCGATCACATATCCCCCTCGTTCGGCACCATCATCGATTTCCGCTGATCAGAGCTTCGAGGGAGAGTGTGCACCCCCATCAGGGTCTTGCCGCAAGGCCCCCGGTGCGTTATAGATTGAAGTGGGCAAGGAAAACTTCGCCCCGTCCGCAGCTACGGCCCGCCCCGGTACGAACTCGAATCTCGCACATCGAACGTCGACGACACTCAACCCGTGTAGAACGTGGTTGTCCGATCAGCAGCCGCATGCGCGAGGGCGGCATCCGCACCCGCCGCGATCGCGGCCTGCGCCCACAGGCCACTACTTCCCGCCATCGCGGCTTTCGCCTCGTCGGTGAACACCCACTGCGGGTTGTCCACCGGCGTGTCGATGCCGTTCTCGACATGCCAGGTGAGGCCGAGCAACACCATGTCCCAGCCGATACCGACCGCGGCGGGGCCGTACTCGTCCCATCGCTCCGGATCGACAGCCGCGGCATGCTCGAGAGCGAGAGCTGTTCCGCCATCCGCTGATTGAGACAAATTGACCCCGACTCGACTATTCTCGCCGCCGAATTCCCAAGTCACGTCGAATGACTGCGGCGGGTCACACGAAAGGACTTCGCCGCCGGCATTGCCTTCCAGCTGATAACGGCCGCCGGTTCGCAACTCCCCCGTGATCGGCAGAAACCACCGCGAAATCCGCTCCGCCGAGGTGAGTGCGTCCCAGACGTCGGCAATCGGAGCGGCTACGGTAAGGCTCAGCGTCAGAGACCGGGTTCCTTCGGCAACCGGTTGGACCGACCTCTGCACCGTGTCCAGAAATTCAACTGCATTGACAGCCATGTATTTTCCTCGAATCGGTGGGAAATTCTCTGCCGCCCAAACATATCCCGGTATCGGGCACCGCGGCAGACCTATCCCGTGGAAGGTACCGACTCCCCTGGCGGTTCCGAGCCGCTATCCGAGACTCGCGGTCATCGGAAAGGACATATCGCCAGGGCGACCTGTCGGGACTTCGAATGGCCGATTCGCGACCACCCGGGGACCGAATACGATCTGTGGACCGGCGGTTGAGGGATGTCGGGGTCGACGCCGACACGGATGGACCGATGCCGGCAATCGTGAAAGCGCTGACCGCACTACGACCGGATCTCGAGCCGTGCTCTCCACCCGAATCCGTCGGGTGAACCGTCGCCGGTGTGCTGCGACGTCGGTCCCGAACCGTCCAGGTGGAGTTACCCGCGAATCATCGTCGTCTCGCCGGATGCGGTCCTCTCGACATCTCACCTACCGAAGTCGACGCCCTTACCGATCTGCGGCGTGGCGATCCCGTCCACCGTGATCGCCTGCGAATCGTCGAACACGGTGACCGCGCCGCCCGTCATGAACCTTTCGGTGACATGTGCGGACATCACGCGACCCACTTCATTTTGCCGCGAGGAGCACATCCGCGTCGAAGCAGGTGTGATCGCCGGTGTGGCAGGCGGCGCCTTCCTGATCGACGATCAGCAGAACCGAATCACCGTCGCAGTCGAGGCGTACCTCGTGCACGTACTGAGTATGACCCGAGGTCTCGCCCTTGACCCAGTACTGCTCACGCGAGCGCGAGTAGTACGTTCCCTTCCGGGTGTGCAAGGTGCGAGCGAGCGCCTCGTCGTCCATCCACGCCACCATGAGCACGTCGCCGGTGGACTTCTCCTGCGCCACCGCGCTGAACAACCCGGCGTCGTTTCGCTTCAGCCGCGCTGCAATCGCGGGATCAAGACTCATAGGACGTTTATACCGTCAACCCAGGCGTAATGCCGCATCCGCCCGGATGGCTATCGTGAGGCACTGATTGTGTAGTGCGAAAGAGGGAAACGATTGGCCTCGACAAAAGCATTTCGGGTCGAGGTAGGGCGAAGTATCGCCGCTTCCCCGTGTTGATTGAAGTAGTAACTGCGCGACGTCTGGCAGCTACCGCCGTAAAAGACCGAATCTGCCAGATTCTCGGTCATCCGATCGAGGAACTCCGCATTCGCCGCCTCGGTCACCTCGAACGTGTCCGCACCCCGACTCTCGAGTGCACCGAACAACCGCGTGATGTGCGCCATCTGGGTCTCGATGGTGGTGAAGTACGAGAGCCCACTGTAGGCATACGGACTTGCAAGAGTGAGGAAGTTCGGGAAATGCGGCACCGAGACACCTTCGTAGGCTTGAAAACGATTCTCCCGCCACCACTGTCCGAGATTTCGACCCTCCCGTCCGACGATCTCGACGGCGGGAAAATTGACGTCCCACAGATTGAAGCCGGTCGCGAGTACCAGAGTGTCGATCTCGGTCTTCCGGCCGTCCGCGGTCACGATTCCGTCAGCGGTCACGTGATCGATCGGCGCCGTCTCGAGGTTGACGTTCTTCTTGGTGAACGTACGGAAGTAGCTGTTGGAAAACGTGGGCCGTTTGCAACCGAAGTCGTAGTCGGGCGTGAGTTGCTTGCGCAGCGCAGCATCACGAACCTGAGAACGGAGGAACGCTCGTGATGCTGCTGCCGCGCCCTTGTTCAACAGCTTGACCTGCTTGTAGTGCAGGACAGCGCTCACCATGATCATCTCGAGTATCCCCGAGCTGACGCTTCGCGCCACCCGCTGCGTGAACGGCACGCGAGCGAAGAGTTTCTGCACGACCGAAGGGATGGGCACGTCCACCTTGGGTACAACCCAGATCGGGGTGCGTTGATACACCGTGAGTTCGGCGGCCCGCGCGGCTATTTCCGGAACGAGTTGTACTGCCGTGGCCCCGGTTCCGATGACGGCGGTCTTGGTACCGGCCAGATCATAAGTATCGTCCCAGGCAGTGGTATGGATGACTTTGCCGGCGAAGTCGTCGATTCCGGAGATGTCCGGGCGATGCGGCTGCGACAGAAAGCCCGTCGCGGTGAGCAGGTACTTCGCGGTGATATCCGGTTTGCCTTCCACCGAGACCACCCAGTGTCCGGTTGCCTCGTCCCAGCGAGCTCCTTCGACAACCGCACCGAAGCTCATGTGCCGGCGCAGGTCGTATTTGTCGGCGACGTGGTCGGCGTACTTCTTCAGTTCCGCACCCGGCGCGAAGAGCCGCGACCAGTTCGGATTCGGCTCGAAAGAGTACGAGTAGGTGACCGAGGCGATGTCGACGGCCAACCCCGGGTAACGATTGACGTGCCACGTCCCCCCGAGGTCGTCTTCGCGCTCGAGTATCGCCAACTTCTTCAGGCCCAGCCGCTTGAGCGCGATAGCCGCCCCGATACCGCCGAAACCGGCCCCGACCACTACTGCGTCGAATGTGTCCGCCATTGTTGAATCCTCCCCCTGAACTACTCATCAGAAAATGACATGCGATTCCGCTTCTGATGAAGCTATCATTCAGACGTGACGAACGCCATGACCCGAGCAGAACGAAAAAAAGCCGAACTACGCCGCGAGATCATCGATGCGTCGTTCGACTGCTTTGCCGAGCGCGGGTACCACGCCACCGGAATCGCGGACATAGCAGCAACTCTCGGCATCGGACACGGTACGTTCTATCGATACTTCGAGAACAAGCGAGACATCGTCGATCACGTGATCGACGATCTGATCGCCAAGATACTGACCGCCCTGGCGTCCGAAAACGCCCCGAACCAGGCAAACAGCCTCGAGGACTACCGAGCGCAGGTAGCCCGGATCGCCGAAGCACTTTCGCGGATCTTGTTCGCCGACCCCCGCATTCCGAGAGTGCTGCTGTTCGAGACGGCCAGCATCGACAGCGATCTCACCGGCAAGATGTTCGGGCTGCTCGATCAGTCGACGGCCGTGATCTCCGCCTACCTCACCCACGGAGTCGACCGCGGATACCTGCGCGCCGGCCTCGACGTCGAGAACACAGCTCGTGCGGTCAACGGCATGATGCTGAGCAGCGCCATCGAGAGCGCGCGCCCCAACTCCACGGTGGACTGCGCAGCTCTCGACCGCGCCATCAGGGCCCTGATGTTCGACGGGATCCGATCGGACAACTGAGCGGGCCCCGCCGAGGACAGGGTCTAGCGCACGACGATCCCCTCGGCCCTCATGGCATCCTTGACCTGCGCGATGCTGAGGTCACCGAAGTGAAAGACGCTGGCAGCGAGTACGGCATCGGCACCGGCGTCCACCGCCGGTGCGAAATGCTCGACCGCGCCGGCGCCACCGCTGGCGATGACAGGTACGTGAACAGCGGCTCGGACGGCCCGGATCATCAGAAGATCGAAACCGGCCTTCGTGCCGTCCGCGTCCATCGAGTTCAGGAGAATTTCACCGACACCCAGTTCGGCGCCTCGCTCGGCCCACTCCACCGCGTCCATACCGGTGCCGCGTTTTCCGCCGTGGGTGGTGACCTCCCAGCCGGACCGTGTGTCCTGCTGACCGTTCGGAACAGTTCTCGCATCGACGGACAAGACGATGCACTGCGATCCGAATCGCTCGCTCAATTCTCGGAGCAGTTCAGGACGCGCAATCGCTGCAGTGTTGACGCTCACCTTGTCCGCACCAGCACGGAGCAGCCGATCCACGTCGGCCACGGTACGCACACCACCGCCGACGGTGAGTGGAATGAAGACCTGCTCGGCGGTGCGACTGACGACGTCGAGCATCGTGCCACGATCCGAGGTGGACGCGGTGACGTCCAGGAAGGTCAGCTCGTCCGCACCCTGCGCGTCGTACGCGGCGGCCAGTTCCACCGGATCACCCGCGTCGCGCAGGTTCTCGAAGTTGACACCTTTGACCACGCGACCGGCGTCGACGTCCAGACACGGGATCACGCGAACTGCCAGAGTCATGTTGTTGGTCCTCCTGAGGACGGAGCGCTCGGATCACCGAGCGATGCGAGAATGTCCAGTATCTCACCGTGGACGCCCGGCGCGGCGGCGAGCACCGACTCGGATCGGAACGTCCATGGATCTCCGGCCAGGTCGGTGACCACGCCACCGGCAGCGCGAACGAGCGCAACTCCTGCCGCGTTGTCCCAGGCATTGTGCCCGTATACGACCGCCGCCCCCAGCGTGCCTGCCGCGGTGAACGCCAGATCGACGCCGATGGAGCCGTGCATCCGTATCCGCGACGAGACCTTGCTGATCTCGGCGAGCAACTGCAAGCGGAAGGTGCCCGGGATCCGGCCGCGACTGTTGACGTTGAGAGCGCCGAGACCCACCGTCGACGACGCCAGGGTCCGATGCTCCAGACCGGCAACGGCTTTGCCGTTCACGAACAGCGGGCCGCCGACCGCCGCCGCGTAGGTTCGCCCGATCAGCGGCAGCCACGTCAACCCCAGAACCGGGGACCCCGTCGTCGAGAAGCGCCAGTAGCGTTCCCGCCGAGGGCAGCCCGGCCGAATAGTTGAAGGTCCCGTCGATCGGATCGAGCACCCACACCAGACCCGACGCCAGGTCCGGGCCGCCGAATTCTTCACCATGCACCTCGATTCCGGTGCGCTCGGACAATTCCGACGACAAACGACGTTCGAGTTCGAGATCGATTTCGGTGGCGAAGTCGTCCCATCCCTTGTCCACCGCGCTGGGTGCTCCGACCCCGGCCACGAATCGATCGCGCACACCGTCCAGCAGTTCACCGGCCGTGGACAACAACTCACCGAGGTCATGCGCGCGGGTCATCGGATATCTACCTAAGCCGACACAGCGGCGAGCGCTTCGGGAAGCGTGAATCGACCGGCATAGAGGGCCTTCCCGACGATAGCGCCCTCGACACCCTGATCGACGAGACTCGAGATCGCCAACAGATCGTCGATGGTGGACACCCCGCCGGAGGCCACGACGTGGGCGTCGGTGACCGCACAGACCTGGCTGAGCAGTTCGAGGTTCGGGCCGGTGAGGGTGCCGTCCTTGGAGACGTCGGTGACCACGTACCGGGTGCAGCCGTCACGATCGAGACGAGCCAAGGTCTCCCAGAGGTCGCCACCGTCGGTGACCCAGCCGCGCCCGCGCGTGCGGTACTGCCCGTCGACAAGTCGAACGTCGAGTCCGACGGCGATCTTGTCCCCGTGTCTGGCGAGGGCGCGGGCGCACCAGTCGGGATCTTCGATGGCTGCGGTTCCCAGATTGACGCGGGCACAACCGGTGGCGAGTGCCGCGTCGAGCGAAGCGTCGTCACGGATTCCGCCGGACAGCTCTACCTTGACGGTCAGGTCGCCGATGACACCGGCAAGAAGTTCACTGTTTGATCCGCGTCCGAATGCGGCGTCGAGATCGACCAGATGCACCCACTCGGCACCGTCGTTCTGCCACGCCAGGGCGGCGTCGCGGGGCGACCCGTAACCGGTCTCACTTCCCGCCTCTCCTTGCACGAGGCGAACAGCTTCACCGTTGACGACATCCACAGCAGGTAAAAGGACCAGGCTCACGTGCGACAACCCTAGTCGCTCAGGTGCCGGAACTCTGGGGCGGGTCGGTGTGGTCGGTACCGAACGCTTGTCGGGTCATCCGTTTCGACACCGCCCCCATCGCCGCGATCGCCACGACGATACCCAGCAGACCTATAGTCAGGGCTACCGTCGGGCCCGGCTTCGCGAGCACGATGACCACCGTCGTGACGGCCAGAACCGCCACCGCCGCCCCCAGCGAGAACAGCGCCAGCTTGGCCAACGAGAAGCTGTCCCCGCGTTGGTCGCTCACAAACCTTTCACCCAGTTCTCTAGTAACTCGGCACCGGCGTCACCGGACTTCTCCGGGTGGAACTGAGTAGCGGACAGAGCACCGTTCTCCACCGCTGCCAGAAACTCTCCACCGTGTTCCGCCCACGTCAGCGCGGGCGGCGCGATGTGTTCGGACGGGGCCAGTTCCCAGTTCTGCACGCCGTAGGAGTGCACGAAGTAGAAACGGGTATCGGCGTCGATACCGTCGAACAGCGTGCTCGACTCGGGTGCGGAGACGGTGTTCCATCCCATGTGCGGGAGCACATCGGCTTGCAGGCGTTCGACGGTTCCCGGCCATTCGCCACAACCCTGTGCCTCGACACCGAACTCGACGCCACGCTCGAACAGGATCTGCATGCCGACACAGATACCGAGAACGGGGCGACCGCCGGCGAGGCGGCGACCGATGATGCGTTCACCCTGAACCGCGAGCAGACCTTCCATGCAGGCGGCAAAGGCACCGACGCCGGGGACCACCAGGCCGTCCGCTGCCAACGCGACCTTCATGTCGCTGGTGACCTCGACCTGCGCGCCGGTACGAGCCAATGCGCGAGTGGCCGAGTGCAGGTTGCCGGAGCCGTAGTCGAGTACGGCAATTGTGGAAGCGCTCATGGGTGCAACTCTATCGGCCGACTCGCGCGCCCATCACCTTGCCGCCCGCAGCGAGCGCCGGAATCAATGCAACCGCCAGCGCCGACACGGCGAATACCCAGGGGTACCCGGCTGCCGCCGCCACGAACCCCAGTGCCAACGCGCCGATACCGGTGCCCGCGTCGAACGAGATGTTCCAGACCGCGCTCGCAGAACCGAGCCGACTCGGGCCGGCCGCACGAAATGCCATCACCAACGACTCGTTCTGAACGGCTCCGAAGCCCAATCCGAAAAGCACTGCTGCACAGAGCAGAACGACGGTGGCACCGTCGTCGACGGCCAGAGTGAACAACACCGAGCCGGCAGCGGCGGAGACCAACGCAGGCACCAGCATCCGGCCCGCACCGAACCGGTCTGCGATCAGACCGGCCCCGAACCTGCCCACCAGAATCGACACACTCGCCACCGCGAGCACCACACCTGCCACGGCAGCCCGGTCCGCGATCGCAATCGGCAACAGTGACGTCAGACCACCGAACACGGCAGCCACACACGCCAACGCGACCACTGGGACGAGTACCACGACCACACTCAACCGCACGGACGTGCCCGTCGGCCGCGCGAACAGCCGAGGCAGCCTGGCGATCGCCACCACCGCCAGAGCCGGGACCAGAGCGCCGAGGACGAACACCGGGGCCGTAGACCAGCGCTCCGCGATCGCCAGCCCCAGCGGAAGACCTGCCATCTGAGACGACGCGATGGCAATGCCCTGCGCACCGGTCGCCCTGCCCAGTACCTGCGCCGGCGCCAACTCGGCGACCAGCGCGCTCCCGGCCACCGTCAACATCCCGAACCCGACCCCGCGCACCGCCGACACCGCCAGAACCGCAACGGCGTCGGCGGAAAGCAACAGCACCAGCGACGGCGGCCCGAGCAACAGACACCCCGCCACGAGCACCGCGCGGTACCCGTAGGTACGCAACAGTCGAGGGACGAGAAGCTGAGTCAGCACCGTTGCGGCCATGAACACCGCTGTGACCGAACCGGCCAGCGCATCGGACCCACCTGATCGCGCTAACTGCAACGGCACTACCGGAAGCAGTAGCGACCAACCACCGAATGCGGCGGCAGCCATGATCAGCACACCGACCATTCCAGGAATCCGAAGCACACCCCGTGGCGCGTCGGTGTGTCCGGTCAAAGGCGCAGGATGCCCGCGACTGCCGCGAGAATCGCCAGCGCCAGCAAGATACCCGACGCCAACTTGTTGGTCTTGAACATCGAGTACGCACCGCCCACGGCGATACCCGCACCGATGAACAGCAGATACGTGAAGACTACGTCCATCGGTGCACTCCGCAGGCTCCGCGCACACTCACCCGGTGCACTCCGCAGGCTCCGCGCACACTCACCCGGTGCACTCCGCAGGCTCCGCGCACACTCACCCGGTGCACTCCGCAGGCTCCGCGCACGGCACTCACAGGCTGCCCTTCGTCGACGGCACACCACTGACCCGAGGATCCGGTTCCACGGCCTCACGCAGAGCTCGTGCAACTGCCTTGAACTCGGCCTCGGTGATGTGGTGCTGATCGCGCCCGTACAGAACCCGGACATGAAGTGCGATACGCGCATTGAGTGCAATGGACTCGAAGACGTGGCGGTTGATCACCGCGTGATACGGCACGCCGGGATAGCCGCCGATGACCGAGTTCACCATGTAGTCCGGCTCACCGGTGTGGACGCAGTACGGGCGGCCCGACACGTCGACGGACGCGTGCGCGAGAGTTTCGTCCATCGGAATGAAGGCGTCACCGAAACGGCGAATACCCTTCTTGTCGCCCAACGCCTGACCGAGCGCCTGACCGATGACGATCGCGGTGTCCTCGACGGTGTGGTGGGCATCGATCTCCACGTCACCCTTCGCCTTCACGTCGAGGTCGAAGCTGCCGTGGGTGCCCAGCGCCGTGAGCATGTGGTCGAAGAACGGAACGCCGGTGGAGACGTCGACGATGCCGGTCCCGTCCAGGTTCAACTCCACGGTGATGCTCGACTCGCGGGTGGTCCGTTCGATGCGCGCAATGCGATCGGTCATGCCGTCTCTCCTGTGGTGCCGTCGGTGACTACAAGGTCGGTTGCCGCGATCTCGTCACTGGCCGTGACGAAGGCGTCGTTCTCTGCTTCGAGACCGATTGTCGCCCTGAGGAATCCGGGGATTCCGACGTCCCGAATCAGCACACCGCGATCGAGATACGCTTGCCAGGCCCGAGCGCTGTCGGTGAAGCGACCGAAGAGGATGAAGTTGGCGTCACTGGGAACCACCTGGAAACCGGTATCCGCCAATGCCTTCGACACCCGGTCTCGCTCGGCTGAGAGGGCGTGCACACTGGCGAGCGTCTCGTGAGCGTGACGCAACGCAGCACGCGCCGCCGCCTGGGTGACCACCGAGAGGTGATACGGCAAACGCACCAACAGTAACGCCTCCACAAAGGCCGGCGCGGCAGCAAGATAGCCGAGGCGACCACCGGCAAACGCGAACGCCTTGCTCATGGTGCGAGAGACCACGAGTTTGGCCGGATACTCCTCGATGAGCGTCAACGCGCTCGGTGCTGCCGAGAACTCGGCGTACGCCTCGTCCACCACGACGATTCCCGGTGCCACGTCGAGGATGCGGCGTAATTCCGCAAGTCCCACACTGTGACCGGTGGGATTGTTGGGGCTGGTCACGAACACGACGTCCGGGCGACGCTCGGCGATCACAGCAGTAGCCGCGTCCACGTCGAGCGCGAAGTCGTCGCGTCGGAACACCGGCACCCACTCGGTGTCGGTGCCGCCGGCGATGATCGGGTGCATCGAATAGGACGGGACGAAACCCATGGCGCTGCGCCCGGGGCCGGCGAATGCCTGTAGCAATTGCTGCAGGATTTCGTTGGACCCGTTGGCCGCCCACACGTTGTCGACGGTTACCGCCACGCCGGTCTGCGTGCTCAGGTACGCAGCCAACTCGGTGCGCAACGCAACCGCATCACGATCCGGGTAACGGTGCAGTTCCCTGGCCGCTACTCGCACGGACTCGGCGACGTCGTCGACGAGGGCCTGTGTGGGCGGGTGCGGGTTCTCATTGGTGTTGAGCTGCACGGGCACGCTCAACTGCGGGGCGCCGTATGCCGACTTGCCACGTAAATTCTCCCGGATCGGGAGTGCGTCGATCGAGAGACCGTAGCCCGGAGCCGCGCTCATCGCAGCGCCTCGAACCGCAGACGCACTGCCTCACCGTGTGCGGGCAGATCCTCAGCGTTGGCCAGCGTGATGACATGTCCGGCAACATCTTTCAGTGCCGACTCAGAGTAGTCGATGACATGGATACCGCGCAGGAAAGTCTGCACACTCAGCCCCGACGAGTGCCGCGCACATCCGGCTGTGGGCAGAACGTGGTTGGAGCCGGCGCAGTAGTCGCCGAGGCTGACGGGCGCCCACGGGCCGACGAACACGGCGCCCGCACTGGTGACCCGGGCGGCGACGGCGGTCGCGTCCTCGGTCTGGATCTCGAGGTGCTCGGCAGCGTAGGCGTTGACCACGCGCAGGCCGGCCGAAACATCGGAGACCAGGACGGTTCCGGACTGACTGCCGGTCAGAGCGGTGCGTACGCGCTCACGGTGCTTGGTGATCTCGAGTTGCGCCGTCAGCGCCTCGTCCACGGCAGCTGCCAATTCCACACTGGTGGTGACCAGCACGCTCGCTGCCATGACGTCGTGTTCGGCCTGGGAGATCAGGTCGGCCGCCACGTGCACCGGGTCGGCGGTGTGATCGGCGAGGATCGCGATCTCGGTGGGTCCGGCTTCGGCATCGATTCCGACCAGACCGCGGCACAGACGCTTGGCGGCCGTGACGTAGATGTTGCCGGGTCCGGTGATGAGATCCACCGGAACGAGCTCGGTTCCGTCGGTATCGGTTCCACCGTAGGTCAGCAGGGCGACGCCCTGGCCGCCACCGACTGCCCAGACCTCGTCCACCCCGAGGATGGCGGCAGCGGCGAGAATGGTCGGGTGGGGCAGTCCGCCGAAGTCGGCTTGCGGCGGCGAGGCCACGACGAGCGAACCGACACCGGCTGTCTGCGCCGGTACGACGTTCATCACCACACTCGACGGGTAGACCGCGTTACCGCCCGGAACGTAGAGGCCGACACGCTCCACCGGAACCCACCGTTCGGTGACGGTGCCACCGGGGACCACCTCGGTGGTGGTGTCCTTGCGTCGCTGATCGGCATGCACCTTGCGGGTCCGCTCGATGGCCACCTCGAGTGCCTCCCGTACCGCCGGGTCGAGCTCGCGCAGCGCGCGCTCCAATTCGGCGGCCGGGACACGGACGGATGCGGGGCGAACACCGTCGAACTTCTCGCCGAACTCGAGCGCCGCTTCCGCGCCGCGCTCTCGGACGGCGTCGACCATGGGGCGAACCTGATGCAAGACCGCGTCCACATCCACTCCACCTCGGGGAAGCGCGGCGCGAAGTTCGGCCGTGGATGGGGTACGACCACGCAGGTCGGTGCGGGCAAGCATGAGAGGTCCTCTCGTACGCGAACGGGGCGTGTGCAACCGGTACCGAGAACGCGGTGGTACCGAGAACACGGTGGTGCCGAAAACACAGAACTACTGACAATTATCCAGGATAGGTGGACCGGATTTCGCACCGGTCCGCCCGCGCGCGAATCGGGGTGTCTCGACCGGTCGCGGACGCGGACACGCCAGGGCGGTGACGACAGGGTTTATAACAACCACGTCACGGACGGCTAGTGTCCATTGACGTGACAGACAGTGCCGTGACCACCGCTCCCGCATCCGATGCCCCGCCACCCGGGCGAAGTCCACACCCGCGAGCGCGGATCGTGGCGATAGTAGCGTCCATCCTCGGAATCGTTCTGTGCGCCTCCGTTCCGATCCTGCCCGTCGTGCAGGACACCGCGACGATCGCATGGCCTCGGAACGGCGACACGACCAGCGTCACGGCACCGCTCGTCTCGTACACACCGCTCCGGTTCGAGGCCGCCCTTCCGTGCGCCTCGATCGACGCGCTCGCCGATACCGGCGGCACCGTCGCCTCGACCGCACCCACCGGCGCCGGCGATGCGCGCCGCTACGGTTTCGTGGCATCTGTCAGTGCCGCCACCACCGATCAACCCGCCAGGCTCGACGTCGTCCTGCGCGACACCCTGCTGCTCTCGACCCCGGTGAACGAATTGTCCCCGGGATGCTCGGTGGACATCGTCGCCGAACCGACCGTCACGACGTTCACGGTCAGCGGTGCCGAACCGCGAGTCCTCGACGGAGACTTCCGACCACAGGTGGTGGGCGTGTTCAGTGACGCCGCCTTCGCCGCCCCCGGCCTCGACGTCACGATCGAACCGGACTCTCGATTCACCTCCAGCCCGTCGGCCCTCAAACTTCTCGTGATGGTCGTCGGCGTACTGACCACGATCGTCTCGCTGATCGCCCTGCACCGCCTCGACTCCCTCGACGGCCGACGTACCCGCAAGTTCCTGCCCGCACGGTGGTGGAAGTTCTCGGTAGTCGATTCGGTCGTGATCGGCACGTTGGTGCTGTGGCACTTCATCGGCGCCACCACCACCGACGACGGCTACCAGTTCACGATGGCCCGAGCCTCCGAGCACTCCGGGTACATGGCGAACTACTTCCGCTGGTTCGGGGTGCCCGAAACTCCGTTCGGCACGCCCTACTACGACATTCTCGGACTACTCGCTCACGTCACCACCGCGAGCCCCTGGGTACGACTGCCCGCGCTCCTCGCCGGGATCCTCGCCTGGATGGTGATCAGCCGTGAGGTGGCTCCGCGACTGGGAGCCGCGATGCGTGGGAACCGGCTGGCGCTGTGGACCGGTGCGCTCGTGTTCCTCGCATTCTGGCTGCCGTACAACAACGGATTGCGTCCGGAGCCGATCGTGGCCCTCGGTGTGCTTCTGACCTGGTGCTCGGTGGAACGCGCCATCGCGACGCGACGCCTGCTTCCGGTTGCGGTCGCCATCTTGATCGCCGGCTTCACGTTGACAGCAGGGCCGTCCGGGCTCATCTGCTTCGCCGCCTTGATCGCCGGGATCAGGCCGATCATCGGCATCGTCGTCGAACGAGCCCGGTCTGTCGGTTTCATCGCGTCGGTGGGGCCGTTGATCGCCGCAGGGCTGTCCATCCTCATTCCGGTGTTCGCCGATCAGCCGTTGGCAACCGTGTTCGAGATGCAGCGTGTGCACTCGTTGCCGCCCAACCAACCCTGGTTCGACGAGTATCTGCGCTACCAATATCTCCTCAACGATTCCGTCGACGGCTCGGTGACCCGCCGATTCGGTGTGTTCGTGTTGGTTCTGTGCCTCGCCGTCTGCATCACCGTCATGTTGCGCAAGTCCGGCCGTATTCCGGGCGTCCCGGCCGGCCCGCCCCGGCGCATCATCGGCGCCGTCATCGGCGGTGCCGCGCTACTGATGTTCAGTCCCACCAAGTGGACTCACCACTTCGGAATCTTCGCCGGACTCGCGTCGGTGGTTGCCATGATGGCGGCGGTGGCGGTCGGGGCGACGCTTTTGCGCTCCGCGCGGAACCGCGCCCTGTTCGCCGCGGCAATTCTGTTCCTGCTGGCGCTCGCGTTCACCGGCCGGAACGGGTACTACTACGTCTCGAGCTACAGCGTCCCCTGGTGGGACAAGCCGGTCTCGATCAGTGGACTCGGCGCCAGCACGGTCCTACTGGGTTCCAGCGTCCTGATGCTCGGACTGGCAGCCTGGTTCTTCTTCCGTGAGCCCTACGCCGGTGGCAAGAGGACGGTAGGGGCGCGACGCGCCCGCATTCTCGCTGTCACACCGCTGACGGTCGCGGCAGCGGCGATGGTCCTCTTCGAAGTCATGTCGATGGCGAAGGGCACGATCACGCAATACCCGGCATTCTCGGTGGGCAGAGCCAATGTCGACGCCGTGCTCGGCGAGCCGTGCGGACTAGCGAACGACGTCCTGGTGGAACCAGATCCGAACGCGTCCATGCTGACCCCACTCTCCGGAGACCGGGCGAGCGCTCTCGCTGCCGGAGGCAGCACGGGATTCGATCCGAACGGTGTCGCCGGTGACCTGCGGGCCGACAAGGAAACCGTGGCCACGGGTGGCGCGAACACCGTCGACACCGATCAGGACACGGCCGGCAATTCCGCCGGGACAGGCGGTGGTGCGGGCCAGACCGGCGTCAACGGCAGCTCGGTTGCGCTCCCCTTCGGGCTGAATCCGGCAACCACGCCGGTGATGGGCAGCTACCGACAGCCGGTTCCCGGTTCGTTGACGAGCGGGTGGTATCAACTTCCCGACGTCGGTGCGAATGCGACCCGCGGCGACATCGTCTCGATCGCGGCGGCGGGCCGAATCCGCTCCGTCGACAAGGACGGGATTGTCACCTACGGACAGAACGTCGAGGTCGAGTACGGCACTGCCCGCGGTTCCGAGCCGGTGGAAGTCCTCGGTCGTCTCACTCCGATCGACATCGGACCGACACCGTCGTGGCGCAATCTGCGTGTTCCTCTTTCCGATATACCCGTCGAGGCCAACAGCATTCGGATCGTCGTGGCAACTCACGACAACAACCCCGATCAGTGGGTAGCCGTCACACCACCACGCGTGCCCAAGACCGAGAAGCTGCAGGACGTGGTGGGTTCGCAGACGCCCGTCATGCTCGACTGGGCGGTGGGTCTGCAATTTCCGTGTCAGCGGCCGTTCGACCATCGCGTCGGAATCGCAGAGATTCCCGAGTACCGCATCCTCCCCGATCATTCGGGCGCACTGGTCACCAGTGCGTGGCAGGACCACTTCGGTGGCGGGCCGCTGGGTTGGATCGACTTGTTACTCGACGCCCGGACACTTCCGTCGTACCTGGACAACGACTGGGCACGGGACTGGGGCTCGATCGAGAAGTACTCACCCCGAGATCCGGCAGCCGTACCCGCTCAACTCGACGAAGCGCAGGTCAGACGGTCGGGTACATGGAACCCGGGCCCGATGACCATGTCGTTCCCCTGACCGGACCAAGTAGGGGCAGGTCGGTCGGGGCTTGATCATCCCCGACCCGCATGACCGTGGGGACCCGGCACGGTGTCGGGCCGGGTCCCCCGTCGGGGCTGATCGGTCACCAGCCGTCCACGTGGATCACATCGGCCAGCGGCTGCCGAGGGGCACGCGAGAAGGTGTCGCCGGTGTAGTAGGCGGTGGGAAGAAGCGCCCCCTGATGAACACCGACGGGAATTCCCAGGATTTCGGCGACTTCTGCCTCACGCTGTAGGTGCAACGTCGTCCAGGCGGTGCCGAGACCGCGGGCGCGGGCAGCCAACGCATAGTTCCATGCCGCAGGCAGCAACGAGCCCCACAGCCCGGCCTGGTTTCCGGCAGGCAATACCGCGTCGTCGGTGGCGATGCACGGAATGACCAACACCGGAACCTGCCCCATGTGTCGGGCGAGGTGTGCCGAACTCGACGACACCCGCTGCTGCACGTGAGCCCGCTGCGGGTCGTCGGCGAACAATGCACCCGCCGACGCCTTCGAGGTGAGGTACCGCTCGGTCACGTCTCGATAGATGTCGCCGATCTGGGCGCGGAGTGCGGGATCGGTCACCACCATCCACTGCCAGCCCTGCCGATTGGAACCGGACGGAGCCTGCAAGGCAATGTCGATGCACTCCCGGACGAGGTCCAACGGGACCGGCCGCTCGAGGTCGAGGCGTTTACGCACCGTTCGTGTGGTGGTGAGCAACTGGTCGGGAGACAGGTCCAGAATCGGGTGCGGCGTCATCGGTCGATCATCGCATCGTGGACCCCAGGCCCGCTCACCACGCAAGTACGCGCAGCTCAGTTCTCGTCGCCTTCGACCGCAACCTGGTTTCGACCGTTGGTCTTGGCACGATACATCGCGCGGTCGGCGCGATCCACGGCGTCGACGATGTCGAAGTGGGTCGACGGATCCTCCGCCCGCCTGCCGGTGCTCGTCGCAACACCGATGCTCACCGTGATCGGACATTCGTCCGTACTCACGTGGGCCTTGCGCAGAACCGTCTCCGCCAGAACCCGGAGGTCCGATGCAGACCCGGCACACGCGACAGCAAACTCGTCGCCACCGGTTCGGGCCACCGCCACCGACGGACCGGCCAGCGCGTCGAGTCGACCCGCGAGGATCTCGAGCACTCGGTCACCGCAGTCGTGCCCGTATCCGTCGTTGATCGACTTGAAGTTGTCCACATCGATCAAGATCGCCCCGGTGCAGGCACGACCTCGTTCAGCCGCGATGGACACCCACAGTTCGAAACCGCGACGATTGAACAGCCCTGTCAGTGGATCCCGGTTCGCATCCGCGAACTGCGCTCGATACGACTTCCGCATTCCGGTCGAGAAAGCGTTGAGCAGAAGTACCGTCCCGTTGACGGCCAGAAGTGACGTCGCTGCACGCGCGACCACGCTCGCACCGTCGTGCTCGCCCTGCCGCCAGGTCAGCAGGCCCAGCCCCACGATCACCCACACTCGTGAACCCGACGTGCGCCAGATTTGCTCCGCGCCCGGCGAAGTGGGCGACGTACGCGCTGATCACGGCGAACAGCGCGGTCCCGTACATCGCGAACTCCCGATCGGTGAAGGTGAAGAGCACCACCGCAACACCGAGATCCGCGTAGAGGGCGAACAACACTCCGGCCACCAACGCCGACCGCCGAGCTGCCCGCCGGTCCCACCACACCTCGCCCAGCCGGAACCGGCTCGCCGCAAAACACATCGGCAACGTCGTCATCATCACCGCTGCCGCGACGATCAGGTCAGCCGGCCGCACCGGGCCTTCGTCGGACAAGGCGGCGAACATACCGATCAGGGCAAAAGTGGGGACGAGTCCCGCAATCGCGAAACGCATCCGTCGCTCGGGCACGTCGATGTGCGTCCGGACCACCCCGTGGTGAACCCGGCCTGCGTCAAATGTCACTACTCTCCCCGGATCAGCAACCAGCCGGACAAACCAGAACGAATCTACTGGAGCGGACACACCACGCAACCCCGGACCGTTCTCGCACCCACACCTGCACCGACGATCACGACGAATCACACACGTGCAGCGGCAGCCGAATATCGAACCGGGCGCCTCGGTACGGCGACTCCGTCACGACGATGGCTCCGCCGTGCGCTGCGACGATGCCCGCGACTATCGCCAGTCCGAGTCCCGCTCCCCCCTCGTCACGAGTACGCGAGTGATCCAAACGAACGAAACGGTCGAACACGTTGACTCGCTGTGCTTCGGGAATCCCCGGACCGTCGTCGTCGACGATGATCGTCGCGAACCCGTTCTCCTCGAAACAGGACAGATCGATTCGGCCTCTCGCATGTCGTACCGAGTTGTCGACCACGTTTCGCACCATTCGCGCCAACGCGTCCGGGTCTCCCGCCATTCGGACCGGAACCAATGCAGACCCGACCTCGAGATCGGTCATCCCCGCCACTCGTTTGCATTCCTCGTACAGAAGATCGTCGAGGTCGACGTCGACGCTCGACCGACTCCTCGCTGTCTCGTCCGAGCGGGCGAGTAGGAGAAGATCATCGATGAGCTGGCGCATCCGGTGCGCTTCCGGCAGCAGGGACTCGCCGATCAGGGCGTCGTCCAGGAGGTCCGGTCTGGACGCGGCCAATTCGAGGGCTGCGGTGATGGTGGACAGTGGACTTCGCAGCTCGTGCGAGGCGTCGCTGACGAATCGTTGTTGAGCACGCTGGCCGGCCTGTAACCGCTCGAGCATCTCGTTCAACGTGATCGCGAGGCGGGCCACCTCGTCACGCGCATCGGGAACCGGGATTCGCTCGTCGAGGTCTCGACTGGAGATGGACGCCACCCGAAGGCGCATCCGCTCGACCGGACTCAACGCAGCTCCCACCAAGCGGTACGTGGCGAACGCGACCAAGGCGATCACTACCGGACCAACTGCCACGAGCAGGATCGCCACCGTCGTGACCACCTCTTCGACCGGTTCACGATCTGCTCCGACCAATACCGAGAACGATCCGAACGGCGACGTCACACCGCGTCCGGACACCCAGTAGTCGCCACGCGCCCCCATGTCCACCCGCCCCAGCTCCCGCGTCGTGGCGGGCTCGAGAGCCGCGGTCGAGAGCGGCCCGCCTACGTCACCCTGCGAACGGGCGACCACCACCGCGGACGAGTCGACGATCTGGACGATTCCGATCTGCCCGTCCGTTGCCAGCAGGGAATCGTCGACGTCCGACGCCGCCTGGGTATCGAGTCGTTCGGCAATTTGTTCGGCTCGCGCGTCGGCCGCGGCGCGGGCCGAACTTTCCAGCGAGGTGAACAGCACCGCCGAGAGCGCACCACCGGCGAGAATCAGACAGACAGCGACGACCATCGTCGATGCCACCGCAGAGCGCACTCGAACGGTCCACGATCGAGGTCGTACCAGATCGAGACGGGTTCGCATTCTCAAAGGTCGACAATCAGATTGACGATGGACGCGACGATGACCGCACCGAAAACGTACGACAACAGCCCGTGCACGAGAGCGGTCGCTCGCATCTTCGAGGATCTGAGATTCGTGTCCGAGATGGCGAAGCTCATCCCGACCGTATATGCGACGTACGCGAAGTCGGTGTAGCGCGGCGGCTCTTCCTGGTTGAAGTCGATACCGCCCAGCGGCTCGGAGTAGTAGAGCCGCGCGTATCGCAGGGCGTAGAGGGTATGGACCGCAAACCAGGAGATGACGACGCTGGCCGCGGCCACCGCCGTGGCGACCAGTTGAACGCGATGACTGGACGGCGACGCCGTCAAGATCACGCCGATTCCGGCCAGACTGGCAACGGACGCCCCGAGGACCAGCAGGTGGGCGACCTGCCGTTCCGGCGCTTCGAGGGTGGCGTGCGACGCCGTCTTCTCGGAGTCGAACCGCCAGATCACCCCCCACGTCCAACAGACGAACACGACCCCCACCACGTCCCAGGCCACGAGAAAGGAGAATCGCGGATACCCGGCCATCGCTACGGCGACACCGGCAACCACACCGAGCGTCACACCGACGGCGAGCCGTGCCGCCGGACCGACACCGAAGCGCGAGTACGAAACCGATTCTTTCGGACCACTGTTCACCAATTCAGTGAATCATCTCGCCTACAGTTGATCGTGATCCGACGCGACAGTCGATTCTCGATACCAATCCGCTCTGGACTTCGACATTCCGGACCGACCGTGATCGTCGGGCTTGACCACCAGTACCTGGTGGATGGTCAGACGATGTGGCTCCTCGAATCCCAACGCACTCGCCGCCAGGTACAACAACCAGGTTCGCGCCCGCTCCTCGCCGACTTCGGCGACGGCGCGGGCCCAGTTGCCACGCAGCGTCGACACCCAGGCACGCAAGGTCAGCGCGTAATGCTCGCGCAGCGCCTCGCTGTCCCGAACTTCGAAACCTGCCCGCTCGACGGCGTCGATCGTTGCGCTCAACGGAAGTATCTCACCGTCCGGAAAGATATATCGATCTATGAAAGTTGGTGCCTGGACCGGCTTTTGCGGAAGTGGCGCCACCGACGCTATGGCGTGATTGAGCAGTCGCCCACGCGGGCGCAGCAGCGCGTGCAGCGTCGACGCGTAGAGCGGCAGATTCGCCAGACCTACATGCTCCGACATACCGATGCTGGAAATTGCGTCGTACGGACCGTCGTCGACATCTCGATAGTCCTGGACCCGGATCTCTATCCGGTCCTTCAGTCCGGCCTCGTCCACTCGCGTGCGGGCGTAGTCGACCTGTTCGCGGCTGAGCGAGACCCCCACCACGTCGACACCGTAGTTCCTGGCCGCATGCAAAGCCATGGAGCCCCATCCGCAGCCGACGTCGAGCAGCCTCATGCCGGGTTGCAGGGCAAGTTTTCGGCATACCAGGTCGAGCTTTGCCTCCTGAGCCTTGTCGAGTGCGTCGACACCTTCCGGCCAGTAACCACACGAGTACACCATGCTGGACCCGAGGAACTGCTCGTAGAAGGTGTTCCCCACGTCGTAGTGATGCGACACCGTGGCAGCATCGCGCGACTTGCTGTGCCGTCGGCCACGCTTTGCTCGCATTTCGATCGGGGGCGGAGCCGGAGGTAAACCCACCAGACCCAATCCGACGAAGGTTCTCAATGCCCGGCGCAGAGCGCCGGGCGGTGCACCAGCGAGTGGACTGCCACCGATTCCTTTCACCAGATCTGGAATCGACAGCAACGCGAAGATGTCACCCTCCACCACCAAATCGCCACTGATGTACGCCCGCGCCAACCCTAATTCGTTGGGCGCGTAAAGCACTCGACGCAAGGCCCGTCGATTGCGGAAGAACACCCCGGCCGCCGCGCCGGACGGTCCGGCTTCCGATCCGTCCCAACACCGAACGTGTATCGGTAGTGCAACCCCTACCACTTCCTCGAAAACCTGCAGAATTCTCGTCGCGGCGCCGGTCACGAATCGTCCTTCCACCGAAAGATCGTCTGTCGACCTCGAAACCTACGCCCGATTGGTGGAAATCTCGCGATGTGTGGGCACCGGCGGGTACCGGTCGAATCCGAAGGACGCGATGTCAGGCGAGATGGGGGTAGAGTGCGTGAACTCCACCCGAGAGGTTTTCCTGAACAGTACGACTGAGCTCGTCCGCCAGGATTTCGTACTGCCCGGCCTCGATGCCGTCCACTGCACGCTTGGCCGCAATCTTCGGATCCAGCTTCGGCCCGTCGACCGCGGCCGCCATGTCGGTGTCCATGTAGCCGACATGGAAACCACTCACCCGCACGTTCTTGTCGGCCAGTTCGAGGCGAACGGCGTTGGTCAGCGCCCACTCGGCACTCTTGCCCGCCGAGTAGGCCTCGACACCCGGCGCGGTGAACCAGGACAGAACCGAGAGTACGTTCAAGATCGCACCGCCACCGTGGCCGACGATCACCGGAGCGAAGGCTCGGGTCATCGCCAGAGTTCCGAAGTAGTGGGTCTCCATCTCGAGCCGGATGGCATCGATATCACCATCGAGAACATCAGCACCGGTGGAGGTTCCGGCATTGTTGATCAGTACGGTGACGTCGGTCGCCACGTCGGCGGCACGGGAAACCGACGCCGAGTCGGTGATGTCGAGCTGGATCGGGGTCACCCCGGCGAGGGCGAGATCCGCGGTGTCACGAGCGGCTGCGTACACGGTTGCCCCCCGCGCCACGAGTTCTTCCGCGATGGCTCGACCCAGGCCGCGATTGGCGCCGGTGACGAGAACTGTCTGCTCGGAAATATTCACGGGTACTCCTGATATCGATTCGCCAACTGGCTTGCACTTCGCAAGTTACAGTCGTGACGCTAGCATCGAGTCATCAGACTTGCAATGTGCAAGCGAGATGGGAGAGATCGACATGAAAAACGACGACAGCCCGTTCGGCCCATGTCCGTTGGGACGCGCGGCCGGCGTACTCGGCGATCGGTGGACGATGCTGATCATGCGCAACGCGATGCTCGGCACCACCCGTTTCGACGAATTCAAGTCTCGCCTCGGCATTGCCGACAACATCTTGTCGAATCGACTCTCTCGACTCGTCGACGCGGGACTACTGACCAAGGTTCCGTACCTCGACGTGAACCGGACCCGCGAACGTTACGCGTTGACCGGCGCCGGCGCCGGCCTGCGCCCGGTACTTCAATCACTCGCCGAATGGGGCCACACCTACGTCAACCCGGACGAGCCGTCCGGGGCGGTCACGGTGATCCACCATACGTGTGGCGAAACGACTACCGACGGCAGATACTGCGCCGCCTGCCAACGCCCTGTCCCCTACGACGAGACCGCATGGATGATGCCCTGGCTGTCCGAGACGCCACAACCACTGGCCGAAGTCCACGGCACGCCCTGACTCCTCACGGCTCGACCAGCCCGGCGAGGAACTCGACCAACAGACGAGCGGTCACCGCGCGCGGGAGGGCCTCGACGGCAGCGAGAACCGCGGCCATGTCCAGCTGCGAACCCCCCGAATCCTCACCTCCCGCCCCGTTCCCGGAATCCTTCGGGTCCAAGCCCGCCGACACCAGGGCCGCTGAGAGCGCATCCGCCGGGAGAGCGAGCACGTCGGCCACCGTCACCTCGCCGCTCTCGAACGCCGCAGCGAGCTGCCGCAGAGCAGCGGGAGCTTCTGCGGCGGCCACACCTCGCGCGTCGTCGGCACCGACGATCAGGGCCTCGGCGAGCTCCGTGAGCACCGATTCGGTCACCGGCGTGATGGTCAGATGGGTAGTGCGGGGAAGGGTGGTTCCGTCCCTCTGGGTCGACTCCGGCTGACCTTGGAGCACGAAGCCACGTCTACCCACTGCTGCCATCCAGCGATGCGGATCCACCCGGCGATCAGGCGCGACGTCGAGGTCCGCTGCCACGGCGAACAGGGGTCCCACCGGATTCCCGACTACCCGAAGCCCCTCGATGCGGGACACCGTGGACACCAATTCGGCGGTTGCCGAGCGTGCTCGGGAAACCAGATCGGAGTAACCTGCCGCGCCCAGCACATGCGAGATAGCCCAAGCGCCTGCCAACGCCGCCACGGATTTCGACCCGAGCAAGGTCGGATTGACCACCGGATACCCCGGCCAATCGGTGAGTCCGAAGTACTGCTGACGGTGCAGATCTCGGCCACGGTGAAGCAGTACCGACACACCCTTGGGTGCGTAGCCGTACTTGTGCAGATCAGCGGACATGCTGGTGACTCCCGGTACCCGGAAGTCCCACGGCGGGAGGTCACCCCACCACGGCAGCGCCAGCCCACCGATACACGCATCGACATGCAATGGAATCGAATGTGCCAGTGTGATTTCTGCGACCTCTACGACGGGATCGAGTGCCGCGAAAGGATAGCTCGGCGCCGAGACGACAACCAGCACGGTGTCCTCTCGCAGCGCAGCGCCCACTGCTTCCGCGTCCACGACTGCGGTATCGGGATCCACTGGTACCAGCACCAATTCGAGACCGAGGAGGCGTGCCGCCTTGTGGAATGCCGCATGCACGGTGGTCGGGACCACCAGCGATCCGCGCCCCGGCGGTAGCCCGCGAAAATCGCGGGCGGCCTTGACGGCAAGTATGCAGCTCTCGGTACCGCCGCTGGTGACGTTCCCGAACACCTCGCCCGAACCGTGCAGAGTGCCCCGCACGAATTCGACGAGCTCTCGCTCCATCACACCGGCGGACGGAAACACCGTCGGATCCAGCCCATTGACCGGTTGCACCAATCGCGCGGCATCTGCCGCCAGTTGGTCCAGCGCCGCCAACCCGCTGTCGTAGACATAGGACAACACCCGACCCCCGTGCGTCGGTGCGTCCTGCGCCCGAAGAGCCTCGAGCCTGGCCAACACGTCGGAACAGCGCCGCTCGAGCGTGTGGTCCGTCATCGTGATTCTCCCGTTTTTCCGTCGACTTCCACTTCGGCCCTAGTCGTGGTGTTCTCGGCAGTGAATCGGCGCAGTACGACGAGGCTGATCGTCACCAGAAACGCGGGAACCACCGAGAACCCGAGCGCAATTCCCACCACCGCGGAATCGGGCTGAGTCACCGACTCCGCCGCCGTCGACGACACGAACCCGGTCGTGGCGAGGACCCCCAGGAACACCGCGGGGCCGAGCGCCATACCTGCCGTCTCGGCCGCGGTCCAGACTCCACTGAGTGAACCGCCGCGTAGTCTGCCACCGATCCGGGCGTCCTCCTCGATGACGTCCGGAAGCATCGCGAGCGGAAAGACCTGCATTCCCGCGTACCCGATGCCCGCCAGTGCCACGGCGCCGTAGATCCACACTCCCGCACCGACCGCCGCCGCCACCAGAAACAGGGTCGCAGCCAAGAACACGATCGACGACACGAAGTATCCGCGCTGCTTGCCGTACCGATGCGAGAACCGATACCACAGCGGCATCACGACCAGAGCCGGTCCGACGAGGGCCGCGAAGACTGCGGTGAGCGCCGATTCGTTACCCATCACATACGTGGCCAGATACTGAGCGCCCGCCAGCATGACGGCCGTGGCAAGCGCCTGGAGCACGAACACGACGACCAACTGCCGAAACGGCCGGGTTCTGCGCAGCGCGTCGAACCCGTCGCGGTACTGCGACGCCAACGATCCGACCGGCGCGTCGGCGCGGGTGACGGTGTGCCGCGCTGCCCCGCGCACGGCCCAGATCATGGCGGCGCACATCACCGCCGACACCACGACGGCCATCACCAGATATCCGGTGGCACCCCCGCCGGCGCTGTCGCGCAGCGCCGGCCCACCACCACCGATCAAGAGAATCGTCAGCGCCAGCACCGCGATTCGGACGGATACCAGTCGAGTTCGTTCGTGATAGTCACCGGTCAATTCGGTGGGCAGTGCGATGTACGGGACTTGAAAGAAGCTGTAGGTCACTGCGGCGAGAAGGAAGACGACAAGTACCCATGTCCCACCGAATACCGGTCCGAGATGCACCGGAGCGGTAAAGGTGAGGACGAACAGCACCGGTAGTCCCAGCGCGCCTGCCACCATGAGCGGCACGCGGGTTCCGGTTCGGTAGGAGCTTCTGTCGCTGAGAGTGCCGATCAACGGATTGACAATGACATCGACGATCTTCGGCAGCACTACCACCACCGACGCCCACACCGCCGAAACCCCGAGGGTGTCGGTCAGGTAATAGGCGAGGACAAGTCCGGGTAGCACCCCGAATCCGCCGGTCCCGATGCTGCCCGCCGCATATCCGGCCACGATGCCTCGCGGGAGTTGCCGCAGCGAGCTCGCTACCGGGACGTGGATCGGTTTGTCGGTTGTCACCGTCCACACCTTAGGTGCCCGCACTCTCGCGGGGACCACAAAGAATCGACCCGATGCCAAGTTCACCGGGCCGTGACCCAATTTTCGGACAACTGACCAGTTCGGCTGCGATCCAGACCGACGTGGACTTGACCGGACCACCCGGCCGATCCGGGCGAAGTTTCACAAAATTTGAAATTTTAATGAAGGCAAGCCTAGGCTACGCCTCACGCCGAGGTGGTGCCGAGCACTTCCTACTTCCCGAGACCGACCCCACTGGCGCTTCGACAAACGAAAGGTTCCACATGAGATTCGCCGCTGCACGGTCCATTCGACGAACGATCGCCGTGAGCGGTCTGGCGCTCGCCACCGTCATCGCCGCAGGCTGCTCGTCGAGCTCCGACGACTCCCCGACCTCCGACGGCACCAGCAACTTCGAAACCGTCTCCATCGAGTCCGCACTCGGCACCGCTGTGATCACCGAGAAGCCCGAACGGATCGTCACTCTCGGAATGGGCTCGGCGGAAACCGCCATCGCATTGGGCACCGTTCCTGTCGGCGTAGAGAAATACACCTGGGGAAGCGACGACACCGGCTACCTTCCGTGGGTCCACGATGCTGTGACCGAGCGTGGCGGCGCACTACCCGAGCAGTTCGACGGTGGTGCGGACCTGAACATCGAGGCGATCGTGGCACTCGAACCGGATCTGATTCTCGCACCGTGGTCCGGCCTCACTCAAAACCAGTTCGACTCGCTCAACGCGTTCGCCCCGACCGTCGCCTACGCGGAGAGTCCGTGGACGATCACCTGGGAAGAGCAGATCACCACCATCGGCAAGGCCATGGGAGAGAACGAGAAGGCCGCTGCGGAGATCACGAAGATCAAGGACCAGTTCGCAGCGGCGACCGCAGCGCATCCGAAGAACGCCGACGTCACGTTCTCGTTCATCTACAACACCGGCCCCGGTACGCTCGGCGTCTTCTTCGCCGACGAGCAGCGAGTAGCCATGGTGCGAGCTCTCGGCCTGAAAGTCGACCCGGTCGTCGACACCCTGACGGAGTCCGAGGGCACGGATTCGGCGGTCATCGGACTCGAGAACGCCCACCTGCTCGACAACTCCGACCTGCTGTTCACGTTCTACTCGGACCCGAAGAACCGTTCCGAGATCGAGACTCAGCCTGCCTATCAGGCAATCCCCGCGGTCGCCCGCGGAACGGTGGTCGCTCCGACCGATCAGCCGTTCGTCACGGGCTCCTCGATGATCAATCCGTTGACCGTCCCGTGGTCACTCGAACGCTATGCTCCGATCATCGACGACGCCGTGGCGAAGTTGAACAAATAGGTCGCACAGCCGTTACAGGCCTTGGGCCACACAGCCGTTACAGGCCTTGGGCCACACAGCCGTTACGGGCCTGCCTCCGCCGTGGAGGCAGGCCCGTTCTCGTCTCGTTGGGCTTTGAAGCGCGACCATTCACTGCTGAGCATCCGGTTGTCGATGATCCAGCCCATGTAGTCGCGCATGTTGAGCACCCGCAGATACGCCGGCCCGGCCGGGTTCGCATGCGCGAGAGCCTCGTCGGCAAGTTTGCGCTGATTCTCGAGATACCCGGCTTCCGTCTCGAGGAATCCACCCCACACGTCGGAATCCATCACGAAATAGTGGGTACGATCTCGGGGCTTGCGGATTCGCTGGACAAATCCTCGATCGATCAGTCGCCTGACGTAGTTGGACACGGACCCTCGACTGGCTCCCAGAGCATTCGCCAGTTCGTCGGCACTGACGCCCGGCGATTCACTGATCATCAGGTACCCCGCGATCTGCCCTTCGATGCGAGCGCCCCCGCCCGACTGCCAGTACAGCGCGAACTGCTCGACGAACCACGCCGAGAAATCCTCGGAGCGCCGCGCTCGGACATCACTCACCCGTCACGCCTCCAGCCTCGATTCGAAATCCAGCAGACGAAGAACCATTCTGCCAGTGCCGAATCCGCCACTCACGGGCGCGCTCCGGCGATCTGCTCGAGCAGTGGCGTCGTTCGATACGGAACCAATTCCTTCATCGCGATTCCCATGTTCGTACGCTCGACTCCGGGGATGTCGAGGATCAGTCCGGCGACACGGTAGAGGTCGTCGGTGTCCGCAGCAGCTATCCGAACCAGAAGGTCGGACTCCCCGGAGAGCCCGAAGACCTCGATCACCTCGACAATTTTTCGCAATTCCTCGGTGACGAAGCTGAGTTTGTGCTGATCGACACGCATGGTGACGAAGGCAAGTACGGGATGTCCCAGTTCGGCGGGCTTGACTCTGGCATCCATGGGCGCGAGCGCGTTCTCGTTGTGCCAGCGGTTCATCCTGGCCTGCACGGTATTCCGGGACAGACCGAGAATCGATGCCACCTCGACCCCCGTCGCGCGAGGGTTGTTCGCGAGTACGAGCAGGATACGAGCATCGGTCTTGTCGAAAGGGGTCATAGCGACCAATAGTATCCGCTGCGGTTCGGGAGATTCGTGCATCCTGCGCAGTCGGAGCGAGGTTGGTTGCGCAGGTTGCGTCCAGGTGCTTCGCTGTTACCAACGTCACGCCCCACAGGCGTAGGATTTGCAAGAGGAGTTCCCGTGACCGACAACGATATTCCCCTCCAGCTTCTCGACGAGAATGGTGACCGCGTCCACCACAGCGAGTTCACTGCCCTTGTCTCCGACATCGACGACGTCCGCCTGCAGAACCTGTACGAGGACCTCGTCGTCGTGCGGCGCATCGACGCCGAAGCCACCGCACTGCAACGCCAAGGCGAACTGGGTCTATGGGCTCCGCTTCTCGGACAAGAGGCCGCCCAGGTCGGCTCCGCCCGCGCCCTCGAAGCGGACGACTTCGTCTTCGCCAGTTACCGCGAACACGGTGTCGCGTACTGCAAAGGAGTGGACCCCACCGAGATGCTCCGATTCTGGCGCGGCTCCACCCATTCGGGCTGGAATCCCCTCGAATACCGGATGACGACGCCCGCGATCATCGTCGGCTCGCAAGCCCTGCACGCGACCGGTTACGCCCTCGGCATGAAGCTCGACGGCTCGGCCGGTGCCGCGATCACCTACTTCGGTGACGGTGCCACCAGCCAGGGCGACATTTCCGAGGCATTCGGCTTCGCCACCAGCTTCGCGGCCCCCGTGGTGATGTTCTGCCAGAACAACCAGTGGGCCATCTCGGAGCCTGTTTCGTTGCAGACACATGTCAGTATCGCCGAGCGAGGCCGAGGCTTCGGACTACCCGCGATCCGTGTGGACGGCAATGACGTCCTCGCAGTCCTCGCCGCGACCCGCCATGCCCTCGCCCATGCACGAGAAGGAAGCGGGCCGATGCTCGTCGAGGCCGTCACCTACCGAATGGGCCCGCACACCACCTCGGACGATCCGAGCCGCTACCGCCCGGCCGCACTCGACGAGGAATGGAAACTCAAAGACCCCCTCGACCGGGTCCGCAAATACCTCGAACGCCACGACCTACTCGGCCCCGACGTACTCGCTCGCATCAAGGACCGCGCCGACACCACGGCCGCCGACCTGCGGCGGGGTTGCCTCGAAACCGTCGAGCCGACACCGATGTCGATGTTCGAGAACGTCTACGCCGACCCGCACCCGCTCATCGACGACGAACGTGACCAGTTCGCCCAGTACCTCGCCGGCTTCGAAGGGACATCACGATGACCAGCACGCTGCCCCTCGCCACCACACTGCCCCTCGGCGCCACCACTCTCCCACTTGGCAAGGCCATCAACGCCGGATTGCGCCGGGCGATGGAAGATGATCCCAAGGTCCTGCTCATGGGCGAGGACATCGGCAAACTCGGTGGCGTCTTCCGCATCACCGACGGTCTGCAGAAGGACTTCGGCGATCATCGCGTCCTCGACACGCCCCTCGCCGAATCCGGCATCCTCGGCACTGCAGTCGGGTTGGCGATGCGCGGCTATCGTCCGGTGTGTGAAATCCAGTTCGACGGTTTCATCTATCCGGCGTTCGACCAGATCGTCTCCCAGGTAGCGAAGCTGCATTACCGCACCGGCGGAAACGTCAAGATGCCCATCACTATTCGTGTTCCGTACGGCGGCGGAATCGGTGCGATCGAACACCACTCCGAATCCCCGGAAGGCTACTTCGCACAGACCGCCGGACTGCGCGTGGTGACCTGCTCGAATGCCGCGGACGCGCACCTGATGATTCGTCAGGCAATCGCCTCCGACGATCCCGTGCTGTTCTTCGAGCCGAAGCGCCGCTACTGGGAGAAGGGGGACCTGGACCTGAATGCGGCTCTCGACTCGTACCCCCTGCACAAGGCCCGAGTTCTACGCGCCGGTACCGACGCGACCCTCCTCGCCTACGGCCCGATGATCGCCACCTCGCTGCAAGCCGCTACCGTCGCCGCCGAAGAAGGCATCAGCCTCGAGGTGATCGATCTGCGCTCCCTCTCCCCCCTCGACCTCGACACCATCGAGGCCTCCGTCCGAAAGACGGGCCGTCTGATCGTCACTCATGAGGCGTCCGTGTTCATGGGCCTCGGCGCCGAGATCGCCGCCCGCGTCACCGAGCACTGCTTCTACCACCTACAGGCCCCTGTGCTGCGCGTCGGCGGATTCACCGTCCCCTACCCGCCGGCCAAGGTCGAAGAGTTCTTCCTTCCCGACGTCGACCGCATCCTCGACGCCGTCGACCGCTCCCTCGCCGCCTGAACCGCCCGGAGACCAGCCATGAGTATCCAGAGTTTCCTGCTGCCCGATCTCGGTGAGGGATTGACCGAGGCCGAACTGATCGCCTGGACCGTCGCCGTCGGCGACACCGTCGAACTGAACCAGATCATCGCCGAAGTCGAAACCGCGAAAGCATCCGTCGAACTGCCCTCCCCCTACGCCGGTGTCGTCACCGCACTGCGCGCCGACGAAGGAACGACCGTGGAGGTGGGCACCCCCGTCATCGACATCGACACCGGTGGCAGTGACGACGTCGAGTCACCGAGCGCACCGGCCACCGAGCGTGTCCCAGTCCTCGTCGGCTACGGCGTCGCGGACGAAGGTAAAAGCCGGCGCCGCAACCGGAACCACGTAACCACCCCCGCTCTGTCTGCGGACTCGGCCGAGGTGCCGGCGGTCGTGTCGACACCTACCGATGTCACCGTTCTGGCGAAGCCACCCGTGCGATTCCTCGCGAAGCAGCACGGCATAGATCTGCGTTCCGTCACGCCCACCGGAGCGCACGGTGACGTAACCCACGAAGATCTTCTCGCTGTGGTCGACGCGATTGCGGCCACACCGCCGCCGCCTGCGATCACCGAAACCGTCACCGCTGCCGAGGTTGTCGCCGATTCGCGGGAGACCCGCACACCGATCAAGGGTGTGCGCAAGCACACCGCCGCCGCCATGGTGTCGAGTGCCTTCACCGCACCGCACGTCACCGAATTCGTCACCGTCGACGTCACCCCGACGCTCGAACTTCTCGACACCCTGCGCGCGTCGAAGCTCTTCACCGACATTCGCCTCACCCCACTCGCCTTGGTCGCCAAAGCACTGTTGATCGCGTTGCGCACCAACCCGAGCCTCAATTCCGCCTGGGACGAGGCGAACCAGGAGATCGTCACCAAGCATTACGTGAATCTCGGCATCGCCGCAGCCACTCCCCGTGGTCTGATGGTTCCCAACATCAAGAACGCCGACCGCCTCTCACTGCGTGACCTGGCAGCCGAACTGGTCGATCTCACCCAGACGGCGAAGGACGGAAATACCGGCCCGGCCGATCTCGCGCAGGGCACCATCACCATCACGAACGTCGGCGTCTTCGGCGTGGACTCCGGCACCCCCATCCTCAATCCGGGAGAGGCCGCGATTCTCTGCTTCGGCGCGATCCGCCGTCAACCGTGGGAGTACAACGGCGAGATCGCGCTGCGATCCGTCACCACGCTGAGTTTGTCGTTCGACCATCGTCTCGTCGACGGCGAACAGGGATCGCGTTTCCTGGCCGACATCGGCCGTCTCCTCGCCGACCCCACCAATTTCATTGCCCTGGGATGATTTTCCCGGCACACGATCGCACGGGAGTGCTCGGCACTCCCGTGCGATCGACCATTACGGAAGGTTCGATTCGATGACCGACACCCCCGATCTCGTCGTCCTCGGCGGCGGCTCCGGCGGATACGCCACCGCCTTCCGCGCCGCCCAACTCGGATTGTCGGTGACCCTGGTCGAGAAGGACAAGGTGGGTGGCACCTGCCTGCATCGAGGCTGCATCCCCACCAAGGCGTTGCTGCACTCCGCCGAGGTAGCGGACACGCTGCGCGAGAGCGCCGCGTTCGGTGTCCTCGGCTCGCTGCACGGCATCGACTCCGACGCCGTGCAGAAGTACAAGGACGGCGTCGTCGGCAAGCTCTACAAGGGGCTACAGGGCCTGCTCTCGCACCACAAGATCACCGTGGTCTCCGGTCACGGTCGTTACGTCGGGGACCGCACCGTCGACGTGGACGGCACGCGCGTCACCGGAAAATCCGTGGTACTCGCCACCGGGTCCTACGCCAGGACCATCCCGGGACTCGAACTCGGAGAACGCATCGTCACCAGTGACCGGGCACTGACCCTGCGCAGTGTCCCCAAACGCGTGGTCATTCTCGGCGGCGGCGTTATCGGCGTCGAATTCGCCAGCATCTGGGCGTCGTTCGGTTCCGAGGTGACCGTCGTCGAAGCGCTTCCCCGGCTCGTCGCGAACGAGGACGAGTGGGTCTCCAAACAACTCACCCGTGCATTCCGCAAACGCGGCATCATCACCAAGACCGCCACCAAACTCGTCGGCGCCGTCGAACACGACGACCTCGTCACCGTCACGCTCGACGGCGGCGAGGCCATCGACGCCGACCTTCTGCTCGTCGCTGTCGGCCGCGGACCCAACACCGACGACACCGGATTCGCCGAAGCCGGGATCACTCTCGACCGTGGCTTCGTCGCAGTCGACGATCGACTACGCACCAACCACGAGGGTGTGTACGCCGTCGGCGACATCGTCCCCGGACTTCAACTGGCCCACCGCGGCTTCCAGCAGGGCGTGTTCGTGGCCGAAGAAATCGCCGGCCTCGATCCGACGATCGTCGACGAGTCCGGCATCCCGCGCGTCACGTACTCCAACCCCGAACTTGCCTCCGTCGGACTGACCGAGGCGCAAGCCCGCGCACGTCACGGCGAGATCACCACCCTGGTCTACGATCTGGCGGGCAACGGCAAGAGTCAGATTCTCGGCACCAGCGGTGGCGTCAAACTCGTCAAGGCCGGTGCTCGCGGTATCGACGGCCCGGTGGTCGGTATCCACCTCGCCGGTGCCCGCGTCGGGGAGATGATCAGCGAAGCTCAGCTGATCGTCAATTGGGGCGCTCATCCCGGTGAGGTCGCTCAACTCGTCCACGCGCACCCTACTCAGTCCGAGGCGCTCGGCGAGGCGCACCTCGCGCTCGCCGGAAAACCGCTCCACGCGCACGGCTGAACCGGGAATCCCGCCACGGCGACCTCGAGTACGGTCGATTTTTCATCTGTATTACCGGAGCCATAGTGTTCCTCTTCGTGGTCCTCCGTTCTCGTGCGCTCCCCGGCAGCAAGACCGTCGCGAAGGTTCGCCTCCTTCCGCCTGTCGTGAAACTTCTGCTTTTGTCGATGGTGCTGTTCAACATCGGCTTCTATCTGGTCGTTCCGTTTCTCGCAGTGCACCTGTCCGAGGATCTGGGGTTTGCCGCCTGGATCGTCGGATTGGTACTCGGACTGCGGATGTTCAGCCAGCAAGGCATGTTCTTCCTCGGTGGCAGTCTGGCCGACAAGTTCGGCAAACGTCCGATCATCTTGCTGGGTATCGCAGTTCGAGTCGTCGGTTTTCTCATGCTCGGGTTGGCGGAGAGTTTGACGCTCGTCATCGTCGGCATTCTCCTGGTGGGGTTCGCTGCCGCCCTCTTCGCTCCTGCAGTCGAATCCGCCAATGCCGAATACGGTCGAGAACTGGAAATGTCCGGCGTCATGCGCCGGACGGATCTGTTCGCGTTGGAACAGATGTGCAGCCGGCTCGGAACGGTGATCGGGCCCGCACTCGGGGCGGCGCTACTCGTCTTCCCGTTCTCGTGGACGGCATCGGTTGCAGCGCTTCTGTTCACGATCATGTGGTTCGGATTCGCAGTGTGGTTTCCGCGCCCTGGCAACTCCGATGGCGGCCTACCGGTATCGACGTACACTCTGCGCGACGTATGGCGAAGTGTTCTGACCAATCACAACTTTCTCCTGTTCGCGACCCTGTGCAGCCTTCAACTGGTTGCGTACAGCCAGCTGTACCTGATGCTTCCCGAACAACTGGAGCGTGGAATCGGTTCTCAATCGACGCTCGGCTGGTTCTACGTCGGCGCGGCCGTGCTGGTCATCGTCGGGCAGGGACCGATGGTCTCGTTCGCCCACCGGCTCGGGCATCGCCGAGCGATCGTGTTCGGTCTGGTGCTGATTTCCGTTTCGTTCCTGATTCCGCCGGCAATTGGCGTCGCCGTCGCCGTGCCCGTTCAGATCGGCGCCCTGGCGGCCTGGATCGGGCTGCTCCACCTGGGACAGATGCTCATGGTGCCGCCGATGCGAGACACCATCGCCGTGCTCGGGCGCGAAAGCAATCTCGGAGCTCATTTCGGCATGCTCAATACGATCGGAGGGCTACTGGCGCTACTGGGAACAGTGGGTGTGGGAGTCGTCTACGATCTGGTCGACAACGACCACGCAGCACCGGCGTCACCGTGGGTGATCGTTGCGGTCTGCGTGGCCGTGGCGGCCGTGACATTGTGGGTCTGGTCTGGTCGGACGAAGATTATCGAGCCGCGATCGTTTGATTGATCTTGGCGACGAAATCCTCCAGGACAAAGGGAATCGTCAACGGGTTGGGCATGGACACCGCGTCGCTGACAATAGGATCCAGGCTGATCAGGCCACCCGTCTTGACGACGTTCAAATTCGTGAACGCCGCCTGCGTCTCCATCTCGGCACGGGCCTTCTCGTAGTTGTCGAACAGAAGGTAGTCGCATTCGAGCAGGTCGTAGTTCTCCGCGGAAATCTCGTAGTTGAGTTTGCCCGCAAACCTCTCCCGCAGCGCCGCAGGGGCTTGGAACCCCAGCTGTGTGAGCAGCTGAGCCCGCGCTGCCTCCGGACTGAACGCGCGCAGATTTCCGTCACTCCACCGGATGACGAGCGCCGCGGTCTTACCCTCGAACTGCGGATTCTCCGCCCGAGTTCGAATGACGAGATCTTCGACGTCCCGGACCTCTTGCCTCGCCTGCGCCGGAAGCCCCACCGCCGTGCCGATGCGAGTGGTCACTTCCTGCCACGGCAGAACCCAATCAGTCTGGTCAGCGGCATGCAGAATCGTCGGCGCAATGGCACTGAGCTGCTTGTAAAGATCCTCGTCGATCGCATTGTTGACGGCGATGATCAGGTCCGGTGCCGATGCGACGATCGTCTCGATGTCGAAATCGGTGGTCGCGTTGGCCAGCGGTGTCGGTTCGGCGCCGTGGACGCTGGAATCTGCCCACACTCCGATTCCGTCGTCGGTCGAGCCGTTCCACACCGGAACGAGAACCGGTGTCAGTCCGAGCGAAAGCAGTACGTCCGCGTCCCCGATTCCCACCGCTGCCACTCGGCTGGGCGCCTTCTCGACAGTGGTGGAACCGAACTTGTGATCGATCGTCACCGGGAAGGCGTTCGGCTCGGCGTGGCCGCCTTCGACGCCGGAAGTGTTGCCTTCGCCGGAATTGTCACCACAGGCAGCGAGAACGAAACCGGCCGCGGTCGCGAACGTGACCGACAACATGGCGCGACGACTCAACAATGGGTTCACGAAAACCTCACCCTTCTAGTTTGGATACCCTAAACATAGCGGATCAGCCGGAACCACCCGAGCGCGAGCCGACCTCCACGTGCGGCGCATGATCGGTCGAGCCGCTCACTGATCGGCTCGGCACCACGACTGGAACACCCTCGGCTACACCGATTCCGACGCGTATCCTCACTTCCATGACCGTCAGACCGATTCTCGTCGTCGGAGACCCGCAACTGACCACACCAGCCGTCGCCGTTACCGTGTTCGACCGCGAACTCGCGATACTGGTAGACGACCTCTACGACACGAACACCGCTGCCCCCGGGGCGGGGTTGGCCGCCAATCAGGTGGGCGACCCCCGGTCCGTGTTCGTCTACGACCTCGTCGACGGCGGAACACGACATCGAGGTCACGTCGTCAATCCGGTACTGGAAACCTCGGAAATACCCGAGACCATGCCGGAGCCGGACGAGCTGGAAGGGTGCCTGTCCGTACCCGGTGTGACCTACCCGACGGGCCGAGCCGACTGGGCACGCGTTGTCGGGGTCGACATCGAGAACAACCCGGTCTCGGTCGAAGGGACCGGCTACCTGGCACGATGCCTTCAACACGAAACCGATCACCTCGACGGCAGGCTGTACGTGGATCGGTTGATCGGCCGGAACAGACGCGCAGCCCGCAAGCTCGTCAAACAACTCGGATGGAACGAACCCGGAAATGTGTGGATGCCGGGATCGGACGCGATCGTGCGCCACTGACGAACCGGCATAGCCCGGCGCGCACCTGCCCGTCACCGCTGAACCGACGCTCGTCCCCCGCACCTCTGAACCGAGGTATCTGTCCATCGACAACGCACTGCCGGATCGGTTGATGCGAACCGATTGTCAGGAAACCGATTTCGTCGATCTGACTCGATACCACACAGCTGTCACCACGACGGCCCCGAGGACCGATCCGATGATGCCACTGGGCCTCAGGTTGATCCCGTCACCTGCGATCAGACTGACAACCAGACCACCGACCAGCGATCCCACGAGGCCCGCGACAAACGCCAGAGTCCAATCGACAGATCTCGCGTTCTTTCCGAGAATCATCTGAGCGGCTCCACCGGCGATCATTCCGAACAGGATAATTCCGATGAACAACATGAAGACTTCAGTACACCTTTCGATTTTCCGGACACTCCACTGCCATCCGGAGCGGGGACAACCCGCACGTGCAATATAGCGACAATATGGACAATATGTCGCCAGTTGCCGGAGTGAGCTCTCCGTCTACCGCACGTCGCCGATACGCGGACCAGGCTTGCCACAGTTCGCTGTACCGTCGTCCCCCGGCCGCGACCAACTCGGCGTGCGTACCACTCTCGACGATCCGGTCGTCATGACCACCACCACGTCGGCTATCGCCGCTTGACTGAGGCGATGCGCCACCACAACGGCGGTACGGCCCGCGACGAGCGCCTCCACCGAACTCTCGAGCAGAGCAAAGCAGCGCGCGCCAAGGCGAGATATTCGACAGCGCACACCGGCCGGACCCCGGTCACACAGTGTCAGCCCGCGCTGGTCAACCGACGTAGGCCCGTCCCGCAATCACCGATCAGATCTACGGCACCGGTCATCGAGGTCGGCAGGAAGTCGGTGCTGCCGTAGGTGGGGACGGCGTTGACGGACACGATCCGCTGCGGATCGAGCGGAACCCGTACCTCTTCCTCGCCCCGACGGCGTTGCGGTGCCCCGCACGCATCGGCGCCGGGTCAGTGTTCTCCACTGTGTCGTGCGCGTTTCACCTCGTAGAGATTGAGATCCGCACGCCGGTGCGCCGCAGTGACGTCCAGTTCCATCGGTTCGACCCGGGAGATACCCACACTGACCGCTGGTATCCAGGACGACACGTCCGCACGCAGAAACTCGAGTGAGCGAGCGCTGTTCGCCGAAAAACAGACGGCGAATTCATCGCCACCGAGACGAGCAAGCACTGCCGAGACCGGTAGCCGGGCGCAGAGAACGTCGGTGATGTCCACCAGAACCTTGTCGCCCACGTGATGTCCGTACACGTCGTTGACGGCCTTGAAGTTGTCGACGTCGAGAGCCATGACCACGATCTGCGTGTCCGGATGTTCCGGGGGAAGGACCACTTTGGCAACAGCTGACTCCCAGCCGGCCCGGTTGAGAACTCCCGTCAGCGGATCCACACTGACGACGGAAATCAGGTACTTCGAGATCATTCCCGCCATTTCACCGGACGCTACGGTACTGCCCACGAAGACCAGGTACGTCTCGACCGGGAGGTCGAGGTCCGAGATCGCCAACGCGACCAGGACACCGATCGCCGTCAGAGCGACGATAATCCGCCCGGTGCGCACTCGATGAAATGCGCGCACGTACATCGCGAGGAACATGACCGACACCAACCCGAGGACCAGCCCGCCTGGCTGACGCAGCGATGCCAGGAGCACCATGATCTGCGCTGTCGCGCAGAACAGAAATATGTTCATCCCCGTCGTTTGCGTCGATCTTGTCGCGAACGGCAGCCACGCGACTGCCCAGAATCCGAAAGCGACGAGGACAAACCGCGGTTCGTTGTTCGCAATCCCGCGACCGAACACGATTCCGATCAACGAAACGAGGTAGCCGGCGGCGCACATCGTGAGAAAAATGCGAGCCACCTTGACCTGCATTCGCCTGTTCGAGCGACTACCGAGGGGTAGCACAACCCTGGTCGGCACTATCGTCCCCTCCCGACCACGCCCGGTACGACGGTCATTCGGTCATCCGTAATGCCAGGACGTTACTCGCGCCCCTCACGGATGAGGCTTCCGCCGGGCCCGCTTGACTTCGTACAGATTCAAGTCCGCTCGCTTGTGTGCTGCTTTCACGTCGCTCTCGAGTGGTTCGACTCCGGAGATACCGACACTCACGGTCGGTATCCACGAGGAAACGTCACCACGCAAGGACTCCAGACTTCTCGCGCGATGAACGCTGGCACAGATCGCGAACTCGTCGCCGCCCATTCTGGCCAACACCGCCGACTCCGGAACATGCGCCAGCAGCACTCGGGTGATGTCGATGAGGACCTCATCGCCTACGTGGTGGCCGTGAATGTCGTTGATCGCTTTGAAGTTGTCGACGTCGAGTGCCAGTACCGCGATGTGGTTTTCCGAATTCTCGTCGGGTAATTCGAGCTTCGCGACCGCCAGTTCCCAACCGGCCCGATTCAAGATACCGGTCAAGGGATCGACTGTAGCCGCCGAAATCAGGTGTCCGGTGACCATTCCGAACATTTCGCCGGCACCGATCATCACGAGAGCGAACACGAAATACATTTCGTAGGGAAGACCGGTCGGCGACAACGCAACAGCGGCCAGAACTGCGAGAGTCATCAGTCCGAGAATCAGTCGCCCCGCCCTCACCGGATTGAATGCGCGGACGTACATTGCCAGAAATGCGAACGAGACGACACTGGCAATTTGTCCATCCTGCTCGTGCATGGATGCCAGGAACACGATCGCCTGAGCTATGGCAAAGAACTGGTACCAGGCCATGGCTGTGGGTCCGGGCTTCTTTCGCAGAACTGTCACCCACGCAGCGATCCAGAGCGCCATCGCGACGAAGCCCAGCGTCAGGTTGCCTTTCGACACGTCCGGCTGAAGAGCATCGGGGATGACGCCCAGGAAGTAGCCGACGCTCGATGCCGCCAAGAAGATACGGGCGACGCGAACCTGCATGCCATCCATCGCACGAATGCCGAAGGAAGGTTTTAATCTAGGCCTCATCCGACTCGCACCTGTGGAATCTGGCTATCTTTTTACAGATAGTAGATACTTCAATCACCTCGTTCGGCGAAATTTGGGCGATTCACCCGGTCTCGCGTAACCGTACCGACATCCACCGCTCAGGTCGAATCAAGACCTTAGTCCTATAGTCGAACGCAGCGATCATCAAGAGACAGACACGTCCGACGTGCATATCAACGCTAACATGCAGAGCGACACCACAATGTGTTGGTGTCCGCAATGACATCGCGCCAGGGCGCCGGCCGACGCTTCTTCTGGCAAGTACTGTGCAAACAGCCAGCGAATCTTTCGTTCAGAAGGTGCGCATCCCCGCGAGGCCGTGAACCCGGCGGCCGGCGATCCGGCGCTATCCGGAATCCGCCGTCTCGTGCATCACCTTGAGATAGTGCCGAGTTTGCAGTTGGACGACCAGACGCTCGTCCGGATCGTCGAAATCGATCGCACACATCTCGCTGATCCGCGCCATCCGGTACTTCAGCGTATTTCGATGGACGAACAGACTCCGGGCAGTTGTTGTCAGATCGCATCCGAACTGGAGATACCGGTGCAAAGTCATCACGTACTCCGTCCCTCGAAGCAGATCGGCCTGCGAAAGCTCTTCCAGACGCCGATCGAAGAGGTCGACATTCGTACTGATGAACTCGTCCAGGCACGACAGCATCATCTTCGATTTGACCGCGTCGAATGTCGTCACCGCACGCTCGGGCGTGTACTCCACGGCGTCGAAAACTCGATACAACTCGGTGAATTTGCTCGGCAACGTGCTCAGCGCACTGATCTCCGATCCCACGGCCGCCTGAATCGACACCGCGAACCTTCTCGTCGCGCGAGCAATCACCAAATCTGCCCATTCCACTTCCTTGGGCAGCGCCGCAGAACCGGAATCCGGTACCAGAACCACAATGAAATCTCCGATAACCAACGGAGTGGTCCGCCTCTTGGACACCTCCATCTCGAAGGCGACCAGAGAGAGCACTGCGGTTCGGAAGAGCTCCCCCTGTGTTTCCGGATCGGTGAATCGGAAGGCCACCAGCCTCGACGGACGGATCTCCGAGACGTCGAGATGCCCTACCAATTCGTCCGGATCGATCTTTCCTCGAATCACTTCTCGTAACAGATACGACCGGGCATACCACTCCGGCTGACCTGAGCTCTGCAGCTGCGCTCTGATCATCACTTGCGCGGCACGCTCCGCGATCTCGGTCAACACCGACATCGCGCCGGGTTCGACCGAGCCCGAGGTACTGATCGCCCAGATGAAGCCCAATGTTTGTCTCCCGGCCCTGATCGCGGAGACAATCCTCTGGCCGGCGCCGGGAATGTCCACCGCGACCGGCCCGCCGTCGTCGGCGAGCTGTCGGAAAACCCCGGCATCCTCACACCACTCGCGAATTTCCAGTGGCGGCCGCTGGTCCACTATCGACTGCCGCCTGACATCGTCGATCTCGTCGTCAGCTTGCGAATAGGCGATCACTTCCATCCGGTCGTCGTCGATGATCACCGGGCAGTCGAGAATGGTCGCAGCCATATCGGCCAGTGCGAACAATTCCGACGACGACGGCAGCCCGTGTGCAAATGCCGATCGCGAATCGGCGGTGTTGAGGGCAGACTCCACGATGGTCTGCAGTCGCTCCCAGCGAACACCAGAAGGTAGGGCCAGCAGGCACAACTTATGCCTCTTCGACAGTTCGGCCACAAGATCGTGCTCGGATCGATCGAGAACACGACACGCCACCGCAGCGCACCGACGATCGGCGGCCTGGGCGAGAAGCTCGTCGAACTCCGCTCCGTCGGGACGATGGCCGATCGCCAGAACCATGTCGCCCGCTCGGAGGTCGAGGCCGGCTCCAGGGTCGCAGGTCACGACACGATGAAGAATCCGCTCGGGATTGTCGGCGACGACGGACTCGTCGGCCACCAGTGAACCCAGCATTCTCAACAACGACTTGAACGAACCCGTCGTCAGCGGAACTTCGCTACCGATGCGCATCTCGCGTGAGATCCAACTCCTCTACATCCAGTCGACGTCTGTTTCGTGACGGTAGCAAAGCGGGCCGTCACTGGCGGGGCTTCGACGCAATTGCCCGCTAACGGATCACGTTGTCGCCGACATCCGACTCCTCGATTTCGACAACTGACTGCCGGACAGCGCCGCGCGGGGTACGGTTGATCAAGCACGCGGTCGTCACCGTGACATTCGAACTCGCCCCACTCATCCCCGGAGAGATTTCATGCGCATCGATTTGGTCGACATCATCGAGGGCTTGATCACGTTCATCGCGTCGCTCCTGTTTCCGTGACGATTCGAACTCCACCCTCAGCACGACGAGAGTGCAGCCCGAATCCTCTGGTAACAACAATGATTCGAACTACAGCGCACCACCACCAAGCCTTGACACCACAATTCGGTTCGGGCTGAACAGATCTCGCGTCTGATGACAATGCACCCGATTGCCGCCTCGTTACCGAATCCAGCCAGTGACTCGCGTGCTCAGAAGATCGGATCGAAAGAAACCAGCAGCCACTGGTTCCCGTCGTGGTGGACCCTGACTCGCACTACGGTTTGCACCGTCCGGGGCTCCGTGCGATCGACCGAGACGGTGGTCTGGTCGACGTAGACGACGGCAACCGCATCATCGCCGTTCACGCTTTCCAGGGCAACACCTTTGACGTCGCCGCGTTGCGCGACCGACCGCTCGGTCGACAACGGAATCACGGCAGACCTGCTGTACTCCTCGAACTCTCGGCGAAATGTTCCGCCGAGCCCCCGAGCGGCAGCCTCGAGATCATCGGCGACGGTCTCCGGCGCGTACGTGAGCATGCGGGACACAGCCAGCGCTGTCATCGCAGGTAGCGTGTCACGAGCGTGTTCGTCACGATGCGCGGGGCGAACGTGGAGGAACCACGTTGTGGCAACGACGACGGCGAGCACCACCGAGATGCACTGCCAGGTCCTGCGACGTCGGCTCATACGATCACCACCTGCGAAACCTTGAAAGTGCCGCCCGACTCCGTCATCGTCATCCGCAGCCGCACGGTGCGGGTTCCGTCCGTCCCGTCGTCGGGGCGGACGACGGCCACACCGTCGGACTCAGGGCTTGTGCGTGCGGTCACCAGGACGATCGCCGTCGCACCGTCGGTCCATTCGGATATCCCTGCTTCGAGAGCCTGCGCCTGCGTCATTCCCGCACCGGTGGCAAGCAGGGAAGCAACATCGGACTGCCGTCGATCGAATTCGTCGTGGAACTCGCCCGTGGTCACGGTGAGGACCTGTTCGGCATAACGACGTGTCTCGGCCGGGTCCACCGTCAGTAGGATCGCCGCGGCTGAACGCGCAGAATCGATCACCTGCCGATCCCGGTCGAGGGCGCGAGTATGCAGAACATGAAGTACGACAATCGACGCCGCCAAGAGCACGGCCAGGACCGAGGCACCCAGCACCGCCCACCACCGTGGCGGGATCCGGCGAAGCCGCGACGGGATCCGGCGAAGCCGCGACGACCGGCCCGACTCCGTCTGTCCGTCCGAGACATCCGACTCGTCGACCTCGCTCGGCCACTCCGGGTCGATGCTCGGATCCACATCGATACTCACAAGGCGTCCAATCCGTCGATGAGCCAATTCCCGTCGACTCGAACCAGATGCAGGCGCAGACTGCTCACCATGTCGATCGGGTCGGGTCGATCGTTCCTGAACGTCTGCCCGTCCAGGTACACGAGGGTGGTGGCGGTGTCGACGTCAGCCTGCACAACTGCACTGTCGACGACCTTCCACGTCGTCGAAATCTGCAACTGGCGAGCTTGCGGGATCACCGTCGCCGCGGTGTACCCGATGAAATAGTCTCGAAAGTCACCGGTGAGCAGTGCCGTGGACGCCGCGATGTCATCCTCGACCTGCGACGCCCGGTACGTCAGCACGCGAACCGCCATGTCACCGGAGGCCGCCCCCAGATCGCGAATATTGTTCTGTTGCTGTCGATCCGGCCCGATCGTGAAAAATCCTGCCAACAGCGCTCCGACAAGCATCAGCGCACTCGCGCCGCCGGCCAACGGCAGTGCCCACCGCGCCGTCACACGATCGGTTCGATCCGCGAGATCTTCCATGTACCGTCCACCTCCTTCACCGTCACACGGAGCCGCCACATACGACCCTCGTCCTTCGCCCCGGCGACATTGCTGACCGTCGACACGGCTGCGATCAGCAACGTGCGACTTCCGTCGTCATCTCGCCTCTCCACCGCCGCGGTCACGACTTCGCCGTCGGCCTGCGTACGCGACTGCGCCAGAACAGCTTCGAACTGCGATGCGTTGGGTTCGAACTCCTGCGCCCAGACACCCGTCGCCTGGCTCAGAATCTGCGCGGCCACGTCGGCATCGGTGTACGACGCGCTGATCAACCTCGTCACCGCTGCCGTCCCGGCATCGACGGCGGCAGAATCGGCGCGCACAACCGCATGCGCCTGAAATCGGTCCACGCCCATCACCACGGCGGCGAGCACTGCGCACACTGCCACCACCGCGAACAGCACGGTCCCAAGCCTTACTATCCAGCTTCGGTGTCGAGCTCCGACGGCGTCCGCACCATTGTCGAGATCCGGTTCGTCCTTGTCGAGACCCCGTGTGACGGTCATCGGCCTCCGATCAAGTCCTGCCACGACCGAACTCCGGCCGAGACGGGATCCTGCAGGACGTAGGAGTTTCCGTCGTCACCGGTGTAACGACCGTCAGACGACGTGGAATCCGCCACAGCCACCTGTCGAGTGCTCGGTGGCGACGGAGGCGGCGTGAACATCCGATTCGCCTCGTCGGCCAGTGGATTGTCGAAAGTCGGCGTCGGATTGCCGATCCACGGGTTGGTGCCCTTGGGCTGATACTGCTCGTCGCTCTTGCACATCACGACGGTGGGTGCCCGCTTGCCCGGAGTGTCCATGCACGGGAGATTGCGCGCACCCCGAACATCGATCTGCGAATCCTGCGGCAGTGCACAGTAGATCGGGTCGGCGGTCCGGGTCGGGGAATCGAGCGCGGCGCCGCCGCGACGCTCCGAAGCGGGCAGGAAACCGGTGGTGCACGGTTGCTGGTTGTTGAGGTTGAGGTTGAAGGACAGATAAGCTCGGCCGTCGTCCGCCCGATTGGGAGTGCCGATCGTGGTCAGCATGCTCATCGCCTGCGGGAGAATCACCAACACCTGCTCCAGGGAGGCGTTGTACGTCACCCCCACCTGCCCGAGACTGGTCAGATTGGCAAGCAGCAGTGGCACGGTGGGCGAAAGCGACTGGAACATCGCGGTCATCTCCCGCGCAGCCGATGGCGCCACATCGAGGATGCCGCGCAGTGCCGGATCACCGATGCGGTACTCGCCTGCCAGCGTGGCGACGTTTCGCGCCCACCCCGCGATCGCGGCGCTGCTCTGCTGTTGGGAGCGAAGTACCGGTTCCGCATCGACGACGAGATCGACGATCTCCTGTCGAGTATCGAGTGCGCCGGTCGTCAACGTCGAAGCCGAGTCCAGAATTCGGCCGATGTCACGACCGGTACCGTTGAACGCCGCATATCCCTCGTCGAGAAGATCACGCAGCTTGTCCTCTGGAATTGCCTCGAGACTGGCGCTGACGGTGTCGAGTAACGGCGCGATGTCCTGCGGAACCGAACTCCGACTCTCGGGCACCACGTCACCATTGCCGAAGTACGGGCCCTCGGCGATGTCCGCGACGAGATCGACGTACTGTTCGCCGATCGCGGACCGGCTGTGGACCTCGGCGCGGGCTGCTACCGGAATCTTGACGGCGGAATCCATGTCGAGGGTTGCGATCACGCCGCCCTCACGTAGGTCCACTCCGGCGACCCGGCCTACCGTGGCACCTCGGTACGAGACGTTTCCGGTCTTGTACAACCCGCCGGTCGTCGGCAACTCGACCGAGAGCGTGTAACGACCGATGCCCACCATCGACGGGATCCGCATGTAGAAGATCGCCATCGCACCGACCGCGGTGACGGTCAGTAGGGTGAACACCACCAACTGGAACTTGACGAAGGTGGACAGAATCATCGTTCTCCCCGATCGATCAACGGACCACCTGGTGCAGTCAGCGGGTTGGTAGTGGTCGACGGCGACGGCTGACGCCCCTCGGTGCGGCCCATCGCCGTTTCGATCGCAGTGAGACTGGCGTCGAACGGAGTGCCCTGCAGCAGGCCGTTGTCGATCCGACCGAGAGTCAGATCGATGACCGCGGAGAGGTTTCCGGCGTCACCACGAATGAACTTCTCGATTCCGTCCGCAGACCACGGAAAAGCCGGAATCACGTCCAGCCCGTCCAGAAGGGCCGGACCGGCGTCGGCTATCTCACGCATCACCGGACCGAGATGACCGAGGTTTGCGGCGATGTCGTCGAAACTTCGCGAAAGCGCCTGATGGGATACGTCGGCAAAACCGCCGATCGACCCGATTGCCCTGGCAAGCTGTTCTCGCTGTTCGGCGAGCACTGCAAGAGCCGGCGGAATCGCCTCGAGAGCGGTCTCCATCGTGTCGGTCCGCCCGACGACTTCCGCTGCCAGACGGTCCATTCCGTCCATGGCGTAAATGATGTCGTTCTTCTGCCGGTCCACGTCGGCGATGAACACGTCGAGCTGGGTCAGGAACGATCGAATCTCACCTTCGCGTCCGTTCATCGCCGCATTGAGTTCGGTGTTGATCTCCTGCAGTCGCCCCAATCCGCCGCCGTTGAGTACCGTCGACACCGAGGCGAGTGTCTGTTCAGTGGTCGGATACTGCCCGGCGCGCGAGAGCGGAATGCGATCACCGTCGGCGAGCGCGCCCACCGGCGCTTCCCCCAAGGGCGGTGCCAGTTCCAGATGCAGGGTGCCGAGCAGACTGGTCTGGCCGACCTTCGCGACGGTGTTCGCCGGAAGGACCACCGAGCCGTTCACCGAGACGGTGACCAGCGCATGCCAGTCCTCGAGCTTGATCGAGGTGACCGTACCGACCGTCACGTCGCTGACTCGGACGCGGCTGTTCTGTTGGACCGCAGAAACATCCGGCATCTCGATGGTCACGGTGTACGAATCTTCACCGACGCCTTCGGTGCCCGGCAACGGGAGCGAGTTCACCCCGGCCCACCCGCAACTCGCTGTCGATGCTGCCACCACTGTTGCCAAGATCGTCGGAATCACCCGACGCCGACTACCGCCGGCTCGCAGTGCGGCGCTCATCGAATTCCCTCCGACAGTCCGAGTAGCCCACCGAGAGCGATCGCCTGCACCGGCGGCGCCGAAGTGAACACGCCGGGGACATCTGTGTCCTGCATGCCCGCCGGTGGTCGAAGGTAGTCACGGCTGTAGTCGATCTGTTCCGGCCTTACCTGCACCCCCGCAGCAGCATTCCACCCGACAGGTGGATAGTTCATCTCCAAGCTCGTCAACGTGGGGCCGAGATATTCGGCGCATTTTCGCGCAGATTCCTCGGCACCCAACCTGCCCGCAGATTGAATTGCACCACAAATGAATTGAATCGGATTCTGAAACTGCGTCACGGCCACTACCCCGGTCAACGTGCCCTGCGCGGGCTGATAGATGTTGTAGAAGTTCGCAAACGCGGTGGGCCCGACATGTAACAGTTGTTCGAGATCGGGCTTGGACTGATCCAGCGCTGTGGTGACCGCGGTCAGATGTGCGACCGACGTCTCGAGCCCGTCGCGATGTTCGTCGACGAAGTCGCGAACCAGTTCGGTGATCGAATCGATGCCCTTCATCGCCGTGGACAACTCGGCATCGGTGTCGGTCAACGCGCCGGTCACCGATGCGAGATCACGATTGAACGATGCCAGTTGCCGCTCACTCGACGACAATGCCGACACGAAAAGCTGTAGGTTTCGGATCGTGGTGAACATGTCGTCGCTACCGGTGGCCAACGTATCCATCGCCCTGGCCATCTCGCGCAGCGTCGTGTTGATCGACTCCCCGTTTCCGGCGAGTGCCTGCGAGGCGTCGTCGACCAGACCGCCGAGTGGTCCGTCCGGGAACTCGACACTCGGACCGATGGCAGATGCGAGCTTCTCCAGCTGAATTCTCAGGTCGTCCCACTCGACGGGAACCGCGGTCCGCTCGAGCGGGATGACGGCGCCGTCATCGAGAGTCGTTCCGCCGGTATAAGTTCCGACCAATTGTATCGCCCGTGACGAGATGAGGCTCTGCGAGACGATCACCGCCTTCGCATCAGCGGGAACGTCGTACTTCGAATCGAAACGCAAGGTCACCTTCATCCGATCGCCGGCCGGCTCGATCCGATCGATCTTTCCGACGTCGACGCCCATGATCTTGACGTTGTCACCGGCGAACGTGCCGTTGGTGTTCTCGAAGTACGCGACGACAGTCGTCGTACTGCGATCTCGATACACCATCGAAGCACCGACACCGGCTGCTGCCACTACGACGAGCGCAGCCACGCCCACTACCGTCCTCCGATTGACGAACCTTCCGAGCTTCATCGTCCCGGCTCCGATCGAGTGTTCTCAGGTGAATCGTGCGGACAGTCTCCGGGGTCGGGAAGTGGGTCGGTGCCTCCGGGCGGGACGGTTCCCGGCAACGAGTTGTAACCGCACAACGTCGGGAAAGACGTGTTTCCCGGAACCAGGGACTCGGGATCCAAGCCCTTGTCGCGGAACGCGCGGTCGATGAACGGCTGCAGGAACTGGCCGGGCAGCAGGTTCATCACGTACGCCTTGAAGAACGGTCCACCGGCCACTGCTTCACCGAGCGAGGTGACGTACTGCCCCAACGGCAGTAGCGCCCGCTGAACGTCCTCCTTGCGATTGTCGAGAATCGACAATGTGGTGTTCAGCTGGTCCAGCACCGGCCCGAGTTGCTGGTCGTTCTCTTCGATCAACGCCTTGACCTGAACGGTGAGCGCCGTGACGTTACCGAGCACGGTGTCGATCGCGTCCCGGCGGGCAGCGAGTACGGCGAAGAGTGCACTGCCGTCCGTGACCATTCGGTACATCTGCTCGTGACGGTCCGCCAGTACCTGCGAGACCATCGCGGCGCGATCGAGCATACTGCGCACCAGTTCGTCCCTCGATCCGATGGACGCGGAGAACCGACTGAGCCCGTCGAGAGCGGCGCCCAGGTTCGGTGCCGCGGCATCGAGTGTCGAGCCGAGGGTATCGAGTGCCTCGGTCATCGCTCTGGTGTCGAGGCCACTGACCGTCGTGGTGAAGTTCTCGAGAGAATCGGTGAGAAGATAAGGAGATGTCGTCTGCGACAACGGGATCACGTCTCCACGCCTCATCGAATCACCGTTTCCCGGAATCACCGCCAGATACTTTCGACCTAGTAGCGTCTGGGTCTTTATCTCGAGGGTGGTGTTGCGCGCCAGTTCGAGGTCGCCGGCGTCGAACACTACTCGTACGGCGTCGCCGTCCACCTCGAGATTTTCGACCGTGCCCACCCGAACACCGGAAATCTGGACCCGGTCGCCGACCGCCAGCCCGCCGGTATCGGTGAACCTGGCTTGGTAGACGTTGCCACCGGAGAGGAAGGGCAGACTCTGGAAGTTCTGGCCGACCAGGACCACCATCAGTACCACGGCGATACCGATCACGCCGTTTCTGGCTGTGGGATTCATCTTGCGGCGCACCATTATTCGCATCTTCCTGCGCGTTGTCCGATGAGATCGACGTACTGGGGATTTCCGTTCTGCCCGTTCACCTTCAGCGTGACGTCGCACAGGTAGAAGGTGAAGAAGTCGCCGTAGAGTCCGAGCCGCGAGAGCTTCTCGTAGATCACCGGTAGCCGGGACAGCAGATCGTCGACGTAGTCGGTGTCCTGATTGATCTGCCCGGCTACCCGCCCCAGCTGTGCGATGTCGTCGGCGATGTCCGGACGGGTCTGTTCGAGAAGGTCTGCCACGGTCCGGGTCGAGGCGTCGATGTGCGTAAGAGATGCCGCGATGGTCTCGCTCTGCTCCCCCAACCCGGAGATCAACTGCGCCAGCTTGTCCACGCCCTCGTCGAACTGATCTTGACGCTCGGAGAATATTCCCAGGGCGCCGTTGAGATTGGACACCACCGACCCGAGCAAGGCGTCCCGATCGGCGAGCGTGGCCGTCAAAGCGCCGGTGTGAGCGAGAATGTCGGAGATCGTGCCACCCTGATCTTGGAACACGGCGACCAGGGAGGCCGACACATCGTTGACCTGTTCGGGGTCGAGCGCCTGCAGCAGCGGCCGGAATCCACCGATCAGAGCATCGAGATCGAGCGCCGGCCTCGTCCGTTCGACCGGAATGGCCGAATCGGACGCCAACGCAACGATAGAACCGGACCCTTGACGTAGTTCGAGAAACCGATCGCCGATCAGATTGTCGTAACGCACGAGTGCCTCGGTGGACTCGGTGAGGGTAACCGAGGTGTCCACCGAGAACTCGACGTCGACGAGATCGTCCGGCCGCAGTGCGACGGACTTGACCTTGCCTACTTCGACACCCGCAATCCGCACGAACTGTCCGGTCCGCAAATCGGATACGTCGGCGAATTCGGCTCGATACGTCGACGCATTCTCGAATCGCACGTTGCCGAAGACCACCACCAGGCCCCCGGTCACCAGCAACATCACCACCGCGAACAGCGAGAACTTGACGACGGTGGACGTCATACCCTTCATCGAGCTCCTCCGGTGGCGGCTTGAACCACGTAGTCCACGAAGCCGGGATCGGCGGCGCGCACGGTGGTGGAGTCGGCGATCGACGCACCGGTGTCCATGACGAGATACGGTGCCGGGTAGTTGTCGAGCGTGATCGGCGCATAACATCCCGGAGCACCGCCCGGGCCGCCGGAAGCAGCAACTTTCGGGAGGTTCTGCGGGTAGGTGTACGGGTTGTCACCCGCAAGGAGGGCGGCGTCGATGATGCCCGACCGTCCGTTACCGCCCGCGGTCCGCCCCATCGTGTCTGCCGCAGTGACCATGTCCCGGATCATGCAGGTGTACTCCGGGCTGTACTCGTGCAGCAGGGCGGTGGTCGGCACGAGCAACCGGTTGGCGTCGACCCATGTCTCGACCGACGGTGCGATCAGTGCGTGACCGGAATCGCCCATGGCGATAGCCGCGTCCAACACGTCCGCGAACTGGTCCGGCATGTCGGTCAGTGTTCGCGCGGTGTCCTCGAACCGCTCGAGCGCGTCCAAGATGTCAGGTGCGGCATCCGCATAGGTCATTGCGACCTCGCCTGCCAACCGGAAGTCACGCTGCATCGTCGGCAGCACCGGTTGGAGGGCGTCGAGCAACTGGCCCGCGCCGACCATCGTGTCACCGAGCGCCGCACCGCGTCCGCGCAGGCCGTCCGAGAATGCGCTCAGTATCGCGTTGAGTTTGACCTGGTCGACACTGGTCATCACCGAGTTCAGATTCTCGAACAGAGTGTTGACCTCTGTGGTGACATTGGTCGAGGTGATCACAGCACCGGCCGCAATAGGCTGTGAAACAGGCTTTCTCGGAACATCGAGTTGGACGTACTTCGCTCCGAACGCCGTGGTCGACTTGATCTGGGCGCTGACGTCGTCCGGAATGTCATCGACCCGAGCAGGATCAAGGTCCAGCCGTAGGACCGCCTTGCCGTCCTTCTCGTCCACCCCGGCCACCCGGCCCACCAGCACACCGCGAACCTGCACCTTCGCTCCGGTGTCGAGCACCAGGCCGGAGCGATCGGAGACCACGGTGACCTGCACCTTGTCGCTGAAGCCGTCGCGGAACTGGATCAAACACACGACGATCGTCGCTACCAGCACCGTCACCATTGCCGCGCCGGCACTCTTGTACGGCACCTGGCGATACTTCCGCCTCGATGTACGTTCGTCTTTCACGTCTATCCCGCCAGATCGAAGTTGCCGGATGTTCCGTAGATTGCGAGCGAGCCGAGCAGCGTCACCATGACGACGGCGATCAACGAGGTCCGCACGGCGCGTCCGACTGCATCCCCCACACCGGCGGGTCCGCCGGAGGCATTGAATCCGTAGTAACAATGAATCATCATCACCACCAAGGCCATGATGATCGCCTGCAGGAAGGACCAGAACAGATCCGCCGGACGCAAGAAGGTGGCGAAGTAGTGGTCGTAGACCCCACTCGACTGTCCGTAGACGATGGTCGTGGTGAATCTCGAGGCCAGAAAGGACATCAGGACTGCCATCGAGTAGAGCGGCACGATCGAGATCAGTCCGGCCATCAGCCTGGTGGACACCAGATACGAAAGACTGCGGATACCCATGACCTCGAGCGCATCGATCTCCTCGGAGATCCGCATGGCCCCGACCTGCGCTGTGGCGCCGGCACCGATGGTGGCGGCCAACGCAATCCCCGATATGACGGGGGCCACGATTCGCACGTTGATGAATGCCGCGAAGAAACCCGTCAACGCTTCGACACCGATGTTGCCGAGCGAGGAAAACCCTTGTATCGCCAGCAGCGACCCACCCGAGAGGGTCATGAATCCGACGATCACCACTGTCCCACCGATGACTGCGAGAGCTCCACTGCCCATACCGATCTCGGCGATCAGTCGAACAGTTTCCTTCTTGTAGCTCTTGGCCGCATGCGGCATGTAACGAACGGTGTCGAAGAAGAACACGGCCTGACGACCGGCGCCCTCGAGCAGTCGGCCAGGCGCTCGAAGCAGGCGGAGGGCATTGGCCGCTCCCGGATGTGAAGTAGTTGCCACGTCAGCTTCCCGTTCCGAATTTGACGCCGATCGCCGTCACCACGACGTTGATGGCGAACAAGGCGATGAATGAGTACACGACCGTTTCGTTCACCGCGTCCCCGACGCTCTTGGGGCCGCCTCTGACGGTCAAACCGCGATAGCAGGCCACCAGCCCGGCGACGAGCCCGAACAACGTCGCCTTCACCATCGAGATGATCACTTCAGGCAGGCCGGTCAACAACGTCAAGGATGCGACATATGCTCCGGGAGTCACATTTTGGATGTACACCGAAAAGAAGAAGCCGCCGACCAGACCGATGACGACCACCAATCCGTTGAGCAGGAACGCCACCACGGTCGACGCGAGCACTCGCGGGACGACCAGACGGTGAATCGGATCGATCCCCAGCACGCGCATGGCGTCGATTTCTTCACGAATCGTGCGCGCTCCCAGATCTGCGCACAGTGCAGTAGCTCCGGCGCCCGCCACGATCAGCACGGTCACCAACGGGCCGATCTGCGTCACAGCACCCAAACCCGTTCCTGCTCCGGACATGTCGGCTGCACCGAACTCGACGAGAAGAATGTTCAAAGTGAACACCACCAAAACGGTGAACGGGACCGCAACCAACAGCGTCGGGACCAGCGCCACCCGCACGATGAACCATGCCATCAGGAAGAACTCCTTCCACTGCGGGGGCCTGCGAACAGCGGCAGCGGCTGTTTCCGAGCACATTTCGAAGAATCCACCTACCGCGACCAGTACGCCCTCGACGTACTTCGCATACCCGGCGGCCAACAATTCTCGATAGCCGACCGGCCCTGGGCGACCGGCCGGCGACGAAGGGTCGGTCGCCGATGTCACGGATTCCGTCGTCATCGTTTCCACATCTCCTGGAAGGTAGGTGCATTCAGCGGAACATCGCTCCGGTATTGGTCATCCGACCGGCAGATGCCACCGAGAGTCCGGCGTCTGGACGCGAGAGATGCCGCCCGCGGTCGACGCGTCGGATGGCATAGGCACGCCGCAGACACGCACGACGCGACAGGTACGGAGTTGTCGGGAATCAGTAGACGTCGCGACGGTAGCGCGCACTGCGGCGTAGGTCGTCGAGGTACGCCGCGGCATCACCGTCGGAAAAGCCGCCGTGCTCGGCCACTATGTCCCCGAGCGCGATCTCGACGTCCTTCGCCATGCGTTCGGCGTCCCCGCACACATACACGTAAGCACCTTCCTCGAGCCAGGAGAAGAGCTCTTTCCCGTGCTCACGCATCTGGTGTTGGACGTACACCTTCTCTTCCTGATCGCGGGAGAAGGCGACGTCGAGGCGATCGAGGGTGCGATCGTGTGTCCACCCCGACAGGTCGGGCTGATAGAGAAAATCGTGTTCACGAGTCCGGTCACCGAAGAACAACCACGTGCGCCCGGAAGCGTTCGCCGCCGCTCGCTCCTGCAGGAAGGCCCGGAACGGTGCGATACCCGTCCCCGGTCCGATCATCACCACCGGCACGGAATTGTCTTCCGGTAGCCGGAACTCGTTGTTTCCGGCCAGAAACACACCGACCGTGGATCCGACCGGTGATCGATCGGCCAGATAGGTCGAGCACACCCCGGCACGATCACGGCCACCGCCGCGGTATCGAACGACGGCAACGGTCAGGTGTACCCGGTCCCCGTGAACAGACGGAGCCGACGAAATCGAGTAGGTCCGATCCTGCAGCGGTCGCAGCACCGCCAGGAGTTCCGTCGGCGTCGGACGAAGATCCTCCGGAAGGCCGGAAATCAGGTCCACCACGTCTTTCCCACATAACCAGGCCGCCCGTTCCGGGCCGCCGCTGTCGAGAACCTCCCGCTCCGCCCGCTCGGGCCATCGCTGGGCCACCCAAGTGATCAACGCCCTGGACGGGGTACTGATTTCGTATCCCGTTGCCAGTTCTTCGCGCAAGTGGGTGTCGGACTTTGCCGCAGGAGCCAGAACCGACAGCACGGCGTCGACCAGAACCGGGTCGTTGACCGGAACTACCGAAAGTCCGTCACCGACGACATACTCGAAGCCGCCGCCTGCCAGATCGAGACTCAGATGACGTACTTCCTTGTCCGATCCCGGTCCGGTGAGTAGACGATTTTCCAGCACACGAGCCCGGAACGGATTCTTCGCCGTCCACTGCCGCACCGACCTGACCTCGGGGTCGGCCAGGGTAGCTTCGGAGCCGGCACGCTCGGGAACCAAGGCCGCGAAGGTCGATTCGAGCCACGGCGGCGCAACGTCCTCGTAATCCAGATCGCATTCCAGTCGGCATGCTCGCCGCACAGCGCCCAACTCCGCGAGCCGTTCGTCGATACTTCGGCCCGCCTGACAGAACTGCTCGTAGTCGGAGTCGCCCAGCGCCAGAACCGCGTAATCCAGACCGTCGAAACGGCGTGACGATTCCTCTTCGATCGCAGCCCAGAACAGTTGGGCATTGTCGGGCATTTCACCCTCCCCGTAGGTGGAAGTCACCACCAACACCCTGCTCATCGAAGCCAGGGCATCAAGATTCACTGAATTCAGAGTCCTTGTCTCGGTGTCGATTCCGCGAACACGAGCAAGTGCTGCTGCGTCGTCGGCCAACTGCTGCGCCCCACCGGTTTGACTACCGTAGAGAATATGCAGGCGAGTATCGGACAAATCCAGGGGTGACGGGGGCATCGTGTCTCCAGAACGCGGTAGAACGGGTATGGGCACAGACGGTCTCGCTGCGGCGGATCAGCGTTCGAGGGTCACCGGTCGGTGCTGCCAACCGCGAGCGACCACGTTCGTCACCTTTCTCGTCGGCTCGCTCGATCCGTGCGTGATTCCCGGGAACTTCTTGAGGATTCGTTCCAGACCGACCGCACCTTCCATCCTTGCCAGCGGAGCACCGACACAGAAGTGAATGCCGTGGCTGAATGACATGTGCCTTTTGTTCTTACGATCGATATCGAAAACGAGCGGGTCCGGAAATTCTCGTGGATCCCGATTGGCGGCGGCGATCAGATGGAATACCGGGGTCTGCGCCTTGATCTCGCGGCCACCGAGCTCGTGATCACGGGCGGCCTTGCGGAAATCCAGGTGGAACGGAGGGTCGAAGCGCAGGATCTCTTCGACGGTCTTGGGGAACAGCTTCGGATCCTCGAGAAGTCTGGTCTTGAGTTCCGGCCGGTCGATGAGGATCGAGATTCCGTTACCGAGCAAGTTGGTGGTGGTGTCGTTGCCTGCCGCCAGCAGAATAACGGCTTGCGAGAGCGCCGTCTTGTGGTCGATCGCGCTCCCGTCCTCCGCCGTGGTGTTCACGATCAGCGAGATCAAGTCGTCCTTCGGATTCTTCTTGCGGTCGACCGCGATGGCATCCATGTAGTCGATGAGTTCGACCGCGGTGTAGATCGCCGCCGTGCGCGCCTCGCCCTGCACTGACGGATCAGTGGAGAGCGAGAGCGCGTCGGTCCACGTGGCGAACATCGGAAAGTCCTCGCGCGGGACGCCGAGAATGGTGGCGATGACTTCGATGGGGATTTTCGCGGCCAGCCGCTCCATGAAATCGACCTGATCGCCGTAGTCGTATTCCGCTAGCAGATCGTCCGCGATCTGCTCCACGGTAGGACGCCACCCCTTGATGGCCTGCGGAGTGAACGCATGACGGAAAATCGATCGAACTGCCGTGTGCTCGGGCGGGTCCAGAAAGAAGAGGAACTTGTCGGCGATCTCCGCGTACTTGACCTCAACGGGGTCGGCCGGGTTGTGTGCGTTGGCGCCGGTGACAGCCGCCATGTCGTTCGAGTACGTGTCTGGATCGTCACCCATCGCACGCAGGTCCGATGCTCTGGTGACGAACCACGCGTTCAGTTCGTTCGACCAGTGGACACCTTCGTCGAGCTCACGCAGCTCGTCGTACTTCGGAAACGGGTCTTGAAGCCCGCCGACGATCACTTCGGTGAGTAGTTGTGAACCTGCGAGAGATTCGGTTGCGGTCATGAAAACGACCTCCATCCGCTTGGCACGATTACAGAGGCACAACGGCCCTGAGAACCTCCCAAGTGTGACACCCGACACTCGCCATCCCTATGGCGAAAACAGACCAGGGCGAGCGTAAGTCCTGTCATTTCCGGACAGCGAAAACCACACGCGACGAACTCGGAGCGGATAAGCAATCCCCGTGTTCACGCTGATCGCAGCACAAGACTCGACGCCCGAACAATGTCCGATCGTTCGGCAGGCAGAAGCGGCAATCTGACATCTGCCGTCGGAATTCGACCTTGCGCGTGGAGAACCCCCTTGACGACCGTAGGGTTCGGGGCCGCGAACACCGCGCGGGACAGCATCGCCAACCGACGGCCGAGCGCCCGGGCGGAAGCCACCTCCCCCGCCTGCCAGAGATCGACAGCTTCGACGTACGAGCGGGTGGACAGATGCGCCGACGCGAGAATCCCGCCGGTAGCCCCGAGCGCCAGTAACGGAACGAGAAATGCGTCGTCTCCTGCCAACACGGAGAACGCCGGCGGAAGATCTGCGCACAACGCCACCAACGCTTCGTCGACACAACCGGCGGCGTACTTCACTCCCACCACCGACGGTAACCGCCCCACCTCGGCCAGCGTCTGCGCATCGAGATCACACGCAGTCCGGTACGGAACGTGATAGGCGACAACCGGCACCGGGCTCGATTCCGAGAGACGGCGAAAGTGTTCGATCACCCCTGCCGCCGACGGCCGAGTGAAGTACGGAACGGGAACCAGTGCAGCACGCACCTGCGGCCACCGAGCCAAGGCGGAGAGCGCAGCGACACTACCGCCGGTGTCGTTACTCCCGGAGCCGACTATCAGCGACGCATCGAACTCGCGGCACACCTGGGCGCAGATGGTGACCACGGCGTCTCGCTCGTCCTGACTCAGCGTCGCGGTCTCGGCCGTCGTACCCAAGGCGACGACGCCGGTGGCGCCGTCGGTGAGTACGTCACGGGCCAGACGTTCGAGCGCCGCCTCGGCGAGACTGCCGTCGATGTCGAACGGGGTGATCAGAGGTACGTAGATGCCGGCCAACGGCGGTGACGAAATCATGTACCTCAGCCTGACGGGCTCAATACTGCAGGTCTAGTTCACAGATTCGAGATCGAGCGTAAGCTGAGCCGATGCTCGATGTTCGGCGCCTACGACTGCTGCGCGAGCTCGCACTCCGCGGCACCATCGTCGCGGTGGCACAAGCGCTCTCGTACAGTCCGTCGGCGGTCTCGCAACAACTCTCGATACTCGAACGCGAGGCAGGCGTCCCGCTGCTCGAGCGAACCGGTCGACGAGTCCGGTTGACGCCGGCCGGCGTGAATCTGGCCGACCATGCCGAAGCCATTCTCCAACGTCTCGAACAGGCATCGAGCGAACTCGTCGACGTACGCCACGGACTCGTCGGACCACTGCGGATCGGAACATTTCCCACGGCCGCGCGCTCCATACTGCCGACCGCACTGATCAATCTCGCTCGCGAACACCCGGGGCTGGAACCGATGGTCTCGGAAATCGATCCGGCCGACGTCGCCGACGCCCTCCGAGCCGGAGAGTTGGATCTGGCATTGATACACGACTACGACTTCGTCCCGAGAATCCCGGACGCCGGCCTGATTCGCCGCCCTCTGTGCAGCGAACCGGTGTATCTGGCGTCCGACGAGACCTCCGTCGTCTCGACGATCGACGAGTGCAGCGACTCTGCGTGGATCACGGCTGTCTCCGGTACCGCATGCCACTCGATGACCATCCGGGCGTGTCAATCCGCCGGTTTCACACCGCGCATTCGCCATCACATCGACGAATTCGCCACCGTTCTCGCGCTGGTGGCTGCGGGGCAGGGAGTGTCTCTGGTACCCGAACTCGGCGCGGTGGACCCGCCACCGGGAGTGCGGTTGGCCGCGACGCCGATTCGGCGGCGGACGATGATCGCGCACCGTGCCGGTGCCGAATCGCACCCGGCCGTTGCGACGGTCACGGGTGCGCTCCGTTCGGCAGTTCCGCAATACCTGACCGCCGAACGGTAGCGCGAACGCGAAATCTACATGTCCAGACCCAGATCGAGCACCGTGACCGAGTGCGTCAGAGCGCCGACGGCCAGGTAATCGACGCCGGTGCGGGCATAGTCCGCAGCCACCTCGACTGTCAGACCGCCCGAGGACTCGAGTTTCGTCCCGGGGGCCGAGCTGTCCCGACGCTGCACGGCAATCTGAGTTTGCCACAACGGAAAGTTATCCAGCAGAACCAATTCGACATTCTCGGCAAGAACCTCGTCGAGTTGTGTCAAGGTGTCCACCTCGACCTCGCATTCGATGTCCGGCGCGAGTTCACGCACGGCACGGAGCGCCGCCACCACCGAACCAGCGGCGGCAACATGATTGTCCTTGATCAATGCCGCGTCACCGAGTCCCATCCTGTGGTTCACTCCGCCACCGACGTGCACGGCGTACTTCTGCAGCGACCGCAAGCCCGGCAATGTCTTCCGGCTGTCGCGGATCCGCGCGTGCGTGCCGGCGACGGCATCGACCCACTGCGCGGTGGCCGTGGCGATCCCGGACAGATGGCAGACCAGGTTGAGCATCGTCCGCTCGGCCGTCAACAGACCGCGCGTGGGAGCAACCACGGTCAACACCGACTGTCCCGGCGCTACTCGCGTTCCGTCCGCGGCACGTTCGGTCACCTCGTAGTTGTCGGCGCCGATCACCTCGTCCAGGACCAGGAGTCCGACGTCGATTCCGGCCACTGTGCCCGTCGCGCGGGAGACCACCGAGGCTTTCGCTACCGCATCCGCGGGAACTGTTGCAGCAGAGGTGACATCCGGCCCGTAGCGCAGATCCTCGTCCAGAGCGGTGCGGATCAGATCTCGCACCTCGTCGACGTCCAACGGTGCAGGCAACGTCTTCGGCTCGGTCATCACTGAACTCCTGTCGACAAATTCTCGGGTAGACCCAGCACTCCGTCGGCGCCGAGTGTGATCTGTGTACTGCGGCGCTGGTTCGGGTCCGTGTTCGGGTAGTCGACGCGGGTGTGGCAACCGCGACTCTCGGCACGAGCGGACGCCACCTCGAGCAACGCGGTCGCCGTCAGAGTCAGAGCCGCGTCTTCGAGTTCCGAAACCCCCACGGCTACACAATCTTCGGCTTCGGCAAGCGCCTTCCGGGCCACGTCCAGTCCCGCGCCGTCCCGCACCACCGACGCATGTGAGGTCATGATCGACTGCACCACTTCGCGAGGAAGGGCCGGGAGTGGAGTACGCACCACATCGACGACTTCGGCGTGTACACCGCGCCGCTCGGCGGCCGCTGCCCCGGCACGCTCTCCCACCACCAAGCCTTCGAGGAGACTGTTGGACGCGAGCCGGTTCGCACCGTGCAAGCCGGTGCGGGCAACCTCGCCTGCAGCGTAAAGTCCGGGGACCCCGGTCCGGCCGTGCACATCCGTTGCAACTCCCCCGCACGAGTAATGCGCGGCAGGCGCTACCGGAATCAGTTGCGTGCGTGGGTCGATCCCGGCCTCGAGGCAGGATGCGGTGATGTTGGGGAAGCGGGTCTCGAACCCGTCGAGCGTGCGCGCGTCGAGATAGACGTGGTCGGCGCCCAATTCTCGCAAGCGAGCGGCGATGGCCCGAGAAACCACGTCCCGTGGTGCGAGATCGCCGAGCGGATGAACGCCGGCAGTGACGGAATTTCCCTTGGTGTCGACGAGAATTGCGCCCTCACCGCGAACCGCCTCACTGATCAGCGGACGCCTGCCCACTCCACCCGGCGTGTAAAGCACCGTCGGATGGAACTGCACGAACTCGAGGTCCGCAACAGCCGCGCCGGCCGTCAGGGCCAGCGCGATGCCGTCGGCGGTGGCACCGGCCGGATTGGTGCTGCACGCGTACAACTGTCCGAGGCCGCCGGTGGCCAGTAGAACCGCCGGGGTATGGATGACGCCGAGACCTTCCGCAGAGGCCACGACGAGTCCGCACACCCCGTGGGGCCCGGTGACCACCTGAACTGCAGCCGCACCGAACAGCACGGGAAGACCGGCTGCGTTGAGCGCCCGCTGCACCTCGGCGCCGGTCGCGTCCCCCCCGGCGTGAATGATTCGGCGAGTGCTGTGGCCACCCTCGCGCGTGCGAGACACTTCACCGTCCCGCCCGCGGTCGAACACTGCACCCAGTGCCGCAAGCGCCGCTACTGCGTCGCGACCTGATTCGACGATCGAGTACACGGCAGCTTCGTCACACAAGCCGACACCGGCCTCGCACGTGTCGACGACGTGAGACTCGACCGAATCGGTGTCGACGTCCCCGACCACGGCGATACCGCCCTGCGCGTACTGCGTGGACGTATCGGTGGGCCCGCCCTTACTGACCGTGAGTACGTCGAGGCCGCGCAAGGATGCGGTACGGGCGGCAGTGAGCCCCGCCACACCGCCGCCGACCACAACCAGATCGGCGCGGGCCTCCCAGGCGTAACGCCCGGCGGGGCTGGTCACTCGCCGCCGCCCGGGTTCCCGATTTCGATCATGCGCTGCACGGACTTCTGGGCACGCTCGGCCATCTCGAGGTCGACATGCACCTCGTCCTTGCCCTCGATGAGGCAACGCAGCAGAGCTGCGGGCGTGATCATCTTCATGTACGGGCACGACGCTCGATCGTTGACCGCCTGGAAGTCCACGTCCGGCGCCGCCTTGCGCAGCTGGTGCAGCATGCCGATCTCCGTGGCGACGAGCACCTGCTTGCTCTTGGTGACCCGTGCCGCATCGAGCATGCCGCCGGTGGAGAGAATTTTCACCTTGTCCTCCGGAACGGCTCCTTCACCGGCAAGGTACAGAGCTGAAGTGGCGCAACCACATTCAGGATGAACGAACAGCTCGGCATCGGGGTGGGCCTTGGACTTGGCGGTCAACTCGTCGCCGTTGATACCGGCATGGACGTGGCATTCGCCGGCCCAGATCTGCATGTTCTTGCGACCGGTGACGCGCTTGACGTGGGCACCGAGGAACTGGTCCGGCAGGAACAGCACCTCACGATCGGGATCGATCGACTCGACGACGTCCACCGCGTTGGACGACGTGCAGCAGATGTCGGTCAACCCCTTGACCTCGGCCGTGGTGTTCACGTACGAGACGACCAGCGCACTCGGGTTGTCGGCCTTCCACTCGCGAAGCTGCTCCGCATTGATGGAATCGGCCAGCGAGCATCCCGCCCGCTCGTCGGGGATGAGCACTGTCTTGGTAGGCGCCAGTATCTTCGCCGTCTCCGCCATGAAGTGCACGCCGCAGAAGACGATGGTGTCTTCCGGGGCTTCGGCTGCGATCCGCGACAGCGCCAACGAGTCACCGACATGGTCGGCGACGTCCTGAATAGCCGGCAGTTGGTAGTTGTGCGCCAAGATGGTGGCTCCGCGCTCACGCGCCAGGCGTTTAACCTCTGCGGCCCACTCCGGTGTTGCTTCGACGCCTGCGTAACCGCCAGGTCCGTCGTGAATCTGCGAGGTCGATCCCTCCCATAACGTCGTGGTCGTCATGGCGCTCTCCTTCACCGTGAACGGGCGCGAGCCCAGTTCAAATCCGGACGGGCTGGTCCGGATTTCCGTTATCGAGGTTTTCGACTTAGAATCGAAAACGTGCCCAATAGTAACACCACTCACGAAGTGCTCGCCGCGGTGTTCCAAGTTCGCACCTTCACCGCACCCATTGCCGCAGGTGACGACGGTCACTGCCCCCCGGCGCGCGAGGAACTGGCCGTCCTGCTCTGGCAACGCGCGCTCAACCCCCAGAAAGGCACGTGGTCTCTTCCCGGTGGAATGTTGCGCGAGGACGAAGATCTCACTACGTCGGCTCGCAGACTTCTCGCCGAGAAGGTCGATCTCCGCAAGGTGGCACACCTCGAGCAACTCTCGGTGTTCAGCGATCCGCAGCGTGTACCCGGCCCGCGGAGGATAGCCTCGACCTTCCTGGGTCTGGTCCCACTGAGTGCCGATCCACAACTTCCACCGGACACCGCCTGGCACCCGGTCTCGAACCTGCCACCGATGTCGTTCGACCATGGGACGGTGGTTCGTCACGCGCGTAATCGGCTGGCCGCGAAACTCTCGTACACCAACATCGCCTTCGGTCTGGCACCCGAAGAATTCGCCATGTCCACTTTGCGGGAAATTTACTGTGCGGCGCTCGGCCACCAGGTGGACGCAACCAACCTGCAACGCGTGCTGGGCCGACGTGGGGTACTCACTGCCACCGGGAATACCGCGCCGTCCGGCAGAGCGGGCGGCCGTCCGCCGGCTCTGTACAGATTCACCGATTCCACGTTGCGTGTCACCGACGAGTTTGCGGCACTACGTCCACCGAGCTGAATATCCGAAATGCCTGACATGCCGAGTAAGCCTCTCGGCACCACGGACGTTTCGACGATCTCGCGTGCACGAAACGGCACGTTGATCGGTATGGTAATCCCTATTACACCTGATGTGTCGTTCAGGACCATTGGCCGACGATGTTCGCAGATGTCGCCCCAATCGGTCATAAGACCCACCGGGGACATGAGATTGGTGGTGACTTGTTACTCAGCGCGGCGTACGTGGCATCGATTGTCAGCAGCCTCTACGTCGTCGCGGTAGCTTTTCAGCGCAGAATCCAACTGCGCGGTAACGCCCTGGCACTCGGTGTGATCGGTACCGGTCTCGCCTGGTGGGCCCTGGCGGACCTACTCGGTTGGGCGATCGGGGGTCCAGCCGGTTATCCGGGAACCAACTGCATCATCCTCCCGGTCGCGATGCCGGGAATCACCGTCGCGACCGCCGGTTTCTACCTTCTCGCCCGGGCCACGGTCGATCCGGACGGAGCTGTGAAACCAGTCGTGATCGGACTGCTCTCCATCGAGCCCGTCCTGATCATCGTCGCCGGAGCAACCAACTCGCTACACCACTCGGTGATCTCGTGTTCGGCAGAGAGCGCAACCGGTAGTGCGTCGATAGCCTTCGGTTCGATGTTCTGGCTGCACTCGCTCTACAGCTACGTGCTCGTCGGCCTGGGGGTCTTCGCAGTCTGCCGTAATCTGATCAGGACCATCGATCGGCGCAAACGCAAGATGGCACTGGTCATCGTCGCCGTCTCGATTCCGGTGGCCGGAAACGTCGTATCTCTGAGCATCGGCCCTCGCTGGCCGGACGTGACCGCATTGTTCTTCTCCGCATCGGCGATCCTGATCTGCGTAGGAATTCTCCGCGCACGAATCTTCGACGTGCTCCCGATCGCCCGAGCAGGAGTGTTCGACCTTCTCAACGAAGGTGTAGTCGTCTTCGACGAACGCGGCCGACTCGTCGACATCAATCCGACCGGCGAGGAACTGATCTTCGGCGCCCGGTTCGAGGATCTACCGTCGCGACCGAACACCGAGACCACCGAGACCGAACTGGCCACATTCACCCGCCTGATCGGTCCTCCGTCTCCGGACCCGACCATCGTCACCTGGCGGGATCGACTGCTCGAAGTCCGGTTCTCCGAGGTGAGCGACGCCCGGGAGCGGGTACTCGGTCGGGCTCTGATGATCTGGGACGTGACAGTTGCACACCGCCAGCGAGAAGCCCTCGACGCAACCAACCGGGCGCTGATCGAGAAGCTGGCCCAGATCGAAGAACTGCAACGTGACCTCGCCTACCAGGCGGCACGAGATCCCCTGACCGGACTCTACAACCGTCGATATCTTCACGACGTCGTGGAAAATCGCGTTCGCGGCTACCACGAGAACCACGAGAACATCAGCCTCGTGATCATGGACATCGACCACTTCAAGCTCATCAACGACACGTTCGGACACCACTACGGAGACCACGTGCTCGCCACGGTTGCCGACCGGATAGCCGACGTGCTCGGTCCACTCGACACCGCAGCCAGAATCGGCGGCGACGAGATCGTCCTGATCCTGCCCACCACGAGCGAGGACCGTGCGGCTGAGCTGCTACAGCTTCTGGGCAACCGATTGCGCACGACACCCGTCGAATTCGGAAGTGGACTCACCCCGGACACGGTGACGTTCAGTGCCGGAGTCGCCAGTACCGACACCACCGACATCGACAGTGGCGAAATCATCCCGCAACTGCTCCAAGCCGCCGACGCCGCCATGTACGAAGCAAAACAACGCGGCCGAAATCGCATCGTGACGGCAGCCGATCGTCGACGCCGCCCCAACACGAACCACGGATCCGCCCTACCGGGCGGATATCGCGGACCTGACGTCGCCGACCGACTCCGCACGGCGACCGTCGTCGTTCGTGACGTTCGAGCTGCGGGCTCGCGCCACACGATCACCCCGGACCCGGCCACCACCTCGAACGACGACACACGTCGCTGAGAGCGTGTGTGAGAACTCGCGATTGTGGGCGTGAACGAACCTCGCCGAGCACTGCCGACGCAGGCTCCTGGTCGGGTCGGTGATCACCAAGCCCCCACCCCCGCCGGAAAGCCCACAAATCGACTCGCAGACGGTGCCGGTTGCCGACACCGTGCCCCGAGCGAGCCGCGGCCGAGATGGCGGCAAGAGAACGAACGGCGTCAAGCGATACATTGCCGTGGATGTGAACGGACTCTCGCTCGCCGTTGTCGTCACCGCTGCCTAGATCCAGGACCTGCGTGGATCAACAAGCACCGCCGCTGCGTGCGAGACTACGCAACCAGACCCCGATCACCACGAGGCCATGGTTCACATCGTGACGATCGCGACCATGACTAGTGGGATCGGCGACCAGTGGGATCGGCCCGGACCTGACGGTTGTCAAAACACACTCCGACACCGATCACGCGGTCGCATCTACGTGCCGGGACCGGCGCCACACGGACTCGACGAGGCCGGTGCGATCGACCACTCGATCGATCATCCCGAATCTCGTACTCGCGCGATCGAGAATTCGGTCCGCCTGCCGTCGATCGGACGGATCCGCCACGATGGCGAGGAACCGGTGAGCCGGTTTTCCCGCCATGATGCGGATCAGATCTCGTATCGTCCGAGCGGTGACGGCCACGTTCCATCCGGCATCGAGATATTCCGTCGCCACCCGTTCTCCGTCGGCGCATTCGACGTCGACGACGAGGACGACACCCCGGGCACTGACCACTTCGCGAACATTCATCTCACGGCCTCCATACGAATCGATCGACGTATGTGTCCAGACAACGCCGCCGTCATGACCGGATCACGTGCTCGGGCTGTGAAGGTGCCGGCAGTGCTGCTCGCCGGTCACCAGCCGTTCGTGGCCTCCACCGATCCGTCGGCGATCGCCGCCACCAGTTGCGCATGGTCACGTTCGTTCTGGTCCGCGTACTTGCGCGCAAACCGAGCCAGGGCTCCGATCGGTTTGTCGGAGCGACCCAGATATTCGGAGATCGCTTGCGCGTCACCGCTGCGAGCGTGCGCACGGGCCAACACCTCACCACAGGCCGTGCCGAACTCGGCCAGGTGCGGCCCCACCGTCGGGCCGTCCGGAATCACCTTCATGTCTCGGAACTGGCGCACATAGAATTCCAGGTCACCGACGGTGGTCCACCCCACGAACATGTCCGTCGCACTCTGCAGCATCCGCTGCCCCTGGACTACTCGTTCGCCGTGCCTGGCGTACCGGCTCGGCGCGACGAACGGCGCGTACACCGACGGACCTGCCTGCTTGATCTGCAGGAAGAACGGATCACCCGTCCGACGTTCCTCCAACAGAGCCAGAAACACGCGCATCCCCACGCTGCCGACGCCGACAACTTGCCGAACGGCATCGGAGGTGACGTAACGCGACAGCAGACTCCAGATGTGATCGGGCAGTGAACTTCGATATCCACCGATCACCTCGGCGGCCAGGCCTTCTTGTTGGCTGCCGACGTGAATGCGGAACGGCGGATCTTCGCGAATGCGGTTCCGTCCGTCCACTGATTCGAGCAGTTTGCGCGAGGCACCCCGGCTGGTCCGACGCTCGGCGCGAGTTTCGATGACCTTCTCCGCGCGCTTGGCGGTCTCGGCCGTGAAGTGCTGCAGAAGTCGGTCGACGTCGACACGGTCGTACCAGATGTCGATCGCCGGAGTGTCGGCGTAATAGAACATCTTGTCGCGATACGCGGTCACCGCAGCGATGACTGCTGCCTGCGCACGCTCCTCCGACACTCCGTTGTCCCGCGCCAGAACCACGATGCTCGACGCGAGTCGCTTCACGTCCCACTCGAACGGACCCGGTATCGTCTCGTCGAAGTCACGCAGATCGAAGGACAGATTGCGCTCGGGAGTGGCCCACAGCCCGAAGTTGAGCACGTGGGCGTCACCGCACAGTTGGACACCGATACCGGTGTTGGGCGCGGAGCCGAGATCGGCGGCCATGACCGCAGCCGCACCGCGGAAGTACGTCCACGGCGATGCTGCCATTCGGCCGTGCCTGATGGGTAGAAGGTCCTGGGCGCGAATGGAGTTCTGCGCGAGGATCGTCGCGAGTGCGTCGTGCCCGCGGCTGCCTTCGTCCCAGGTTGCCAACTGCGAACGTTTGATCAACGTACGCGCCGACTTCCCACTGTGTCGGAATTCAGGGTCGACCACTGTCGCGTGGGAGGTACCGATGACGGACTCGAGTGACTTCACCGTTAAATTATGGCCGATTCGCCCGGTTCAGTGCTCGGTTTCCCCGAGCGGTCGACTGCTTGCCTGTTCCGCGCCGCGCCGCGCGGCACTCTCTCGTTCCGCAGATTCCGGGTCGGAGCCGCAATGACGCCCTGAGCCGAGGTCGTCGTCCGGGCTCAGCACCGCGAGAACCAGGATCACGATACTTGCGGCCAGCGGCTGGAAAATGAGAACCAGGAGCGTACCGATGCCGGGTGGGCGTGCCACCACGTCGTTCACCGCGGGGTTGTCGACCACCGGATAGAGCAGTGTCGCCATCGCGAGCCCCGTCAACGTCATGAGCCCCGAGCCGACCACGGAACCGATCAACAAACCGGCGAACCCCACCGGACCGCGGGCGCTACGGACAGTCCACGTCGCCACGGCCGACACGACCCCGATGATCAACGCCTGCCAGACGAAGATGGCCGAAGAGTCGAACTGATGCAGGCTCTGCCCGGTCAACGCGATACCGCGACCGTCGGACACCACCAGCAGATGCTCGGGCGGAGCCAGAAAGGCCCACAGCACACCCGCAAGTGCACTCACGCCCGCCGTGATCGATGCGATCGACAACGGGACGCGTAACCGGGGGCGGCGAAGAGAGATCACATCCGGTGACGCTACCTGCGCCCCGCGTCGATCGAGTCGAACACACCGTGACGTGAACATTTCGCCCACCACCCGTCGGGGCTGACCTGCACGATCATCCGTCGACCACACTCTTCACAGAATCTGGGCGGCTCCAGGCCCATCGAGGCAGCAGCCGGAATCGGGTCGTCGACTCCGGCCACGACCCGACTACCCGTGAAAGGGTTGTACCGCTCCTCGGTCACCCTGGCGCTCACAACGTGTCGTTGAGCGCTTTGATCGGCATCTGCAGATCCACCAGCAGATCCAGGTCCTTCTCGGCCGGGCGACCCAGTGTCGTCAGGTAGTTCCCGACGATGACGGCGTTGATTCCGCCGAGGATCCCCTGTTTGGCGCCGAGGTCACCGAGGGTGATCTCCCGTCCGCCGGCGAACCGCAGGATCGTGCGGGGAAGTGCCAGCCGGAACGCCGCAACAGCCTTGAGAGCCTCGCCGGCCGGTAGCACCTCGAGATCACCGAACGGGGTTCCGGGACGCGGATTCAGGAAGTTCAGCGGCACCTCGTCCGGCTCGAGTGCGGCCAGATTTGCCGCGAATTCGGCTCGCTGAGCCAGGCTCTCCCCCATGCCGAGAATGCCGCCGCAGCACACCTCCATGCCGGCGTCGCGGACCATCCGTAACGTGTTCCAGCGCTCTTCCCAGCTATGGGTGGTGACGACATTCGGGAAGTGCGATTTGGCGGTTTCGAGGTTGTGGTTGTAGCGGTGCACGCCCATCGCTGCCAGTTGGTCGACCTGCTCTTGCGTCAGCATGCCGAGGGAGCAGGCGATCTGGATGTCCACCTCGTTCCGGATCGCCTCGATCCCGGCAGCAACCTGGGCGAGCAACCGGTCGTCCGGGCCGCGGACGGCGGCAACGATGCAGAATTCGGTGGCACCGGATTTAGCGGTCTGCTTGGCTGCCTCGACGAGGCTGGGTATGTCGAGCCAGGCGGCACGGACCGGAGACTGGAACAGGCCGGACTGCGAGCAGAAGTGGCAGTCCTCGGGGCAACCACCGGTCTTGAGGCTGATGATGCCCTCCACCTCCACCTCGGGGCCGCACCACTTCATCCGAACGTCGTGCGCCAGAGCCAGCAGATCCTCGAGTCGGTCGTCACCGAGTTCGAGAACTTCGAGTACCTGACCTTCACTCAGACCGTCACCGCGCTCGAGCACCTGCTCACGGGCGAGATCGAGAATGTCGACGGTCACAGGGGTGGGGTCGGTCAACGACGAGGTCACACGCGTCTCCTTCGAATACCTGGTCGATGCCAAGGGCGTGGACCGACCGATCGGGCAAAATTGAACACCGTACAAGTTGAACGGTGTTCACGTTAGAGACGTGGTGGAATACTGTCAAAGGCAGGTGCGAACCACACCGGGCGTCCGCCCGAGCGAAACGAGGGAATGACAAGTGCAGTTGCGACGCGGCGACGTACTGGACGGCGCCATGGCGATACTCGACGAATTCGGACTGGCAGACCTCACGATGCGCAGGCTCGCCACCTCACTCGGGGTTCAACCCGGCGCACTCTACTGGCACTTCCCCAACAAGCAGACCTTGCTCGGCGCCGTCGTGGACCGCATCCTCGACGACGTGGACTCCCCCGTCGACACCGACAGCTGGGAAGAGTCGTATTCCGAACTGGCGCACCGACTTCGGTCGGCGTTGCTCGCACACCGAGACGGCGCAGAATTGGTCAGCGCCACCTTCGCCTCACGCATGACGAGCAGTCACGTTCGCGACCACTTCGTCCTCGCCGGTGAAAACTCCGGACTCTCGCGTGAGCACGCCCAACTTGCCGCGTACGCGTTGCTGTACTACGTCCTCGGCCATACCGTCGACGAACAGTCACGTGCGCAAATGGAGGAAATGGGAGCTCTGACTCGGGCGCCGCTTTCTCCGGACGCCCCCGAGTTCGTCGGGAGCGGTTCCGACGACGACCTACTCGACGGTGATCCGACGGTGCGCTTCCAATTCGGGCTCGACTTGTTCGTGGACGGCATCCGTGCTCGCCTGAGCCTTCACACGCCTGCCCCACGCCTCGACAAAGCTCTACCGATCACCTGACGGCACCCGAACTGCACGAGCGCTGTGCCCCGGCGGATGAACTGCGACGGCGGATGAACTGCGACGGCGGATGAACTGCGACGGCGGTTCGAGTCATCGGTCTCGGCGCGGAATCAAACTTCGATCGACCCGGGGGGGTACGTTGACGGAACCGACTGACATGAAAAAAACCTACAACACGAAATTGATTGCGTCCGCCCTGCTTTCCGTAGGGGCCGGTGTTGCGGCAGCCGTTTTGCTCACACGAAAATCCGAGCCTGACGAACCGGTGAAGTCCGATGTTTCCGACGATATCGTTGCCGCGGCCGTGGCCAGGGAAGCGATCGAGAACGCGCGAGTCTCGGAGTCCAGCACCCAGTCCCGCCGCAGGCTCGTAGCCGGTGTGATCGGAATACCGCTTATCGGTGTCATGACCGTCATCGTGTTCATGATCGCACTCTCGATTCCGACCAACACCACGGTGTACGAAGGTTCAAGCCGGCACGTGTGGCAAGGACGCAGTAGTGGCTGGCTCGGTCTCGCGGACAGCCTCACCGTCAATCTGTACATGTTGACAGTTATCGCCACGGTCAACATTGCCGTGAGTTTGACTCATCCCTCCGACTCTGCGGCCGACCAGATTTCGACGTCGTTCTGGGCCCAGCGGTTGTCCACGTTTGCGTTCATGACCGCGGTGGCAAGCGTGTTCGTCAGCATTTCGGGCTGGCTGTCCGTGGCAGCGGCAGTGCATACCGGCGCCGAGTGGTCACGTGAAAACGTCGGCACCGCGACCGCAGTGACCGTGATTTCCGTGGGCTGCGTATATCTCGCAGCGACTATCTCGGGGAAGACCACAACCGACGCCGACCGACGACTGGCCTTGGTCCAGATTCAGGACCAGCTCGAAGAAATTTCGATCCGCAGAGATCGGTTGAACCCTGGTAACAAGCCGGATATTCTGCATCACGAATATCAGCCGACTATTGGAAAATACATACCATCGGCCGTCACCATCGTGATTTCTTCGACGATTGTCTCAGCAGTTCCGGTAGCTCTGGTCTATTTTCTCACGAACCACCATCCGCCCCTGTCGAATACTCTGGCCGTGCTGATCCTGCTGGCCCTCTTCAATGCCGGAGCAACCAGTGCCGTCCTGTTCTTCACCCACGCGCGATGGACCGACACCACCACGAACCCGACCTGGTCGCAACGCATTCGCCCGTGGACGATGCGGATGATGTGGTTCGCGCTCGTCGTCTTCGTCGTAGTCGGACTAGCGATCACGGGTAGCAGTGGCAGCGACGCCGACGCCGACGCCGTCGTTCGACAACTCACCACATGCCTCGGCGTGTTACTCACCCCCGTGATACCGGTGCTCTATCTACAGGTCACCCGCTCGAGGGTGTCCGCGGGCACGATGGCGATGTCCGAGGCCCCCTCCTGGGCTTCGATCGAGGTGGCCTTGCGCACACGTCGTGCGGATCTCGAAGACCGTGTGACGAGAATCGAATCGCTGATCGCGCAGCGACATTCCTGAACATTCTCTCTACACGACGCCTGCCAGGCGTAGCAGCGCAGTGGTTCCGGCGGCAACGAGCACCACGACGACCAGCGGGGCCTTGAACCACGCGAGTAACCCACCTACCGCCACCCCGAGTACACGGGCGGTCCCGGACAGCTCGTGCCCGTCGAACATCGTGGACGTAACGGCCACTGCCAGCAGAAGCACGACGATACTGCGCTCGAGCGACTTCTCCACCGCCCTGGAGAGGGTCACTCGTGCACGCAACAAGACGCCACCGACCCGCAAGGCGTACGAGCCGCAACCGAAGGCGACAATCGCCACCCATACGGACGAGGTGTTCACGCGGTATCTCCGTGCAATCGCATGGCAACCGCCATGGCAGGCAGCGCGAACAGCGGTGCCATTCCGGCCGGGACGAACGGGGTCGCGCATACGGCGATCGGTACCCCGATCGCACTTGCCGACAACACCGTCCGTTCCCTCGCTCCCGGGATCGCGAGTGCCAGGATCACAGCTGGAAACGCTGCGTCCAGACCGAGGACCGCCGGATTCGCGACCACCGAGCCGAGGATGGCCCCGACGACTGCACCCAGCGGCCACAACAGCGCGATTGCGATCCCACAGAGCCAGAATGCCGCCCGTTTGGACACGGCGGAATTCTGCGCGCTTGCAAGCGCGAGAGTCTCGTCGTTGACCAGATGCGCACCGAAGAGTCGCTGCGTCCGGGTCTGCAGGAACGAACCGGCCGCCATCGCGTAGACGAAGTTGCGCGAGTTGACGAGCAGTCCCGCGAGTACACCCACCATGGGGTGCCCACCGGCGGCAACGATGCCGACGAACAGGAATTCGGACGAGGCTCCCAACACCAGGATCGCCGGCGCCAGTAGTTGCCAGATCGAGAACCCGCCCGCACCTGCAGTTACCCCGTACGAGACGCCGACGATCCCGACCGACAGTGCGATCAGTACCGATGCCCGAACAGTGCCCTGATCAAGTGTTCGCCATATAGAACGCATGTACCCTATGTTGAACGACATGTAAGTGTTCGTCAAATCAAACGAATGATCGGAGAATCGAACGATGTCGCCCAGCGTGACGAACCCCGCCGACCGCACCCCGCAAGAAATGGTCGCAGTCGCGCTCAAACGTGAGCGCCTCCGGTCGGGTTTGAGCCTCTCGGAAGTAGCCCGACGGGCAAATATCGCGAAATCAACTCTGTCCCAGCTCGAATCGGGCCTGGGCAATCCGAGTTTGGAGACACTCTGGGCGCTGGGTAACGCCCTGGATGTCCCGTTTTCGCGCCTGGTGGACTCGCCGATCACGCCGGTGCAGTTGATCCGAGCCGGCGATGGACCGGCGATCGCATCGACAACGGCCTCCTACGCGGCCACACTCCTGGCGCCGAGCCCTCCGACTGCGCGCCGCGACCTCTACCGGATCGTCGCCGAACCCGGAGAACCGCGGCTTTCCGCGCCGCACGCTCGTGGCACCACCGAGCACGTGGTCATTGCGACCGGACGCGCCTTGGTGGGGCCGACCAGCAGCCCGATCGAACTGGAGACCGGAGATTATCTCTCGTATCCCGGCGACGTCGAACACATCTTCCGCGCACTCGCACCCGGCACCACTGCAACTCTGATTTCCGAACACATCTGACTGCCTGCGATGATTTTCCAATGCCCGTGGGGTCTGTACCGGCGAGGTGATATCACCGTCCGAAACGACCGCAACAGGAGAACCGATGTCCGGACCACGCATCAACAGCATTCTGCTCTCGAGTACCGATCCCGATCGCCTACGCGACTGGTATGCCGACGCTTTCGCACCTACAGTGGATCGGACACCGGGGGCGCCCGGCTACGACGTCCTGATCTTCGACGGTTTTTACGTGATGCTCGACAAACGCCAGGATATCGGCGATTCGAACCCCCAACCCGGCCGGATGTTCTTGAACATCGAAACCGAGGACGCCCGAAGCATTGCCGATCGAGTCGATGCACTGGGATTCGGCTGGTTCGCCCCGCTGGAGAATCGTGACGGAAGTTGGTTCGCCACCGCGATCGATCCGGACGGCAACTACATCCAGATCGTCGAATTGAGCGAACAGGCTCGGACCGAGATGGATTCCGCGGCTCCGGCAAACGGAGAACGGTAATGCTCACGGAGAGCAGAGCCTTCAGCGGATTTTCGGTGGTCGACATCGACGCCGCACGACGATTCTATGCGCAGACGCTCGGACTGACCGTGACCGACGAAGCCATGGGGCTCATACGTATTCACCTGACAGGAGGCTCCGAAGTGCTCGTCTACCCTAAACCCGATCACGAACCGGCTACCTTTACCATTCTCAATTTCGTGGTGAAAGACATCGATGCCACGGTCGATCAACTTGCCGCTCGCGGCGTCGAGTTTCTGATATACGAGGGTTTTCCGCAGGACTCGAATGGAATCATGCGCGGCAACGGTCCTGATATCGCCTGGTTTACGGATCCGTCCGGCAATGTTCTGTCGGTCATCGAGGAATAGGTCACCGCAGGACCGATTTCCGGTTACCCGCTGAACAACTGGGACTGCCGTTGTTCGGCGGTAGCCGAATTCGCGCGTTCCGCTCGAGCGATCTCACGTTCGGCCGCCAATTGTTCTGCAGACTTGATCTCTTCGACCACCGTAGTTGCACTGTGGTCGGAAAAGAGCCCGCTGTTCGATTCGTTCATTTGCCACCCTTTTGTCTGTTCGCCGCAACCGACTGCAGAAAGAAACTGCTCACTATCTCGGACGACGCATTTCCACCGCTGTCATCGCAACAGCACCACTCGGTGCGGATGACCAACCAGCTCGTCCCCCAGTCTTGCACGAACGCGCCGACTACGAGCGACGCGGCCCCGGCGTGGCGTCGTCCAACCGCCCCGATCTGTCTTTTCATTCCGGTCGATCGGCACATTCTCGGGAAGGACCGATTACGCCCGGCGGTATTGCCGCCCGGTGAAACCCAGGGCAGAGTACGAAAATTGGCAGAAGGCGCCCGTACCGCAGGCAGCCGAGCCGGCTGGACCCGTCGTCAGCTGTCGGCTCCGATCACCAGTGACACGGTTCGATTGCGGTCCAGTTTCTTCGCCTGGTACAACGCTTCGTCCGCGCAATCGGTCAGCTCCGCCAATCCGGCGCAGCCGGTACTGCAACTCGCCACTCCGATGCTGACGGTGGGCCCGAACTCCGACCATATCGACCGTGAGTGCTGCGCCTGGGATATCCGAACGGTCTCGGCCAACTCGGTCGCCTCGTCAAGGCCCACACCTGCCATCAAGACGACGAATTCTTCCCCGCCCAAGCGCGCGAAGAGGTAATCGTCGTCAAGGTGCCGCCGCACCAGGTCGGCGAAACTCGCCAACGCCATGTCTCCGGCTCGATGGCCCAGGTTGTCGTTCACCCGCTTGAAATGGTCCAGATCCATCATCAGGACCGAGACCGGCTCACCGGCCAGATGTCGAGAAATCATCGCCTCACCCGCCCGACGGAGAAACTCGTCGCGGCGCAGCGCGCCGGTGAGATCGTCGTGAGTGACCGCTTCGGTCAACGCTGCCCATGCTCGGCGACGCTCGATGGTCACACAGGCCACCGCAATGGGTGCCACTGCCAGTAGGGACAGTCCGATCTGGACCGACGAACCGACCGGCGTCGCGCTGCCACCCGCGAATCCGAGATGCCCGGACCCCGCCAATGTCAATGTCCACGCCGTGGATACAGCCGTCAGCAGCGCGGTGACGAAGACATTCGTCACCAGCGCTGCCGTGACCAGAGCCGGCATTGCGAACGCGATGGCCCCTGGACCCCCGACCACCCATTCGAGTGCAATGGAGACCGCCAAGAGAGCCGTCGGTACCGACGATTGTCGTAGCATCGCGACCGCGTCGTCTGTTCCACGGAGCGAACCGAGCAAAGGAAAGGTCAGTACCAGTGGAACCATGGTCATGTAGTTGACGAATTCCGATGCGAACCATTCCAGCCATCCATCCGACCACCCGCCGTCGAAGAGGAACTGATTCGCGATCCCACCCACCAACGCCGCACTCGCCGACGCGACGAGTGTCGTGGACACCAGGTATCCGACGGATTGGATGCTCGCCAACCGACGATCCTCGTCTCGGACCCATCGAAATGCGTAGAAGCCTGTCGCAACTCCGACGATGTTCGCCGCATTGAGCCACAAACTGGTGGCGAGTTCACTTCCGGTGACGAGGTCCGCGGCGAGGTAACCGGCCGCCGCGCTCGACCAGGTAAGGAGGGTTGCCGACCGAGGAGAGCGCAGCAGTATCCCCAGCAACACGGCATTGGCGGGCCAGAAGACTGCGAGTGTGCCGGGAAGCCGGCTGACGATTCCGACGATGCAGCAGGCGAAAACGGTGAGCCCGATCATCAGTGAGCAGCGAGCCACCTGAACAGACCGTGATTTGTCGACCATGACCACCCACCTGAAACTCGGATTCCCCAACCCAAGGTTACTTCATGGCTAACATTCGATCGTCACTTATCGGTGAACCATTCGGTCCACCACCGCACCGAGGTGTTCCCGCCGGCGCAGACGTCCGTCTTCCACGTGCCAAGACGGCCCTAATAGTATCAAACCGGCAAATACTCCACCAGATCGTTCACTGCGATATCGGCGATTGCTTTGAATTCGCCCGCGCCGAGCAATCCGGCGCCCGCCGGAACAGCGCCACGCACCGGAACTCCACTCACCGATGCCAATTCGTCCCGGTTCGTGTAGTCGGCTAATTCGGGATGCCGCGGCCACGAGCCGATCACGAGCCCCGCACAACGCACTGCCGACATGCGCAACGCTTCCACCGTGAGGGCCGTGTGATTGAGTGTCCCCAAGCCCGAAGCCACCACCAGAACAACCGGCGCCGACAACGCCGTCGCAACGTCGCGAAGCGTGAAGCCCTCCGCCCCGAGCCGAACGAGAAGGCCGCCGGCTCCTTCGATCAACGTCAGATCGTGACCGACGTCCAAGTCCGTCGCGGCGGCAACGACATCTGCGAGAGTCGGTGACGGCAATCCGCTGCGGCGCGCTGCGACGTCCGGAGCAAGCGGATCCGGGTAGCGGGCCAACTCCACCAGTGTCGCTCCGCCCCCGGTGAGGCGATCCACCTCGGCCAGGTCTCCCGGCTCCCCCACACCCACTCCGGTCTGAGCGGGCTTGAGGACGGCGACCGACCGGCCGGACCCCAGTGCGACGGAGGCCAACGCAGCTGTCACCACGGTCTTTCCCACGTCGGTGGACGTTCCCGTCACAAGCACAATGCTCATACCCGCGCCTGACTCAGGACATCTCCGAGCACCTGCGAGATGATCTCCATCTCCGAGAGCGACAGCGTCGCACGGGCGGTAAGTCGCAATCGCGACGTGCCCTCCGGCACCGAGGGCGGGCGGAAACAGCCGACATGCAGTCCGCGATCACGGCACGCCACAGATGCGTCGTACGCGCGGCGAGGGTCGCCGAGAACCACGGACACCACCGCGGATTCGGGCGCCTCGACGCCCGCGATCTCCGAGAGGGCGGTTGCGCGCGCGCGTACGTCGGTTGCTCGCGTCGGCTCACGCGCGAGAACCGCCAGCGCCGCTCGCGCTGCACCCACGGCCGCAGGCGCCAGTCCGGTGTCGAAGATGAAAGTGCGTGCCGCGTCGACCAGATGAGCACGCACCTTGTCCAGACCGAGGACGACTCCGCCTTGACTGGCCAAGGATTTCGACAGAGTAGCTGTGATCACGACGTCCGGTTCGCCGGCCAGACCGAGTTCGTGGACCAACCCGCGTCCACCGTCGCCGCGTACACCGATGCCGTGCGCCTCGTCGACCAGCAGGATCGCCCCGTGTTCGCGACAGACCCGATGCATCGCCCGTAACGGCGCGAGATCTCCGTCGGCGCTGAAGACGGAGTCGGTGACGACCAGAGCGCGCTGTTGGGTCCGGTTGCGCAGAGTCTCGGCTATGAATTGCGCATCGGCGTGCGGTGCCACGACGACTCGGGCGCGGGACAGCCGGCAGGCATCGACCAGCGATGCGTGCGAACCGGCGTCGGAGACGATCAGCGATCCCGGACCCGTCAACGCCGTCACCGCACCCAGATTTGCGGTGTACCCGGACGAGAAGACCAGCCCGGCTTCGGCTCCCACGAAGTCCGCCAACTCGGATTCGAGGCGTTCGTGCTCGGTGGTGGTGCCGGTGACCAGACGTGATCCGGTCGAGCCCGCTCCCCAGCGCCGCAACGCCGTAACGGCGCCGTCGATCACATCGGGGTGGCGCACCAGGCCGAGATAGTCGTTGGACGCGAGGTCGATCAGCGCCGAATCCTCGGGGCGCGGACGTAATTCGCGGCGAAGCCCGGCCGCGCGTCGTTCCGCTTCCACGTCGGCGAGCCAATTGAGCGAGGTGTTCACATTTTCGACCATACTTGAACGGCGTTCAACTCTGCGGTTAGGGTGCAACCATGCCGACAACCAGCCAGGAATCGACAGCTGTCTCCGACATCGACGCGAACGTACTGTGGCATCCCTACGGTTCGTTTCCCGCCACGACGCGCCCCCTCGTGGTGGACAGCGCTCGGGGGGCCGTACTGACGTTGGCCGACGGCAGGCAACTCGTCGACGGGATGAGCTCCTGGTGGGCGGCAATCCACGGGTACCGACACCCGGTGCTCGATGCGGCCGCGGTGGGCCAGTTGGACAAGATGAGTCATGTCATGTTCGGCGGTCTGACGCACGAACCAGCAGCTCGATTGGCTGGATTGCTCGTCGACATCACACCGCCAGGGCTGGAGAAGGTCTTTCTGTCCGACTCCGGTTCCGTGGCCGTCGAGGTCGCGGTCAAGATGTGTTTGCAGTATTGGCGAAGTGTGGGAAAGCCGTCGAAGAATCGGCTGATGACGTGGCGCGGCGGATATCACGGCGACACGTTCACCCCGATGAGCGTGTGTGATCCCGACGGCGGAATGCACTCGATCTGGACCGACGTGCTGCGTGCCCAGATCTTCGCCGACGCTCCGCCTGTGCACTACCGTCGCGAGTACGTTCGGCATTTGGAGGCGGTGCTCGCGCAGCACCACGCCGAGATCGCCGCCGTGATCGTCGAGCCTGTGGTGCAGGGCGCCGGCGGCATGAGATTCCACGATCCCACCTATCTGACCGATCTTCGAGATCTCTGCGACAAGTATCAGGTTCTGCTGGTCTTCGACGAGATCGCCACCGGTTTCGGAAGAACCGGTGAGCTGTTTGCCGCCGATCACGTCGGCGTCAGCCCGGACGTGATGTGCATCGGTAAGGCGTTGACCGGCGGCTACCTGTCGTTGGCCGCCACCCTGTGTACGACGGACATGGCCGAAGCCATCACCGCCGGTGAAGGGGGCGGCCTGATGCACGGCCCCACCTTCATGGGTAATCCCCTCGCCTGCGCCGTAGCGCTGGCTTCCACCGAGCTGCTGCTGAGCAGGCCGTGGCGCGAGGAGGTGGCGGCGCTGCAGGACGGCCTTACCCGAGGTCTGAGCGCTGCACACGCGATACCTGGCGTGGTGGACGTCCGCGTCACCGGCGGAATCGGAGTTGTCGAACTCGATCGGCCGGTGGACATGCGCAGTGCCACCGACGCCGCGGTCGAGGCGGGCGTCTGGCTTCGACCCTTTCGCAACCTCGTCTACGCCATGCCGCCGTACATCTGCTCTGCCGAGGAGGTGCAACAGATCACAGCAGGCATGCTCGCAACAGCCCGTAGCCAGGCCAAAGGCGGGTAGCGGGCGGAATGCGTCGACAAGATGGGTGACGACGCACCCGATAGGGTGCGATACATGGATCATCCGCCGAGCGATCAGGTTGCCTCCCCTATTCCCGTCTGGCCAGGCAGCGCCTACCCACTCGGCGCCACCTACGACGGAGCCGGAACGAACTTCTCGCTGTTCTCCGAGGTCGCCGAGGCCGTCGAGCTCTGCCTGATCGCCAAGGACGGAACCGAGACCAGGATCCGGTTGGACGAGGTGGACGGCTACGTCTGGCATGCCTACCTGCCGTCCGTCTCCCCCGGCCAACGATACGGATACCGGGTCCACGGGCCGTACAACCCGGCCGCGGGGCTACGGTGCGATCCGAGCAAGCTCCTCCTCGATCCGTACGGCAAGGCGTTTGCCGGTGCTTTCGACGGCGACCGCTCCCTGTTCTCCTACGACCTCGACGCCGCCGGACCGGACGAATCGGCCGAGGTAGCCGACATCTCGGTTGTGGAAGACTCCGAGCCGGCATCGACGGCCGAGCCGACCGACGGCAGCCCGACATCGACGGCCGAGCCGATCGAGAACAGTACTGCCGAGAACACCGTCGATCCGAACGTCGAACTTATCGATCCGATCGTCGACGAACCTGCCACTGCCCCTTTCCCCCAGCACGATTCGCTCGGACACACGATGACCACCGTGGTGATCAATCCGTTCTTCGACTGGGCGTCCGATCGCTCCCCGAAACGCCCGTATCACGAGACGGTCATCTACGAGGCCCACGTCAAGGGCATGACCGCCACCCATCCTGGTGTGCCGGAAGAGCTGCGCGGAACCTATGCCGGGCTCGCACACCCGGTGATCATCGAGCATCTGACAAATCTGGGTGTCACCGCCATCGAACTGATGCCGGTCCACCAATTCATGCACGATCAGGTCCTCCTCGACCAGGGGCTGCGAAATTACTGGGGCTACAACACGTTCGGATTCCTCGCCCCACATACCGACTATTCGTCGTCCGACAAACCCGATGCCGCGGTGGCGGAGTTCAAAGCCATGGTGCGCAGCTTCCATCAGGCGGGTATCGAGGTCATTCTCGACGTGGTCTACAACCACACCGCCGAGGGCAACCAGATGGGCCCTACCATCAGCTTCCGCGGTATCGACAATGCCGCCTACTACCGTCTCGTCGACGGCGACGAGGCGCATTACATGGATTACACGGGCACTGGTAACAGCCTCAACGCTCGCCACCCGCACACTCTGCAGTTGATCATGGATTCATTGCGGTACTGGGTCACCGAAATGCACGTGGACGGGTTCCGTTTCGATCTCGCGTCGACACTCGCCCGCGAGCTGCACGACGTCGACCGCCTGTCCGCGTTCTTCGACCTGGTACAGCAGGATCCGGTGGTCAGCCAGGTGAAGTTGATCGCCGAACCGTGGGATGTCGGCGAGGGCGGGTACCAGGTAGGTAACTTCCCCGGCCTGTGGACCGAGTGGAACGGAAAGTACCGCGACACGGTTCGTGACTACTGGCGTGGCGAACCGGCCACTCTGGGCGAGTTCGCGTCTCGCCTGACCGGATCGTCGGACCTGTACGAGGCCACCGGGCGCCGCCCGGGTGCCAGCATCAACTTCGTGATCGCCCACGACGGTTTCACCTTGCACGACCTGGTCTCGTACAACGACAAGCACAACGAGGCCAACGGCGAGAACAACAACGACGGCGAATCACACAATCGTTCGTGGAACTGCGGGGTCGAAGGCCCCACCGACGACCCGCAGATCCTGGAACTGCGCGCCCGGCAGAGCCGTAACATCCTGGCCACGTTGATGCTGAGCCAAGGCACTCCGATGCTCGCGCACGGAGACGAGATGGGGCGCACCCAGCAGGGCAACAACAACGTCTACTGCCAGGATTCGGAACTGGCGTGGATGGACTGGTCGCTGGCGGACACGAATGCGGACCTCGTGGAATTCACCAGGCGCGCCATCGCATTACGCGCCAAGAACCCGGTGTTCCGGCGTCGCCGCTTCTTCGCCGGACGCCCGATCCGCAGCGGCGATCAGAGCCGGGACATCGCCTGGCTGACCCCGGCAGGTGAAGAGATGACCCCCGCCGACTGGGACAGCGGCTTCGGGAAGTCGCTGGCCGTGTTCCTCAACGGAGACGTCATTCCCGAACCCAACCATCGCGGCGAGCGTGTCACGGGGGATTCGTTCCTCCTCTGTTTCAACGCCCACTACGAGGATCTCGAATTCTCCACGCCCAACGCCGATTACGCGACGGAGTGGTCGGTCGTACTGGACACGTCGGTGCCTACCGGCGAGAGCGACGTGGTGATCAAAGCGGGAACCGTTCTGGATGTGAAAGCTCGTGCCCTGACGGTCCTTCGACGTACAGCTTGAGGAGATTCGTGATGGCCCCCGTCACCGGAACCTACCGACTGCAACTGCGTGCGGACGCCTTCACGCTGCGTGACGCCACCGCCGTGGTGGACTACCTCGACAGGTTGGGGGTTTCGCACCTCTACCTCTCGCCGATCTTGACGGCCACGTCGGGATCCACCCACGGCTACGACGTCACCGATCCGACGACGGTGTCCGAGGCGCTCGGTGGCCGGACTGCGCTGGTCGAATTGTCGCGAGCGGTGCGCGCCCGTGGGATGGGGCTGATCGTCGATCTGGTACCCAATCACGTCGGGGTGTCGAAACCGCGAGAAAACGCCTGGTGGTGGGACGTGCTCCGGCGGGGACGCGAGTCGGTGTACGCCGGTTTCTTCGACATCGACTGGGCTGCGGACAACGGTGCCGACGGAAAACTTGCACTTCCGGTGCTGGGCAGTGACACCGATCTCGATTCCTTGACGGTGCTGGTCGACGGAGCCGAGAGCCAGCTCGCCTACTTCGAGCACCGGTTTCCGGTGGCGCCGGGTACCGGTTCGGGTTCGGCGCGGGCGGTACACGAGCGACAACACTATCGACTTGTCCCGTGGGACGCCGGAATCGTCACCTATCGACGATTTTTCTCCGTCAACGAACTCGCCGCGCTGCGCCAGGAAGACCCCGACGTGTTCGCGGAATCGCACCGTGAACTGAAGTCGTGGGTGGACGAGGGGCTGATCGACGGCGTTCGAATCGATCATCCGGACGGACTGGCTGCCCCGGCCGACTACCTGCGGCGACTGCGCGAGCTTCTCGGCCCCGATCAGTGGATCGTGATCGAGAAGATTCTCGGCCACACCGAACCGCTCGATCCGCTGCTTCCGGTGGACGGAACCACCGGATACGACGCGCTGAATCAGATCGGCGGCGTGTTCGTCGACCCGCGAGCGGAGCCGGAGTTGACCGCTCTGTCGATCGAATTGACCGGTGATGCCGGGGACACCGAATGGCTGCGCGCAACGGAGCGCCAGTTCAAAGTCGACACCGGCCGCGCAGATCTGGCGCCCGAGGTCCGGCGACTGGTACGCGCGATTCGGCGCGAGAGCGGGAGCACGTGCACAGATTCCGACCTCGAGGACGTCGTGACGGACTCGATTGCGCGGATACCGGTGTACCGCACGGATTACAGTCCTCTCGCGGGTCTGACGTCGCGGATCCTGGGAACAACGTCCGGCCCTCCTACCTCGACGAACACCCTTGCGGACGCCTTGACACGCGGCGGGGAGTCCGCGGTGCGTTTTCAGCAGGTATGTGGTGCCGTGATGGCCAAATCCGTCGAGGATCGACTCTTCTACCGCACCGCACGTCTGATCTCGCGTCAGGAAGTCGGCGGGAACCCGGCTGCTACGGCGGTCTCGGTCGCCGAGTTCCACCTCGCGAACGCCGACCGTGCGGCACGGTGGCCGAAGGCGATGACCACGCTGTCCACCCATGACACGAAGCGTGGTGAGGACGTGCGGGCCAGGATCGGGGTGCTCTCGCAACTGCCGCAGATATGGTCGACGGCGGTCCGTGCATGGGAGAGAATCTGCCCGAGCCCCGACGCGTTTACGGGATTGTTCTTGTGGCAGAACATCATCGGAATCTGGCCGGCAGACGGGCGCACCGCAGCAGCGGTGCCGGATCTACGTGAACGTCTACATGCGTACGCCGAGAAGGCAATTCGGGAAGCAGCCTTGCTCACCTCCTGGAACGCTCCGAATTCGGATTTCGAAGCAGCCGTGCATTCGTGGTTGGACACTGTGATCGACGGGCCGGTCAGCGATCATGTCGATCGACTCGTCGGCGTCATCGCCCCTCACGGTTGGTCGGATTCCTTGGGCCAGAAGATTCTCCAACTCTGCGGCCCGGGTATTCCCGATGTCTATCAGGGAACGGAACTATGGGAAGACTCCCTGGTCGATCCCGACAATCGACGTGTGATCGACTACGCCGCCCGGACGGAACGACTCGACGCGAGTGCGCGTCGGGTCGATGCAGACGGCGTCGCGAAAATGGAACTGGTCCGCACCGCACTCCGCCTTCGACGTGACCGCCCCGACTCGTTTGTCGGTGGCGCATATCTACCGGTGCTCGGGTCCGGCCCGGCCGCCGAGCACATCGCCGGCTTCGCCCGTGGACCGCAGACACAGTCCCCTGATGTCGTCGCTCTGGCGACCCGGTTCTCACTCGTTCTCGCCGAAACGGGGTGGGGCGACACCACGGCTTTGTTGCCGCCGGGCAAGTGGACCGATGTCGTGAGCGGACGCCCGGTCACGACATCGCGCGCATCGGATCTCTTCGCCCGACTGCCGTACGCGCTCCTCGTCCGTGACCGTTGACGAGAGCCCCACCGATCGAATCGGTGCGGCGTCGAACCGGAATCCGGGAACACCGATCAGTCGAACCTCGTTGAGCAGTTCATGAGCCGAAAAGTCGTTGCGCCGACGTACGGAGCGCCCGAAGTACTACAGGTCGTCGAATTCGAGGGCGCTGCGCCCACCTCGGGTGACGTCGCCGTCGAGGTGAGGGCGATCGGCGTGAATCCGTTCGACTACAAGCTCTACAGCGGGGCATTCGGCTCCGACGAGAGCGATCTGCCCATCAGCATCGGCGGTGAAGCGGCCGGAACAGTGACCGCAGTGGGGCCCGACGTGACCGGCATCGCTGTCGGCGACGAGGTGATCGTCAATCCCGGTAACGGTCTGTACGCAGACCGAGTGGTCGTGCCCGAGTCGTCTCTGACGCTCAAGCCTGCCTCCGTCAGTTGGGAAGAAGCCGCCGGTCTCCTCCTCGTCGGCGGGACTGCGGTGGATGCGCTCGATGCAATCGCGGTCGGATCGACCGACACCGTGCTGATTCACGGCGCGTCCGGCGGAGTCGGCGCCCTCGCCGTCCAACTCGCGGTCGCGCGTGGGGCTACTGTGATCGGTACCGCAGGCGCGGCCAATCAAGACTACGTCCGCTCGCTGGGCGCCACGGCGATCGTCTACGGCGACGGACTGCTCGACCGGGTCCGTGACAGCGCTCCGAACGGCGTCGATGCCGCTTTCGACACCGTCGGAACCGACGAGGCGGTGGATGTGTCGCTCGAGGCCGTTTCGGATCGGAAACGGATCGTGAGCATCGTTGCTTTCGGACGCGCCGCGTCGGACGGCTTCCTGACGGTAGGTGGCGGAAACCCCGACAGCGCCGATGTTCGAGCGAAGGCTCGACAGGAATTGGTCGAGCGGGCCGCAAGCGGCGCTTTGACCGTCAAGATCGCCAAAACATTTCCGCTCACCGATGCCGCGCAAGCTCACACCGAGCTGCAGGGTGCTCATCCGGCCGGAAAGTTCATCCTGATTCCGTGATTGGCGCAAGACACTCGCGAACAATCAGGCCGAGAGACCCGATTGTCCGCGAGTGTCGAGGTCCAGCGCAGCCGCCAGATGATCGCCCAGTTCGCGTTGCAGATTCTGATCCAGTGCCCGAGCGAGTGCCGAATGCACCGAGGACACTCCGAGAGCACGCATCTTGTTCAACATGTCGGCAGTGACCGCGACCTCGTCGCCTTCCGGAAGCCAGCCGGGCCCGTGTTGTCCACGGATGTGCGCGGTGACGGTACCGATCAGATCCTTCGCAATCGCGTCGACGGCGGTGTGGACGCGAACATGAATGTCCACGAGTTCGCGAGGGGTGAATCCGAATTCGGCGATCTCGACGATCCCGGCGAGTAGTTCGGTATCACGAATGATGCACTCCTCGCCCTCGACCTCCACCACGCCGACCTGCACCAGACGATCGAACTGTTCTCCGGCGTCGTCACCGAGGAACTCGCGAGCCACGGCCAACGGAATCCGCGCCGGCTCACTGGTGGTCCACGGCTGAGTGACGGCGTCCTCGAGACCGAGGACCTCGCCGAGGTCCTTACCGTTCTCCCACCCGATGATGAAATCAGCGATATGTGCTGTGGTGAATCCACGTTGGAGCAACGAGTCCACCAACTTCAGCCTGGCCAGATGCGCATCGGTGTAGATCCCGACCCGCCCCCGTTTCTCCGGGGGCGGGAGCAGTCCACGTTCCTGATAGGCACGCACGTTTCGCGAAGTAGTGCCCGCGACCCTGGCCAAGTCGTCGATCCGATACTCGGGCATCGCGATCACTCCTCATCCTCGTTCGATTCTGTCCGTCCAATCTAGTGGAAACGTCGTCGACTCCGATCGGCCACGGTCGATCAACGCACCGTCACGAATCGGGCACGCGTCAGATTGCGGTGACCACTTCGGATTCACCGGCCCGAACGACCGCGTTCGAGCCGGTGCGTTCGGTCAAGGTGTAATCGCTCAGTTTCAACGTCTTCAGCTGATTGGTGTACTGGGTGGCAAAACCCGGGAACATCGTTGCGTTGAAACCGCTCTCGGTCAGGTACCAACTCGAGCAACCCGAATTCCAGGTGGTCTTCGCCAGTCTCTTCTGGATGTCGACGTTGTACGCGTCCTCCACGTCCTTGCGCACGTCCAGTGCGATCAGATCTCGATCGACAACGGTCTTGATCGCCTCGACGAGATAATCGAGCTGCGCCTCCATGTACACCAGCGCCGAACTGTGGCCGGGGCCCGAGTTCGGTCCGAACGTGAAGTACATGTTCGGGTAGCCAGATACGGTGATGCTCTTGTAGGCCCGGGCTCCGGTCTTCCACTGTTGCGCGAGAACCCTGCCGTCGCGGCCCACGATCGGTACCGGGGTGCCGGTTTTCGACACGTCGAAGCCGGTGGCGAAAACGATGCAGTCGAATTGGTGCTCTACACCCTCGACGGTGCGAATCCCCTTGGGAGCTATACGCGCGATCGGCCAGGTGACCAACGTGCAGTTGTCCTTCTGCAACGCCGGATAGTATTCGCTCGTCATCAGAAGCCGTTTGCAACCGGCCCGGAACTGCGGCGTCAACTGTCGACGCAGCCAAGGGTCCTTGACCTGCAGTCGGAGGTGGATCTTGCCTACCGTCTCGACCACACTGGTTGCCGGACTTTCCCAGACCGCACCGAGCGCCACGGATTCGTGACCCCAGAACCAGGCCTGCCGTGCCAACGCCTGAACCTTCGGGTACCGGCGATAGATTTCCTTCGTGATCGACCTGGTCCGCAGATTGGTACGTGGCAGTGCCCAGCCGGGCGTGCGCTGGAAGACCTTCACGTGTTCTGCCTGCTTGACCAACTCCGGAACGATCTGGACGCCACTGGCACCGGTGCCGACTACCGCGACCCGCTTTCCCCGGAAATCGTAGTCGTGGTCCCATCGCGCACTGTGAATCTTGTGGCCCTCGTAAGTTTCGATGCCGTCGATAGCGGGCAGGGAGACGTTGGCCAGCGGTCCGGATGCCATCACCACCGCCCGCGCCGAAATCGAGTCCTTACCGTCGACGTCGATGTGCCACAGGCCGACCTCTTCGTCCCAACGAACTCCGTTCACGTTGTGCCCGAATCGAATCGACGAAGCCAGACCGAATTCTTCGACCATGGAGTCGATGTAGCCGAGGATCTCGGCGCTGGCCGAATACGTATGTGACCAGTCCGGGTTGGGCGCGAAACTGTACGAGTACAGTCGGGAAGGAATATCGCAGGCAGCGCCCGGATACGTGTTGTCTCGCCAGGTACCACCGACGCGTTCGCCACGTTCGATGATCGCGAAGTCCTCGATTCCGCTCTGCTTGAGCCTGATCGCAGAACCGATTCCGGCGAATCCGCCTCCGATGATCGCCACAGTCAGTGGCTCACGCACGCTCATGCCGTCGGCTCGTAGGTCAGTTCCTGGGACCAGGTGGGCTCGGAGTTCAGCTTCTCGCCGGAGTTGCGGGCAGTGCGCTTGACCATCCAGTCGGCGAAGCGGTGATAGGGGTGATTGCGATTGATGACGATCTCACCGTGCCACTTCACCACCTGGTACATCGGCACTCGTAACGCTTCGGGAGCGCGCTCACCGACACTCTTGAACCGCCTCATCGCAGTGTAGAGGCGTTCTTCGTTGACACCCATCGCGACGATGTTGTCCCGCATCTTGTTGAGCAGCGGAATGTAGCGAAGAGTACCGATGATCAACGCCGGATTCATCCACGCACCGACCGACTCCACTATCAACTTGCGCGTGGAGGAGTGTCCGAGCATTTCGATGACTGCGAAATCGACTGCCAGATGTCGTGATTCGTCGGCATTGATCTTCTTGAACACCGCCTGACACACCGGATCGTCGATCTCGTCCATGATGAACTTGACGAGAGCTCCGTCGAGGGCCACTTCGAGCATCGGAATGACGGTGCCGAGGATCGACAGCGACAACCCGTCCGAGTACTTGTCCAGCCAATCGATGACGAGCTTGACGTTGATGTTGGGCTCCGGCATCGCATCACCGTCGAGCATTCCCCAACGCCGCATCAACGCCAGCTCCGCATTGGCGTGCTTTTGCTCCTCGGCATGGAAGTATTCGTAGATCGTCCTGAGCGTCGGCGTGGGCGCCTTGCGGGCCATTGCCGCGAATCCTCGGGCACCGACGTTCTCGATCCACATCAGATCCGACATGAACGGCTTGAGCTTGGCGTGCAGCTCGGGGCTGATCGTCTCGGCCCCCGGCCCGTCCCAGTCGATGTCGACCAACGCCCACTGGCGGTCCTTGATCTTCTGAAGCATGTCATCGAAATCCATAGCCATGTCAAACTCCTGTCGCGCTGGAGGAAGGAACTGTCAGAGCGTCCGAGGCGGGAGAATCCGCTTCAGCCGGCATCAATCGATTGAGAACGCCTGCACCCCAGGCGTAGAGCGAAGGATTCGCACGTTTGAGTAACCACACCACTTTCGCGTCGATCTGCGGCACCACGTACAGGCGGCCCTTGTCGTAGGCGTCGAGAGTGGTCGCAGCTACCCGATCCGCTGAGAAACCGGTGTATCGCATCAAGGTGTCTGCCAGGCGGTTCGCCTTCTGCGTGATCCGGCCGTCGACGGCGACATTGGTCTTGACAAAGGTAGGACACAACACCGTCACCCGAACCCCGGTGCCCGCGAACTCGGCGGACATGGTCTCCGACAACGACATCACCCCGGCCTTGCCCACGTTGTACGCACCCATCATCGGCGCCGCCGCGAATCCTGCCGCCGACGCGACATTGATGAATCCGCCCGCCCCGGCGGTTCTCAGTTGTGGCGCGAATATTTCACTACCGTGAATGACGCCCCACAGGTTGATCCCGAGAGCCCAGTTCCAATTCTCGAAACCGATTTCTCCGACCGGGAGTCCGCCGATACCGACTCCGGCGTTGTTGATCACCAGCGTGGCGGGGCCGTTGAATTCCAATTCTGCGAACAACGCCAGATCTTCGACCTGCTCCCGGATCGAGACGTCACAGGCAACCGCGTGAGCGGTACCGCCCAGTTCGTCGATCAATCGCACCGTCTCCCGAGCCCGGTCGAGTGAAATGTCCGCACACACCACCTCCCCACCCCGTCGTGCGAGTTCGAGAGCGAAAGCGCGCCCGATACCGCTCCCGGCCCCCGTGACCACCGCTCGCGCCTCGTGTGACGCCTTCTGCTTGTCGGATCCGAAAAACATGATCAACCCACCCTGTCTGCTGTATCGGTTCTTGCTGTATCTGCAACTGCCGTATCGGTTGCCTGCGCCAGCACGTCCGCTACGAATTGCGCGGCGCGGCGCAGGGCAGGGCCCGCCTCCGGGATCAAACGCGGTAACGCCTGGAACACGTGCATCTGACCGGGCCAGATCTGCAGGTCACACGTGCCGCCTGCGGCGCGAAGCAGCTCCGCGAGGTGGCGCGCGTCGGCACTGAGCATCTCCGCTCCCCCGGCCTGAACCAGAAAAGGAGGTAGTGCGTGTCCGGCCGGCGCGGTCAATCGCAATCGCGGCGAGTCCTCCGGGTGCTCGTGCGTGTAGAGATCGACCAGCCGGCGGGCAGCTTCGGCGGAAATCATCGGATCACGCCGATGCTTCTCCTGCTCGGCCGCCAAACCGAACGTCAGGTCGATCAACGGGGAGAACAGGACTACTGCTGCCGGCTGCGCGATACCGGCCGACATGTTCTCGATCACCAGGTCCAAGGCGAGATGCCCACCCGCGGAGTCCCCGGCAACCACGACGTTCTCCGCCGCGTACCCCTGCTCACGAATCCATCGGTAGCCGGACTCGACGTCGTCGGCCGCGGCCGGAAACAGATGCTCGGGAGCAAGCCGGTAGTCGAGAACGAATACCGGCAGTCCGGTGTCGCGGGAAAGATTCGACGCGAGAGCCCGATGGGTTCGAGCGGAACAGACGACGTAGGCGCTGCCGTGCAGGTAGTAGATCGCCGACCGGCTGTTGTCACGGGAGACGCCGGGGGCGCAGACCCACTCACCTACCACCGCGCCGTCCGCGACCGGTATCACCCGGGTGCCTCGCACCACAGACCCGTACAACCCCATCGACATGGCCACCAGTCGCCGACTGAACCACACACCGGACGAGGTGAGTGGAATCGCCGCGAGCAGTGGACGGACGGCCGAACCGGTCACCGCCGCTGCCACTGCGGCGCGGCGTGACGGTCGGGCAGGGATCTGATCGGCATACGAGCCTGGTGATCGGTGATTCGACATGGCTACAGCGTCACCCCAAACCGTGCCAGTTGTCAATGGCCTAGATTTTAGTGGCGAGATGAGCAAGGATCGACACCACAGCAGAAGGGCGGACGTACGCGAATGAACACCACACAGCTCGACTCCACCACCAACAGCCGTTCGACCACGCCGACAACACACAAACTCCTGGTGCGCGAGGTCCGGAGAGAAACAGCGGACGCGGTGACCCTGGTCTTCGAAACACCGGAGGCCGGCCTGCCGTACTCGTCCGGCCAGTTCCTGACCCTGAAGATTCCCTGCGGCGACTCCGGACACGTATCGCGCTGCTACTCGTTCTCGAGCTCCCCGAACGTCGACCCGTACCCGGCAGTGACGGTAAAACGCACGGCGTCGGGTCTCGCCTCGAATTGGTTGTGCGACAACGCCGGGCCGGGAACCGTCCTGGAGGCGCTCCCGGCCGGGGGAACGTTCGTACCGCGATCGTGGAGTAACGATCTTCTGCTGTTCGCAGCCGGAAGCGGAATCACACCGATCCTGTCCATCGCGAAAACCGCTCTCGCAGAGCACGATAACGCGGTCAACCTCGTCTACGCGAATCGCGATCGGCAATCCACGATATTCGCCGACCAACTCGCCGGTCTCCAATCCGAATACTCGAATCGGCTCACCGTCCACCACTGGCTGGAATCCGAATCGGGCTTGCCCACGTCCGAGGGGTTACATGCACTCCCCTGGCCGCACGCGGATGTCGACGCCTATCTCTGCGGGCCGACTCCGTTCATGCAACTGAGCGAAGAAGTGCTCGATCGGCGCGGCGTGCCCCGTGATCGCGTCCATCGCGAGGTGTTCCGATCCCTGACCGGCGACCCCTTCGACTTCATGCCCACCGCGACCGAACCTGCGGCGTCGCCGGGCGAGTCCGCAACCGCCACCGTCGAACTGGACGGCGAGACCACCATCGTGTCCTGGCCCCGCGAGAAACTGCTACTGGACACCCTTCTCGACAACGGTCTCGACGCCCCGTACGTGTGCCGCGAAGGTTCGTGCGGAGGCTGCGGATTCCGACTACTCGACGGCGAGGTACGAATGCTCGTCAACGAAACTCTCGACGACTACGAACTCGGCCGCGGTGTCCGCCTCGCATGCCAGTCGCTTCCTGTCAGCGACTCGGTGTCCGTCGAATTCGAGTAGGCGTCCGGAGACCTCAGCCGACGCGCTCGTACAGCGTCACCACGCACGCCCCACCCAGGCCGAGGTTGTGTTGCAGTGCCACACGGGCGCCGTCCACTTGCCGGGGACCAGCCGAACCGCGCAGTTGCCAGACCAATTCGGCACACTGCGCAAGTCCGGTTGCACCGAGCGGGTGGCCTTTGGACAGGAGCCCACCCGAGGGGTTCGTGACGACCTGGCCGCCGTAGGTGTTCTGGCCGTCCAGGATGAACCGTTCGGCGGTTCCTTCCTCGGTGAAGCCGAGGCCCTCGTAGGTGATCAACTCGTTGGCGGTGAAGCAGTCGTGAAGTTCGCTGACCGTGACGTCTCGCGGAGAAATTCCGGCCTGCTCGTAGACGTTCGCGGCAGCCGCGGCGGTGAGGTCGTATCCGACCACCCGGCGCAAGTCGGACGGGTCGAACGAGCTCTCGACGTCGGTCGTCATCGACTGAGCGGCGATCCGCACTCGGGTGTCGAGACCGTGCCTGCGTGCGAAACCCTCACTGCAGATCACCGCCGCCGCGGCGCCACACGTGGGCGGGCAGCACTGCAGTCGTGTCAACTCCCCGTAGATCTTCGGCGATGCCATGACCTCCTCGACGGTGACCGGGTTGCGAAAGACCGCGTACGGATTACCGGCCGCGTGCTTGCGCGCCTTGACGGCGATCTGCGCGAACGTCTCCGGTGCCGTACCGAAACGCTCCATGTGTTCGAGACCGGCGTTACCGAAATACCTCGGCGCCACCGGAGAATCAGGCTCAGCGCCGCGTCGCCGATCCACGGTCTCGTCGAATCGCGCGAGCGGCGACGGGCGGTCCGTGAAGGCCACACCGAGTGCGCCTGGACTCATCTGCTCGAAACCCAGAGCCAACACGCAGTCGGCGGCGCCACTGGCCACCGCTTGACGGGCCAGGAACAGAGCGGTGGAACCGGTGGAACAGTTGTTGTTGACGTTGATCACCGGAATGCCCGTCAAACCGAGCCCGTACACACTCGCCTGCCCCGACGTGGAGTCACCGTAGACGTACCCGACATAAGCCTGTTGCACCGCCGCGTAGTCGATTCCGGCGTCGTCGAGCGCCTTCCGTGCGGCCGTCGACGCCATCACGTCGTACGGCTGTCTCGCGCTGGGTTTGGTGAACGGCACCATGCCGACACCGACTACCTGGACATGGCTGGACATGGTTGTTCTCCTCGAGGTCTCACACGTACACGTGTGTCAGGACGTGGTTTTCGCCGGCGAGAGCACGGCGCTCCCGTACCAGCGGCAGATTTCCAGCGCAGACGTCAGCGCGTAGGAATCGATATTCTCGATCGGGTGGCCGAAATCATCGATGATCTGCTGAATTCGATAACGAATAGTATTGCGGTGCAATATCATCGACTCGGCTGCGGCCGCCGGACTCCGGTGGTGCGCCAGATAGTTTCGCAGAGTCTCGCGCAACTCGGCATTGCGGACGGTATCGACCGACAACGGTCCGAGCACGCGGCCGACGAACTGGCCGAGCGCGTCGGGATCGTCGTCGAGCATGGCTACCGGCGCGATGTCGGTGAAAGCGATGAACTGCGGGGCCGGCGGTACGGCCGAGTGCGCCAACGCTTTCAACCGGATCACCTGACGGTGGGCGCGGCGAAAGCCGTCGAGGCCGGCGCCGGGTAGTCCGATCACGACGCTTACTGCCGTCGATTCCGCCAGCACCACCGATCGGAAACGTTCGACCAACGCCGGAAACGGGTCCGACGTCGACACCCAGGTGCAGACGGATCGTTCACCGGTGGGCATCGTCAGGCTGGGTCGATGCCCGAGCACCGTCGAGGTGATGCGGTGCGCCGATTCCGCGATGTCCACCGGATGCGTGTCCGCGCCTCGATACCACGTTTCGACGGCGAGGTGCATGCCGTCCATCGGATAACCGAGCGCTGAACTCGCCTCCTGCGCTTCGATTTCCGTACCGTCGAGCAGTTGCGCGATCCGCCGCTGCGTCAATCCGTTTCGACTCGAGATGCTGCGCTCACGCTCGTGCTCGTAGGTCAGTGTCACCTCTTCGCAGATGTGGTCGATGAATGCGGCGATCTTCGCGACCATCGTCCGCAGCGCGGTCAAGTCGTCCATCGCCGTCATCGCGTTCGCGGTGTCGAGGCACAGCGCCGTGAACTTCGCCTGCCCGATCCGATATGCCCGCAGCAACGACGCCAGCGAAATCTCGTCGCGCGCCAAATCGCGGGCGTAGTCCACGGCGCCCACCGGAGGCGGAGCCGTCGACGGGTCGAGTCCGTTCGAGAGCGCGTCGATCAGGACGATCGTGTTCTCCGCGATACTCGCATGCAACGAGTCCAATGCATCGGACTGCGCGGCCAGCTCCGGGATGCCGGCTACCGTCGCCTCGAAGAGTGCCTCGATGAACTCGTCGCGTTGCGGCAATACGCGCTCGGCGATCCGACGTGCGGTCAGGTCGTCCTCGTCGGACCAGTCCACGAACAGGGAATTCATCGACTGCCCGCGACGTGGTCGAGCGCCGACAGCGCTGCGTTGTGCCCACACATTCCGTGTACGCCCGCTCCCGGCGGGGTGGACGCCGAGCAGATGTACACCCCCGGAATTCCGGTGCCGTACTGGTCACGTCCGGCGCGCGGTCGCAGCACCACTTGCAGCGGATCGTTCGCACCGCCGATGATGTCACCGCCGACGAGATTCGGATTGCCACGTTCGAGGTCCAGTCCGGACGTGGCATGCATCCCCACGATCCGATCGCGGGTACCCGGGGCGAATCTTTCGATCTGCGCCAGGATCGCCGCACTCGCGTCACCCGAGTAACCGTGCGGAACGTGAGCGTAGGCGTAGACCGGGTGCACCTCGCCCACGGATCGAGACGGATCAGCCAGGTATTGTTGCGCGAGAAGGACAAACGGCGCAGCGGGCATTGTGCCACGAGCAATCGCCTTCTCCGTGGCTGCCACCTCCGCTGCGCTGCCACCCAGGTGCACCGTGCCAGCCTGACGCACGTGGCCGTTGGTCCACGGGATTCCGCCCTCGATCGCGAGATCGAGCTTGAACGCCGACGGCGCCCTGCGGAACCGTCGGTACGATCGCGCCACGCGCTTGGGCAGTCGGTCACCGGCGAGCGCTGCCACCGCCGCAGGCTCGAGGTCGAGCATGACCAGATCCGACGACAATTCCGACAGCGAGCGCACCCGTCGGCCCGTCTCGATCCTTCCCCCGTGTGCCAGCAGGATCGCGGCCAGCGCGTCGGTGATCCTGGCCGATCCGCCGACTGCTACCGGCCAGCCGTATCGATGGGAAATCGCGGCGAACATGAGCGCATACGAGGAGGTCAGGGGCCGACTGAGCGGGTACCAGCCGTGCGCGGCGTTGCCGGCGAAGAGTGCGCGCGCCTCATCCGTTCGCCAGATCCTGCCCAGTGTGCTTGCCGGAATTGCCGCCATGGCACCGAAGCGGGCGAGTTCGATCGGATGGCGTGGTACGTGCAGCAGGGGCCGAAGAACCTCGCCGGCCAGATCGTCGAATGCCGCGGACAACGGCCCGAACAGCCGGCGCCACCGGTCACCGTCCACGCCCAACAGCGCTGCGGTGTCGTCGAGCGAATGCTTCATCACACCCGCTCCACCACCGTCGAGCGGATGGGCGAGGTCTACCTCCGGCCACGCCCATCGCAACCCCTGCCCGGCCAGATCGAGCGAACGGAAGAACGGCGACGCCAATGCGATGGGATGCACCGCCGCTCCGTCGTCGTGGATCAGGCCGGGCAGGATGCGCTCACTGGTCTTCGTGCCGCCGCCGATGACGTCGGCGGCTTCGAGCACAGTGACGTCGATTCCCTCTCGGGCGAGTGTCACCGCCGCCGCGAGCCCGTTCGGGCCCGCGCCGACGACAATTGCGGTGGTCATGAACTTCGCGACTCCAACTGTTGTGCAACCTCGTAGCGGCTGCGTTCGTTACGCCGGAGCGGTACGGGGTACACCGGCAATGGACCGTTCTCGAGCCACGGCTGGTTTGCCACCAGATCGGCTACCTCGACGTAGCCGCGTTCGATCTCGCCGAGAGCCAGATCGATCACTCGATACTGTTGGCGTGCAATATGAACCGGCTGCGATTCGATATACACGACGATCACCTCACCCGGCGCGAAGTTGCACCGCTGTTGAACAGCTGCCATGAAATTCTCGTTGTGCGTATGCGCATCACCGAATTGCCACCCGAGCAGCGTTCCGGCGACGAACTCACCTTCACGGACGTCGTAGTTCTCGTACGAATCGACGTGCCTGCCGATCAGTGTACTCAGAGCGCGACCCTGCGAGTGCATGGATCGCCAGGCAACGGCCTTCTGCAACAGCATTTCCGCGGCCTCGGGTCCGTAGAGGTCCGTGAGCTGGTTGATCTGATTGGGTGCGGCCTTGACGATGTGTGTGTTCAACCGGGCCTCGGCGCCCGGATCGCCGTCGCCGTCACCACGGCGGAACGCCCACTGCGTGGTTGCCCAGTTACCGGCGTAGTACCGCATCGACGGCAGGAACGAAATCTTGTCCGGGAAGAGGTTTCCCAGGACCGGGAACAGGAACAGCGCACCGATCAGCGCGGCCAGCAGCCACGGCGAGATCGCCGTGACACCGTATTCGGGCGCCATGTTCAGGCCGAACAGCCAGACTGCACTGAAGCAGTAGAAGATGTTCCATTCCAAGGGAACTGCCAACGGGAACGTGGAGGTGATGAACACGTGGAAAATCACGATCACGATCAGCGCGAGTACCGTGAGCGTCCGGTTTGTGGAGAACAGCAGGATCGCGGGAATCACGAACTCGATGACCGTTCCCTGGTGTGCGACGAACGCTCCGAGCTTCGACGGCCGAAGATCGGTGGGATAGTTGCGATACAGCTTGCGTTTGAGACCGGGAATCCGGAACCAGGGCGCGTTGCTCAGCATCGGCGGAACCACGTACGAGAAGTGCTTACCCAACTTGGAGAACGCGGCCCACCACCAGACGGCACACATGATCAACTTCATCGCCACGATCATGTCGACGTACGGCAGGACTGCGAAGAAAACGGCGGCAACCCAGTACTGCTCACCGCGCGCTACCAGGAACAGCACCTTGTCACGCAGGCCGGCAACGACCATCAGACCGATCAGGACGGCCAGGATCTTAGGATTCAGCAAACCGACGCTGTCGGCCGGCTGCCCGGACTTCTCGACGCCGTCCGACAGGAGCAGCGTCAGCAGTGTCGCGAGAATTGCCACGTAGAGCACGACGTCGAAAATCGTACGGGTGGACCCTCGGGTGAAGGGCACCTTACCCGGCCATGGTGGGGACCTCAGGGTCTTCGGACGCACCCAGTGCAGCACACCACCGATCGGCGGGGCGAACCGGAACGCGAGCGGCCCGGACGACGCACCGAGCCCGAGGATCTCGAACAACATCGTCCACAGCAGGACCTTCTGGTAGAAGATCGGCTGGCTCCAGAACGAGGCGACGTCCCAGAAACCGCCGAAACCGCTGGTGAAACTCGCGAGAACGATTCCGAGGAATATGTAGAACACGAGTTTGAACACATAGAGCAGGTGCACGCTCCACGGCGTGCCGAAACCGTACTCGGCCCAGTGCTGCGACAAGATTCGCATGCGCTCGAGGTGAGGGCGCTTACCGTACGTCGCCAGATCTACGTCGGGTAGATCTGCATCTTTGAATCCCATGGTGATCCTCGATCAGGATAGGGGCCACCACACCGCCGACCCGTGGTCGGCAGCTGTAGGTGACTGTCGTTATGTGAGAAGGGTTATGGAGCGGGTGTGCGCAGTTCGGCCCGCAATGCAGGTTTGTCCAGCTTGCCCACTGCGTTTTTCGGCAGAGATTCCCGGGTGACGATCTCCACCGGAAGTTTGAACTTGGACAATGTCTTTCGGCAGACGTCGAAGAGATCCTCACCCGTCAACGGCGAACCCGCACGCAAGGTCACGTACGCGACGGGCACTTCGCCGTACACCGGGTCGGCCGCTCCCACGACTGCCGCCTCGAGAACGTCCTCGTGGTGGTAGAGCGCGGTTTCGATCTCCTTCGGGTACAGATTCTCGCCGCCACGGATGATCATGTCCTTGATGCGGTCGACGAGAACGAGGTAGCCGTCCGCGTCGAGGTAGCCGACGTCACCGGTCCGAAGACGTCCGTCCACCAGCACTTTTGCCGTCTCGTCGGGTTTGCCGAGGTAGCCGGCCATGACGTTGGGTCCGCTGATCGCGACCTCGCCTGTCTCCCCCTCGGCAACGGGAGTGCCGTCGGACCCGAGGATCTCGACGCGCTGCCCGGGAAGCGGGAGCCCGACTGTGCCGGGCTTTCGCACGCCGTGCAGCGGATTGATGACGGAAGCGCAAGTCCCCTCGGACAATCCGTAACCCTCGACGAGCGGGAACCCGTAACGCGATTCGATCCGCTCGATCAGTTCGGCAGCCATCGGTGCCGCACCGCCGATCGCGAACCGGAGTGACGAGACGTCCGGCTCCGTGCCGGACGGAAGTGCGTCGAGCATCGCGTACACGGTGGGGACCGCCGAGAAATAGGTGGGCCGGAACTGCTCGACCAGCGGGAAGAAGGTGTCCACCGAGAACTTCGGAGCAATGAACGTGCTCGCCCCGGCCAGAAACGGCGTGAGGGTGCTCAAGACGATGGCGTTGGCGTGAAAGAGCGGAAGCACCAGCAGGCACCGGTCGGCCGCAGTGATCTCGAAAGCCTCGGTCAGGCTCGCACACATGGCCGTCAGATTGGCGTGGGTGAGCATCACGCCCTTGGGTGAACCCGTGGTGCCACTGGTGTAGATCACCAGCGCCAGATCGTCTCCCCCGACCTTGTGAGGTTGCGGGCGCACGTCGGCGTCGGACGCCGCCACGATATCGGAAATATCCAGGTAGCGGCCGTCGAAGGGCAGTTCGGCCCGGCCGTCACCGATCAGGACGGCCGCTCGGGCGTCGCGTACCTGATGCTCGGTCTCGTAGTCCGTCAGGTTCGGGTTGACCGGCGTGACCGCCGCCCCCACCCGCCAGGCGGCAAAAATCGCGATGACCAATTCGACCCGGTTGCGAAGTTGGACGGCCACTACCGAGCCCGGTCCAGCTCCGAGGTCGAGAATTTGTGCAGCAAGGGTGTTCACACGCTGTGCGACATCACCGTTCGACAGAGTCAGATGCTGATCGGCAAGGCACAGGCCGTCCCGATCTGCGCGTACTCGATCATCCAGTACAGCAGCCCAATTCATTGCGAAGATCCTCGTTTCCCAAGTCGTGTGCCGACTTACGAGGACCAACGATAGATATCCGATGTGATCTGGACCATATGCCGCGAGGTCAGAGTTGACATCGGAGTTTGTACTTCACGCACAAATCATCGATCGGCGGAGTCTCACGAGCAACCCCGCGGGCCTCTGGTGTCACTTCGCGAGCGCGCGCATTCCGTCCGCCGATCGTTCGGGAACCACCGTCTCGCCCCGCCGGAGGTAGACGAGCACCCGGCCGAGCACCGACTCTGCGATAACTCCGCCACCGATCGACCGATCGCCGGCCTGCGCGGATTTCACCGCCCACATCAGGCCTCGTCGGGGCCGATCTCACCGCGCTGCCGCTTCGCGGTCCGTCGCTGCTGCTCGGCTCGCTCTCGACACATCTGCAGAAACGCCTCGTCCTCGGCAGCGCTCTGAGCGACCGCGCGGCCGGGCCGTTCGTACTCGCCGTAGCCGGTAGGTGCTACGGGCGGCCGTGACAGATTTGCCCCCCTGCCGATGACGAGCCACAGGATGGATCCCACCGTCGGCAGGATGATGATGATCATGATCCACAACACCTTCGGAAGATGCTGAATGTAGGCGTCGTCACGGGTGATCGCATCCACGATGCAGAAGATCCACAACACCATGGTGATCAATCCGAACAGGGCGTACGGCATTGCGCGAAACCTCCCGATCGACGTCATCTCGCCCGGCCGACGAGAACAGACCGACTAGTACATTAGGTTCCGTCTGATGTTGAACTCCACCCAGGTCCGGTAATCGTCCACGTCCCACCCACCGAACCGTCGCATCTGCTGATGCAGTTGGGGCGAGACGAACGCCGCCAGGATCGTCGCCGCCTTGTCGAGGGAGATGTCGGATCGAAGTAGACCGTGCTCCGCGAGCCCTTCGGCGATGGACGCCGCATTCTCGGCCGACTGTTCTGCCGTCTCCTGCGCCAGGCGCCGCATGTCAGGATCTGCACCGGAGGATTCGACGGCGACCATCATCAATGCGCCCGCCCGCTCGAGCAGCCCGATTCCCTGCGTCACGATCTGAGCGACGATCCGCCGGACCTCGTCCGGGTCGGCGCCGTTGTCGGTCGGTTCCGGAATCGGAGGCGAATCCTGCTCGAGCGCGGCGGCGAGGACTGCCTCGAAAACCTCACGCTTGCCACCGGGATACGCCGTGAACACGGTGCGGGTGGCAACGCCGGCTTCTTCCGCTATCTCTTTCGCAGTGGTACTGACGTACCCGTTACGCAGGAACAACACGGCCGCACCGTCACGAATCAGGTCGTGGGTACGTCGCGCCGCATCCTCGCGCACCCGTGAACGATATGCGCGCTTGTCGTCCATGTCGTGCACTCTAGCCGCATTCGATGCAGCCCCGGTGCACTCCGGTATTGCCCCCCCCGCATCGAGTGGTCGCGTGCGCTCACCGTGACGCACCACACGGAACGCGCAGATGACACGAGGGGTGAACAGTGGTTCACTCTTAGGTGAATTACCGTTCACCACCACGCACCGAGGATCACTAAGGATTCGGCCTTGGCACTGCACTCAGCTCCGAACGCTCGGCGCTCCAGCAAACTGATCACCGCGATTCTCTGCCTGTCCGGCACCGTCGTGGCACTCCAGCAGACTCTCGTCATCCCCCTTCTCCCCGATTTCCCCCACATTCTCGGCATCACATCGGACGACGCATCCTGGCTCGTCACCGTCACTCTGCTGACCAGCGCCATCGCGACACCGATCGTGTCCAGACTGGCCGACATGTTCGGCAAGCGCCGGATGATGCTCGTCTCGATGACGATGATCGTCCTCGGCTCGCTCGTCGCGGCGATCGGCGGAAACTTCGTCAGCCTGCTCGTCGGACGCGGACTGCAGGGCTTCGCCATCTCGATCATCCCGGTCGGGATAAGCATCATGCGCGACGAGCTCCCCAAGGAGAAGGTGGCGTCGGCGACCGCGTTGATGAGCGCAACGCTGGGCATCGGCAGTGCACTCGGGCTGCCACTGGCAGGGCTGATATTCGAACGATTCGGTTGGCCCGCCATCTTCTGGTTCTCCGCCGTGTGCAGCGCTCTGTTGATGGTGGCTGTCGCCGTGGTCGTACCGGAATCCAGTCTGCGCACACGCGGCAGGTTCGATTTCCTCGGTGCCGCCATGCTGTCGATCTCGTTGACCGCGATACTGCTGGCGATCTCCAAAGGTGCCCGCTGGGGATGGACCAGCGAACCGACGTTACTCATGATCGTGATCGGTATCGTCACGCTCGCACTGTGGTTCCCCTACGAACTGCGTGTCACCCAGCCGATGGTCGATCTGAGAACTTCCGCGAAACGCCCGGTCCTGTTGACCAACATCGCCTCGATCATGGTCGGATTCGCCATGTACGCGAACAATCTCAGCACCACTCAGCAGCTGCAGATGCCGAAGATCTCCGGATACGGCTTCGAACTCGGTGTCATGGCGGCCGGTCTGTGCATGATTCCCGCCGGTCTCGCGATGGTCTTCTTCGCGCCGGTGTCGGCGAACATCACCAAGAGGTTCGGCGCGAAGTCGACCCTGATAGTCGGTGGATCGGTGCTCGCGCTCGCGTACGTCGCTCGCGTTTTCCTCACCGGTTCGGTGGCGCTGATCATCGTCAGTGCTGCGGTGGTCAGCATCGGCACCGCCATCGCGTATTCGGCCATGCCCATGCTCATCATGCGCTCGGTGCCGATCACGGAAACCGCATCCGCGAACGGTCTCAACTCGTTACTGCGATCGATCGGGACCTCCACATCGAGTGCCGTCGTCGCCGCGATGCTGACCGCCATCGTCATCCCATCCGGGCCCGGCGAAGGTCTGCCGTCCATCGACGCCTTCAAGTACACGTTCTGGCTCGCCGCACTTGCCGCCGTCGTCGCGGTGGCCGTCACCGCGTTCATCCCCCGGCACGGCGCAAAGCCGGAAACCGACCTTCGCCCGGTGACACCCGAAGGATTCGAGATACCGAATGCGGCAACGTCGGGCACCGAGATCGTGGTCGCGGGCAGCGTTGTCCGGCAAGACGGACAGCCGGTCAAACAAGCCGTCGTCACCGCGATCGGGCTGCAGGGCCACCCGATCGACTGGAGCCGCGCCGACAACGAAGGAACGTTCTCCCTCGCTCTTCCGGCGCCGGGCAGGTACCTCGTGGTGAGTAGCGCCGACGGCTGGTCGCCCCGATCGCAGGTACTGGACTTCCCGGACGCGCAGACCAGGCATCACATCGAACTGGGTGAACGCCTCACCATCTCCGGCACCGTCGCAGTCGGCGGCCATGCGAGAGGCGGAACGCTGGTGACATTGACGAAACCGACAGGCGAGTTCGTCGCGTCCACGCTCACCGACGCCACCGGACGTTACGGCATGTCGCTGCCGACCTCCGGACGCTACATACTGACCGCACTTGCCGAAGGTGGGACCGGAACCCACGCCCGGCAGATCGCAGTCATCGCCCAATCGACGGTGATCGACCTCGACGTATCCGTCGACGCCGCTCCGCTCACGACCGCATGAGCACCGCCGAGGAGATCGTGCTCGCGAGCGCCCGCATGCTGTTCGCCGAACGCGGGTATGCGGCGACCACCATCAAGGACATCGCCACTGCCGCCGGATACTCCCCCGCCTTGGTGATGAAGATCGGCGGAAGCAAGGCCGGCCTGTACGCCGCGACCAAACCCTCGGCCCCGCCGCTGACCGACGACAACTCCGCGACGGTGGGAGCGAGGGTGGGCTACGAGTTGGTGGGCGCTCTCGTGGCCCGCCGCGACCGTCGAGACAACGAACCGTGGGCGATGATTGCCGTGCACGTCCACGAAGCACCAAATCCACAGCAGGTCCGCGCCGAGATCCGTGAGCGGTACGTGGGCAAGATCGCGGAACGTATCGGCGACACCGAACCCGGTCGGGTACGAAGCCAACTGGTGGTATCGCTCTTGCTCGGACTGGCAACCGGGCTGCGCACCGTAGAACTGCTCGAGACCGACTCGGTGTCCGCCGCCGAGTTGACGCAGCGTTACGGCGCGTTGGTGCAGGCAGCGATCGACGGATAGTTCCCGCGGGGACGGTAGCAGGTGCACCCGAGCGGCCTCTGGATGACACATCCCGTCCGGTGAGCACGCGTCGGGTACACCAGCGCCCGCCCGTATCGTCGCACTCGGGCTGCCGTCCCCGTCCGAACAAGGCATGCTGATTCGGTGCACACTTTTCAGGTCTGGGCGCCCACTCCGACATCGGTACAGGTAGACGTCGACGGCACCGTTCACGCGATGACACGCAGCGACGACGGCTGGTGGCGATCGGACGTCGACTGCCGTGCGGACGCTCGCTACGGATTTGTCGTCGACGGCGACACCCTCCCCGATCCACGCTCCCCGCGTCAGCCGGACGGGGTTCACGCCCTTTCCCAACTGCACCGGCTCGACGACCGGGCGTGGACCGATACCCAGTGGACCGGGCGCCAACTCGCCGGCTCGTCCGTCTACGAGCTGCACATCGGAACATTCACTCCGGAAGGAACTTTCGACGCCGCGGTCGAGCGCCTCGACCATCTGGTCGAGCTCGGCATCGGATTCGTCGAGATCATGCCCGTCAACGGCTTCAACGGAACCCACAACTGGGGATACGACGGCGTTCTCTGGTACACGGTCCACGAGATCTACGGCGGCCCGGACGGCTTGCAGCGGTTGGTCAATGCCGCGCATCAGCGCGGGCTCGGTGTAATCCTGGACGTGGTCTACAACCATCTGGGACCGTCGGGGAACTACCTCGAACGGTTCGGCCCCTACGTCGCGAACGGCGCGAACACGTGGGGTCGAACCATCAACGTCGGTGGCCCCCGATCCGGCGAAGTGCGTCGATACGTCATCGAGAACGCGCTGCGGTGGATGCGCGAGTTCCACATCGACGGGTTACGGCTCGACGCTGTCCACGCGCTGGTCGATCACACGGGCACGCACATCCTCGAGGAACTCGCCGTCCGCACCGAAACACTGTCCGCTCACGTCGGGCGCCCGCTGACCCTGATCGCCGAGAGCGACCTCAACGACACCACCCTCGTCACCCCGCGCGCCGGGGGCGGTTTCGGACTGCACGCCCAGTGGAACGACGACGTCCACCATGCCGTACACACAGCGGTGTCCGGCGAACGGCAGGGCTATTACGCGGATTTCGGAACACTCGAGACGCTCGCGAACACGTTGCGGCGCGGCTTCTTCCACGCCGGAACGTACTCGTCCTTCCGTGGCCGCGTCCACGGGCGGCCCGTGGACATCGGCAAACTGGCCGCCAGTGCTCTGCTCGCCTACACGTGCACTCACGACCAGATCGGCAATCGGGCGATCGGTGATCGCCCGAGCGCATACCTGACACCCGGCCAGTTGGCGGTGAAAGCGGCGCTGGTCCTGCTCTCGCCGTACACGCCGATGCTGTTCATGGGCGAAGAGTGGGGCGCATCCACACCGTTTCAGTTCTTTACCTCCCACCCCGAACCCGAACTCGGCCAGGCGACCGCCGAGGGCAGAAAAGCCGAGTTCGGCGATCACGGCTGGAACAGCGACGACATCCCCGATCCACAGGACCCGCAGACTTTCCTACAGTCCAAGCTGAACTGGGACGAACTCGACGTCGATCCGCACACCCGGATCTTGACGTGCTACCGCGATCTTCTGACCCTGCGCCGCACACGAATCGAACTGACCGACCCGTGGCTCGAACATCTTCACGTCGACTACGACGAGGGCGCGAAGTGGATCACAATGCGGCGCGGAACTTTACAGGTGGTCTGCAACCTCGGTCCGGACGCGGCGCACGTCCCGGCCGGCGGCACCCCGGTGCTCTGGTGGGATCCGCCGGCCCAGGACGAGACCGCGTCGTCGACGGTGGTGCCTGGGCACTCCTTCGTCGTTCTGGAACACTGACCTGCTTCGCGTTCTACCGAATCACGGACTATCGCTTCGCGTTTTCCGGTGTGCTCCGCAGCATCCTCAACACCAGTGCCGCACTGACGAACATGATGATCGCCGTGGCACCCGCGGCGACGTGCATGCCGTCGACGAAGGCCGATTTCGCGGAATCGACGAGCACCGATCCCAGATTACCCGGAAGGTACGACGCCTCCTGCAAGGCGCCACCGAGCGTGCCCTGAGCGGCATGGGCCTGCTCGTCACCGAGCATGGACGTGTCGATTCCCTTGCGGAAGATCGCCATGACCACACTGCCGAGGATCGCGACGCCCAGTGCGACACCGAGTTCGTACGCCGTTTCGGACACGGCGGACGCCGAGCCGGCCCGCGCTGGTTCCACCGAGCTCACCACCAGGTCCGACGTCAGCGTCAACGCGACGCCGACACCCGCACCGGCCAGCCCGAACCCGATGACGAACATCGCCGGTCCGGTGTCGACGCCGAGTGCGAGCAGCATTGCCGCACCGACGCCTGCCACCGCGAGTCCCACGCTCAGCACGTGTGACACGGACCAGCGGCGAACCAGCCAGGCAGCGGCAACCGCGGTGATCGCACTGAGCAACATGCCGGGGAGCATCAACAGGCCGGCATTGAGCGCGGTGTTTCCGAGCACCAACTGCAGGTACTGCGAGCCGAAGAACAGCACACCGGCCAACGCGAAGATCGAGAGCAGGTTGGTCACCACCGCGGTGGAGAATGCGGGGTTTGCGAAAAGAGTCAGATCCAACATCGGATCCTTCAGGGTGCGCTGACGGCGAATGAAGACGTAACCCGCCGCGAGACCGACCAGTCCGACGAGAAGCAAGGCCAGGCTCGGGCCGTGCACGACCGATTCCTTGATCGCGTAGACGAGGGGCAACATGGCAGCCATCGACAGACCGGCACTGAGGAGATCGAAGCGTCCGGGATTGGGGTCCTTCGACTCCGGGATCAGGATCGGGCCGACGATGATCAACGCGATCATGACCGGAATGTTGATCAAGAACACCGCGCCCCACCAGAAGTGCTCGAGCATCCAACCGCCTACCAGTGGCCCTGCTGCGGTTCCGCCACCCGCCATGGCGCCCCAGATACCGATGGCTTCGGTGCGCTGACGTGGGTTGACGAACATGCTGCGGATCAATCCGAGCGTCGCCGGCATCAGGGTTGCGCCTGAAATACCCTGCAACACACGGGCCGCGATCAACATCTCGGGACTGACGGAGAACGCTGCGACGATCGACGCGAGACCGAACCCGACCGCGCCGATCAGCAACAGCTTTCGTCGTCCGATGCGATCGCCGAGTGTGCCCATGGTGATCAAGAGACCGGCGAGGATGAACGAGTACACGTCGATGATCCACAGCAGCTGTGTGCTGCTCGGTTCGAGGTCGGCGCTGATGAACGGAAGGGCAAGGTCGAGCACCGTGCCGTCGACTGCGATGAGCAACACCGCAAACGCAAGGACTACCAGGCCTGCCCAATCGCGCTTTGTCGCCCGAACCTCGTCGGGATTGATTGCAGACGTGTGATCTGCCGACACTGACATTTCTCCCTGCGACTTTCCAATAAGTGATCTTCGAAATTTCGACTGAACCGTCCAGCCGGTACAGTAGACATACGTTAACAGTGAACCGTCCAGACGGTAAAGTTATTTCCAGGTAGGGATACATCACATGGCTGCAGATACCCGCGATCGGATTCTCGACGCATTGGAAAAGCTCCTGCTGGTCAGCAGCGTTGCTCAAGTAACTCTCGAGGGCGTTGCCGCCGAAGCCGGCGTGTCCAAGGGCGGCCTTCTGTACCACTTCCCCAACAAGGAAGCTCTCCTGGCTGCAATGATCCGACGACTCGGAGACAGATCGGACTGCCAACTCGACGACGCCGTCACCGGCGGCACCTCGGTCACCGAGTTCTACCTCCAGATACCCGATACCTCCAGCAGCGAGGAACTGTCGCTGTTTCGGTCCATCGTCGCAGCTCTGCGCACCGTGGACGGCCAACACGGCGAGATCCAGAAGGCCGTCACCGAGGTGATGCGCAGCTGGGACAAAGGTCTACACACCGAGATCGCGGACCCGGTGCAGGCCGAAATCATCCGACTCGTCGGCGACGGCATCTACCTGGCCGCGATGCTGGGCCTGCCGCAACCCGATCCGGAACTGCACCGCCAGGTGGTCGAGCGACTGATGCCGTGATCGCCGGACGTAACCGGCTCGACCTAGGTGAGGTAGCGGTATGCGGGACTACCCGGCTCGAGCCGCTCCACCTGCATCGGTGAGCGCTCCATTCGATCGAGCAACGACGACAAGCCGTCGGCGGCACCGAGTTCGACACCGACGAGTGCCGCACCGGTTTCGCGGTTGTTGCGCTTGACGTACTCGAAGAGCGCGATGTCGTCCTCCGGGCCGAGCACCTCCGAGAGGAAACGGCGCAGCGCCCCCGGCTCCTGCGGAAAGTCCACCAGAAAATAGTGTTTGAGCCCCAGATGCACCAAGGAGCGTTCGAGAATCTCACCGTAACGCGAGACGTCGTTGTTTCCACCCGAGATCAGACACACCACGGTCGAACCCGGTTCGAATGCCAAATTCTGCAGTGCCGCAACGGACAACGCACCCGCCGGTTCGGCGATGATCCCCTCGCTCTGATACAACTCGAGCATCGCCGTGCAAATCGCGCCCTCGTCGATCTGGTTGACGACGAACGCCCCGGGGCCCGGAGTGCTGCCCCCGGCGACGAACGGCAACGACGCATGTGAGTACACCTGCGCCCCCAACCGGGACACGACCTCGTACGGCAGATCCCCGATGCGCTTGACCGCGGCACCGTCGACGAACGGGTCCACGTCCGGCAAAGTGACCGGACCGCCTGCCACCAACGCCGCCGTCATGGACGCCGCACCGGAGGGCTCGATACCGACTATCGCCGTGTTCGGGGAGCGCTCGTGCAGGTAGGTGGCAATACCGGCGATGCAGCCGCCCCCGCCGACCGGAACGACGACAGCGTCGAGAGGTCTGCCCAGTTGCGACAGAATTTCCGCGGCAATGGTCCCCTGACCCGCAGCGGTGCGCACATCGTCGAACGGCGGGACCATCGTGGCGCCCGTCCGGGCGACATCCGCCGCTGCCGCCGCGGCAGCAGCGTCGTAGGTCTCGCCGATCGTGAACAGCTCGACGAAGTCGCCGCCATGCGCGCGGATTCGGTCCCGCTTCTGTTTGGGTGTGTTGGCCGGGACGTAGATGCGTCCCTTGATCTGCATGGTCCGGCAGGCGAAAGCAACGCCCTGGGCGTGGTTACCGGCGCTGGCGGCAACCACGCCGGCGGCTCGTTCAGCCGTGTCGAGTTGCGCGATCAAGTTGTACGCACCACGGATCTTGTAGGAACGCACGCCCTGCAAATCCTCGCGCTTGAGGTACACGTGCGCGCCGGTCGACGCCGAGAGCCGATCGCTGTACTGCAATGCCGTCGCCGCGATGACGTGCTGAATTCGCTCGATCGCCGCATCGATTGCCTGCGCGTCGAGCACAGGTACGGAGGACTTCACCAAGGCGACATCGGGCGGGTTAGACACTGGAGTATTTTCGCACGTCCGGACCGCTGCGTTACACCCCACCTCCGCAACCGGGCCGGCCCGGTCAGCCGCGCGGATCCAACTGCGAGGGCCGTGGAACGTTGCGGAGATTGGACTTGGCCAACTTCACGGCCTCTCCCACTCCGCCGTTCATGACGACCTTCGACATCGCCAATGCGAAGCCCTTGATCTGACCGCCGGTGATGGTGGGCGGCAACGACAGAGCCAACGGGTCGGTCACCAGGTCCACCAACGCCGGCCCGTCGTGTTCGAGCGCCGCCCGTAGCCCGCCCTCGATGTCGGCGGGGTTCTCCACCCGCCGCGAGAAGATGCCGAGAGCGGCAGCGACTGCGGCGTAGTCGACCGCGGGAACGTCCACCCCGAAATCCTGCAAACCCTCGACGAGCATCTCGAGCTTGACCATGCCGAGGGTGGAATTGTTGAACACCACGATCTTGACCGGCACCTTGTACATCGCGACGGTGACCAGTTCACCGAGCAGCATCGACAAGCCGCCGTCACCGGACACCGAGATCACCTGCCTGCCCGGGCTCGCCCACGCTGCGCCCAGCGCGTGCGGAAGTGCGTTGGCCATCGATCCGTGCAGCGCGGACGAGATGAACCGCCGCGATCCGTTGGGGTTAAGATATCGCGCCGTCCACACATTGCACATGCCGGTGTCCGCCGTGAAAATCGCATCCTCCGCGGCCAGATCGTCGAGAATGGACGCCGCGTACTCGGGATGGATCGGCGTCCGCTGCTTCACCGGATCCGTGTACGCACCAACCACTTTGGTCATCAACGTCTCGTGTTTGGCCAACATACCGTCGAGAAACCCGCGATCGGTCTTGCGCTCGACGAGCGGAATCAGTGCCGCCAGGGTGCTCGCGACGTCACCGTGCACCGCCAGATCGAGATTGGTACGACGCCCCAGGTGTTCGGCGGCGACGTCGATCTGCGCAGTCCTGACCTCGTGCGGGAGGAACTGGTCGTAGGGGAAGTCGGTACCGATCAGCAGTAACAGGTCGGCACCGTGTATCCCGTCGTGCGCGGCGCCGTACCCGAGCAGCCCTGTCATACCGACGTCGTAGGGATTGTCGTACTGGATCCATTCCTTCCCCCGCAACGAGTGCCCGACGGGGGCACCGATCGTCTCCGCCAACGTGATCACCTCCTCGCGGGCGCCGCGAACACCGATACCGGCGAAGATCGCCACCTTCTTCGACGCGTTGATCACATCCGCGAGCGCCGGTGGACGTCGCCGGAATCCGGGACCAGTCTCGGTCGTCGAGTCTGGACGAGAGTAGGCGGCGTCCCTTCGGCCGGGCAGTCTGCGATGTCCCCGGGCAGCACGACGACCGAGACCTCGTTCCGCCCCACCGAGTGGGCCAACGCGGCGTGTACGACGCGCGGGGCCTGCGCGGCCGTGCTGACCAGTTCGGTGTACCCCGAACATTCGACGAAGATGCGCTCGGGATGGGTTTCCTGGAAGTAGCCCATCCCGATCTGAGCACTGGGGATGTGCGAGGCAATGGCAAGGACCGGCGCACCGGATCGATGGGCGTCGTACAGACCGTTGATCAGGTGCAGATTTCCCGGACCACACGAACCGGCGCAGACCGCGAGCTGTCCGGTCACTTGCGCATCGGCTGCCGCAGCGAAGGCCGCCGCTTCCTCGTGACGGACGTGAATCCAGTCGATACCCCCCTCGGCTGAACCGCCGGTTCGACGTACGGCGTCGACCACGGGGTTGAGACTGTCGCCGACGATGCCGTAGATCCGGCGAACTCCGGCATCGACGAGCTGCCGAATCAACTGATCTGCAACGGTTTTCGAACTCATCGAACCTCCATGACAGGGCAGCGGAGGCCGGCCGCTACCGGCCTGCGCTCACAACGATTACCGACGACGGGGATCGAGATCCCCACTGAGATCCCTATTTGGGTTCGAGGACGAATACCGGGATCTCTCGATCGGTCTTACTCTGATAGTCCGCATAGTCGGGATATGCCGCTACCGCACGTTCCCACCACAGTGCTTTTTCGTCCCCGGTCACTTCGCGGGCCACGAGGTCGAACACCTGCGTGGCGTCACGTAGGGACACCTCGGGGTTGGCGACGACGTTGTAGTACCAGACCGGATTCTTCGGTGCGCCGCCCAGCGAGGCGACGGCGGCATAGGAGCCATTGTGCTCGACCCGCATCAACGGCGTCTTCCTGATTTTGCCGGACTTCGCTCCGATCGTCGTCAGGACGATGACGGGCAGACCGTTCAGCTCGTTACCCTCGGCGCCACCGGAGTTCTCGATCTGCGCAACCTGATCGGCTGCCCACGTCGCCGGACTGGGTTCGTACTCTCCTGTGATTGGCATGAGTACCAGTGAACACCCGCAAATCAGACTTACGCCACCGTTGGCGGGAAACCGCAGGTCCATCGACCCACAGGGTGGCCGACGCGGAAAGTTCGCTTGCCCGAACAATCTTATCCGGCTACTCTGAAGTGGCGGCGTCGAGACGCTGCGACCCCGATGTGACCACACCTGGAGCAAGGCCGAAGAAAGGTGACGACATGACCACCGCCGACATCGCCACCCGAGAGACCGTCGCCGCCACACGCGCCGTCGACATCGCCGGTACCGCCTGGCCGCTCTACAAGCTCGAAGCGCTCGTGCTCGGCTTCGTGCTGTTCGTCGTTGCCGGCGCGCTCACCCAGTCCCTGCAGGTCGCAGTTCTGACCGCGGCGGCGGCGAGCGTCGTCACCTGGTGGGTTCGACGGTTTCACTACGCCCGACTCTGACACATCGCCACATATCGACACCGATCGGACGACGACGGGGTCACGAACCGATCGGTTCGTGACCCCGTCGCGACGTTCGGTCCAGACCGAACCAGCTCCTATACCGACAGACAGCTCGGCCCGAGAAGAGCCTTCAAGTCCCCCATCAGGGCCGAGGACGGCTCGACACGCAAGACGTCATCGACCTTCCACATGGTGATCTCGGTGCCACCGATCAAACGGACGTGGACGTCCGACGTCCCGGGATGACGAGTGAGCACCTGCTTGAGCGCGCCGAGCTTGTCTCTGGTGCACTGACGAAGCGGCAACGACACCGACAGCGGCTTGGCCACTCCTACCGCCGAAAGATCTGGCACTGCAAGATCATTGGCGATCAGCGAAATACGATCGTCGCGAACCGATACGCGGGCCTTGACCAGGACCACGGAGTCCTCGGTCACGTCCATTCCGTACACCGCATACGCCTGCGGGAAGAACAGCACCTCGATGCCACCGCTGAGATCTTCGAGCTGCGCCGACGCCCACGTCAGACCGTTCTTGTTCACACGGCGGTTGACGGAGGCGAGAATTCCGGCAACCGTGACCTGGGTACCGTCTTTGATGTCACCTTCGAGAATGGTCGGGATATTGGTATCCGACTGCGCGGCCAGGACGTGCTCGACGCCGTTGAGCGGGTGGCCGGACACGTACAGACCGAGCATTTCCCGCTCGAGTGCCAACCGGTGCTTGGACTCCCATTCCTCGTCCGGAATCTTGACGTTGAACACCGACGTGATCGATTCGTCGGCCTCGTCACCGCCGAAGAGGTCGAACTGGCCGATCGCCTCGGCTTTCTTGGTGCCCATCACCGCGTCGATGGCGTCGGCGTGTACCAGCATCAGACCTTTACGCGGATGGCCGAGCGAGTCGAATCCGCCTGCCTTGATGAGGGATTCGGTGACCTTCTTGGAGCACGCAGCCGCATCGATCTTACCGAGGTAGTCGGAGAAGTCCGTGAACTTCGATTTCTCCTTGCGCGCGTTGATGATCGACGCGACGACGTTGGCGCCGACATTGCGGACGGCGCCCATCCCGAAGCGGATGTCCTCGCCGACGGACGCGAAGTTGACCTCGGACTCGTTGACGTCCGGCGGCAGCACCGTGATGCCCATCTTGCGGCAGTCCGCGAGATAGATGGCAGCCTTGTCCTTGTCGTCACCGACGGAGGTGAGCAGCCCTGCCATGTACTCGGCCGGGTAATTCGCCTTGAGGTAGCCGGTCCAGAACGAGACCAGCCCGTACCCGGCGGCATGCGACTTGTTGAACGCGTATCCGGCGAACGGGAGAATCGTATCCCACAGCGCCTTGATCGCCGGCTCGGAGAATTTGTTGGTCAACATCCCCTCACGGAAACCGGCGTACGCCTCCTCCAGCACGGACAGCTTCTTCTTACCCATGGCGCGACGCAGGATGTCGGCCTGACCGAGTGAGTAGCCTGCCACCTTCTGAGCGATCTGCATGATCTGCTCCTGGTAGACGATCAGGCCGTAGGTGTCCTTGAGGATCTCGGCGAGTGGCTCTTCGAGTTCCGGATGGATCGGCTTGACTTCTTGGCGCCCGTTCTTGCGATCGGCGTAGTCGTTGTGCGCGTTCATGCCCATCGGGCCGGGACGGTAGAGCGCCAGCACGGCGACGATGTCCTCGAACCCGGTGGGCTGCATCCGCCGCAGCAGATCTCGCATGGCACTACCGTCCAGCTGAAATACTCCCAAAGTGTCTCCACGCGAAAGCAATTCGTATGTTGCCGGATCATCGATAGGCAAGGTATCCAGATCGATGTCGATCCCACGGTTGGCCTTGATGTTGTCGATCGCATCGCCGATGACAGTGAGGTTACGCAGACCCAGGAAGTCCATCTTGAGCAGGCCGATGGCCTCGCACGACGGGTAATCCCAGCCGGTGATGATCGCACCGTCTTGCGCACGCTTCCACACCGGAATCGCATCCATCAACGGCTGCGAGGACATGATCACCGCACATGCGTGCACACCGGCATTGCGGATCAGGCCTTCGAGCCCCTTGGCCGTCTGGTAGATCTTGGCCACATCAGGATTGGAATCGATGAGTGCCCGGACTTCGGTGGCTTCCTTGTACCGCTCGTGCTCGGGATCGGTGATACCGGCCACCGAGATGTCCTTGGCCATGATCGGCGGCGGCAACGCCTTCGTGATCTGATCCGCGATCGCGAAGCCGGGCTGCCCGAACTGCACGCGCGCCGAGTCCTTGATCGCAGCCTTGGTCTTGATGGTTCCGAACGTGATGACCTGGGCGACCTTGTCGCTGCCCCACTTGTCCGTCGCGTACCGCACCATCTCACCTCGACGGCGATCGTCGAAGTCGATATCGATATCGGGCATCGACACACGCTCGGGGTTGAGGAACCGCTCGAAGAGCAGACCGTGCGGCAACGGGTCGATGTTGGTGATCCCCATCGCGTATGCCACCAACGAACCGGCAGCCGATCCACGACCGGGACCCACCCGGATACCGACGTCCTTCGCATGGTTGATCAGGTCACCGACCACCAGGAAGTAGGCCGGGAACCCCATCTCGTTGATGACGCCGATCTCGTAGTCGGCCCGCGCGAGATACTCCTGGCTGGGACCGTCCGGGAAACGTCGATCCAGACCTCGCAACACCTCTGCCCGCAGGAACGTCTCCTGCGTGTATCCCTCCGGAACCGGGAAGATCGGCATCCGGTCGTGATGCGCCCACACATCGTCGTACGACTGGACACGCTCGGCGATCAACAAGGTGTTGTCACACGCCCCCGGCACCTCGTCGTCCCAGATGGCCCGCATCTCCGCCGCCGACTTGAGGTAGTAGCCGTCACCGTCGAACTTGAAGCGGGTGGGATCGGAGAGTGTCTTACCGGTCTGGATGCAAAGCAGCGCCTCGTGATTCTCCGCCGCGTCCTTGGTGACGTAATGGCAGTCGTTGGTGGCCAAGGGCGGAATACCCAACTGCCTGCCGATATCGAGAAGCCCCTCCCGCACCCGGCGTTCGATCGAGAGACCGTGGTCCATCAGTTCGAGAAAGAAGTTGTCCGGACCCCAGATCTCCTGCCACTTCGCCGCAGCCTCGAGAGCCTCGCGATCATGGCCGAGTCGCAACCGGGTCTGAATCTCCCCCGACGGACAACCCGTGGTGGCGATGATGCCCGCGGCGTTGGCCGCGATCAATTCCTCGTCCATTCGCGGCCACTTTCCGAGCTGACCTTCGATGGAGGCCAGCGAGGACAGTTTGAACAGGTTTCGCAGACCGGTCGCGTTCTCGGCGACCATCGTCATATGGGTGTAGGCACCACTACCGGAGACGTCGTCTGACTTCTGGCTGCGATCTCCCCACAACACACGCTTGGTGTTGAACCGGGACTCCGGCGCGATGTACGCCTCGATACCGATGATCGGCTTGATCCCGGCGCTCTTGGCCTCGTTGTAGAACTGGCTGGCACCGTACATGTTTCCGTGGTCCGTCATACCCACGGCAGTCATGTTCTGCTTGTCGGCTTCCTTGAACATGGCACCGACCTTGGCAGCACCGTCGAGCATCGAATACTCGGTGTGATTGTGAAGATGTACGAACGAGTCAGCCACGAGCGCCTCTCTGAAGGTCTGGGAGCGAAGTCGAGTCTATGCCGCCCCACCGACGCTCCCGCCCTCGGTCCTGGCGACACGTCGAGACCGGCTTGCGAGCACGGCGTCCGTCGTGAACACCACCAAGGCGATCCAGATCAGCACGAATCCGATCCAGCGTGAGGCAGGCATGTCCTCGTGCAGAACCGCGACACCCCACGCCATCTGGAGTGCCGGCGTCAGATACTGCAGCATGCCCATCGTCGTGAGCGGCACCCGCTGTGCCGCCATGCCGAACAGGAGTAGCGGCAGCGCCGTCACCGGACCGGCGGCCAGCAACAACAGGCTCGGCGAGATCCCGCCGCTCAGGAAGGCACCGGTGCCGGTGACTGCGAGGAAGATCAGGTATCCGAGCGCGAACGGGGCGGCCACCAGGCCCTCGGCCGTCAAGCTGGTCCGCGGGTCGAGCGGCACCACCTTCTTGATCACCCCGTACGTCGCGAACGAGCAGGCCAGAATCAATGCCACTACCGGTGGCTTGCCGAAATCCACGGTGATCACGACCACGGCGACGGCGGCGAGTACCAGCGCGACGACCTGCGACCGCCGCAGTCGTTCCCGGAAGATGACCACCCCGAGCAAGACGCTGACCAGCGGATTGACAAAGTATCCGAGCGCCGCCTCCACAACGCGGCCCGACACCACCGCGTAGATGTACACACCCCAGTTGACCGCGATGGCCACCGAAGCGCCGGACACCAACAGCCATGTCCGCCCGCCCAGACCGCGCAGCGACCCGAGCGTGCGCGTGAGCGCCAACACCAGCAACATCAGTACGAGAGTCCATACCACTCGATGGGCCAGGATCTCAACCGGGTCGGCGAAATCGAGGGCACCGAAAAACGCCGGAAACGCCCCCCACAAAAGGAAGGCCCCGGCTCCGAAGGCGATCCCCGAGGGCATCACCCCTGGCGCCTTCCGGCCGCTCACGGCACCGGACCGTCGTCGGGCCCCGCGGCCACCACATCCACGTACTCGGGCAGGAGTGGGCGAACAGCTGCCAGCCACGGGACACCGTCGTGGGCCATCGCCTCCACCGCTCGGATGCCGGGTTCTGCCGCCAGCGCCTCGAGAGCCGCCGACGTTCCACGAACCACAACCGCCACCGCACATGCACATCCGGAAGAGAGCGCACGCACCGATGCCTGTACCACCTGCACCTGTCGATCGTCCGCACCGCCCGCCGTGGCCAACTGCGTTGCGGCCGTCGCAGCCGAACGCCGAATCGCGACCTCGCTACCTGACACCTTGACCGACGCCAACGGAGTCAGCACCCGATCCATCGGCACTCGGTAGAGCACCTGGGAAACCCGCACGTCCGCAGTCGACGCGACGACGTCGTCGGCGGTCTTCGCCTCGGCGAAGGACACCAGGGCCCATGCCGAACCGTCGACGGCCGACAGCGAGTCGTCAGCGCGATCGAGATACGCTGCCACCGGCTCGCCGTTGTCCGGACCCAGAACGTCCGTGCGGATCAGCGGCGCCGGAACCGGATGCGTGATCCCCGCGACGACCACGACGGCAACAACCACGGCAGCTACCAGCGCGGGAATCAACCCGCGCAGTGTCACGACGACCGGAGTACGTCGAGCGCGTTCTCGAGATCCTTCGGGTACTTGCTCGTGATCTCGACCCAGCGACCGTCGGACGGATGCGCGAACCCCAGGGACACCGCATGCAGCCACTGTCGCTCGAGCCCCAGACGCTCGGCCAGACGCGGGTCGGCGCCGTACGTCAGGTCACCACAACACGGATGCCGCAGCGCCGAGAAGTGCACCCGAATCTGATGGGTACGACCGGTTTCCAGATGCACGTCCAACAAACTCGCGGCCTGGAATGCTTCGATGGTGTCGTAATGCGTGACACTCGGTTTACCGTCTGCGGTCACGGTGAACCGCCAGTCGTTTCCATGATGCCTCCCGATGGGTGCATCGATGGTTCCGCTGCTGGGATCGGGATGGCCCTGCACCAGCGCGTGATAACGCTTGTCGATGGTCCGCTCCTTGAACGCCCGCTTGAGCAGCGTGTACGCCCGCTCGGACGTCGCGACGACCATCACGCCCGATGTTCCCACGTCGAGTCGATGAACAATCCCCTGCCGCTCGTGTGCACCCGAGGTCGAAATCCGGAATCCGGCTGCCGCGAGGCCACCGATCACCGTCGGCCCGGTCCACCCCACACTCGCGTGCGCGGCAACGCCCACCGGCTTGTCGACGGCCACCACGTCGTCGTCGGCGTAGAGAATCTCCATCCCTTCGACCGGGGTCGGGTCGATGGTCAGCGGCCGCGGCGGCTCGGGCAACTGCACCTCGAGCCACGATCCGGCAGTCAATCGATCCGACTTACCGACGGCTACACCGTCCACCTCCACCGCACCTTCCTCGGTGAGTGCGGCAACAGCGGTCCGTGACAATCCGAGCAGCCGCGCCAGACCGGCGTCGACACGCATGGCGTCGAGGCCGTCGGGAACCGGCATCGAACGAGACTCCCTCATTTACCTGCTCCCGTCGAGGTGGTCTTGTGATCTCGGGTCCGCTCACCGTTGGGTTCGAAGCCGAAAAGGGTGAGGACCACGAGGAGTACCGCGCCGCAGACGATCGCGGAATCGGCGACGTTGAACACCGGCCACCAGCCGACCGAGACGAAGTCGACGACGTGTCCGCGCATGAACCCGGGCGACCGGAAGAACCTGTCGGTCAGATTCCCGAGGGCACCGCCGAGTACCAGGCCGAGGCCCAGAGCCCACCACGGCGACCGCAGCGTTCGTCCGATCTTGATCACGCCGACGACCACGCCGATCGCAACCAACGTGAGGATCCACGTCATCGACGTCGCCATCGAGAACGCCGCGCCGGGATTGCGCACCATCGTGAAGGTGACGACGTCACCGATGATCTCGATGGGCTTTCCCGGTTTGACGGCGGCGACGGCCCACACCTTGGTGAGGATGTCCGCGACCAGCACCACGACCGCGATCAGGACGAGCAGACGCAGTCGAAGCGGGCGCAGCACCGCGGTCGTCACCGAGTCCCCAGCGGTCACCGCTTCGGCTTCCGGCTTCGATTGCTTCGACGAGTTCTCGTCTGTCGAGTCGACGAACGGTTGTTCCTCCGCGTGGACATCTCGGTCTGGGTGGTCAGTGCTCACTCGACCATCATCCCTCATGTCCCGAGCGTCACGGTCATCCACTCTGGAACTACAGCTAACCTGGAGCGCGTGCCACTGTTGTCCGCGTCCGGTCGATGCGCCTCCTCCGCTCTCTCCGCTCTTGCCCTCGTGACATTTCTCACCGCGTGCGGGAGCACCGAAGGATCGTCCGATCCGGGCACCGCAGCACAAGCCGAGGTGACCATTCCCTTCAGCGCCGCTCGGGTCGAGGTACTCGACGCCGGACGCGAACCACGGGAAGTCCTACGTATGGACGCGGCCACCGGGACGGGTCAATCGACGACGTTGACCACCTCGAGCCAGGTGACCCAACAGATCGACCAACAGCCGGCCCAGGACTTCTCCTCACCGGAGACGACCATCCCGCTCGAGGCGGAGGTGTCCTCGGCGGTATCGAGCGAGTCACCCAACACCGTCATCGACATGACCCTGTCCGGGATGTCCACCCCGGACACGACGATGCAGGCCGCCCTCGACGGCGCCGACGGCTCTCGGGCGGGACTGAGCGTCACCGCAGCCGGCGCCGTCACCGCGCTGCGCCTTCGACCATCCACCGCCGCCCCCAATCCGGCGCGCGCTGCCATCGAGCAGGCGTTCGGCCAGGCGGTTTATCGCACTGTCGCCCTACCGGATTCAGCCGTCGGTATCGGTGCGCGATGGGTCATCCGACAAGATGTCACCAGCGAGATAGCACTCGACCAGATCACCACGGTCACGTTGACCGCGAAGGAAAACACTCGACTGACGCTGACGGTCGAGGTGAATCAGACACCGAAGAACCCCGTGTGGGAGTTGGCAGGCGATGCCGGAACTCTCAACATCGACCAGTACGTGATGACGGGGACGGGAACCGTCACCATCGATACCGGCCTTCCGCTTCCGGTGGCCGGCGCCATGACCGTCGGCGGGGATCAGTCGTACAGCGATCCAGGCGGACAATCGGTAATTCGCCAGACCATCGCCAATTCCATCCGGTGGTCCGAATGAGGCGCGGTCAATTCCTCGTTCCGGCGGTCTGTGGAGCCCTGACCGTGCTGGCGATGAGCGGCTGCAGCTCGAACGACGCCCAATCCCAAGACGCCGGTAGCGCCTCCTCGGCCGTCGTGCCGCCTACCGTGGCGATGCCGACGTTCACCCCACTCGCCCCGGCCGCGCCGCTACGCGGTACTCCGCCGGACGGAGCCGCCCTGGCCGATTCGGCGCTGACGACCACCGATCTGCCTGCCGGATTCACCGTCAATCCCGATCCCGTAGCGGATCTCGACCTCGCCCCGGCACCGGCGGATGCGGACACCGACAAGTCGACCACCGACCCCGCCGCCTGTTCCGCTGTACTCGAACCGATTTCGGCTCAGATCGGTCGAACAGCGGCTGCGCACTCGGTGATGTTCACCGGACCAGGCTTCACCAGCATCGACCAGGATCTCGCGAGCTTCACCGACGGGCCCGCCACCGAAGCGGCCTTCGATCGACTCCAGTCGACCCTGGCCGGCTGTGGTTCCTATTCGGGAACCGATGCCGACGGCACCTCGGTGCGATACACCCTCGGCGCAGGCACCGTACCGATGGTCGGCGATACTTCGTTTTCATTTCGAATCATCACCGAGAGTGCAGGTTTCACCCTGGTCACCGATGTCGTCACGGTAGCGGTAGGCGCCAGTTTGACTCAGGTATCCGCCACCGGACCTACCCCGATCGCGGCAGATACCCTCGGGGCTCTGGCCCGTACCGCAGCAGACCGGCTCGCCGCGCACTCCTGAGAGTTCCGGTGCGGCGCCTACCAGGCGCCGGCCTCCGGGAGGGTTCGCCGCGCCGTCGCGGCAGACCGATGCATCCGCAACCCGTCCACCGGAGCAATACCAGTTGAGCAGAGAACCGACTTGCCGCCCCATACCCCGTGCGACGGAACGCTTTCAGCACTGAAAGCACCACACACGAGCGAACGGCCACCGACACTCCCCAGGGAGGTCGACGGCCGTTCGAGGTGACGCGGAAGGTCAGATCACGCTGCGCACGCAGGCGTGGTCAATCCGGCCATCGCGACGATGGTGCACGCAGTGACCTTGGCCAGCTTCCAGGTGCCGTCCTCGTAGACGAACGAAGCCTGCGAGCTCGGCAGTGCCTGGCCGTTGACGATGATGTTCAGCGAGGCAGAAGCGGTGTCGCTTCCGGTATCGACGACGGGATCGACGATCTCGACCTGGGCGTTGTTCGCCTTGGCCGCCGCGACAACCTGGTTGATCAACTCGGGATCAGCTTCGGATCCCTGGACGAGGCTGGTCTTGTCCCCGGCCGGAACACCCTCGTCGAGTGCCTGCGTGAGCTTTTCGTTGAGCTCGGCAGCGGTCGGCAGGGCTGCGGCAGGCTCGTCGACCGTCGTGGTGGTGGCGGCCGCTGCCGCGGACGTGGTGGTCGACGCCGTGGTGGTGGTGTCCGTCTTGTTGTCGTCCGAGCTACATGCGGTCATTGCCAGAGCGGCGGCGACGGCGACGGCGGCAACTGTCATCTTGCGAATCATCAAGTTCTCGGTCCTATTCATTCGGGTGTTCACATTCGAGAGCGAGGCGAACAACATGCGTCTTCGAAGGTCCTGGACAACATTACCCAACGGTAAGACGAAAAAGTCTAAGGACATCCTCAGAGAAGGCTCGCCACCGCGTCGGCCACGTCGAGAACATCGTCGGCATCGGTGAAAGTCTTGGCAATACCCGAACCCGTAGTGCGGGTTTCGAACCTGACCGTGACCACGCCGTGTCCGGCGCCCTGGACCCAACCGTGTCCATATTCTGGATGCCGAACATCAAGGCCTGGATGCCACTGTCGTTCCGGTACTCGCGCGACGACCGGCATCTCGAGGCCGAATCCGGTCGACGAATCGCCGTGATAGCCCGGAACATCCTGATCCAACTCGGGAAAGAGCGAACCTTGCCGCACCGTCGACAGACCCGCGAAACCCACTCCCACCAACCTGATCGGCCCCAACTCCAACGGATCGATCACCTGCCGCTGAGCCGTTGCGATGAGCACCTGCCGATCCAACGTCGCGTACGGAAGCGTCACCGAACGTGTCAACACACTCATATCCGACTTCCTCAATTTGAGAACCACCGTCCGCGCCGCCCGGCCGTCCTTCGCCAACCGAGAGAATGCCGAACTACCGCTCGCCTCGACGGCATTGCGCAACTGCGCCATCGTCACGATGTCGGTGGCAAACGTCGACTCCGCGCTGATCTGCTTGGCCTCGGCCCGCTCCGCCACCGGACGATCGTCGATTCCCTGCGCCATCCGATGCAAACCCGGGCCCATCGTCGTTCCCAGAATGGCTGCGACCTCGGCCGTCGGTGTTCGCGCGAAACCCCCGATCGTCTCGATGCCCAACCGTTTGAGCTTCTCCTCGGCAACCGGACCGATGCCCCACAACTTGCGAACCGGCAGGGCATCGAGCAACGCACGCTGCTCCCCTGCACTGACCACCGTCACGCCGTTCGGCTTCGCCAGGCCGGACGCGATCTTCGCGACCTGTTTTCCGGTTCCCGCGCCGATCGACGCGACCAATCCCGTCTCGGCGAGCACCAACGCCCGCAGATCTTCACAGAATGCACGAACCTCGGCCGCTGTCGCTCCCGCGAGTTCGTGGGGTTCGCCGAACGCCTCGTCGACCGACAACTGCTCGAGGATCGGCATGCGAAGCCGCAGCGCGTCGAACGCACGCTTGCTCAAGACGGAATACAGCGACATACGCGGTGGCAACACCACGGCGCGTGCACCCACCAGCCGGCGAGCCTGATGCATCGGCATCGCCGAGCGGGCACCGAATTGTCGAGCTTCGTAGCTGGCACCTGCCACCACACCACGGCCGCCGAGCCCGCCGACCAGCACGGGCCGCCCCCGTAGCGTCGGCCTGGTGAGCTGTTCCACGGACGCGAAGAACGCATCCATGTCGAGATGGAGCACCCAGCGCCGGCTTCGAGTGCCATCACTTTCGTTCATCGGCCCGAACTGCTCTCTTCAGCGAAGGTGACGCGCACCCGATTCCACTTTCGTACCCGAGAATGCACGCTACCCCGACGCTCGGACAATTACGGAGCATCGGGGTAGCAGAACCGTCTCGATCGGCGCGTTCAGGCCTTGGTGATCGACGCCCTTATTCCGTCACCGAGATCGACGGCACCGTCGCCGGCCTCACCGACCGCAAACGAGGTGGCCAGAACTTCACCGGCGATCAGATCACCGTGACGCGTCGCCCACTCCGCGACGTCCTGCGGGACCTCGAGCACCACCGTGATCCGGTCGGAGACATCCAAACCGGCCGAACGACGCGCGTCCTGCAGCTGACGGACCCGGTCCTTGGCCCACCCTTCTGCCTCGAGCTCCTCGGTCACCGCTGAATCCAGCACCACGAGCCCCGCACCACCAGGCAGAGCCGCAGTCGAATCAGGCTCGGCCGCAACCAGTTTCTGCGTGTACTCCGAGGGAAGGAGTTCGATGCCTGCCGCGACCACGACGCCGTCCGCATTCTCGGTCCAGTCGCCCGCCTTGACCGCCTTGATGACCGTCTGCACGGTCTTGCCCAGACGCGGGCCGGCGGCACGAGCGTTGACCGCGATCTCGAACCGGCCGTGCACGTCGACGTCCTCGGTCAGGTCGACCTTCTTGACGTTGACCTCGTCGGCGATCAGTCCGAGGAACGGACGCAACCGCTCGGCATCGGGCGCCGCCACCGTCACCTCGGGCAACGGCAACCGCACCCGCAGGTTCTGGGCCTTGCGCAGGCTCAGCACCGTCGAGCACACCGTACGAACGTCGTCCATCGCCACGACCAGTTCCGGATCGCCCGGCAGTTCGGTCTCGGACGGCCAATCCGCCAGATGCACAGAACGCCCACCGGTCAGTCCGCGCCAGATCACCTCGGACACCAGCGGCAACAGCGGTGCGGCCAGCCGGGTCACCACTTCGAGGACCGTGTGGAGCGTATCGATGGCGTCCCGATCTTCGTCCCAGAAACGCGAACGAGACCGCCGCACATACCAGTTGGTGAGCGCGTCACAGAACTGACGGAGCTCGTCGCATGCACCGGCGATGTCGTTGACCTCGAGCGCGTCGGTGATCGCATCGCGGGTCCCAGCCAACTTGGCAAGGATGTACCGGTCGAGGATGTTCGCCGAATCAGTGCGCCATACACCGGATTCCGGGGCATAGAGCTGCAGGAAGCTCCACGCGTTCCACAGTGGCAACAGAGCGTGCCGCACGCCTTCACGGATACCCTGCTCGGTCACGATCAGATTTCCGCCACGAAGGATCGGCGAAGACATCAGGAACCAACGCATGGCATCACTGCCGTCACGGTTGAACACCTCGTTGACGTCCGGGTAGTTACCCTTGGACTTACTCATCTTGAGGCCGTCGTCACCGAGGACGATGCCGTGCGCAGCAACGGTTTTGAAAGCCGGACGGTCGAACAGCGCAGTCGCCAGAACATGCAAGGTGTAGAACCACCCCCGGGTCTGACCGTTGTACTCGACGATGAAATCGCCCGGGAAGTGCCCCTCGAACCAATCACGATTCTCGAAAGGGTAGTGAACCTGGGCGTACGGCATGGAGCCCGACTCGAACCAGCAGTCCAACACCTCGGGCACACGCCGCATCATCGACTTGCCGGTCGGATCATCCGGGTTCGGCCGCACCAGATCGTCGATCATCGGGCGATGCAGATCCGTCGGACGCACGCCGAAATCGGCCTCCAACTGATCGAGTGACCCGTACACGTCGGTGCGAGGATACTGTGGATCGTCCGACACCCACACCGGGATCGGGCTGCCCCAGTATCGGTTTCGGCTGATGTTCCAGTCGCGAGCGCCTTCGAGCCATTTACCGAACTGGCCGTCACGGATGTGCTCGGGTACCCAGGTGATGTCCTTGTTCAGCTCGACCATGCGATCACGGAACTTGGTGACGGCAACGAACCAGGACGGCACGGCCATGTAGATGAGCGGCTGCCCACTACGCCAGCTGTGTGGGTAGGAGTGCTCGATCGTCTCGTGACGCAACAACTTTCCGAGCGCCTTGAGATCCTTGATGATCACGGGGTTGGCGTCGAAGACCATCAGGCCCTCGTACGGCGGCACCATCGACGTGAACTTTCCACCCGGATCGAGAGGCTGTACCACCTCGATACCGTGTGCCGTCGCCACGTCCATGTCCTCTTCACCGAAAGCCGGTGCGAGGTGCACGATTCCGGTACCGGAATCGGTAGTGACATAGTCCGCCGACAAGACCACGTGCGAATTCGGATGACCCACGAAGAAATCGAACGGCGGAGTGTACGACAAACCGACGAGCTCACTGCCCTTGTGCCGCGAAAGGACCTCGGGGTCCTCGCCCAGCTCACGCGAGTAATGCGCGACCCGCGCTTGCGCGAGCACGTAGCGATTTCCGTCCGCTCCGGAGACCTGCACGTAATCCACATCGGGGTGCACCGCAGTAGCCAAGTTCGAGGGCAGCGTCCACGGCGTGGTGGTCCAGATGATCGCGTTGGCACCGTCGAGCGGAGAATCCGGAGCCACCAACGGCATCGCAACCGTCACGGCGGGATCTTGACGCATCTTGTATGCGTCGTCGAGGCGGGTTTCCTGATTCGACAACGGCGTCTGCTCGTACCAGCTGTACGGCAGTACCCGGAAACCCTGATAGATCAGGCCCTTGTCGTGCAATTCCTTGAACGCCCACATCACCGACTCCATGAAGTCGACGTCGAGCGTCTTGTAATCGTTGTCGAAGTCGACCCAGCGCGCCTGTCGAGTGACGTACTCGCGCCATTCGTCGGTGTACTTCAGAACCGAACTCTTGCAGTACTCGTTGAATGTGGCCAGACCCATGACCTCGATCTCGGCTTTGTCCTTGATGCCGAGCTGCTTCTCCGCTTCGAGTTCGGCCGGAAGACCATGACAGTCCCATCCGAAGCGACGATCGACCTTGCGGCCTCGCATGGTCTGGAACCGCGGCACCAGATCCTTGACGTATCCGGTCAGGAGGTGGCCGTAGTGCGGAAGACCGTTCGCGAAGGGCGGTCCGTCGTAGAAGACGAACTCCTCGCTGTCCTCCCGATTGGCGATCGACGCCCGAAACGTGTCGTCGTCAGCCCACTGCTCGAGAACCTTCTGTTCCAGCTCGGGGAACTTCACGCCCGAATCCGCAGCAACGCCGTAATCGACCCGCGGATACCTGTTGTTGACCACTAGACCTCCTCGTGCCCATGTGACTCGGCACGGGGACGACATGGCGCTTTTGCTTCCACACCGCGGTACCACCCCGCTTGCACCTCACGACCGGTTCGATGACCGTGCACGCCAGGTGCCTCTCTGCAATGAGCGATGACGGGCTCTCCCGTTCGGTTCTACCAGGCGATCTCACGACGAAACGACGCGAGAAAACCGTTCTTCCGAAAGCTCCCCGGTGATTGCCGGATCTCAGCCACGTTGTTCAGTTATCGCCCGAAGGTCCCGAATCGGCCGGGCGCGACCGGCCCGGTCCGGATTCGGTGTCGACAGTACTCGTATCTTCGTGCCGGTGCTGCCCGGCCGAGCTTTCGGGTAGCTGCGATTTCTTACCGCCCAGGTGCGCTGACGAGGAGGAGTACCGCACCGATGATACAAACACCGATACATGCCCATGCCCAGATCACCGACCCCGTTGTCAGAGCCACGACCAGCAGGGCGAATCCCACCCCGGCGAGAACCAGCGTCAAGACCAACACGATTCAACCCTCGACCGGTCGGACAAGATGAGCCGAAGATACGTTCTCGGTCAGCTGTTGCCCTTGGCGAAGGACGGACTGAAGGACTCTTGTCCACCATCGACGGGAACAGCCGAACCACGCTGCTCGAGTTCCTCGAGCTGCGACTCCAGGTAGGACTTGAGCCGTACCCGGTACTCCCGCTCGAACGTCTTGAGCTGCTCGATCCGGCCTTCGAGGACCGAACGCTGCTGGTTGATGGTCGCCATGATCTCGGTGTGCTTCTTCTCGGCATCAGCCTTGAGCGCGTCGGCCTTCTCCTGTGCCTGACGAAGCTGGGTTTCGGACCTCGTCTGCGCATCCGTCAGCATGGCTTCGGACTTGTTGCGCGCGTCGGCGATCATTCCGTCGGCCTTGCCCCGAGCTTCACTCATCAGTTGCTCGGAATTGGTCCGGGCGCTGCCGAGAAGTTGCTCGGACTCCGACTTCGCATCACTGGTCAGGCGGTCGGCCATCTCCTGAGCCAGACCCAGAACCTTGGCTGCCTGCATGTGCGTGTCGCCACTGGGCGCGGGAGCGGGCGCGGCGGCGGGAACCGGAGCTGCGACAGGTGCGGGCTTGGGCGGCTCGACCACCCGCACCGGTTCCGGCTTAGGCTGCGCCACCACCGGCTGAGCGCTGACCGGCGCCTTCTTGGCAGCGGAAAGCTCCTGATCCAGCTCGTTCACACGCTGGCGCAGGTCTGCGTTCTCCTCGATGAGCTGCGAAAGTGCCTGCTCGACGAGGTCGAGAAACGCATCGACTTCGTCTTCGTTGTAGCCACGCTTGCCGATAGGCGGCTTGCTGAACGCAACATTGTGCACGTCAGCTGGAGTCAGTTGCGGCATGGAAGGATCCCTTCACGCGTCATTAGGCGGTCTAGCAAGCATTCAGTTGCAGCACAGTCTACGGAGTGGCAAACCGCCATATGGGTTATACGTTCCATTCTGGCACACCACCCCTTCGTCTGCGCTCAGCGAACAACCGACATCAGGATGATGACGATGAAAAGCAAGACCATGATTGATAGATCCAGTCGAACTCCACCCAGATTGATCGGAGGGATCAACCTGCGTAAAAGTTTCACCGGTGGATCTGTGATCGTGAAAACTGCTTCGAGTATTACCGCGACCAATCCGCTCGGACGCCAATCTCGGGCGAAAGAACGGACGAACTCGACAATTACCCTGCCGATCAATAACAGCCAAAACACGACCAGCACTAGATAGATCACAGAGAGAAGCACGTCCACCACTTCACTCTGCCTGACTTCCACGCAGTGTCCAAAACGGACACACCGTGAAAATTGTCCGCCGCCGGCCGCGCAGGCCCCCGCCGCGGCTGTTGATCCCGGTCATGTTAGCGCCGTGGTAACCCGTCGATGTCTGGCAAGACGCCTCGTCCCCCCGAGACTGGTACGCGGCATCTGTCCTGATCATCAGGCTATCTGAAGTCGAGAAAATCATTTTTGGCTGTAAAAGCCCGTCTCCGCGATACGACGGCGCTCCTCGGCCGAGACGTCGATGTCGGCTGGTGAGAGAAGAAACACTTTCGTGGCAACTTTGTCGAAAGATCCGCGCAGAGCGAACGCCAATCCGGCAGCGAAATCGACCAGTCGCTTCGCATCGGCATTGCTCATGTCCACCAGATCCATGATCACCGGTGTCCCGTCACGAAAACGCTCGCCGATCGTGCGGGCCTCCGCATAACTCTGCGGACGTAACGTCGTGATCTTCGCCATCGGACCACCATCGTCGAGCGGGGCGACGGCACGTCGCGGTTCGGGTCGATCGGAACGAGCGTCGACAGCAAGGTTTCCACGACTCGCCGGACGCGGGGCCATTGCCGGTCGCGGACTGCGGGCGCTCACCGAATCGACACGCTGGCGGGACTCGTACCTGTCGAAGTCCTGTTCCTCGTCGCGTCGACTCGCGGGGTAAGCGGCCTTCGAGAACGTCGGCTCCGCGAATTCGCGGTCGTCACGCTCGGCATAACCATCGTGACGTCGCGCCGGCCGACGAGCCTGCTCCGGCTCCTCGACATATTCGTCCTCGTAGTCATCGAGAGGAACCATGCCGAAGTACGCCTTGAACTTGTGTAGGTTGCTCATTGATCGACCTTCCTTGGCGCGGCGGATTTGATCCGACTGCGACCGGTCGCAGCGGTGTGGACGGGTTGGGCGATCACCAGAGCGATCAAGTCGAGATTACTTGTCGTGAGCCGAGTAGTGCAGTTCCGACACGCACGCACGTCGATCCGTGGCGCACCGCAGCCTCCAGATCACCGGTCATACCTGCCGACAATTCGACGGCACCGGGATGCGTCCGAAGAACAGCGTCGTGTGTGCGTCGGAGGATGTCGAACTGCACATCCGGGTCGGAGCCCAGCGGCGGTACCGCCATCAACCCCGCGAATTCGAGGCCCTCGGTCGCGGCGATCCGATCGGCAAGGACACCGACATCCGCGACCGGAACGCCACCGCGACTCGGATCAGCGTCCAGACTGACCTGAACGAGCGCTCGAAGCGGCTCGGTTCTCCCGCCGTCGGACAACACGTCGACAGCGGCCCGACCCAAGGCGTCGACCAGACGCGCGCTGTCGACCGAGTGAATGGAATGAGCCCACTGCGCAACCGACCTGGCCTTGTTGCGTTGCAGACGCCCGATCATGTGCCATCTGACCGGTTCGTCGACACGTTCGGTCGACCCGAAGTCGGCGACCTTCGCCACCGCCTCCTGCTCCCGGGACTCGCCGAACTCTCGAACACCGAGATCGTAGAGAATTTTCGCATCGGACGCCGGAAAGAACTTGGTGACCGGTAGCAAGGCGACATCGGACATCGAACGGCCGGCCGCACTGCACGCCTGGGACAACCGGGTACGAACAGACTCGAGCGCCGACGAAATCTCGTCGATCCGGGCCAGATCATCGCTGTTGCTCATTCGGTTCACCCCTGGCCGAGCCGATCGACGGACGACGCGTCCATCCAGATCACCGCGGCCTGCCGACCGGTGACCGACTCACGCCGATGGCTGAACAGAGCCTTGTCCTCGATCGTGCAGCGCGGATCCTCGGCCACCCCGGACACTCCGGCCGCCAACAACTGCTTGCGAATCCCAGCCCGAAGATCAAGCCCCGGAGTGCCCTTGACGGTACGAGTTGCGCTTCCCGGCAGGTGCTTTTCGACGTCTGCACGCATGTGCGCAGGAACCTCGTACTGCCTGCCGCTGGCAGCGGGCCCCAGGAATGCACCGATCCTGCTCACCTCCGCACCCTGACGAACCATCTCGTCCAGCACCCGCGGCACGATACCGATACGAGCACCCACTCGGCCCGCGTGCACGGCCGCGATGACACCGGCGCTCTCGTCCGAGAGCAAGACCGGCACACAGTCGGCACTCAGCGTCGCCAAGGCCAGACCCGGCACCGTCGTCACCAGAGCATCTGTTGCGGCAATCACCTCGTTCGTCGGTTCAGTCACCACGGTGACGTTGCGTGAGTGAATCTGTTCCATCCAGACGAGATGGTCGGGTTCGACGCCGATCTCTCGGGCCAGCCGGCGACGATTGGCCAAGACAGCGTCCAGATCGTCACCGACGTGATCGCCGAGATTGAAAGAATCGTAAGGGGCAACCGAGGCACCACCGGTCCGACTGGTCACGACACGGCGAGCACGAATCGGGTTGGACGACTGCCGGGCAGTCGGGGCTGGGCTGCTCGGGGCGGGATTACTCGGGGCAGGGTTACTCAAGGTGAGGGCGCTCGCAAACGTCGAATCGAATGGTGTGTGGCATTTCCGCGACCGGATGGCCGACCACGACAACAGGGTACCCAGAAAATCCGGGCACCCTGTCGATCTGGCTGAGTGACGTACGCGTCAGCGGCGCATGAACACCGGTACGTCGACGTCGTCGTCACCGTCGTCGTCCTGCGGCGGCAGATGGCGCGGCGCCGTCCCCAGTGGCGGCAAGCTGCCCTGCCCGATGGGTTCACGCGCGGGCGGAAGCGGTTGCTCGGCTGGGGTCTCCGCGCCCACGGGTGACCGTCCGACCTCCCCGGCTCGACCGGCACCGATAGGTCCACGTCCCGGAGCAGCCGACTCGACCGGTCGACGGGCAGGCGCACCTCCGTCGAACCCGGCAGCGATGACCGTCACCCGGACCTCGTCGCCGAGCGAGTCGTCGATCACCGTTCCGAAAATGATGTTGGCGTCGATGTGCGCAGCCTCCTGCACCAGCGAGGCGGCCTCGTTGATCTCGAACAGACCGAGATCGCTGCCACCGGCGATGGACAGCAGGACACCACGGGCACCCTCCATCGACGCTTCGAGAAGCGGGGAGTTGATGGCGGATTCGGCAGCCTTGATGGCGCGCCCCTCGCCACGCGAGGAGCCGATACCCATCAGTGCGCTACCGGCACCGGACATGACACCCTTGACGTCTGCGAAGTCGACGTTGATCAGACCGGGGGTCGTGATGAGGTCGGTGATGCCCTGGACGCCGTTGAGGAGTACCTCGTCAGCGCTGCGGAACGCGTCCATCAGACTTACCGCCGCATCACCCAACTGCAGCAACCGGTCGTTGGGAATGACGATCAGCGTGTCGCAGGATTCGCGCAACGCCTGAATTCCGGTGTCCGCCTGTCCCCCACGGCGCTTGCCCTCGAACGAGAAGGGTCGTGTCACGACACCGACGGTCAGCGCTCCGAGCTTGCGGGCGATGCTGGCCACGACGGGTGCGCCGCCGGTCCCCGTTCCGCCCCCTTCACCAGCGGTGACGAAGACCATGTCGGCACCCTTGATGACCTCTTCGATTTCGTCCTTGTGATCTTCTGCTGCCTTCCGACCCACCTCGGGGTCGGCGCCCGCTCCGAGCCCGCGGGTCAGCTCTCGACCGACGTCGAGTTTGACGTCGGCGTCACTCATCAGCAGCGCTTGCGCATCGGTGTTGACCGCGATGAACTCGACTCCCTTGAGTCCCTGTTCGATCATCCGGTTGACGGCATTGACGCCGCCGCCGCCGATGCCGACGACCTTGATTACGGCGAGGTAGTTGTGCGGGGGCGTCATCGGCTCTCGCCTTCCGTGTCGTGTTACGCGCTGTTTGTCTTTTTCCAAGGTAAAGCTGGTGTTCTCGCGGGGCCTTCGACGAAAACCCTCAACCACAGGCTTAGGGTTATGTCAAGTGTGGTGCCTGAGACGAAACGCTATGCACCGCCATGGCAATCCGCCACTAGGCGCGCCGTGGCTTTCCGAAGTATTTGCGCCGGTTCACCGCACCGTCGGAAGATCAGGACTGGAGACGTCGTACGTCTGCCCCGGCTGGGTCAGCAGCGGGAGCGTCACCGCCGCCTTACGATCCGATTTCTCGGCGCCTCCCCAGTTTACTATGCGACCGTCGAGCAACGTGAGCGAGACATTCGAAATCGACCTGGCAGCAACCTCTCCCACCTGGGCCCGAAGATCGGGCGGCAAAGCCGTCAGCACTGTCAGCGCCGCCGCTGTCGGCGCGTCGTTCCACCCTGGCGTCGCGGTCACCAACCGCGGAACGCCTGGCGGCGGCACCCCCATCTCGAAGTCCACACCCTTCTCGTCCAGAAGATGCGCGCCTTCGGGAGAATCCACGAACACCGCGGGCACCCGCTCGGTGACAGTCACGCGGATCGTAGACGGGTACATCCGCTGGACGCGGGCACTGGACACCTTGGGGATCGTCGCCACCCGCGCTGCCGCAGCACCGGTGTCGACCCGGAGCAGCGGCTGTCCACTCGGAACGTCGAGGAGTTCGAGTATCTGCTCCCGACCTACTGTGCTCGCCCCCACCACTTCGGTCTCACGGACCGACAACAACGGCGAGAACCACACAGTCACAGCAACACCCACGATCAGCACCACCACCACCGACACGATCAGCGTCGGCCGTCGAAACCACTTCCTCGGTGGGCCCGACGCGACCGGCGGTTCCGCCGGTCGCGTCGAGTATCGCGACCGAGTCCGCTGCTCCCGGCGACGCGAACCGGTCGCCTGCCTGGACTTCGTATCACGACGTCCGCGACGACTCCGAGGATCCGACGTCATCGCGCGGAGCTGCGGTGGGGCGCCGAACCCAGAGCATCGAGGATCTGCTTGCCCAGCATGGTCACATCACCTGCACCCATCGTGATGACGATGTCACCGGGGTACGCCAAACCCGCGACCTGCCGCGGCACCAAGGACAAATCAGGCTGATAGTGAACGGATTTCGTGACCTGCTGCGCGATCAGCGCACCACTGACGCCCGGCAACGGTTCTTCACGGGCCCCGTACACATCGAGCACGACCACCTCGTCGGCCAGGTCCAACGCCTGCGCGAACTCGGTGGCGAAGGTGGCGGTCCGCGAATACAGGTGTGGTTGGAACACGACCACGACGCGACCGGCAGCCGAGTTCGTCGACGACGAATCGTCACGGGGGCGAACCAGATCCGCCGCCGCTCCGAGCACAGCACGAACCTCGGTGGGGTGATGGGCGTAATCGTCGAACACTCGCACGCCACGCTCACGGCCGGTGAACTGGAAGCGGCGATGCACTCCCCCGAAACCGGCCAGGCCTTCCACGATCTCGCCGACCTCGGCCCCGGCTTCGCGGGCGGCGAGCAACGCCGCCAGCGCGTTCGAGGCCATGTGCCGCCCCGGCACCGACATGCGGATCGTACGAGCCGAATCCTCCCCGGCGATCTGGAACTGCAACACCCCGCCGACATCATGGGCGTGGAATCCGAGTAGTCGAACACCGACCTCGACTCCGTCGACGCTCGCGAACGCCGAACCGTCGGCTACCGCATCGCTGTCGGCCGAACCGTAACCGAGAACACGGATATCGGTACGGTCCGACGCCACAATGCGCTTGGCTAGATCCGCCGATCCCGGATCGTCGAGGCACGCGATCACCAGTCCACCCGGCTGCAGTTTGTCGACGAAGTCGTCGAATACCTGCACGTACGCCTCGGCACTGCCGAAGTAGTCGAGGTGATCTGCCTCGATGTTGGTCACGACGACGACATCGGGGTCGTACTGCAGAAGCGATCCGTCACTCTCGTCGGCCTCGGCGACGAACACGTCACCGCTGCCGTGGTGCGCGTTGGTACCGGCTTCGTTCAGCTCACCACCGACCGCGAACGACGGATCGAAACCGCAGTGCTGCAAAGCAACCACCAGCATCGAGGTCGTCGACGTCTTGCCATGCGTACCCGAGACCAGCAACGTCCGATTTCCCTGCATCAGCGAGGCCAGTACAGCGGGACGAAGGATCACCGGAATTCCCCGGCGACGCGCCTCGACGAGTTCCGGATTGTCCTTCGGGATCGCGGCATGGGTCGTCACGACAACCGTGGGACCCCCGGGCAGAAGATCGAGTGCATCACCGGAATGGCCGATCCGAACCTGCGCGCCGCGTGCGCGCAGCGCCAGCACTCCGCGACTCTCCTTCGCGTCGGAACCCGACACGAGCCCGCCTCGCGAGAGCAGGATTCGCGCGATACCGGACATGCCGGCACCACCGATACCGACCATGTGAACCCGCTCCAGATGCGCAGGCAGCGCGGTCATCGATTTCCCCTCGAGTTCTCGTGTGCCGATCGGTTCTTCGCCGCGATGTCCAGCACGATGCCGGCGATCTGCGACGCGGCAGTTCGATGGCCGACGTCGGCGGCGCCGCGGCTCATCTTCGCGAGTCGGTCGCTGTCCGTCAGGAGCGAGACGACATCGTCTGCAACGTAGTCGGGAGTGAGGCCGTCGTCGGAGACCAGGACCGCACCGCCGGCAGCCACCACCGGCTTTGCGTTCAACTCCTGCTCGCCGTTTCCGTGAGGCAAGGGAACATAGACGGCGGGCAATCCGACAGCGGACACTTCCGCCACCGTCATGGCACCGGATCGGCAGATGGTCGCGTCGGCGGCGGCATACGCAAGATCCATTCGGGACAGGTACGGCACCGCCACATAGGGCGCGGCGTCACTGAACTGAGGGACCGTCAACGAGTTCTTGGGCCCGTGCGCATGCAACACCGAGATTCCCGCCTCGGCAAGTTGGCGGGCAGCGCCGGACACCGCGTCGTTGAGAGACTTCGCTCCTTGAGAACCACCGAAGACCAGCAACACGGGACCCTCCGCCGGCAGACCGAAGTACTCCCGTGCCTGCGCCCGCAATCCCGCACGATCGAAATCGGCTATCGAGGCCCGAACCGGGATCCCGACGACATCAGCGTCCTGCGCGCCACGATTGCGTACCCCGGAACCCGGCACGGCGGCAAGCACGCGGGTGGCGAACCGGGCACCGATCTTGTTGGCGATACCGGCACTCGCGTTGGCTTCGTGAATGACCACCGGGATCGCCGTGCGGCGACGCAGCAGCCCCCGACGCGCAGCGAGATAGGCGGGCAATGCCACGTAGCCACCGAAGCCCACGACGACGTCCGCGTCGACGGCGTCGAGTATCGCCCGAGTCCGGCGCACCGAACGCACCAGTCGCGTCGGCAACTTCAGCAGGTCCACGGTGGGCTTACGCGGAAGCGGCACCGGAGGTATCAGTTCAAGGGTGTAGCCGCGAGCAGGCACCAACGTGGTCTCGAGTCCCCGCGCCGTGCCCAGAGCGGTGATCCTCGTGTCCGCTCGTGCGGCACGTACCGCGTCGGCCACCGCCAGAGCGGGTTCGATGTGCCCGGCGGTACCCCCGCCTGCCACCACTATCGACAGCGCCGATTCTGTGCCACTCACCTACTGATTCCTCGCTCTCGATAACCTTGATGATCTTGTCGGTGATCTTGTCGGTGATCTTGTCGACCACGCGTCGGCACCTGCCGACCTCGTCCATTCTGCCCTGTACCGACGGCCCTTCTCCCCCGCGTCGAGGTGCGGTCACCCGCGACGTCGGAAGCACGCCGTTCCCGAGGCTCGAGCGCCCGCCGATTCTGTGCAGCGTTACCCCGACGAGGAGGGTCGATCTGGCGAGCGCGGCCCGGCCGACGCAGAGGTCTACCGGCCACCGGTGGCCGGTACAGAACTGGCTTCGGCAGCCGCAACAGTCGCGAGATCTTCCCGTCCTGCCCCGAATTGAGTGCAGCGACGGCCTCGGGTTCGTGCCGGGCGGCATTGGCGATGACGCCGAACATGAACAGGGTGATCGCCAACGACGAGCCGCCTGCGGACACCAACGGCAACTGCAACCCGGTCACCGGTAGCAGGCCGATGACATAGCCGATGTTGATCATGGCCTGACCGACTATCCACGTTGTCGCGGTGGCGGAGAGAATCCGCCAGAACGGATCGATACTGCGCGCCGCGATTCGGAGCCCGGTGTAGACGAAGACCGCGAAAAGACCGATCACCACGAGGCACCCGATGAACCCGAGCTCCTCTCCGATGATCGCGAAGATGAAGTCGTTGTGCGCGTTGGGCAGATAACTCCACTTGGCGACACTCTGTCCGAGCCCCCGACCGAGGATGCCTCCGTCTGCCAGCGAATACAGGGCCTGTTTCGCCTGGTAGTTGGCACCTTGAAGGTCGTCACCCGGATTGAAGAACGCTTTGACGCGATCGGATCGGTAGCCGGCCGTGACCGCCAGGATTCCCGCTATCACAATTCCGGTGAGCGCGATGGAACCGAACATCTTGAGCGGCAGACCACCGAACCACAACAACGCTCCGACGATGATTCCGAGCGCGATGGTCGTGCTGAGGTTCGGTTGGGCCACGACGAGGGCGAATACCAGCAGCGCAGCCGGTACCAGGGGAACCAGGATCGAACGCACCGATCGGTCGTCCTGACGCCTCGACGCCAACAGGTGTGCGCCCCAGATCGCCAACGCCACCTTCATGATCTCGGACGGCTGCAACGAGAAGCCGCCGACGGTGAACCAACGGCGCGCGCCCTGCGACACCGTGCCGATCCCCGGAATGAGCACCAGAACCAGCATGATCAGGACGATCACGAACAACGGGAACGAATACTGGCGCAGCACTCGCGCCGGAATCCTGAGGGCGATGTAGAACATCACCGCACCGAGCAGCGCGAACACGACCTGTTGAGTGAACAACGAATACGCGGACTCGCCGTTGGCATACTGCTCCACCCCGGACGCGGACAACACCATCACCAGCCCGAGAACGGTCAACATGACCGCGATGGTGACGACCAGGTGGAACGACGCCAGTGGACGTGCCAGCCAGGCACCGATGCGGGTCTTGGGACCCGGTGTCATCAGGAGATCCCGGTCTCGTTCGGGGCATTCGAGACGTCGGCGGCCAGACGAGCCACGGCCGACGCGAAACAATCCCCCCGGTGGCCGTAACTCTCGAACTGGTCGAACGACGCGGCCGCCGGGGCGAGAACGACCGCGCTACCGGCGGTCGCCAACCCCACTGCCTCTCGAATCACGGCATCCATCACCTCGTCCGAGCTCGCGTCGGCTGCCAATCGCACCGACCGCGAGTCCCGAACGTCGTTTACGCTCACCACTGCATCGTCCTCCGTGATCACACGGACAACGCGAACGTCGGGTGCGTGTCGCGCCAGCGCCTCGTCGATCTGTCCGGCGTCACGGCCGATCAGCACGGCACCGGACAAGCGCGCACGCACGTCGACGACCAGATCGTCGACGCTCGCCCCCTTCAGTAGTCCGCCCGCGACCCACACGACGTCGTCGTGGGCGAGGATCGATGGCCTGGCAGCATGCGGATTGGTTGCCTTGGAGTCGTCGATGTACACCACTGCACCGACCGTACCGACAACGGCACCGCGATGCGGTCCCACTCGGTGTGCTGCCAAACCGGCACGTACCGCGTCGACCCCGAAACCGGCGGCCCGAGCCAGCGCTGCCGCAGCAAGCGCGTCCATCACACCGGCCGGTCCGGCCGGATCGATCGACGCCGCGTCTGCCAGCCGGAGCCTGTCGCCGAACGCGTTGTCGATCAGAGCGCCGTCCTCGACCCCGAACTCTCCCGATGCCGGGACGCCGAGGCGAAATCCGACAACCCGATCTGCGGGCGAACGGCGCCCCAGTTCCGTGGCGGTCTCGTCGTCGAGCCCCACCACCGCGATCTCGCCGCTGAGCGCGCCGGCTTTCGCCTGAGCGTAGGCCGCCATTCCGCCGTGCCAGTCCAGGTGGTCTTCGGCGACATTGAGAACGACACCGGCGGCCGGACGGACCGACGGCGCCCAGTGCAACTGGAACGAGGACAATTCCACCGCGAGGTAGTCGACCCGCGGCGCAGTCTCGCGCAACGCGGCCAGGACCGGCAGACCGATGTTTCCGCACGCACGGCCCGACACACCGGCCGCGTCGAGGATCGAAGCAAGCATCGACGTCGTGGTCGTCTTCCCGTTGGTACCGGTGACCACGAGCCAGGTGCGCGGCGGGCCGTAGAGACCGCTGTGATCGACTCGCCACGAGAACTCGACGTCGCCCCAGATCGGAATGCCGTGGCCGGCCGCCGCCGCGAGTATCGGAGAGTCCGGCCGAAAGCCGGGGCTGGTGACGACGAGTTCAAAGGTGCGGATCGATTCGGGGTCGGATTCGATCGATTCGACGGTGACGGTGTCGGCACCGAGCTCCGCGCACCGCGACGCGAACTCGAGAGTGGAATCGGCGACCGTCACCGTTGCCCCGAGTTCGACGAGCGGCTCGATGGTCGCCTGCCCGGACACCCGACCGCCGGTGACGAGTACGCGCGCACCGCGCAGCCAGGTCAGGTCGTATTCGGTCGCTGTCGACATGCTCACGTGGATCAGCCTCCGAGTGCTGCGAGATATTCGCTGTAGAACAGGGCCAGACCGATCGCCGACGCGATAGCTGCGAGCAGCCAGAACCTGATGATGACCGTCGTCTCCGCCCAGCCACCGAGTTCGAAGTGGTGGTGGAACGGGGCCATCCGGAAGACTCGCCGTCGGCTGGACCGGAAGACCGCTACCTGGATCACCACCGACGCGGCTTCGGCGACGAACAGCGCACCGATCACGACCATGAGCAGTTCGGTACTGGTGGTGATGGAGAGACCGGCAAGCATGCCGCCGAGAGCCAGCGATCCGGTGTCACCCATGAAGATCTTCGCCGGGGCGGCATTCCACCAGAGGAAACCGATACACGCACCCGCACCGGCCGCGCACAGCAGCGCGAGATCGAGCGGATCGCGAACGTCGTAGCAACCCTTGCCCGGGTTCATCTCGCAGGAGTTGCGGAACTGCCAGAACGTGATGATGACGTAGGCGCCGAGCACGAAACTCATCGCTCCGGCCGCGAGCCCGTCGAGACCGTCGGTGAGGTTGACCGCATTGGACCACGCACTGACCAGCAGGTAGCAGAAGGCGATGAACACCACGGAGCCGAGGGAGATCGTGGCGATGTCACGGACGTACGACAGGTGCACGCTGCCGGGGGTTCTGCCGTCGGCGCCCTTGAACTGCAGGGCCAGGATGCCGAAAAGTACCGCGGCGACGAACTGCCCAACGAGCTTCGCGGTCTTGTTCAGTCCGAGATTGCGTTGCTTGCGAATTTTGATGAAGTCGTCCAGAAACCCCACCCCGCCGAGCGCGGTGGTGAGTCCGAGGACCAACAATCCCGATGCCGAGGGTCCACCTGCGTTGTCCATGCCGAGACCGATGAGGTGCGTTCCGAGGTATCCCGCCCAGATGCCGGTGAGGATGGCCACGCCGCCCATCGTGGGGGTGCCACGCTTGGCCTGATGACTTGCCGGGCCCTCGGTCCGGATCTCCTGCCCGAAGCCCTGTTTGGAGAAGGCCTTGATCAGGACCGGTGTCAGCATGATCGATACGGCGAGTGCGATCGCCGCGGCGACGAGGATCTGGATCACCGAGATGCCTCCGTGTCCGGCGTTTCGGTCGGATCGGGTGTGACGGTGTCCGGCTTCGCGGTGAGCAGCGCATCGGCTACGGTCCACAATTCGACCGATTTCGACGCTTTCACCAGGACCAGATCACCGGGTTCGAGTTCTGCTTCGAGAATCGCAATCGCAGCGGCAGCATCCGGGACGACTACCGACTCGTCTCCCCACGAACCCTCCATGACCGCACCCTGATGCATCGCGCGTGACGTTCTACCCTCGCCGACCACGATCAGCTTGCTGACGTCGAGCCGAACTGCGAGTCTGCCGATCGCGTCGTGTTCGACCACAGATTCTGGTCCGAGTTCGCCCATCTCACCGAGCACCGCCCAACTACGGCGGCCGAAATGTCGATCGGATCTGGCCATGGACACCAGGGCCTTGAGCGCGGCACGCATCGAGTCGGGGTTGGCGTTGTAGCTGTCGTTGACAACAGTCACACCGTCGGGTCGTTCGGTGACCTCCATGCGGCGCGCGGACGCAGCTCCGGTCCCTTCGAGGACCTTGGCGATCTCTGCGACCTCGAGCCCGCTCTCGAGCGCGACGGCGGCTGCTGCGAGAGCGTTCCCTACCTGGTGTTCACCGTGAACAGCCAACCGAATCCGCGCCGAACCTTTCGAACAGACCAGCGTGAAGCTCGCTCGCGCCTGATCGTCGACTACGACGTCGGTGGCGCGAACATCCGCGGCTTCGCCCTGCCCGACCAGCACCACGCGGGCGCGAGTGCGAGTAGCCATGGCCGCGACCATGCGATCGTCCACGTTGAGCACGGCGACACCACCGTCCTCGGCCGACGGTAGTGCTTCCACCAATTCGCCCTTGGCCGTCGCGATTGCATCACGCGAGCCGAATTCACCCAGATGTGCGGTGCCGACGTTCAACACCACACCGATCCGAGGCGGCGCGATCTCGGTCAATTCGGCAATGTGGCCGACCCCTCGGGCCGACATCTCCAGCACCAGGAAGCGGGTCGTGTCGTCGGCACGCAGGACCGTCCATGGGAGCCCGAGCTCGTTGTTGAACGATCCGGGCGGCGCTACCACCTCACCACGCTCGCGTAGCAGCGCTGCAATCAGATCCTTGGTGGACGTCTTGCCCGCCGAGCCCGTCACACCGACGAGCATCAGGCCCCCCGCCGACGACAGTTCGTCGACCGCGACGCGCGCCAGCAACCCGAGAGCGTGCAACACCGCCGCCCCGGACCCGTCGGCATCGAATTCGAGAAGCATCACCGAACTGGGACCGTCCGTGGGCACCGGTGGGACCACGATCGCCGGAACACCGACCGGGCGCGCGGCCAGAACCGCGACGGCCCCCGCCGCGGTAGCCGCGCGGGCATGGTCGTGCCCGTCGACGCGAGCGCCGGGAAGCGCCAGGAACAGTCCTCCGGAACCGACCTTGCGTGAATCGAACTCGACACTGCCGGTCACCACGGTCGACGGATCGTCGACATCGTGCAGGGTTCCTCCGACGATCTCGGCTATCCGAGAGAGCGTCATCGGGATCATTGTGTTCCTCCATGTGCTGTGTCGATCGCGAATCGGCCGATCATCTCGCCCAACACCTCGCGGTCGTCGAACGGGTGTTTCACACCGTCGATTTCCTGACCCACCTCGTGACCTTTACCGGCCACCAGGACTACATCGCCGGGCTTGGCCCACCGAACTGCCTCTTCGATCGCCGCCGCCCGGTCGCCGATCTCACGCACCAACCCGCGCTCGGCCTCCGGCACCGCGAGTGCGCCGGCAACCACCGCGGCGCGAATGAGCGCCGGATCTTCCGTGCGGGGATTGTCGTCGGTGACGATCAACACATCAGCACCGCGCGCCGCCGCTTCCCCCATCAGTGCACGTTTACCGGCATCGCGATCGCCGCCCGCACCGACCACGACGACGACCCGACCGGGCACCTGGGCACGAAGCGTGGCGATCACTGCCTCGACTGCAGCCGGTTTGTGCGCGTAGTCGACCACGGCGAGAAATTTCTGGCCCCGATCGATTCGCTGGACCCGGCCCGGGACGTCCACGGTTCCCAGTGCCCGCACCGCCACCGCCGGATCGATCCCGACCTCGAATGCGGCCGTCAACGCCAAGGCCGCGTTCGCCACGTTGTACCGACCGGGCAACCGAAGCGCGACTGGCAACGAGCGCCCGCCCGGTCCCGTCAGGTCGAATGTCTGCGACCCGTCGTCGCCCACGTCGACCGCGCCGACGGTCCACGCCGCATCGACATCGGACGTGGACACGGTGACGGCAGGTTCGGAACCGGACGACGCCAACGCGGCCATCCGCACCCCCCACCGGTCGTCGACGCAGACGACCGCTCGGCGGGCCCGAACAGTCGATGCCGGGTCGAACAGTCGGGCTTTCGCGTCGAAGTACTCCTCGAAGTCGCGATGGAAGTCCAGATGGTCTTGCGACAGATTGGTGAATGCTCCGATGTCGAAGCGAATCCCGTCCACGCGGCCCAGTGCCAAGGCATGACTGGACACTTCCATCACCACGGTGTCGATACCGTGCTCGGCCATCACTGCGAACAACGCGTGCAGCTGGGGCGCCTCCGGAGTGGTCAATGCGCTCGGCATCCGTCTGCCGTCGATTCTCGTCTCGATGGTCCCGACCAGTCCCGGTTTGCGGCCGGCGCCGGCGATCGCGGCTTCGAGCAGATACGACGTGGTGGTCTTACCCGACGTACCGGTAATACCGACAACTCGCATTTTCTCGGACGGTCGCCCGTAGATTTCCGCGGAGATCTCCCCGAGCACGGCACGAGGTCGATCGTGCACGAGAACCGCCACCGGCCTGTCCACATCACCGAGTCCGGCGGCGCGGATCTTCTCCAGTCCCAGACCGTCGGTCAAGATCGCTACTGCTCCGCGTTCGACTGCATCCGCCGCGAACTCGGCACCGTGGGTTCGGGTCCCCGCCAGCGCAGCGAACAGGTCGCCCGCAACTATTGCCTGCGCGCGCAGATCTACTCCACTCACCGACACGGCCGACTCTCGTCCACCCACCCACTCCACGCGCGCACCGGACAGGTCGGCCAACGCGGTGATCGCGGTGAGATGCGGACGCGCGGGCCGTGTTCGCGCCGCGTCCGTATCTCGCGAGGATTGCGAAGCATTCGGCACTCTCACTCGACTCCTGGCATCTGTCGTTGAACATTGGTTGTCGCAGCGCCTGAACTGAATGTCCGAATCCGATACACTGCGGCATTTGAGATTACCGTGCCCAGGATTCACCCGAAGACCGGTCGAGCCTGACGGTCACCGTCAATCGGCCTGCAACACCAACTTGCGGCCGGGATCCGGAGACATCGGGATGCTGTCGCGCTGCAGCATCCAGGAAGCGATGTCGTGGAACAACGGCGCTGCTGACTGCCCGCCGCCACCGTCGACTCCCCGAACCGGAGCGTCGAGCATGATTCCGATCACGAACCGAGGGTTGTCGGCCGGCGCGATTCCCGCGAAAGTGATCCAGTAGTTCGAGTTCGAGTAGCACTTGCACGCCGGATCGACTTGCTGGGCCGTTCCGGTCTTCCCGCTCACCTGGTAACCCTCGACACCGGCGGCAACACCGGTGCCGCGCTGGTTGCCCGTGTCGTCCTGGGTGACGGCACGAAACATGTCGCGCACCGTCGCCGCAGTCTGCTCGCTGACAACGTGCACACCCTCTGGTTGCGGTGTCTCGGTGCGATCTCCGTCCGAGTCCACCGTGGCCTTGACGATCCGAGGCGCAATCCGCACACCGTCGTTGGCAATGGCCTGATACATCCCCGTCATCTGCAGCAGCGTCATCGACAGACCCTGGCCGATCGGCAGGTTCGCGAACGTTCCACCCGACCACTGGTCGAGACTCGGTACGCTTCCGGCACTTTCACCCGGGAGACCGACCTCGGTGCGTTGACCCAGGCCGAACTTGTTCAGCATGTCCGCATACCGTTGCTCCCCGACGCGTTGCGCGAGCATGAGGGTACCGACGTTCGACGACTTACCGAACACACCCGTCGTCGTGTACGGCGCAACCCCGTGATCCCAGGCGTCCTTGACCGACACACCCGACATCTGAATGCTCCCCGGGACCTGCAGAACTTCGTCCGGGGTGGTCTTTCCGTCCTCGATCGCAGCGGCGGCGGTGACGATCTTGTTCACCGAACCCGGCTCGAACGGCGTGCTGACCGGAAGATTTCCCATCTCGGCGGTGGGCGCGTTGTTTCCCACTCCGATCGCCGGATTGAAAGTGCCACTGTTGGCCATGGCCAGGACTTGACCCGTCTTCGAGTCGAGCACCACTACCGACGCGTTCTTCGCGCCTGACTTGTCCTTGGCGATCTGCGTCTGCTGCTGGACGTAGAACTGCAAATCCGAATCGAGCGTCAGTTCGACGGCGGAACCGTTCACCGCAGGCTGCTTGTCCCGCCAGCTCCCGGGGATAACCGCGCCGTCGGAGCCTCGGTCGTAGGTTTCCGAACCGTCGGTTCCCGCCAGGGTCGAGTCCATCGAATCCTCGAGGCCGAGCAACCCGTGCCCGTCCCAGCCGGTCGCTCCGACGACATTGGCTGCCAAGGATCCGCCGGGATACTCACGGATGTCCTGCCGCTCCAGCCCGACCTCGCGGAACTGCGCGACGATGTCCGCGGCGACAGCCGGATCGACGCTGCGTGCCAGATAATCGAAAGTGTCGTTGCTGTTGAGCTTTTGGAGAACGTCGGCTTCGGGTGCCGCATCACCGAGTCGCTGGTGAATTCCGGCCGCGATCTCTTTCAATCGATCGGCGACCTCCGGTTGCAGTTTGTCCCCGCTCGCGCCGTCCTTGACACTCTTGTCTCGCGCTTCCTGAAGTTCCTGACGGACCCGCACCGGTTGGAACGTCAAGGCTTTCGCCTCCATGGTGAACGCGAGCGGGTTGCCGTTCCGGTCGGTGATGGAGCCGCGGACGGCCGGATCGACCTGCGTCGTCGTACGCTGATTTGCAGACTGAGCGGCAAGGCTGGGCGCATCGACACCCTGAATCCAGAGCAGCTGCAGCGCCGCAACCGCCAACGCTCCGCACATGGCGACACGGCCGACGCGCTGACGAAACGGAAACGATGCCGTACTCGACTTTCGTGGGCGCCGCGGCGCAGACCCTCGGCGGTCCGGACTCACCGGTTTGCCTCGGGCACCACCGTCGTCGGAGTAGGCGGCGTCGAGGCCACCGGAATCAGCTGTTCACTCTGGGCCAGGTTCTGTGTCGCGGCCGGCGGGGTCGACGGCGAAACAGGCACCGTGGGAACAGTTGTCACTCGCGGCGCGGGAGCCGGCGGATTGGGCGTCGGCGGCGCGTCGAGCGGCGGCAACGCTCCCGGCGTGGCCGGCGTCGGCGTACCGACCACTTCCACCGTCCCGTCCGGATGAACCACCAGACGAGCCGGGTCCTTGGCCGGCACCATACCGAGGGCACTCGCTTCGTTCGCCAACTCCGGCGCCGAGTTACGGGACTGGAAATCGCGTTCGAGAGCAGACTTCTGCTCCACCAGAGACTTGTTGTACGCCCTCGCGTCGCTGAGCTGATAAGAGTCCTCGGCGGCACGAGTGGTCAACAGCAGAGTGACCGCCAGACCTACCGACAACAGACCGATGATGGATACCACGAACGGGATTCGCGATCGCAGAACTCCACGCCTCGACGTCGTCACCGTCGCCGACGACGTCACCGGAGCGCGGCCCGCCAGACGCGCGGTCCTTTTGTCGTACGCGCGCTGAGCCGCCCCCGAACGTGCTTCTCGGTTCGGCCGCTCACCGTTGGACATACCCTGACCGCTCATCCCCGCCTCCTGGAAATACGTTCCGCGGCACGCAAGCGCACCGGAGCTGATCGTGGGTTTTCCTCGACTTCCGCTTCGGAAGCACGCTCCGCGCCGCGCGTGAGCACCCGAAACTCCGGCCCCATGCCCGGCAATTCGACCGGTAATCCCTCCGGACTGGTGGACTTCGAACGAGGAACCAACTCCGCCTTGACAACTCGATCCTCGAGCGACTGGTAGGACATGAAGACCACCCGACCACCGATCGCAAGCGCATCCAATCCGGCGGGTACCGCAGTGCGCAGGGAATCGAGCTCCCCGTTGACCTCGACTCGCAAAGCCTGGAAGGTGCGTTTAGCCGGATGTCCGCCGGTCCGACGCGTCGCCGCGGGAATCGTTCGATACAGCAACTCGACGAGCGCCGCACTGGTGGTGAACGGCTCCCGCTCACGCTGCCGCAGAACTTCGGAGGCGATCTTTCCCGCGAAACGCTCTTCCCCGTACGTACTGAGGATCCGAGCGAGGTCACCGTGACCGTACGTGTTGAGTACCTCGGCTGCGGTCAAACCCGACGTCTGATCCATGCGCATGTCGAGTGGAGCGTCGATCGAGTACGCGAATCCACGGTTCGCCTCGTCGAGCTGCATCGACGACACACCGAGGTCGAACAGGATGGCGTGAACCGATCCCACCGTCGGCAGGCCCGCCTCGGCCAGGGCATCCTCGATGCCGTCGTACGTGGTGTGCACGAACGTCGTCCGGTCCGCGAAACGTGCCAACCGCTGTGACGCGATCTGCAAAGCGTCCGTGTCACGATCGAGCCCGATCAGATGTAACCCCGGGTACTTTCCGAGAAAGAATTCCGAATGCCCCCCGAGCCCGAGAGTCGCGTCGATCATGACGGCATGATCGCCCGCGGCATCGATAGCGGGGCCGAGAAGATCGTCCGCGCGATGCAGAAGAACCGGAATGTGCGCAAAACCGTCGACGTCCGAGGGTTCGTTCACCTCGTGATCAACCATAATTGCTCCGGCTCCTACTTTCGTGACATCAGGTGAAGTTGACTGGACAGCCGGAGAATGCTTCGAGGTCCCTGCCCGAATGAGAACCTGGCGCTGGGGAAGTGCGTCAGGGTCTTTTCGGGCAGAGGCCTCGCGGCATTCTCCGTCTACATCCGCCTAGACGATCTCGCTGAGAGATTCGCCGGTCGCTTGGGAGTAGTCCTCTTCGTTCTCTCCGAGATACCTCTCCCAGGCGGCAAGATCCCAGACCTCGAGGTAGTCCACAGAGCCGGTCACTACGCATTCCTTTGTCAGGTTCGCGTACCGCCGATGGTCTGCCGAGAGGGTGATTCGCCCCTGGGCATCGGCGTGTTGTTCGTCGGTACCCGCCGCCAACGCACGGACGTACGCGCGTGCTGCGGGATCGTTCCTCGGTGCTGCCGCGGCCTTGCGAGCAAGCTTGACGAATTCGTCGCGCGGATAAATAGCCAGGCTGTGATCTTGACTCTTCGTGACCATCAGCCCTCCTGCCAATTCGTCTCGGAACTTTGCCGGCAAAGTAAGTCGTCCTTTGTCGTCGAGCTTCGGCGTGAAGGTACCGAGAAACACTCGACACCTCCTGCGAGCCTTCGCCGACACCCTCCCGGTCGTGCGATAGGAGCGCTACCTCTCCGCCCGGACCCACAGTACCCCACTTTCCCCCACTTACAAGGTGCGAAGTGTCCTTATTCGGCAGAAATTGCTGAGAAATTGCAGGTCGGAGCGGGTGGAGCAGGGTGGGTCCGAATCGAATCGTGTCCCGAGACACACGAACCGCGTGCCCGCCCGTCACGCCTCTCCGGCCGGTGTACTCGACAAAGCCCGAGAACAAGGCGGTCGGCGAGCCTGATCATGACGATGCAGATGCGCGCGTCCTGCTCGATCGGAACATTCAGGGGGAAGAGTGGGGGTGACGACAGGCGCGCCGACAACCCGCCCGATCGACCGGTATTCGAATGTTCGACGGGAGGGCAATATCACTCGAACGTAGGAAGGCGTGGTGATCGACACCATGTCGGTCACCACGCCTTGAAGTTCGATCGGGCCACCACTTTCAGGGAGCGGGGCACCGACAACTCAGTCCTGTTCGAATCTCCGCTTGAAGCGGTCTTCCATTCGCGACGAGAACCCACCGCCGGATTTACGGCCGCGTGAGCGCCCCGCATTGCCACCGGTAGCTCCCGGCGGTGGGCCCGATGCACCGGCAGCGCCGTCGGCTGCCGCATCAGGTGCACGTCCCCCGCCCCAGATGGCAAGCACACCTGCACTGAACATAACGATGAATCCGACCAGACTGATGATCGGGAAATCGCCCAATCTGACGGGGAGGGCCACTCCCGCTATCAGAAGGATCAGACCCAGCACTAACAACGCCGCAGACTGGAATCGTCGTCTACTCGACGGCACCCGCATACGGCCGCCCCTCACATTGGAGGCGAACTTGGGGTCTTCGGCATAGAGAGCGCTCTCGATCTGATCGAGCATGCGCTGCTCGTGCTCGGAGAGTGGCACGGTACCTCCCCCGGCACTGGAAGTTAGGCAACCACCCCACGGTGTGAGGTGGCGGGTAATCAATCTCGCTGACTACCTGTCTTCATAATACGAGCAGTTTAGGTCTCGGACCACCAACTACGGGTACGAGTTCCGCCACAAGCGTAAGGAGTCAGCTTTCGACACCGGTGATCGGCACCCGCTATCCCGAAAACACCGACATAGTTGCACGTCAGCGCGCCTTCGGCAAGACCCGTGATCTCACGAGGCCTTCAGGTGTCCGCGCGTCTGCTGTGCGAGAAATTCCTCGACGGCCGTCAGGAAACGTTCGACTTCGGCAAAAAAGCCGTCTGCATCGACCGAACTGACGTCGACACTGACCCCCGTCTCCACTGCCGCGCGAGTATCCGACCATCCGGCGAAGTAGTCTGCCCACTCCCCGAACATCGGCGATGCACCCGCCAACAGGACCCAGGCATTCCCGGTTCGTCGTCGTGCCGACGCTCGAGTGACGACACTGCCCGCGAGCACTGCGCCCGCCCCTCGCAAGGCGGCAAGGTACGAGCATCGAAATCGGTCGGCCGGATGGCCTGCGTCGAGCGATTCGGTCAGCAACCCGCCCGCCTTCACCAACAGACTCCAGGCGTGTCCACGCTCTGCCGCGCCCGTACCGACACCGCGATGGTGGCGCGAGCGGACGACTTCCGACCCCACCCGAGTCCCATCGGAGGGCACCGGACCCCGCGGACGCGCCAAGTCGGCCGGAAGGGCCCGGGCGGAGCTCGACCCCTGCGACACCGCTCGTTCGGGCGCCACTCGCTCGGACACTGTTTGTTCGGACGTGACTAGATCGGACACCGGGCACCTCCCGCACCGTCGTGATCCCCCGAGTCACCGGTGGTGCTCGCTTCCCTTCGAGCATCACCGGTGCCCGTTGTCGAACATTTGTTCGACCTATTCAATATAACTGCACCCACCGACACATCGTCAAGAGAATGAGGTGAGACCGGTCGATCCGCAGACCGCCTGGACACCGCGCACCGTCGACCTGGACCGTGCGGCATTCACGCATCGACTCCACGAGGCGCTCGCCGTCTACGTCACCGCGATGGACTACCCACGCGGCACCGAGTTCCACCGTGCCCCCATGTGGCAGGAACACTCGAACCGTCCCGGCTGGAAGGCCGTATGCACCCTCGCGGTACCCGACGACCGAGCGGTAACCGACCACCTCGCAGTTCCCGATGCACCTCTCGTCGGCATCGCCTACGGCTACCGCGGCGGCCCCGGGCAGTGGTGGCACCAACAAGTCCTACGTGGCCTGCAACGGGCCGGCCGGCCGCAAGCCGAGATCGACGCGATCATGAGCGACTACTTCGAGCTCACCGAACTGCACGTCCATCCGAGCAGCCAGGGTCATCGGGTCGGGGAAACGCTGCTTCGACGTCTTGTCGCGGATCTGCACGAGCGCTCGGTTCTGCTCTCGACCCCCGAGGTGTTCGAAGAGGGTAATCGCGCGTGGCGACTGTATCGACGCCTCGGATTCCAGGACGTCCTTCGACGATTCCGGTTCGCAGGCGACAACCGCCCCTTCGCCGTTCTCGGCCGCGGACTCCCACTGTGACGGCGGTTCTGGACGCCGTCGTCATCGGAGCGGGACACAATGCGCTGGTAGCCGCCGCGTACCTGGCTCGCGCCGGCCGAACCGTCGAGGTGCTCGAGCGTGACACCGTTCTCGGTGGCGCGGTCTCGACGGTCGAACGGTTTCCCGGATATCGCGTCGATCGCGGATCGTCGGCGCACATCATGATCCGACATACCGGGATCGTCGAGGAGTTGGGACTCGCCGCCCACGGGCTGCGCTACATCGACTGCGATCCGTGGGCATTCGCGCCCCCCGCCCCGGGAACCGACGAACCTGCGATCGTCTTCCACCGCGACCTCGACGCGACCTGTCGATCGATCGAGGCCGCGTGTGGCCGCAGGGACGCCGACGCCTACCGGAACTTCGCCCGTGTCTGGTCCGAGCGCAGCCGACGGGTGATGCGGGCATTCTCCGCGCCGCCGACAGGCCGCAATCTGCTGAGCTCGTTCTGGGGCCTCGACACCGGAGGCGGAGGTAGCGATCTGTCCCGCCAATTCCTGAGCACCGGCGACGGCCTCCTCGACGAGTACTTCGACAGCGAGCGACTCAAAGCGGCACTCGCGTGGTTCGGGGCGCAGTCGGGTCCGCCCATGTCCGAGCCGGGGACGGCGCCGATGGTGGGCTTTGCCGCTCTCATGCACGACCTCCCTCCTGGTCGGGCTGTGGGTGGTAGCGGCGCGTTGAGTGCCGCGCTGGCGTCGAGGATGGCCGTCGACGGTGCCGCGATATCGCTGGGCGACGCGGTCACGGCGATCCGTCGTGACGACCCCGGGTGGTCGGTGACGACAGCGAGCGGCCGCGTCGTGCGGGCACGAAGTGTCGTCGCCGGATGTCACATCCTGACCACCCTCGACCTTCTCGGCGGCGGCGGTTTCGACACCACCACCCTCGACCGCTGGCGGCGGCGCATCCGCGTGGGGCCCGGTATCGGGATGGTGATCCGACTCGCGACGTCGGATCTTCCCCGCTACACCGGGGCGCACAGTTCCGCCGAAAGCACTTCGGGCCTACAGCTTCTCGTCACCGACCGGGCTCATCTGCGCACCGCGCACGGTGCTGCGCTGGGCAGCGAGCTTCCACCGCGGCCGGCAGTCCTGGGAATGAGTTTCAGCGGCATCGACCCGACCATCGCGCCCGCCGGTAAGCACCAGGTGACGTTGTGGTCGCAGTGGCAGCCGTATCACCTCAGCGGTGGCCGGGACTGGGCGTCACTCGCCGACAGCGAAGCGGACCGGATTGTCCGCGAGATGGAGTCGTTCGCGCCGGGCTTCACCGACACGGTTCTGGACCGGCACATTCAGACGCCGCGGGACCTCGAATCGGAGTTGGGGCTGATCGGCGGCAATGTCATGCACGTGGAAATGTCGCTCGATCAGATGATGATGTGGCGGCCTCTTCCCGAACTGTCCGGACATCGTGTTCCCGGCGCGGACGGCCTGTATCTGACAGGTGCGTCGACGCATCCGGGGGGCGGGGTGTCCGGTGCCGCCGGGCGCAGCGCCGCCCGGATCGTCCTCACGGACACCACACCACGAGGGGTCGGACGGCAGCAGATCGAACGGAGACGGCCATGACTCCCCGCGAACGTATTCCGCTGTTCATGGCTCTCGCGGCCGTCGCCGCGCAGATCGTCTACCCCCTCGTCGACGGATCGACGCGAGACGCGGTCACCGTCGCCGTCGTCGGATTCCTCGCGCTGGCGTCCGTCTCCCATGCCGTCATCCACCGGGGGTGGCTGTGGGCGTCGGCGTTACTGGTGGTGACGGCCGGGCTCGGATTCGCCTCGGAAGTGATCGGAACGGGGACCGGCATTCCGTACGGCTGCTATCAGTACAGCGTCGATCGACTGGGTCCGTCACTGGCTGACGTTCCGTTGATCGTCCCGTTCGCGTGGACTGCCGGCTTCTACCCGATCTGGTGTGTGGCCACCCGAATAGTGCGGGACCTCGACTCCGTGCAACGCCGGGTAGCCCGTATCGGACTCGTCACGGTCGGGTTGGTCGGGTGGGACCTGTACCTGGATCCACAGATGGTCGCCGACCGCCAGTGGTCGTGGTGTGTGACCGATGCCGGGCTGCCCGGAATCGAGCACATCCCGCTGACCAACTACCTCGGCTGGTTACTGGTCGGGTTCATCATGGCCACACTCATGGACGCGGTCTCCGCCGCCCGTGAACCGATACGAACTCCGGACGCGGTTCCGTACGGACTGTTCCTGTGGACCTGGCTCGGATCCGCACTCGCGCATACCGTCTTCCTCGATGCTCCCGAACTTCGGTACTCGGCCGGATACGGGTTGGTCGTGATGGGCATCCTGGGGGTTCCTCTACTCGTTACGATTGCCCGAGAACGCACTTCACGCGCCGACACGCCCCCTGCGCGCTGACCGAGAGGGCGCCGGCTGGCACGATGACGGTGTGCAACAGTTCACCGAACGTGCCTCCACATGGTCCAGACGCAAGCGAGTTCTGGCCGTCGTGATTCTCGCGATCATGTCCGTCCCGTTTCTCGCTGGCTGTGTCCGAATCCAGGTCTCGATGGGTGTCTCCGCCAACGACCGAGTCAGTGGTCAAGTGGTCGCCGCAGCCTTGCCCGCGAACGAAGCCGACTCCGGACCACAGCTCACACCGCCCTCGTCGTTGAGCGGCAAGGTACGTGTGCAGGAGTACAAGAAGGACGGCTATGTGGGCACTCAGGCCTTCTTCAGCGATCTGACTTTCGGCGACGTGGCACAGCTCGGCTCCATGTACAGCGAGGGGTCGGGCGCTTTCGAGATCTCACTGACCCGGGCCGGCGACACCGTCGCCCTCGACGGCAAGGCGGACCTGAAATCGCTGCCTACCCAAGGTGCCGACGTCCAGTTCAGTATCGCCTTCCCCGCCAGAATCGCCACCACCAACGGCAATCGGGACGGCGACTCCCGCGTCTCGTGGACCTTGGCCGCCGGCGAGGTGTCCACACTTCGGGCGGAAGTCAGTTACGCCGATCCGAATACCCGTAGTTTTGCCGGCTGGGCGGGGATCATGGGTGGTCTGACCCTCGGTGTCGCTGTCGTCGTCGGTGCGATGGCCTGGTTGGCGCGCGATCGCACACCTGTGGCCCGGCCAACGACGACCGGCACGTCCGCACGGTGAGCCGGGTCGTACTCGGCGTCGTGACGGCAGGCTCGACAGTTGCGCTTGCGAGCTCGCTCGTCGCGGCGGTCAACCGGATCACGACGCCGGCCCTGGGTGTGGCGCCGCTCGTGATCGCCGAGACGGTACACGTCTGTGTTCCCGCACGGGACGAAGAGGATCGGCTTCCCTCGCTGATCGGCGATCTCCGCCGGCAGATCGGGGTCGAGAATCTGCACGTCACGATCTACGACGATCGATCCACTGACCACACGTTCGACTTGGCCGAACGGGCCGTCGACGGTGATCGACGATTCGAGGTCGTCCGCGGCGTGGACGACCCTGAACCGGGGTGGTTGGGGAAATCTGCGGCCTGCGACGCGGCGGTTCACCACGGTACCGCGCCGGATGCCGACGTACTGGTGTTCCTCGACGCCGACGTCCGACTGACGCCGAATGCCCTCAGCGCTGCGGTCACCGAGCTACGACGCGGCGGCGCGGCTCTCCTCACACCGTGGCCGGTGCAGCTCGCCGAATCATGGCCGGAACGGCTTGTTCAGCCGCTACTGAGCTGGTCCTGGTGTTCCACGATGCCGACGAAGATCTCCAATGCCGTCACTGCCGGATCGACTGCCGTCGCCTGCGGACAGTTCCTCGTCTTCGACGCCGAATGCTATCGCCGGATCGACGGTCACCGCGCGGTGGCCGCCACCGTGACGGAAGATCTCGCGCTCGCCCGTGCACTGCGGGGAATCGGGCTGCGAACCACCGTCGCGATGGCGGGTGAGCATGCGCGATGTCGGATGTACACGAATGCGGCAGCCTTACGGGAGGGCTACGGCAAATGGCTGTGGAGCGCGTTCGGCTCCCCGGCCGGTTCCGTCGCGGTTCTCGCCGGCGCCACCGCGGTCTGGACGGTCCCCGCCCTCGCCGCGGCGGTAGCCCGCGGACGCATCCGCTGGATCGGGGTGCTCGGGTACATGGCCGGCGTCGCGTCGCGGCTACTTGCCCGCTCCACCGAAACGCGACGGCCACCGACCGTGCGTGACCTCCTCGACGCTGCCGCGCACCCCGTCTCGGTGGTCGCGGCGGTGGTTCTCACTGCCTCGTCGACCTACGACCGGCGGCGCGGACGCACCACGTGGAAGGGCCGACGGCTCTCCTGATCCGCGCCCCGCTTCGACCGTCCTATACCGCCGCCGCCGCGTCGGCAGGCGATTCGGAGGTCAGCCCGAGGCGTTCCAGGACCTCGCTCGTGGCCCGCGCGAAGTTCAGCGTGATGAAATGCAGACACGGTGCGCCCTCGGCGATCAACCGCTCCCCCATTTCGGTGGCCAGATCGATGCCGAGTTCGCGGACAGCTGCCCGGTTCTCGTCCGGTCCGCTGCCCGCGGCAGCGTCGAAGCGTCGCTCGAGAGCCGGCGGTAACGACGAGCCGGACAGTTCGAGCATGCGGCGGACGGACCGCAGCGACGTCACCGGCATGAGCTCCGGAATGATCGGTTTGGCACCCTGTTCCGCGTCGTAGGCGCTGACGCGGTCGCGCAGACGCAGGTAGTCGTCGACGTCGAAGAACATCTGGGTGATCGAGTACTCGGCGCCTGCGCGCAGCTTCGCGACGAGATACCGGGTGTCGTATGCCAGGTCAGGGGCGCGGTGGTGGCCTTCGGGGAAGGACGCGACACCGACGTGGAAGTCTCCGAGGTCACGAACCATGCGAACGAGTTCCTCGGCGTATTCGACGCCGTCCGGGTGCTTCTTCCATTCGCCCAACGGGTCACCGGGAGGGTCCCCGCGGAGCACCAGAATGTTACTGATCCCACGATCGGCGTACGCGCCGACCATCGAGCGCAGCTCGTCGATACTGTGCGAGACCGCAGTCAGATGCGCCACCGGAAGCAAGGTGGTCTCTTCGGCCAGTTCACCGGTCACGCGCACCGTGCGATCACGCGTCGAGCCGCCCGCACCGTAGGTCATCGACACGAAAGCGGGACCGAGCCGCTCGAACGTGCGTACGGCCCGCCATAGTCGCGCCTCACCGTCCGCGTCGCGTGGTGGCGAGAATTCGACCGAGAACGGAATCCGGCTTCCGGTGGAAGAACTGATCCGATCCACGATCGACGGGGTTCGGGTGGCCCACCCTTGGCTGGCACGTCCCCTGACTGCATCGAATGTCACCGGACAAGCATATGTTTTCCCGGCTCGACAGTAATCATCACCTCGTGGCAAAGTTCCCGAAATCGAAGATCTTGCAGATCACAGGCCACCCGGACCAATGCGGTCCGGCCTACTAAGCTCAGCAGTAGTCGCGGCACGGCAATCCGTCGATCGGCGCGAGACGTAATCGACCTGGGAGGCCATCCTGTCCGCAGGAACACAGCGCGTTGGACAGACCTCGATCGAGCGCCCCTCGCACCCGACGTCGACGCAACTGCCCGCGCTCTTCGAAGAGGCGATTCGAGACTTCTTCGCCTCACGTAGCGATCTCGTCACGGGTATCGGTGGCGGGTACGAAACCGCGGTCGGCGCGCTCGAGAGTTACATTCTCCGTGGTGGCAAACGCGTGCGGCCGGCGTTCGCCTGGACCGGTTGGCTGGGTGCTGGCGGCGACCCCGGCGCCGAGGGTGCGGATGCGGTCGTCCGGGCGTGCGCGGCGCTCGAGTTCGTCCAGGCGTGCGCACTGGTGCACGACGACATCATCGACGCCTCCACGACTCGGCGCGGATCCCCGACGGTGCACGTCGAGTTCGAGGATCTGCATCGACGCAGCGGATGGGCCGGTGATTCGGCGCACTACGGCGAATCGGTCGCCATCCTCCTGGGTGACGTGGCGCTGGCCTGGGCCGACGACATGATCCGTGAATCGGGGATCGACGCCGCCGCGGCGGCGCGGGTGAGCCCGGTGTGGTCCGCGATGCGCACCGAGGTTCTCGGCGGGCAGTTCCTCGACATCGGCAACGAAGCTCGCGGCGACGAAACGGTGGAAGCCGCCACGCGGGTCAACCGGTACAAGACGGCGGCGTACACGATCGAACGCCCGCTGCACCTGGGTGCAGCTCTACAGGGCGCGGACACCGATCTGATCGCCGCGTACCGAACATTCGGGACCGACATCGGTATCGCGTTCCAGTTGCGCGACGATCTACTCGGCGTGTTCGGTGATCCGTCGATCACCGGTAAACCGTCCGGTGACGATCTGATCGCCGGAAAGCGCACGGTCCTCTTCGCGCACTCGCTCGTGCGGGCCGACGAGTCGAACCCGGCAGTGGCCGCCGAACTCCGTGCCGCGATCGGTTCCGAACTCAGCCCCGCCGACGTCGACCACCTGCGAACCGTCATCGTCGAGCTCGGCGCGGTCGACGATGTCGAGTCACAGATCGACACACTGGTCACCTCGGCCACCGTCGCGCTCGAGGCGAGCACCGCCACCGACGACGCCAAGGAACGCCTGACGGCGATGGCGCTGGCCGCGACGAAGCGGACCCACTGACCGTGACCGACCCCCGCCGCACGAAATCGGTACCCGGTCCCACCGATCGAGTGGTGATCGTCGGAGCCGGGCTGGCCGGGCTCTCGGCCGGACTGTATCTACTCGGATCAGGCCGCTCGGTCACCGTCGTCGAACGCGACAGCTCGGTCGGCGGTCGGGTCGGCGCCTACGCCGGAGTCGACTACCGCATCGACAACGGTGCGACGGTCTTGACGATGCCGGAGCTGATCGGGGATGCACTCGCAGCCGTCGGCGCGGCCCCGTCGACGATCGAACCACCGCTGCGAATTCACAAACTCGACCCGTCGTATCACGCACGTTTCGCGGACGGTACGTCGCTGAACGTCCATTCCGACGTCGACGCGATGGCCGCGGAGGTGGCGCGCGTGTGTGGCCCGCAGGAGGCCGAACGCTATCGGGCACTGCGTCGATGGCTGGCGCAGATCTTCGAGGCCGAATTCGACCGATTCATGGACGCGGATTTCGACTCTCCGCTCGGTCTCGTGAACTCTGGCGCGGCGCTGAAGGATCTCGGCAAGTTACTCGCGCTGCGGGGCTTCGGAAAGCTCGGCCGTCAGGTCGACCGGCTGGTCCACGATCAGCGCCTGCGCCGAATCTTCACCTTCCAGGCGCTGTACGCGGGCGTGGCGCCGTCGCGGGCACTGGCGGTCTACGGCGCCATCGCGCACATGGACACCTCGCTCGGGGTGTACTTCCCCGAAGGGGGAATGCGGACGATCGCGGAGTCGATGGCGGCCGCGTTCACCACCGCGGGTGGGGTGCTGGCACTGGGCAGCGGTGTCGAGCGGCTGGGGGTCACCGACGGTCGGGTGACGTCGGTGCACACCGGCAGCGGTACCGTTTTCGACTGCGATGCGGTGGTCCTGACGCCGGACGCGTCCGTCTCCGATCGCCTGCTCGCGCCGCACACCCGGCGGCGGCCGCGGCGTGTGCTGTCGTCGCCGTCCGCTGTGGTGATCCACGGCACGATTGCGACGTCGGTCACGCAGGGCTGGCAGTCGAGGGCCCATCACACCATCGATTTCGGTCAGGCGTGGGAGCGTACGTTCGCGGAGATCACCGCCCGCGGCGGCCGGGGCCAGTTGATGAGCGATCCGTCACTTCTGATCACCAGGGCCGGGGTCTCCGATCCGTCGTCGATCTTCATCCGCGACGGCGTGCACCGAGAACCACTGTCCGTCCTCGCACCGTGCCCGAACCTCGATAGCGCACCGCTCGACTGGGCTGCCCTGAGAGATCCGTACGTCCGCGAAATCACCTCGACCTTGCAGCGACGCGGCTATCACGGACTGGTCGACGGCTTCGACATCGATCACGTCGACACCCCACAAAGTTGGCTCGACAAGGGGATGGCGACCGGCAGTCCGTTCGCCGCCGCACACACGTTCGGTCAAACAGGTCCGTTTCGCCGTAAGAACCTCGTTCCGGGAATCACGAACGTGGTGTTGGCCGGTTCGAGCACCGTACCCGGCGTCGGAGTTCCGACCGTGATGCTCTCCGGCCGACTGGCTGCGGAACGGATCACCGGGCGAGCTGAACCGAGGCTGGGCGGTAGCCACTCCTCCGAGCAACTAAACTGACCCGACGTAACCCACCATTCATCCATGATTCACCGAGGCGGCAGTGACGCCGACCGGATTCACCGAGGCGGCCGCGACGCCTGCCGATCGAAACCGCTCGCCTCGGGGGAGGAACCCGCACCGATGACACCCTCTGCCGCAGCCACGGAACGACCGTGGCACCTCAGAGCCGGCGATTTCCTCCGCACCCCGGAAGGTCACAGCGCGATCCTCGGGTTCGTCGGGGCCGTCTTGATCACTTTCGGTGGCTTCGGGGCGGGCAGTGTCCGACGGCAGGATCCGCTCCTCGAGTCGATGCATCTGTCGTGGCTGCGGTTCGGACACGGCTCGATCATGTCCGCAGCCATCGTGTGGATCGGCGTGTTGTGCATGATCGCCGCCTGGGTCCGACTGGGACGTTCGACGCTACGCGGTGACGTGTCGCTGCGCGGTCTTCGATACATCGTGCCGGTGTGGACGTTCCCGCTGCTGTTCGCCGTCCCCATGTTCAGTCGGGACGCCTACTCGTACCTGGCACAGGGCGCACTGCTCCGCGACGGCTTCGATCCGTACGCGGTAGGACCGGTCGTCAACCCCGGAATCCTGTTGGACAACGTCTCGAACGTATGGACCACGACCACCACTCCGTACGGACCAGTGCATCTTCTCCTCGCCGACGCGATCGTGCGGGTCACCGGGGACAACGTCATCGCGGGCACGATGCTGTTGCGTGTGGCCATGCTGCCCGGACTCGCTCTGCTGATGTGGGGCGTTCCGCATCTGGCCACGAAGTTGGGCGGCAACACTGCCGTCGCGCTGTGGCTGGCGGTCCTCAATCCGCTGGTGCTGATCCACCTGATCGGCGGAGTGCACAACGAGTTGCTCATGGTCGGTCTGATGGTGGCGGGCATCGCCCTCGCCCTCGAACGCAAGCATGCGTTCGGGATCGGACTGATCGCGCTGGCGGTCGCGATCAAGGCCACGGCGGGAGTAGCTCTGCCGTTCGTCGTGTGGATCTGGATGATTCACCAACGTGAGGACGCGGCTGAGAAGAACCTCGCCGAACCGTCGCCGATCGCGTCGTTCGTCAAGACCGCCGGGACCGGTCTGGCGATCTTCGTGGCGGTGCTGGGTTCGACCTCGTTGATCGCGGGTGTGGGTCTCGGCTGGACCACCGCCCTGTCGGGTTCGGCCAAGATCATCAACTGGCTCTCGCTGCCGACGATCGTCGCGCATATCGGCACCATGGCCACCTCGTGGTTCGCGGGCGACCATTTCAACGACATCCTCGGCGTCGCCCGAACTGTTGCCGCCGGCGTTCTGATCGCGATCATCTTGTACGTGTGGTGGCGCTTCCGTAAGACCGAACGCGACGCGGTCATGGGCATCGTGATCGTGATGGTCGCGATCGTGCTGCTCTCCCCCGCCGCGCTGCCCTGGTACTACTCGTGGCCGCTGGCGGTGGCCGCAGGGTTCGCCTCGAGCCCGACCATGCTGGCCGTGCTGACGGGGTTGTCGACATGGTTGATGCTGGTCTTCCAACCGGACGGATCGATCGGCCTCTACACGTTCCCGCACGTCGCTCTCGCCGTCTTCGCCGCAGTGGTAGCGGCGATGTCGCTGCGCACCGAGGATCCGTTGCGGCTGCGCCGGAAGCAGCCGGAGAAGAGCGTCGACGCCACGTCCGGGCGACCGTGACGTCCGCGGCGCTGTTGGCGCAGTCGTATCGTCTGTGTGAGCAGGTGACAGCACAGAACGGGCGTACGTACTTTCTGGCCGCGCGCCTGTTGCCCGCACCCCGGCGCCGCGCCGTTCACGCCTTGTACGCCTTTGCCCGCATCGTCGACGACATCGTGGACGAGCCGGGCGACGACGCGGGCGCCGCGATTTTGGCCGCGGTCGAGGCTACGACGTTCGCGGCCCTCGACGGCCGTCGCGACAGCGCCGACCCGGCACTGCCCGCCGAGCTGATCCGGGTCCTGCCCGCATTCGTGGATTCGGTGACCTCGTTCGACATCCCGCACCCGTACTTCCGGGCGTTCTTCGCGTCGATGAGAATGGACGCCCCCGACAGCCCCGACTATCGGCCGGTGTACTCGACGATGTCGGAGTTGAGCGAGTACACCTACGGCTCGGCGGTCGTGATCGGTCTGCAGTTGTTGCCGGTACTCGGTGTGTCCGGGACCGTCGAAGAGGCTGTCCCGGCGGCATCCGATCTGGGTGACGCTTTTCAACTCACCAATTTCATTCGCGATGTCGGCGAGGATCTCGATCGTGGCAGACTCTACCTACCGAGCCGAGAGTTCTCGGCCTTCGGCGTGGACGTGCCACTTCTCGAGCACGGCCGCCGCACCGAGACGGTCGACATCCGGGTACAGCGCGCCCTGGCACATTTCATTGCTCTCACCCGAGCCCGGTACCGCGCCGCCGAGCCGGGAATCGCATTGTTGGACGCGCGCGTACAGCCGTCGATCAGAACTGCGTTCGTGCTCTACGGCGCGATCCTGGAGCAGGTGGAAGATGCCGGATACCGGATACTGCACCGCAGAGTCACCGTTCCCAGTCCCACCAGACTGCGGGTGGCGATTCCCGGACTCGTGAAGTCGACCACCTACGGACGGATCCTCACCGGACGCACCGACTCTCGAGTCAGAAGGCCATAGCCTGCGCGCGCCGGATGATTTCACGGGCCAGGTCACCGTGCAGGGCGTCGACGGGGCGACCGGGCAACGATTCGTCGGCGCGGAACAGCCAACGCAGTGTTTCGACGTCGGTGTAGCCGCCGTCGCCGAGGACGGCGAGCAGACCGGGCAGCCATTTGACGATGCTGCCGTCGGCGTCGAAGAAGAGTTCGGGTACGCCCAGGACGCCGCGGCGCTTGACGGCGATGATCTTGCGATCGCGCAGCAGTTGGTGCACCTTGGCGAGCGGGAGGCCGAGGTTTTTCGACACGTCGGCCAGCTGGAAGAGGGATACCGAGGAATCCAGGACATCGTCAGAATACGGAATAGCGCTCACCGCGGGAAGTTTATCGGGTCCGCTTTCGAACTCCGGTATCGCCCGGCGGGCTGTCACCTTCCCACGCACACCAACATCTCGGTCGCGCCCCGCTGGAATTCGTAGTCGACGCCGACCACGGCGGTGTCGATACCGGCGGTGTCCAGCCGCCGACGCACGAGGTCGAGTTCGGGGTACGGTGCTGACGAACCCATGGGTACGAGCGGGAAAACACGTACCTCGTTGCCTGCGACTCGCACGAGTTCGCGCAGGTATTCGTCATGAGCGTGCACATCGAGTCGGTCGGCGTAGGTGAACAGCAGGTGCGACGACAGAACCAGGTCGAACGATCCGTCGTCGAACGGCAGCGTCGGCAACGTGGCGGCGACATACGAGTTCGGATGTGCGGCACTGTCTTCGACGAAACGACTGACCGCATGCAGTCGATGTTCGAGATGGTGGGCGGCGTCGCGGAAGAAGGTGTCGCAGTAGTGACCAGCATTCTTCGAGACGTACTCGTTGCCGCGGATCGTCTCCGCTCGAAGCGCGTCGCCGGAGATCTCACCGTCGGCGTATGCACGATCGCACGCCGTCACGCGTGTCCCCCGGCGGCGGGCATCGGCGGTGAAGGCGGACGCCCCCGCCGGGCAATCGAGAATGTTCGACTCCAGATCCGCGTCGTCGAGGGCGAACATCGCGACGTACTCGTCGAACGACCGTGACGAGACGAGCACGGATCCGATGTTTCCTGTGGACATGACAACTCCTGTGAGTGAGACCTCGCGGAGCGGACCACCGGTCCGTCTTCGCTACACGGCGACGGGGGTGTGATCGGTACACCCGTGATCGGCGGCCTCAGGGCGAGGGCCACCACGACGTCACGGATCGACTGCGCACCGGGTCACGGTAGCAAGAGCCGGGTCAGGGCGGGCGGGAGCGGCCGAGGTCCGCCTTCGCCGTGCGCGAATCGAACGCCGGGGCGCTGTGCTGCGGTTCGGTCGGTGTCCCTGGCTACGATGGGCAGGATGCGACGTATCCGTTACTGCGTGTCCGCTGGGACTTCACCCACGCGTCGTGGTGGCCGTCTCGGAACCAACCGAGTCGATCACCGAACACAGATGGTCGTCAGGGAGGTCGAGGGTTGATCGGCGAAATGCTCGAACGCCGCTATCGAGTGGATGCACCGATCGCTCGTGGCGGGATGTCCACCGTGTATCGAGGACTCGACACACGGTTGGATCGGCCGGTCGCGATCAAGGTGATGGATCCGCAGTTCGCCGGTGATCCGGCGTTTCTCACCCGATTCGAGTTCGAGGCCCGGGCGGTGGCCAGACTCAAGCATCCCGCGCTGGTCTCGGTGTACGACCAGGGCAGCGACGGCAACTACGTGTTCCTGGTGATGGAACTGGTGGACGGCGGCACGCTCCGTGAGTTGTTGCGCGAGCGCGGACCCATGCCTCCGCACGCCGTTGCCGCGGTGGTCGCACCGGTACTCGATGCTCTTGCCGTTGCACACCGGGCCGGACTGGTGCATCGAGATGTCAAGCCCGAGAACATCTTGATCTCCGATACCGGCGAAGTGAAGATCGCCGACTTCGGTCTCGTGCGCGCCGCAGCGGCAGCAACCACCACCTCCAACAGTGTCATCCTCGGTACCGCAGCGTATCTTTCGCCGGAACAGGTCACGTCCGGAGTCGCCGACCCGCGCAGCGACGTGTACTCCACCGGCGTGTTGATGTTCGAGTTACTCACCGGCACAACCCCGTTCACCGGGGACACGTCATTGTCCATTGCCTACCAGCGGATACACGACGACGTCCCACGCCCCGGTTCACGGATCCCCGGGGTGCCGGCACAGTTCGATCGACTCGTTGCCGAGGCCACTTACCGCGAGCCGTCACATCGGTTCGCCGATGCAGGCGAGATGGCGGCGGCGTTGCGTGCGGTATGCGAACAACTCGAGCTGCCCACCTACCGCGTTCCGGCGCCGCGCCGTTCGGCGCAGCATCTCAGTGCGCTCGCCGTGGCTGCAGTTCCGCCGCCACAGGCAGTGCCGTCGGTCGCCGCGCCGCCGGCAGCGACCACCGCGCTCCGCTCCCCGGCCGACAATCCGGTACAGCACACACGCGCAGTCACCGGGCAGACGTCGCGGCCCGCAGTCGTCGACGACGACGAGATGGACAGCGATAAGGACGAACCGGACGATCCGCGCGCGCATTTCACCGACAATCGCCGTCGGTCACGGCGAGCGAGCCTGATCTGGCTGCTGGTGATCGTGCTGTTGGCGCTCGCCGTCGGAGTCGGCGGTTGGTGGATGGGTTCAGGTCGCTACACCGCGGTCCCGTCGCTCGACGGGCTCACCAAGGACACCGCGGTGTCCGCCATCCAGGACGCCGGGCTCACCCCGTCACTGACGGGTCGATACTCCGACTCCGCGCCGATCGATGCCGTCGTCGGCACGGATCCGGCGACGGGCTCGAGAATCACACGCGGGTCGACGGTTGCGCTGTTGACCTCCTTGGGCCGCCCGACGGTCCCACTCGTGCCGGCCGGTGGGGACGTCTCCGCCACCAGATCTCAGCTGGCCGAGCGCACACTCGTTCCGGTCGACGGCGGCGACACCTTCAGCTCGAAGGTTCCCGTCGGGGGCGTCGCGGCACTCGATCCGGCGCCGGGCACCGAGGTCGGAGTCGGATCGTCGGTCAAGGTCATCACCTCCAAAGGCTCTCCCCCCGTCGATGTTCCGAACGTGAAGGGCATGTCGGAGAGTGCTGCCCGCGCCGCTCTGGACAAGGTGGGCATCTCGGTCAGCACCACCAGAACTACTTTCGACGGGTCGGTGGAGGGCGGTGACGTCATCGGCACCGACCCGGCTGTCGGCTCCCCCGTCAATGCCGGCACCTCCGTCGTGCTGCTGGTATCGGATTCCGTCAAGGTACCGTCGCTCATCGGTCGGTCGGTCGGCTCGGCTCGCGAAGAACTCACCAGGCTCGGCCTGCGCATCAATGTGCGCCAACTCACGCAGAACGAGAGTTCCGTCATCATCAGCCAGTCGGTACGCAACGATCTGGTGGCGAAGGACACCGAGATCAGCGTCGTCGCCATTCCCTAGGCGACTGACCTATTCTTCGCTGATGACTACCACGTGGGATCACCGAGCATCGGGAGTCCTGGAACTGCCGTCCGGCCGAAAGGTCCGCGGTCGAGGTCTCCGTCATGCCGTACCGGACGGGCCGTCAGCCACCTTCGACGTGTATCTGACCGGCCGGACACCGCCCCCTACACCGTGGGAGGCGCGCTGGATCCGGTGGCGGGATTTCTGGCTGCCGTCGGATCGGACAGCGTTCGGACGCGCAGTCGAGGACATCCATGCTCGTGCCGAGCGCGAGCGGGTCGAGATCGCATGTGGCGGCGGATTCGGACGTACCGGTACGGCGTTGGCCTGTCTCGCCGTGGCGGACGGCGTCTCGGGAAACGACGCCGTCGCGTACGTGCGTGAGCACTACTCGCCCCGTGCCGTCGAAATGCCGTGGCAGCGTTGCTTTGTCACCGACTTCGCGAGAAGACGAACGCCCCCTGCCGTGAGGTAGAGGGCGTCCGTAACCGGGGTCGTCTCAGCCGCGCAGCATTTCGGCGACCAGGAAGGCGAGTTCCAGCGACTGCTGGGTGTTCAGTCGCGGATCGCACGCCGTCTCGTACCGACCGGCCAGGTCGAGGTCGGAGATGTCCTGTGCGCCGCCCAGGCACTCGGTGACGTTCTCCCCGGTCAGCTCGACGTGGATGCCGCCCGGATGCGTGCCGAGTCCGTTGTGGACCTCGAAGAAGCCCTGCACCTCGTCCACGATGCGATCGAAGTGGCGCGTCTTGTATCCGGTGGACGCCTCGTGGGTGTTGCCGTGCATCGGATCACACTGCCAGATGACCTGATGGCCGGTGGCCTGGACCTTCTCGATGATGGCCGGCAACAGGTCGCGGACCTTGCCGTTGCCCATCCGCGAGATCAGGGTCAGGCGGCCCGGCTTGTTGGTGGGGTCGAGACGTTCGACGTATTCGACGGCCATCTCCGGCGTCGTGCTGGGGCCGATCTTCAGACCGATCGGGTTGGACACCAGTTCCGCGAAGGCGATGTGCGCACCGTCGAGCTGACGGGTGCGGTCACCGATCCACAGGAAATGTGCCGACAGATCGTAGAGCTTCGGATGATCGCTGTCGTTGTCCAACCGCAACATCGCACGCTCGTAGTCGAGCACCAGCGCTTCGTGGCTCGCGAAGATCTGTGCCTGTTGCAGACTGGGATCGGTTACGCCACAAGCGTTCATGAACTGCAGGCCACGATCGATCTCCGATGCGAGCGCCTCGTACCGCGCACCGGCAGGCGACGCTGCAACGAATTCACGGTTCCAGTCGTGCACTCGGTGCAGATCGGCCATACCCGCACCGGTGAGCGCCCGAACGAGGTTCATGGCTGCACTGGCGTTGGCGTAGGCGCGCACGAGCCGTGAGGGATCGTGGGCGCGTACGGCTTCATCGGCCACCAGCGAATTGACCATGTCGCCCCGGTACGACTTCAACCCCAGCGAGTCGACGTCCGCGGAGCGCGGTTTGGCGTACTGTCCGGCGATGCGAGCGACCTTGACCACCGGCATCGAGGAGCCGTACGTGAGTACGACGGCCATCTGCAGCAGGGTGCGGATGTTGCCCTTGATGTGCGGCTCGGTGTTGTCGGCGAACGTCTCGGCGCAGTCACCGCCCTGTAGGAGGAACGCTTCGCCGCGGGCTACCTGGGCGAGACGGTCGGACAGCGCTTCGACCTCGCTGGCCACCGTGATGGGCGGCACGCTCTCGAGCACGGTGCGCATCGCCGCAGCCTGGTCGGCAGGCCACGAAGGCTGCTGGGCGGCAGGCTTGGCGAGTGCTTCGTCGAGCCGCTTACGCAGATCGGACGGCAGCGGTGGAAGCTCGGGCAGGCGATCGATCGGCACGTCCACGGTCCAGTTCACCGCTCAAGGATATTCGGTCCTTCACCTCGACGTCACCCGGGCCGCCCGTCCGGGCGATGTCGAGTCGCATCCGATGGCGTCCATGCAGGTCAGCGCAATGAGCGGGCAGCGGCTATCGCATCGAACTTCACCAGGTTGTGGCGGGCGTCCGCAAGCGCGTCGTGCGCGTCCGACGGTGCGGCGGGCAGAGCCGGACTGCCGTTGTCCTCCCAGAACTGTTTGAGCTCACGGGTGTAGCGCGGCATCGACTGTGGGAGTTCGGTCATGTTCCCCCACAGCTGGCACAGGGCGACGTGATCGTAGGCGGCCACCCACGCCCACAGCTCCGGCACCACCATCGGGCGCGGAACGAAGAACTTCAGCAGGTCGTCGCGGATCCGGTCGCGGGGCTTCCACAACGGCGACGACGGCTGGGGCAGCTTCGGGAGAACGTTCTTACGCACCCAACTACCTGCCCGGCTGTCGTCGAACTCGGTGGAGACCGCGTAGTACTCACGGCCGTCCTCGCACACCACGCCGATCGACACGAGGTCGATGGTTCGACCGTCTTCGATGAATTCGCAATCGTAGAAGTAACGCACGTGCGGAAACTATGCCGCACTCGCGCCTGCGGAAGCTAACTCGCCTGGGTGTCCGGCACCACCGTGTCGGTGTCGGCGCTGTCGGTGCCGAGTCTCGCAACGGCCGCATCGTCCTTCGCCGACGCCTTGTCCGCCGAAGGAGTCTTCTTCAGACTCGCAGCGTAGATGTCGACGTACTCCTGGCCGGAGAGCTTCATGAGCTTGTACATGACCTCGTCGGTGACCGCCCGTTCGACGAAACGGTTACCGCCCCATTCCCTCGAAACGAGAGAAGTCGATGGGTTCACCCACCACCACGGTCACCTTGGCGGGTCGCCACACCCGTGAACCGATCGGGTTCATCTTGTCGGTACCCACCATCGCGACCGGGATGACCTTCACGCCGGACTCGAGGGCGAGGCGCGCCATGCCGGTCTTGCCCTTGTAGAGTCGGCCGTCCGGCGAGCGAGTGCCCTCCGGGTAAATTCCGAGAAGACTTCCGGACCCCAACACCTTCAGACCGGCATGCAAGGCATCCTGTGCGGCATCGGCTCCGGTTCGGTCGATCGGAACCTGCCCCACTGCGGTGAAGAACCACTTCTGGAAAGCACCTTTGAGACCCGAACCGGTGAAGTACTCACTCTTGGCGAGAAACGTGATCCGACGATTGACACGGAGCGGCAGGAAGAACGAATCCAGGACAGCTTGATGATTACTGGCCAGGATGGCCGCGCCGTCGGCGGGAATGTTCTCGTGGCCCTTCACGGTCGGACGACCCAGCAGCCACAGAATCGGCCCCAACAACACATATTTGAAGAGCCAATACCACACGGTGTTCCTCCTGATCACAACCGAATTGCCTCTGTACGACCATACTGCGCACCAGTTACCGTCGCTACACTTGCCCCACCCACGTCTGCCCCGTCACAGGGCGACCGACCCGGCCCGGACAACCCGAAACCGGACAATCCCGAGCCGGGCTGCCCGCGAGCCGAACTACCCGCGATCGGGGACCACCTCACGGGCCAGTGACGCAGCACCGACCATTCCCGCTGCCTCACCGAGTTGGGCGACTCGTATCCGGGCAAGCGGCCGATGCCGCGCCCCGGTCAGCAGGGTGGCGTACTGATCACGAGCGTCGTCGAGGAACAGCGGTGCCGAACTCGCCACGCCGCCGGCTATCACGACGAGATCGGGATCGTAGACGTCACCGACCATGGCCAACCCGACGGCCAACCATCGAGTGAATTCCGCGAGAGTGGCCAGAGCGAGGGGATCACCGTCCTGGGCGGCGTTGGCGATCCGACGACCGGTCAACGCGCCCGGATCCACGGCCACCTCCCGAGCGAGCAACGTGGACGCCGTCGGATCGGCGGCGAGAAGTTCGATCGCCGTGTCGACCAGTGCGGTTCCGCTGCAGTATCGCTCCCAGCAGCCACGTTTGCCGCAGGCGCAGGCCCGGCCATCCGGCACCACCTGAATGTGCCCGAGTTCCGGGGCGACGCCGTGACTGCCACGATAGAGTTCGCCGTCGATGAGAAGTGCCCCACCGATTCCCGTCCCGATGGCGACCATCACCACGTTACGACCGCCTGCCGCCGCGCCGAAGCGATGTTCGGCGAACGCTGCCGCGTTCGCGTCGTGTTCGAGCACTACCGGAAGTCCGAGCCTGGCGCTGAGATCGCTACCGACCGGGGCGTCCACCCACGGCAGGTGCGGCGCGAACCGTACCGACGTGCGATCGGACGTGATGAACCCGGCTACCGCCAATCCGACCGCATCCACCCGATGTCGGCTCACCAGTGTGCGAACCACTCGGTCCAGTCCGTCCTCGAGCGCGCGCGCCGAGTTGGGCGTCGGAGCCTGGACCACGTCGAGTACTTGCCCGTCGACGTCCACGACGGCAGCGCGAATGCTCGTCCCACCCACGTCGATACCGATCGTGAGAATCCCGTCGGCCTCGTTGCCGGTGGCGCTACGCCCGCGGCGCCCGCTCATGTCAGCACTGCCTGCTGTCGGTGACCATTGTGACGATTGTGCTCGGCGACGACGGTTCTGCGCACTCGGGGTACCTGCTCAACGCTTGACGGTCACCGCGATCGGGACGAAGGTCCCGGTGCGCGAACTGCCGGCGGCGTTGGAGTCCGCCGGACCAGGCGGCGTCGAATCCGGCTCCGGACCTCGTCGCGAACTCGCCGGGCCGAGGTATTCGTCGAGGAATCGGCGAAGCGCGGCGAGCACGATGCGCACCTGGTCGGCGAGGAAGGCCAGCAGCTCGTGATTCTCACCGCGCACCAGGGCGGCCACAGCACAGACCGGACACCAGCTGCATCCGGTGAACTCCTTCGAGTCGTCGCCGACAGCGGAACCGTGTGCACTCGGCGCTCCGGCGGCGCTCTGCAGCATCGGTTCGATACGCATCATCACCGACTCCGCCAGCTCGCGGAACTCGGCGAGCAGACGGTCGTGTTCCTCACTCATGCCGGCCACACCGCCGGATCAGGTTCGAATCGGATGATCAGGTCGTTTCCGGTCAACTCTGCCCCACTCACGATGCACCGACGCAACACCGAGGCCAGTCGGACGCGACGACGCACCCCGTCCGCTCCCACCAGCACATCGTCCTCCACCCGACCCAACGACAACGACGACGGATCCACGAGCGGAAGATACATCCGCAACACGTAGACCGACTCGACCCCGGAACCCGATTCCAGCCTCACGCTCGCACGCGTCGAATCGTCACCGGCATCGGCCCCCACACCGAAGTCACCAGTCAGGGCTTCTGCTATCTCTCGTAGCCGGTCCAACCCTACCGGCTCGAGCGCGGTCTGCTCGACGGTCACGACCGGAACGCAGCCCACGTTCTCCCGCAAGGCGTCGACGATACCGAGTTGACGCGCTCGGATCGACGCCGTCCACTGATCCGCCGCCGATGGCAAGGAACCCGAATCGAACTGCGGGACAACGCCGTTGACTGCAATTGCACCGACTCGAAGACCCGAAAGCGACAAGGCAGACAGCGTCATACGGGTCGCGGTTGCCGCCACACCCTCGGCAGAGGTGATCAGGCGGACGGACGTCGTCGCACGATCGGTCAGCAATGCCGCTGTTCGTTCGACAGCCACCACGATCCGCTCCACCACCGACACGAGCACCATCAGTCGCACGTCCGCGCCACCGAGCGCCACCATTCTGCGATGCCGCGGCCAGAGTCGTTCGAGGTACTGCGCGGTCATCGCCGGTGCCGCCAGAACGGACAACGCCTGCCCGGCGGCCGAACAGTCCACGATCACGACGTCGTAGTCGCCCGACGTCGTGACCCGCTCGATCTCGGCCAGTCCCAGGATGTCCTGGATTCCCAGCGATCCGGTGAGCTCTTCGGGCTCCAACGACTCGAATTGCGCGCCGTGTTCGTGAACACCGGCGGCACCGATCAGATCGGACCACCCCCGGTAACCGTTCTCCAGGAGAGCGAGTGTGTCGATCTGCCAGGCCTCGAGGTTGTTCCCGATCGCGGTGACCTGTTCCAGCGGTCCGACCCCGAGAACGCCGGCCAGTGTGCGTAGCGGATCAGTCGAGACCAGCAGTACCCGCTCCCGCTCCGCCGCCGCCACAGCAGCTGCCGCGGCGATCGTGGTCGTGCCCGAACCGCCCTTGCCGACGAACAGGAGCAGGCGCGAGCGTCCTACGTGGTCGGTGGCGCTCAGCCCTCGACTCGCTTCTTCAGTTCTTTCAGGGCGGTGTCGGTGATGATCTTCTCGGCCTTGCGCTTGAACAGCCCGATCATGGGGATCGTGAGGTCGACCGTCAATTGATACGTGACCTTCGTTGCCCCCTTGGCATCCGGTTCCAGTGTGTACGAACCGGATTGAGCTTTCTGAATCTCACCGGAGACCAGTTCCCACGACACGGCGTTGCCGTCCGCCGCCCACGAGTACCGGAGCTCGTACGTGTCCTTCACCATCCCGGCGTCGAGCACGAATCGCACTCGTTCGGCGCGGCCGTCGGCGTCGACGGCCAACACCGACACCGATTTGGCGGCGGACACCCACTGCGGGTACGCCTCGAAGTCGGCGATCACACTCATCACTGCATCGGCTGGTGCGTCGATGCTGATCAAGCCCTTGGTCTTCTCGGCCATCCGACTACGTGTCCTTCCCTCGTGAACTTCCGGTTCCCATCACACACGATCGACACGGCAATACACAATGTCGACACTGCTGTTGCGGCGACGTTCAGGCCGGCGCGACGCCGGCTTCGCGTCCGGCTTCGAGTTCCCGCTTGAGTTCGAAGGACATCGCCTTACCCCCGACCCGACGTCGACGGTTCGCCGCCACCAGATCGAGATTCGATCCGGCGGGCGGCTCGGCGTGCAGGAAGTAATGCGCGACAGTCCCGTCCATGACCGGCTCGAGCCACACCTCCATGGTGCCGTCCAACGCGCCGCCCACTCCCCAGCGAATGCCGGCCTCCCCGCGGTTCTCACGAACGTCGAGTCGGAGATCGGGCCACCACCGCCGCCATTTGAGGGGCGGGGCCAACAGTTCGGCCACCCGCTCGGGCGACGCCGCGATGAATGTCTGGTCTGCGACCTGAATACTGCTCACGTCGATAGCTTCACATACTCGGCGTCGGCGGCGGCGATCGGTTGCCGGTCAGTGGCGGAGCTATCGAATTCTCGATCGGACTGTAAGCCCGGCCACACCGAGGCCTCGGTTCCGGCTACAGTGAGTGCAGTCAAAACCTACTCGCCAGTATTTCGCAGTGTCGGGAGGTATTCAGTGCCTGAGTACAGCGCACCCAAGACGTTCACCATTTCCGAAGACGAGTCGGCAGTCGACTCCGTCTTCGCCCACGCGAGAACGAAGCCCGCTGCTGTCGTCTACACCCGTCGGGTCGGATCCGGGTGGCTCGACGTCACCGCCGGCGAATTCGCAGCAAGCGTTACCTCGGTAGCGAAGGGGCTGATAGCCATCGGTGTCCAACAGGGTGATCGTGTGGCCCTGATGTCGGCCACTCGATACGAGTGGCCGCTCGTCGACTACGCCATCTGGGCGGCAGGCGGCGTCACCGTCCCGATCTACGAGACGTCGGCGGCCGAGCAGGTTCGCTGGATACTCGAGGACTCCGACGCCGCAATTCTGATCGTCGAGAACGACAAACATGCCGCAACGGTCAAGGACGTCGCCGACGCCGCCCCGTCGCTGCGCACCGTCTACCAGATCGATGCGTCGCCGGGCGGGCACGGTGTGATCGACGAATTGACCGCACTGGGCACGGACGTTCCCGACGAGGAGGTACAGGCCAGGGTCGCGGCCCTGAAGGCCTCCGATCCGGCTACGTTGATCTACACCTCGGGAACCACCGGCCGCCCCAAGGGCTGCCAGTTGACTCACTCGAACCTCATCGCCGAATCGAAGGGCATCCTCGAGTCGAACCTCGGCACACTGCTGGCCAGCCCGGGCGTGCGCTCCCTGATGTTCTTGCCCATGGCCCACGTGCTGGCCCGAGCAGTGAGCGTCGCGTCGTTCGACGCCGGTGCCGTGCTCGGTCACACCAGCGACATCCCGAACCTGGTTCCCACGTTCGCGGAGTTCAAGCCGGACTTCATCCTGTCCGTGCCACGCGTGTTCGAGAAGGTGTACAACAGTGCGCAGGCCAAGGCGCACGGCGACGGCAAGGGCAAGATCTTCGACGCCGCCGCCGACGCCGCCGTGGCATGGAGCCAGGCCCAGGACACCGGCGGCGCCGGCCTCCTGCTCAAGGCCAAGCACGCCCTCTTCGACAAGCTCGTCTACTCGAAATTGCGAGCAGCGCTCGGCGGCCAGTGCCAACTCGCGATCTCCGGTGGCGCTCCACTCGGTCCTCGCCTCGGTCATTTCTTCCGCGGCATCGGCATCACCATTTACGAGGGCTACGGGCTCACCGAGACATCGGCTGCCTTCGCCGTCAACACCATCGGCGCCCAGAAGATCGGAACCGTCGGAAAGCCGTTGGCAGGTAACTCCGTTCGGATCGCCGACGACGGTGAAATCCTGCTGTCCGGTCCGGTCGTCTTCGCCGAGTACTGGCGTAACGAGAAGGCCAGCGCCGAATCCATTCGGTCCGGGTGGTTTCACACCGGTGACCTCGGCTCGGTCGACAGCGAGGGCTACATCTCGATCACCGGTCGCAAGAAGGAAATCATCGTCACCGCAGGCGGAAAGAACGTCTCACCCGCACAGCTCGAGGATTCACTGCGCGCGCACCCGTTGATCAGTCAGGCCATCGTGGTCGGTGATCAGAAACCGTTCATCGGCGCACTGATCACCATCGACGCCGACGCGTTACCGGCATGGAACGAGCGCCACGGCAAGCCTTCCGGAACCACCGCGGCCGATCTGGTCACCGACGGAGACTTGGTGGGCGACATCCAGGACGCCATCGACAAGGCGAACACACTGGTCTCGCATGCGGAGTCGATCAAGAAGTTCAGAATTCTTCCGGTCGACTTCACCGAGGAGACAGGCGAACTCACGCCGACGCTCAAGCTCAAGCGCAACGTCGTGCACACCAGTTTCGCGGGGGACATCGAGAAGATCTACGCCAACTAGGCAGCTACCCCGAACAGAGCAGGCCCGGTACCGAATTCGGTACCGGGCCTGGTTGTCGATCGAGGCACCCACCTCAGCCGAGCAGAACCTGCAGCTTCGCCGCCAGGGTATCCCACTTCCAGTCGGCTCCGACCCACTCCCGACCTGCCGCACCCATCGCGGCAGCACGATCACGATCGGAGAGAATCTCGATGACGGACGCGGCAACGTCGGTAACCGACGTTCCGTCGACCACGAGGCCGGTCTTGTTCTGCTGCACGGTTTCCGGAGCGCCTCCGCTACGTCCGGCGATCACCGGGACACCGGTGGCCGACGCCTCCAGATACACGATTCCGAGTCCTTCGACATCGAGTCCGCCACCGCGAGTACGGCACGGCATGGCGAAGACGTCGGCGATGGTGTGATGGCTCGCCAGTTCCGCGGCCGGCACGGTTCCGGTGAACACCACGTGATCGGACATGCCGGTCTTGACCACCAACTCCTTCAGGCGGTCCTCGAACGGCCCGCCCCCGACGATCACGAGAACGGCACCGTCGATACTGTCGCGGATCTTCGGAAGAGCCTTGATCAACATGTCCTGGCCCTTGCGTGGCACCAGCCGGGAAAGACACAGGATCGTGGGCCGCTCCCCCAGGCCGTATCGGCGCCGCAGTTCCTCGCGGGCAGCGGAATCCGGATGGAACACATCGGTGTCGACGCCCGACGGTAGATGCTCGAGCGCGGCCTGCGCACCGAAGGCAGCCGCGAATCGGCCTCGGGTGTACTTGCTGACGAAAGTGACGGTGTCGGTGTGGTCGCCGATGAACCGTAAGGACTGCCGCGCCCCGGGAATCATCGACCACCCCACTTCGTGCCCGTGCGTGCTCGCTATCACGCGACTCGCGCCGGCACGCCGGACAGCGGGCGCCATCACTGCCAAGGGCGCAGCTGCACCGAACCACACCGACTCACAGTCGCGTTTTTTCACCAGCTTCGCCGCCTTACGTGCGACGAGCGGCGTCGGAAGCATCAACGTCGTCGGATGCCGAACGATTTCGAACGGCTGGGCCGCGTCGAACTTCTTGTGCGAGTCGCCACGCCAGCGAGGCGCGTAGACGACGAGTTTGTCGGCCGGTAAATGCTTCGCGAACGTGTGGAGGTAGGACTGGATACCGCCCGGCCTGGGCGGGAAGTCATTGGTAACCAAGAGGGTCCGACGCATCCGTCCACCGTAGGGCACGGGCGAGATGCACCCGAGGGAAGGTCGGTTCAACCCAGATGGCTGTTCATCCAGTCGATCCACCCCAGCCTGACGTCGTCGATACCCACCCCGAGTACCGCGCGCGTGCGACGGTCGACTTCCGCGTCGGTAGAGGGGCCGGTGGCCAGCGCCCGGTACAGATCCGCCAGGCGCGCCTGGCCGAATCGGTCTGCAACGGACGCGTTGATCGACCACGCCGCCTCGTACGCGAGTGAGCTGACCACCGGTACCCCGGAGAACTTCGAATCCGACGGGAAGGCAGTCGGCGGATCCGACTCACGCACGGTGGCCGCCAGGGTGGGCGCGATCTCGCTCGAGGCCCGACCCGAACCACGATTGCCGCCGTACTCGGCGAATCCTTCCAAGACCCACATCGGAGATCCGTCGCTCGTCTGCGAGCGGGCTGCCACGTGCACCAACTCGTGCCGCAGCACAGCTTTTCCGCGTCACCGACGTCAGTCGGGATGCGGCCGCGGGCGAGAACACCACCCGCTGCCCGCTGACCTCGCCGGACCCCGGCGTCACAGCGTCGGAGACCGACACCGCAGCTATCGACGCCCCGTCGTGATGCTGACCCACCAGCGCCGTGAACTCCTCGGCGGAGCCGGCCACCATCACCACCACGCGTTCCGACCACCACGGACCCCAGAGTTCGGTCGTGTTGGCGATTGCCTCGTCCAGGTCCGCTGCCAGTGCTTCGACGAAGTTCTTCTCGGCCGGGTGGCCGATCACCAGGGCGTGGCCCGTCGAGTTCCGCGCCGTCACCACGGTCCCGAACTCCCAGGGCCCGTGCCACGACTCACCGGGCGTACGGGCCGCGTCCAGGCCCACCGTCGCACCGTTCACCAGCAGAAGCCAGGTGTCGCCGCTGCGACTGAACACCATCGACACAGGTTTGCGCGTCGGGCTGGAATCGACATCGGCGAGGGCGTACCGCAGCAGTACCCGGGCGTGCCATATCTCCTCGTCTGCGGCGGGCGCCCCCGTGGCCGGCTCCTGTGTCAGAGCACCCGCCGGTACGTCGTAGCCCCAGTCCGAGAACTTCAGTTGTGCCAACGCCGTCATACGACGTGTCTCGGCCTCGAGCACACCCGGCACGGCTCCCGGATCGACCAGCGCCGCCATCGCGTCCTGGTCGTTCGACGTCTGCGCGACGGCGAGCGAGTTCAGAAAAGTCCGAACCTGTGCTTCGCGGTGCGCCTGCTCTGCGGCGGCGTCCGAGGACCGGTCGGAATTGGCCATCACGAAAGTCAGACCCAGTACCAGAGCTACGGCGACGCCGAGAGCGACCAGTGCCGGATACTCCCACCTACGCCTGCTGCCGGCGCCGACTCCGTCTGTGGTTTCGAGGTCCGCCGGCACGTCGCCGAGTCTAGGAGAGTCGGTGCCCGGTAGTTGCGGCGGACCGGCTCCCGGGCCCCGCGTCCGTCCTCCGCCGGTCCGGATCACTCGTCAGTAACGCCTGGCGGTGGAAAACTGCATGCCTTCCATCGACTGCACCTTGACCGGCACACCGAACGTGGAGGCGTGCAGGATGTTTCCGTCGCCGGCATAGATGCCGACGTGCGAGTTGTCGCTGTAGAAGGTCACGACGTCACCGGGCTGTAACTGGTCACGGGGAACCGGTATTCCACCCTGAGCCTGGGCTTGACTCGAACGCGGGAGCGTCTTGCCGATCTGCTGGTACGCCCAGACCACCAAACCCGAGCAGTCGAACTGATTCGGGCCGGTGGCGCCCCACACGTAGGGATCACCGATGCGTGTCAGTCCGGCCTGGAGCGCAGCGGCGCCGGAGCCCGGCGTCAAGTTAGCTAGAATTTTGCTGAGATCGGTGCCCGGCGGAAAGGACGAATCGTTCAGCTGCGAGCGTTCGGCGTCCGTCAAGTTCTCGAACGCGCGGGTGACATCGGCTATCTGCGTCTGCAATTCACTCTGCTTACGCTGGAGGTCGTCGCTGACGACCCTGGCCTGCTCCGCGGCGACCCTGGCCTCCTCCGCCGATCGCGCCGACGCCTCGGCGGCTGCCTGTGCATCGGCGGTGGCCCGCGTGAATTGTGCTACCTGCGTTGCGGCGTCATTCGAGATCACGTCCAGCGCCGACATCTGATCGAGTAGCTGCTGAGGCGAGTCACTGATCATCAGGGCGAACAGACGGTTGGTGCGGGCACCTTTGTAGTTGGCAGTCGCAATACGATTTACCGCCGGCGCGACGGCCGCCACCTGCTCGGACGCCTGAGCCAGTCTCGCGGAGTCCGCCCCGGCCCGGTCTTCTGCGTCCGCCAGAGCCGCCTGCCTGGCATCGAGATCGATCTGAGCGTTGTGTAACGCCTCGTTCGTCTGCTCCGAGGCGCGCGAGAGTTCCCCGAGCCGATCGAGCGCCTCCGTCGGAGTGGAAAATGTCGGGTCCGCCCCGGCGGGAATCGAGGGGAACACCACAAGTCCGAGAGCGAGGGCACCCACCCCCACCACGGCACGTAGACGACTGTTCTTCTTCGGTGAAACCACGGAATGCAACTCTCGGTCTCGGCGGAACGATGCCGACCACGAACAGGTCGACCCTCTGTTAGCTGGCTGTCAACTAACTACAGTACCTGTCTGCCCCAGGCAATGTCTCGATAAGATTACGGAAGGGCCACCATATCGTGTCTACTCGCGGGTAGGTGTCTCGGGGTGAGCTCGAGGACGGATGTTCGATCAATACGAAAGTGGGCCTCGAATCCATGATTCGAGGCCCACTTGGCACGAAGATCCGGAGCTCCCCCCGAGCTCCACCGCCATTGGCGGCAGATGGTGACGGCCGGTGTCACCGAACCGTTACCGCATGTACAACAGCTCAGAAGCGACGCGCGCCGTCGTACGGCATCGACGACACCGGCGCCAACTTCACCGGCTGTCCGGCGGTGGAGGCATGAATGACGTTTCCGTTTCCGGCGTAGATTCCCGAGTGCGATCCGCCGTAGAAGGAAATCACGTCACCGACCCGAAGGTCCGACTGCGCAACCGGAACACCGGCAGCAGCCTGGTCGTAACTGGTGCGCGGCAAGTTCAGACCGGCCTGCTTGTACGCCCACTGAACGAGCCCGGAGCAGTCGAATGCGTCGGGGCCGGCAGCGCCGTAGACGTACGGTGCGCCCAGCTTGGTCTGAGCGGCCTGCACGGCCCGCTCGCCGAGCGAGGACGTGATCGGTGCGACCGGCGCGGCCGGGCCGGCCGAGTTGACGCCGGGAATGTTGTCGGTGACACCCGGAATGAAGGGAATCTGCGACGCTGAAACGCCCGGGATGTCGAAAGTGCCCACACCGGGGATGGTGATGGGGTCTGCCGAGGCAGGTGCTGCCGTTGCCGCGAAGGCTCCGACTGCGAGCGCTCCGGCAACTGCCAGCTGCGCGGAACGCTTCAAATTCTGTGACGCCACGTTGAGGGGTGCTCCATTTCTTCCATTCATCCGCCGACCGAGTTAGCTGACGGGTTCGGGCTGGGAAGATCAGCCCTACCCGAGTGGTTCACGGCGATGGTGCGGCCGCGCCCCAAACGGGATTCACCCCAGTGGAAACTTGGGTTCCCGGTTCGAGTTCCTCACGGAGATCTCGATTAGGCGGTTCCTGACGATGCCGATCCTGTTTGGTCCGGCAAGACTTCGTTAGGTCTCAGGAAGGTTACGAAATCGTCGCGGCAATGTCGACTGCAGCCGCTCGCTCGGGCCGGATTTGGTGGAATTCGCCTCCGCCGCGCCCGAGTACGCCTCAACGGTCACAGCTCGATAACGGCAGGTTTGTTACCGGCTGGTCACATGCGGTCGACCCGACAACCTCCGGCGTACCCACAGTGTCGACAAAATAGGACATTCCACGCCTTGTTGCTGTTCAGCGAGATCCTTCCGACTGCTAATGACCTGCAGGTCCGAATCCGGAGTCGCGCACCGGATCCCCGCAAACCCGGCCGATGGCGGGCGCGGCAGAGTAGTTGAGTGGGCAACCAATGAACCCGGTTCCCGAATCCGATGTGATCCTCGTCTCTTCGACGATGATCGGCTCGGATTGTCGGTTTCACTCGCCGCAGTCGATTACGAAATCTGTCGGACCCACTCGTTAACGTGCGCGCTGTGAAACCAGCGTCGGCCGGCGACTACCCGTCACCCCATCCGTTCACGACCGGCGCCCTCGAGGCCGTGGGCCGGCAGTTGACATTCGACGAGTTGGACACCCCACTGAGCGAGACCACGTTCGTCGTCGTCGACCTCGAAACCACCGGGGGAAGCGCCGAGCAGGACTCGATCACCGAAATCGGTGCGGTCAAGATTCGAGGCGGCGTGGTCCTGGGTGAAATGGCCACCCTGGTCGATCCGGGGCGGCCGATCCCGCCCTACATCGTCGAGCTCACCGGCATCACCACCGCCATGTTGATCGGGGCGCCTCGGATGGAGCGGGTACTGCCAGCTTTCCTCGAGTTCGCCGACGGCGCGGTACTGGTGGCCCACAATGCCGGATTCGACATCGGATTCCTCAAGGCGGCAGCTGCACGCAGTGCCCGCCCGTGGCCGTCGTTCCGGGTGCTGTGCACCGTCAAACTCGCCCGGCGAGTCCTCACACGCGACGAGGCACCGTCGGTCAAACTTTCGGCCCTGGCCCAGCTCTTCCGGGTATCCACACAACCGACACACCGTGCTCTCGACGACGCACGGGCCACCGTGGACGTTCTGCACGGTCTCATCGACCGTGTGGGTAATCAGGGTGTGCACAGCTACAGCGAACTCGTCGACTACCTCCCCGACGTCTCCTCGCACCAGCGAGCAAAGAGATCTTTCGCCGCCGGCCTGCCTCGAACGCCCGGCGTCTACATCTTCCGAGGACCGTCGGACGAGGCGCTCTACATCGGCACGGCCGTCGATCTACGCCGACGCGTCCGCAACTACTTCACCGGCTCGGAAACCCGCGGCCGCATGAAGGAGATGGTCGCCCTGGCCACCCGGGTCGATCATGTCGAGTGCGCGCACGCGCTCGAGGCAGGCGTGCGTGAGCTTCGGCTACTCGTCGCCCACGCACCGCCGTACAACCGGCGATCGAAGTTCCCCAAACGCGGGTGGTGGATAACGCTCACCGACGAGGCATTTCCACGCCTGTCCGTCGTGCGGACGGCCTCGTCGACCTCCGTCGGCCCGTTCACCTCCCGCACCGATGCGGCGGAAGTCGCCGATACCGTCGCCCAGTTCACCGGTCTACGCACGTGCACCAAGCGGATCCCGCGCGGCTCCGTACACGGGCCCAGGTGCCCTTCTCGGGAGCTGGGGGCATGTCCGGCATTACGCGGTGGGGACGTCACCGAAACCGAGTACGAGCCGATCGTCGACGACGTCCGTGGTTTCTTTCACGGACGCCACGACGGGCCACTCCGGCGAATGCAGGATCGGATCACCGAACTGGCCGAGGCCGCGCTCTTCGAGACCGCCGCGCGGCTCCGCGACCGAACCGCGGCAGTAGGAACCTCGGTCCGGCGGACCCAACGACTCGCGGCACTGGCGTCCATCGACGAACTTGTCGCTGCCCGCCCCTCGGAGGACGGTGGTTGGGAACTGGCCGTCATCCGATCCGGGCGCCTGGCCTCCGCCGGGATCGCTCGCCGCGGGACACACCCGATGCCGGTGGTCGACGCCATCACGGCCGCAGCCGAAACCGTCTTCCCGGACGCCACCCCGTTTCGCGGGGCACCGCCCGAGGAACTCGGATTGACCGCCAGGTGGCTCGCATCCGACGGAGTTCGAATCGTGCAGACGACCTCCGGCTACGGCGAACCGTCCAACGGCGTCGGCCGCTGGGAGGACTGGTGTCGACTCGCCCGGGCCGGAAGCCGATCGGAACATCAGTGACAGGCGCCGCACTCTCCTACGCCTAAGCTCGTTTTCCAGATGCCCGGAAAACGAGGAGAGAAATGATCAACGCCATTGTCATGATCGATGCCGAATCCGCACGGATACCGGAGACCGCACAGGCCGTTGCCGACCTTCCCGGGGTCACCGAGGTCTACTCCTGCGCGGGCGACGTCGATCTGATCGCCATCGTCAAGGTCCGAGACCACGCTCAGATCGCCGACGTGGTCACCGGCGGAATCAACAAGGTGCCCGGCGTCGTCAAGACGGCTACGCACATCGCCTTCCAGTCGTTCTCCAGCGCAGACGTCGAAGCCGGATTCTCGCTCGGCGAATAGCCACCCCGTCAGGAACCTTCAGCGCCCCGTCGAGAACCTTCGGTCAGGGTCGCGGTCAACGCAGACCACCGGTGAAGGAGACCGGCCGCGGCCCCGCTGTCGATGGCGGCAGCGGCGGTCGCGATCCCGGCGGCGATCGCCTCTTCGAGGTTGTCCCCCACACCGTTGAACGCCGCGACAGCCGCGCCCGCGTTGAGCAGCACCGCATCGCGTACCGGTCCCGACTGTCCGGAGAGCAGCGTCCGCGCCACGGCCGCGTTCGCCTCGGCGTCGCCGCCACGGAGCTCCTCGAGCGGAACGCGGGCGATACCCACATCCCGTGGATCCAGCGTGACCGTCCGGATCGTTCCGCCGGCGACGATGTGGACCGTCGAGGTGGTCGAGGTGGTCAGCTCGTCGAGCCCGTCGTCACCGCGAACGACCAGAGCCGAATTGCCCCGCTCGGCAAGCACTCCTGCCACCACCGAGATGAGCTTCGGGAATGCGCACCCGATGAGTCCGGCGCGGGGCCGTGCCGGGTTGGTGAGCGGTCCCAGGACGTTGAACGCCGTCGGGATTCCGATCTCCTTTCGGGGCACTGCCGCGAAGCGCAGCGCGGGATGGAAGACGGGTGCAAAGCAGAAACCGATCCCGACCTCCTCGACGCAACGAGCCACCTGCTCGGGACCGAGGTTGATGCGCACGCCCAACGCTTCGAGGACGTCGGCGCCGCCGCTCTTGGAAGACGCTGCCCGGTTTCCGTGTTTGACCACACGAATACCCGCCGCGGCCACCACGATCGAGGCCATCGTCGAGATATTGACCGTGTTGGAACGATCGCCACCGGTGCCGACGATGTCGACGACGTCGGAGTCGATCGGAACGGGCCGTGAATGCGCGAGCATCGCGGCGGCCAAACCCGCCAGCTCGGCCGAAGTCTCACCCTTCATCTTCAACCCGACACCGAAGGCCGCGATCTGCGCGGAACTTGCGTTGTCGGACATGATCTCGCGCATCGCCCACTGCGAGTCGGCCGACGAGAGGTCGACACCGTCGGTCAGGCGCCCGAGAATCATCGGCCAGGACCGCACCACGTCGCTCGCGTCGGTGTTCACGGCGGTGGTTGCGTCGGTGCCGGCCATCGTCCCTCGGTCCCCTTTTCGGTGGGTCGTGCTGATTGGGTAGAGCTGAATCTGACATTCGCAGCCTAGTCAGTGCGCAGCCGGCGTCGCCGAATCGACCCTGTTCACCGATCCCGGCGGTCGCGGCGGCCGGAAGGGCCGCCGTCGCTGGGCAACTGCAATGCGTCCCACCCTGACACCGAACCGCCCAGCCGCTGCGCCAGACCCGCCATCCGGGACCGCTCCTGCGAGCAGTGCAAGGCGTCGAGAATCTGCACCCGCTCGAAGATCACCCGCACCGAATCACCCGCCCCCGCTACGACGTCGACTGTCACCGAGCGTGCGTATCCGTCCTGCGCCACTGTCCGCTCGGCGTCCAGCACGGCGGCAGCCGGCAGGTCGAGATGGTGGCGCAGTACGACTTGCGCGCTCGCCTGCCAACGCGGCTCCCCGGACTCGGCGCGCTCGAGCGCGGACGAGCACGATTCCACGTCGTCGAAACCCGACGCGACAATCTCGAGATCCGATCGACTGCGATCGAGGGGCGGCGGACGCCTGGTGCCGAAAATTCTCAGGAACCACGGTCTACTCTGGTGTGCAGCTGCCATCGCGTCAGCATATTCCCGACGACGCCACCAGCGCATTCGCCGCTCCGACGCGAGAACTCGGGACGAACGACGCGCCGATGACGGACCCGAGTGGCCGTCTCTTACGACGAAGCGTCATACTTCTGTCTGTGACGAGCGCAGTAGGGACTTCAGGATCGGCAATCACCCAACGCGTGCACTCGCTGAACCGGCCGAATATGGTCAGCGTTGGCACCATCGTGTGGTTGTCAAGTGAGCTCATGTTCTTCGCAGGGCTCTTTGCCATGTACTTCGTGGCACGAGCCCAGGCGAATGGGGTTTGGCCGCCGGAGCCAACCGAATTGAACCTGTATCTGGCGGTGCCGGTGACCTTGGTGCTGATCGCATCGTCGTTCACCTGCCAGATGGGTGTTTTCGCGGCTGAGCGCGGCGATGTCTTCGGACTTCGCCGCTGGTACCTCATCACTTTGGCCATGGGCACGTTCTTCGTGTTCGGCCAGGGCTACGAGTACTACCACCTGGTGCACACCGGTACCACCTTCTCCTCGAGCGTGTACGGATCGGTGTTCTACATGACCACCGGCTTCCACGGTCTGCACGTGATCGGCGGCCTGATCGCCTTCGTCTTCCTGATCGCACGTACCAGGGTCAGCAAGTTCACTCCCGCCCAGGCCACCGCAGCGATCGTGGTCTCGTACTACTGGCACTTCGTCGACATCGTGTGGATCGCGCTGTTTGCCACGATTTATTTCATCCGTTAATCAGCTGTACGCCACAGGCAGCCCCTGACGTCCAGTTCCGTCCCGACATACCAAAGGGATACAGATGAGTTCATCCCCCCCTCCCACATCCGATACAACGGCAGCAGCCGCGAAGACGCGTCGCCAGCGGAAGGTTCGCAGGCGCGTCACCGGTGCGCTCGTTCTGATGATGGGACTGCTCAGCGCAGGTTTCCTCGCTTCGGCGTTGACCCCGGCTCCACAGGTTGCGACCGCCAGCGACGATTCTGCAGCGCTGATCCGAGAAGGCAAGCAGCTGTACGACACTTCCTGCATCACGTGCCACGGCGCGAACCTGCAGGGCGTGAAGGACCGCGGTCCCAGCCTCATCGGCGTCGGCGAAGCTGCCGTGTACTTCCAGGTCTCCTCCGGTCGTATGCCCGCAGCGCGTAACGAAGCCCAGGCTCAGCGCAAGGATCCCAAGTTCGACGCCGCGCAGACCGACGCTCTGGGTGCCTTCATCCAGGCGAACGGCGGCGGCCCGACCGTGATTCGCGACGAGGACGGCAACATCTCCCAGTCCTCGCTGCGTGGCGGTGACATCGCACGAGGCAGCGAGCTGTTCCGCCTCAACTGCGCGTCCTGCCACAACTTCACCGGTCGCGGTGGCGCACTGTCCTCGGGCAAGTTCGCTCCGGTTCTCGATCCGGCCAACGAGCAGCAGATCTACGCCGCCATGGTCACCGGACCGCAGAACATGCCGAAGTTCTCCGATCGTCAGCTGACGATCGAGGAGAAGAAGGACATCATCGCCTACGTCAAGTCGTCGGGCGAGTCGAAGGACCCCGGTGGGTACGGCCTCGGTGGCCTCGGTCCTGCCTCCGAGGGCCTGTTCATGTGGGCTGTCGGAATCGTCGCTGTAGTCGGTGCAGCATTGTGGATCGGAGCAAGGTCATGAGCGACGCTGGCCAGCATGGCGGCGATACGCCAAAGAAGTACACAGATGAAGAGCTCGACGCGATGTCACGCGACGAACTGGTCAAGCTGGGTACCAATCTCGACGGTGTCGACGTCGTCTACCGCCGTGATCGTTGGGCTGTAGAAGGAACGAAGGCCGAGAAGCGAGCTGAGCGGAACGTCGCGTTCTGGTTCGCGCTCGCCGGCATTTCCGCGATCGCCTTCATCGTGATCTACCTCTTCTGGCCGTGGCAGTACGCCGGCGCCGGTGAGGAGAACTACGGCAAGTACAGCTTGTACACGCCGCTGATCGGTCTGACCATGGGCCTGGCCATCCTCGGCCTCGGTATCGGCGCCGTTCAGTTCACCAAGAAGTTCATCCCCGAAGAGGTGTCCATCCAGGATCGCCACGACGGTGGATCGGCCGAGGTGGACCGGCGCACGATCGTGGCGCAGTTGGGCGATTCCCTCGAAACCTCGACACTTCCCCGCCGCAAGGCGATCAAGCGCAGCTTGATCTTCGGTGGCGGTGCGCTCGGCGTCATGATGATCATGCCGCTCGGTGGTCTCATCAAGAACCCGTGGGCCAAGGGCGACAAGTCCGACCTGTGGGTCTCGGGTTGGACCCCGAACTTCAAGGGCGAAACCATCTACCTGCGCCGTGACACGGGTCGCCCCGAGGACGTCGTTCTCGTTCGTCCCGAGGATCTGGACGCCGGCTCCATGGAAACGGTGTTCCCCTTCCGCGAGACCGACCGTGGTGACGACCATGCACTGCTCGCCTCGCTGCGCGGTATCCGCAACTCGGTGATGCTCATCCGTCTCCGCACCGAAGACATGGAGAACGTGACCAAGCGCAAGGGCCAGGAAAGCTTCAACTACGGCGACTACTTCGCCTACTCGAAGATCTGCACCCACCTGGGTTGCCCCACCTCGCTCTACGAACAGCAGAGCAACCGCATCTTGTGCCCCTGCCACCAGTCGCAGTTCGACGCGCTGACCTACGGCAAGCCGATTTTCGGTCCCGCTGCTCGCGCACTTCCGCAGTTGCCTATTACAGTGAACGAAGAGGGCTTTCTGGTCGCCGACGGTGACTTCATCGAAGCACTCGGCCCGGCATTTTGGGAGCGTCGACCGTGACCACTACAACAACGAAACCGTCGAAGATCAGCGCTGCCGCAGCTGGTCAAGCGGAAGCGATGGACTCGCGCTATCACCTCGCCGCAGGTATGCGTCGTCAGATCAACAAGGTCTTCCCGACCCACTGGTCTTTCATGCTCGGCGAGATCGCGCTCTACAGCTTCTTGATCCTGCTGATCTCCGGTGTGTTCCTGACGCTGTTCTTCGATCCGTCGATGGCCCACGTCGTCTACGACGGCGCATACCAGCCCCTCCGTGGCGTGACCATGTCGCGTGCATACGAAACCACCCTGAACATCTCCTTCGAGGTGCGCGGTGGTCTCTTCGTCCGACAGATCCACCACTGGGCCGCATTGATGTTCGCCGCGTCGATCATCGTGCACCTCGCTCGTATCTTCTTCACCGGCGCCTTCCGTCGCCCGCGTGAAGCGAACTGGGTCATCGGCTGCCTGCTGCTGATCCTGGCCATGTTCGAAGGCTTCTTCGGCTACACCATCCCGGACGATCTGCTTTCCGGAACCGGCCTGCGCGCCGCATTCGGTGGTATCACGATGAGTATCCCGATCGTCGGCACCTGGGTGCACTGGATGATCTTCGACGGCGACTTCCCGGGTGATCTGATCATCCCGCGTCTGTACGTCGCTCACGTGTTGCTCTTCCCGGGCATCATCCTGGCTCTGATCGCCGGCCACCTCGCGTTGGTCTGGTACCAGAAGCACACGCAGTTCCCCGGCCCCGGCCGCACGGAGCAGAACGTCGTCGGTGTTCGCATCCTCCCGGTCTTCGCCATGAAGGGTGGTGCTTTCTTCGCCGTCACGTTCGGTGTGCTGGCTCTGCTCGGCGGTCTGTTCCAGATCAACCCGGTGTGGAATATCGGCCCGTACAACCCGTCTCAGGTCTCGGCCGGTTCGCAGCCCGATATCTACATGATGTGGACGGACGGCCTCGCTCGACTGTGGCCTGCCTGGGAGATCTACCTGTTCGGTCGCTACACGATCCCTGCGGTGTTCGCCGTCGCCCTGATCATGGGTCTGGTATTCGCACTCCTCATCGCGTACCCGTGGATCGAGAAGCGCCTGACCAAGGACGATGCACACCACAACATCCTGCAGCGTCCGCGCGACGTTCCGGTCCGTACCGCAATCGGTGCCATGGCCATCGCGTTCTACGCCGTGCTGACCATCTCGTGCATCAACGACATCATTGCGTACCACCTGCACATCTCGTTGAACGCCATGACCTGGATCGGTCGCATCGGAATGGTGCTGCTGCCGCCCATCGCGTACTTCGTGACGTACCGGTTCTGCATCGGCCTGCAGCGCAGTGACCGTGCAGTCCTCGAGCACGGCATCGAGACCGGCATCATCAAGCGGATGCCGAACGGCCAGTACATCGAAATCCACCAGCCGCTCGGACCCGTCGACGAGCACGGTCACCCGATCCCCCTCGAGTACCAGGGTGCAGCTGTTCCGAAGAAGATGAACAAGCTCGGTGTTGCCGGTAAGCCCGGCTCCGGCAGCTTGATCACCGCTGATCCGGTCGAGGAGAGCGCAGCACTCGAAGCCGCACACCACGAAGGTGAGCACGAGCAGCTTCGCATCCTGCGCGAATACCAGGACAAGATCAACGGCAAGACCAACGGTTCCAGTGGAGAGCTCCACTAGAACCTCATACAGACGAGTGGGGCCCCGCACCGATTTCGGTGCGGGGCCCCACTCGTGCGCTCGGACCCACTCCCCCGTTACGGGACGAGTCGTCGCATGGCCGGCAACGGTTGATCGAGCGGTCAGCGCATCGTCTCGTAGAGTGCAGACCAGTTCCTGACAAGTTCACGGGCTGTCTTCCGCTCGACGTCCGTGGCAGATTCCGCGGTGGGCGTGCCGCACGCCGCGAGCGCCAGGAATGCGGCTCCACCGGCCCCTGCCAGAAATCCGCGACGGGTCAATGCCGATTCGATTGCATGCCAGTCGCTCTCGAAGACGAGGGCGACATCTCTGCGCGGGTCGATCAAGGTCGAGGTCACAGGGGAACTCCATTCTGTGGATCGGATACCCGAATATCAGGTGAGCCGAACCAAATATTGTTCTCTACCTTCACTCGACGGAGCCCACTTCCGCGACGGATTCGTAGTGCTCGACTACCGGAAACGGGTCGTAGAAATGATGGAGAAGTCGGCGCCAGCGCTCGTAGCCGACGGACTCCCGAAATCCGACGGTATGGGCCTCGAGGTTCTCCCATTCGACCAGCAGCAGGTACTGCCCCCGCACCTCCATGCACTGCGAGAGCTGCAGGCGAATGAACCCCGGTACTGCGGCGACGATGGCACGAGCGGTATCGAATACCTCCTCGAACTCCGCTGATCGGTTCGGATCCACCTGCAGCACGGCATGTTCGAGAATCATGTCGTCATCATGCACGACTCACTTCCTGCAGTGCGGTACGCGGGACCTGAGTCCGGTGCGGAATCGTCGACCTGTCGGTCGGTCGTGCCACCATCGTGTTCGTCGCTCCACCACATGGCCGGACCACGAGGAGTTGTGTGAATCACCGGGAAACGAACCTCACCGACGGCAGCGGCGACTCCGAATCGGCATTCGCACCGCCGGCCGCATGGATTCCGATGAAGCTCCCACGACGCGGCGGCTTCACCGCGGATGTCGATCCCGTCGACAGCGGCGCAGGTACCGCACTCGAACAGGCCGTCGAGACGAACGAGGCGTACCTGAAGTGGGTGAGCTGGGAGTTGGTGAACGACCCCGAACCCAACGCACTCGTCACTGCTGCCAGAAGCTATCTGGCGGGAGACGTATCGGCGATCGGAGCCGCTGCCTTCCACGCGCTGATCGCACAATTCCTCGCGCCTGGAGACGGCCGCCTCGTCGTGGACGGATGGGTCGCCCGCCACGGCATGCCTTTCGCAGTCGAAGCGTTGCTCCTGTCCTCGGACCTGCGGAAAGTGCATATCAGAGTGGAGAAAATCGAAAACTCCTCGACATGGGAAAGGAGGGCCGTGCTCGAGTTCGCCGACTCGCCGGTCGTCGAGGGCGACGTTTACGAAGCGGATGCCACACGTTACACATACGTCGAGCAACTCGTGCGGTACGAGAATCTACATGATCAGCTGACCGGCACTCCCCGAGAACACATGCTCGAGCGGATGCGAGCGCTCCTGGCCACCGCGTCCGACGACGAGTACGCCGATGCGTTCGCAGTTGCGTCCACGTTGCGCACCGGCACCACTCGCCGTCTGACCGCGTCGTTTCTCTTTCCTACCGAACGTCGGTGGTCCGAAGACTTGATCACCGGATTCGACGAGGTCCCCTATCACTGGCACACCCAGCTCATCGCGTCGTCGAACACTGCCATCGAGCTTCAGCGGTCGTCCGGTTCGTACGGACGCCTCACCTGGATCGACGACGAAGACGTGCTGGCCGCAGCAGTGGACGGGGTCGGGATCGACATCGTCCCTCTGCTCACCGACGCATTCGACTCGCCGAATCACTACACCACTGCCGAGAACGACACCGTTCGGCTACGCGTCCTGGACGCACTGTCGGCGATACCCTCGGACTGCGCTTTCACAGCTTTGGTCGAACGGGCACACACGAAGAACGCGTTGCCTGCGATGACGCGCGCGAGCGCGCACTTCCCACGACGCGCGTTCCGCATTCTGGCACAAACGAATTCAGAGTTACTCGACCGGCACATTCGAAAATATCCGGACCTCGCCGCCCAACTGGCCCACACGCTGCCTCAGCGAGCCCGCCGTCGGATCGAGGAGTTGGCGACGATCATTCCGGAGGCGACGGACCTTCCGACCGTCCTCGCCGATCCGCCGTGGTCGAGCCGAAAGCAGGTGGTGCGCACACAGCCCGTCGAGGGACTCCGCACCGCACCCGTCTCTCGGCTGGACTGGCTGCCAGGTGAACTCGAAGAACTTCGGAACACCCCCCACGAGTATTCGTATACCGAGTGGGAGCAATACCGGCAGTACATCCGCGACCATGCAGCGAGTGGATTGAACGAGTGGCAGGCGTGGGTGATCTTCCTGATCGCTCCTGACGACGTGGCGCGCCCGCTGCTGACGCAGTGGCCGGGTGATTCACTCAAGGCGCCGCTGCGTGTAGTGGCCCGTTTCGGGATGGATGCCCTTCCGCTGATGCTGCAATTCGCCCGCGCTCGTCCCGGAGCGGCAGCACCCTACCTGATGCCGTTTGTCGATCTCGACGTGGCACGACTACAGGCCACCACGTTCGCAACCAGGAAGAATCTTCGCAAGTCGGCGCTGTCGTGGTTGATTCGCCACGCAGCCGACGCCGTCACATTGTTGGTTCCCGATGCGGTAGGGCCGATCGGGAGCAGGCGCGATCATGCCGAAGCTGCGCTCCGGGCCCTGTCCAGAGCCACGTCCAGGAAGATCGTGGTCGGCGGTGCCGCACAGTACGGCAGCGCCACGGCGGATGCCGTCGCCCAACTCGTGGACCTGGATCCGCTCGAGGTACTGCCCAAGCGTGTGCCCAAGATTCCGACCTGGGCAGACCTCGAGTCTCTTCCTCGAATTCTGACAGCGGATCGATCTGCCGTGCTGCCTGTTCGAGCGGTGTCGAGCATTCTCACGATGTGCGCCGTCAGCACCGCGGACGCCCCCTATGCCGGGCTCGAGATCACGTCGGCGTTCTGTGACCGGCCGACGCTTGCCGCTGCCGCGTGGGAACTGTTCGAACGGTGGTGGGGTTCTGGCGCACCGTCCAAGGACAACTGGGTGATCCTCGCACTCGGCCTGCTCGGCGACGATTCCACCATCGCCAGGCTGGCACCGCTCGTTCGTCGGTGGCCTGGCGAGGGCGGCGCGGTCCGGGCGCAACTCGGGCTCGATGCACTGGCCGCGTCGGGGTCTGCGCGGGCCTTGACCGAACTCGACCACATTTCTCGGAAGGTGAAGTTCGCATCGTTGAGAAACGGTGCCAGGCAGCGTGTCACCGAGATCGCCGATACTCTCGGACTAGATCTCGAACAGCTCGCGGACCGTACTGTTCCCGATCTCGACCTCGCACCCGACGGGACGACGACGTTCGATTTCGGACCGCGCAGCTTCACGGTCGGCTTCACCGAAACCCTTGTCCCGTTCGTGCGTGACGAGGCAGGCAAGAAGACCGCGGGACTACCCAAACCCATCGCCACGGACGACCCCGAGCTGGCCGACGCTGCGCGGAAGCGCTTCGCCGGCCTCAAACGCGAAGCCAAAGCTGTTGCCGCTGAACAGATCAAACGCTTCAATCGGTCGATGGTGATCGGGCGTCGCTGGTCCGGGGACGAGTTCACCGAATTCGTTCTCCGACATCCGCTCCTGATCCACATCGCACGACGGCTGCTGTGGGCGGCGTTCGACGGAAATTCCCGACCCACCGTCGTTTTCCGGGTGACGGAGGACGATACGTTCGTCGACGTCGACGGCAACACCGTCGAGTTGCCTGACAGACCCATCGGCCTCGTGCATCCGGCACACATTCCGGACACCATTGGTGCGTGGTCCGAATTGTTCTCCGATTGCGCTGTTCTGCAACCATTTCCGCAACTCGACCGGCCCGTTCATCACCTACTTCCCGGCGATGTGGACGGAAGTGGCTTGGTCCGATTCACCGGGGTGACCGCGACCGCGAGCCAGGCTCTGCGCTTGACGTTCCGGGGTTGGGAACCGGTGTGGGAGAACCCGGCTTCGTGGGGTCAGGGTCTTCGCTACCAGCTCACCGATACCGTGTCGGTACTTCTCGGCCTCGAACCGGGCATGGGGACCGGCGACCCGTACCACGGATACCCCGACCAGACACTCGTGTCCGTGCAGTTGCGCGGCGGAACTCTCGACGACGTCGACCCTGCGACAGCATCGGAACTCGTCGCGGATCTGGCCGGATTCGCGTCGTGACCGACCGGCTCCACCGAGCACCGTCCTGGATGTGGTTCACCGACGGTGTACGCGCGGTTCGTCACGATGGAGCTGACGTCACTGTAGAGATAGCTGTCCGAGCCGGAACTGATCTCATCAGGAACAACCCACTCCCCCTCTCCGTACCTCGACGTCGTCGCGACGGCAGTCCCCACGATAAACGGGGCAGGAAACGCAGCGAAGGCGCTGTACCCACGAGGGGTACAGCGCCTTCGCTGCGAGTTCGGAAATCGACGACTCAGTGCTTCTCGGGTCCGACGTAGTACTCGAACACGAGGCCGGCAGCTGCGGCCAGAACACAGACGACAGCAACGGCGATGAGCCAGGGCTGGAAGTAAGCCAGCGACACAGCGGCCAACGCAGCGGCAGCGGCAAGCAGGATCGGCCAGAAGCTACCCGGGCTGAAGAAGCCCAGTTCGCCGGAACCGTCCGAGATCTCGGCGTCGTCGTAGTCTTCGGGACGGGTGTCCAGTCGACGTGCGACGAAGCGGAAATAGGTTCCCACGATGAGCGTCAGTCCTGCGGAGAGAACGATGGCGGTCAGGCCGGCCCATTCGATGCCGGTGCGGGAGAATGCGGTGAACACTCCGTAGATGATCGCGACGAGAATGAAGAACATCGTCAGGATCTCGAAGAGCTTGGCTTCGATCTTCATATCAGCACTTGTCCTTGTTCAGTGAGCAGGCCGGCCGGCTCAGTTGCCTGCTGTGGTGGCGACGGTTGCCTGACGGTATTCGCGGTCGGTGTTGAACGGCGTGGTCGAGGTGGCGACCGGCGACTGACCGATGGCCGAGAGCGCCTCGGCGGTCGTGAGACCACCGTTGCCCTGCTCGTCACCCTTACGCAATTCGATGTACTTGGCGAAGTCCTCCGGCGATACTGCCCGGACCTCGAAGTTCATCATTGCGTGGAAGGTGCCACACATTTCGGCACAACGTCCGACGAATGCGCCTTCCTTCTCGATCTCACTGATCTGGAAGATGTTGTCGGAGTGGTTCTCCTTGGGGTTCGGGAGAACGTCGCGCTTGAACAGGAACTCCGGCACCCAGAAGGCGTGAATCACGTCGGAGGACGCGAGCTCGAACTGGATTCGCTTACCGGTCGGCAGGACGAGGATCGGAATCTCACTGCTGGTTCCGACGGTCTCGATCTTGTCGTAGCGCAGGTAGCTCAGATCCTGGACGCTGTTGCCGTGGATCGGGCCCGGAATTTCCTTGCCGTGCTCGTCGATGGTGGTCGCGTCGGTCTCGGCCGCAGCCTGGGCGTCGGCATCGATTCCGTTGTACGGGGCTGATCCGTCCTTCAGGTCGATGGTCCGGTACCCGAACTTCCAGTTCCACTGGAACGCCGTCACGTCGACGACGACATCGGGATTCTCAGTCCGCTCCAGAACGTGGTTCTGGACGATGACGGTGAAGTAGAAGAGAACCGCGATGATCACGAACGGAACCGCCGTGTATCCGAGTTCGAGCGGCACGTTGTACGCCGTCTGCCGCGGGAACTCCGGTGAGTCCTTCTTCTTACGGTGGAAGATGACGGTCCAGAAGACCAGCCCCCACACGATGACACCCATGGCGAGGGCAGCGATGACCGACCACGTCCACAGTTCACGCATGCGCGTCGCCTGCGGAGTGATGCCCGAGGGCCATCCGAAACGAAGCACCTTGTTGTCGATGGAGCAACCCGACAGAAGCAAGGCAGCAATGCCCAGAGATACTGCCAGCCCTGCTCGCCGAAGGATCCGACCTTGCGCCACGTTCACGCCTTCCTGATCGCCGCAAAATTCAACTAGGGCACGCCCGAAGGGAAGGCCCAATTACTACGCAGCGTAGACCAAAGCCGGCCATGATCCATCCTCGGGTCCTTGCCCGTGTCGCGTCTGACGTCACACACGTCTCTCAGGTGCAGCTCAGGAACTGCTCAGCGCGATTTGTGGACGTACATCACAGCGATTCGTTCCGCGCCGATCGGCCGGCGGCCGGATCTGCGGCATACTTTCGACAAGAGTTCGTAGACCTCTCCCGGCGGTCATGCGCGGGAGCCTGCTGATCAAGATAATCCTGAATCGAGGAACCGGACACTGTGTGTGGACTGCTCGGGTTACTGACTTCCCACGGGACCAACGACGATGCCGTCGCGAAGGTCGATCATGCGATGCACTGCCTTCGTCACCGCGGGCCGGACGAACACGGCACATGGCACGACGACGACGTGGTGTTCGGCTTCAACCGTCTCGCGATCATCGACATCGCTCACTCTCAGCAACCGTTGCGATGGGGCCCGCCGGAGGACCCGCAGCGGTACGCGCTGACGTTCAACGGCGAGATCTACAACTATCTGGAGGTCCGCGCGGAGCTCGCGAAGGACCACGAGGCGCAGTTCCGCACCGAGGGCGATTCCGAGGCGATAGTCGCGGCGTTCCACTACTGGGGCGAGGACGCGGTCCGTCGACTACGCGGAATGTTCGCGTTCGCAATCTGGGACACGAAGACGCGTGAGCTGTTCATCGCTCGTGATCAGTTCGGTATCAAGCCGCTGTTCATCGCGTCAGGTACCGGCGGCACGGCATTCGGCAGCGAGAAGAAGAGCCTGCTCGAGCTGGTCGATCTGATCGGAATCGGTACGGATCTCGACCCGCGCGCGATCGAGCACTACACCGTCCTGCAGTACGTTCCGGAGCCGGAATCGCTACACAAGGACATCCGGCGGCTCGAGTCCGGAAGTTTTGCGCGCATCCGGCCGGGTGAAACGCCGAAGATCACGCGGTACTTCACGCCCAAGTTCCCGGCGAAGCCGTTCGCGGCGGGCAGCGAGAAGGCCCGGTACCAGGAAATCGCCGAAGCCCTCGAGGATTCCGTCGCCAAGCACATGCGCGCAGACGTCACCGTCGGCTCGTTCCTCTCCGGTGGTATCGATTCCACCGCCATCGCGGCCCTGGCCATCCGCCACAACCCGAATCTGATCACCTTCACCACCGGTTTCGAGCGTGAAGGCTATTCCGAGGTGGACGTGGCTGCGGAGTCCGCCCAGGCAATCGGCGCCAAGCACGTCGTCAAGGTGGTCTCCCCGGCCGAGTTCGTCGCCGCGATTCCCGAGATCGTCTGGTACCTCGACGATCCGGTGGCGGATCCGTCGTTGATTCCGCTCTGGTACGTCGCCAAGGAAGCCCGCAAACACGTCAAGGTCGTTCTGTCGGGCGAGGGCGCGGACGAGTTGTTCGGTGGTTACACCATCTACCGCGAGCCGCTCTCGCTCAAGCCGTTCGAGTACCTTCCCGGACCGCTGCGTCGAGCGGCCGGCAAACTCTCCGAGCGCATCCCCGACGGCACCCGTGGCAAGAGTCTGCTCAACCGTGGTTCGTTGACCCTCGAGGAGCGCTACTACGGAAACGCCCGCAGCTTCAACGACGCACAGTTGCGCGCCGTGCTGCGTGATTTCCGCCCCGAATGGACCCATCAGGACGTGACGGCCCCGATCTACGCTCAGTCTCGTGACTGGGATCCGGTGGCACGGATGCAGCACTTGGATCTGTTCACCTGGCTGCGCGGTGACATCCTTGTCAAGGCCGACAAGATGACGATGGCCAATTCGCTGGAATTGCGGGTGCCGTTCCTCGATTCCGAGGTCTTCGACGTCGCCTCGCGGGTTCCGCTGGATCAGAAGATCACCAAGGATACGACCAAATATGCACTGCGGCAGGCACTGGAAGGCATAGTGCCGCATCATGTTCTACATCGAGCGAAGCTGGGCTTCCCGGTTCCGCTACGTCATTGGCTACGCGGCACCGAACTCTTCGACTGGGCGCATCTACAGATCGAAGAATCCGGCACCGATCACATCTTCGACAAGGCCGCGGTTGCGAAGATGCTCGACGACCACCGCGCCGGCGTGTCCGATCACAGCCGCCGGTTGTGGACGGTGCTGATCTTCATGGTCTGGCACGGCATCTTCGTCGAGAAGCGGATCGTTCCCGTGATCCAGGAACCGGCATATCCGATCAACCTCTAGGGACACAGCCCCTGTGCGCCTGTTCCGGTAGTCGGAACTGCCGGAAAGGCGCACAGGGAGCTACGCCGCCAGAATTGTCGCGATTTCCCCTGCCGCTTCCGGCCCGTAGGCGGCGGCGAGGCGCTCGAGTGCCTTCTCACGATCGAAGACCCATTCTTGGGTGCCGACGGTCTCGAGGACCAGAACGGCGACCAGAGAGCCCAGCTGCGCAGCGCGCTCGACGCTCAGGCCGGCACCGTGTGCGAGGAGGAAACCCGCGCGGAACGCGTCGCCGACGCCCGTCGGATCGACCTTGCCGTTCTCGGGGACCACGTCGACATGCACCAGGTTTGCCTCGGCATCGACGATGTCGACCCCCTTGGAACCGAGGGTCGTGACACGAATGCCGACCTGACCACGGATTTCTTCTTCCGTCAGACCGGTCTTCTGCTGAAGCAGCCCCCATTCGTATTCGTTGGTGAAGAGGTACTCGGCACCGTGAATGAGCTCTTTCGCTTCGTCGCCGGACAGTCGAGCGAGTTGCTGCGACGGGTCGGCCGCGAACGGGATACCGAGTGTGCGGGACTCCTCCGTGTGCCGCGCCATGGCGGCGGGGTCGTTCGCGCCGATCAGCACGAGGTCGATGTTCCCGGCTTCGGCCAGGGCCGCCAGGCTGATGTCGCGGGCCTCACTCATCGCTCCGGGGTAGAACGAGGCGATCTGGGCCATGTCCTCGTCGGTGGTGCAGACGAAACGGGCGGTGTGTGCGGTGTCGGAGACCCGCACGCCGGAGCTGTCGACGCCGTTGTCTTCCAGCCAGGCACGGTATTCGGCGAAGTCGGCGCCGACGGCACCGACGAGGAGCGGTGATCCGCCGAGGACACCCATCGCGTAGGCGATGTTGCCGCCGACACCGCCGCGACGGATGACCAGATCGTCCACCAGGAAGCTGAGCGAGATGTTGGCGAGCTGGTCGGCGACGATCTGGTCGGCGAAGCGGCCGGGGAAGCGCATCAGGTGGTCAGTGGCGATGGAACCGGTTACCGCAATAGTCACGGATCGAGGCCTTTCAGCTAAGGGTGAGTAGTGCCGAAAAAGTTCACGTTACCGCCTGTCGCGCCAGGTTCGGTGCCGAGCCCGGACACACTACTGGCGCGGAACCGCATTACGGTTCCGCGCCAGTGGCGACGGTGTTTACGTGCTGATCGACCGACTCAGTTGAACGAATCGCCGCAGGCGCAGGAACCCGTTGCGTTCGGGTTGTCGATCGAGAAGCCCTGCTGTTCGATGGTGTCGAGGAAGTCGATGGACGCGCCTTCGACATACGGTGCGCTCATCCGGTCCACGACAAGATTGACGCCGTTGAAGTCGACGGACAGGTCGCCGTCCAACGTGCGGTCGTCGAAGAAAAGCTGATACTTCAGGCCGGCGCAGCCACCGGGCTGCACGGCGATGCGCAGCGCGAGATCGTCGCGGCCTTCCTGATCGAAGAGCGCCTTCGCTTTGGCGGATGCGGCTTCGGTCATCTTGACGCCGTGGACGGCAGTCTCGTTCTGTACAGTCATGGGCTCTCCCTAGTGTTCGTGCCAACCCGTGAACGCTTCAACGGTACGCCGCTGCCGACTTATTCCCGCCAGTCCTACCGAGTGCAGTTCTTCTTCATACTATCCGCTCGGGCTCGGCCGGCAACGGTGCGGCGGTTGCATGTTTCACTCCGGGCCTTTGCCTCCATGTAGACGTCGGCGCGCCGCCTACCTCGGCGATCGTGGTGCCGGTGGTGCTGGTGGTTCGCGATCTTCGGGAAATACCGAGGTCGGTTTCCAGAACACCGAGTTATCCCATAGCCTGGGGGGGTGAAATTGCTACGCCGCGGTGACTCAGACAACTCCGATAAAAGTGACGTCGAGGTCACTGAGGCGTCTGCTGCCTCCGAAGCAGCACCTGTCGATCAGGTAGGGAAGGGGCGCCCGACGCCCAAGCGCCGTGATGCCGAAGCCAAGCGTCGCGGTCCGGTGGCACCGGCCCCACTGACCGCCAAGGAAGCGCGCGCCCGCCGTAAGGCCACCCGCGGCTCCAAGGAGGAACGCAAGGCAGACGCGGCCGAGCGCCGCGCCAATGCGGCCGACCGGCGCGCCCGAATGCTGGCGGGCGAGGACAAATACCTCCTCCCCCGTGACAAGGGGCCGGTGCGCGCCTACGTTCGTGATTTCGTGGACGCACGTCGGAACCTGGTCGGACTGTTCATGCCGTTGGCCCTCGTGCTGATCATGACGATGTTCGTCACGCCCGCACTTCAACAGATCGTCACTCTCGCCATGCTCGTGATGATGCTGTTCATGGTCGGAGAAGGAATCTGGCTCGGCCGCATGATCAACAATCGTGTCGTCGAACGCTTCCCCGACACCACCGACGGTGGGTTCAAACTCGGTTGGTACGCCTTCGTTCGCGCATCGCAGATCCGCAAGTTGCGGGCGCCCAAACCTCGCGTGGGCCCCGGCGACGCAATCTGAGCGTGAGAAACACGTGTCGAATCCTCGTCCTCGGCGGTGCGCGGTCCGGTAAGTCCGCGCACGCCGAGGATTTGGTTTGTGCGGGTCGACCGTCCGACGAGTCCGCATCGGTCCGATATCTCGCAACGGCCAGGCACGATGTCGCCGACGCCGACTGGGAGAGCCGGATAGATCAGCACCGCCGTCGGCGCCCTGATCACTGGTCGACCGTCGAGACGGCCACCCACGGCGACCTCGCAGCGCAGCTCGGCGACGATCCACACACCGCAACGTTGGTCGACGATCTCGGAACCTGGTTGACCACCGAACTCGATCGCGAGAACGCGTGGGATGCACCGCGTGGAACCGTCGCGCCCGCGACGAACAGCCTCGTCTCCAGTGTCGAGAAGTTCCAGGGCCGGCTGGTGCTGGTGAGCCCCGAGGTGGGTTTGGCCGTGATACCCGAAACACGATCCGGACGATTGTTCCGCGACGAAATCGGCTCCCTCAACGCCCGTATCGCCGCCGTGTGCGATCGCGTCGTGTTGGTGGTGGCCGGCTTGCCGCTCGTCTTGAAAGATTCTGCTGCACAACCGGAAGGCACGACGTGAGCACCGAAGAGACCTCGACCGGCAGTGTCCACTTCGCCGTGGTGACACCGCCGGACCGGGATGCCCGCACGCAGGCCGACGCCCGCCAGCGGAACCTGACCAAGCCGGCCGGATCGTTGGGCCGGCTCGAGGAATTGGCGGCGTGGGCCGCCGCCTGCCAGGGCGAGTGTCCTCCACACGCGTTCGCCAGGCCTCGCGTGGTGGTTTTCGCCGGCGATCACGGTATCGCCCGCAACGGCGTCTCCGCCTATCCGCCGGAGGTGACCGCGCAGATGGTCGCGAACTTCCTCGCCGGTGGAGCCGCGGTCAACGTCCTGGCCGAGGTGGCAGGCGCAAGCGTCCGGGTGGTCGATATTGCCGTCGACGGGGACACGGATCCGTCCGTCTCCCAGCACAAGGTCCGCAAGTCGTCTGGATCCATCGACCGCGAGGACGCCCTCACCGAGGAGGAAACCCTACGCGCGGTCGCCGCGGGGCGAGCGATCGCCGACGAGGAAATCGACAGTGGCGCAGACCTTCTCATCGCCGGTGACATGGGAATCGGAAATACCACTCCGGCAACGGTTTTGATCGCGTCGTTGACGGACAGCGAACCGGTGGTGGTCGTCGGCCGCGGTACCGGCATCGACGACGCCGGGTGGATCCGAAAGACTGCAGCCATTCGCGATGCGCTACGACGCTCTCGCCCCCACGCCCGTGATGCGGTCGCATTGTTGCGCACGTCGGCGGGTGCGGACATTGCCGCCATGGCGGGATTCCTGGCCCAGGCGGCGTCGCGTCGTACTCCGGTGATTCTCGACGGTGTCGTCGTCACGGCGGCGGCGATGGTCGCCGACGAGTTGGCTTTCGGCGCCCGTGAATGGTGGGTGGCCGGGCACCGTTCCACCGAGCCGGCACATTCGATCGCACTGACCCGAATGGGGCTCGAGCCGATCGTCGAGTTCGACATGCGTCTCGGTGAAGGTTCCGGGGCCGTGACGGCGCTGCCGATCCTGCAGGGTGCCGTGGCGATCCTGGGCAAGATGGCGACGTTCGGCGAGGCCGGAGTGAGTACTCAGGGTTCGGCCGTGGGCACCGAGTCCGACGTCCCGTCTCTCGATCTCACCGAACCCGACCCGGCACACTGATCGTGTCGGGTCCGCTGTCCGGTGTGCCACTGGCCTTCTCCTGGTTGACGGTACTGCCGGTTCGGGGCCCGTCCGACATCGACCGAACTTCAGGACGACGCGCGATCTCGGCAGCACCGCTGACCGGAATCGCGCTCGGCGCAGTGGCGTCCGCGATCTTGTGGGTGAGCACGGGCATCGGACTCGATCCGCACCTGGCAGGTTTGCTGACCGTCGGCGCATTGGCACTGCTGACTCGGGGCATGCATGTCGACGGTCTGGCCGACACGGTGGACGGACTCGGATGTTACGGACCGCCCGAACGTGCGCGTGAAGTCATGCACAGTGGTGGAGCGGGCCCGTTCGGTGTTGCCGCACTGCTGATCTGCCTCGGCCTGCAAGCGGTCGCGTTCGCCACCCTCGCTGCTGCCGACTCGCCCTCCGCGTGGTGGGCGGTCCTGTTCGCCGTGGCTGCCGGTCGGGTTGCCGTCGTACTCGCGTGTCGACGAGGCGTCGTCGCCGCAAGCCCGTCGGGTTTCGGTGCGCTGGTGGCAGATTCGCAGCGTTGGTCGATCACCGGGGCCTGGATTCTCGTCCTCGTCACGGCGTCGGTGGTTGTCACACCGTCGTGGTGGCTCGGTCCACTCGTCGTCGCCACGACCTTGCCGGTCGTCGCCGCGTGTGTGAACCACTGCGTGAAGCGGTTCGGCGGAATCAGTGGCGACGTATTGGGATTCGCCCTGGAGTCGACGGTGACGATCGTCGCGGTCGGGTTGACCCTCGGCTTCTGAGTGCACGGCCGGTGCGGCGTTGCGGATCGGGCTTCTCGCCTACCCCGACTGTCCGGTGGCAGCAGATCTCCTGTTCACCGATCAGGTGCCGACCCGCAGATGCGCGGGCCGGCACCGAACCATGCTTGGTCCACCTCGAAGGGACACCGGAGCAGCCGCCGGCCCGAGTTCGGGCGGCCGACGGTTTGCCATCGGAATCAGACCGCCGACCACTTCCTGAGTCGTTTGACCACGTAGTTCAGTGAAGTTTGGTCATCCAGCCGTGGGTGTCGGCGAAGGTGCCGCGCTGAATACCGGTGAGGGTGTCCCGCAACGCCAGGGTTACCTCGCCCGGCTCGCCGTCACCGATCACGAACTCACCTTCCGCGGACTTCACTCGGCCGACCGGTGTGATGACCGCAGCCGTACCGCAGGCGAACACCTCGGTGATCTCACCGCTGATACAACCGCTGCGCCATTCGTCCGTGCTGATCTTGCGTTCCTCGACGGAGAAGCCGGAGTCCGCGGCGAGCGTGAGCAGCGAGTCGCGAGTGATACCGGGCAGCAACGAACCGGACAGCGACGGCGTCACGAGACGGGCATCCGGACCGGAGCCGAAGACGAAGAACAGGTTCATACCACCCATCTCCTCGACGTACGTCCGCTCGATGGCGTCGAGCCACACCACCTGATCGCAACCCTCGTCCGCGGCCTGCGCCTGAGCGAGTAGGGATGCGGCGTAGTTGCCCGCGAACTTGGCAGCTCCGGTACCGCCGGGAGCGGCGCGCACGTACTCGGTGGACAGCCACACACTGACCGGCTTGACTCCGCGCGGGAAGTAAGCTCCGGCCGGTGAGGCGATGAGCAGATACCGATACTCGGCTGCCGGCCGGACGCCGAGGCTTCCTTCGGTGGAGAACATGTACGGACGCAAGTACAGAGCGTCCTCGCCACCGGCGGCCGGTACCCAGTCCAGGTCCACGTCGATCAGCTCCGTGATCGAGTCGATGAACAACTCCGGGGGAAGTTCGGGCATCGCGATCCGTCGCGCGGACTCACCGAAACGCTTCGCGTTGTCCGCGACTCGGAACGAGCTGATCTCGCCGCCCGGCTGCCGGTACGCCTTCAATCCCTCGAAGATGGCCTGTCCGTAGTGCAGGACCATCGCAGCGGGATCGAGCTCGATCTTCCCGTACGGCAGTACCTGGGCGTTGTGCCAGCCCGCGTCGGGCTTGTAGTCGACGGAGACCATGTGGTCGGTGAAATATCGTCCGAAGCCGGGTGCCGCCAAAATGTCACGACGCTCGGCATCGGACCTCGGTGACGGATTCTGGATGCGAGCGAACTCGGCGGCACTTGTCATGGCGGCAATCCTAGCGAACTCGGGAATACCCGTTACTTGGTATGGGTGTCCACGAAGGGCGGTGCCACGACGACGCATCGCAGTGCACGACCTCGAACATCGACCTCGACCTCGTCGCCGGGCGACACTGCAGCATCGGAATCGAGCAATGCCAACGCAATTCCCACCTTGAGGGTGGGCGAGAAGGTGCCCGAGGTCGTCTCTCCGACGGCTGCACCGTCACGAAGAACGCTCAAACCGGCGCGCAGCACTCCGCGGTCGAGGGCCTTGATCCCCCAGAGCTTCCGAGCCGAGCCTGCCGACTTCTCCTCGACCAAAGCCTCTTTGCCCCAAAAGGTCGGTTTCTTCCATCCGACGGCCCACCCACAGCGCGCTTCCAGAGGCGAAATATCGAGCGAGAGTTCGTGCCCGTGCAGGGGGTATCCCATTTCGGTTCGCAGCGTGTCCCGGGCGCCGAGCCCGGCAGCCTGCCCACCCTCGGCCCGTACCACCTCGAGCAGCGATCGGAACACCGATTCACTGTCGCTCCAGCGGGGCAGGAGTTCGTAACCGACCTCACCGGTGTAGCCGGTGCGACACACCCGGATCGGAAGTCCGCCGAGTTCGGAGTCCTCGAACGCCATGTACTCGATCTCCGTCGGCAGGCCGAGCGCCCTCAGCACCGCCCCTGATCGTGGACCCTGCACTGCCAGCACACCGAACTCGCGATGCTGGTTCTCCACGACGACTCCCGCAGGCGCACGAGCGACCAGAGCAGCGACCACATCAGCGGTGTTGGCCGCATTGGGCACCAGGAACACCTCGTCGTCGCTGACGAAGTACGCGATCAGGTCGTCGATCACACCCCCGGACTCGTTGCAGCACAGCGTGTACTGTGCCTTTCCCGAACCGACCTTGCCGAGGTCGTTGGTCAGCGCCGAGTTCACGAACTCCGCCGCGCCCTCACCTCGCACCGATGCCTTACCGAGGTGGCTCACGTCGAACAGCCCGACATTCTCGCGTACCGAAGTGTGCTCGGCCACCACACCCGCGTACGACACCGGCATCTGCCAACCACCGAAAGGCGCGAAGGTGGCACCGAGTTCGACGTGAACGGCGTGAATCGGTCCTTGCAACAGTTGTTCGTCGGTCATAGGCGACAACATATCCGACTCACGCCACCGAAACATGTCGGCCGGGAACTCCTGACGCCCCAGGTATCGCCTGCTGCGGATTCGGGCACCGGGCCTACCATCGACTCAGGCACTTGCCGAAAGATCCGCGAACCCCCTCACATCTGCAGGAGATATCTTGAGCACTCGTACAGCCCGATCATCGGTACCCGATCTGGTACTCGCGGCAGCCTTGGGCAAGCGCGCCGAGGTACTGGTCGTCGGACTGACGTCGAGCCCGGACGGCCCCGAGATCACTCTCGGTGACGGCATCGTCGACGAAGACGTACTGGACGAGATCCTCGAAAGCCTCATCGCCGTCGGAGCGAGCGGCAAGCCAGAGCAGCTGACCCGGGTGCCCGCACCGGCGTCGTTGGCCGTGACCTATGTCCTCGCGGTCGGCCTCGGCTCGGCGGACAAGCTCGACAGCGAGCAGATCCGTAAGTCGTCCGGTGCCGCAGCACGGTCACTGGTCGGGGTCAAAACCGCAGCCACGACACTCTCCGCCCTCGATCTCGCCGCCACGGCCGAAGGGTTCGCGCTCGGCGCCTACAGCTTCACCGAGTTCAAGTCGGTCAAGACCGCCCCGGCCGCCGAAGCCGCTCCACTGGCGCGGGTCGAACTGCTGGTGACCGCACCACGCACCAAAGACACGAAGGCGACGTTGGCCCGCTCCGTCGCGATCGCCGAAGCCGTCGCCGGTGCTCGCGAATTCGTCAACACCCCGCCGAGTCACCTGTTCCCGGCCGAGTTCGCCGCACGGGCCAAGGCACTGGGCGTCGAGGCCGGACTCACCGTGCAGATCCTCGACGAGAAGGCTCTCGAAAAGGGTGGTTACGGCGGAATCGTCGGCGTCGGCAAGGGCTCGTCCCGCCCGCCCCGTCTGGTCCGCCTCGAATACGCGTCGAAGAAGCGTGGCGCCCGCAAGGTCGCCCTGGTCGGCAAGGGCATCACGTTCGACACCGGCGGAATCTCCATCAAGCCTGCGGCCGGCATGGAGAACATGACCTCCGACATGGGTGGCGCTGCCGCGGTGATCACCACCGTCGTACTGGCGGCAAAGCTCGGACTGCCCGTCAACGTCGTCGCCTACGTGCCGATGGCCGAGAACATGCCGTCGGCTACCGCGCAGCGCCCCGGCGACGTCCTGACCCAGTACGGCGGAACCACCATCGAGGTGATCAACACCGACGCCGAGGGCCGCCTGGTCCTGGCCGACGCGATGGTTCGCGCCGGCGAGGACAAGCTCGACTACCTCATCGACACCGCCACCCTCACCGGCGCGCAGATGGTTGCACTCGGCACCCGCACCCCCGGTGTCATGGGCACCGACGAGTTCCGCGATCGCGTCGCATCCATTTCCCAGAGTGTGGGCGAGAACGGCTGGGCGATGCCGCTACCGGAGGAACTGCGCGCCGACCTCGCCTCCAAGGTGGCCGACATGGCCAACGTGACCCCGCACCGCTGGGGCGGCATGCTCGCCGCCGCTCACTACCTGAAGGAATTCGTTCCCGAAGGCGTGCAGTGGGCGCACATCGACGTCGCGGGGCCGGCCTACAACACCGGCGGGCCGTGGGGCTACACCGGCAAGGGCGGAACGGGTGTTCCGGTCCGCACCATGATCGCCGTCCTCGAGGACATCGCGGTCAACGGCTGACCAGTTGCTGTGCGCCTTTGTCAACCGCCGGCGGTTGACAAAGGCGCACAGCAACTCACGCCCCGTCCCTCAGCTCCCGTTCGCGGGCGCGCTTACGCTCGATCCGAGCACGCTCGTCGTGATCGCGCATGCGCTGCGGATACCCGGTCTTGCGAACGTCGTAGACGGGAATCTTCAGATCTTCGCCGAGTTTGCGTGCGCCGCGTTCGCCACCTACCCGACGACGGGTCCACTCGCCGTCCTTCGCGACCAGCACGACTGTGATCTCCGTAACCGTCGTCTCAGGTTCTACGTAGGCCTCCACACCTTCGTGGGCGTGCGCCCAATTGGCCAGATGCTCGGCGTCTCCCTTCGCAGCCGCTACCGACGCGCGCGACGGACGCCTGAATCTGTCGAACAGTCCCATGCTCGTACCTCCTCCAACCGAAGCCGCGGCCATGCCTGGGCGTTGACAAAAGTTTGCCAGGCCGATGTCCGTTACGCCCGCGTTGGACCTACCGTTTGGTTCACTTGACGCGTTACAGACATTCAACCGTTCCTTACTACTAGCGAGTAGACGTCACTCTCGACGCGGGTGACGTCCCCCTCGTCGGACACGCCCGGCGTATCAATGGAAAGATGAACGACGGTGACGCCGCGCCTGCGCGTCGACATCGGCATAAGAACACGACGTAGCCGCACGTCGCGCGCAACACACGAGCAGTACGCTTTGCGACCACAAGTCGACAAGAACTCAACAAACCCGAACACAACTGTCGAGGAGTCAAAAGACATGGCCTTCTCCGTCCAGATGCCAGCCCTAGGTGAGAGCGTCACCGAGGGAACTGTCACACGGTGGCTCAAGCAGGAAGGAGACACGGTCGAAGTCGACGAACCCTTGCTCGAAGTCTCCACGGACAAGGTCGACACCGAGATTCCGTCTCCCGTCGCCGGTGTCCTGACCAAGATCGTCGCGCAGGAAGACGACACCGTGGACATCGGCGGCGAACTCGCCGTGATCGGTGAAGCCGGTGAGGCGCCCGCCGCAGCCGAGGAAGCATCCGCTCCCGCGGCCGAAGCCGCACCCGAGCCCGAAGCTGAACCCGAACCGGTCGCCGAGGAACCTGCGGCCGAGGAGGCACCGGCAGCGTCCGGCGGTTCCGCCGACGGCACCGCAGTCACCATGCCCGCGCTGGGTGAGTCCGTCACCGAAGGCACCGTCACCCGCTGGCTCAAGGCTGTTGGTGACGAGGTTGCCGTGGACGAGCCTCTTCTCGAGGTCTCGACCGACAAGGTCGACACCGAGATTCCGTCTCCCGTCGCCGGCGTTCTGCTCGAGATCAACGCGCAGGAAGACGACACCGTCGAGATCGGCGGCCAGTTGGCCGTCGTCGGCTCGGGCGCACCCGCCGCCGCTGCCCCGGCAGCACCTGCGCCCAAGGCGGAGGCACCGAAGGCAGAAGCCCCGAAGGCTGCTCCCGCTCCCAAGGCAGAAGCTCCCAAGGCAGAAGCTCCCAAGGCAGAAGCTCCCAAGGCTCCGGCTCCGAAGGCCGCACCGCCGGCCTCCGCACCGGCCGCGGAAGCACCGAAGCCTTCCGGTGACAGCAGCCCGTACGTGACCCCGCTCGTTCGCAAGCTCGCCACCGACAACAACGTCGACCTGTCGACGGTCACCGGCACCGGCGTCGGTGGACGCATCCGTAAGCAGGATGTGCTCGCCGCCGCCGAGGCGCAGAAGGCTCCGGCAGCCGCACCCGCCGCACCTGCACCCGCTGCCGCAGCACCGGCGGCAGCACCCGCCGCCACAGCCGGAGTTCGACCTGAACTGGCACACTTGCGCGGAACCACGCAGAAGGCCAACCGGATCCGTCAGATCACGGCCAAGAAGACCCGCGAATCGCTGCAGACCACCGCGCAGCTCACGCAGACCTTCGAGGTCGACGTCACCAAGATCGTCGCATTGCGGGCACGTGCCAAGGCCGGGTTCATCGAGCGTGAAGGCGTCAATCTGACGTTCCTCCCGTTCTTCGCCAAGGCTGTCGTCGAGGCGCTCAAGTCGCACCCCAACGTCAACGCCAGCTACGACGAGGACGCCAAGCAGATCACCTACTACGACGCCGAGCACCTGGGCATCGCAGTGGACACCGATCAGGGTCTGCTCTCCCCCGTCATCCACAAACGCCGGCGACCTCGGCCTGGCCGGTCTGGCTCGCGCCATCGCCGACCTCGCCAAGCGCGCCCGCTCGGGTGGCCTGAAGCCGGACGAGCTGTCCGGTGGCACGTTCACGATCACGAACATCGGCAGCCAGGGCGCGCTGTTCGACACCCCGATCCTGGTACCGCCGCAGGCGGCTATGCTCGGAACCGGAGCGATCGTGAAGCGGCCGATGGTCGTCACCGACGAGAACGGTAACGAGTCGATCGGTGTCCGGTCGATGATCTACTTGCCTCTGACGTACGATCACCGCCTGGTGGACGGCGCCGACGCCGGTCGATTCCTCACCACGGTGAAGCAGCGGCTGGAAGAGGCCTCGTTCGAGGCAGATCTGGGTCTGTAGCCACAAGAGCACGTCGGCGAGGGCACCGTCTCCACTGGGAGACGGTGCCCTTTCCGCTTTCATGCACGTCGTCATCGAGGAGGCTGTCGGAATGCGTATTGTCATCGCCGGTTCATCGGGTTTGATCGGAACGGCCTTGGTGGCCTCGCTGCGCGCGGACGGCCACGAGGTGGTGCGTCTGGTTCGCCGGCCGCCGTCCGGCCAGGGCGAGTCGCAATGGGACCCCGATCACGCGCACCTCGACGCGTCGGTTCTGGACAGCACTGATGCTGTCGTGAATCTGTGTGGCGTCGGAATCGGCGACAAGCGGTGGTCCGGTTCGTACAAGCAAGCCATCCGCGACAGCCGGATCGTGGCAACCGACGTGCTCACCGCAGCGGTGGTGCGCGCCGGCGTTCCGGTCCTCGTCAATGCCGGCGCCGTCGGCTACTACGGCGACACCGGAGACACCGTCGTCGACGAAGACGCCCCGCCCGGAACGGACTTCCTCGCGACGGTATGCCGCGACTGGGAAGCGGCGACGAAACCCGCTGCGGACGGCGGTGCCCGCGTGGTCAATCTGCGCTCCGGCGTCGTGATTTCCGGTCACGGTGGAATCATCGGTCGGTTACGGCCGCTGTACTCCTTCGCTCTGGGTGGGCGCCTGGGTAACGGGCGTCAGTACTTTCCGTGGATCTCCCTCGACGACGAAGTAGCGGCGATCACGTTCGCGCTCACCACCGACACCGTGTCGGGGCCGGTCAATCTGACGGGGCCGGCGCCGGTCACCAATGCCCAGTTCAACCGCGCGATGGCGCGCGTGCTGCACCGTCCGGCCCCATGGGTGGTTCCAGGGTTCGTCTTGGAGGCGGTCGTCGGCGAGTTCGCGAAATCAGGTATTCTCGCGGGCCAACGAGCGGTTCCCGCTGTGCTCGAGAGCGCTGGATTCACGTTCCGTCACAACACGATCGGCGAGGCCCTGCACGCCTCACTGGGTCGGTGACGACGCGCGGTGTCGAACAGGTAGCGGATCGGGCGTAACCTCTGATGTCATGAGTAGCGCTGCAGTTTCGGCCAGGTCCTCGCAACTCCCGATCGTCGTCGAGGACCTCGGAACGATCGAGTACACGGCCGCCTGGGACCGTCAACGCGACCTGGCCGACGCTCGGGCGCAGGAGATCGGGCAGGACACGCTGCTGTTGCTCGAACATCCAGCCGTGTACACCGCGGGCCGTCGAACCGAGCCGGAAGACCGTCCGGTCGACGGCACTCCCGTGATCGACGTCGACCGAGGCGGCAAGATCACCTGGCACGGACCGGGCCAACTTGTCGGATATCCCATCGTCAAGCTCGCCGAGCCGGTCGACGTGGTGCGATACGTGCGACGGATCGAGGAGGCACTCATCACGGTCTGCACCGCGCTGGGGTTGACCTGCGGCCGCGTCGAGGGCCGGTCGGGAGTGTGGCTTCCGGCTCGGCAGACCGACGGGCAGTGGCTGCCCGAGCGGAAGGTGTCCGCGATCGGCGTGCGAGTGCAGCGCGGCGTCGCCCTGCACGGGTTCTCGTTGAACTGCAATTCCGAACTGACCGGCTTCGACAACATCATTCCCTGCGGCATCCGAGATGCCGGAGTTACTTCTCTGTCAAGGGAATTGGGTCGCGACGTTACCGTCGAGGAAGTCACCCCGGCAGTCACCGAGGCCGTCATCGCCGCCCTCGACGGGAAGCTCGAGGTCACAGAACGAAATATAGAACGTGTCGCGTTCGAGGCCCTCGCCACGACACCGACGTTCACTACTGTTCAGTACAGCTGAGAGGCCTTCCCCGGCCCGGGCCTCCCCATGCGACGAGCGTACGATCGACGTCGTGACTATCGCCCCAGAAGGTCGTAAGCTGCTCCGCCTCGAGATCCGAAACGCGGAGACTCCGATCGAGCGCAAGCCCAACTGGATCAAGACCCGCGCCAAAATGGGACCGGAGTACTCCGAACTCAAGGGCCTGGTCAAACGCGAAGGCCTGCACACCGTCTGCGAAGAGGCCGGCTGCCCCAACATCTACGAATGCTGGGAAGACCGAGAAGCCACCTTCCTCATCGGCGGCGAGCAGTGCACCCGCCGCTGCGACTTCTGCCAGATCGACACCGGCAAACCCGAGGCCCTCGACCGCGACGAACCCCGCCGCGTCGCCGAATCCGTTCAGGCCATGGGTCTGCGGTACTCCACCATCACCGGCGTCGCCCGCGACGATCTCCCCGACGGTGGCGCCTGGCTCTACGCCGAGACGGTCCGCAAGATTCACGAACTCAATCCCGGGACCGGCGTCGAGAATCTGGTTCCCGACTTCAACGGCAAGCCCGAACTCCTCGACGAGGTCTTCGCCTCGCGGCCCGAGGTCCTCGCCCACAACCTCGAAACCGTGCCTCGCATCTTCAAGCGGATCCGGCCCGCGTTCCGCTACCAGCGCAGCCTCGACGTCATCACCGCTGCCCGCGAGTACGGGCTGGTCACCAAGTCCAATCTGATCCTCGGCATGGGCGAAACCCCCGAAGAGGTCACCGAGGCAATGGCCGACCTGCACGCAGCCGGCTGCGACATCCTCACCATCACCCAGTACCTGCGCCCCTCACCGCGGCACCATCCCGTCGAGCGGTGGGTCAAGCCCGAAGAGTTCGTCGCGCACTCCAAGACCGCCGAGGAAATGGGCTTTGCCGGCGTCATGGCCGGTCCACTGGTCCGCTCCTCGTACCGCGCCGGACGCCTTTACGCCCAGGCCATGGCCCATCACGGCCGTGAACTCCCCGAGGCCCAACGCCACCTCACCGAAGGCGGCGACGCTTCCCAGGAAGCCAGCTCGCTGATGGCACGCCTGGCTCGCTGATCGTTTTTCTGCCGTGCGCCTTTATTAACCCTGGGCGGTTAATAAAGGCGCAGAGCAGTGGACGTATCCTGGCACCATGGCGAACGGCAGTAAATCCGGTAAGGGCAAGCCCACCAAAGAAGCGAAGGCTGCAGCGAAGGCTGCCCGCAAGCAGGCTTCCAAGGAGCGCAGGTCACAGCTCTGGCAGGCGTTCCAGATGCAGCGCAAGGACGACAAGCTCCTTCTGCCGCTGATGATCGGCACCCTCGTCGGTGTCTCGCTCGTGATGTTCCTGCTCGGCCTTGTCTGGGGTCTGCAGTGGTTCTTGCTGCCGATCGGTATCGTTTTCGGCTTGCTCGGTGCGTTCATCATCTTCGGACGCCGCGTGCAGAAATCGGTGTACAAGAAAGCCGAGGGACAGGCCGGTGCCGCTGCGTGGGCGCTGGACAACATGCGTGGCGCGTGGCGGGTCACCAATGCCGTTGCCGGCACCACCCAGCTCGACGCCGTTCACCGCGTGATCGGCCGCCCGGGTGTCATTCTGGTGGCCGAGGGTGCACCGCAGCGCGTCAAGGCTCTCCTGGCGCAGGAAAAGAAGAAGACCGCCCGCCTCATCGGCGACACCCCGATCTACGACATCGTCATCGGTAACGACGACGGGCAGATTCCGCTCTCGAAGCTGCAACGTCACCTGACGAAGTTGCCGCGCAACATCGATACCAAGCGAATGGACAATATCGAAGGTCGCCTGGCAGCGATCAGCTCGCGTGGAGGTGGAGCAGCCCTCCCCAAGGGTCCGATGCCTGGTGGCGCGAAGATGAAGGGTATGCAGCGCACCATCCGGCGCCGCTGACACATCTGTGTACGACGAAAGGCCCGAGTCCAACCGGACTCGGGCCTTTCGTCATTGTCAGTACCGCGTCAGCGGGATCGGACGAGGAGGGTCCCCGTAGCCCGATCCTGCATGCCACGACCGTCGATGTCGGTGATCGTTCCCGGAATGACGAACACCAAAAGGGCTTGCCGACCGAGTGCACGCAGGAATCCGACGCGGATCGGTCCTTCGATTCGCGCCACCTGCAATCCCGCGACGAACTGGCCGGGAGTGAAGTTGAACAGTGACACGGTGACGACACCGACTGCGAACCAAACCATGAGGGTGATGGTGGAGGTCTTGCCGTCGAAGAAATCACCGGTGATGAGCGCGGAAACTCCTACGGCCATCAACCAGTCCAGTAGCAGAGCGAAGAGCCGACGACCCGACCCGACGAGCGATCCCGGACCTTCCTGCGGGAAACCGAGCAATTCGCCGCGGTAGGACTGCTCGCGTCCGTCGGCGGACTTCGGCAGAGCTGCTTCAGGCCCAGAGAGCCAAGATCCGGTGATACGTGCCATGCTGTCAAGGATAGGCGTCGCGGCACAGTAGTCCAGATTGCTGACATTTCCGTGTGTGGCCAGTCACATCTATCCCGGAAATCCCCAGGATGCCTCGACACGTAACACTGGCGAAACAAAGGGTTGACGAGCGGGCAACACCAGATCCCTACCGTCTGCCTCGACGGATTCAACCGACATCACTTGGCTGAAGCGACTTAAGGAGCACAAGCGTGGCGTTCACCACGGCCGAAGAGGTCATCAAGTACATCGCGGACGAGAACATCGAGTACGTCGACATTCGGTTCAGCGACCTGCCCGGCGTTCAGCAGCACTTCTCCATTCCCGCGTCTGCTTTCAACCAGGACGTCTTCGAGGACGGTCTCGCGTTCGACGGTTCGTCCGTCCGCGGCTTCCAGTCGATCCACGAGTCGGACATGATGTTGCTTCCCGACGTCACCACCGCACAGATCGATCCTTTCCGTAAGGCGAAGACGCTCAACATCAATTTCTTCGTCCACGACCCGTTCACCCGGGAGTCCTACAGCCGCGACCCGCGTAACGTCGCCCGCAAGGCCGAGGAGTACTTGGTCAGCACCGGCATCGCGGATACCGCATTCTTCGGCGCCGAGGCCGAGTTCTACATCTTCGACTCGGTTCGCTACGACTCCGGCATGAACTCCGCGTTCTACGAGCTGGACTCGGTGTCCGGTTCCTGGAACACCGGCGCCGAGACCAACGCCGACGGTTCCCCGAACCTCGGCTACAAGGTCCGCGCCAAGGGCGGCTACTTCCCCGTCGCACCGTACGACCACTACGTGGATCTGCGCGACGAGATCTCCACCAACCTGACCAACGCCGGCTTCGAGCTCGAGCGCGGCCACCACGAGGTCGGCACCGGCGGACAGCAGGAGATCAACTACAAGTTCAACACGCTGCTCGCCGCAGCGGACGACCTGCAGCTGTTCAAGTACATCGTCAAGAACACCGCGTGGCAGCACGGCAAGTCGGCCACCTTCATGCCGAAGCCGCTCTTCGGTGACAACGGCTCGGGCATGCACGTGCACCAGTCGCTGTGGAAGGACGGCAAGCCGCTCTTCCACGACGAGTCCGGCTACGCAGGCCTGTCCGACATGGCCCGCCACTACATCGGCGGCATCCTGCACCATGCCCCGTCGCTGCTGGCGTTCACCAACCCGACGATCAACTCGTACCACCGTCTGGTGCCGGGCTACGAAGCCCCCATCAACCTCGTCTACAGTCAGCGCAACCGCTCGGCGGCCGTCCGAATCCCGATCACGGGCAACAACCCCAAGGCCAAGCGTCTCGAGTTCCGCGCACCTGATTCCTCGGGTAACCCGTACCTCAACTTCGCCGCGCAGATGATGGCCGGCCTGGACGGCATCAAGAACAAGATCGAGCCCCTCGCTCCCGTCGACAAGGATCTCTACGAGCTCCCGCCGGAGGAGGCACGCAACATCCCGCAGGCTCCGACCAACCTCGAGACGGTCATCAACAACCTCGAGAAGGATCACGAGTACCTGACCGAGGGTGGCGTCTTCACCTCCGACCTGATCGAGACCTGGATCTCCATCAAGCGCGAGCAGGAAATCGCTCCTGTCAACCTGCGTCCGCACCCGTACGAGTTCGAGCTCTACTACGACGTGTGATCCGCACTTGACATCTGTCGAGCTCCGTTAGCCCGAAGCCGCCCGGCCCGCATCTGTGGGTCGGGCGGCGTCGTCTGGGTCGGGTCACCTCTCCCCCGGCGACACCGACAATGGGCACCTCGACACCGGCGGACGACGGATCGGGTCTCCGCGTGCCCGGAAGCCCACACCGGCTCCGCAGCGCACCGTCCGCGGCCCGGGTCCGGACGATCGGCGATGACACACCGTGAGTCCGGGCAACGTGCAGACAGGTGCGTGTACCCGACCTGTCGCGTTTACAGTGCCGAACGCCGTCGACCATGTGGTCCAGGCTGCTGGAGAGCGTGACGACATGCGTTCCATCCGGCAACATTTCCGAAAACGGCGGGACTCGACAAGGCGCAGGTTGCGGTCTTCGGGTGCTGCAACCGTGGGATCAGAGCAACCGACATCGACAAGCACCGACTCCGGAACTACCAGAGCATTCTCGCTGGGGACGGCACCGTGGCGGACATCGACGACGTCGCGATGGACGTGTGACGCTACTGTCCGGCGAGCTGCGCGACAACGACACCCTTGCGACGGTCATCTGATGGCCGACTCCGCTCAGTAGTACACCGGCCCGGGGACTCCGCCGCCTACGGCGACGGCATCGCCGGTGATCCCCACACTGCGCGGCGAGGCGAGGAACGTGACTACGTCCGCGACCTCGGCGGCGTCGATGATCCGGTGCAGTGAGTTGGTCGCGATTCCGGCCTCGATCTCCGCTACCGTCTTTCCGGAGTCGATCGCTTCCTTCGCGATCCGGGCGGTCAACCGTTCCGTGCGTGTCACTCCAGGGTGGACGACGGTGACGTTGATTCCCTTGGGCCCCAACTCGTCTGCCAGGTTTTTCGTCAATGCGGACACACTCACGTTGCGAATGGTCTGCGCGATGGACGACGCCTGGCGCGCACCGAGTCCACTGATGTTGATGATCCGCCCCCACCCTTGCTCGACGAGGTACGGCGTCACCGCGCGTGCGGTCCGAAGATAGCCCAGCACTTTCACTTCGATCTGTTCGCGCACGACGTCGTCGGTGGTCGCCGCGAAGTCGGTCGGTGCGCCTGCACTCCAGGGGGTGGCCGCGGAGTTGACGAGGATGTCGACGCCGCCGAACTGGTCGGCGATGCGCGTGACAGCGGACTGGACCGAATCCTCGTCCCGGGTGTCGGCGGAGACGCCCAGCGCGCGGACACCGAACTCCGATGCCAGATCGCGCGCGACGGCTTCCACGGTCTCGGTGGTGCGCGCAAGCACGGCGATGTCGACACCTTCTGCTGCCAGTGCTCTGGCGACGGCCAGCCCGATGCCTTTGCTTGCGCCGGTGACTATCGCGCGTTTACCCGTGAGATGAAGGTCCATGGCTGCGACATTATCCAGCGACGACTACCGCGTCACCGGTTACGACCAGCCTGCTCGAAACGGACACCCCTGGCGGTGGGACGCACCAGGTACCACGGAACCGTCTACTGCACTCGGTATGCGTCACCCTTCAGCGGATCGACGATTGCCTGCATGATGACGTTCCCTCGCTCGGGGTCGGTGTACGGGGGGATGACCATCAAGGCGAGCGCACAGCCCGACGCCGAGTCCAGGTAGACCAGGTCCGAGGGTTGTCCGGGGTACGGGCCCCGAATCTCGATTCCGTCGCCCTCGTCGATTCGTACACGCGTGACACCGACGGTGTCCCACGCGAAAGCGATGCGCGTCACCGAGCCGATTCTCAGCGACACGGCGGCGATCAGGGTCCGAAGTTCGGTCAGTATGTCGGTGTTCCAGGGGTACCACACGCCGTCGATGGCAGATGGAACGGCGCCTTGACCGCGAAGCAGGAATCTCGGGGTACGTGGGGCGGGAATGGGGTCGGGCTTGCTGCGTGCCGACCCGGGCATCACATCGACGACCAGCTTGTGCACCATCACTACATCTCCTCGTGGGAGCGTGCGCGGCTCCGTCAGGTGTCGACGGAGATGATCACTGCGGCGTCGGCGTACGGCGCCTTGCCCTTGCCTTTGCTCAGGTTCTGAACGGTGGCAAAGAATTTCGACAATGGGACGAGCACTCCGTACTTCGCCTTCACTTTCGCGACGACTTCGCCCAACGCCGCCCCTGACGTCACCAACTGCGCGGTGCCACCGACTGGCGAGGCTCCGGCCCTCACCTTCCCTCGGCTGTCACAGGGCACCACCGTGACGTGGGCGTTGTTACGTAGTCGCTTCGCTTTACCCGATGTCGACGACGTCGAGAAACCGACCCGGCCGTCGGCGAGTGGAACGATCCACGTCGCCGTCGCAACACCGTCGCCGTTCTTGTGAAACGTGGTCACCGAGATGGTCTTTTCGTCTCCGAGCCCCATCACCCGAGAGTAGGCCCGTTCGACTGTTCCAGCCACATCCACCGGTGAGCGAACACACTCGATCCGTCTCAATGCGAACAACCGGCCCTTGCAAGATGAACAATTGGTGCCGATTGGCCGAAATATCGAGGAATGCCCACTTTTCGACTCGATGTGCGGCGGGGTGGTGTTGGAACATGACTTCTCGTGAATGCGGAACTCATCGTTCTACTCGTCGTCGTCGTAACCGCTCTGGGGTTCGACTTCACCAACGGTTTTCATGACACCGGCAACGCAATGGCCACGTCGATTGCAACCGGTGCCCTCAAGCCCAAGGTGGCCGTTGCGCTGTCCGGCAGCTTGAACCTGGTCGGAGCTTTCCTCTCGGTCGAGGTTGCTGCCACCGTGGCCAAAGGTGTGGTGAACCTCGGAAATGTGGGTGGCCAAGCGCTACTCACCATCGTTTTTGCCGGCCTGGTTGGCGGCATCATCTGGAATCTCGCGACGTGGTTGCTCGGCATCCCGTCCAGTTCCTCGCACGCATTGTTCGGCGGCCTCATCGGCGCCGCGATCGCCTCACTGGGCATGGGTGGTGTGGCGTGGAGCGGAGTGTTGAGCAAGGTCGTCATCCCGGCACTGCTGGCTCCGATCGTCGCGGGTCTGGTGGCGGCAGTCGGCACCTGGCTCGTCTACCGGATCACCTCCACCGTCGGTGGTGAATCGAAAGAGAAGGGCTTCCGACTCGGCCAGATCGGCTCGGCATCGCTCGTGTCCCTGGCGCACGGCACCAATGACGCGCAGAAGACCATGGGTGTCATCTTCTTGGCCCTGGTTGCCCATGGCACTCTCACACCTGACGCCGAGATGCCGTTCTGGGTGAAGCTGACCTGCGCGCTCGCGATTGCCGCCGGAACGTATCTCGGTGGTTGGCGCGTCATTCGCACCCTCGGCAAGGGTCTCGTCGAGATTTCCGCACCTCAAGGCATGGCAGCCGAAGCGTCGTCGGCCGCCATCATTTTGACCTCGAGCCATCTCGGACTCCCGCTGTCCACCACGCACGTTGCAACCGGCTCGATCATGGGAACCGGATTGGGCCGCAAAGGCGCCGAGGTGCGTTGGGGCGTAGCCGGCCGGATGGCGGTGGCCTGGGTGATCACCCTCCCGTCGGCTGCCGTCGTGGGAGCGCTGTGCTGGGGGCTGGCGAACCTCGTCGGTGGACTTCCCGGCGTGCTGGTCGTATTCGCGGTCCTGATCGCGATGGCTGCCTGGATGTACCTGCGCTCGCGCCAAGCACCGATCGACCCGAACAACGTCAATGCCGATTGGGACGGCGGGTTGACTCCGGCTGAGGTTCCCGGACCCGACGCCCGCTCACACACCGACGTCAAAGCCTGAAAGCGAGAATCGACATGGACATCTTGAAAGACACGGTCGACTCGCTGTGGCAGGTCGTCCTGGTGGGATTGCTCTTGGGGGCCGGGCTACCGGCGATTTTCGCCGTCGGCTTGAAGTTCCTGGACTCGGGTCGCGGTGGAAGCCCGGACGCCACCGGTAGTGCTGTCGCCACTCGCAATCCGGTTGCCGTCACTGCCGGCATTGCCTGCTTCGTCGTGGTCCTCGGCGCTATCGTCACCGGAATCCTGTACATCATGCAGGATTTCCTCAGTCACACCTTCGGTATCACGATCTTCTGATCTTGCGCGGGCATCGCCGCCCACCGGAACGAAAGAGACCCTTGTGACCACTCCCATCCCTTCATTTCCCCAATCGATCCTCGACTGGTTGCGAGCTGGATACCCCGACGGTATCCCGCCGAAGGATCGAATTCCCTTGATCGCGTTGCTGCGGCGCAAGCTCACCGACGCTCAGGTTCACCAGATCGCCGTAGGCGCGGCGTTGGCCGAATTGAACGACGAGACCGGTGATCGGATCATTTCCGCGGACGAGATCAGCGCTCAGATCGCCGACGTGACGGCGCAGAGCCCCTCGGACGACGACATTGCCCGGGTCGCCTCGGTACTCGCCGCGGCGGGATGGCCACTTGCCGACCTCGACGCGATCTGATCAGCGTTCGTGGCTCTTCCACCTCTGCTGGCGTCGATACTCGGTTGGCTCCGAGCCGGGTATCCCAACGGCTTCCCGGAGCAGGACTACGTGCCGCTGATAGCCCTGCTCCGACGTCAGCTGTCCGACGACGAAGTCGCCGAACTGAGTGCCGCTCTGCTGGCGGAGTATCCGATACCGGCAGACCCGATAGACATCGGTGTCCTGATCACGAAGTTCACCGACTCGATGCCGCACGAGGCGGACGTGGCGCGTGTTCGTGAACATCTGATCGAGGGTGGGTGGCCCGTGGACGAGACCTCGGTCCGTGGCCGCTCCGAAGGACATCGCCCGGCGGACGGCGATCCTCCGGTGTCGTGACCACCCGGATTATCGGCATACAACCCGAACCGGACCCGTATGGTCACGAAAAAGTAACGGAAAGGTGTCGCGGAGGGCTCTCAACCTAATGTCGTCCTCAATTCCGCGCCACGGGGGCCGGTGCGAGTTCGGTGGGCAACCACCGAAGGGTGGGGGTACACAGGTGAGAACTGCATGGCACCGGTCAGGTCGCCGACTGAAACGCAAGACAGCCGCCGTACTGGCCGCGGCGTTGGTGCTCCCGCTGACCGCACTCGTCCTCGGCGGTGCCGTCGCCGACGCCGCACCTGCTCGCACTGCACCTGCAGGCGGGTTCGAGGAGGTGTTCGTCGATTCGTCCATGGGACCGATCAAGGTCCAGATCCAGTGGGCGGCGCGCGGAGGAACTGCCGCCCTCTACCTCCTCGACGGACTGCGGGCCCGCGACGATCGCAACGCGTGGAGCTTCGAGACGAATGCTCTCGATCAATACCGCAACGACAATCTCACTCTGGTCATGCCTGTCGGTGGCCAGTCGAGTTTCTACTCCGACTGGTACTCGGCCAGCAATTTCAACAATCAACCGGTCACCTACAGATGGGAGACCTTTCTGACCCGAGAGCTTCCGGCGTACCTTGCCACTCGTGGGGTGTCGCGGACCAACAACGGTGTTCTCGGGTTGTCCATGGGCGGCAGCGCCGCATTGACGCTGGCGGCCTATCACCGTGACCAGTTCAAGTTCGCGGGATCTCTCTCCGGGTACCTCAACGTCTCGGCTCCCGGAATGCGCGAAGCACTGCGGGTAGCCATGATCAGTGCCGGCCGGTACAACGTGGACGCCATGTGGGGGCCGCCGTGGAACCCGGCCTGGCTGCGTAACGATCCGTTCGTATTCGCGCCCGAACTGGCCGGCCTGTCCATGTACATCTCGGCTGCCAGCGGTCTGCCGGGCGAGTTCGACAGACCACGCACGCCCATCGACTACGTCAACACCGGCAGTGCCATCGGCCTCGAAGGTCTCGCGCTTCTCAACACCCGCGCATTTCAGGTTCGGTTGAGCTCACTCGGGATACCCGCCACCTACAGTTTTCCGTCGAACGGCACCCATTCGTGGCCGTACTGGAGTTCCGAGCTGTTCAAGGCGCGCGGTCAGATCCTGGACACGCTGAACGCCTGGTGACCTGCGAGTCAGTGGTGGGGCCGGCACTGATCGGGCTTGGCAGGCTGCACTGATCGGTACGGCACCACCGCTCTCGTCGAGACCTACATCGCGGCAAACAGATCCACGGTGTTTCCGTCGGGATCGAGCAGGACGGCGTACCGCTGTCCCCACACCGCGTCGAACGGCTCCCGGTGACCGGCGTATTCGGCGGTGATCCGTGAATACGCCTCGTCCACCGCGGCGGGCGTACCGAAATCGAATGCCAACGCAACCGGATGCCGACCTTCGACCACGACAAAATCAGGGTCGAAACCGACGATGGTGGAAGTGGCATCCCAGGCAAGGCGCAGTCCGTTGTCGAAGGTGAACTCGACATGCGGACTGTCGGCCGGAACCTGCGGAATATCGAGACCGAGGCTCCGGTAGAAGCCCAGTGAGCGGTCGAGGTCACTGGTGACGATACCGACGAGGTCGAGTTTCGGGGAGACGGGCACGGTATTTCTCCTGTTTTCCGGTAACGAAGCAATTCGATTCGAGATGACATCGGCGGATATGTGACGATTGTTCGATGACCGCCACCGATGCCTTCTCCACTGACGGTAGCCGGGACGGTGCGACGAGTCTTGAACAAAACGGCCATCGATATGCCGAAATCCCGTTCGCCGGGCCAAGAGCGTCGTTTCGAGCGCTCTGGCGCAGTACCACGAGCGCATCTCGGCTTCAGGTGCCCAAGCGAATCCTGCCTGACCTGAGCGCCGATTTCATCGCCGACAGCACCGGGCGGTCCTGGCTGGTCGGTCCGGCCACCACAGCCGATCTCGTCTCCTTCGATCCGGGAACCACCGTGTGGGGGCTTCGGATCTCACCGCCGGCGCTACGGGCCCTGCTCGGAACAGACGCCGACGCCGTTCAAGATCGGAAGGTCGCCTTCGACGACGTGCTCACGTCCAGACAGTCACGTATTCTCGCCGACGCTCTACGCGAAGGATTCGTCGACGACACCCTGCTACGGGCACTGTGGCCGCACCCACGCCACGACGACACCACCGAGCGGGGATTCGCGGCCCTCACCGGTTCTCCCAACAGCCCGGTCCGCACCATCAGCGCTGATCTCGGAGTTTCCGAACGTCAGTTTCGGCGTACGATCTCGGTGACGATCGGACTGTCTCCCAAGATGATTCAGAAGGTACAACGCATGCAGAACGTGCTGAGTTCGAGCCGGGCTCACTCGTCCCCGCTCGCCGAGTTGGCGACGGCGGCCGGGTACGCCGATCAGTCACACCTCGCTCGCGACGTCCGCGCATTGGCCGGTATCACCACGACCCAACTGTTGCGTGAACACCGGTAGCGGCGACGGGTTCTTCGCAACCCTCGATCACCTGACAGCCACGTCCGGTCTGGTGATCGACCGGCCGCGAGGGTTCCCCCACCCTCGATACCCGCACATCGTCTATCCGCTGGACTACGGCTACCTCGAGGGCACCGCCGGCGGCGACGGCGCCGGCATCGACGTGTTCGGATCCGCCGACGGCACGGGAGTCGTCGCGGCCGCCGTCATCGCCGACGCGGTCAAACGTGACGTCGAGATCAAGATCGTCCTCGACTGCACCGCTGCCGACGTCGAGGTGGTCGCCGAATTCCTGCGCAGCACACTCGGATTGGGAACCGCGATCCTCCGGCGTGAGTCGTCACCGCAGCGGTGAGGTCAGTCCAGCGCGTCGAATCGCGGAATCAGGTGCTCCGCGACGTGCTCCGACTCCTCGATCAGCGGCCAACCGGCCAGGATCAGTGCCGTCAGGCCGGTTCGTGACCGCAGCGTTCGCACCGAGTCCGTGATCGAATCGGGATCGCCGACGTAGTAGACGGCGGACGATCCGGTTCCGAAGATGTCCAGCGGAGACCACGCGGTGATCCCGGCGTACAAGCCATCTCCGACGTAGAGGTCATCCGGTTCGGGTAGTTCCCCGGCGGCAATGGTGTCCGCCCACCCTTGCCGCTGTGCGTCGCGAGCGGTGAACGTCTTCAAGTCCTGCGCCCCGTGAGTGCGTCGGCGCACCGCGTTGTCGAGCACGTGCGCGATCTGCTCGACGCCGGTCTTCTCGAACAGTGACCGGAATCGCTCGCGGGCCTCGTCGGCGGTGGGCCGCACGATGACGCCGGTGAGGGCACCGAAATCGGTGAACTCCCGGCCCGCGGCGGTCGCGGCGTCGCGGGCAGCGGCGAACTTATCCTCGATGAAGGACGTTTCCCGCAACATCGCCAGGTAGGTGTCGAGCACCTTCCCCGAATTAGCCAGGCCTGCAGGCGAATCACCGGTTCCCCACAGCGGAACCCGATGTGCGGCAGGCGCATCGATCCGCAGCGGAGTATTGGGGAAGTTGGACTCGGTTCCTTCGCCGTAGAGCCTGCGGAAATCCGCCCAGTACTGCTCGCCCAGTTCGTACCGTTCGTCGTGCGGAACATTCATGTCGTACTTGATCAGAATGTTCTCCCGCCCGTTGACGGAGTTGATCATCAATCGACCGCCACTGAAAGCGTCGAAGGTCAATGCCTTCTCTGCCAGCAGACGCGCCGGCGTCATGTTGGCGTACACCGCCACCAGGAACTTCATCCGAGTGGTGTGCGCCGCCGCCCAGGTAGCCGAGACGAACGGGTCATTGGGCCAGGTGGCCACCAACGCACCCTCGAATCCGCCGTCCTCTACCGCCTTGGCCAGCTCGATCTGCCGGGCACCGCTCACCGGGAACAGACCGCCAGGGCTCCACGGATAGTCGCCGTCCGCCTGGGTGAGATACCAGAATGTCTTGACGCCCATCAGTTCTGCGCACCAGCCGCAAGTGCGAACTGCTCGATCCGGGCACGGGACCGGATGGTGTCGGCATCCACGGAGTACAAGGCGTCGAGGTAGGCGACGGCAAACGACCCTGGCCCGGACGAATTCTCCTCCGCGATCTCCGACGCCACCGCGACGTGAGTGTGCGCGGCAATCAGAGCGTCGAGGGCCGTGTCCGTCACCGCGACGTACGCCGCAACCAGAGCGCCGAGCGAGCAGCCGGTACTCGTGACACGCGGCAACAGGGCGCTGCCCCCGGAGATCCGCACGCCTTCGACCTCGCCCGAGCGTCCACGTCCGACGAGGTAGTCGACCGGGCCGGACGCCGATACGGCGTCGGTGTGCGCGAGAAGAGACAGCGCAGCGGGAACGGCGTCGGCGGAATCGTTCGAGCTGTCGACGCCGCGCGTGTTACCGCCGAGCCCGGCCAGCGCGATGACCTCGGAGCCGTTCGCTCGGATCGCCGTCGGGTGAGACTTCAACAGGTCCAGCGCAATTGAGCTGCGCCATGGCAGTCCGCCGACGCCGACCGGGTCGAGCACCCAGGGGGTTCCGGCAGCGCGGGCGCCCTCGGCAGCGAGAACGAATGCTTCCGCCGTCCCGTCGTCCGGTGTACCGAGGTTGATCAGCACTCCCCCGGCAATCGCAGCGAAACCGGCTGCTTCGTGCACGTTGTCGATGTGCGCATTGCTGGCCCCGGCTGCCAGCAGAACGTTGGTGACGAAGTTGGCCGAAACTATGTTGGTCAGCGACTGGACCAGTGGGACCTGGGCTCGCAATGCGAGCAGAGCATCAGCGGCGGTGTCGGCGTAACGGGTGTCAGACATGAATGTTCCTCAAAGCGAGTGCGTGGATGAAGGTCGGGAGAATCAATTGTCAACGACATCGCTGGTCACCCGCAGCCCCCGAAACGACCAGCGGCGCAGCCATGTCGGCCGTCCATTCCTCGAGTGAACCGTCGTAGATCTTCACGTCGCCGTGACCGTTCGACACCAGAGCGAGCGCCGTCAGACACGCCGAAACTCCACCACCGCAATAGATCACGACGGGGTCCTGCCGGTCCCGGAGTACCGGTTCGGTTCGAGTGGCGACCTCCGGCAACGGTAGCAACCTGCCGTCGTCGTCGAGAAGGCTTTTGGCGGAGATGTTCAGGCTCGTCGGAATGTGACCACGCCGCGAGTATCTGGTGCGCTCGGTTCCCTCGAACTGCTCGGACGACAACGCACACACGAGCGTGCCTACGGCGGCCCCGTTCGATATTGCCGCAACCTGATCCTTGTCCGCCCAGAGTCCGAGATCGGCAGTGTTCCACCGCGTCGAGGCCGGAGCCGGTGCGGCACCGACCCCGGTTTCGACAGGGAGGGCGAGCTGAGCCCAGGCGGCGATCCCGCCGTCGAGCACCTGTGCGTCGATGCCCGCATTGCGCAGTACCCACCACAACCGCGACGCCCAGGTCATCGAACCCTGGTCGTAGACCACGATGGTCGAGCCCGCCTCGACACCGAACTCGGCCAGGTCCGATTGCAGTTGCTCCGCACTCGGACGGGTGAAATGCAGCGCCGCCTGCCGGGCGGACATCGTGCTCATCAGATCGACGTGTCGCGACCCCGGGATGTGCGCATCGAGCCAGCCGCCGTAGCCCGATTCCGGCCGATAGTCACCGTCGAACCTCGGCGCCGGAAAATGCACGGTCGCGTCGAGTACGACGACGCCGTCTGCGCGCAGCAGCTGATGGAGCGCCTGAGCGCCGATCAATGGCGACTTGGTCACGGTGACGTCCCTCCCGACTCGATATTCACCTTCACGAACTTAAGCGAGTACTAGCGTATACGCAAGTACTCGCTTGTCGTCGATGGCATAATCACATCTGCTTCACACAGCGAATGACGAACGGGGACTCATGGGCGCCGAAGACGAGACGAACAGCACCGATCTTCTGGTGCCCGAGGCCGCGCTGGGGCGCTCCGATACGACGTCGAGGCAGTATCTACGCTTACGCGCGGACATCCTGGAGGGAAAGTTCCCCCAGGGTGCGCCACTCCACGAGACCCAGTTGTGCGAGACGTACGGCGCATCCCGGACGCCGATCCGCGAAGCCTTGAACTGGCTCGCCCACGACGGCCTCCTCGAACGCGCAGCGCGGGGGTTCAGAGTCCGGTCGGGTACCCCCGAAGACGTGATCGAAATCTACGCGGCCAGGGTTGCCCTCGAATCGGAAGCGGCAGGCGCTGCCGCTCTCGCGCACAGTGCACTGGACCTCGCCCGGCTCGACGGACTTCACGAATTCTGCTGCGCAGCAACGGAAGGATCACAAATCAGGGCGGCGAACTTCAAATTCCACGAAGCCATGTGGCAGGCAGCTCACAACACGACGATTGCCTCGCTACTGATCCGACTGACCACTCAGCTACGTATCTACGACAGTGGGCCACCGTCGAACTACGGTGAACCCGAATTGCTCAACGCCGAACACCAATGCATTCTCGACGCGATTCGAGCCCGCGACGAGGCGTCGGCTCGGCAGCACATGCGCGAACATCTCGAACGGAGCCGCGATCAGCGAATAGCATTGTTCGCCCGCCGTTGAGGTATTCGCGGCTCGGCGTACGGCCCCGGAAGTCGGCTCGGCGTACCGCCCCGGAAGTCACAGTGGCCCGACACCGATGCTCCGGTGTCGGGCCGTCCGACGGTGACGATCGATCAGTAGTCGGCCTCGGTATAGACGATCATGCCGCGCAGGTTCTTGCCCGCGAGCATGTCCGCATACCCCTCGTTGATCTGTTCCAGCGAGTAGGTGTTGGTCACCAGCTCGTCGAGTTTCAGGGCGCCGCTACGGTAATGATCGAGCAACTTGGGGATCTGCGAACGTGGACCGACACCACCGAAGATGGCACCCTGCAACCGCTTCTGCAGAAGTGTCAGCTCGAACAGACTCAGCGACACCTGCGTGTCCGCGTAGTTTCCCATGCCGACTACTACCACTTGCCCGCCTTTGGCGGTCAGGCTCAGCGCCGGCGCGATCATGTCGCCCTCGATCTCGCCGACGGTGATGATCGTGACGTTGGCCATCCGGCCCCACGTGATCTCGGAGATCGCCGAATGCGCTTGCGCCATCGACGCGTATGTGTGCGTGGCGCCGAGTTCCAACGCTTTCTCACGTTTGAACTCCACCGGATCGATCGCGACGACGTGGCGCGCGCCGGCCGCCGCCGCCCCTTGCACGGAATTGATTCCGACTCCGCCGATTCCGACGATCACCACCGTGTCGCCGACCTTGGTGTCGCCGATCGCCGTGGCCGATCCCCATCCGGTGGCCACACCGCAACCCAGAAGAGCCGCCTTGTCGAGAGGAATGTCCTTCTCGATCTTGATCACGGACGCCTCGTTGACGGTGACGTACGGTGCAAAGGTGCCGAGCAGACACATCTGGACCACCGGATCACCGTCAAGTGTGACGCGTGAAGTTTTGTCCGAGATTGCCTGTCCGGTCAGCAGACCCGCGCCCTCGTCACAGATGTTCTGCAGCCCCTCGGCGCAGGAACGACAGCGCCCGCAGGCCGGGATGAACGCGAGCACCACGTGATCGCCCTCTTCGACACTGGTGACGCCCGATCCCACCTTCGTCACCACTCCGGCACCTTCGTGCCCACCCAGAACCGGGTAGAACGGCAACGGTGTTGCACCGGTCCGCAGATGTTCGTCCGAGTGGCACAACCCCGACGCGGCAAGCCGCACCTGAACCTCACCGTGTACCGGATCTCCGAGTTCCACCTCGTCGATCTCCCACGCCTGACCTGGCGCCTTGATAACCGCTGCCTTGATCTTCACCTGCACTCCTCGAACGTTGTGACGATAAGTGAACGTACGAATGAACGGACGTTGTGATGCCACTCACAACCCCGCTGTCGAGTGTGCCCTACCGCCACCACCTGTGCGCCTTTTTGACGGCGCGGACTACCGAAAAGGCGCCCGGGGCCGCAGGCCCTAACATTGACGCGGTGGCCAAAGGAACCCGCAAGACCAAGACTCGCCTGCCTACGCCCGACGGCCGTGACAGCGGACCCACCGCCGGCACGTTTGCGATCGACACCGGAACGTGCGAGCTCGTTCGCGATCAGTACTCCGACGACAGCTGGATCGTCCAGATCAACGGGGTCCCCAGCTCGCACGTGAACCTGGCCGATCCAACTGTTCTCGATTTCGAGTACATGCGCTGGATCGCCCATCTGGTCGACTCCGAACGCGACACGTCCGAGCGGTTGCGAGTACTGCACCTCGGCGGCGGGGCGTGCTCGATGGCCAGATACTTTGCCGCCGTCTACCCGGACGCTCGTCAAGTGGTCGTCGAAATCGACGGCGCACTGGCCGAATTGGTTCGACGGTGGTTCGATCTTCCCCGGGCGCCTCTTCTGCGCATCCGAGTCGGCGAGGCCCGCGCGGTTCTCGAAACCCTGACCGAGTCGACCCGCGACCTCGTCATCCGCGACGTGTTCGCCGGCAGTACGACGCCGACGCCGCTGACCACCGCCGAGTTCACCGCTCAGGTACGACGCATACTCGCTCCCGGTGGCATCTATCTCGTCAACTGCGGCGACACTCCCGATCTGCGGGGCGCGCGTAGCGAGGCCGCCACCATCGCCGCACAGTTCGAGCATCTGGCGATCATCGCCGATCCCGCGATGCTCAAGGGTCGGCGGTACGGGAACATCATCATCGCCGGCTCCGACGTGCCGATCGGCGAGCAACCGTCGCTGGTCCGTGATCTGCTCGGCGGTGCAGTACCCGCCCACCTCTGGAGAACGGCCGAGGTCCGCACATTTGCCGCACCCGGGACGGTGTTGCAGGACTGAGCCCACTACTCGCCGCCGAACACCCGCTCCACCACAGCCTTCGCTCGACGTGTGATCCGGAGGTAGTTGTCGAGGAACTCACCGGCGTCGTCCCCGTAGCCGGCGATCTGCGCGACCCCCGCGAGAACCCGCCCGGGGCCGGGCAATTGGTCGGTCGGCTTGCCGCGCACCAGAACGAGGCAATTGCGCGCCTTCGTCGCGGTGATCCATGCGTCCCGGAGCAGGTCGACGTCCGCTTCGCTGAGAAGTTCGGCCGCGCCTATCGCGTCGAGGGTTTCGAGCGTCGACGTGTTGTGCAGCGACTGGATCTGATCGGCGTGACGCAGCTGCAACAGCTGGACAGTCCATTCGATGTCGGCGAGCCCGCCGCGACCGAGCTTGGTGTGGGTGGCGGGATCGGCTCCGCGCGGCAGTCTTTCGGAGTCGATTCGTGCCTTGATCCGCCGGATTTCGCGTACGGCGGCGTCACTGACGCCGCCCTCGGGATAGCGGGTCTTGTCGATCATGTGCAGGAAGCGAAGACCCAGATCCGGATCGCCTGCCACGGGATGAGCTCGCAGCAAGGCCTGAATCTCCCACGCCTGTGCCCACTTCTCGTAGTACGCCTCGTAGGAGGCGAGGGTGCGCACCACCGGTCCGTTGCGGCCTTCGGGTCGCAGCCCGGTGTCCACCTCGAGTGGCGGATCGGTACTGGGCGCTCCCAACAGCTTTCGCACTCGGTCGGCGACGGTGTTGGCCCACTTGACCGCGATAATCTCGTCGACACCGTCATAGGGTTCACACACGAACAGCACGTCGGCGTCGGAGCCGTATCCGAGTTCGCCGCCGCCGAGCCGCCCCATACCGATCACCGCGAAACTCGCGGGAGCGGGCGTCCCCAATTCGGCGACACTGGCTTTGATCACCGCGGACAGCGCAGCGTTCAACACCGCCGCCCACACCGACGACAGCGCCTTGCAGACGGCCCGGACGTCGAGCATGCCCAGAATGTCGGCGGAGGCGATCCGGGCCAGTTCGTGTCGGCGCAGCGACCGCGCGGCAGCGATGGCACGTTGCGGATCGTCGTATCGTCCCGACGCGGTCAGAATTCCGCGCGAGACGTCTTCCGGTTGGGGTTCGACCAGTCGCGGCCCGCTCGGCGAATCCGCGAAGAGACGAATGACGTCCGGTGCTTTGATCAGAAGATCGGGCAGATACGCCGACGACCCGAGGACGGTCATCAACCGTTCGGCGACAGCGGCCTCGTCACGCAGAATTCGCAAGAACCAGGTCTTGTCGACGAGCGCGTCGGACAGTCGCCGGTACGCCAGCAGACCCGCATCGGGATCTGGTGTGTCGCCGAGACATTCGAGAAGATTCGGGAGCAGCAGCGCTTGGATGCGGCCCTTGCGAGACGCCCCGCTCGTCAGAGCCGTCAGGTGTCCCAGAGCGTGCTCGGGGGCGGTGTATCCGAGGGCGGCCAGCTGTCGGACCGCAGCCTCCGGTCCCAGGACCAAGGTTTCCTTGTCCATGCGTGCCACGGATTCGAGCAGCGGACGGTAGAACAGTTTCGAATGCAACCGACGAATACGATGCGAGTTCCGCTTGACCTCGGCCCGCAGTACACCGAGTGCATCGAGCCGTCCGTCGGGACGCATGTGCGCGGCGCGGGCCAGCCACCGCAGGGCGTCTTCGTCGTCCGGCGGGGGCAAGGTGTGGGTGCGCTTGAGCTTCTGCAACTGGAGCCGGTGCTCGAGCAGACGCAGGAACTCGTACGACGCCGTCAGATTCGCGGCGTCGTCGCGGCCGACGTAACCACCGGCGGCCAACGCCGTCAGCGCGTCGACAGTGCTCTGAACGTGGAGGGAGTTGTCGGCCCGCCCGTGCACCAATTGCAGGAGCTGGACGGCGAATTCGACATCACGCAGGCTACCGCGACCAAGTTTGAGTTCACGCTCGCGCAGTTCCGGTGGCACCGTCTCCTCCACGCGTCGGCGCATGGCCTGCACTTCGGGAACAAAATCCTCGCGCTCGGACGCGATCCAGACCATCGGGTGCATGGCGTCGGCGTACTGGCGACCCAATTCCATGTCACCGGTCATGGGCCGCGATTTGAGCAACGCCTGGAACTCCCAGGTCTTGGCCCAGCGCTTGTAGTAGGCGATGTGCGAATCGAGGGATCGAACGAGTTCGCCGCGCTTGCCCTCGGGACGCAGCGCCGCATCCACCTCGAAGAATGCGGAAGTGCCGATACGCATCAGCTCGCCTGCCACCCGGCTCGCCATCGCATCGGCGGGTTCGGCGACGAAGACCACGTCGACGTCGGACACGTAATTGAGTTCGCGTGCACCGCATTTGCCCATCGCGATGACGGCCAACCGGATGGGGCAGCTGCCCTCCGGACATACGGTCGCAATCGCGACGGCGAGCGCCGCCGTCAGTGCCGCATCCGCGAGATCCGACAGTAGTTGCCCGATCGTCTGATAGGGCACCACCGGTTCGTTCTCGACGGTGGCCGCCAGATCGGCGGCGGCTACCGACATCAGAAGATCTTTGTACTGCTTGCGCAGTGCGACAACCGCTTCCGGTCCGGTGATCGAGGCGCGATACGTCTGCGATCCCTCCGTTGCGCCCTCGTCGAGGACGGCACCCACCACGTCGAGGAGAGCAGCCGTCGCCTGTTCCTTGGTGGGCAGTTCGGTGCCGTCGAGCAGTCGCCACGACGCCGGGTCTGCGACGAGATGATCACCGAATGCCGCCGAAGCACCGATCAAGCCCAGTAGGCGCCCTCGCAGACTCTTGTTCTTGCGCAGTGCTTGATCGAGCTCGGGCCATCCGGCACCGAGCCCGTCCTTGATCCGCACCAGCGTGCGCAACGCCAGATCGGCGCTGGCGGCACGCGAGAGCGACCACAGCAACTCGATGCTCTCGTCGTCCGACCATCCGAGTTGGCGGAGCTCGTCTGCTGCCGTGGACTCCATCAGGCCGAGTCGACCTGGTCCGGGAACTGCGGAACGCGCAGCGGGCGGCTTCACCGTCACAGACCGAGGTAGGTCTTGAGCTCGAACGGCGTCACGTGGCTGCGGTATTCCTCCCACTCACGACGCTTGTTGCGCAGGAAGAAGTCGAAGACGTGCTCACCGAGTGCCTCGGCGACCAGTTCGGATTTCTCCATCTCGCGTAGGGCCTCGTCGAGGCTGCCGGGCAGCTCTTTGTACCCCATGGCGCGGCGTTCGGCCGAGGTCAGCGACCAGACGTCGTCTTCGGCTTCGGGGGGCAAGGTGTAACCCTTCTCTATTCCGCGTAGGCCGGCGGCCAGCAGTACCGCGAACGTCAGATACGGGTTGCACGCCGAATCAGGGCTGCGGATCTCGACGCGGCGCGAGGACGCCTTGTTGGGGGTGTACATCGGAACCCGGATCAGTGCCGACCGGTTCGACGGGCCCCACGACGCGGCAGTCGGTGCCTCTCCCCCGTGTACGAGCCGTTTGTACGAGTTGACCCACTGGTTGGTGACGGCACTGATCTCGTTGGCGTGCTCGAGGATTCCGGCGATGAACGCCTTGCCGGTCTCCGAGAGCTGCATCGGATCGTCGGGATTGTGGAAGGCGTTGGTATCGCCTTCGAACAGACTCATGTGTGTGTGCATGGCCGAACCGGCTTGGTCGCTGAACGGTTTCGGCATGAAGCTCGCCCGCACCCCCTCTCCGATCGCCACTTCCTTGACGACGTAACGGAACGTCATGACGTTGTCGGCCATGGACAGGGCGTCGGCGTAGCGCAGGTCGATCTCCTGCTGGCCCGGGGCCGCCTCGTGATGGCTGAACTCGACCGAGATGCCCATCGATTCGAGGGCGTCGATCGCGTGCCGACGGAAGTTGGGGGCGGAGTCGTGGACGGCCTGGTCGAAGTATCCGCCGGAGTCGGCCGGAATCGGCGCAGTGCCGTCGATCGGCCCGTTCTCGAGCAGGAAGAACTCGATCTCGGGGTGCACGTAGCAGCTGAAGCCGAGATCGCTGGCCTTGCTCAGCTGCCGACGCAGGACGTGGCGGGGATCGGCCCAGGACGGGGAGCCGTCCGGCATGGTGATGTCGCAGAACATGCGAGCGGAATGCTGTGCACCGTCGTTGTGCGCCCACGGCAGGATCTGGAAGGTCGACGCGTCGGGCCGGGCGACGGTGTCGGCTTCGGAGACTCGGGAGAATCCCTCGATGGCGGAGCCGTCGAAACCGATTCCCTCTTCGAAGGCGCCTTCGAGTTCGGCCGGGGCGATCGCCACCGATTTGAGGTAACCGAGCACATCGGTGAACCACAAGCGGACAAACCGAATGTCGCGCTCTTCGAGGGTACGAAGCACGAATTCTTTTTGGCGATCCATGCCCGCGAGAGTAAGCAAGCCACGTTAAATCTGTGTTACATCACTCGACCGGTTTCGAATCGTTCTCCGATCTCGAGGTATCCGTGCAGCGTACGGGCATCATCGGATCAGCAACGCAGTCCCTCCTCTGGTGACGTCAAGTCCACGAAATAGCCGATTACCGCATCGTCGACACACGAATTGCCGTCCAGAACGACGGTGTGCTGAGTGCCGTCGAAGGTGATCAGCTTTCCGCCGAGTTGAGCGGCGAGGTCGACACCGGCTTGATACGGCGTGGCGGGGTCGGCGGTGGTGGACACCACGACCACTGCCGGTAAGCCCGCCGCCGCCAGCGCCCCCGGATCGAGTTCGTGGGGGCTCGTGGTGTTCGGCACGGGCCAGAAAGCGCACAGATCGAGCGGCGCCCGACCGGTGCCGAGACCGTCGTCGAGGAACGGCGCGGCCTCTCGGTAGCGCGTGTCGGCCAACCCGGCAACCGCGCGATCGGTGTTCGGCGGGTCGTCGACACAGCGAATCGCGTTGAAGGCGTCGTTCAAGTTGGAGTACGTGCCGTCGTTGGCCCGCCCCTGGTACATGTCGGCCAGATAGAGAAGCGAATCACCGGTTCCGTCTGCCAAGCTGGCCAGTCCCCCGCGTAACGGTGTCCACAACGCAGGCGAGTACAGGGCCTGCTGAACACCGGTGACCGCGTCGGTGTAGCTGAGCCCGCGCGGGTCGGTCGTCGCGGCGGGCGTACGGATCAGCGGCTCGAGCAGGGCGGCGAACCTCGCCTGAGCCTGCGCCGGGTCGGTTCCCAACGGACAGTCGGGGCGGGTGACACAGTCGGCGACGAACGCATCGAACGCACCTTGAAATCCCTTACCCTGCAGAATCACTCCCTCCACCGGATCCTGATCCGGATCGAGGGCACCGTCGAGAACCATCGCACGCACGTTCTGCGGGAAGGTCTCGGCGTACATCGCACCGAGACGAGTTCCGTACGAATATCCCAGGAAATTCATCGTCGAATCCCCGAGAACTCCGCGGATGACATCCATGTCCCGCACCACTTCGTACGTTCCGACGTGGGCGAGGAACTCGGCACCGGTGCGCTCGACGCATTTACCGGCGTAGTCCTTGCTGTCCTGCTCGGCATCGGCGATTCCGGTCGCAGACATGTCGATGTGGACCTCGGCCCGCTCGGCATCCGATTCGGTGTCGGTCAGACACCGCACCTGCGGGGTGGACGCGCCGACTCCGCGGGGGTCGAACCCGATCATGTCGAACCGTTCGGCCAGCTCGGTGCCGGCGCCCTGCGTGGCCAAGGCCAATCCGGAGGCACCCGGGCCTCCGGGATTGAGCAGCAACGACCCGATCCGATCACCGGTCGCCTTCGTTCGCGAGATCGCCACCGTCGCGGTATCGCCTTGCGGTTGCGCGTAGTCCACCGGGACGCTCACCCGGGCACAGTCCACACCGCGCCCGAGTGGAGCGGAGCCGTCGTCCGTGAGATCGGCACACGAACCCCAGTCCAGGGACTGGTTGTAGAACAACTCGAGACCCGGCGGAACCGCCGAGGCCGAGGACGCCGCAGCGCCCCCGGATTCCAGAGCGCCGCCACCGCTGTCCGCGGTCGTACAACCGGTCACCAACACGAGCCCTGCGGCGCTTGCGACCAACGCACCGGAGAGACGATCCCACTTCGACATGATCTCGATGGTGCCAGGAACTTCGTGTGCTGAACGATTCCGCAGCGTTCGGACCACCGACGGCGTGTGACCCATTGCACCCCGTGAACTCTTCGCCCGAACCGTTACCGGTGGCAGACTGGGCCACGTCATCACCCACACCCGGGGACCCGCGGGCAATCTCTGCTCAGGGCTTCGAGGCAAGAAAGGGACAACGATGTCCGAATCACCGCTCTACGGTTCCGCGCCCGCATCCACCCCTGCCGTCGCGCCCAAGCGCAAGACGCGCATTCACCACCTCGCCGAGATGAAGCAGAACGGCGAACGCTGGTCGATGCTCACCGCCTACGACTACTCCACCGCCCGTATCTTCGAAGATGCGGGCATCCCGGTACTGCTGGTCGGCGATTCCGCTGCGAATGTCGTGTACGGGTACGACACGACCGTGCCGATCACCGTCGACGAACTACTGCCCCTCGTCCGCGGCGTCGTCCGCGGCGCACCGCACGCCCTCGTCGTGGCCGATCTTCCGTTCGGCACCTACGAGACGTCCGCCGAGCAGGCTGTCACCACTGCAACGCGGTTCATGAAGGAAGGTTTGGCGCACGCCGTCAAGCTCGAGGGTGGCGAGAGAATGGCGAAGCAGATCGCCGCGCTCACTGCCGCCGGAATACCGGTCATGGCTCACGTCGGCTTCACCCCGCAAAGCGTCAACGCCCTCGGCGGATTCCGCGTGCAGGGTCGCGGTGACGGAGCCGAACAGCTTGTGGCCGACGCCATAGCCGTCCAGGAAGCCGGGGCATTCTCGGTGGTGATGGAAATGGTTCCCGCCGACATCGCAGGCCAGGTCAGCCGCAAGCTCACCATCCCCACGATCGGCATCGGCGCGGGCGCCGAATGCGACGCCCAGGTACTGGTGTGGCAGGACATGGCCGGGTACACGAGCGGCAAGACGGCCAAGTTCGTCAAGCGCTTCGGTAACGTCGGTGACGAACTGCGTTCGGCGGCCGCGGCCTACGCGGCGGAAGTGCGCTCGGGTGCCTTCCCTGCCGCCGAGCACAGCTTCTGATCCACCGGACCGGCGAACGCCGCCTGTCTGTCTCCATCAGCCGGGGGTACGTTCCATGATCGGAAACCGTCGAAGTGTCGCTGCGGCCGTAGCAGGAGCCGCCGCGCTCGTCACGGTCCTGAGTGGTTGCGCGGGAGGGTCCACCAACTCTCCCACGCCCACGTCGGTGTCGGCGACGGGTTCGGCGACAACCTCGAATTCGGCTACGCCCACAACGAATTCGACGGCTGTCGTCGCGGGCACGCCCTATACCGAAAGCCAGGTCGCCCAACTGTGCTCGGACTTGGACGGACAGCTGCAGAACTGGCGCACCGTCACCCCCACTCTCGGTAGAGGCGGCCTGAACACCGTCGTGATCACGTGGGCGACTCAGAACGGGATCAACCTGCTCGACCTGGCCCAGAACCGTGCAAGCATCGACGCCGCCACCACCGCGGTGTGTCCGCAAACGCGCGACGGTGCACTGATCGGGCTCGAAATCCCGGATCTCGCGTCGGGGCTCGTGGGCTTCTGATGAGCGAACGTCGCTCGCTGTATCCGGCGCTCGAGCCGTACGCGTCCGGCCGTCTCGACGTCGGCGACGGCCAGAGTATCTACTGGGAGACCAGCGGCAATCCGTCCGGAAAACCCGTGGTGGTCCTGCACGGCGGGCCGGGCGGCGGTACGCACCCGTCGTTGCGGCAGTACTTCGATCCCGAGGCGTATCGCATCGTGCTGCTCGACCAACGCGGATGCGGACAGTCGACGCCGCACGTCGCGGACGGTGCCGATCTGTCGGTCAACACCACCGACAAACTGCTCGGCGACATCGAGACCCTCCGCGAGCATCTGCGCATCGACCGATGGTTGGTGTTCGGCGGTTCCTGGGGTTCCACACTCGCCCTCGCCTACGCCGAAACGTTTCCGACGCGCGTCACCGAATTGGTACTGCGCGGAATCTTCCTCCTCCGCCGCAGCGAGATCGACTGGTACTACAACGGCGGCGCCGGGAACATCTTCCCCGACCGTTGGGACGAGTTCCTTGCTCCGATACCGGACGAGGAACGCGGCGGCGATCTGGTCGCGGCCTACCACCGGTTACTGCACTCCGACGACGAAAGCATCGCAGCCGGAGCAGCCGTCGCCTGGTCTGCCTGGGAAGCATCGACCAGCTACCTGCTCCCCGATCCGGAGAAGGTCGACGAGAATTCCGAGATCCGTTTCGCGTTGGCGTTCGCGCGCATCGAAAACCACTACTTCGTCAACGGCGGTTTCCTCGACGAGAACCAACTTCTGCGTGACGCTCCTCGGATCAGCGGTATCGCCGGAACCATCGTCCAGGGTCGCTACGACGTCGTGTGCCCGGCAACCAGCGCCTGGGCTCTACACAAGGCGTGGCCGTCGTCCACCCTGAACATCGTCGACGACGCCGGACATTCGGCGCTCGAACCCGGAATCATCCACCACCTACTCGAGGCCACCGATCGCTACCGACTGACGTAGACGTCTCACGCCGGGAATGTGAACTCCACGGTGCGCTTGTCGGCGTCGACCGCCGACAGGCGCACTTTCACCCGGGTGCCGTCGTCGGGGGTTCCGAGGCACCGTGCAATGACCGCAACGCTCGGGAGAAACACCTCGGCGGCCCGCTTTCCGTCCTTCGCCCGCATGACGACTGCGTCGAACACCTCACCTGTACGGTCGGCGAGCAGGGTGGTCTCGGTCAGGTCGACGCAGGCGCGATCGACCTTGTTGGCCAGCGAATCCGATCCGCGCATGATCGCCGGCAGATCCGGCAACGCGGTACGCGCCCAATCCGGAACAGCCGTGCCTGCGCTGATCGACAGGCACACCTCGGTGCTGAAACGATCCGACAGTCGACGCAGCGGTGCGGTGACGTGTGCGTAGGGCGCTCCGATTCCCGCGTGGATCGTCAGTTCGGGGAGTTCGCCGTCGAAGGCCGCGTAATCCGCGCCGCGAAGCAGTGACGGGGCCACCGACATCACCGCCATGGTCGAGGGCAGTGTCGGATCCAGACCGGCCAGGATTCGGCCGACGCTCGCACCGGCCGGCCAGTCGATGCCCAACGCCAGTGCCGTTTTTCGAAGAACGTCCACCGCAGATCGCTCGGCCGGTGGCAACGTACGCAGGAGTCCGATTCCCGCCTGCAGCATCATGCGTCCGGCGCACATACCGGTCAGTAGTGACACTTCGGCGTTCCAACCGTCGGCCTCGGTCCGTGGCTCCAACTCGATGCGCCACCCGCCCGCCGACGCCGCGTCCCGAACGACCGACTGCTCCGGCAACTTCAACTCGACAGCGCCCCGCTCGATCGCCGACGCCGTTCGAAGCCGGCCGAATTCTGGAAGTGCCGCGATCGACGGATGCAGTGAGTTGTTGTCCGCGTCCCGTTGAACGGTTGAATAATCAAGCCGTGCAACCGATTTAACCAAAGATCGCGCCACGCCCCACGATGTCGGTTCGCCCCGATCGTCGATTTCGATTCGCCACAGCGCGGCCGGTCGCACCACATCCGGCAACAAACTTGCCGACCCTTCGGAGAGCGTGCGTGGATGTAACGGCACCGAACCGTCCGGTAGATAGAAGGTTTGACCCCGCCGGCGGGTCTCGACGTCGAGGGGACCACCCGGCTCGACCACCGCTCCGACGTCTGCGATCGCGTAGTGAACGACGAACCCGGTCTCGGTCCGCTCGAGGTGTACCGCCTGATCGAGGTCCATGGATCCGGGCGGATCGATGGTCACCAGCGCCAGGTCGGTGGCGTCGACGCGCGACGACGCACAGCGATCGGGCGGGTTCTCGGCGGCCGACCGCGCCGCCGCCGAGAACGCGCCAGGCACATCGAACTCCGTCCGAATAGTCCCGAAATCGATTCCCGGCACTGTCATTCGACTCTCGGGCACAGTTCCTCCGTCATCACGCGGGCAGTGGGGAAACGCCTCAGCGGTTCCAGTCTTCGTCTGCACGGTCGGCGGATTTGTTACGTTCGGCCGCGATCGTCAGAGCCTGTTGTGCAGTAGCCTTGTCAGGGTACGGACCCATCCGCGACGAGGACGACGATTCCTTGCCCTGAGAGACGGAACCGGTGGTCGTGTCGTAGTACCAGAGGTGATCTTCATCAGTCATACGCCCAGTGTGACATCGCAACGAGATACGCGCTTGTAGTTCGCGCTCGGACTGATATCCTCTGTCCTGGCCTGGCAGGTGAAAACCGGAATCACATCGGCGATTTCTGCTTGAACGCCCAATGACGAGTGACGAAACAGAAAATGGAGTGCGCATGTCCGCAATTCTTTACGATTACCTCTTCCCGCTCGTGGGCCACGACGCGGCTACGTACTGGGCGACCTTGTTGGTCATCAAGCCGATCTGATCCACATACTCCGAAACACAGTGACCCCCGCCGATCCTCGGTGGGGGTCACTGTCATTCGATCCCGGCGAACCGGTCTAATCACGTAAAGCAGACGAGTCGGCGTGTAAGCCGGATCCTGTCCTCGACACCGAGGTGTCGAGTGGCGACCATCCATCTGGGCACACCGTCACCGGGTACCTCGAGCGGTTCACCCGCAGACTCGGGCGAGCAGCCCTCGGACATCTGCGCAGCCGCACCGCACGCGATGCGACCTTCAACCTTGCTCCGGGCGGGGTTTACCTAGCCACCCCGGTCACCCGGGGTGCTGGTGCGCTCTTACCGCACCGTTTCACCCTTACCTGCCCCGAAGGGCAGGCGGTCTGTTTTCTGTGGCACTGTCCCGCGAGTCACCTCGGGTTGCCGTTAACAACCGCCCTGCTCTGTGGAGTCCGGACTTTCCTCGACTCCAGGCCTGTGCACTCACGCGCCGGTCCCAGAAGCCGCGGCCGCCCGGCCAACTCGTCTGCCTGAACAGATTACCGGGTGGTACTACCCGCCCCGCAGGCGGTACCTGGCACTAGGGTTTCGGTATGACTCGGTACGTGGCCCTTCTCCGCGGAATCAACGTCGGCGCCGTCAACATCAAAATGGTCGACCTGACGCGGGTGTTCACCGACCTCGGGTTCGAGCGGGTCGAGACGGTACTCGCGTCGGGCAATGTGCTCTTCGACAGCGACACGACCGAACCGTCGGCGCTCAAAACCGACATCGAGAGCGCGCTGACTCGCGAGTTCCACTACGAGGCTTGGGTATTCGTCCTCGAAAAGTCGGAACTGCAGAACATCGTGGACAACTTTCCATTCGTCGTCGCAAACCCGGACCGACATTCCTACGTCATGGTCGCGGCCGATCCCGCCGTGCTCACCGAACTCGGCGCACTGTCCGGCGGCCTCGACCCGCTCGTGGAGCAGGTTGCCGTCGGCGACGGTGTCCTCTACTGGGAGGTCGAGAAGGGAATGACTGTCACCGGCGCCTTCGGCCGCCACACCGGCAAGACACGCTACAAGGCCCACACCACCACGCGGAACATCAACACGCTTCACAAAATCCTGAAATGACCGCTCTCACCGCACCTGGATCGCGCCGTTGACACTGCTTCCGATCCTGCTGGTAGCCGCCGTACTCGCCTTCGCGGTGATACGCCCACGCGATCTTCCCGAGATCGTGGTGGCCGCACCCGCTGCCGCGCTCGCGCTGCTCACCGGCACGGTAACTCTCGACGCGGCGCGCACCGAAGTGATCACCATGGCGCCGACCGTCGTGTTTCTGATCGCGATACTCGTACTCGCCCACGCGGCCGATGCACTCGGCGTGTTCACCTGGGTCAGTCGAATCCTGCAACGCGGATCACGGGCCGATCCACGCCGACTGCTGACATACGTCTTCGCCGCCGCTGCCGTCACCACCGCGATTCTCAGCCTCGACGCCACCGTGGTGCTGCTCACTCCGGCGGTGATCGTGGCTGCCAGGTCCATCGGTACGAGTACGCGCCCCCACTCGTACGCCACCGCACATCTGTCGAATTCGGCGTCGACGCTGCTGCCGGTCTCCAACCTCACCAATCTGATCGCATTCTCGGCAACAGGACTGACGTTTCTTCACTTCACCGCGCTCATGGCGCTGCCGTGGCTGGTGACGATCGGTATCGAGTATCTGATCTTCCGACTGTTCTTCCGATCCGATCTGGGCACCCCCGACGCCGGTCCGCCGCCGCACGTCCACACCGGCACGGCACCGATGCTCGCTCTCGGTGTCATCGCCACGACCCTCCTCGGATTCGCCGTCTCCGGATTCGTCGGCGTCGAACCAGCGTGGGTGGCCGTCGCCGGCTCCCTGACGCTGTCCGGTATCGCGGTCACCGGTCGCCGGACCGACCTCCGACGCCTGCTCCACGCTGCCGATCTGCGATTCTGCGCGTTCGTCCTGGCGCTCTCGGTTCTGGTCACCGCAGTCACCGACGGGCCGATCGGCGACAAGATCACCGATCTACTCCCGACCGACACCGGATATCTCGCATTGCTTTTCGTCGCCGTCGCCGCAGCCGTCGCATCCAACCTCGTCAACAATCTGCCTGCGACGCTCCTGATGCTCGCTGCGCTGGGCAGCCATGCGCCTCCAGCTCTGATTCTGGCGATGCTGATCGGTGTCAATCTCGGCCCGAACCTGACATACGTGGGTTCGCTGGCCACCATGCTGTGGCGGCGAGTCGCCACCAGCGCCGACGCGCCGCCGACGCTGGCAACTTTCACGCTCCTCGGGGCGATCACCACACCACTGACGCTGATCGGAGCGGTGAGCGCCCTGTGGCTGGTGCTGTGACTCAGCCCAAATGCGACGTGTCGTTGACCAATCGCACCGATGCTCCACCGTCCGGATAGAAGTCGGCGATGCTCAGCGACGCGAGATCGAGGTGCATGCGATACAGCACGGACGGGCCGGCATCGAGAGCGAGCTGCACCAGCGTCTTGATCGGCGTCACATGCGAGACCACCAACAGAGTGGCTCCGGCGTACGTGGCGATCAGATCGTCACGGACGGCGACGATACGCTCGTGTACCTCGTCGAAACTCTCCCCGCCGGGTGGCCTGACGGAGGTGTCACCTCGCCAGCGCGCGTGGAGCTCCGGATCACGTTCGGCCGCTTCGCTGAATGTCAGGCCGTCCCATTCGCCGAAGTTCGTCTCGATGAGACCTTCGTGCACGATGACCGGCAAACCGAGTACCCGCGCCGACGCTTCCGCTGTTTCGCGGGTTCGGCCGAGCGGTGAGCAGACGACGACGTCGACGCCGCCTCGTCCACCGATCCGCGCGGCAGCGCCCGCCGCCTGTGCCCGACCGAGCTGCGTCAACGCCGGGTTTCCGCGGCCGGAGTAGCGGCGATCCACCGACATCGCGGTCTGCCCGTGACGCAGCAGAAGCATTCGCGTCGGCTTCCCGACGGTGGCCTGCCACCCGGTGGAACCCTTCTGTTCCCCAACGGATTCCCTCACTGCGGGTTCGGATTCCACTGCCGTTCCGGGCGCCACTGCGGGTTCGGATTCCACTGCCGGGGAGTCGATGTCGATGCCCGCCGCCGCGTCCATGGCCTCGTTGGCGAGCCGGTCGGCGTGGGAGTTCTCGGCACGCGGAATCCACGTGTACGAGACCGACGAGAACTTCGCGGCCAATTCGGCAGCCCGGCGCTGCAGCGGAATCATGTCCGGGTGCTTGACCTTCCAGCGGCCCGACATCTGCTCGACGACCAGTTTCGAATCCATCCGCACGTCGATCGAGGACGCACCGAGTTCACCGGCCGCCGTCAGACCCGCTATCAGCCCGCTGTACTCGGCGACGTTGTTGGTGGCGATCCCGATGCTCTCCTTACGTTCGGCGAGCACCTCCCGCGCCGTATCGAACACCACTGCCCCGTAGCCGGCCGGACCCGGATTGCCCCGAGACCCGCCGTCCGCCTCGACGACGACGCGAGTCACAGGCCGGATTCCTTGGTGCGCACCATGATCGCACCACATTCCGGGCAGCGGACCACTACGTCGGAGGCAGTTCCGGCGATCCGTGAGATCTCGCCGCGATCGATTTCGATGCGGCATGCACCGCACCTGCGGGCCTGCAGCAGTGCCGCACCCGGTCCACCCAGACCGCGCTGCTTGTCGTAGACGGCAAGGAAATCGGCCGGGAACTCCCCGACCAGACGTTCACGATCCGCGGCGCAGCGTTCCTGGGCCTTGTCCAGATCGGCGACAGCGTCGTCGCGTCGACGCTTGGCATCGATCAGTTCGTCCTCGGCTTGTGAGAGCTGGGCGCCGGCATGATCGTGATCGGCCTGCAGGGCCTCGCGCTGTTCCATCACCTCGAGCAGTTCGTCCTCGAGTAGACCCTGGCGGCGGACGAGGCTACCGAGTTCGTGTTCGAGTTCGGTGAGCTGTTTGGCGCCGACGCTGCCGCTCTGCAACAGCGTGCGGTCACGATCCTCACGCCGACGTACCGCGTCGACCTCGCCTTCGAGCTTACGAATGTCGCGGTCGATGTCGTCGATCTGGATCTCGACGGCCACCGATGCGTCCTTGCGGGTGACACGCTCGGCGTCGAGGCGTTCCACTTCCTTCTGTTCGGGAAGGGCATTGCGTCGGTAGGCGATCCGGGTGAGCTCCGCATCCACGCCGGCGAGGTCGAGTAGCTTGGCTTGCACCTGTGGTTGGACGTTCACGCTCTGTAACTCCTGCTGTATGTGCGGGGTCGACTCTTGACTTGTTCGTGCAACCGTACCTTGAGCAGGTGCTGCCCAAGACCCACTGCTGTGCGCCTTTATCAACCCCGGGCGGTTGACAAAGGCGCACAGCAGTCAGTGGGCACTGACACACCAAGGATCGGTGCGGAGCGTCGACACTCGACTCTCCCAGCCGGGATTCGCCGCGAAGGCCGAGTCGAGAACGGCTTTCGCCTGCGCACACCAGGGATACTCACTCGCCCAGTGCGCTACGTCGACCAGTGCGGGGCCACCGGCGCGGAGATGCTCGTCGGCCGGATGATGGCGGATATCGGAGGTGACGTAGACGTCGACCCCCAGGGCGGCCACCGCGTCCAGGAAGGAGTCGCCGGCACCGCCGCACACGGCGACGGTGCGTACGAGAGCGTCGGGGTCCCCGGCGGCGCGCACTCCCCACTCCGTGGCGGGCAGGGCAGCGGCGACTCGCGCCGTGAATTCACGCAGTGTCTGCGCCTCGGCGAGCACGCCTACCCGTCCGAGCCCCAGTGAGCTGGGGAACGCCGCCAGTTCGAAAACGTCGAATGCCGGTTCCTCGTACGGATGTGCCGCACGAAGTGCATCGAGCACGGCGCGTCGAATACCTCGCGGCGCGACGACTTCGACGCGGGCCTCACTGACCAGCTCGAGTTCCCCGATCCGACCGAGACTGGGGTTCGCTCCGTCCGACGCAAGGAATTGGCCGGTGCCGGTGACCTGCCAACTGCAGTGGCGGTAGTGGCCGATCGTTCCCGCTCCGGCCGCGAACAATGCTTGCTGTACGGATTCGACGTCGTCCACCGGAACCGTCACGACCCACTTGTCGAGGGGATCGACCGGCTTGGGCTCGATCGGACGCGACACCGTCACTCCCAGGGCTGCGGCAAGCGCGTCGGACACACCGGGATCGGCGGAGTCGGCGTTGGTGTGCGCCGAGTACAGCGCGCATCCGGCCTTGATCAGCTTGTGCACCAGAGCGCCCTTGGGTGTGTGCGCACCGACGGTGTCCACGCCGCGTAGGAGCAGCGGGTGATGTACGACCAGCAGGTCGGCGCCCGAGGCGATGGCGTCCTCGACAACGGCGGCGGTGGGGTCGACCGCGAAGACCACCGTCGACACCGGGTCTGCCGGGTCACCGCACACCAGGCCCACCGAATCCCAGGACTCCGCCAACGCCGGTGGGTACGCCGATTCGAGCGCCGCGACGACGTCGGCCAAGCTGGGGGTGTTCACAAGATCTCCTTCAATGCGTCGGTCAGTATCGAAACCTGTTCGGCGGGTCGCACCGCCAGGCGAATGTGGTTCGGCCCGAGTCCGGGGAAGGTGTCGCACCGGCGGACGGCGATACTGCGGGCACGCAGCAGTCGTCGTACCTGCTCTCCGTCCGGGACCTCGATCAACAGGAACGGACCGGCCGCCGCGTCGTCGATCTCCATTCCGATCCGACGCAACTCACGGCACATCGCGTCCCGATCCGAGCCGATGGATACCGCCTTGATCCTGGCCTGCTCGACGGCGTACGGCTCGCAGCAGGCCGTGATCGCCTCGAGTTGCAGACTCCCCAGCGGCCAGTGTGCGCGACCGTACGCCAACTGCGCGAGAATGTCGGGCGAACCGAGGGCATACCCGCAGCGCAGTCCGGCCAGTGCCCAGGTCTTGGTCAGGCTCCGCAGCACGAGGATGTTCGGATCAGGTTGATCGGCAACACTTTCCGTCTCGTTCGGCAGGGCGTCGGCGAAGGCTTCGTCCACGACCAGCAGACGACCGGGACGACCCAAGGCCAGGACGTCGTCGCGCGGATGCAGCACCGACGTCGGATTGGTCGGGTTGCCCAACACCACCATGTCCGCCGACTCCGGAACCCGGGCGTCGCGAAGTGCGTACGGCGCACGGAGTATCACCTGCGTGACCGGTACGGCAGCTTCACGCAGCGCCAACTCCGGTTCGGTGAAGGACGGGTGGATCAGTGCTGCCTCGCGCGGGCGCAACCGGGGCAGCATCGCAAAACCCTCGGCACCGCCGGAGAGCAGCAGCACCTCGGCCGGATCGCGTCCGTGCCGTCTGGCAACGGTTTCTCGGGCTCGACGCTCGGCCGATGCAGACGGGTAGGAGCCCAGCGTCGGCAGCTGCGTGGCCAACCGCTCACGCAACCAGTCCGGCGGCCCCGATCCCTGCACGTTGACCGCAAAATCGAGCAATCCAGGTTCGGCGTCGACGTCCCCGTGATGACGCAATCCGGCGAGGTCGCCCGCTCCATTACTCACCACTTCACCCTACGGTCGAGCCCGGCACACGGACACCGCGGCCGTCGTCCAGGACAATGGTGGTGTGACGACACCTCCCCACGACCGTTTTCCGGTAGTGCTGTTCGATCTCGACGGCACCATCACCGATTCCGCACCCGGTATCCACAACGGATTCCGGCACGCGCTCGCCGCCGTCGGGGCGCCCGAGCCGTCCGAGACGTTACTCGGCGCTGTCGTCGGACCACCGATGGTCGACACGTTCCGCTCACTGGGCTTCACCCCCGATCAGGTCGAGACCGCGATCGCCGCCTACTTCGACTACTACGACGCCACCGGATGGAGCGAGAACACCGTCTTCGACGGCATGCCGGAGGTCCTGGCGAAGACACAAGCCAACGGCACTCGCCTCGCGGTCGCAACATCGAAGTCGGAGCGGTTCGCGGTCCGAATCCTCGATCATTTCGGGTTGTCCGAGAACTTCGAGTTCATCGGCGCGGCCAGCAACGACGGTTCGCGTCGAGCCAAGGCTGACGTGATCGCGCACTCGCTGAGCGCCCTCGGAATCACTCCCAGCGCCGATACCGCCGGCGTCCTGATGGTCGGCGACCGCGACCACGACGTTCTGGGCGCAGCGCAGTTCGGTATCCCTGCCGTCTTCGTCGACTGGGGTTACGGCAGCGACGCCGAAGCGAGAGGTTCCTATCGCCGAGTCGAGACCGCCGCAGAGTTGGAAGGGCTGCTCGATGGCAACCAGTGAGCCACTGCACGTGACATTCGTGTGTACCGGAAACATCTGCCGCTCGCCCATGGCCGAGAAGATTCTCCTCGGGCATCTCGAGCGGGCCGGTCTCGCCGACCGGGTCCGGGTCACCAGCGCAGGCACCGAGGGATATCACACCGGCGACGACGCCGACGAGCGCACGAATATCGTGCTGCGCGCTCGGAACTACCCGACCGGGCACAGCGCGGCGCAGGTGAACGAGGATCACACGAGTGCCGATCTGGTCGTGGCTCTCGACACCGGTCACGACCGTGAGCTTGCTCATCTCGGTGTCCCCACCGAGCGTCGGCGCCTGCTGCGCTCGTTCGATCCCGATGCCGACGGCGATTGCGTTCCGGACCCGTACTACGGGGATCAACGTGATTTCGAGTTGGTCGGGGACCAGATCGAGGCCGCGATTCCCGGCATTCTGGATTGGGTCCGCGAACAACTCTGATCGGGCGGCGAAATTCACTCCTGCGCGGCAAACCGATACCGTGGGGGTCGTGCGAAGACTGAGATTTCTGTTGCGGCCCGGTTGGTTGGTACTGGCGGCCGTGGTCGGACTCTTCGCCTACCTGTGTTTCACAGTGCTGGCGCCGTGGCAGCTGGGCAAGAATTCCAAGACCGAGTACCGCAACGATCTGATCTCCAATTCGATTCATGCGGAGACGGTTCCGCTCGGCGAGGTGATCTCCGCCGACACCGTGGCCGCGGAGGACGAATGGCGCAACATCACCGCATCGGGAAGGTACACGCCCGACGCCACCATTCTCGTCCGCCTTCAGTCCATCGACGGCGCACCGTCGTACGAGGTGTTGAACCCGTTCGTGCTGGAGGACGGCCGAACAATTCTCGTGAACCGGGGGTACGTGCGCCCGGTCACCGGCGCCGAAGCGCCGCCGATCGCGGCGCCGCCGGACGATACGGTCACCCTCAACGGCCGGGTGCGTCTGTCCGAGGGAACCGCTCCCGGGCGAGACCCGATGTTCGAGAACGGCGCAAATCAGGTGTACTCGATCGACGCCGGTCCGATCGGCGCGTTCATCGGTACGGATCTGGTCAACGCGTACATCCAACTCGAACCGGAGCAGCCTGGTGGACTCGGCGTCATTCCGCTGCCTCAACTCGACGCGGGACCGTACCTGTCGTACGGCTTCCAGTGGTTGGCCTTCGGGATCATGGCCCCGCTCGGTCTCGCCTACTTCGTGCGTGCGGAGTGGCGTGAACGACGCAAGGAGACGCCGACGGCGCAATCGTCCGTCGAGCCCGAGCCCGATTCGCCCGACGTGCCCGCGGTAGCCCGAGAATCGACCGTCACCGCGGCGGATCGATCGTTCGGCCGTCGAAAGAAGCCCGAACCGGAATCAGTGCCGTTGACGGCGACGCAGGCGAAGATGGCCGATCGTTACGGCAACAGCCGCTGATACCGTTGCGGCCCCGACCTGCACTCGAACCGACAACATCGACGCCCGCCGCAAGTCGTCCGGCCCCGGTGCCGCTCCGCGCCCGAGTACCGGCCGCAATTCCACTCCGTGCGCGTACTGCGTACGGCCGCCGAGTGAAACGCCGAGCGCCCCGGCCGCCGACGCTTCGGCAACACCGGCGTTGGGACTCGGATGCGCGCCGGCGTCGCGCCGCCACGCGCCGAGCGATTCGCTGGTCGATCCGCCGACCAGTGGGGCGCAGGCCGCGGTGATCACTCCGGTGAGCCTGGCCGGTAGCACATTGAGTAGGTCGTCGAACCTGGCGGCGGCCCACCCGAAGTTACGGTATTTCTCGGATCGGTAACCGATCATCGCGTCGAGTGTGTTGGCCGCGCGGTAGACGAACAGTCCGGGGATTCCCGCGACCGCGCCCCACAAGAGCGCGCCCACCGCGGCATCGGAGGTGTTTTCCGCGACGGATTCGAGCGCGGCCCGCGTCAACCCTTCGCCGTCGAGCACCGACGGATCGCGGCCGCACAGTGACGGTAGCAACGCCCGCGCCGAATCCAGAGTGCCGCCGTCGGCAGTGGCCGAATCCAGTCGTGCTGCCATCGCGTCGCCGGTCCGCGCCAGCGATGTTCCACCGAGCACCGCCCAGGTGCCGACGGCGGTTGTCAGGACGGTCGCCGCGCGTCGCCGAGACGAGCGCTCGACCAGTACGCCCAGGGCTGCGGATCCACCGAGCAGCACGGCGACGTGCACCACCCCGGCACCTCTGGAGTCACGATAGGTGCGTTTCTGCAGCGCGATCGCCGCGGTGCCGAATCCCGCGACTGGATGGAACCGAGCCGGGTCGGCGAACAGACGATCGGCAGCGAAGCCGAGTGCGAGGCCCACCGCCCGAGCATACGGTCCGGCGGTATTCGTTCTCGGAGATTCAGCCACCCGGTATTTCTATCAAGGGCTCTCGACGGGCCCGGTCGACGGGCACCACCGACGTGCTCTCGTCTTCGTCGTCCTCGTCCCATTCGACGTTCAGATACACCATCTCGTGTCGGTGGTTGATTTCCCACACACGGGCAACTCCACCCGGGCCCACCGCCCCGCGTCGGCGAACTCGAAGTAGTTGGCCGGCGATCACCGTCGTACTGACGTCGGACGTCTCCACGACGTGCAGATGCGGACGAGTGGGGTGCACCCGCCCTCGCTCTACGACGACACTTCCCACAAACTCGAGCATCTGTCCAGATTGGTCGTCGCGCAGCGATCCGGTGCGGACCGGCACGGGTGAATCCACGGGTGAAGCTCGACGGCGGTGACCATTCACGCTCGCGTCGGGTCGGAGCTTTCCCTGATCGACAACGTCGGCATCAGGCGCACCGACTCGACGTCGACGCCGTTGATCCGATCGGTGAGCAGTTCCATCGCTCGCACACCCATCTCGTGCATCGGTGATCGTACCGACGTCAACGGCACGGGTAGCTGGCCGGCGAGCGGAGTGTCGTTGTATCCGACAACCGCGACATCACTTCCGACCCGAAGCTGCGCCGCCCGAATCGCACCCAGCGCACCGATCGCCGCGAAGTCGTTGACCGCGAAGATTCCCGTCGGCGGGTGCTGCGCGGACAACAGTCGGTCCGTCGCCGTTCGGCCGCCGGCTACGTCGAACGGACAGCGTACGATCCGGCTCTCCGGAATCGGGTGTCCGGCAGCGGCGTACACCTCGAGAAAGCCGCCACCTCGATCGACGGACGTGCTCGCGTACGGCTCACCTGCGACCAGACCGACTTCGGTGTGCCCGAGTTCGAGTAGATGTCGCGCGGCCAGGCGTCCGCCCTCGTTGTCGTCGCAGGTAACGCTCGGATGCGTCCCCGAACGCCGACTGACCAGGACGAACGGCAGATCTCGCTTCTCCAGGGCGTGCGCGAGTGCGTCGTCGTCGACCACCGCATCACCGACGACCAGACCGTCGACGCGCCGCGCGAGCAGCATGTCGACGGCGTCGTCTCGTAGTTGTTGTTCGTCGTGAGTATTGGTGACCACCGTCTGATATCCCTGGGCGCGCGCCGATTCGCTGATTCCCTCGTAGATGGTGGCGAGAACGATGTCCGTCAGACGAGGCACCAGAACGCCCACGAGGTTGCTACGGCTCGTGCGTAGGCCGGCGGCATGGGGGTTCTTGGTGAAGTCGAGATCGCGCGCGATCTTCCTGATCTTCTCGGTGGTCTTCGCCGACGCGACCCGGACGCCGGGGGCGAGCGATGGCGACAGGACACGGGAGACGGTCGAGACGTGCACCCCGGCGATGTAGGCGATGGTCCGCAAGGTCGGCCTACCGGCGTCGTCGAGATGGGGAAGTACATCTGGGTCGGTCAAGACATCGTCCTTGCTCTGGATCGCGACGTGCACGCTTTTCACACCATTATCCAGCAGACGATTGCGATACCGCAGAGCGTTCGCTAGATTAGCCCAAACGATTGGCGCAAACGATTGGGCACGATGAAAACTGTGGTTGTAGTCACTACCGGTGGCACCATCGCCAGCACCGCGAACTCGCGGGGCGTCAAGGTGGCATCGGTGTCGGGTGCAGACCTGCTCGCGGGCACCCGTGTCCCGGACACCGTCGCGCTCCGTCTGGTGGACATCGCCTCGGTCAACAGTTTCGCCATGGATTTCGGCGACATGGACCGAATCCACGACGCGATACGCGCTGCTCTCGACGAGCCCGATACCTGCGGCGTCGTGGTCACCCACGGCACCGACACCTTGGAAGAGACCGCGATGTTGGTCGACGTCTTCCACTGCGACCCACGACCGGTCGTCTTCACCGGCGCACAGCGCAGCGCGGACGATCCCGACACCGACGGTCCGCGCAATTTTCACGATGCCGTGCTTGTCGCCGCATCGGACGCGGCCCGCGACCACGGTGTCCTGATCAGCTTCGACGGCACCGTCCACGCCGCTCGCGGAACGCGGAAAGTGCACACGAACGCGCCGGCGGCATTCTCCGACCCCGATCACGGTCCCGTCGGAACGGTCGACGGCGAGGTCGCGTTCCGATCTCGCCGTCGACGTCGACCGAGGAGGCGCCCGGCAGCGATCGGTGGGATCCGAGTGGACACGATCGCGTTCTACCCGGGCGCCGATCGCATCGCGATGGACGCGTGCGTAGCCGCCGGCGCTCACGGTCTCGTACTGGAAGGTACCGGCTACGGCAACGCGAACGCCGACATCGTCGCCGCGGTCGACGAGCACACCGCGTCGGGTATCCCCGTCGTACTGTCCTCGCGCGTACACGCCGGAGCGGTGCGCGCCGTGTACGGAGGTGGGGGCGGCGGTGTCGATCTCGTCGACGCCGGCGCAATCCTCGCCGGACACCTACGGCCCGGCCAAGCCCGCGTCCTTCTCGCCGCATCGATCGCCGCGGGCGCAGATCGAACCGCCGTCGCTCACGCGTTCGCCACACCCACGCACTCCATTGACCTCCTCACCGCCAACCCAGGAAAGTAGAAACCATGAGATCGACAACCTCTCCCGCCGTCAGTGCCGTCAAAGTTGCCGCAGTGCAGTTCGACATGCAGGTCGGCGTCGAGAACAAGGACGCGAACCTCGCTGCGACGGTGCGCCACATCCGGGATGCCGCGGCAGCGGGTGCCCGACTGATCGTTCTTCCGGAATTGGCAAGCACCGGTTACTCGTTCGACACGCGTGACGAGGCGTACGCCCATGCCGAGCCGGTGCCGGACGGACCTACCTGCCAGGCGTGGATCGCCGTGGCCGCAGAGTTGGACGTCTATGTCGTCGCCGGTATCGCCGAATTGGACGGCGTGCAGATGTACGACACCGCCGTCCTGATCGGCCCCGACGGTTACGTCGGTCGATACCGCAAGACTCATCTGTGGAACCGCGAGAAGCTGATCTTCTCCACCGGGGACGAGTATCCGGTCTTCGAAACGCGCATCGGCCGCATCGGCCTGCTGATCTGCTGGGACATCTGGTTCCCCGAGGTTGCCCGGATTCTCACGGCGCAGGGCGCCGACATCATCTGTTCCGTCAACAACTGGGTCTGGACGCCGCCGCCGCTGTTCGACGACGCCGGAAACTGCATGGCGTCGTACCTGACGATGTCCGCATCGCACGTGAACAACGTTCCCATCGTCGCAGCAGACCGGGTCGGTGAGGAACGCGGCGGCAAGTTCCTCGGTTGCTCCCTGATCACCGGAACCAACGGCTGGCCGATCGGCGGCATCGCCGACGCGGAAGCCGAGGCAGTCCTGTACGCGGACATCGACATCGTCGCCACCCGCTCCGCACCGATCTGGAACCAACTCAACGACCTCCCCCGCGATCGCCGCACCGACCTGTACGACCCGCTACTGGGCTACACCGGCGGTAAGCCGCTGGCCCGGTGACGCGCCCGGACCGCAGCAGCACTCACCTCGTGTCCGCAACGGAACCGTCACTCGCCCAGTCGCAACCACTCTCGACCCGCCGCGAATTGAGCCTGCCAGGACTGATTCTCGGCGCGGTCGTCGTGGTCGGGGCGTTCGGCGCACTCGCAGGTGGTCTGGTGGCTCTCGCCGGGCATCTCTCCGGCATCGGACCCACGTACTCCGACTGGTTCGGACAGGTGGGAAGTGATTCGGCCCTCGCCCGCGCCCAATGGGCTCTCGGCGACATCACCGAGCCGCAGTTCTACAAGTCGTGGCTCGCGTCGATCGGTCTGCTGATCGGCGCGGCGCTCGCCTGGTGGGCCGGGACCCGCAAGAAACGGTGGGCCGGAACGCCCATCTCCTACGGCAGCGGACTGTGGCCGTGGATTCTCGGGTCGTCGGCACTGAGCCTCGTGCTGTCCAACCTGGCTTTCGGTTGGAACCTCGACGAGGGATGGCAGCCCACGTTCATCCCGTTCGTCTGCGTGGCCACGTCGTTGGTCCTCGTCTACGGCTCGGGATGGCCGGTGTTCTTCACCGGTGCCGTCATGGGCGCGATCACCACCACACCGGTGGCGGAACTGCTCATCGCGCACGTCACCGAGCCGCTGGACCTGCCGTCCGTCGTCGCCAACACCACGGCGATGTCGTTCGGTTCGGCGCTCACGTTCGTCGTGAGCAGATATCTGCCGTGGATGCATCTGCCGGCGCCCGTGGCGCAGTCCGAACCGGCTACGGCCGTCACCACGATCCGCGGTGTACCCAGCCTTGCCAAGGATGCGATCTGGACCGTGCGGCGGATTATCACCGATTTCACCGAGACACAGTTCTACGCCAACGAATTGGCGAGTATCGGTGTCATCGCCGGTGTGACGGTCGCCTTTGTGCTCAATCCGTTGTTCCCCTCGTTCGGAACCGCGCTCCTGCCACACATCCTGTTCGCTCAGGCGCTGACCTCGGCGATCGGTATCGTCGTCTGGCGCAGGCTGTATCGAGGCGGAGGCTGGGCGCCGACGTACATCTCCGTCGTGTCCGTGGCTCCGGCAACGGTATTGGCATTCGGCGGCAGTGCGGTCTCGATTCTCGTCGGCGCTGTCGCGGGTGCGTTACTCTGCCCGGTGATCGCTCGCCCGATCTCGTCGAGGTTACCGAAGGACTTCCACCCGTTCATCGGTAACACCATCTCGATGGCAGTGGCGACGGCACTCGTCGTCACCGTCGCCGCACACGTACCCGGAATCTGACAGCAGATGTTGTGGTTCGGGGCAGCACCTGCTGTCCCGAACCACACCACTCACACCGCGTGGAAGAGCATCGTCTCGGCCGTCAAACCCGGTCCGAATGCCATTGCGCAGCCGGCCTTTCCGCTGTGCTCACCGTTCTTGTTCTGCTCCATCATCTCGGCCAACACAAAAAGCACAGTGGCCGACGACATGTTCCCGTAGTCGTTGAGAACCTTCCTCGACGCGCTCAGATCGTCGGGCGCGAGCTCGAGTGCACCTTCCACGGCGTCGAGGATCGAACGCCCACCGGGGTGGACAGCCCACAGATCGATCTCGCTCTTGTCCGCCCCCGACAGGATGAGTTTCACGTTCTCGTCGGTCAGCGCTCGCGACAACGTGCCGGGGACCTTGCCCGAAAGCACCATGTCGAACCCGATGTCACCGATTCGCCAGGTGATCAGTTCCGGGCTGTCCGGCACCATCAGCGCCTTGAAGGAATCAAGCGCGAGACCCTCCGGCTCGCCGGTCACGAGAACCGCTGCACAGCCGTCACCGAAGACGAGGAACGAGAGCATCGTCTCGAGCTCTTCGGATTGCTGAAGGTGGAGCGAACACAACTCGGTACTGACCACCAGAACGCGCGCATCCGGCTCCGAACGGACTATGTGATGAGCAAGTTTGAGTCCGTTGATTCCGGCGAAGCAGCCCATGAACCCGATTTGAGTTCGCTCGACGGACGGGTTGATCCCACATTTCTTGATGATCTCGAAGTCGATTCCCGGAGAAACGAAACCGGTACAGCTGATCACGATCAGATGTGTGATCTCGCCGGCCCGGTCGCCGAGTTCGAGGCCGTCCACGGCGCGGACGGCCAATGCCGGAGCGGTGCGTTCGAACTCGATCATCCGGGTTTCGGTGTTGACGCTGTTGGGATTTCCGCCGTAGAACGATGCGACGGAATCGATACCGGAATAGCGGTGCGAAATCTGTGAGCGTTCGGCCATCCTTCGAAACAGAAGTTGTTTGCGGCGCACACTGAACGAATTGTCGGCGAACTCCACGAACGCGTCGTGTATGTCATGCTCAGGCACGACCGTAGATACCTTGTTGATGTAGGCGGTAGTCATGTCGAGCCTCCGAGGCAAATATGATTGAAGCTTCTACTTCGTGTAGAAGATTGATGAAACCACACGCAGCGACAGAATTGGGAGCTACGTATACCGCGTACCGGTCGGTCTCACAAATTCAGTCCCGCAATACAATCCAAAAGCGCCGAGCCTGAACACGATGCCGCGAAGGAGACCGATGAGTTCGATACTGCTCTGCAGTGCGCCCTTGACCGGACATGTCGGGCCGATGCTCGCCGTGGGAAAAAAGTTGCGCGAAAAAGGGCACACGGTTTCCATTCTGACCGGGCGAAAATTCGAGAAACGCGCCGCCGCGGTAGGTATCGAACACATACCCCTTCCCGTTGACTGCGAATTCGACGAACACGACATGGAATCCGCTTTTCCCGGACGATCCCGAAAACGCGGTCCACTTCGTGCACGATTCGATCTGGAGAAAATCTTCATCGCAGCGATGACCGCACAATTCACGGCCGTCTCGAACATCATCGCGGACCGCCCCGTGGACGCCATCGCCGCCGAAAACCTGTTCATGGGACTCATTCCCATGCTAGGCCGATCCCCTGACTCCCGTCCACCGCTGTTCGCGATCTGCACGTCACCGTTGATGTGCACATCCGTGGACACCGCCCCGTTCGGCCCGGGGTTCAAGCCTTCGGCCACTGCCACCGGGCGGATCCGCAACACGATCCTCAACGCCGCGTTCGAGCACGGGATCCTTCGGGCCGCCCAGTCCTCGGCAAACAGCCAGCATCGATCGCTGACCGGTGAGCCCATCCCCGACTTCGCATTGAACTGGCCACTACTCGCCGACGAGGTATTCGTACTGACAACCCCGGAATTCGAGTATCCACGCAGCGACCGAGATCGCCGACTGACCTTCGCCGGACCGATACTCGAGTCGGCGGGTCGAGAATTCGTACCGCCGATCTGGTGGACCGACCTCGACGACGATCGGCCGGTAGTGCTCGTCACGCAGGGGACGTTGGACAACGGGGACCTGAATCGATTGATCGAACCGACAATTCGAGGCCTGGCAGATCAGGACGTTCTCGTCGTGGCGACCACCGGCGGTCGCCCTGTCACCGACGTCGTCACCGAATCCGCCAATCTCCGACTCGCCGAGTTCCTGCCCTATGATCGACTACTACCGAAAGTCGACGTCATGGTCACCAACGGCGGCTGGGGTGGAGTTCACTACGCTCTCGCACACGGCGTTCCCCTCGTGGTCTCCGGTACCACCGAGGACAAAGCCGAAATCTGCCGTCGGGTGGAAATCTCCGGTACCGGAATCAACCTACGACGGAGCGTCCCGCGATCCACCGCCGTCGCCGGAGCAGTGCGCCGCGTACTCGACGACACCTCGTTTCGTGATCGAGCGCGCACACTCGAACGCTCGCTCGCACATCTGTCTGCCGCGTCGACCATCGCGACCACCATCGCCGCGCGCGCGAACTAGCGTCGGCGCAACGTAGCACCCCAATCTACTCGACAGGTGCATTACTGTTCGTCCTCATGAAGAAGCGCTGGTGGTGGGTGATCGGCTCCGTGGTGGCGGTAGCCGTCGTCGTTGTTCTCGTCGGGCCGTGGTTTTACGCGAAGTTCCTTCACGGCGATCAACCTGAAGCACTGGGCCTGAGCGACTCGGCCGCCCCCGCTGATGCTTCGGTGGAGATCGACGGAGCGTGGACGGTCGGAACCGGATCGAAGGCCGGCTACGAAGTATGGGAAACACTGCAAGGCCAACGGGTGTTCGTCCGCGGGCAGACCGAGAAAGTTTCCGGAAACGCCACCATCGAGTCCGGAAAGCTCACTGCGGGAACCGTAGACGTGTCGGTGGCCGCTATCGCCACCGATGACGGTCGACGTGACTTCCAGTTCAGCAATACCGTCATGGAGTCCGCCAAGTTCCCCAACGCCACGTTCACCGTCACCGATCCGGTCGACCTGAGCGCGCTCTCCGCCGATGGTGCCATCCTGACCGTCCCGATCTCGGGCGAACTCACTCTCAAGAGTGAAACCAGACCGGTAACAGCAGATTTCAAGATTCGCCGCGCAGGTGAAGGCATCGAAGCCGCCGGTGCGATCGACGTCACCTGGAGCGACTACCAGATCGAGAAGCCGACCATGTTCGCCAACATCATCGTCGAAGATGCCGGGCAGATTCAGTTCTCGGTAGTCCTGTCGAAGCAGTAACGCGGGTTTACCGTCGTATCAGCGGCCACGCCCAGTCGGAACCACGTTCACGCGAGGTTCCGACTGCGGAGTAGTCGGCAACCACCCGATCCGGACGCACCAGCACCGCACTTGCCCGGTGGCGGTCCATCCACGAGGACAGCGCCCGCCCGTAATCATCTTCTCCGACAAGCACTTCCGATGCTCCGAGCGCAGCGGCAAGTTTCCTCACACGCCCGTCTACGTCGCCTCGGAACACGAGAGCGAATCCAGCACCGAGGCGGTCGTCGTCGAAGGGGCGAGGTTGCGGAACCATCAATCCCACCGGATGCCGTCGCAGTACCGGGCGGGCGGCGGACAGACCACGCGCGAGCCTGGGAGAAATCGATTTCATCGCCGGACCCGAGAACCCGGGTATGCGGCACACCGTCGACAGAATTCGCGCACGCACCTCGGCGACGACGCCCTTTCCCCCTGCCATGATCCACCCGATTGCCACTGCGGCCCGGATTACCTGAGTGACGTGCGGCTTCCGCTCTTGCTGGTAGCTGTCGAGTATCGAGCGGTGCGCCGTTTTGTCCAGCACCGCCGCCAGTTTCCAGGCAATGTTCGCGGCGTCGCGCAGTCCGGCCCCGAGTCCCTGACCGATGAACGGCGGGGTCAGGTGCGCCGCGTCGCCCAACAGGTAGACACCGTCACTACCCCAGTCGTCGGCCACCGCTGCCCGAAACGTGTAGCCGACGCGGCGCAGAACCTCGGCACTCCCCCACGGGACGTCGTGGAACCACGGTTCGAGTAACGCCTGTATCGATGCGTCCGAGGAGAGTTCGTCGACATTCTCACCCGGGTTGACTCGGAACTCCCACCGGTATCGGTCCGGACCGATCTGCATGAACGTCGAGGGACGTACCGGGTCACACACCTGGTGAACGCCGGGCCAGAGTTCCAGCGACTGTCCACACCTGACGTCGACTACCAGCCACGGCTCTTCGAAATGCAGATTTGCCATCTTCGCGTCGAGGAACTCGCGGACCCCGCTGTTCGCCCCGTCGCAGCCCAGAACGAAATCCGCCGTCACAACGGTTCTTTCCGTGGAGTCCCGTTTCGTGAGAACGGCTTCGACGATCGCACGGTCACCGTCTCGAACTCGACGAAGCTCGCCGACGCTCGTCCCGCTGACCAACCTGGCCGCCGGGTATCGTGCCAGGTTCTTTCTGAGCAGGAACTCGAGGTCTGGCTGGTCGAACATGTTCGCCTGTGGCCAGCCGTGTGTTCCGACGCCGTCGCGTCGCAGTTCCAGGAGCGTGGCGAGGTTCGCATCCACCAACCGCATCCCCTTCGCGGGAGTGCTGACCGAGTCGAATTCCTCTGCTACTCCTAGATTCTGGAGAATCCGGTAGACCTCGTCGTCGAGGTGTACCGCGCGTGGCAGCGCGAACATGTCGTGATGACGTTCGACGATCAAGGTCTCGATGCCACGCCGAGCCAGCAGGGTCGCGACGGACATGCCGGTGGGACCGGCACCGACTACGAGGACAGGAACATGTGTGGCGTGCGTTCGCACCGAGACTCCAGAGTTCGACGTACAGAATCTCGATCATCTGTCTGCGAACACGCCGAGTCAAGGGCTTCGTGGTCGCCGACGGCCGGGCCGATCGATCCGCCTACGCGGCAGCCGGCTTGCGAACGAAGAACGCCGCGAGCACCGACAGTAGCGAAAGCACTGCTGCACAGAGGAATGCGACGTGGATACCGGCGCGGCTCGCATCGATCTCGCCACTGCCGTCCACGATGCGGGACGCGGCGGTGTTCGCCATCACGGTCACGAACAATGCGGCTCCCGCTGCGCCCGCCAGTTGCTGCACGGTGCTGAAGATCGCACTTCCGTGGGAATAGAGGTCTTTGGGAAGTGATCCGAGTGACGACGTCATCAGCGGAGTCATCACCAGTGCGAGACCGACCATCAACAGCGCATGAATCCCCACTACCATCGGCAACGGGAAGTCCCCGTCCAGAAGCGTCATCAACCACAACGCCGCACTGACCACCACCGTGCCGGGTATCACCAACGGACGCGGGCCGATCCGGTCGAAGGCCCACCCGACGATCGGCGACATCACACCCATCGCCAAACCACCGGGCAGCAGCATCAATCCCGTTGTCAGTGTGTCCAACCCGCGAACGTTCTGCAGGTAGATCGGCAGCAGGATGATCGCGCCGAACATCGCCATCATGCTGATTGCCTGCAACCCGAGACCGACGCTGAAGGTCGGCGTGGTGAACGGACGGAGGTCGAGCAGGGCCCGGCCCTGCGCCTGCCGTGACACCTGACGGGTCACGAACAGCACCAACGCCGCACCGCCGACGACGAGCGGCACCCATACCGGGACACTCGAGTCTTCGGACGAGTGCCCGATGCTGCTCAGTCCGTACACGATCCCGCCGAACGCCAGGGCCGACAGAATTACCGACAGCACGTCCAACGGAACGCGCTTGATGGCGGTGACGTTCTTGACCAGGCCCGCGCCGATCGCGAACGTGACCAGCGCGATGGGCAGGACGATCCAGAACATCCATCGCCAGTCCAGCGCGTTGAGGATGACACCGGAGAGGGTGGGTCCGACTGCGGGCGCGACGGCGATGACGATCGAGATGACACCCATCATGCGGCCACGCTTGTGGGTCGGCACCAGACTGAGCACGGTGGTCATGAGGAGCGGAATCATGATCGCGGTTCCGCACGCTTGGATCACTCGCCCGACCAAGAGCAATTCGAAGCCAGGCGCCGAGGCGGCGAGCAGCGTTCCAGCGCTGAAGAGCGTCATGGACGCGGTGAACACCTGCCGAAGGGTGAACCGCTGGAAGAGGTAACCCGTGATCGGAATGACCACTGCCATGGTGAGCAGGAAGCCCGTGGTCAACCACTGCGCCGTGGTGGCGGTGATGTCCAGGTCGGTCATCAACCGTGGCAGCGCGACACTCATGACGGTCTCGTTGAGGATCATCACGAAGGCCGCGACGACCAGCACTCCGATCAGCAGCTTGCCGGCCGGCGTCAACTCGTCGTCGGCGACAGGTCCGGTGTGGACCTCGATGTCTTGCGTCTGCATGTGAGTCTTTCTCTGCGAGGGTCCCCGGACTGCGATTCACTGTCGCCATGACAGCTTCAACCATGGTGATAGTGACTGTCAATTTGATTTCTGCTGGTAACTTGGCCGCTGTGACGGAAGATACGTGCAATGGGTGAACCATCGGTGCCGGGCAACAGCGCCAAGGCAGTCCCCGACCTACGGGAGCGACGCCGTCTCGATACTCGGCGTGAGATCACCGCAGCGGCCCTCGATCTGTTCGAGGACCGCGGCACCGCCGCAACCACCGTCGAGGAAATCGCCCGTCGTGCAGGGGTATCCCAGAGCACCTTCTTTCGCTGCTTCGCCACCAAGGAGGAATCGGTCCTCGGCACCGACGCCGAGTTCGAATCCGCTGTTGCCACCTGGCTGGAATCCACAGCCCCCGAGGACATCACCCTGAGCGGTGTCGAAAAGATCTACGAGCGTTCCGTCGAGCGTGTGGCCTGCGCCACCGACGAGGACATCGAGCGTGTACTGCGGATACGACGCCTGATCATCGCCGATTCCCACCTCTGCACGGTGGCCGTGGCCGCCGACTCGGTGACGCTCGCCAGAGTCACCGACATCGTGGCCCGAGCGCTGGCGGGCACCCGACCACGTTCCTACGCGCGCCTACTGGTCGAAAGCGCGGGCATGACCATGCGTGTCGCGTTCGACACCTGGGCCGAGCGAGTCGACAGCGGTCAGGAGGACGCCGATCTGGCCGAGATCTACCGGGCAACACGGGATCAGCTTCGCCACGTCACCTCCCGTCCGTCCGATGCGCGGCAGTGACCGGTCGTCCATGTCCGCCCTGGGCGCCGTGAACATGTCGTCGTAGTACAGCGCCGCCCGAGCCGAATCGTCGACATCGACCGAAAGGCCGTCGACCGAAAGACCGGGGTCCATAGCCTGATCGCCGTGCACAACGACGAATTTCCTTTCGACGCCGAGGATCTTCACCTGCATCCGTCCGACGGGGACGAGTCGACCGGATACTCGCCGCCCTGGGGTAGCCGGATCGCCGGCGCGAAGCCGGATCGCCGGCGCGATGCGCTCGACTTGGTGCGGATTCTCGACTTCCGACTCGCAATCCTGGGTTCGATCGACTGATCCGATGCAACCGATCGTGTGATGCCCTCGCTTCCCGACGTCTACGATCGGCACATGGAGCGCTACGTGAGACAGGAACCGGTCCCGGACGGATCTCGGCTTGTCCTGACAAGAACACGCTCCCGGCTCGAACGTCTACAGGCCGCGCTGCGGTGCCTGCATCCCGGCAACTTGTTACGCGACCGGAAAGCAAGTGAGTACTCCTCGCTCACTCCCCGCCACCCCGACGGTTCTCGCACCGAGATCATGCCGTTCAACGGAAGCGGCCACGGCAGATGAACGACGACTCGGCCGGTGCCGCGCCCTGATACCGACCTGCCGAGGAACACGGCCGATGTACGCGGGCCACGTAGCAGCACCACATACCGCCGAGTTCGACGCCACCGGTGTGATCCGGAAGCCACGACGCCGCGGCCGCGAGTGCCATACCGGCGGGCCGAAGCGACACGCGGATCACACCCAGCGCGACGACCGTACATCGAAAAGCCCCGATCCGTATCGCGATACGGATCGGGGCATTCGGCGGTCAGTGCCGCGGAGCCTGCGTGTCAGTTCAGTTCGGCCAAGAAACGATTGACGTTTTCGGCGATCTCCTTCGACCTGGTGTGATGCAGGTAGTGATCCCCGTCGAGGAGGATCAGCTCACCGTGCTCGACCGAGGCCGCCTGCGCTTCGTGCAGCGGCGTCCAACCTTCGACATCGGAGTTCGTCACGGCGAACAGCAGGATGGGCAGATCCGCCGGGAAGGTCTTGCCGATCGACGCCGCGAAGTTCGTGGAGAGATGGTCCATCTCGTTGAGGTACGTGTCGCCGAAGTTGTTCTTCGCGACCAGTCGGCGCAGTTCGTCCTGCGCCCCTTCATCGAGCGAGGTGTCCGTACCGTCGTTGCCCTCGAGCATTGCCAGCTGGTCGGAGAAACCCAACTTCTTTGCAACTCTGAAGAGTTCGATCGGGAACTTGATGTCCATGTTCGGCTGTCCCGGAACGCTGCTGTCGATCCCGACGAAGGCGGTGACCTCGTCGCGGTACTTCGCGGTGTAGTCCAGCGCGTAGATGCCTGCGACCGAATGGCCCATCAGGACGTATTTCTCGATACCGAGCGACTGCACGGCGGCGTGCACCTCCTCGACGATGTTCTCGGTCGTGCGATCCTTGTCGGTACCGTCGCTGTATCCGTAACCGAACGGTTCGACGGTGACCACCCGGAAGTTGGGTACGAGTTCGTCGACCAGCGGCTTGAAATCGATTATCGGTGCGGACGTCCCGAACCCGGGAAGCAACACGATGGTCTGATCACCGTCACCACGAATCTCGACGTGCATGTTCTTTCCGTCGACGGATACGAACCTTCCACCGCCCTCGCCGTCGAGGACCTGCCCACTGCTGGGGACCTCCGCCTTGGCGGAACCGATGTTGAACCCCAACGCCACAGAGACAAGCGCAACCAGAACAACGGTCACCGCAGTGAGCGCTGTCAGCGGTATGGATCGAACCTTCTTCATTTTCATCCTCATCTTGATCGTTGCCACAGCCGCCGGGCGACCGGCCCTGAGACCATCCGCGGCGTACTCCCTCCCCCCCGACACAGGCAGCACCCCAGGTCGAGATGCGTCGCCCGACGCCTTCTGGCACGGCGGTTCGCAAGTACGACGACCGCGTTCGGTCGTCCGGCCCAGGTGTCCGTCCCCGCTCGCGGTCTACGTCGAGAGTGGATCCTCGGACGTGGGTCGGGCACTACCCGGCAGTCCGCGTCGAAGTAGCGCCTTGCGCTACGGGCCCTGTCGTTTCTCCGACGTCGAGTCCGCTACACCGCACGTGCGAAGGGAGCGAACGTGGAGACGACGAAGCCATCTGATGATCATCTCGAGATCTCGCGGCCGCGTTCTGGTCGATAGACACCGAACCGGTGTCCGAAAGTGGTGAGATCCGACGAGTCCGATGTCACGACGTAGCGCAACGGCTCTCAGCGGCTCAGCACAAAGTACTTGTGGGCGGCATGTGGTGAAAAGACGGAATTCTGCACGCAGCGCAGACGCAAAAAAGCCCTGAAATGCACTGAGATGCATTTCAGGGCCCAATTTCTCGGTGGGCGCGGAGGGTTTCGAACCCCCGACCGCTGGTGTGTAAAACCAGAGCTCTACCACTGAGCTACACGCCCGAACTCCCGGTGAGAACCTCACCGGGAGCGCTCTAAGACTCTAGCGCGGCGAGCGCGTTTGCCCAAAGCGCCTGGTCACGGGCCTCACCGGGGCCGTTCATTTCGGCGAAACGGACGATGCCGTCTTTGTCGATCACGAAGGTGCCCCGATTGGCGAAGCCCAATTTGTCGTTGAAGACGCCGTACTGCTGTGCGACTTCGCCGTGCGGCCAGAAGTCGGACAGCAGCGGAAAGGTGTAGCCCTGCTCGGCAGACCAGATCTTGTGGGTCGGCGACGCACCCACGGAGATGGCGAGTATTGCGGTGTCGTCGTTCTCGAACTTGGGGAGCTCGTCACGTACCTTGCACAGCTCTCCCTGACACGTTCCTGTGAAGGCCAAGGGATAGAAGACCAGCAGGACGTTTTTCTTGCCCTGGAAGTCCACGAGGGACACGTCCTGGTTGTTCTGATCCTTGAGGGTGAATTCAGGTGCCTTGGCACCAACTTCGAGCGGCATTGTCATCCTTGACTGAAATGGCTCATCGGACGGTCGGTGTGAGCCGAACGTCCGATGAGCGACAACGTGATGGGGCGAACTGAAATCAGCGCTTGTTCACCGGACGAGACTTCGGTTGAACGAGCCGGCTTCCCGACCAGTCGCCGAGATTGGCAGCCGAGGTCTGGGTCAGTCCGGCTGTAGGTGCCGATTCTGCGATCTCGCTGGGCTCGACGTGTCCGTCGAGACCGGTCTTGGGGGTGAGTACCCAGACGAAGCCATCGTCGGCCAGCGGCCCGATCGCATCCATCAAGGCATCGACCAGGTCACCGTCTTCGTCGCGCCACCACAGCAGCACGACGTCGATGACCTCGTCGGAATCCTCGTCGAGCATCTCCCCGCCGATGGTTTCCTCAACCGCGGCACGAATGCCGTCGTCGGTATCCTCATCCCAGCCCAGTTCCTGTACCACCATGTCGGTGGTGATTCCGAGTTTCTGAGCGTAGTTCTGGGCATCCGCCGCGGCGACCACGGTGGGGTCCTCCTTTTGTTGATGGTGTGCGGCGACCCCGCACACCTACCGTTTGACGTTCGATTAGGGAAAGCGAACATGGTCTGAGCCGTTAGCGCAAGCCGACCACGCCGAAATTTTCGGACTTTTAGCCACCCGGTCTTCGTCTTGGCGCAGAATCGACAAGATACCTGCAGGTCACAGTGTTTCGCATTCGTCCCAGATCGAGTCACGAAGAGAATTATTGGTGTCGGTGATCGAGTTGATTTCGGTGGCGGAGTGATCGCGTTCGATCACACGAGCCGAGGCAGTCATGCTGACGGACAGGTCGGTGAACAAACCGGCGAGTGTCGCCGGAAGATCCCCGGAGACCGATTCCAACCACGCTGCCATCTCGTGGGCAGACGCTGCGGCGGCGCGGCCCTTGGCCGCCTCGTCTCCGGTTCCGTTGTTCCCCGCGTCGATGTAGTCGTTGAAGACGGCGACATCCTTCTTCGATCTGCCGCCCACCTCTTCACAGAGGGACAGCGCTCGCTCCCGGGCGCCCGCGGCCGCTTTCGACGATGACGCGGCAGCCGCCGACGAGGTCACTTCGGCCGCGTAGGCGACGGCTTGGTCATGGTTGACCACAGGCGTTCCGGACACCGATCTCGAACAGCTTGCAATGACCACCACGCCGACGACGATCGCACCGATTCCGACGACGAGTCCACCAGGTGGACACCGCGTCGAGTTGATTTGGTTACTTATTTCGCCACCCCCGAAAGCCTGAGAACCCGGCCCAGACGCCTGTGACTACGGCGAACCATCTCGGCCGCCCCTAATCGGGAAAGAGACTACCCGAGAGTAACCAGAGGCGAGGTGCGCCGGGCCGACCGAGATGGGGAAAGATGAGGTACGCGCCATATTCATCATGGAAGTGCGTCGGGCCTAACAAGGCTTCGATCACCTGCCGAGGACGCCCCACCGCGCGTCCCGAACCCCAATGAGGAGCACACGTTGTCTGACCTGATCCAGGGTCCAGCATCCGGGCCTGACGCCGAATCCGGCGATCCCCGGGTGACCGGGTCGCCGTCGCCGAACTCGGCGGCGGGAACCGATGGGCGCGTTCGCGTCATTCGGGAGGGTGTCGCGTCGTATCTGCCGGATATAGATCCGGACGAGACCACCGAATGGCTGGAGTCCTTCGACGGTCTGCTGGATCGATCCGGTCCCACCCGCGCCCGCTACCTGATGCTGCGGATGCTCGAACGCGCAGGCGAGAAGCATGTTGCGCTGCCTGCACTGACGTCGACCGACTACGTCAACACCATTCCCACCGAAAACGAGCCGTGGTTCCCCGGTGACGAAGAAGTCGAGCGCCGCTACCGTGCCTGGATCCGCTGGAATGCGGCCATCATGGTGCATCGCGCGCAGCGACCGGGCGTCGGAGTCGGCGGCCACATCTCGACGTACGCGTCCTCCGCCGCTCTGTACGAAGTCGGTTTCAACCACTTCTTCCGCGGAAAGGATCATCCCGGCGGCGGAGACCACATCTTCATCCAGGGTCACGCCTCCCCCGGCATCTACGCCCGAGCCTTCCTCGAAGGCCGAATCCCGGCAGAACAACTGGACGGTTTCCGTCAGGAGAAGTCGCACGCCGAGGACGGCGGCGCGCTGCCGTCGTACCCGCACCCGCGCCTGATGCCGGACTTCTGGGAGTTCCCGACGGTCTCGATGGGTCTCGGCCCGATGAACGCCATCTACCAGGCACGGTTCAACCACTACCTGAACGATCGCGGCATCAAGGACACCTCCGACCAGCACGTGTGGGCGTTCCTCGGCGACGGCGAGATGGACGAGCCGGAGTCGCGTGGTCTCGCACACGTCGCGGCTACCGAAGGCCTCGACAATCTGACGTTCGTCGTCAACTGCAACCTGCAGCGCCTCGACGGCCCGGTGCGCGGTAACGGCAAGATCATCCAGGAGCTCGAGTCGTTCTTCCGCGGTGCGGGCTGGAACGTCATCAAGGTCGTGTGGGGCCGCGAGTGGGACACCCTGCTGCACGCCGACCGCGACGGTGCCCTGGTCAACCTGATGAACACCACGCCGGACGGCGATTTCCAGACCTACAAGGCCAACGACGGCGCTTTCGTGCGCGATCACTTCTTCGGCCGCGATCCGCGGACGAAGGAACTGGTCAAGGATCTGACCGACGCGGAGATCTGGAACCTCAAGCGTGGCGGTCACGACTACCGCAAGATCCACGCCGCCTACGCGGCGGCGATGGCGCACAAGGGGCAGCCGACGGTCATCCTCGCGCACACGATCAAGGGCTACACCCTCGGTAAGCACTTCGAGGGCCGCAATGCCACGCACCAGATGAAGAAGCTCACGCTCGACGATCTGAAGGCGTTCCGCGATATCCAGCGCATCCCGATCTCCGACGCCGAACTCGAGAAGGACCCCTACCTTCCCCCGTACTACCATCCCGGTGCCGACGCTCCGGAGATCAAGTACATGCTCGACCGTCGCAAGGCGCTCGGCGGTTTCCTGCCGTCGCGCAACACCGACGTCGCACCACTGAAGCTGCCCGAGGACAAGACGTACGACGTCATCCGCAAGGGTTCGGGCAAGCAGGAGGTCGCCACCACCATGGCGATCGTGCGCATCCTCAAGGAACTTCTCCGTGACAAGGAGATCGGCAAGCGCATCGTGCCGATCATCCCGGACGAGGCTCGCACGTTCGGTATGGACTCGTGGTTCCCGTCGCTGAAGATCTACAACCGCAACGGACAGTTGTACACGTCCGTCGACGCCGATCTGATGCTCGCGTACAAGGAGAGCCCGGTCGGGCAGATCCTGCACGAGGGCATCAACGAGGCCGGTTCGACGTCCTCGTTCACCGCTGTCGGCACCTCGTACGCGACACACGGTCAGCCGATGATCCCGCTGTACATCTTCTACTCGATGTTCGGTTTCCAGCGCACCGGTGACGGCCTGTGGGCTGCAGCGGACCAGATGGCTCGTGGATTCGTCCTCGGCGCCACCGCCGGCCGCACCACCCTCACCGGTGAGGGACTTCAGCACGCAGACGGTCACTCGCTGCTGCTCGCGTCGACCAACCCGGCTGCGGTCACCTACGACGCGGCGTTCTCCTACGAGTTGGCGCACATCGTCAAGGACGGCCTGCGTCGCATGTACGGCGGCACCGAAGGTGTCGACGGTTTCGGTGGCGAGAACATCTTTTACTACCTCACCATCTACAACGAGCCGTACGTGCAGCCCGCCGAGCCTGCCGGGCTCGACGTCGAGGGACTGCTCAAGGGCATCTACCTGTACCAGCCCAGCACTGTCGCCGGTCCGAAGGCCCAGATCCTGGTCTCCGGTGTGGCGATGCCCGAGGGTCTACGTGCACAGAAGCTCCTCGCCGAGGAGTGGGGCGTGTCCGCAGACGTCTGGTCGGTCACCTCGTGGGGCGAACTCCGCCGCGAAGGCGTCGAATGCGAGCGGCAGGCACTGCTCAACCCGGGTCAGGATGCTCCGGTTCCGTACGTGACCACCGCGCTTTCGGCAGCAGAAGGTCCTGTCGTCGCGGCGTCCGACTGGATGCGTGCCGTCTCGGATCAGATCCGCCAGTGGGTTCCGGGTGACTACACCACTCTCGGAACGGACGGCTTCGGATTCTCCGACACCCGCACCGCGGCCCGCCGATTCTTCAACGTCGACGCCGAGTCCATCGCTGTCGCCGTGTTGATCGGTCTCGCGAAGGAAGGTTCGATCGAGCGGAGCACTGCCGTCGAGGCGGCCACTCGTTACCGAATCGACGACGTCTCCGCTGCACCGGAGCAGACCGGAGACACCGGCAGCGCTTAGTGTCACCTGCTGCCACCGATGACCTGCGCCCACTGCCGCCGAGTGTCGACCCGACATTCGGCCAGGCGGTGGGCGTAGGTTTTTCTCATGCCCGAACCTGATTCCGATGCTCCCGCTGCCGGGCAACCACCCCGCTCCCCGTCGGTCGGTCTGCGGGCAGTGCTCGCACAGCGTAAACCGGTCCGCGATCCCCTTCCGGAGGCGCTGTTACGGCGGGTGAAACAGTTCTCCGGGCGACTGTCCACCGAGGCGGTGACGGTCATGGAGGAACAGCTTCCGTTCTTCGACACCTTGGATGCGTCCCAGCGGGCCGATGTCCAACTGCTGGTGCAGACGTCGATCGTCAATTTCCTCGAGTGGCTTCGCAAACTCGATTCGGAGGACAATTTCGGCTTCGAATCGTTTCCGGTCATCCCACAGGACCTGGCGAGACAACTGACTTTGCGGCAAACCGTCGACATGGTCCGGGTGGCCATGGAGTTCGTCGAGAAGTGGTTGCCCGCGCTGGCTCGAAACGATCAGCAACTCGTCGCGTTGACGGAGGCTGTTCTGAGATACGGCCGCGAACTCGGTTTCGCGGCTGCCTCGGTGTACGCGAGCGCGGCCGAGTCTCGCGGCGCTTTGGATACTCGGCTCGAAGCCCTCGTCGTCGACGCCGTCGTCCGCGGCGACACCGGATCGGACATGCTTTCTCGCGCAGCGACCTTGAACTGGGACGCGACCGCACCGGCGACGGTCATCGTCGGATCGCCGCCGCCGGACGAGCGGGTGTCGGTGGGTGCCACCGTCCACGCGACCGCAACTGCCCACGGTCGGGCGATTCTCGCGGTGGTGCAGGGCCCACGCTTGGTGATGATCGTCAGCGGCGAGCTGGCAACCACAACCGAGGGCAGCCCGTTCGTCGAGGCGCTGATGAAGAGTTTCGCCGACGAACCAGTGGTGATCGGTCCTACGACGCCATCGCTGAGCGCCGCCCATGTCAGTGCGACGGAGGCGTTGGCCGGCATCCAGGCCGTCGCGGGTTGGCGTGGCGCTCCCCGGCCGGTGCACGCGTCCGAACTCCTACCCGAACGCGCGCTGCTCGGCGACGACGCTGCCGTGGATTCTCTGCACACGCATCTGGTCGAGCCGCTGGCGGAATCCGGGTCGGCTCTGACGGACACTTTGGACACGTATCTCGACTCTGGAGGTGCGGTTGAGACTTGCGCACGCCTTCTGTTTGTTCATCCAAATACGGTCCGCTACCGCTTGAAGAGAATTGCAGAAATCACCGGGCGTGATCCTACGAATCCCCGGGATGCGTATGTGCTGCGCATCGCAGCCACTCTGGGCAGATTAGCTCAGATCAGCAAGAAGTTGGACGCTCCGTTCACATGAGTCACAGTTCTTTCATCCCGAGAGACGGGTGTGTAACTTTTCGGCGTCCATTTTCGATGTGCCGGCGCGACGTGGGAATTTGTAGGAACCCTACAAAGCAATGAGGCAGAGTTCATGCCGCTCGACATCTCGTATCAGGAGCGCGCAGGTGTTCTCTTAGTAAGTGATTTCGTTGCTCGCCCCCGGACAGGGCTCCCAGACTTCAGGCATGCTCACCTCATGGCTGGCACTACCCGGCGCGGGCGCTCGACTGGCTCAGTGGTCGGACGCCTCCGGGCTCGATCTCGAACGGCTCGGCACCACCGCCACGGCGGAGGAAATCACCGACACCGCGATCACACAGCCCCTGGTGGTTGCCGCGGCACTACTGGCATTCGAGGAAATCCACAGGCGTGGTCTACTCGGCGCCGATACCGTGATTGCCGGGCATTCCGTGGGAGAACTTGCCGCGGCCGCCGCCGCCGGAGTCATCTCGGCCGACACTGCCGTTGCCTTGGCGGCAGTTCGTGGCGCTCAGATGGCCAAGGCCTGCGCCCTGGAACCAACGGGAATGTCAGCAGTTCTCGGTGGGGACGAAGACGTTGTTCTCGCGCGCCTGGAAGAACTCGGCCTCGAGGCTGCAAACCGCAACGCGGCCGGGCAGATCGTGGCGGCCGGTCTTCTCAGCGCGCTCGCCGAACTCGCAGCCGATCCGCCGGAGAAAGCGCGGGTGCGAGCACTCCCGGTCGCCGGCGCGTTCCACACCCGCTACATGGCGCCCGCTCAAGACGCCGTCGCTGCTGCAGCTGCCCAGATCACCCCGTCCGACCCCACTCTGACCCTGCTGTCCAACGCGGACGGAAAGCCGGTCGAATCAGGATCGGATGCACTCACCAAGCTTGCCGCTCAGGTCACTCGACCTGTCCGGTGGGATCTCTGTTCTGCGTATCTACGCACCGCCGAGGTATCCGCAGTGGTCGAACTCCCCCCTGCCGGCGCACTCGTCGGCATCGCAAAGCGCGAATTGCGTGGCACACCGACGCTCGCGCTCAAGAACCCGGAGGATCTCTCCGCACTGTCCGAGTTGCTGAACTAGCTCGGACACACCGACCCGCTCAGCGCCCCTATGCTGAGCAGGTTTGCTCGTCCCACCTCAATCGATCAAGAAGGGAGCCACACCAGTGGCCCACACTCAGGAAGAAATCATCGCGGAACTCGGCCAGATCGTGGAGGAGGTCACCGGTATCGAGCCTTCCGAGGTCACCGTCGACAAGTCCTTCGTCGACGACCTCGATATCGATTCCCTGTCCATGGTCGAGATCGCGGTCCAGACCGAAGACAAGTACGGCGTGAAGGTTCCGGACGAGGATCTCGCCGGCCTGCGCACCGTCGGCGACATTGTCGCCTACATCCAGAAGCTCGAAGCCGAAGGCGCCGAAGCCAAGAACGCAGAGTGAGCCGACCGTGACTTCCGCTTCTACCCGCAAAGGGAAATTCCCCGACATCGTCGTCACGAGCCTCGCGACGTCGACCTCGGTGGCTGGTGATGTGGATGGCACGTGGAAGGCCCTGCTCGCCGGCGAAAGCGGCATCGGATTCCTCGATGATCCGTTCATCGACGAGTTCGACCTTCCGATTCGCATCGGCGGGCATTTGAAAGTATCCCCCGACGAGGGTTTGTCCCGGGTCGAGATCCGGCGGATGAGTTGGGTTGAGCGGCTTGCTCTTTCCCTGGGCCGGACGGTGTGGAACAACGCCGGTAGTCCCGAGGTGGATCAGGATCGACTGGGAGTGGTCATCGGCACCGGACTCGGTGGCGGTGACACTCTCATCGACGCTGTCGACAAACTTCGAAACGGCGGCTACCGCAAGGTATCTCCGTTCTCGGTGCAAATGGTGATGCCCAACGGTCCGGCTGCCACAGTCGGACTCGAACTCGGCGCTCGCGGTGGAGTCATCACACCGGTGTCTGCCTGTTCGTCAGGTTCGGAGGCAATCGCGCACGCACACCGCATGTTGGTCATGGGTGATGTGGACATGGTGGTTGCCGGTGGCGTCGAGAGTTTCATCGATGCAGTTCCGATCGCCAGCTTCGCGATGATGCGTGCGATGAGTACGAACAACGACAACCCGGCGATGGCATCTCGTCCGTTCGACAAGGACCGCGACGGGTTCGTCTTCGGTGAGGCAGGCGCACTGATGATCCTCGAAACCGAGGAGCACGCCAAGGCCCGCGGAGCGACGATCCACGCGCGTCTGCTCGGGTCAGGCATCACCTCGGACGGGTACCACATCGTGGCACCTCATCCCGAGGGCCTGGGCGCGGCGCGAGCCATGACCAGAGCGATCGAGATGGCCGGACTCACCAAGTCCGACATCAAACACATCAACGCCCACGCCACCGCGACGCCGATCGGCGACATCGCGGAGGCCAAGGCCATCAACGCCGCGGTCGGCAATCATGCTGCGGTGTACGGACCGAAATCGGCTCTCGGCCATTCGATCGGCGCCGTCGGGGCGCTGGAGTCCGTACTGACGGTTCTGGCTCTACGTGATGGAATCATTCCGGCAACCCTCAACGTGGACAGCCAGGATCCAGAGATCGATCTCGATGTCGTCAAGGGTGAACCCCGGACCGGCAATTTCGATTTCGCACTGAACAACTCGTTCGGTTTCGGCGGACACAATGTCGCGCTGGCGTTCGGTCGGGCGTAAGCCGCACCGCCGCCGTGCACATCTGTCCACCGGTGCCGTTGCCATCGCGCAGCGGCACCGGCGGGCCCGCCGATCTCCCACTCCGCAAGGCTTGCACTGAAGGAGGACGCGATGACCATCTTGGCCCCCGTGACTACGTCCGAAACCTCGACCGACCCTCGCGATCCACTTGTTCGCCTGGAGCGCTTGTTCGATCCGGGAACAACCGTCGCACTTCATCCTCGAGACAAGTCCGGTGTGCTGGCCGCTGTCGGCAACATCGACGGAGTCCGCACTTTCGCCTACTGCTCGGACGCCACCGTGATGGGCGGCGCAATGGGAGTCGACGGCTGTCGACATCTCGTCCAGGCCATCGACATCGCCATCGAGGAACAGACGCCGATTGTCGGGCTGTGGCACTCTGGTGGCGCGCGTCTGGCCGAAGGTGTCGAGGCTTTGCACGCCGTCGGCCTTGTCTTCGAGGCGATGGTCCGCGCGTCAGGTCGCATCCCCCAGATTTCTGTTGTTCTCGGTTTCGCCGCAGGTGGCGCAGCGTACGGCCCGGCTCTGACCGACGTGGTCATCATGGCTCCGGAGGGCCGGGTGTTCGTCACCGGCCCCGACGTGGTGCGCAGTGTCACCGGCGAACAGGTCGACATGGCCTCGCTCGGTGGCCCGGACACGCACAGCAAGAAGTCCGGGGTCGCCCACATCGCGGCTCTCGACGAAGCCGATGCACTGCGTCGCGCCCGTCGGCTCGTCTCGATGCTGTGCGAGCAGGGCGAATTCGACCAGCGGGCCGCCGAACTCGGCGATACCGACCTTCGGGCACTGATGCCGGAGTCGGCAAGACGCGCGTACGACGTGCGCCCGATCGTTCACGAGATCCTCGACAATGTCGAGGGTGAGTCGAGTTTCGAAGAGCTGCAGGCAAACTACGCTCGCAGCATCGTCACCGGATTCGGGCGCATGGCCGGTCGGACGGTCGGTGTCATCGCGAACAATCCTCTGCGACTGGGCGGTTGCCTCAACTCCGAAAGCGCGGAGAAGGCAGCCAGATTCGTTCGGCTCAGCAATGCTTTCGGTGTTCCCCTCGTCGTGATCGTCGATGTTCCCGGTTATCTTCCCGGCGTGTCGATGGAATGGGAAGGCGTTGTCCGGCGCGGCGCGAAACTTCTTCACGCATTCGCCGAGGCAACAGTTCCTCGCGTGACGGTGGTGACGCGAAAGATCTACGGCGGCGCCTACATCGCCATGAACTCACGAGCTCTGGGCGCCACGGCCGTCTTCGCCTGGCCGGATTCCCAAGTGGCCGTGATGGGCGCGAAGGCAGCAGTGGGCATTCTGCACAAGCGGGCCCTCGCCGCGGCTCCCGACGAGGAACGTGAAGAACTGCACGAGCGGCTGGCGATCGAACACGAGGCGATCGCAGGCGGCGTCGACAGAGCAGTGGAAATCGGCGTGGTCGACGAAGAAATCGACCCGGCCAAGACCCGCAGCGTCGTCGTTGCTGCCCTCGCGGCGGCGCCGTCGGTTCGTGGCCGGCACAAGAATATTCCGCTGTAGCCTCATGAGGTGATTTCGCCGGAACCGGTCGAGGGTCGAGCGCGTCGCACCGCCACCGAACGGCAAAGTCCTGATTCACACAGGCGGGCTGCATTCTCGCAGGCCCTCGACGACGACATCCAGATACTTGTGCACGGTCGCGGCGGCGGGGGCGGGAAACCTCGTACGCACGGCAAGACCCTTGTGAGTGCGCGTGAACCAGAACTGGACATCGTCGGCCCTGGAAATTCGACTGAGTTGTTGCGGATTGGTCGGCAACGCCCCCGTCCCGGTAGTCCGAGATCCTCCAGGCATGATGCGATAGTCGGCGTACGAGACCGAGAAGATGTCTCGGCGTGTAGGCGACATCTCGGAACCCATGCTGCGCAACACTTGCCTCGATGACAGAGAAGACAACAGAATCGCTTTGCGCAGTGCATCATTGACCGATTGAGCGGTGCTGTGTACGTCATCGCTACTTGTCACGGTGATGGGCGCATTCGCCACCAACCAGCCGAACGTGTGATTGTGCCGAGGTTCTCGTCGGGTATGGACCGGAAACAACAGGCGAGTATCCGCCGTTCCGGTCAGTCTGGTTGTGGCCAAACCGACCGATGCGAGAATCGAGCTGAAGGACGAGTGGCGGTGATCGGAGCTGTTCTGGTCGAATCTATCGGCTTCTTCCGCGTCCAGGAGCAATCGAGTATCGGTGCCCTGAGTCGGTATCTCACCGGTCGGCAACCGCAGGTCCAACGGGAAATGGGGAGTATCACCTCCGCACTCGCGAAGGAAGGACCGCCATCCGGCTATACGTGGGTCGTCGGGCTCCGGGTCCGGAGTGGCCGATTCCCGAAAACAGTAATTCAGAAAACTACCGGGCTCAGGCAAGGGATCGGGCGTGGGCGGCGATGCGCCCACCTGCGTGTACTGACGGTACAGCGCATTTATCTCGGCGATCGCGATACTCATCGACCATCCATCGCAGATGGAATGGTCGAATCCACAGATCACCGTCGACTGGTCCTCGCGACTGATCGCGCCGAGAAAATATGCCGGAAAGGCAAAAGGGTTGCAGCACCTGTCCAAACGCTCGCCCAACAGTCCTCGTACCAGCTCGGGCGTTGGTGCGTCGACCACTGCCACCTCTCGAAGTCTCAGACTGCTCACGTCCGCGACGTCCACGAACAATGTCGCGGGCTGATTCAAACCTTCGACTTCGGAGAACGAGCAGGACAGGGCATCGTGACGGGCCGCCCATGTCTCGAAACTGGATCCGAGCGCTTCTTCGTCGACAGCGCCGCGAATATCGAAAGTCGCTGCGAGCCAGGTGGTGTCACCTCTACTCCCGGTGAGGTGAAGATACTGGTTGGAGATGGGCGGAACCGGATATGTCGACCCCGAAGCGATCTCCGTGGGGGTCCACTGCAGGATGCGGCCGGGGCGGGCGTCGAAGCGATCGAGATAGGTGACGCGCATCAGGCCGTTTCCCTCTCCTGCGGAACCAATGCCTGCCCTTCGACTCGGTAAGCCGAATCGGTAGACGACGGCGCGGTCACCTCGCCCCGGACCGCGAATTTCTCCATCTCGTGCCGCAACCGGCCGGCGAACTGATGGATGTGACGAGTGGTGCGGGAGTCGCCCGGATGGCGGATCGCAACGTTGAGCCCTTCTGGCGTTCGTATCAGCCAGATGTACACTTCGTTGCTCGAATGATCGCGACTGCGCAGGCCACGGGCCTGCCAACTCGGCCACTGCTCAGCACCGGGCACATAGCGGATATCCATGTAGGAAAGAACAAAAGGAAGGTCCTGAGGGCAGCCGATCAGTTCGCACACCCTCGAGTACGGCAAGGCTGCTGCCGGGCGAACGCGGCGCATCTCGTTGCCGGCGAGCTCGGTGAGATCGCTGACCGACGCTGTCGCCGAGATCGGAATTCTGACCGGCACCAGACCGATGAACCATCCGAGCGCTGCAGCCCACCGAACTTCGGTTCGGGTATGTTGTGGCACGATGACCCTGAATTCACTTGCATCAGTGAGATCCCCGGTCACCTTCGCTGCGCACGCGAGTATCGCAGCGAGGAATCCTTGGTTGCTACGTCTACTTGCCTCCGCGAAGCGGTCCGCCCCCGACGAGCTCAAGAACCAGGCGGACACGCTCTGTTGGGGTATCCGAAGGCCGGCGATCGGCTCGGGCAGCGCGGGAAAAAGCGGCACCTCGTCGTTGTCGTAGAACTCACGCCACGTCTGCACGGCAGTATGCGATTCGTCCAGGTTTTCCAGCAGATCTCGTTCCGCGACGCCGAAGTCGATGTAGCTTCCGGCCTCCGGCAGTACCGGTAGGCTCCCCTCCGTCACCGACAGGTAAATGGTCTGCAACTCGTGCGCCGTCAGCGCTATCGAGTATCCGTCCAGTAGCGCGTGATCGGCAGCGAAGACGACGGTGAAATGGCCGGCACACTCGATCGTCGCAAAGAGATACGCCGGCCAGACGAGGGTATTCGTTGACCGATCGAGTAAGTGCTGCAGATGCGCGAAGACGGACATCGACGATTCGAGGTATCCGATGTCTTCCGAGCTGATACGCACCCCACCCCGTTCCGCCGTCCGACGAACGATTGTCTGCCGCTCTTTCGCGACGTGTGTTCGCAACACTTCGTGACGGTCGATCCAATGATCGAGCGCGCAGGCCCATGCCTGCCGGTCGAGTCGGCCGCGAACACGAAACGACGTACCCAACCAGGTGGGTTCGTCACCTCCCGTCACCTGGCGCAACTCAGCGTGGTTGACATGTGCTTCGTGAATACCACTGACCGGACGCTCGTCCGCGGGCCAGTGTGCGGGTGATGTCACCGTCCGGGGAGTCCACTCCGTGAGAATCCCGGGTGGAAACGGATAATCGGCAAGTTCGGTGAATTCCATGTAGAGAACCGATCTCTCGCGGTGGCTGTCATTTTGATCCTGAAATAATGTCGAACATCGGCTACCGGGAGCGAAATATTTTGCCAATTCCAAGTAGATAGCAGCCCGAAGCCGAGCACAACCCTCCGAAACCACATGTGACGAGCAACATAAGTCTTTGTCCGACGTAATGAAAGAATACTTTTACGTGATCAATTTTCCTACGACAGCCGATCCATGAATCAATATCTCAGTCATGTCGTGAACACGATCCCATCTCCGTTCCGGACGTGGACACCGCACTGATCAATTGAACCGCTCTTGCGGGAATCGCGCTGCACCGAATACATTCTCACCACCGAGTCGACGACAATCCCCACTCGGCAAGTTCGCGCTTCACATGTTTTTCGAGATGGATCGCGTCACCGAAGTAGTCGGGGTGGATTCCGAATATCGACAATGTGATCTTGTCCCCGTATCCCACGGCCCACGCGGCAATTGCCGGACCCTGCCTGCGCCGGTCGGACGCGGAGTTTCCTTGCATGATCGCTCGAATCGCGAAGGATTGCGCGACGTGTCCGCCGAGCGTCGTCGCCGATTGCGGCGCGTCACCGAGGTTCGACACCGTGGCGTCCGGGCCCTCGACCGACCGCATCATCTTCCCGATGATCTTTCTCGGCAGGAGTCGGACGACCGCTTGCAGGTTGTCGGCGACCATGTCGTTGCCTGCCTTCGAATACTCGATCAGGGCATGTTTGCTCAGTGCCCGTATTCCGCCAAGCCCTCGCTCGGCACCGATCTCGTCGGGCACCCTGATCCACACCCCTCCCGAAGCATTGGCACTGTCTTCGCCGTCTTCACGCTTGTTCACCGCGATACAGACTCGTAGACCTCCATCCGAGATCGGAAGCCCAGTTCGTTGAACGACGCCCCCGATGATCGCTATGAGAAGACTGTTCGAAGTGCCGCCGTGTTGCCGCGCGACCGCGGTCCATTCGTGGGCGTCGACGTCGAGAATAGCCAGGGTCGTCTGGGGAGTACCACTGCCCGAGAGCGGTGCGTCGATTCGCTTGGCAGCCACCGCCTTCTTCTTCGTACCGTGCCGCTGACGCCACATCGCCGTAGCGATGATCCGGCCGGCCCGGGCCGCCTCCGTCAACTGGGAGATCGCGTCGGTGAGGTCCTCGAGCACTCCCCGGACATCGGTGACCTCTTCCGAGGTGGGAATCGAGCTCGACGATGTGCCCGTCCGGGCCGCGTCCAGTGCGTTGTACAACCCCTGGCCGTCCGTGATCATGTGCGAGACGAGTAGAGACAAGACGAACCGTCCGGACTCGGTGTGTGCACACTCGAGATGCCACCCGTGGCCGATAATGGGCTCGAGATTCGATGTTCGCAGCCGCTCTTCCGCCCAAGCCGATACCTCGTCGTCCCGAATCGGGTCCGGCTCGGTATATACCTCTGGCGTTTTCTCGGCTTTGACCCATCGATGCCGCGCAAAGGGAACCCACACCTGGTGCACACGTCTGTTCAAGGCCCCGCTTGCCAACTGATCACGTAATTGCGCGACCACGTCCATACCCGGATTGCCAGGATATATCCACAAATACTGTATGGGCGCCGACAGCCCGAAGTATTGTTCTGCCATCAAATACGATTCATCTGCCCCGGCTACTCGATTCATTCAATCCTCAATTCGAAGATGAAACAGTAAATTCTCCCGACAGCTGTCAGCAGATCAGATGTGAGACATTCCACGACTCGAGCTCTCGCGACAATATTTTTCCCAGTTCGGCTGAACTACCGAAATGTAATTCGTCAAAAGCAACCACGGTAATCGTGACAGTGTCACCCACTTCGACTAGCCACGATTGCAAGCCGTCGCCGAATCGGTAGCGCGCAACGGGGTCCACATTCTGCGCTATTCCTCGAAAAGCGACTCGGTACGCGTTTTGGCCGCCGATCGTTGCCAACTCGGCGGAATACCGGCCCAGATTGGACGTCACGGCGTCCGGCATTCCCGATCCAGCGGTGGCATATTTCACGAGAACCGGGTCAGGCAACATGAGAATCAGCGGTTGCAGGTGAACTACCGCGGGCCGTCGTCCCGATGACAGTTGAACAAATGCGTGCTTGCATTTACTACGAATGCCACTCAAATCCCCACCGGCTACGGGCTCGTCGACCAGAACGACGGACACACCGGCGGTCGCGTTGGCTCGTTCGTCGTCTTCGGTGCGTTGACTGACCGGAACACCGACTTTCACCGGTGTACCCAGGGGCGCATATCCGGCCCGACGAAGCGCCCCTGAGATCACGGCAATGAACAGCGAATTGGGTGTTCCGCCGTGCAGCTGGGCTGCGGACGACCAGAGCGAACTGTCCACCGAGATGGTCGCCCATTTGTAGTCGACATCGGGAGATCGCTCATGAGGTGGCGACTTCGTCGATGCCGCCACCTCATTCCCGACTTCATTTCCATGTCCGAGAACTGATGTCACGCAAACTTTTCCGAGACCGGCTACCGCGTTCGCCACCTGTCGAACTGCATCGAATCCGTCGGCGAGCAGATTCGACGAGGGCGCGCCGGTAACTCGCGCACCGTCGTTCACGGGATTGCCGAACGGCCGCGGTACGCTGCCCGTCACCGCATCCAATGCCGCTGACATCATGGCTTTACCGTCCGTCACCATGTGGAGCGCGGTCAACGACAGAATGAAGCCACCGTCGACAACATGTGCGCCGCGAAGCCGCCACGCTCGACCGGATTCCGAATCCAGTGGTACTGAATATAATTCGTCATCCATCCAGGCGGACGCGTCGGACACATCGACCAAGTCACTGTCGACGACTACATCACACGCCTCCGAAGACATGATCCACGACGGCCTGGCGAATGGAATCGGCGATCGCACCAGACGTCGATGAAGTGGGCTTGCCCGGAGCCTCGAGGCCATGTTCTCCAACGCAGATCGATCCGGCGCTGTCCTGAACATCCATTGCACCTGCAGTACGACGGACCACCCCAATGCCGTGCTCACGAATCGGTACAGGAAGTCCGACGGCTGAAGGCGATTCACGTGACGACCTTCGGCGCAGCAGTGGCGTCCCGATTTACCTTGCCTGCGGCCGCGCGGAACTCGATGACATCGGCCGCTGCGGATACCGCTGCCGCCGATGTGGTCAAGGTCGCCCCGAATTCTCGTACCCGGTGGCGACAGTCCTCGTCCAGTATGCCGCTCAGACCCGATCGCAGCCGGACCGAATCGAGTCCGCGCAACGGTGTCGTGACGCCGATGCCGATCCTCGTCAATTGCGCACCCCAGAAGGGTTGATCCGAACCGACCGAGCAGATCATCGTCGGGCATCCGGCACGAATGCCGGCGGCCGTGGTTCCGGCGCCCCCATGATGAACTGCGGCCCGGCATCGCGGCAGGATCCGACTGTGGTCGACCGAACCGACCAGTTTCACGTGCGGATATCGACGCGCATCGAAGTCGTTCCACCCGGCACTGACCAGGGCCCGCACTCCGAGATCATCACACACGTCGGCGATCACCGATGTCAGCGCCGCCGGGTCGGGCACTGGCATGCTGCCGAACCCGAAGTACACCGGAGGCGTTCCGTCCTCGATCCACGAGGCAACGCCCGGATCCAGATCACGATCTTCACCGATGTCGTGTCGTTGCTCGGCATCGAGATCCAAAAATCCGACAAAGGGACGCTTCTCCCCCCATTCGGTGCCAAGCTCCGGCACGAACGTTTGATCGTAGGCCTGGATTTGGATGCCGCCGGACTCGACTATCCGCTCCGGCAACGGTTTTGTCGCCGGAGCGAGGCCCAGTTCCGACCGGAGTCGATTCTCTCGGGCCCGAGTCAGGCGCCAGAAGACTCTGTCGAACACGGCCCAACTCATCCGATTGAGCCAGTGGGGCAACGCCAATGCGGCCCCGGGTACCGGGGATACGTACCGGTTCGCAACGACAGGTGCATGGTGCAACGTCACGAACGGCACACCCTGGGCCTCGGCGAAGTTGAAAGCAACCTGTTCCGTGGTGAATCCGGTGACTATCGCGTCCGCATCGGCGCAGATCTCCCGCATCTCGCCGACTATCTGCGCCCATCCGAAGTCACGAATTTCGGTCAGGGCACGCAGACGCTGAAGTAGCGAACCCGTGCGCGCCCGGACGCGCACCAGGTCCGAGTTCATGTGCGCCCGCGTGTCGTAACCGAACGACCGCGAATCCAATCGCAACCTCGAGGCGAATTCGAGCAGGTTCGGTGGCGACCCGAACACCACGTGGTGTCCCCGTCGTCTCAACTCGGCCCCGATCACCGCGGCAGGCTGCACGTCACCCCGAGTGCCGTTGAAAGCGAAAACAATCCTCATGGAATTTTCCAATCAGGTGCTAATGTTGAATCGCGCGGACCCTGGAGGCTTCATCGTAAACCTGACGAATAATCACGGTAACGTCCATATGTTTCGATTACATGACAACCTCGAAGGAATGTGATGTAAGTCATGAAATTTACGTTAGCTTTCACTGGATCCCGCGGCGATATTCAACCTGCAATCGCACTTGGCATCGAATTATCCGATCGAGGGCACGACGTCATACTGGCCGTACCCCCAAATCTTGTCGATTTCACCCGTGCATCGGGCCTGAATGTCCACCCGTACGGGGTGGACACCAATGTGTTGCTGTCGTCCGATCTGGTGGGAGTCGAACTCAAATCATCTAATCCTGTGAGACGACTCAAAGCAGTGACCGAGATGACTGTTCGCGACGGCCGATTGATGCAATCTCAATTGCTGGCACTGACAGAATCAGCAGATGCGGTCATCGGCGGAAGTGCCGGTCAAGAACGCAGCCTCAATGTTGCCGAATTTCGAATGATTCCATATATTCCGATACATTATTGTCCGCTTCGCATCAACAGTTCGGTATTTTTCTTTCAGCAATTGACTCGGCGGTTCCCTCGAGGCGCGATGACTCGGGCGAGCTGGTTCGTGCTCGAACAGGCGTTGTGGCGAGCCGGCAGGAGCGGCGAGGCTGTACTACGCGCCGAACTGAAGCTTCCGCCCACTACCGCGTCGACGGCCACGACCGTCGGTCGACAAGGTGTACCCGAAATTCAAGCCTACGATCGGGTACTGTTCCCGGACCTCGTCGACGAGTGGGGGCAGCGCAGGCCGTTGGTCGGCTTCCTCAACCTGTCGTCCGGGACCCGCACCCTGATGGACGTCGAGGCTATCGAGCCCGTCCTCGACGCGTGGCTCGACGCCGGTTCCGCACCTGTCTACGTCGGATTCGGAAGTATGCATATCGACAACCCGGACGCCGTGGTCGGCGCGATCACCTATGCTGCAGGTCAACTCGGTATGCGAGTGCTCGTTGCGATGGGATGGAGCGACCTCGACATCAGGAGTGACGATCGGGTCATGATCGTGCGGGCCGTCGATCACGAGAAGGTGCTGCCTCGTTGTCGGGCTGCCGTCCACCACGGCGGGGCCGGGTCCACGGCTGCGAGTCTTCGCGCCGGGATCGCTACTCTCGTGTGTTGGATCGGTGCCGATCAGCCACTGTGGGGAGCACGGATCGAACACCTGGGCGCCGGAATCAGCGTCCGGTTGGCGGACATGTCCGCGAACTCCTGGAGGTCCGCCCTCGCGCGCGTGCTGTCAACCGAGTGCGAGGCTACCGCCAAACGGATGTCGAAGGATATGACCAGTGCCGAGAATGCCGTCGCTCATTCCGCCGATATCGCAGAATCAGTCGTCGTTCGGCGACGCGTCACGGGATGACGCGATTCACCCTGCTCACTCGAAAGTTTCGGAGCGCGAATTCGTGGGATTCCGAGTCGAAGCCTCTGATGAGAACGAGCCGCGCCGAGTGTATTGCCACAATAACCGGAATATATAAAATTCCCGCCAGTGCCAGATATCCGTACCTTCGATGCAAAAGCAGAGTGCGCGGTAAGAAACTCATATAGTTTACAAATGAGAAGATTCCAGTTTCCATCCTTCTCGACGATACGCCGACGGTAATCGACGGAATAAATGCAATTCGACCTCCTATCCGTTTGATACACAAACCAGTATCCACATCTTCGAATATATCCCTTCTCATACTCACCAAATCTCGAACAGCGAGCCACGAGTCGCGCCGCAGAATCATATTCGAGCCATAGAGCACCGGCACCTCCTTGACCTCGCTCTTTCGATGTATCACGGGAGTGCGCATTCCCAGATATTTCTTGAGCCTGTCGACGATATCGACGTAGGGAAGTCCGTACACCTCTCCCTTTCCGCACGCAGCCGCCCAGTGAACATCGGTATCACGGGCAAAGAACTCGACGATAGTGCGGGCCCATCCCGGCGGTACCATGGAGTCGGAATCTATACGGGCTATGAGCAGGCCCACCGCAGCGTTCAAGCCTGCGTTACGCGCAAAGACCAACCCCTGTTCACCCTCGCTGATCATCCTCACCTCGGGGTGGCGATCGACGAACCCCGCGACAACCGATGCGGTAGCGTCGGTCGAGTTGTTGTCGACCACCACAATCTCGACAATGTGATCGAGCTGCCGGGTCAGTCGGTCCAGGCATTCACCGATGACATCTTCCTCGTTGTACGTCGGTACCACTACGGAAAGACATTTCGTTTCCACGGCGCATCCCTTTCTCAAGCCCTACGCGTGTAGACACGCAGAGTCACCGGCGCGAACACGGCCAGAACAGCGGTAGCGCCGAACAACGACCAGCCGATCTGACCACTGAAACCTCCGTCGTTCGCGAGGGCTCGAACGGCTGAGACAAGATGTGAAACCGGATTGAGATTTGCGCCCGCCTGCATCCATCCGGGCATGGTCGCGACTGGAACAAGTGCGTTCGACATGAATGTCAACGGGATGAGAACGAGCATCGAAATACCTTGCACAGTGGAAGCTTTGTCCATCAGTACACCCATCAACGCGAAGATCCAGCTGAGCGCGAAGGCCACAACGACGACGAGAAGACCGGCGACGAACAGTCCTGGCACGCTTCCGGGGCGATATCCCATAACCAGGCCGACGACGACAGTCATGAAGACCGCGATGACGTACCGAACCATATTGGCCAGCAACGCGCCTGCGAGCGGTGCGATACGTGCAATGGGCAAGGATCTGAAGCGGTCGTAGACCCCTTTGTTCATGTCTTCCCGCAACTGGACACCTGTCGACACGGATGCGGCGATCGCCACCTGAACCAACAGTCCTGGAATCAATGTCGGCAAGTAGGCACCGGTTGTACCTGAGATGGCGCCACCGAAAATACTCGAGAACATGACCGCGAAGACGACGGGCAAGGCGAAGACGTCGAAGAGTTGTTGAGGTGTATGACGAAGTTTCAGCAGTCCACGCAACGCAAGGGTGCCGGATTGCGAAATCGACTGGGCCACATCGACGCGATGGGGCACCACTCGATCGCGCGGTCGAGATATATCGAATATCGGTTTTGCTGCGATCGCATGCGCCATGCCGAAACCTTCCTGATCTCTCGATTCGTCACGGAAAGTCGCTTCGCTGCGGTTCTCTTCGCTGGACCTGGCCTGCGACGTCAGCTACCACGCGCGCATTCCACTTCGGTCGACCGGCGTGTCCGCCGAGCGCCCGGCCTGATCGCCCCTCCCCCACTGCGAGGCTCGAAACGCCGGCCAGTGCATGTGTCTGTCCCCCCACTTCTGAATCTCCAGCGGCGACGGACGGTCTCCCGTGGTGACGCTGCCAGGAGCATATGCTCGGCTCTGCTCGCTGACAAGCGGCCGGCAATCTACGTGTGCGCGTTATTTCATTGAGCGACAAGGTATCCGTGCCACCTCGCAGGCGATCTTACGTCGGGGCCATGTGTCGTTCATCCACCCGAAATGTCAGGACTGGTGCCACTGTTACCTGAGCGACAATGATGCGCAGACATGACGAAGATTACGTCCAGTCCTCGGATCCAGCCTGTCGTGCGACGTCGCCAGGTGTAGCGTTGACCCCATATTTTCAACAGGGACAACGCAATACGGTGTCGCCGGCTGTCTCCGGATCGGTATGTCGAAAGCAGGGCAGTCATGATCATCACGTCGATACGTAATTGGAAGCCGGATCCCGGAACCCTGTTGGAGTGGCAACCCACACACCGGGCACGGATCATCGCAGACGCCGCACCTGCCGACTCGATACCTCCGACATTCCTGCAGGAGAATCACGTTCAGGGATACCTGGCCAAGAAAAGCCGAGGCGAGAGCCACCGAGCATTCCTCGGAGTCGCATCCGAAGTCGACGGCGATCTCGATGTCGTTGCCTTGACCCGAGCACTGACCCGCTTCGTACACCGACACGACGTACTTCACACCTTCTTCAGTGCCGACGGCGGTATCCCGGTGGTGCACAGAGTAGACCGTTCGGCAATCGATTTCGAGGCGGCCGATGCGGGAGACCTCACCGATTCCGTAGATTTCCAGGCTTACATCCTTGCCCGATTCGAGAGTGAGGCAACATCAGTCAGGTGGCCGGGCTTCGCATTCGGAGCGGTGCTCAGACCAGGTGGATTCACGCTGTACTACGGATGTGATCACGCGTTCACCGACGGCGCGTCGCAAGCACTCGCCTTCTCCGAACTGGCAGACCTCTACCAATCAGAAATATCCGCCACCACACCGAGTCCGTACACGACCGCGCTCACCGACGGTTTCAGTGTCTACGCACGGGCGGAACACGAACGTGCCGCCGCGTACGACACCGAATCTCCCGAGGTTCGTGAATGGCTGACGATATTTGCGGACAACGGCAACAAGATGCCGTCGTTTTCGCTCGATCTGGGCCTCACGCCTGGTCAGACGGCGCCCGTCCGGCCCGTCGAACTGGACCTGCTCGACGCTCCGTCGACGGTCTCGTTCGACGCCGTGTGCAAGGCTGCCGGCGGAAAGCTGATCAGTGGGATATACGCGGCCGTCTCGATCGCCGACTACGAGCTCGCCGGGAGGTCCGACTACTACGGGATGAGTGTGTTGAGCAGTCGCGGGCTGGGTAATTTCCACCTCTCCCAAGGATGGATGTGCAGTTTTGCGCCGGTGGCGTTCCACGTCGGGGCGACGTCGACGTTCACCGAACTGGTAGCGGCCGCGCATGCCGGTCATCTTCGTGCCAAACGGCTGGCCGACGTACCCATTCGGTCCGTGTTGTTGGCGCTACTCGAGGCAGGAGTAGCCGGGCATGATGTGGCCGCAAGTCCTAACATGTTGTCGTATATCGATTTTCGATGGTTCCCGGGTGTCGGGACGCCACCGTACGAGGGAGCGATGGAGTTCACCGGCGAAGGTGAAACGTCGAACGCATCGATGTGGTTCAACCGCGACGCACGGCATCTCTATCTCGGCAGCCAAACGCCTGACACCGCCGCAGCACGGACCCAACTCGAGGTATACCACCAGCATCTCAAACGCATCTTCACGACCGTGGCGGCCCACGGAGAGTACCGACTCTCACCGGCCGCGGCCACCGAGGAGCTACACGGTCTCGATCGACAGACGATCTCAGGCCCCTGACCCGTTCGGCATCCGTCTGCACGACGGTGCCGAACGGACCACTCAGCCGACCCGTCGATGCAGCCACGTGACTTCGGCACCTTCGCCGGAGCTACGGTACGGCTCGAGTTCCGCGTCCCACGGGGTACCCATCGCGTGGTCGATCTGTGTGGCGATGTCACCGCCGGAGTCGAGGATCGATTTCAGGCGCATCTCCCCCACCACGACATCGCCGTTGGCGCTGGTGGATCCGCGCCACAGCCCCAGGGCCGGACAGTGCGAGTACCGTTCACCGTCGACGCCGTAGCTCGGGTCCTCGGTCACCTCGAAGCGGAGCATGGGCCATACTTTCAGCGAATCGACCAGTCGGGCACCGGTTCCGACGCTACCTACCCACTCGGCACTCGCCCGCAAGTGCCCACCGTAGGCAGGCTGAGCCGTCCACTTGAGTTTGGCAGGTCTGTCCAACGTGGAGGACAGAGCCCAATCCACGTGTGGGCACAGCGCCGCGGGCGACGAGTGGATGTAGACCACACCAGTCGTCACGTCCGCGAATTGATCTGTTTCGCGCACTACGAGCCTCCTGCTTCGACGAGGGACGTCTTCCCCAACGACCTCTGCCGATTCAGTGCAGCCTGCTCGGTTGACCAGTGTGCCTTGTGTTGCCTGTGTTGCGCCAGTGGTTCCGTGTAAAAATGTTCATTAACGGGACATTTCCAAAACGACACTGTCGGACAATCCAGACCATAACGGCTTAGCCCAGTCCCCGAACGCGCGATCGGTCAACACTACCGTGGCGACAGCGAGCGCTGGGTCGACCCACAGGAACGTTCCGGTCTGGCCGAAATGGCCGAACGTTGCCGCCGAATTGCCATCGCCCGTCCAGTGCGGGCTCTTGTCACCTCGGATCTCGAAGCCCAGACCCCAGTCGTTGGGGCGCTGCGATCCGTAACCGGGGAGTACACCGTCGAGACCTGCGAACTGCACGGATCTCGCCTGCTGGAACAACTGCGGCGAGATCAGAGTGGGCGTGAGGAGCTCCGCCGCAAACCTCGACAGATCCACCGCCGAGGCCTGAGCACCGTGTCCGGCCGGGCCCACCAATGCCGCTGTACCCATCGACAGCGGCTCGAATACCGCACCGCGCAGATAGTCGGCGAAGTCGATTCCGGTCTGCTCGGTGAGAAAGTCTGCGAGGACTTCGAACCCTGCGCTCGAATAGATTCTCTTCGCACCGACCGCGGCCTGCACCCGGTGTTCCGCGAACGCCAGCCCCGACGCATGTGCGAGCAGATGCCGTACCGTCGACCCGTCCGGTCCGGCAGCCTGATCCAACTCGACTGCCCCTTCCTCGACGGCAACCAGAATCGCGTAGGCGCACAACAGTTTCGTCACCGATGCCAACGGGTATACCCGTTCCTGGTCGCCGACGACAGCGTGAATACGTTCGTCGAGAGCCGAAGACCCTCCGTTGAGGACGACTGCTGCCGCGTTGTCGACGGGCCACTGTTCTACCATCTCGAGGCTGTGCATCCGATCAGGATACGGCTACGGCCGTCGGCGTCGTCGATCACCAGTCGGCTTCGGTGTACCGGATCACACCTCGGATATTCTTGCCGTCCAGCATGTCCTGGTAGCCGTCGTTCACATCGTCGAGCGAGTACGTCCGGGTGATCATGGCATCGAGTTCGAGCGTGCCCACCCTGTACATCGACAGCACCTTCGGCACGCGCTGCCGCCACCGACGATACCGGCACACGCTGCCGCCGCCGAAGATAGTGTCGCGCAAATCCTTCTGCAACATCGACGTCAGGAACAGATTCAGCTTCACGTCCATGCCGATGAGATGGCCCATCGCGGTGACGACGCATCGTCCGGCCTTCGCCGTCGAGATCATCGCCTCCTCGACGTATTCACCTTTCATCTCACCGGCGGGTGATGATCGTTTCTGCGCCACTCGTGCACCGTCACGTACGGGTAGGACGTTCCGAGTAGGCACATCGGGACGACCTTCTCGCCGCATGCCTGAATTCGACAGCTGCCGTCACCGGTCGACTGGCCGCGGAACAGGCCCATGCCGAGGTCACAGAGGTTCTGACGGCCGGACGAACATGCCGGACAGCGGCCGCACGCCGGAACGAACGAGAGCTGACAAGTGACCACAGCCACAATCGAGGAGTATCGAAACGTGCTCGCCTGCACGAGTCGAGGACGCGACTGTGCGATCCCTCCACACGAGGCGACCGCCGTATGATTAGTCCGGTCGTCGACCGGGCACGACAAGTCCGCACTGATATGCCAGGACGACCAATTGTGCACGATCTCGCGCACCGAGCTTGGTCATCGCTCGGTTGACGTGGGTTTTGGCGGTGACAGCGCTGATCACCAACTCGGCCGCGATCTCGTCGTTGGTACGTCCCATCGCCACCAGCACAACTACTTCCCGTTCACGCGGAGTCAACTGCTCGAACACCGCCACCGAGGTATCGGACGTCGGATTGGCGAGGAATCTTGCGATCAGCGCGCGTGTTGCCAGCGGCGACAACAACGATTCGCCGCGGGCAACGGTTCGAACGGCGTCCACCAATGCATCCGCCCTGATGCCTTTTCCGATGAATCCGCCTGCCCCCGCCCGGATGGCCTGAGCGACATGTTCGTCCACTTCGAACGTCGTCAGGATCAGAACGTGAACGTCGACGAGATCAGGGTGTTCGGAGATCATCGCGGTGCCCTCCACACCACTCGTCCCTGGCATCCTGATATCCATGAGAACGACATGGGGTCGATGCTCGAGCGCGGCTCGAAACGCGGCGGCGCCGTCTTCGACTTCCGCCACCACCTCCATGTCGTCTTCGGAACCGATCAGCAACGCCAGAGTTTCCCGAAACAACGCCTGATCGTCGGCAACCACCACCCGTATCGTCACCGGTTCTCCTCGTCCCAGGTTTCCGAGGTCACGGGCAGTTGAGCGACAACCCGGAATCCTCCGTCCGCATCGGGGCCCGCCGTGATGTCGCCCCCGAGTGCCTGCGCCCGCTCCCGCATCCCCCGCAACCCGAAACCCGAACCAGCAGAGGCCGACACCGCCCTCCCCCGGTTCTCGACCACCACGGTGAGGACGGCGCCCTCGTACGTCAGCGAAACGGTCACCGGTCCCGGTAACGCGTGCCTGCCGGCATTCGACAACGCCTCCTGAACAATGCGGTAGGCCGTCAGATCCACCGCCGGACCGAGCGGCCGTGGCTCGCCGCTCACTCGCACCGCCACCGTCATTCCGGCGCCGGTGAACTGGCCGATCAACTCGGTGAGATCACGCAGACCTGGTGCCGGTTCTGTCGAATCATCACCGTCGGGGCCTCGCAGCAAACCGACCGTCGCTCGAATCTCGTCCAGGGCAGCAGCCGACGTCTGTTCTACACCTCGCAACGCCGCCACTGCCTTGTGGGGATCTCGATCGATCAGATGTGACGCGACCCCCACCTGGAGATTCACCAATGCGATGTGGTGCGCCACCACATCGTGCAGATCCCGTGCAATGCGCATGCGCTCTTCGACGACGCGATGACGCGCTTCCTCTTCCCGTAGCCGCTCGGCTTGTTCCGCACGTTCGACGAGAGACTGTAGATACGCGCGGCGCGAGTATGTTTCGGCACCCGCGAACGCGGCGAGCAGCGGCCAGGACATCAGAACGATTCCGTCCAGCAACGGCTTGTCACGATCACCGATGAGCAACGACGTCGTCGCCAACGCCGCTGCCACCGCGACGGCGGTGACAGCGGTCCGCCGACGATCGTTCTCACTCGCGATGTGGAACAGACACACGATCACCGACAGTCCGAGTCCGGTGTTCGACAGCGATGCTGCCCCTATCATCACCATCGAGACCGCTACCGCCACCACCAGTGCCGCCCATGGATGTTTACGTCGCTGAACCACGGCGACGAATTCGACGAGCGCGAGTACCACTCCCCCCGCGGTCAGGTCGCGCGCGCCCCTACCGTCCAGGTCGATCCGTTGCGTTCCGACTGCGATCGCCAGCACCACTACCCCCAGACCTACGTCCACGATCCGAGGGTGATTCGTTCGCCATCGACTCCAGGCGGAAGTTGCCGTCACCGATCAACCGTATCCGGCGTCAGCGCGAGCTCGTCAGGACGGTTTCGGTTCGACGCTCGGGCTGATCGCCCAGCATCGTCGTCAATTGCTCGCCTTCGACGTCGACGTTCGGCACGAGACGGTCGAGCCACGTCGGGAACCACCAGGCGCGGTCACCGAGCAACGACATCACCGCCGGGACGACCGTCATTCGAATCACGAAGGCGTCGAACAGGACGGCGACCGCAAGTCCTAGGCCGATCTGCATGATGAAGGCCTCGCCGCCGAAGATGAAACCCGCGAACACCGCAATCATGATCAGCGCCGCCGCAGTCACCACGCGCGCGCCGTGATCGAAGCCCGTGACCACGGACTCGTCGGGTCCCGCGCCGTGGACGTAGGACTCTCGCATGCGGGTCACCAGGAATACCTGATAGTCCATGGCGAGGCCGAATACGATGCCGACCATGAATATCGGCAGCATGGCCACGATCGCACCGGTCTGACCTTCGATGCCGAGCAACCCGGCGAACCAACCCCACTGGAAGATGGCAACGAGTACCCCGAACGTGGCCCCGATCGAGAGCAGGAACCCGAGGGTCGCCTTGAGCGGTACCAGGATCGACCGGTAACACCAGCATCAGGAGCACGAAGGCAAGGCCAACCACCAGGGCGAGATAGGGAACCAGTGCGTCGGAAAGTCGCTTCGAGACGTCGATGGTGATGGCGGTCTGTCCTGTCACCGACATGGCCGCTCCAGTGCGCTCCTTCAGCGCGTTTGCCGAATCTCTGAGGTCCGCGACCAGGGTCTGGGTAGCCTCCGATTCAGGGCCACCGGCCGGGATCACGGTCATGATCGCGGTGTCGCCCGCCGCATTGGGCACCGGTGGGCTCGCTGCAACGACGCCGGCGAGCCCACTGACCGTTTCCTGCGTCGCTGCCAGCGCCGACGCGGGATCAGGGGCCAGAGCGACATCCACGACCACCATCAGTGGTCCGTTGAAACCGGCACCGAAGCCCTCGGTGAGACGATCGGTCGCCCGGGCAACGGTGGTGTCCGGCGCGGGCGGGCTTGCCAGACTCAGCTTGATCCCCACAGCCGGGATCGCCAGGAGGCCGAGGCCGAGCACCGCAGCTACGAGAACCGGGATACGATGTGCGATAACCCATCGTGCCCAACGTGTTCCGCCACGAACAGTTGGCTTCTGCTCCGTCAGAGCCATTCCGGAGGCAAGTAGCCGTCGATCGGATCGAGTCAGCACGCGAGATCCCGCGAATCCGAGCGTGGCAGGAAGCAGGGTCAGCGAGATCACCACGGCGACCGCGACGGCGAAAGCCGCCGCCAATCCCATGGTCGTCAGGAACGGGATGTTCACGACAAACAATCCTGCCAGCGCGATCACGACTGTCAGACCGGCGAATACCACTGCCGAACCGGCTGTTCCACCGGCCCGTCCGGCAGCGATCTCGGGTTCGTGACCGTCACGCAGTTCTGCTCGATAGCGTGAGACGATGAACAGCGAATAGTCGATCGCTACGGCGAGTCCGAGCATCAGCGCGAGAATAGTGGTGCTGGAGCCTAATTCGATGAATCCGGTGGCAATGGTGATGGTACTGACGGCGATACCGATTCCGACCAGCGCACTGATCAGAGGAAGCCCGGCGGCGACGAGTGAGCCGAAGGTGACGGTCAGCACCACTGCTGCGATAGCGACGCCGATGATTTCACCGAGCGATTCGGCGCCCGTTTCGACCAGCACGCTGCCTGACACGTCGACCGCAAGTCCGGACTTCGACGCCTCGGCAACCGCGTTCTTCACCATCTCCCGTGAGCTGTCCGGAAGGTCGATCGGATTCTGCGTGTACGAGACCTGCAGGTATCCGATGGTTCCGTCCGGAGATACGCCGCCGCCGGTGTAGGGGTCGGAGACCTCAGCCACTTCCGGATCCTGACCGAGGGTGGACACCAGGGTCTTCACGGACTGCTGCACGCCCGGATCTGTCAGCGTGGTTCCGCTCGGCGATTCGAACACGACGCGAGCACCGGCTCCACCTGCGGCGGCCTCGGGAAAGCGCTCGGCCAGAAGATCTTGGGCAGCTTGCGATTCGGTACCCGGAATGGAGAAGGCATCGACGGTGGGCCCGGACAGCGTCGCCGCTCCGATTCCGCCCAGTACGAGCGTCACCAGCCAGAAACCCACCATCGCCAGTCGCCGCCGAAACGCGAATCGCGCGAGTTTGTACAGAAAAATCGACATGACACGACTCTGCCGGTCGAGCACCCCGTCGCACATCGTGCATACGTCGTCGATTCCAGGTACTGCGTTCGTAGTACGCGGCGCTCCCTCGATACCGCGGCTACCCCATGTCGGCCGACGTCGGCGGATCGGCGCCGGGACGGGAGACAGTGATCGCGGCAGCCCGGGCGGCGTAGGTCAAGGCGTCGCGCCAGTCGTTCTCGCCAAATCCTCGCACCGACTGCGGATCGAGTGCCCCGTGTGCGTCGAGATAGGCGAGCAGAGCGCCGTGGGCGGTGTCGCCGGCTCCGATCGTGTCGGACACCGTCACCGTCGGAGCCGGCACCGACACCTCGAATGCGTCGGTGATCACCGTCAGTCCGTCGCCGCCGCGGGGTGAGCAGGATTGCCCCCACTCCGTCACGTCCGTCGGTGGAACCGAGCCATTCACGTCCGTCGGTGGAACCGAGCCATTCACGTCTGTCGGTGGAACCGAGCCATTCACGTCCGTCGGTGGAACCGAGCCATGCTGCGTCGTCGTCGCTGACCTTGAGGATGTCGATCGAGGGCAGCCAATTGCGAAACCGTCGACGATAGCCTTCCTGATCGCCGATGACGGCAGATCGAATATTGGGGTCCACCATGGTCAGTCGACCTTGATCGTGCGCTTCGTGTAGAAGTGCTTCGTATGCGGACGCGCCGGGTTCCAACACCAAGGACAAGGTGCCGAAGGAGAAGGCCTGCGCGTCGGGTAATTCCGGGCGGACGAATTCGCGGTCTGCCGTCCCTTCGAGATAGAAGCTGTACCGCGCGCTCCCGTCCGACGAAAGGTTGACCACCGCGAGAGTGGTCGGTTCCGGACCGCGCTGCACATCGGCGACGTCGACATTTGCCGCTGTCAACGACGCGATCATGCGGTCACCGAACACGTCGTCGGACAGCCTGGAGACGAACGAGGTCTTCGTGCCGAGCCGCCCCAGCGCCACGGCCACGTTGAACGGTCCGCCGCCCAGCTTGGGTGCGAAGTTCTCACCCACCGGAACCAGATCGACCAGGCCTTCGCCGCATACCGCCACGGCATGCTCGTAATGCGCATTCATGAGTGAACACTATCGTGACCGTGTCCGAGTGGATTGCTCGCTTGCACCTGAATTCTCGCCTCTCGTGAACACGTGGAAGTGACCTGCCCGACGCGGAGGGGGACGACATCGGGCAGGTCACGCTTGCGTGGGTCAGACGCCGACGCGTTGTCCGGTAGCCGGGTCGAACAGATGAACGGGACCGTCCACTCGTTCGAACCCCAATGTCTGGCCATGTTGGAGTTTCGACCGACCACCGGTACGAGCCACCAACGCGATCGGCTCGGATTCGGTACCGGGTACGTGTGCGTAGATGTACGACTCGTTGCCGAGTTCTTCCACCAGGTCGATCTGTGCCGCAATTCCTTTTCCTGCCTCGACAACCCGGAACTGTTCGGGACGAATCCCCACCGTCACACTGTCGAGGCCGGCAGCGGCGATCGCCGTCAACTGCTCACGTTCGAGGGGAACGTCCACCGATCCGAACCGAACCCCGCCCCTGCTCACCGGTGCCGTCACCAGATTCATGCCCGGCGAGCCGATGAACCCGGCGACAAACGCATTGGCTGGGTGATCGTAGAGTTCGGTGGGCGAGGCGAACTGTTGCAGCTTTCCGTCTTTGAGAACAGCGACCCTGTCCCCCATGGTCATGGCCTCCACCTGATCGTGGGTGACGTAGACGGTGGTGGTACCGAGCCGCCGTTGCAGAGCCGCAATCTGCGTACGGGTCTGAACCCGAAGCTTGGCGTCGAGGTTCGACAGCGGCTCGTCCATGCAGAACACCTGCGGATTGCGGACGATGGCGCGGCCCATCGCCACACGTTGACGCTGGCCACCGGACAGCTTCGCCGGTTTACGGTCGAGATAGTCCGTGAGGTCGAGCAGTTTCGCCGCCTCGGCCACCTTCTTCTTCCGCTCCTCTACCGGGACGCCGCGCATCTTGAGCGCGAAGCCCATGTTCTCCCCGACCGTCTTGTTCGGGTAGAGAGCGTAGTTCTGGAACACCATCGCGATGTCGCGGTCTTTGGACGGCACCCCGGTCATGTCCTTGTCGTTGATGGTGATCGCCCCCGAGTCGATGTCCTCGAGGCCGGCCAACATGCGCAGTGCTGTGGACTTACCGGAGCCGGAAGGTCCGACCAGGACGACGAATTCACCGTCCTCGATATCGAGATCGAGAGAATCGACTGCCAGTGTTCCGGCACCTTCGTAGATGCACGATGCTTTTCGGTAGGAAATCCGAGCCATGACGTAACTCCTGAAAGAGAAGGGGAGGCGATTACTTGATCGCGCCGAAGGACAGGCCGCGCACGAGCTTGTTCTGAGCGAACCAGCCGGCCAGAATGACGGGAAGTGCGGCCATGGTCGCCGCTGCGGACAATCGGGCCCAGTACAAGCCCTCGCCGGTGATGAAGCCGACCAAGAACACCGGAATCGTCTGCGCCTGAACAGCTGTCAAGTTGACGGCGAAGAAGAATTCGTTCCAGGAGAAGATGACGCAAATCAGGGCTGTTGCCGCGATACCCGGTGATATCAGGGGCAGAATCACCTCACGGACCGACGTCCACAGGCTCGCACCGTCCATACTCGCGGCCTCGAGCAACTCACCGGGTACTTCGAGGAAGAACGAGCGCATCATCCACACCGCGATCGGCAGATTCATCGACGTGTACAAGATGACGAGTGCCCAGATGTTGTCGAGCAGACCGATGTCGTTGACGATCACGTACAGCGGCACGATCGCCGCAACGACGGGGAGCATCTTGGTGCTGATGAAGAAGAACAGAACGTCCTTGGTTTTCTTGACCGGTCGCAACGACAGCGCGAAGGCCGCAGGTATGCCGAGCAGCAGTACGAGAATCGTCGACATCGCGGTGGCGAACGCCGAGTTCGCCAGCGTCGTACCCAAGCCCGAGTCGAGGACGGCCCGAAACTGCTCGAGGGTGGGTGTGAAGAAGAGCTTCGGCGGATCGGTGTAGGCGTCGGCTTCGGTCTTGAAGGCCGTCAGGACCATCCACAACACCGGGAAGAAGAACCCGAGTGCCACGATCCAGGCCACCACCGACCACGGACTGAACTTGTTCTTCTTCTTTTTCTTCACGACGGGCTGATCGATGGTCGTGGGTTCGGTTGTCGCGGTGCTCATCACGCCGCCTCCTCGTTGCCGGTGAAGCTCTTGAAGATCAATCGGAGCGCGAGAGTCGAGACGATCATCGTCGCGACCACGGTCACGACACCCATCGCCGCGGCTTGCCCGACGTCGAAGCCGAGGAATGCGCGCTGGTAGATGTAGAAGGGCAGGTTCGAGCTCGCCACCCCCCGGCCCACCCGAAGTCATCATGTACACCGCGTCGAAGGTGTTGACCAGGTAGATCGCCCCGAGAACGGCTCCGAGTTCGATGAAGCGACGCAGGTGCGGCAGCGTAAGTTCGCGGAACATCGCCAATGGTGTCGCTCCGTCCACTCGCGCCGCTTCGAGAATGTCACGGGGCATCGACTGCAGGCCGGCGAGGATGAGCAGCATCATGAACGGTGTCCACTGCCAGATCAGGTTGACCATCACCGCTGCGAGGGGGAACTTGCTCACCCAGTCGACCTGACCGACCCCGAACGGAGAGAGCACGAAGTTCACGATTCCGAAGACGGGGTCGAACATCGTCGTCTTCCACAGCAGCGCTCCGGCGACGGGGGTGATGAGGAAAGGTGTGATCAGCAGGGTTCGCACGATGCCGCGCCCGAGGAATGCCCGATCGAGAAGTAGCGCCAACGCCAGGCCCAAGATCACCGAGATGACGACGGTTCCCACGATCATGATCACCGTGTTGAGGGCGACTTCGCGGAACTGACTGTCCTTGAAGACGTCGACGTAGTTGTTGAACCAGTTGAAGTGCCGCGAGCCCGGTCGCACGAGGTTCCACGACTGCGTCGAGTAGTAGAGAGTGAAGAGGAACGGGATCTGCGTGACGACGATGGCGAAGATCAAGGCCGGTAGCAGCGGACCTCGGCGGCGCCACCCTTCGGCACGGGAGATCTTCTTCTCGACGCGGACGGGCGGAACGTCGTCCACCTGGTTTCTGTTTTCGGCAACCGTAGTCATCGATTCTCCTGATAGGTCTTGCCGACCACCTCGGCGTACTGCTGCGACTGATCGAGCGCATCCTTCACGCTCTTTTGACCTGCGATAGCGGCACTGATCTGCTGACTGACACGAGTGCCGAGGTCCTGGAACTCGGGAATCGTGAGGAACTGAACTCCGGTGTACGGAACCGGTTGCACTGTGGAATTTTTCGGGTCCGCGTTGTTGATGGACTCGAGCGTGATCGGGCCGAACGCCTTGGCTGCCTCCTGATACTGCGGAATCTGGTACGTGGAAAGTCGGCTTCCCGGTGGAACTCTCGACCAACCGAGCTCGGTTCCCACCTTCTCGATGTACTCCTTGTCGGTCATCCACGAGACGAATTTCCACGCGTCGTCCTTGTTCTTCGCGGACTGTGGGATGCCGAGTGCCCAGGTGTACAACCATCCAGGGTTCGACTTCTCCGCCATGGGCGCGGTGACGTAGCCGATCTTTCCGACCACTTTCGACGACGCCGGGTCCTCGAGAACCGACACCGCGGAGGTGGAGTCGTACCACATCGCCGAGTTGCCCTGGGCGAACTGTGTCGCGCACTCACCGAAACCGCTTGTCGCAGCTCCCGGCTCACCGTGTTCACGCACCGTGTCGACGTAGAACTGAACTGCTTTCTCCACCTCGGGACTGGTCAGCTGCGCATTCCAGTTCTCGTCGTACCAGCGCCCGCCGAAGGTGTTGATCACGGTGTTCAACGGTGCAAGCACCTCGCCCCAACCCGGCTTGCCGCGAAGGCAGATTCCCGACATCTTCGCGCTCGGATTGTCGAACTTGGCAGCCCAGTCGGCGACCTCCTGCCAGGTCGGGTCCTCGGGGACGGTGATGCCGGCCTGATCGAAGAGGTCTTTGCGATACATCAGCACGGACGACTCACCGTAAAACGGTACCGAATACATACTGCCGTCGTACGAGAGCGAGTCCTTGATCGAGGGGATGAAGTCGTTTTCGTCGTAACCCGGTGTCTTGTCGGCATATTCGGAGAGGTTTGCCAGCCATCCGTTCTCCGCCCATTGGGGTGTCTCGTAGTTGCTGATCATCACCACGTCGAATTCACCGCCACCGGTAGCCGTCGATGCCGTGATCTTCGCTCGTGCCTGATTTTCGGAGAGACTGATGAACTTGAGTTTGAGTCCGGGATTCTCGGCTTCGAATTGCGGGGCCAAACTGATCGCATCCTGCATCTGCGAGTTCGAGACCATGGCAATGGTGACAGTTCGTTCGCCGGAACCACCGAGTGCGCCTGCACCCGCACATCCCGACACCAGGAGGCAGAGCGCTGTCACCGCAGCCCCCCACACTCGTCTTCCTGCTTTCACGGCATACCTTCCTTCACACCTGCATGTCAGTCGGTTACTCGACTGTCGCGCCGGCATCGAGTAACCACTGGCCGCACTCGACATCGGTGACGAGTACGTTTGCCAGCCCTCCGCGCAATGCGCCCAGAACGGCCTGGCGTTTGTGTGTTCCCCCCGAAACCAGAATGGTCTGATCACAGGATTTGACTGCTTCGAGGGATACCGACACGGTTCGCGCGGGTAGTCGTCCCTCGACGGGATCACCGTTGATCGTGTAGAACCGGCCCCCGATCTCGCCGACGGCACCAAGATGCTCGAGTTCGTCGAGCATGGTGGCATCGACAAAGCTTCCGGCAAACAACGTCGTCGCGGTAGAGACCGCGCCGACTCCGAAAACCATGATGTCGGAATCACTTCCGGATTTCAGCGCTTTGGAGATGACCGAGTCGTTGCGCATCGACTCCACAGTTGCCGGGTCGGCGTAGAGCGGCGCATTGAGACGAACAGGGTTGGCCTGAAGCTGTTGCGCGCACCGGCCGATGGTGAAATCGACTCCGGTCTGGTAATCGGTCACCGTCATCGAGCCGTCCAGTTGTACCACAGCGGAGCACTTCGCGGCCTTGTCCGGCAATGAACTTGCCACCGAAACAGTTTCGGGGCCCCATGTGAATCCCAGAGTGCTCGACGGCTGAATACGACGTACCAGCACTTCTGCTGCCCGACGCCCGAGTGCATCGTAGTCCGGTTCGTCGGATTCGGAATTCGCCTCGGGCACCACCACGACCTCCGAGAGCCCGAAGCGATCTTCGAGCTTTGCCTCCAACTCGGTGTCCACGGTCCCTTCGACGCCGGCCGGAACCGCGATCTCGACCCGAACCAAACCCTGTGAGCGAGCACGGGCCAACAACCGACCGGCGGTCGGTCGGGAAATACCCAGTTTGGCGGCGATCTCCGCTTGCGTTGCGCCCTGCAGGTGGTACATCGTGGCCGCCCTGAGTGCGAGCCGGACGTCCTCCGACGCCGGGGTGCGCACCGGTTTCGGCCTCGCCACACTTGCAGGCTGGTTCACGCGCGCTCCTCACATCATGGGTGGTCCGACGAAACTGTTCCGTCGGCGGTGTCGTGCCGAGCAACACCAGCGTGATCAAATGTTCACTAGGTGTTCTTCTGCTCATTAAGCTAACATCTGCAGTGTGACCCACACAACACCTTTCGTCGATTCCGCCGAATTACCCCGCATGATCAGGGCAAATGTCCTGATTGGTACCGGTTCGATGCGGATGACAGAACGCCCGATCCCCACTCCCCTTCCCGGCGAGGTACTCGTGCGCGTACACGCCGTAGGCGTATGCGGATCCGACGCGCACTATTTCCGCGAGGGCCGCATCGGGCCGCACGTCGTTACCGGGCCGCTGATTCTCGGGCACGAAGCCTCCGGGCGAATTGCCGCCGTCGGCGCCGGCGTGGACCCTGACCGGATCGGCCAGCGGGTCTCGATCGAACCGCAGAAACCGGATCCGACCAGCACCGAATCCAAGGCCGGGCACTACAATCTGTGCCCGCACATGGAGTTCTACGCCACGCCGCCGGTGGACGGCGCACTCACCGACTACGTGACCATCGGAGCTGATTTCGCACATCGGATCGCCGACTCGGTGTCCTACGAGGCCGCTGCCCTGTTCGAGCCGCTGTCCGTCGCGATCGCGTCCGCCCGCAAGGCCGGTGTCACAGCGGGATCGCGAGTACTCGTCGCCGGCGCCGGGCCGGTCGGCATGCTGACCGCCCAGGTGGCGAGGGCGTTCGGTGCCACCGAAGTCGTCGTCTCCGACGTCGACCCACTACGACGCGAACGTGCGCTCGACTTCGGCGCGACCAGCGTCGTGGATCCGACAATCAGCAACGTCCGCGAACTTGCCGTCAACGCATTCATCGACGCATCGGGAGCAACAGCCGCCGTCATCGACGGTATTCACGCGGTTCGCCCAGCGGGTACCGTCGTTCTGGTGGGGATGGGTGCCGACGAGATTCCGCTGCCGGTGCCGATCATCCAGAACCGGGAGCTGGTACTGACCGGAGTCTACCGCTACGCGAACACCTGGCCGACCGCAGCCGCACTGGTCGCGGCCGGGCGGGTCGACCTGGATTCGATGGTCACCGGTCGGTACACCCTCGAACAATCCAGCGAGGCACTCGAGGCCGATCGAATTCCCGGCAGTATCAAAGCCGTTGTCATGGTCACCGAAGGAGACTGAACCCGTCATGGAGCTCACCACGAAAACCCTGTCCGAGTTCGACTCCGCACTCGAAGTACCGACGTACGACCGCAGTAGGATCACCACTGGCATAGTTCATTTCGGGGTCGGCGGATTCCATCGTGCGCATCAGGCGATGTACATCGACGCGCTACTTCGCGAAGGCGACGGCTTCGACTGGGGCATCTGCGGAGTCGGCGTCATGCCATCCGATCAGCGCATGAAGGAAGCCCTCGACGCCCAGGACGGCCTGTACACGCTCGCCCTCAAGCACGCCGACGGAAGCCTCGAGGCGCGCGTCATCGGCTCGATAGTGGAATATCTGTTCGCTCCCGACGATCCGCAGACGGTGATCGAGAAACTGGCAGCGGAGACGACGAGAATCGTTTCCCTCACAGTCACCGAAGGTGGCTACAACATCTCGCACACCACGGGAACCTTCGACGTCGACAATCCCGACGTCGTGCACGATCTGACGCCGAATGCCCTCCCTCGCACAACCTTCGGACTTGTCTGCGCGGCTCTGGCGCTACGCCGGTCCCGCGGGATCACCCCGTTCACCATCATGAGCTGCGACAACATCGAAGGAAACGGCGCTGTCGCACGGCGAGCCTTCCGTGCCTTCGCGGCGCTGAAGGATCCCGAACTGGCCGAGTGGATCGATTCCGAGGCCGCGTTCCCCAATTCCATGGTGGACCGCATCACCCCCGTCACCACTCCAGAGGTGATCGCCGAAATCTCCTCGACGTTCGGCGTCGACGATCAGTGGCCGGTGGCCGCCGAACCATTCACGGCATGGTTCCTCGAGGACGAGTTCACCCTGGGTAGACCGACATTGGAGAAGGTCGGCGTCAACGTCGTACCCGATGTTCGCCCCTATGAGCTGATGAAACTGCGACTGCTCAACGCCGGCCATCAGGGTCTGGCCTACTTCGGCTACCTGGCCGGGTACCGCCTCGTACACGAAGCGTGCCAGGACGAACTGCTGTCCGGGTTCCTCCTCGACTACATGAATCTCGAAGCAACCCCGACCCTCGATCCGGTTCCCGGCGTCGACCTCGATCAGTACAAGAAAACTCTGATCGAACGCTTCTCGAATCCCCAGGTGCGGGACACCATCACCCGGCTCTGCGCCGAATCGTCGGACCGTATCCCCAAGTGGGTGCTGCCCGTCATCCGCGAACAGCTCGCTTCCGGCGGACCGATCGATCTGTCCACAGCGATCGTCGCGAGCTGGGCGCGGTACGCCGAAGCCGTGGACGAGAACGGCGATCCGATCATCGTCGTCGATCAGTTGGCGGACACTCTGGTTCCCCTGGCGCAGAAGCAGTCCGAAGACCCTCTGGCCTTCATCGGCTATCGGAAGGTGTTCGGTGACTTGGTGGATGATCGTCGCTTCGTGACAAGTTTCCGCAAGTCATTCGACTCTCTTCACGCCGTCGGTGCCCGTCGAACCGTCGAAGAAGTTCGAGGGCTGTGACACCGAACTTCGGGGCCGACGGGTGGACTCGAGATGCACGACGGAAGTCGATCGGGGAAAGTGGGCCGCGCGCTCGAGGAGTCGACAAGGCTCGCAGCGAGGTGCTCGACGGAGGCTGTCGGCATTCGGTCCACTCGGCGTCCGGAAACAGAGTTTCCCCACCGCGGCGAAACTCGTCAGCGCGTCATCGAGATCAATTCCGAACTGATCAACCGAAATACGTGGTGTGCGTTTCCAGGTAGCCGATGATCGAACCGACCGGGTCGTCGGTGCGCCAGTCGCAGACGCCGTCCGCCGAGATACATTTGGTTTCGACGGGAACCGTGAACTTCTGGCGCTCACCCGTCATGGTCGCGCCGAGAGCTTCCGGCAACACGACCTTGGTCTCCACACCGGTACCGAATTGTCGCGGGTCGGAATACAACACCCCGGACAATCGGGCATTTTGCGGCTCCGAGAGTACGTCACCGACAATTCTCGCCCCTTGCGAATATCCGATGACCAAAGTGTCGTCGGGCGCATTCACCAGCGCCGCGCGGAGAGCCACCGTTCCAGCTGCAACCGACTGGTCGTAGGTCGGCCGCACCACCGATGCCGGATACTGCACCTGTGTGACGGTGTCTCCTGGCTGAATCTCCGGTGCCTGAAGCACCCTTCCGCCGTTACCTGTTCCGTCCACTACGATGACATTTCGCGCGTGAGCCGGTGCCGCCGCCATGAGCGGTACCGAAACAGCGACAAAAACTAGAACAAAGACAGACGAAATTCGCATCACAGCCCCCGGCGACGTAGAGAAGTGAAGAATACATGGAGCATCTGGATCCACCTAGGTCCGAATATTGCACTGCCGGAACAAATTCCGACTAATACACCAATTCGAATAGAGAATTCTTACTGCCAACTTCACAAATACCGTCAACCGCCGCTTCGCCACGCGCCGGCAACCATAGTTCCAGCACATGCACTCTTGAAACCTTCGGCCCGCACCCGACATTTCGAAGCGCTCGCCAACGTCACACTGATTACATGAGCCGAAGCGCCCTTTCGACATCAACTACAGTACAAGAAAATTCAGGATCATCGACTGCGAAGAATTCCACCCGGGGCACATGCTCTGCACACAGTGTTCGCGCACAACATGTTTGAATCGATCAATGGACACAACGGCCCGAGTCGATCGTGCAGACGCGCTCGTGTGCGGTGATCACGGTCAGTGCGGACCCCAGCAATTCGGCTTCGACCACAATCGCGAATCCTCTCCGAGTCGACATTGCACGCCTGACGATTCGGGACCACCATCCTCTTTTCGCGAGTCTACGTTTGTCAGCGCCGTCGTCTCGATCGCGCGTCCTGGACAATTGGCCATATCTCGTCTGGACTAATCACCGAATTCGGATGAAGATGAAGCAGTCCACCCTCGCCGAAGGAGCCGCAATGCAGCCGACCGGAGTAACAGCAAATCTCGCGGTACCCGACATAGCCGAAGCCCGCGCGTTCTACGGCGACTTCCTCGGCCTGAGCGTCGAGGCCTTCAACCTCGGATGGGTGGCAAACCTTCAATCCCCCGACGGTCGCGCCGCCATCCAACTGGTCACCCGCGACGCGACCGCTTCCGTCGACTCGGCCATCTCCGTCCACATCGGCGAACAGATCGAGGAGGCGTACGCGGAAGCACAACGGCGGGGCTTGGACATAGTCCATCCGCTGACCACCGAAGCATGGGGAGTGCGCCGATTCTTCGTACGTGCTCCCGATGGGACGGTGGTCAACATCGTCAGCCACCAGGACCGGGACAGCTGACGGTCGAATCGTAGATCCACCGACCGTCCGGTTCTCCGGCGAGGGAACGGAATTCGGTCCCGGTGATCCAGTCACCACGTGAGGCGACAAAATTTTCCGCTCCTGCCGAAAGCTCCGTCGACAGTTCACTGTCCATTGCGGGTGTGGATCATCGAGCATCTCGACGACCACCGATGTAGACCTGGCGCTCCAGCCGAACGACGGAAGGTCTAACTCGGCGAATGCGCCTCGCGCCTGGATCCCGAAGCGATGCTCGTCAGACTTTGTCGCAGAAGCCGCGCGAACCCGTGAAAGTACGCGGCCGCCTTCGCCGGTGCAGGCCCGCTACCCGGTCGCAGGTGAGGCAGATGCACCATCGAGTGCGACGACCCTTGTCGTTCGCAGCAAAACCGCGCCGCAGAGGCCTGATGCGGAATGGGGGCAATATGTGGGGCACGGTAGGGCCATCGCACTTCCGGAGTTTTACGAAAGCACCTCTGAACCGTGGTTTCTATGTGGGGCGGGCGGGGCTCGAACCCGCGACCAATGGATTATGAGTCCACGGCTCTAACCGACTGAGCTACCGCCCCATCCGAGATGTAGATGACCTCGGCGTGTCCGAATGTTACCGGCACCACCTGTCCGCCACACAATCGGGTGGTGATCATCGCGCCGACCTGCGGATTCGGTGATCGATCCAGCATTGTCGAGTCGGTGCCCGACAACCCGATACCGTAGAAGCGCACACTACTCGAAGAGGATCGTCATATGAAGCTTGCACTGACCGAATTCAAGAACTCCAAGGCCACCATTCGCATCAACATGTCGGACGGCGCGAAGCTCAACGGCACCGTGACCGATTTCAGTGAAGACACGTTGGTTTTCAACTCCCCCAACGGCGTCTACTACATCAACCCGCGACACATCATCCGGCTCTTCGAGCCGACTGACCGCACTGCCAAATAGCTGGTCACCGACCGGCAGGAGAGCACCCTTGCGCTTTCCTGCCGGTCGACCCATACTGATACCTACCGATCATTCGGTAATAGATCGGCGAAGGAAGTAGTTCGGACGGCACAGACCAACAGCGTGCGCCTGCAGCGCGAGTCAGGAGTCCCGTCCACGATCGCCCCGGATGGAGTCACCGTGCGCATCACAGAACCCGATCGGATCTCGGTAACTTACGCACGCACACGTATTCGGACGAGAGGGTAGTCGTGACAACCGCCGACACCTGCCCTGCCAACTCCCCACAAGGCTCCTCGGGCACAGAGAAGTTCGGCCGCTGGCGCGAGGCGGTATCCGCGGCGTTCGTGCCGCTCGACGCCATCCCCAACGGCACGGACAACTCACGATTCTCCGGTGGACTGAAATCCGGAGCATTGGGCTCACTTCACCTGAGCGAGGTTTCCGGACGAGCAGTCGATGTTCGTCGCACCCCGGCGACCATTCGCCGCGCCGACCCCGGAATGATCAAGGTCGGCCTTCAACTGCGTGGCCACGGAATTGTCTCCCAACGCGACCGTGAAGCGGTTCTGGCGCCGGGCGATTTCACGGTCTACGACACCAGCGAGCCGTATACGTTGCACTTCGAGGGCGACTTCAGCATGTTCGTACTCATGTTCTCCCGATCGGCATTGAAACTCTCCCCCGCAGATCTGACGGCCGTATCGGCGCGCAGGGTGGTCGGCACCACGGGCATGGGATCGTTGGTCTCACCGTTCCTACTCGAGCTCAGCGTGGGACTGTCCGGGAACACTCTGCCCAGCACTCCGATTCTCGAGGACGCCGTTCTCGACCTCGTCAGCGCTGCCCTCGACGAACACGCACCGCACCGGGCGTCGTCACCTGGAGCGGTTATCGTCGCGTCGGCCAAGTCCTACATCGACGCACACCTGGCCGACCCGAATCTGAATACTTCGTCGATAGCTGCCGCGCAACATATTTCGACAAGGTACCTGCAGAAGCTGTTCGAAGACGACCACACGAGCGTTGCCGGTTGGATCAGGTCACGCCGGCTCGATCGTTGCCGCCGCGACCTGCAGGACCGACGAATGTCCGGTGAAAGCATCGGCGCGATCTGCGCCCGCCACGGATTGCTCGATTCCTCGCACTTCTCGCGGCTCTTCAAACACGCGTACGGACTCTCCCCGCGAGCGTTCCGCGAGTTGCACAGCGAATAGCCGCCTGTTTCCGTATCGAAACAGGCGGCTCATCCATCAGAGAACGATCGTGACGACCTTCTCCTCTGTGTTCGCTTCGATTCCGGCCCAGCCCAGCTCACGGCCGGTTCCGCTGGTCTTCATACCGCCCCACGGCAGTGCCGGGTCGATCGCCGCCCAGCCGTTGACCCACACCGCTCCGGACCGTACTCGCGCCGCCAGGCTGTGCGCGTGCGAGACGGCGCGGGTCCAGATACTGGCCGCCAACCCGTACACGGTGCCGTTGGCAATGGCGATGGCCTCGTCGACCGTATCGAACGGGATGACCGTACCCACCGGACCGAATATCTCCTCTTGCGCGATCTTCATGTCGTTGTTCGCATCCGCGAAGATGGTGGGTTCGACGAAGAAGCCCGGCAGATCCGGGCGACCGCCGCCGGCCGCCAGGCGCGCTCCGCCGTCGCGTCCGGCCTGGATGTAGCCGAGCACCGAGTCACGCTGCTTCGCGTTGACGAGCGCTCCCATCGTGGTCGAGGGATCGAACGGGTCGCCAAGGACCTGCGCCGCTGCGGCGCCCGCCAAACCGTCGACAACATCGTTGTACCGCGAACGGTGCACCAACACACGAGTTCCCGCCGCACACACCTGACCCTGGTTGAAGAACAGACCCATGGCGGTTCCGTTGATCGCCGCCTCGAGATCGGCGTCCGCGAGAATGATCTGCGGCGACTTTCCGCCGAGTTCCAAAGTGGTGCGCTTGAAGGTATCCGCAGCACGCTTGGCGATGATCTTCCCGACCCGCGGACTACCGGTGAAGCTGATCTTGTCCACGTCGGGGTGTGCCACCAGCGCGTCGCCGGCGATTTCACCAAGTCCGGGAACGACGTTGACGACGCCGGCCGGAATTCCGGCTTCCACGATCAGACGAACGAGATGCAGGATGGACAGCGGCGCATCCTCCGGCGGCTTGACCACCAGCGCGTTTCCGGCGGCCAGCGCGGGCGCAAGCTTCCATGCCGCGATCATCAAGGGCGTGTTCCACGCAACGATCGCGCCGATGACGCCGACCGGTTCGCGCACCGTGTACGAGTGCGTCGGCTGACCGAAGTACCCGGCCGTCGGGATGGTCGTTCCCTGAATCTTGTCGGCCCAGCCCGCGAAGTGCCGGAATGTGGCTGCCGCATTGGGAATGTCGAGCATCGCCGGTTGCCCGACGGGCTTGCCCACGTCGAGGGCTTCGAGGCCGGCCAGCAGGTCGCCGTCGCGTTCGATCAGATCGGCCACGACACCCAGGAGCTTGCCTCGCACGACGCCGGGAGTCGCGCCCCACTCTCCGTCGAGCTGTCCTCGTGCAGCGCGCACCGCCGCGTCGACGTCGGCCGCTGTGGCCGAGGCTATCTCGGCAAGTGGCTGCGCGGTGGTCGGATTGATGTCGGTGAACGTGCCGCCGTCGGAGGCGTCGCGCCACTGCCCGCCGATGCAGAGCTGGGTGGCTGTACCGCTGGGCAGCGACGGCGACGCGGTGTCTGACAGTGCAGTCATGGAACTCTCCTCGTCGAAAGGGTGATCAGTACAGGATCAGGCCGCGAACGTTTTCCGCTCGCCGCATGGCCTCGTACCCGTCGTTGACCTGGTCGAGGGAGTACGTGCGGGTGATCATCTCGTCGAGCTCGAGATCGCCCTCCATGTACAGGCGGAGCAGATGCGGAATGTCGAAGCGAATGTTGGCGTTGCCGAACCAGGCACCCTTGAGGGTCTTGCGGAGTGCCGTCAGATCGAACAGGCTCATCGACACGTCGGTCGCGGTGACGTCGCCGACCGAAACATGCACGCAGGTTCCACCTTTGGCGACCAGGCTCATGGCGGGCCCGATCAATGCGCCGTCCGCGACGTCGACGGTGATGATGACCTTGTCGGCCAGGTGACCCCACGTCAGATCCTGCAGCATCGGCAGCGCCTCGTCGATGCCGGCGGCGGTGTGGGTCGCGCCGAAGATCGACGCCTGCTCCCGCTTGAACGGTGACGGATCGACCACGACGACGTGGCGAGCACCGGCGAGGGCTGCGCCCTGCACCGCGCCGCAACCGACACCGCCCATTCCGAGAATGACGACTGTTTCACCGGCGGACACTCCGGCCGCATAGACGGCCGAACCCCATCCGGTGGTGACACCGCAGCCGACCAGTGCAGCCTTGTCCAGCGGAATGTCCTTGGTGATCTTCACGCATGATGCTTCGTTGACGACGGTCTGCGGCGCGAAAGTACCGAGAAGGCACTGAATTCCGGCGTCCTGCCCGCGCACGTGGTGGCGGGCGGTGCCGTCGCCGATCTGGTAGCCCTCGAGCAGGTGAGCGCCCAGATCGCAGATGCTGGACTGGCCCGTGGCGCACGCGCGACAGCGTCCACAGGCGGGAATGAAGCCCAGTGCGACGTGATCACCCACCTCGACGCTGGTGACGCCCGGCCCGATTTCGGTGACGATTCCGGCACCCTCGTGGCCACCGATGAACGGCAGGAGGCCGACAGGAACACTGCCGTCTCGAACGTGCTCGTCGGAATGGCACATCCCGGAGGCGGCCAGTTCGACCTTGACCTCACCGTGCTTGGGTGCGTCGAGCACAAGATCCTCGATCCGCCAGGGCTGTCCGGCTTCCCACAGAACCGCTGCTTGCAAACTCATGATGGCCTTTCCTCGTGCCTACGCTGTGAACCGGCGCTGCGAACGAGTCGAGCGCCTGTGCTCTGTGTCATAAGCCTGCCCAGTTGTGGCCGGAGATACTTGTTCGTCTGCGCATACTTCATGTCGATTTGCGCACCAGGGTCGATCCGTTCACGCACGTGCCACAACTCGATCACACGCCAATCGCCCCACAGCCTGAGGCGGCGAGTCGATCGACTCCGGCAATCAGCGGATGAAGTTGTCCACTAGATTTTTTCAAGGAAGCAGTCGTGCAGCGGGCGCCCGCAACCAGGTACGGCACACGGTGACACCTTCGGCCACGTGGACGCCGGATCGGAGTCCGCGGAATCGTGCCGCCGTACTGATCTACTCGCGCACACCCACACCGTCGTGCTCGTTGAGCCAGGTCAACTGACTGGCGTGGGCACGAAATGCATCGAGCTTGCCTTCGATGACGTCACTGATGTCGACGTACTCGGCCGGTGAGAACTCGACGCCGGCCATCGTGTCCATCGCCTGATCACGACCGGCCGAGAGCGTCACCGGCCGAACCGGAGGTGACGCTCTGTGCCTTCGACTATCATTCGGGAATGCTCTCACCGCACGATGCGATCGGTGCGGCCCTCGACGTTGCTCGCGAGGGCATGCGGTACGGCGAAATGCCCATCGGCGCCGTGGTATTCGATGATCAGCAGATTCTCGGACGCGCATACACACGAGAACATGCACTTCGCCGAAGAATAGTCCATGCAGATCTTCTGGCCCTCACCCAGGCCGACAAGGCCCTCGGATTCACCCGAGCGTCCGGCGAGCTGACATTGGCTGTCAACCTGGAACCGTGCTTGATGTGTATGGGCGCGGCCATCACGTTGGGTGTCACGCGGGTCTGGTTCGCCCGCGAATCACCGAACGACGGCGCGGCAGAATTACTCGGTACCTGGAACCCTCCCGTCGCGCAGTCGTACTTCGCTAAACCTAGCGAGATACTCGGCGGAATCCGACGCGATGAATCCTCTCGGCTCTTCGCCGAATACTCGATCGGCACCGGTCCGACCGGATTGCGCAAGTGGGCCGAAAGCCTCGGCTGACGTTCGGCTCTACCCGGCGCTGCCCGATGTGATCGAGCCTGTTCAGCCGGTGAAACTCACCGTGAGCGAAAGGGTTAAGCGGCGCGGATATTGTTGCGATCCTGATGACAGGGCGGCAGAGTGGCCGTCCGCACGACGTCAGGAGAACCGATGACTGCCACGACAACTCGTTCCGAACTTGCCGCCGATCTCGATCGCGCGCTGCAGGACGCCACCGCAGACGGCGCTGTCGCCGGCGCAACGCTGGCGGTCGCAGATCTGTCCGGCGAGCTGTATTCGGGTGCCGCCGGAAAGAAGTCACTGGCCCATGACGCTCCGGCACTGCCCGACTCGACGTTTTGGATCGCCTCGTTCACCAAACTCTTCACTGCCATCGCGGCATTGCAGTTGGTCGAGCAGGACGTGCTCTCACTCGACGATCTCGCAAGCAGGTATGTCCCCGCGATCGGGGACCTCGAGGTGGTCGAGCGCAACGGTGACGGGTTCACGCTACGAGATCCGGCAACCCAGGTCACTGTTCGTCAACTACTCAACCACACCGCCGGCGGCTCCTATTCGTTCTTCAATGCCTTGAACCGGGACTACTCGGCCGCCGAGAATATTCCAGGGATTCTCGCGCTGAGCAACGACACCCTGTTCGCGCCCCTCGTCCACGATCCGGGCACCGACTTCGAATACGGGGCCAACATCGACCTGCTCGGTCGGGTTCTCGAAGAAGCCGCTGGCACACCGTTGGCTGAGCTGTATCGGACCGGCATCATCGAACCGCTCGGGCTCACGGACACCTCGGCGACACCGAGTGCTGCCCAGCGCGATCGCGCACTTCGATTCCACGGCCGCGGTGAAGACGGAAAGCTGGCACCATTGGATCTCGAGATTCCCACCGACGGCGACTTCTACCCGGGTGGGCATGCCCTGTTCAGTACCGCATCCGACTACCTGAAGGTCCTGCGGGCGTTACTCGGAAAGGGCGAACTGAACGGCGTCCGAATCCTCTCGGAAGAATCCGTGGCGGCCGGTCTGAGCAATCAACTCGGTGACATCCGCTGGCACCCGATCACCTCCGCGGATCCGACTCTGACCCTGGACGTCGATCCGCTCGCCGGGCACGAAGGGACGTGGGGTTACTTCGGTCTGATCAACCTCACCGACGGCCCCAACGAGCGCAGTGTCGGCAGCAGCTTCTGGGCCGGTCTCGCCAACTCGTACTGGTGGCTCGACGTCGAACGCGGCCTGGCCGGTGTTGTTGCCACACAGACTCTTCCGTTTGCCGATCCGCACGTACTGGCATTGCAAGGAGCCGCCGAGGCAGCACTGATCCGTGCACAGGCCGACTGACGGAACCGTCAGGGTTCGATCTCACGGACGTAGAAAGCCCCGTACCCGATTTCTCGGGTACGGGGCTCTTCTGCGCTCCCCCGACTGGACTCGAACCAGTAACCGTCCGATTAACAGTCGGAAGCTCTGCCAATTGAGCTACAGGGGATTACCTTGCATGCCTCGCCCATTACGGCGTTGCCTGACAAACTCTAGCGAACCTCGGACCGAAGTACCAAAATAGGGGGTAAAAGCCCGAAACGAGACACCCGGCGGTCACCGACTCGGAACACGAGAAAGCCCCGCACCGAATTGTTTCGGTGCGGGGCTTTCTCTGCGCTCCCCCGGCTGGACTCGAACCAGCAACCGTCCGATTAACAGTCGGAAGCTCTGCCAATTGAGCTACAGGGGATTACCTTGCATGCATTGCCGGTGTCGGCGTTGCCTGGGAAACTGTAGCGAATGCCGCGCCCAAGTACCAAATCGCCTGCCCAGCGAGTCATCAGGCAGGATGGAGTCACGACGATCGGTGCTGGAGGGAAGCAGGAATGATGCGTTTGTTGATCGGTGTTGCCGCTGGGTACGTCCTGGGAACAAAGGCGGGGCGCGCGCGGTACGAACAGATCAGCCGCGCAGCCAAGGCCGTGGCCGCCAGTCCGGCCACCAAAAAGGTGCTCGACGTGTCTCGGCAGAAGCTGGCCGACTCGCTGAGTACGCAACCGAAGCTCGAGCCGATGCGCCCGATCAACGAGGAGACCACCATCCTGGTCCCCCAGGATCAACTCAAGAAGCGTCGGTCCTAGACACTGTTGTCGCCGACAGCCTGCTCACGCAACTGTCGGCGATACTGCTCCAGGGCAACCAGGTCGCCGAACAGCGACGTGTACTCGTCCGGCGAAGCCGCGGGTGAGACGCGCTGCAACTTGGACTTGAGGTCGGCCACCTGCTCACCCACCCAGGCTTCCTGGAGCCTGGCCAGCACCCCGTTGACGTAGCGCGGAACGGTGTCCTCGTCACACGGCATCGGCTCGACGGCCAGTTCCGATACGACAGACGCAACCGTGACGTCGTCGACGCCCTTCGACACGACGTCTATCCACTCGGCACCGCCCAGTCCCTTGCTGGTCCCGCCTGCGTCCGCCATGGCCTGCCTGATCATCACGTAGGCAGGATGGGTGAACGAGTCGGACGGTAGGGAGTCGAAGATGCTCCCCGCCACGCCGGGGTGTTGCAACGCCGCCTTGAGGACCGCGCGCTGGGTAGTCAACGCCGGATCGTTCGGCCGCGGCCGAACGACACCGACCGGCAGCGCCGGAGCGTCGTCGGGCTCGAAAGCCTGTCGACGCTTGGGCGCGGGTGACGATCCTCTCGTCGATGCCCGCTTGCGGGCTTCGTCACGAACTCGTCGACGTACCGACGGGATATCGTCCCAACCGACCCAACCGCACAGCAGATTCGCGTAACTGTCCCGAAGAGTCGATTCCTTGATCTGCGCGACCACCGGCACAGTTCGCCGCAACGCCTCGACGCGGCCTTCGGCGGTGTCGAGGTCGTGTTCGGTCAGGATCGACTTCACGACGAACTCGAACATCGGTGTTCGCCTGGCCACCAGATCGCGCACAGCCGTGTCGCCCGACTTCAACCGGAGATCACACGGGTCCATGCCGTCCGGGGCAACCGCAACGAAGGTTTGGCCTGCCATCTTCTGATCGCCCTCGAAGGCCTTCATCGCGGCGGCCTGTCCGGCGGCATCACCGTCGAAGGTGTAGATGATCTCGCCGCGGAAGTAACTGTCGTCCATGAGGAGACGGCGAAGCATCGCCAGGTGCTCCTCACCGAACGCGGTACCGCAGGAGGCGACGGCGGTCTTCACCCCGGCCAGATGCATCGCCATGACGTCCGTATAGCCCTCGACCACGACAGCCTGATGCCCCTTGGCGATATCACGCTTGGCGAGATCGAGACCGAACAGAACCTGAGACTTCTTGTACAGGATGGTTTCCGGGGTGTTGACGTACTTGCCCGGCATGGTGTCGTCGTCGAACAACTTGCGGGCACCGAACCCGATGACGTCACCGGAGACGCTGCGGATGGGCCACAACAGTCTGCGGTGAAACCGATCGATCGGACCACGCCGCCCTTCCTTCGACAGACCGGCAGCTTCGAGTTCCTTGAATTCGAAACCCTTCGACATCAGGTGCTTGGTGAGGGTGTCCCAGCCTTCTGGTGCATAGCCGCATCCGAACTGCAGCGCGGCCGCACCGTCGAAGTTGCGTTCGGTGAGATAGTCGCGCGCAGCTTGCGCATCCGGTTCCCTAAGACGCGCCGCGTAGAACTCCTGCGCGGCCGCATTCGCGGCGATCAATCTGGCACGGGTACCACGGTCACGCTGTACCGACGGTCCGCCGCCCTCGTACGAGATCGTGTAGTTCAGTCGATCCGCGAGCTGCTCGACGGCCTCGACGAAACTGATGTGGTCCATCTTCTGCAGAAACGAGTAGACGTCGCCACCTTCACCGCAGCCGAAGCAGTGGTAGAGCCCGTGGTTGGGTCGAACGTGGAAGGACGGCGACTTCTCGTCGTGGAACGGGCACAGCCCCTTGATCGAGTCGCCACCTGCTCGCTTGAGGGACACGTACTCCCCGACGATGTCCTCAATACGAGTGCGTTCGCGAATGGCCGCGATGTCCCTGTCAGAAATTCGGCCCGCCACCCGACCAGTCTAGGTGGTGATCGAAGGTCGCCGGACCCAGGTCAACCCCAACTGGCCTGCGCTCCCAGGCTTGCCTTGTCGACGCGTTCGAGGCGGCTCTCGGTGTACGACGCGATCTGATCGACCACTACCCGCACTCGTGCCGCGTCGTCGTCGGCCCGCTCCCACGCGGGAAGCAGAATCGGGTCGAGTCCTGCCGGCGCGGTCGCCAGCAGCCATTGCGCAACACGATGTACTCGATCACGCTGACGTGCCTGACGGGCTTTGTGGCCGGCGTCGGACATCACGTAGTACAGCGCGACGGTCTTGAGCAGCGCCACTTCGGATGCGACCGTGTCCGGGACGACGATATCGGCGTCGTAACGGGTCAGTGGGCGTTCGCCGTACACCCGCCGAGTCCCGGCGATGGCTGCTGTCGCGAATCGGCCGACCAACTCGCTGGTGAGATTCTTGAGCGCCACCGAACTGGTGAGCGTTCCGTCGTAACTGCCGACTTCCCGAACCACCGGCAGCTCCGAGAGCCGTTGGGCAGCCTCGATCAGTTCGTCGACCACCAGTCCTCGAAACTCCGAGGCGCCGAGTTCCGCCAGCGCACGCTGCTCGGCTGGATCAGCCAGGGAGCGAAGGTCGATGCGGCCCGCGATGACCCCGTCCTCGACGTCGTGCACCGAGTAGGCGACGTCGTCGGCCCAGTCCATGGACTGGGCTTCGAGGCATTTCCTGCGTTCCGGTGCACCTTCGCGCACCCAGGCCAGGACATCGGCGTCGTCGTCGTACGCCCCGAATTTCGCGCCGGGTGACGGCCGAGTCCACGGGTACTTGATCGCCGCGTCCAATGCGGCTCGGGTGAGGTTGAGTCCGGCACTCGCCCCGTCGGGGGTCAGGATTTTCGGTTCCAGGCTGGTGAGGATACGGAGGTTCTGCGCGTTTCCTTCGAACCCGCCGCAGGACTGCGCCACCTCGTCGAGGGCTCGTTCCCCGTTGTGCCCGTACGGCGGATGACCGATGTCGTGGGCCAATCCGGCGAGATCGACAAGATCGGGATCACATCCGAGCCCGTCCGCTATCCCTCGACCGATCTGCGCCACTTCCATCGAGTGCGTCAGCCGGGTTCGCGGGGTGTCACCGTCACGAGGCCCCACCACCTGGGTCTTGTCGGCCAACCGCCGAAGCGCTGCCGAATGCTGGACACGGGCACGGTCCCTCGAGAAAGCCGAACGGTGCTGTGCTGCCGGAATCTGCGAATCCGGGAGGCCGGCTCGTTTGGGCGCCTCGGTGACGATGCGCTCGAGATCGTGTTCGGTGTACGTATGGCCGATCGTGGTGTCCGTGCTCATCGAAGGTCTCTACTGCCCTGCCGTGTAGGGAAAGTCTGCGGAAAAATGGGTGAGTTGGTACCAGAGCAGCGCACCGGTCTCCCGGGCGATGCCGTGAAGTTGCGATTCGCGGGTGAACACGGCCGGACCTTGGCGGGTGGGCGCCGTCCACGCCGCGAGTCCGGTGTCACGGGCCATGGTGCGGGTGCGCAGCGAATGCCAGGGATCACTGACCAGAACTGCCGAGTTGATGCCCTGCGTCGACATCTGCGCACTGACCGCGTCGATACTGAGCAGCGTGTCCGAACCTGTCTCGACCGCAGTGATCGAGCTCGACGGGACGCCGCGATCGCTGAGATACATCTTCCCGGACGCCGCCTCCGTGTACTGGTCGCCTTCCTGCTTTCCGCCGACCGTGATGATCTGTGGTGCAACTCCGCGCTTGTACAGCTTGTACGCCTGTTCCAACCTCGCCTCGAACACCGACGACGGCGTCCCGGAGTACTGCGCAGCACCGAGGACCACGATCGCGTCGGCCGGCGTGGTGTCGTCGATACGCGCCACCTGCCACACCCGGAACGCCGTGCCGCCGACGAGGACGACCGCGATGAGAACGGCGCCTGCGACCAGTCGTCGGACCCACCTGGCCAACGCCGAAACGAAGCCGCCGCCAGTTCGGGAGGGCCTCGAGTCGTAGGAGCTGTCACCTGTTGCGGGTTTCACTCCCACAATTGTGCCGGCCGAACACCGGCACCTCCGGTGCGGACGCGCCGCAACCGATAGATTTGCGTCATGGCCTTCGCAGCACACATCGAGCAGACTCGTCCGAGACGTCACGGTCCGGCGACGACACCTACCGTCAAGCGCTCCGGGACTCTCGCGGCAACTGCCGCGATCTTCGCGTTGCTGGCGCTGCTCTTGTGCCCGGCGATCGCCTCGGCCGACGCACCGATGGTGCTTCCCAACCAGATCACCGACACGTCGGGAGTCCTCGATCCGGGCCAGGAAAGCGATATCCAGACTGCACTGGACCAGCTCAAGGAAGACCACAACATCAATCTGTGGGTGGCGTTCGTCCCCAACTTCAACCAGATGGGTGGCCAAGCCTGGGCCGAGCAAACCGCTGTCAAGTCCACACTCAGCGGTAACGCGGTTCTGCTCGCGGTGGCAACCACCGAGACTGCTTACTACTTGGACGTGCCTGCCGAATTGACCGCCATCACACAATCGGACATCGACTCGATCAAGTCGTCCGCGATAGAACCTGCGCTGGACGAGAACGACTGGACCGGCGCCGCGATAGCCGCCGCCGGAGCCCTCGGTGACGCCGCGTCCAAGAGCGGCGGCATGTCAGCGGGAACCCTGCTCGTCGCAGGCGGGGTCGTGGTCGTCGGCACCGGCGGGGTCGTCTTGTATTCCCGCAAACGAAAGAACGATCGAAGCAAAGCCGACGCCGACGCGGCCAAGAACATCGCTCCCGACGACATCGCCGGTCTGAACGCGCTCGCATTGCCCACTCTCGACGATCGCGCACGAGCAATCCTGGTCGAAACCGACAATGCGATCGCATCGAGCCGCGAAGAACTCGAACTGGCTCGCAGCGAGTTCGGGGACAGCGCGGTCGCCGCATTCACCACGGCATTCGACAAGGCCCAGTCGACGCTGGCTCAGGCCTTCGCGATCAGGCAACGCCTCGACGACACAATCCCCGAAACGCCCGATCAGCAACGTCAGATGTTGATCGACATCATTTCCTCGTGCGGCCGAGCCGATCAGGAACTCGAAGCCCGAGTCGAGGAATTCGACGGACTGCGCGACCTGTTGATCAACGCACCTGCCCGCCTGGACGCACTGACTCAGAGCGTGGTGGCGTTGAGCGTGCGGTTGCCCGAGTCCGAGCAGATCTTGACCACGTTGAAGGGGCAGTTCCCGGCACCGACGCTGGCCTCGGTGGTCAACAACGTCTCGATGGCCGGTGAACGAGTGACGCTGGCCGAGAAGTCGATCGAGGAGGGCCGCGACGCCGTCGCACTGCCCGCCGGAAGACAGGGTCCGGCCGTCGTCGCGATCCGAACCGCCGAAGCCGCACTCGATCAGGCCAGGAAGCTGCTCGACGGCGTCGATCACGCCGCCGACGACATCCGCAACGCCATCGCCACACTGCCCGCCGCCATGGAAGACGTTCAGCACGGCATCACTGCCGCTGACGCGTTGGCAGGCCGCGGCGGACCGGAATTGGCCCAGGCGAAGGCCGCCGCTCAGTCGGCACTGGCGAAAGCACAGGCGTCCAAGGACACCGATCCGTTGACCGCGTTCAACGAGGTGGTTGCGGCCGACGCCCAGCTCGATGCCGTCCTCGCGCAGGCACAGGAAGAAAAGCAGCAGTTCGAGCGTGCCCAGCAGCGCCTGGCGCAGGACATCCTGGCTGCACAGGCACAGGTCACCGCCGCGGGCGACTTCATCAGTACCCGGCGAGGAGCCGTCGGAGCCGAGGCCCGAACACGCTTCGCGGAGGCACAGCGGCACCTGCAGGCTGCCCAGCAACTTCAGCCGACGGAACCCTCCACGGCTTTGCAACACGCCCAAGCCGCCACGGCACTGGCAACCCAGTCTCTACGTTCGGCACAGAGTGACGTGCGCCGCTGGGAAGACAGCCAACGGCCCCGAGGCGGTGGCGGGGATGCCACCGGGGCAATCCTGGGTGGCATCCTGATCAACAGCGTTCTCCGTGGTGGCGGTGGCCCCCGTTCGTACGGCGGGCCGAGTAGCAGCGGACGCTCCGGCGGCGGGTTCAGCGGTGGCGGTGGACGCACCAGCAGAGGTGGAGGTGGCGGCGGGCGATTCTGAACAACTCGCCTCTCGGGGTAAAATCCGTACTTTGTTCGCGACCGCACTCGTCGTACGCTTCATCCGGCAAGTCGGGATCACAGATCATACGAAGGTGTTATGGAAAGCGTCGCCCCGCAGATAACCGTCGTTGTACCCACGTACAACGAGCGTGAGAACCTGCCAAAGCTCGTCGATCGCCTCGCCGCGTTGAAGATCTCGAACCTGCACGTACTCGTGGTGGACGACAATTCCCCCGACGGCACCGGTGACGTCGCCGACAAGTTGGGTGTCGACGGCCCGATTCCGGTCGGAGTGCTGCACCGCACCGCCAAGGACGGCCTCGGTCGCGCCTATGTGGCCGGGATGACGCGGGCACTCGCGGAGAACGCCGACATCGTGATCCAGATGGATGCGGATCTCTCGCACCCGTCCGAGGCCATTCCGGCGATGATCGAGATACTCACCACTACCGACGCCGCCGTGGTCCTCGGATCGCGCTACGTCGACGGCGGCGCGGTGGCCGGCGACTGGCCGTGGCACCGTAAGGCTCTCTCGGCGTGGGCGAACTTCTACGTCAACGCGATTCTTCGCCTGCACGTCAAGGATGCCACTGCCGGCTTCAAGGCCTGGCATGCGAAGACCCTACGTGCCATCGACGTGGAGTCGGTGCAGAGCAACGGCTACGCCTTCCAGGTCGAGATGAATTACCGAGTTGTTCAGCGCGGCATGAAGATCGCCGAAACTCCCATCCGCTTCGAGGAGCGCACCGAAGGTGTCTCCAAGATGAGTCTCTCGGTTCAGTTGGAGTCGGCGCTGGTGCCGTGGAAGCTCAAGTTCGGCAAGAAGTCTCTGTGACCTGTGCGGCCGATCGGAAGTAGTCGGCCGTCTGCATGTCCGACGGGTAGAACGATTCGATCGCGATCTCTGCGAGCGTGACGTCGCGCGGCGTACCGAACACGGTGGTGGTGCTGAACATCGCCAGTTCGGTGTCGCCGGCGCGTACCCGCAACGGAACCAGCAGGGAATTCGCGCGGTCGTCGTGCCACTCCCCTCCACTCGGATACGTGCGCAACTCGTCGAGCAGCGACGACAATTGTTCGTCGGCACTGACTTCCACTTCCCGAGCCAGCCGTGCGAGCAGGTGGGCACGCCACTGCGCGAGGTTCACGATCCGCGGCGCCATGCCCTCGGGATGCAGGCTCAGTCGCAATACGTTGACCGGTGGTTCCAGGAGGAATGCAGCGACGCCCTCGGTCAGGATCCCCACGGCGCGGTTCCCGGCGACCATCTCCCACTGCTGATCGACCACCACGGCCGGATACGGATCATGAGCTTCGATGATGCGATCGATGGCCTCACTCACCGCTGACATCGGCGCTTCCGCCAACGATTTCTGCGTGCACTCCGGCGCATGACCGCTTGCCAGCAGAAGCGTGTTCTGTTGTCGTAGAGGAACATCCAGACATTCGGACAGGTGAAGAATCACGTCCCGGCTGGGTTTGGAGCGGCCGGTTTCGATGAAGCTCAGATGCCTTGTCGACACTCCTGCCGCTGCCGAGAGACTTAGCTGAGTGAGCCTTCGCCGCTCCCGCCATCTTTTGAGTTCGGTGCCCACGTCCATCGTCTCGAAGGTCATTCTCTCAAGTTGGCGACCCGAGGTAGCCGAGGCCATGACCTCCGAGGTAATCGACCCGAAACAGTTTCGGAGGAACAGTGGTCTCAGCCGGCGCGACCGCCGGATCTTCACCACCGGACACTGATCAAGGGAGCGACCATGAGCGACTTCGACGCAATCGCCGACGCCTATATCGACATGTGGAACGAAACCGATACCACCGCCCGTAAAGCACGGATCGAGCAACTGTTCGCACCCGACGGTCGCTACACCGATCCGCTCGCGGACGTCACCGGACACGATCAGATCGACGCGATGATCAACGCTGTGCAGCAACAATTTCCGGGCATGCACTTCACCCTCATCGGACCGGTGGATGCGCATCACCGACAGGCTCGATTCGGCTGGGCTCTCGGCCCGGCGGGGGCCGGGTCACTGATCGACGGGTTCGACGTACTCGAACGCGACGACGACGGCCGGGTGACGCTCGTCCTCGGGTTTCTCGACAAGGTGCCTACGGTCTGAAGCGGGACTACCACCGACAGCGTTCGTCACGAAGGTTGTCGGTGGTCCGTGGCATCATCGGCCCCGATGAACGCCGACGGATTTACCTGGTCCACACCGATTCCCGAGCCCGAGGGTGCGGAATACAGCGCTCACACGCTGACCGTCAACGGCCTCCCCACCGTCTATCGAACCGCCAAGACGACGCCGACCAAGCTCGGTCAGTTCGTCACACTGTGGCGCCGTTCCGAGGCCGGGCCCATCCGCCCCTTCGACACCGGAGACGGCGTGATGCAGTTCGTGGTGAAGGTCTACGACGAAGAGCATGTGGGGCACTTCGTCTTTCCCACCGAAACCCTCGTCGAACACGACATCGTGTCGACGAACTTCTCAGGTGGTAAGCGCGCCATCCGGGTCTATGCGCCCTGGGTTACGCCGACCAGCACGCAAGCAGTCAGAACTCAGCGCTGGCAGAGCCGGCATTTCGGCGAGTTCCCCGATGTGTTCAGCTCAGCTGCTGTTCAGCTCAACTGATACGTCGCGATGATGACGCCTGTTGTCGTAGGGGCACTTTCGGTGAGGGTGAACTGAGCGAGCGCAGCTCCGTCGGGGAACAATCTGCGCCCGGTTCCGAGAACCAGCGGATGAATCAGCAGAGTGTAGGTGTCGACGAGACGCCGTTCGGCCAAAGACGTGATCAAGTCGCCGCTGCCCAGAATCACCAGATCCGGGCCCTCGCTTTCCTTGAGCGTGGCGACCGCGTCGGCGGCATCACCTTTCAACAAGGTCGAGTTCTTCCACGGCAGCGGTTCACCCAAAGTTCTTGACGCTACGTACTTCTGCGTGTTGTCGAGCACCTCGGTGAACGGATTGTCGGTCTGAAACGGCCAGTAGGAGGCGAAGTTCTCGTAGGTTCGACGTCCGAAGAGCAACTCCGATTTCTTCGCCATCCCCTCCCCCATTTTCTGTGCCATGGCGGAATCGTTGAAGGGCGCCGCCCATCCACCGTGCTCGAATCCGCCACGACGGTCTTCGTCCGGCCCACCAGGTGCCTGCATGACACCGTCGAGAGTCACGCTGTTGGTCACGCTGAGTTTTCTCATAGCTTCGATCCTGCGCCTGAAGATCCGTCAAGGATAGAGAAAACGGGCGGTCCTTCTCGAGTGAGAAGGACCGCCCGTCAGCTTCGAACGAATCAGGAACCGATCAGCCGCGCGGCCAGGTAGCTCTCCACCTGATCGAGTGCGACGCGTTCCTGCGCCATGGAGTCACGCTCACGCACCGTCACCGCTTGATCTTCGAGAGTGTCGAAGTCGACCGTGATGCAGAACGGCGTGCCGATCTCGTCCTGGCGACGGTAACGGCGGCCGATGGCGCCGGCGTCGTCGAATTCGACATTCCAGTTCTGACGTAGCTGCGCCGCAAGGTCTTTCGCCTTGGGCGTGAGGTCAGCGTTGCGCGAGAGCGGCAACACGGCAGCCTTGACCGGTGCGAGTCGACGATCCAGACGCAGCACGGTGCGCTTGTCGACGCCGCCCTTGGCGTTGGGTGCTTCGTCCTCGGTGTACGCATCGACCAGGAAGGCCATGAGCGAACGGGTGAGACCGGCTGCCGGTTCGATGACATACGGCGTGTAACGCTCACCGGTCGTCTGATCGTAGTAGTTGAGCTCGGTACCCGAGTGCTTCGAGTGGGTAGAGAGGTCGAAATCAGTGCGGTTCGCGATGCCCTCGAGCTCGCCCCACTCGCTGCCCTGGAAGTGGAAGCGGTACTCGATGTCGGTGGTGCCCTTCGAGTAGTGCGACAGCTTCTCCGGCGCATGCTCGTACAGACGCAGGTTGTCGGGATCGATACCGAGGCCGGTGTACCACGCCAACCGGTAATCGATCCAATACTGGTGCCACTTGTCGTCCTCGCCGGGCTTGACGAAGAATTCCATCTCCATCTGCTCGAACTCACGGGTACGGAAGATGAAGTTGCCCGGCGTGATCTCGTTGCGGAAGCTCTTGCCGATCTGGCCGATGCCGAACGGCGGCTTCTTACGCGAGGTGGTCAGCACGTTGGCGAAGTTGACGAAGATACCCTGCGCGGTTTCGGGACGCAGGTAGTGCATGCCCTCTTCGCTCTCGACTGGACCGAGATACGTCTTGAGCATCATGTTGAAGTCGCGGGGCTCGGTCCACTGACCGACGGTCCCGCAGTCGGGGCAGCCGATCAAATCCATGGTGACGTCGTCCGGGTTGTCGAGCTTCTTCTTCTCGGCGTACGCCTCCTGCAGGTGATCCTGACGGTGGCGCTTGTGACAGTTGAGGCACTCGACGAGCGGGTCGTTGAACACGCCGACATGGCCGGACGCGACCCAGACCTCGCGGGGCAGAATCACCGAGGAGTCGAGACCGACGACATCGTCGCGACTGGTGACCATGTTGCGCCACCACTGACGCTTGATGTTCTCCTTCAGCTCCACACCCAACGGGCCGTAGTCCCACGCGGACTTGGTACCTCCGTAGATCTCACCGCACGGGTAGACCAGGCCTCGCCGCTTGGCGAGATTGACGACGGCTTCGATCTTGGACTTGGGTGCCACTCGATTGCTCTCCATCTGGGTAATAGATGCATGGTTTCGTGCGTTTTTCGCAGCACCAGCCTATCCGGCAGGCATGTCGGACTTCCCTTCGAGGTTGACATGCGTACTTGTGCATATCAAAATGAAAGTGATTTGCAATAATGTGATTGCATGGCTATGCACGAACATCACGATCACCCATCTGAAGGAGTTTCGCTGTGAGCATTGCGGACACGGGCGATCTCCACAACGAATCGGACCAGACTGATCTGGCCCACGCCCACGACCCGTTCGAGGCCACCCCACCGGCCCCGATACCACCCAAGGACACGCTCGCCGCAGCGGGGGAAATCCTGCGAGCTCTGGCAGCGCCGGTACGCATCGCGATCGTCTTGCAACTGCATCAGTCCGAGCGGTGCGTGCACGAACTGGTCGGCGCACTCGGCGTCACCCAGCCACTGATCAGCCAACACCTTCGAGTCCTCAAGGCAGCCGGCGTCGTACGCGGTGAACGCAACGGCCGCGAAGTTCTCTACCGCCTCGTCGACGACCATCTCGCTCACATCGTCGTGGACGCGGTAGCCCACGCAGAAGAAGGATGAGTAACCCCTGATGAACACACCGACGAGCACGACGGACCGACGCAAATCCGCCATGGTGGGTGTGCGATCGACCAAACAGCGCAGCGCCATCTCCGCGCTGCTCGACGACATCGACGAGTTCAAGTCCGCGCAGGAACTGCATGACGAACTACGCAAGCGCGGTGAAGGCATCGGCCTGACCACGGTCTACCGCACCCTGCAAGCACTCTCCGACGCGGGAACCATCGACGTACTTCGCACCGACACCGGCGAGTCCGTGTACCGGCGGTGTTCGTCCGGGCACCACCATCACCTGGTGTGCCGGGAGTGCGGATTCACGGTCGAGGTGGAGGGCCCGACGGTGGAACAGTGGTCGCAGTCCATCGCCGACGAGAACGGATTCACCGAAGTGAGCCACACCGTCGAAATTTTCGGGACCTGCCGGGACTGCGCCGAAGAGTGACCAACTAGCGACACTTTCCATAACACGGCCAGGGCTAGGGAATCAGGCCCTGACGCGGCCAGGGCTAGGGAATCAGGCCCTGACGCGCGGAATCCGCACCGCCGAGCACCAGCAACAGAATGGTGGTCAGGGCCTCGTCGTCCAATCCCGCCGCCGGGAAGGTGTACCGCAGGATGACATCGGCCAGACTACCGTGTGCGAATACCGCGATCGAACCGAACTGGATGGTGCGGTTGCGGTCGGCGACCTTACGGTGAAGTGCCGCGCTGACCGGACGATCCCACGCCAGCACACAGGTCATGGCGATCACGTCGAGCCCGTCGGAGAGGTTCATGGCCTGGATCGAACACAGTGCGCCCGCGTACTGAAATCCCAATGAACCGTCCGGAGCCACGTCGACCGACGCGAAATGCGCCAAGGAGGCAGCGGCTCGCTGTTGTAGTAGCGCGGCGTTGTCGGTCATGTCCTCACCTGTCATTTGACGCCACCGAATCTACGGTCGCGTGAAGCGTATTCGACGCAGGCGGCCCACAGGTCACGCCGATCGAAATCGGGAAACAGCTTCTCCTGGTACACCATTTCGGCGTAAGCCGACTGCCAGAGCAGGAAGTTCGACGTCCGCTGCTCACCGGAGGGACGCAGAAACAGGTCGACGTCCGGCATGTCAGGCTCGTCGAGATACTTGGCAACCGTTGCCTCGGTGATCTTTTCAGGGTTGATCTCACCGGCCGCGACTCGCCTGGCAATCTCCTTGACCGCGTCCGCGATCTCGGCGCGGCCACCGTAGTTCACGCACATCGTCAGATTCATCACGGTGTTGTGCTTGGTGAGTTCCTCGGCGATCTCGAGTTCCTTGATGACACTCGCCCACAGTCGAGGTCGCCGACCGGCCCACCGCACCCGGACGCCCATCTCGTGCATCTCGTCACGCCGACGGCGAATGACGTCGCGATTGAAACCCATCAGGAAGCGAACTTCTTCGGGGCTACGCTTCCAGTTCTCGGTGGAGAACGCGTAGGCGGACAGCCACTCGACGCCCATCTCTATGCAGCCGCACACGGCATCCATCAGGACCGCTTCGCCGCGCTCGTGGCCGGCGGTTCGCGGGAGTCCACGTTCCTGGGCCCAACGTCCGTTACCGTCCATCACCAACGCCACGTGGCGCGGGACGAGTTCGGTCTGCAGGATCGGCGGGGTTGCTCCGGACGGGTGTGGGTCCGGTGGCCGGATCACCCGGTCGGTAGCCGAGTCAGGCGGAGTTCGCGGTTCGCGTCGTCGAATCACGAGGTCCATCCTGCCTCACGGCGACGGCGGCCTTCACCACGGTGGCGGCGGCGCCGGACTTCGTCGGATCGACGGCATCACCGACGACCACGGTCGCGTGCGGTCGGGACCGTTCGATGAGCGGTAGCGTCCGCAACTGACGCTCGAGGTGCCACTGCAGATGCGCGGCCACCAGCCCACTCGCTTGTGTTCGTAGGGCGACGGGCACTTCGTCGGTGCCGTCCCATTCTCCGCGAAGCAGCGCTCCCATCAGATCGAGCACTCCGGGCGACGGCGTCGCCGATCCTGCAGGCCGACAGTACGTACATACAGCTCCACCTGCCGATACATGGAAAGCGCGGTGCGGCCCCGGTGCCGAGCACCCAGCGCACTCGCCGAGAGCCGGCGCCCAGCCCGCGTAGCCCATCGCACGCAGGAGAAAAGCGTCGAGAACGTATTCGACCGGCCGCACCTGCTCCGCCACGGCGCGCAGCGCACCGACGGTGAGTCGCTGCAACGCCGGCGCGGGTGCCCGCTCCTCCCCCGCCAGACGTTCTGCGGTTTCGAGGATCGCGCACGCCGTCGTGTACCGGCTGTAATCGTCGACGATGTCGGTCGCGAAGGCGTCCACCGTCTGCACCTGGATGATGACGTCGAGGTTCTTGCCCGGCAGAAGCTGGATGTCCACGTGGGCGAACGGTTCGAGTCTGGCACCGAACTTGGACGTGGTGCGGCGAACGCCCTTGGCCACTGCACGCACCAACCCGAACTGACGGGTGAGCAGCGTGACGATGTGGTCTGCTTCACCTAGCTTGTGCAGGCGCAGCACCACCGCTGTGTCTCGATACAACCTCACCCGACCAGTGTTCCACGCACTGCCGACCAACCACGGTCACCGGGCATCCGGGTTGCCGACGGATAGACTGCCCGCATGCCGAGCGAGACCACCGAGCACCCAGATACCGCACCGGTGAATGGTTACGAAGCTCGGTGGGAACGCCACAATTCCGAACGGCAGACCCGCATCCTCACCGCTGCGACCGAGCTCGTGGAGGAACGCCCGGCGGGCGCCGACATCTCCATCCAGGACATCGCCGATCACGCCGGGTTGGCGAAATCCGTGGTGTACCGCCAGTTCGGCGGCCGCGAGGATCTGGACCGTCGGGTTCGCTCGCACGCACTCGCCGAGCTCGCCGATGTTCTCGATTCCGCGATGAACATTTCCACCGGAACGCCGTCGGAAATTCTGAGCCGAACCATCACGGCAGTGGCCGTGTGGATCACGGACCGTCCTCGGATCCACGAGTTCATGGCCACCGGGCCCACCGACTACGACGACGGCTCCCTCGACGCGATCAGCAGCCTCAAATCCAGGATCGCGCGATCCGCACAGACCATCATCGCCGGGGCCTGCGCTTCGGTCGGAGTGCCGTTCGCCCCCTTCGCCTCGCTCCCCTTCGCGGTGGTCACCATGGTCGAGGGAACTCTGACCCGGTGGTCGCGCAGCCCCGAGCCCAAGCCCACGCGCGAGGAGATCGTCACCGATCTCACCAACTTTTCGTGGTACATGCTCGCCGGCGTCGCCCGATCGAGTGGAATCACCATCGATCCCGACAGCGAGCTGTCGTCGCTACTCGCTCGATTCTCGACCCCGGGCGAAGAGCATTAGCTCCTGGTCTTGTCGGAGCGGATCGGCTCGCCCCGGTACCTCGCTCGGTCCCCGTCGATGTGCAGACCGCGCCACACGCGCCGCGACACCCCGTTCATGAGTCCGAGTTCGGTTGCCAGGGTTCGCATGTCACCGAAGTAGCCCTGCAGAATCCGACGCGAGTGCGGACTCTTCCAGAAGGCGCTCTTCATCACCTCGTCCGGAACCCCGAACTCGACGGCAAATGCCTTGTGCGGAGCCATGATCTGGCCCGCCAGCCAGCGCATCGCAAGCGGAAACAGAACCGATGTGACCGCCCGGCTTGCTCGCGAAAGTTCGGGGACGTGGTTGCGGAGGAACTCGTGTGCGAACGAGATGTGCCGGGCCTCTTCGGCGATGTGAATCTCCATCGTCCGCAGCATTGCCGGTGGGGCATCCCTCCCCTCGCGGATGAGTTGTTTCTGGAAGTGGTCGATGGGTTCTTCACCAGCGAGAATTCCGATGAAGAAGATCACCGGGAACTTGGCGCCCAACACGCCGATCACCGGCGAGAGCCGCCTGAACGTCGGTCGCATACCTGGTACGTCGACCCCCGTTCGATTGACCAGTTCCTGGAACATCTGGATGTGGTTGCACTCCTCAGTCATCTCGTGCAAGCAGTAGCGGAACTCCGGCGATTGATTCGGTAGTGCCATGATGTACTGCATCATTCCGCGAATCAGGATGCTCTCGAAAGCCGAACCTACCTTCACGACGTTGGCCTGACGCCACATCCCCATCGCGATCCGGCGGTCCAACGGTTGCCGCCGGTACCACTCGGTTGCACCGAGCGGATCGGATTCCGGCGACAGGACCCAGCGAGGGTCGTTCGCATCGACAGCCAGTTCCCTTGATTCCCAGTCGATGTCGCGATACGGGTCGAAGCTTCGATGAACCGATCCGCCGGACAGTTGTCCGAGAACTTCACGGTAGTCCGACCCCCACCGGACGAACCTCGTCTGCGCCATCGGTGTCTCCTCTCGGCACGGACCCCCGGATCGCAACTGCAGAGCCCTCTGCCGTAAACATAATGGGACACCGAGTCCCACGCAACCCTTCGGTGGTGATTCAGCGACGAACCACCGGGACGACAGCGCGCACCTTCTCGTCCCGCAGATACAAGCCGATCCACATCAGGACTCCGACGTAGACCGCCGACAACGTGGTACTCAGTACCGACTGCTCGGCTCGGAGGTTCGCCAGCACCGCTCCCCCCAGATATCCGGTCAGTAGGATCGCCCCCAGAACAGCCGTTCTCGGAACGACGTAGAGCACGAGGCAGATCAACTGCACGATTCCGGCCGTCACCGCCAACGACTCGGGCAATCCCAACTCGGCGGACGCATCCTTGACTGCCTGCACGTTCAGCACGTGAGATATGCCGTCCGCGAGCATGAACAGTACGAACAATCCACTCAAAGCGAGCCCGATCCGACGTGCCACTCTCGACTGCGTCACCTGCGTCTCGATGCCGTGTGTGTCCATCGACCCATCTCCGATCGTCTTCGCACGGGCGGTCCCGTGCCCTTGCCTGTGAAGACCTCCCGGCGACCGGAAACTGATCGGGTCGGCCACCCACTCGCCAGGCGGCCGACCGCTCATGGTCTGATGGAGCATGACACGGGGTGCCGAAAAGGTCGGCTGAGATCAGACCCGATGAACCTGACCAGCTAGCACTGGCGGAGGGATGTCGTCATGACCGAACACAGTTTTCAGCCTGCACTCGCACTCGACGAGCAAGTAGTTCTCGTCACCGGGGGTGCCCGCGGGCTCGGCGCCGCACTCAGTCACGCGTTCGCCGGACAGGGCGCGCGGATAGTGGTCAATTACCATCGAAGCAAGAATGCCGCCGACGCCGTGGTCGCGGAACTGGGCGAGAGCCGCGCAGTAGCGGTAGGCGCCGACGTCACCGATCGAGGGTCGGTGGATCGTCTGTTCGCCACGGCCCGAGAGCATTTCGGAACCCCGATATCCACCGTCGTCAACAATGCCCTGGTCGACTTCAGTTTCAACGGCGACGCCAGGCCAAAGGCCGACACGATCACCTGGGCCGATTTCGACTCGCAGTTGCGCGGCAGTGTCGCCGGGACACTCAACACCACTCAAGCCGCACTCAGCGGTATGCGCGAGCTTGGATTCGGCCGAATCATCACCGTCGGAACGAATCTCGTACAGAATCCGGTGGTCCCCTACCACGACTACACCGCAGCCAAGGCCGCTCTTCTCGCACTGACACGGACGTTGTCGGCCGACCTCGGACCTGACTGCATCACCGTCAACATGATTTCCGGCGGACTGCTGCGGACCACCGATGCCAGTGCCGCCACCCCCGAGGCCGTGTTCGACATGATCGCCGCGAGTACACCGCTGCGGAGAGTGACCACTCCCGCCGAATTCGCCGACGCCGCATTGTTCTTCGCCTCCCCCTGGTCGCGAGCTGTCACGGGGCAGAACCTCGTGGTCGACGGCGGACTCGTCAAAGACTGATGAGAAGGCAATTGCGCCTCGGCGCATTTCTGCTCGGCTGCGGCCACCACAGCGCCGCCTGGCGCCACCCCGAGTCGCCCGTCGAAAGGCTGGGCGAGATAACCTATTACGAGGAGCTGGCCGGAACCGCCGAGCGCGGAAAACTCGACGCGGTGTTCTTCGCCGACGGCCACAGTGTTCGCGAGCCGGAGGCCGGAGCGTCGTGGTTCCTCGAACCGATCACCGCGCTGACGGCGATGGCGCGCGCCACCGAGCACATCGGGCTGGTCACCACGGTGTCGACGACGTTCTACACACCGTTCCATGCGGCCAGACTGCTGGCCTCGCTCGATCACATCAGCGGCGGGCGCGCCGGATGGAACGTCGTCACCTCGATGTTCGACCAGGAAGCCCGCAACCACGGGCTCGACACCATGCCGGACCACGCCACCCGGTACGCGCGGGCCGACGAATTCGTCGACGTGGCTCTGGCTCTGTGGAATTCGTGGTCGGTTGACGCGCTGATACTCGATCGGGACGGCGCATTCGCGGATGCAGGCAAGATTCACGCCATCGATCACCACGGCGCCAACTTCCGCGTAGACGGCCCGTTGACCGTCCCCCATTCGCCGCAGGGTGCGCCGGTCCTCTTCCAAGCCGGGGCCTCGGAGCAGGGCCGTGAACTTGCCGCTCGCCGGGCCGAGGCCATCTATTCGGTGGCGTACGATCTGCCCAGCGCACAGGCGTACTACCGAGATGTGAAGGCCCGCATCGGTCGCGCCGGCCGGGAACCCGATTCGGTGCCGATCATGCCCGGCCTCGTGACGTACGTCGGCAGCAGTGCGGCCGAGGCCCGCGCGAAGAAGGCCGAACTGGATCTTCTACTGCCGACGGCTCAGTCAATCGCGCAGTTGTCACTGTTCACCGGCCAGAACTGCCAGGACTGGGATCTGGACTCCCCCGTTCCGGAGTTGCCGCCACTCGAGGAGTTCACCGGCCCACAAGGTCGGTACTCGACCATTCTGCGGATCGTCGAGAAGGACTCGCCCACGGTGCGGGAGCTGCTGGGCACACTCGCTGCGGGCGGCGGTCACGCCACGATGATCGGCACCCCCGAATCCATTGCCGACGAGATGGAGACCTGGCTGGTGGGCGCCGGCGCTGACGGTTTCAACTTGATGCCGCCCACCTACCCACAGGGGCTGGAAGACTTCGTCGATCAGGTGATCCCGATTCTGCAGCAGCGCGGACTCTTCCGGCGCGAATACGAAGGGACCACCCTTCGCGACAACCTTGTCAGTCCGGCAACAACGGCACCGAGATCCCGGGGTCACGCCCCAACAGCACACCCCGGGTGAGTGCACCCGTTCCGAACTTCTTCCGGACACTGTCCACTGCCGAATCCAGTGCGGCAGTGTCCGGCCCGTCGAACGGCAGTTCCAGTTGTTTCGCCCCGTCGCGGTCCAGGTTGGCAACCGCGATACCGATCAGCGTGATCCCTTTCTCCGCGATCAACGGTGCCGCGTCGTCGAGGAGAATCATTGCCGCGGTTAAGATCTCGCTCGTTTCGGCCGACGACCGGCGCAGAGTTCGGTCACGGGTCACACGGGTGAAGTCGGCAAATCGCAGACGCAGCGTCACGGTGCGCCCGGTTCGCCGAGCGGTGCGCATACGACCGGTCACGCGGTCCACCAAAGCGATCAACGCGGCCTCGAGTTCACTGCGGGAATGCACCCCACGCCCCAGAGCCCGCTGGGCGCCCATCGAACCGCGACCCTGGCGTGCCTGCACCGGCCGGGGGTCACGATTGTGGGAGAGAGCGTAAAGATGGCGTCCGGCACCGCGGCCCAGGATCGACACGATCGACGCCTCGTCGTGCCTGGCCACGTCTCCTACCGTCACGATGTCGAAATCGCGCAGCTTCCGGGCGGTGATCCGGCCGACGCCCCACAGCTTCTCGACGGGCAACGGGTGCAGAAAGTTGATCTCGCCGTCCGGCGGGACCAACAGCAGACCGTCGGGTTTCGCGAACGCGCTGGCGACCTTCGCCAGGAATTTCGTCCGAGCGATGCCGACGGTGATGGGTAGTCCGACCTGCTCGGCGACGTCGCGTCGGAGCTTGGCGCCGATTTCGAGTGGGGTCCCCACAATGCGAGCCAGTCCGCCGACTTCGAGGAACGCCTCGTCGATGGAAATGCCCTCCACCAGCGGTGACGTGTCACGAAAGACGTCGAACACGTCTTTGCTGGCCTGCGAGTACGCAGACATTCTCGGGGAAACCACGATCGCCTGCGGACACAGCGCTCTGGCCTGAGCACCACTCATCGCGGTGCGGACACCGAACGCCTTGGCCTCGTAGCTGGCCGCGAGTACAACGCCGCCGCCTACGATCACCGGCTGCCCGGCCAGCTCAGGATCGTCGCGCTGCTCCACCGAGGCGTAGAACGAGTCGAGGTCCGCGTGCAGGATCGTGGCCTCACCCTGCTGGTGAACACCCGAATTTCCTGACATCACGGACACGAACGCATGTTCGCACGTGGGTACGACAGCGGCCCGCCCTGTCCCGGTCCGACGGCAACGACATCCACGCCCTCGACGCGTCCGGCTGCAACAGCCTTGGCAATTCGATCAGCGAACAGCATGACACAGAGCCTCATATCGACTGTCCCTTCGGCTGGACTCCAGCTCACCGTGGACACTTTCATCACATTCGCCGAACCGGAGAACCCCGAATTCCGGCATTGCCTCGATCGGATCTGCCGACTGAAGGACATATGCCCACCGGCCGATCACCACGTATCGGAGGTAGCAATGTCCCACGGATCTTCGGTGTCACCTTCGGTGAAGGCCGCGGCGTAGTCATGGTGGAGTTGTGTCTTCGCGAGCAGACGGAGTGCGGCGTGAACGCCGTCAGACCGACCTCGGAGACCGTGATCGCGTACATACTCGTCGAGGACCTGCGTGTCCTCGCCAGGAAGGCTGATCGTGAACTTTACGGCCATATCCCGAGGATACCGAGGCAAAACTCTCGTGTGACAACCATCAGCGAGACTGCTACGGGAGGTCGACGATTCGAAACGTCACCGGCCCGAGGTCGCGTTCAACTCGCGAATTGTCGCCTTGTCGTCTGTCGTGAGTTCCGAGCGATCGAGCACAGCCTGCAGTATCTCGGACTTTCCGGCGATGTAGCGATCGATGGTCATGGCCGGATCCTCGGCGAGTTCTCGTTTCACCGCGCCGTACGCATCTCGAAGGTCGGGATGCGACCGCAGCACCGACCGGACGGCGAGGTGATTGCGCACGTGCAGGGTTCCCTCGACGCAGACGTAGACGTGTCGAACCGGGTTGACGTCCGGCGGCCGGAACGCTTCTCGATCGGCCATGCCGAGATCTCCGACGTGAACGTATCCCCCGGCAGCGAGAGCACCGATCGCAGCCGGTACGTGTTCACGCTCGACGACGACGTCGATATCGAGAATCGGTTTGGCCGCGAGCCCGGGAACCGCCGTCGACCCGACATGCTCGACGGCGACGACGGATACCTGCGACAGCATTTCTCGCAGGCTGCTCGCCACGTTGTCGTACTGCCGAGGCCACTCGTCGGAGTACGCAACAACGGTTATAGGCATCGCACCAAACTATCGCATCGCGCGGATCGCAGTGTCACGGGACGAACAGCCACCTGCCCGGCACAACAGCGCAATGCCACAGCATGATTGACGCAGTCCGGACCTCAACTCGCCGCGCTGCCCACCGTCACCTTGACCGTGACCTTCCCGGAGTCAGTGCGTGTACTCACGGCGTGCCCGGGATGCTCGGCACCGTCGAGTGTGACGGTGACCGGCCCACCCTCGCCCAGGAAGTTGCGCCACCAGTTCTTCTTGTCCGGCAGGGCCACCCTGATCGCCAGTTCGTCACCGGTGCGGGTGAAGCTCACGGGCAGACTGAATTGCTTGCCGGACTTGCGGCCCCGATAAGTGATGACGACCATCGACTTCCCGACGAGGTTGCCCAGGACCGGGACCTTCAGGAGGGCAAAGACGAGCGAGTTTGCTCCGGCAGCAACTATCTGGAATGTATTCACGTGTATCCCTTCACCGAGGAACTGGTACGGGAATTGCCCCGACACCCATACAATCACGCAATCATCAGACGACGAACCGGTATCCCATCCCCGCCTCGGTGATCAGATGTGCGGGGTTCGCCGGGTCGTCTTCGAGTTTACGGCGCAATTGGGCAAGGTACACCCGTAGATAGTGGGTCTCGGTGTCATAGGCCGGGCCCCACACCTCGCGGAGGAGTTCCTTCTGGCCCACCAGCTTTCCCCGATTGCGCACCAGCATTTCGAGCATGCCCCACTCCGTCGGTGTCAGATGCACCTGCCGACCGCCACGGCTCACGGTTTTCGCCGCCAGGTCCACGGTGAACGACGCCGTGACCACGGACGGTTCCGCCGTATCCACGGCAGTGGCGCTGCGGCGCGCTGCTGCCCGCACTCTGGCCAGGAACTCGTCCATCCCGAACGGCTTGGTCACGTAATCGTCCGCGCCGGCATCGAGTGCGTCGACCTTGTCGGCCGAGTCGGTGCGGGCTGAGAGCACGATCACCGGTGCGAGGCACCAACCCCGCAGTCCCGCAAGCACTTCGGTACCGTCCATGTCCGGCAAGCCGAGGTCGAGCACGACGACGTCCGGTGGACGTTCGGCGGCGGCCCGCAGCGCACCCGCACCGGTCGATGCCGTGACCACCTCGTATCCGCGTACCGACAGGTTGATGCGCAGTGCCCGCAGGATCTGCGGTTCGTCGTCGACCACCAGTATTCGGCTCATTCCTGGGCTCCTGTCACGGCGGCCAACTCGACCACCATCGTCAATCCGCCACCCGGTGTGTCGGTGGCTCCAACGGATCCGCCCATCGCGTCGACGAATCCTCGCACCACCGAAAGCCCCAGTCCGACACCGCCGGTGTTGTCACGATCACCCCGGCGCTGGAACGGCTGAAACATCTCCTCCGCCTCGCCTTCCGGTACACCCGGCCCGGTATCGGCGACGCTGATCACCACCCGATCCCCGATCCGCGCCGCGTCGATTCTCACCGGAGTCGCAGCCCCGTACCGCAACGCGTTGTCGACGAGGTTGGCTACGACGCGTTCGAGGAGGCCCTGATCGGCGGCCACTGCCACGCTTCCCACCTCGACCTTGACTCGGTCGGCGCGAGAATCGGATCGTCCGCCGATCCCAAGTCCGAGCAGGGCGCGGTGAACCACCTCGTCGAGGTACACCGGGCGCAGTGTCGGCTTGACCACTCCTGCCGCGAGCCTGGACGAGTCGAGAAGATTTCCCACCAGCGCGGTCAGTTGATCTGCCGACTCCTCGATGGTGGCCAGTAGTTCGGCGGTGTCCTCCGGGGAGAACTCGATGTCGTCGCTCCGCAGGCTCGACACCGCGGCTTTGACACCGGCCAGGGGCGTCCGCAGATCGTGACTGACGGCCGAGAGCAGTGCCCGACGCAGTTGGTCGGCTTCGGTCAGGGCGGCAGCCTTGCCGGCCTCGACGGTCAACGTCTCCTGCCGGATCATGCCCACCGCCTGGTGCGCCACGACGGTGAGCACACGCCGGTCACGCGCGCTCAGATCCGGTCCGGCCAGGAGCAACGCGTATTCGCCGTCGCTCACCTCGCACACCGTCTCCGCATCCGCCTCCGACGTCGGCGGCTGCACCCCCACCGACGCGATGACGCCGTCGTCGCGGTGTACGACGGACACCCCGTGCTGCCGGTAGATTTCCAGGACCTTGCCCAGCAGTGCCGACAGGTCGGCTCCGCGCAGAACCGATCCGGCGAACAGTGCCAGTAGTTCCGCCTCCTCCGACGCCCGTTTGGCTTCTCGCGCTCGTTTGGCGGCGGCGTCCACCAGAACCGCCACTGCCACAGCCACTATCAACAGCACGGCGGTGGTGATGAAGTTGTCCGGCTCGGCGATCGTGAAGCTGTATCGCGGATCGGTGAAAAAATAGTTGAGCAGCAGTCCCGAGATGAGAGCGGACAGAATCGACGGACCGACACCACCGAGAAGCGCGACGAGCAGCACCACGACGAAGAACAGTGCGTTCTCCCCGTTCACTCCCGAAAACGAGTCCACCACACCCATGATCGCGGCGGCCAGCGACGGCACGACCACGGCGGCAATCCACGAGAGCACACGAGCATCGGAGCGTCCGAGCACCGACAGGCGACGCCGCTTGCTCGTCTCTTCGTGGGTGACCATGTGGACGTCGATGCCGCCGGACTGCGCCGTGACCGTGGCACCGATACCCTCGTCGAGGATGCGGGCCAGTCGTGAGCGCCGCGAGGTTCCCAGCACCAGCTGGGTGGCGTTCGCCTCGCGCGCGAATTCGAGAAGCGTCGACGGAACGTCGTCGCCGACAACGGTGTGTAATGTCGCCCCGAGCCCCGACGCGAGCGCCCGTACCTTCCCCATCTCCGGGGCGGAGACCCCGGTCAGCCCGTCGCCGCGCACCGCGTGCACCACCAGCAGTTCCGCACTGGATTTCGACGCGATCCGCGACGCGCGTCGTACCAGGGTCTCCGATTCCGGCCCGCCGGTGACCGCGACGACCACCCGCTCACGCGCCTCCCAGGTGTCGGTGATCTTGTTCTCGGCCCGGTACTTCGCCAGCGCCGCATCAACCTGGTCGGCTACCCACAGCAGTGCCAGCTCGCGCAGGGCCGTGAGGTTTCCGGGGCGGAAGTAGTTCCCGAGTGCGGCGTCGACTCGCTCGGGCGGATAGACGTTTCCGTGGGAGAGTCTGCGACGCAAAGCCTCCGGGGTGATGTCCACCAGCTCCACCTGGGTGGCGCTGCGCACTGTCGAGTCGGGTACCGTTTCCTGCTGGGTGACGCCGGTGATGTGTTCGACGACATCGTTGAGGCTTTCGAGATGTTGCACGTTGACGGTGGACAGGACGTCGATACCGGCGTCGAGAAGCTCGTCGACGTCCTGGAACCGCTTGTGATTCTTGCTTCCCGGAGTGTTGGTGTGTGCCAGCTCGTCCACCAGAACCAGCGCCGGGCGCCGCTCCAGAACTGCCTCGACGTCGAGTTCCGGCATCCGGGTTCCGCGGTAGTCGACCAGTTTCGGCGGCACGATCTCGAGATCACCGATCAGTTCGGCGGTGCGGGCGCGGCCGTGTGTTTCCACTACGGCCGCAACCACGTCGCACCCACGGCTGCGGCGGCGATGCGCCTCGCCGAGCATCGCGAAGGTCTTGCCGACACCCGGTGCCGCGCCGAGGTAGATGCGCAGTTCACCGCGTCTACAAGCCTTGCCGATCTTCTCCGAGGGACTCACGTGACAATCATCCACCAGTCGACGGGCTCGCACAGGTAGGCGCCTTCAATCCGAGGGCGAGATTGAGCGCGAGAACGTTGACGCGCTCCTCACCGAGGAAGCCCAACTGCCGTCCGTCGGTGTGCTCCGCCACCAGTTCCCGTACCTGGGACTCGGGGAGCCCGTTGTTCGCGGCGACGCGGCGGACCTGCAGTTCGGCGTACGCGGGACTGATCTGCGGGTCGATGCCCGAACCGGAACCGGTGACCGCGTCGACGGGCACTGCCGACGGGTCGACGCCCTCACGAGCCGCGATCGCCGCCCGGCGCTGCTCGACGAAGTCGGCCAGCGTCGGATTGCTCGGCCCCAGATTCGACGGCAGCGCAGCTGCCGGGTCGCCGGGGGTGAACGGATCGCCGTCCGTCACCGAGCCGACGACGCGGCTGTGGAAGTACGGATCGTTCTGGCCCGAAGCAACCTGCGGATCAACACCGATCCACGCGCTCCCGACCACGCAGCCACTCGAATCGACGAGGGAGGAGCCTTCTGCCGAACCGGAGCTGATCCGACTGACTCCCCACACCGCGGCAGGGTAGAGCACACCGAGGACGGCGGTCAGCGCGATCAGGACCAACAGTCCCGCCCACGCCTGCTTGGCGAAATGAAGTGTCAAACGCATGTCAGGTCACCCGATTCCAGGTATCGAACGAACAACGAGATCGATCAGCCAGATACCGACGAACGGGGTGATCACGCCACCGAGTCCGTAGATCAGCAGGTTGCGGCCGAGCAGCTGCGACGCCGTCGACGGTCGGTAGCGAACGCCCTTGAGTGCCAACGGAATGAGCCCGACGATCACCAACGCGTTGAAGATGACGGCAGAGACGATCGCCGATTCCGGCGTGGCGAGATGCATGATGTTCAAGGCGCCCAGCTGCGGATAGATGCCACTGAACAGGGCCGGCAGGATGGCGAAGTACTTCGCGAGGTCGTTGGCCAGAGAGAACGTGGTCAACGCCCCTCGGGTGATGAGCAACTGTTTGCCGATCTCGACGACCTCGATGAGCTTGGTGGGATCAGAGTCGAGATCCACCATGTTGCCGGCTTCCTTGGCCGCCGACGTGCCGGTGTTCATCGCCACTCCGACGTCCGCTTGGGCGAGGGCCGGAGCGTCGTTGGTACCGTCACCGGTCATCGCGACCAGTCGGCCACCTTCCTGTTCCTTGCGGATGAGCGCCAGTTTGTCCTCCGGCGTCGCCTCTGCCATGAAGTCGTCGACTCCGGCTTCGTCGGCAATGGCCTTGGCCGTCAACGGATTGTCGCCGGTGATCATGACAGTACGGATTCCCATTGCCCGCAATTCTGCGAATCGCTCCGCCATTCCGGGCTTGACCACGTCGGAGAGTGCGATGACACCGAGCACCGTCGTCGCCGCTCCGTCCTTGACGGCCACGACAAGCGGCGTACCACCGGCTTGGGCGATCTCGCTCACGGTGTCCGTCACTTCCACCGCTGCCTGTCCGCCGCCGCGAACCACCCAGTTCATCACGGCATCGGCTGCACCCTTGCGGATTTCCCGATCCGGGAGGTCGAGGCCACTCATCCGGGTGTGGGCGGTGAACGGAACGAATTCGGCGCGCTCCTCGTCCGGGGTGGGTTCGGCCTCGAGGCCGAACTCCGCCGCGCACAGGTCGACGATGCTCCGCCCTTCGGGGGTTCCGTCGGCCAGGCTCGACAACCGCGCTGCCGCAGCGAGATCCGCAGCCGCGACGCCCGGCGCGGGGTGCAGCGCCGTCGCGCGACGATTGCCGTAGGTGATGGTTCCGGTTTTGTCCATCAGCAGCGTGTCGATATCGCCCGCCGCCTCCACGGCGCGGCCCGACATCGCCAACACGTTGCGCTGTACCAGTCGATCCATGCCCGCGATGCCGATGGCCGAGAGCAACGCGCCGATCGTCGTCGGGATGAGGCAGACGAGTAGTGCGATCAGCTTGACCGGGTCCTGCTCGTGCCCGGCGTACAGCCCCATCGGTCCGATGGCGACCACGGCGAGCAGGAAGATCACGGTCAACGACGCCAACAGGATGTTCAGTGCGATCTCGTTCGGAGTTTTCTGTCGCGACGCGCCCTCGACCAGGGCGATCATCCGATCGACGAACGAACTTCCCGGCGCTGCGGTGATCTCCACGACGATGCGGTCGGAGAGCACCGTCGTACCGCCGGTGACGGCGCACCGGTCACCGCCTGATTCCCGGACCACCGGAGCGGATTCACCGGTGATCGCGGATTCGTCGACGGACGCGATGCCCTCGACGACGTCGCCGTCACCGGGAATGACCTCGCCGGCCACGACGACCACGCGGTCACCGACCACCAGTTCGGTGCCCGATACCGATTCGATCCTGCCGCTCGCCATGATGCGGTGTGCGGTGGTGTCCTGCTTCACCTTGCGCAGACTGGCCGCCTGCGCTTTGCCACGGCCTTCCGCGACGGATTCGGCGAGGTTCGCGAAGATCACCGTGAACCAGAGCCACAGCGTGATCACCCAGGCGAACACCGACGGATCGGCGATCGCCATGATCGTCGTGATCACCGATCCGGCGAACACCACGAACATGACGGGATTGCGGGCCAGGTGACGCGGGTCGAGCTTGCGTACGGCGCCGGGCAGCGCCGTGATCATCTGCCTCGGATTGAACACGCCGGCCTGCACGTGCCGCGACGAACCCGAATCACGTTCGGCGGCAGCACTTTCTGCCACCACCGGCTTCTCGTCGGTGTGAACGGTCATTGAAGTGCCTCCGCGATCGGGCCCAATGCCAGGGCCGGGAAGAATGTGAGAGCTGCTACCAGAACGACGGTGCCGGTCAGCAAACCGGTGAACATGGGTCCGGACGTCGACAGGGTGCCTGCCGTCGGAGCCACCTTCTTCTGCGACGCCAGCGCCCCGGCGAGGGCGAGCACGAAGAGAATCGGCAGGAATCGTCCGAGCAGCATGCAGATTCCGAGTGACGACTGGAACCAGTCACTGGTGACGGTCAATCCGCCGAAGGCGCTGCCGTTGTTGTTCGACGCCGACGCGAAGGCGTAGAGCACCTCGCTGAAGCCGTGGATCGATCCGGGAGTACCCGGATCTCCGCTATTGCCTTGATAACCCACCGTCGAGGCGAGAATGACCGTGATTGCGGTACCGATCAACACCAGAGCAGGCATGACGAGGATCGAGAGCGCGGCGAGGGTGATCTCGCGTCGGCCCAGTTTCTTGCCCAGATACTCCGGCGTGCGACCGACCAGCAGTCCGCCCACGAAGACCGCGATCAGCGCGAGGACCAATATCCCGTACAGCCCGGTTCCGACACCACCAGGGGCGATTTCGCCGAGCAGCATGTTCAGATTCACCGCGCCGCCACCGAGCGGCGACATACTGTCGTGCGCCGAGTTGACAGCACCGGTGGACGTTCCGGTGGTTGAGACCGCGAACAGTGCAGAGCCGGGGATGCCGAACCGAACTTCCTTGCCCTCCATCATCGACCCGGCCGCAGTGGCGGCGATGCCGCGTGCCCCGGACTCGGCGGCGAGTGTCACGGCCGTCAATCCTGCCCACAGGATGCCCATGACGGCCAGCAGCGTCAGACCTTGCTTACGGTCTCCCACCATCGTTCCGAACGTGCGGGTAAGACACACCGGGATGAGCAGGATCGCCAGGATCTCGACGATATTGCTCAGCGGCGTCGGATTCTCGAACGGGTGCGCCGAGTTGGCGCCCATGATGCCACCGCCGTTGGTGCCGAGTTCCTTGATCGCCTCCTGTGATGCAACGGGCGCCAGCGCGTTGCTCACCGAGGTGCCGTCGAGGCCGGTGGACGCAAAATTGCTGTGGAAAGACATGATCACGCCCTGGCTCAACAGGATCAGTGCGATCACGAAGGAGAACGGAAGCAGAATTCGCAGGCAACCGCGAATCAGGTCGACCCAGAAGTTACCGATCTCGCCGCCGCGCGAGACCCGGATGAAACCGCGCACCAGGGCGATCGCCACCGCCATTCCCACCGCCGCCGACACGAAGTTCTGCACAGCCAAGCCAAGCGGCTGCGTCAGATTGCTCATCGTCGTCTCGGGGGTGTACGACTGCCAGTTCGTGTTGGACACAAAGGAAATCGCCGTGTTGAACGCGACGGCCGGGCTGACGCCGGACAGTCCGTGGCTCAGCGGGAGCACACCCTGAATGCGCTGTAGTACGTACAGGAACAGGGCGCTCGCGAAGGAGAACCCCAGGACACTGCCCGCGTATCCGTACCAGGTCTGCTCGGCGCGCGAGTCGATGCGCCCGACTCGGTAGATCAGACGTTCCATTCGAAGGTCGCGGGTCGAGGTGTACACGCGGGCCATGTAGTCCCCGACCGGGACGTACGCGATCGCCAGGACCACGAGGACGAACCCGATCTGCAGCCCGGCTGCCAGTGCAGGCGCCATCAGAACCTCTCAGGGTCTACGAGTGCGACGAGCAGATAGATGATCAAGGCAGCGGCGATCACGATCAGCAGCACGCTCACCACACCGGCGACGGTCATTTGGGAGCGCTCGCCTGCAGGGCGCGCAACACCAGTGCGCACACGAGAAAACCACCGAGTATCAGAGCAACGTAGGCCACATCGGCCATGAGCTTCCCTCTTCGAAATCTTTGCCGCGCTGCTGTGCATCGCAGCCATGACGATCACGCCGTTGCCGACCCGGAATCGCGTTCTCAGCTTCGACCTCCGAATCGCCGTTTTTACGTTCTCTTACGATCTGTTTACGCGCTGACCTGGCGTCTTGATGCGATCTTGACGCGAACCCGAACATCGCCAATACTCGAAATCAGCTACTGTTCGTTCGAACGAACAGTTTTGGGAAGGGAACCCGATGACGTCAGGACCTCGAACGGAACACGGCCATGCACCCGGTCTCGTGGATCAGGTGGCAGCCCTCGCTTCGGGAGCGACGACATCCGTCGCCGCCACGCAGGAGGCACTCGACCGCATCGACGCCACTCAGCCCCACCTCAATGCGTTCAAGATCGTCCGCCGTGAGAAGGCACTCGACGAAGCCGCCGATGCGGACCGGCGCCTCACACAGGGTGAGCGAGCACCCCTGCTCGGCGTTCCGATCGCCGTCAAAGACGATGTCGACATCGCCGGCGAGCCCACCGCATTCGGGTGTGCCGGAGACTTCCCCGCCAAAACCGAAGACTCCGAAATGGTTCGACGACTGCGCGCAGCCGGCGCCGTCATCGTCGGGAAGACCAACGCACCCGAGCTCGGCCAATGGCCGCTGACCGGCGGTTCCGCGTTCGGCTACACCCGCAACCCCTACTCACGCGAGCACACCCCCGGCGGGTCCTCCGGTGGTACCGCCGCCGCCGTAGCCGCTGGATTGATCAGCGCCGGAATAGGTTCCGACGGCGCCGGCTCGATCAGAATCCCCGCCGCCTGGACCAACCTGGTGGGTATCAAACCGCAACGCGGACGCATCTCCACGTGGCCGGAGGCCGAAGCCTTCTACGGTCTGACCGTCAACGGGCCACTCGCCCGCACTGTCGCCGACGCCGCACTACTCCTCGACGTCGCGGCAGGCAATCACGCCGGCGACGTCCACAAGCCGACGCCCGTCACCGTCAGCGACGCCGTCGGGCGCGATCCGGGGAAGCTGAACATCGCACTGTCCCTGCGCAATCCGTTCACCGCCACGCCCGTGACGCTCCATCCCGAAGTGCGTCTGGCCGTGCATTCTATCGCCGACACCCTGCGCGGGCTCGGGCACCACGTCGTCGTGGACGACCCCGCCTACGGCCACGTGTTCGGGCTGAACTTCCTGCCGCGCTCACTCGTCGGCGTCGACGACTGGGTCAAACGCGTTCCCGACGTGTCACTCCTCGATCCTCGTACGCGCGCAAATGCCCGTAGCGGCAGCTTTCTTCGCGGTGCTCCGCTGAAAGCGGCGCGCGCAGCCGAACCACGCATGCGACGCCGGATCGGCGCGATCTTCGACAAGTACGACGTGGTTCTCGCCCCGTCCACCGCGACGCCACCACTCGCCGTCACCGCCATCGACGGCATCGGCGGCTGGGAGACCGACAAGGTGATGACCGGCGCGTGCCCGTACGCGTGGCCGTGGAACGTCCTCGGCTGGCCCTCGATCAACGTCCCGGCCGGTTTCAGCAAGGCAGGCCTGCCGATGGGTGCGCAGTTGATGGGCAATGAGAACTCCGAACCGCTGTTGGTCTCGCTCGCTTCGCAATTGGAGTCGGTACTGCACTGGGATCGGGTACGCCCCGAGCCGTGGTGGTGAATCGGTGAGCGGCGAGGTTCGGAGTCGAATTCTCCACGCGGTACTGCACGTCGTGGGAGCCGACGGCATTCCCGGCGTCAGCAACAGGCGCATCGCGGCCCAGGCCGGAGTGTCACTCGGGTCGATCACCTACCATTTCCCGACCCAGTCGGACATGCTGCGGGATGCGTTGTCGCTCTTCGTGACCGACGAGACCACGCGCCTGCACGCATTGGCCGACGAGTATCGGGACCAGGGGCTCAGCGTCGAGGACGCGGCGGCGCTCACCGAGAAGGTGACGCGTGATCTCTCGTTCTCGGCCGAACGTATCGCCCCGTTCGAGATGTACATCGCCGCCGGACGCGATCACGAACTGCACAAGGTGGCCACGGAGTGCTTCGCAGCCTACGACCACCTGACGGTGACGATTCTGACGGCGCTCGGTGTACCCGACCCGGAGTTGTCGGCACCGACGTTGGTCGCGATCATCACCGGACTCCAGCTGCGGCGGCTGGCAACCGGCGTCGACGATCAGGACGTCGGCGCCTCGATCCTCAGGGTCCTTCGGCCCCTGTGAGCCTTGTCGGTAGTGCGCACTACCGACAAGGCTTACCGAGAGCTTGACCCCATATCGATTTTCGATACCATATCGCTAATCGTTGTCATCGAATATCGATATGGAGTGGTCATGGCATACGGATGGGGTTCTCTGAGATCGACCATGTGGGCGATACTCTGTCTCGCGGCGGCGACAGTCGCGTGGAGCGCGTGGCGCGTTGTCGACGTCGTCACCTCCGATGCCGTCATCGCACCGATCGAACCCCGCAGCGGCACCCCGCCGACGCCGCTGTTCGGCGGCGAGCTGGCGGTCGGGAACAGAATCGACCTGACGGTGGACAAGGCCGACCTCGGCCGTCTCGGTGGGTTCGTCGAATTCTGCCGAATCGTGGAACCGCTGGCGGCCATGACTGTGATTCTGGCGGGCATGTACTTCGCGTACCGGTTCAGCGCCGAAGTCATTCGCGGAACCCCGTTCAGCAAGTTCGCGAGCATCAACCTGATCGGGCTGGCAGTGTCGGTCGTCGCCTATCCGGTCATTCCGTCGATTTTCGGTCTGTTAGGCACCAATTCGGTGATCGGTGCACTCGATCTGGACGATTTCGATGCTCACAGCAGTGCCGTCGGATACTTCGTCGCGATCGGTATCGCTTCCTTCATCCAGTTCGTGTACGTCTTGACACGGCAAGGCGCCAAACTTGCCGAAGACACCGACGGACTCGTCTGATGGGTGAGCCGGCCGATCACCTAGTAACCTGCCATCTCGGCGAACTTCTCGAGTCGCGAGCAATGACGCTGGCCGAACTCTCCCGACTGGCCGGGGTAAGCGTCGTCAATCTCTCGGTGTTGAAGAACGACCGAGCCAAAGCGATCCGATTCTCGACGCTGACAGCGGTGTGTTCAGCCCTGAACTGCACTCCCGGAGAGTTGCTCAGCATCCGAAACCCCTACCCCGGTGAGCCTATTCGGTAGTCCCCGCCACCACAAAGGCGCACAGCGCGGCGGAGCCCCTAGAACCCCAGCCGGCCCAGCTGTTTGGGATCGCGCTGCCAGTCCTTGGCCACCTTCACGTGCAACTCCAGGAAGATCCGCACCCCCAGCAGCTTCTCGATCTGCAGACGGGCGCTGGTACCCACCTCGCGCAGTCGGGCGCCACCCTTGCCGATGACGATGCCCTTCTGGCTCGGCCGCTCCACGTACAGCAAGGCGTGGACGTCGAGCATCTCACCCTGCTTCTCGGTCCGGCCTTCGCGCGGGATGACCTCTTCGATGACGACGGCCAGCGAATGCGGCAGTTCCTCGCCGAGCCCTTCGAGTGCGGCCTCACGGATCAGTTCCGCCATGAGGACCTCTTCGGGCTCGTCGGTCAATTCGCCGTCCGGGTAGAACGCCGGGCCCTCATCCATGAGACCGGCCAGAACGTCGACCAGAATTTCGACCTGCTCACCGGACTGCGCCGATACCGGCACCACTTCGGACTCTGGACCGAGCAGCGTGGACAATGCCAACAACTGCTTGCCGACGGCATCGCGGCTGACCTTGTCGATCTTGGTCACGATGCCCACCAGCTTGGTCTTCGGCGCCATCTGCCGTACCTGCTGCACGATCCAGCGGTCGCCGGGACCGATGGCCTCGTCGGCCGGGATACACAGGCAGATGACGTCGACCTCGGAGTACGTGTCGCGCACCAGGTCGTTGAGGCGCTGACCGAGGAGAGTGCGCGGCTTGTGCAGCCCCGGTGTGTCCACCAGGATCAGTTGAGCGTGCTCACGGTGCACGATGCCGCGAATCGTGTGCCGCGTCGTCTGCGGACGTGACGACGTGATCGCGATCTTGCTGCCGACCAACGCATTGGTCAATGTGGACTTACCCGTGTTGGGCCGCCCCACGAAACATACGAATCCCGAACGGAATTCATCCTTGCTCATAACCACTCCTCATTCGACGAACGCTCGCTCGGCACGAAGACGACGTCCGCCTGCGTACTGCTGTCTTTCCGTGCACCGACAGCTGACGCCCGGTCAGCCATCGGTGACTTCCACATCGTCTTTCTCGACCTTCGGTACACGTTGCACGAGTACGGTACTGATCCGCACCCGACCTCGTCCGGTACTGGTTCCCTCTCCTCGCAGAGTCAGTCCGTCGTAGCCGACCTCGGATCCGGGCAGCGGAACTCGCCCAAGGACGTAACCGATCAGTCCACCGACAGTCTCGACCTCGTCGTTTTCCAATTCCAGATCGAACAGTTCACCGAGATCCTCGATGGGCAGACGCGCAGACACCCGGAACCGCCCGTCGCCCAGATCTTCGACGGGTGGAGTCTCGTCCTGGTCGTACTCGTCGGCGATCTCGCCGACGATCTCTTCGATGACGTCTTCGATGGTGGCCAGCCCCGCGATTCCGCCGTACTCGTCGACGAGAACCGCCATGTGATTGCGATCGCGCTGCATTTCGGCCAACAGGCTGTCGAGCGGCTTGGAGTCCGGGACGAACACTGCCGGGCGCATGACTTCCCGGACATTGACGCTCCGACCGCCGTCCGGCAGATGATAGGTCTGCTTCACCAGGTCCTTGAGATACACGACGCCGAGAATGTCGTCGACGTTCTCCCCGATGACGGGCAGTCGTGAATGACCGCTTCGCACGGCCAACGACGTGGCCTGGCCGGCACTCTTGTCGCTTTCGATCCAGACCATGTCGGTACGGGGCACCATCACTTCACGTGCGGACGTGTCACCGAGTTCGAAGACGGACTGGATCATTCGCCGCTCTTCGTCTGCCACGACGCCACGTTCCTGCGCCATGTCGACGAGCTCGCGTAACTCGATCTCCGACGCGAACGGACCGTTGCGAAACCCTCGACCCGGCGTCAGCGCATTGCCGACCAGGATCAGAAGGCGACTGATCGGCCCGAGGAGGACACCGATCCACAACAGCGGCAACGATGCTGCCAACGCGATCGAATACGCGTGCTGACGGCCCAACGTGCGCGGTCCGACACCTATCACGATGTACGAGACCAGGACCATGATGACGGCGGTGCTCGCCAACGCCCAACCCAGTGAGAACACGTCGATCAAGCCGCCGACGAGGACGACCGTAGCCGTGATCTCACACAGAATGCGCAGCAACACCATGAGATTGACGTACCGCGGCCGGTCGGTCAGGATGCGTTGAACTCGTTGCGCCCCGGCACGCTCGTCCTTCGCCATTTCGTCGATGCGAGCCGACGAAATTGTGTTGAGCGCCGAGTCGACGGCGGCGAACACGCCGCCGATCGGCACCAGGACGATTGCCAGCACGATGAGAGCCACGGCGCTACTCATGTCGGAACACCTGCCTCATGTCGAAACACCTCTGCGAGACTGTTATAGGTCCGCTCCGTCGACGAAGCCGGTCTTGCCGAGAAGGCGCTGGTCACGTTCGGCCAATGCGGCCTCCCGCTCCTGGCGGCGCAGATCTTCGTACCACTGCGCGAGGAGTTCGTTCTGCAGACCGAACATCTCTTTCTCCTCCTCGGGTTCGGCGTGGTCGTAGCCGAGGAGGTGCAAGACGCCGTGAACGGTGAGCAACGCCAACTCGTGCGCGAGGGAATGCCCGGCCTTGTCGGCCTGATCGGCGGCGAACGACGGACACAACACGATGTCACCGAGCATCGACGGTCCCGGTTCCGGAGAATCCGGGCGGCCGCCCGGTTCGAGTTCGTCCATCGGAAAGGACATCACGTCGGTAGGACCTGGCAGGTCCATCCACCGAACATGCAAGTCGGCCATCGTCGCCGAATCCACGAGGACCATCGACAACTCGGCCGCCGGATGAACATCCATCCGTGAGATCGCGAACCGGGCAACACTGATCAACTCCTGTTCGGAGATGTCCATGCCCGATTCGTTCGAGACCTCGATGCTCATGTGCGACGCTCTTTCCTGCTGAAAGTAGGGGTTGATGCGTCGATCAGCCTACCGTCGCGGCGAATGTGCATGCGCAGCGCGCCGCTGCGCCCGGTTCCCCACCTTCGAATCCGCATCCCGTTCCGTTTCGTGGCGTTCGTAAGCGTCGACGATGTCGGAGACCAACCGGTGCCGGACCACGTCACTGCTGTCGAGTTTCGCGAAATGGATATCGCCTATCCCGGTGAGGATTTCCGTGGCCGCACGCAGGCCCGATCGTGCGCCGCCCGGAAGGTCGACCTGGGTGACGTCGCCGGTGACGACGATCTTCGATCCGAATCCGAGGCGAGTGAGAAACATCTTCATCTGCTCGGCCGTGGTGTTCTGCGCTTCGTCCAAGATGATGAATGCGTCGTTGAGTGTGCGACCTCGCATGTAGGCCAACGGAGCGACCTCGATCACTCCACCCTGCATCAACTTCGGAATCGCCTCGGGATCCATCATGTCGTGCAGCGCGTCGTGCAGGGGCCGTAGATACGGGTCGATCTTCTCGTGCAGCGTGCCAGGCAGGAAACCGAGCCGCTCTCCCGCCTCGACGGCAGGCCTGGTCAAGATGATGCGGGAGACCTGCTTGGCTTGCAGCGCCTGCACCGCCTTGGCCATGGCCAGATACGTTTTGCCGGTACCGGCGGGACCGACGCCGAAGACGATGGTGTTCTCGTCGATGGCGTCGACGTACCGCTTCTGGTTGAGGGTTTTCGGTCTGATCGTCTTACCGCGCCGCGACAAGATGTCGAGGGAGAGTACCTCGGCCGGGGACTCCCCGACTTCTTGCGTCAACATGCCCACGGTTCGACGGACGGCGTCCGGGGCAATGGTCTGCCCCCGGCCCGCCAGTGATGCCAACTCGCCGAACACCCGTTCGGCGAGAGCGACGTCGGCGGGCGTGCCGGACAAGGTGACCGTGCCACCACGGACATGAACGTCCGCGCGGAGGTCCTGCTCGAGGGCCGTCAGATTTTCATCACTCGATCCCAATATTCGACGCACGGTCTCCGGCGCCAAATCCAGACTGGATCGAACTGTGCGCTCTGCGGGCTGAGCGCGCTCGTCAATGATGGTTGCGCGGTTACCGTTGCGTTCGCTCACGTGGAGAATATGGCCTGCTTCCTGGTCCGATCAGCTCACTCGACCCGTGAGCCTCGATACCACGGAGTCTAGCCTTCACCACCGACGTGGCCCACTGGTTAAACCCCTGGCGATTCCGACGTCACCGATTCTCGAATCCACTTCCACGCGTCGGCGACCACCCGCTCACTCTCTGCCGGGCTGACACCGGCGAGTACCAGACACACCTTTGCCAAGGATTCACCGGAGTCCGTGACGATACCGCTGTTCGCCTGGTCGAACAGCGTGATGGTGACCGCCTCCGTCATGGCCACCACGGTCTGCGCCGGCAGATAGGTGGAGAAGACCCCGTCTTTCTGTCCTTGCTCGACGACCGCGATGCTGATGGCTCGCGCCGGTTCCATGAGGTCGAATATCTTCTGGTCACCGAGTTCTCGGCGCGCGAATCCCAACAACATGCGGAATCGATCCCCCACCGGCCACGCCAACAACGCCAATACCGCAGTGGCGAGTTCCGGACTTCGCGGCGGCTTCCCGGCCCGTTGCAGTGCGTAGACCAGATCGGCCGACGCCTCGTCCACGATTCCGGAGATCAAGGACTCGCGGCTGTCGAAGTGCGCGTACACGGTTCGGCGCACCACACCGGCCGCCTGCGCCACGTCGTCCATGCTCGAGTCGGGATCTGCGGCAAAAGCGGTGATCGCCGCCTCGATGATCCGAGCCCGATTCTGGCGGGCCTGACTACGTTGCCGACGCCCGGCACCGCCGAGCCCCGTCGTCGCGGCTTCGGATTGCGTCACCGCAGTCACCACCTCCATCGATTCTCGATTGTGATCTCCGTCAATAGTAGTTGCACACCTTTGTGCAAGTTATTAACTTACACATCAACGTGCAATCAGGTCGATGTTCGTCACCGACCACCAGGAACGGAGCTCCGACGTGACAACCCTCCTCCTCAGGAAACCGGTGTCCGACATGGATCGGCCCTACTCACGGCGTTGGGCTGCGCTGGGCGTTCTGTGCCTGAGCCTGCTGATCGTGGTCATGGCGAACACGGCGCTGATCGTCGCCGCACCGGACATGACCCGCGACCTCGGTCTCACCAGCACCCAACTGCAATGGGTCATCGACGGCTACACCGTTCCCTATGCAGCGCTGATGCTGCTGTTCGGCGTGATCGGTGACAAGTACAGCCGACGCGGAGCCCTTCTCGGCGGCCTTGCGGTCTTCGCGGCAGGCGCCGTGTTCGGAAGTCTCGCCGACACAACCAACGCGGTGATCGCCGCTCGCATGATCATGGGCGTGGGCGCCGCGATCATCATGCCCGCCACCTTGTCTCTGCTGGTCGCCACCTTCCCCAGGGCCGAACGAACTCGCGCCATCGCAGTGTGGGCAGCCACGTCGGGCCTGGCTATCGCACTCGGACCGCTGCTGGCGGGCTGGCTGCTCGAAAGTCATTCCTGGAACGTCACCTTTCTGATCAACGTGCCGATCGCCGCCGGTGCCGCCATCGCGGCCACGATCCTCGTACCCCCGAGCAAAGCCGAGAATCTCGACCGGATCGACTGGGCAGGCGGTGTCCTCTCGGTGATCACCATCGGAGCGCTCGTCTACTCGATCATCAACGGATTTCACTTCGGTTGGGGCGCAGGCCCGCTCGGCGCGGCGGCGGTGGCTGCGGTCGGCCTGGCGACATTCGTGGCGTGGGAACTCCGCCATCCACGCCCGCTGCTCGATGTGCGCAAGCTCGGTCAGCGAATGATCGGCGGTGCAGCTCTGGCCGTGCTACTGCTCTTCCTCGCCGCCTTCGGCGCCATCTACTTCATCTCGCAGCAATTCCAGTTCATCCTCGGGTACGGAGCCCTCGAAACCGGAGTAAGGCTGCTGCCCTTGGCCATTGCCGTATCCGTCGGAGCCGTGGCCGGCGGGCGCATCACCCCGATCATCGGAACGCGCACCTGTATCGCCGGCGGAATGCTCGTCGCCGCAGCGGGAATCCTGATCCTCACGCAGGTGGACGACAGCACCCGATACTGGCTGTTCGCAGCCTCTCTCGTCCTACTCGGTCTCGGTATCGGCCTCAGCGAACCGCCCGCCACCGACGCGATCATGGGCAATTTCTCCGAGGACGAGCTGGGAGCCGCGGGCGGCCTCAACGACACCGCCATCGAGCTCGGCGGATCCCTGGGCATTGCGATTCTCGGTTCGATCCTCGCCGCGAGTTACAAGGATTCGATAGCAGCCTTCCTGACCGGAATGCCATTGCCGCAACTGACCGGAGAGTTGGCGCAGCAAGCGGCCTACGCGATCGAAGTATCCGGCGAATCCGTCGGCGGCGCGGCACTGGTCGCACAGGAGATGGCAGGCAATCCGATCAGTGCCGCTCATGCTCAACCGCTACTCGATGCCGCATCCTCCGCCTACGCCGACGCGATCGCCGCCACCAGTTGGGCGGGCGGGCTCACCCTGCTGGTCGGCGCACTCGTCGTCGCGTTCGTTCTGCCGGCAAATACGGCCGCCGCGTCAGGTCGTTCGTAGCGGCCGCTGATACCGGACCGGCCGAGAACTGTTGCCCACCAACGCTACCGATGACGTATCGTGCAGTATCGCGACGAGTTCGACTTTCGGCGCCACGCCCGATCGACATTGACTGGTCCCCGACTCGGCGGCAACAGTGGCAGCACGCCCGTGACCGTCGATGCGTACCGAACCGTCAGACCCGGATGTGGCGCAGCCCGACTGCCATCCGCCTCAGCCGACGACGCACCGCACGGTGCCTGGGTGCCGCGAGGGTCAGGCCTGCTCGCTGCGCGATGTCCTCGACAACGTCGTCCACCGACCGGTTGTCGGTCCAGACGTGTTCACCGAACCGTTCTGTGCCCAACACCTGCACACAGCGGTCGATCTGCGCCATGGCCCACGTCTCTCGGCGTCCCACCGCGCGGCCGACCCGGTACCCGGAACGTGCCCGCAATCGTTGTCCCAGTGTCTGAGGTGAAGCGAGAAGAGTGAAGTGCCGCACGTCGACGTCGGCGCCACGCAGACCTGCCATGACCTCGTCGAAGTATTCGGAGCAGACCAACGTCATGGGTACTATGACCGGTCCGTCGTGCGCTCTCACAGCGTCGACGAGGGTGGACACCGTTGCGGACCGCCACTGCGGGCGATCTTGGAAATCCGCCCGCGCACCCCGCGGAAGCATCTTGTGGATCGCAAATCCGATCAACTCGGGGTCGGCGACGTGGGACCCCGGAACTCGACGGTTCAGCTCGAACGCCGTCTGAGTCTTTCCCGCGCCGAATGCGCCGTTGATCCATACCAACACCACTCGAATGTAACCGTCGACCGCTCAGTCGGCTCGTGTCGCCGTCAGCAAGAGGGTGCGAAACGGGTGCTCGACCCCACCGGCGTCGGCGATGACATCGCCCACGGCGTCGAGTAGGTTCTGCCGCTGCATCGGCTCCAGGAGTAGATGATCCGAATACGTGCCGACCATGCCGCAATAGGCGTCGGCGTCGTAGTGGGATGACCACTCGTAGGTCCGAAGCGCCCAAGGCGCAAACCCGTTCATCCGACTTGTCTTCGGCGTGACCGCCCGGTCGTCGGTGCTCGATCCGGGCGGCGAGAGAGTGGGCGCACGGCGCGCGTAGACGTCCCTGATCCGATCCCAGACCGCACCCTCGAGCACCGCCGATCGATTCCACCACAGGCACGCGGCACCACCGGGTTTCAGCGCCTGCGCAGCGACGGCGGCGCCGCCGACCGGATCAATCCAATGCCACGACTGTGCTGCGGCAACCAGGTCGAACGATCCCACCGCCGGATCGGATTGCTCGAACGGCGACACCACAACGGTCACGTCGAAACCCTCGGTCTTCGAGTGGACGACCGCCGCCATCTGCGGATCCGGTTCGACCGCAACCACGCTCGCACCCCGCTGGGCGAGCGCGAGCGTCGCGCGCCCGGTACCTGCCCCGGCTTCGAGGACTCGCTGTCCGGTACCCGATCCGAGCACGTCCGCATACAGTTGATCGGGGTAATCCGGTCGCCACCGGTCGTACTGCTGCGCAACCTGACCGAAACTCCGCGCCCGAACCACTCTTGCGTCGTCGTCCATACCCCGAACGCTAGCGTTGCCCGAGACGCTCGGCGAGTCGACGACTCAGCCGAGAGCGCTCCCGGCCCGCCACTGATCCCACGGCAGTGTCCAGTCGCCGTTCTGCCACACCTCGAGCGGGGCACCACCGGTGTTCTTGATCTCGACCACGTCACCGGGCTGGGAGAAATCGAAGAACCATTGGGCATTGGCCGCATTGAGATTGAGGCAACCGTGGGAGGTGTCGGTATTGCCCTGCGCCCATACCGTGCTTTCCAGCTCGTGCAGGTAGATACCGTCGGTGCTGATACGTGTCGCCCAGTTGATGGATTCCTTGTACCCCAGACGCGAATTGATCGGCAGCCCGTACGTGGACGAGTCCATGATCACCGGATTTGCCTTGTCCATCACCGTGTACGTGCCGGGCTGGGTCCAGAACGACAACGTGTTCGCGCCGACCGTCTCCGTTCCGCCCATACCCATGGAAGTGGGCATCGTCTTGACCACCTGGCCGTTGTCGTACACCGTCACCATCTTGGTGTTGTCGTCCGCGACGGAGACGTGCGAGTCACCGATCCTGAACGAGACCGCATCGTCCTGCTGTCCGTACAGTCCGGTGCCCAACTGCTTGCCGTAGATATTCGCATTCACCGATACCGTGGTTCCCGACGCGTAGTAGGCCTGCGGGCGCCAGTGCACGTTCTGACTGTCCACCCAGTACCACGAGCCCTGAACGGGCGGCGACGTCGTGACCGTCAAGGCTTTCTCGGCCGCAGCCTTGTCACCGATCGACTCGTCGAAATGCACTGCGACGACCGTGCCCACTCCGTAGGTGCCCCCGTCGGAGATCGACGCCCCGCCGGTCGTGTTGATGTACGCCCGCGTCTGATTGCTCGGCGCGACGGTCGTCAATGTCGTGTTCTTCTGCGCCACAACACCGTTGGCATCGACAGCATCGACAACCAGATTGTATGTCTTACCGTAGCCGAGCGGTTCGTTCGGCTTCCAGGAAGTCTTGTCCGGCGTGGTGATACCGGTGACTTCCTTGCCGTCCGAGTTGGTCAGTGCAACGCGCTCGATCGTGCCCTTCGCCACCGTGACCTCGATCGGGTCGAGCGGATTGACGGGGGAACTCTCGTTTGCCGGTGTGAGAGCGACGACGGCGGCACTGACCGACGAGGTGGGCGCCGCCTGGGCGGACGTGCCCTGATCGTCGCCGGTCGAGCCTGCGCATCCCGCGGCGAGAACGACTGCCAACGCACCGCCCACCGCCCCGATCATTCGCTTGTGCGCACCTGAGAACATTTTGCCTCCCGTATATCCACACGAAATCCCCCACCGAAGGCACCCCCGGCTTCACCACGATAGTGCGCAAAACTGACGCGCAGCTGAGTGAGTGGTTCATCCCGCTCGAAATCACAGAAGGCCCGAGACACCGGGGGCCCGAGACACCGGGGCCCGCGATACGTCGAGCGCAGCAACTAGTGCAGCGGACGCGGACCCCAACGATCGGTGAGTACGCCGATCGCACCGAGCGCGACCGCACCGGCCGTCGATGTTCGCAGGACCGTCGGGCCCAGTAGAACGGCGACGGCCCCGGCCGCGGTGAGCGCGGCGACCTCCGAATCGTCCAGGCCGCCTTCCGGGCCGACCACCAGAAAAAGTTCGTCAGCCTCCGCGAGCGGAAGCGCCGCCAGCGCGGTCGTCGCGGACTCGTGCAGGACGGCAACCACAGCGCCCCGCTCCACTGCCTCACCAACGAGCGCGACGACAGCCGGCGTCTTGTGCAGTTCGGCTATGTCCGGAACGAAGGCCCGTCTGGACTGTTTGGCAGCGGACACCGCCGCATTGCGCCACCGAGCGACACCCTTGGCGACCTTGGGGCCTTCCCATTTGGCGACACACCGCAGAGACTGCCACGGCACCACGGCGTCGACACCGGCTTCGGTGGCCAATTCGACGGCCAATTCCGAACGCTCGGCCTTCGGCAACGCCTGAATCAGCGTCACCACGGGTTTCGACGGTTCGAGCACCTTGACGACTCCGACCTGCAACTCGAGCCGATCCTTGCCCACGCTCGTCACCTCGGCCTCGGCCACCCGGCCACGACCGTCGGCAAGCATCAGAGATTCGCCGATCCCGATCCGGCGGACGGTCGCCGCATGGCGACCCTCCGGACCGTCCAGCACAGCGATCTCACCGACACCCGGGACGGGGTCGAGATAGAACACCGTCGCAGCCACCGTCAGCGGCCGCTGAATGCTTCGCGCAGGCGCGAGAACAGACCACCGCTGTTCTGCGAGGACGTGGACACCACCTCGGCCTCGTCGCGATCGCGAAGGAGTTTGAACTCCTTGAGCAGCTTGGATTGCTTGTTGTCGAGGCGGTTGGGAATGATCACCTCGAGGTGCGCGTGGACGTCACCACGAACACCGGAACGCAACTTCGGCATGCCGTGACCGCGCAGAACCGCGACGTGCCCGGGCTGAGTCCCGGCATCGATGATGATCTCCTTGGGACCGTCGATGACGGTCTCGACGGTGACCGTGGTACCCAGCGCGGCGTCCACCATGGGTACCCGAACGGTGCAGTGCAGATCTTCGCCGTCACGAACGAACACGTCGTGCGCCTGTTCGACCACCTCGACGTACAGATCACCAGGATGTCCGCCGCCCGGGCCCACTTCACCCTGGGCGGTCAATCGGATACGCATGCCGCCGGCTACACCGGCGGGGACTTTCACGGTGATGTCACGCTTGGCGCGGACGCGGCCGTCGCCTGCGCATTTGTGGCACGGATCGGGAATGGTCTCACCTACTCCGCGGCAGGTGGGGCATGGACGAGAGGTCATGACCTGGCCGAGGAACGACCGCTGCACGGACTGAACCTCGCCGGCGCCGTTACACGTCTCACAGCGGATCGGCTTTGAGTCACCGTTGGTTCCGGCACCGGTACAGCTGTCACAGAGAATGGCGGTCTCCACCGTGACGTGCTTGCTGACGCCCGTCGCACACTCCGCCAATGTCAATTTGGTACGCAGCAGTGAATCGGCACCGGGCTGGACACGCCCGCGCGGGCCTCGTCCGGCACCACCACCGCCGCCGAAGAACGCCTCGAAGACATCACCGAGGCCACCGCCGCCGAAGCCGCCGCCGAAGCCGCCACCCCCACCACCGCCGGACTCGAGGGGATCACCACCGAGGTCGACGATCCGACGCTTCTCCGGGTCGGTCAGCACCTCGTAAGCCGTCGAGATCTCCTTGAACCTCGCCTGCGCCGCCTCGTCGGGGTTGACGTCTGGATGCAGTTCACGCGCAAGTTTGCGGTACGCACGCTTGAGTTCCTGGTCGGTTGCGTTCTTACCGACGCCGAGCAATCCGTAGTAATCCCGTGCCACGTTGAGTCTCTCGTCCTTCTCTAGCCAACTATGATTTCCTCGTACCGAACCGTGCTCGATGTCGACTGTCGTCGAGTCGCATCACCGCTCGGAGAGGACTTCGCCGATATATCTGGCAACCGCGGCTACCGACGCGATTGTTCCCGGGTAATCCATTCGGGTCGGTCCGAGTACGCCGACTCCACCGAAAACGGTACCGGCAGCTCCGTACCCCGTCGAAATCACGGATGTACCACGCATCTGCTCGACCTGGGTTTCTTCGCCGATCCGGACGGTGACCGTTCCCGAGTTCTGCGTGGCAGCCAGCAGCTTCAACACCACCACCTGTTCCTCGAGTGCTTCGAGAACCGCACGAAGCGAGCCGGGGAAACCGGCCAGACCGGAAAAATCAGATGCGTTCCGGGTCAGGTTGGCGGTGCCGCCGAGGACCAGACGATCGTCGGGGTGCTCCACCAGGGTCTCGACCAGAACGGTCGCGGAGCGGACGACGGCGTCACGCAGGTCGTCCGGGGACTCGTCGGCAAGTTCGGCGACCGCAATGGAGGCGGCTGCGAGGCGCTTGCCTTCGAGAGCGCCGCCGAGCAATGTACGCAGCCGGGACAGGTCTTCCTCACCGATGACGTCACCGAGTTCGACGATGCGTTGATCGACCCGGCCGGAATCGGTGATGAGAACGAGCAGCAGGCGAGCCGGAGTCAGAGCGACCACCTCGAGGTGCCGGACCGACGACGCGGACAGCGACGGGTACTGCACGACCGCCACCTGCCGGGTCAATTGAGCGAGAAGGCGCACTCCGCGGCGCAACACGTCGTCGAGGTCCACCCCGGATTCCAGGAACTCCAGGATTGCGCGCCGCTCCGGGCCGGACATCGGCTTCACATCGGCGATACGGTCGACGAACTCGCGATACCCCTTGTCCGTGGGAACGCGACCGGAACTGGTGTGCGGCTGGGCGATGTATCCCTCTGCCTCCAGAAAAGCCATGTCGTTGCGGACCGTCGCGCTCGACACCCCGAGATTGTGGCGTTCGACGAGCGCCTTCGATCCCACCGGGTCCTGCGTGGAGACGTAATCGGCCACGATTGCGCGCAAAACCTCGAAACGTCTGTCGTCTGTACTCGACATCGCTGCCACCTCCGTTTCCGCACTCGAGCGTCTGTGCCGTTGAATCCCGGCGTTCACACATCGGTGTCCACCAGCAGTCTAATCGCCCGAACGCCAGACCCGGCTGTTGCCCTTACTGTGGTGTCAGGTCGACTGGACGTCGATCGCACAACCACGGACAGGGCGGCACATGATCTTCAAGGGCGTGATGGACGGCAAACCGTATCCCGACCACGGTCTGTCTTTGCGCGACTGGTCCAAGTTCCCACCCCGACAGGTGCGCCTGGACGAGATCGTGACCACCACCAAAGTCCTCGAGCTGGATCGCCTGCTGTCCGAGGACTCCACGTTCTACGGCGACCTCTTCCCGCATGCCGTGCACTGGCGCGGCACGCTGTACCTCGAGGACGGCCTGCACCGCGCAGTGCGGTCGGCCCTGCGCAACCGGGTGGTGCTCCACGCACGAGTATTCGACTACGACGCCATGCCAGGCATCATCGAAGGCGCGCGCTGACGCCGAGAAGGTCGACGTGAACGCCTGCAGTGGCCCGACACGTCCAGCGTCAGGACTTTTCGGGCGAGTGCCCGCACCGGGTCGACGGTTGCAGGTCGCGACACTTCCGGAGCCGAACGTGGTGGTCGATGCGGTTACCGGAGGGCAGAGCCGAGCACGAGTAGTGTCACGACCGCGATCCGGCTGCCGTCGCCAGCACAACCGGAGTGTCCTGGCCCGGCCACGTACCGGTCAGGGTCGGCCCGCCGGCCGTCCGGTCGGGGTCCATGATTCGCAGAACCGTGAGTTCGACTCCGTCGGCCGATATGCGGGTGCTTCCGACGGAGTCCGTGGTCGCCACAGTCGCGATCTCCGGCACCGCGGTTGCAGGTCGACCGTTACCGGTCACGAATGTGGTGGGCGGCCGACCGTCCGCCGGGTCGGCGAATACGAGCTCTGCTTCCGATCCACCGGTCAGGATCGTCGTCGCCAAGGCGCGCGCGTACGCGACGTCACCGCACCCGTCGTACACCCAGCGTGGGCCGAGTACCGAGTGATCCATCGTGGTCACCAGATACTCGTCCGCACCGTCGAGAGGTGCACCGCGGTAGGTCAGTGGAACGTGCAGCACGACACCCGGCTGCGTGCTCAGCAGATGCGTCTCGATGCCGACTTCACCGTCCGGATCGTCGAATCGGTACGCACCTACGGCTTTCACCTCGCTCACGTCGAGCGATCCGAGCCATGCCCGGCCGGGAACCCAGGCTCGGAGCAGGTCGATCTTGGACGGGTTCAACTGCGCACTGTAAATGAGGGCCACGAAATCACGCTACGTCAGCGCCACCGAATCCGCCCGGAAACGTCAGGTGAGGACGGTCCGGATGACCGCGTCCGCCAACAAGCGCCCCCGACCGGTCAGGATCAGGTGCCCGTCCTCGACCACCGCAAGCCCGTCGGCCACCACCTGTGCGGCCGAATCCTTCTCCGACGCATCGAGTTCTGCCAACGGTAGACCGGTACGTAACCTCGCGGTGAGCATCACCCGTTCCACGTGCACGTCGTCCGCGGTCAGTTCCTCACTCCCGCCGACCGGAAGCGATCCTGCCGCAAGCTGTTCCGCATAGCGCGCCGGATGTTTGACGTTCCACCAGCGAATCCCGCCGACATGGCTGTGCGCGCCGGGACCAGCTCCCCACCAGTCGCCGCCGTCCCAGTAGCCGAGGTTGTGGCGGCAACGGGTATCCCCGGATTCCGAGGTTTCGGTCTTCGCCCAGTTGGAGACTTCGTACCAGTGCAGACCTGCCTCGGCCAGCCGCGCGTCGATCCGCTCGTAACGCGAGGCGAGCACGTCGTCGTCGGGGGCCGGAAGTTCGCCACGACGCACCTTGCGCGCCATCGCCGTCCCGTCCTCCACGATCAGCGCGTACGCCGACACGTGGTCGACGCCGGCAGAGAGCACTGCGTCGAGGGACGCGTCGAGATCGACATCCCGCTCCCCCGGCGTCCCGTAGATCAGATCCAGGTTGACGTGTGAAAAACCTGCAGCACGAGCCTCTTTCGCGGCAGCAACGGCGCGGCCGGGGGTATGGGTGCGGTCGAGGATCGCGAGCACGTGCTGCGCTGCCGACTGCATACCGAGCGAGATACGTGTGAAGCCGCCCGCACGGAGAGCATCGAAGAACTCCGGCGACGTCGACTCCGGGTTGGACTCGGTGGTCACCTCGGCTCCCGGCGCCAGCCCGAAACTGCTCCGCACAGCCGACAGAACGTCGGACAGTCCGTCCCCACCGAGCAACGACGGAGTGCCCCCGCCCACGAAAACCGTCTCGGCGAGCGGCGCTCCCGTCATCTCGGCCGCCAGATCCAATTCGCGACGCAGGCCCTCCATCCAGGACTGCGGCGAGGCAGACGTCCCGAGCTCGCCGGCGGTGTAGGTGTTGAAATCGCAATATCCGCACCGGGTGGCGCAGAACGGCACGTGGATGTACACACCGAACGGGCGCGTCCCGACACCTTCCAACGAACGAGCAGGCAAGGCGAACGGTGTCGCCTCACCCTGATGCGGAAAAACGGCGGTAGTGGCATTCACTGCATCAGTCTCCCAGCACCGGGGAACGTAGACCTATTCTGCCCACGATCGTGGGCAGAACGAGTCACCGCACATCGTGCTGCAGCGGCCTGAACTCGGTATTTCCCCCAATTTTCGTGGAAATACGCACCCGAGTCGGAATTATCGATTTGACGTGGCACAATGGAGCCCATGACCGGACTCGGAGTACGACTTGTGGCGCGTCGCCACGTCGACTTCAAACGTGTGTGCAGCTCGTCGTGTCTGCACCGCTGTTGCTGTTGATCCTGCACCGATCATTCAGCGTTTCGCTCATCTCCGCCTGTCCCACCTGCGCATGTCCGATCAATCCGTGCGCTGTGTGACACACCGACCGGCCGCGACACTCGGGACCGACGAGGACAGCCCCCTCGCCCGCGGCGGACCGGTGCAACGAGATCGTCACCAGTCACGGTAGGCAGTGCAACTCCGTGCCGCGCGCCGGTCAACCGCCCAGATCCAGGAGTTCATCGATGCCGTCGACCACCGACGCCACCACCGCTGCCGATTCGACAGCATCAGCCACACCTCGCCCGGCGCGCGCCGCCCGGCCAGTCAAGCGTCGCGCCGAAGGCCAGTGGGCACTCGGGTACCGCGAGCCCCTCAACGCCAACGAGCAGGCCAAGAAGGACGACAACCCGCTCAACGTACGAGCCCGCATCGAGAACATCTACTCGAAGCAGGGTTTCGACAGCATCGACAAGGGCGATCTGCGCGGGCGTTTCCGTTGGTGGGGTCTCTACACCCAGCGCGAGCAGGGCTACGACGGCACGTTCACCGGCGACGAGAACATCGACCTGCTCGAGGCCAAGTACTTCATGATGCGGGTGCGCTGCGACGCCGGCGCATTGAACGTGGAGCAACTGCGCACCATCGCCGGCATCTCCCAGGAATTCGGCCGGAACACCGCCGACCTCTCCGACCGTGAGAACGTGCAGTTCCACTGGATCGAAGTCGAGAACGTCCCCGAGATCTGGAAGCGCCTCGAAGCCGTCGGCCTCAAGACCACCGAAGCGTGCGGCGACTGCCCCCGCGTCGTCCTGGGATCCCCGCTGGCCGGCGAATCCCTCGACGAGGTACTCGATCCCACACCGGCGATCGACGAGATCGTCCGCCGCTACATCGGTGACCCCAAGTACTCCAACCTGCCGCGCAAGTTCAAGACCGCGATCTCCGGCCAGCAGGACGTGGTGCACGAGATCAACGACATCGCCTTCATCGGCGTGAACCATCCCGAGCACGGTCCCGGCCTCGACCTGTGGGTCGGTGGCGGTCTGTCCACCAATCCGATGCTCGCCCAGCGCGTCGGCGCCTGGATTCCGCTCGACGAGGTACCCGACGTCTGGGAAGGTGTCGTCTCGATCTTCCGCGACTACGGTTACCGTCGCCTGCGCGCCAAGGCCAGGCTCAAGTTCCTCATCAAGGACTGGGGCATCGAGAAGTTCCGTGAGGTCCTCGAAACCGAGTATCTCCAGCGCCCCTTGCTCGACGGTCCCGCGCCGGAGAAGCCGAAGCGTCCCATCGATCACGTCGGCATCCAGAAGACCCGCAACGGCCAGAACGCAGTCGGTTTCGCACCGATCGCCGGCCGCGTGTCCGGCGAGATCCTCGCCCAGGTCGCCGACGCCGCTGAGAAGGCGGGCAGCGATCGGATCCGCTTCACGCCGTACCAGAAGCTGATCATTCTCGACGTGTCCGACGAAGCCCTCGAGCCGCTGATCGCCGACCTCGACGCGCTCGGACTGCCGGCCCGTCCGTCGCACTGGCGCAAGAACCTGATGGCCTGCTCCGGCATCGAGTTCTGCAAGCTCTCGTTCGCCGAGACCCGCAAGCGCTCACAGGTTCTCGTGCCCGAACTCGAAGAACGCCTGGCCGACATCAACAGTGAGCTCGACGTCCCCATCACCATCAACATCAACGGTTGCCCCAACTCGTGTGCTCGCTCGCAGATCGCCGACATCGGCTTCAAGGGACAGCTGGTCGACGACGGTGACGGGAATCAAGTGGAAGGTTTCCAGGTTCACCTTGGAGGCAGCCTGGGATTCGACAGCGCCTTCGGACGCAAGCTGCGCCAGCACAAGGTCACCAGCGTCGAGATGGGTGACTACATCGATCGCGTCGTACGCCAGTTCGTGAAGGGCCGCAACGAAGGTGAGCGGTTCGCCGAATGGACCGTGCGGGCAGACGAAGGAGATTTGCGATGACCGTGGACCTACTCAGAGCTTCAGCCGACGAACTGCGGGCGATCGCCGGCCGAGGTGCCGCCGAACTGGACGGCGCCACCGCCCAGGAGCTGCTCCAGTGGACCGAGGACACCTTCGGTGACTCGTACATCGTGGCGTCGAACATGCAGGACGGGGTACTGGTTCACCTGGCCGCGCAGGTTCATCCCGGCGTCGACGTGCTGTTCCTCGACACCGGCTACCACTTCCCCGAAACCATCGGCACCCGCGACGCCGTCGAGCAGGTGTACGGCGTCAACGTCATCGACGCCCGGGCACTGGCCAGTGTCGCCGAACAGGACGTGGCCGAAGGTAAGAACCTGTTCGCCCGTGATCCCAACCGCTGCTGCGCACTTCGCAAGGTCGCCCCGCTGAAGCAGAGCCTGTCCGGTTATAGCGCGTGGGTGACCGGAATCCGCCGGGTGGAGGCACCCACTCGCGCCAATGCCCCCCTGATCTCCTTCGACGAGGCATTCGGTCTCGTGAAGATCAATCCGATCGCCCCGTGGTCGGACGAGCAGATGCAGAGCTACATCGAAACTCACTCCATCCTCGTCAATCCGCTTGTCGACGAGGGATATCCGTCCATCGGCTGCGCTCCGTGCACGAGCAAGCCGGCCCCGGGCAGTGATCCGCGCAGCGGGCGCTGGGCCGGTGCCTCCAAGACAGAATGCGGGTTGCACGCATCATGACAGTTGACTTGACACCTTCACGGCCTCAGCTCGACGGCACGGCTTTCGACACCCTCGACGCCCTGGAATCCGAAGCGATCCACATCTTCCGCGAGGTGGCCGGCGAGTTCGAACGCCCCGTCATCCTCTTCTCCGGCGGTAAGGACTCCACAGTCCTGCTGCACCTGGCGATCAAGGCGTTCTGGCCCGCCCCGTTGCCGTTCACGCTGCTGCACGTCGACACCGGCCACAACCTGCAGGAAGTTCTCGACTTCCGGGATCACGTGGTGGCCAAGTACAACCTGCGCCTGCACGTCGCTGCTGTCGAGGAGTACCTCGCGGACGGTCGTCTCACCGAGCGCCCCGACGGTATTCGCAACCCCTTGCAAACCATGCCGTTGCTCGACGCCATCGCCGAGAACCGCTTCGACGCAGTCTTCGGCGGTGCCCGACGCGACGAGGAGCGCGCTCGCGCCAAGGAGCGGATCTTCTCGCTGCGCAACGCCTTCGGGCAGTGGGACCCCAAGAGGCAGCGCCCCGAACTGTGGAACCTGTACAACGGGCGGCACTCGCCCGGCGAGCAGGTTCGCGTGTTCCCGCTCAGCAACTTCACCGAGCTGGACATCTGGCGTTACATCGCCCGCGACAACGTCGAGCTGGCAAGCATCTACTACGCCCACCAGCGCCCGGTATACCAGCGCGACGGCATGTGGATGACGCCGGGCGTCTGGGGTGGACCCAGAGAAGGCGAAGAGCTCCAGACGCTTTCAGTGCGTTACCGCACCGTCGGTGACGGCTCCACCACCGGCGCAGTCCTCTCCGAGGCCGCCGACAACGAGGCCATTCTCGCCGAGGTCGCCGCGTCACGGTTGACCGAACGCGGCGCGACTCGTGGCGACGACCGAGTTTCCGAAGCGGCCATGGAAGACCGCAAGAAAGAGGGCTACTTCTGATGAGCGATCGGCACTCTGCGCAACTGTTGCGGCTGGCAACGGCGGGCAGCGTCGACGACGGAAAGTCCACTCTGGTGGGGCGCCTGTTGTACGACACCAAATCCGTTCTCGCCGACCAGATCGACGCGGTGACCCGAGCATCGGTGGATCGGGGTCTCGACACCCCCGACCTCTCGCTGTTGGTGGACGGTCTGCGCGCCGAGCGTGAGCAGGGCATCACCATCGACGTGGCATACCGCTACTTCGCGACGCCCAACCGCACGTTCGTCCTGGCCGACACCCCCGGCCACGTGCAGTACACCCGCAACACCGTCTCCGGCGCGTCGACGGCGCAGCTGGTGATCCTGCTGGTCGATGCCCGCAAGGGAGTCATCGCTCAAACTCGCAGGCATGCAGCTGTTCTCGCACTGCTCGGTGTTCCGAAGCTGGTTCTCGCAGTGAACAAGATCGACCTCGTCGACAACCCGGAAGAGGTGTTCACCGCCATCTCGGCCGAGTTCAACGATCTCACCAGCTCGCTGGGGTGGGCTACCGAAGACGTCACCGAGATTCCGGTGTCGGCCTTGCACGGCGACAACGTCGCGAACCGCTCCGAGAACACCCCGTACTACTCCGGACCCACCTTGATCGAGCACCTCGAATCGATCCCCGTGGACGCCGAACCACACCGCGTCGGTCTGCGGTTCCCGGTGCAGTACGTGATCCGTCCTCGCACCGCCGAGTTCCTCGACTACCGTGGCTACGCCGGACAGGTGGCCGCCGGTTCCGTCGTCCCCGGCGACGAAGTGGTGATACTGCCGTCCGGTACCCGCACCACCGTCACCCGCATCGACACCGCCGACGGTGAACTGGACGTCGCACACGCCGGCCGCAGCGTCACCCTGATCCTCGCCGACGACGTCGACGTCTCCCGCGGCGACACGATCGCCTCTCCCGCCGATGCTCCGGCGCCGATCGGCGAATTCGACGCCACCGTGTGCTGGCTGGCTGAGAAGCCGCTGCGCCCCGGCGCGCGCCTACTGCTCAAGCACGGCACCCGCACCACTCAGGCCATTGTCGGAAGCTTGGTGGAGCGTTTCAACGAGCAGGACCTCACGACGGATCCGAGTCCGGATACGCTCGAGCTCAACGAGATCGGCAAGATCTCGGTGCGCGTCGCCGAGCCGGTCGTGGCCGACGACTACACCGTCAACCGGCACACCGGTAGCTTCCTGCTGATCGATCCGGCGGGTGGAAACACTCTTGCCGCCGGTCTCGTCGGCGACGTGATCGCGGCCGTCGAACTGGGCGAGCGCGTCTGACGAGGATGATTGCGCTCATAGCTGTCGCGCACGGCAGCCGTGATCCCCGCTCTGCTCGGGTGATCACGGCTGCCGTCGACGCGCTTCGTCGTGCTCGGCCGGATCTCGACGTCAGGCCGGCCTTTCTGGACTTGACCGCCCCTTCGGTGGATCAGGTAGTCGACGGTGTGGCCGCCGACGGATATCGCGCCGCGGTAATGGTTCCCATGCTGCTGGGCAGCGCTTTCCACGCCAAGGTCGACCTCCCGGCATTGCTTGCCTCCGCACGCTCGCGTCATCCGTACCTTGCAATCACCCAGGCAGCTGTCCTCGGCCGTGACCCCCGCCTGGTTACCGCGGTGCGTGATCGCATCCTCGAGACCGGAGTACGCCAAGGCGATCCGACGGTCGGTGTCGCCCTGGCAGCGGTGGGCTCGTCTCAGGAGCAGGCCAACGCCGACACCGCCGCCGTCACCGATGATCTGGCGGCCGGCACGGCATGGGCGGGCGTGGAAATCTGCTTTGCCACATCCACGACACCGTCCGTCAGTGATGCGATCGCCGATCTTCGTGCCCGAGGCGCCACGCGGGTGGTGGTGGCCCCGTGGTTCCTTGCCCCCGGTCTGCTGACCGATCGCCTGGGCAACGCGGCGGCCGACGCTCACCCCGGCGCCTTGTTCGCGGACACCATCGGTGCGCACCCGTTGCTCGTCGAGACCATGCTCGACCGTTTCCGGCAGGCGATCAGCACTTCCCTTACACACATACGCGCCTCCGCCTGAGCTGTTTCACAGGCTGATATCAGATTGTTACCGTAGCGTGGCAACTGTCCAGCTCACGGTGCCCCCTGCCGCGTGCGAACTTCAGACAGAGGTGCAAACCCTCCGTACAGCGGTAAGGGAGCACCACGATCACTCATAACCTTCGCCTAGGCGCAGCCGGAACAGCCTGGGTACTGTCCGTGCTCTATCTCCTCGTCGAGATAGTGACCGCCGACGCCTGGAAGACTCCGTACAGTTTCGCCCGAGACTCGATCAGCTCGCTGGGTGTGACCACCTGCAGCGCCGATTCGTGTTCACCGATGCACGAGGTGATGAATGCGGCGTTCATGATCCTCGGTGCGTTGACCATTGCGGGAGCAGCATTGCTGCACAGGTACATTCCACCCGGACGGTCCAAGAAATGGATACTCGGGCTCGCCGTCGTCGTGGCACTGAGCACCGCCGCCACGGGGCTGTTTCCGGCCAATGACGGAACGTTCGTCCACTGGACTGCGGTTCTTCCCGGATTCATCGCCCGCCACGCCGTCCTGGCGCTGATGGCCTTCCGCTTCTGGAATCACCACCGATGGATATCGATATGGTCCGGGGTCTGTGCCGCAACCGGGATACTCGGTGCCGTACTTCTGATGGGCCGGACACTGACTTTCGGCCTCGGCGAACGACTCACCCTCTATCCTCTGCCGATGTGGATGGCAGTCACCGGTGTCGCCGCGCTTCTGGCTTTGATGCGCAGAACGGTTCTGCGCGACGTGCGGTGGCGGTTGCCGAGAACCATCTACACCCGACGTCGTTCCCGCCCAGAGGCCCGAACTCCTGAGCGGGGCGACGAGACCCCGGCATTGCTTACCGCGGTGAACGCCGGACGGTGATCACGCCCGACGGTCATCACGCCGGACTGGCATCACGCCTCGGAGTCGGCAGCCGCTTTCTTGCGCGCGATGTCTTCCAGTGCGGCAACGTACTCGGCCCGCTTCGCCGCGCCGGCTTCCCAGTCGACCCGCCGGTTCTTGACAACCTTCGCCGGCGAGCCGACAGCGATGCTGTAATCGGGGATGTCCCCCTTGACGACCGCGTGAGCCCCCAGCACACAGCCACGGCCCACGCGGGTGTTACGCAGCACGGTCACCTTCGCCGCAACCCAGGTGTCCGGACCGATCCGGACCGGGCCCTTCACGATGCCCTGATCCTTGATCGGAGTGTTCACATCGTCCATGCGATGGTCGAAATCGCAGATGTAGCACCAGTCGGCCACCAGCGTCGACGCACCGATCTCGATGTCGAGATACGTGTTGACCACGTTGTCCTTACCGAAGACGAACCTTGTCGCCGATCCGCAGCGAACCCTCGTGGCACCGAATGGCATTGCCGTCGCCGATATGCACCCACCGCCCGATCTCGAGGCGTGACAAATCAGGGGTGGAGTGAATTTCCACGTTCTTACCGAGGAACACCATGCCCCGCACGATGACGTGGGGATTGGCCAGCTTGAACTTCGCAAGGCGGTAGTACCGCACCAGATACCACGGTGTGTATGCCTTGTTCCTCACAACCCATTTGAGGGAGTCGACGGTCAAGAACTTCGCCTGCTCGCTGTCGCGTCGGCGTGATCCTCGCCACCTCGTGCGCAACGGTGCGCCCCACATACTCGTCATGACTGTTGAGACTACGTGGACGGACTCACCGGCTCCCGGGGTGTGCCCCGTCACATACAGGTCGGCGGGATAGTCTCTGGACCGGAGAACCGACAGTGAAGTTCGTAGTCAAGGCAGGGAGTGTGTGATGCGGCGGGTCCTATGGTCGTCCGTGACGGCGATGACGGCGGTCGCCGCAATGGTTCTCACCGGTTGCAGCAGCAGCGACATCGTCGATCGGTACGCAACACCCGGCTGGGCAGCCGCACACTCGGACGCCCACAACAGCGGCAGCACCTCGGTCGCGGGCTCCCGTGATCTCGATTTCGCCTTCTCCCGTCCGCTCGGCGGCCCGGTGGCCGGATCCGCGTCCGTCGGCTCGAGCGGCCAGAGCTTCGTCACCGCGCGCACCGAGAACGGTTGCAATCTGTTCTCGTTCCAGCTCGATTCCGGCCGCAAGAAATGGTGCGCACGACTCAACGACGGTGTCGTCGCGTCGACTCCCCTGGTGGATCGAGCCACCAACACCTACGTCGGCGAGAGCGGTGCAATACTTTCCTTCGCCGACACCGGACAATTGCGCTGGCGAACACTTACCGTCGGTACACCGCTGTCCGCCCAGTTCACCGGCGACGGCAATCTGTTGTTCGTGACCCAACTCGGCCAGGTCAACGTGCTCAATCCACAAACCGGAGCCAAGGTGGTGCCGTCGTTCGATCTCGTTCCACCGCCGAGCGCGGACACCCACTCCGACGCCGACCTGATCCCGGACGATCTAGGCCTGAACGACTGCTTCCTGGGCGGATCGGGTTGCGTGGTGGCGGGCATTCCCGCGGTGGACCTCGAGAGCGGCAGGTTCTACTTCACCTTCACACCGCCCGGCGCGCAGACCGGACAGGTGGTTGCAATGAAATACACCGGTGGCGACAGTCCGTCGATCACCCGCGAGTGGTCGAGTCAGGCAGCGGCAGGGGGCGCCGTGGCAAGTCCCAGCCTGTCCCAGGACGGCACTACCCTGTACGCCACCGATGCCAAGGGCACGCTGTGGGCACTCGACGCCGACAGCGGTGCGAGCAAGTGGAGTTACGACCTCGGATTCGACTCCGCAGGCAACACATCCGTCTCCGACGACGGCCTGATCATTCCGGGCGGCGGGTCCAACGGTCATCTTCTCGCGATCAGAGATAAAGGTGACGATGCCGAACTCGTATGGGAGCGCAAGGATCTCGTGCTCCTCGGAGTCCCGGCGCAGAGTGCGGGCAACACCGGGTACGTCGTCGTCGGCGACGGAACCACTGCGGTCAGCCTGCTCACCTTCGACACCACCTCCGGCGAGACCCTGGATCAGGACACCTTGCCCGGCGCGGTAGGAGCCACCGTGGGGACGTCCGTGGGTCCCACTGGCGAGGTACTGGTACCGAGCGCTCTCGGTGAACTGTTCGTGTTCAAGTAGCCGATCAGATCCCGTCACACGGCTCGGGGCGCTTCACAGACGAACGCCGATGCCGAACGCCCTGTTCGGGCGATCACCACACTCAACGACGTGGCACCCTTGAGCTTGAGACGTGGACGAAGCAGCGCGGGATCGACATCGACACCGCGAACGAGAATCTCGACGACACCGCAGTCGTACTTGGCCAACGTCTGACGCAGCAGTTTGTCGGAGTACTTGATCTGCTCGAGTACACGAAAGCCGCGCACGCCGTCCGGGACGCTGTCTCCGGTCAGATACGCGATCCGGGGATCGAGCTGCCACAGGCCGTGGCGCGCCGCGTAGTGGCGCACCAGACCGGCCCGCACCACCGCACCGTCCGGATCGACGATCCACCGACCGGGTGCCTTCTCCTCGACGGTGTCGTCCTCGGCGTCGGTGATCTCCCAGCCGGTACCGTCGGATCGGAGCACCGACGCCCGACGCGTCACACCCGACTTCGCGAGCCCGGCAGACCACAGGCACGCTTCCTTGACACCACCGTCGAGGGAGACGATCTCCACTTCCCCGTCCCAGCCGAGGTTGTCGAAATCGAGGCCGGGAGCGCACTTGACCGCCAGATCACGGCCCCGGTACACGTCGAGAAGATCGGGTAACGGCGGCATGAGCGCCGCCGGATCGTGGGTCCGGCGGCCACCGGAACGGCGAGCCGGATCTGCGAGAACGACGGTGCCTCGCGTCGTCGGACGCAGCGCATCGGCGCGCAGCAGTGTTGCCGTCGGCACATTGTGCCGAGCCATCTGCAGTCGCACCGCATCGATGTCGCTGCCGATCACCGTGGCGGCGACACCGGTGAGCGCATACAGCTCCGCACCGATCGAGCACGTCACGTCATGGACGTCACGCCCACGAAGCCGCTGCGCACGATGCGCTGCAACCGATCCGGGAGTCGCCTGCTGCATCGCGTCGTCGGTGAACAACCAGTTCGCACTGCCCGGCAGCTTCGCGGCCGCTTTGCGCCGAAGCAGGACGGTATCGACCAGCGCGGGCATGCGATCACCGAAACGCGTACGCGCCCGGCCGATGTCGGCCAGGCGCGTACGCGTGGACAGTTCGAGCCGATCCACCTCCGCCAAAGCCTCTGCTGCGCAATCGCTTCCGAGATAGGTCACATCGCTCGGCGTGAAGTCGTAGCCCAATGTCAGCTTCCGGGCTTCACGCCGGTGATCATCACGTTGTAGAAGAATCCGCGAGGAACCACATGCCGCAAGATCTTCTCGTCGACCCAGCTGAGCTTCTTCCACCCACCGAAAGCGAAACGGCCCCAGCCCCAGCCGAGCTTCTCCGGCGGAACTGCAGCCTCGAAGGTACGCACCGGCCAGCCGAGAAGCGCCGCGGCGAACTCCTCGGTGGCGGCGTGGACCTGATCGGCTCCGGCGGCCTTCGCGATGTTCTCGAGGTCGGTGGGGTCGAAAGTGTGGATGTCGACGACGGCCTCGAGCGCAGCGGCGCGCGACGACTCGTCGAGTTCGGCCTGCGGCCTGCGCCAGTCTGCGAGAAACGGCAGTTTGGTGATGCGAGTGGTGGCCTCCCATGTCGCCCGGCCGAGCCAGCGTGCGTAGAAGTTTCCGACCGTGGTGGGCTCACCGGCGAAGACGAACCGCCCGCCGGGCTTGAGGACACGAATGACCTCACGCAGCGACTTCTCCACGTCCGGGATGTGATGGAGCACCGCATGACCGACGACGAGATCAAAGGTGTTGTCCTCGTACGGGATGGTCTCCGCGTCGGCGACGCGACCGTCGACGGGCAGACCGAGCCCCTCGGCGTTACGCAGTGCAACCTTGACCATGCCGGGCGACAGGTCGGTGACCGAGCCGGTCTTGGCGACCCCGCCCTGCATGAGGTTGAGCAGGAAGAAGCCCGTTCCGCAGCCCAGTTCGAGAGCACGCTCGTACGGCAGCGGCTGGTCGCCTGCTACGGCGTCGAATCGACCGCGCGCGTAATCGATGCAGCGTTCGTCGTACGAGATCGACCACTTCTCGTCGTAGGTCTCCGCTTCCCAGTCGTGGTAGAGCACCTGGGCGAGTTTGGTGTCTTTCCGAGCGGCCTCGACCTCTTCCACCGTGGCATGCGGCCGTGGTGCTGGGTCGACCACGGGAGTCTCGACGGCGTCGGGTGGCGTGACGGTTGCGTCGTCATTCGGGCTGGCAGTCATGGCGACTATCCTACTCGGTAGTAAGTGATGAACAAGTTCTAGTTTTGGTGAATTTACTCTCCGGTGAACTCGGCTTTCCCCGGACCGTTCGCGATGAACGAATCCATACCGATCTGGTGATCCTTGGTGGCGAAGAGACCCGCGAACAGATGCTGCTCCAGCTTGAGACCCGTCTCGAGATCGGTGTTCAACCCTTCGTCGATCGCAGCCTTGGCAGCGGCGAGAGCCCGGCCGGCACCGCCGACGAACTGTGATGCCCATGTCCGCGCTGCTGTATACACGTCGTCGGGTGCGACCACCTGATCCACCAGACCGATCGCCAAGGCTTCGTCTGCCCCGACAAACCGACCGGTGAACACCAGATCCTTCGCCTTCGCCGGTCCGATCAGCCTGGCCAGACGCTGAGTTCCGCCGCCACCGGGAATGATGCCGAGCAGAATTTCGGGTACTCCCAGTTTGGCATTGTCGCCGACGATGCGACGGTCCGCGGACAGTGCCACTTCGAGTCCACCGCCGAGGGCGTATCCGGTGATCGCGGCGACGGTGGGCTTCGGGATCGAGGCGAGCGCACCGAGACCGCCCTGAATTCCGGCTATCGCGTCCCGCATGTGGCCGTAGTCGAGCTCGGCCATTTCCTTCACGTCGGCGCCGGCCGCGAAGACCTTCTCTCCGCCGTAGACGATGACCGCTTCGATCGACTTGTCCACGGTCGCCGCTCGGGCCGCTGCGGCAAGTTCGTCTTGGACCTGTCGGTTCAAGACGTTCATGGGCGGGCGCGCCAGACGGATCGTGCCGACGCCGTCGGACACCTCGAGAGTTACGAATTCAGCCATGCTCGAGAGGCTACTTGGCCGTCCGCGCCGACCACGGATGCGGTCCGGCGATGTAGTAACCCTCCTGATTCGGGAACTCCACCCGCAAGGTTTCGTCGTCCGTGATCAACGTCGGCAGGATGACGGGGATCTGCGGCTCGGCCGCCAAGATCTGCGCCACCGAGGTGAATTCGGCCAGATGCGTGAGCTGCGACCACGTCGGCGGCAGCAGGACACTGCCGCCGCCACGCCAGTGTGTCAGGGCATCCTGCGGGCTCTGCCAGCGAACCTCCGCGGCCTCCGACGTCACACCGTCGGCGATCTGACCGTCCGGCGCGGCGGCGACGAAGAACCGGGTGTCGTATCGACGCGCTTCGCCGATCGGCGTGATCCAGTTCGCCCACGGGCGGAGCAGATCGGTGCGCAGAACCAAGTTCTCCTTCTTCAAGAATTGGCTGAAGGACAGCTCGTGCTTTTCCAGCGCCGCCCGATCCTGCGCATAACCGGACGTATCGGCGACGATGCTGTCGGCCGTCGGCCCGGCCAACAACACGCCACACTCCTCGAACGTCTCCCGGACGGCGGCACAGACCAGTGACTTCGCGCGAGCCACGTCGGTTCCGAAACGCTCTGCCCACCATTGCGGTGACGGACCGGCCCACTCCACCTCCGCCGTCGCATCCGACTTGTCGACGCCGCCGCCGGGGAACACCGTCATCCCACCCGCGAACGCCATCGCCTGGACGCGCCGGATCAGAAAGACCTCGATGCCGGACTCGGCATCTCGGACCAGGATCACCGTGGAAGCGTCCTTGGGAGTGGGTACCTGGTTCTCGTTCACGTCAGCCATGTATTTGGAACTTACGCGGTGCGAGATCGACGTCACTTGTCAGGTCGTCGATCTCGCCGAGGCGTCAGTGCGCGGTCACGCTCCCGGTGCGCCGAGCGAAGTACCGTCCGTCCACGTGATCGAGGCTGATCGGCTGACTGAACGCCTCGGTCAGGTTCTGGGCCGTGATCACCTCGTCGAGCAGTCCCTGGGCGACCACGCCGCCTTCCTTGAGCAGAAGGGCGTGAGTGAATCCCGGCGGAATCTCCTCGACGTGGTGTGTGATCAGGACGGTGGCGGGAGCATCCGGATCGGCTGCCAACTCCGCGAGCCTGGCCACCAGATCCTCACGCCCACCCAGGTCGAGCCCGGCAGCCGGCTCGTCGAGTAGCAGCAGTTCGGGATCGGTCATCAACGCTCGGGCGATCAACACCCGCTTACGCTCACCTTCGGAGAGAGTTCCGTACGTTCGGTCGGCCAGATGCTGCGCACCGAGACTTTCGAGCATTTCGACGGCGCGCGAAGTGTCCATCGTCTCGTACGCCTCACGCCAACGCCCGAGCACGGCGTAGCCCGCCGAGACGACGAGGTCACTGACCTTCTCGTCGGCCGGAACCCGATTTGCCAACGAGGACGACGACAGTCCTATCCGCGGGCGAAGTTCGCTGACGTCGACACGCCCGAGAACCTCGCCCAACAGGTGTGCGGTGCCGCTGGTGGGGAAACTCTCTCCCGCAGCTATCCGCAGCAGCGAGGTCTTGCCCGCGCCGTTGGGTCCCAAGACCACCCAACGCTCGTCGAGCTCTACTTTCCAGGTGACCGGACCCACCAGAGTGGTTCCACCCCGGCGGACGAGTACGTTGTCGAAATCGATGAGCAGATCAGGATCAGGTAGCGGCACCGGACTATCTTCTCGCACATTCTCCGGGCATCCACGGCAGGATCACCTTGCGTGTCGCTTCTCATCGAATCTCACCCCCAGATTCCGGGCTCTCCGTTCCCACTCGGTGCCACCGTCGTCGACGGCGGAACCCAGTTCGCCGTGCATGCTCCCGCCGCATCCACGGTGTACGTCTGTCTGATCGGTTCCGACGGTTCCGAGGAACGGATCGAACTCCGTCAACACACGTACGGCATCTGGCATGCCATCGTGCCCGGTGTCGGCGCCGGCCGGCGTTACGGGTTCCGGGCGAGCGGTCCGTGGAATCCGCGCGCCGGGCTTCGGATGAACACCAACAAGTTGCTACTCGATCCGTGGGCCCGCCGCATCGTCGGTGAACTCGGCGATCACCGGACACTGCTGGCCCACGACGGCGATCCGTTCGGCGAACCGTCCGCCGTCGACTCGCTCGGCAACGTGCCCCTCGCCATCGTCACTCCCCCATTGCAGCCGTCCACGGTACGGCTCGAGACACCGTGGGAGGAGACCGTGATCTACGAGCTTCACGTCGGCGCGTACACGGCCGTTCATCCGGACGTCCCCGAGCCGCACCGCGGCACGTACCTGGGCCTGACCGCCCCTGCGGTGATCGACCATCTCCGGTCCCTGGGCGTGACCGCGGTGGAACTGCTACCGGTCCAGGCATTTCTCACCGAGAGCAGCGTTCGCGAGCGGGGCATGCGCAACCACTGGGGCTATTCGACAGCCTCGTACTTCGCACCGCATCCCGGCTACGCGTCCACACCCGGCAACGAGGTCACCGAGTTCCGCATCATGGTCGACACCCTGCACGCCGCCGGAATCGAGGTGATCCTCGACGTCGTCTACAACCACACCTGCGAACAGGGTGTCGACGGAATCAGCGTCAGCTGGCGAGGTTTGGACGGACCCGGGTACTACCTGCTCGACGGTGACGGCCGGGACGTCGACCTGACCGGGTGCGGCAACACCGTCGACGCGAGTTCACCGATAGCAGTGCGCATGATCACCGACAGCCTCCGCTACTGGGCCACCGAGTTGGGAGTGGACGGCTTCCGCTTCGACCTGGCCAGTGCACTCGGTCGATCGCGTGGAGGTTCCTTCGACCAACGTGCCGCCGTGTTGTCCGCCATTTCCGCCGATCCCGTTCTGACGCGGCGCAAACTGATCGCCGAACCGTGGGACGCGACGGCCGACGGATATCAAGTCGGCAATTTCGGACTACAGTGGTCGGAGTGGAATGACAAGTACCGCAGCACAATTCGACAGTTCTGGAATGGCCGAACTGGCGTACGGACACTGGCGTCGAGAATTGCCGGTTCCGAGGACGTGTTCGGCGGCGCCGGGCGACGGCCCTGGGCGTCGATCAACTTCGTCACCGCGCACGATGGATTCACTGCCGCAGATCTGGTGGCATACAACGACAAACACAACGAGGCCAACGGTGAAGACAACCGTGACGGGACCGACCACAACGATTCGGACAACCACGGAATCGAAGGACCCACCGACGATCCGGCGATACTCGAGGCCCGGTCACGACACGTTCGCGCGCTACTGGCCACCCTGATCCTCTCGACCGGTACACCGATGATCACCGCAGGAGACGAGTTCGGGCACAGCCTGGGTGGCAACAACAACGCGTACTGTGTCCCCGAGCATGCAGCCGGCGCCGACTCCTGGCCGCTGAACTGGGCCTGCGCGGATCGGTCGTTGGTTCGGTTCCTCTCCCGTGTGCTCGAATTGCGCCGCAGCGCACCAGCTCTGCGGCAACCGGAATTCTTCGAGGGTCGACGCCGGATCGCCCGACCCGACCTGGTGTGGTTCGACGTCGACGGAATCGAATTCGACGACCTGGCCTGGTACGACGACTCGCAGCGCACGCTTCAGGCGTGGATCGACGGGGCGGACGTTCGCTCGCACGACAAGTCGGGGCGCCCGCTCGGTGACTACAGCTGGCTACTCGTCCTGCACTCCGGCGGCCCCGCTCGGGTGACGGTCGCAACGCCGGACTGGTTCTCGAGATCGCTGGTCCCGGTATTCGATTCGTCGACCGCGTCCGGAGAGCCGATCTCGACCGATCCCGTCTCGGCCGGATCCGAGGTGTCGTTGAGCGGCCCGACCGTCGTGGCCCTGCGATCGGAGCGGCGGTCACCGACCACGGCAGCCCCCATCGAATCGGGAAGCACCTTGACCAACAGCTGAATGATCGGCCCGATCGCGACGGCGTAGAGCACGGTTCCGACGCCGACGGTACCGCCGAGCAGCCAGCCGGTGGCCAGAACCGCTACCTCGATGCAGGTGCGGATCAAGCGCACCGACAACCCGGTGCGCGCAACCAGACCGGTCATCAGCCCGTCGCGGGGCCCCGGCCCCATACCCGCTCCGATGTAGAGCACCGCGGCAAGACCGTTGAGGAAGATCCCGGCGACCAGAATGGTGGCACGAACCGGTATCGACTCGAACACCGGCAAGAAGGCCAGTGAGGTATCCACTGCAATGGCTATGACGACCACATTCGCCACCGTCCCGAAGCCCGGGCGTTGCCGCAGTGGTATCCAGAGCAGGAGAACCACCACCCCGGTGACCGCCGTGATCACCCCGAAACTGAGCGGGACGTGCCGGGAAACGCCTTGGTGGAACACATCCCACGGATCGAGCCCCAGGCCGGCGGTGATCATCATGGCCATCGAGAACCCGTACAACCACAACCCGACGAACAACGAGATGAAACGACGAATAAGCACTCGACCATCTTCCGGCTCACTGGACCGATCATCCATAGCCAAGTTGCCGGAACTGGACTGTTCCCGAAGGCCTATCCCGGGACGGCGATCACGGTCATCGAACCAGGAGCAACCTCGGTGAATCCGGCATCGCGAACGGCTATCGCCTCGGAGCGCCCGAGACGGTCCACGGCAGTACGCCACTGCGCCGGCGTCGCCTCTCGGACCGAGCATCGGAATCCGGTGCGTGCCCACTCCCAACACCGTTGATCTGCCATCGCCGCAGCCAACAACATCGACGCGTGGCCCACCTGAGCCGACGCCTTGCCCACCGTCATCTCCAGGGTGGGATCGACCCACAGCACCGGTAGCCCGGCCTCGGGCGGGCCCGGATCGTCGTGCTCGAGATCTGTCCCACCGATTTGCAACTTCTTGACCCGCGGATCGAGAAGACCGACCGGTCCGGGCACGAGCGCTCTCGCTTGGGCGCCCCCGACCTCGACGGTGATCCCGTCCACGCCCTGGGCGGCAGTCCACTGAGCGCCACGCGCCCGCCGCGACACCTTACGAATGCGCGCGCCGACCCAGGCCGAGTAGTCCTCGTGCCACGGCCCTGGTTCGCCGTCGGCAGATACGCCGACTCGCTCGTCCAGGCATAACGCCACCGCTGCCGACGCCGCGGCTTCGAGCAGGGCAGTCCGGGACGGCGGTGCGGCCTTCGGAATGTGTAGAACGATCGGCATCGCCAATACTGCCGCCGGGTCCTGCGGATCGTCGCGTCCGCCGTATCCGCCCGCCAGCACCGCATGGCGGGCACGCCAACCCGCGTCGGGACCCGATGCCGGTGCCTCGTCGCCGATCACGTGATGGGAACGCGCCGAACGACGCCGTCGCGCGCGTCGGCTGCTTCGACCTCGTCACGGGTCACCCCGAGGACGAAGAGCACCGCGTCGAGGAACGGGTGGGACAGCGCTGCATCGGCAACCTCGCGGAGCGCCGGCTTCGCATTGAACGCGATACCGAGGCCGGCGGCATTGAGCATGTCGATGTCGTTGGCACCGTCCCCCACTGCGACGGTCTGTTCCATCGGCACACCCACCTGGTCGGCGAACTTCCGCAACGCCACCGCCTTGGCGGCACGGTCGACGATCTCGCCGATCACGCGCCCGGTCAGCTTGCCGTCGACGATCTCGAGGGTGTTCGCATGCACGAAGTCGAGTTCCAGATCGTGGGCGAGACCTTCGATGACCTGGCGGAACCCGCCGGAGACCACACCGCAGTGAAATCCGAGACGACGCAGGGTACGGATGGTGGTGCGCGCCCCCGGCGTCAGTTCGATGCTTTCCGCGACCTCGTCGATGACGGACGCGTCCAGCCCGGCAAGTGTCGCCACCCGCTGATGCAGCGATTCGGTGAAGTCGATCTCGCCACGCATCGCGGCCTCGGTGACCGCCCGAACCTCGTCTTCGACTCCCGCCTTCGCAGCCAGCATCTCGATGACCTCGCCCTGGACGAGAGTCGAGTCGACGTCGAAGACGATCAAGCGCTTGGCGCGACGTGCAAGACCGGCCCGCTCGACAGCGATGTCGACATTCTCGAGAGCGGCGACCTCGGCCAGGCCGGTGCGCAGGTTGGTGTCGGCCTCGTCCGTTCCCGCAGAGCTGACGCTCAGTTCGAGGCCCGTGACGGGGTAGTCGGCGACGCCCCGGATGGAGTCGATGTTCGCACCCTGCTTTGCCAGTTCGCGGGCGACGGATCGCATGGCACGCGCGTTGACCGGGCTACCGAGGACGACTACTGCGTGTGTGGAAATCGCCGGACGGCCTTGATCGGCACCGATCTCGATGTCGATGTTCATGCCGACAGTCGCCATCGCCTCTTCGAGTTCTTCCTGCAGCGATTCCGGGTCGCTGGGGCAGACGACGAGGACGCCGAGGGTGAGCCGACCACGGATCACTACCTGTTCGACGTCGAGCAGGCTCACGTCGTGCCGCGCCAAAGTCGCGAACAGTACGGAGGTGACGCCGGGCCGATCCAATCCGGTCACAGTCACCAGAACAGTGGTGTCCAATGCACCCACCGAAAACTCCGATCATATTTTTTTGGGCTCGCGCCGCGAAGGACATTCGTGTGTTCGAATCGAGCTGTGTGCCAAACGAGAAGGCCCCACCCGGATTCGGGCGGGGCCTTGTCGTTGTTCATCTGACGCCGGTATTACCGGTGGGTGTCGGTTCCGGGCTCGCCTTCACCATCGACCGTGATCGGCTCGTGGCGGGCGTCTTCGAGAACCTGGCTCACGTTCTTGCCGCCGTGACCCGGGCCGACGTGGGCTTCGGCGCGCATCCGCTCGACCATGTGCGGGTAGTGCAGCTCGAAGGCCGGACGTTCACTACGGATTCGTGGAAGTTCCGTGAAGTTGTGTCGCGGCGGCGGGCAGGTGGTTGCCCATTCGAGCGAGTTGCCGTAACCCCATGGATCGTCCACGGTGACTATCTCACCGTATCGGTAGCTCTTGAACACGTTCCAGATGAACGGCAACGTCGAGGCGCCGAGGACGAACGCGAATATCGTCGAAATCGTGTTCAGCGTGGTGAAGCCGTCGGAGGGCAGGTAGTCCGCGTAGCGACGCGGCATACCCTCGGCACCGAGCCAGTGCTGGACGAGGAACGTGCCGTGGAAACCGACGAACGTGGTCCAGAAGTGCCACTTGCCCAGGCGCTCGTCCATCATGCGACCGGTCATCTTCGGGAACCAGAAGTAGATACCGGCGTATGTGGCGAACACGACCGTGCCGAAGACCACGTAGTGGAAGTGCGCGACGACGAAGTAACTGTCGGTGACGTGGAAGTCGAGCGGCGGGCTGGCGAGGATGACGCCGGAGAGACCACCGAAGAGGAAGGTGATCAGGAAGCCGAGCGAGAAGAGCATCGGTGACTCGAACGTCAACTGTCCCTTCCACATCGTGCCGATCCAGTTGAATATCTTCACACCTGTCGGCACGGCGATCAGGAACGTCATGAACGAGAAGTACGGCAGCAGCACGGCTCCGGTGGCGTACATGTGGTGAGCCCACACCGCGATCGAGAGAGCGGCGATGGCCAGCGTCGCGTACACCAGACCGCTGTAGCCGAAGATCGGCTTACGGCTGAAGACCGGGAAGATCTCCGAAACGATACCGAAGAACGGCAGCGCGATGATGTACACCTCGGGGTGACCGAAGAACCAGAACAGGTGCTGCCACAACAGCACACCGCCGGTGGCCGGGTCGAAGATGTGACCACCGAGGTGTCGATCGACGAACAGACCCATGAACGCGGCGGTCAGCAGCGGGAACGCCAGCAGGATCAGGATGCTGGTGATGAAGATGTTCCAGGTGAAGATCGGCATACGGAACATGGTCATACCGGGTGCACGCAGGCAGATCACCGTGGTGATCATGTTGACGCCACCGAGGATGGTGCCCAGGCCGGCAACGGCCAGACCCATGATCCACAGGTCGGCTCCGACGCCCGGACTGTGCAGCGCGCTGGTCAGCGGGGTATATGCCGTCCAACCGAAGTCGGCAGCGCCACCGGGCGTCACGAAGCCCGCGGTGGTGATGATCGCGCCGAAGAGGTACAGCCAGTAGCTGAACGCGTTCAGACGCGGGAACGCCACGTCGGGCGCGCCGATCTGCAGCGGAAGAATGTAGTTGGCGAAACCGAAGACGATCGGCGTCGCGTACAGCAGCAGCATGATGGTGCCGTGCATGGTGAACAGCTGGTTGAACTGCTCGTTCGAGAGGAACTGCATGCCGGGGACGGCGAGTTCCGCACGCATCATCAGGGCCATCAGGCCGCCGATGAGGAAGAAGGCAATGGAAGTCGCCAAGTACATGATCCCGAGCACCTTGGGGTCGGTGGTCGTGATCATCTTGAAAATGAATGAGCCCTTGGGTCCCTGCCGCGGCGGGTAAGGCCTGGCTGCAGCTATCGTGGGGACTGGCTGGGGCGCTACGGCAGTCACTGATCCTCCTGATTGTGCCTTTGGTCGCTCCGCAGGCTCCGCTTCAGAGCCGTTGGTCGCGCCGCCGGCTCCGCTCCTGTCGTCCGACACCCCGGGCTGCGGGATGGCGGTCTCTGGCTTGCGCTCATCGAATCGTAGACCGTGACTCCCGGCCACCGCGACCCGGTCCTACTCTGCGTCGTACTCGAGTGGCCGTTTCCGCGCGGCGGCAACGAACGACCTGCGGTTTATGTTCCCGGCGCCTTCCATCACACCACCGGATCCGGCGTGTCGCATCCGCCACAGGCCACTGCCTCGCTCGGCTCTCGACCCACTCCGCTGATAAGGTCTGCCTAACTCACATCGACTACGGGGGATCCAAGCACGTGAAATTCCGACCACGCCACACCGCCGTCATGGCATTTGCCGTCTCGATCGCTCTGATCGTCCCGGCCTGCTCGAGTTCTTCCGAATCCGCGGCGCCGGCCGCCGGAACCACCGGTTCGGACTCGTTCCCCCGTACGGTCGAGCAGTTCCGTGGCACCACCACTATCCCGTCGGCACCGCAGCGCATCGTCACCCTTGACAACAGTTTCACCGATGCCGTCCTTCTCCTCGAATCGCCCCTGGTCGGATATGTGGACTATCGCGAGGACGGACTCCCCGACTACCTCGGTTCGTCCCGCGACGAATTTGCCGCCGACGCCGTGTCCGTGGGAAAGGTCGGCGAAGCCAGCCTCGAGAAGATCGCGGCACTACAGCCCGACTTGATCATTTCCGCCGAGGTACGCGACGGCAAGCGATACGACCAACTGTCGGCTATCGCACCCACCGTCTTCACGCGAAGCACCGGACCGACGTGGAAAGAGAACATCCGTCTGGTCGGCGAAGCGCTCGGCAAGGAATCACTTGCCGATCAGAAGATCGACGAGTATCAGGCCCGCGCGTCGGCAGTCGGCGCCGAGATCAACGCCAAGGCCGACAATCCCGTCGTGTCCGTGGTCCGATTCGCCGGTGAACCTACCGCCCGGCTGTACCGCACCACCTCGTTCAGCGGCATCGTCCTGCAGGATGCGGGAATCAGACGGCCGGACAACCAGGGCCCCGACCCCGCTGATCCGTCGAGCATCATGTCTGCGATCAGTCCCGAGTTGATCACCGACGTCGACGCCGACGTCATCTTCGTCACCACCTGGCACGATCCGGACGGCAAGAGTGCTGCGGCCGCCAAACCGTTCCTCGAGAGCCCGCTGTGGAAGATGCTGCACGGCCGCGTCGTCGACGTCGACGACGCACGCTGGATGACGCCCGTGAGCATCCAGGGTGCTCACCTCATCCTCGACGATCTGTCGGATGCGTTCGAGGTACCGGAGTCCAACGGCTAACCTGAACGGCGCCCGCCAACACAGGAAGCCGTCGACTTGTCTGCACTCTCTCGCGCGACCGCCAGCCGTATCTCCCTATTCGGTCTCACCGCCGCCATGCTCGTCGTGGCCGGGTGCACGTCGGATTCCTCGGGCGATCCGGCGAGCACCATCGTCCGCACCACCACGTCTATCGCCGGCGCGTCCGTGATGGGTATCGAGCGAGACACCGCTGCCGCCTGCCCGGCCCAGACCGCGGCCGACAGCGGAGCGGGGCCGGCCGTGAACCGACACGTCGTCCACACCGAAGGCACGTCGGAGGTTCCGTCCGATCCACAGCGGATCGTCGTGCTCGACAGTGCGTCGATGGACGCGGTCTGCGCTCTCGGTCTGTGGGAACGCGTCGTGGGCGCAGCCACCGGTGTCGACTCACCTCAGCCGTCGTACCTCGGTACCGGTATTTCGAACATCCCCAGCATCGGTCCGGTGAGTGCACCGAATGTCGAGGCGATCGCCGACACGAAACCCGACCTCATCCTCGGCTCCACGCCCACGTCGGATGATTTGTACGCGAAGCTCGGCGCGGTGGCTCCCACCGTCTTCGCCGGCAGCGATCCGGTGTACTGGAAGGCGCAGTTCGCGCTGGCCGGTCAAGCTTTGGGCCGGGCGGAAGCGGCGGCCGGAGAACTTCGACGTTACGAGGAGGACGCCACCCGTGTCGGCGCCTCGTTGAACGCATCACAATCGCAGGCCTCGGTTGTCCGGTTCGGTACCAGGAATGTGCAGCTCGAAGGGCCGGCGTCCTTTCCCGGGCAGATCCTCGGCGACATCGGCGCACAGCGGCCGCCGGTCCAGCGTCTGACCGATACTCCGACGGCCGACATCCCTGCCGATCGCCTCGCCGATGCCGAAGGCGACATCATCTACGTGCTGTTCGACGGATCCGGCGGACGCAGCTACGGCATCGACGTGATGAAAAGTGATCAGTGGCAGGATCTCGGCGCCGTCGCGGATCGACGCGTGTTCGTCGCCGAGGATCAGATCTGGAACGGCAACGGCCTCACGGCGGCACGCGCCGTGCTGGACGACCTGCAGGCCACCTTCAACGGCTATTCGAGCTGACAACGATGCCGGTTCCCGATTTTGTACTCCGCCTGCGCGAGAAGGTCGGTCACGCCCCGCTGTGGCTCTCGGGAGTCAGCGTGGTCATCCGCGACGAGGCCGGTCGTGTCCTGCTGACCCGTCGGGCCGACAGCGGCCAGTGGGCAGTGGTGTCCGGGATCCTCGAACCCGGCGAAGAACCGTCCTCGGCGGCGGTGCGTGAAGCGAAGGAAGAGGCAGGAGTCGACATCGAACTGGTCCGCATCACCAGCGTGGACGTCACCGAGCCGATCACCTACCCCAACGGCGACATCTCCCGGTACCTCGACGTCTGCTTCGTGGCGAGGTGGATCGGTGGCGACGCACACGTCGCGGACGACGAAAATCTCGAGGTGGCCTGGTTCGCACCCGACGACTTACCCGCCGATCTGACCGACACCTCGCAACTGCGACTGGCCAAGGCACTCGACGATAAGCCGCAGGCCTGGTTTGCCCGCTGACGATCGCCGACCGGTTCCTCACGTGCGAGTACGGTCACTGTCCGAGCAGTACGCTGAAGCGGTCGGCGCCAGTGCCCATCCGACGGCGTAACACTGTCGGAAGCAACCACTTACGATTGGGGCCGGCTTCGAAACAGGCCGGACGCACATCATTTCCCCGCACAACAGGAGATCCACTGCCCGTCGAGCTCGTGGCAGCGGATCTCCTGTTGTGCGTGATCAGCTCGCTCTAGAAGTCCCAGTCGTCGTCTTCGGTGTTGACGGCCTTGCCGATGACGTAGGAGCTGCCGGAGCCGGAGAAGAAGTCGTGGTTCTCGTCGGCGTTGGGCGACAGTGCCGACAGGATAGCCGGATTGACATCCGTCTCGTCCTTCGGGAAGAGGCCTTCGTAACCGAGGTTGTTGAGGGCCTTGTTGGCGTTGTAGCGCAGGAACTTCTTGACGTCCTCGGTCAGGCCGACGCCGTCGTAAAGGTCCTGGGTGTAGTCGACTTCGTTTTCGTAGAGCTCGAAGAGCAGCTCGAACGTGTAGTTCTTGAGCTCTTCGCGCTCGGGCTCGGTGAGCTGCTCGAGACCCTTCTGGTACTTGTAGCCGATGTAGTAGCCGTGCACGGCCTCGTCGCGGATGATGAGGCGGATCAGGTCGGCGGTGTTGGTGAGCTTGGCCCGTGAGGACCAGTACATCGGCAGGTAGAAACCGGAGTAGAAGAGGAAGCTCTCGAGCAGCGTCGAGGCGACCTTGCGCTTGAGCGGCGACTCACCGTTGTAGTAGTCGAGCACTATCTGCGCTTTGCGCTGCAGGTTCGGGTTCTCTTCCGACCAGCGGAACGCGTCGTCGATGTCGGGTGTCGCGGCGAGCGTGGAGAAGATGGAGCTGTAGCTCTTGGCGTGCACCGATTCCATGAAGGCGATGTTGGTGTACACCGCTTCTTCGTGGGGGGTGATGGCGTCGGGGATGAGGCTGACCGCCCCGACGGTGCCCTGGATGGTGTCGAGCAACGTCAGACCCGTGAAGACACGCATCGTGAGCTGCTTTTCCTGGGCGGTCAGGGTTCCCCAGGACGGGATGTCGTTGGAGACCGGCACCTTTTCGGGGAGCCAGAAGTTGCTGACGAGGCGGTCCCACACCTCGGCGTCCTTCTCGTCCTGGACGCGGTTCCAGTTGATCGCGGAAACGCGACTGACCAGCTTGACCATTAAGTTCCTCACTTCGTTCGGCTGTGCGCCTTTTCGGTAGCGGTCACTACCGAAAAGGCGCACAGGGGGCGGAGCCCCCTTACAACATGCAGGAAACGCAGCCCTCGACCTCGGTGCCTTCGAGTGCCATCTGACGCAGACGGATGTAGTACAGCGTCTTGATGCCCTTGCGCCACGCGTAGATCTGCGCCTTGTTGATGTCGCGAGTGGTGGCGGTGTCCTTGAAGAACAGGGTCAGGGACAGTCCCTGGTCGACGTGCTGCGTCGCAGCCGCGTAGGTGTCGACGATCTTCTCGTACCCGATTTCGTAGGCATCCTGGTAGTACTCCAGGTTGTCGTTGGTCAGGTAAGGCGCCGGGTAGTAGACGCGGCCGATCTTGCCTTCCTTACGAATCTCGATCTTCGACGCCACCGGGTGGATGGAGCTGGTGGAGTAGTTGATGTACGAGATCGAGCCGGTCGGCGGGACGGCCTGAAGGTTCTGGTTGTAGATACCGTGCTTCTGGATGGAAGCCTTCAGCTCACGCCAGTCGTCCTGGGTGGGGATGTGCAGCTTCGCATCGGCGAAGAGTCCGCGAACCTTGTCGGTTGCCGGCTCCCAGGCCTGATCGGTGTACTTGTCGAAGAACTCTCCCGAGGCGTACTTGGACTGCGGGAAACCCTTGAAGTGTGAACCACGTTCGATGGCAATCTTGTTCGACGCCTGCAAAGCGTGGAACAGCACCGTGTAGAAGTAGATGTTGGTGAAGTCGATGCCCTCTTCGGAGCCGTAGAAGATTCGCTCACGAGCGAGGTATCCGTGCAAGTTCATCTGACCGAGGCCGATGGCGTGAGAGTCGTTGTTGCCTACTTCGATCGAAGGCACCGAATAGATGTGTGTCTGATCGGAGACGGCCGTCAACCCGCGGATTGCCACTTCGATGGTCCGGCCGAAATCCGGTGAGTCCATGGTCTTCGCGATGTTCAGCGAACCCAGGTTGCAGGAGATGTCCTTGCCGACCTTCGAGTACGAGAGGTCGTCGTTGAACTCGGACGGGGTGGACACCTGCAGGATCTCCGAGCACAGATTCGAGTGCGTGATCTTGCCGTCGATCGGGTTGGCCCGGTTCACCGTGTCCTCGAACATGATGTACGGGTAGCCCGACTCGAACTGCAGCTCGGCGACGGTCTGGAAGAATTCGCGAGCCTTGATCTTGGACTTGCGGATTCGCTTGTCGTCGACCATCTCGTAGTACTTCTCGGAGACGTCGATATCGGAGAACGGTACGCCGTAGATGCGCTCGACGTCGTACGGCGAGAACAGGTACATGTCCTCGTTCTTCTTCGCCAGTTCGAAGGTGATGTCCGGGATCACGACACCCAAGGACAGCGTCTTGATGCGGATCTTCTCGTCGGCGTTCTCACGCTTGGTGTCGAGGAAGCGGTAGATGTCGGGGTGGTGCGCGTGCAGGTACACCGCTCCGGCGCCCTGACGGGCACCGAGCTGGTTGGCGTAGGAGAACGAGTCCTCGAGGAGCTTCATGATCGGGATGACACCCGAGCTCTGGTTCTCGATTTTCTTGATCGGGGCGCCGTGCTCACGAATGTTGGTGAGCAGCAGAGCAACTCCGCCACCGCGCTTGGACAGCTGCAGGGCCGAATTGATGGAACGCCCGATGGACTCCATGTTGTCTTCGATGCGCAGCAGGAAGCAGGAAACGGGCTCGCCGCGCTGCTTCTTGCCGGAGTTGAGGAAAGTGGGGGTGGCAGGCTGGAAGCGGCCGGCGATGATCTCGTCTACGAGCTTGACGGCCAGATCTTCATCGCCTGCGGCCAGGGTGAGCGCCACCATGCAGACACGGTCCTCGAAACGCTCGAGGTAGCGCTTACCGTCGAACGTCTTGAGCGTGTACGAGGTGTAGTACTTGAACGCGCCGAGGAAGGTCGGGAATCGGAACTTCTTGGCGTATGCCTGGTCGATCAGGTACTTCACGAACGTGCGTGAATACTGATCGAGCACCTCGGGCTCGTAGTAGTTCTCCTCGACGAGGTAGTCGAGCTTCTCGTCGAGATTGTGGAAGAACACGGTGTTCTGGTTGACGTGCTGCAGGAAGTACTGCCGGGCTGCGGCGACATCCATGTCGAACTGGATTTCACCGTTGGCGTCGTACAGGTTGAGCATGGCATTGAGTGCGTGGTAGTCGAGGCCGTTGGTGGAATCACCGCCGCGTGCGTCCCGCTCTACACTTCCTGCCGCGATGGTGTCAGTGATGGTTGGCGCCACTGCCCGTGCTCCTTCTCTGCTTCGAGATGATTCCAGAACTCCCCCAAGCCTTCTCGAACCCGTTCGACGTCCTCGGCAGTGCCCATGAGTTCGAACCGGTACAGATAGGGAACTTGGCATTTCTGGGAAATGATGTTTCCTGCATAGCAATAGGATTCACCGAAATTGGTGTTCCCCGCCGCGATCACTGCTCGGATCAACGACCTGTTGTGAATGTTGTTCAAAAAACGAATGACCGGCTTCGGCACATAACTGGTGTCACGGCCCATCGCCGTGGTTCCGCCCCCGTAGGTGGGAAGAATCAAGACGAAGGGCTCGTCGACCTGGAACGAGCCGTCACGGTCACGAATGGGAATGCGTGTCGCAGGTAAACCGAGCCGTTGGACGAATCGGTGGGTGTTCTCCGACACGCTGGAAAAGTAGACCAGCGAGGTCATCGGTCATCACCACTTCTCTACGAGGTGCCTGACACCCTCTACTACTGAGAACCCTCGACTATTCAGAAGTGTCGACGACATCGTCTGCCGCCGACACGGTCGCGCTTCAAGCAGCGACGGTGAGAGACTTGATGCGATCGGGGCGAAAGCCCGACCAGTGATCCTCGCCGGCAACCACGATGGGAGCCTGGAGGTATCCGAGGGCCATCACGTAATCGCGGGCTTCGGCATCCTCGGTGATGTCGATGACGTTGTATTCGATACCGGCCTTGTCGAGAGCGCGGTAGGTGGCAGTGCACTGAACGCAAGCGGGCTTGGTGTAAACGGTGATGTCCATTGAGAGTCCCTCTTTCGCTTGGCCGCGAAGGCCGATGTAAATGATGTTCGCCACCGATCAGACCGATTGCCGGAGCTTCGCTCGATGCGTTCCGCGTTGTGGTCCCCCAGTGCTCAAGACACTACACCTAGTGGCCGACAGAAGCACATAGCGCGAGATGTTGTGAGTCACATCGTTGCAATTCGCTGGTTTCCCCAGGCCTGAACACCCCCGCGGGAGTTCATCGGCGTGTCGTCCGGGACATCCGCCGACACTGCCGACACCGGTTCGTCAGCGCACCGACAGCCCATACCATGACGGCGTGAGCACACCACCGCCCGACGAAGCGCCGCGCCACGAGGCGACCCTCCTCCGCTCGACGGTGGTGACCGCGAATCTGCGCCGGCTCACCTTCGGCGGGTCGGGGTTGCACGGTTTCGCCTCGAGCAGCCTGCCCGACGAACGAGTCCTTGTCCATTTTCCGACCGAACCGCCGCACGCGCGCAGCTACACCGTCCGCCGATACGACCCGTCCGCCGGCGAGTTGGACATCGATTTCGTACTACACGGGCACGGTGGCGCAGCGCAGTGGGCAACCGGTGCGCGCCCCGGGGATCGTGTCCGCCTGTCGAGCGCGAGCGGATGGTTCCGCCCACCGGGAGAGATCGACTGGTTGGTTCTGATTGCCGACCACGCAGGTCTGCCCGCGATCGGCAGGATCCTCGAACAAGTGCCGCACAACCTCGAGGTCCGCGTCGTCGGCCACACAGCCGACCCACGCGATCGGCTGCGGTTCACATCGAAGGCTCGCGTGGCGTACACGTGGCTGCCCGACGCCGACACTCTCCTCACCGAAGTGACCACCGCCGCGTTGCCGGCGGGAATCGGCTACCTCTGGTGTGCGGTCGAGGCGAGGACCGCTCGCCGCATCCGCAGCCATTTTCGTCGAACTCTCTCGATTCCCGCGACGCACATGCACGTGATGGGTTACTGGCGAGAAGACAAGGAAGAGTGGGAGCGACGTTATGCAGCAGTCTCGGATCGCATCGACGCCGCAATGGGCGACGCGATGATCGCCGGAAAGGACTTCGAGGCGGTTCGAGACGCCGTCGACGACGCCATGGAACGCGAAGGCCTCTAGCGCGCAGAAGCCGACAGTCGCGCTGCAGCACAGCGTTTTCCCGACTCCCACACCGTTTCCTCGACTTCACACCGGCGCGAGGCCTCGAAGCGATCTCCGCCCTGCGCTCTCACGCCCGGCGGCTTCGCGGTACCTCGCGCATCCGTTTGCCGACCACCGCCACAACCCAGATGCCTACCCATCTACGCCCGATCCCGACCGTGGCCCGGATTCTCGTCCACGACCTCCCGCACGGCGAAAGGGCCTGAACGCCGGTGATACCGGCATTCAGGCCCTTGCCTCACGAACGATCACTCGACCAGCTCGACCGCATCGGATCGGTTTCACAGGTCTGACGACGCCCACTCGATGCTCGGACGGGGTGCGCCCGAACGGTGTTTACGCGTCGACGAGCTCCTTGGTGGCGTCGACGAGATCGGCGACAACCTTGGAAACCTGCGCGAGAACCTCGGCGTTCTCACGCGGGTGTGCGGTACCGAACTTGTCGAAGGTGCTGCCGACGACCAGTGCGGAATCGGCGAGCACCTTGCCGCCCGCGACGCCGACGGACTTGGTGGTGTCCTCGTGCGCCCACTTTGCGCCGTTGCCGCTCGGTGATGCGCTGATGACGACAACCGGCTTACCCGAGACTGCACCGGCACCGTACGGGCGGGAGATCCAGTCGATGGCATTCTTGAGCACGGCGGGGATCGTGCCGTTGTACTCGGGGGTGACGAGGAGGAATGCGTCGGCGCTGCCGGCCGCGGCGCGAAGCGCTTCCACAGCAGGGATGTTCGCGTCGGCGACATCGATGTCCTCGTTGTAGAACGGTACGTCGGCGAGGCCCTCGAAGATGGTCAGTGCGGCGCCCTCGGGAGCCACGGACAGCGCGGCTTCCGCGATCTGGCGGTTGACCGATGCAGCGCGCAGGCTGCCGACGAGAACGAGAACGTTGGTCTGGGACATGTCGGGTTTCCTTCGAAGATGATGCGATGGGTGGCTCTGCTTGAAATTTATACCAACTAAGCGGACCACGGTCCACTTATATTCCGCACCTGTACCCTGATGCCGTGACCGCAATCCCGCTCCCCCAGATCGAGACGGCGCCGACCGAGCGCGGCGATGCAGCACGTAACCGGGCACTTCTCCTGGATGCGGCCGCTTTACTGGTCGCCGAACGTGGGGTCGACGCAGTCACGATGGACGCGGTGGCCTGCCGCGCAGGTGTGGGCAAGGGCACAGTTTTCCGACGCTTCGGAAGCCGGGCCGGGCTGATGCAGGCTCTTCTGGATCACACGGAACGGGAACTGCAGCACGCCTTCATGTTCGGGCCACCGCCACTGGGTCCGGGTGCACCCGCGATCGATCGGCTCCTCGCATTCGGTCGCGCCCGGTTCGCCATGGTCGAGGTTCAGGGCGAGGTGTTACGCGCCGCCGAGAAAGCCCGCGAAATCAGGTTCGGCGGTCCGGCTCGCGCAGTAGGGGTCACACATATCGTCGAACTTCTTCGAAGTGCCGGGGTAGAGGGCGATCTGGAGTTACTGGCCGCGGCGCTACTGGCGCCACTCGAGGCCTCACTGGTACTGCACCAGGTCCGCGATCGCGGAATGACAACGCAGCGGCTGATCGTCGGCTGGGAAGACCTCGCGCGCCGCATCGCTCGATGTTGACACTTGCAAATCGGACAACCGTTTAGTCTGAGCGCATGCGCATCGCTGCCGCCGTCATCGGCCTCCTGACTCTTGCCGCAGTAACCGGATGTTCGAGCTCCACCGACTCCCCGGACTCATCCGAGGCAGTCACCTATCCGTCGGGAAGGACCTACATTTCGACGGCGGTCGACGGCGAACCGATACCGGGTGGCGGACCGTTGACCCTCGATTTCACCGAGACCGGCCGGGTATCGGCCAATGCAGGTTGCAACACCAGTTCGGGTTCGGTCGAATTCACCGACGGCAAGCTCATCGTCGGAACGATGATGTCCACGATGATGGGATGCACCCCGGAACTTCTCGCCGCCGACACCTGGACGTCGACACTGCTGTCGTCTACGCCGACATGGCGTCTGGACGGCGACACCCTCACGATCAAGTCGAGTGCGAGCACCGTGACGTTCCAGGACAAGAAAGTGGTCACTCCTGATCGCGCCCTGGTCGGCACCACCTGGACCGTTACATCGCTGATCAGCCCCGACGCCATCAGTACCAGTATCGCATTGGAGACGGCTGCGCCGCAGCTGACCATTGCCGCCGACGGGTCGGTGACCGGCACCACCGGCTGTAACCGGATGAGCGGTCAGGTGGAGGTCGGAGACACCAACGTCACGTTCTCCCCGCTTGCGACCACCCGGATGACGTGCCCGGACGAGGTGGCGGACATCGAACGGCAAGTCTTGGCGGTGCTCGACGGCGAGGTCGCGTACACGGTCGACGCGAACACCATGACGTTGCGCAAGGCCGACGCCGGACTGATCCTGACCGCCCAGTCCTGATCGACGGAAACCGTCAGATGTTGTCGGTGAGCCAGCGCCCCAGGACGCGAGCGCTGGCGTCGATCATCGCCGGCCAGTCCAATGCCGAGTCGTCGGCGTGGTCGCTGACATGTTTGACCAGACGGCATCGAGCACCTGCCGCCTGTGCTGCGTAGGCGACGGCGAACCCTTCCATGTCGACCAGATCCGCTCGCTGGGCCAGCACATCACGGGTGGCCGCATCGGCGATGAACGCGTCACCGGTCGCGAGCACCGACTCGTCACCGTCGGCGAGCGTGATCCGGTCGGCGACGTCATGGCCGAGCGCACGGATGGCGTCGGCGCTGATGTCGTGGTTGAGCACGGTGCCAGGCACGTACAGTCCGCCGTGGTGCGCGTGCAACGCCCCGGCGGTTCCGATGTTGACCACGAGCGGCAGACCGCCCGGCTCGAATTTCCCCAAGGCGCCGGCGACAGCCGTTGCAGCGCCGACCTTTCCGATCCCGGTGATCAGAAGTTCCCAGTCCCGGGGAACATAGCGTGCTTCGGCTCGGGTGGCGCTGACGACGAGAACCTGTTTACCATTCATGGCCAGAACGCTACTGCCGACGATTCGGTGGCTCTGCACACGGATGCCCGGATCGCTACAGTTCATTCATGGCCACACTGCGTGAGAGCATCATCGAAGAACTCGGTACCAAGCCGACCATCGACGCCGCTGCGGAAATCCGTGAACGAGTCGATTTCCTCAAGAAATACCTCTTGTCGACGCCCGCCACAGGTTTTGTCCTCGGCATCAGCGGTGGACAGGACAGCACTCTGGCCGGGGCCCTCGCGCAGCGTGCGGTGAGCGAGCTTCGCGAAGACGGCCACGACGCGGAGTTCGTCGCGGTCCGCTTGCCGTACGGGGAGCAGGCCGACGAGTCCGACGCCCAGATCGCTCTCGGTTTCATCGAGCCGGATCGCTCGCTCACCGTCAACGTCAAGCCCGGTGCCGACGCGACGGCCCGCGAGGCGTCGAACGCACTCGGCGACGGTGAGCTACGAGATTTCGTTCGCGGCAACATCAAGGCCCGCGAACGTATGGTGATCCAGTACGCGATTGCCGGTCAGCTCGGATACCTGGTGATCGGCACCGATCATGCGGCCGAGGCCATCACCGGCTTCTTCACCAAGTTCGGTGACGGCGGCGTGGACATCACCCCGCTGACGGGTTTGAGCAAGCGTCAGGGCGCAGCGTTGCTGCAGGAACTCGGTGCACCGGAAAGCACGTGGCGCAAAGTACCCACCGCCGATCTCGAAGACGACCGTCCGGCACTACCGGACGAAGTCGCACTGGGCGTCACCTACGCACAGATCGACGACTACCTCGAAGGCAAGGACGTCACCGACGAGGTCGCCGAGAAGCTGGAACGGATGTTCACGAACACCCGGCACAAGCGAACCGTCCCCGTCACCCCGCTCGATACGTGGTGGAGCTGATCGGAGCCAGATTCTAGCCGCCGGCGAACGGCGGCAGGACATCTACCGAACTACCCGCGACGCGTGTGACGTCGCGGGTCAGTTCGTCTCCGACGAGGTAACCGGAGACTGACAGCACACGCTCCATATCGGCCCCGTACTTCCGAACCAGAACCTCGGCCACCTCCGCCAGTGTGCTGGTATGAACAAGGGCCAGAACCTCCTCGCGACGCCCGGCCGCATCGGCCGCCGCGGCGAAGTACCGAACCGAGATCGACTGCGCTTCAGCCACCGATAGCTCCCATGCTTCGTTCCGGCGGCACGAAATCCGCCGCGTCGATACCGTGCCCCGCCCACTTGTTCCACATCGCACCACGCCACAGTTCGGCAAGTTCGTGATCGTTCGCACCGGACCTCAGTGCCGCCCGGACATCGACCTCACGATCACTGAACAGGCACGAACGGATGGTTCCTTCCGCTGTCATCCGAGTTCGATCGCAGTCGCTGCAGAAAGAACGCGTCACCGAGGCGATGATGCCGACCGTCCGCGGCCCCCCGTCCACGGTCCACTCCTCCGCCGGCGCCGACGGATCGTCGCGGCCCACACTGTTCAACGTGAACCGCGGAGCCAGCTCGGCGAGCAGTTCCTGAGCCGTCACCATGTTCTCGCGCGCCCACGCGTGATCTGCGTCGAGTGGCATTTGTTCGATGAACCGCAGTTCCACACCGGCATCGAGGCACCACTGCAGCAGATCGGCTGCACCGCGCAATGTTTCGCGCATCAACACGGCGTTCACCTTCACCGGCGCAAGACCGGCATCTGCCGCCGCACCGATACCGGCCAGCACCGACGGCAACCGGTCACGTCGGGTCAGTTCGGCGAAGTGTGCGCGGTCGACGGAGTCCAGTGACACGTTCACGCGGGTGAGTCCGGCCGCTACCAGCGCGGCGGCACGGTGCTCGAGCCCTACCGCGTTGGTGGTCATCGACAACGGAACGCCCGGCACTCGCTGCGCACAGGCGGCGATGATCTTCTCCAGATCCGATCGCATCAGCGGTTCACCGCCGGTGAACCGGACTTCACGGATACCCGCGAGGTCCACACCGATACCGACTATCCGGGCGATTTCGTCCGGGGTCAGCAACTCGTCCGCCGGGATGGGCGGCAGACCCTCTTCGGGCATGCAGTAAGTGCAACGCAGAGAGCACTTCTCGGTGACGGACACTCTGAGATCTCGCGCCGTGCGTCCGAACCTGTCCACGAGAAAGGCTGTCGCGGGACGACCGGCGAGCGAGGAGGCGTCGCGCCTGACCGTGGGAATGCCCATGGCGACCGCTGTCATCTCGATACCACAGTCACAGCCGTGACTCCTTCCACTTCGTCCCAGTATGACCCACGCGGATGCCCGGTGCGCCATACGGGCGTCAGCACCTAGGATAGAGCCATGTCGAGGTGGATGCGGTGAGTGCACGTTCGGTCGAGGAACACTCGGCACATGTCTCCGGGCTGCTGGCGGGCCTTCACACTCTTCCGCCGGAACACATACCCGTCCCGAATTCACTGTCCCGCATAGCTTCGTCCGACGTGCGCTCACCGGTAGATCTCCCACTCTTCCGCAATTCGCAGATGGACGGGTATGCCGTCGACGCGGCATCGGTACGCACGACTCCGGTGACACTGCCGGTACGTGGAGTGCTGGCCGCGGGAAGTGGTGAGCCACCACGGCATCGACCCGGCTCGGCGTTTCGCATCATGACCGGAGCCCCCATCCCGGACGGTGCCGACGCGGTGGTCCCGGTCGAGGACACCTCGAACGTCACCGACGGTACCGTGACGATCGAACGGGGCAGGGCAGTCGGGGAATTCGTCCGCGAGCGTGGTAGCGACGTCGACGCCGGAACGGTCCTCCTGGAAGCCGGAACGCTTCTCCAGCCGAGGCATGTCGCGGTGCTGGCCGCCGTGGGCTCGGTGACCATTTCGGTACGCACCAGGCCGAAGGTTGCCGTGATCACCACCGGATCCGAATTGAAACACGCCGGAACCCAATTGAATCCAGGAGAAATCTACGATTCCAACGGCACAGCGTTGGCAACACTCGCCGAAGCCAACGGCGCCGACGTGGTGTCCGTGGCACGAAGCACCGACGATCCCGCCATGTTTCGCGAGTTGCTTTCACACGCGACGGCCGCCGCCGACCTGGTGTTCACCTCGGGCGGGGTGTCGATGGGCGATTTCGAGGTCGTCAAGGAAACCCTGACGCCCCTCGGTGGCACGTTCGGCCACGTGGCGATGCAACCAGGTGGCCCGCAAGGAACTGCCGTGGTGAACGACGTTCCGGTGCTGAGCTTTCCCGGGAACCCGGTCAGCACGATGGTCTCATTCGAGATTTTCGCCCGAGCCGACATCCGACGCGCCGCGGGACTGTCGCCGATCGGTCGCGAACGTCTTCCACTGCGCGAGCCGCTGCGATCGATTCCCGGTAAACGTCAGTTCCTTCGGGCGCGACGAGTGGACGGCGGCGTCGAACTCGTCGCGGGGCCTGGTTCGCATCTCGTCGCGGCGATGGCATGGGCGGACCTCCTGGTGGACGTGCCTGCGACGGTGACGGGACTCGACGTCGGTGCACTCGTCGACGTCGTCGCCCTCTCCACCGCTCACTGACCGACGCTCACATCGACAGTTCACATCGACAAAGGACACGCATGACGGAATTGACACACGTGGACGGCGAGGGCCGTGCGCGAATGGTGGACGTGAGTGCCAAACCGGAAACCACGCGGGTGGCAGTCGCAGCCGGAGAGTTGGTCACCACACCTGAGGTGATCGCACTGGTTCGGTCCGAGTCGATGCCGAAAGCAGACGTGCTGACCACCGCCAGGATCGCCGCGATCGCGGGCGCGAAGAAGACATCGGAACTCATCCCACTCTGCCACCAGTTGTCCCTGTCGTCGGTGAAAGTGGAGTTCGCTTTCACCGACACGTCCATCACAGTCGAGGCCACCGCCAAGACACGCGGACAGACCGGAGTCGAGATGGAGGCACTCACGGCCGTCGCGATCGCCGGACTCACCCTGCACGACATGGTCAAGGCCGTCGATCCCGGCGCAACGATGAACGGTGTCCGACTCCTCACCAAAGATGGTGGCAAGCACGGATATTGGACTCGGGAACGGCCGAACACCGAAGTACCTGCCACCCACGTTTTCGCGACGAATCGATCGGCGACGGTCCTGGTGGCTTCCACCGGCGGCGCGGCGGGAACCCGGCCGGACACCACTGGACCGGCCATCACAGGGTGGCTGGTCGATCGGGGATTCGAGGTGCGTGGCCCGCTCGTCTACGCCGACGCCGATATCGCCGCGGGAATAGCCGATGCGAAATCTGGCGACCCTGCCCTGATCATCAGCACCGGCGGCACCGGAATCTCCCCCACTGACGCCACCCCCGAGGCAACCCGGGCAGTACTGAGCCGTGAACTTCCCGGAATCGCCGATGCCATCCGCGGAAAGGGGCTCGAGAAGACCCCACACGCGTCACTCAGTCGAGGTGTGGCAGGTCTCACAGGTAGCACAGTCATCGTCAATCTACCCGGATCGCCCGGCGGGGTGAAAGACGGTTTGACCGTTCTCGATCCGATCATCGATCACCTGCTCGCCCAGGTGGCAGGCGCAGGAGCACACGATGAGTGATCTCGTCGCACGGATTTCCGAACAACCCATCGATGCCGCCACGGTGGACGCGGCAGTCGCCGGGCCGGCGAACGGCGCAGTAGTGGTCTTCACCGGTGCGGTCCGCAATCACGATGGTGGGCAAGCAGTCTCGGCGCTCGAATACCAGGCGCACCCCGATGCCGAACGGTTCTTGCGGACGTGCTGCGACGAGGTGTCGACAACGACCGGACTGCCCGTGGCAGCGATCCATCGCGTCGGACGTCTCGGGATCGGCGACCTCGCACTGGTGGCCGCGGTGGCGGCACCGCACCGCGCGGAGGCGTTCGCGGCGTGCGCGGAATTGGTCGAGCGAATCAAACACGAGGTACCGATCTGGAAACGTCAACACTTCGCCGACGGCATGTCCGAGTGGGTCGGGTTGTGACCGGAGCACTCGGAGTGCGTAGACTGGGCGGTACTAGATTCCCGTGCATTCGGGTGTCCAGCGTCGAAAGAACGCAACTTCAGTTCGCGCAGCCAGGCTCGTCCGACAACGAGAATCTGCCCGAATCCTGCTGAGTGCATTACGCACCTGCTCTTCTTACGGCGAAGAAGCCCGTCGACCGGCGGTGCCGCCACCTCTGTGCTTGATTGTTCGATGTCGGTATTTCGGTACCTGTGCGTCGGCATCCGGGCACGACCTTGTGCCCGAAAGGCTCTGAACACACTTGTCTGACACTTCTGCACCCACCACCTTCGCCGCCCTCGGCGTTCGCGCGCCGCTCGTCAAGGCGCTCGAGGACGGCGGGATCACGTCGCCGTTCCCGATCCAGGTCGACACCCTCCCCGACACCTTGTCCGGTCGCGACGTACTGGGACGAGGCAAGACCGGCAGCGGCAAGACTCTCGCGTTCTCCATCCCGATGGTTTCGCGTCTTGCCGGTGAACTCTCCGGCGGTAAGCGTCGACCTGGTCGCCCGCTCGGCCTGGTGCTTGCCCCCACTCGCGAGCTGGCGACGCAGATCACCGCCACCCTCGAACCCCTCGCAGCTACCTACGATCTGCGCGTCACCACCATCTTCGGTGGCGTTTCCCAGCATCGTCAGGTTCAGGCACTCAAGGCCGGCGTGGACATCGTCGTCGCCTGCCCGGGTCGCCTCGAAGACCTGATGAAGCAGAAGTTCGTCAGCCTCGACGCCGTCGAGATCACCGTCCTCGACGAGGCGGACCACATGGCGGACCTCGGCTTCCTGCCGGTCGTCACCCGGATCCTTTCCGCGACTCCGACCGACGGGCAACGCCTGCTGTTCTCGGCGACCCTGGACAACGGCGTCGACAAGCTCGTCAAGCGTTTCCTGAAGAACGAAGTCATGCACTCCGTCGACGAGGCCAACTCCCCCGTCGCCGCCATGACGCACCACGTCTACGACGTCGACGGTGTCGCCACGAAGAAGGCTCTCGTCGAAAAGCTCGCCTCGGGCACCGGTCGCCGAATCCTGTTCATGCGCACCAAACATCAGGCCCGTAAGTTGGCTCGCCAGCTCACCGAGTCCGGCATTCCGTCCGTTGATCTGCACGGCAACCTCTCGCAGGCGGCACGCGACCGCAACCTGGCCGCGTTCTCCGCCGGCGACGCGCGCGTCCTCGTCGCAACCGACGTCGCAGCTCGCGGCGTTCACGTCGACGACGTCGAACTGGTCGTGCACGTCGATCCGCCCGCCGAGCACAAGGCGTACCTGCACCGCAGTGGTCGCACCGCGCGCGCAGGCAGCGCCGGTGACGTCGTGACCGTCGTGCTGCCCGAGCAGCGCAAGGATCTTGCCATTCTCATGCGCAAGGCCGCGATCAAAGTGACTCCGGTGCGCTCGACCGCAGATTCCGAGCACGTGATCGCCCTCGTGGGAGACATCGCTCCGCACGTGACCCCCGCGCCGAAAGCTCCGCCGCAACAGCAGGGCGGCGGACGCGGCGCGCGTCCGGCCGGTCAGGGTGCACGCACCGGCGGCGGCGCTCGCTCGGGTCAGGCCAGGTCCGGCCAGTCTCGTAGCGGCGGCGGTCGCTCGGCCGGCGCTCCGCGCCAGGACGGGGCGGGCACTCGCCGCCCCCGCGCCGGCAGCGGTAGTGGCACCCGCAGTGCCGGTTCGACCAGTGGACGCGCACCGCGCTGAGCAGGTGTCACCAACTCAATAGGTTTCGTAGCGGACAGCGTCGGCCAATGGCCGGCGCTGTCGCCATCCGAACCGCTCCAGGTCGGGAACCTGACGAAATTCGGTGACTTTACCCAGACAGAGCCATGCGATCGGACGAACCGGAGCGGGGATACCCACCAGCTCGGCGAGGTAGTTCTCGTCGTAGAACGACACCCACCCGATGCCGACTTCCTCGGCTACCGCCGCGAGCCATAGATTTTCGATCGCCAGCACCGCCGAGAAGACACCGGTGTCGTCGACGGTATGTCGGCCGAGGATGTTCGGACCGCCGCGTGACGGATCGTAGGTAACGACGATGCCGGTACCGCTTTCGACAATTCCGTCGATCTTGATCGGTTCGAAAGTGTCACGCCGCGAGCCGGGAAGCGACCGTGCAAAGTTCAGACGAGCGGCGGCGACGTGATCTGCGAATGTCGCCAACGTCGTCGGATTCCGGACGACCACGAAGTCCCACGGCTGGGTGTTACCGACGCTGGGCGCCTGATGGGCAGCGCCGAGAACACGCATCAGCGCCTCGTCCGGAACCGGTTCACCGGTGAACTCAGCTCGCACGTCACGACGACGCCGGATCGCTTGGTACACCGACAATGTCGGCTCGTGGGTTTCGGTGTCAGGGTCTGGATCGCTCACGGTCACACCGTATAGCGATGCAATCCCAGCATGTCGTCCGGGCGTGGCTCGGCACCGTCGTCGCGAATACAGCCGCGTAGCGCGCTCGTCACGTCGGCGGAGTCCATTCCGCTTCCGATCACCACCAGTTGCGTCAGGCGTGACTCACGGGCGTTCCACCGCAGCGACCTGATCCGCACATGGTCACCCACCGTGTTGATCTCGAATTTCCCTTCGTACCCGGGAATGTCGAAATGTGCGAAACCTTTGACGCGGTAGACGCCTGCAGGCTGGTTCTCCAGAAAATACGTCATCGCTCTGGCATCGAGCGGCGTGCCGGAGACGAAATCGACTGATTGGTATTGATGATGCAGGTGATCGCGACACGCGTCGTCATGCTCGAATCGGTCCTCGCGGAGCAGTGCATCCAGGCTCAGTTGCTCTCCCGGCGCTGCGGTGGTTGCCGCGTCCGCGTCGAAGAGCAGTCCGGGATCGATCCTCGATTGGGTCGTCTCCACCAGCGGCGCTCTCGGATTCAGCCCGCGAATGGATTTCGCGAGCTCGACGCGGCCGTCCGCCGCAATCGTATCGACCTTGTTGACCACCACGAGATCCGCGAGTCGGACGTGTTGGTCGAGTTCCGGGTGACGGACACGCACCGTGCAGAACTGGGCTCCGTCTACAACCACCACCAGTCCGCCGTACACGACCGACGGGTTCTCACTTCCGAGTACGAGTCGAATCATGTTGCGCGGCTCGGCAAGTCCACTGGCTTCGATCACGATCAGGTCGACATTCGATGTTCGATGCGCCAATTTGTCCAGCATCTCGTCCATGTCGGACACATCGACGGCGCAGCACAGGCATCCGTTACTGAGTGTGAGCATGGAATCGACCTGACCGGCAACCATCATCGAATCGATGTTGACCGAACCGAAATCGTTGACGATGACCCCGATGCGAACGCCGTTGTTGTTGCGCAGTAGATGATTGAGCAGCGTCGTCTTTCCAGAGCCCAGGAATCCCGCGACAACGATCACGGGTATCTGCTTCTTCGCCACCACTGCACCCTTCCGAGACCGCGAGCATCGACGGACAATCCTAGTCGACCCACGAACTCGCCCGTGCCTGCCACCGGATGCATCGACCGTCTCGGTCACAGAGCGCATCGACCGTCTCGGTCACAGAGCGCATCGACCATCTCGGTCACAGAGCGCATCGACCATCTCGGTCACAGAGTGCAGAGTGGCCGTATGTCGGTGGTGCCCGCCGTAGTGGGTGAAGTGAGTACGGTGCATGCGTTGTAGCCGTGTTCTTCGACTACCTCTCTGATGTGGGACCACTGGTCGGCGGCCACGATCGGGGATCTGGACAGGACGAAGCCGGACAGTCGCAGCGGATCACCCACCAGAGCCCACGAGTAGTCGTCGGCGATGTAGGTGACGATGTAGTTCGGCGGCCCGTCGAGCGATTCCTGAGTGGGTACGCCGGGGAAGCTGACGTGTAGTTGCGCCCGGGTCAGCGGATCGGTAACTCGGGCATTACCGACTATTTTGTTATTTTGACCGCTCCAGGTCGTGCATGTATTCACGACACTGATGTTCGACGAATCGACGATTCGGTAACTCGCGCGAGTGTCCACTGCACACGCCAGACTGAACGGCTGCGGAATGGCCGCCACCTGATACCAGTCCCCGACGTACGTATTGACGTCGAGTTTCTCGACCGGTCTCAGCGGCTCCCATATCGGCCGGGCCTGTGCCGATGCAGGAGCAAAAGCAAAGGTGGAGGCCATGAACATTCCCAATATCGCTGAGACTGTCGCGCCGCGTCCTGACACCGACATTGCTACTCCCGTCGCCGTGGTGACCCCTCGAACGGAGGTCGTGACTCCAGGTATTCGTTGCCGAACCGCGCACCGATGGGCCAGGCCACGATCATTCTTCGAGAAAATAGACATTTCATACCATTTGCGATTAAAACTACTTTTGGTTTGTTATAGACCAGAATGGCAGACTAACTGTACGATTGCTATACGGTAACTGGCCGCCGGAGGGAGCTTCGAACATGGATGTCGTCGATCTGGGTCTCGAACGAAGTCGTTATGCCGTGATCGACGAAACCATCGAATCGCGATGGACACGCGTCACGTCCATGCAACACGACGCCTTGGCGGTCGTCACACCACACGATCGAATCACGTTCACCGAACTCGAAGAACGAGCCGACGCACTCGCACGCAGACTCCACACACGCACGTCCCGCAACTGTCGCCCGATCGCAGTGAACCTGGACTCCAGCACAGAATCCGTCGTTCGCATACTTGCCACCCTCATCTCGGGACACCCGCTGATCATGCTCGATCCCGCCGTGCCCGAAGCGCGCCGCCGTCACATACTCGCCGTATCGGACGCTGTGACTCTGCAGTCCGTCACCGAGGAGTCCTCGGCCCCAGGTGCCCGACTCCACGCCGTGACGGAGACCGCGAGTTCGGACCCGGCAATGATCGCCTTCACCTCCGGCACAAGCGGAACACCCAAAGGTGTGACCCTGAGTCACGCCATGTGTCTGAACAAGGCCGACGAACTCGCCGCGGCCATCGACCTGACCTCGGAGGACCGTATCGGCAACTTGCTGCCGTTGAGCTTCGGCGCGGGTATCACCGCCCTGATCGCCGGTCTGATGAACGGTGTAACCGTCTACTGCTGGGATCCGCGAACCGACGGCACCTCCGAGTTGGATCAGTGGCTCGTCGACAACGCGGTGACAACAGCGCACTGCGCGCCGTCGTTCCTTCGTTCGTGGGCCGCCGCCAGATCGACGTCACCATCGGACCGAAATGCCACCCTGCGCGTCGTGGTGACGTACGGTGAGGCCGTCCGCGGCACCGACTACGACCGTCATCGGAGCCGCGGCTACGTCGATGCCACCTACGTGAACTGGATGGCAACCACCGAAACCGGGGTCGTCGCGTACAACAGTTTCCTTCCTCATTCCGTGTTCCCGGCCGGACCGATACCCGCCGGACGTGCCAGGGACGGCAAGGAAGTCAGAATCGTCGACGCTGACGGCGCGGTACTTCCCGACGGTGAAACCGGCGAAATCGAAGTGATCTCACGAGATCTCGCCGACGGATACTACAAGGACCCGATCAGAACCGCACAGAAGTTCACCAGCACACCGGACGGAATCCGCCGGTACCGGACCGGCGACCGCGGGCGGATCGACGACAACGGGCAGCTCGAGCTCTGCGGTCGCATCGACGATGCCGTCAAGATTCGCGGATACCTCGTGGAGCCGAGCGATGTGGAGTCGAGACTTCGGGACATCCCGGAGATCGTCGACTGCACCGTGCTGGCCCACACCGTCTGCGGGGAGACCGTCCTGAGTGCATACGCGGTATGCGACCCCGTCGGAACCACATTGTCGTCGAAAGAGATACGAGAACGACTCGTCGTGGAACTTCCGGGATGGATGGTGCCCCGGCATATCGTCGTGCTTCCCGAGTTGCCGCGGAACGAGCGCGGCAAGGTCGATCGGTCCGCCCTCTCCGTTCCCGAGAAATCGACCACCCATCAGGTCTTGTACACGATCACCGAATTTCGCGTCGCGTCGATCTGGCGACGGATTCTCGATGTCGAGACCGTCGACCGGGACGAGAGCTTCTTCGAGCTCGGCGGTGATTCACTCGGTGCCGTGGAGATGCTCGCCGACCTCGAGGCCGACGTCTTCGTCAGGGTACCCATGGCCGGATTCACCTCCGCTTCGACGATTCGGGACCTGGCAGCGACCGTGGACGATCTACTCGCCGGAAGGAAACGCAGTCAGAGGCACACATCCGTTCTCGTACCCCTACGAACCGAGGGCACCGATACCCCGCTTTTCGTGGTCACGGGCGCGGGCTCGCCTGCCGGGAGTCTCGCCCCGCTCGTCGATGCACTGATGCCGGACCGGCCCGTATACGCCCTGCAAGCCCACGGTCTCGAATCGCGCGGACTTCCGGATCGAACTGTATCGGCGATGGCCAAGCGCTATGTACGCGAGATCCTGAAAGTCCACCCGGAAGGCCCGTACGTCGTAGCAGGGTATGCGCACGGCGGATTCGTGGCGTTGGAAATCGCCCGGATCCTCGAACAGCGCGGCAACGAAGTCGAACGAGTTGTCGTCATCGACACTCGCCTGAGCTCGCGGATGACTCCTGAAGCGCTACACAATGATTCGGACTCGCCTCCACAGCAGTCGACGACGGAGCGCAGGCCCCGTGCCGGCCGGATAACCGTGATCGGTCTGCAATTGCGGTACTACCTGGCAGGCCTGATGCAATTCGAGCCCTCGTTGCAGTGGTTCCTGTTTCACCACCGCGGCATCGCATCGCTCCGCACGTACGTTCCGCGCCCGTACAGCGGAGCGGTGACGGTGATTCGCAGTTCGGAGAATGACCAGCACACTCACGCCTGGTCGAGAATAGCCACCGGCAGCATCGAATTCGTCGATGTGCAAGGATCGCACCAGGATCTACTGCTCCGACCGTATGTCACGGCCACCGGGCGAGAAGTCGATCTGGCACTGAGCACTCTACCCACCAGCGACACACAGCAGCACACTCGCGCCGCCTCGTCCTGAGCCAGAACTGCAAATCGGTTCCAGCGTAACCAAACTGGGCGCTGATAGCAGCCCCCGACGCAACCCGCCGGGGGCTGTCCGCCGAAGTTACCCGTCTAGCTCAGCGCGAAGAGTGCCTGGGCGAACGGAACGAATGCCTTGACGGCGGCGACCAGCAAGTCCAGCGCGGGAAGGCCGAGCTCGGTGCTGATAGTGCTGATTGAACCCATCACTTACCCTCCGGATTGTTCTACGAATGCAGACCAACGTTTGGCCGCGATGGTGAATCTAGCAGCGCTGTAGATGAATCGGTGAGCTACGTCCGTCCCTACCCGATGACGCTCCACTCCCGCATCCGGCCGCCGTAGCCGAGCTGCTGCGTCGGCGCCGGGATCGAAACTCTCTGCGAACCACGCGTCGACCCGACCGTTGCCGGAGGCTTCGCTGTAGACGGTGCCATCCGCACACGGACACGATTTCTCGGTCGGCGGTGCTCGGGTGTCGATCCTCAGCAACACAGCTACATGAACGCTGCCGAAGTAGCCGAGCTGCGCAAAATCGACGAACTTCGAGGCTCCGCAACATCACCTCCGGCCGACTACTGCACTACCCACCCTTGAAATCGCCTTAACAACCGTCCGGTTCGTCTGGTTCAATGCATGCATGGCCGCATTGCACCGGGTAGTTCTCGCGGGCTGTGCGGTGTTCTGCACTCTCGTGACGGCAATCGGAGCACCTCTTGCGATCGTGGGTGACACCACGACCGCGCGTGCGGCTACCTGCTTGACGAGTTGTCGGAATAGAAAAGGTTGAACCATGCCACTGATCCTCGGACTCGTTGCCCTGTTCTTCGTGATCGTCGCCGTGAAGGCGGTGTTCCTGTTCATCGCCGGGAACTGGGTTGCCGTCCTCCTGTGGGCGCTCGGATTACTCGCGCTGGCGTTCGTATGGACGTGGATCAAGGAGTTCGCGCGTTCGAACCGAGAGGGCCGGAAACTGTTCCAGCAGCAGCAGGCAGAGCTTCGCGCGCGGGCGGTGAATCAGAACACCGCGTACATGGAGGGACATGATCGCGGACTGTACGGTGAGTTCCCGCCCGCCAAGTTGGATTGACACGGCAACAATGGCGCCGAACCTGTCGAAAATTCGGTCCCGTCGACGTGCCGGGTGATGCGCGCGCGACCAGGTGCCGCGCCCGCGCACAGTCTGGGCCGGCGGGCTGCAATGACGGTGAAATCTTGGACTGAGATGTCGTGCAACGTCTGGGCTCGTCCGCGAAATGGTGTGGAACTGCGCGGATCGGCTCCAAGCCACGCTCAGCGCCCCCTCTCCATCGTCGAAGAGTTCATCCAACAGCTCACCGTTCGTGTGGCGTAGCTGACCGACCGCCGAGGGAGCACCGTCACGCGGGAACTCAGCGCCGACTGTTCTCCTTACACGGGACTTCCTCCAGATCGACATTTCGGCCCAACCCAGGATTGGCGATAGTCAGAAAGGGGGTGGCAATGTGAGGGCTCGGGTGGCGAATCTTGGCGAGATGGCGCCGGTTCTGATGTAGGGGCAGCAGTATTTCGGTGGCTTCGTCGGGGCAGCACCTCGTCGGTACAGCCGGGGATAACGCTGGTTCCGTTGTCGAAGGCGATCCCGTGGTCGGTTTCGCCGCCACGTGGCCCGCCGCAGCCGACCGCGTAGCTGAATACGTCCGGAGTCGTCGACGATGCCGACTTCGACAGCGAGACCTTCAGCCGATCCGGCTCATTGGCAGTAGGTACGTCCCATCGAGGCCCCCTCGGCGGCGGTGAGATCGTCCTGCCACGTGGGGCGTGGCGGTAGCGGTGAGTCACGGTGTCCAGCGAGGGGCACGCTCATCGATCGTCGAGCGTGAAGATTCTTTCCACCGTGCACGCAGAGCGGGAAGCTTGCACATCTCACGAAAGGCCTCTTCTTTCAAGACTTGACGGCTTTCCGGGTGCAGGTGCAACTGCTGTAGGACGGCGAAGAGCAGGTTCGGCTCCATCGGAAGCAGATGCAACGCAACTCGATAGTTTCCGCATTTGAATGCCCAGGACGGGCCGTATACGTCGGCCTCCTTGGCGAGACGCAGGTCAATCACCGCAGCCGCGAGCGGGGCAAAGCCGTATCCGTAGGCAATCGAATCCGGGATCATTTCCTCGATCTGTTCCCAATGCGCACGCACTCCGGATCGGCGATGCCAGAACGGTGCATCCCGTGTCTCCTCGATCTCAACTCCATCAGGTGTCAGATGTACAGTCACCGCGGCCTGAGTCAACGCGACGAACAACAAGACCAACAGGGCAATAATTGCCCCGATGCCGGACAGTGTGGCCCCTAACCAACCCGCTCCGCCTGCCGGGATCAGCGACGACCAGCCCAGGAACCACGACAAGAGCGACAGTGCGGCGCACACGAACAGCCCCGACATCATCACCGACAACCCGATGTTGCTCAGCCTGGGGCTGACGATGGTGACAGCCGGAGTGCTCTCGAAATGAACATGACGCACCGCGGATCGTGAACGAAAGCGAAAACCCGCGCGGTCGAACAAACCTGCTGAGCAGCCCACCAGCACCAACGACAGTCCGAGGTAGCTCACTGTTACTGCTATGCCAGAATTCGAACGCATCGAGGTCAGTGCCAGCAAGCTGATCGGCACTGCGGTCAGAAGCATGAAACAGTGCGGCAGCCAAGGCGAACCAGGAGAGCTTCTGCGGCCACTGCGGTTTCCACTGCACCGGATTTGATCCCCCCTGCTGCGCAGATCGCTCGGCTTCCATTATGACCGCAATCCCTCCGTCACTGGAAATGCTCTCACTCCACCTGCGACTACTCCGACCAGTGGGCCATTTCACTTGGAACTCAGCCACTGTGACTGATGGGGCGATTCAGTCCAGAAGTCCAGGGAAACCGTTTACGGGTCCAGACTTCGAGCGAGCGCGGCAGCGGCAGATCCGGTCACCACCTTGCAGGCCGTGGTGCAGTCCTCGGATACAGCCGTCGAAAATCCACCTGTGGGCGGGAAGTAGGCAAAATCCACACATATGCATAGTGCTGAATGAAAAAGCCTCCCACCTGCATTGATTAGCAAGTGAGAGACTTTTTTGGGTGGAGCTAAGGGGACTCGAACCCCTGACCCCCACACTGCCAGTGTGGTGCGCTACCAGCTGCGCCATAGCCCCGTATTCAGTTGAACCTCGCAGGCGGCGGTTCTGCTTTCCGCTTGCTTGAAGAAAATTACACCACTACCTCTCCAGGGAACAAATCGCCTGTTCAGACGGCACGCACCGACCACCCGACCCGTGGTCCCCAGCCTGTCATCGGTCTGGGCGGCCAGAGGCGAGACGGTTGATCCATCGACGTGTTCGCCGATCTTCGACGAGCGCCACAGCAAGGATCAGTGACACCCCCACCACGGCGGCTCGCACGAGATCACCGACGAGCGCTTCCGAGATCGCGACGACAACGCCGAATGCAAGATAGGTCACCGCCGCGAACACAGCCGGCTCCTGACGACGGTTCACCACGCGCCAGGTCGTGACGACGACTCCGATCACCAGGCACGACATCAACAGAAGGAACACGCCCCCGTGCTCGTCCGAGACAGCCGCAGCTTTACTGCCGACCATCGTCATGCTCGCGGCGGCCAGTATCGCGGTGACGACGAGATTGAAGGTCATTGCACCTTGATATCAGCAGGTCGAGCGCGGCGAAGATGCCCGGGTGGACGAACGGCGCCGGGTAAGGCAAAGCCCCTACCCGGCGCCGTTGGCCGCTACCCGACTGTCAGGGCGTGAACTGCGAAACCCAGTTGCTGTTGGAGGTACTCACGATCTTGCCGTCGGCGACAACGGTCGGCGTCCCGTTGGATCCCGCCGCGGTGAGAGCGGCACTGGCTGTTGCAGCGTTGGTGGCCGCGGCCTCCACGCCGGACCCGGAGGAGATGCACGACGCCGCGTCGGCAGAGGCTCCCGCATCCCGGGCGATCTGCGCCAATTCGTCATTGGTGTGATCGCTCTTGCCGTTCTCCTCCGGCTGAGTGCCGGTGGCGAAGAGCGTGGTGTGGAACGCGGAGTACGCGAGGGCGTCGCCGCTCTCGGCGACACACGTCAATGCCGCGCCGGCCCGCGTCGAGTAGTCACCACTGCTGGACAACTGGTTGAGGAAGTCGAGCATGTGGTAGCGCACCGCGATGTGGCCGTCGTCGATTGCCGCGGCCACCGCCTGCCCGCTCAGATGCTCGAGGGCCGCGCACGCCGGGCAGAGCGGATCTTCGAACAGATCGATGGTGGTCTTGGCATCAGGCAGTCCGAGCAGCACTACGCCGCCGTCCTGGACCGTGACATCCACCGCCGAGTTCTGCACGGAACCGTAGCCGTCGTTCTGCGGCGTGTTCTTGCTGTTGGTCCATAGAACTCCGCCGATGACCAGGGCCGCGATCACGAGAACAGCAAGACCACCGATGATGTAGGTGGACTTACTGGACACGGGTTCCGGGTTGTACTTGTTCTTGGTGCTCACGCTGATTGCAGTCCTTCGTGCGTCGAGACGGTGTGGATCAAGCGCTTACCTTGCCATTCAAGACTGAGTTTCCACTGAGAAGTTCGCCCGCGAGCCCCGACCGAGCGCGACTGGTGATCGAGGAAAGACCACCAACCACACTGCCAGTGCAATGAAGCCGAGATCACGCAGGATCTCCTGTAGGTAGTCCCACCCGTCGACGTCCGCAGCGCCGCCACCGCCGAAACATCCGCAGTCGATGGACAACCCACGCGCCCACGCCGAGATGATGGTGGCGACCAGCGCTGCCAGAACCAACACGGACGCGCCCGCGCAGGCTCGAACGGCAAGGCCAACGAGAATCAACAAGCCGAGAACGATCTCGATCAGCGGCAACGCCGTCGCTACCGGCCCTACCAGCGATTCGGGTAACAACTGGTACCCGCGGACGGCGATCTTGGTCTGCACGGGATCGACGAATTTGATGACGCCGGAGATCAACCAGACCGCTGCAAGCCCCAGTCGGGCGAGCAGACTCACGATGCGAACGAACACCAGATCGAGAGTACAGATTGCCTGGTTCAGTCCTGGTTCGCGTGCGGGCGCGTCGATTCCGTCTCCACGACCGAATCTTCCGCCACCGGTGCGTCCGACGACACCAGGAACCAGCCGATCGACGACAGCGCGACAACGGCTCCCATGATTGCGAACGCCGCCGAGTACGACAGGTGATCGACCAGCAGACCAGCACAGACCGGCAGGACCACGCCGCCCACATCAGACATCATCTGGAAGACAGCGAGTACCGGGCCACCACGTGCCGATGATCCGACGACGTCCGCGATCGCGGCCTGTTGCGCCGGACTCATCAGGCCGGACCCGACACCGGTGACCGCCGAAATGACGAAGAACACGACGAGGCTGTCGGTCAATCCCATCACCATGGTGCCCCCGCCACACAGCAGCAGTCCGGCCACGACAAACGGTTTCCGCCCGAATCTGTCGGACAACCGGCCGGACGCAACGAGCACGAGTGCGTTACCGATCGCGAACACCGTCAGCGCGTAGGCCGCGACCGACGCGTCACGTTGCAGGAATTCGACGACGAACAGCGGGACCATCGCCACCCGAACGCCGAAGATGACGCCACCGAACGCCAGGTTGGACCCGAGTGCTGCCCGGAACACGGGCGATCGTAGGCCTTCCCGCAGTGTCATCGACTTGGTCGACGACGACGTGTCCGGTGCTGCCAACTGCGACCCGCGCAGGCTCACGAACACCACGAGCGCAGCGACGACCAACGACGCCGCGTAGATCAGGAACGGAACCCGAAGGCCGAACCTGAGCAGGAGACCACCGACGAGCGGTCCACCGATCGATCCCATGAGGAAACTCGTCGCGTACAGCCCGGACACGCGTCCTCGTCCGTCGGCGGGCGAGATCCTGATGATCAGACCGAGGGCGGAGACGGTGAACATCGTCGAACCGATGCCACCGAGTGAGCGCAAGACCAACAGTTGCCAATAGTCCTGGGCGAACGCGCACGCACCGGTCGAGAGCGCCACGATCAGCAAGCCCGCGATGTACACGGGTTGCTCGCCCAGCTTTTGCACGAGAGATCCGCTCATCGGAGCAAACACCAGGCGCATGAATGCGAAGGACGAGATCACGATGGTCGCGGCCGTGACCGAGACGTCGAAGCTGAGTGCGAACTGCGGGAGCGCCGGGGCCACCAACCCGAAGCCGAGAGCGATGACGAAACTGGCTGCGACCAGTACCCAGATTTCGCGTGGCAACTTTGTTGAACGTGTATTCATCTCGCCGAGATCGTATCCGGGGCGGGTGTGCACCCGCCCCGGCGGCCTGGTCAGCTTCGGCTCAGCACACCGGACACGAGATCCTTGGCAGCCGCCTGCACCTCGGCGAGGTGATCGGCACCCTTCATCGATTCGGCGTAGATCTTGTACACGTCCTCGGTCCCGGAAGGCCGCGCCGCGAACCAGGCGTTCTCGGTGGTGACCTTCAATCCGCCGATCGCGGCGCCATTGCCCGGAGCACTCGTCAACGTGGCGGTGATGGGTTCACCGGCCAGCTCGGTCGCACTCACCTGATCGGCGGACAGCTTCGCCAACACGGCCTTTTCCGCTCGCGTCGCCGGTGCGTCGATACGCGCATAGGCCGGACTACCGAACTTCTCGGTCAACGCCGTGTAGTGGGCGGAAGGCGACTTACCGGTGACCGCCATGATCTCCGACGCCAGCAGCGCCAAGATGATGCCGTCCTTGTCCGTCGTCCATACCGAACCGTCGTGGCGGAGGAACGATGCGCCTGCGCTCTCCTCGCCGCCGAAGCCCACCGACCCGTCGAGGAGTCCGGGCACAAACCATTTGAAGCCGACCGGAACCTCGAGGAGATCACGACCCAGACCGGCGACGACGCGATCGATCATGGACGAACTGACGAGCGTCTTGCCCACCTTGGTCTCTGCTGCCCACGACCGGCCAGAGAAGAGATACTCGATCGCCACCGCGAGATAGTGGTTCGGATTCATCAGTCCGCCGTCCGGGGTGACGATGCCGTGCCGGTCCGAGTCGGCGTCGTTGCCGGTCGCGATGTCGTAGCGGTCTCGAACTCGAATCAGCGACGCCATCGCATCGGGCGAGGAACAGTCCATCCGGATCTTGCCGTCGGTATCGAGCGTCATGAATCGCCACGTCGGATCGACCAGTGGGTTGACCACCTCGAGGTCGAGACGATGGGTTTCGGCGATTGCGCCCCAGTAGTCGACGGCGGCACCGCCGAGTGGGTCGGCGCCGATCCGGATTCCCGCGTCACGGATCACGTCGAGGTTGAGCACCGACGGCAGATCGTCGACGTAGTAGCGAAGGAAATCGTAGCGCTCGACTCGATCGAGCGCCTGCGTCGACGTTACCCGGCGAACCCCCGAAAGACCCTTGCGCAGTAGATCATTGGCCCGCTCGGCGATCACCGACGTCGCATCGGTGTCGGCTGGTCCGCCGTGCGGTGGGTTGTACTTGAATCCGCCGTCGCGGGGCGGATTGTGCGACGGGGTCACCACGATGCCGTCCGCCCGCGCCTCGGGAGCGGTCGAGTTGTAGCGCAGGATGGCATGACTGACTGCCGGCGTCGGAGTGTAGGCGTCGCGGGAGTCCACGAGAACCACCACGTCGTTGGCAACCAGCACCTCGAGGGCGGTCAGCCAGGCGGGTTCGGAGAGTGCGTGGGTGTCACGACCGATGAACAGCGGTCCGTCGACCCCCTGTGATGCGCGGTATTCGACGATCGCCTGCGTCGTGGCCAGGATGTGCGCCTCGTTGAATGCCGAATCGAGACTGGATCCGCGATGTCCTGACGTGCCGAACAGCACCTGCTGCATCGGGTCCTCCGGGTCCGGCGTGCGCGTGTAGTACGCAGACACCAGATGCGGGACGTCGATCAAATCCTGCGGCTGAGCTGGTTGTCCCGCTCGTTCGTGCGCCACTCGTTCCCCCTAGGGCCGGCGATCGACTTCGATGTCGACTCGTCTGACGCCCATTCTGTACCCCAGCGGCCCGCCGCGCACGCCCTGGTGCCACCTGCCACCCGCTGATCGAGCCGCACGGACAATACCTGGCGGCGCAGGCTATATTCGACAGCGACAGGCGATGGATCTCCGCCTAGGCACACCCCTCGGAGGGTGGCCTGAACCGCCCCGCTCGCGAGGCTGATGGCTCCTTCCCTACCTGGAAGGAGTATGTCTGTGAACCGCCATGATGATCTCGATTCTGCTGTCGCCGAACCTCGCCCGCTACATCTGCGCCCGCAGGCGATCGCCGCCGTCGCCGTCGGCGGACTCGTCGGCGCACCGCTGCGGTACCTCCTCGGCGTGGCTTTCCCGACCAACGCCGATTCGATCCCGTGGACGACGTTCTCGATCAACCTCGCCGGAGCCCTCCTGCTGGGGGTACTGCTCGAGGCGTTGAGTCGACTCGGACCGGACGACGGTTGGCGTCGATGCACCCGATTGGGCGTCGGAACCGGGGTGCTCGGATCATTCACCACCTACAGCACCCTCGCCGTCGACGTCGACCTACTGATCCGCAGCCACCATCTCGGCAGCGCCGCACTGTATGCCGTGGCCACGGTGGTGGTGGGCTTGATCGCGACCACCGCCGGGATCGCCCTGGGGTCGCAGATCCGAGCCCGAAGCCCGGAGGTAGCCCCGTGATCACACTGTGGGTTGCCCTGGCCGGGAGCGCCGGGGCGGTAACCAGATTCGTTCTCGACGGTCTGATCCGCTCCCGGCGCGCCACCGAATTCCCCTGGGCCACCGTGATCATCAACGTGACCGGCTCACTGTTCCTCGGACTGGTGGTGGGGGCGGTCCTCTTTCACGGCGCTCCTCACGACCTGCAGGTGATCGCGGGCATCGGATTCTGCGGCGGCTACACCACTTTCAGTACTGCCAGTTTTGAGACCGTTCGTCTGGTTCAGCGTCGACGCTATCGGCTCGCACTGGGTAACGCCATCGGAACCTTGGCACTGACCATGACGGCGGGCGCCGCCGGTCTCCTACTCGCCGGCCTCTGAGCCCAGTCGAGTTCCGTGGGCACCGATCTCGTCCGGGCGAACACCACTGTCGTCGTCAACACCACTTCGATCGCGGCGACGATCACGATTGCAGTATCGATCCACGAACCGGACGTCGCCGACGCCGGTGCCAGGACCGGTGCCCCGTGCACATGCTGTGATGATCCTCCGCCGCCCGACATACTCAGATGCGTTCCGATCATGAGTGTCGTCATGATCGCTGCCGCTCCCCACATCTGCACCCCCGCACCACGCCAGAGATGCCGGGCACACCCGAGGCAACCGATCGCCATCACACCGACGACCACGGCCGCGAGGCTCGAGTGCGCAGTATGTCGGGGGAAGGTCAGCAGATGCGCCGCCGCCGATACCACCGCGAGAACCGCGGCCGTTCGGGACAGGAGCACATCTGACCGCGGCCGAACGCCACCGACGCTGCCAGTCATCGCGGTTCAGCTCACTCGCAGCAGTGCTTCGACGCACTGGGAGGCACGCCCAGCGCCGGGTTGCGGTCGAAGAAGCCGACCGGCTTGAGCGTGAACCCGGTGTAATCGACCGGCATGATCGGCCAGTCCTCCGGACGCGGGAAGTGCGTCAAGCCGAACGTGTGCCACAGCACGACGTCCGCACCATCCAGATTGCGATCGGCGGCCGTGAACGCGGGAAGCCCGGCTCCACCTGCATGCTGGTTCACGAAATCGCCTGCCGGGTAACGCTCGTCCTTGTCGTACTGCGTCACCCACAGATGCTTCGAAGCGAACGTCGCCCGCTTGTTGATCGAGGAATCCTCGTGCGCGAGCAGCGACGGCAGATTCTCCGGGTGCAGCGCGTAGCCGACGTCCTGACCGAGGCGGTTCTTGACCTCGGGGTTCACCACGTGCCAGACGCGTCCGACAGACCCGTCGGCGTCCCGCTTGGCCTCGAGCTCACTGGTCAACCGTGTCACCGACCGCCCGAATGCATTGCCCCACGGATTCTTCTCGCTGATCGGCAATCTCTCCGCCGAAACCTCCTCGACGGCATTCGTCGTACCGTCCACCGTCATGTCGAGTCGAGCCGAGAACAGATGCTGGTGGAACGGGGCGCCGAGACCGGGAGCTATCTCGGTGGCGAACTCGTAGTCGCCGCCCGGGTAGGCCGAGGTGAACACGCACCCGGTGGCCTTGGCTTCGAGTTCGATGGTGCCGTCGAGGTACAGATACCAGTAGAAGCCGTAGTCGTAGTTGCCGATCGTGGTGAAGAACGAGATCACCAGACGGCGCTGCCGACGAGTTTCGTTCATCCCGTTGAACATGTCGGTGTGCTTGTAGAGGATGCCGTAATCCTCCTCGTGCAGGCAGATCGCGTTACGCATCGTGCGCGGGGTACACGTCTCGTCCGCGATGACGGCGTCGAAGTAGTGGATCTCGCCGAGGCAGTCGCAGCCCAACTCCAGCGAGTTGGTGTACCGCCCGTACATGTACTCACCGGTGTCGAAGTAGTTCTGCCAGTATCGAACCGGCGATGGATCGGCATACGGTACCACCATCTCCGAGATGGACGCGCGGTAGATGATCGGGCGTTCGCGGTCACCGTCGCGGAAGGACAACTGGTGCAGGGTCAAACCCTCACGGACGTCGAATCCGACCCGGAATTTCCAGTTCTCCCACGTCACGACGTCGTCGTCGACGGTGAAACTGGCGCCATCGGGTTGGGTGATCTCGATGGGTCGCAAGGTGGTGCTCTGCGGTGTGGCATGGGGTGCGGTGTCGATGCGGCCCGTCTCGGCGGGCACGGGAATGTGCTGAGTGTCGATCACCTTGGTGACCGCCTTGGCGGTGAGATCGACGTATGTGACCATCCCGTCGATGGGGTGTGCCCACGGCAGCGCCGATTCGCCGGGCTGGTAGAACGTCAACACCCGGACCAGACGCACACCTACCTCGTCCTGGGCACCGAACACACCGGCGGACAACGGAACAGCTCGTACCAGCGCCGGGTCGAGACCTCGATCCTTGATCGCGGAGACCCACCGGTCGTCGGCATTCAAGATGTCCTCGATGATCTCGAACTCGATGTCGAGGATCGGCACCTGACCGTCGGTGGCGTTGTCGAGGACCCGGGACCGCAACACCGCACCTTCGGTGACCGAGACCAGGTAGTCGGTGCCGACTCCGGTGGCCATGTCCAAGGCCATCAACCGGATTCGTCGTTCGATGTGGTCACCTGCCTCGAACTGCAACACCTCGTTCTTGTGCGGCTCGTCGAGACCTACGTAGACGAATCGGGTGGTAGCCGTCGTGAGGCCTGCCGAATCGAGAATCGTTCGTGCACCGGTGATTTCGTCCGGGGTGAGCCGTGAGAGCGGATGGGACACCGATCCGGTCTCTGCGACGGACGGGACGGACTGCTCGGTGATACTCATTTCTTCTCCTCCTGAGTGGTGACTTCGACAACAGTCGCGGGTGGCCGAACCACGGCAAGCGCGACTCCGACTAGAAAGGTGGCTACGAGGACAACGGTGATGACGGCGGCGAGGGTGCTCGAACCGCCGACCAGAAGGGGCAGATTGGCTGCCGTCATGTAGAGCATGACGGCCAGGCCCACCAGCCCGGCGGCCGGCGCGATCACCGTGTTCCACAGCCGGTCGTCCACACGCGATCGCCGGAAGAACACCAGCACTGCAACCGAAGTCATCAGCATCAAGGCGACGATTCCGACGGTCGACACTCCGGCGAACCACGCGAAGACTTCGGTGACCGGATCGAGACCGGCAAGCGCCGAGACGCCGATCAGCAGCCCTGCCGTGGCGACCTGGACGACGGAGGCGACGTGCGGCGACGAATGCTTGGGGTGCGAACGGCCGCACTGCTTGGGCAGCACCGCGGTGTTGCCGAGCGAGAAGATGTATCGGGAGAGCACGTTGTGGAACGAGAGCAGTGCGGCAAACAGGCTGGTGATCAGCAGGACCTGCACGAGATCACCGGTGAAGGCTCCGACATACCGAGCCGCCGTGTCCACCACCATTCCCTCGGGGTTGTCGGTCGCTGCGGTGATGGCTCCCTCGTCACCCCACGCGCTGACCACCGACCAACTCGAAATCGTGTAGAAGCCGCCGATCAGCACCAGCGACAGATACGTGGCACGGGGAATGGTGCGAGCCGGGTCGCGAGCCTCGTCCCGGAAGATGGCCGTGGCCTCGAAACCGATATACCCGGCCAGCGCGAAGATCATGGCGATTCCCGGCGCACCCGACAAGAATTCGCCGGGTGATAACATCGCCGTCGACATGCCGGCGTCACCGCCCTGAACCATGACGGCGACGTCGACCACGATGACGATGCCGACTTCGCAGACGAGCAGGATGCCCAGCACTTTTCCGGAGAGTTCGATATGGCGGTATCCGAGCACCCCCACAACGGCGAGCGCTCCGACCGACCACACCCACCACGGGACCGACGGACCGCCGTGTGAGACCACGAAATCGTTGACTGCCGCACCGATGTATCCGAACACCGCACCCTGGACTGCGGTGTAGGACAGCAAGGCGAGGAATGCGGTTCCGAGTCCGACCGGACGCCCTAGACCACGCTCGACATAGGTGTAGAACGCACCGGCTCCGGGTACATGTCGGGCCATCGAGGTGAATCCGACCGCGAAGAGTAGGAGGATCGCCGTACAGACGACGTAGGTGGCGGGAAAAGCCGCCCCGTTTCCGGCCGCAATTCCCAGGGGGACGGTTCCGCTGATCACGGTGAGCGGGGCCGCTGCGGCCACCACCATGAACACGATCGATCCGACTCCCAGTGAGCCGGTGAGCTTTCCGCCGGTAGTGGCTACGTTCGGCGGAACCGGCGGTGAATCCTGTACTGCCATTCTCACTCCTGTCGGGTACCACCGTCGTCACCGCTGACGCGATGCGGTGTCGAGTGGCGACCACTCTTTCGATGAATCGAATAAAAGGAATTATTCGGAGAAGTATTTGTTTTCCTGGCGAGTAAAAGAAACGCTAGCAGTGAAATCTCGCCTCGTCAGCATAAATGTCGAATGAGAATATCGATCAATATTTTTATCAGATGAATCGAAGCATATTGCCAGTTCAGGCCGATTTTCAACAATTTCGAGACACCGAGTAACAGATAAAAAATACATCAGCCTTGTTCAAATGATAATTTCGCTCGGTCGGGATTCTCATTTGAGAACTAAACAAACTTCACGCAATGCATTCAGTTCCGCAACGTCGCTGCGCTACGGTGATCCGGGATCTCGAGTCGGACAGAAACGGACTTCACGTGAACAAGGCGGACAAGTCGATCGGCACCCGATCACCGGTGTCGGGACTGCGTAGACGCACCCTCGGATTCGCTCAGGTGCTCGCCCAGTCCGTGTCCGCCGTCGCTCCGTCCGCAGTCATGGTCACCTTGCCGGTGCTGGTGATACCCAATGCCGGACGCCTGACCATCGCCGTCTTCGCGGCCGCCGCCACCCTCATGGCGGTGGTCGGGTACTGCGCCGCGACATTCGCAACCCGCATGGTCGCGGTGAGCGGGCTCTACAGTTACACAGCCAAAGGACTCGGCCCGATTCCCGGATTTCTCGCCGGCTGGTCGCTGATCATCGGGCTCGGCACCGCCGCGATGGCAAGTGTCCTCGGCGGCGCCATCTACGTCGGCGCGCTCCTCGGTCAGGCGGGAATCGCGTCAGGAAGTGTTCTCGTCGCAGCGCTGGCGCTTCTGGTCGGAGCACTGGCGATGATCACCCTCGTTCGCGGCCTGAGCTTGTCCGCGAAAATCGCACTCGCCGTCGAAGCCTTCTCCATAGTCGCCGCGGCCGCAGTGCTGATGATTCTCCACCTTCGCAATTCCCCTACCGCCGAATCCATCGCAGAACCTGACGTCACCGGCGGATCCATCGGCTTCGCTCTACTACTGTCCATCACAGCCTTCGTCGGCTTCGAAAGTGCCGGAACTGTTGCCTCCGAGGCTCGACATCCGTACTCGTCGGTCCCCCGTGCCATCGTCTGGACGCCGTGGGCGCTGGGCGTGCTCTACATCTTCGCAGCCGCAATGCAGTTCAACAGCAACAACATCCGGGTCGGATCCGACACACCCGACGCTATCCCCTTGACAGATCTCACTCGGCAGAACGGATCGGGTGCCCTGAGCTTCGTGCTGGACATCGGAATAGCCGGTTCGTGGTTCGCGTGCATCCTCGGCTCGACGACGGCATTGGCGCGGGTACTTTTCGCGATGGGACGCGAGGGGGTACTGCCCTCGATGTTCGGCAAAGCGCACCGCAGACACGGAACTCCGTACGCGGCATTGTGCGTGAGCATGCCCGTCATCGTGATCACGCCGGCGGTGCTCATCGCCGTCACCGACTCGGCGCGAACCGTGTTCCTCGACCTGCTGACGGTCTCGGCGCACGGATACGTCCTCGCCTACATACTGGTCTGCGTGGCCACACCGGTGTTTCTGCGCAGAATCGGGGAACTCACCGCCGGGCCACTGATCGCCGGGATTCTGGGCGCCGGATCACTTCTCGCCGTCATCGTGTGGAACGCCTCCGCGCAGACGATCACCACCGACTACCTGACCGCCCTTTATCTTTCCCTGATGCTGGCCGGGGTGCTGGTTCTGGCGGCTCGACGACTGCGCACACCGCAGGTTCTGCAACACATCGGACTCTACGACGAACCGGTCGCAGCCGATCTGCTGGCACCGGATCTGTCGATCTCCAGGCCGGGGGAAGCTCGATGACCTTCGACGCAAGCGCCAACCTGACCGGACGCCAGCCGAAAGCGGTGCAGAGCGCACTTCGTGTCCTCGAGGAAGTTGCGCGCGCCGGTTCCGGTGTGACCGCGAAGGAAGTCGCTCGCAGCCTCGCCCTCCCCCAGGCCACCACATATCGACTCATCAATCTGCTGGTCGGCGAAGGCTATCTGGTCCGGCTCCCCAACCTGTCCGGGTTCGCCTTGGGACGCAAGATCGGGATATTCGTCGACGCTGCCAGCGCGCCCGTCGTCTGCGGCGCGGCCAGGGACGTTCTCGAAGAACTTCGGATGCAGGTGCGGTTCGGCGTGCACCTCGCGTACTTCAGCGGCACCGGGTCACTGCGCTTCGTCGACGCCGACCCTGATTTCCCGCCCGGCGACGAACATCTGGTCAACCAGTGCATGCACGGCAGCGCCTTGGGGAAGCTGCTTCTCGCCGAAGAGTCCGACCTACAAGGCATACTCCCCGATCGCGGTCTGCATCGTGCCACCCGATTCACCATCTCGAACCTCACCGAACTGCTCGCCCAACTCGACCAGGTTCAGGCCCAGGGCTTCGCGAAGCAAGTGGAGGAACTTCGGGAAGACTGTGCCTGCCTGGCCGTGCCCATCAGAGACCGCCGCGGCCGACTGACCGCGGGACTGTCCGTCTCGACCGCCAAGGAGAAGGAGCATCTTCTCGACCGTCAGGTGGATCTGCTGCGAACCTTCGCCGACCGGCTGGGCCCACTTCTGTCCTGACCGCTGTGCGCCTTGGTCAACCGCCGGGGGTTGACAAAGGCGCACGGCGGGGTGGTCGGGGGATGAAATAACTGGTGCGCTGTTGATACTCCCGATAGCCGGGGCGCTCGGACATGTGGCGTTCCAACAACCGTGCACCGGTGGCGAAGACGAGGAAGTACGTCATCGCGATCGGGGACAGGACAGTCAGCACACCGGGCCACACGGACGCCGAGATCAGGAAGATCCCCCACCACACGCAGGCGTCACCGAAATAGTTCGGGTGACGCGTCCATGCCCACAGGCCGCCGTCCATGATCTGTCCGCGACTGCCCGGATCGGATTTGAATGCCTCCATCTGGCGGTCTCCGACGGCTTCGAAGGTGAGACCGACCAACCACAGCACTGTTCCGAGCGCCACCAACACCCCGAAGGTTCCGCTGGACACCGCCGCCACCTGAATCGGCAACGAGACGAACCACAACGAAATACCTTGGGTCAGATAGATCTTGCGGACCGCGTACAGAGTTCGATTGCCGGTGGCCTTGCCCAGCAGTTCCTCGTAGCGCGGGTCCTCTCCCTTGCCGCGTGAGCGAATCGCCATGTGTGTTGCCAGTCGCAGCCCCCACACGGCGACCAGTACCAGCAGCAGCAACCGACGCCACAGGTCACCGGATCCGACCACGGCCGATACCAGCGCGATCAACACGAAGCCGGCGCCCCACGACACGTCGACGACGTTGTGCCGCTTGATCCGAACACCGATCGTAGCCGTCACGGCCATGCCGACGGCGATCGCGAGAAGGCTGGTGAGACTCACCACGGCGAATGCGCCCCAGTCGAATCCGCTCATCGCGCCGACACCCACTGCGGCCGGACCGGCTCCATGCCCGAATGCCCACCACGGTAGGGGCGGACCGACAGAATCTGGTCGACGCCCATCCGGCCGTCTCGAAACGCCATGCCGCCGCCGACGAGGTAGAGGCGCCACACCCGGGCAACCTCTTCGCCCACCAGTTCCACGACGCGCTCGACATTCGATTCGAACGTGTCGATCCACGCGTCCACGGTTCGCACGTAGTGCTCACGCAGCGCGTGGACGTCACGGACTTCGAGGCCGCCCTCCTCGATCAAGGCAACGGTGCGGCCGACGGGGCGCATGTGCATGTCCGGTGCGATGAACGACTCGATGAACGGACCCCCGCCGGGATGTGCGCCGGTCCGTGACATCTGCTGAACGAGAACGCGACCGCCCTCGATCACGTTGTCGTGCAGAGCTTTCACGTAAGTCGGGTAGTTCCCCTCACCGACGTGCTCGCCCATCTCGATCGAGGCGACCGCATCGAACGGGCCGTCCGGGATCTCGCGGTAGTCCTGCAAGCGGATTTCCACCCGATCGTCGAGCCCCAGAGCGCGAACCTTCGTCTCGACGAACGCCTTCTGCTGAGCCGAGATGGTGACGCCGACGACGCGCGCACCGTATTCGCGGGCGGCGTGCAGACTCAGTGACCCCCACCCGCACCCGACATCGAGGAAACGCAGACCGACCTCGCGGTCGAGACCGATCTTTCGGCACACCAGATCCAGTTTGTCGCGCTGCGAATCCGCGAGCGTGTAGTCCGCGGCCTCGGACGTCCAGTAGCCCGACGAATACGCCATGTTCTCGTCGAGGATCAGCTGGTAGAAGTCGTTGGACAGGTCGTAGTGGTGACCGATCGCGGCGCGGTCCCGCGCCAGTGAGTGCAACCGTCCCTTGACGTGGGCCTGAGACGGCGGCGGCGCGAGCGGCGCACCCAGCGCGCCGAGGGCCCGCGCAGCCTTCACCGCGGCCAGTACGACGGACGGCGTGGGCCGCACCGATCCCAGACCGCGCTCCTCCGCAACCGACCACACGTGCGTGAGCGCCGCGCCGAGATCACCGTCGACGTCGAGTTCACCCAGTACGTACGCCTGAGCTGCGCCCAGTTCACCTGGACTCCACAACAATCGGCGCAACACGTTCGAGCTGTTCAATATCACCTTCGGCGCGTCGAGAGGTCCGGCCTGGCTTCCGTCCCAGGCGGTCAGATGCACCGGGAGCTCACCGCCGACGAGGGGTGCGATGAGTTCGGCGAGTCGATCCGCTACCCCGGCACCGCGCGCGGTTCGATCCATCGTGTCGGTCATCGTCAGTTCCTCCGATCGAGAATCACTTGCTGGACGTCGAGATATCCGGAGCGGAACCCGGCTTCGGAGTAGCAGAGGTAGAAGTGCCACATGCGGGCGAAGACCGCATCGAACCCCAGGATCGACGCCTCGGCGGTGCGGGCGCTGAATCGTTCGTCCCACAGTCGAAGCGTCTCGGCGTAGTGATCACCCATCGACATCCGCTCGCGGACTCGCAGGGTCGTCATCCGTTCGGTGACGTCCTCGATGGCCCGCACCGACGGCAAGAACCCGCCGGGGAAAATGTACTTGTGCACCCAGGTGTAGGTGTTGCGAGTGGCCAACATCCGATCGTGCGGCATGGTGATCGCCTGAATCGCGGCGCGGCCACCCGGGGCCAGCAGTGAGTCGATCTTCTGGAAGTAGCTCCCCCAGTACTGGTGCCCGACAGCCTCGATCATCTCCACCGACACCACGGCGTCGTATTCGCCCTCGACATGGCGGTAATCGAGTAGATCCACCTGAACCTTGTCCGTGAGCCCGGCAGCACTGATGCGTTTTGCCGCCAACTCCTGCTGCTCCACCGAGAGCGTCACCGAGCGGACACTCGCCCCGCGTTGAGCCGCTCTGATGGCCAACTCTCCCCACCCGGTGCCGATTTCGAGCACCCGCGCGCCTGCGACCACCCCGGCGCCGTCGAGAAGTCGGTCGATCTTACGATGCTGCGCTTCGGCGAAGGAATCCCACGACGGCGCCTGCCCCACCGAGAGATCGTCGAAGAGAGCACTCGAATACGTCATGGTGTCGTCAAGGAACAGCTCGAACAACTCGTTGGACAAATCGTAGTGGCGCGAAATGTTGGAGCGAGTGTTCTTGGTCGAATTATGTTCACTGCGTGGCTGCTTCGGGATGTAGAGTCCGCGCAGACGCTGCAGAAAGTCCGGGATGAGCGTGGCCACCTTGGCGGCGAACACCTCGAGTACCGCCGTGAGATCGGAGGCTTCCCAATCCCCCGCCATGTACGACTCCCCGAAGCCGATGAGTCCGCTGTCCCCCACCCTGGCCGCAAAATCGTCCGGTCGGTGAATGATCATCAACGGCGACCGCGAGCCACCACCACCGGACATCGCCCCGCCGGGCATCTGCACCCGAAGTGGAAGGCGAGCAACAGCTTTGTGGAACAGCACCCGGGCAACAGGCGAGGCCACCCACACCTTCAGGCCGCTGGGAACGGTGGCGACGCCTGGCCACCGATCGAGTTCCACGGTTCCGGAGGGGTCGGTGCCCAGAGTAGCGGTAGTCATTGCACTGCCTCCTGCGGTTGATGATGAGGACGAGGAACGATGGGCAATCTTTTGGCCCAGAGTTTGATCCCCTGGTACCGGATCTGGACGGCGGCCCGTAGCGGTGCCAACGGAATCGCCAGCGCACTGCGGATCACGTGCCGAGTGGTTGCGGGCACCACGTCACCGGACATCGTGGCGACGAACGGCGCCTGACCTTCGCGGGCGAGGACTATCGACAGGTGCAGCGACGAATCGGGTAACGGAAGACGCATACGGTACTCGCCGTCGACGTCGTTGAACGGGGAAACATAAAACCGCTTGGGTGTTCGCGCGGCACCACGCAAGTCGGTCTCGAGCAGATAGCAGTGCCGTTCTCCGTAGGTGTTGTGCACTTCGGCCACGACGCACTGTTGGGTACCGTCGCCGTTCAGGCACCAGAACACCGACAGCGGATTGAAGACGTGGCCGAACACCCGAGCATTGGTCAACATCAAGATCCGCCCGCCCGAGAACCCCACGCCGTTGGCGGCGAGGTACGCCTCGAGATTGTCGCGTATCGACAGATCCGGATCGCCGAGATGATCCCCGGCGTCGAACGTCGCGAGCGCCCGAAGCCCTCGCGGTAACACCGGCAGCTCGTCCACGTCGACGAGCCAGCTGTAACTGCGATACTCGAACTCGTTGCGCGTCGGCTCGGTCCGCACGTGCCGGATGGCGGTGTGCACGATGGACGGCGTGATCGGGGCACTCACGGCCACCGGCCCCCGAGATGCTCCGCAGCGCGCAGCCCCGACAGTGCACCGTCCTCGTGGAATCCCCAACCATGGTAGGCCCCCGCGAACGCCGCCACGTCGGAGTCGAGCTCCGTCAGCCTGGCCTGCGCTGCCACCGACGTCGGTGTGTACTGCGGATGTTCGTACGTCATCTGATCGATCACCGAATCCGGTGCCACCATCTCGGCGCCGCCCAGCGTCACGATGTACCGACGCCCGGTGTCGGGAAGCCGCTGCAATCGCGTCATGTCGTAACTGACCAGGACGTGTTCGGGAGTCGCCGCGCAGGCAGGCAGATAGTAGTTCCAGGAGGCGCGCGCGTTGGTGTTCACGGGCAGCACACTCTCGTCGGTGTGAAGCTGAGTGTGATTGACCGAGTAAGGCATGGCTCCGAGGATCTCGCGTTCCGCCGCCGTGGGCTCGACGAGAATGTTCAGCGCCTGCCGAGGGTGAGTGGCGATCACCACCGAATCGAAAGTCTGCATCTGATCGTCCGCGTCACGGATCTCGACCGAATTCGCATGGCGGTGGATTGCCCGCACCGGCGTGTTCACCCGCACGTCACCGATACTCTTGGCCACTGCGCTCACGTACTCGGCGGAACCACCGGTCACCGTCCGCCACGACGGCGATCCGGTCACTCCGAGCATGCCGTGATGATCGAGGAAGGTGAACAGGTAGCGGGCCGGATAGTCGAGCGCTGATCCGGGATCACACGACCACACCGCCGACACCAACGGCGTCATGAAATGTGCGGTGAAGTAGTCCGAGAAGCGCCCGCTTCGCAGAAACATTCCGAGGCTCTGATCCGGCATCGAGGCATCGGTCTTCTCGAGCAGGGCGCGGGCACGCCGGTGAAACTTCTTGACTTCCACCAGCATCGACAGAAATCGTCCGTTCACCAACAACCCACGCGTGGGGAGAATCCCACGAAGCCCCTGCCCACCCGAGTACTCCAACCCACAGCCGTCGCAGTGGATGGACATACTCATATCCGATTCCTGCGTCGCCACATCGAGTTCGGCGAACAGCCTCAACAGCGTCGGGTAGGTGCGGTCGTTGTGGACGATGAATCCCGTGTCGACGGCAAGGCTGCGGCCGCCCGGATCGGTGACGGCATGGGTGTCGGCATGACCACCCAACCGTGAATCAGCCTCGTACAACGTCACGTCACTGCCCTTGCTCAGCACCCATGCCGCCGTCAGACCGGCCACTCCGCTACCGACAACCGCGATCTTGCGCTTCTCGGAACTCATCGTCGCTCTCCCGTCTCAGCTGCGGCGACGCCGCAGAGCATTTCGGACACGGCATCAACTGCCAGTCGGTGCCAGAGTGCCGGTCGGCGGAGCATGAAATGCCCGGCTCCGTCAACCCCGATCCACTCCGCGTTGTGACCGGATCTACGCATATCCTCCACCTGTTTTCGCGACTCTGCGGGGTCAGTCCACCGATCGGCCGTACCGTGAACCACCACCAGTTGGCCACCCGGCCGAAGATCGATTGCAGTGCCGTCGGGCCACCACGGCGCCAGAGCCACAATCCCCACGACCGACGGATCTGCGGCAAGTGCGGCCGCTACCCGGCCACCCATCGAATGTCCGAGCAATATCACCGACGGCGACGGATCTGTTTCCTTGATCCGATCGAGCACTGCCTGGGCGTCGGCCACCGGACTGCGCGCGTCGCCGTTCCAGCCACGCAGGCGATAGCGAACCCGCACGACCTCGATCCCACGAGACCGCAGCAGGGCGGCGAACGGGCGCATCCGCACATTCGACAGGTGCCACCACCGCGAACGTCGGCGACTGGCGACCTTCCCACCGGGAAGTACCAACACCACCGGGTGAAAGGCATCTTGTCGGAACGTCATGTGGGGTATTCGTAACCGAAAACCCTTTGGATGGGGTTATTGGAATTCCCACCGTGAACACCGAGCTTCTCGCCGCGATGGATCGAAATCTGACGCCGCACGCGAATCACCTCCATCACCTACTGCCAGAGTCGACTGTGACCGACGCGCCCGATCTGGCGATCGCCGACAGCGGTTCGAACGACGACACCTTCAACATCGTCAGCGGTGCCCGTTTCGATGACACTGATCTCGACCTGCGACTATCCGGAATTCTCTCGACTCTCCGCGGCACCGGACGCCCATTCTCGTGGTGGACCGGCCCAGCGGACAGTCCCGCCGATCTCGGCGCTCGACTCCGTGCACACGGATGCGAGAACACCGAAGACGAACTGGCCATGTCCGCCTCGATCGATCGCATTCCACTCCCGGACAGACATCCGGCCCTGAATGTGTCCTTGGTCACATCTAAAGATCAGCTGGCGGACTACGCGGCCGTCATGGCCGCCAACTGGTCGCCGCCGTCCGAAACGGTCGTCGACTTCTTCCGCCGAACCGCCTCGGGCATTCTGGGTGGAGGAAGTCGAAGTTCCTTCGTCGTCGGTTACCACGACGGCCGTCCCGTCGCCGGAGCGGAAATCCACATCGCGAGCGGAGTTGCCGGACTCTACGGGGTGGTCACCCTCGAGGGTTCACGCAGACGCGGTTTCGGCGTAGCAGTCACCCTCGCAGCGCTCGATCTCGCCCGCCGACACGACGGTGTGGAAACGGCCGTACTCCAAGCGTCGCAGGACGGCGCCCCGCTCTACCGCCGCCTGGGATTCGAGGAAGTAGGTGCCTACACCGAGTACGCGATCAGAGGTGACTTCGGCGAAGGAGACCCGAAAGTCGACGCTCCCCCGTAGCATGAACTCGCCGACCGGACGAACGCAGGAGCTGCATCCATGAAACTGGCCGAAGCCCTGGCGCTGCGGAGCAGCGTCAACCACAAGATCCTCCAGCTGCGCGAGCGGATCGTCGCCAACGCTCGACACCAGGAAGGTGAGGAGCCTCCGGAGAACGCCGTCGCACTACTCGACGAATTGTCCTTCACCCTGGATGAATTCGAGCGCCTGATCCGAAACATCAACCGCACCAATGCGCAGACCGTACTCGGCGACGGAACGATCACGGACGCACTGGCCAGACGAGACGTTCTACGGCTGCGACACGGCGCGATCACCGACGCGGCCAATGCCGGCTCCGGGCGCCAGGAGCACGGCTACGGTCGTCAACTGCGATCCGAACTCGTCCACGTCTCCGCCGTGCCGGTAGCCGAACTCCGGTCAACCGCCGACGATCTCGCTCGCCGGATCCGCGAGGTCGACACCGCGATCCAGCGACTGAACTGGGAGGTGGACCTCCTCGAGTGAGCGCGGTGGACGTTGGAGCAGGTAGTCGTCTCGACGAGGCGGGCACAACCGCGACCGGCGGCTTCCGGTCACACCTCTGGCGCAAAGGGCAGCGCAATCTCGTCACAATGCAGCCCAGCACGCCACACAGGTAACCGTGCACAGAGCACGAATCATCACCGCGTGCCGATCGACGAGCGATGAGGGTGGGTTCGGGGCATCCAACGTCCACCGGAACGAACGAGGCGGGCCCTGCATCCGATATCGGATGCAGGGCCCGCCTCTTCGGTGGAGCTGCCGGGAATTGAACCCGGGTCCTACGTTGAATCGCCAGGGCTTCTCCGTGTGCAGTTCGCTACGCCTCTACTTGGATCTCCCAGTCTCGCGAACAAGCCAGGATGACGATCCCAGTCACTGTTTGATGTCCCATTCGACTCCGTGACCGAGCCGAACGGTAAAGCCCTCTAGCTGATGCCAGGAACCGGGTCGAGGGCAACCCCGGGCTGACAGACACGCTTCGCTACTTAGGCAGCGAGAGCGTAGTCGCGCTGATTGGAATCGGCGCTTATAGGTTTGCAGCGACGCTCACGGTGGTCTCCTGCCTGCACCGACACGCTTCCCCTGACTCAACACACGCAGTCGAAACCGTTCAGCCCCGTGTGTGCCCCTCGCCATTCGAGGAACAACTCACTATAACTTGCCGAACTACGGAAGTCATACCGATTAACGGGTGCCACCGTCGCGCGGCGGTTACGCCGAGGCCCTACGCTCGGCAGCAGCAACGAGACCGGCGAGCATGCGGCGGAAAACCAGCACGTGGAACGGCCGGATCAGCCACCAGTAGACCCGCCCGCCGAGCCCGCGAGGAAAGAAGGCCGAGCGCAGATGCAGACGCGACGTACCGTCGCGACTGCCCGAGACCCGCAACTCCAACCAGGCCGCTCCGGGCAGACGTGCATCGGCGCGCAGACGTAACCCGTGTCCTCGATCGATGTCCTCGACATGCCAGAAATCCACGATGCCGCCTGCCTCGAGCCGAATGGGATCAGGCCGACCACGTCGCATTCCGACGCCGCCGACGGCTCGGTCGAGCAGCCCGCGAATTCTCCACGCCGGCGAATACCACCCGTTGGCACCACCGATGGATTCGACGACGGCCCACAAGGTCTGCGTATCTGCGGCGCACGGTCCGCTGCGACTGTCGACGAACACCGTTCCCCCGGCCCAATCCGGATCGGACGGAATCGAATCCGACGACGCATCCCCGGTAGCCTCGACACCCGACCACTCCGTCTCGACGTTTCCGTCCTCGATCGCGCGGAGCGCCAGACGAACCGCATCCCGGTAAGACGTCAAGCCCCTCGCCGGCCGAGCCACCACCTCGTCGATATCGTGCTCGTGCATCACGGCGTCGTTGTGCAGCGATTCGATCAACGGCATCGCCAACGCCCGAGGAATCGGTGTGACCAGGCCCACCCAGTGCCCGGCCAACCGGGGCGTCAGTACCGGCAGAACGACGATTCGTCGTTGTCTGAGTCCCGCGACGTCGGCATAGACGTTCATCATCTCGCCGTACTCCATGACGTCAGGGCCGCCGATGTCGAAGGCCCGGTTGATCGCCGAATCGACGTCCACCGCCGACTCGAGGTAATGCAGGACGTCACGGATCGCAATCGGCTGGATCCGGTTGTGGACCCACTTCGGTGTGGTCATCACCGGGAGTCGATCGGTGAGGTGTCGAACCATCTCGAAAGACGCGGAGCCAGAACCGATCACGACGCCGGCCTGGAAAACCACCGCCGCTACAGGTCCGTCGAGAAGGATGCGACCCACTTCGAGCCGCGACGTCAAATGGGTGGACAGGTCGCCGGTCGGCGGGTGCAGGCCACCCAGATAGACGATTCGCCGCACTCCCGCCGCCCCGGCCGATGCCGCGACGTTCTGCGCGCTCACTCGATCGACATCGGCGAAGGAGCCACTGCCGCCCATCGCGTGCACGAGGTAGTAGACGATGTCGATGTCGTCGAAAACGCCCGCCAAGGATGCACCGTCGGCCAGGTCGCCTCGAACGATCTCCACCGAGTCACGCCACGGAACGTCGCGCAATTTCTCCGGGTTTCGCACGACCACTCGAACGTCGTGCCCGGCATCGACCAGTCGTGGAGTAAGCCGTCCGCCTATGTATCCGGTTGCACCCGTGATCAGGATTCGCGTAGCGGCCATCACCCGACGCTACCCGCATTGCCGGACCCGTTTGTCGAACAGATCAGCGCCGCTGCGCGAGCGCATCCTCGAGATCGTCGTTCGTCAGAGCCATGTTGATTCCGAACCCCGCTTTGGCACCGGCTCCGGCGGCCATCACGACCTGCAGACTGGGGTCGACGACATTGCCCGCCGCATACAGACCCGGAACACTGGTGCCACCGAAACCGTCGACGGTCACGAACTCCCCCATCATCGTCTCCGCCCGCACCGCGCCGAGCGAACGCAGAACCGCGTCGTTCGGATCCATGGTGAGTGCTCCGCCCACGAACACGGCGGCACGCGAGACCACGGTTCCATCTGCCAGTTGCACACCTGTCAAGCGCGCGTTCTCGACGACGGGCGCCGTCACCTCACCCTCGACGACCACCACGTCGCGGGCGGCAAGCTTCTCGAGATTCTCGGCACCGAGGTCCCCGACCCGATGCCGGAACAGCACTACGTCACTCGACCACTGACGCAGCATCAACGCCTGATGCATTGCCCTGTCGACAGTCTTGGCGACGACGCCGAGCGGTTGATCGCGCACGTCGTACCCGTGGCAGTAGGGGCAGTGCAGCACCTGCTTGCCCCAGAATTCGCCGAACACCTCGAGTTCGGCCGGTAGACGATCGGTCAAGCCGGTGGCAATGAGAACCTTGCGAGCGTCGATTCGACTACCGTCGTCGCACTCCACGGCGAACCGACGTCCAACGCTGTCAACGGAAACTACTGTGCCGGAACGAAAATCGCCACCGAACTTCTTCACCTCGGCTCGCCCGATACTGACCAGCTCCGCCGGGTCCATTCCGTCCCGTGAAAGAAAACCGTTCATGTGCGCGGCGGCCGCGTTGCGAGGAACCCCGTTGTCGAAGACCACAACGGACCGCCGAGCCTGCCCGAGAATGAGCGCTGCGTTCAGCCCTGCGGCGCCGCCGCCGATTACCGCTACGTCGTAGAAGTTCTGTGTCATGAATCCAACAATTGCACCCCCACTCACACTTGACAATTTATGTTGCCAATTTGGCAAACTGTACGGATGGCAGAGAAATCCTTCGACACCGTCATCGCCGCAATCGGCCCGAGACTTCGCGCGTTACGTCACGAGCATCAGATGACGTTGACCGACCTCGCCGCGGCCACCGACATCAACGTCAGCACGCTGTCCCGCCTCGAATCCGGAGCGCGACGCGCCAATCTGGAACTACTCCTTCCCATCGCGGCAGCGTTCGGTGTGCCGGTCGACGACGTGATCAACAGCAAGATCGAGGATCCTCGGGTGCGCGAGGAGCCACGCACCGTCGGCTCGATGACCGTGATTCCCCTGACTGCTCAACCCGGAAATCTCCAGGCATACAAGATGGTCATCACCCCGACCGAGGCCGATCACGGACAGAGCACCCACGAAGGATACGAGTGGGTTTACGTCTTGTCCGGGCGCATCCGTCTGCAACTCGGAGACCGCGACTTCGTCATGGGCGCCGGTGAGGCCGCCGAATTCGACACGCACATCCCACATCGGATCAGCGCCGCCGACGGCCGGATCGCGGAGGTGATCAGTCTGTTCGGCAAACAGGGCGAACGCGTGCATCTGCGAGCGGCGCCGGCCGACCGCCGACCCTGATCCGATCAGGAACCGGCCACCGCGATCATCGCGACCGCCGACAATGCCAGCACCATCCCTGCCTGCTGCACGCGGCTGACCCGTTCGCCGAGCATCACCATCGCGAGCAGCACCGTCGCCGCCGGATAAAGCGAACCGATCACACTGACGAGCGAGAGCATTCCGCCGTCGAAGGCATACAGCATCGTCGCATTCGCCACCACGTCGAGAATGCTCACGAACACCGCCAGCCGCAGCGGCCCACCCCGTGGCAGGACGAAATGACCAGCAGTGGCCGCGACGAACCACACGAGGGCGGTCGCACTCGCCCGAGACACCGCCAACGCCCACAACCCGCTGCCGTCACCGATCTGATGAAGCGCTACGAACGACAGCGCGAACCCGGCACCGCTCCCGACCGTCAACAGCGCAACCTGTCTGGTGAATCGCAGGCGCCCGGCGGTGTGGTCGGGGCTCTCGCGGCTGACCAACGTCACCGCGACCAACGCCACGGCGATGCCGAGATAGGCGAGCAGCGGGGGACGCTCACCGAGTACGAAACCGACGAGGACGGGGAGACCGGCCACCAGCACTGCTGTGAGCGGCGAGACCACGGACATCGGTCCGGTCGCGAGTGCCTGATAGAACCACCACACCGCCAGACCAATCGCGACACCCGCAACCACACCCCACAGCGCATCGGCGAACGTGAGATGTCCGGCGACGAACGGGGCGAGTACCAGCACCACGACGAACGAGATCGGATAGGACACGATCACTATCCGCAGAGCGGCGACGCGTCGCGAAGCCACCCCGCCTACGAAGTCGCTGACTCCGTAGGCGACTGCTGCCACGAGGGCGAGCAGGATCGAAGTCAGCGCATTCCCTTGATGCGCCGACCGAGTTCACGAGTGACCTCACGTTCGGCGGTACGCCTGGCCATGTCCTGGCGCTTGTCGTAGTCCTGCTTGCCCTTCGCGAGCGCGAGCTCCACCTTCACCTTGCCGTCGTTGAAATACATCGACAGCGGGACGAGAGTCTGATTTCCCTCACGCGTCTTGCCCACGAGATGCTCGATCTCGCGCTTGTGCAGCAGCAGTTTTCGGGTACGACGCGGCGCATGATTGTTCCACGTTCCCTGGGTGTACTCCGGAATATGCAGCGAACGCAGCCACACTTCGCCGTTGTCCACCGTGGCGAAGGAGTCGACCAGCGACGCCTTGCCCTCACGCAGGCTCTTCACCTCGGTGCCCACGAGCGCGATACCGGCCTCGTAGGTGTCGATGATCGTGTAGTTATGACGTGCTTTGCGGTTGCTCGCAATGACCTTGCGGCCCTTTTCCTTCACTGTCCGGGCCTCTCAGTCCGCTGTCTAGCCGTCGAATGATTCGTCGATCCGCGAACGTCGCGGATCTGTCTGCTCCAGCATAGAAGCTCACGCAAACCGTTTTACTCGCGGACGTACAGTCTCAGGGTGACGTACGCCGTCACGGCCGCCATGCCGACCCCGGCGAGCGCCAGAATCGGCGAGACGAACAGAATGTCGCTGTTGGATATTCGCGCCAGGATATTCGCTTCGTAGAGGTCGGACAGAACACCGTCGATGAAGACGTTCTTGGCGGTGAACAACCCGGCGATGGCCAGCACCGCACCGATCAGCGCGGCAACCACCGCTTCGAGGAGGAACGGCAACTGGGTGTACCAGCGGGTCGCACCGACCAATCTCATGATGTTGACTTCGGTGCGGCGGGTGAAGGCCGCGATCTGCACCATGTTGGCGATCAGCAGAATAGCTGCAATCGCCTGCACGACGGCGATGGCGAATGCGCCGTTACGCACGCCCCCCAGCACGCTGAACAGGCGATCGAGCAGATCGCGCTGGTTGAGAACGCTCTCCACCCCGGGCCGCGAACCGAACGTGTCGGAGATGACGCCGAACCGCTCCGGATCACTGAGTTTGACCTTGAACGACGCCGGGAATTTGTCCGGCGTCACCAACGCCGCCAACTCCGGTTGATCCTTGAACACCCGCTCGGTGGCGTCCTTGACCGCGGCCGCGCGGTCGAGATATTGCACAGCGACCACCGACGGCGTCTGTTCGAGATCCTTGCGGAGTGTGCTGCAGATGTCTTGTTCGCATCCCGGATCCGAGGCGGAGATGTCGTCGGTGAGGAAGATCTGCACCTCGACGCGATCGAGGAAGATCTGCTGCGTCTTGCCCGCCATCTGAACCACGAGTAGGCCGCTGCCGAACAGGCCCAGGGAAATCGCGGTCGTCAAGATCATGGCGATGGTCATGGTGATGTTGCGACGGAGACCGGTCAGGACTTCGCTGAAGATGAAACTGGCGCGCATCGGGGAATCGGATTCCTTCTCGGGAGTCGGTTGTCCGGGACAACCGTTGGACGAACAGGACGGGGGTGGGAAGTCGGCTCTACCGGCCGACGCCGTACACACCCCGCGCTTCGTCTCTGGTGACCTTGCCGAGATCGAGTTCGATCACTCGCCTGCGCATCGAGTCGACGATGTGGTGATCGTGCGTGGCCATCACCACCGTGGTCCCGGTCCGGTTGATGCGCTCGAGCAGCAGCATGATGTCCTGGCTGGTCTCCGGATCCAGGTTGCCGGTGGGCTCGTCGGCGAGCAGCACCAGCGGGCGGTTCACGAATGCTCTCGCGATGGCGACTCGCTGTTGCTCGCCGCCGGAGAGTTCGGTAGGCAAGCGATCGGCCTTACCGGACAATCCCACCATCTCGAGGACCTCGGGCACAGTACGTGCGATGACGTTGCGGGGCTTTCCGATGACCTCCAACGCGAACGCGACATTCTCCGAGACCGTCTTCTGCTGCAATAGACGAAAGTCCTGAAAAACACAGCCCATGCTTTGCCGTAGCCGCGGCACACGACGCGCCGAGAGTTTGTTGACATGAAAGTCGGCCACCTCGATGTCACCGGACGTGGGCGACTCCATCTTCAGCAGCAGTCGCATGAAGGTCGACTTGCCGGAGCCGGAGGGGCCGATGAGGAAGACGAACTCCCCCTTCTCCACCTCCATGCTGACATTGTCGAGCGCCGGCCTGGTAGAGGCCTTGTAGGACTTCGACACTTTCTTCATGCTGATCACAGCTAGCCAGTCTAGACGTTATCGAACAGTGACCTCGGCGCAACGCGGGACGGAACGGTCGCCGTTATCGGGTCGGCTCCGACTCGGTCGGAGTGGCTGCGGAAGTTGGTCCGTTCTGGTCGTTTTCAGGACGCGAAGGCGTAGTCGTGACGTCGGCAGGCACTTGTGACCGTCCGTTGCCAGGCGTGGACGTCGCGCCGGAAGACGGGGTGTCTGATTCCGGACTTTCAGCGCTCGACTCCGGCGTGATGGTCACCGAACTGGTACTCGTCTCGCTACTCGGGGTCACCGGAGCCCTCGTCGACGTGGGTGCCGCCGGCACCCGGTCCTGGGAGGTCGACGTCGCCGGGGCAGGCTCCGGCGTGCTCTCGACCACCACCGGGTTGAAATAGGCGTGCGCGCTGAACGCAGCCATCCATGCGAGAACCAACAAGAAGGTCGAGGTCCTCAGCCGTCCACCGAACAACCGGGAGGGCAGCCAGTCGAAGTGCACCAGACGATCCAGACCGCGACGCTGTTCGGGAGCGCTCATTCCGTGCCCTCCTCGGGTCGGATCGTGTGCAGTTCGGCCGGAACGGTGATGCCTTGACGCCGCAATGCCGCCGCCACCCGCACCCTGAGGGCGCGCCCCACCTGGAACTGCTTACCGGGCAACGTCCGCGCCACCATCCGCAAGTTGACCTGGTCCACCTCGAGGCTTTCGACGCCCATCACCGACGGCTCGTCGAGGAGCAGCTTCTTGAGTCCCCGATCGGCCATCGCATCCTGACCCACCTGCTTGAGGATTTCGTTGACCCGCGTCAGGTCCGCCGTAGCCGGTACCGGAACGTCGATCACGGCGCGCGCCCAGTCCTTGGACAGGTTGGTCGCCTTCACGATCTGACCGTTGGGGACGGTGATGACCTCGCCGTCGGAATTACGCATACGGGTCACTCGCAACGTGACGTCCTCGATGACACCCTCGGCGTCGTCGGACGATCCGGTGATGGCCAGACGCACCGTGTCGCCGAATCCGTATTGCCGTTCGGTGATGATGAAGAAGCCGGCCAGGATGTCCTGCACGACACGTTGGGCGCCGAAGCCGAGCGCGGCACCGAGCACGGTCGCCGGCGCAACCAAACTCCCGATCGGCAGCTTGAGCTGGTCCAGAACCTTCAGCGTCGCAATCACGTAGATGAAGGTGATGATCACCCAGGTGATGACCTGCGCGACGGAATGCCGATGCTTGGTGGCCTCCGACCTCACCAGCGCGTCACCCAACTGGTAGTTGGAGTCGATCTGATCGGTGACCTTGTTTCCTCCCCAGCTGACGAACCGTGCGAGAAGCATGGCGCCGAGCACGGTGGTCAGGATCGACAGGCCGTCGTCCTTGAACCACGCGAGAACTGTTTGTCCTGGTTGGAGGAAAGTCATCGTGCCTTTCGGGTACGTCCGCTAAGCGGACTGGTTCTCGCTCATCCGCCAGCGAATGCCGGCTTCGAGGAAACCGTCGATGTCACCGTCGAGAACCGCGGACGGATTGTTGACCTCGAACTCCGTTCGCAAATCCTTGACCATCTGGTACGGATGCAGGACGTACGAGCGCATCTGATTGCCCCACGAGCTGCCGCTGTCACCCTTGAGGGCATCCATTTCGGCGCGCTCTTCCTGACGCTTGACCGCCAGCAGCTTGGCCTGCAACACGCGCATCGCCGACACCTTGTTCTGCAACTGCGACTTCTCGTTCTGACACGTCACCACGATTCCGGTGGGAATGTGCGTCAGGCGAACAGCCGAGTCCGTCGTGTTGACGGACTGGCCACCAGGGCCGGACGAGCGGTAGACGTCGACGCGAATGTCGTTCTCGTTGATCTCGATGTGGTCTGTCGTCTCGACGACCGGCAGCACTTCCACCTCGGCGAACGATGTCTGACGGCGACCCTGATTGTCGAAGGGGCTGATCCGCACGAGGCGGTGAGTTCCCATCTCGACCGAGAGCGTTCCGTACGTGTACGGCCCCTTGACCGCGAAAGTCGCACTCTTGAGACCTGCTTCTTCGGCATATGACGTGTCGTAGACCTCGACGCTGTAGTCGTGCTTCTCCGCCCACCGGATGTACATGCGCATGAGCATCTCGGCCCAGTCCGCAGCATCGATACCGCCGGCACCGGACCGGATGTTGACCAGCGCGTCACGCTCGTCGTACTCGCCCGAGAGCATGGTCTTGACTTCCATCGCGGCGATGTCCTCGCGCAGGCTCGCCCGCTCAGCGTCCGCATCCGCAACCGCGTCCGGCCCCTCGTCCTCGGCCAGTTCGTAGAGAATCGGCATCTCGTCGAGCCGCTCCCGGAGTGCGACGATACGACGCAGCTCGGCCTGCGCGTGCGACAGCTGACTGGTGACCTGTTGGGCGTGGTCCTGGTCATTCCACAGACCCGGATCTGCGGCCTGATGCTCGAGTTCGTCGATGCGTCGGCGCAGCTCCTCGACATCCACTACCGATTCGCAGGTGCGAAGAGTGGTATCGAGCGCGTTCAGGTCTGCAATTACGTCGGGATGCACGGTTCTCAAGGCTACCGGGTGCCGCCCGCGCGTTCTGCGGGCGTCACCACTTGGGATCAACAGGACGACAACCCTTGCGTTCTGCGCGTTCGAGGAACCTACTGAACCGTGTCCCGCCCCGATGACCGAGAGGCACCACGATGACCGTCACCGACGAATACCTCCGTAACAACGCGGCATACGCAGAGCAGTTCGAGGGGCCGTTGCCACTGCCACCGAGCCGGCACGTCGCAGTCGTCGCCTGCATGGACGCCCGCATCGACGTCTACCGAGTACTCGGCATCAAGGAAGGCGAATCCCACGTGATCCGCAATGCGGGAGGAGTGATCACCGACGACGAGATCCGCTCACTCGCGATCAGCCAGCGACTACTGGGAACCACCGAGATCATCCTGATCCACCACACCGACTGTGGAATGTTGACCTTCACCGACGACGACTTCAAACGCACGATCCAGGACGAAACCGGTATCAAACCCCATTGGTCGGCCGAAGCATTCCCCGACATCGACGAGGACGTCCGACAGTCGTTGCGTCGGATCGAGAACAATCCCTTCGTCACGGCAACGACGTCTCTGCGGGGCTTCGTCTTCGACGTCGCCACCGGAAAGCTCGCCGAAGTACTGCCCACCTGACCCGGCGCAGCGATGTCGGTCACGGAGCAGACGGGTAAGTTGTCTCTCCGTGACCGATCGTGATTCCGACCTCGCCCTGGCCCTCCGTATCGCCGACGAGGCCGATTCAATCACGCGCGCCCGCTTCGGCGCGCTGGATCTGCGAGTGGACGACAAGCCAGACCTCACTCCGGTGTCCGACGCCGACCTCGCCGTGGAGCGAGCCGTCCGCGCGAGTTTGGGTCAACACCGGCCAGACGACGCCGTGCTCGGCGAGGAGTTCGGTGGCGACGCCGTGTTCGAGGGCAGGCAGTGGGTGGTCGATCCCATCGACGGCACCAAGAACTTCGTCCGCAACGTACCCGTGTGGGCTACGTTGATCAGCCTTCTCGAGGACGGCGTTCCCGTCGTCGGCGTGGTCAGCGCCCCCGCATTGGACCGACGATGGTGGGCTGCAACAGGTTTGGGCGCTCACACGTCGTTCGGCGACACCGGTGCGCGGGCGATCCGAGTGTCGGCCGTCGACCGCGGCGAGTCCGCGAGTCTGAGCTTTTCGAGCCTCTCGGGATGGAAGGAACGTGGCGTTCGCGATCAGTTCGTCGACCTCACCGACCACGTGTGGCGGGTGCGTGGGTACGGCGACTTCTTCTCCTACTGCCTCGTTGCCGAGGGCGCGGTGGACATCGCGGCGGAACCAGAGGTCTCGCTGTGGGATCTCGCCGCACTCGACGTCCTGGTTCGCGAAGCCGGCGGATCGTTCACCGACCTGGACGGTGTGGCCGGCCCGCACGGCGGAAGCGCAGTGGCAACCAACGGACTGCTACACGAGGATATCCTCTCCCGCCTCCGCTGATCTACCCGCTGCTGTCGACATGCGTTGCGACACAACAAACCTCAGCCTGACCACCGTCGACCACGCCCAACGTCGCGATGGCTCACCTCCACAACGGGACGATCCCTCGTAGAGTCGGACCATGGCGGGTACCGACAGCAATTGGCACGCGAAGGCAATGACGTGGCCGCTACTGTGTGGCGCCGCCGCCGGAAGCGCGTTGGCGTGGCAATTCGCCGCTTCCGACCTCACCTCACGACTGTCGGCCATCATCGTCGGCTCACTGTGCTCACTCCCGGCAGGAATCGCATTCGGCCTCGTCGCCATCCTCGCCGGCCGCTCGGTCCTCTCGTTCATGCCCGAAAGCCGGGCAGGCAACGAGACCATCACCTGGCGACTGGCCTTCGGTTCCGTAACGGGCGTGACAACGGGAATTGTTGCCGCACTAGCTCTCGCGGTGATCGGCGGGCCGTCGGCGCCGGCAGTCACCGTCGGCACGATTGCATTCACAGCGGCCTGCATCTACTTCCCCGCACCTGATCCACCCTCCACCTAATCCGCACCCCTGCGCCGAATCGACCCCGGTCCACCCCCACTCACCCCACCGCGCACACGGCCTGTTCCATCTACCGGCAGATCACGACACGGGGTGTCGCCGAGGAGCCTTCTCGACAACTGACCTTACTCCTGAGTAAGATAAAATCGTCCAACGCCCCGACACCGAGAAACAGCTGGTGATCATGACCAAGCAAGACAGTGTTGCCCCCGAGAAGAGCGCGCAGCGCGTCGGCACGTCGGCGCATGTTCGCGACACGTCCGCCGTCGGCCTCAACCCAGTCAAACGCGACGCAATGGGCGCGGCCATGCGCGTGCTGACCAAGATCACCGGCTCAGATCTGGCAGAGAGATTCAATCTGCGCCAGACCATCGACCGGGTGACCTACGAAGGAACGAAGACCGGTTTCAAGACCCTCGGCGCCGCCACCCGCGCGGATTCAACAAGGTATCCGGCGGTGGAGCACCCAAGCGCCTACCGGACAACCCCAGCAAAAACGCCGACTACTTCGATCTCACCCCCGACGACGATCAGAAGATGATCGTCGAAACGGTCCGCGATTTCGCTGCCGAGATCCTCCGTCCCGCCGCACACCAGGCCGACGCCGACGCCAAGGCCCCCGACGACCTGGTCAAGCGAGCCGCCGAGCTGGGCATCACTTCGATCAACGTCCCCGAAGAGCTCGACGGTGCCGCCGCCGAACGTGGCGCTGTAACCAATTCCCTTGTCGCCGAGGCCCTTGCACACGGCGACATGGGTCTGGCCCTGCCGATCCTCGCGCCCAGCGGCGTGGCCGTCGCCCTCACCCAATGGGGAACCGACACCCAGCAGAAGACGTACCTACCGGCCTTCGCCGGCGAGCAGGTCCCCGGCGCTGCCGTGGTGGTCAACGAACCCCGCGCCCTCTTCGATCCGTTCGCCCTCCACACCAAGGCAGTGCGCTCCCCCAGCGGCTACAAACTCAACGGCGTCAAGAGTCTGGTACCCGCGGCAGCCACCTCCGAACTGTTCGTCATCGCCGCCGAACTCGACGGCAAGCCCGCATTTTTCATCGTCGAGTCGGACAACAAAGGACTCGTCGTCGAAGCGGACCCCAGCATGGGTCTTCGCGCTGCGGGACTTGGTCGGCTGATCCTCGACGACGTCGCCGTGAACGAATCGGCACTGCTGGGCGACGGTGACGCCGATCAGCGCGCGGACGCCTACGCCGACGCGATCCGACTGGCCCGACTGGGTTGGGCGTCACTGGCAGTCGGCACCAGCCAAGCCGTTCTCGACTACGTGATTCCGTACGTCAACGAACGTGAGGCGTTCGGCGAACCGATCAGCCATCGCCAGGCAGTCGCGTTCATGGTCGCCAACATCGGAATCGAACTCGACGGCCTTCGCCTTGTCACACTCCGCGGCGCTTCGCGCGCGGAACAGGGCCTGTCCTTCGCCCGCGAATCCGCTCTCGCCCGCAAGTTGGCGTCGGAGAAGGGCATGCAGATCGGACTCGACGGAGTCCAACTCCTCGGTGGGCACGGGTTCACCAAGGAACACCCGGTCGAGCGCTGGTACCGCGACCTCCGTGCCATCGGCGTTGCCGAGGGCATCGTCCTCATCTGACGCAGCCGACTTCCAGGAGACTAACGATGATCAACCTCGAACTTCCCAAGAAGCTCAAAGCGTCGGCGAACCAGGCACATCAGGTCGCAGCGCACATCTTCCGCCCCATTTCGCGCAAATACGATCTGGCCGAACACGAGTATCCGGTGGAACTCGACACGATGGCCGCCATGGTCGAGGGCTTGTCCGATTCCGGCGGAGACATCGGAGGAGCTACCGGGGGCCGCTCGGATTCGGCAGCCAAGGGCGGTAATGCCAACGGCGGCAACATGTCCGCGCTCCTCAATGCCCTGGAGACGTCCTGGGGCGACGTCGGCCTCATGCTCTCGATCCCCTATCAGGGTCTGGGCAATGCCGCTATCGCCGCAGTCTCCACCGACGAACAGCTCCAACGCTTCGGCAAGGTATGGGCCGCCATGGCCATCACCGAACCCAGCTTCGGATCCGACTCCGCCGCCGTGACGGCCACCGCCGTTCTCGACGGCGACGAGTGGGTGCTCAACGGAGAGAAGATCTTCGTCACCGCGGGGCAACGCTCCACCCACATCGTCGTCTGGGCATCGGTCGACAAGGCGAAGGGGCGCGCGGCCATCAAATCGTTCGTCGTGCCTCGCGATGCACCGGGCCTGAGCGTTGCTCGCCTCGAGCACAAGCTCGGCATCAAGGCATCCGACACCGCCGTACTCCTCCTGCAGGACTGCCGCATTCCCGCGGACAACATTCTCGGCAGCGCCGAGGTCAACGTGGAAAAGGGTTTCGCCGGTGTCATGCAGACGTTCGACAACACCCGCCCACTCGTGGCCGGAATGGCAGTCGGCGTCGGACGAGCGGCATTGGAGGAACTACGCGCCCTTCTGACCGAGGCGGGCGTCGAAATCTCCTACGACACCCCGGCCTACAACCAGCATGCCGCGGCCGCAGAGTTCATCCGCCTCGAGGCCGATTGGGAAGCCTCGTACCTTTTGTCGCTGCGCGCGGCATGGATGGCGGACAACAAGAAGCCGAACTCGCTCGAAGCGTCCATGTCCAAGGCGAAGGCCGGACGTACCGGCACCGACATCACCCTCAAGGCCGTCGAGTTGGCCGGCACCTACGGATACTCGCAACGCCCGTTGCTCGAGAAGTGGGGACGCGACTCCAAGATCCTCGACATTTTCGAAGGCACGCAGCAGATTCAGCAGCTCATCGTTGCTCGCCGACTGCTCGGAAAGTCGTCTGCAGAGCTTAAATAATTTGTTTGCGAACGGCTTTCAGCTTCGTCTTCGCCCCGGTCGGCTTCGGTTCGATCGGGGCGTTTTCGTCCGTCTCCGCCTCCGAATCCTCACCAGTCCCGTACTGGTCCCGCATCAGTGCCGAATCGACAGCCGAACGGGTCCGCTCGTCTTCGCCCGGCCAAAGGTGTGTGTATATCTCGAGAGTCGTCTCTGCGGACTCGTGCCCAAGCCTGACCTGAACAGTTTTCACCGACGCCCCCGCGTGGATCAATGCACTCGCATAGAAGTGCCGGAGACTGTGCCAGGTCACCGCATCGTCAATGCCGACCCGCCTCCGCACCGCCTTGAACGAGTGGGCGACGGTTGACGACGACCACATGCGACCATGCATCGTACGGAATACAGGCATAGACCGATCGTCGCAAGGATTTTCAGCGAGTTCCTCCGCAATCGCCTCGATGGCCATATCGGACAACGGCAACACCCTCTCCGCGGCGGCGGTTTTCAGGGGTGCCCATGTGAACGTCGATGTTGCGGTTTTCGACTGTTCAGTGATGGTCATTTCCCGCCGGAGGAAGTCGACCGACCGGATGCGAACCCCGGCAATCTCTCCCCCACGCAGCCCAGTCGACGCGCCGACGATGATCATGCGCGCGAACGTCCGGTATGGCGGCACGCTACCGCGCCCCTCGGGTACGCCGATCCTCGCAGCCTCTTCCAGTTTCCACACCTCGTCGGCAGTGACGAGTTCTGCGCGGGTAACCGCCCGCACACTGCTCTGCTGTTTGCGTTTCTTGCCAATACCGGCGGCGGGTGACCTGATCAGCAGTCCATCCTCGACGAGCATGCCGAAGAATCCAGCGACCTGTCCGCACCATCCGTCGACGGTGTTGGGCTTCAGTCCGGTGCATCCCGTTTTCCAGGGTCGCCCAGACTCAAGGTGTTGCTTCCAGGTGCGCACGTCGGACACTTTTACCGCGCCGATAGGCGCGTTCTCGAGCCTGCCAAGGTTGCGACCGACCAGCTCGCGAACCTTGCGCGTACCGTCCGTCTTGGCTGCATTCTCCCAGTCGGCCCACATCTTGCCGACAGTGACCTCTTGATCCTTTGGATTGATCCACTCCCTCCGCCGCAGCTCGCGCTCACGGTCGCCCACCCACAGCTTCGCCTCGCCCTGAGTATCGAAGGTCTGGCTGTACTCCTGGCCGTCACTGCCGTAGTAACGGCCTATCCAGCGCACCTTGCCATTGCGGATTCGTTTCTGTGGCTTCATTGGTCAGACTCCTCGGTTGCGTCGTTGGATTGCCTGCCAGGCATAGATCATCGGCGCGGTGACGCCTAGTTGTGTGGCGAGAAGTGGAACGTGAGACCCGTACATTCGCTCGGCGACTTCGTAGTCATAGGCGCTTATCAACAGCTTCGCGGCGAATTCGTCCGCTCTGCGTTCCTGCCGGATCGCTGCGATCAGGTGGCGATCGTCCGTGTGTTCGTCTTCGAAATGTGCGTGGCCGAGCTCGTGCCCAAAAGTGGCCGACATCTGCCGTCGATCCAGCCGTGAGTTGAGCACGATTGACCTACGGGAGTGGACATACCTCCCCCGCTGGCGACCGGGTAGGCATCGCTCTACCACGGTCACCTCCATGTTCTTTGCGAGTTCGTACAGCCGTTCCACGTTTCCCCTAGGTGTCGTACCGCGACTCGTCGTCGTCCTCTTCGATGCCCTCGTCGGGTTCGTGCGCTACGTAGGGAAGGTCGAGGATGTCATCCTCTTCGTCAATGACAGATGGTTGATTTGTCCGAGTCAAACGATGGACGTTGACATCTTCCGTGCCAGGCAGTGGTTCGCTTGCGACGATCGGACCGTCGTACGCCCGAGACCCACCCTGCATCCGCCGAAGAACCTCGTCCATCAACTGCTCATCCTCGGCACGGTGCAATGCGTCTTCGATCGAAACCTCCGCGATGTCACTCTCGGTCAGTAGGCCGAACGCAATTAGACCCGGGACTGCCGGCTCGTTGTAGCCCCTTGCGATCTTCACGATGGTCTCGGGCGTCAATGCGGACTCTGCGAGCTGTCGATTGAGGGTTGCGGATGCCATCCCGGCTTTTTTAGCAATTTTCCGACCCGAATCTTCGCCCGTAATTCTGCGTATCCACTGGTCAATGTCTGTCATGTCTCAATTATGAGACATGGAGTGTCCCGAAGTCAAGACAATTTGATCCAATTCTTGGTTGCATGAATGACTCGCTTGTGATTAAGTCTGTCCAGCAAGTCGGACAAACCGAACAGGAAGTGAGTCATGAAAGAGATGGAAGCGCGTATGAAGCCGGGACTGCTCGACCGGCTCAAGCGGAATGCGGGCATTCGATCTGATGAGGCATTCGCAGCGGCAATTGGATCGAGCCGCGCCACCTTGGATGAAGTGCGCAGGGGTAGTCGCTCCCCGTCGATGGGTTTCGCAATCGGTGTCTGCAGGGCGTTCGGTCTGGGGCTCGGCGAGGTAGTGGAGTTTGACCGTGACGACTTGAAGGTGTCGGCATGAGCGCCAGCACCATCCGACCCGCACTGACCGCGGCCCAAATCGCCGAAACACTGTCGATGAATCCAACCTCGGTCTACCGGCTGTTCGACCGAAAAGATCATCCACTCCCCCACGTTCGAACCGGCGACAACGCCGTCCGAGTCCGTGCCGACACGTTCGATCAGTGGCTCCGAGAGGAAGAGCAGCTGTCAGTCGGCCAGGTCGCGAAGCGGAGAAGGAAGTCCGCATGAAAAAGCCGTCACCTGCTCGAACAGATGACGGCCAGTCGAATCCCAAGCAAAGGAATCTGATGACAGACGTTACCGCAGCAATCCGGAGTAGGCCCAGTACCGGCGCTGAGTTGCGCGTCGAGTTCGACGGCCACACCTACACCCTCCCGCGCCTGATCGAGCATGTCCGCAATCTCGAGTCCGCACAGGACCAACTCGTCGGCGAACGTGCCGACTACCACCGCCAGGTCATTCGGAAGCCGATCGATCACATGTTCCTTGGGACCGCCAGTACCGAAGAACTCGCTGCCCGCGACCGTCGCCCGGCAGGCAAGGGCTTCTCGGACGCCGAGCTCGACCCGATCATCTCGGCCCGCTACGACCGGCCGCTGAATCAGATCGCGATCAGTGTCGAGGGTGAGGACGACGTCTACCTCCCGCGTGGCAACGCTTTCAGCTTCATGGATCAGATCGCTCAGGCGCTCGAGGTCCAGGCCAAGCTCGGCGGTGCAGCATGAGCATCGAGCGCTTCACTTACGCCTCGACCGAACTTCACGCCACGGTCCGAACAACTGTCATCGATGGCGAACCCGCTTTCAATGCCGCCGATGTCTGCGCAATCCTCGACATTCGGAACAGTCGCGACGCGATATCTCGATTGGATGATGACGAGAAGGGTGTCGGTAGTGCCGACACCCTTGGCGGAAAGCAATTGGCGACATACGTGACCGAATCCGGTCTCTATTCTCTTGTCTTCACCAGCCGTAAGCCGGAGGCGAAGGCGTTCAAGCGCTGGATCACCGGCACCGTCCTTCCCGCGATCCGCAAGACCGGCTCCTACTCGACCGCGCCGGCACTCACTGAACTCGAAGTTGCGCAGAAGTACGTCGCCGCTCTCGAACGTGAGTCGGTCGCCAATGCCAGGATTGCGATCCTCGAGCCAAAGGCGTCGTACGTGGACATCTTCGTGGCAGGCAGTGACCTGATGACGGTGCGCACGGTCGCCTCGACCCTCGGAGTAGGTGAGACGTGGCTGCGCGCCGAACTGGTCAGCCGTGGATGGATCTACGCCGAGAAGTCGTCTCGGTTCTCAGAGAAGCACGGCAAGGTGATGCCGCAGACGCGCTACTCCGAATACTCCGACAAGAAGGCGTACTTCCAGCGCTGCGAGGCGCATGACGCACCGCGGTTCCGTGGCGAGGTCATGCACACACTCAAGATCACTCCTGCTGGTGCGCAGGCGATCGCGCGCGCAGTCGAACGCTGGACGAAAGGCGATGCAGCGTGAAGACCTACACCACCACCCCGGCCGGAAAGGTGATCGCAGTCGGCCAGCTCTACCGCGATGCCCGTGAGGTGCATGTCCGCACGTTGCGCGTCGACACGATCGACGTCGACCGATACGACTGCATCCGCGTGACGTGCACGGTGATCAGGCAGGAGGACGGCGACAAGGTAACGGAGCCGATGCGGCCGACGACCATGTCGCCTGCCCGGCTCACCAGCAAATCGTTTCGACTACTCGAGGATGTGAAGTAATGCCAGAACTCGACCGCCAGTACGCGATCCGACTTCCGAGTGGTCAGCTGCTCAGTACGCAGCCGCCCGAGGCTGCCACGTACTTCGGTCTGACCTTTCGGGCGCCGCAGCCGGAGCATCGGCCTCGCGTTGTCGTCTTCGATCACGAGCCCGACGCGCAGAAGACGCTTGACTTCCTCCGGGCCGAGGCCGCAAAGATCGGTGTCACGAACATCGGCGCCGCGATTGTCACTCGCATGGTCGGACCCTGGGGAGATTCAGACCTGACCAGTTTCCTCACCGCCATCGAGGGCCACGCGAACGGAGAGTCGTCATGACGGCCGTCGTGGCGGTTCAGCGTCACCGCGCGCTCGCAGCGATCGAGGTCTACGACGCCGCACTCCAAGCGTACGAGCTTCCTGACGCGCCCCGCACGCCTGAGCAAGAGGCCGCCGCAGCAGCGCGACTGATCTCCGCCGGGTACGGCCTCCGCGCCGCCCTCCCGCTCTAACTCTCAACCTCCATTCTCCCAAGACAGGACTTTTTGCGATGACGCATGTCCAAAACACCACCAAAACCGTTCCAGTTCAGCCTGAATCGTGCCCGGAATCCTCGCCGCTCGCAGTGCTCGGCACTGGCGACCCAATCGTCACGGCACGAGCGTTCAACTGGCCGGATACCCTCGACAATCCCGACGACGACTTCGATGCAATCACGATCGACAACGGCCGGATCAGCTTCTCCGACGACGTCGAGCCTGCGCCGAAACTCTCTCGCTCGGTGAAGATCACCGTCGGCGTCGTCCTGACGATCACCGTCGCCGCATTCATCGCATCGATGATCGCGCTCGGACAGCTCGGCGGCGTGGCATGAACGATCACATCCATAACACCGAATGCACGAAAGCCGGGCAATCGTGCCACGGACTTGGTGCCCGCTGCGGCGCAAGGCATCCCGCACAACCTGACCTCACATGCGCGAAACTCTCGATTCCTCACGGAGTGCACGAGGGCTGGGGATTCGCAATGAAACGCACCACCTGGACATCGGAGACAGCAGCATGACAACGACATTCAGCATCTCGCGATACGACCTCGCGAAAGCGCTCACGATCGCACTCAAGTTCCCCAGCAAGGACGACACGCTGCCGATGATCTGCGGGGTCGATCTGGCGATCATCAAGGGGCAGTTGACACTCACCGCCACCGACCGATTCCGACTCGGCGTGGTCAGGGTCAAACCGAACCCCGGCCTGGATGGCCCGAACGGGCGCATCGGATTCATGCCACATGCGACAGCAACCCGACTGCTGCGCGTGATCGGCGGTCCACTCGCTGGGCGTCCGCCCAGCGTGGCCGTCTCGTCCGTCGGCGCGAGCTTGACCGTCGCGGATGGCGAGACCAGCATCACCGTCTCGCTCTCGTTCGAGAAGTTCCCTGATGTCGCCGGAATCCTTCTCGGAGAGATGGACCGTCCGATCGATCTCGACCTCTGGGGAGTAAATACCGCGATGTTCGCGGCATTCAAGGATGCCGCGTGGAACAAGGGCGACCATGCGAGCGTGCGACTGTCGACGCCGTCACACCCCGCGGTTGTCCGCATCGGCGACCACTTCATCGGCTGCCTGATGCCGGTACGTCTGACCGAGCGCGGGGCGCCCGCATCGGACTGGAGGGAATTCCTCACCCCTGAACCGGAGCCGACTCCCGAGCCCGAGAAGCCGAAGCGCGCGCCGCGCAAGGCTGCGGCCAAGCGCGCCCCCGTCAAGAAGTCCACGGCTAAGCGCGCACCTCGGGCGGCGAAGTGATCGACCCACTACAGGATCCCGCCGACCGGTGGGACGACGATTTCGGCGCGCAGGTCGACCGGGCGTACGACCGTCTCGTCGCCGAGCAGGTCGAAGACGTCATGCGTTCGTTCCCGAGAATGCCGGACTACCTCACCTGGCGATGCCCGAACGGCAAACGATCGTCACCGTGCTCGCCGTCGTGCATCCAATGTGACCGGATCGAGTCAACCGACCTCAAACACGCACGTATCGAAGCAGATCGGAGGCAGGCATGATGATCGGTTCACTATTTAGTGGCTACGGCGGACTCGATTTGGCTGCGCTGCAATTGTTTCCCGGCTCGTCGGTGGCGTGGCACTGCGAATGGGACGACGCCCCGTCGAAGATTCTCGCCCACCACTGGCCGACTGTGCCGAACCTCCGCGACGTGACGAAGGTCGACTGGAACTCGGTCGAGCCGGTCGACATCCTCACCGGCGGCTACCCCTGCCAGCCATTCAGCGCAGCCGGACAACGCAAAGGGACGGACGATGAACGACACCTCTGGCCCTACGTCCGGGACGCAATTCGCGTACTACGACCACGATTCACACTCTTGGAGAATGTGGCCGGCCACCGGTCTCTGGGGTTCGATCGAGTTCTCGGAGACCTGGCCGAAATCGGGTATGACGCGCGATGGACGAGCCTACGAGCTTCCGACGTCGGCGCCCCCCACCACCGCGAGCGGGTTTTCATCCTCGTCAGTGCTCCCAACGCCGACAGTGGGGAACGCAACCGGGACGAACGAGCGCAGGGGCGGATCGCGATCGAACGAAAAGCTACTGCCGGGCGTGGTGCTGGATTTCCTCCCGACACCGAAAGCCAACGACTTCCGGGACAACAACAGCCCGAGCGAGGCCAGGCGGAAAGATCCGTCACTGACGGCAGTTTCGGTTTACTTCCCGGAATCAACTGGGGCAACTACGGACCCGCTATTCGACGTTGGGAACGACTGACCCGACCAGCGCCCGCACCAACCAGGCTCAACCGGAGTGGAAAGCCGCAACTCAACGTGGATTTCGCTGAATGGATGATGGGCCTCCCTGCCGGCCACGTCACCGATCGGACTATCGGCATCGGGCAGAAGGGCGTTTCGAAAGGCAACTCGCGCGCCCACCAACTCAAGGCCATCGGCAATGGGGTCTGCCCGCAGCAGGCGATTGCCGCGTACTCATCACTACTGACTCGAATGGAGGTCGCAGCATGAAGCTGTCCGAAGCCCGCGAGAGCGTCGGCAAGCGCGTGGTCTACATACACCCCGAAACCGGCGAGAGCGAGCCCGGCATCATCCGCGGAATCGGTGAACGCAACCTCGTCAATGTCCAGTACGGCCCGAAAGTTTGGGGCACTCACCACGACAACCTTCGTATCGACAGGAGTCGCAGATGACCTCACGCGAAGTCACCGCCAAAGCAGCGCCGGGCTCGCCGGAATGGCTCAAGATGATCACAGCATCGAAGATTCCGAGCATCCTCGGCATCTCGCGGTTCAAGTCGCAGTTCTCGCTGTGGCACGAGATGGCCGGCAACGTCGAGCCTGAGCCGATCAGTGAGTCCCGGCAGGATGATTTCGACTACGGGCATGCGGTCGAGCTGGCAGCGGCCGAGTACTGGCGCTACAAGAATGATGGATGGGTCATTTCGCGCGGTGAAGTCCAGTACACCGACGATGCGCTCGAGTTCGGCAACGCCGCCACGATCGACGGCCGAGCCTCGCGTGGAGCGTGGCGCCGCATCGTCGAGATCAAGACCGCTCGCGACCTCGCAGAGTGGGGCGACGACGGGTCGGGTGATGTGCCTGCCGACTATGCCGCACAGGTGATATGGCAACAGCTCATCACCGGATGGCATGAACCAGCGAACATCGTCCTGTGGCCGCAGTACGGCAAGCCGAAAATCTACGCGATCGACTACGACGCCCAGATCGCTGCCGAGATCTTGGCGCGAGTCCGCGAATGGAATGCCAGCCTGGCCGCCGGGATTCCACCCGAACTCGACGACACGATCAGCACCTACGAGACCGTCCGTCGTCTGCATCCAGAGGTCGACGGCCGAGAGGTTCAGCTCGATCCTGATCTGGCGCACGACTACCTGACCGCCGTCGCGGACGACAAAGAGATCACGAAGCGACTGCGCGGGTTGAAGAGTCGCGTCCTCGACGTCATGGGCAAGGCGCAAACCGCTGTCGTGATCGACCTCAAGATCGCCACACGGACACCGGGCCGCGGCGACTCAATTTCACTCCGCTCCAACACCAAGGCCGACCCGGCCGAAATCGAAAGGCTCGCAGCATGAGCAACGACATTGAGCACTACGCACCCACCGCCGTCATAGGCTCCACGCCCATCGTCCAGCAGAACCCCGCCGTGAGTCAGCTCATGCAGCACGCCGAGGCCATGAGCGCCGCATTCGACCTGGCCGAGAAGCTCTGCAATACCCAATTGGTGCCCACGCTCTACCGCGGCAAGGCCAACGACGCCACTGCCGCAATTCTGTACGGCGCAGAACTCGGCCTGAACCCCATCCAGTCGCTGCAGCAGATCTTCGTGGTGCACGGCATGCCGTCGATCTATGCCCGGACAATGGTCGGGCTCATGAAGTCCAAGGGGCACAAAGTATGGACCGAGGAGTCGACGGACGAGTCCGTGACCGTATCGGCACAGCGCCACAACGAATCTCACATCGAGACCAGCACGTGGACGATGGAACGCGCCGAGCGCGCCGGATACGTGCCGACCATCGACGAGAAGACGGGCAAGCACGCGACCAACGCGAACGGCAGGCTGATCGGCAATGAAAAGTACCTCAAAGATCCGCAGGCGATGCTGTACGCCAAAGCTGCATCGGAAGTGTGCCGCAAGATCGCCCCGGACATCTTGCTCGGCATCGCGTACACCCGCGAAGAGTTGGAGCTCGAGGAAGCTGCGAATCCGACGCGAGTGAAGTCCGAGCGCGTGCCGGCACCGAAGGGTGGCACTGCAGGTTTGGCCGCCAAGCTCGGCGTGACCGTCGACGCTGGGGCCCGAACCGGAACCCGCACCAGCGCAGCCCGAGCTGCCCGCACCCGCCACGGACACCGAGATCAAGGCCCTGGTCGATGGACTGACCGAGGCTGGCATCTCGGACAAGGATCAGGCGATCGCATTCCTGCGTGCCCGCACCGGCCGTGACGAGATCGAGAAGTCGAAGGATCTGTACGGCGCCGAGGTCGCGGCTGTCCTCGATTTTCTCGTCAACGGCGAGCCTGCGTAACCCAACCCACAACAGGTCCGGGCCGTCGTCACGGCGGCGGCCCGGCCTACGCACAGGAAGGAGGATTGAGCCCAATGGAGTGGTTCGCACTGTCGTCGAAGTATTACATCGACCTCGACGACGAAGGCGTTTCCGAGAAGGCGCAAACCTTGCTGACGCGCATCTGTGGGTACATCGCAGACAATGAAACGTCCGGATACATCGCGAAAAGTGCGCTGAAAAAGCTCGGTTTGTCGTCCGTTTCTCGGCGAACTGATGAACTGATTCGCAACCGAATCATCGTCGAAACTGCGGACGGTTTGGGGTATGACGTACCAGCTTGGTTCAAGTGGAATGAAGCCCTAGAACGCCTGGTCAGGAAGAGAAAAGCGGACCGGGATCGCATCGCGGAGAAGCGTCGTCATTCGCAAAATGTCGCGCGACAGTCGCAAAATGTCGCCGAACCACATAAACAGTTACATAAAGAGATAACTGAAGTTGTAGAGGTATCTCACGTAAGTAGCGCGCGAGAAATCGAACCACCTCCGCCCAATCTGGACCTGGGTCCGCGCTGCGATCAGCACCTCGCCGATCCGAATCCGCCGGCATGCCGTGGCTGCGCCGACGCCAGGCGGGCTGTCGAAGAATCTCAGCGACAGGCGGCGGTGACTGCCCAACGGCTCAAGTCGTCCGAAGCGCGTCGCCGAGCCGAGCTGATCCAGGAAGCCGTCGACGAGTGCGACATGTGCGACGAGCGCGGATATTTCGGCACCACGGTCTGCAATCACGATCCGAACATCGTCGAAACCGCCCAGCGAGGCATGGCGCTCGTGCGCTCGGTCCTCGCCCAATCCGCTCAGGAGCGATCGTGAGTATCCAAAACCTGACCATCCGCCTGCCCTACGAGAAACCTCCGCTGTCGATGAACGATCGTCAGCATTGGGCCGTGAAGGCTCGAATCACGGCAGGGGTTAGGCGAAGTACCCAAAGGCTCGCAAAAGCCGCCCACGCCCCCGTAGGGCTCGAATGCGTGGCCGTCACGCTCCACTACCGACCCCGCGACAACCGCAGGCGCGACACCGACAACCTCATGCCGGTTCTCAAAGCCTGCTGCGACGGACTCGTCGACCACGGAATCACCGCCGACGACACCCCCGACCTGATGACCAAACACATGCCCGTCATCCACCCCGCAGTCAAGGGCACACCACCTGCCCTCTGGCTCGAACTCGAATGGAGTGAGAAATGACCGACGACCTCACCGCCCAACTCGCGAAGATCCACCGCAAGGCGCTGGCGGACCAGGTTTACACCCGATGGGAAGACCTGACAGACGACGCAATCGAGTCGAGCGTGTCAGCAATCAACGCTGTGCTGGCCGAGCTGCACCACCAGGGAATGCTGGTTCCTGCCGGCGGTCTGGCGCTCACCGCCGAACAGGTGGAAGATGTGCGGCTGGTGATCGAGGCAGCGAAGCCGTCTGGAGTCCTCGCGTACCGTCTCCTCGCCCTGTTCCCGGCAACCGAACCCGCCGAGGCAACTCTTAACGCAGAGTTAAAAGTTCCCGCCCCATCCGATGAGTCTGCCCGCGCCGGCAAGGCCCCGACCGCAGAAGTCGAAGTGATGCAGTGGGACGGCACCCGCAAATCCATTCAGACGATCTGCGATTGGGTCAACAGCTTCGACGACGAACTCGACGACCCCACGATTTCCTACTGCTTCTCGAGCGCCGCGCCTGATGACGTGCTCGACGTGTCCCTCGCAACCAATGAAGGTGATTTTGTGCGGGTTTCGGGTGGCGACTTCATCGTCCGCGACACGCAGGGCAACTTCTACCGACGTGACCGCAACGCCTACGCGACTGTGGATGCCACCCCTCCGGTCGCCCCTGCCCCCGCCGAAACCGACTGGCCGACATGGGATGCAGTGCCGGAGGGTGTGAAGTACCGGAGCGAAGGTGACCCGAGATCCTGCTATTTCGTCAATCACGGCGGAATCATCTACCTCGCAAGTGGCCGGCCATCGACCGTATCCGAGTTCGCAATGCAAGAACTCGCCCCGTTCGTTGCGGCCCCCGCCGAAACCAAGTGGCAGGACATCTCAGAGGCTCCGAAGCACCTCACCCTGATTGACCGAGCTGGCGACAAATGGACGTATGACGGCGACAACTGGGTCACGCCTGAAACGGCGATCCTCCCGGTCCTGTACATCAACCGGAAGTACGCCCCGTTCGTTGCGGCCAAGGAGGGGAAAGCGTGAGCGCGGACAGCTGGCGGATCTTCCTCATCTGCCGAACCGAGAAGTGCAATCACCCCGAACACGAAAAATCAGCCAAAGCGAAGTGGAAGACGTTCCTCGCAACCGAAACCATCTTCGCCGCCGCGAAACTCGTTCACGCGGAACGCTGCTCGATGCTGTGGCAGGCCAATCACGGCGGCACTTATGTCGATGCCCATCGGCGGCATTGCGGGGAAGGCAGTGTCCGGCACATTGTGGCTATCGCGAATAAGCCGTGGTTCATCGACCTATGGAGTGACACGCATTCATCTGCCGACGAGCAAATGACATTTGAGGTGGCATCGTGACTGACATTGTTGAGCGGGCGACCGCGCTGGCAGCAGCAGCCCAGTTCGGGCACCTGACGACCGGAGTTTCGAGCGGCGACCATTGGTATGTCTGCGATGAAAACGAGGTGGTGGCGCACATCGCGGCGAACGACGGCCTGGACGAGGAGTTGCGTCAGCCTCGCGTCGAGCTGATTGTTCTGGCGGTCAACCACTTTCCCGCTCTGGTTGCTGAGGTGCAGGCACTCAGGGCGACCGTGGCAGCAGTGGAGGCACTGCATGTGCCAGTCGAGGTGTGCGGTGGGGAGCCGTACTGCCGAGAATGCGGCTGCCAATACCCCTGCGACACCCGACGAGCATCGGAGACAAAGCCATGAGCGAGAAGAAAATCACTGTGGAGTTGCCTGAGGTTGTCACAATTACGCCGCACGGGTCCAAGTATTGGCATCACGAAGGCTATGACTGGTTCGTAGAGATGCTGCCTGCCGACCCCGAACTCGGCTATGACGTGCCGGGGATCGCCGCATCCGCCCCGGACTGGACTGATGAGAACCCTGGAACCGTCGAACAGGCCAGGGCTTTCGCGCTGGCATTGCTCGCAGCTGCCGATGCTGCCGAGGTGTCGTCGTGACCGCGCCTAATCCGGTGGCCGAGCTGATCGCGGCGGCATTGCTTGTTAATTCGACCCTCGACGCTGACGTGAGTGATCGACTCTGGGGTGCCTTCCCGAACACCATGACGCTCACTGAACTTGCGGCTGTCTTGGCCGAGGTGGTGCAGCAGCACACGATGGCACTGACTGCCCGTGCTGAGGCTGCCGAGGCCACGATCGCGAGGGTGGAGCGCGAACTCGAACAGCGGTACATGGACGGCACTGTCGAAGCCCAGTTCATCCGCGCAGCTTTGGAAGGGGAACAGCAGTGAGTGAGACCGTGTGGCCCGAGGGTTGGTCGAGTGTGAGGTTCGGCAGACAACAGGCATTCCACTACTACCGTTCCGGGAAGTCGCTGTGCGGCAAATACAGCCTGGCTGAGCACTACTTGGAGTTCACCACCTTCACGAAGCCGAAAGACCCGCACGACGTCTGCTTTACCAGCGGCAGCGACTGTCAGGCTTGCCGGCGAAAGATGCAAGAGATGGCCGTGAACGAGCGCAAGCCTTCGGAGGAGTCGTTGTGAGTGAGATCCGATCACAGGCCACACCCGCGAGGGGCGAAACTAAGCGAGAAACATTGGCAAGACTTGGCATGATCCACCTCGCAGAGCGTTACGGCACCAGGCTTAGGCTGGAACCGTCGCACGACAACGAAATTCGCGTCGACATCACTCATTCGGGCGGCACCGAGTCTCACTTCCCTGAGGCCCTGGATCTGCTCGAATCCGTCGAAGCGATTGTCGAGAGCATGGGGCTGCGCAAGCCTCGCACGGTGGAGACCATCGCGGAGTTGGAGGCACTGCCGGAACGGTCAGTGGTGCAGAACAAGCACGGCTATCCCGGCGAAATCAGCCCCGTCAGCGGACGATCGGTCATCTTCTGGGCTGGCAACGAATGCGAAGACGAACTGACCGAAGTCGCACTCCCCGCGACCGTCCTGTTCACTCCGGGTGGCGAGTGATGGAGCGTGGAACTGTCTACATCGACGGGAAGCCGTTCGGGACTGTCAATGAAATCCAGTTCACGCCCGATGGGGCCGAGGAGTTCGGCGGCAAGACGATCGACACTCGGATCGAGAATGCCTTCACGGTATCGGTGGAGTACCTCAACCTGCCGCCTGTTGTGGCCTATCCGCCGAAGCGTCCACCGGATCCTGAGCGTCCGTTCTGGGCCGACAATCCGGGCCGCACTCGACGGACGAAATACGGACCGACCGCGAGAGTGAAATGAATCATGCTGTTATGCAATGGAGGATCGACGTGGACTATAGGTCTTGCAATGCAGATCACTTCTACCTCGACAGGATCGGGCAACGGCAACTGATCGAGATCCTGCGTGCGATCCCGACGCTCGTGGCCGGCCTCGACGTCGCAGTCGCGAAGCAGGAGAAATTCGGATCAGGCGGCCCGCGGATCGGCCGAGTTGAGCGGGCGCAGCCATTGCCGTTCAATCCCCGAGTATCCGAGGCTGCGACGGTGCTGCATCACGAGCTGGCGTCGTGGGTGCGGTTCGTGTGCGAGCCCCGTGGGATCCGCTACTGGCCGGACGGATGCACGCACTCGGCTGGATTCATCGGACCGCTGCGCGAACACGAGCGGCGTGCGCCTGTCCACTTTTCACCGCCGAGCATTCTGGAGCTGGCAAAGTGGCTCGACCGCAACGTCGCATCCCTCGCGCTCACTCCGGGCAGTGAGGAAGCGCTCGATGCGATCCGTATCGTCGTCGAGGCTGGGTTCGCAACACTGCGACCACCACCGGAGGAGGCAGGCGCTCGACTGGATGGCGCGAAACTCGAGGACGCACGCAAGACCGAAGTGAACGCAAGTGCAGCCGCAGCTATGGCGAGACAGATGGGTCGAGTGCTCGACGTCGACGGCGAGGTCGTCGAGGACTACCGGACATTGACCAGGCGGCGGATCTTCCACCTGTGCGAGGTCGGCGCCGTGACTCCTGTGCGGCGGACGAAGATTCGAGGCAAGGACTCGCCGGTCTTCATCTTCGGGCAGCTACTCGACGCGCACCTCGCGCATCCGTCACTCGAAAGCGCCTGACCTGCAACGGACAGTGAGTGTGTTAAGCTTCGCTCGCTAGGGCGTGAGAGGTATCCGGAAGGGTAGGTCTCACGCCCTCTTTGCGTCCAGGGGTGCGACTGGATGGTCGCCGACGAAACGCCCTACAGTCATCGCGACGCGGCACGGCGAACACAACGCACACACACTTCCGCGCAGGTCAAAGTCACCGCTCCGCCTGATAGAGCGGGGATTACGGAATCCAAGCAGCACACGCCACCGAGGCGTCCTTTCCTCAGTTCGTGCTGCTGCCTGCGCGGTCTCAACGTCCCCGCTCTCGGCGGGGAACACGGCAATCCATGCGACGTCTCCAGGTCGCCGGCAGCCGAACAACTGAATAGCCCCGGCCTGCAGGCGGGGTCTCGGAGAGTAAACCGTCAGTGGTGGCGGGACCGCTTCGAACGCGGCACGGGCCGAAAGGCCAGGGGTTCGACTCCTCTGCTCTCCGCAATCCAGTCACTCACTCAACGGAGGCCGCCATGCCCGTACCCACCGAACCGATTCCGTACGACGAGATGCGCAGACTCTGCGGACTTCCCGACGTCCGGCTCAAGGTCGCTGGTGACCGAATGAGACTCGCAGGCAGGCGAATGCTCACAGCCTGCCGACAGCTCAACATCGCGACGACGATACCCACCGCCGAGGGCTACGCACTCGCAGGTGGTCGGCGATGAACGCCGATGTCACTGCGGCCGTCCTGCAGGTTGGAATCGCCATTGCCGCGATCCTTGTGGGTTACGCCATCGCTCTTCGGTTTCGGCGTACCCGAGCGCAGGGCGGCGCTACTGCCGCACCAGCATGGAGCAAGGAACCAGTCGCCTGGGACATCGAAGTCGACCACTCGGCCGACATCGAACGCGCTGTGGTGCAGCGCAACGCAATGGGCATCCTCGTACACGCACCGACGTACGACAACGGCAGTCTGATACCGAAGCAGACGCGCAACTACCTTCACGCTATCCACGTAGCCCGCCTGCGTGAAGCACAGAAGCGATCTACGCCGAACGGGGATGACCCGTGGATTGATCCCCACACGTTCGCCTGGCTCGAAGCTAAGCGGATCCTCGGCCGCCGCGCCCAGCGTATTCGTGCAGACTCGATCCGTCAGATCAGCGGCCGTTACCTCAAGGCTGATCAGTTCATCCTCGACGCTGACGGCAAACCGAAGCTCACCGCCAATGGCCTGGACTTCGCCACCGAGTCGGTACGAATCCGGATCCCGCGGGACTCGTGGCTGCGCAAGAACTTCAAACACCCGAAGCGGTGAACGAATGGAATCCGAAGCGCACATCGACGTTCACGCTGGCACGCCGATCACCGGCGGATGGTGCGAGGTATGCCAACTTCCCTCACTCATCACCGTGCCCGCACTGACCATCGATGATGAAGGCGTCAACGTCGTCGGCCACATCAAGATCTGCGACGAACACGAGATGATCGACGATGGCGGCTAAGACCACCACCGAACGCGGACTCGGCTGGGAGCACCAGAAGAACGCTGAACGGCTGCTGCGCAACCACGTTGACGGCACGCCGTGCTGGTGGTGTGGCGAACCCATGTACCGCACAGCCGAACAGAACTTCGACGGCAAGACGCTCAACGCCGACCACTCGGACGCCCGCGCCTATGGCGGAACCACGGCGGATCGCCTTCTCCATGACCGGTGCAACAAAGCGCGCGGCAAGGGCGACCGTGACCATCTCCGGCCCACCGTGACCGGCATGACCGTCGAGGACGGGGTGACCGCCGAGGCCGCCCTCGGTACCCGCGTCATGGCCTGGCCGTGACCGCGATCGAGAGGATGCACGATGACTGCACTGAGAACCCTGATGACTTGGCAGGCTGACGCGCTGGCTGCGATCGAAGCCGGAACACTGCAGGCGATCTCGGCACCGCGTCCGAGCGGTAAGACCGAGCTGATGATCGAAGTCGCCCGGCGTACCGCAGCCTTTGGTGGACGGGTGCTGTACCTGACACGCGGTGAGCCCCTGGCCGCCAACGGCTGGAGCCGTCTGGTCGAGCCGTTGCGGCAGCACTGTCCCGAAGTGATCGCGAAAGCTACGCGCTCGACAGGTCGTCACAGTGTCGAGCTGACCACCGGCGGCGAGGTTCGTTTCGTGTCGGTCGGTGCCAGCTCGCGCGGCGTCGCAGGTTTCGATCTGGCCGTCTGCGACGACGTGAATATCGAAGCGTTCACGATTGCGCAGCTCATGGCACGCAGGGTCGTATGGGCGGGTTGGGGCGCGCCCCCGAGTGGCGTATCCGCACTTCGCTTCGGGGCGGATCTGGGCGATGACCTCGACGACGAGGCGACGTGGCTCAAGGCGAATCCGGGCATCGGTACGACGGTCACGCTCGATCGACTACGCCAATGGCAGCGCGCCATGCCCGCCGAAGTCTTCGCCCGCGAGGCGCTCAACCTCGTCGATCCGGCCGCTCGTCGCACCTCCGGGGTCAGCGGCCATGTGACACTCCGCCAACTCCTCGCCGCCCGAGCCACTGCCGCCGAGGCCGACGCCCTGGCCACCCCCGCCCCCGAAATTATCGAGGGGGTGGGGGTGTCCTGACTGGCCGCCATCAGTCAGGCTTTTTTTACAGGGCCCCGAAACGCTGCGCGCAATAGGTGGTGACCAGCATGGATGATGCCGAAACGCTTCGATCGATGAGCTACGAGCAGCGCTCAATGGCACTGGGTGCCGCCCGACTCGCAGTGACGGTCGCGGTTGGCTCTATCGCAAGGGTTACCGGACTGCATTTGAGTGACGCGGGAGCGGCCGAGATCGCTAATTCTGCGGCCGAGGTCCTGGCCGAGCATCTCGATGATGTAGCGGCAAGCCATGGATGACGAGTTCACTCCCCGCGAAGTCGAGGAACTGTGCGACGCCGGCCGGAAGCTCTACACCTCACTACATCAGGACGATGACCCTTACTCGTTGACGGTGCTGATCGTCGAAGCATGTCGAGTCAAGGACCGACTTGATCTTCTGAACCGGCTCAATTCTGGCGATGAGGACGTGTGGTTCGACCTCGTGGCCTCACGCGGCTCTGATGACGTCCTCGAAATCAAGATCGATTCCGGACTGCAGGAGGCGCGTCAGTTGGCGTCGGTGCTGCGGCAGTTGCTCGCCGAGATCCGTCGTCTGAGAGGTGAGGGAACGGAGCCGAAGGAAGATGACGACCTCGCCGGTATTGTATGACGACTTTCCGACACTGACGGGTCGCCAGGAACCACACCATCTTTCAGTTTTCGACGGGTTGACGGATCGCGGTGACGCCGCGGTGTTGCTTGCCAGCCGTGTTCGCAAGACTCAGATGCCGTGGCAGCGGGATGCGATGCACGCGATCCTGTCGATGTCGCCGGACGGTCTGTGGACGCACCCGGATTGCTGCATCATCGTGCCCCGCCAGAACGGCAAGAGCCTGATTCTCGTCCTCCGCTCGCTGTACGGCCTATTCGTCCTCGGTGAGCGGATTATTTACACCTCGCAGCTCTGGCCGACGGCCGAAGATGCGTACAAGCGTCTGTGGTCGATCATCAAATCGCGGCCGTCGCTGAAAAAGCGTGTCGTGAAGAACACTTGCTCGCAGGGCAAGGGGTACATCGAGCTCGACAACGGCGCGAAGATCGTTTTCTGTACCCGGTCGAACGATTCTGGTCGAGGTTTCGACGAGGTCGACCTTGTGATCTACGACGAGGCGTACAACCTCACCGAAGGCGAGATCGCGGCACTGAGTTTCACTCAGATGGCGTCGCAGAACGCCCAAACGATCTACGCGTCGTCGGCGGTGAACCAGGAACAGCACCCGAATGGCGCTGTACTGGCAGCGGTCCGCTCGCGTGGCCTCGCTCAGGAAGAGGGTTTGTACTTCGCCGAGTGGATGGCTCCCGAGTCGATGCCTCGCGATGAGGAATCGACGTGGCAGTACTGCAATCCGTCGTACGGGGTGATCCAGAAGGCTCCGATGATCCGCAAACTCATGCGGGGATTTTCGACGCCGAAGGGCCGCAAGAGTTTCGACGTCGAAGCGTTGGGTCGAGGTGATTGGCCGGTCGAAGAGGTGTCGGTGAAGTGGTCACTGATCACCGAATCCGAGTGGCTCGAGCTGCATGATCCGGCGCCGGAGCTGGTCGGCCCGGTGGCTATCGGGATCGACCGCACGATGGACCGGCAATGGTGGGTGATCGCCGCAGCGCAACGCACGTCGGCCGGTCGAATTCATGTCGAGATCGGGTACTTCCGGTCGGGTAAGACGGCGGCGATCGTAGAGCTGGTCGAGAAGGTCATGGACGCATGGGATCCGTGCGCGGTGGGTACGGACGGCAAGTCCCCGGCGAAGACTCTCGAGCTGCCTTTGCTTGATCTCGGCGTCGAGCTGGTCAAGACGACGACGAATCAGATTGCGACGTCGTCGGACGGTCTGATTGACGACGCGAAGGCGGGCGTGCTCAGCCACTCGAATCAGCCGGTTCTCAACGACTCGGTCGAAGGTGCGGTCAAACGTGATCTGCCAGGCGGCGACTGGGTGCCGAACAAGCAAGGTACGGCGATGGTCGCCCCGATGCTGGCGGTTCAGATCGCCCGGTGGGCGCTGTTGACGTTCGGATCCCGTGCCGCCGGCCCCGCAGCGCTTCCGGCATTCGAAAAGCGAGTGCAGGACGAAATTTCACACAGTTCGGTCAATGCGTTCGATGCTCTGACCGCAGCATTCTAAGGAGGTTGGCGTGGCTCAATCCAAGGCCGCCGCACCGGCACCCGAGATCGGACACATATCCGAGCATGCGACAGATATGCAGCTGTGGAATCAAGGCGAGCGTGTCCCTGAGCTGCAATGGCCACGGTCGATCGAGGTCTACTCGCGAATGCCGCGCGAAGACGGGCGTGCCGCATCGGTCCTGCAGGCGATCGGCCTACCGGTCCGGCGTACGACGTGGCGACTGGCACAAAACGGCGCGAGCGATGAGGTGACCGACTTCGTCGCCCTGAATCTGGGCCTACCCCCGAGAAGGTGCGGAACCTGGGAACACGCCACGCCGGCGGGGGCGGTTCTCGTGGGCGCAGCACCTCCGAAACGCGCTGCTCTCGCTGAAGTACGGGCATTCGTACTTCGAACAGGTCTACCGCTACGACGAAGAGACCGACCGGATCATGCTCCACAAGCTGGCCCCGCGGCCTTCGAGAACCATCAGCGACATCGTGGTCGCCCCGGACGGTGGCTTGATCTCGATCAAACAGCACCCACCCACACAGGCAGGTCGAGTTGTACACAGGCCGAGGGGCGAGTTTGTAGAGATCCCGGTCTCGAAACTCGTTGCATACGTGCGTGATCCTGAGCCTGGGGACTGGATTGGTGAGTCGATCCTTCGGCCCGCATACAAGCATTGGATTCTCAAAGACGAGTTCATGCGTGTGCAAGCCGGGACCGCGCGCCGGAACGGCATGGGTGTCCCTGTGGGAACCGCCTCGAAGTCCGACGACCAGAAGGAAGTCGAGCACATGCGAGATCTGGCTTCGAACTACAAAGGCGGCGATCACTCTGGCGTGGGCTTGGCAAATGGCCAAACCCTCACGCTGGAGGGAGTGAAGGGGAACCTTCCGGATATGCAGCCGCCGATCAACTTTCACGACAAGTCGATCGCACTCGCCGCGCTGGCACACTTCCTCAACCTCGACCGCGGCGGCTCTCATGCCCTCGCATCGGTTCAAGCTGATGTGTTCACACAGTCCGTGCAGACATACGCGGAGTCGATTCAGGACATCGCCAATGCACACATCGTCGAAGACCTCGTGGATATCAATTTCGGCGAAAACGTTCCGGCTCCCCGAATCATTTTCGACGAGATCGGCTCTCAACAGGACGCAACCGCCGCAGCACTGGCGATCCTCGTGCAGAACGACCTACTCGAACCCGACGAGGCGCTTCGAGTGACGCTGCGACAGAAGTACCGGCTACCGGCTCCCGATCGGGACCCCTCGAAAGATGACGAAGGAGATTCCGAGTGAATCCATTGATCCGCGGCCGCTCCAATTCGTCCAAGAAGCGAGATTGGTACCGCGTTACCAATGCCGTGGCCGACGAGCCCGCGGAGATCTTGATCTACGACGTGATCGGCGAAAGCTACTGGGGTGGAGTAACGGCGAGCGATTTCGTTCGAGATCTCGCCGCACTCGATACCGACGAGATCACCGTACGGATCAACTCGCCCGGGGGTGACGTCTTCGACGGCATCGCGATTCTGAACGCGCTTCGCGGGCACAAGGCGAAGATCACCACAGTGGTCGACGGACTGGCTGCTTCAGCGGCGTCGTTCATTGCGATGGCCGGCGACGAGGTTGTCATGTCTCGGAACTCGGAGATGATGATCCACGACGCCTCGAATATTTGCTTTGGCAATGCAGCGGATATGCGCGCGTGCGCTGACGATCTCGATCGTGTGAGCGGCAATATCGCGTCGGTCTACGCCGAAAAGTCTGGTACCGACGTCGAGGAATGGCGCGTGGCGATGCAGACCGAAACTTGGTACTCCGCGCAGGAAGCCGTCGATGCTGGGCTTGCTGATCGCGTTGACGGGGCGGACTCCACGACCAAGAACGCATTCGACTTGTCGATTTTCAATCACGCCGGCCGCAGGGCATCCCCCGCGCCGACGAAACCCAAGAACTCCTCTGCCGCCGAGGCGGAGGCAAACAAGAAGGAGAGCCATATGGCCACCTTGCAGGAAGCCCTCGCGGAGCGCCTCGGCATTGACGCCGACGCCGACGAGGCAACAGTTTTGGCCGCAGTCGACGAAGCTCTCGACGAGCGCGCCGACAATGACGGCACCGGATCCGGCAGCGAACCGACTGCCGAGCAGGTGACGAACTACGCGCAGCGGAACGGCCTGACGGTCGTCGATCATGCGCAGTACACCACCCTCGTTGCAAGCGCCCAGGAAGGCCGCGATGCGCGAGCTGAACAGCTCCGTGCAGCCGACGAGACTTTCGTGACGAACGCGATCGCGAAAGGGAAATTCGGTCCCGCACGGCGCGATCACTGGATGAACGCACTCAAGCTCGACCGTGAAGGAGCTACCGCCGCGATCAACAGTTTGGCCGACGGCCTGATCCCCGTAGCGGAAACCGGTCACTCGACCGAGCCGACCGAAGACATCACCAACGTCCGCGCGAGCGACGCCTACAAGGGATTGGAGGGCTGATCATGGCCGGAATTGTGGTCAAGTTCGAAAAGGGCCGGATCACGCACACCGCCGAAAAGGCGATCGTGGGCGGCCAGGTCGTAGAGCCGGGAGTCAAGGCGCGAAGCGCAGTGCCCGCCGCGGCCGATTCGGAGAAAGTACTCGGTGTCGCACTCGCCGACGCGGCACCGAAAGGCAATCCCGTGCCGGGGCTGCTCTACGTCGGCACAGACAAGGTGACCATCGCATCGGCGCCCGCAGTCGTGCCGATCAAGTCCGACGGTTCCGCCAAGGCCGGTGACCTCGTGGTCGCCGACGCCGCAGGTGCTGTGAAGAAGGCCGGTGAAGATTCCACGATCGCTCAGATCGTCGGCCGTGTCATCGAAGTAAACGCAGACGCGGACAAGACCGTCCTCGTCCGATTGGGAGGCTGAGCAATGGCAGGAAGTAATGTGGTCGTCTCGCTCGACGACGGCACGCAGATCACGGTCGATCAGATCATGGGGAATCCGAAGGTGATTCCGACCAGGGTTCTTGATCTGGTGCGCGACAACATCATCGGAGAGGCACTGTTCCGCAACGCCGGCAACCCTGGCGGACTGCTGGTGCAGTTCCAGCGGTCGACGCCGCTGTTCCTCGACGGCGAACCTGAGGCGATCGCCGAGTTTGGCGAAATCCCGGTGTTCGACCTGGGCGAGGGCGAGCCCGAGGTGGCCCGCGGCGTCAAGGTCGGCGCGGCCGTGCGAGTCTCCCGGGACATGCGCGACTTCAATCAGATCGACAAGCTGCGCAAGCAAGTCAACGGCACCGCAAACACCATCATCCGCGCGAACGACTCGGCATTCCGGTCCGCGCTCGAAAATGCGTCGGTACCCGAAGTCGCCGCGAGCGGCTCGTGGGAAGGGGTTGGAAGCAAGATTCGCTCGGACATCAAGGAGGCGGCGAAGACTATCGCCGGCGCCCTGCATGACGGCGATCCGACCAAGCCCAAGGGCTACGTGCCGGACACGTTGGTGCTCAATTCCGCACTGCTGTACGACTTCATGGACAACGAGGATTTCAACAAGATCTACGTCGGCAACGTCGCAGACCAGTCCATCTCGTACACAGGCAAGCTCCCGAACAAGGTCCTGAACCTGAACGTGCTGCACTCTCCGCTGTGGCCGATGGACCGCGGACTGGTCTGCCAGCGCGGAGTGACCGGCTTCTACGCCGATCCGCGCTCGCTCGAGTCCACCGGCCTCTACCCCGAGGGCGGCGGCCCGAACGGCGGACCGACCGAGACCTGGCGCTCGGACACCACACAGACCCGCATGATCGGCGTCGACGAGCCCGAATCCGCATGCTGGCTCACAGGCATTCAGTGATGGCGGGCAAGTATCGGCTGCGCGCCACGCTGTGGCGCGATCGTGAAGGAGTGCGCCACAGGCGCGGCGACGTCGTCACTCCGCCTGAGGAGGACATTGACCGCCTCCTTCGTGCGCGAGCTATCGAGCCACTGGGCGAGCAGGCTCAGGTGGAAGGCAAATCAGAGGTTGTGGGTTCGCAAGCCGAGAAGTCGAAGGCCGAGCCGGTCGCACCTCAGAATCGGGAGCAATCGCCCGCATCGGCCCAGGCGCTCGAGCGACCGAAAAACGCGGCAGCGAAACCGGTCTGGGAGGCGTACGCCATCGAACGCGGCGTCGAGAACGCTGCGGAGCTGAGCAAAGACCAGATCATCGACGCGGTGAACGCGCTCGACGCCAAGTGAGAGTGGGGGCGCCATCATGACGGATTTCGCAGAAGTACCCGACATCGAAAACGGGTGGCGCCCTCTCACTGCGGCCGAGAAGCTCGACGCGGTATCGAAAATCGGAGCCGTCACCCGCTGGATCAGACGCAAGAGCCACGGCATCGCCGACGACGATCCGGACGCGAAATACGTTGTCGTCGATGTCGTGCGGTTCGCCCTCGCCACCGGCAAGCACGTCGGCCAAACATCGTTCTCGCGCACGGTCGGCGGGGTGACCCGCTCGGGTACATTCGTCGACCCGGGCGGTTCGCTGGTGATCACCGATTTTCATCGAGAACTACTCGAGATTTCGAAGACCGCACGACCGAGATGGAATTTCGGTGATGAGCGTGGATGATCTCGGCAATCAGACCGTGCGCGTAATTGAACGTAAGCGGCTCAAGCGCGCCGTTATGACCGACGTGACGACGGCAGAGTATCCGGGCTGTAGCGTGCAGCCGGTCACCGCAACGGATGGTGTCCCGATCGAGAAAACGTCGAAGTGGGTGATCTTCGCGCCGCCAGGATTCCCGCTGTCGACCGAGAACGTCTTTGACGTCGACGGTATCGGCGAACGCCTACACGTCGACGGCGACCTGCAGCCGTGGGTCGACGAGGACGGGATTGTCGACCACGTCTGGGGGCATCTGAAGAAGTGGGAAGGCGGCGGTAATGGCTGATCCGAAACCTGGATCGTTCCGATTCTCCTCGCGGGATGCGAAGGCGATCATGGCATCGCGCAAGGTCCAGAGTGAACTCGAGAAGGCGGCCAAGCGTGGCGTCGCGGCGTTCAAGGCGGAGGCCAACAAGCGGCGCAAGTCCGGCAAGCTCGCCGACCGGGTCCGTGTCGAGAAGGCTCAGGGTTGGGACGGCCGCCCCGGCGTGCGGATCGTCGCGACGTCGAAGGGCAACCAGTCCGCGCTCTTCGGTACCCGACGCTCGCGGCCGGTGCGCGCGCAGGAGGCTGCTATTCGGGCGATCAACGGCGGACGGAAGGGGCGGTAGATGGTCGTCGAAGCCGATGCCACGCTCTTTCCGGACGTCGAGGATGTCCTGATGGCCTACCTCGCACCACTCGGTGAAGTCGATACCGAACCACCGCAAGAGCATTCGGATTGGATCGGAATCCAGGTCAATCGGGTCGGCGGCGCCAATGACGAGACCGGTGACTATCCGCGGGTGATGATCGTCTGCTACCACCCGGATCCGCGAAAGGCATCGAAACTCGCCCGCAGGGTAGAGAATTACATGGACAGGATCGCCGACGACGATATCGACGTCGAAGACGAACCGAAACCGATCCGTGTCGATTTCTGCCGCGTCGACACCCCACCCGAGGCCGAGCCGATCGAGAATCCGAACGCTCGCACGGTCGTCGCCTATTACGCACTGGGTCTACAGAAGCCCTGGCGGATCTAGCCGCACCCCGTTCACATATCAAGGCCCGCAACGACTGTTGTGGGCCTTTCTCATGCCAGGAGGCATACATGGTTACCGATGCAGGAAAGCTCGAGGTCGCGCGGCATCAACGCGAACTCATCCTCAAGCCCAATCGCATGCACATCTTCGGCATGCCGATGTCCGTCGATCCCATCGAGCACATCACCGAGGGGGCAACCTCGAAGCTCGCCGAATTGCCCCAGGGCGCATTCGATTTCGGACTGCTGCTCAAAGATGACTCGATCACCCTGACCCGCGAGGTCGAGAAGGACGAGATCAACGCGATCGGCTACAGCAACCCGGTGAAATCCGATTTCATCAAGGACATTTCGGGAATCGGATTCACCGGCCTCGAGACAAACCGGTACAACATCCAGAACAACCTCGGTATGGACCTGTCGGAGATGCGAGCGGATCCGGTCACCGGCGAGGTTGCGTTCGATCAGGCTGCGATCGCCGAGATCCTGCAGCTGCGCTACCTGCTGGTTTCGCAGTTCAATTCGGGAGTCGACCGGATCTACCTGTCTCGACTGCTCTACTGCGGCGAGGTCGCCGAGATGGGCGAGCAGACGCTCTCCGATGCTGGTGGCGCGCTGACGTGGCCGACCAAGGTCAACGCGATGGTCGACCCGAAGTACGGCGTCTCGGTCCGTCACTTCTTCGGCGGTCCGGGCTGGGCCCGCGTCCTCGAGGATGCCGGATTCAAGAAGGGCACCACGTCCGGCGGCGGCGGATAGCCGCCACTCAATCGCACCGGGCAGGCGGGGATTTGGCGGTCGACCGCCTGCCTGGTGTTTCCAGACCGCCCCACTGACCGCTATCGAAGAGGAGTAATCCCACATGGGAACGATGAAGACTTTCAATCCCGACGACTGGACTCCGGTCACGCTCGTCGCGCCGGATGGCCGAACGTACACGCCAGGCGATCACATCGAGCACCGACAGCTGCTCACCCAGGGCTACACCGTAGCTCCCGCCGCTCAGGACGCGCCCACATCTCCCAGTACGGCACCCGTGACCGCACAGGCGCCCGCCGCCGAGACCAGCCCGTCCGACGCCGAGGCCAGTGAGAACAAGCCCAAGACCACCCGACGCAACGGAGGCCAGTAGTGAGTAACGACATCGACAACATCGCAACACTGACCGATTTCGACGATCACAATGTCGACACATTCAGTGGTGAACGGCGCGCGAAGAAGGCGCCGTACCGATTCCGGATTGGCGAATCTCCCGTCTTTCAGGTCGAAGCGCCCGACGCCGATGCCGTTCTTGACATCGAGGAAGCGAAGACCTCCCGCCGAGTCCTCAAACTGTTCCTCGGCGACCAGTACGACGACGTCGAGGACTATCTCGGCCCGCAGGATCCCGACACGCTCATCGACGTCATCCGCGCGATGTCTCGACACTTCGGACTCTTCGACGCCGACGCGGCGCTGAATCGCGCCGAGAAGCGTAGCCGTAGCCGCCGCCGCGGTGGTGGTGGTCGTCGGTAGTCATGACACCTGACGATAACGGGTCGGCGGCATCGTTTTTCGAGACACTTCTCGGCGAGGCTGTCGGCCCGTTTTTCGTCATTCTGGACGACGGGACCGAGCTGGCCATCGATGTGCCGAACTCCGACGATGTCGCCGAACTCGACACCACGGCGTCCATTCACGATCAGCTCGATCTTCTCGTCGCCGACGAAGACGTGTGGGACTCGATCGACGAAGCCTACGGCCGCCGGCCGATCGGCGACCTTGCCGAACTGGTCGACGATATTCGCGAGCATTTCGGCATCCTCGTCGCCCCGATGTGCGGCTGGGCGTACCTGGTCAACGAACTCGACCGGTACGGCGCCGCGATCGAAAAAGATCTGTTCGGCAAGCCCGAAGATCTCTACGACTGGGTGCGCGATCACCTGCGCACTCCCTGGGACAAGCTGCTACGCCTACTGCCCGCGCTGCCGATCGGCGGCTGGTATCACGCGGCCATCGCCGACGACGATGACCGCGCCCGTGAAGTCCTCAAGCTCGAAGTCGAAGGAAAACTACCCAAGCCGTCGACCCGGCCGTCACTGGTCGGCTGGACGCCGGAAATCGAGAAGCTGACCGAAGCGGTCGAAACACTGCGCGCGATTCAGCATGGAATCTGGGCTGCATCACCGAAGTTCCAAGGCAAGGGCGGTGCGCCGCCCCGGCCACTACCGCGCCCGCTGACCGCTCGCGAGCGCGTCGAAGAAGAACAAGCACTGGTCGAGCACGACGACATCGCGTCGCAGCTCCTCGGCTCGCGGTACACGCGCCGATTCTCCGAATCTTAAAGGGGGTGAACGATGTCCGACCTACAGGGTGGGCAGACATTCATCAACGTCCTGCCATCGATGACCGGATATTTCCAGCGCATGTCATCCGCGCTGAAAAACAACAAGGTGACGCAGAACGTCGACGTCGCACTCGATCAGAAGCGCCTCGACAAAGCGAAATCCGATCTCGAAAAGCTCACCAAAACCGAAGAGGCAGCTAAGAAGAAGTCCGCCGACGCGACCGGTGCGCAGACGACCGCTGAGGCGAAGCTCAAGCAGTTGCGCCTCGACGGCGTGACCGACCTCGGGCGCATCGCCACCGCCGAGGAGAACGTCGCAAAGGCCAAACGCAACAGCGAGGCTGCGGCGAAGTCCCTGGCGGACGCCGAGTCCAAGCGTGGCGCTGGCGAGCGCCGTGTGCAGCGTATCGAGGCCACATTCGACGGCAGCCGCGCGGAGGCGGACTCGCGCAGCTTCCTACAACGGCTAGCGGCTCGCTCGGAAAGCGAAGGCGACGGGATCGGCAAGAAACTGGTCGGCGGCATCGGTAACGCGATGAAGATCGGGGCTGTCGCGGTCGGTGGCGCCGTTGCCGGCGTGCTGGGCGTGTCGATGAAAAAGGGCATGGATCGTCTGGTCGCGATCGATGACGCCAAGGCGAAGCTGATGGGTCTCGGGCACACGACCCAGAACATCGAGGCCATCATGAACGACGCGATGGCCTCGGTGAAGGGGACGTCATTCGGCCTCGGCGACGCCGCTACTGTCGCAGCGTCCACGGTGGCCGCCGGTATCGAGCCGGGCAAGAAACTCGAACGCACGCTGTCGCTGGTCGGTGATGCTGCGACGATCGCCGGTACCGATCTCGGCTCGATGGGCGCAATTTTCAACAAAGTTGCCTCTCGCGGAAAGTTGACCTCGATGGAGGTCAACCAGCTCGCCATCGCCGGCATCCCGGTTCTGCAGCTCCTCGGCAAGGAGATGGGTAAGACCACCTCCGAGGTTCAGGCGCTGATCTCCTCTGGCGGTGTCGATTTCGAGACTTTCCAGAACGCGATCGAAAAGGGCATGGGCGGTGCGGCCCGCGCCGGAGACACGTTCTCTGCCGCTACCGCGAACGCCGGCGCTGCAATGGGCCGTCTCGGTGCTGCAATCTTGGATGCGCCGTTCAAGATGGCCCCGAAGTTGATCGGAAAATATACGGCCTTCATCGACGGGCTGACCGACAAGGTCAAGGGCATTCAAGAGCTGCTGATGACCGGCACATTCGGTGATGCGTGGGAGAAAGCTTTCCCGGGAAAGGATCTCGACAACTCGCTCATCGGGAAATTCCTCGTCGAGACGAACCAGAGGGCGGTCGAGCTCGGCGCAACGCTGAAGCTGTTCCGCACTGGCGACTTCGATGCAGACATCGGTCGCGCCCTCGGCGTGGACGAGGATTCCGCGCTCGTCGACAAGATTCTGCGAGTACGCGACGGCGTCGCCGGGCTGAAGGAGTTCATCGCCACCGGAAATATCGGTGAAGAGATGGCGCGGGCGTTCGACTTCGATATGCCGCTACTCGGCAAGATGGAACGCGCCCGTGAGACGGTCATCGAGTGGGGCGGTCAGATCGGCCGAATCCTCGGCACGGTGAAAGACACCTTCGTCGAACTCGGGCCACCTGTCGGTCAGATCATCGGATCTCTCGCTGAGGCATCAGCGTCAATCGGCATCAGTGTGTGGTCGATTTTCCTCGACACCCTCGAAGCGCTGCTACCAATCATCAAGGACATGATCGTCCCCGCAGTGCAACTACTCGCGGATCTGATGAAGGAAAACCAAGGCGTCGTCACCGTGCTCGTGGGCGTATACACCGGGTACCGACTCGCGATTGTCGGGGCCAGGGCTGCACTCATTGCCAAGTCGGCCGCCATTGGAGCATGGACGCTCGCTGTCAAGCTCGGCACTGCGGCCGTGCGGATCAAGACAATCGCAGTGCGAGGGCTGTCCGTGGCAACGAAGGTTGCAACGATTGGATTCCGAGTAGCCGCGGCAGCGGCACGGTTGTTCGGCGCTGCACTGAAGGCAAATCCGATCATGGCGATCATCGGTGTAGTCACGCTCTTGGTCGGCGCGTTGGTGTGGTTCTTCACGAAAACCGAACTCGGCAAGAAGATCTGGGACAAGGTCTGGGGCGGCATCAAGGACGCGATGTCGAAGGCATGGGACTTCCTGCGCCCGATCTTCGAGAAGATCGGCGAGATCGCCTCGACGGTATTCTCTGCGATCGGTGACATTTTCTCGTGGCTATACGACAACGTGATCTCACCGGTTTTCACCGGCATCAAGATCGCTATCGCGATCGTCATCACGGCATTCCTGCTGTGGTGGGACTACGTCAATTTCGTCATCGGCCTGATCGGCGACGTACTGACGTGGCTGTGGGAGAACGTCGCTCAGCCTGTCTGGGAAAAAATGAAAGAGGCGCTGGCGAAGGTCGGCGAGTTCTTTTCCTGGGTGTGGGAGTCCCTGATCAAACCGGCCTGGGAGGGCCTCGGTAAGGGCATCTCGTGGGTGTGGGAGAACGTGATCCGGCCCGTGTGGGATGGCCTGAAATTCGCCCTGGGCAAGGTCGGCGAGTTCTTCTCGTGGGTCTGGAACTCGGTCATCAAACCAGCGTGGGAGGGCCTCGGTAAGGGCATCTCCTGGGTGTGGGAGAAGGTCATTCAACCGGCATGGGACGGCCTGAAGAAGGCGCTCGGCGCGGTCGGCGATTTCTTCAAGTCCGTGTGGGAGGGCGTCATCAAACCCGCGTGGGATGGTCTCGGGAACGGGATCAAGTCCGTGTGGGAGAACGTGATCAGCCCGGCGTGGGACAAGATGAAAGAAGGACTCGGCAAGGTCGGCGAGTTCTTCGACACGATCGTCAAGGGCATCCGAGACGTCTGGGACAGGCTCAAAGGTTACCTGGCCAAGCCGATCAATTTCATGATCAATACCGTCTGGAATGAGGGTATTGCTAAGGCGTGGAACAAGGTTCGGGATTTCATTCCTGGCCTGTCGGAGGCGAAGCCTCTCGCGGGAATCCCGGAGCGCGCCACTGGTGGCCCGATCGTTGGACCTGGCACCGGAACGTCGGATGACGTGCTGATGTGGGGCTCGAACGGCGAGCACATGATGACCACCAAGGAGGTCCAGAAGGTCGGCGGCCACAATGCCGTCTACGCGCTTCGCGACATGATCATGCGCGGCATCCCTTTCTCCTGGGACGGCGGCAACCTCATCCGCGAGATGGGCCGCGACAACGTCAACGCCTACGGTGCTCAGGTCGCACAACACGGCCTCGGCAATGTCGACCCGCAGGGAATGTTCGACTGGCTCCTACCGAAGTATCGGGACGGCGGCGAGATCCGCCCGATGTGGGAAACCCAGCTCGAGAACGGTCACCGTGCGGCGAAGATGCGCAACGGCAATCCGTACACATGGGGATTCGAGGACTGCTCGGGCTACATGTCTGCGATTGCCGACGCCATTATCAACGGCGGTAACGGGTCGTGGAAGTGGGCTACCGGATCGTTCCCTGGCGGTCAGCCGTGGGTTCCGGGTCTCGGTCAGGGTTTCTCGGTCGGTGTCCACGACAATCCGGGCGGGCCTGGCGGTGGTCACACTGCCGGCACGTTGACCGGTGTCGGCGGGTACTCGACCACGAACGTCGAATCGGGAGGCGCGCACAATTACGTCGCGTACGGCGGCCCGGCTGCAGGCGCGGATTCGCCGCAGTTCGCGGGCAGGCATCCAGGGTTGTTCCATCTGGCGATCGGCGCAGATGGTGCATTCGAATCCGGAGGCGGGGGCGGTGGCCCCTCCCCTGAACAGAAGAAATCGTTCGTGCAGCGGAAAATCGCCGATGTCCTCGATTTCTTCCTCAACCCTGTCAAGGAGCGCATTGCGGGCGACGTCGGTAGCCCACCTCCGGCATGGCTGGGTATCCCTCCCGGATATCTGGACACCGGCCGCGACAAGGTGTCCGGATTCTTGGCGGGCACCGTCACAGGGCTCGGTGATCTGCTCGGCTCTGTATGGGACAAGGCCAAAGGCATCGGCGGCCTGTTCCGTGACCAGGGCGGGTGGATACCGACAGGGCGGTCGATCGTCCGCAACGAGACCGGCAAGCCTGAGGCGGTGCTGAACTGGGATCAGATCGAACTCATCCGGGACATCCTCGGACGTATCGGACTGGGCGGCACAGACAAGGTCGCCAAGGAGGGCGAGGTCATCGCGCCGGTCGACTGGGCTGGAGCGGGCTTGCAGATCGGGACGTCGTTCCTGGCGGAGATGGGTAACGATCTGCTCGCAATGTTCGGTATCGGCAAGCAATTCGAGGGCCTGCAACTGGTCGACGAGCACGGTCGCCGCGCCGACGAGCCTGGCGAGCGGAACGAGGCATCGTTCAACGAGTCGACGAGCGAATCGGATTCCAGTGCATCGGATTCGGCAGTCACGGAGTCCACGGTCTCGGATTCGACGTCCGTGGAGCTCTCCACGCCGGCCATCGAGGCATCGTCGAGTGACGAGTCCCCGATGTCGGTGGTCGACACGGTCAAAGCCGCATTCAAGCCCTACGGCTGGGATACCGGTGAGCAGTGGGCCGCTGTCGACTGGATCATCCAGAAAGAATCGGGCTGGAATCCGTTGGCGCGTAACCCGAAATCGGGTGCGTTCAGCTTGTTCCAGTTCCTCGGGTCGACGAAGGATCAGTATCTTCCCGACGAGTCCGAGGATCCGGCTGTGCAGGGTGCGGCCGGTGCGAAGTACATTCGCGACCGATACGGCGATCCTGTACGGGCACGGACGTTCTGGGAGAAGAACGGGTACTACGACCAGGGCGGTATGGCGTTCGGTAAGGGCTTCATGCTCAAGGACGTCATTCACCCTGAGCGTGTCCTGAGCCCTCGGCAGACGGAGGCATTCGAGAACCTGGTTCCGATGCTCTCCTCGATGCAGATGGCGACCACAGCGCCCGGTGAGGTCATGCCGGATGCGGCGCGCAGCGCACTCGAATACGCGCCGGTCAGTACCGGTGCGACGTACATCATCAACGGAAAGGCGGATCGAGGAACCATGAGCGAGTTGGGTATTCACGAACGCCAGTCCTCGCGGACGTACGGATCGAGGATGCGATGATCGACCTGCGGGATTCGATCTCGATTCGCGGTGTCGATGGTGCGTCCTGGGCTCTCGGTGGCCCGGGGCGCACCGCGAAAGATGCGTGGATCACCGGCGGGTTGGCCGCGCTGTTTCAAGCGGCCCCGCGGACCCCGACTCGTACGTCGCGTGCGTACGAGATCGGGTCCACCCCGCGGATGGTCAAAATCGAGGAACGTCTGCTCGATTTCCGGGTACGCCTCGAAGGGCGCACCCGGCGCGATCTCGAGCAGCTACTCGCGGCCTGGAATCGGTCGTGGTCGATGTACGCAGACACACAGCTCTTCACCCGATCGCTCGAGTGTGGGACACGCAGCATCAAGGTTCGGCTCGATCGTGACATCACGATCGCGACGGAACATTTCTCGATGCAGTCCACGAAAGTCGATCTCGAGATGGTCGTGGTCGCTTGCTGGCCGTACCTGACATCGGGTACCGACGAGCTGACATCGGATTTCCCGGCCGGGAGGTCCGAGCACAGGTTCGAGATCCACAACCCGACCGATGTGCCGCTGTGGATGGAATGGGGCGGCACACCGATCACCTCGGCGAAACTGCCGGACGGGCTTTCAGGCCGGATGGTGCCGATACAGGCGCAGACGAACGTCTGGAAGGCCCGCACGCGCGGCGGGCTCGAAAAACTCTCGTCGGCGGACGGCACGAACCAGCTCAAGGGCTTGCGAGGTCTGAGTTTCCTGTACGAGATCCCACCGAATACCCCGCCGACGATACTGCCGGCGGAAGTTACCGCGGCTGTGCCCGGAAAGCTCCGGGCGATCATGCCGCGCTACCACGAAATGCCCTGGGGGTGAGTCATGCCGGTCTATGACCTCGACGAGGGCCTACGGGTCATCGACGAGCGATACGAGCACGACCTCGCGCAGGCGAACGCCCGGCCCCGGGTGAGCATCCTCGACAAGGATCTCGAGCTGGTCGGCTACGTCTGGGGCGAGGACGACGGATCTCGCGAGGTGATCTGCAATGATGCGGGTGAAGCGTTCGTGACGATCCCCGCCGAGGACGATCTCGCGCAGTGGCTGATCGATCAGCCGAAAGATGCCGACATCTTCCTGTTGTTCGAATCCGAGTACGAGCACGAGTGCTACAAGGTTTTCGACATCGAGGTCGAGACCGACGAGAACGGCATCAGCGCAGTGCGGCCGGTGGCATTGCATATTTTCGACGAGATCAAACACATTCAGTGTTGGCCGAACCCGATGCGCACCATCCTGGTCCAGACACCGAAGACGGATCTGCGATTCGGCAACGCGATCAAGGTGATCAAAGCGTTCGCGCACATGAATCTGCTGCGCGAGCAGCAACCCGGCTGGAATCCTGCATTCGACATCTGGAATGCCGCGAACTGGCGAGCGAATTTCGACAACGACCGATGGCCGATGGTGATGATTCCGTACATCGCCGAACGTGACGGTATCGCAGAGTGGACCGCACTCGGGTCGAGGATGAACAACCTCTACGACCTGATCGCATCCACCCTCGATGACGCGGGAGTCCAACTGACAGCGAAGTTGTGGCGTCGAGGTGACCCGCAGCCGTGCCCGTCGCACTTCACCCTCACCCGCCCGACGATCGTCTTCGACGTCGTACGCCGCTCGGTCGCCGCCGGCATCACGGGCACGATTCTCGATCCGATCCGCGACCTGATGCGGATCATCCGATCCGACGGCACATCCGAGACAGTCACGATCGCTGACCCGAACAACAACCCGAACCACGCCAACGACGACGACCCGTACATCATCTTCCGTAGAGGGCAATATCTCGGGCTGCGATCGAAAATGACGATCCACAAGCCGATCGAGCACACGATCACCACGGGCGGCAAGAGCCCGGACTCGATCAACCAAGGCGCGAAGCTGATTTCGAACATTCTCCTCGGCCTGCTCGGCAGCCTCATCGGCATGCCCTGGCTCACGCTCGGGATTTTCAGCAAAGCAGTCGAGGATGTGATCCTGGCGTGGGCGGTCTACACCGACCACGAACGCAAAGCGGCGATGGGCCGATTCGCGCACAAATCAGGATTCGAATCCGGTGGCGGCGTGGCTATTTCTCCGTCCGGTCTGCAAACCGGGCGTGTCGGGCTGCACAAGGCTCGCGGATACGTCTCTTTCGCCGCGGACTTCGACGACGGTAGCGGCGGTTTCTTCATGGGCCGCCATATCGAGGTCGGCATCCGATGCGGCTTCGAGATCGGTGACCGAATTTGGCTCTCCAACATCGCATCCGGCAAACAGTCATGGTCGCGCACCATCGCCCCGTTCTGGGCGTTCTCGGTCGGCGACTACCGCGCCGGTGAACCCAACGGCACCAAAGCACTCCGGCACGCCGAAACATTCATGGGCGCATTGCGTCAGGTTTCGAGTGCCACCTGACCCGAAAGGACACCAGTGGACACCTCGCAAGAACTCAGCCCCGAACTGCACGAGGCAATGCCGCCGGACATGCACCCCTACGCCTACGCATTCATGCACCCGGCGATGCAGAACGCACTACCGAAATTCGAGCCCGACGAAATCAACGATCTCGCCCGCCATATCGAAAATCTCGGTTTCCGGCCCGTCGCCGACTGCCTCATCAGGTACGACCCACCCGAAGATGGCGACCTCCATCCGCACAACCCCGGTAAATGGTCGCCGAAAACGCGGCCACGACCGACACCACCGCCGACGGCGGTCGAACGGTTCGTAGCCCGCCTCAACGACCTACCGGAAAACCAACGCGCCGAAGCCATAGCGGCGCTCACCAAATCGGTTCCACCAGAGGAGGAATAGATGTCCTGGCGCACTGCAATCGCTCTCGACGAATACCGCAACGAGGTAAACCGCCGATTCCCGAACCGCTCCAAAGCATCAGACGGAACAATCGGCGACAACGCTCACGCCGGACAGGGCAAAGGCTCCGATCACAATCCGTGGGTGGTCAAGAACGGCGTCGGCGTCGTGCGCGCATTCGACCTCACTCACGACCCGAGGAACGGCGTCGACTGCGACAAACTTTCCGATTACCTGTTCGAGATGGGCAAGGCCGGAGATCCGCGCCTACGCAACCAGGGCTACATCATCTTCAACTGGTGGATCACCAACCCGGACTGGCGATCCTGGCGCCGGTACACCGGCAGCAACGGGCACACCAGCCACATGCACATCTCATTCTCCGTCGACGGATACGACAACCGCGGCGACTGGTCGAAGGCATTCGCGGGCATCGTTGTTCCCACTCCAACCCCGATCACACCTACCCCACCAACCGCTGGACCGAACCCGCTCCCCACCCTGCAACGCGGTTCAATCGGACCCGATGTCGCCTACCTACAGAATCAGCTCAATCGCATGTTCTCGAGCTATTCAACCCTGGCAGTCGACGGCGATTTCGGCCCCGCCACAGAGGCGGTTGTGCGGCAGGTGCAGAGCCGGTCCGGCCTCGCAGTCGACGGCATCGTCGGCCCAGCCACCTGGCGCGCGGCCGGTGTCCGATGAAAGGCGCTGCGGCAATCGCCGCCACCGCCGGACTCGTCACCGCAGGCACCGCCTGGGCAATCGCTTGGGCGGTCTGGCGCTGGGCAACCGGACACGCCGTCATCGCCCGATCCGATCACTACGAGCGGAGGAACTTCTGACATGGCAATTCTCGACACCATCCGCGCAGTCATCCCGGCGACTGCGCGCACCCAGTACTACACGTACGTCGCGGCCGTCGTGCTACTGCTGTCCGGGCTCGGCTACGTGGCCGAATCGGTGGCATCACTCTGGTCGGCGGCCGGTATCGCATCCGTCACACTGGTTTTCGCGCTACTGCACTCGACGTCGCCGTGGCGGACCGCACTCTACGGATTCCTCGCCGCACTCGCACCACTGGCGCTCTGGTACTCGATCGGCACCGCGACAGGCTGGGCGGCCGTGCTCACATTCGCGGCCACCGTCTTCGGCATCACGAAAGCAGCGAGCAACACCATCGTGACAGCTGTCCCCGGGGGCCGTCACCGCGCGCCGGAATCGAGCAGGTGATTCATGTTGCTCGAATTACTCAGCCCCGAGCGGATTGCGGCGATCGGCCTCATCATCACCGGCCTGTTCGGTTCCTGGTTGACGTCGAGAGTCCGCCACCTCGAATCCGAGGTGGCGGACCTGAAAGCGCAGCGGAAGAAAGATCAGGGCGTCATCAAGGTTGCGCTGCGCTACATCAGAGATCGGATCAGCTACTCCGAACTGCTGACCGGCCTGCTCCGCCAGCACGCGCCACACGTCGAGATCCCACCCGAACCGGTCACACCGGACGAGCTGAAAGATGATGTGTGAGAGATGACTTCGCCAGACGGATGGTCCAGTGGATATGACCCCGGATGGGGCGACATGGGCGACATGGCCGATGAGTACGGCCGTGAGATACGAAAGATTCAAAAACAGGGTGAGGACAACGGCATCCTGATCACTGGCTACGGCCGGCAGATTGCCGATCTCGAGGATGTCACGCGCACCGGAGTGACGACACCTGCATGGGCATCCGCCGGCGGCCGAGATCTGATCTCGTTCCCGGACACCATGATGCAGATAATCGACACCTTCACCGATACCGGGGCCTGGGATTCAGTGATACCCGCCTACAACCCGGCCAAACGTGCAGCCGAGTTTGCCTTTCTACGTGGAGGTTTGGATCGAGCAACGCCCCTGGAAGTGCTCCGCATCATCACCGGCTCCGACTCCGGATTGTTCGGAATCGACGCCTGGTATCTCGGCATCTACGGGTACGACCAGCCCGGCAACCGGATGATAAAAATCTGGGACTCGGGCGACATCAAGGCGATTCTGGCCAGGCAGAGGCGTCGCTATCACATCGCAACCGGGCTCAATCTGATGGCCGAGCCCGATCAACTATTCGCGGTCGCATCGCTGCAGATCGCCCCCGGACTCGCCCAGCGCACCAGAGGGCTGGGGGCGATCCAGCTGACGAATATTTCCGAGGAGGACGGGACGATTCCCCAAGCGCGGCATGCCCGACTCAGTAACCAATCGAGCCTGCCGTCGACCGTGCCTATGGGAGCGTTCGATTACGACAGGCGTCGGCTCATGTGGGCAGCATTGGGGGCGTCGTCGTCGTGATGATCGAGGGAAAGCTTCGGGTCTCAGCGGCCGAGCTGGCACAGTTCGCTGCACCCGCAGTCGGTGGCATCGCGCCGATCGCACCCCATCTGTGGATCATCGAAATGTCGACGGGCGCAACGCAAGTGATTCGATCGGGCGACTACGAGAGCCTTCCCGCAGGCTGGGTGCTCCTGATGACCGGACCTGATCCGGACTGGATTGCGCAATGGGACGGCGACTGGCAGCGCGCATGCGATGAGCAAATCAATCCAATCCTGTCCGAACACGACGATGAGAGTGAAGAGCCATGACTGTCATCAAGGAAGATTTCACCGATATCGCACTCGCGGGCGTCGACATCGTGATCACTTTTTCCGCCGAAGCCGGTCGACCGAAGTCCGGCAACACCGGCCTACTGGCACCGAAACCGGTACCCGTGCGCGCAATGAATGGACAGCTGACCTCGCCGGGGCTCGACGGCGGGCCGGGTCGGGTGTTGATCGAGGCCGGAACGTGGATTCAGTCGTACGACATCGTCATCCCCGACACCGGCACGCATCGACTGCGCGACCTGATCGAGATGTACGAGATTCCGGATCCGCCGGCCGTCTCGCTCGTGAAGCGGTACCTCGACGAGACCGTGGAGGCCCGCGACATCGCGGTAGCAGCCGCCGAAGGTGTCGCGGGTATCGCCGACGACGTCGAGCAGGTTGCCCAGGACCGTGCGGCGGCCGAGCTGGCGCGCAATCAATCAGTGGAAGCTCGCGGTGTCGCGGAGGGCGCAGCGGTATCGTCCGGTAACTCTGCAACCAATGCCGCCGATGCCGCCCGCGATGCGAAGAGCTTCCGCGACGAGGCCGAAGGTTTCGCTACAGCAGCGAACGGAAGCGCTGAGGCTGCCGGTCAGTCCGAATCTGATGCCGCACAACATAAATCCGACGCAGAATCCGCTGCGAACCTGGCCACACAAACAGCCGCGGGAATCCAAGACGTCGCCGCCGATGCCGCCCAGGTATCGGCAGATCGGCAGGCAGTCGAGTCGGCTGCCGCAGCTGTCGCCACGGACCGCCAAACCGTCACCGAAGCGCGCGACGTCGTCGTCACCGCCGAGGGTGCTGTCGGTCAGATCCAGACCGACGTCCTACAGATCAAGAGCAGCATCGAGAACACCGCCACGACCGTGGCCGCCGATCGGCAGGCATCGGAGCAGGCAGTCACCGATGCGACGGCGCAGGCGCAGCGAGCAGAGGACGCGGCCGAGGGCATCATCGCGGGCGCAATCCTCGACGGATCGGTCCTCACGTCGAAGCTCGCCGCCGATGCGGTCACGGTGCCGAAACTGGCTCCTGACGTCCGCACCTCGCTCGGCAAAGCGGACACGTCGATACAGCCGAGTGATCCGCGACTATCCGATGCCCGTACGCCGACCACGCACACCCACACCGAGGCGCAGGTGACCGGCCTGACCGCGAAACTCGCCACGAAAGCGGATCTCGACGGCGGCGGCAAAGTGCTGGCGGCGCAGATTCCGGTCGAGGCGCGCGCGAGCTTCCGGGGTGTGGCGCATTCGGAGGCGGCGATGATCGCGCTCGGCGGCGAGCGCGGCGACTGGTGCACTCGCAGTGATCGCGGCACGGATTTCCGGCTGATAGCGAATCCCGCTGCGGTGCCTACGAATTGGTTGGAGGCGACGTATCCGGCGTCTCCGGTGTTGTCGGTCAACGGCAGGAAAGGTGCGGTCGACACATCCAGCGCGGACATCACCGACGCCACGGCGGTAGGTCGGGCGGTCATGCGGGCCGCTGACGCAGCAGCAGCCCGAACGGCGATGGGCGCAGGAACGGGGAACTCGAACCTGACAGTCGGCACCACGGCGACGACGGCGCTGCGCGGCGATGCGATTCAGGTTGTCTCGTCGATCCCCGCCAATCCCGTGGCCGGCGTCCTCTACTGCATCCCGGAGTGAGCCATGCCCAACGTTGGTAATCAGAAAATCAAGACGTTTCAGGTCGGCAGCCAGCGGATCAAGGAAATCTGGACGCTCGTCGGCGGGACCATGCGCCGGGTCTACTCAGCCATCCCACCATTCACCCCGTCCGGGATGACGAAAAACGGTGATTGGGCTCCCAGTTCGACATTTCCATGGGTCACAGTCCCGGCGTGGACAGCAGATACCGGGTCGACTGTCGTGAGCAACGGGGTCGCGGTGCGGGGGACGAAATCCGATGCTGCTGTCATCTCGCAGGTGAGGGTCCGAAATACCGCGAATGGCGGCAACGAATGTGCTATGCGAATGCTCGTCGACGGCATCGTCGTAAAAACCGGATCGGTCGTATCCATGAGCGGTTCCCAGACTGTGGACCTGTCGCTCTCGACTGATCCGATATCTGTGAGCACCGGCCAAATCGTCACCGTGCAGATCCAGGGGCGGCACGGATACCTGGAGGTCCAGGGTGGGGCAGATACCTGGGTCCATATCGATAGGCAGCCCCTGGGGATGACGAAAAACGGCGACTGGGTTCCGACTGCAAACGGGTCGTGGCTCGCAGTGCCCGCATGGGCCGCAGACCCCGGGGCCACGGTTTCTGGAAACGGCGTCCAGCCTCGGGATGCGAAACCGAGCGCGATCATATCCGGGCAGCTGAGCGTGGTCAGCCGGTCGGGCCTGTATGCGGTCGATGTACGCCTGAAGCTCGACGGCACGGTCGTGAAGACGATCACCGACTTCCCTCTCGACGCGTGGGCGACGACCAATGTTCCGATCTCATCCGGCCCGATCGCGGTCGCCGTAGGCCAGGTCGCGACGATCGAATGCCGGTTCGTGAATTGGGCCAATGCCTTCACGATCCAACCCGGCGCGAACACGTACGTCCGCATCACCTGATCGACAAAGCCCCCACCTCATCGCGAGGTGGGGGCACTTTTTGTCACTTCCCGAGCCACTTCCGGATTGTCATCCGGTCCACGCCGGCATCGCGTGCCGTGCGCGTCTCCGCCTGCCCGTCCTCCACGGCCATCACCGCCAACTGTCGCACCGCGATTTTCGCGCGCCGCAGCTCGTCGCCGACTTTCGCGACCGACGTCTCACCGAGCATGTACTGCACGGCCGCCGACAGGGCAGCATCTCGCTCGTACTGGTCGTCAGGATCGGGGTATATCTCACCCACCCGATCCGCCTCCCGGTTCAGTCGCGCCCGCTGCTCATCGTCCAGCTCATCCCACGCCGGCCCTGCCCAATCCTGCATATCCATGTCATGCCTCCATTGCGTCGAATGCCGCGTCGATCAGATCGAGCAGCGTGTCGGTGATCGGGGTGACCGAGATGATCGAGGTCGGCATGATCAGTCGGGCACCGAGGTGAGCGTCCTCGTCCTCGTCGTCAGAGTCCGGCCCGTCCAGCTCGACGACCACCGAGGTGGCATCGAACGGCACACCCGATCCGGCGAGGTAGGTAGCAAGCTCCTCGAGGCTGTCGCAGACGGAGATTCCGGTGCGTACGTCGTCGGAGCTGTACGACTCGGAGACCTGCAGCTCGGGATCGAGGAGTGCTGCGGTATCGAAGTCTGCGGCCTGGACTCGGTAGTAGCTCATGTAGAAAACTCTACAGCCTGCTTGTAGAAAAGTCTACAGAATTGAGAAATCCCGCCACTCGGCCGAGTGGCGGGATTCTTTGCGTGTCAGCTACTCGATGTTGAATTGCTTCCGCATTTCATCCAGTGTCAACGCGCCGAGTGATTCCCCGTCGGGTAGTGCCGTGTCGATCCGAACTAGGTACTCACGGAGTCGGGTCGGGACCGGAAGCGTCTCAGCGATTGGTCCGGCAATAAACTCCGCGAGGTTTTCGAACGTATTGATTTGCCGGAATTTGGCGACCGTAAAGCCGACCTTCGCCGGATCGAAGACGACCGACAGGATTCCATCCTGGCATGAAATTACCGATACCGATTCGGCGATCTTGACGCCACTGCGCGATCGCTCGGCAACGAATTCCTGGGCGAGTTTGACAATCTCTTCGTCAGTTGGAGCGTTCAGTGCATTGCTGGTGGCCATAGTGTTCCCTTCGCGGAAGTGGGCAAACTGGACGGTAGGTTCAGGATGCCCGAGGCCCCACCCGATCGCAACGGAACGGGTGGGGCGTCTGTCGGTTACGGAAGTGCCGGCGGTTGGTAGTCGCCGAATACGCCCGTTGGTTTCCCGGCGAGGTAATCGCGGTCCTGCAGATCGGCCCTAGTTGCGATGACCCGCTCGGCGGCACGCCTGACGTTCCGGCGATGGGCAGCGAGCCCGTAACCGGCACCCGCGCCGACTACGACCCAGACGAGCGCGCCGAGCCACAGTGTCGAGATCATGCAGCCGAGCAGCCCGAGCGCGCTCACTCCGAGTAGCGCCCAGCAGGCGATGGGGATGATCTTCGATTGGGTCATGTCAGGTCCGTTCTCGCACCACGTCCGGGGCGGTTGGCGTTCCACTCGTCGATTGTTTCGGGTGCCCAGCCGAAGTTTCGGCCGACCTTCACATCCGGTTCGGGCAGGTAGCCGAGTTTGTCGTAGCTCTTGATCGTGCCGAGAGCCACGCCGAGACGTTCGGCTATCTCTCCCCGGCTCAGGTAGACCTTCATCGGTTCGTGCCGATGTCGGTGCGCTTGAGTTCGTGGCGCACGATGGCTATGCCAGTGATCGCCCACCCGATGCCCCAGACCACCGCGCGGGTGGGTGTGAAGTTCTGGGCGAGCATCGTGGCGGCGAAGCCGGTGATGACGATGAATACCGCGATCGGGGCGGTTGTCAGCTTTCGCATTGTGCCAGTCCTTTCGGTCGATGTTGCGTGTTCTTCGTGAGAGCGGGAGACTGACCTAGGTGACCGGCCCGGTACCATCGGGCCGGTCACTTTCGGCTACCTCCTGCGGTGACGTCCCTTGCGCTTGCGACGCTCGGTCAGATACCGCCGGAGTCGATGCTTTATCCCTGCTCGGTAGGTGAACCACCATCCGGTGATTATCGCTACCCAGAAGTAGATATCCGATTTGTCGGGCATCTCAGCTCCCACTCTGTTGAATTGTTGCAAGCCTTTCGGCTTGCAGTAGGGCCTCTCGGCCTTACATCTATTACTATACACCCATAAGGTAGTATTGTCTAGTCTTTTGACGGGGATCTGACAAAGAAAATGACCCGCCCACCATGTGGTGAACGGGCCATGTTTCGGGGGCCGCCTTCGAGCCTCTACAGCCACCTATTCGGGCGGGCTAACCAGGGGCGCAGTGTGGTCAGTCCACTGCCCGCCATCCCAGTAACGTTGCATTGGGTTACCGCTAGGGTCTGGATACCACCCTGCCGGGACCGATGGAGGCGGTGGTGGAGGTGCGGATACTGCAGTGACATCCTCGCGAATCGACTCGACAAATTCAGGTACTGGCGCTTGCGCTGACTCCGGCTCTGAATGGGTGGCCCGCTTACTCGCGACTGCACTCGCCTGATTCACGGCCGCAGCAAACTTTCGCGCATTACTCTCCTGCTTCGACTTCGCTTCAACCATGATGACTTGACCGTCTTCCAGGTCGATGGTCAGGTAGATGTTGTTCGTCTTTTTCTTTGCCATCGCGCCGATCGCTGTACCGACGCCAAGTGTGACGACGGAGCCAACGACCATGCGTGTAGCGGTCGTGCGCCGCTGGGTGCCACCGACTTCGACGGTGGCCCGAGCGCCGGCAACTGGATGCTTCGACATCTTGAAGTGGATGGAACCAGGCTTGAGTTTGATGCCTTCGAACTCCCCGAGGACCGCTTGATCCGCGAGCGCTTCCATCCAGCCGCGTTTCGGTGGGCCGGCCGTTGGCGTAAGTGTGCCGGGCGTGAAGTCGTCGATGGGCTGGGCATCGGCGAGCGCGCTTTCGACGGCGTGGGCGAAATCGGTAATCTTGTCCGCCCCGTTCACAAAATTGAAATCGTCCATCTTGTTGTCATCGAATCCAGCCCTGGATCGGAGGATCGCCCGAAACTCGGAAGACTTGAAGCCCTTGGTTTCTCGCCACTCGATACTCTCGATCGCTCCGAGTGGAATTACCCACGGTGACGCCTGCTTCTTCGCCTTTGCATTCAATATTCCACTGTGCTCAAACGTCAGCGTTTGTTCATCAGGGTTGAAGATCACCGTCGTCCCGTTGCCGGAATATCTCGTAGCCGTCATGCCAGCATCAAACCAGACAGAACGGTCGTAATGGGCATCCGATCCGCCAGCCAGCGCCTCGGATGATCGAATCTGTCACACCATCGGTCCCGTACTGGTCCCGCATCAGCACCGACAGCTATCGAAATGACGAGAACCTAGAGATGGCTTAGAACGATCTGACAAGCAGATATCCAAATTTCCCGCTCAGCCAAATATCCGAAGAAGATCCTCGACATTTTCGAAGGCACGCAGCAGATTCAGCAGCTCATCGTTGCTCGCCGACTGCTCGGAAAGTCGTCTGCTCAGCTCAAGTGATCTACTGACGGTTCTCGATTCGGCCGAGCCTGCGACGGCAGCACCTGCGTCGCAGGCTCGGTCCGGTCGCGATGTCGCTGATGCCATACCGGCGACAGCGATGTGACACACCCCACGCCGTGAGCGATTACTGTGGAGCAGGCCACACTTCGACTCTCGGAAGAGGTTCACGTATGCCCGGCTTGCTCACCAAGGTCACAGACACACTCGGCGCGGTCAGGGTGATGGCGCGCGCCGGCCTCGTGCCCCTTCCGCGACTTGATCACGGACTGAAAGCATTGGCCGCAGTGGACAAATACGGACCATTTGCCGGTTCGGTCCATGCACATTTTCTCAACGGCTACAACGCGGTGGCCATCATCGACGAGCGCGGACCCGTCACGTACGCCGACCTGGAGCGGCAGAGCAACGCGCTCGTACGGGCATGGCAGGAGGCGGGGATCACCTCCGATTCCGTACTGGGTGCGATGTGTCGCAACCATCGCGGACTTGTACTCACGATGCTCGCCGCTGCGAAGAACGGCACCAAACTCGTTCTCATGAACACCGGTTTCGCTCCACCCCAACTGGCGGACGTCGCCGCCCGGGAGAATGTGGTCGCCTTCGTCTACGACGACGAATTCTCCGAAGTCGCCGCCGCACTCCCCGGCGCCGTGCGCCGCTACCGAGCTTGGACCGAGAGCACTCTCACGTCCGACGCGACCACCCTTGATCAGGAGATCGCAGGCAGAAGTACGGATGCGGTCCCGGCGCCCGCGTCGACCGGCGGATTCGTCTTGCTCACCAGTGGCACCACCGGAACCCCCAAGGGCGCACCGCGCGGCCGTACCTCGCCACTGGCATCGGCACAATTCCTGGACCGGATCCCGCTGCGCCGAGGACAAACCATGATGATGGCCGCCCCCGTCTTCCACGGCACCGGCGTGTCCCAGTTCGCCATCGCTTTGAACCTCGGCCAGACGGTGATCATGCATCGCAAGTTCGATCCGGAAAACACGGTGAAGTTGGTGGCGCAGTATCACTGCGACAGCCTCGTGGTGGTGCCGACGATGCTCTCCCGCATCATCGACCTCGGTCCGGCGGTGCTCTCGACCTACGACACCAGTTCCCTGAAAATCATCTTCTCCGCCGGCTCGTCCCTGTCACCGGACTTGTGCAGGCGAGTAACGGCGTCCTTCGGGTACGTCCTGTACAACCTGTACGGGTCCACCGAGGTTGCGGTCGCCACGGTTGCCACCCCGGAAGACCTCACCATCGCGCCGGGAACGGCCGGACGGCCGCCGGTCACCTGCCACGTCACATTGTTCGACGAGAACGACCGACCCGTGACAACCCCTGGCGTCACCGGCCGAATCTTCGTCTCCAGTGGCCTGAGCTTCGAGGGCTACACCGACGGCCGCGACAAGGAAAGGATCGACGGACTGGTCTCCACCGGCGACGTCGGACACTTCAACGCCATCGGCCTACTGTTCGTGGACGGCCGCGACGACGACATGATCGTCTCGGGCGGCGAGAACGTCTTCCCGCTCGAAGTGGAGAACCTACTCGCCGAACGGGACGAGGTACTCGACGCGGCAGTGGTCGGCGTGACGGACGAGGACTTCGGACATCGACTACGCGCCTTCGTCGTCGTCGCTCCAGGTACCGAGGAGAACTCCGACGACCTCCGTGAGCACGTCCGTACCAACCTGGCCCGCTACAAGGTGCCCAGAGACATCATCTTCATCGACGAGCTTCCCCGCAACGCAACCGGGAAGCTCCTGCGGAAGGTTCTCGAGAACATGGACGTGAGCGACGCCTGAACCCTGCTGTGCGCCTTTGTCAACCGCCGGAGGTTGACGAAGGTGCACAGCAAAAAGCCCGGAGGCAGGGCCTCCGGGCTTTTTCTTGGTAGCGGGGACAGGATTTGAACCTGCGACCTCTGGGTTATGAGCCCAGCGAGCTACCGAGCTGCTCCACCCCGCGATGCATGAATAAAGTTACACGAGCGGATAGACAGAACACAAATCGCCAGGAAACCCCCGATGGACGACGGAAAATTCGCCGATATCACCCAAAATCAGTGATCGGCTTCACAATTCGAGCGTGACCATCGCCACATAACAGACATGTAACGAAGATGCTTCGAAACGGCAACGACGATTGTCACGCTGGGCTTTAGTTGAATTCTGTCCGATTTCTTCGCTCTTCGCGTCCGAAATCGGAGGAATGACGATTGCTCGAGGCTGACGTACGGTCGATCCCGGCCCGAATCAACCGGGCGAACTCCGACCCGCCGCTGCCTGACTCTGCCCCGCGGGACCGGAACCCCTGAAACCTTCGAGGGGCAGAGACACGGAGAGACAAGCGCCCGGGACGAGACGCACCATTCGAACCGCAGGCCCGCCGCTGTCAGCAAGCGCGGAGAGGATTTACCCCGACATGACGTACACCAGTATCACCAAGCGCACCCTCGGAACGCTGGCCGTAGCCGGCGCCTTCGTCGCAGTGCCGCTGACGATCAACACCGGTACCGCTTCCGCAGCCACCCACAACTGGGATGGCGTCGCACAGTGCGAGAGCGGCGGGAACTGGAGCATCAACACCGGAAACGGCTACTACGGTGGCCTACAGTTCTCCCAGAGCACCTGGACCGCCAACGGTGGGACCGGATCACCGGCTCACGCGTCCAAGGAAGAGCAGATTCGCGTGGCCGAGAACACCCTCAAGACACAGGGCCCCGGCGCCTGGCCCGTGTGCGGACAGCGCCTGACCGTCGCCAGCGAACCCGTCGTCGTCGACGCACCGGCTCCGGCAGTCCAGGCGCCGGCAGTCCAGGCACCGGCCGCCATCGAGATTCCGGCGGAGATCGCTCCCTACGTGCGCCAGGCGTACGACACCGCCCGTGAGCTCGCCGGCCAGTACGGCTTCTCCGCACAGTTCCAGCAGCTCTCCGATGCGAACCCGGAGATCGTCGCAGCCCTGCGCTGACCGACGTGATCCGCTCGGCGAGAAGCGGCACCTCCGAGACGTTCGGCAGGTGCCGCTTTTCTGCTGTCCGACCGAGAAACCGCAGATCCGCTACCCGAGGTACGACGACAGGCCCGCCACCCGAATTCCGGGTGGCGGGCCTGTCGTCACTTACCTTGCGAGAGTGTTACTTACCGAGGTTCTGGTAAGCGTCCACCGCCTTCTGCAGAGCGTCCAGCGCTCGGCCGTAGGCAGCGAAGTCGCCGCCTGTCTGCGCGGTCTTCAGATCTGCCAAGGCTTTGTCGACCGTGGCCAATGCAGCGGCAGTCTGCTCCGGGGTCACCGGAGTGTTGGCTGCAGGCGGGGGCGGCGGCGTGGCCGGAGCCGTCGTCGGCGTATTCCCCTCACCGTTGTCGGTCGGCGCCGGCGGCGTCACCGTGGCGGCCGCACCTGCACCCGGCCAGATCTGACTGATCGCCTCGGACACCGTCGGCGCGTAGCCGATTCGAATTCCGTTGGTGTCACTGAAGCTCACGAGCACTCGCGCCAACTGAGGGAAGGCATTCTGCGAGTTACGCTGCGAGTACAGCGGCTCCACATACAAGATTCCACCCTCGGCGATCGGCAAGGTCAACAGATTGCCGTACTGAATCTTGTTGGACTGCTTGAGCAGTGACACTTCGGATGCGACTCGCGAGTCCGAGGTCATGGCGGACTGCGCCTGTTGCGGGCCCTGAGTCTGGGTATCGGTGGGCAATTGCAGGACTGTGAACTTGCCGTAGTTCTCCTTGTCGTTTGCCACCGAGATGTGCGCAGAGAGCAGCTCTCGGTTGAAGCCCACCATCGGAGAGGTCAGACGGAAGTCCGGTTGCGCCGTGTCCTTGTTGCCGACCAACACGTAGTAGGGCGGCTGGTTTGCACTCGTGTCGATGGTCGGATCACTCGGCACCGACCAGAACGCGTTGTTCGTGAAGAACTCGCTCGGATCGTCGACGTGGTACTTGGCGAGCATCTCGCGCTGAACCTTGAACAGATCCTCCGGGTAGCGCAGATGTGCCTGCAGGTCGTCGGAGATGTCGCTCTTGGGCTTGACCGTGTCCGGGAACACGCCCATCCACGCCTTCAAAACCGGATCGTTCTCGTCGTACTGGTACAACGTGACCGTTCCGTCGTACGCGTCGACGGTCGCCTTGACCGAGTTGCGGATGTAGGACACTTCCTGACGCGGGATCAGTCGACCGGTGGTCTGATCGATGCTGTCCTCGACCAATCCGTCCAACGAACTGCGCTGAGCGTACGGGTAGTCCTGCGCGGTGGTGTAACCGTCGATGATCCACTGCATCTTGCCGTCCACGACAGCCGGGTACGCAGCGCCGTCAGTGGTCAGCCACGGCGCCACCGCCTTGACGCGTTCCTTGGGATCTCGCTTGAAGATGATCTTGGAGTTGTCACCGATGGCGCTCGAGAACAAGATGTTGCGCTCGGTGTACTTGGCAGCGAACGCCAACCGGTTGATCCAGTTGCCGATCGGGACGCCACCCGAGCCGGTGTAGGTGTACTTCGAGGTGTCGGTGTCGTACTCCCGGGGGCCTTCACCGTCGACCGAACCGACGATCGAGTAGTCCGCGTCCGACTGGGAAATGACCTCGCCGTAGTACGAACGCGGGTTGTCGAGCTTGAGGTTCTCGTTGTCCGGAGTGGTCGACAGATCACTGACCGTGTAGATCGGGTAACCGCCGGTGTTGTTCTGGTTGTCGCCCTGTACGACGGTGACCTCGTTCGCCTGCGCGGCGACGAACCCGTTTCCGTGGGTGTACACGGTGTGCTTGTTGATCCAGTCGGTCTGGTTGCCGGTCAGGTTGGCCGGCGACAACTCGCGTGCCGCGACGACGAAGTCACGAAGCTGACCGTCCTGCTCGTACCGGTCGATGTTCAGCGTCTGCGGGAAGCCGTAGAAGTTCTTGAGCTGCCGCTGTGCGGTGAAGGTCGGTGACAGGATCGTCGGATCCAGCAGTCGGGTGTTGGCGATGGTGGTGCGGTCGGCGGCCACATTCTGTGGTTCGCTCTTGCCGACACCGGGATAGTCGACGTATTCGACGTTGTCACTCGTTATCCCGTACGCCTGCCTGGTGGCTTCGATGTTGCGCTCGATGTACGTGCTCTCCTTCGACGCCGCGTTCGGCTTGACCGAGAACTGCTCGACCACCATCGGCCAGACGGCACCGACGAGGACCGACGAAAGCACCAACAGCGCCACACCCATGGCGGGTACTCGCAAGTCGCGGGTGAAGATCGCCGTGAAGAAGGCCAACGCGCAGATGATCGCGATGGACATGAGGATCAGCTTCGCCGGGAGCACAGCGTTGATGTCCGTATAGCCGGCACCGGTGAACGTCGGCTCCTTGCGCCCACTCGAGAGCAACGAATAGCGATCGAACCAGTAGGCAACCGCCTTGAAGAGCACGAACACACCGGCCAGAATCGCGAGCTGCACTCGTGCCGCGGTGGTGAAGGAACCGCCACGCCCGGCCAGCTTGACGCCACCGAAGATGTAGTGGGTGAGCAGGTTTGCCACGAAGGCCAACAGGATGGAGACGAACAGCCAGTTCAGAACGAACCGGTAGAACGGAAGATCGAAGGTGTAGAAACCGACGTCCACGTTGAACTGGGGATCGGTAATTCCGAACGAGCCACCGTTGAAGAACAACTGGACTGTGACCCAGTTCGACTGGGCGATCAGTCCCGACAGAATGCCGATCGCGATCGGGATGACGACGCCGAACAGACGCAGTCGAGACATCACGGTCGTGCGGTAACGAGCGATCGGATCATTGGGCCCGGATACCGGAACGAACACCGGACGCGAACGATAGGCGAGGAGCATCGCGAGCCAGACGACGGCCGCCACGATGATGCCGACCACGAAGAACAGGCTGATTCGGGTCAGCAGAACCTTCGTGAACACGCCGCGATAGTCGACTTCGCCGAACCACAACCAGTCCGTGTACATGCTGATCAGCCGTGGACCTACGAGCAGAAGAGCCGCTATGACAACGGCAATCACCAACAGGATTCGACTACGTCTGGACAGAGAGGGTATACCTGCGGGGGGCCGCATGCCCACGTGCCACGCTCCAAAATTCGGCGACACCTTCGCGTCGCAACCGATTGCATCGATCAGTGCAGCCAGACCCCTTCCGGGAATGGCCGTGTGAAACCACTGTACGTAACTACTGTCACAGGTTGGCAACGCGGCGAGTCCGCCCCCTGCCGGCAAGTGCAAAGATGAACGGGTGAGTGAAGAGAATACGAGCCGATCACCGAGCGCCCTCGCCCGCTGCGTTCACGAAGTGGTCGACCATGTCGACGCGGAGGGTTGGGACCAACCGCCGCGCCTGTACGCACTGGTTCCGACACATCTGCTCGCCGCGGCCGAACCCGGACTCCTCGACCATCTGGCGGACGGCGCCGAGTACACCCCGATCGAGCAGGAAGCACTACCCGAGGACATTCTCGGTGGCACTCCTGCCCTCGACGAGTTTCTCGCCACGACGCATTGGCCCGAGTCCGTCGAAGGCTGCATTCTCGTCCAGGAAATAGTGGTCCTGCCGCCGACCGCCGAATCGGATCTCGATCACGCGACCGCTCCGGTGCTCACCGACCACCATGCCGCCGACGAGGTGGCGCGTCTGACTGCGAACAACCACCCGGACCGACGAGAGGCACGACTGTTCGTCGGCGTCCTACGCGACGGGCCCTCGCTCGCGCTGTTGCAGATGCGACCCGACGAGGACGCGGACCCCTACGGCGACATGGAGCTTCTGACCTACGACGGTCTGGCTCCGCATCTGGTCCACGCGCTCTACGCAACTCTGGACGAAGCGGACGACGACTGATCGCGGCTCAGCAACTCGGCGCGTCCCCGCCCTTGTCGAGGCTGTCGAGCGCACTCACCGCGCCGGCAAGGTCGTCGACTTTGACCAACCGAAGGCCTTCCGGCGCATTCTGTTTCGCCTCGTCACAATTTTGGGAGGGCACGAGGAAGGTGACCGCCCCCGCGTCGGCGGCGGCGATCAACTTGTAGCGGATGCCGCCGATGGGACCGACGGTTCCGTTGGAGTCGATGGTTCCGGTACCTGCAACGAATTCGCCGCCGTTCAATTCGCCGGGACTGAGCTTGTCGATGACGGCGAGAGTGAACATCAGCCCGGCCGACGGGCCACCGATGTCCGCGAGATTGAAGGTGACCGTGAACGGAACGTCGGGTATCTCGGTGGGCGTGATGCCGAGGTACCCGACATCGTTGTGGCCGGGGCGAGTGCCGATCTCGACGGGCACCGTCGTCTCGACGCCTGCGCGCCTGACGGTGATCGGCACTTCGGTGCCGGGGGCGATCGCCGCCACCGCCTTCTGTACGTCCGTGACCGTTCCGACCGCGGTGTCACCGATTTTCAACAAGACGTCGCCCTCGACAAGCGCACCCGAGGCGGGCCCGTCGGCACCGACGTTCGAGACGGTGAGATCGACGGGCTTGTTCAGAAAGTGCAGCGCCGCCAGTTCCGCGCTGTCCTCGGACTGCTGAAAGTCCGCGGTGTTCGCCTGCTGTACTTCTTCCTTGGTCTTCGACGGCGGATACACCTCGGCACGCGGAACGAGTCCGTGGCTACCGCTGGCCCACAACCCGAACGCCTCGAAGATGTTGAGGCCGTCGCGCACGGATACCGTCGTCATGTTCAGATGTCCCGTGGTGGGGTCGATGTCCGTGCCCTCGATGTCGACCACCTGTTTGCCGTCGACTTCGCCGAGGGTGTTGAACGTGGGGCCGGGTCCGAGGGCCACGTACGGAACCGTGACGGAGGTTCCGACGATTCCCAACACCAGAACGGGGGCGAGTGCGGCCACGAGCGTGACGATCCGTCGATTCACCTGACCCAGGGTAGAGCGCCCGCGCCTGGCGTGGTCTCACGGCACTGCCGACCGTCGTCGCCGACATGTTCGCCGTCAGCGTGACTGCGAGCGCGACTCCGGGCGTGGAAGCCTTGTACCGTTGAGGTATGAGCAATATGCCGTTCGGCTTCTCCAACTCCGACGACGATCCCGATCGCGACAAGAACGCATCGGGTGGCAATCCGTTCGGAGGTGGTCAGATGCCGTTCGGATTCGGCGCCGGTGGTGATTCCTTCGATCCCGCACAGCTGGGTCAGATGTTGACTCAGTTCGGTCAGATGCTCAGTGGCATGGGTTCGTCGATGGGCAGTGGGCAGTCGGGTCCGGTGAACTACGACATCGCGACGAAGCTCGCTCGCCAACAGATCGGCTCGGTCACGCCGATCACCGAAGGAAACGTCAAGGCCGTCGCCGATGCCGCGCACCTGGCTGAACTGTGGCTGGACGCGGCGACCACGTTGCCTGCCGGCGCGACACGCACTCTCGCCTGGACGCCCAACGACTGGATCGACAACACCATCGATCGCTGGAAGCGACTGTGCGATCCGGTGGCCGAGAAGGTGTCGGGCATGTGGGTTCAGGGCCTCCCGGAGGAAGCACAACAGATGGCAGGCCCGATGCTGGGCATGCTCGGCCAGATGGGCGGTTTGGCGTTCGGATCGCAATTGGGCCAAGCGCTCGGGCAACTCTCGAGCGAGGTGCTCTCGTCGACCGATATCGGTCTACCTCTCGGACCGGAGGGCACCGCAGCTCTGTTGCCCGCCGCGGTTGCCGCATTCAGCGAGGGTCTCGAGCAGCCGCATCAGGAAGTGCTGGTCTTCCTCGCTGCGCGGGAAGCGGCACATCAGCGTCTCTACAGCCACGTGCCGTGGTTGCGTCAGCGGGTACTCTCCACCGTCGAGGAGTACGCGCGCGGAATCACCATGGACTTCTCCGCCATGGAGGAGTTCGCCAAGGACTTCGATCCGTCGACCCTGAGCGATCCGAGCAAGCTGGAAGCTCTGATGCAGCAGGGAACGTTCGAACCCCAGAACACCCCGGAGCAGAAGGCAGCTCTCGAGCGTCTCGAAACACTTCTCGCGCTCGTCGAGGGCTGGGTGGAGACCGTCGTCACCGATGCGCTCGGCGAGCGACTGCCCGGCGTGGCCGCGATGAGTGAGACGCTGCGTCGTCGGCGGGCGACGGGCGGTCCGGCCGAACAGACCTTTGCGACATTGGTCGGCCTCGAACTGCGCCCACGGAAGGTGCGCGAGGCGGCCGGTCTGTGGCGCACGCTCACCGACGACGCCGGCATCGATGCCCGTGACGGTGTGTGGTCACACCCCGACCTGCTACCCGATTCCAGCGATTTGGACGCACCGACCAGCTTCGTCCAGGGAATCGTCGGCGGCGGCGAGAAGAGCGACTTCGACGATCCGATCGCTCAGCTCGAGGCCATCGAGGCCAAGGAGCGCGCCGCTGAAGCGGCGATGGACAAGGCGCGCGAGGACGACGAGGACACAGACAAGTAATTTTTTTCACCGGCAGGGCGAGAGCCGCAGGTCACTGCGGCTCTCGCCCTGTGGACAACCTGCCGGTGAGCCCGATGGGCGGGCGGGCGCGGTGTGAACATCTAGGACATGGACACCGCCAGGAACATCTCCAGTCGTGCCACAGTCCCGCAATGGGACACCCGGATAGCCATGCTGCTTCGCCCGGACGGACGCCTTCAGCTCGGCTGGAATCCCGAACGAGCGATGACGCTGACTCCCCCGCCGGGTATCGACAGCCGGGGACTGCAGTCGTTGCTCCGGTCCATGGACGGCCGGACGACCTTGCCGTCGCTGCTGTGGAAGGCTGCGCAACTGGGTGTCGCTCCGGCAACCATGGAAGCGCTCGTCGACGAACTCACCCGATCCGGATATCTGCGCCATGCCGATACCGCCACGGGTCCGGTTCGGATACACGGTCGTGGTCCGTTGTCCGACGCCATCGCCGGTGCGCTGCGCTCGGGCGGGGTTTCAGCCCGTCGCTCACACGGCTACACCAACAGCGACGTCGTCGGCGAGTGGAACGAAAGTCTGGTGGTTCTCACCGACGACGTGGTCACCGATCCTCGACTGGTAGCTGATCTGGTGCGCGGCGGTCTGCCCCATCTGTCAGTCCGTCTGCGGGACGGGACGGCGGTCGTCGGCCCGCTGGTCCTTCCCGGACGATCCAGTTGCCTGCGCTGTGCCGATATCGTCCGCTCGGCAGCCGATCCGGACTGGCTGCATCTGTCGGCGCAACTGCTGGGCAGCGCCGGGCACGCCGAGGCCTCGATCGTCCATGCCGCCGTCTCGTTCGCCCTGTCCGAAATCGACGCTGTACTCAACCCCCGTACCCACGCTGCTCCGTCCGGTTTGTCGGCAACCGTGGAAATCGAGCTGAATCCGTATCGGGTCACGACTCGGCGCTGGCCTCGTCAATCGTCGTGCAGCTGCCAATACCTTGCACCCGATACAGGCGAAGAACGCGTCGGTCAGCCATGATGGTGTGGTGCCCGAGATCCCACGCAAGAGTTCCACCCGAACAGCCAAACTCGCGAGCATCCCTCTGGGAATCGCCGGCCGGGCCGCCATGGGCTTCGGCCGAAAACTCGCCGGCGGCGACAAGGGCGAGATCGACGCCGAGTTGAGCGCCAAAGCCGCCGAGCAGCTGTTCGCTGTACTCGGCGAGCTCAAGGGTGGCGCCATGAAACTCGGGCAGGCGCTCAGTGTGATGGAAGCTGCGGTGCCCGAGGAATTCGCGGAGCCGTATCGCGAGTCGTTGAACAAGCTCCAGGCTGCGGCACCGCCACTTCCGACGAAGCAGGTTCACAAGATGCTGGACCAACAGCTGGGGACGAAGTGGCGCGAACGGTTCACCTCGTTCGACGACGAACCGACGGCCTCGGCGAGCATCGGCCAGGTACACCGTGCCGTGTGGTCGGACGGCCGCGACGTTGCCGTGAAGGTGCAGTATCCGGGAGCCGACGAAGCGTTGCGCGCCGACCTGAAGACTCTCGGCCGGTTTGCGGGTCTCTTCGGTTCGGTCATGCCCGGTGTCGACGTGCGCCCGGTCATCGATGAGTTCACCGCTCGCACCGAGGAGGAACTCGACTACCGGATCGAGGCGAACAATCAACGTGCATTCGCTGCAGAGTTCGACGGCGACCCTCAGTTCGCGGTGCCCAAGGTGATTGCCAGTGCGCCGAAAGTGGTGGTGACCGAATGGATGACCGCGACACCACTGACGAAGATCATCGAGAGTGGAACCGCCGAACAGCGCAATGCCGCCGGTGCGCTCCTCGCCGAGTTCCACTTCGCCTCACCTGCTCGCGTCGGTCTGCTGCATTGCGATCCGCATCCGGGCAACTTCATGCTTCTCGATGACGGCCGACTCGGAGTCATCGACTTCGGCGCGGCGGCCCCGTTTCCGAACGGATTGCCGCCCGTGCTGGGTGCCATGGTGCGGCTGGCCGTGCAGGAACAGTTCGACGAGTTGACGGAGTTGTTGCGGGCCAACGGTTTCGTCATTCCCGGACGTGACGTCACCGATCAGGAGATCGCAGACTACCTGCGCCCGTTCACCGATCCGATCCAGACGGAGTCATTCCACTTCACTCGTTCGTGGCTCCAGCGAGCCGCCGGAACTGCCACTGATTTCAACAGTGCGCAATTCCGGACGGCCCGTGCTCTCAATCTTCCACCGCAGTACCTGATGATCTTCCGGGTACTGCTCGGTTCGGTGGGTATCTGCGCTCAATTGGATGCGAATGCGCCGTACATGGCGATTCTGACCCGCTGGCTACCCGGTTTCACCGAACCCACCGAAGGTGAAGCCTCGTCGGCCGAGTGACGCTCACGCGCACACGAGCTGCTTCCTCGGTCGACCCCTCGGTCTCTTCCTGGCGATGACAGCGCCCTGATCGAGGATCTCACCACCCCAGACTCCCCACGGCTCGGCGCGATCGAGAGCCGCGCTCAAGCAACGGGAACGGATCGGGCATGCCGCACACAGGGTCTTGGCCTGCTCGAGTTCGGCGGGAGACTCCGCGAACCACAGGTCGGGGTTCGTGACCCGGCACGGCAAGTCGCGGCGTGTGGACGCTACCTCGATGAACGATACCGCTGCCACGGAAGTTGTTTCGGTGGTGGAGTTCTCGGAATCCACTCGGTTCAGGTTGGCAGACAATTCGTCTCCTAGTGCTCGGGTGCGACTCGGTGTCGCAAAGAAGGGTTCTGTGGGTGCGAACCTGTGCCGAGTCGAAAACCGAGAAGTCGGTTGTCCAACAGAAAGGCCACGGTCCGCGAGGGTGCGGGTCCGTGGCCGTAAGTGAACGGGAGTGTCCTACCGAGAAATTTCTCGATGGCTTGAGAACACGGACTCGACAGCTGCTTTGCCTGCTGCGGCGAAGCGCAGGCGTGACGCGTGCTGCGCCGATCCCGCTGCTTGCGGCAGCATGGGGGCGGCAACAGCGAACTTCGCGTTCACGCGCGCTTCGTAGGAAATCAAGTTCGTCATTTCTTGCCACCTCCATTTCGTGTCGGTCCGGATATTTTCCGTGTACGGGTTGCCCCGTAACACCGAAAACCAGAGTAGAGAATCCGTTGAATCTACACAACCTATTTTTGACCTGCGGTTATGCACCGGTCAGAGGTCGAGTGTTTCGGCTCTTATGTCACCGCGGATAACTGCCAACACGTCTTCGCCGTAACTGTCGAGCTTCTTGGGGCCGATGCCCGAAATCGCGACCAACCCTCGACTGTCCTGCGGCCGCTGCTCCGCGATCGCCATGAGAGTTGTGTCACTGAAGACCACGTATGCCGGCAACTTGAGCTCTCGAGACTTGTCCAGGCGCCACGCCCGCAACTGCTCGAGCAGTGCGAGATCTGCGTTGGACGGGCACTTCTCGCACCGGCCGAGCATAGTGGCCGGGGTTCCGATCAGCGGTTTGCCGCACACCCGGCACCGAGGGCGCTTCTTGTTACCCGTCGCCGGAGCAGCCACCCGCGACGCCGGCGAATCCTCCGGAATCAGACCGTTGAGGAACCGCGAGCGGCGACGCGACTTCCGTCCGCCCTCGTTGCGGGCGAGCGCCCACGACAGGTGCAGGTGTTCGCGCGCGCGGGTCACCCCGACATACAGCAGTCGCCGCTCTTCCTCGACTCCGACGTCGTCGGCACCGGAGTTCGCGTCACCGAGAACGTGCTGGATGGGCAGCGTTCCGTCGTTGAGTCCCACCAGGAACACCGCATCCCATTCGAGACCCTTAGCCGCGTGCAGCGACGCCAGAGTGACACCCTGCACCGTCGGTGGGTGCCGCGCTTCCGCACGAGCGGTCAGTTCCCGCATCAACCCGGTCAAGGTCAGATCGGGATCGTGACCGAGTTGCTCCTCAGTGAGTGTCACCAACGCCGTCAGCGACGCCCAGCGCTCACGCGCCTGTGTACCCGACGGCTCCTCGGTGGTCAGACCGAGCGGGGCGAGCACGGCCCGCACCAACGACACGAGTGCCTCCCCGGTATCCGCGCCCGCCGGTAGATCCTCACGTACCGACGCCTGCCGCAGCGCCGTCACGGCCTGCCGTACTTCGGTGCGGGTGAAGAATCCTTCACCGCCGCGAACCTGGAACGGTATACCCAGTTTGGTGAGGGCCTGCTCGTGCGCCTCGGACTGCGCGTTGATCCGGTACAGAACGGCGATCTCCGCTGCCGGCGTCCCGGCCGCGATGAGCCGCTTGACAGCCCGTGCGACGCCGAGAGCTTCGGCCGGTTCGTCGTCGAACTCCGTGAACTCCGGTTCGGGGCCTCGAGCGCGCTGCCCGATCAGCTGAAGGCGAGTGCCCGCGATCCGTCCGCGGGCGGCACCGATGACCCGATTGGCCAACGACACCACTTCGGGGGTGGACCGGTAGTCACGTTCGAGGCGGACAACCGTCGCGTCCGGGAATTTGCGCGAGAAGTCGAGCAGGTAACCGGGTGTGGCCCCGGTGAACGAGTAGATGGTCTGGTTCGCGTCGCCGACCACCGTGAGGTCGTCTCGATCACCGAGCCAGGCGTCCAGTACTCGCTGCTGCAGCGGCGTGACGTCCTGGTACTCGTCGACGACGAAGCACCGGTACCGCTCGCGGAACTCGTCGGCGACGGTGGAGTGTTCCTCGAGGGCCGCGGCCGTGTGGAGCAGGAGATCGTCGAAGTCGAGGAGCATTCCGTCCTGGCCGCGCGCTTTCAATTCCTCGTACACCGAATAGACCTGGGCCACCTTCGTCGCGTCGACCGGTGCCTCCCGGCGCATTTTGGCGATGGCACGCGGATAATCTTCCGGTGCGATCAGCGAGGCCTTGGACCACTCGATCTCACTGGCCAGATCTCGCACGCTCTCCGTACTGGTCGGAAGTCCGACGCGCGCGGCCGCGCTGCTGACGACCGCGAACTTGCGGTCGAGGAGTCTCCACTCGGTGTCTCCGATCACCTGCGGCCAGAAGTACTTGAGCTGCCGCAACGCCGCGGCGTGGAATGTCCGCGCCTGCACCTGTGGGCCACTGCCGCCGACACCGAGTTCGCGCAGCCGGCCCCGCATCTCACCGGCCGCGCGGGCGGTGAAGGTCACTGCCAGCACTTGTCCGGCCGAGACGTGACCGTCTGCAACCAGGTGCGCGATCCGACGGGTGATGGTGCGAGTCTTACCTGTTCCCGCGCCCGCAAGGACACACACCGGTCCGCGCGGGGCGAGCACGGCGGCTGATTGTTCTGGATCCAGTCCGGTCTCCGCAGGCATGTGGACCATCATGTCAGGGCCTTCCGACACACCCCTCGCCGCGCCCGTGACCGGCGCGAACCGGGGTGGACGCGGAACAAGTACCGCGGTCGTGGTGTTATATCGGCCGTGACTTCTACCGACACCACCCCGGCCCTGACCATCTATTCGACCACCTGGTGCGGCTACTGCCGCCGCCTCAAGACGCAACTCAACGCGTCGGGTATCGAGTACACCGAGATCGACATCGAGAACGACCTCGCCGCAGCCGAGTTCGTCGGCAGCGTCAACGGCGGCAACCACGTGGTCCCCACGGTCAAGTACGCCGACGGCAGCGTTGCCACCAACCCTTCGCTCAACCAGGTCAAAGACGCCCTCGCGTCGCTGAAGAAGTGAGCAGGCGGCGGCAGCCTGCTCACGCTCGGACTGCCGCCCAGCTCTCGAGGATTCCGCGCGCGATGGACACCGAACCCGGCAGTAGCAGCGGAGTGTCGGCATCGGACGCCCAGTCGCCGAGTTCGAGAGCCTTGCGTACCTCTGCCCTGGTGAACCAGAAGCCTTCGGCGATCTCCCCGTCCGCGAAGAGCAGCGGCGCGGCGGGATCGCCGATCGCCGTGAATCCGAGCATCAAGGAGCGCGGGAACGGCCACGGCTGGCTTCCGAGGTAGCGCACGCTGTGGACGTCCACGCCCACTTCTTCCTTGATCTCTCGGATGACGCACGTCTCGAGCGATTCCCCCGCCTCGACGAATCCGGCGAGAATCGAGAACCGACGCTCCGGCCACGTCGGCTGACGGGCGAGCAGAACGCGATCGCCGCCGTCGTGAACCAGGCAGATGACGGCAGGATCGGTACGCGGAAACTCCTCGTGGCCGGTCGTACTCGAGATGCGCGACCACCCGGACATCGTGGGCCGGCTCGGTGCACCGTCGATCGCGCTGAAGCCCGCACTGTCGTGCCAGTTGAGGATGGCAACCGCACCGGTCAGCATGCCCGCGTCGGCGTCGCCGAGGGTTCCGCCGAGTATCCGCAGCTCCGAGAGCCTACCGGCCAGCACCGTCACTCGATGTGCCCAGACGTGCCGCCCGTCACGAATGCCCAGGAAAACGGCACCCGAGACCGGCTCGGGTCCCAGATCCGTTGCCGCTCCGAACACGAGATTCCCGTCCGAATCGACGACCACCTGGCCGCTCGGATTGACCCGCAACAACTGGGCGTCACCCCAACCGGCCTCGAGAGCGGCTTCGTCGGAGCGCAACTCCTCGGCGCGTCCGACACTCGAGCGGGAGAGCAATGGAGTTTCGTTCAGCTGAAAGTCGTACACCGCAACGACATTACTGCGCCGCGGTGACACCGCGGCGTCCAGTGCCCCCGTTACCCGCGTGCACCGGTTCTCTAGTTGGTGACGCGGCGAATGTAGAGCAGCCGATCGTTTGCCTCGACCGCATCGACCTCGGGTGAACCGACACGAACCAGGCGTCCGTCCCGGACCACACCGAGAACGATGTCCGCCAGGTGCCGGGGCGATCCGCCGACCTCGTCGCGTTCGACAGCGCGTTCGGCAATCGCGAAGCCTGCTTCCGGAGTGAGAAGATCCTCGATCATCTCGACGACGGTCGGGGTGGTGGTCGCGATACCGAGGAGTCGACCTGCGGTCTCGGACGAGACAACGACCGAGTCCGCGCCGGACTGTCGGAGCAGGTGTGCGTTGTCGGTTTCACGAATCGCCGCCGCGATCTTGGCCTTCGGGGCCAACTCGCGGGCCGTCAAAGTCACCAGAACCGCCGTGTCGTCACGGTTGGTGGCCACGATGATCGACGCGGCGTTCTGCGCTCCGGCAAGACGAAGGACGTCCGACTTGGTCGCCGAACCGAAGACCGTCACCAGCCCCTTGGCGGCGGCGGAATCGAGAACCGCCTGATCGGTGTCCACCACCACGATCTCCGATGCCGGGACGCCGTCTCCGAGCATGGCTTCGATCGCGGTTCGACCCTTGGTGCCGTAACCGACGACGACGGTGTGATTGCGCACTTGCTGCCTCCAACGCTGAATTTTGAACGCCTGCCGTGAACTCTCGGTCAGAGCGGACAGGGTGGTGCCGACCAACACGATGAGAAAGAAGATGCGCAGTGGTGTGATGAGCAGGACGTTGACCAGTCGCGCCGAGGGCGTGAACGGAGTGATGTCGCCGTATCCGGTGGTCGAGAGCGACACCGTCGCGTAATAGACACAGTCCAGGAGCGAAAGCTCGTCACCTTGGACATCCCGGTATCCCGAGCGGTCCACGTAGACGATGGCCACGGCCAGCCCCAGTGCCCCGAGCGCTATCAGCACGCGCTTGTAGATGGCTCGGAACGGACTGCTCTGGAACTGGGGTATCCGCAGGACTCCGACGAGCGCGAAGTCCGGTTGATCGGACAACGCCTCCGACCTACTCAGTCGGGCCCGGATTCTTCCGGCCATACCTGGACACTCCCACTCGTTCTTCGTACGGATACCGGCAGGCAGCGTAACCCCACGTGGTGGGGTCCGACATTCGGGGACACACACCGTACGGCGCCCCGGTGGTCACCCTAGTGGCACTGTGACCTCCAGTGAGGCAGGGTGGAGAAATGTCCTCCACGAGTTCGTTCCACGGTTTCGACACCGCACGTCCCAGCCAGGCGGCGGCATTGCGTCTGTCCGCACTGTTGATCGGCGCGGGAGCCATGCATTTCGCGACGCCTACCTTCTTCGACAGCACCGTGCCCCGGCAACTGCCCGGAGCTGCGCGCACTTACACCCAGGTCTCTGGTGTGGCGGAACTGGCGATCGGTACGGCCCTGTTGGTTCCCAAGACGCGCAAGCTCGGCGGTGCCCTGGCGGCAGCGCTGTTCATCGCGGTATTCCCGGCGAACATCCAGATGGCGGTGGACTGGTGCCGGAGCAAGAAGACCTCGACCCCGCAGAAGATCGGATCCATTGCTCGCCTGCCGCTGCAGATTCCGTTGGTGACCGAAGCACTCAAAGCTCGACGTAACGCCCGCTAGTTCACCTCGTCCGGTTCGGCGTCGCGGGCGCCGGCCGTGCGGATGAGGTGTGCGAGCGCGGCGCCGTCCGGCAGGTTCTCCGGGGCGATGGTGCGCCCTGATCGGACGTAGTGGAATGCGGCTCGCACCTTGTGAAGCGGGAACTCCTCCCGGCGCCCCATCGATCTGGCCCGCGCCGACATCAGCTCCGCCCACGCCACCCGGTACGCCGCCAACTGCATCACCACCGCCTCTTCGTTGGCTGCGGACGGCTCGGCACCGGTCTTCCAGTCGATGACCGTCCATCCGCCGTCCGGGTCGGCGAACACCGCGTCGATACGCCCCCGTAGCACCGTTCCCGCGATGGACGTCTCGAACGGTACTTCCACCTCCATCGGGCTGCGGTTGGCCCACGGAGAACGCAGGAAGGCATCCTGCAACTTGACCAGGTCGGTTTCGGGGCCTGCACTGTTGTCGGCTGCTCCGGGGAGCTCGTCCAAATCGAGCAGACGCGTCGCCCCGAACCTCCGCTCGATCCAGGCGTGGAAGGCCGTACCGCGTCTGGCCAGTGGGTTCGGCGGATACGGTAATGGTCGACGCAGACGAGCGGCCAACTCGTCCGGATCGGCTTTGAGGTCCACAAGCTGGGTCACCGAAAGCTGGGCGGGTAGAACCACTTCGGCACGTGCCGAGGCTCTGGCTTCGCGCTCGGCGAGCAATGCGTCGACATCCGATGCCCAGTTCTCCGGATCGTCGGCGGCGGAATCGGTATCGTCTTCGGCGGCGCATACCGGCTCTCTCGCACGCTCGGCCAGAGCGGCGAGAACACTGGCTGCGCCCGCTTCGACAGCCTCCCGACGAGAACCGAGCGGGTCCGGTGGCCACTGCGCGGTGCGCGGCGTGGATGCCAGCGGGTTCTCGGAATCAGGTTCGGGATCGCGAGCCCAGGTTTCGACGATGCCGATCGGCGCGCGGGAATTGTCGGCGTCGTCGTCCGCGGTGACCATCTGATGCAGTTCGTGCAGAAACTCCGAGGGCCCTTTGGGATCCGAGCCGGATTCTGCCCAGTGATGTGCCGAGATGAACAGCGCCCGTTCAGTTCTGGTGAGAGCGACGTAGAACAGACGGCGATCCTCGTCGAGCCGACGATCGCCGAGTGACTTCTTGTGCGCGGTGATCGCGTTCTCGAGGTCCTTGCGGTTGTACACCTCGTCGAGGTCGAGCACCGGTACGCCGTCGGCGGAATCCGCATCCGTTGCCCGGTCACCGCGAAGCGACGGCGGCAATTCCGCAAGAGCACCGAGCCACGAACCGGAGGCAGTGGACGAGGGGAACACACCGTCACAGACATGTGGAACCGCGACCACCTCCCATTCGAGCCCTTTGGCCGAGTGCACGGTGAGAATCTGCACACGATCCGGCGCTACTTCCACTTCTCCTGGCGCCAAACCCTTCTCGACCTGTTCGGCGGCCGCGAAGAACGACAACATGCCGACCAGGTTGGCCGTCGGACGCGTGGCGTAGTTCGCCACGACGTCGGCAAAAGCGTCCAGATGCTCTCGCCCGGCTGTGCCGACGGCTCCGAGCCGGGTGCGTGCTCCGGCTTCGATACCGATGCCGAGCACACGTTCCACCTCGGCCACCAGTTCGGTCAGCGGTTGGCCGATACGTTCACGCAGTGATGCCAGTTCCGCTGCGATCGAATTGATCCGGGTGTATCCGAGCGCGGAATAGCGTTCTGCCGGGCCGGGATCGGAAATCGCGTCGATCAGGCCCGCCTGCTCGGCGTTCTCTCCCGGCAGTGATTCCTGGACTGCGGTCGCCAGGGCGGCCGGGTCGGTGACCGCGCCGGCCGTGCCGTATCCGGCCGAGATGGCGAGCTCGCGCGAGCGCTGAGAGAGTGCGGCCAGGTCGCGCGCGCCGACCTGCCAGCGCGCCCCGGTGAGTATCCGGACGGCGGCACTGCCCGCGAGCGGATCTGCAACCACCCGCAACATCGCGATGACGTCGGCGACCTCCGGTGTGTGCAGGAGCCCGCCGAGACCGACTACCTCGACCGGTAGTCCTTTCGCCCGCAACGCCTCGGCCAGCGGAGCCGCGTCGGCGTTTCGACGAATCAGCACGGCAGCGGTGGGCGGTGGCTTGTCCTGTGCTCGTGCCGCGTCGTACTGCTCGGCGATCTTGTCCGCCACCCAGCGGCGTTCGTCTTCGACGTCGGCGAGCAATGCCAGTCGGATATCGCCTGCGGTGGCGCCGGGGCGGGCCCGCAACGTACTGACGGCTACGCCCCGCCGGCGCAACGGCGCGGATGCCAGATTGGCCAGCTCGAGTGCTTCGGGTGGGTTCCGCCAGCTGGTCAGCAGTTCCAGTGTCGGCGCCGGGCGTGTGCCCGAGAGTGGGAAGTCGGTGGCGAAACGCGGCAGATTCGCTGCCGAAGCACCGCGCCAGCCGTAGATGGACTGCATCGGATCGCCGACGGCGGTCAGAGCGAGCGCGGAGTCCGCGCCACCGCCGAACAGCGACGAGAGCAGCACGCGTTGAGCGTGTCCGGTGTCCTGATACTCGTCGAGCAGTACCACCCGGAACCGCTCGCGTTCGGCCTGCCCCACCTCCGGATGCTCGGATGCGACCCGCGCCGACAGCGACATCTGGCTACCGAAGTCCAATGCGCCTTCACGGCGCAAGGTTTCGGCAAGGCGAGCGACGATGGGCAAGAGTTCGATTCGCTTGTGCTGCACGTCCAGGTAGCCGAGAAGTTCCTTACTCGGCCCACCGCGCTGCTTCGGGCCGGCGGGCAGCGTGTGGATCAGTTGGTCCAACTCGGTGTGCGCCCCCAGAAGTTGCTCCGGGTCGACGAGGTGTTCGGCAAGTTGACCGGCAAGGGCGAGAACGGTTTCGGTGATCGAACCCGGATTCTTGTCGGTGTCGAGGTCGCCATCCCAGTTGCTGACCACGCGGTGCGCCACCTGCCAGAGTTCGGTCTCGGAGAGCAGTGTTGCACTCGGCTCGATCGGCAGCAGCAGACCGTGCTCGGAAAGCAGTCGTCCGGCGTACGCGTGGTACGTGCTCACCTCGGGTTCACCGGCCAGGATGCGGGCCCGGACACCACCGGTGGGATCGAGTGCTCGCAACACGTCGGATCCGGCCAAGCGTGCCAGACGCTTTCGGATTCGCGCGGTGAGCTGCTGCGCGGCTTTACGGGTGAACGTCAGTCCCAGTACCGCTTCGGGGTCGACGTATCCGTTGGCCACCAGCCACACGACGCGGGCCGCCATGGTCTCGGTCTTGCCTGCCCCCGCGCCCGCCACCACCAGCGTCGGACCGAGAGGGGCCGCGATGACGGCAGACTGCTCCGGGGTCGGCGGATGCTGACCGAGCGCCACCGCCAGGTCGACGGGATCGATCTTCGGCGCTCTGAGCTTCGGCGTCGCGGCAGACATCTACTCGCTCACCTGCCGTCCCTCGTCGTGCGCCGGGCAACTCGACCGCACCGGGCAGTGCCGGCAGCCGTCGTTGACCCGCGCCAGATACTGCGGGCCTTGCGTCGCGGCGGCGGCGTCGTGAATGACCTCGCGCCACATCTCGACTGCCTCGGCGGTCAGGGGTGGTTGCACACGCTGCGTCGCTCCGTCCTTCCGATTGGCCTTGGCGACGAAGACGAGGCGGGCTCCGCCCGGCTGGGACGGTGGTTCACCGGCAATCGCTCCCTCGGCCGCCGCTACCTGGTAGGCCGCCAATTGTGCGTGGGACTGCGTGGCTTCGTTGGTAACCGGATTACGGGCCGTCTTGACGTCGACGACGACGGGCCTGCCTTCGGTATCGCGCTCGAGCCGGTCGATTCGCCCGCGCAGTTTCACGGTGGGTGCGCCTTCCTCACGAGGTTCGAGGATGCCCTCGACTGCCACCTCGACGCCGATTTCGGTGAGTTCTCCGCGGGTGGCGTTCATCCAGGCGGTGAAGGTGGCCAGCATTTCACGGGTGCGATTGAGTTCGCGCCGCGAATACCATTGCGAGCCCAAATCGATCGATTCCCAGGCATCTTCGAGTGCTTTCTCCACCTGGTCCGGAGGAATTCGACCGGCAAGCGCCTGGACCAGTGTATGGACGAGGGTACCGGCGATCGCATGGGTGTTCTCTCCGTCCGATCCTCCGTGCCGCTCGAACACCCAACGAAGCGGACATGTCTCGAGGAGTTCGATGGTGGACGGCGATAGCGACACCGGGCCGTCTTCGGGCTTCCACAACGGCGCGAGGGTGCTGGGTTCGGCGGTGCCGTACCACTGATCGGGATGTGCGCCGCGCACTCCGGCTGCGGCCAGGCGAGCCAACTGCCGCGCTGCCCGCGTGTGCTTGTCCGGGTCGACGCGCGCGATGTCGGGATCACACACGACGCTGCGGAGTTGGGCCAGGAGGGCCGGCAGCGAGAGCACCCTCGTGTCGCCTGCCTCGGGCGTCACCTCTCGGTCCGGTTGGAAGTCGCCGGAGTATTCGTCACCGCGGATCAGCTCGTCGACAAACCGCGACGGCAGCAGATCGGTGTCGCCCGCCGCCGATTCGACCGCGGTGACCAGCAACGTGCGGCGTGCCCGACTACACGCGACGAGGAAGAGTCTGCGTTCGTCGGCCAACAACGGCGCCGTGCGCGAAAGTCGTTCGGCAGCTGAATCGCTGCCGTCGGACACCCCGTTGACCAGGTCGATGAGTGCCTCGATCCGCAGCAGTGACCCACGAGCACGCAAGCTCGGCCACAGACCTTCCTGTACACCGGCCACCGCGACGACGTCCCATTCGCGACCCGCCGCCGCATGCGCGCTGACCACGGTGACGGCGTCCGGCGTGATGACCGATCGACTGCGCGAATCCGTCGGAATCTCCTGGCTGGTCAGGTAGTCGACGAAGCCGGCGAGTTGCGAGCGTGGCAGCCTGTCCACGTAGCTGGCTGCTGCGTCGAAAAGCGCAACCACCGCGTCGAGATCACGATCGGCTTGGGAACCGATCGGCCCGCCGCGCGCCGACGCCGCCGCCCAGCGCCGTTCGAGTCCGGTGGCCTGCCACGCCGCCCACAACACCTCTTCGACTCCGAGCCCACGCTCGAGGGGAACCCTGGCCTTGCGCAGCACTGCCAGCACCCGAGTCAGCGCCGCCGCCTCGACGTCGGTGAGTTTGCTCATCAGCCGCTTCGACTGTGCACGATCGTCGCCGATCAGGATGAGCCGCAACAACTCTGCGGAATCACGATCGCCGCCTGCCGCCAGCTCGACGCGGCGCAATCCACGTCGCAGGCGACGCAACGTGACCGGCTCGGCGCCGCCGATGGGTCCGGCCATCAGCGCAAGGGCGTCGTCACCGGTGAACTGGTCGCCGCCGAGTGCACGAAGCGCGAGCAGTAGCCCGGACACACCGTGTTGGCGAGCCAGTGGCAGTTCGGTGGCCGCGGTGGTGACCGGTACGCCGGCAGCAAGCAGTGCACGTCGCAGCGGTGCGAGGGTTCGCGGCACCGAACGCACGATCACGGCCATGTCCGACCAGGCGATGCCGTCGAGTAGGTGAGCGCGGCGCAGTGTGTCCGCGACGACGGCGGCTTCCTTGGCGGTGGTGCCCAACAGTCGCACCGACGCCGTGCCCGGATTGTCGTCGGAGAGGTCCGCGGGCGCCGCGATCCGGTGGGCGAGGTTGCCGGGTAGGCGAGCGGAGATCTTCGACGTGATCGATGCGATGTCGGCATTGTTGCGGTGGGTGACGGGTAGAACGACCTGGCGTTCGTCACCGCGCTCGGCGAGGCCGAGTAGGAAGCCGGAATCCGCGCCGCGAAACCCGAACACCGACTGATCCGGATCACCGGCGATCACGGTGCTCACGGTGCCGGTGCCGATCAGCTGAACCAGTTGTGCCGCTTGAGGATCGAGATGCTGGGCATCGTCGACGAGCAGGTGCCGGATACGGGTTCGTTCGGACTGCAGGAGGTCCGGATCGGTGGCGAACGCCGTGAGCGCGGCACCGATCAATTCGGCCGCATTGAGGGCCGGCGCAGTCGCCTCGGGAGCCTCCACCCCGACGCTGCCGCGCAGCAGAACACCGTATTCGTAGACCTGCGCGAACTTCCCGGCGGCGACCCATTCCGGACGGCCGTGCTTCTTACCCAGTTTGATCAGATCTTCCGGGCCCAGACCACGTTCGTCGGCCCGGAGCATCAAGTCTCGAAGCTCCACGGCGAAACCGTTCATGGCAAGCGCCGGCCGCAGCCGCTCCGGCCAGTAGTGGGCGCCGTCGTCCAGATCACCGCGCAGCATCTCCCGGATCACGGCATCGTGCTCGGCGCCGGTGATCAGACGCGGCGGAGCGTTCCCGTGCGCGGCCGCCTGCAACCGGAGGACGGCAAAGGCATAGGAGTGGACGGTGCGAACCAACGGTTCACGAGTCGCCTGCGGACCACGCTCCTGCTCGAAGCCGAACAATCCGGCGGTGATCTGTTCACGAACCTGCGTCGCGGCTCGACGCGACTGGGTGAGGACGAGCACCGACTCGGGATCTTCTCCCCCGGAGATCTTCTGTACCGCCAGATCCACGAGCAGCGACGTCTTGCCGGTGCCGGCGCTGCCCAGAACCTGCCAGGGGTTCCACGGCGACGCCCCGGTGAATGCGAGCATGAACGAATCCTCGGCCGGCGGCTCGAACAATCGGGACGTGCCGTCGTCCCATCGGCGCGAGGTGAGTGACGGCGCGAGGCGATGCACCAACCGCGCCCGCGGAACGGTGACCTTGTTGCGAACCGACGTCTCACTCACCCCGGCATTCCATCAGAGAGCACCGACATCTCACGCATCGCCCACGTCCGGCATGATTGTCGACGTGAGCGCCCTCAACACCTACCTGTACGGCGACGCCGGATCACCGGAAATCCTCGCCCTCCACGGCCTGACCGGGCACGGTCGACGCTGGCAGGCCATGGCAGAGCGCCAACTCCCCGACGCCAGGTGGATCGCCCCTGACCTGCGCGGTCACGGCCACTCCACCTTCGCTCCGCCGTGGAACATCGACACCCATGTCTCGGACCTCGAGGCAACCCTCGACGACCACGCGAGCGGACCGGTGTTGATCCTCGCTCACTCCTTCGGCGCACTTCTCGCCCTGCACCTGGCTGCGCAAGCACCGGAACGCGTCCGTGGCCTGGTTCTGCTCGACCCGGCGGTCGGCTTGGATCCCACCCTCATGCAACGCATCGCCGAACTGACGATCGGCTCCCCCGACTACACCGATGCCGCCGAAGCCCGGTCGGAGAAGGTTCACGGCGCATGGGGTGAAGTCGACACCGCCGTCCTGGACGAGGAGTTCACCGAGCACCTGGTCCCCCTGGGCAACGGGCGAGTCAACTGGCGGCTGTCGACGGCGGCCGTCGTCACGGCGTGGGGAGAACTGGCCAGGCCACTGGTTCTTCCACCGCCGTCGACGCCGACAGTCCTGGTGCAGGCGATGAAAGTCCAGCCGCCGTACGTCACCGACGAGTTCCGGGCGGCCCTGACCGCCCACCTCGGATCGAATCTGACGTATGTTCCGTTCGACTGCGACCACATGGTGCCCCAGGTTCGCCCGGACGCCGTCGCCGATCTGGTCCGACAGCTGCTGTGAGGTCGACCCCATGGCCGTGACCACCGAGGAACAGATCGAGGACGTACGCCGCCTCGTCGCGTCGATCCCGGCCGGGTTCGTGGCCACCTACGGCGACATCGCCGAAGCCGCCGGACTCTCCAGCGCCCGCACGGTCGGCTGGATCATGCGGATCGACAGTGCGGACCTACCCTGGCATCGGGTGATCGGCGCGTCCGGAAAGCCCGCCGCACAGATCGCACGTCGCCAGATCGCTCAGCTCGAACTCGAGGGTGTACCGATCCGGGACGGGCGGATCGACATGAAGACGGCCAGGCATGAGTTCTGACCGGCCCACGCTTGCCCTGGTTCTCGCGGGCGGGCGAGGAACACGGATGGGCGGTCTCGACAAACCGGCACTCGACGTCCGTGGCCGCCGAATGCTGGACATCGCACTGGCGGCCGTCTCGCACCTGGGAACCACCGTGGTGGTCGGCCCGCACCGTCCGGAACTGCCCCCTGCTGTGATTCAGACGCAGGAGAGCCCGATCGGCAGTGGGCCGGTGGCCGCGATCGCGGCCGGGTTGGCCGCCGTCGACACGCCGGCCGATGCCGTCGTGATGGTGCTGGCTTCGGACCTGCCCTACCTCGAGCGATCCGCCGTCGATGCCCTGATCGCCGCGACCTCGCTCCGGCATCCGGTGACCTGCGCCGTCGACGAGAACGATCGTGTGCAGTTCCTGCTGTCCGCATGGACGGTGTCCGAACTGCGCCGCCGCCTGTCGACGCTCCATGCCGACACGCTCGACAATCGCGCTGTGAAAGCACTTGTCGCCGCGTCGTTCTCGACATTACGAGTGCCGGGCACCGCTGACGCCGACACCCCGGCCGACCTCGACCGGGCCCGCGAGTACCCACGTTTGAGCATCACCGCTGCCCGCGCCGCGATCACGAACGCACTCACCCCGATGCCCGCCGGTACCGCACAACTGATCGAGAGTTTCGGTGCGGCCCTGGCCGGACCTCTGATCGCGCACGGCGACCTGCCCAGATCCGATGTATCCGCGATGGACGGCTACGCCGTGGCGGGTGCCGGTCCATGGCATATTCGGGACGAGATCCGGATCGCCGGGGCCACAGGCACACTCACCTTGACCGACGGCGAGGCCGCCCGCATCGCAACGGGTGCACATCTACCCGCCGGGGCCACGTCCGTCATTCGTGACGAGCACGTCACGGTCGTCGGCAATCCACCCGAACTCCACGAACTGCCCGACGTACCCCGCCGCAACGACGCCCGGCTGCGCGGCGAGGACTGGAGCAGCGGATACACGATCGCCCCCGCCGGGACGACGATCACGCCCGCACTGGTTTCCGCTGCATCGAGTGGCGAGGTATTCGATGCACCTGTCCGCGGACCCGTGCGCGCCCGTCTCGTGATCACCGGCGACGAGATCCGCAGTACCGGACCGCTACAGCGGGGACAGACCCGCGACTCGGTAGGTGCAATACTTCCGCATCTTCTCGAGCGCAGCGGTGTCCGCTGCATCTCGAACACCCATCTGCGCGATACCGCAGACAATTTCGAGAGTGTACTGACCGCCGAATCCGGCGGGAATCTGATCGTGATCGTCGGCGCTACCGGCGGCGGCGCCGCCGACGAATTACGTTCGGCGCTAAGCCGACTCGGCGCTCGGGTAATCGTGGGGCGAGTAGCCTCCAGGCCCGGCGGTTCGCAGATCACCGCCGTATTGCCAGACGGCGCGGTCGTTCTCGGACTACCCGGCAACCCGTACGCCGCGGTGACGACACTTCTGACGATGCTGCCGACAATTGTCGCCGCCCTGACGGCCTGTGCACCGGCTCCCCCGACGGTAGGAGTCATCGCCAACGCTTCGGACGTGAGTTCCGTTGCCACGCGCCTGCTTCCGGTAACCCAACTATCGGACGGACGCTGGCGTGCCGACCCGTCGGTGCGGACAGCTCACCTCGCCGGGCTGATCGGGCGCGCCGCCTTCGCCCTGATACCGGAAGGTGCCGATGACGACTGCGTCGCGGAACTGATCTTGTTGCCCACATAGGACGACGCGTCGTCGCGATCACGCGTGTTGTCACGATCGGTGCCACCGAACGCCTCTGCGTCCGCACCCACGGCGCGGCCGTGCAGGTTCCACCCACGGCGCGGCCGTGTAATTTCCACCCACGGCGCGGCCGTGTAAATTCCACCCACGATGCGGCCGTGCAGTTTGCGGAGCCGGCTGATCACACCGAAAGCCTCCCGCGACACGCCCATTTCAGACGACTGCGAAGTGCGGTCAGCGGTTGTATATGCACCACTATCCTGGCTGATGCTCCGCGCTCGACCGTGCTCACGCACGCGAATCAAGAGCGGCAATCCCCCTCCGTACGACCGAAATGTCCGTAATATGAACCGCGCCCGCGGTCGACTGTCCCAAAGGAGATAAAACGTGAAACCGAGGTCCGCCTTTTTCGCGACAGCAGCAGTCGTGGCTGCATTCTTGATCGGGACAGGTGTCGCATCTGCGCAGACACCGACTGATGGCAGATACGTCGGGACCAACGGCTTGAATGTTCCGTCGTTCGTCTGGGCGGGAAAGACATTCGCGAACTCCGGCACCACCGTGAGCAATCGCATTCTCGGCGGAATCGACGCCGTCCCCGGTGACGTCTACACCGGACCGAGCATCTACAACCGAGCGCCGGTCGTACACGTGGACTACTCCAACAAGTCCCCGCAGCTCGGAGCGTTCATTCACGACGAGATCACCCAGGACGCGCAGAACCAGAACAAGTGGAACGGCGTCATGTACTTCACCGGCGGCGGCCAACCCATTGCGCTGACGACATTCACGCTGGTGAAACAGCCGTAACCTTTGAACCCCCGTTCAGAACGGCCAATCGGGCAGAGTGGGTAGTCCGGGGCGGGTCGGACGCCCGATCAACCACGCCAACGTCTCGGCGTCCGAGAGCGTCGGAACACCGACCCCCGGTGCGGCATTGGACAAAAATCCCAGTTCTCGGACGAGGGTGAACTCCACGTACGCCGACGGCCAGTCGTGGCACGTGTAACCGATGTCCAGATCGATCAGGTGTATCTCGATCTCGTTCCAGCGCAGGATCGGGAGATCTCGGGCGAGTATCGGCCTGCGCCACGGAACCGGAACGTCCAGACTCGCCGAGGCGACACCCTCGAGCGCCGACACGAGCCGGCTTCCGGAGAAGGCGTAATCCGCGGCCAACAGTGGTGCGGGCCGGTCAGCGCCCTCTTCGATCGCAGCGTTACGCGCGGGCGGACCACCTGGGTACATTTCGCCCGGCACACCACTCTCCGCTCCCGCCACAAGTCGGCCGAGAGCGTCCGCATTGCGTGCCATGTGAGTGATCACGTGGCCCCTGGTCCAGCCAGGCAATGCCGACGGCTCACGCACGTGCAAGTCGGGCACGCCGCTGATGAGAGCCTGCGCCTTCGCATCGGATTCACGAACCGCTGCGACCAGGTCGGCATACGTCGTCGTCATGTTCGCGATAGTAGCGTGAGCCCGCGACCGGACTCGACACCGCGGACCAGCGCTGAGCCAGTAGATCCACGATCTCGGGGTCGAGACCGAGTGGGTCACTGACTCCGTCCGCTCCGGCACTGTGCAATCGGTTGTGGAACAACCCGTGTGCCAGCAGATACGAGGCGACGAAGACTCGTCGACCGGATCTGTTCCGCGCCGACTCGACAGCTTCGACCACCGTGGGTTCCGCCGTGGCGACGTATCCGATGTCCACGCGCGTTCCGGACGCGGCCGCCAGCAAGGCAGCCGCCCGCTGCACGTCGCGCAGCGCGCGAATGTCCGAGGATCCGGCCGCCGCCAGTACGATCGCGTCACCGTCACGCCAACCTGCGGACCACAAGCGCCGCATCATGACACCTGCCAACACGGGATCGGGACCCAGAGCAGGCGTCACCGTCACGTCTCGGTGCCCACTGTCGGCAACTTCTCGCCGGACGTCGATGTGAACGTGATACCCCGACGCCAGGAAGGCAGGCACTACCACCGCTCGCCCTGTCGTGGCCCGAAGTACCTCCGACGGTGACGGCCCGAGAACGTCGACGAACGCTACTCGGGTCCGTCCGATCCGCGCACCGACTGCGCGAGCCAGCGCTGCAATCATTTCCACACCCCGAGCGGAGCGGGTTCCGTGCGCGACCAGCACCAGGACATCGTCGTCACCGCGAATGTACACGTGGACTCCAGGCGTCTTCCTCCGGGGCGAGCGCGAGCCGATATCCTCGCTTCACCACGGTCTGAACAGCTTTGGGCGCACCAAGACATACTCGCAGCCGCGCCACCGCGGTCTCGACGGCGTGGGTGTCCTCACCGCCACCGGGAAGCACGGCGAGAAGCTCGTCTCGCGAGACCACGTACCCGGGCTTGGCACCGAGCGAGCGCATCAGCGACATTGCCGCAGGCGGCAGCCGCCGCACGACACCGTCTACCACGACACAACCACCGCGAATGCTGATCGTGTGCTCACCAGCCTGGATCATGTTGGACCGCAATGGCAATTGATCGACAATATGTCGTGCGAGTGCTCCGAGCCGGGCTCGTTCCGGCGCTGTCGTCGGAACCCCCACCGCCTCGAGCGACGCCGAGGTCACCGGGCCGACCGACACCGCGGTCACCGGCCCTCGCAGGGCATCGAGCAGTAGGTCCAGGCGCGCTGTTCGATCTGCTCGCATCAGGAGCGAAGCCACCGCCGGCGCACTGGTGAAGCTGACCGCGTCGATTCCGGCAGCACAGATCGCGTCGATCATGTTGTCGAGCAGGGTTAGGTCCTCGGGCGGCTCCCATCGGTAGACGGGCACTGCGATGACCGCTGCGCCTGCGTCACGAAGCACCTGACAGAAATCCGGAATCGGCTCCCATTCGCTGGTCGCCCCGTGAAGCTGGACTGCTACCGTCTTTCCGTAGACACCTTCGGCCAGAAGATGTTCGAGCACTTCCGCCGACGACTCGGAGGCCGGCGACCACTCCTCACGCAACTCCGCCGCTCGTATCGCGCCCTTCGTCTTCGGCCCCCGCGCCAACAGCCGCGCCGAATCCAGTGCACCGCGCAGATTCTCGGCCTCGCCCCATCCGTCCGCCGCCTCGAGCCAACCGCGGAACCCGATGCCGGTCGTAGCCACGACGATGTCAGGTGGTTCGGCCACGATCTGGCGAGTCACCCGTTCGAGCTCACGATCGTCGGCCAACGGAATGATGCGAATAGCGGGAGCGTGCAGCACGTTCGCTCCCCGCCGGGTGAGCAGCGTGGCGAACTCCTCGGCACGACGAGACGCCGTGATCCCCACCGTGAATCCAGCCAACGGCATGTCCTCGCTCACGGCAGGACGTGGCTTCCCACCAGGTGTGCGCCACCACGTTGGCGGCTGCTGTGCACCTGAACCACCCCTGCCCACACCCGAACCTCGTACACCGGCAGCGATACCGACTCGTCGTCGAGCGCTCGGCCGTCGAGAAGCGAGAACACCTGCTTGAGCAGCGGCGACACCACTATCGGCTCACCTCCGCGATCGCCGACCAAACCGCGGGACATCACTGCCGCACGGCCGTAAGGATCGATGTTCCCGACGGCCCGCAACGTACCGTCCTCGAGTAGGAAGAGCGCCACCTGCTCACCTCCTCGAAGCAAGACGGCAACTCCACGTCCGGCGATGAGATGACTCAGTGAACAGGCCGACGTCCACTCCGGCCGCTGCGAATCCAATGTGGCGATCTGCGCATCGATGACACTCATCGAAACCTCCTCGGTTCGTCATCTACGTTTGTACGGACACCGTGTTTCCCACGGGTTACACAGCGATTACCGGCGCGTGGGAAGGCTCGGCATCCCCATCAGAACGGGAACCTTGCGCGCCCCGGTCTCGTCGAAGACCACGGTCGGGTCGGACTGATCAGGGGCATTGACGAAGGACACGAATCTCGACAACTTCTCCGGATCACCGAGAACACCCGCCCATTCGTCCTGATAGCCGGCCACGTGCTTGTCCATCAGCGCTTCGAGTTCCGCACCGATTCCGAGGCTGTCCGCGCAGACGACAGCTTTCAGGTGCTCGAGGCCGCCGTCGAGCGAATCCACCCACGGCGCGGTGCGCTGCAGTCGGTCGGCGGTGCGGATGTAGAACATGAGATACCGATCGATGTAACTGACCAGAGTCTTGTCATCCAGACCGCCGGCGAGAAGTTGGGCGTGCTTGGGCGACTGGCCGCCATTTCCACCGACATACAGGTTCCAACCGTTCTCCGTCGCGATGACACCGACGTCCTTGCCGCGCGCCTCGGCGCATTCTCGGGCACAACCGGATACCCCGAACTTGATCTTGTGCGGCGAACGCAGGCCGCGGTAACGATTCTCGAGACTCACCGCCATGCCCACCGAATCCTGGACCCCGTATCGACACCAACTCGAACCGACACAACTCTTCACCGTCCGCAACGATTTGCCGTACGCCTGACCGGATTCCATTCCGGCATCGACCAGTCGCTTCCAGATCGCCGGCAACTGCTCGACGCGGGCACCGAACAAATCGATCCGCTGGCCGCCGGTGATCTTGGTGTAAAGGCCGAAATCGCGTGCCACCTCGCCGATCACGATCAGTTGCTCAGCCGTCACCTCGCCGCCCGGCATCCGAGGCACTACCGAGTACGTTCCGTTCTTCTGGATGTTGGCCAGGAAATGGTCGTTGGTGTCCTGCAACGACGCCTGCATGCGGTGCAGGATGTGATCGGAATCGGTCGACGCCAGAATCGACGCGACAACGGGTTTGCAGATGTCACAGCCTGCGCCCTTGCCGTACTTGGTGATCAGCGCGGAGAACGTTCGTGTCTGTGTCGACTGCACGATCTGGAACAACTCGGCCCGCGACTGCGCGAAGTGCTCACACAGCGCCTTCGACATCACGACACCCGACTCGGCGAGTAGTTGCTTGACGGTGGGAAGGCATCCACCACAGGTCGTTCCGGCTCCGGTGCAGGATTTCACCGACGCGATGTCACAGGCACCGTCGGCGATCGCGCCGCAGATCGTCGCCTTGGTGACGGCATTGCACGAGCACACCTCGGCGTCATCGGGCAGCGAACCCGCCCCCGGTTTTTCGCCGACAGGCGAGATCAACGTAGCCGGATCGCCGGGCAGTTCGCGTCCGACCAGAGGACGCAGCGACGAGTACGCCGAGGCATCTCCGACCAGAATGCCGCCGAGCAGGATCTTCGCGTCGTCGGAGACCACCAGCTTGGCGTACGTCCCCTTGGCCGCATCGCTCAGAACCACCTCGAGGGCACCGGAAGCGGTCGCCAGCGCATCACCGAAACTGGCGACGTCGACACCCATCAACTTGAGCTTCGTGGACATGTCTGCACCCGGGAACTGCGCGCCGCCACCGAGCAGGCGATCAGCCACGACCTCGGCCGTCGAGTACCCCGGCGCGACCAGTCCGTAGCAGCGGCCTTCCACGGCTGCGCACTCGCCGATGGCGTAGACATTCTCGTCCGACGTCCGGCAGCCGACATCGGTCAGGATTCCGCCGCGCTCCCCTACCGCAATTCCCGCCTCACGGGCCAGCAGGTCGCGCGGACGCACACCGGCCGAGAAGACCAGCAGTGCTGCGTCGATCGTCGAACCGTCGGACAGCTCGACCACGATTCCCTCCTCGGACTGCGTGATTCCCGCGGTTCCGACGCCGGTGTGCACCGTCAAGCCGAGCTCGGTGACCAGGCGGGCGAGCAGCGCCCCACCGCCCTCGTCCACCTGTCTCGGCATCAGCCTCGGGTTGTGCTCGACCACGTGCGCTGCCATACCCAGGCGTGAGAGTGCATGTGCTGCTTCGAGGCCGAGCAGCCCGCCACCGACCACCACCCCGACAGCTCCCGGCCCCGCGCTCGCTGCCGCCGACCGAATGCCGTCCAGGTCGTCGAGGGTGCGATAGACGAAGCAGCCGGCGCCGTCGTGACCGGGCACCGGCGGCACGAAGGGGGAAGAACCGGTCGCCATCACCAGCGCGTCGTACGGCAGCGTGCGGCCGGCAGTGGTCGTGACGGTACGCGTGCCCTTGTCGATCGAGACCGCACCCTCGCCCACCCGGAGATCGACCAAATCGTCACCGTCGAAGTCGTTGCCGGACAAGGCAAGTTCTTTCGGATCCCACACTCCCACGTAGGACGAGAGCCCCACCCGATCGTAAGCGGGGTACCTCTCTTCGCACAGGATCGTCACCGACCAGAGGCCGGATTCGTCCCGGGAGCGCAGGGCTTCGACAAAACGATGTCCGACCATTCCGTGGCCCACGACCACTACCGATTTACTCATGCCGCACCTTCTTCCCGTGTGTCCAGTGAGTTCCCGGTGACTGCGGGATCGACCGACGTCAGCCACTGGCAGATACCGGCGACCGCCCCGCTGCACCCCCCGCAGCCCGTAGTTGCCCGGGTGGCCGAAACCAGTGCATCCGCAGATCGTGCACCCGACTTCCAGGCCGTCGTCAAATCCGACTTGGTCACCGAATTACAGCGGCAGATCACCGCCGAACCCGGCATACCCGAAGGACTCACCGATTCGACAGCGGCACCGGTGGCCCGCCCGGTCAGGAGCGCGATCCGGTCGGGCGGAACCGGAAGTTGTGTATCGAACAGTTGCGTCACAGTCCCGACCACATCGGGAACCCCGAGCAACAACGCACCCACCAGGCGCTCGTCCTTGACGACGATCTTGGCGTAAGTGCCCCGGCTCGCGTCCACGACGGTGGTGACCTCCACCGCACGGCTGAGCGTCGTGGCATCGACGTCACCCATCGACGCCAGGTCGATGTCGGGTGCCTTCAACCTGGTCGAGAGTGCGGTTCCGGTGTAGTTCGCCTTCGAATCGGTACCGGTGAGCAGCTCTGCCACCACGGCGGCCTGTTCCCAACCGGGTTGCACCAACCCGTACACCTCACCGCGATGCTCGGCGCACTCCCCGATCGCCCGGATACCGTCGACGTCGGTGCGCAGTTCGTCGTCCACCAGGATCCCGCGTCCGACGCTCACGCCGGCACGCTCGGCCAACTCGACGCACGGCCGAATTCCGGCCGAGAGAACGAGAAGATCTGCCCGGAGTCGACTTCCGTCGTCGAGCACTACTTGCGAGTCACCGAATTCCGTCACCCGTCTGCCCAGGACGACCCCGACGCCGACGCTCTCGAGCACCCGGGTCAGTACGGCCCCGCCGTCCGCGTCCATCTGACGTTCCATCGGAAAATCCTTGGGATGCACGACCGTGACGTCGACACCGCGCATCCGCAGACCACGCGCCGCCTCGATACCCAACAGGCCGCCGCCGAGCACCACGGCCGCCGTTCCGGAAGTGGACGCCTCGATGATCCGGGCGCAGTCGTCGAGCGTCCGGAAGGTGGCGACGCCTGGTACGAACCCGCCCGCCCCGTCGAGTGCTCCGACGACCGGGGGCACGACAGCCCGACTGCCGGTGGCGAGGATCAGGTCGTCGTACCCGATCGCGGTTCCGTCGACGCAGAGCACCCGTCGCTCGGTGGGATCGATCCCGAACACCGCGCTCCCGTGGCGGACATCGATCTCCTGGCGGGCCCACCACTGGTCAGGTTTGAGTCGGACATCGCGCGCCGTGAGGCCGCCGGCCAGAACGTTCGACAACAGAATCCGGTTGTAGGGCGCATGCAACTCGTCACCGATCAACACGATCTCGAGTGACTCCGCAGCCGTACGACGACGCAACTCCTCGGCCGCGCGCGAACCGGCCATACCGTTGCCCACTATCACGATGCGCCGCTTCACGATTCACCGACCGGTTCGAGCCGGACCGCGCAGACCTTGAACTCCGGCATCCGACTGGTAGGGTCCAGCGCCGGATTGGTCAGCAGATTGGCCCGGGCATCACCGGCGAAATGGAAGGGCAGGAAAATCGTGTCCAGCCGCATCGAATCGACACAACGCACCGTCGCTTCCATCCGTCCCCGCCGACTGGCGACGGCAGCCACGTCGCCGTCGGAGAGGTCCACCCGGCGAGCGGTGTCCGGATGAACCTCGACGAACATGTCACCGGCAGCGGCCACCAATTCCGGAACGCGCCTGGTCTGGGCGCCCGACTGGTAGTGCGCGAGAACACGTCCCGTCGTCGCCACCAGCGGATACTGCGCGTCCACCGTCTCCACCGGCCCACGATGTTCGACGCAGACGTACTGCGCACGCCCGTCCGGAGTGGCGAATTCGTCGAGGAACAGGCGGGGCGTGCCCGGATGATCGACGCTCGGGCAGGGCCAGTGCAGGGCCTCACCCGTGTCGAGACGGCCGTAGCTGATACCGGAGTAGTCGGCGATCCCACCGGCGGACGCGCGTCGCAACTCCTCGAAGACCACTGCCGGTTCGGTGGGGAACCGCTCGCCCGGTTGACCGAGCCGCTGCGCGATCTCGGACCACACGCGTAATTCACTACGCGGGCCTTCCGGCGCGTCCACCGCGCGTCGCCGACGAAGCACCCGCCCTTCGAGACTGGTGGTGGTCCCCTCTTCTTCCGCCCACTGCAATACCGGCAGTACGACATCGGCCAACGCCGCCGTCTCCGACAGGACGAAATCCGAGACCACCAGCAAATCCAACGCCCTCAACCGGTCTACGACGTGGCCGGCCCGCGGTGCGGACACCGCGAGGTTGGCGCCGTGCACCAGGAGGACTTCCGGGCCGCCGGGCTGCCCGAGTGCGTCGAGCAGTTCGTAGGCACTGCGCCCCGGACCCGGGAGTTCGTCGGCCTCGATCCCCCACACCGCCGCGACGTGGGCGCGCGCCACCGGATCGGCGATCTTGCGATATCCGGGAAGCTGATCGGCTTTCTGTCCGTGCTCGCGGCCACCTTGGCCGTTGCCCTGGCCGGTGATGCACCCGTACCCGCTGCCGACGCGACCCGGCAGGCCGAGAGTGAGCGCGAGCCCGATGACGGCCGACACGGTATCGGTTCCGCTGGCATGCTGTTCCGTTCCGCGCGCTGACAGAATGTACGATCCTGCATCCGACTGTCTTGCTTTCCAAAGTAATTCGACGGCGCGACGCAACTGACCGACCGGCACCCCGGTGACCCGCTCGGTCCGCTGCGGCCACCATTGCGCTGCCGCGAGCCACGCGTCGTCGAACCCGGATGTCCGGGCGTCGACGTACTCACGGTCGACCCACCCCTCCACCACCGCGATGTGCATCAGGCCGAGTGCGAGCGCCAGATCGGTTCCCGGACCGAGTTGCAGATGAACTCCGCCACCGCTGAGCGCCCGCTCCGCCGTCGCCGTACGCCGGGGATCGGCCACGATCAGCCCACCCGCCGCAATCGCCGTGTCCAGATGCCCGACCAGCGGCGGCATCGTCTCCGCGACATTGGCGCCCAGCAGCAGAATTGCCGTCGCCGACGTCAGATCACTCACCGGAAAGGGCAGGCCCCGGTCCAGCCCGAAACTCCTGATGCCCGCCGCCGCTGCCGACGACATGCAGAACCTGCCGTTGTAGTCGATGTTCGCGGTCTTCACCGCCACTCGCGCGAATTTACCCAGCATGTAGGCCTTTTCGTTGGTGAGACCGCCGCCGCCGAAGATCGCCACCGCGTCACGGCCGCTGCGCGCCTGGGCGCTCTGCACGCCGGCCACGACCCGATCCAGCGCCTCGTCCCACCCGACCGGGCGAAGTTCGCCGCCACAGCGCATCAGCGGCGTCGTCAGCCGATCCGGAGTGCGTAACAATTCCGCGCTGGTCCAACCCTTCTGGCACAAACCGCCACGGTTGGTGGGGAAACGACGTCCGCCGACCGTGGCCGATCTGGCCGGAACCGGCGCCCCGTCGTCCCGGGTCACTGCCATCGCGCACTGAAGGCCGCAGTACGGACAATGTGTCGGCGTCGTGACGAGCAGATCCGCCGGGGACGTGGTGGTCATACGCCGACCGGAATTCTCGCGTCGTCGACATCGGAGTTGCTTGTCGACGGCCTACGCAGGAACACGAACCAGGTCATGACGATGCAGGCGAGGTAGAAGGCGAGGAACACCCAGAACGCCATGGTGGCCGACTTGGCCGGACTGTTGTACGACGCCCGTAACACCAGATTGATGCCGACTCCACCCAAACCACCTACCGCACCGGCGAATCCGATGAGCGCGCCGGATATGCCGCGCGACCACACAGCCTTCGCCTCGCGATCCATCTCGGCGAAACTCTGCGCCTTCGCCTCGAAGATCGCCGGAATCATCTTGTAGACCGACCCGTTGCCGATACCCGACAGCAGGAACAACGCGATGAATCCGAGCACGAAGGCCACCATGATCGCGGCGCTCGCGGCGCCGACCGTGTTGTCGTCCACCGTCCCGGCCGTCACCAGAACCGACGCGGCGAGCGCCATGGCGACAAACGTCCACATCGTGATCTTGCCGCCGCCGATACGGTCGGCGAGTTTGCCGCCGATCGGCCGGGCGATCGAGCCGAGCAGTGGCCCGACGAACGCTATCTGAGCGGCGTGCAGCGCTGCCTGCGTCGCCGTCGCACCACCGGCCAGGAAATTGATCTGCAAGATCTGCCCGAACGCGAAGCTGAATCCGATGAACGATCCGAACGTACCGATGTAAAGGAAGCTGATCACCCAGGATTCGGAGAACTTCAAAGCCTTCGCCATCGAACGAAGATCCGACCTCTGGTTCCCCAGATTGTCCATGAACAGCGAAGCACCCACCGCCGCAACCGCAATGAACATCAGGTACACCGCACACACCAGATACGGCGCGCGGTTGCCCACCGTGGCGATCACCAACAGACCGATCAACTGGATCGTCGGCACACCGATGTTGCCGCCGCCGGCGTTCAACCCGAGTGCCCACCCTTTGAGGCGCTGCGGGTAGAACGCGTTGATATTGGTCATCGACGAGGCGAAGTTGCCGCCGCCGATACCGGCAGTGGCCGCCACCACCATGAACGTGGTGTACGACGCACCGGGGTTCAGCATCAGAATCAACGTGAGAGTGGTGGGCACCAGCAGGAACAGTGCGCTCATCACCGTCCAGTTCCGCCCGCCGAAACGTGCGGTCGCCACCGTGTACGGGATGCGAAGGATCGAACCCACCAACGTGGGAACGGCCACCAGGAAAAACTTTCCTGCCGCATCGATGCCGTACACCTCGACGGGCATGAACAACACCATCACGGACCAGATCGACCAGATCGAGAAGCCGACGTGCTCGGCCACCACCGACCAGATCAGGTTTCGTCTGGCGATGTCCTTACCGCCGGACTCCCAGGCGTCGACGTCCTCGGCATCCCATTTCTCGATGTAGTGACTCACCAGGTCCTCCTGAATACGTGGGAGACCCCACCGTAGAAAGGAGATATTGCGCCGCTGCTGCCCGCGATGACCTGGACGTCAATTGATCCTCACCTGCAGACCGGGCCGGCTGTGAGATCTGCTGCACCCACCTCTTACCGCGACGGAGCGTGCCACGAATCCTCGAGCATACGCGGCTTGCATGCGACGTAGGCGCCGGCCAACCCGACCCCTACCGCCACCGTCAGGAAGAAGAACGGCACGCTCCACCCGTTCGTCGCGTCGTGGAGAACACCGACCAGTAGTGGACCGAGGCAGGCAACGGTGTACCCGAGCCCCTGCGTGAATCCGGACAGCGCCGAGGAGCCGACATGCGTACGCGTCCGCAGATTGATCAAGGTCAGTGCCATCGGAAAGGCGCTCGGGCCGAAGCCCAGAATCAGGATCCACACGATCGGGGCGGTCATCGGAGCGAAGTACAATCCGGCGAATCCGATCAGATAGCAGAAGGCACACACGATCACGATGGGAAATGGATTGGTCATCCGCGCGCACAACGTGGGCGCGGCGAAGGCCGCAACCAGTCCGATCACCGAGAACATCCCGACCATCGAACCACTGAACGCATCACTGGCTCCGGCATCGTGCAGGATCGTCGGAATCCAGGTGAACATCGAATACGTGATCAGCGAGGTCATGCCGAACATTGCCGCCATTCCCCAGGCCACCGGGGACCGCCAGACCTGACCACGTTCCGGTGCGGTTGCCGGCGCGGAGTCCGGGTGCGCTTCGGACTCGACCGTCCTGCGTGCCTGGACGAGGGTGATCAACCAGGGCACCGCCGCTGCGAAACCGAATACCGACCACCACCCGAGCGAGAACCGCCATCCGAATGCGTCCGCCACCGGCACCGCGACGAATGCCGGAACTATCGTGCCGAGCTGAACCGCGCCGATGTAGACCGAGCTCATCACTGCGAGCTTGTCCGAGAAGTAGCGTTTGACCAGCGGCGGAATGACGACGTTGCCGATGCCCATACCCGCGAGCGCCAACGCCGACAGCGCGAGAAGCGACCACGTCGACGACATCACCGCGCGCAACAGGATGCCGGTTCCCGCCATCAGCATGGCGAGAAGGGCAGTGCGTTCGAGCCCGATACGTTTGGCGACGAACGGTGTCACCAGCCCGAACACCGCGAACATGAGAGTCGGAACCATACCGAAGATTCCGACCACCGACGCCGAGAAACCGATCTCTTCGCGAATTTCTGCGGCGAGGGGCGAGAAGGACGTCACGGCGAGTCGAAGTACCAGGGCCGACATCACGATGGCCGCGAAGACGAGTGCCCGACCCTTCACCAGCGAGCGGGCGGCTGTTCTCTGGAGTTGGGCAGTCACCGACAAATCATAGGATGACCGGATGAAATCGCACAAGCACAGTAATATAGGACACTGTCACCCTGACTCGCCCGCCGATTCGACTTCCGAGGAATTATCTACGTGCACACCGTTCGCCGCGCCGGCCTCATCACTCAAGTCACCGAACTGCTCCGCACTGAAATCCGTAGCGGGACATGGCCGGTGGGCACCCGAATTCCCACGGAACCGGAGCTGACCGAACTGACCGGAACCGGACGAAACACGGTACGTGAGGCCGTTCAAGCGCTCGTTCACGCGGGAATGCTCGAACGCCGCCAAGGGTCGGGGACCTATGTCGTGGCGATCTCCGACCTCGGCGGAACACTCGACACCTACTTCGCCGGAGCCCACGAACGTGATGTGATCGAATTGCGGCGCGCTCTCGACACCACGGCAGCGGGGCTGGCGGCAACCAGGCGCACCGACGACGACATCACCGATCTGACGCTTCTACTGCACACCCGCAGCGCCGCCTGGGAAGCCCAGGACATCGCCGCCGCCACGAGCGCGGACATCGCCCTCCACCGGGCGATTGTCGCCGCCAGCCACAACGCCGTCTATCTCGAGTTCTACGACTCGCTACTACCGGTCATCGAAACCACGGTCCGTCAGCACACCGAAGCTACCGGCCAGGGTTTCCACGGCGAGCACACCGCCCTGGTCGAAGCCGTCATCGCCGGTGACAGCGTCACCGCAGCCAACGCTGCCCGCGACTTGTTCGAGAGTGTGGTCGCCGATTTCGGCTGACCGGTGAACCGAATCCGCGAAAGATCGTCAGAGCAACAACCGCACGACGTCCGACGTCCGAGCCAAACCGGGGAACGCGTCCGCCGTGGACCGCGGATGCAGGACGTGAACCGCCAGCCTGAACATGACGGCGCGAAGGAGCATCTGCGGCCATTCCGGCAGATCTTCCCAACGGCCGATCAGCGCCTCGTCCGCACCGCCCCACGAGATCGCGTCCACCACCGCCACGGCGGCCGCCCAACTCGCCGGTCGCCAATACGGCGTGATGTCGGTGATACCGGGAGCGAGATTGCCGGAGAACAACACCGTACCGAACAGATCACCGTGAACCAGTTGGTCAGGACTACGGATCGGTTTCCGCAACGTCGCCAGCCCGGCGATCAACTCGAGGCTCTTCCGGCCGTCCGGCGTCGGAGATTCCATCTGTTCGACGCCCTTGGCGATACGCAGCGGAACCGTCTCCCACGCAGCACGATCCGCGGCGACGAACACATCGACCTCGGCCCACGGCGGAACCGGCGGCTGAGCGAGGAATCGGGGGCGCTCGAGGGCGGCCGTCGCGGCGTGCAGCCGACACGACATGGACACCACTTCGTCGTGCCGCGGTTCCGGAGTACCGACGATGAAGGTGTCTGCCCGCCAGCCGGACACCACGTAGCGACCGTCGGTCGAGCGCACCGGCCTGGCAAGTCGAACCCCGTCGACTTCGAGACTCTCGCGCACCTTGGCCGACCAGGCTGCACGGGCATGGTCGGCGACAGCGGAAAGAACGACATCTCCACACAGCCACCCGCCGTCCCAATCCGCACCGAGCGGGACCGGATCCACCTCACGGAGGCCGAAGGTGGAGCACACGTGTTGGGGAGGTTGGCCAGTGCTCACGCCACAACGCTACCGGTGCCGGGCCGCCAGATCGCGTAAGGCGCGCCTAGTAAACCGGCAAACTGGCGTCCACCTGATTGGCCCAGGCGATCGCACCACCTTGCACGTGGACTGCATCCGCGAAGCCTGCACTCTTGAGAAACGCGAGTGCTTCCGCCGACCTGATTCCGGTCTTGCAGTACAGAACAAGCTGCCTGTTCTGCGGTAACGATGCCAGCGCATCGCCGGAGAGGATGCGATCCTTGGGCACGAGCACCGCACCAGGTAAACGCATTATGTCCCATTCGACCGGTTCTCGGACATCGATCAACTCGATCTCACGACCGCCGTCGATCAACGCCTTCAGCTCCGGGGCCGTGATGGTCGAACCCACCACCGCCGCGCTCGCCTCTTCCGAAACCACCCCACAGAACGCGTCGTAGTCGATCAGCTCGGTGATCGGCTCCCGCGCCGGATCACGTTGCAGCCGGATAGTACGGACACTCATGGCGAGAGCGTCGTAGATCATCAGCCGGCCGAGCAACGGCTCGCCGATACCGGTGATCAGCTTCACGGCTTCGGTCGCCATGAAGGAACCGATGGTCGCAGGCAGAACCCCGAGAACTCCGCCCTCGGCGCACGAAGGCACCATTCCCGGCGGCGGCGCCTCCGGATACAAATCGCGGTAGTTCAGCCCCAGACCGTCCGGGGCGTCCTCCCAGAACACCGAGACCTGACCCTCGAAACGGTAGATCGAACCCCACACGTAGGGCTTGCCCGCCAGCACTGCAGCATCGTTGACCAGGTATCTCGTCGCGAAATTGTCGGTCCCGTCGAGGATCAGATCGTATTCGGAGAACAACTCGACCGCATTGTCGTTGTCGAGACGAACTTCGTGCAGTCGCACGGTCACGTGTTCGTTCAGCTCGCCTATCGACTCCCGCGCACTGACCGCCTTCGACCGTCCCACGTCAGAGCGCCCGTGAATCACCTGACGTTGCAGATTCGACATGTCCACCTCGTCGAACTCGACGATGCCGATGGTCCCCACGCCTGCCGCAGCCAGATAGAGCAGCGCCGGAGAACCCAATCCCCCTGCCCCGATGAACAGCACCTTCGCGTTCTTGAGTCGGCGCTGACCGACCGAACCGACATTCGGAATGATCAAGTGTCTGCTGTAGCGGGCAACCTCCTCGCGGGTCAACGACGCAGCAGGATCCACCAGCGGTGGCAGGACGACAGTTGGTGCGGGCACCGTCAAACTCCTATATCGAGATGTGGTCGAAACATGTTCACGCTCTGGGGTACGGCCACGGGTTGAAACGACACGTCAGACCGTTCATCGGGACGACGCCGGCGGGGTCCAACTTGGCGATGTCGTCGTTCGCGGTACCGAACGTCTGTTGCATCATGATCGGCGCCAGCCCACCCTCGGTCTCGCACGGCTGATGCGCGGCATAACCGATCGCATGCCCCACCTCGTGATTGATCTGATACTGCCGATACGAACCGATGTCGCCCTGGAACGAGATGGCACCGCGTACCCACCTCGGCTCGTTGATCAGGACCCGACCCATTCCCGGGTTGTAGCAGGACCCCTCCAGTTCGATCTCGTACCCGCAGCCGTCCCGAATCGTCATCTGCGAAGTGAGCGAGATACGAAAGTCCGGCTTGCCGTTGTCGATCCGCCGGAACGCCACTCTCGGGTCGTTGGTCCAACTCTTCGGGTTGGCCAAGGTCTGATCGACCATCCGACCGTACGACTCGTCCCCACCGAATCCCGCGGTGTCCACTCCGTCCTCGATCTCGACGGTGTACGTGAACTCGCGTTCGGTCCCTTGCCCGACCTTGGCACTTGTTCCCGGCACCACATGCCATGTTCCCGCACCGGAAACCGCGAACAACCCACCGTCCGGAAGCGCACCCGAAGGAATCGACGACGCGAACGATCCGTCCCCGGCCGGAGGCGCCCCGATCACGGACGTACCGTCGGTGCTGTGCGCGATGTCCGCTGTCGGAGGAACCGACCCGGCATCCTCGGGAACCGGCCGGACGGCGTCGTAGATCACGAAGATCGTCAACGCGACGAGGACCGGAATCGCGTACGCCCGCCAACCGTACGTGGCCACGAACCGGCCGAGTCGGCTCTGCTTACGCGCTCCACGATCAGGCCGCGGACTGCGGGCGATCTTGCCGGAGTCCCGACGGGTGGGATCCCACTGCGCCCGCAAGGGCTGATGCGACGAAATTCCGCGATAATCTCGTCCACCGTCGTCGAGGGTGTCGCGAACCTCCGAGTCCCGGTAGTCGACCCCGTGCGGATCCCATACGTCCTCCCCCGGGCCGCGTCCTGGAAATTCGTCGCGGTCAGGGTTCTGCGAAGTTCGTCCACGCATGCGCGGTCCCCCTGGGTCAGTCACCACTCCAGAATCTCATACACCGCAACCGTCCCGCCGTCCTGATCGAAAGGCCAAGCCGGTGGCGTGTCCCCGCACCGTCGGCCATACGAGGGATCCACAGGACCGCAGAGCCGTGCTGCCCGTCGAATCTCGACCTCGAACGCCCCACCCGAACGCAGAATCGGACAGAGGGCAGAGCCGCCGCCGGGACACGGTATCGTTTCATCCGGCTACTCCCGGTGTGACGGAGGATACTGGCGAGTACGCAAATGCGAAATCGTCGGATCCGTGTGGCAGCCGACTTTACTCGTGCTCAGATTGGAAGCGACATGACAGAACTCGCGGATCGGACCGACGCCGATCGCGGCACAACGGCCGGTAAGCCTGCCGGAACACGTCGCAGCACCCGCCTTCCCCGAGACGCGCGCCGACTGCAACTGCTGGCAGCAGCCAGCGAGGTATTCGTGGCCAACGGATATCACTCCGCGGGAATGGACGAGATCGCCGAATGCGCGGGTGTCAGCAAACCCGTCCTCTACCAGCACTTCCCCGGCAAGCTGGAACTGTACGTGGCGGTGTTGCAGAGCTACGTCGACAGCCTGATCTCCGGTGTCCGCCAGGCCCTGCGCTCGACAACCGACAACAAGCAGCGCGTTCGCGCCGCAGTTCAAGCGTTCTTCGACTTCGTCGACAACGACTCCCAAGGCTTCCGCCTGGTATTCGAATCAGACATCATGGGTGAGCCGCAAGTACAGATTCGTGTCGAGCAAGCCACCGAAGCGTGCGTCGACGCCGTCTTCGACCTGGTCAGCCACGATTCCGGACTCGACCCGTACCGCGCTCGAATCCTGGCAGTCGGACTTGTCGGCGCAAGCCAGTTCACCGCCAGATACTGGCTCGAGGCCGCCCGTCCCATCCCCAAAGAAGAAGCCGTGGAGATCACCGTGTCCCTGGCCTGGGGCGGACTCTCCCGCGTACCACTCCAGCCGGAGAACCGCTGATCTTCCGTGCACGAGTAGGGCGGGTAGTCATCACGACTACCCGCCCTACTCGTGCACGTGCCAGACGGTAATCCTCAGCCCGACTTCGTCAGACGGTAATCCCGAGCCCGACTTCGTCAGACGGTAATCCCGAGCCCGACTTCGTCAGAGGGTGGGCGCAAACCCGACCTTGCGAATATCAGAAGGCCCGATCTCCACATACGCCACTCGACTTGCCTGGACCAGGAACTTACGGCCCTTGTCGTCGACGAGCGAAAGAACGGACTCGGCGCCACCGAGCACACCCGCCACCAACGCCTCGACCTCGTCGGGGGTCTGCTCGCTGTTGACGATGAGCTCACGCGGGCTGTCGATTACACCGATCTTGACCTCCACGGCCAACCTCCGAACTGTTCGTGAAATACATCAACTGTCCAGGCAAGGCTAATGCAGCAACAGTCCCGGATGCTCGCCCGCACGCTGTGCCCACAGCGAACAGGCCGGAGGGGGACGGCAACCACCGCCCTGCTGTCACCGAAACAGAGCACGACATTGCGCCCCACCATCGCGTCGGAGAGCCTCGCACCCTGCGAACTCGCACCTGGCGGCGACTCATCGGCACAACGGCGCACCTCCAATCGGGACGGCTCACCGATCCTGCACTGATCACCCGTCCCGCGCGAAGGTGATCCACGGCGCAAACGCGTCGATACCGAAGCCACCTCGACAGAGGGGCAGACAGCCGAAACATACTGATGCAGAGCTACATTCAACCTTCACCAAGATCGAGCACGCCACGCCACGCCGACGAAACCTCAGCCGCCGATCGACTTCAGACGAGTCCGAGAACTGCCATCCGCTCGGCGTGCTTGGCCTGCATACCGTCGAACAACGCCACCACCCCGTTGAGGTCTCCGGAGGCCGAGATCACCAGATCTGTGAGATCTTCACGCTGAGCCAGCACGAACTGAGCCTGGGTGATGGCTTCGCCGAGTAGACGCCGACCCCACAGCATCAACCGGTCCTTGGCGCGGCCACTTGCCTCGACGGCCGCCCTGACTTCGAGCACGACGAACTCGGAGTGCCCGGTCTGCGACAGGACGTCCTCGACGATCTCGGCCGCGCCCGCCGGCAGTGAATGCCCGATTTCACGGTAGAAGTCGGCTGCGATGCCGTCACCGACATACGCCTTGACCAACGACTCCAACCAGGTCGACGGGATGGTGGACGCGTGATAATTGTCCAGGGCTCGAACGAACGGGTCCATGACTTCGAATATGTCGAGCCCTCGGTCCGTCAAGGCTGCTTGCAAAGTTTCGAAGTGCGCCATTTCGGCTGCGGCCATACTTGCCAACGCGACTCGCCCGCGCAGATCCGGCGCCATCTGCGCGTCTTCCGACAATCGATAGAAAGCCGAAATCTCCCCGTAGGCGAGTACGGCGAACAAGTCGATCATCCCGGGATGATCGGAAGCGATACGTCCGGTTCCGCCGGCGGTCGAAGTCTGGAGATCGTGTGCGCCCATGGTTCCAAACTGTAGTGCGTTTCCGCCGTCGACGACCGTCAAGTCACACCGACAGGCAACAGTGATCTTCGACATGGCGGTCCGCTCGGCTCCCGTTCGGACTCACGGCCCGAGCTACCCGGTGCCCGACCTCGCATTTCAGGCCCCGATCGGTGATCTTCGACATGATCGACTCGGATCGGACGCACGAGCAGCTACAATGAGGCCCGGGAGTTCGACTGTTCACCCGATCGGCCCCACTCGGCTGCGCTCGAAGCGACTGTGTCCGGGAGGAGCACTCGGTTTCGTACAGTGCACGAGACGAGTCCGTCCGAGGCGCACAGAGGCGTATCGGCAGGTCAGGTCGACCATATCCATCACGAACCCCACCGATAATGTGCGCGCACCTGCATCGAAGGTAGTCGCCCGTTTCGCCGAGGCCGTCGGACGCATCACCAGCGTCCACGTCGACTCCGGGCGACGTAGGCGAACCGACGAAGAAAGAGGGCAACGACAACGGTCGATCGACGACCTTGCCCCTCACCTCGTGCGTGCGTACCGCCACGAGGAAAGGCCAGTCCCCTGAGCAAGATCACTGTCGACCACGAAGACGACGTCACCGAGAACTTGGTGTCCGTCCAACTCGACGAAACCCACGTACCCCCGACGTTCTCCGAACTCGGCGTCCGCGACGAGATCGTGCGCGCTCTCGACGAGATCGGCATCGAACGCACCTTCGCAATCCAGGAACTCACACTTCCGCTCGCTCTTGCCGGCGACGACCTCATCGGTCAGGCCCGAACCGGAATGGGCAAGACCTTCGGCTTCGGTGTTCCGCTGCTCCATCGCATCGCCACCGCCGCGAACGGCACCGCAGCCCTGGACGGCACCCCGCGCGCGTTGATCATCGTTCCGACGCGTGAACTCTGCATCCAGGTTGCACGCGATCTCGAGAATGCCAGCAAGTATCTCCGGGTCGGTGATCGAGGCCTGCAGGTGCTGCCGATCTACGGTGGGCGTCCCTACGAAGCTCAGATCGCCGCACTGCAAAAGGGTGTCGACGTCGTCGTCGGAACGCCCGGTCGCCTGCTCGACCTGGCCAATCAGGCCCATCTGATCCTGGGCAAGGTCGGGGTCCTGGTCCTCGACGAGGCCGACGAGATGCTCGATCTCGGGTTCCTTCCGGATATCGAACGCCTCATGGGCATGGTGCCGGACAAGCGTCAGACCTTGCTGTTCTCGGCGACGATGCCCGGACCCATCATCACGCTGGCCCGCACCTTCCTGACCCAGCCGACGCATATCCGTGCCGAAGAAGCCGAGTCCTCGGCTGTGCACGATCGCACGAGTCAGCACATCTACCGCGCGCACGCTCTCGACAAGGCCGAGATGGTCGCCCGTGTCCTGCAGGCCGAGGGCCGCGGCGCGACGATGATCTTCACCCGCACCAAGCGGACCGCACAGAAAGTCGCGGACGACCTCGCCGAACGCGGATTCTCCGTCGGAGCCGTGCACGGCGACCTCGGCCAGATCGCCCGCGAAAAGGCGCTCAAGTCCTTCCGTAACGGCAAGGTCGACGTGCTGGTCGCGACCGACGTCGCCGCCCGCGGTATCGACATCGACGACGTCACCCACGTCATCAACTACCAGTGCCCCGAGGACGAGAAGACCTACGTGCACCGGATCGGTCGTACCGGTCGCGCCGGCCGCACCGGTATCGCCGTCACGCTGGTCGACTGGGACGACATCCCTCGCTGGCAGCTCATCGACAAGGCGCTGAGCCTCGGAATTCCCGACCCGGTGGAGACGTACTCGAGTTCACCGCATCTCTACGAGGAACTCTCCATCCCCGAGGGCGCAAAGGGCACCATTCGCAAGCCGAAGATCGTCGAGCCGGTTGCGGAGAAAAAGAGCGCACCGGTCGTCGACGCGCGCACTTCCGAGCCCGCCGACGCAGAGAAGTCCACTCCCCGACGGACTCGCACCCGTCGGCGAACTCGCGGCGGAGCTGCAGCGACCGCCGGCACCGACGCTGCCGTGACCACGGATACGGTGACCGCGGCCCCCGAGGCTGTTGCAGCCGCGTCCGCCACCGAAGCTGTTGCGGTCGAATCTGCCACCGACTCGGACACCGCCGCGCCGCCGCGCCGCCGTCGCCGCCGTTCCTCGGCGAGTACCCCGGCAGGTGCCGCAGAGTAAGCTGCGTCCGTGCTGGCTCCCGAGCGACGTACCCGCTCCGATGTGATGTTCGCGCTCGGTATCGCCGTGGCCCTCGTCGCGGCAATCACCGTCGTGTGGCTACGTAGTGACGCTCGCGGCACCACCTCGGTGACCGCCGAGACCGAACTTCCCCCCTTGTCGACATCGGTGACGCTGCCCGACGTGTTGACCGAGGTGTGGAGCGCTCCGAGTGCGGCTTCGGCAACTCCGGTGGTCGAAGGTAATGCGGTGGTCACCGCCCAGGGCGGGGACGTAGTCGGACGTAACCCTGCCTCCGGAGACGAGGTGTGGCGTTACTCCCGCAACAAGGACCTGTGCGGGATCCTCGGAACGTGGGACCGCGTGGTGACGGTCTACCGGGATGATCGTGGATGCTCGCAGGTGACGTCCCTGACCGGCGCAACCGGAGCCCGCAAGGACCAACGTAACAGCGACGCCGATCCGGCCGTGACCTTGTCGGCCGACGGCACCTACGTCATCTCGCGCGGCGACGCACGGATGGAGCTGTGGCGTTCGGATCTGGTTCGCACGTTGGAATTCGGTCGCGTCGACGCACCGGTGAACCCGAACAAACAGCCACGGGCAGGATGCACATTGCTCGACGCCGCCTCGAGCAGTAACCGGGTGTCCGTACTCGAAAAGTGCCCGGACGACACCTCGAATCGGCTGACGTTGATGAATCCAGCACCCAAGGACGCGCAGGAGCCGGAGGAGTACGGCTCGGTCGTCCTTCCGGACTCCGAGGGTGCCCGCGTGCTCGCGGTATCAGGTGAAAAAACTGCACTCTACCTCCCCGCCGGCAACGGAACCGTCTCGCGCATAAGCATTTTCGACGGCACCGGCAATGCGTTGGTCGACTACCCGATCGAGGGTCCGGTGGTCGAGAACGCCCGGGTGTTCACCGAAAAGAACACCATCACCTGGTGGACCGGAACACGAACGGTCAATCTCCGACTCGGCGACCTGGTTCCGACTTGGATCGTCAACGGCACGTCCGGACCGGGCACTTCGGTGGACGGGCAGATCCTGATCCCGGTTCCCGGCGGAGTTGCCGCCGTCGATCCGGCCGATGGCGCCGTGCAGCGGATGATCGGTGTCGATCGTGGCAGTTTCACCGGACCGGTCGTTCTGACCACTGCGGGCGATACCGTACTCGAGCAGCGTGGCGACACCCTGTTCGCGCTGCGCTGACAGATCGCACGCAGCGCGGGCAACTACTCGGCGGCGAAGGTCGCGACCGCTCCGCCCTCCCAATGCCGGACCAGATTGTCGGCCAGTTCGCGGTACGCATCTGCACCCTTGTTCTTGCGCCCTGCGAGTACCGACGCACCTGAGGCGGACGCCTCCGCGAATTTGACGGTACGCGGGATCGGCGGCGCCAGAACCGGCATCGAATAACGATCACTGACATCGGCGAGTACGTCCCGACTGTGCGTCGTGCGAGCGTCGTACAGAGTCGGAAGTGCCCCGAGCAGAACAAGATCGGGGTTGGTGATCGCCTGAACCTCGCGGACCGTACGCAGCAGTTGCCCGACCCCACGATGTGCGAGCGTTTCGCACTGCAACGGCACGAGCACCGCCTGCGCCGCAGTCAGCCCGTTGAGCGTCAGCACACCCAGCGAAGGCGGGCAGTCGATGACCACCACGTCGTAGTGACCCAACAGCGGCGCCAATGCACGCTTGAGGGCGAACTCGCGGCCGGCACGCATGAGCAGCAGCGCCTCCGCACCGGCAAGATCGATGGTTGCAGGAAGCAGATCCATGTCGTCGACGGTGGAGAGAATCACCTCGGCCGCCTCGACGTCACCGGCCAGAACTTCGTTGACGGAACGCTCGAGCCGATCGGGATTGTGGCCGAGGGAGAACGTCAGACACCCTTGTGGATCGAGGTCGACCACAAGCACCCGCTTCCCCATCGCGGCCAGTGCTGCGCCGAGAGAAGCGACCGTCGTGGTCTTGGCCACTCCGCCCTTTTGGTTTGCCACTGCCAGAACCGTAGTCACAGACAGATCCTTGCCTACTCGAGGCCACGAGGCGAGCAGTACACGCGTTCTCCAGCAATCTCGGGCAATGCCGGCCATCCGGCGACACGCACACCAGCCTCCGGACATCACGGTCGGCACCGCCTCCTGAGAACATGGTCGGCATGTCTACAGCTCCGAACGCCCGACTGATACTCATCCGCCACGGCCAGACGGAATGGGCTCGCACCGGGAAACACACCGGTCGCACCGATGTTCCACTGACCGCTCTCGGCGAACGCCAGGCAAGTATCACCGGCGAGCGAGTGGCCGATCTCGAATTACGCGATCCGCTGGTGTTGACCAGCCCACGAGAACGCGCCCGCAGGACGGGCCTGCTGGCAGGTCTGTCCGAGGAACGGTCGTGGGAAGCCCTCGCCGAATGGGACTACGGCGACTACGAGGGCCTGACCACTGCGCAGATCAGGGAAACCGTTCCCGAGTGGACCGTGTGGACACACCCCTGCCCTGGAGGCGAGCAGGCAGATCAGATCCACGCACGCACCGATATGGTGCTGTCACTGGTGCGGTCCCAACTGCCCGAGCGCGATGTGGTGGCGATCGGTCACGGCCACTTCTCCCGGGCGCTGATCGCACGTTGGCTCGGTCTTCCGGTCTCGGAGGGCAGGCGATTCGGACTCGACCCCGGCGCGTTTTCGGTCCTCGGGTTCGAGCACGGTTCCGAACAGTTGGTTCACCACAACGTGGCGCCGCGGCCGTGAACACCCTGCCGCGACCCGGAGCCTAGGATCGACGACATGATCCGACGCGCCGTTGCCTCCGACGTTCCCGCGATCACCGAGATGATCTACGAACTAGCGGAATATCAGAACGCCGTAGCCGAATGTACGGTGCGGCCCGAGCAGATCACCGAAGCGCTCTTCGGCGACGCCCCGAGCACCTTCGCCCACGTGGCGGTGGAGCACGGCGGAGCCGTCGTGGGAATGGCGCTGTGGTTCCGCAACTTCTCCACCTGGGACGGAGTGCACGGGATCTATCTCGAAGACCTGTACGTCAAACCCGACCGACGCGGCTCTGGACACGGGAAGGATCTCCTGGCTGCACTCGCCAGGGAATGCACCGCCAACGGTTACACGCGATTGTCCTGGTCGGTACTGGCATGGAATGCACCGTCGATCGCGTTCTACGAATCGCTCGGCGCGGATGCGAAATCGGACTGGGTCACCTACCGCCTGACCGGCTCACATCTCGATACGCTTGCCGCACAGGCACATTGACACACCGAACGGATCAGGCTTTGCGTCCACGACGCTTGAGCCGAGCCGGCTTCTGCTCCACCGAGTCGTCGATCACCGGCCCGTCGATCACCGGCCCGTCGATCATCGTGGCATCGTCGTCGGCCGGAAGGGGTTCTTCTTCCGTCGAGATCTCGTCGGCGAACTGACCGTACTCGGCCGCCATCCACCGCGAAGTCGGCGCCGAGAACAGGAACACCAACGCGGCGAGAACCACGATACCGAGAAGAACACCGAGTAGAACCTGATGTGAATCGGTCAGCAGGGACCACGCCACCGGAAGGAGCAGTAGTTGCGCGACCACCGCGATCGCCCGGCCCCAACGACGCCCCGTCAGCAGAGCGACACCTGCGGCCAGTACTGCGCCGCCGAGGATGGCGATCCAGGCCGCCAACCCGTATCCGTTGGTGACGGACTGATCGTGGCCGGTGATTCCGCGGACCAGGAGGACAACTGCGAATCCGGCGGCGACCAGTCCCTCCAGGGTCACGAGAGCACCTGCCCACCTGACTGTCGTGGGAAGGGCATTCGGACTTGCGGTATTCGGCACGAAGCAAGCCTAGAACACGCCACCGGATAGGCTGATGCCCCGTGCGCGCACTGTTGATCGTCAACCCCAATGCCACGTCGACCACCGCGGCAGGGCGAGACCTGTTGGCGCATGCTCTCGAGAGCCGAGTTCGGCTCACTGTCGAACACACCACCCACCGCGGGCATGCCGCCGAGCTCGCCAGAGCAGCACACGACGACGGATTCGGATCGGTGATCGTGCACGGCGGCGACGGCACCGTCAACGAAGTGGTCAACGGTCTGCTCGGCACACCGCGTCCCGCGTCGATGAAATCGGTACCCGTCGGACCGATCCCCACGATCGCGGTGGTTCCCGGCGGGTCGGCGAACGTCTTCGCCCGCTCCCTCGGAATCGCGCCGGACCCGGTGGACGCCACCAACCAGTTGATCGATCTTCTGTCCGCCCGCACGAGGCGACGGATCGGACTCGCCCACTGCGACAACCGGTGGTTCACCTTCAACGCGGGCATGGGTCTCGATGCCGAAGTGTGTGACGCCGTCGATGCCGGTCGCAAGAACGGTGAACCGGTGACGCCGGCGCGGTACGTACGTTCGTCGATCTCGGCCTTCTTCCGCGCAAAACGCGCCGAACCGGCACTCACCGTGCACCTTCCGGGTCGGGATCCGGTGCCCGGCGTCCACTATGCCTTCGTCTCGAATTCGAGCCCGTGGACTTTCCTCGACACCCGACCGGTGCACACCAATCCGGGGACCAGCTTCGACGGCGGGCTCGGGATCTTCGCCATGACGAGCACCCGAATCCTTCCCTCGTTGCGAGTGGTTCGCCAGCTTTTGGCGGCAGGCGCGGGACCGAAATCGAAGATATTGCTCCGTGAGGACGACCTCGAATCGCTGACCATCGAGTCGAGCAGACCTATCGGACTGCAAATGGACGGTGACTATCTCGGGCTGCGCAGTCACGTCACCTTCACGTCGGTTCCCGAGGCACTCGAGGTTTACGCACCAGCACCGCTGCCGCCACAATAGGTGCCTTCACCTGCGAAGACGAGCCGAGGCAGCATCGGACGGCGGGTGAAATCGAGGTAACGGCAGGGTGGCCGCACGGTATGTCTACTTTTAGTGAGTTGGCCCACGAACCTGTGCAAACCTATTGACATACCGCGAGTTCGTGAAAGCATTCACAAGTAACAGTGCGGAAACATTGATACGCACACACAAACTCATCAATACATCACGGTGCAAACATGCACCCAGTTAAAGGAGCGAAAAGGATGGACTGGCGCCACAACGCAATCTGTCGCGACGAGGATCCCGAACTGTTCTTTCCCGTGGGAAACAGCGGACCGGCCCTCGCGCAGATTGCTGATGCCAAGGTTGTCTGCAACCGCTGCCCTGTCACCGCCGAATGCCTCTCCTGGGCACTCGAGTCGGGTCAGGATGCCGGCGTCTGGGGCGGTATGAGCGAAGACGAGCGTCGCGCTCTCAAACGTCGCAACGCACGTACCCGTGCACGCACCTCTGTTTAGTTCTGACTGAACCGTACTCGGCTCGGAGATCAGCCCCTCCACCGGAGCCCTCGAAACGGTTCGTTCGGCGCAACGCCGAAGACGACAGCCCGGCACACTACGGTGCCGGGCTTTTTGTCTGCGCAGCTCAGCAGCGGTGAGTGGCCAAACCGCACGCCATCGGATCAGTATCGTGCACTTCGCCTGCCGAGCGGGACTCGCAGGACGGCGTCAGTTCCGCCGCCCGCACCGGGATGCAACCCCAGGGAACCGTTCAACTCCGCTCCCAGCAGGGTCCGCACTATCTGCAACCCGAGCCGGTCTGACTTCTCCACATCGAATCCGTCGGGCAATCCACGACCGTTGTCGTGAATGATCACGTCCAACCACCGCGCGGATCGTTCGGCTCCGAGCGTGACAATCCCCTCGACCCCCGGATCGAAAGCGTGCTCGATCGCGTTCTGCACCAACTCGGTCAGAACCATGACCAACGGAGTGGCTCGCTCGGCGGAGAACACACCGAGGCTTCCCTCCCGTCGGATCGTCACCGGCGCACCCACTCCCGCGACATCCGACATCATCGGCAGCAGCCGGTCGATCACGTCGTCGAGATCGACTTCCTCGTCCACCGACATCGACAACGTATCGTGTACCAGCGCAATGGACGTCACGCGACGAACCGATTCCGTCAACGCCAACCGCGCCTCGTCGTTACTCGTTCGGCGAGCCTGAAGCCTGAGCAGCGCAGCGACGGTCTGCAAGTTGTTCTTCACGCGATGGTGGATCTCCCTGATGGTGGCGTCCTTGCTCAGCAAGGCCCGATCACGGCGCTTCACCTCGGTGACGTCTCGAACCACCACCGCGGCACCTACATGCCTGCCACCGGGTTTGAGTACCAGCGCACGCAGAAGCACTGTCGCGCCGCGAGCTTCGATCTCCATCCGACGACCGGGCTTGTCCGCCAAAGTGTCCCGAATGTATCCGGCGGCCTCGGCCGACTCGAAGGGATCCGTGACGAGCGACCGGGTCAACGCCGCCAGATCCTGGCCGACCAGATCGGAACTCAGACCCATCCGGTGGTACGCCGAGAGGGCATTGGGGCTGGCGTAGACGACCACACCCTCGGGGTCCAACCGGATGAACCCGTCGCCTGCACGCGGACTGGAGTTGGTGTCCGAGCGTGATTCCCGGATCGGAAACGTGCCGTCACTGATCATCTGGCACAGGTCGTCGGCACAGTCGAGATACGCGAGCTCGAGGGGACTCTGCGCCCGTTGGTGCGACAGGTTCGTGTCCCGACTCAGAACCGCGATGACACGGCCGTCCAGGCGCACCGGAAGGGCTTCCTTGCGGGGCGGCATCCCCTCGCGCCACGTCTCGTCCTCCCCGCGCACGACCCGACCGTCGGCAAAGGCCTCCCACACCTGCGGATGCTCGGATTCCGACACCACGGTTCCGACGGCATCCTCGGGAAAAGCCGTCGATGCCGTGGTCGGGCGGCAATGCGCCACACAGATGACAGACCCCCGGTGATGATCGTCGGTTTCGGTACTGACCACCCACAACAGCACATCGGCAAACGACAGATCGGCGAGGAGTTGCCATTCCCCCACCACGCGTTGAAGTTGATCGACTGCCGCACCGGGCAGGTCGGTGTGTTCGGCCAGAAGATCACTGAGCGTGGACACGCCGCGCGCCTAGGAGATCACGGCGATCAGGTCACCCTGCTGGATGACGTCACCGACCTTCACCCCGACGGTGGTCACCGTGCCGGGCACCTCCGCGAGAACCGGTATCTCCATCTTCATCGATTCGAGTACCACCAGGGTGTCCCCGTCCACGACGAGGTCTCCCTCGCTCACGATCACCTGGTAGACGGTCGAAACCATCTCGGCGCGCACGTCTTCTGCCATCGTGAACCTCGCTTCTGTGGAAAGTGCTCTCGAGCACCGAAAATCCGTCGACCGACAACCCGATCGACCTGCCAATGGAACCACATCGGCGGGGACGTGAAACAATGACGCGAAAGAAACAGAAGGGAGACCAATCATGGGTAAGCGTGGTCGTAAGAAGCGCAGCCGTAAGGGCAATGCAGCTAACCATGGCAAGCGTCCAAACGCCTGACCGTTAGCACTGCACGACGAAGGGGCGGGAAAGCAACTACGCTTTCCCGCCCCTTCGTCGTACCAGCCCGCTTCTACTCCGTCTCGACCGTCTTGAGGATGATCGTCCGCCGAAGTTCGATGGTGAGTCGTTGGCGCAAACTCTCCGGCGCCAGGTCGCCACCACATTTGCGGCCGATGAGTCTCTTGACCTTCTCCTCGATTCCGTACGCCTCGAAGCACGATCCACAGTCGTCGATGTGCTTTTGCAACCGAGCCCGACTTGATTCGTCGCATTCGCCGTCGAGCATCAACCAGACGTCGGCGATGACCGCCGAGCAGTCCAACCGTTCGAATTCGTCCCGCCCGCTCATCGAGTCACACCTTCCACCGAGGCGACCTCGTCGACCACCGCCTTCTTTGTTGAATCCACGTTCTTTGGCAACCCCTGCCAGGAGTCCACGCAGCTGCTTGCGACCCCGGTGCAGCCGAGACATCACAGTTCCGATCGGGGTCCCCATGATCTCCGCGATCTCCTTGTACGGGAACCCTTCGACGTCGGCGTAGTACACCGCCATCCGAAATTCCTCGGGAAGTGACTGGAGCGCCGCCTTGATGTCGTCGTCCGGCAGCGAGTCGAGAGCTTCCACCTCGGCGGATCGAAGTCCGGTCGAGGTGTGTTCGGCGGTGGCTGCCAACTGCCAGTCGGAGATCTCGTCGGTCGGATACTGCGCCGGCTGACGCTGCTTCTTCCGATACGAATTGATGTACGTGTTGGTGAGAATCCGATACAGCCACGCCTTCAGGTTCGTGCCCTCACGGAAGGAGCGAAACGCCGTGTACGCCTTGACGTAGGTTTCCTGGACCAGATCTTCGGCATCGGCTGGATTACGCGTCATGCGCAGGGCCGCGCCGTACAACTGGTCGAGCAGCGGAAGTGCGTCACGCTCGAAACGCGCGATCAGTTTTTCCTGGGTTTCGGGCACCTGCGCGACTTCTGGCTGGTCGTCCTCGGGCCGGTCGTGTTCCAGCACTCTGATCCCTTCGCTCGCCGTAGGGATCAAGGTTACCGCCAACGCAAGTTCCGACCCACCGGCCGGTCGTCGCTCGCACACAGCCTGCACAGTCGCTCCTCGGGTTCGTGATTGTCCGTTCCTGCTCTCGCATCGAGATCGTGCGAGTTGGTCACCGGGTTCCAACACCACGTTCGACGCCGTTTGTTCCCGAACTCCACGATCCGATTAGAGTGTCCGAATGGCCGGAACCGCGACGCCAGCGACAGCACTGCTGAAGAAGTCGAAGACTACGCATCTGGTGCACAGTTACAGCCACGACTCCCGCTCCGAATCGTTCGGTGACGAGGCGGTCGCGGCTCTGGCGACGAAAGTGGGCGTCGAACCGGCCCAGATTTTCAAGACACTCGTGATCAAACTCGACACCGGCAGCCTCGCCGTCGCCGTTCTTCCAGTACCGGACAAGCTCTCACTCAAAGCGGCGGCCGCCGCCCTCGGTGCGAACAAGGCGAGCATGGCGGATCGCCTCGAGGCCGAACGGTCGAGCGGCTATGTATTCGGCGGGATCTCTCCCCTTGGACAGCGAAAGAAGCTGCCAACCGTGCTCGACGTCTCGGCGCTTCGATGGGATCGCATTCTGTGCAGTGCCGGTCGGCGAGGTCTCGAGATCGAGTTGCGCCCGACGGATCTCGTTTCGTTGAGTGGTGCCGCCACGGCGACAATTACCGCTGGTTAACTTTCCCATACCGGACAGTAACCAGAATCAGGCGACAGATTCCGCCTCCTGCACACTCGACCCGCGAACCGCCCGGCTGACTGAACGGTCGAAATCCGTTACACAGGGTGATTTTCGCAAATCAGAATGACGTGATGCGCGTCGTGCACGCCAGGACTTGACGAACGCGGTCACATTCTAGTTAACTTCTAGCGAACGCAGGGTTGCTCGACGGCAATATTCGAGCAACCATCTTGCCCAACTCGGGAGTGCTCGGTTTGTCGCAGCAGTGCATGCAACGGCGCGCCCGCACATTTGCGAATCATCGGAAGGACGGCACCACCGTGAAGTACCAGAACAGACGCGTGCGATCCCTGGCCGCCACAATCGCAGTCGCCGGCTTCGCGGTATTCGCCGTCACCACCCCTGCTACCGCCACCCCCGTTACCGCTACTGATGGCGAATCGACATCGGCGAGCCCGACCCTCGCGCAGCCGACGAACACCGCAGAAGCACGAGCAACTCTCACACCCTCCAGCACCCCTACTGCAGCTGCAACTACCGCACGTCCGACGAGCACGCCCCGGAGCGACACCTGGACCACCCCGGACGACGGGACAGCCGCGGGAGAACGTCAGTATTCCGTATCGCCAGGACTGGTGACGGTCTACTACCCGGCCGGACAGAGCGCCAACCAGGGCGATCACGTAAATCTGACCATCAGAAATCCCGAAACCGGCACCACCATGCACTTGGGCACGCATATCGACGGCAACGGACAATGGACCGAGAAGTACATCGGCACATCCCCGTGGGTGCTCGATATCGCCTCACACCCGGACTTCCCCGGCTGGTCGGCGTTCGAGGTGACGTGGGTGCAGGTCCACGGCCAGAATTACCACTACGGCGAACATGGCGAGCAGCCGATGTCCAGCCGACAGTCTGATTTCGAAAATCCCTATGCTACAACAACTCCCGCCACCTACCCCGCGCCGGTGACGACCACACCCGTCACCACCACACCCGTCACCACCACACCCGTCACCACCACACCCGTCACCACCACACCCGTCACCACCACACCCGTCACCACCACACCCGTCACCACCACACCCGTCACCACCACACCCGTCACCACCACACCGGCAACAACAACACCGTCGATTCCGACCACGACCGGCACGAAAATCACAACCACGCCGGTAGCGATCCCGATCGTCGACGTTCCTCGCATCGACTCCGACACTCCGGCCCCCACTATCGGTCCCGAGGGCGAACCGGTTTACGTCACCGAGACCCCAGAGGGGTACCTGGTTCACGGATACGACAACCCACACGGCACCTTCGTACCGCTGGCGTACGACGACGCCCTCGTCTTCCAGACCGGCAAGAATGAATCGAACGGGCCGTCGTCGGCGGTGATCGCCGGAATCGGATCGGCAACCCTGATCGCCTTGATCACCGGAACCTTCGTGCTGCGTCGCCGTCGTGACACACGCGCACACTGACCGGATTCGCGCCCTGCTCCTGACGGCGTCGGTGCTCCTACTCACCGGATGTGGGGCGCCGGCCACACCCGAGGACGCTCCGCCGCCGGTGAGCCGTCCACCCGCGCACGAGGTTCCCGTGGATTCGATGGACAGTGCGCAGGTCCCGATGTCGATCCCGAATCGGTTGTCGATCGACGACCTCGGTATCGACTCCGAGATTCGCACGATGCCCGCCGGCGCCTGCCCGATTCTGGACCCGCCCGATCTGGACCATGCATTCTGGGTTGGCTGCCGCAGCATGCCCGGAACTGACAGCGATGGAACGGTTTTCGTCATCGGGCATGCAGCGGCAGGAAAGGACGCTGTTTTCGACCGACTCCCGGAGATCTCGGCGGGAAGCACCGTCCGTATCGAAACCGACGCGGGCACCGTCGAGTACGTCGTACAGGAGACAGCTTTGTACGAGAAGGTCGGGGAAGCTCAATCGTCCCCGGAACTGCGCCGAAAGCTGCCTGGCCGACTGGTTCTGGTCACGTGTTACCTCGAGAACGGGACCACTCTGTCTTCGAAGAACTTCGTGGCCTACGCATCGATCAGTGGCGCTGTTGCCCGGTAGGTTGCCCCGGACATCGCGACAACCCTCGAAGTCCCCCGAGCAACGCACCCGAGTCGTTACGGTCTCCCCCATGCGCTCATCACGACCATCACTCACAGTGGCAGCCGCAGTGGCAGCGGTCACCGTCTCACTCACCGCCTGCGGAAGTTCCGACCACAGCGTCAAAGAAGTCACCGTCGTCGGATCGGGACAGGTCCGCGGCGCCCCGGACATTCTCACTGCCGGGATCGGTGTCGACGTCTCGGCGTCGGACGTCTCGGGGGCTCTGTCGGCGTCCAACGAGAAAGCACGTCGGATGATCGACGCGATGGTCGCCGCCGGTGTCTCCGCGGAGGACGTGCAGACCGACAACGTGTCGGTGGGGCCGCGGTACGACGCGGCAGGCGGACCGTACGGCGGGGGCACGGTGACCGGCTATCAGGCCACCAACTCGGTGCGTGTCGTCGTCCGCGATCTCGACAAGGCATCGGCGGTTCTGGACGCAGGCGTAGCGGCGGGCGGTGACGCGGCACGTGTGAACAGCGTGACCTTCGATATCGACGACGACTCCCGATTGCTCGCCGACGCCCGCAGTCGCGCGTTCGAGGACGCGAAGAATCGGGCGCAGCAGTACGCGGACCTGTCCGGCACGTCGTTGAACGGTGTCGTCACCATCACCGAGGCGCACAACGCCTCCAGTGAGCAGAACGTGCTGCGTTCACCGGACGCATCCATGGCCGACATCGCGCTCGCCCCCGGTACCCGACAGGTCTCCTTCGAGGTGACGGTCACCTGGTCGCTCGGTTAGAGCAGGCTGATCTGCTCACCGGCCCGGTCGACGTCCGGCTCGATCAACTCGCGCCCGTTGTTCTTGACGCTGTTGACCAGTGGGCGAACGCGATCGATCTCGATCCTCGCGAACAGATCCGGCACCGGTTCGAGCAGTGCCTGATCAGCGCGGTGATCGGGATCGAGCCACGCGTCCCACCGATCCGCGGGCAGAGCCAGCGGCATCCGATCGTGCACCTGGGCGAGGTGCCCGAGCGCGTCGACCGTCACTATCGAACAACTGAGCACGGGGGTGGCGTCCTCGATATTCGGATCACGCCACACCGACCACAGTCCGGCCATGAACAGCCGAGTATCGTCACCGCTGTGCAGGTAGTACGGAATCTTCGCGGCCTTCCTGCCACCGAGCGGTTCGGTCTGCCATTCGTACCAGCCGTCCATCGGGACCAGGGTGCGCTTGTACGCGAACGAGGTTCGGAACGCGGGCTTGTCGGCCAGTGAATCTGCGCGTGCGTTGAACAGCACCGGGCCCTTGCCCAGCTCCTTGGTCCACGGCGGCACCAGTCCCCACCGCATGCGGCGGACACGTTTCCTCGGCGCGCTCTGCGGATCGTCACGGTCACGGCGCAGACTCACGGTCAGCACCTCGGTGGTCGGCGCCACGTTGAAGTCGGCTGAAACTCCAGCCGAATGGTCTGTCTCGTCCAGCGCGTCCAGTTCCACCGCCAGGGTGGCCGGGTCCGCAGTGGTCGCATACCTTCCGCACATGACACCCAGGGTGGCACGGTTTCGACCATTCCCGCACCGATGAGAGAAGATGGACCTCGTGAGTCTGAGTCTGTGGAGCGCCCCGAGGGCCAAAACACCCGTCGACGCAGTGGTGACGCTGCCCGGATCCAAATCCATCACCAATCGTGCCCTGATCCTCGCAGCCCTCGCCGACGGTCCGTCGACGGTGCGCGGTGCACTCCGCAGCCGAGATGCGGACCTGATGATCGCGGCACTACGAGATCTCGGCGTCGGCGTCGACGAAGACGGTGATCCCACCACGCTGCGCGTCACCCCCGGAAAACTGCGCGGTACGGACGTCGACTGCGGGCTCGCCGGCACGGTCATGCGGTTCCTCCCCCCACTCGCCGCGATGGCCGACGGTGTCGTCCGCTTCGACGGTGACGAACAGGCTCGTACGCGACCGCTCGGCACCATCTTGGAAGGACTGCGCGGACTCGGCGCATTGATCGACGGTGACGGTCTTCCCTTCACCGTCACCGGCACCGGTTCCCTGCGCGGCGGTACCGTCACCATCGACGCGTCCGGATCCTCCCAGTTCGTGTCCGGTCTGTTACTGTCCGCGGCATCGTTCGACGAGGGTGTCACCGTGCACCACAACGGCAAGCCGGTCCCGTCGATGCCGCACATCGACATGACGGTCGAGATGCTCAGGGAAGTAGGCGTGGCCGTGACGACACCGGCCACCGGCGGTGACGCCGACACCTGGCGGGTCAAGCCCGGCCCGATCCGGGCCATCGACTGGGTGATCGAACCCGATCTCTCCAATGCGACCCCGTTCCTGGCCGCTGCGGCCGTTACCGGCGGCTCGGTCAGCGTGCCGTTGTGGCCGTCGACGACCACACAGCCGGGTGACGCGATCCGCGGCATCCTCAGCGCGATGGGCGCGGATGTCGCACTCGCCGACGGCGTCTTGACGGTGCGTGGTCCGGACACCTTGCGCGGCATCGATATCGACCTTCACGACGTGGGCGAGCTGACGCCGACGGTGGCGGCGCTCGCGGCCCTGGCGCAGGGGACCTCGCATCTGCGCGGCATTGCGCATCTACGCGGCCACGAGACGGACCGTCTGACCGCGTTGGCCGACGAAATCAACAAGCTGGGCGGCTCCGTCACGGAAACCGATGACGGACTGATCATCGTTCCGGCACAACTTCACGGTGGGCAATGGCTGTCGTACGCCGACCACCGTATGGCCACGGCGGGCGCCATCATCGGCCTGGCGGTGGACGGAGTCGAAGTGGCCGACATCACGACCACAGCCAAGACGTTGCCGGGATTCGAGAACATGTGGGCGGACATGCTCTCGCAGTCGTCGAACAAGGCAAGCTTCTGAGTCCGCGGCAGTACGACGAGTCCGACGTCCGGGTACGGCCCGGCCGCGGATCACGTCCCCGTACGAAGACCCGGCCCGAACACCTGTCCGCCGAATCGGGAATGGTGGTCTCCAAGGACCGCGGCCGCTGGGGTTGCGTCCTCGGCGGCGATCCCGACCGCCTGATCGTGACCATGCGCGCCCGCGAGCTGGGCCGCACGCCGATCGTGGTGGGCGACAACGTGGATATCGTGGGCGATTTGTCGGGTAAAACCGACACCCTTGCCCGCATCGTGCGGGTGTCCGAACGCACGACGGTGCTTCGGCGCACTGCCGACGACACTGATCCGTTCGAGCGAATAGTCGTCGCCAACGCGCAGCAACTGCTCATCGTGGTCGCGCTCGCCGATCCGCCACCGCGTACCGGTTTCGTCGAACGTGCCCTGGTCGCCGCCTACGTCGGCGGGCTGGTCCCCATCGTGTGCCTGACCAAGAGCGATCTCGAGCCGCCGGAGGAATTCGCGAGTACGTTTTCCGATCTCGACATCGAGGTGGTCGTCGCCGGCCGCGACGACCCGCTCGACGAGCTCACCCAGATCCTGAACCACAAGCTGACCGCACTGATCGGACACTCGGGTGTCGGAAAGTCGACACTGGTCAATCGTCTTGTCCCCGAAGCCAACCGGGCCGTCGGCATCGTCTCCGGCGTCGGCAAGGGCCGCCACACCTCAACCCAGTCGGTAGCGCTGCCCCTGGCCGGCGGCGGCTGGGTGATCGACACTCCCGGCATCCGATCGTTCGGTCTGGCACACATCTCACCGGAAAACGTGGTTGCCGCGTTCTCCGATCTGGCTGCCCAGATCGAGGACTGCCCCCGCGGCTGCACGCACCTCGGCCCGCCCGCCGATCCCGAGTGCACCCTCGACCTCCTCGAAGGCAAGTCCGCGCGTCGCGTCGTCGCCGTTCGCCAACTACTCGAGGCGATCAACTCCAACGATCAGTACTGAGCCGGCCCGTCCACTACGACACTTCGGCCCGACACCGCGATGACGGTGTCGGGCCGAGGCGTCGTACCAGCAGGGGTCAGCGCAATCCGAGGAGGCTACGCACCTTACCGCTCTTGCGCTTGCGGGCGATGGCGCTCTTGAGTCCGGTACGCCGACCGGTCACCGGATCGACCGTGGACGTCAGGTCGCCGTCGAACATCCGCTCGGACGCCGTCTCCGGCGCATTGTCGGCGGTGTCCTTGAGATATTTGTTCGGCAACGACAACTTGGCGATGGTGCGCCAGGACTTCGCGTACTGCACTGCGAGCGGACCCGTCGTGTAGGGCAGGTCGTACTTGTCCGCGAGCTGACGCACTATGACGGCGATGTCCTTGTAGCGGTTACTGGGCAGGTCGGGAAACAGGTGATGCTCGATCTGGTAGCTCAGGTTGCCCGTCATGAAGTCCATGAGCGCGCTTCCTTCGATATTGGCACTACCGAGCATCTGACGCAGGTACCACTGCGCCTGGGTTTCCTGGTCGATGTCTTCCTTCGTGAACTTCTCGGCACCGTCCGGAAAATGTCCGCAGAAGATCACGGCGTTGGTCCAGACGTTACGTAGCGTGTTCGCCGTGAAGTTCGCGGAGATCGTGCTCTTCCACGCCTTACCGGTCAGGGCCGGATAGATGACGTAGTCGCGCAGCGCCTGCTTGCCGATCTTCTCACCGGCCTCGCGCAGCTTGCGCCTGGTCTCCTCCTTGTCGGCACGGCCTTTGGCGACCTTGCCGAGCTCGAGATGCTGTGCTGCGATTCCGTACTCGAAGAACAGCGCCAGCAGAGTGTTGTAGACGAGGTTGCCGGCGTTGAAGGGCTTCCACCGCTGATCACGAGTGACGCGCAGCAGCCCGTATCCGACGTCGTCGTCCATGCCCAGGACGTTGGTGTACTTGTGGTGGAGATAGTTGTGCGTCTGCTTCCAGTGCGCTGACGGCCCCGTCACGTCCCACTCCCACGACGTGGAATGGATCTCCGGATCGTTCATCCAGTCCCACTGCCCGTGCATCACGTTGTGCCCGAGTTCCATGTTCTCGATGATCTTCGAGAGCGTCAGCAGACCGACTCCCGCCAGCCAGGCCGGACGACGGCGGCTCGCGAACAACACGGCGCGACCACTGACCTCGAGTGACCGCTGTAGACGAATCACGTTGCGCACATAGCGCGCGTCCTTCTCCCCGCGCGACGCCTCGACGTCGCGGCGGATGGCGTCGAGCTCGCGACCGAGCGCCTCCACGTCAGCTTCGGTGAGATGCGCGTATTCCTTGACGTCTGCGATCGCCATGGAAGCCTCCTAGCAGTTGGATCGACGAGCGATGAGTTCGGGACGAGGCGCGAATGTACCGAGAAGTCCATTCGTCGGCTGTCGCTTCGACACTTACTCTAACGTAACTTACGAGACCGTAGGTTGACAGCCCGGCGATGTAATCGAAATCACTTTCGGCGTCTGGGCATGCGCTGACGCGCCTGGGTGGACAGCGCGGTCAGCAACCCGAGTCGCTTGCCGGTCACCGGATCCGTTCGAAGATCGTCCACCACCGCCCTGGCCGCACCCTTGATCCCGGCATCGCGAAACCTCAACTCGGACGACGTTTCGGGCGCATTATCGGAAGTGGCCGTCAGGAAACGATCGGGTAGCGCCAGCTTGTGAATGGTACGCAGGGCCAGCAGGTACTGCTTGAACAGCGAACCGGTGGTGTACGGAAGGTCGAACTTCTCACACAACGCGCGCATCTTCACCGCGATCTCCGGGTAGCGGTTACTCGGGAGATCGGGAAAAACGTGATGCTCGATCTGATAGCTCAGGTTTCCGCTCATCAGACCCATCAGCTTGCCCGAGTTGAAGTTCGCACTCCCGAGCATCTGACGCAGGTACCACTCGTGCCGGGTTTCCTGCTCGAATTCGGCAACGGTGAACTTCTCGGCCCCGTCGGGAAAATGCCCACAGAAGATCACGACGTACGCCCAGAGGTTGCGCACGAGATTCGCGGTGGCATTCGCAGTGAGCGTCGACTTCCACGCCGATCCGGACAAAGCCGGAAACACGACGAAATCCTTGCCCACCTGGCGAAAGATCTTCCGCGCGAAATCCTTGTTCGCCTGCGTGTTCAATTGCCGGGGCGGCGCTCCCTCGAGTTCCTGCGCCGCCGATAGATCGTGGATCGCGATCCCCCACTCGAACGTCGCCGCCAGGAGCACGTTCGCCAGTGGCTGCAGCAGGTTGACCGGTTTCCACGGCTCGTCTCGCGTCATACGCAAGATCCCGAATCCGAGGTCTTCGTCCATGCCGACCACGTTGGTGTACGTGTGATGCTGGTAGTTGTGGGCGCGCTTCCAGTGCTCGGACGGACCGGTCTGATCCCACTCCCACGACACCGAGTGGATTTCGGGGTCGTTCATCCAGTCCCACTGCCCGTGCATCACGTTGTGCCCGAGTTCCATGTTCTCGATGATCTTGGACAGACTCAGCAACGTGGTACCCGCCAGCCACGCCGGCCGATATCGACTGCCGAACAGCGCAATTCGACCGCCCAGCTCCAATGCGCGCTGCACCCGGATGACTCGGCGAATGTAGCGAGCATCGCGAATGCCACGAGAATCTTCGACGTCGAGCCGAATCTGGTCGAGCTCACGTCCCAGAGCTTCGACGTCGGCCTCGGTGAGGTGGGAAAACTCTTTGATGTCGGTGATGGCCACCGTGATCCTCCGTGTGCCTAGAAGCTATGCGTCAAGCGTACAGTCGCCGGCAGCCGCGGAGATGCACGTCTGAATACGCTCACCTTCGACGTGCTGTTTTCCCGAACGCAGATCGATCGCATGACCGGAGACGAGGGGCACCACACACGTTTGGCAGATTCCCATTCGGCAGCCGAACGGCATCAACGCACCGGAACGCTCACCCGCCTCGAGTAACGTGGTCGCACCGTCCACGGTGATCGACTTGCCCGATTTACCGAAGGTCACCGTCCCGCCGTCCGCCGACGCATCGACGCGAGAGACCGCGAAGCGCTCCATGTGCAGCCGATCCGAGATCCCCTCCGCCGTCCAGACGTCTTCGATCTCGTCGAGCAACGGCAGCGGACCGCATGCCCACGTGTGACGTTCACGCCAGTCCGGGCATACCCGATCGAGCGAGCTCAGTTTGAACTTTCCGTCGCGACGGGTGAGTTGGACATGACTGACGAAATCTTCGTGCTCGGCATGCAGAGCGGTGAGCTCGTCCGCGAACATCACGTCGGATTCCGTGGGCGCCGAGTGAATGTGTGTCACGTCCGGCAACTGCCCGCGACGGTTCATCGTCCGCAGCATACCCATGACCGGCGTGATACCGCTGCCGGCGGTGATGAACAAGACTTTCTCCGGCGGCGGATCGGGTAGTGCGAAATTCCCTGCGGGAGTAGCCAATCGGACGATCGTTCCGGATGGCACCGCGCCGCCGACGAGGTGACTCGACAGAAATCCCTCCGGCATCGCCTTGACCGCGATGGAGATACGCTTGTTCTCCCAGTTCGGCGGCGAGGTGAGCGAGTACGAACGCCAGTGCCATCGTCCGTCGATGTGCAGTCCGATGCCGATGTACTGCCCGGGCTGATAGTTGAAGTCGAACCCCCACCCCGGTTTGATGACGATGGTTGCCGAGTCCTGCGTCTCCGGCCGCACCTCGACGATCTGACCACGAAGCTCTCGCGCCGACCACAACGGATTCGCCAGGTGCAGATAGTCGTCGGGCAGTAGCGGCGTGGTCAGCCGTGCCGCCACCCCGCGCAGCAGATTGAGCTTCGATCGTGCCGCTGGAACCACCGATGCCGCCGGCGCCTCGATCCAGTCTTTCAGACCCATCTGACTTCCACCTCTCACCTTCCGAACCCACCGCCTACGGTACCGTAGGTTATCAGGTTACGGTACCGTAGGTTACTTTCGGGTAGTAACTTTTACAGAAGGTCGAGCAGGAACGGAAGCTCCTGCGTCGCGTACCACGCCAATTCGTGATCCTCGGCATCTCCCAACGTGAACTCGGCGTCGGTATCACCCAGATCTGCCGCGTCGACGATCGCCGCCGCGCGTTCGACGTCCAATTCTGCCTGCTCCAGATCCACATGTACCGAGGCGACCTCCGACATGGTCACCGGAGCTCCCAGTCGGACCACCGCGTCGTCGAGATCCGGACGCAATTTGACGTCCTCGACATCGGCGGCGATCACTGCCCGACGGAACGTGATGTCACCTTCGGCACCTGCGATCAGACGCAACGACGCCCGAGCCGCCTCGGCCATCGCCGCCTCGGCCAACTCGTCGTCATCGCCTGCCGCATACGCTTCGCGCAGCGCCGGGGTCACCGCGAACGCCGTCCGACTGATCGGGTCCAACTCCTGGTCTGCGACCAACTTCTGCAACATCTCGACAGTCGCCGGAATGTACACCCTCATGCAATCACCTTCACGTTCTTCTAGTCACGACCGAAGCCGCTGCCAGGGCAGCCCTGGTGGAAAGACCTACCGTCAGTTCACCGACTCGCATCCCTGAGTTCTTCGAGAGCCTCGAAAACCAGAGAACGAACCACCTCGACGTCCGCCATTGCGTCGCGGTCGGCATTCAAACCGTAGTAGACGCCGCCGTCGTACGACGTCAGGGCGATACTGAGTGTCTGATTCCGCAACAACGGCGACACCGGATACATCGCCAGCATCTTCGCCCCACCCACGTAGAGCGGAAACTGTGGACCGGGCGCGTTCGTGATCATGAGGTTGAACATTCGCTGCGACAAATTGCTCGCCACCCGCGAACCCATCGCGTGCAACGTGGCCGGCGCGAAGCCCGCCATCTGCACCATCGTCTGCGCTGTCACCCGCCTACCCTGCCGCGCGAACGCCTCGGTGGCATGCGCGACGTGTGACAACCGAACCACCGCATTGGGTTCCCCGACCGGAAGGTCGATCAGGAACGACGACACCCGCCCCGGAGCATTCGGATCCGAGATCTCCGGACTGTCCGGACCGTCGACGTACACCGACATCGGAACCATCGCGCGAACGGTGCCGGCCTCGGTCACCGGCTCCCCGCGCGAGAGCAACCAGTTGCGTAACGCACCGGTGATCACGGTGAGGATGACGTCGTTGACCTCACACCCGTACCTCGCTCTGATCGCCCGGTAATCCTCGAGCGAGGTCTCTACGACGGCCAACCGTCGATTTCGGGAGATCGGCGCGTTCAACGGGCTCGACGGCGCCACCTGAGCTGCGGTACGGACCACAGCTGCCACTTTTCCGACCGCTCGGATCGCCCCGGATGCGGCAGCGGCCAGATCGTCGAACGTGGACTTGACCCCGGAAACGATGTCACCAGGTCTGGTCACCAGATCTGCCAACGCACCGAGTAACAGCCCGACGTCGCCGGGCGAGCGGGCGGGCATCCACAATTCCTCCGCACCCGGCGGGCGGTCTCGATCCGGATCGAAGAGAACCTGGCTGATCTCGAGGGCTGATTCACCGTCCACGAGCGAGGAATGGGACTTGGTGAAAATCGCGAATCGATTGTCGGACAAACCTTCGACCAGGTACATCTCCCACAGCGGCCGGGTGCGATCGAGAGGTCTCGACGTCAATCGGCCGATCAGATCGTTCAACTGCTCGTCCGTGCCGGGCTTGGGCAACGCCGAGCGTCGAACGTGATAGGTGATATCGAAGTCGGTGTCGTCCACCCACACCGGACGAGCAACACCGAACACCACCTCGCGCACCTTTTGCCGGTAACGCGGAACCGCGCTCAGACGTTCCTCGACGAGCCGGAACAGATCCGCGACGTCGACGCCGTCCTCGGTCTGCTGAAAGATCCCCAACGATCCGACATGCATCGGGGTGGTGCTGTCCTCGAGGAAGTAAAACGCAGCGTCCTGCGTGGTCAGACGATTCACCATGACGGTCCGCCGCTGTTCCCGGCGGTCCCGGCTGTCGACGGGCCTTCGTCGAGATCCAACAGGATCGACACCTCGTCGATCGTCGTCTCGGTGTCCTCGTGAAGAACACCGATCATTCCGACTGCAACCGCGCCCGCGACATTGCCGATCAGATCGTCGACGAACACGCAGTCTTGGGGACGTACACCCAGTCGAGTGGCCGCCAGCAAGTAGATGTCGGGATCAGGTTTTGCCATGCCGACGTCACCCGAGAGCACGACGTCGTCGACCAGGACCCCGTCGCCGAGATCTCGCACGAGGCCGGCATCCCGGCCGCCGGGATCGTTGCTGACGATTCCCGTGGCGACGCCTGCGCACCGCGCTCGGCGAACGAGAGAACTCATCGCCTCGAAGTCCGTTCCCGGACCGAGCAACACTCCACCGACATCCAACAGCAGTCCACGCACGCACCAACCCTAAAGCGCAGTCGTGATCCAGGCGACATCTCGCCGGTTTCATGACATGCTTCTCACCATCGCTCGGGGGAGCGATGGCCCTCGATCCGCAGAATCGCACTGTGCGAGAGCCGATAAACATCCGGGGGGATGCCATGATCAGCCAGCACGCACCGACCCAGCACGCACCGACAGGCGTGCCACAGTTCCTCGAGCCCGCCCCACGCTGCGAGCCGCAGGCGCACAGCGTGGCAGTCCACCGACCTCGAACGAGCAGAACCACGCTCCGAAGTCCACGCACCTCACCCCACAACGGTACGTCCGGACGTACTGCGGTCACCGCTGCAGCACCGACCGCCGACGGCGCAGATCAGTTCTGGACCCGGTCACTGCGACTGATGCTCGAAGCCCTCGATCGCCGACGTCCACCTCGGCAACTCGCCGGCGTACTCGCACCGACCGTGCTGGACCTGATCACCCGACTCGCCGTGGCAGAAAATCCCGGACGCCGACTCGGTGGCGCACGCCTGTACCGATCACACACACAAGCCTCGTCCCACGACGCGGCAGAGGTGTGCGCAACCTATCGGCGCGGTGACCGCACGTTCGCGATCGCCGGGAAGGTCGAGCGAAACGCCGCCGGAAACTGGGCGATCACCGCGCTTCATCTCGCCTGAGACCACCGCCGTACGCGAGTCTCACTTCACGTACGGCGGCGATCGACGATCAGCGTCGGCGCTTGGACTTGGGCGCTCGATTCGACTTGCCCTGAGACCGTGCCGCCTCCCGGCGCTCACGCCGCGTGCCGGTATCGGCCGGCTCGCCCGCGGTGTCGCGCGTCGCCTTGGCCTTGCCGTCTTCGTCCGGGCCGGTATAAGTCAGGCGCGACGGCCCTTCGTCGTCAAGCCCCTTGGCGCGCAACGCACTCGGAGCGGCGGTACCACTCGCGCGGAGCGGGGCCTCTTGAGTCGGCAGCGGCCTGGGCGCAGTGGCCGACGCCGCGGCAGCCGAACCTGCCGTCACCTGGATCCCCGGCGCCGGCTGCGGCGTCGCGGCCTCGACCTGCAGGTTGAACAGGAACCCGACCGACTCTTCCTTCAGGCCGTCCAGCATGCCGATGAACATGTCGTATCCCTCGCGCTGGTACTCGACCAACGGGTCACGCTGAGCCATCGCGCGCAGACCGATTCCCTCCTTGAGGTAGTCCATCTCGTAGAGGTGCTCACGCCACTTCCGGTCGAGCACCGACAGGAATACCCGGCGCTCGAGCTCGCGCATTCCGTTCTCACCGGCGATCTCGTCGATCTCCGCCTCACGCTTCTTGTAGGCGGCATGTGCGTCGTCGAGGAGCGCGGTGAGCAGTTCGTCGCGGCTCAGATCACTGGTGATCCCGGCGCCGTCCTCCCCCGCCAATGCCTTGTGATCGATACCGACCGGGTACAGCGTCTTGAGCGCCGTCCACAACTGTTCGAGATCCCAGTCCTCGACGTAGCCCTCGGCGGTCGCGCCGTCGACATAGGCGGTGACGACGTCGGTGATCATCTGTTCGACCTGACCCTCCATGTCCTCGCCTTCGAGGATCTGGCGGCGTTCCTTGTAGATGACCGTTCGCTGCTGGTTCATGACCTCGTCGTACTTGAGGACGTTCTTACGGATTTCGAAGTTCTGCTGCTCGACCTGGGTCTGTGCACTCTTGATGGCCTTGGAGACCATCTTCGCCTCGATCGGGACGTCGTCCGGCAGGTTCAATCGGGTCATGATCGACTCGAGCGCCGAACCGTTGAAGCGTCGCATCAACTCGTCACCGAGCGAGAGGTAGAAGCGAGACTCACCGGGGTCGCCCTGACGACCGGAACGACCACGCAACTGGTTGTCGATACGACGAGACTCGTGACGCTCGGTACCGAGCACGTAGAGACCACCCGCGTCGCGGACTCGCTCCGCGTCTTCTTTCGATTCGGCTTTCACCTGTTCGAGAACACCGGCCCAGGCAGCCTCGTACTCGTCCGGCGTGGTGACCGGGTCCAGTCCCTGGTTGCGCAGAACGAGGTCCGCGATGATGTCCGGGTTGCCGCCGAGCACGACGTCGGTACCACGACCGGCCATGTTGGTGGCGACAGTGACTGCGCCGGTGCGCCCGGCCTGCGCGATGATCGTCGCTTCCTTCTCGTGGAACTTCGCGTTGAGAACGTTGTGCGCCACACCACGCTTGGTGAACTGCTTGGACAAGTACTCCGAGCGTTCGACGCTGGTGGTACCGATCAGCACGGGTTGGCCGTTCTCGTGGCGCTCGACGACATCGTCGACCACGGCGTCGAACTTCGCTTCCTCGGTCTTGTAGATGAGGTCGCCACTGTCGACGCGCACCATGGGCCGGTTGGTCGGGATCGGGATGACACCCAACGTGTACGTCTGATGCAGCTCGGCGGCTTCGGTCTCGGCCGTACCCGTCATGCCGGACAGCTTGTCGTAGAGGCGGAAGTAGTTCTGCAGGGTGATCGTGGCGAGAGTCTGGTTCTCGGCCTTGATCTCCACCTTCTCCTTGGCCTCGATGGCCTGGTGCATGCCCTCGTTGTATCGACGCCCTACCAGGACGCGACCGGTGAACTCGTCGACGATGATGACCTCGCCGTCGCGAACGATGTAGTCCTTGTCCTTGGTGTAGAGCTCTTTGGCCTTGATCGCGTTGTTCAGATAGCTCACCAGAGGTGAGTTGGCCGCCTCGTAGAGGTTGTCGATACCGAGCTGATCCTCGACCAGTTCCACGCCGGCCTCGTGCACGCCGATGGTGCGCTTGCGGATGTCGACCTCGTAATGGACTTCCTTCTTGAGCAGCGGCGCAATGCGGGCGAACTCGCTGTACCACTTACTGGAGCCGTCGGCCGGCCCGGAGATGATCAGCGGCGTGCGAGCCTCGTCGATCAGGATCGAGTCGACCTCGTCGACGATGGCGAACGCGTGACCACGCTGGACCAGATCGTCGAGCGAGTGGGTCATGTTGTCGCGGAGGTAGTCGAACCCGAACTCGTTGTTGGTTCCGTACGTGATGTCGGCGGCGTAGGCGACACGTCGCTCGGCCGGCGTCATACCGGACAGGATCACGCTGGTTTCGAGGCCGAGGGCGCGGTGGACGCGGCCCATCCACTCGGAGTCACGCTTGGCCAGGTAGTCGTTGACTGTCACGACGTGGACGCCGTCGCCGGCGATGGCGTTGAGGTAGGCAGGCAGTACACAGGTGAGGGTCTTGCCCTCGCCGGTCTTCATCTCGGCGACATTGCCGAAGTGCAGGGCCGCTCCACCCATGAGTTGAACATGGAAATGCTTCTGGCCGATCACTCGCCAGGAGGTTTCACGGGCCACCGCGAAGGCCTCCGGCAGCAACCCGTCGAGGGTTTCACCGGCGGCGTACCGCTCCCGGAACTCGACGGTCTTGGCTTTGAGCTGATCGTCGGTCAGGGCCTCTACGTCCGGCGACAGTGATTCGACATGCTCGGCGATGTGCTTGAGCCGCTTGACCATGCGACCTTCACCAACACGGAGCAGCTTCGATAGCGACAACGACGGCACAGTCTTGTTCGTCCTCAATCTTCGGCGACATATGGGATGACAACGGGGTGACACAGTGAAAATCCGGCCGGGGTCCGAAAACCCCGGCCGGATTCCATGGTAGGCGTTAACGGCGGCGGACGAGTAAACCCACCACCTGTTCGGTCACGTCAGACGGATCAACCCGTAGTCGAACGCGTGCCGACGGTAGACCACCGACGGTTTGTCGGACTCCTTGTCGTAGAACAAGAAGAAATCGTGCCCTACGAGTTCCATCTCGTAGAGAGCGTCGTCGATGGTCATCGGTTCGGCCTTGTGGTCCTTGGTCCGGACGACGCGACCGGGGCCGTCGTAGTCCTCCAACTCGTGCGAGTTGTGAGCGGTGTCGGGTTCGACCCCGAGACTGTCCGCGTCCACCAGCGACGCGGTGGCTTCGGCGACCGACACCGGTCGTTTGTCGCCGTAGTGGACCTTCTTGCGGTCCTTGATTCTGCGCAGTCGGCTTTCCAGTTTGTCGATGACCGACTCGAAAGCCGCATAGAAACTGTCGGCGGAGGCTTCCGCCCGAGCAACAGGGCCCTTGCCCCTGGCTGTGATCTCTACTCGCTGGCAACTCTTTGCCTGGCGTCGATTGCGTTCGTGTTGCAACTCCACGTCGAAGTGGAATATGGAGGGATCGAAGTGTTCGAGTTTCGCCAACTTGTCCGAGACGTACACCCGGAAGTGGTCCGGTATCTCGACATTGCGTCCCTTGACGACGACGTCGGATCTCGGAGCGGCAGAATTCTCGGAACGCGTCGTGGTGGCGTCCTCGATGAAAAACGAGGCTTGCGAAGGGGTCGTCACTCGTACCTCCCGTATACGGCCCCGCCCCAGAGTGGGCGGCGGCTAGTCATTCGAGTACCGAGGGGGTTCCGCCCGGTACCAGGTTCGCGGTATCACCTCCCACCGAGTGCTTTCTTCTGTGCCGCCGACGCTAGTACGTAACGTGCGCGCGTGCCACCGTTCCGACGAAATTCATTTACGCCCCGGCGATCACGAGCGCAAGCGCGGCGTGGACCCCGACACCGGAGAGCGCCCGAACAGACTCTGCGACAGTCGATCCCGTCGTCATGACGTCATCGAGAACAACCACGTCGGCACGTCGAGGAATCGTCCGAACCACCGTGGGGTCGCATCCGACCCTCCCGGCGACGTTGGTCATCCGCTCGGCGGCCGACAATCCCACCGAGTCGCGTACACCACGCGAGAGGGACAACGGTTGCCGCACCCCGGCGACGCCCGGACCGAGAGCGTGCGCTGCCGCCCGCGCGATCTTGACGACCGGATCCCCGCCCCGCGCCCGAGCGGCGCGAGACCTCGACGGTGCCGGGACCAGAATCAACGGACCGATCCCATCGCGTGGCAGTTCTCCCCACCGGTACAGCGACGCCACCGCACCCGCTACCGCGTCCCCCAGCGGCTCCACCAGATCCGTCCGACCACGTTCCTTGAGCGCGATCACGCTTCGACGCCTCGGACCCTGGTAGCGTCCGAGGGACCATACCGGCACGCCGGGATCAACCCGAGGCGCCAACCGAATCGGAGTGTCGCTCAACTCCGCCTTGCAGTCCTCGCACCAGAGCCGGCCCGGGCGAGTGCACCCGCCGCATTCGCGTGGCAACACGAGATCGAGCAGTCCGCTGCCGAGATTCCGGATCGACGACCGATCCCACACACCCATACCCCTGAGCATGCGTCAGGGCTCCGACACGAAGTCAGCCGGGAAGGACCGGAATCGCCTTCTGCCCCGTCAGACCCGGCACTTCCCGCCACAGTCGATCACCGGCGGGATCGTTGTTGTTGAGTTGGAACACCGCCCGCGCGTCGGCGACGTACTCGGTGGTCGGTGACGCGTCCACCGACACCACGGGCGCGGTCAGGTTTCGGCTGGGCAGAGAGTCCATCCGCGAGCCGTCGATCGCTACCTGAACGAGTGGGATGTCCGCCGCACTCCGGGCGATCACCACGGTGTCGCTGTTACTCCAATCCAGCGAGATCGCCGTCGAACCCAGTGACGCGGCGACCGCGCGTGGACTCGTCAACGAGTAGACGCCGCTGGGTGTGCGCACCACGATCGCCAGATACACCTTGCCGTCCACGATCATCGCCGCGCGGACGCCGTCCCTCGACAGCCTCAACTCGGTGATGGTCGAACCCAACGGCGCCAGCGCACCGACGTCGACGTTGGTCACCGACACCTTCCCGGTGCCCGGCTCGCGGACGGCGCGGACGACGGTGTTCCCGTTGACGGCCACCCATACCGTGTTGTTGTCCAACTCCCACGTCGGACGGGTGATGGCACTGCCTTCGAGTGCCCGGACCGACCCGTCCCCGTACCCGCCGAGTGCGAGATCGAAGCGAGTCGCCGGATCGGGCCCACGGGTGTCGGCCACGGCCGCCACCGACTTGCCGTCCCGAGACAGAGCCGCCGCCACCAGATTGTCGGAGGTACCGGCGAAACCCGGAACCGGTGCCACGTTCTGCTCGGTCACACTGACCAGGGATCCGGCGCGCAACGCATGCAGCCCCACCGTGGCGCTGGTGGTGGCAAGAGGATTGGTCGACGCCACGTCGGCGCTCGTCCAGCCGTCGGCGTGTGCCGGATCGAGAGGTTCGCCGTTCACCAACAGCACGTAAGGTCCGGCGATGTCGGCGTTGACGAGTGTCCAGATGATCTGAGCCGCGAACAGCCCGCGTGCCACCGGACTCATGTCCGTGTCGACGCGGAAGTTGATCCGTACCCCACCCAGGCCGATACCAACCTGGCCGGGATTTCCGTCGGCTTTGGTGATCGGTCCGATGACGGCGACTCCGTCACCCAGCTGATTGCGCACCGCGGTCGCCAGAGCCTCTTTCGGCCCGTCGACGAGCAGACCGATCAGTTGCGCCGCCATCTGGTCCTGGGTCCCCGATATCCATCGCAGGTCCGGAACTACCGTGGTGCCGCTCGGATCGAGGAAGAACAACGACTTACGCTGATACGCACCGAGGAACTGCGCCCGATCCATGATGACGCCGGACGGCAGATCACTGATGCGCCATTCACCGTCCGTGAGAGTGAGCGTCATCTTGGCCTCGTAGTTGCCCTCCTCGGCCACATAGATGCCTCCGGGTTCGAGGCGGCCGACCTTGTTGACGCGAATCGTGTAGACGGCTTCGGTACTGGTCCGAGATTCGGACAACGTGTCGATCTTGTCCACGATGATCGCACTGGACGCGTCGTCCCATCTCGCGGACATGTCCGCCGTCAGGTACTGGCGCGCGGCAAGATGGCGGCTCGACGGGTCGGTACTCGCCTTGACGAAATCTCGGACCAACAGATCGGGTTCGCGGCCGGGTGCAGGCGGCGCGGCCGACGTACCGGGGGCCACTGTCTCGAGCGTGCCGATCGCCTGCGGCGACGAGGATGCGGGCAGGCTCGCGCACGCTCCGGTGAACAGCACCGTCACCAACGCGAGCGCACACGCGCAGCGCCTTCCGATACGCGTCACTGACGATCACCTCCGGGGACGGAACTACCGCGCGGTTCGGTGTCACGGGGCACCGGTATCGACGACGTGTCCTCCCCCACCGGCTCCGCGACGACGTCGGCGGCACTGGGCGTTCGGACGAATTTGGCGGTTGCCGGCTTGAGCGGCAACGGACTCGACACGACCTTCTTGCCCCGAGCCCGCGGCAAGGTGAGTCGAAAGCACGCGCCGACGCCCGGCTCACCCCACGCCTCGAGCTTGCCGTCGTGCAGATTGGCGTCTTCGACGCTGATGGCAAGGCCGAGGCCGGTGCCGCCGCTACGTCGCACTCGGGACGGGTCGGATCGCCAGAATCGGTTGAACACCAGTTTTTCCTCGCCCGGCCGCAACCCCACTCCGTTGTCGCGGACGATGAACGCCAAGGCGTTGTCGTCGGCCCGCAGCCGAAGCAGGATCGGTTGCCCGTCACCGTGATCGATGGCGTTGGCGAGAAGATTGCGGAGCACACGCTCCACTCGGCGCGGATCGACATCGGCGGTGACCGGCTCGTCCGGCATGTCGACGATCAGCTCGGTACCGGATTCGCGGGCGAGATGGCGAACGGTTGTCACAGCGGCCCGCGCACACATTCGTACGTCCAACTGCTCGGACGCGAGTTCGGCGACACCGGCGTCGTGCCGGGAGATCTCGAGCAGGTCCGCCAGAAGTCCTTCGAACCGATCCAGTTCCGCAACGAGCAGCTCCGACGATCGCCGCAGCATGGGATCGAGATTCTCACTGCCGTCGTAGATGAGATCTGCTGCCATCCGCACCGTCGTCAACGGCGTCCGCAGTTCGTGGCTGACGTCAGAGGTGAAGCGTTTCTGAAGATTCCCGAACTCTTCGAGTTGAGTGATCTGTTTCGACAGGCTCTCGGCCATCTCGTTGAACGACATGGCCAGTCGCGCCATGTCGTCCTCGCCGCGAACGGGCATCCGCTCCTTGAGCCTCCCGTCGGCGAACCGCACCGCGATCCGGGACGCCGATCGGATGGGGAGTACCACTTGCCTGGCCACGAGAAGTGAGATGGCGGCGAGGAGAACGAGGAGAACCGCACCGCCGATCAGAAGCGTGCTGCGCACCAACGACAGGCTTCGGTCCTCGCTGCCCAAGGGGAACACGAGATAGAGCTCGAGGCTGGAGATCGACGACGCGGTGGGGCTGCCGATGATCAAGGCCGGGCCGGAATAGCCGTCCGGGTTGTCGACTGTGGAGAACTGATAACTGATCAGGCCGCGCTGGACGAACTCGCGCAGGTTCTGCGGGATCTGATCGGTCTCGCCGAATGTGGTGGGCTCGCGTGGTCCGTCTCCCGGCACGATCAGCACCGGGTCGAATGTTCCCGCGGATCCCGACGCCTGCCCGGATGTCTGGTTCCGGCTGGTGAGCATCGATGCGAACGACGCGAGTTGAGCAGCCAAGGCCGTGGAATCGTCGGCCCCGGCGGACTGCGTTTCCACGACCGAGCGAGCCCGATCCATCTCTTCTCGCGCCGCCGTGATCTTCGCCTCGACGAGGCGATCGGTGATCTGGCTGGTGAGCACGACACCGAGGATGCCGATGACGATCAACGACAGCGTCAACGTCGAGACCACCACCCGCAACTGCAACGATCGACGCCACGTGTGCGCGAGGGTGTTACTCGTCGTACGACACCATCGCAGAAGCGGCGTCAGCCATCTGCTCAGACGGCGACGCCACCGGGACACTCTGGTCACGGCGGGCCGGCCTTGTAGCCGACCCCCCTGACCGTCAGAACCACTTCGGGATTCTCCGGATCAGTTTCGACTTTCGCACGCAGGCGCTGGACATGGACGTTGACCAGTCGCGTGTCAGCCGCGTGCCGGTATCCCCAGACCTGTTCGAGCAGTACCTCGCGGGTGAAGACCTGACGCGGCTTACGGGCGAGGGCAACCAGGAGGTCGAATTCGAGTGGGGTGAGAGAGATGTGCTCGCTGCCGCGGCTGACCTTGTGTGCGGGAACGTCGATGACGACGTCGGCGATACTGAGCAGCTCCGCCGGCTCCTCTTCGGTGCGGCGCAGGCGCGCCCGGACTCGCGCGACCAGTTCCTTGGGTTTGAAGGGCTTCATGATGTAGTCGTCCGCACCGGACTCCAACCCGAGGACGACATCGACCGTGTCCGTCTTCGCGGTCAGCATGACGATGGGGACTCCGGAGTCGGCCCGCAGGACGCGGCACACGTCGATTCCGTTCATACCCGGCAGCATCAGATCGAGCAGAACCAGATCGGGACGCGTCTCCCGGACCGCCGCGAGTGCCAGAGTTCCGTCGCCTACGACGTAGGGATCGAATCCCTCACCACGCAGCACGATCGTGAGCATCTCGGCGAGAGCCGTGTCGTCGTCGACAACCAGAATCCTTGGTTTCATGTCCCTATCGTTGCATCTTCGAGAGTCGATTCCGACCGAACGTCACTGTGCGGCGTGCCGTGCACCCGTCGGCCCGACGCCATCCACTGTGCCGCAATTCCCCGGTTTTCGCCGTTCCGAGCCGGCGTCATCCGAACTCGGTGAGCCGTTGCGCGAGTTCCACGGCTCCGGTTTCCGGACCGATCAGCCACCACGGTGACACCCAGTCGGTTGCGGCAAGTTCCGCGTAGAGCGCGCCGGTGCGACTTTGCAGGTCCCCGTCCCGCTCGTAGGCGTCCAGGTCACGACTCGCGTCCTGCGCCTCCCGGCCACGGGCACGCTGCTCCGCCAACTCCACGGGAACCTGCAGGTATATCTGCAGGTCCGGTGCGGGCATTGCGAGGCGTACCAATTCGAGTTCACGAACCCACGCCACCATCTCACCGTCGACGCCTTGCCGCATCCGGGCCGCGTTGTACGCGGCGTTGGAGGCGACGTAGCGGTCGAGCAGGACGATGTCGTGGCTCGCGGACAACTCCGTGATCTGTTCGCAGGCACCCGCCCGGTCGAGCGCGAACAGGACCGCCATCGCGTTGACGGAGTGGGCGAGGTCACCGTGCGCACCTCTGAGCGCTTCGGCCGCGAGGTCGGCGGGAACGGAGCGTCCGTACCGCGGGAAGTCGAGAGTGGCCACCGATCGACCCGATCGCCCGAGTTCGTCGACCACTTTGCCGATCAGCGTCCGCTTGCCGGCGCCGTCGAGACCTTCCACTGCCACGAGTATTCCCACGAGTCGTCACCTTATGCGGCCGGCCACCGGCACCTCGCCCCGGCCCGCAACTGCGAACCGGGGCGAGATCGTCGTATCCGACGGGGCGGGCCGAGTCCGCTCAGTAGCGGTAGTGCTCGGGCTTGTACGGGCCTTCGACGTCGACGCCGATGTACTCCGCCTGCTCCTTGCTGAGCTTGGTCAGCGTGCCGCCGAGCGCCTCGACGTGAATCTTGGCGACCTTCTCGTCCAGGTGCTTCGGCAGACGGTAGACCTCGTTGTCGTACTCCTCCGGCTTGGTCCACAGCTCGATTTGAGCGATGACCTGGTTGGAGAAGCTGTTGCTCATCACGAACGAGGGGTGGCCGGTTGCGTTGCCGAGGTTGAGCAGACGCCCCTCCGACAGCACGATGATCGACTTTCCGTCCTCGAAGATCCACTGGTCGACCTGCGGCTTGATGTTGAGCCGCGTGACACCCTCGGCGCGCTCGAGACCGGCCATGTCGATCTCGTTGTCGAAGTGACCGATGTTGCCCAGGATCGCCTGGTTCTTCATCGCCTTCATGTGCTCGAAGGTGATGATGTCCTTGTTACCGGTGGACGTGATGACGATGTCCGCGTTGGAGATGGCCTGCTCGACAGTGACGACGTCGTAACCGTCCATCAGGGCCTGCAGCGCGTTGATGGGGTCGACTTCGGTGACCTGGACGCGGGCGCCCTGGCCGGCGAGCGACTCCGCACAACCCTTGCCGACGTCACCGTAGCCACAGATCAGCACCTTCTTGCCGCCGATGAGGACGTCGGTGCCACGGTTGATGCCGTCGATCAGCGAGTGGCGGGTGCCGTACTTGTTGTCGAACTTGCTCTTGGTGACCGAGTCGTTGACGTTGATGGCCGGGAAGACGAGCTCGCCGGCTGCGGCCACCTGGTACAGGCGCAGAACGCCCGTGGTGGTCTCTTCGGTGACACCCTGGACGGACTCGGCGACAGCGGTCCACTTGCCCTTGTCGGCTTCGAGCGACTGACGCAGGAGAGCAAGGAAGACCTTGTACTCGTCGGAGTCCTGATCGTCGTCCGTCGGCGGCACGACGCCGGCCTTCTCGAATTGCGCACCCTTGAGCACGAGCATGGTGGCGTCGCCGCCGTCGTCGAGAATCATGTTTGCCGGCTCACCGGGCCAGGTCAGCATCTGCTCGGCGGCCCACCAGTACTCTTCGAGCGTTTCGCCCTTCCACGCGAAGACGGGAACACCCTTGGGCTCTTCCTCGGTGCCGTGCGGGCCGACGACGATGGCCGCAGCCGCATGATCCTGGGTGGAGAAGATGTTGCACGAGGCCCAACGCACCTCGGCGCCGAGCGCCGTCAGGGTCTCGATCAGAACTGCGGTTTGGATGGTCATGTGGAGCGATCCGGAAACGCGAGCGCCCTTGAGCGGCAATACCTCTGCGTATTCGCGGCGCAGCGCCATGAGGCCGGGCATCTCGTGCTCGGCCAGACGGATTTCCTTGCGACCGAACTCCGCGAGCGAGAGATCGGCAACTTTGAAGTCGATGCCGTTACGGCTCTCGGCCACGGGCGTAGTTGAAACTGAGGTCGTCATCTGCCTCTCCTGGTTGACGTGCATACTCCGCTCAAGGCTATCCGCTCGCGGCCCCGATGAGCACACCACCGGCACGGTCAATGGTCACACGTTCGACGACGACAGGTCAGAGCGCGTCCAGTTCGACGCGTACCGCGTCGACATAGGGTCCCAGAAGAGCGCCGAGATCTTCCGACACCGATGCCACCGACTGCGGCGGCATCGAGATGTAACTGAGCCCCAGTCTCGCGATTGCCCGACCGAGAATACCGGCATCGGCCGCCGACGCCTGTATCCAGCCTCGCTGAAAACTTTCCGCCAACCGAGTCGATGCGCGGTCGATGATGACTGCGCTGTCGGTGGTGATCAGTCGCAAGAGGTCCGGTTTCGCCTCACCGGTCAGGAGCGAGCGCACCAGGGGATCGGTAGCGCTGGCCGCGAAGAACGCCCCGAACCCCGAGGTAAGTGCGGCAACACTGCGCCCGACGTTCGCGATCATCGCGGCGTCCACAGCGTCGACGAAGGCGTCGGCCAGCCTCAGGGCGTATGCCTCGGCGAGCCCCTGCCGGGAGCCGAATTCGTTGTACAGAGTTTGCCGACTCACGCCCGCCCGACGGGCCAGGGCCGTCAGTGTCACCTCCGACCAGCCCTTCTCCTGCAACAGATCACGCATCGAGTCGAGGACGGACGCTCGAAGCAGCAGGCGGGACGCCTCTTTCGGGGCGGGCCTGGTGCGAGTCGAAGTCATGATGCGACTTTACCGCTGCCGGGCCGGCACCCGTGTGAGAGCCGGGCCGGCACCCGCGTGAGAGCCGGGGCGGCACCCGTGTGAGAGCCGGGCCGGCAAGCGCGCTACTGCCGTTCGACCTCGACCATGAAAAAGTCGGATTTCGCCGCGCCGCAGTCGGGACAACTCCAGTCGTCCGGAATGTCGTCCCAGCGGGTTCCGGGTTCGATGCCGTCGTCCGGCCAGCCCACTTCTTCGTCGTATTCGAATCCGCACTGCGCGCATTGATACAGCTTGTACACGTTCACGATCCGCTCCTGATTTCGGTCGAGACGGCCTCGAAGTCCAACTTCTCGCGCACACCGCAGTCGGGGCAGCACCAGTCGTCGGGGACGTTCGCCCACGGTGTTCCGGCCGGAAACCCTTCCCGCGGAGCGCCTGCCGTCTCGTCGTAGACGTATTGACATACCGGGCACCGGTAGGCATTCATCACTGGGCTCCGTATCTGGCGAGGATGCGCTCACGCTTGGACGGTTGCACGTTCACTCGTGTGATGTCGCCGTCGTAGTGGGCAAGGACTTTGGGGTCCATCACTTTTCGCCACAACGGCGGGAAGTAGGCCAGCATGATCATGCTGGCGTATCCGCTGGGCAGATTGGGCGCTCCGTCCATGCTCCGCAGCGTCTGGTATCTACGGGTGGGGTTGGCGTGATGATCGCTGTGGCGCTGCAGGTGGTACAGGAAGATGTTGGTGCAGATGTGGTCGCTGTTCCAGCTGTGCACCGGAGCGGCACGCTCGTAGCGTCCACTGTCGAGTTTGCGACGGAGCAAGCCGTAGTGCTCGAGGTAGTTGACGGTTTCGAGTAAGCAGAACCCGAATACGGCCTGCAGCAGAAGGAACGGAAGAACCGAAAGCCCGAACACCGCCGTGAGCACTGCGAAGAGAACCACGGACATCAGCCAGGAGTGCAGCACGTCGTTGCGAATCGTCCACGGCTTCTTTCCGAGTCGATCGAGACGCGTCTTCTCCAGCGACCAGGACGAGCGCAGACTCCCCCATACGCTTCGCGGCAGGAACGTCCAGAAACTCTCCCCGAACCGGGACGAAGCCGGGTCCTCCGGTGTCGCGACACGGACGTGATGTCCTCGATTGTGCTCGATGTAGAAATGACCGTAGAAAGATTGCGCCAGAGTAATCTTGGACAACCAGCGTTCGAGGTCGTCCTTCTTGTGCCCCAGTTCGTGAGCGGTGTTGATGCCGATTCCGGCGACGCAGCCGATGCTGATCGCCAGACCGATCTTCGATACCAGCCCGAGCCCACCGTCGATTCCGAGCCACGACAGGTTCGTCGCCGACCAGAGGTAGCAGGCCCACACCAGGCCGGCGAGCTGGAACGGAATATAGACGTAGGTGCAGTAGCGGTAGTACTTGTCGTTCTCGAGTCGTTCCATCACCTCGTCCGGGGGATTCTGCCCGTCCGGACCGAAGAAGACGTCCAGAATGGGAAGCAGTACGTAGACGAGCAGCGGGCCGATCCACCACCAGATCGGTGACACCGCGTTCCAGCCGAGTTGATTGAACAGCGCCACCAATCCGGTGGCCAGGAACACCGCGGTCGGCGGAACGAGTCCGAGCAACCACAGATATCGCTTCTTGTCGCGCCACTGATCCGGCGAATCCACCTGATCGGTATGCGCGCTGACGGATGTCGACATGTCGCCTCCATTCGGATCGACCCACTCGATGTGTGAGTCAATTCACCATGGTTTGGACAATACAACTACTTTTGTAAAATCGATAGACAAATGAGCAATTTTGTCCAGACTCCGGGTTCGATCCGCTCTCGACGGCCGCGAAAGTTCGATCGCGGTAAGCCGACGACCACGCCGGGAATCGTTCACAGCGCGAAGCCGGAGTCCTTCCGACGGGACAACATCGCCACGCAAGCGAACACCACAGCACTCGGCCCCGAACCGCAGGACGCGCGAGACCGGCCCAGCCTGATCTCGCGGGGTCTCGCTGTGGCGGGCGGCGGCGGTCAGTGAGTCTCGGAAGCTGTCCGATCCAGGTCAGGTTCGAGGTAGATGACCCGAGCCGCGGGCACCGCTGCACGCACCCGAGCTTCAGCCTCGTCGATGGCAGTTGCCACGTCACTGATCGTCGATCCCGAACGCACAGCGATCTTGGCCGCCACCAGAATCTCCTCCGGGCCCAAGTACTGGGTCTTGCAATGGATGACTCGCTCGATACGTGTTCCGTCGACGAGCGCGGCGAGTATCGCGTCCGTTTCGGCGGTAGTGGCGCCCTCACCGATCAGGAGGCTCTGCATCTCGATGATGAGAATGATCGCAATGACACCGAGCAGGACTCCGATGCAGAGTGTTCCGATCCCGTCGAAGACGGGATTGCCGGTGATCATGGTCAGACCCACTCCCCCGAGTGCGAGAACCAAACCGATCAGCGCGCCGGTATCCTCGAGCAGCACCACCGGAAGTTCGGGGCTACGGGAGGTACGGATGAAGCCCCACCACGACGAACTCCCCTTCAACGGCCGTGACTCCTTGACCGCGGTTCGGAAACTGTAGCCCTCGAGCGCGATCGCGATGACGAGGATCGCGACGGCCACGTATGCCGAGTTGAGTTCCTCGGGGTGCTGGATCTTGTGGATGCCCTCGTAGATCGCGAAGAGCGAGCCGAGCGTGAAGAGCACCAGTGCCACCACGAACGAATAGAAGTACCTGCTGCGCCCGTATCCGAACGGATGAAGCTGATCGGCTTCCTGCTCCGCCTTCTTCTGGCCGAGGAGGAGCAGCCCTTGGTTGGAGGTGTCGGCCACCGAGTGCACCGACTCCGCGAGCATGGACGACGAGCCGGTGATCAAGAATCCCGCGAACTTCGCGACGGCGATTCCGGCGTTGGCACCCAACGCCGCGAGAATCGCTTTTTTCCCACCCTGAGCAGACACTCCGAACTCCTCAACTCACGAACAGTCCACACTCCGAGACTGTTGTTGCGGCTGCAAGGCTACGGCACATCTACCGAAAATATCGGGCGGTCAGCCACTTACGGCGGCGAGGAAAACCTGCGCACGCACCGTCTGCGCCGTGAATCGGACGCTCGGCTCGGCCGCGGAAATCCATGCCGCCGTGCCACACCCGAGTTCGAGTACGTCGTCGCCGCAGGTGGCCGTCACCGTCCCCGCCGTGCACATCACGATTCGCGGACCCTGATCCGCCACGACCGCCTCGCCGCACCCCACGTCGAACTCGATTCTGGTGAGCCTGAACTCCGGTGCGGGCGTGCGGTACTCGTAGATCTGCGATCCCGGGCGCGGCGCCGGATCCAGGACGGTGATATCGGCACCGTCGAAGTCCAATACCCGTAACAGCTCCGGCACGTCGACATGTTTGGGGGTCAGCCCGCCGCGCAACACGTTGTCGGAGTTGGCCATGATCTCCACTGCCAATCCGTTGAGATAGGCATGTAGATTTCCGGCATCCAGGAACAATCCCTGTCCGGGTTCGAGTGTGACCCGGTTGAGCAACAGCGCTGCAAGTACCCCGGCATCCCCCGGATACGACTCACTCAACTCGAGCACCGTACGGACCTCTGGGACGAACTCGGTGTGACCACCGGACAGGTAGTCGATGCATCCGGCGAGAACTGCGGGTAGCAAAGTGGCAAGCACCGAGGACGGCAACGTGATCCAGGTGGTGAACAGGGCGCGCAATCCACCGGAATCCGGTTGGCCGTCGAGCAGCCCGACGTACGGTTCCAATTCCGCTGTCGACAGCGCGCGGAGAAGACCGACAGTTCTGGTCGGCTCCCGAAAGCCCGCGAGTGCTTCGAATCTGCTCAGCGCGACGACGAGTTCCGGCTTGTGGCTGCCGTCCTTGTAGTTTCGGATCGGCGAGTCCATCGGCACACCACGTTCGTTCTCGCGGCGAAACCCTTCCGCTGCCTGGTACGCACTCGGGTGCGCCTGCAGTGAGAGCGGCTCTTCCGCTGCCAGCAGCTTGAGCAGGAACGGCAGCCGCTCACCGAAGACGCCGACGTTGTTCTGCCCCAACTGCCTGGCCGAGTCCCGCCCCAGTACGTCGAGAAGCGATTCCGGTACCCCGGCTGAGATCACGCGGGCCGGATCGGCTGGATGCGCACCCAACCACAGTTCCGCTTCCGGATGATTCGACGGGACGGGGCGGCCCTGCAGCTCGGCGATAGCGGTCCGCGATCCCCAGGCGTAGGACCTGAGTGCACCTTCGAGTTCGAGCAATTTCTAAGCACCGCCCGTCAACTGCGCGTAGGCCGCCGCCATGTCCACCCGCGAGGCCAACACGAATACCTGCTCCATTTCCGAGATTCCCGGGTCGCTCTGATCGTCGTCTGCAGACACCACCAGGTCTGCGTCGGCCAACGCGTCCATACGTCGCCGGGTATCCGCCTGATCCGCTTCGGTGGTGAAGACGAACGCCCGCACCGATTCTCCGGGCAATGCTCCGTCCAGCTGCGGATCGTGGAAGAAGGGATCGTGGAAAACCGAATCACCGCCGACAGCACGCGGCGCATACAACATCCGGGCCCCTCGAATGACGTCCGAGAGGTCGGCGGCGGCGGCACTGATTCCGGACGCCAGCAGAGCGGCGCTCGCATACTCGGACAGTACTGTTGCCACGGAACCATTTCCGCACACGACAACCCGGTGGCCCAGCATTCGGGTGGCCAGTGATTTGGCGGGATTGCCGAATACTTCACGTCCGGGACCGCTTCGCACCGCCTCTGCGTCGACCGCGTCGGCGACGCGGTCGAGCGCCTCCCAGGGCCGACCGTGCGGTGACCTGTCCTCGATCACGGCCCCGACGGCGAGGAACACCGCCAGAAACCGTGTCATCGTATGTCGCGGCGGCACGTACAGTCGTGGCGCCAGCACCGCAGTTCGACCCGCTGCGGCGGCGCGCATCGGACCTTCGTCCGGTACGGCAACCACCACTTCCGCACCCCGCCGCACCGCGCTGTCGACGGACTCGACCAGACGCGGGTCGCCGGCATCGTCACCGGCTACGACCACGACGTCCAACGGACCGGCCCACGACGGCGTGTGTTCGAGCACGAGCAACGGTGCGCCGATCGAGTTTCCGGCAAGCGCGATCGCCAGTCTCGCGGCGTGTCTGGCACCGCCGCTGCCCGCTATCAGGATGACACTTCGCGGGCGGAAGCCGATCAGCCGTCCCAGAACTCCGTCGGCGACCGCCGCGGCGGTCGAGCGGATCTGCGCCCCGCCCATCGCGACCGCCCGCAGCAACCCTTCGGCGTCGGCCGCCGTGACTGCCTCGCCGTCGTCGAGATCGAGAAGCGGCATCGACGCCGTCATCTCGCCACCCCCTTACCCTCGTACCGAATTGGAGACACGGCGTACCGGTGTCTGCTCGACTTGTTCCAGCATTTCACTTCGGCGGCCGTCGTGGTGAACAACCACCAGTAGACGCGCCTACCGTCTCGAACTATTCCAGGCGGTAAGTACACCGACAAACCCGTCCACGACCGACAGCGATCAAGATCGGACGATTGCCAGGATCTCGCTGACCAGCCCCGCGACGTCCTCCGACGTGGGCGCTTCCACGTTCAGTCGCAGCAGTGGCTCGGTGTTGGACGCCCGCAGATTGAACCAGCTGCCGTCGGCCAGGCCGACCGTCACACCGTCGAGACGGTCGACGGATTCGGTCCTGTCAGCGAACGCCGCCAGGACGGCATCGGTGCGGTCGGCGGCGTTTGCCACGGTGGAATTGATTTCGCCCGATGCGGCGTAGCGGGTGTATTCGGCCATCAATTCCGACAACGGCCGATCCTGCTCACCGAGGGCGGCCAGCACGTGCAGCGCAGCCAGCATTCCGGAATCCGCACCCCAGAAATCACGGAAGTAGTAGTGCGCCGAATGCTCCCCGCCGAAGATCGCTCCGGTTTCTGCCATCTGTTGCTTGATGAACGAATGTCCCACCCGGGTACGGACCGCCACACCGCCGAGTTCGGCGACGAGTTCGGGAACCGCCCGCGAGGTGATCAGGTTGTGGATGATCGACGCGCCGGGTTCCTTGGCCAGTTCCCGCGCGGCGACCAGCGCAGTCACGGCCGACGGCGAGACAGGGTCGCCCTTCTCGTCCACGACGAAGCAACGGTCCGCGTCACCGTCGAAGGCAAGTCCGAGATCTGCACCGGTCTCGCGGACGTAGGCCTGCAGGTCGACGAGGTTTGCCGGGTCGAGCGGGTTGGCTTCATGGTTCGGGAACGAACCGTCCAATTCGAAGTACAGGGGCAGTACCTCGAGCGGCATCGGTCCGAACACGGCAGGCGCGGTATGTCCACCCATACCGTTACCGGCGTCGACGGCGACCTTCAGCGGCCGCAACGACGAGAGGTTCACCAGGCCGCGGAGGTAGCTCGCATAGTCGGCGAGTACGTCGGCGCTGCTGACGGTCCCTGCCGGGCCGTCGAACTCCGGAACTCCGCCGACCATTTCGGCGGAGATCACAGCGAGTCCGGTGTCCTGACCGACCGGTTTGGCGCCGGCACGACACATCTTGATCCCGTTGTACTTCGCCGGATTGTGGCTGGCGGTGAACATCGCTCCGGGACAATCCAACAGGCCGGAGGCAAAGTACAACTGATCGGTGGAGGCGAGTCCGATCTGCACCACGTCGAGACCCTGTGACGTCACGCCGTCGGCGAAGGCTTCCGAGAGGGACGGGGAGGACGCGCGCATGTCGTGACCGATGACGACCTTCGTGGCGGCGCCGGCCTCGTCACGAACCAGCCTGGCGAACGATGCGCCGACATCGCGGACGAAATCGTCGTCGATCTGCTCTCCGACCACTCCACGCACGTCGTACGCCTTGATGATTGCAGCAACCGATTCGGCTGTTCGCCCCACTGAAATACTCTCCTTGTGCGCGCACCCCTGTTTCACACGGGACATGCCCCGACACACTGGTGCCTGGGCATGTAGTACTCGGGTGCTGGAAGTACTCCAGCGAGCCTAGCGCCTCGGAGCGCCGGACATCGTGTCTGACGACGGGGTCCCGGTCGCGTCAGTTGGCCGGATCGGGCAGAACTCGCAGATGACCGCGACGACCGGTGCGGGCCGCATTCTGAGACGCAGGACGAACGTCCTCATCCGAACTCTCGCGTGACCGCCCCCGATCACCCAAGCCGGCTTCCCGAACAGCCTCGGCCAATGCGGTCAGATCGTCCTCGTCGGGCGAGCTGGTGGAAAAACCGCCCTCGTGCCGGACCAGTTCCCACCCCTTGGGAGCGGTGATTCGCGAGCCGTGGGTGTCGCACAGATCCCAGGAATGCGGCTCGGCAACCGTGGCCAGTGGACCCACGACGGCGGTGGAGTCGGAGTAGACGTACGTCAGCGTCGCGACGGCGGGGTTCTTACACCCGGGGCGGCAGCAACGACGCAGAGATCTCACAGGCACGAAGCCTAGTCCCCCCTGCCCGCGGAACCTACTCGGACACACCGAGCGGATTGCGCTGTCGTAATCTCGACGCCATGCCTCACCCCCGTCGTCGACGCCCGGTCACCACTCGCTCGCTCGAGCGTCGTGGTCGAGGTCTGCGTGGCCCGCTCCTGCCGCCGAACGTGCCTGCCCGTAAGACGCGTGCCGAGAAATTCGACCTGCTGGTGCTCGATGCGTTCGCTCCCGTCGACGGCACGTGGCACGAACGGTTGAAGAAACTCGATATCGCCGTCGACGAGGTCCCGAAGATCCACGCGCGCGATCCGGAGTCCGTGACCTGGCCGCCGGAAGTTGTCGCCGACGGGCCGGTTCCGCTCTCGCGGCTCGTTCCGGCCGGGATCGATCGTTACGGGAATACCACTCGCGCACGAATCGTGCTCTTCCGACGACCACTCGAACAGCGCGCCAAGGGCGCCGACGAACTCACCGACTTGGTTCACGACGTTCTGGTCCATCAAGTCGGGACCTATCTGGGTGTGGACCCGCAGATCATCGATCCGACCCTCCCCGACGAGGACTGACCGGCTTTCGTCGGCTTCGAGGCTCCGACTTCGAGACTCCGTCCTCCGGACGTGTGTCAGAGGCCGGCCGGGTACTCGGCCGATGCCCGGCCGTTCTGCACATCTCGGCGCCCGGCGAGCTACCGGAGCCCGGATTACCTGTGAAGGAGCAGCTTGTGAAGGAGCAGCCTGTGATCGACCTGCAATTCCCCGTTGCAGGTCGGGCTGTTGCTCGCTTCCGCTCCGTCGGCGACAACGCCGACACAACCGATTCAGCCGGAAATCAGATGATCCCCCGCTTGAGTCGCCGTCGCTCTCGCTCGGACAACCCACCCCAGATTCCGAACCGCTCGTCGTTGGCGAGCGCATAATCCAAGCACTCGTCACGAACTTCACAACCGAGGCAGATTCGCTTGGCTTCCCTCGTCGATCCGCCCTTTTCGGGGAAGAACGCCTCGGGATCGGTTTGCGCACACAGTGCGCGCTCCTGCCACTGATCCTCGATCGTGTCGAACAATTCTTCGAAGCCCGTCACGAGACTCAAAACCGGCCGAGTGCTCGCTCCGTCGAAATCACTGCTGCAGGCACTTTCTGCTGCGCCTGCTCGGGAATCGGTCCGCGGCTCGTCGCTTACTGTCATTGCCAGAGAGCTCATCTCGACATTTTCATTGGGCATCGTTCCGCCTCCTCACCTGTAATAGCGCAGAATTGTGACTCCATTTCCACCCCACCCCGTCGACCCGTTTCGAATGCCTGTTCGAAGCAGGTCCCGCTGCAAGCTAACTCGCCAGTAGCGGTTGGAATGACACATTTGAGATTACACACGCCCAGCGTGTCGCGGTCAAGCGAAGCGAGCACAATCAACTACTATTCCACCCCCGAACTGTCGAGGTGCCGCCCAGCGCATCGGCGCAGCCGGAGACCGCCTAGGCTCTTCAGGTGTGAAGGTGACTGTGTTGGTCGGCGGTGTGGGCGGTGCCCGATTCCTGCAAGGCGTGCAACATGCACTCGGTGTCGTCGGAGGTGAATCCGTCGAGAAATATCAAGGCCCACATGAGATCACGGCCGTGGTCAATGTCGGCGACGACGCCTGGATGCACGGTGTGCGGATTTGCCCGGACCTCGATACGTGCATGTACACCCTCGGGGGTGGTATCGACACCGAGCGCGGGTGGGGTCACGCCGGTGAAACCTGGAACGCCAAATCCGAACTCGCGGCGTACGGCGCGAAGCCGGACTGGTTCGGCCTCGGCGACCGCGACATCGCGACTCACCTGATCCGCAGCCAGATGCTGCGCACCGGCTACCCGCTCTCGGCGATCACGGAAGCATTGTGCAATCGCTGGAATCCCGGGGTGACGCTGCTCCCGGTGAGCGACGATCGCAGCGAGACGCACGTCGTGATCACCGACCCGGAAAACGGTGAGCAGAAAGCGATTCACTTTCAGGAGTGGTGGGTGCGATATCGCGCCAAGGTGCCGACGCACAGCTTCGCCCACGTCGGCGCCGAACAGGCCAAGCCCGCACCCGGGGTGCTCGACGCGATCGAGAACGCGGACATCGTATTGATCGCGCCGTCCAACCCCGTGGTCAGCGTCGGCGCTCTGCTCGCTGTGCCCGGCATCCGCGGTGCACTACGAACCACCCCGGCCACAGTCGTCGGACTCTCACCGGTGATCGGCGGGAAACCGTTGCGTGGCATGGCGGACGAGTGCCTCACGGTCATCGGAGTCGAAACGTCCTCGGAAGCGATCGGTCGCCACTTCGGCGCACGTTCGGTCAACGGCATCCTCGACGGCTGGCTGATCGACGAGGGTGACGAAGCCGACGTCGAGGGTGTGGATGTGCGCAGCATCCCCCTGGTGATGACAAATCCCGCGGCAACCGCGGACATGGTGCGCACCGCGTTCGACATCGCGGGAGTGACACCGTGAATGCATCCGAGAAACCCACTACGGCCGAAAAGAGTTCGGTGAACCTCGAACTGGACCACTCCCCCGGCGGCGCTGTCGAGATCGTCCCGGTTCCCGGACTACCGGAGTTCCGCCCCGGAGACGATCTGGCCGTCGCACTCGTCGGCGCGGCGCCGTGGCTCGCCGACGGCGACGTGGTGGTCGTGACGAGCAAGGTCTTCTCGAAAGTCGAGGGCCGCATCGTCGCCGCTCCCACCGATCCAGACGAGCGCGACACCGCACGCCGCGTACTCGTCGATCAAGAGGCCGTCCGGGTGGTCGCGCGCAAGGGTCGCACGCTCATCACCGAGAACAAGCTGGGCATCGTTCAGGCCGCGTCCGGTATCGACGGATCCAACGTCGACGGCGCCGAATTGGCGCTGCTTCCCGAGGATCCCGATTCGAGCGCATCGGACCTGCGCATCCGCATCCGCGAGCTCACCGGTGCATCTGTCGCAGTCGTCGTCACCGACACGATGGGGCGCGCCTGGCGTAACGGCCAGACCGACGCCGCGATCGGCTCCTCCGGAATCGCAGTCCTGCACGGCTACCTCGGCACGCAGGACAGCCAGGGCAACGAACTGGTGGTCACGGAGATCGCGGTGGCCGACGAGATCGCCGCCGCCGCAGATCTGGTCAAGGGCAAGCTCGGGGGTGTCCCCGTAGCCGTGGTCCGCGGCCTGCGAGTCGAAGACGACGGTTCCACCGGTCAAGACCTGATCCGCCGAGGGCCGGAGGACTTGTTCTGGCTCGGCACTGCGGAGGCCACGGACATGGGCCGACGTCAGGCGCTGTTGCTGCGCCGCTCGATCCGCCGGTTCGCCGACGAGCCCGTCGACGCCGTCGCCATTCGGCAGTCGATCGCCGAGGCGCTGACCGCTCCGGCACCACACCACACCCGACCGGTGCGCTTCGTCTGGTTGCGTACCAGGGAGATTCGCGAAAAGCTCCTCGGCGCGCTCCGCCTCCGATGGGAAGCGGATCTACGTTCCGACGGGCGTAGCGAGGCCGCGATCGAGGCCCGCGTCGCCCGCGGCGACATCCTCTTCGACGCTCCCGAGGTGGTGATTCCGTTCTGCGTCCCGGACGGAGCACACAGTTACCCCGACGCGCGGCGCACCGCTGCGGAGTCGACGATGTTCACCGTGGCGGCCGGGGCTGCGGTGCAGGGCCTGCTGGTGGCGCTGGCGACCCGCGAGATCGGGAGCTGTTGGATCGGTTCGACCATCTTCGCCGCCGACGTGGTGCGCGAGCATCTCGATCTACCTGCCGACTGGGAGCCGCTCGGCGCCGTCGCGATCGGACATCCTCTCGAACCGTTGACCCCGCGTGCGGCGGGCGATCCGGCCGACTCGCTCGTCGAGTTGTGACGCGATGAGCGCGCAATCTCTACACGCGTCGGCGCGGACGATGCTGACCGAGTGGTCGACTCCGAACGCTGCCGACGAGTCGCTACGGCACACGATGCTCGCGTTCCTCGACTCGGCACCGGACGGGTGTCTACGTCGACATGCGCCCGGACATGTCACGGCGTCGTCGTTGGTCCTCGACGAGAGTGGCCGGAACGTGCTTCTGACGCTGCACCCGAAGGTAGGCCGGTGGATCCAGTTGGGTGGGCACTGCGAGCCCGACGACGACACCGTGATCGACGCGGCTCTGCGTGAGGCCCGCGAGGAGTCCGGGATCGCGAACATCACCATCGACGCTGCGCTGCTCTCGGCACACACCCACCCCATCACGTGTTCGCTCGGCGTTCCGACCAGGCACCTCGATTTACGTTTCCTCGTCATCGCGCCAGACGGTTCACCGATCGTCCGAAGCGAGGAGTCCACCGATCTGCGTTGGTGGCCGGTCGATGCACTCCCGCCCGATGCCGAACGCGAATCGATCGACCACCTGGTCGAATTGGCTCACGCCCGGATGCGGCTGTCCGCCTGATCGGTAGTCGGCCCTGACCGGAAGACCTGTCAGTGCCTGGTCGGCTGGATCAGTTCCGGATACTTGGCGACGATCCCGTCACCGGACGACGTTCCGCGTACTCGGCGAGCAAACCACGGCACCAGGAAATCCCGGGTCCACTGCCGGTCCTCGCGACGGTTCTCCGCCTTGGTCAGTACCGGCGCCGGGCCGAGGTCCTGCGGTACCAGTTCGTGATCGACACCCAGGGCGTCGAGTACGCGAACGGCCATGTTCTGATGGCCGGCAGGCGACATGTGCAGCCGATCCCAATCCCACATACGCAGATCTTGATACTCCCGGAACCGCCAGAAGTCGACGACGGTGACCGCGTGTCGATCGGCGACTTCCCGGACCAATTCGTTGTAGACGGCCAGACGGCCGCGCAGCTTGCCGAAGAACGCCGACCAACCGGTGTCGTAGGCGGTGAACATCACGACCCGCGCACCCGATCGAGTGAGCTGCGCGATGGCGGTGTCGTATCGGTCGACAACGGCATCGACGTCGAACTTGGGGCGCATGATGTCGTTGCCGCCCGCGTAGATACTGACCAGGTCGGGCCGCAGCGCCAACGCCGGTGCGAGTTGCTCGTCGAGGATGGGACCGAGGAGCCGTCCTCGGATCGCCAGATTGGCATACCGGAACTCGGGGTTTCCTACCGCCAACTGCTCGGCGACACGATCGGCCCAACCACGAAGTCCGTTGGGGTACCGCTCATCTGTGTCACCGACGCCCTCGGTGAACGAGTCACCGAGGGCGACGTAACGCTTCGGGAGATCAGTCATCGGACCAGTATCCCAGTAGCGTTGCTAACCATCACACGTCAGTGCTGAAACGCACACCACCGTCGGGCAGTGTGACGCCCGGCCAGACCCGCGCACCGCGAAGGAGTTCGCAGCGGGCGCCGATGTCCGCGCCGTCGCCGATGACGGCGTCGCGCACCAGTGCCCGAGGGCCGATCCGGACCCCGAAGCCCAGGATGGATCGCTCGACCACCGCGCCCGCTTCGACCACCGCGCCGTCGAAGAGGATGGCACCGTCCAGTCGTGCTCCTGCACCTACTTCGGCACCTCGCCCGACGACGGTTCCGCCCACCAGAACGGCTCCGGGTGCCACTCCGGCCCCGGGATGCACCAGCGACTCCCCCCGAGGACCACTCAGAGCCGGCGACGGTGCGATACCCCGCACCAGATCGGCCGATCCACGGACGAAATCCTCCGGGGTGCCCATGTCGCGCCAGTACGACGAATCGACGTGACCGAACACACGCTTACCGGCGGAGAGCAGACTCGGGAACACCTCGCGCTCGACGGACACAGCTCGCCCTTCGGGGATCTGCTCGATGATCTCGCGCTTGAACACGTAACAGCCGGCGTTGATCTGGTCGGTCGGCGGGTCCTGGGTCTTCTCCAGGAAGGCCGACACCCGACCGTCGTCGTCGGTCGGAACGCAACCGAACGCGCGCGGATCGCCTACCCGCACCAGGTGCAGAGTCACGTCCGCCTCGGTATCGCGGTGCGTGCTCAAAATGGCGTTCAGATCCGTACCACCGAGAACATCGCCGTTGAACACCATGACGTTGTCGCCGCGCAACTTCGGGAGCACGTTGCGGATACCGCCACCTGTGCCCAGCGGTTCCGTTTCCACGACGTACTCGATTTCGAGCCCCATCTTCGAGCCGTCGCCGAAGTATTCTTCGAAGACCTCGGCCTTGAACGACGTACCGAGAACTACGTGTTTGATTCCTGCTGCTTCGATGCGAGCGAGGAGGTGCGTCAGAAAGGGCACTCCGGCAGTGGGCAGCATCGGCTTGGGAGCTGAGAGCGTCAAGGGACGCAACCGAGTCCCCTTGCCGCCCACCAGAATTACAGCGTCGGTCGATGCAGATTGGGTCATTGTGTTCCCTCGCGGTCCGGGCCCGATACGATCTCGGACGGTGATTCGTCATGTACAAGGTCGGTGCGTGATCGTTCCCGGGTGGCGGCGGCGACGGCGATTCTCGATCGCACCTCCAGTCCGGCGCGGAGCGCGAGCCGCAACGGCGCCTGCCACAGCTTCGGGTGCCGGTCGGCCTGGAATCGGTAGGCACTTCGATGATGCGCAGGCAACATCAGTTCCGGATTGCGGCCGGCTGCATGACCTTTCGTGTGCGTGACCACAGCCTCGGGCACGAACACGTTGAGCCACCCCGCTTTTCCGAGGCGATCACCGAAATCGACGTCCTCCATGTACATGAAATACCGGGAGTCGAATCCGGAAATGGCATCGAATGCGGGCCGACGAACGAGAAGACAGGATCCGGACAACCATCCGGCCACCCGCTCCGACGCCGCTTCGTCGTCCTGACGGTAGCGCGCCGTCCACGGGTTCTTCGGCCACACGGTGCCGAAGAGTGCGTGCCCGATCCCCGATGTGATGTCCGGCACAGCGCGGGCGGACGGATAGGGACTGCCGTCCGGCTCGAGCACCATCGGCCCCAACGCTCCGGCGCGGGGCCATCTCTCGGCGGCGGCAAGCAACTCGTCCAGCGAGCCGGGCGACCACCGAATGTCGGGGTTGGAGATCACGACGTACTCGATGTCCGGATCCAATTCGGTTACCGCACGGTTGATCGCCCCGCCGTATCCGATGTTTCCCCCGGTGCGCAACAACCTGACGTGCTCGTATCCCGCCTCGGCCGCCTCGGGCGCCCCGTCGGTGGATCCGTTGTCGGCCAAGATGACCTGGGGACTTTCCGTTGTCGCCTCGGCGAGACTGCTCAAGAAGTTCTCGAGATGCTCGCCTGGCGAATAGGTTACCGTTACCACGGCCAGCTTCGGACTCACGCCGGTCAGCCTAGCTGCCCGCGCGGTCGTGTCGGCGCACTGCTCAGTTCGACGCGGTGGTGCAACACGTCACGCCAAGGTCAGTGCGGCATGCAACGCCTCACGCCAAGGACGCAGCGGAGTCAACCCGGCCGCCGCCCATGCCTGTGCAGACAACACCGAATATGCCGGTCGCGGTGCAGGGCGAACGAACGCCGCACTACTGCACGGACGCACCCGCTCCGGATCTGCACCGATCTCCTCGAATACCGCCCGCGCCAGCTCGAACCAGCTGACCTGACCGGCATTGGTTGCGTGCAGCGTCGACGACCCGGTGAAGGACCGACCTGCCAGTTCCACCAAACCGGCTGCCAGATCGACGCTGTAGGTAGGTGATCCGATCTGGTCGTCGACGACGTCGACAGTGTCCCGCTCGCCCTCGAGTCGGCGCATGGTCGCCACGAAATCACCGGATCCACCTGTGTAGACCCATGCTGTCCGCACGATCGCCGCGTCTGCGCCGGACTCGAGAATCGCGCGCTCACCGGCAAGTTTGGTTCGTCCGTAGACGCTCGCCGGACCGGTTGGCGCGTCCACCTCGTACGGCTCGGCGGCGTCACCGGGAAATACGTAGTCGGTGGACACGTGAACGAGCCTGGCGCCCACCCGTGCGCATGCCTGCGCGAGATTGCGAACCCCTGTCTCGTTGACCGAGCGAGCCGTCTCCTCGTCGGACTCCGCGGCGTCGACGGCGGTGTACGCGGCGCAGTTGATCACAGTCCAGTCACGCCGGACCGCGTCGTCGACAGCGCTTCTGTCGGTGATGTCGAGATCCGCCGAACCCACTGCGTGCAGGCCGAAACCTGCTGCTCGGGCCGCCACGACTACCTGGGCTCCAACTTGTCCGTGTGCCCCGGTGAGCAGAATGTCAGTCACAGGCGACAGTGTGGCACGCCGCGTCGAAGTACACGCCCCCGAGCGTCGGACCAGTAACCTTGCTGTGTGTCCCACCAGCAAACTCCGCGCCGCGAACGCCCACAACCTGGGACGACACGTCGTACGGTGCATCCGGTTCGGATCGGCGTTGCTGTCGTCTCGGTGATAGTTCTGCTGGTCACCGGGTTCGCCTGGCGCGGTGTGGACAGCTTGCGGAACAGTCTGACCACAGTCAGCGGACTCGGTCTCGGCGGCGCCAAGGACGGCGCCATCGACATCCTGTTGGTGGGTACCGACAGCCGGACGGACGCGCACGGGAATTCACTGAGTCAGAGCGAGCTCGACTCACTGCGGGCAGGCGACGAGGTGGCCTCCAACACCGACACCATCATCTTGATTCGAGTTCCCAACGACGGATCCTCCGCGACCGCCATCTCGATCCCCCGCGATTCGTATGTCAACATTCCGGGGATCGGCATGGCGAAGATCAACAGCGCGTTCGGCTCCACCAAGGAAGCCGAGCGGCTACGCCTCGTCGACGAGGGAGCGAGCGACGCCGACGCGGACACGAAGTCCACCAAGGCCGGCCGAACCGCGCTGATCGACTCGGTGGCCGGTCTCACCGGAATCACCGTCGACCACTACGCCGAGATCGGACTACTGGGATTCGTCCTTCTCACCGATGCCGTCGGCGGAGTCGGTGTCTGCCTCAACGGACCCGTCGACGAGCCGCTGTCCGGCGCCAACTTTCCGGCTGGGGAACAGACGTTGAACGGCGCCGACGCGCTGAGCTTCGTACGTCAACGGCACGACCTTCCTCGCGGTGACCTCGACCGAATCGTGCGCCAACAGGTGTTCATGGCATCACTGGTCAGCAAGGTACTGAGCGCGAAGACCCTCAGCGATCCCGGCAAACTCAGCCAACTCGCCACCGCCGTGGAGCGGTCGGTGGTCATCGACGACAACTGGGACATCATCGACTTCGCCAAGCAGTTGCAGAATCTTGCAGGCGGCAACGTGAAGTTCGAGACCATCCCGGTCCTGGACATCAACGGGATGACCGATTACGGCGAGTCCATCGTCAAGGTCGATCCGAAGGCCGTCAAGAAGTACGTGGCCGGCTTGGTCGGCGCCGACGTCGAGGAGACCACCACCGCCCCGGCCGTGACGATCGACCCGTCGACAGTGACCGTCGAGGTCGTCAACGACACGAATGTCGCCGGGATGGCAAGTGGTGTAGCCGAGGCGCTCACCTCACTCGGGTACCGAGAGGGCGAGATCGGCAACAACACCGGCAGTTCCGTCACGGAGTCGACGGTGTTCGCCGCCTCGGACGACGACGGCGCTCGTGCCGTTGCGCAGGCCCTCGGCGGGCTGAGCGTGAAAACCGACTCGAGCCTGTCCGCCGGCACAGTCCGGGTCGTGCTCGCCGACGACTACACGGGCCCACTGTCCGCCGAGACGTTGTCGACGGACGAAGCGGGTACCGGCGAGGAATTACCCTCGACCGCCGAAACCAGCCCGACCCCGGTTCCCGCCGCCCCACCGATCGACGCCGCGGCCGGCGGACCGCACTGTGTGAACTGACGCGGACCGCGCTGTGCGAACTGACGCGGACCGCGCTGTGCGAACTGACGCGGACCGCGCTGTGCGAACTGACGCGGACCGCGTGATGTCCCCGCATCTACCGACGTAAGGTGATCGGGTGCCTACTTCAGTCGACAACCTGACCGACGCCCTCCTCGGCCCCGTGCTGGCCGCAGATCCGGCCGGACCCCGCGTCACCTACTACGACGACGCCACCGGCGAACGAATCGAGTTGTCGGCGAGCACCCTCGCGAACTGGGCAGCCAAGACGGCGAACATGGTGCGTGACGAGTTCGCCCTCGAACCGGGGGGCAAGGTCGTGGTGCTACTGCCGGCGCACTGGCAGAGCGTCGCGGTTCTGCTCGGGGTGTGGTGGGCAGGCGGTGAAGTGGTGCTCTCCCCCGACGCGGATGCCGAACTGGCTTTCGTCACCGCCGACCGTCTCGACGACGTCGCGGACATCCCGGAAGTGGCGGCACTCTCACTGGACGCGTTCGGCAAAGGACTGTCCGACCTTCCGCTCGGTGTCACCGACTACGCGACATCCATCCGCGTGCACGGCGACCAATTTCGCAGCAACGGAGCCGGTTACGCGCTGGAAGGCCGTGATGTCGCGGCGACGGTCGCGGCCGCGACAGCGGCGGCGACCGCTCGCGGCGTGACGTCGTCGGATCGGGTGCTGTCGAGTCTGCCGTGGGATTCGGCCGAGGAACTGATCGACGGCCTCCTCGCGGTACTGGCAGGCGGGGCCTCGCTCGTGCAGGTAGCCCACCCGGACGCGGAGGCGATCGCACGCCGAGTGGGCACCGAGAAGATCACCACACAGTTCTAGTCGGCGAGGGCCGTCACAGGTGAGACCGATCCCGCTTGCCGGGCGGGAAGCAGTGAGGCGATCACTCCACAGCCTCCACCTGCCACGACGATGATCGCCAACTGCAACCACGGGACGGCGACGAGACTGACGTCGCCGATTCCGAACACCGACGCGGTTCCGGCGGCGCCGAATACCGTTCCGAAGAGAACTCCGATCACGGAGGACACTCCGGCGACGAGCAGTGCTTCCCAGATCAACATCGCTCGAACCCCCTTCTTCGTCACCCCGAGTGCCCGAAGCAGTCCCGTTTCGCGACGCCGTTCCAGAACGGACAGCGCCAAGGTGTTACCGACTCCGATCAACGCGATGAGAACTGCCACCGACAACAACCCGACCACCACCATCAGCATCGTGGTCAATATCGAATCGAGTGCCGTTCGCATGGCCGTCATTGCCTGGACGTCGCTGCCCGGAGCGTCCCGGCGAGCCAGATCCGTAATTCGATCGGTCGCGGCGATCGCCTGGGCATCGGAGTCCGTCGCCAGCCGGACCCACAACGAATCCGTTTGCGGCGCTGCCGAAATCGTGTACAGATCAGTGCGATCGAGAAGCGCGGGCTGCCCGTTCGTGCCTTCGGCGATCACGAGCGTCACATTGCCGCGATCGCCACGCACCGTTACAGTGTCTCCCGCCGCGAAACCGTGCTCACTCAGATCAGCCGGCGAGAGTACGAGCTGACCCGGCGCGGGAAGTGATATCGCGACCCGTAACACGTCCTTGGCCTGGCCGGCGTCGACGCTGTAACCCGCCACCACGCCGTGTCCGTCGATCGTCACCTCCGCCTTCTCCCGCGCACCGACCGCATCCACTCCGTCCACTGACGCGATGGCCGACGTCAATTCGCTCGGCAGCGACGCCGAACCGGCCGCACTCACCATGACGTCGACCGGAAACTGGTTGTCGATGGCTGCCGGTGCCGCTTGCCTGACGGTGGCGATACCCACCACCAGAGTGCTGGTCAGGGCCACGCCGATCAGCAGGGCCGTAGCGGTGGCCGCCGTCCGTCGAGGATTTCGGCCGGCGTTCCCGGCCGCCAACGCGCCCACCGGACCCACCGCTCGCATGAGGATTCCGCCCGCGGCCTTGATGAGGGCCGGGACGATTCGTCCTGACAGCGCAACGATTCCGACGAACGAGAGAAGACCTCCCACCGTTGCCGCCTGTACCAGTTGGCCGAACACTCCCACTGCCGTCGCTGCCAAGCCGATGAGAAGTGCAGCCGCACCGAACAATCGACGAACAACGGAATCCTGAATCCTCTCCGGCTTGGATTCCATCGGCTGCAGAGCCGCCAAAGGAGAGAGTCGCGTCGCCGTCCGGCCAGGAGAAGATGCCGCGGCCATGGTCATCACGATTCCCACCGCGAGTCCTACACCGAGTCCGATCGGGGGGACCTTCAGCGTCGACAGCGGTATCGGCGCGCGCGCCGCCGTGGCCACCAGGCCGATCGACCAGGCAAGTCCGACGCCGAGGGCAACCCCGATCACCGACGCGACGACGCCCACCGCAGCGGCCTCGGCGCGAAGGCTCCGGCGAACCTGCTTGGCGGTGGCGCCGACACAGCGCAGCAGGGCCAGTTCCTGCGTTCGAGCGGCGAGGAGTACCGCGAAGGTGTTCGCAATGACAAGCGCCGCCACCACCACGGCAATCGCCCCGAAGGCCAGGAGCAGATTCTCGATGAGCTTGGAGCCGCCGGTGAAGTGCGCGGCAGCGTTGTGCGCGGCGGCCGCGCCGGTGATCACCGTCGAATCCGCCGGTAGCGCGGCGCGGAGTCGATCGGCCAACTGATCCTGGGACATCGAACCGTCCCCGGCCACCCGGAACTGACGTTTCGCGCTCTCCCCGGTCCAGGCGATCACCTGATCTGCGGTCGCGAAGACTTTCACGCCGCCGAGCCGCTGCGCCGAACCCGTGAGGTCCACCAGTCCGACCACCCGAGCTGTGGGTGTGACATTGTCGGCCGTCGAGTTCGGCACCACCACCGAGATTCGAGCACCCAACGCAATCCCGGACTCTGCGCTGACCAGAACCTCCCCACGGCCACTGGGCAGTACACCCTCGGACAGTTTCTCCCAACGTAATTGCTCGTGCGCGGCGACCGTGAGTAGATCACCGTACGACGACCCCTTCGCCTCGGAATCGACACGGACGGCTGCCGAGACGTCATCGGCGGCTGCCGCCACGCCGTCGATCGCCGTCAAGCTCGCCTCGCTGATGCCGTCTCCGGATACGACGGCATCCGTCGATTCATACTGCGAGGCAAGAGATTTACCGATACTGGCATCGACGGTCGAGCTCAAGGTCAACGTCGCGACGATATAGCCGACCGCGATCACCACCGCCAGTATCGACGCGACGTAGCGTCCCGCGTGTGCGCGAATCTGGGCGAGCGCCACACCTCTCATCGGCCGACACTCGCGGGCACCGGACGCTCGATCACATCGTTCGCTCCGAGCGAGCGCATCGAAGTGATCACCGAATCGACTGTGGGTCTGTCGATTTCACCGGCGATCTGGCCATCCGCGATGAACACCACCCGATCCGCGAAGGACGCCGCTACCGGATCATGGGTGACCATGACGACGCTCTGGCCGGTTTCACGCGCGCTCGCACGCAGCAACCCGAGCACTTCGGACCCCGAACGTGAGTCCAGGTTGCCGGTCGGCTCGTCGGCGAAAATCACGTCCGGCCGAGGCAGTAGTGCTCGTGCCACCGCAACCCGCTGCTGCTGGCCGCCGGACAACTCGTGTGGAAGGTGATCGAGACGAGAGGCGAGTCCGAGCGTGGCAACTACTTCCTGCACCCATGACGACGACGGGACCAGCCCGGCCAACTTCATCGGCAGCAACATGTTCTCGCGAGCGGTGAGCACCGGCAGAAGATTGAACGCCTGAAACACGAAACCTATTCGTTCACGGCGCAACTCGGTGAGCTCGGTGTCATCGAGAGCCGTAATTTCGGTGTCCCCGAGATACACCCGCCCACTCGATACGCTGTCGAGTCCGGCCAGGGTGTGCATGAGTGTCGATTTTCCGGAACCGGACGGACCCATGATCGCGGTGAATTTTCCGCGCCCGAATGCCACGTCGACTCCGGCGAGCGCATGAACCGCCGTCGGACCCGTGCCGTACACCTTGGTCAGGCCGGCGGCCGTGATCGCGGGTTGCCCTGTCCCCGTGGTGGTGTTCAGATTCATCTCGCGCCTTCCGTTGCAGCTGTCCGCTTGTCGACATCGACGCTATGGCAGCGGGTGGGGTCGGCACATCGGAGCGCGGGGCCATCTCGACCGCAGGAGAGTCATTCTGCGGGAGGACGCAGGGTCAGCCCTCGGTACCCAGGAGGTCGGTTCGGCGGACCAGTCCGACTTGGAAGGCGAAGACGACAGCCTGCACCCGATCTCGCGACCCGGTCTTCGAGAGAACCCTTCCCACATGTGTTTTCACGGTCGTCTCGGAGACGTGGAACTTCTCGGCGATCTCGGAATTCGACAGACCGTACGCCATCGCCTCGAGTACCTCGACTTCACGCGGGGTCAGTCCGTCGGGCAGTCGAGTTTCCGGCGCCGAACCCTCGAGTAGTGGCCCGACGTGCTCGAGTAGCCGCCTGGTCGCTCTCGCCTCGATGACGGCGTCGCCTCGATACACGGTACGAATGGCGTCGAGAAGCTGCTCCGGCGGAACGTCCTTGAGGAGAAACCCGCTGGCCCCCGCCCGAATTGCCGACATCACGTACTCGTCGTTGTCGAAGGTGGTCAGCACCACCACCTTGGGTGCCTCCGGGTTGGTGAGCAGTCGACGGGTCGTCTCGATACCGTCCATCGTCGGCATCTGGACGTCCATGAGCACCACGTCGACGCGATGCGCGGCCAACTCGACCAACGCCTGCCGACCGTCCGACGCTTCCACCACGACCGTCAGATCCGGCTGCGAGTCGATCACCATCTTGAACCCGGCTCGCACCAACTGCTGATCGTCGATCAACGCAACCCTGATCGGATCCACCTGAACATCCATGCACATCAGCCTAAGCGTGCTCACCTCGGCGTGGCGTCGTAGGGCAGGACGCAGCTAACGCTGTACCCGCCACCGGTCTTCGGTCCGGCGGTGACCCTTCCACCGTGCAGCCGCGCCCGCTCGGCCATCCCGATCAACCCTTGTCCGCCCGGCGAAGGATCGATCAGTGCCGCGCTGCCGCCACGTCCGTCGTCGGTTATCCCGAAGACGAGTGCGGAGTCCGTCCATTCCATCTCGATGCGTGCGTGGGCGCCCGGGCCGGCATGTTTGAGAACGTTCGTGAGTGATTCCTGCACTATTCGGTACGCCGTCAAGCCGGCTCCCGCCGACAGTTCACGCGCCTGACCTGACGAGAGGACTTCGATACTCATGGCGTTGCCACGCATCTCGTGGACGAGGTTGTCGATGTCTCCTGCTCCCGGTATCACCGAGAAGTCCCGCCTGGTGTCCTCCCGGAGCACCGAGAGCAGCGCCCGCATGTCCGTCAACGCCTGCCGCCCGGTCGATGCGATGGTGTCGAGTGCCCGGACTGCTGCCTGCGGATCCTGCGCTGCGCTGTATCGACCACCGTCGGCTTGGGCGATCACCACCGTCAGGGAATGCGCGACGATGTCGTGCATCTCGCGCGCGATCCGCGAACGTTCGCTGATGGTGGCGATTTCCGCTTCCTGTGCGCGCTCGAGTTCGAGTAGCCGCGCCCGTTCGGTCAGTCCCTCGAGCTGTTTAGTCCGAACCCGGCGTAGATCCCCGAAGGCCCAGACTGCCAACACGAAGACCATGAGCGACACCGCTCCCACGAACTGCGCGGTACCGGACATTCCGACGTGGCTGAAGTAGCGGACGTTGGCGGCGACCGCGCCGGCCAACGCCAGCGCCAGACCGGTGGCGCTACTCCAGCGTGCGCCGTAGGCCGCGAGTGCGTACAGGGCGACGGGTACCGCGATCGCCGACCCGGAGAGGGTACCGGGGACGAGGGCCACGTGCAGGAGCGAGAATCCCGCAACGACCATTGCGGACCATTCCGGCCGGGTCCGACGCCAGAACAGCGGTACCGTCATACCCAGCGTGAGGACGAGCAGTAACGGACTCATCTCGGTGACACCGACGACGAAGCTGATCGCCATCACCAACAGGGTGATCGCCACGTCGATGCCGCGAGCATGCTGCGCGCTCCAACGCACCCATCGTTCACTGGTGGGGAAACGGGCCATGGCGCCTACAGTAGCGTTCGGTTCAGGTGCGGTATCCGCCGTCGGCGAGACCGGCCTCGATCTCGAACCTGTTGCGAGTCCCCGGGTTGCGGAGTTCCTCGAACAGGTACACGAGCGCGAAGCACACTCCGTACCGTGCCCACTGATCCGCGTGAATCGTCTCGTGCCGGAGCACGGAACGGCCGACGTTGCCTCTGGTCAGATACACCCCGCCCACCGTCGTGCCGCCGCGGGCGAAGCCGCCCCACATCCCCGACGCCACGTAGATACCGAATTCGACGTCGAAAGAGACGTCGGCACCGAACACACGGGCGTACAGCAAGGCGATACGTGTGACGAGAGCGGACTGAACGCTTCCCCGACTCGCTCGGATCAGCGGCAGCCCGCAACTCGCATACACGAGTGGATCAGCCCAGCAGTTTCTCGCGCAGTGCCCTGTCCTTGTCGAGCACCATCGACTCGAGGCTCTGCTGGAACGCCACCATCTGCTGCTGCAGTGCGGGGTCCGAAGCACCGAGAATCCGGGCCGCCAGCAGACCCGCGTTCCGGGCGCCACCGATCGACACCGTCGCCACCGGGACACCGGCAGGCATCTGGACGATCGACAGCAGCGAATCCATGCCGTCGAGGTACTTGAGCGGGACCGGGACACCGATGACGGGCAGCGGCGTCGCGGACGCGACCATGCCCGGCAGATGAGCGGCTCCGCCGGCCCCCGCGATGATCACCTTCACACCGCGGCCGGCGGCCTCCTTCGCGTAGTCGAGCATGCGCTGCGGCGTGCGGTGCGCGGAGACGACACCGACCTCGAAGCGGATACCGAACTCGGCGAGCGCCTCGGCGGCCGCTTCCATCGTGGGCCAATCAGAATCACTGCCCATGATCAGGCCGACCTGTGCGCCGTTGCTCTCACTCACCGTGTACATCCCATCCGTCGGTCCACACTGCCCGCGAGAGCCACTGCGCTGCGCGCTCGGCCCGTTCTCGCACTGCGGCAACATAATTCGGATCGTCGATGGAACCGTCACCACCGACGATGTTGACATGCCCGATCTTGCGGTCCTTGCGCTCACCCTTGCCGTACAGGTGAATCTTGGCGTCGGGCATCCGCGCGAACAGGTGATGAACCCGCTCGTCCATACTCATCTCGGGTGCCTCGTCAGCTCCGAGTACGTTCGCCATGACGGTGACCGGTGCAATGGGCGAGGTATCGCCGAGCGGATAATCCAGCACTGCACGCAGATGCTGTTCGAACTGCGAGGTGCGCGCACCGTCCATGCTCCAGTGACCGGAGTTGTGCGGACGCATCGCCAGCTCGTTGACCACCAACGCGCCGTCCGTCGTCTCGAAGAGCTCGACCGCCATCGACCCGACCACGCCGAGCTCGGACGCGATCCGCAGCGCCAGCTGCTCGGCTTCCGCCGCGAGAGCGGAGGACAGATTCGGCGCGGGCGCGATCACCACGGCGCACTGGCCGTTGCGTTGCACCGTCTCCACGACCGGCCAGCTGGCACCCTGACCGAACGGCGAGCGTGCCACCATCGCGGACAGTTCACGTCGCATCGAGACCATTTCCTCGACGATCAACGGCACACCCTTGTCCAGCTGTGCGGCGACGATCCTCTCTGCCTCGTCCTGATCGTCGGTGATCCACACGCCGCGACCGTCGTAACCGCCGCGCGTGGCCTTGATCACGACCGGCCAGCCGTGCTCGGCTCCGAAACGCACGACGTCCTCGGCCCACGTCACCTCGGCGTACGCCGGCACCGGTGCACCCAGTTCGGCCAACTTGCGCCGCATCAGCAGTTTGTCCTGGGCGAAGATCAGCGCCTGCGGCGGCGGCTGGACGTTGACGCCCTCGGCGACAAGCACCTCGAGATGTTCGGTCGGGACGTGCTCGTGATCGAAGGTGAGCGCGTTGGAACCCACCGCGACCCGGCGAAGCGCGTCGAGATCGTCGTGGCCGCCGAGCACGACGTCCGGACTGACCTGGGCAGCGGGCTCCGAATCGGTGCCGGAGAGCACACGCAGCGTCTGGCCGAGGGCCACCGCCGCCTGATGCGTCATCCGGGCCAATTGTCCGCCACCGATCATGGCGACGACAGGCATGGACGCATTCGCTGTTCGCGGAATCGTCGGGCGGGGAGGTTGCTGAGTGGGATCGTTATTGCCGGTCACAGGTGTCCATGTTGTCACGACCGGCACCCCGGCGATCAATCAGCAGCCCTTCTCTGTGATTCTGCTGATGATTCGGCGGGAAAGTGGTGGTGTCGGAGAATCGTTCGTACACTCGATTTTTGTGCCGTTCGTCGACGGGGTCATCGCCCGTGTACCCCAGCCGTTCCGCGACATCGCTCTGCGTCACAGCGAGCTGATCAAGTTCGCGATCGTCGGCGGAACCACCTTCCTGATCGACTCCGCCATCTTCTACACACTCAAGCTCACCATTCTCGAGTCCAAGCCGGTGACCGCCAAGATCATCGCCGGCGTGATCGCCGTCATCGCGTCGTACATCCTCAACCGTGAGTGGTCGTTCAAGAATCGCGGCGGTCGCGAACCCGCCCACGAGGCGGCGCTGTTCTTCGTGATCAGCGCGATCGGTGTGGTGATCAGTTTCATCCCGCTCTACATCTCGAGTTACGTCTTCGACCTACGAGTACCCGACGTCAGTTTGGCCACCGAGAACGTGGCCGATTTCGTCAGCGCGTACATCATCGGCAACCTCTTGCAGATGGCCTTCAGATTCTGGACATTCCGCCGCTTTGTCTTCCCCGAGGAAAATGGCTCGACAGTCGTGCCCTCCGTCGAGCCTGCGGTGATCGAGCCGGTCCCCGACGCACCCGAGTAGCTTTCGTCGAACACATCCGGCCCTGTCGAGCCGACTTGGGTACAGGAACACTCGATCTCAGCGAGGTTCACGTCGTACGGGGCCCCGGCGGCACCTGTACGACCGCCACCGGAAGAAACACCGCGAACAGTGCCGGTATACGCCGTTGAAGTTCCAATCTGCCGCCATCAGCTTCGATGAGTGCCCGCGCAAGCGCCAATCCGACTCCGGTGGAACCGGCTCCTGAGAAACCGCGGTCGAAGATGTGCGGGGCCAGATCGTTGTCCACCCCCTTGCCCTCGTCGGTCACCTCGATACACACCATGGGCTCACGCCGAGACGGACCCCTCCCGATACCGTCGATGAGCCGCACCGAGACCGTACAGGCACCCTCCCCGTGTGCGAACGAGTTGTCCACCAACACCGATATCGCTTCGCGGAGCCTCGATCCCGTGGTGGACGCCATCACCGTTCGGTCCCCGCGCAGTGACAGCGGTCGATCTTCACCGTCGAAAATCGCTTGCCAGTCACGGGTCACCTGCTCGATTTCACCGATCACGGATACTCGCGTCGCCGCGGAGCCACTGTTGCGCGAGGACCGCACCAGGTCGTCGATGCCTACGGTCAGGCGATCGACCTGCGCCATCGCCTCCTCCGCTTCGGTGACGACGTCCGGATCCTCGTGTACGGACAACTCGTCCAGTCGCAATCGAACCGCGGTCAGGCGGCTACGCAGCTGATGGGAGACGTCGGCAACCAGGGCGCGCTCACGCTGCAAGCGGCCGGATATCTCGACGGTCGCGGCATCGAGGACGTCCGAGACCCGGTCGAGCTCGGGAATGTCGTGGCGCCGCGGTACCGGGCGGAAGTCGCCCTCTGCCAGCCTCGCGGCCCGATCGGCCACCTCGAGCAACGGGTCGGCGAGCCGCCTGGCAGTGACCACCGCGACAACGGTTCCAGCGCTGATCGCCACCAGGACCAGCAGTCCGACGGCCAGTACCGCCTGCTTCTGCCGCGTACGCAGGCTGTCCGACGGGACCTCCAGACGCAGCGATCCGGACGTGCCCATGGCCAACGACTCGATCAGTGCACCGGGAACGGACGTCACCCCGACGTCGATGCGCGCTGCGCCGTCCTCGCGCGTCGGATACACCACGACCAGCCTGCCGCCCTCGGGCGTGAGGACTCGCAGTGAATCGGTGTTCAGAGTTCCCTCGACGAGACCGTTGGTTCCCTCTTGCGAGATCACCTCCGCTGCCATGCGGTCGAGCCGCACCCGCAGATCACTGCGCGTGACGTCCTCGACCCACAGCCACGCCGTGTAGATCAGTGGCACGCCGAGTAGTAACGCGGTCATGATGACGACGGCGAGGATTGACTGCAGTAGGCGACGCCGCATGCGCTGCCCTAGTCGGTGTTGATGCGGAAACCGACACCGCGCACGGTTGCGATTCGGCGCTCCGCCGCCGGTCCCTCGTCACCGATCTTGCGCCGCAGCCACGACATGTGCATGTCGAGGGTCTTCGATCCGCGCAGTTCGACGTCGCCCCACACCTCGCGCAGGATCGTATCCCGGGAGACCACCTCGCCTGCGTGCTCGAGCAGCACGCGTAGTAGTTCGTACTCCTTGTTCGCCAGGGCGATCTCGGAGCCGTTCACAAGGACTCGCCGGGCAGCCGGGTCGAGCCGGATGCCACCGACCTCGACGACGGTGTCCTCGCGCCCGCCGTGGCGTCGCAGCAATGCCCGAACCCGCGCCATCAACTCCGCCAAGCGGAAAGGCTTACCGACGTAGTCGTCGGCACCGGCATCGAGGCCCACGACGAAGTCGACCTCGTCGGTGCGGGCCGTGAGCATGAGTACCGCCAACGACGTCCGATGAGCACGAACTTGTCGACAGACCTCGAGTCCGTCCATCCCTGGCAACCCCAGGTCCAGGATCAGTAGGTCGAAATCACCTTCGAGGGCTTGCTGGAGCGCAGCAGGTCCGGTCTGCTCGACAGTTACCGAGTAGCCCTCACGGCCCAACGCGCGCGACAAGGGCGTCGCGATGGCCTCGTCGTCTTCGGCTAGCAATACGGAAGTCACATGACAAGCGTACGGACTGATTCCTGTGAAACCGGGATTACCAGCCGTTTTCCCGGCCTGTTTCGGATTCGTCGTCGTAATTGTCGGGTTGTGGACGATCAAGTGGGCGCTGCGTGGAATCGAAGACCTGGTGATAGAGGAGTGCGTGGACGTGCTCGACGTCCGGGATGTCGTCGAACTCGAGCGGGTCGTCACTCGCCGATGCGATGACCAACGTGCCGGTCTTGAGCATGCGGTCGATCAGTCCGTGCCGGAATTGGACGTTACTGATTCGGCCGACCGGAATGTCGATGCCGGTATGGGTGAGGACACCGTGCCGGATGAGGACTCGACGGTCGGTGACGATGAAGTGCGTGAACTTCCAGACCGTGAACGGTGCCACGGAGCGCCAGATCACCAGGACGAGCCACAACACCCCGACCGCCACGAGAGCGACGGTCTGGATAGTCCCCTCGAGCTTCGCCTCCACGAGTCCGAGGAGGAAGCCCGCGACAGCGGTCGCCGAGACGAACACCAGGGCTGGGATGACGAGCATCTTCCAGTGGGGATGACGATGCAGGATCAGGTCCTCGTCGTAGGCGAGTGCATCTTCCGGGTATCCCATGCCGAAAAGTGTGCCACCGCGCGCCGACGGCCGGTCGCCGAGATACCGCGCGCCGACGGCCGGTCCCGGGAAGGAACCGGCCGCACGCGAGGTGGTGGTCGACGCAGCAGAATATCCGCCGACCTGTCTGGCGTCAGGACTTGGTGAGCCTGGCCAGCAGCAGCGGTGTGACGACGATGATGATCCCGTAGAGCACCATCCACACTCCGACGACGATACGGAAGACGTCGAGGGAGAGTTCGGGCTGGAGCAGGACGACGGCGCCGGCGATGATGCTGACGATCCCGAGCACGATCGACAGGCCGCGGTCCACGGTGTGCGAGGATGCGGCGTCGACGAGGTCGAGCACTCCGCGGAAGACCCACCATGCGCCGATGACGAGGGCGATCAGCACGACGGTCTGCAGTGGGCTACGTAGCACCAGGAATCCGAGCAGAACGGCGAGCGCACCCGATATCGCGACGAGTGTTCGTGCTTTGCCCGTCGCCGTGATGTCGGCGAACGACCGGATGATCTGTACGATCCCGAAACCGAAGAGTTGGATCGCGATCACCACTGCGACCACGACCAATGTGGCTTGTGGCCAGACGAGTACGGCGATGCCGAGCGCCAAGGTGAGAACGCCGAGCGCCACGGTGACGCCTGACAACAGCCGACGGGCACTCTCGGCTATTTCGGTATCACTCGGTAGGACAATCGGTGTGGTCATGCCAGCCCCTCGAAACTATGGTGATCGCTCGCCGGACTGACGAGCGAATTCGGTGTGGTGGCGGCGGGAAAAGTCCAACCGTCCCGGCCGAAAAGTAGCACCTTCAGACCAAAAATTCAGACAACCCTCCCTTTTCGAACTAGTCTTCGGGGGGCGCCGCCCGCAGGTGGGTGATGTCACCGGCTGCGACGGCAAATGTTTCGCCTCCGGAACCCTCGATCTCGATGACCACCCGACCCGACCTGTCGACGTCGGTGGCGATTCCGTATATCTCGTTGTCACCGGGCAGTACCGCTCGTACGCGCTTGCCCAGGGTTCCGCATCGTTCGCGGTACGCCGCTGCGGGGACCGACGTATCCCATCCGGCGCTCTCCCAGGCGCGGAACCGGGTGGCGAGCTCGCGAGCCATCGCCCTGACCAGAGTGTCCCGGTCGGTAGTGGCCGCATTTTCGAGAAGCAGCGATGTCGCCGTGGGGACGGGTAATTCCGACTCTCCCAGGCTGACATTGAGTCCGATACCGATCACGACGGCCGGGTCGGGCGTGGTTCTACCTACTTCGGCCAGAATCCCGGCAACCTTCTTGTCGCCGATCAGAACGTCGTTGGGCCATTTCAACTCTGCGGGCACTTCGGCCACTGCGCGGAGCGCATCCACGACGGCGATACCCGCGAGCAGCGGTAACCAGCCCATGTCGGACGGATTCATACCAGGCATCGTCAGCAGCACCGACATCGAGATCTGGGCCTGGGCCGGGCTGACCCAGGTTCGAGAGTGTCGTCCTCGGGCGCTCTCCTGAAACTCGGCGATCAAGATGTGACGGTCGGCGTCGTGGTCGGCCGACCGGGCCAGCAGGTCCGCATTGGTGGATCCGGTCGAGTCCACGACATCGAGTCGATTCCAGAATGCGCGGGCGTCGGCCTCGTCGTCGCTGCGCACCAGCGCTCGCCGAAGGGCAGCACTGTCGAGGGGGGGTCTGTTCAGGTCGGTCCACATAGTCCCAGCCTAGGACGTACGCAGAAATGTACTGGTCAGTAGCTTAGACGGGGGGTCACCCGCCAACCAGACCTGCCGTCGAAGCGTTCGCTAAGCACTAGATTATGCTGCGAACTCATGACCACTGTCCAAGAGCCGAACGCGCCGGAGGCGGCGACCGCACCCGACATCCACACGACTGCGGGGAAGCTCGCGGACTTGAGGATTCGCCAGGCGCAGGCACAGGCCCCGACCGGCCAGACTGCAATCGACAAAGTCCATGCCAAGGGCAAACTGACCGCCCGCGAGCGGATCACCGCACTCCTCGACGAGGGCTCGTTCGTCGAACTCGACGCCCTCGCTCGTCACCGCAGCACCAACTTCGGCCTCGCCGACAATCGCCCCGTCGGTGACGGTGTCGTCACCGGTTACGGCACCATCGACGGCCGCGACGTCTGTGTCTTCTCCCAGGACGCCACCGTCTTCGGCGGCAGCCTCGGTGAGATCTACGGCGAGAAGATCGTCAAGGTCATGGACCTCGCGATCCGCACCGGCCGCCCCCTCGTCGGCATCAACGAAGGCGCAGGCGCCCGCATCCAGGAAGGCGTCGTCTCCCTCGGGCTATACGGCGAGATCTTCCATCGCAACGTCCAAGCCTCGGGCGTCATCCCCCAGATCTCCCTCATCATGGGACCGGCCGCAGGCGGCCACGTCTACTCCCCCGCCCTGACCGACTTCGTCGTGATGGTCGACGAAACCTCCCAGATGTTCGTCACCGGCCCCGACGTCATCAAGACCGTCACCGGCGAAGACGTCACCATGGAAGACCTCGGCGGTGCCCGCACCCACATGGTCAAGTCCGGTGTCGCCCACTACGTCGCTTCCGGCGAGCAGGACGCCCTCGACTACGTCAAGGACCTGCTCAGCTACCTGCCGTCCAACAACCAGGCGGCCGCTCCGCGCGGCGAGATCACCGATCCGATCGTCGGAGCACTCGAGGACAACCTCACTCCCGAGGACCTCGAACTCGACACCCTGATCCCGGACTCGGCGAACCAGCCGTACGACATGCACGAGGTCATCCGCCGCATCCTCGACGACGACGAGTTCCTCGAGGTCCAGGCCGAGCGCGCGATGAACATCATCGTCGGATTCGGCCGCGTCGACGGACGCAGCGTCGGCATCGTCGCGAATCAGCCCACCCAGTTCGCGGGCTGCCTCGACATCGACGCCTCGGAGAAGGCCGCACGCTTCGTGCGCACCTGCGACGCGTTCAACGTCCCGATCATCACCCTCGTCGACGTTCCCGGCTTCCTTCCCGGAACCGAGCAGGAATACAACGGCATCATCCGTCGCGGCGCGAAGCTCCTCTACGCGTACGGCGAAGCCACGGTCGGCAAGATCACGGTCATCACCCGCAAGGCTTACGGCGGAGCGTACGACGTCATGGGCTCCAAGCACATGGGCGCCGACCTCAACCTGGCGTGGCCCACCGCGCAGATCGCCGTGATGGGCGCATCCGGAGCAGTCGGGTTCGTCTACCGCAAGCAGCTCCTCGAAGCAGCAAAGAACGGTGAAGACGTCGACGCATTGCGCCTGAAGCTGCAGAACGAGTACGAGGACACCCTCGTGAACCCGTACGTCGCGGCCGAGCGCGGATACGTCGACGCGGTCATCCCGCCGTCGCACACCCGCGGCCAGATCGTGGCAGCATTGCGACTGCTCGAACGTAAAGCCGTTTCACTTCCGCCCAAGAAGCATGGGAACATTCCACTGTGACCGCAACTACCGAAGACGTACGCGTCGACGACGTACCGCCGGCGGAGAGTGCACTCGGAGACAGCGCTGCCGTAGCCGACGAATCCGTCACGGAAGCCGCGCCCGCCGAGACTTCGGATGCGCCGATCATCAGGATCGTCAAGGGTTCGCCGACGGACGTGGAGATCGCTGCGCTGGTCAGTGTCCTCGCGGCGGCAACCGGTGGCGAGGCCGCTCCCGAGTCGGGCCTGCCGGCGGAGACGTGGGGCGATCCGACGCAGTTCCATCGGACCCGTGCGCCGTTCTCGCCGTACGCGTACCCACTTCTCGGTCGCCGATGATCTCGGATCACCAAACCCGATGAGTCAGCTGGTTCTGGCATCGGCATCCCCGGCACGCCTGGCAGTTCTGCGGGCGGCCGGGGTGTCGCCGTTGGTACGGGTGTCGGGTGTCGACGAGGATGCCGTCACCGAGAAGTTGGGGCCGGACGCCGATCCGGCTCACGTGGTCACCGTCCTGGCGGAGGCGAAGGCCGCGGAGATCGTTCCCGGCCTACGCGCGGACGGTCTGGACGACGTCGTCGTGGTCGGCTGCGATTCGATGCTTCTGATCGACGGCACGTTGCAGGGCAAGCCGAACAGTGTCGATGTCGCACGGAAACGCTGGGCGAAGATGGCGGGGCGCAGTGCCACGCTCTTGACCGGTCACAGTGTTCTCAGAGTGCTGGACGGCCAGATCGTGCGGGCGGTGTCCGAGCACAGTGCGACGGTCGTTCATTTCGCGAATCCGTCCACCGAGGACCTCGAGGCGTACCTCGCCACCGGCGAGCCGTTGCAGGTGGCAGGCGCGTTCACTTTGGACAGTCTGGGCGGCTGGTTCGTCGAACGCATCGAAGGCGATCCGTCCAGTGTCATCGGAATCGGATTGCCCTTGCTGCGAACACTTCTCGAACGGGTCGGAGTGTCGGTCTCGCAGCTGTGGCGGTCCCAGAGCGTCCTCTGATCTCGCTGGTCACCTGATCGTGGTGGTGCGCGGTAGCGCAGTCGACGCCAGCGCCACAGCCAAGGCGACAACCGCGATGATCACCAGAACCCGGCGCTGCGCCGCCGAGAACGCCGCACCCGCGGCGGCCCTGGTGGAGTTGTATGCAATCTCGACAGTATCGCCGATCGGGCCGGCTGCCGAGGTCGAGGCACCGGCCGGACGGCACTGCGGTGCGGTTGCCATCGGCGTACTCGATTCCAATTGACTTCTCGCGCAGTCGACGAAGGTATCGGCAGCGATACCACGCAGGTTTTCGGGAAGACCGATTCGTTCGAGTTGGGCAACGACGTTCGCGCGTTCGGCCTGCACGGCAGCCGGGGCCTGTCCCGCCACCAGGCCGAAGAACACGATGCCGACCACTGCCAGACCAATCGAGCTGCCTACCTGCTGGACCGTGGGCAGCAGACCGGATGCCGATCCCGCGCGCGCCGGATCCACTCCGGCCAGAATCACGGTCTGCAAGGGCGCGACGAACAGCCCGAGCCCGATTCCGCCGACGAACAGCGGACCGGCAAGAACCGCCCAGCGCGGATCGCTGCCCTCGGCGCCGAGGATCGCCGACAACGCCAGGAGCGATCCGGCGAAGACGACCATACCGAGAATCAGCACACGGTTGCCGATGCGCTCGTACACCGTCGACGAGGACAGTGCCGCGATGCCCATTCCCACCGCCCACGGGACTGTCACGACACCGGCGCGCAGGGCGCTGAATCCGAATCCGAACTGCAGGGTGAGGCTGATCGTGAAGATCAACGAGGTCAGGGTCCCGAAGAACACGAACGCGAGTGCCGCGCCGACCGAGAAGGCGCGGTCGCGGAACAGAGCGAGGGTCACGACGGGTTCGCCACCTCGCCTTTGCAGTCGTAGTTCGTAGGCGACGAAAGCCGCGGCAACCGGAACCGACAGAACCATCATCGTGATCAATTCGCCCGGCCACCCTCGCGCTCGACCCTCCGCCAACGGAAAGATCAGGAGAAACAGCGCAATCGCGGACAGCCCGGCGCCGACGAGATCGAGCGACCGGATGTGCTCGGCGCGTGCATCGACGAGGTAGCGGTAACCGAGCACGAGCGCGAGAATTCCGATGGGGACGTTGACGAAGAAGATCAGCCGCCATCCCCACTCGAACACATCCCACTCGATCAGCAACCCGCCGGCCAACGGACCGCTGATCGTGGCGAGACCGATTGTGGCCCCGTAAATTCCGAAGACCTTCGGATGCTTGGACTTGGGAAACAGCCCGGAGATCATCGCGAACGTCTGTGCCGACATCGAGCCGGCAGCCAGGCCTTGCAGCGCCCGGAACAAGACCAGCATGCCGGCGTCCTGGGCCAGGCCGCACAGCAGCGAGGCGAGAACGAACCCGCTCAGCGCGATCAGGAATACGCGCCGACGGCCGAATCGGTCGCCCACCCGCGCGGCTGTGATGAGCGAGCATGCGAACGCAAGGATGTAGACGCTAACCATGAGCAACTGCGCGGACACGCCTGCGTCGAGGTCGACGGCGATACTCGGCAGGGCGACGTTGACGATGGTCGCGTCGAGCAGTTGCATGAATGCGGCGACGAGGCTGGTGGCCAAGCCGAGCCATACCTTCAACGGCGTTGCCGACGTTCGCTCTTTCGACTCGTCGGCGTCGACCACGACACCGCTGACGTTTTCGGGCATTTGTCGACCTTAGTTGATCAACCCGTTGCGTAGAATGCGCTCCACTCCCGACTAGGGTATACCGGACAACTCCCCCACTGGGATGGGATAGTTCATCGACTGTTGGTTTCACAACAGTCTTCTCGACCACCAATACGCAGGAGTTCTTCTCGATGGATCTTGATCTGATCACCCACTGGCAACCGAAATCCGGTCGGGTAGTCGAATGGAGAGTCACTCGCGAGGGTGAGAGCGTCGCCGCATCCGCCGAGACGAACAGAGATCTACCGCCCACCACGATGCAGGATCGGCATCTTCGCCGCGCCCGTGTCACCGCCGAGCGGGGTGATCCTCAATCCCCCTGGATCGGAATAGCCTTCGACTTCGACGGCCCGCTCGATCGTGATGCCATGACACGCAGCCTGGCGACGTACGTTCGCCGTCACGACACTCTGCACTCCTGGTTTTCCTTCGACGAGGCAACCACCGACGCCGCAGACACGTCCTTCGAGGTTCGCCGCCACATTGTTCCCGCAGCGTCGATCGATCTCGAGTACCGGGCAAGCGAGGACGTCCTCGACCCGGTAGCGATCCGCGACCTCGTTGCCGCGAGGTTCGCCTCGGAAACCAGCGCATTGAGTTGGCCTGCCTTCGTGTTCGGCGCGGTCGAGCACGAGGCGATCGAGGGCGCTGAATCCTCGGCTGGATTCACACTGTTCCATGCGATCGATCATGCCCACACGGACATGAACTCGATGGTGCTGACCTATTCCGAATTACGTCGACTCTATACGGCCGAGATCACCGGATCCGACGCAGAACTCGGTCCTGCGGGTAGTTTCGCCCAGTTCGGTCGCATCGAGAGCGAACGGGCCGCCGAACTGACCTTGCAGTCACCCGAGGTGCACAAGTGGTTGTCGTACGTCATGCGCAGCGGTGGGTCGTTCCCCGGCTTCCCACTTCCACTCGGCGCCGACGACGCACCGAAACCGGCCATCGGTTCTCGGTTCGTCGTGGCGGACGAGGTGTACTGCGAGAAATTCGGTGCGGTATGCAAAGCCAACGGCGCCAACTTCATCGGGGGGATCTTCACAGCGTTGGCGATCGCTCAATTCGAACTGACCGGCCGCGCCGATTACACCGCGCTGTCCCCGGTGAGCACTCGATCGGCTGACGATGCGTTCTCCCAAGGGTGGTACATCAATTTGATCCCCGTCGGCATCGACATCGACGACAAGCGGTCGTTCACACAATTGTGCGAGGTCGGGCAAAAGGCGTACCACTCCGGCAAGGAGCTGTTGCACGTCTCCGTGCAGCAGGTGATCGATCTTGTTCTGGCCGAACCCGGAACCGGCGGTGCGGTCGGACTTTCCAGGACTCTCACACCGCCACCGGTCGTGTCCTACATCGACGCCCGCCGCTTGCAGGACTCACACAGCTACGACGTCAGTCGCGTGCGAGGAATTGTCGGCGGCAAGGACACACAGATTGCTTCCATGTGGATCAATCGCATGCACGACGGAGTGTGGATGGCGATCTCGCATCCGGACACGCCGATTGCGCACGATTCCGTCAAGCGATTCGCCGACCTTGTGTCGTCCATCGTCGAAACCGTTGCCGAACAGGGCGATTACGAATTCACCCGAGCGGTAGGCGCCCGCTGATGCATGTGACATCGATCGACAGGTATGCGCTCGAGCCGGGCGTCGTCACGGAGTGGACGCTGCAACCGGCAGCCGATGCGATCAGCCAATCCCAGGTTCCGCCGTCCTACAACCAGTACTTCCACCTCGAAACGGCCCGCATCCACGGCGTGGGTCGTAGCGTCTGGATGGCCGCCGCATTCGATCTGCCCGGCACCTTGAACCGGCCGGCGTTGGAGCTGGCATTGCGGCTGTTCGTGCGCAGGCACGACACTCTGCACACCGGATTCGAGGTCGGTGAAACCACCGTGCGTATCACTCTCGACGAGAACGAGGCCGGCTTCGCCGCCTCGGAACCGGTGGCATTTTCCACCACCGGGGAGTTGCGCAGTCACCTCAAGAAACGCTTCACCGCGGTGTGTGATCCACTCACTTTTCCGGCGTACACGTTCGCCACGGTCGAACGGGGCGATCACTACACGGTGTTGAGCGCGTTCGATCACACGCTGGTCGACGGCTACTCGCTGGTCATCGCGCTCGGTGAGCTACGCCAGATCTACCAGGGTGTGTCAGCTCTCGACGACCTCGGCGACTGCGACGCGGTCGCCGAGGTGACGAGTCGACTGGGCGATCCGGGCAGCTTCGTCCGATACTGCGAACTCGAAGCGGACGGTGAGATTCCCGAGCCCGACGATCCCCGCATCACGGAGTGGGCGAGGTTCTACGAGACATGTGACGGCACCTCGCCCAGCTTCCCCTTGGATCTGGGTGTCGAGGCCGGTAAACCGGCACCACAAGGTGCCGACGTACGGGTTCTTCTCGACATGGAACAGACCGCCAGGTTCGACGACATCTGCCTTGCCGCGGGTGGCAGTGTGTTTACCGGAATACTCACCGCGATGGGCCTTTCCGTCCAGAAACTGACCGGACAATCCGTCATGCCACTGCAGTTCCCGCTCCATATCCGCAACGATCCACGATGGGCCGACGCGATCGGATGGCTGACCACCAGCGCCCCGATCACGGTCACACTCGCGCCGGATTCGGATTTCGTCGCCTCGCTCGAACATACGCATGCATCGTTCCGGGTCGCCCTCACCCTCGAAGGCGTAACCATGGCGCAGGTTCGAGATGCTTTGGGCGAGAACGTTCGAAGAACGAGAACTGATGTCTTCATGGTCTCGTACATCGATTACCGAAAGCTGCCGGGTACCGACGATCACGAGGAACTCAACGCCCACCACGTCAGCAACGTGACGGTGGCCGACGATGTTCAGTTCTGGATTTCGCGCACCAACAAAGGGTTGTCGCTTCGATCACGGTTCCCCGACACCGCCACCGCGAATGCGGCCATGCAGCGTTTCCTCACCGAACTCGACCGCGTCGTGCGCGGTATCTGCGCCGACTCGGTGACCGTGCCAGACGATGTCACCGGACGATTGTTCGCCTCACGGGTGTCCACGTACGCCTAGATGCGGTGCTGTCGGCGTGTGCCCGGCGCACGCGGACGACTCCAGTCGGTGTGAGCGCCTAGAATCGTACGCGTCAGTAGTTCGATTCCGATCGCCTCGTCTTTCAGGAGACCGCCCGTGCCCGTTTCCCCCGATCCTTCCCCCGCGTTTGCTGCATACGCGCATCCCGACCGGTTGGTCTCCACGGAGTGGCTTTCGGCGAATCTGGGTACGCCTGGACTCAAGGTCGTCGAATCGGACGAGGATATCCTCCTGTACGACGTCGGCCACATCCCCGGCGCGGTGAAGATCGACTGGCACCTCGATCTCAACGATCCGGTCAGCCGCGACTACATCGACGGCGAGCAGTTCGCGGAACTGATGAACCGCAAAGGCATCAGCCGTACCGACACCGTCGTGATCTACGGCGACAAGAGCAATTGGTGGGCGGCGTACGCACTGTGGGTCTTCACCCTCTTCGGACACGAGGACGTCCGGTTGCTCGACGGCGGCCGTGACGCGTGGATCGCCGAGAATCGGGACACCGCATTCGACGTTCCGGCGGTCGCGTCCACCGACTATCCGGTGATCGAGCGCAACGACGCACCGATCCGCGCATTCAAGGACGACGTCCTCGGCCACTTGGGCGAGAATCCGCTCATCGATGTGCGCTCCCCCCAGGAGTACACCGGCGAGCGCACTCACATGCCCGACTATCCGGAAGAAGGCGCATTGCGCGGCGGCCACATCCCCGGCGCACGGAGCATCCCGTGGGCGAAGGCCGCGGCACCGGACAGCCGCTTCCGGCACCGGACCGAACTCGACGAGATCTACGGTGATCTGTCCGACGAAGACAAGATCGTCGCCTACTGCCGTATCGGTGAGCGATCCTCGCACACCTGGTTCGTGTTGACCCACCTGCTCGGATACCCGGACGTGCGCAATTACGACGGTTCGTGGACCGAGTGGGGTAACGCCGTCCGCGTCCCGATCGTCCAGGGTGACGAACCCGGAACGGCACCGTCCACCACCGCTGCACCGTCCGTCACCGCTGCACCGTCCACCGCATCGGCGTCATGAGCGTTCTTCCTGAAGCTCTGGCCGAGATCGTCGACGACTTCGCTGCCGTCGGCGCCTCGGACAAGCTCACTCTGCTGCTCGAGTTCAGCCGTGAACTGCCGTCGTTGCCGCCGGAGCTCGAGGAGAGCGCGATGGAGCCGGTCCCCGAGTGCCAGTCGCCGCTCTTCCTGGCCGTGGACAGCTCGGATCGGGGGCACGTGCGGCTGTACTTCAGTGCGCCGGCCGAGGCACCCACCACGCGTGGTTTCGCGTCCATCCTCGCGCAGGGCCTCGACGGTCACACCGCCGACGAGATCCTCGCCGTACCCGACGACTTCTACTCCGCTCTCGGCCTGGCAGAGGCCGTCAGCCCGCTTCGCCTACGCGGGATGTCGGCGATGCTCGCACGAATCAAACGGCGCCTGCGGGCCTGATCGATGGAATTCACCGAACTGGCCGACTACGCGATTCCCGCCGGCGCGCTGGTCGAATGGCTGCCGTGTGCAACCGGCCCGTGGGAACCCGATCCGCGGCCGGTGTCCTACATTCACGAACGGCACCTGCTGCGGTCGGCCGCCGGTTCCGGAGACACCTCGTGGCTCGGGACGGCCTTCGAGATCGACGGCCCGCTCGACGCCGACGCGTTCAAGGCGGCACTGCGCCGCTGGACTGACCGACACGAGGTACTGCGCTCCCACACCGCCCTGGACTCCGGCACCGGGAATGTGAGTCGCCACACGATTCCGGCCGGCGGAATAGACATCGGAGTTGTCGATCACGGCTACGACGCGACCGGTCAGGATAATTTCGAACACCTGCACCAATTGTTCGACGACTACGCGTCCCCGCACAGTTGGCCGTCGTACGTGTTCGCGACCTTGACCCGGCGCGGCGGCGACGGCCCGTTCACCGTGTTCTTCGCCGCAGATCACTCGATCATCGACGGTTTTTCGATAGTGCTGATCGCCCACGAGATCACCGCGCTGTACCGGGAAGCACTGTGCGGATCTGCCTCCCACCTGTTTCCGGTGGGCAGTTACGTCGACTTCGGTGCACGCGAACGTGAACTGATGACGGATTCGGAGTCCGAAGATGCGGCGGTCGACCTCTGGCGCCGTGCGCTCGGTGACGGCGGTTTGGCGAGGTTCCCCTTACCGATCGGCGAGCGCAGTGCCGAACCACAGAACGGACTGTCCACCTGGCTGCTCGATGCCGAGGGTTCACAGGCGTTCAGTTCCGTGTGCGGCTCGGTGGGCGTCGGCTATTTCGCGGGATTGTTGAGTTGCCTTGCGGTCGTCGGGCACGACCTTGCCGGTAAAGACCATTTTCAAGTGATCACACCCGTCCACACGCGCAGCTCGCAGGAGTGGGCCGGGGCGCTGGGCTGGTTCGTCGGGTTGTGCCCGGTCGAGTTTGCCGCCGATGACGCGTCGTTCGACGTGCTCGCCCGCCGAGCTGCCGAAGCCACGGCCGCAGTGAAGCCCGCGGCGGCGATACCGTTCGACCGCGTCGGCGAACGTCTCGGGAGGCCCATATCGCCTCGATTCGTGGTGTCCTACATGGACGTTCGATTCGTTCCGGAGGCCGCCCAGTGGCCAGAACGTAACGCGCGGGCCTTACGTAGTCGGGCGTACACCCACGACGTGTACCTCTGGCTCAATCGCACTCCTCGTGGATTGAATTTGGCGATCCGTTATCCCAACAACGGGGTCGCGAATGCTGCGGTGCATTCTTATGTCGCGGCGTTGCGACAAGCGATCGGTGCGGCGTCCGACGGAGCGTTCGCTAGTACCGACACAACCGCTGGTGACAGCTACCCGCCAGTAGCTTTTCAGGCGGCCACGTGAACCCGATCGATGTATACCGATCCGGTTACAGACCGGGCAGAAGCGGTGCATACACTCCGAAGTGATGCCAGCAATCCCCCGATGGTGAATCCCAGAGGAATACACCGCGGAGACAGACCATGCGAACCACAGGAGGCTCAGTGCCCAGTCATGCCAGCGCGCACATTACGAAGGTGCTTGTCGCGAACCGCGGTGAGATCGCAGTGCGGGTTATCCGGGCGGCCAAGGACGCCGGTTACGGCAGTGTCGCCGTGTACGCCGAACCCGATGCCGATGCACAGTTCGTGAAGCTTGCAGACGAGGCATTCGCACTCGGCGGTCAAACCTCGGCCGAGTCGTATCTGGTGTTCGACAAGATTCTCGACGCCGCTCGCAAGTCCGGTGCCGACGCCATCCACCCCGGCTACGGGTTCCTGTCCGAGAACGCCGACTTCGCCCAGGCCGTCATCGATGCGAACCTGATCTGGATCGGGCCGTCCCCGCAGTCCATCCGCGACCTCGGCGACAAGGTCACCGCCCGTCACATCGCCGAACGCGCGAAGGCGCCGATGGCGGCCGGCACCAAGGATCCCGTCAAGGGCGCCGACGAGGTCGTCGCGTTCGCGAAGGAACACGGCGTACCGGTCGCGATCAAGGCAGCGTTCGGCGGTGGTGGACGCGGCATGAAGGTCGCCCAGACCATCGAGGAAATCCCGGAACTGTTCGAGTCCGCCACCCGCGAGGCCATCGCCGCGTTCGGTCGCGGCGAATGTTTCGTCGAGCAGTACCTCGACAAGGCCCGCCACGTCGAGGCCCAGGTCATCGCCGATCAGCACGGCAACGTCGTCGTCGCCGGTACCCGCGACTGCTCGCTGCAGCGCCGCTTCCAGAAACTCGTCGAGGAAGCTCCCGCACCGTTCCTGACCGACGATCAGCGCGCCCGCATCCATGCCTCGGCGAAAGCGATCTGCAAGGAAGCCGGCTACTACGGCGCCGGCACGGTCGAGTACCTCGTGCAGGGCGACACCATCTCGTTCCTCGAGGTCAACACCCGTCTGCAGGTCGAGCATCCTGTCACCGAGGAGACCGCGGGCATCGACCTGGTGCGTCAGCAGTTCCTCATCGCCAACGGTGAAGAGCTCTCCATCAAGGAAGATCCCACCCCGCGTGGGCACTCCTTCGAGTTCCGCATCAACGGTGAGGACGCCGGCCGCGGCTTCATGCCCGCTCCCGGGCCGGTCTCGGTCTACCGTGAGCCCACGGGCCCCGGTGTGCGCGTCGATTCCGGTGTCGTCGCCGGTGACGTGATCGGCGGCCAGTTCGATTCGATGCTCGCCAAGCTCATCGTGACCGGTGAAACTCGTGAGCAGGCTTTGCAGCGCGCCGCTCGCGCGTTGGCGGAGTTCGAGATCGAGGGCCTCGCCACCGTCCTGCCGTTCCACCGCCACATCGTGGAAAACCCGGCATTCGTCGGTGACGGCGAGAAGTTCGACGTCTACACCAAGTGGATCGAAACGGACTGGGACAACACCATCGAGCCGTACGTCGGTGCCGGTACCGTCGCCGACGACGAGGACGAGGCACTGCCTCGCCAGAACGTCGTCGTCGAGGTCGGTGGACGTCGCGTCGAGGTATCGCTGCCGGGGCAGTTCTCCCTGGGCAACGGCGGCGGCGCGGCATCGGGTGCCATCCGCAAGAAGCCGAAGGCACGCAAGCGCGCGGGCGCAGGCGCCGGCGCGGCGTCCGGTGACGCCGTCACCGCACCCATGCAGGGCACTGTCGTCAAGGTGGCCGTCACCGAAGGCCAGGAAGTCGCCGAGGGCGACCTCATCGCCGTCCTCGAGGCCATGAAGATGGAAAACCCCGTCAACGCCCACAAGGCCGGAGTGGTCACCGGCCTGTCCGTCGAACCCGGTGCCGCCATCACCCAGGGCACCGTCCTCGCGGAACTGAAGTAGAGCCTCCGGCCCCTGTGCGTCTTTCTGGTAGTGCTCCACTGCCGAAAAGGCGCACAGGGGCCGTGCCCCGCTAGGGTGTAGTTCATGGCTGACGTCCCCGACATCCGCATCGGCACCGCCGAACGCGAACAGGCACTCGACCTTCTCGGTCGCCACTTCGCCGCCGGCCGACTCACCGTGGACGAGTTCGATACGCGCAGTGCCGTCGTCACTTCGGCCGTTACCCGCAACGAGCTGGCGCCGGTGTTCGCCGATCTACCTGCAGCGACCCCTTCGGCCGCGTCGGCCGACAATGCGGACGCAAAGGTGGGGCGAGGTTTCGATCCGGACTGGGGCGGCCGGATCATGGCAGTCATACCGATTCTGGCGGTCATCCTCTTCTTCGTCACCGGTACGTGGCTGTGGTTCCTCGCAATTCCGTTGGCAGGTGCCCTGCTGTTCGGAGCTGATCGTGAACGTAAGCGAGACCGCAAGCGCGACAGGGATTCCGACTGATGGAGCCCATGGAAATCAATGCAGGTGGCTGGTACCTGCGAGCGCTGCGTGACGACGAGCGCGTCGACGACCGTCCGGCGCTTGCCGACGGCGGCATCACCGATCCCGCGTACGTGCGCATGCGTAGATCGCAGTGGCTGAGCGACAGCGCCTACTCCTGGGCGGTATGTCAGCCCAACACCGGTGAGATGCTGGCCGAAGTTATCGTGACACCACTCGACACCACTGCGAGTCTCACCGGTTGGGCGCGCGAAGGACACATGGATGCTCTCGATACCGCATCGGCGGCAGTGACCCGGTTCACCGAAGGGGCGCTGGGACTCGCCGTCATCGAAGGTCGGGGCGCGTGAGTGGAGTCCGCTACTGGCCGCTCGCCGTAGCAATTGCAGTCTCTTTGGTGATGCTGTTCTCGCCGGGCTCCGCTGTGCCGTCCAGCCCGGAGAACACCGACAAGATCACCCACATTCTGATGTTCGCGGTTCTCGCGATCACCTCGGTCCATGCCCGGATTCCGCGGTGGATCACTGCGCTGTGGCTTGCCGGCTACGCGCTCGTATCGGAAGTTCTGCAAGCCGCGCTACCGATCTCCCGATCCGGCGACTTGGCCGATGCCGCCGCCGACATCGTCGGAGTGGGAATCGGAATCTCAATCACGGTGCTGGTGTCGCGCCGACGATCATCGAGCCCCCGATCAACTGATTAGCTTGGCGCGCAACTTGTTTTGTGCATCATCACCGATTTTCAGCGCGTCGGCCACATAGGATTCGATCGAACCGTGCCGAGCGTTCATCTCCTCCAGTGACGCCTCGAGGTACTCGCGGCGGACTCCGAGTACGCCTTCGAGTAGTGCGGGGTCGCCGCCGGCGGTGGCGAACCGGTCGAGTACCGGCGCGAACTTCGGCAACAGTGACACGTTGGTGACCAGGTAGTCCTCGAAAACCGCATCTTCCGATGCTCCGAGGAAAAGCAGGAGCGCCGCCGACGCCCATCCGGTGCGATCCTTACCGGTCGTGCAGTGGACGAGCGAGGGCGCCGGCGACCGGTAGGCCAGATCCAAGAACAGTCCCCGGTACGCCGACACCGCGCTGGGGAGCGAGACGAAATCGCGATAGCTTCCACGAAAGTAGTCGAGCGCCTGCCCACTTCCGAGTGCTTCACTGGCGAATGCCGGATCGGCGATCATCTTCTGCATCTGGGCAGGTATCGATCGATACCCCTTGTCCGCCAACACGTCCAGCCCCAATTCGCGAACCCCCGGCGGGGTGCGATCGGGGGCGGCCGTACGCTCGGAATCGGTGCGCAGATCGTAGACGGTGACAATTCCCAGTTCCGAGACCGTCCGCATACCGTCGTCGTCGAGGGAGGCCAGGTCCGTGGACCGAAAAACGGCTCCGGTGCGGACGAATCCGCCATACCTCGATTCGGGGCCGCCGACGTCGCGCAGATTTGCCAGCGAGGGCACTACCGAGTGCGGGCCTGAGTTGTCCGTCATGGTGCAAACCATACGGCCCGGTCGGTCGACGGTTCGGATGGTCAGTGAAGTCGTGCCCGTATCGGACGAGTAGGACTGACGGGCTACGCCGGCCGCTGCAGCGTCACGGTCATGAACACACTGTTGGGATCGTCGACACACGAACCGAAAGGGGCGCAGTCGACAGATCACACTTTGCGGTAGCTGGCCGGCGCAGGCGCGAACAAGTCGGTACCGGCGGTCTCGCGGAGCACTGGGCGAGCACCCCGGCCACGCGCATCGTCGAGCAGGTGGCCAGGATCGTCGCGGCAACGCTCGATCCGCGAAGCGGCGCGGCGGTGCGCCTGCAGGAATGACACCAGGGCAGGGTCGTCGAAGCCGGCGCGGCAGAGGTCTACGCCGACCCCGACATGATGGCGGGGACACCTTCCGAGGTGTAGCTGTGGACAGCGAGTATCAGAGGGTCGATTGCGCGAGGAGTGTGCGTTCCAGCGCATCCACTGCTTCGTCGAGTTCTCCGGTCGTGACGGTCAACGCGGGTCGGAATCGGATTCCTCGCGCACCGGTAGGCAGGATCAGCACATGCTCGTCCGCGAGGAGTCGGCAAAGTATTCGATCCCGAAATTCGCTGTTCGGCAAGGTGATCGCACACATCAATCCTCGCCCGCGAGGCTCGGTCACCAACTCGGACCGCCGGGCCAGATCGACAAGTCGACCGAGCAGGTGTGCACCGGTGAATCGTGCCCGGTCGACGAGGCGATCACTTTCCATCACCTCGAAAATTCTTCTCGCTCTGACCATGTCGGTGAGGTTGCCACCCCAGGTAGAGTTGATGCGTGAGCTGACGTGGAACACGTTGTCCGGAACTTCGTCGACGCGCCCACCCGCCATGATTCCGCACACCTGAGTCTTCTTTCCGAAAGCCACCACGTCCGGTTGCACACCCAGTTGCTGATACGCCCACGTGGTGCCGGTCGATCCACATCCGGTTTGCACTTCGTCGAGAACGAACAGCGCGTCGTTCTCCCGGCACAGTGATTGCATCGCCTGGAGAAATTCGGGGCGGAGGTGGTGATCACCACCCTCCCCCTGGATGGGTTCGGCGATGAAACATGCTATCTCTCCGACATTTTCGTCGAACGCCTGTCGGGCCTGGGCCAGGGCGTCCCGCTCTGCGGCCATCACGTCGCGGCCGTCCGCCTCGTAGGGTGAGTCGATGCGTGGCCAGTCGAATTTAGGGAATCTCGCAACTTTGCCCGGGTCGGTATTGGTGAGCGACATCGTGTAGCCGCTGCGGCCGTGGAAGGCCTCGGTCAGGTGAAGGACCTTCGTACCGCGGTCTGCCGACAGACCGTGCGCTTCGTTGAAACGGCTCTTCCAGTCGAACGCAACTTTGAGTGCGTTCTCCACCGCCAGGGCTCCGCCGTCGACGAAGAACAGATGTGGAAGCGCTCGATCACCAAGCACGCGTGCGAAAGTCGCGACGAATCTGGCGAACGGCTCACTGTAGATGTCCGAGTTGCTCGGCTTGTTCGACGCCACCATCGCAAGTTCTCGCTGAAACTCGTCGTCGTCGACGATCGCCGGATGATTCATGCCCAGCGCCGACGATCCGAAGAACCCGAACATGTCCAGATACTGCGTTCCGTCCCGTAGGTCGCGGAGACGACTACCTGTCGAACCGGTCAGATCGAGAACCAGATCGAAGCCGTCCGCGAGGATATTCGCTTGCAACACCTCGCGGACGGAGATCCCTGCACGATCACCGAAGTCTCGCATCGCAGTACTCATGACCGAAGGCTATGTCAATTTTCCGGTCATGTCGATGATCATTCGTAAAATTATCTTTTCAAGTTCACTCGTCATAGAAAGTTTGTAGGATGATGGTGCTCCGCGTGTTCACGCTCGCCGTCGTACGAATCTCCTGGAGAAGTCGCTCCAACGCCCGAGGCGACGCGACACGCACGAGCAGTACATAACTCTCGACGCCGGCCACCGAGTGGCAGGACACCACGCCGGGAAGATGCCGAAGCCGGGTCGGAGCGTCGTCCGGTTGCGACGGATCGAGAGGAGTGATGGCAACAAATGCCGATAAACCCAGGCCGAGGGCTTCGGGATCTATCCTCGCCGAGTAGCCTTGGATCACCTTGCGAGATTCCAGCCGGCGCACCCGGGACTGCACGGCGGAGATCGACAAGCCCGCCTTCTCGGCAAGACTCGACAGCGTCGCGCGCCCGTCTGCGACCAACTCGCGCATCAGTAGTCGATCGGTGTCGTCCACCGATACCGCCGCGATGTCGCTCTGTTCTGTTTCTCGCACCTGGGCAGGCTAACGTAACCGGACATTCCAATGGTTGAAACCTGCGAGCTTCGTTCCAGATTCGCCGCGACTCTCGCGTTCATGTACGGCCGCGAGGTTCCTGCTTACACCACACTCACCGAGGTGACGCAGGACGTGAACCGTCGTCACGCCGACCGGTATCCCGACATCGCAGAGCGCCTTGGCAGCCTCGAACGGGTCGGCGCCGAGCGGCACTGCGCTGTCAGGCTCGGTTCACTCGACGAACTTCGCGAGGTTGCGGTGGTCTTCGCGGGATTGGGCATGAGCGCAGTCGGATACTACGACCTTCGGCAGACCGATTCGCCGATACCCGTGGTGTCCACGGCTTTTCGACCCGTGGACCCGGAGGAACTCGAGCGGAATCCGTTTCGAGTGTTCACCTCCGTTCTGACGGTGGGCGATTCACGATTCTTCGACAATGATCTTCGACGACGCGTAGCCACCTACGTGGCCAGACGACGGTTGTTCTCGCCCGACCTACTTCGGTGGGCGCGCCGCGCGAGCGCCGACGGCGGCCTGCCGGAATCGGAGGCCGGCTTGTTCGTCGACGCAGCTACCGACGTGTTCCGTCTCGGCACCGAACCGATCGACGCCGCGTGGTATCGCGAACTCGCTGCCGTCTCGCCGGTGGCGGCCGACATCGCCGGGCAGGCATCGACGCACGTCAATCACCTCACTCCACGCGTTCTCGACATCGACGAGTTGTATCGCCGTATGACCGACCGTGGTGTCACCATGATCGACCGCATCCAAGGTCCGCCGAAGCGAACTGGGACGCCGCTCCTCTTGCGTCAGACGTCATTTCGGGCCCTGAACGAGGCGCGGCGCTTTCGCCACGCGGACGGCACGATCACGCGAGAGCATGTCCGCGTCCGGTTCGGCGAGGTCGAGTCACGCGGAATCGCCCTGACCCGGGCCGGTCGGGACATCTACGACCGATTGATCGGGGAGCCCGACTCCGCACGATGGGAGGAGGCATTTCCGCACACCGAGCAGGGTCTCGACGAAGCCGGGCTGGCGTACTTCACCTACCGTCGCGACGGTGAGCGGACCGTCCGAATGCCGATCGTCTACGAAGACTTCCTTCCGGCTTCCGCTGCTGGAATCTTCGCGTCGAATCTTGATGCCGTCCCCGGATTCGTCCCCGCTGCGCCGGGCGCACAATACGGGCAGGATCAACTCGAGGGTGCGATCGAACGTCCGGTTCACGATCCGTTCGAATTGTACCGAGCACAACAGGACTCCTCGCTCGCCCGACTGAACCGCGCTTGTCATGACGAAAGGCCACTACCGTGAAGCTGCCCGAACCCTCGAGCCTCACCGATCGCGCACAGGCAGCGCTCGACGCCTGCGGAGTGGTCTGGCCGTCCGGAGATCTGAGCGCCCGAAGCCCGATCACCGGCACCGAACTACGCACCGTCCTCCAGCACTCCGGCGACGGAGTCGACGACGCCGTCGCCGCCGCACATGCGGCTCATCTGCGCTGGCGCACCGTTCCGGCACCGCAACGAGGCGCCGTGGTGCGTCGTTTGGGAGCGCTGCTCACCGAGCGTAAAGAGGATCTCGCCGAGTTGGTGACGCTCGAGGCGGGCAAGATCACGTCGGAGGCACTCGGCGAGGTACAGGAGATGATCGACATCTGCGAGTTCGCCGTCGGACTCTCGCGTCAGTTGTACGGACGTACCATGCCGTCCGAGCGGCCGGGGCATCGATTGATGGAAACCTGGCATCCGCTGGGCGTCGTCGGGGTCATCTCGGCGTTCAACTTCCCCGTCGCCGTGTGGTCCTGGAACACCGCACTCGCCCTCGTCTGCGGTGACGCAGTGGTGTGGAAACCGTCCGAGACGACGCCGCTCACCGCGTTGGCCTGCGATGCGCTGCTTCGACGCGCCCTCGCCGAATGTGATGCCCCCTCCGGAGTTCACCAGTTGGTGGTCGGTGGCCGCGACGTCGGTCAGCGGCTCGCGGACAATCCGTCGGTCCCGCTGGTCAGTGCGACCGGCTCGGTCCGCATGGGACGGGCGCTCGCACCGCGAGTCGCCGCACGTTTCGGTCGTAGCCTGCTCGAACTGGGTGGAAACAACGGTGCCGTCGTCACGCCGTCCGCTGATCTGGGTCTGGCTGTTCGGGCAATCGTGTTCTCCGCCGCGGGCACTGCCGGGCAGCGTTGTACCTCACTGCGCCGCCTGATCGTGCACGAGTCGATCGCCGACACGCTCGTCGAGCGGATCGTCTCGGCGTACGCGCAACTGCAGATCGGCAGCCCCTTCGAGAGCGACGTTCTGGTGGGGCCGTTGATCGACGAAGCCGCTTACCGCGCGATGCAGGACGCACTGACTCGCGCACGCGCCGACGGTGGGACCGTGTTGTGCGGCGGCGACCGCGTCGGCGATCACGGCTACTACGTCAACCCGGCAGTGGTCCGAATGCCCGCTCAAACCGCCGTGGTCCGCGACGAGACCTTCGCACCGATTCTCTACGTCGTGACGTATCGGGATTTCGACGAGGCGATGGCCCTGCACAATGCGGTTCCGCCAGGGACTTTCGTCGTCGATCTTCACGCTCGATCAACGTGAGGCCGAACGTTTCCTCGCAGCCGACGGCTCGGATTGCGGAATCGCGAACGTCAACATCGGTACCTCGGGCGCCGAGATCGGCGGCGCGTTCGGCGGTGAGAAGGAGACGGGCGGTGGTCGCGAATCGGGTTCGGATTCCTGGAAGGCCTACATGCGACGCGCCACCAACACCGTCAATTACTCGAACCAGCTGCCGTTGGCGCAGGGTGTCGAGTTTGGCTGAGTCGCCCGACTCGACCCGCAATGTCGGTGGGAGCGGGCACTATGGAGCCCATGCGTACCGTCCTCGGCAAGTTCTCCGCCGCCACTCGGGAATGGTTCGACGGCGCATTCACCGCGCCGACGCCGGCTCAGCTCGGTGCGTGGGATTCCATCGCCAGCGGATCGCACACGCTGGTGGTGGCCCCGACCGGATCCGGGAAGACGCTCTCGGCGTTCCTCTGGGCGCTCGATCAACTCGCCTCCCGCGATGCTCCCTCGGCCGCGACCACCCTCTCCCCTGCTTCTGCCTCGACAGAGACAGACCCGCGGGGCACAGCCGAGCGAACCACCAAGGTCCTCTACATCTCACCTCTCAAAGCACTCGGGGTGGACGTCGAACGCAACCTTCGTGCCCCACTCGTCGGCATCACCCAGACCGCCAAACGGCTGGGGCTCACGCCACCGGAGATCACGGTCGGGGTTCGTTCGGGAGACACCACTCAGGCCGATCGTCGAGCCATGATCAAACGTCCACCGGACATTCTGATCACCACCCCAGAATCGTTGTTCTTGATGCTCACCTCGGCGGCTCGTGAAACCCTCACCGGGGTGGACACCGTCATCGTCGACGAGGTTCACGCCGTCGCCGGAACCAAACGCGGTTCACATCTGGCGCTGTCGTTGGAGCGTCTGGACGGCATCCTCGAACGTCCGGCACAGCGGATCGGGCTGTCGGCCACCGTCCGTCCACACGAGGAAGTCGGGCGGTTCCTGGCCGGCTCGGCTCCCTTCCGGACTGTCGCGCCCCCGGCCGCGAAGACGTTCGACCTCAGTGTTCGGGTCCCCGTGGAGGACATGACCGAACTGGGCGTCGCAACACCCGCCGACGGCTCCGAATCACCCACGCCCCAAGCCGGATCCATCTGGCCGCATGTCGAAGAACAGATAGTCGATCTGGTACTCGAGCATCGTTCCTCGATCGTGTTCGCCAATTCACGCCGCCTTGCCGAACGACTGACGGCCCGGCTCAACGAGATACACGCCGAACGCGCCGGCGCGGTAGTGGACAGGATGCCGAAACCACCGGCTCAGATCGGCTCACCCTCCGAGATCGGTTTCGGCGCCGAGCCGCTCCTCGCTCGTGCACATCACGGCTCGGTGAGCAAGGATCAGCGCGCGATCATCGAGGACGATCTGAAATCGGGGCGACTCCGCTGCGTCGTCGCCACCAGCAGCCTGGAACTCGGGATCGACATGGGGGCCGTAGATCTGGTAATCCAAGTGGAAGCGCCGCCGTCGGTGGCCAGCGGGCTCCAGCGCGTCGGCCGGGCCGGACACCAGGTCGGTGAAATCTCCCGTGGCGTGGTGTTCCCGAAACATCGCACCGATCTCATCCATTGCGCCGTCACCGTCGAGCGCATGGTGGAGGGCAAGATCGAAGCGCTCGCCGTCCCGGCCAACCCGCTCGACATTCTGGCCCAGCAGACTGTTGCCGCGTGCGCGCTCGAACCGATCGATGTCGACGACTGGTTCGACGCAGTCCGCCGCAGCGGTTCTTTCGCGACGCTTCCGCGCTCGGCATACGAGTCGACACTCGATCTGCTTGCCGGCCGCTACCCGTCCGACGAATTCGCCGAACTTCGCCCGCGGCTGGTGTGGGATCGCGAATCCAACACCCTGACCGGCCGTCCCGGCGCGCAACGGTTGGCCGTCACTTCCGGTGGAGCCATACCGGACCGCGGCCTCTTCACGGTCTACATGGTGGGAGAGAAAGCGTCCAGAGTGGGCGAACTCGACGAGGAAATGGTGTACGAGTCTCGCGTCGGTGACGTTTTCGCCCTCGGTGCCACCAGTTGGCGGATCGAGGAGATCACCTTCGACCGGGTGCTCGTCAGCCCCGCGTACGGGTTACCCGGCCGGCTGCCGTTCTGGCACGGCGACGGATTGGGCCGCCCGGCCGAACTGGGGCAGGCACTCGGACAGTTCATCCGGGAGACCGCACTCGGCGACGAGGCCGACGTCGTGGAACGCTGCCGCGTCGGCGGACTCGACCACAATGCCACCACCAACTTGATCCAGTTGGTAGGTGAACAGAAGAACGCCACCGGCCAGGTGCCGTCGGACCGGACGCTGGTGGTCGAACGATTCCGTGACGAGCTGGGAGACTGGCGTCTGATTCTGCATTCCCCGTACGGGCAACGCGTACACGCGCCGTGGGCACTGGCGATCGGCGCACGTCTGCAAGAACGATACGGTGTCGATTCCAGTCCCACCGCCTCCGACGACGGCATCATCGTCCGGCTACCGGACACGGAGAACGAACCACCGGGCGCCGAACTGTTCGCGTTCGACGTCGACGACATCGCAGATCTGGTCACCCAGGAGGTGGGCGGCTCCGCGCTGTTCGCCTCACGTTTTCGTGAATGTGCCGCGCGCGCACTACTGCTCCCGCGCCGCAATCCAGGCAAGCGAGCTCCACTGTGGCAGCAGCGTCAGCGTTCGGCACAGTTACTCGACGTCGCCCGCAAGTTCCCGACGTTCCCGATCCTCCTCGAGACGGTGCGTGAATGTCTGCAGGACGTCTACGATCTCCCCGCGCTCGAAGAGCTGTTGCGCAAGATCGCCAAACGCCAGATCCGGATCGTCGAGGTGGAGACGGCATCTCCGTCACCGTTCGCCAGTGCGTTGCTGTTCAACTATGTCGGCGCCTTCATGTACGAGGGCGACAGCCCCCTCGCCGAACGACGTGCTGCCGCACTGTCTCTCGATTCGACTCTGCTCGCCGAACTACTCGGGCGCATCGAGCTTCGCGAACTTCTCGACGCCGGCGTCATCGAACTGGCCGAGCAGGAACTTCAACGCCTGGTGCCCGAACGGAAAGCGAAAGACCTCGAAGGTGTTGCCGATCTCCTACGCATGCTCGGTCCGCTCACCACCGAGGAAGTTGCCGCCAGGAGCCTCGACGATCCGTTGTCCTGGCTCGACAAGCTGGTAGCCGACACCCGCGCGCTGCACGTCTCGTTCGCGGGCCGCCACTGGTGGACGGTGGTGGAGGATGCCGCGCGCTTGCGCGACGGCCTCGGTGTTCCACTGCCCATCGGGGTTCCGGCCGCATTCATCGAACCCGTCGATCAGCCGCTCGAAGATCTGCTGAGTCGATACGCGCGCACCCACGGGCCGTTCACACTCACCGATGCGGCGGCCCGCTTCGGTATCGGAGTCTCGGTTGCCCGCGACGTTCTCGGTCGCCTCGCGCTGGAAAAACGGGTACTCGAAGGCGAGTTCCGGCCTGCCGCCGCCGGCAGCGAATGGTGTGACGCCGAAGTTCTCCGACGGCTGCGTCGGCGATCGTTGGCTGCCGCTCGCCAGGAAGTCGAGCCGGTCAGCACTGCCACGCTCGGCCGCTTTCTGCCCAGCTGGCAGAATGTCGGATCCGCGCTGCGAGGCATCGACGGTGTCGCAGCCGTCGTCGATCAGCTTGCCGGAGTTCCGGTTCCGGCGTCGGCGCTCGAATCCTTGATACTCCCCAGTCGGGTTCGCGACTACACGCCCGCCATGCTCGACGAACTCACTTCCACCGGCGAGGTGCTGTGGTCCGGTTCCGGGGCGATCTCGGGCAAGGACGGATGGGTGGCACTGCATCCCGCCGATCTGGCGCCGATCACCCTCGGCGCCCCCTCCGACACGGATCTCTCGGAGTTGCAGAAGCGAATTCTCGATCAGCTGTCCGGCGGTGGAGCGTACTTCTTCCGGCAACTCGCCGACGCTCTCGACGTCGGTGACGACGCCGCTGTCACCACAACCTTGTGGGAGTTGGTGTGGTCGGGGCATGTCGGCAACGACACCGTCGCTCCGCTGCGAGCATTGCTGTCCGACACCACTCGCACCACGACCAGTCATCGGATACCCCGGCGCACTCCACGCGCTCGCCCGTATCGCGCGATGACACGTCCGTCGACGCCCAGCCGTACCGGTCCGGCCACAGCGTCAGGTCGCTGGTCGCTGTTGCCTGCCGTCGACACCGATCCGACGATTCGCGCGCACGCCACTGCCGACGTCCTCCTCGAACGATACGGCGTGGTGACGCGTGGCAGCGTGATGAGTGAAAACGTGACCGGCGGGTTCGCATTGATCTACAAGGTATTGAGCACGTTCGAGGACAACGGCCGGGCGCGACGCGGTTACTTCGTGGATTCGCTCGGCGGTGCCCAGTTCTCCACACCTGCGGTAGTAGACCGTCTGCGATCGTTCGGTGATTCGATCGAGGGGCGTCACCCGTCCTCGGCTGCACTCACGCTCGCGGCATGCGATCCTGCCAACCCGTACGGTGCGGCACTGCCCTGGCCGGCCGCCGGCACCGACGAGTCGCCTGGTCATCGGCCGGGCCGCAAAGCCGGCGCCTTGGTGGTTCTGGTGGAAGGCGAGTTGGTCATGTTCGTCGAACGTGGCGGTCGAACCGTTCTGACGTTCACCGACGACAGCGGGGTGCTGCGGATGGCCGCACTCTCCCTGGCACAGGTGGTCACGTCCCGGGCTGTCGAGAAGTTGGTGGTGGAGAAGGTGAACGGGGAAACGATCCACGGCCACGAATTCGCTCCGGTACTGATCGAGGCCGGATTTGCCGCCACTCCTCGCGGCTTCCGCCTCCGGTCACAGTAATGTCGACCCCTGTAGAGGTCGAGCCCCTGGAGAGGTCGAGGTACGGGCATGCCTGAAGGTGATACCGTCTGGCGCGCGGCGAACACGCTCCGTGATGCGTTGGCCGGACAGGCTTTGATCACGTGCGATGTCCGGGTGCCCCGTTACGCCACTGTCGATTTATCCGGCAGCATAGTCGATTCCGTCGTCAGCCGTGGTAAACATCTATTGATTCGGGTCGCCGATGTCACTGTTCACACCCATCTGAAGATGGAAGGTGCATGGCAGATCTACCGTCCCGGCGAACGGTGGCGTCGACCCGCGCATCAGGCTCGTATCGTACTTGCCACCGAAGACTCGGTAGCCGTGGGATTTTCGCTCGGAATCACCGAAATTCTGAACCGGTCCGACGAAGATTCCGCTGCCGGGCACCTCGGCCCCGACCTACTCGGCCCCGATTGGGACAACACTCTCGCCGTACGAAATCTGCAAGCGGCAGGAGAGCAGCCGATCGGAATTGCGCTCCTCGACCAGCGAGTGATGGCCGGACTGGGCAACGTATATCGCAACGAAATCTGTTTCCTACGTGGCATTCATCCTCGGACCCCCACTCGATCGGCCGGCGATCTGGAAGCAATCGTCGACCTTTCCCACCGCACCATCGACGTCAACAAGAATCGCAGTACAAGAGTGACCACCGGCGACACCCGTCCAGGTCGCCGCACCTGGGTGTACGGTCGCCGACGTAAACCATGCCTGCGGTGCGGTACTCCGATCCGTGAAGACCTCCTCGGACCGGACCAACTCACCGAGCGGCAGATCTTCTTCTGCCCGTCGTGCCAACCCCTGAAGATCGGCCGACACTGAGACCGACGATGAACTACATCGCACGTCGACGGCGCCGATGTGCGAAGAACCATACAGCGGGTCCGACAACAGGCACGAGCACCGAGATGGCGGACCAACCGACTTTCGCCGCGCCGTCCATGTCGGCCCGCGGGATCGACACCACGGCGGCAGTAGTGAGCACGATCCACCCGATCACGAACAGCGATCACCCGGTGTCGTAACCGACCGGCATTGCCGGACTGCGCGTGTCATTCATGTCGCATCCTCACCTGCCCGGCCCCACGGCATCGAGCGTGGGACAGCGTGAAAGTGCATATGGTGCACCGATACCCGACCGGCAGTTCGTACCGACACACTGTGGCCGGCCTGACACACTGTGGTTGGCTGGGGCCATGGAACGAGTGAACTGGCAACGTGCGCGGTCGAGGCTGGACCGGTGGTCCCCGTGGGTGATGTCGATCGCGTTGATCGTCATCGGTATCTCGATCGTCGGTGACGCCTTCACGGAACCGTCTGTTTGGCGCTGGTTCCTGTTGGGATTGTGGACGGTATGCGTGCCGGGCACGCTCCTCGCATGCACGAAAGGACTGCGCTCGGGCGACGGTGAACGAACTCTGCGCGGTCTTGGACCGGCAGACGTTCCGAAGGCGGACGTACACGCCGCGATCGACTCCACGACAGACCTGGTGGCGGCGACAAAAGCTCTGCGGCAACGGCATCGAGGACTTGGCCTGAAGGAAGCTCGAGATCTTGTCACCGCGACCGCCGAGGAATCAGATCAGGGGTGATTGGCCCTGGTGAGCAGCTTGACACAGTGGTCGACAAACCGCGAGCGGTCGACGTCCACACTTCCGTCGAGGTACCCGATGAACAAGGTGAACAATGCACCGACCAGTCCGACGGCAACCAGTTGTTTGTCCACCGGGTCGACGATCTCGGTCAGCTGCCCGTAGATGAGCTGAACGAACGCCGGCATCGATCCGATCCCGCGCCCACCGAGCACCGGCTCGGACAACGGCGCAATGAGTAGAACCCGGCCCATGGCCGGGTCGTCGACCATGAGCTTGACAAATGCGTCGACGGCCGCTTCGGCTACTGCAACGGGGGTGGATTCCCGTTCCACCGCGGACGCGATAGCAGACTGAGCCTGTTCCGCGACAAAGGAATGCACCGCGATGACGTACTGATCACGATCGGTGAAGCTCTCGTAGAAGTATCGCTCGGTCAGTCCGGCTGCTTTGCAGACCGCCCGGACGTTGACCGCCGGGCCGTCGACGGCGCCGAGCAGGGTGACACCGACGTCGAACAACGCCGCTCGTCGTGCTGCGCGGCGTTCCTCGATACTCACCCGTTTGCCTCTGCTCTCCGACTGTCATTCGCCGACCGAGTCATTCTCTTCCTTGACTCCGTTCCCCGACGATCCTAGTCTGACAACATGCGTAGTCAATCTGACGACAGCACAGCCCCGGTCCCACTCGGTCCGGATTCACTGACGTGGAAGTACTTCGGCGACTGGCGAGGAATGCTGCAAGGCGTGTGGGCCGGCTCCATGCAGAACATGCATCCCGGGCTCGGCGCCGGCGTGGAGGAGCATTCGATGTTCTTCGACGAACGGTGGGAACGCCTCTACCGTTCGCTGTATCCGATAGCGGGGGTGGTGTTCGACGGTGACCGCGCCCAGCAGACTGCTGAGGAGATTCGCGGCTACCACACCCGCATCAAAGGAATCGACAAGAAGGGGCGTAGATACCACGCTCTCGATCCCGACACTTTTTACTGGGCTCATGCCACGTTCTTCATGGGCACCATCTTGACCGCCGACAATTTCGCCGGTGGCCTCACCGAAGCTCAGAAAGAACAACTGTTCGTCGAGCACGTCCAGTGGTACCGCCTGTACGGAATGAGCATGCGACCTGTGCCCGAGACCTGGGCGGACTTCAAGATCTATTGGGACGACATGTGCCGCAACGTCCTCGAAGACAACAAGGCAACCCGGGACGTCCTCGATCTGTCCGGCCTCGGTAAACCCCCGTACCTGACGTGGTTGCCGGACCAGATCTGGAACCTCACGCGAAAGCCGGTGGGACGCGGATTCGTCTGGTTGACGGTAGGACTGTACGACCAACCCGTCCGTGATCTGCTCGGCTATTCATGGACTGCCCGCGACGAAATACTGCACACTGCCGTGGGAAGGGGCGTCAACGTGGCCTTCAAGATCGTACCGCGGCGCTACCGCTACCAGCCTCGCGCCCGCGCGGGGTGGGATCGCGCGAGCGGCCGCACACCCGCGGACGCACCGTTGGTCCACACCCCCGCTCGCAACCTGCCGCCGGTGGAGCGCCGGAACAATCCGATGCACTACAGCCCTTCGGTGTAGGGCTCAGCGCCGAAAGGCTTCGACCGCCGCCCGGTGATGCAGAGCCGTCACGGTTTCGATCTGCTTTGTCACCAGCGCGTTGAGTTCTCGGTATTGCTCCTCGGTTTCACCGGCCGGAATGTCTCGAAGCACTTCCCACATCGAGCTTTTCCCACACAGTGCCGTTCGCATCACTTCCAGGGCAGCGAGCCGCACCAAACGGTTCTGCCACAAAGCGTCGACGTGTACTCGGCGTCTGATTCCGTTCACTGCCGCATCGAACTGAGGGAAACGTGGCAACGAAATCGACTGCGTGTCTTCGATCAACATCAGAAGCCGTCCGATTTCGTACTCCAGTTCCGCGGGCAACGAGTCCAGCTCGCCGTCGGCCCACGACCCGTACGAATCAGCCAACGTCCGCGAAAGCTGAAGTCCCACAGCGGCACCACACAGGTGTGTGCCCAGATAGACGGTTGCAATGTGCTCGGCTACCGATTTCGACCCGAATCCGAACAAGAGCCCTCCCCCAGGTGCAGACGTCATACTCGATCAGGAACAACCACTACCGGTTCGAGGATCTGCGTCCGCGATTCCGGTGCTGCCGCGCGTAGGGCGTCAGCGGACTCGTCGTCGGTCTGCGACTGCGACTGCACCTCGGCCTCGACGCGCGCCCGATAGGTCTCGACCTCACGTTCGATGCACTCGCCGTCCCAACCCAGAATCGGGGCGACCAATCCGGCAACCTGCTCTGCACAGTTGACTCCGCGATGCGGATACTCGATCGCGATGCGAGTGCGACGGGCCAGAATGTCGTCGAGGTGGAGCGCACCCTCGGCGACCACCGCATACACGGCCTCGACCTGTAGGTAATCCGGGGCGTCGGTGATCGGGTGCAACAGCTCCGGCGTCAATCGTCCCAGTTCCAGAACTTCGGTGATCAGCGAACCGTACCGATCGAGCAGATGCTTGACCCGGTAAGGATGCAGGCCGTACTGCTCACCCAGCTGCACCGTCTGGTTGACCAGCGCGAAGTATCCGTCGGCCCCCACCAGCGGCACCTTCTCGGTGATCGACGGCGCGACCCGAGCTGGGATGTCCTCCGACGCCACGTCGACAGCGTCTTCGGCCATCACCCGGTACGTCGTGTACTTGCCGCCGGCTATCGCCACCAGACCGGGAGCAACGCGGGCGACCGCATGCTCACGGGAGAGCTTCGAGGTTTCGTCACTCTCGCCGGCCAGCAGCGGCCGCAACCCGGCGTACACCCCGTCGATGTCGTCGTGGGTCAGCGGAGTCACCAACACCGAGTTGACGTGTCCGAGGATGTAGTCGATGTCGGCCTTCGTCGCGGCCGGATGCGCCAGGTCGAGGTTCCAATCGGTGTCCGTGGTTCCGATGATCCAGTGGCTCCCCCACGGGATCACGAAGAGCACCGACTTCTCGGTCCGTAGAATGATCGCCGCCTCACTGACGATTCGATCACGCGGCACCACGATGTGCACCCCCTTCGAGGCGCGCACCCGGAATCGACCGCGCTGACGAGAGAGAGCTTGGATCTCGTCCGTCCACACCCCGGTGGCGTTGATGACGACATGGCCCTTCACCTCGGCGGTACGGCCGTCCTCGCTGTCGCGGACCCGCACCCCGGAGACTCGATCCGCCTCCCGGAGGAAACCCACTACCTGTGTCGACGTCCGGACCACGGCACCGTAGTGTGCGGCGGTGCGGGCGACGGTCATCGTGTGACGAGCGTCGTCGACCACGGTGTCGTAGTACTGGATTCCGCCGGTCAACGAACTGCGCTTGAGGCTCGGTGACATCCGCAACGCCCCGGCCCGCGTGAGATGTTTTTGGGAAGGCACGGACTTGGCACCGCCCATCCGGTCGTACAAGAAGATTCCAGCGGCCATGTACGGCCGCTCCCACACACGGTGAGCCAGGGGGAAGAGGAACTTGAGCGGCTTGACCAGGTGTGGCGCCAATGTGGTCAGAGACAGTTCTCGCTCGCGAAGGGCCTCTCTGACCAGTCCGAACTCGAACTGTTCCAGGTAGCGAAGTCCACCGTGAAACATCTTCGACGATCTACTGGACGTGCCGGACGCGTAGTCGCGGGCCTCGACCAATGCCACCTTCAGTCCGCGAGTTGCTGCGTCCAACGCAGTGCCGACGCCGACGACACCCCCGCCGACCACCACGACGTCGAACTGCTCGGTCTGGAGTTGCTCCCACGCAGCTTCACGCTGCTGAGGTCCGAGGAATTGCGCACCCTGCTGCTTACTCAACCCGGTCTCCTGTGAGTCGACGACGAATCCGATTACAGGCTAGTAGTTTCGTTCCCATACTGCGACAGGCCCCGGAACAGACATCACCGAAGCGAGGAGTCACGTGACTCAGTACATTGCCGCCATCGATCAGGGAACGACGTCGAGTCGGTGCATGATCTTCGACCACGACGGCGCTGTCGTAGCCGTCGCGCAAAAAGAGCACGAACAGATCTTCCCTCGCGCCGGGTGGGTGGAGCACGACCCGATCGCGTTGTGGATGAACACACGCGAAGTGGTGGCAGGTGCCCTCGCGAAAGCCGATCTCACTCGCGCCGACATCGACGCCGTCGGAATCACCAATCAGCGTGAGACCACCGTCGTCTGGGACCGTCAGTCCGGTGAACCCGTCTACAACGCCATAGTCTGGCAGGACACCCGCACCGACAAACTGTGCGTCGAACTCGGCGGCGACGAGGGACCGGACCGGTATCGTGACAAAACCGGTCTGCCACTCTCGACGTACTTCGCCGGACCCAAGATTCGATGGATCCTGGACAACGTCGACGGCGCGCGCCAACGAGCAGAGGCAGGTGAACTCTGTTTCGGCACGGTGGACTCGTGGATTCTGTGGAATCTCACCGAGGGCCTTCACGTGACTGATGTCACCAACGCCTCGCGCACCATGCTGATGAACCTGAGGACCCTGCAGTGGGACGAGTCGATCTGCGCCGATTTCGGAATTCCGGTCTCCATGCTCCCGGAGATCCGCAGCTCGTCCGAGGTGTACGGAACGGTGCGGGCCCGCGGCACACTCGCCGGTGTACCGGTAGCCGGCATTCTGGGCGATCAGCAGGCCGCAACGTTCGGCCAGGCCTGCCTGAGCGAGGGTGAAGCGAAGAATACGTACGGCACCGGCAACTTCATGCTGCTCAACACCGGCACCCAACCGGTGCCGAGCACGAAGGGTCTGCTGACCACTCTCTGCTACCAACTGGGCGACGCACCGGCCGTCTACGCCCTGGAGGGTTCCATCGCCGTCACCGGTTCACTCGTCCAGTGGCTACGAGACAACCTGGGAATCATTCAGAGTGCCAAGGACATCGAGCCTCTGGCTGCGAGCGTCGACGACAACGCCGGAGCCTACTTCGTGCCGGCCTTCTCCGGCCTGTTCGCCCCGCGGTGGCGTCCCGACGCACGCGGTGTGATCGTCGGCCTGACGCGGTTCGTCACCAAAGGACACCTGGCGCGCGCCGCCCTGGAAGCCACCGCGTATCAGACCCGAGAAGTGATCGACGCCATGCGCGCCGACTCCGGCGTAGAGCTCTCCACCCTCAAAGTCGACGGCGGTATGGTCGTCAACGACACGTTGATGCAGTTCCAGGCCGATATTCTCGGTGTCCCCGTCATCCGCCCGGTTGTCAACGAGACCACCGCTCTCGGTGCGGCGTACGCGGCCGGCCTTGCCGTTGGTTACTGGTCCGACACCGAGGACATCCGCAAGAACTGGGCTGTCGGCAAGACGTGGCAACCGAACATGGACGAAACCGAACGCGCACGGCTGTACGCGGAGTGGAACAAGGCCGTCGAACGCACTTACAACTGGTCGGAGTAGGCGCAGAAGGCGGCGTGCAGAGTGCCCGCCGCCTCGACCAATACCGGTTCGGGGTAGGTCGCGAAGCACAGCCGCGCCGACCGTCTCAGATCGGCCTCGACCGCGAACGCACTGCCGGGAACGAACGCAACTCCATGTGCCAGCGCGACGTCGAGCACTGCCGCAGTATCGACGTCCTCGACGCTGTCCATCCAGCAGAACATGCCACCGGCGACGGGTGAGAACTGTGCGTGCGTCTCGAACGAATCAGACAGCGCACCCACCAGGGCACGTGCCCGACCGCCGTACCCGGCGCGCAAGGTCGACAAGTGACCCTCGAACCAGTCGTGATCGCCGAAGAGATCGGCAGCGATCTGTTGGGTCAAGGTAGAACCGCACAGATCGGCGCCTTGTTTGATCAATTCCACGGCTTCGCACACGCGGCGGTCGCCGTGCAGCCAGCCGACCCGCAGTGCGGGTGCCAGCACCTTCGACGCACTCGACAGCCGAATCACCCTCTCCGACAACGCTGCAACGGGCAGGGGCGGCGGCGCATCGAAGTAGAGCTCGCCGTAAGGGTCGTCCTCGAGCACCCAGAATCCGTATCGGTCGGCCAGCGCGGCGAGGTGGGTGCGGCGTTCGTCCGACAGTACGGAGCCTCGGGGGTTGTGGAAGTTGGGAACCGTGTGCACCACTCGCGGCCGCAGACCGTTCACCAGCAGGCCCTCGAGCACGTTCGTGTCCATGCCCTGAGAGTCCAGCGGCACCGGCACCAACTCGACCTGCGCAGTCCGGAAGACCTGCAGCGCACCGGTATACGCCGGATCTTCGACGACAACCTGATCACCCGGATCGAGCAGGACCTGCGCCAGTAGGCTCAAACCCTGCTGGCTGCCGTGTGTGACGACGACGCCTGACGCGTCGAGCGTGCGGCCGATCTTTGCCGACTCGCGGTGCGCGATCACCTCACGAAGACGTCGCACCCCGGACGTCTCGCCGTACTGCACACAGGCAGAATCGGTGAGCGCACTTTGGGCCGCCGCCGAAATGCGTTCGCGAGGAATGAATTCCGGATCAGGTAGACCACCGGCAAGGCTGATGACGTCAGCTCTGGCGGTGAGGGTGAGCAGGTCCCGGATAGCAGAACTGCGGAGCCCGCTCATACGGTCGGACAATGCGGCGTGTGTCATGCGAAACTCCCAGGCACGCGGAAGGGAAGCGAAGGACGGGACGCTCGTGGCCACCGGAGGGTCTACCGGGCGCAAAAGCACCGAATGGCCGACCCCTGGTTCGGTCGGTACCTCGATCATGCCCGAAGACGGCCAATATATGAAACGCTCATCTCATATTCTAGGAATTAGACTGATGTCTGACGACAGCACCCGTTTCGAACAGCATTGCGCGCAAGGCATGGCGGTGTCCCGAACATGGCCGTGAGCCGGCAAATGGCGACATCTCCCGCCAGGCCCCGGAACCGCACGATTCGAACACAACAGATAGGAGTCCGGAAATATCTGCACCACAATCGCTTTCAACACCGGACTCACACCAGAGAGGCCGTGCCGCACACCATGGGGATCGGTGTGCGGCACGGCTCGGACGACAAATCCGGCGGTCAGTCCAGGTCGTCGTGACGCATGAGCTGGCGAGCCGCCTCGGTGATCGACCCGGTCAGTGACGGGTACACCGAGAACGTCTGTGCCAGATCGTTCACCGTGAGGTTGTTCTGCACTGCGATCGCGATCGGAAGAATCAGCTCCGACGCGGTCGGCGCCACGACGACGCCGCCGATGACCACACCGGTGGCGGGGCGGCAGAAGATCTTGACGAAACCGCGACGCAGACCCGACATCTTGGCGCGCGGGTTCGTGTTGAGCGGCAGCATCACAGTGCGAGCGGGAACCTCACCGTTGTCGATCACCGACTGCGAGACGCCGACGGTGGCGATCTCGGGGCGTGTGAACACCGCCGACGCAACCGTCTTCAACTTGATCGGACTCACCCCTTCACCCAGGGCGTGGTACATCGCGATGCGGCCCTGCATCGCCGCAACCGAGGCCAGCGGCAGCAGTCCGGTGCAGTCACCCGCCGCGTAGATCCCCGAGACGGTGGTCCGTGAAACGCGGTCCACCCGAAGGTAGCCGCCCTTGTCCAGTTCGATGCCGACGCGCTCGAGGCCGAGCCCCTGAGTGTTGGGCACCGAGCCCACCGTCATGAGCGCGTGGCTACCCTCGACGACCCGACCGTCGGACAGTTTGACGACGATGCCGTTCTCGGTACGTTCGACCGCATCGGCTCTGGCATGTTTGACCAGCGTGACACCGCGCTCGGCGAGAGCGTCCTCGAGCACGAGGGCTGCGTCGGCGTCCTCACCGGGCAGCACGCGATCACGACTGGACACCAAGGTGACCTTGACGCCCATCTCCGTGTACGCGGAGACGAACTCGGCGCCGGTGACACCCGAGCCGACGACGACGAGGTGCTCGGGTAGCTCGTCCAGGTCGTAGAGCTGGCGCCAGGTCATGATGCGCTCGCCGTCCGGCTCGGCTCCGGGAATGATGCGCGGGCTGGCACCGGTGGCAATGAGAACGACGTCCGCGTCGACGGTCGTGCGCTCACCGTTGTCGAGCGTGGCACACACCTGGTGCGCAGCCATACCGGGCTGCGAGTCGGTGATCTCGGCGGTACCGGAGAGAACCTGCACGCCAACGGTCTGTAGTCGGGCGCGGATGTCCGAGGACTGGGACAGCGCGAGGCTCTTGACCCGGGAATGGATCTTGGGCAACGAGACCGTTGCCTGTTCGGGATCGAGCGTGATGCCCAGATCCGACGCCCGCCGCATATCGGTTCGGATGCCCGTCGAGGCGATGAAGGTCTTGGACGGAACACAGTCGAAGAGCACGCACGCGCCGCCGATCCCGTCCGAATCGACCAGGGTGACCGCTGCTCCGTGCTGCGCGGCGACCAGTGCCGCCTCGTATCCGGCGGGTCCGCCACCGATGATCACGATCCGGGTCATGTGTCCTCCAAGTCGTCGCGCGGCCGGCAGGGGTCTCCCGTCGACCGATGTCACGCTGTTCACGCACCGCGGCGTGCGCAGCGCTTCTACCAGATTACTTGCGGCCTGTGGTCCGCTTCGTCACACCCTCGGTCCACGGTTTAGGCTTGCGGCCGTGTCGATCTATGCCGCATACGGCTCCAACATGCACCCCGAGCAAATGGTGCAGCGCTGTCCGCATTCCCCCATGTCCGGGACCGGGTGGTTGCGCGGTTGGCGACTCACCTTCAGCGGCGAGGACATCGGCTGGGAGGGCGCACTCGCCACCGTCGTGGAGGACCCCGATTCCAGCGTGTTCGTCGTCCTGTACGACGTTCCGGAGGACGACGAGGCCCGCCTCGATCGCTGGGAGGGCACCGAACTCGACATCAACCGCAAGATCAGGGTTCGCGTCGAGACCCAGGAGGGTGCCGTACTCGCCTGGCTCTACGTGATGGACGCCTACGAGGGTGGTCTGCCGTCCGCGCGCTACATCGGGGTGATGGCCGACGCCGCGGAGATCGCCGGGGCCCCGGCCGACTACGTGCGCGATCTACGCACCCGTAACAGCCGCAACGTGGGCCCCGGGAACGGCATCACCGACTGACGGGGAGGCTGTTCTCACACCCACAGGAGGTAGACCAGCACCGCCACTGTCACCACCAGTGCAGCCGCGGCGACAGCGATCAGAGCCCGCTTGCCGCGGCGTTGCGGTTCGTCGTTCTCGACGATCGGCGACTCGGGTTCTTCGGTCGCCGGCGTCTCGGGTTGCACCAATTGGCGGCCGGGCGTGTCGAACACCTCGGTGACGTCGTGGGAGGGCGGCAGACCGATCGGAACTATCTCGTGTGACGACGAAGTGAACCCCGCGGCCAAGATGGCCGCCCCCAACGCCGCCGACTGCTCCGGACCTGGACCGAGTTCGCAACGAACACCCAGCTTTTCGGCGATTCCGGCTGCAATCGACATCATCGCCGCTTTGTCGGTGGCAGGCTCGCCGTCTCCGGTGACGATCACCGCGTCCAGATTCTCCGGTATCCAGCCGAATGCACCGAGAGCCGTCGCCAGTCGCGCACTCGGCGCGCTGGAGTCCCCGGCGAAACCGAACGCTCGACCGGCTGCCACTCCGGAACGAACGAGTGTGACCGCGGCCCCGGTGTCGTCGACGTGGTAGATCCCGATCAACGTTCCGGCCAACGCCGCGATCTCGGATTCGAACCAGGCCGACACCGCTTCGGCATCCGATACCAGGGTGACACGTTCGAGGCCGGCGTAGACCAATGAATCACGCAGAATTGCTGCGGTCGACGAATCCCAGCGCGACGGATAGGTGGCGACGATGTCGGGCGCTCCCCCGCTTCGGCCTCCTCGATCGGGCAACGGTTCGCATTCCTGCAGCAGACATCGAATGGATGTCGCCACCAAGTCCTCTGCGCGGTATCGGGTCTCCGCGGTGCCGGGTACACCGGCCGGATCTCCCACCCGCCCCACGAAACCGGACCAACTCTCGGTGAACTCTCGACCGGCTCCCAGCTCTTCGGTGCCACCGAGAACCGTGGTTCCGTCCTTGCGTTGATGAAGAATCGTGTCCTTGACCAACACCACGGGGTCTGCCGAACCCGGATCGTTCGACGCAACCACCGCTGTCGACACCAGAGTGCCGATCCGCACTCCCACACCTATGGACATGCCTGTACCTTCGCTGAATCCAACACGAAAAACCGTATCCCCGAAGGGGCTAGAGCTAGCCGAGTACCAGACTCGTGAGTACCTTCACTCCCACGCCCAGAGCTCGCTCGTCGAGATCGAAGGTAGGTTGGTGAATGTCGAGCTGCGGACCTTCGCCGGACCATACGCCCAGCCTCGCCATCGCACCCGGAACCGTCTCCAGATACCACGAAAAGTCCTCGCCGCCACCAGATTGCGGCGTGTCAGCCAACGCGTCCTGACCGACGGTACCGATCGCGTCCACGAACATCCGGGTGGAAATTTCGTCGTTGACCACCGGCGGTACCCCGCGTCGGTAGTTGAGTTCGTATCGCACACCGGTGGGGGCGAGCAGGCCGTGCACTATCTCTTTGACCAGGGGCTCGAGAAGTTCCCACGTGCTGTGGTCGCCGGTCCGCACGGTCCCGGTCATCATCCCCGTCCGCGGAATGGCATTGGGAGCCTGACCCGCACCGACCGCGCCCCACACCATCACGGTTCCGGTACGGGGGTCGATTCTCCGGCTCAGCATTCCCGGCAGACCCGTGATGACGGTGCCCAGGGCGTAGATCAGGTCGGTGGTCAGATGCGGACGAGACGTGTGTCCACCCGGCGAATCGAGAATCACCTCGACCGTATCGGCGGCCGACGTGATCGCACCCTCACGCACACCCACCTGGCCGGCCTCGAGGCGCGGATCGCAGTGCAGAGCAAAGATTCTGGACACCCCGTCCAACGCGCCCGCGGCAATCGCATCGAGGGCGCCACCGGGCATGACCTCTTCGGCGGGCTGGAACAGCAACCGTACGCCCACCGGCAAGTCCGGTAACGACGCCAACGCCAGGCCGGCCCCCAGAAGGATGGTGGTGTGCGCGTCGTGCCCGCACGAGTGCGAGACACCGGGAACGGTGGACGCGTAGGTCGCCCCGGTGGCTTCCTGCATCGGCAGAGCGTCCATGTCCGCACGCAGCGCGATCCGCGCACCGTCCGGGCCGATGTCACAGGTCAGGCCGGTGCCACCGGGAAGGATCTTCGGCGACAGCCCGGCCGCCGTCAATCTGCTCGCGACGAACTCCGTCGTGGCGTACTCACGGCGGGCCAACTCGGGGTTGGCGTGGATATGCCGTCGCCAGGCGACGAGATCCTCGGTGTGCGCGTGAATCCACGTATCGATTGCCGCGTTCACCGGCGATCTACTCCTTCCAACAGGCGGGCGCGTTCTTCTGGATCGGACGCTACCCGGACAGCAGTGCGGGCCAACGCTATTGCACCGTCGACTACCGCACGATCGGCAGAGGCAGTGACGCACGCAGCCGCGAACTCCGGCTGATGCGTCACTGCCCCCGACGAATCCAAACCTATGATCGGGTGAATTCCCGGAATCACGTTTGTCACATTACCCATGTCGGTACTTCCCAGTGGACGCGAGCGCTCCCATTCCGGCGCCAGCGGCACTCGTCCCAGGTCGAGGATCTGCTCGCGGTATGCCGCCGTGAGCCACGGATCGGGCGTCAACTCGGTGTAGGTGGGCGATACCGTGCGGATGTCGTGGGTGCAGCCGGTACCGATCGCTCCGGACGCGAAGCAGGCGCTCGCCCGTTCGGTCAGATCGGCCAGCGACGCCGCCGTCTCTGCCCGCAGGTAGTACAGCAGCTCCGAGTGAGCGGGAACGATGTTCGGGGCAGTTCCCCCGTTGCTGACGATGCCGTGAATCTGCTGGCCCGGCAGCAGATGCTGACGCAGGAGCCCCACCGCGACCTGCGCGAGCGTGGCTGCGTCGGCGGCGTTGCGACCGAATTCGGGCGCGGCCGACGCGTGTGCTTCGCGCCCCGAGTACGCGACCGCGATATCGGCCAGCGCCAGCGACGTCGCGCCGACGATGTCGATCGGGCCGGGATGAACCATCATCGCGGCGCCGACACCGTCGAACGCGCCGCGCTCGAGCATGAGGACTTTACCGCCACCGGTTTCCTCGGCCGGGGTTCCGATCACTCGAATCGTGATGCCCAACCGATCGGCCACCGAACTCAGTGCAATCCCGGCGCCCACCGCCGCCGCCGCGATGATGTTGTGTCCGCAGGCGTGCCCGATCTCCGGCAATGCGTCGTACTCGGCGCACACCGCAATGACCAGATCACCACTTCCGTACGTGGCGTCGAACGCAGTCGGCAGGTCGGCAAACCCGGATGTCACGGCAAACCCGTGCTGCGAGAGCAGTTCCGCCACCTTCGCAGCACTTCGGAACTCTTCGAAGGCAAGTTCGGGGTCGGCGTGAATCGAATGCGAGAGCGCGATCAGATCGGTCGCCACGGACCGGACTGCGTTCTCGACGTTCTGATTCACGTCGACCATTGTCTCACCCGAACGAGAAGTTGCTCTTGTCAGTCGGCGTAGCCAGGTCCGCGAGCGCGGCGCGGTGAATTCCGGCCTTGATTCCGGCCAGATTCGCACCGTGTGTGGCCGTCGCGGCTGCTGCTCGTGCTACCGCCGCGGCCAGGACGGAATCACCGTCGGCGATCTCCTGGACGATTCCGGCGGCGAGCGCGTCGGCACCGCCGAACCGACGCGCCGTCGTCATGGCCTCGATGGCCGTCTGCTTCGGCAACCGACTGGTGAGCAAGGACGACATACCGACGGTGAACGGCATGTTCAGGCTCACCTCCGGCAGGCAGTAGTAGCCACGATCGGCGCGCATGACCTGGAAGTCGTGTGCCGACGCGAGCATCGCCCCGGCACCGAACGCGTGCCCCTGCACGGCAGCGACCGTCGCCATGGGGAACGTCAGTAGACGGGTGTAGATCGAGTGCACTTTGTCCAGGTAGCCGGGAAGGCCGTCGAGGTTGGCGAAGATCCAGTTCGTGTCCAGGCCGTTCGTGTAGAACTTGCCCGTGGCGGTGGTGACCAGCGCGGCCGCACCCTCGTGAGCTTCCACCTCGTCGAGCTTGCCGTGGAGTTCGTCGATCCAATCCGGGCCGAAGCGGTTTTCGTTGTCCGCTTCACCCTCGTTGCCGAGGTACAGGATGAATACGTCGCCGTCGCGTTCGAGATAAGGCATGAATGGGAGCGTAACGGTCCACACCTGCGCGTGTGAACCGACCCGACTCGCCAGTAAGGTCGAGCACATGGGAACGATCGCCGAGGCTGCTGCCGCTGCTCTGTCCGCCAAGACCGGGTGTTCGTCACCGTCGGTCGCCGTCGTACTCGGGTCGGGATGGACCGATGCGGCCGACAAGTTCGGTGAGCCCAACGCCGAGATCTCGATGTCCGATCTACCGGGCTTCGCGCCACCGTCGGCTGCCGGACATGCCGGCACCATACGGTCGGTACGAGTGGGTCAGACGAACGTCCTGCTACTTCTGGGCCGTACGCACGCCTACGAGGGCCACGACCTCGCCACTGTGGTTCACCCCGTCCGCACCGCGATCGCAGCGGGCGCGAGCACCGTCATCCTCACCAATGCGGCAGGCGGAATCCGCGAGGGTTACGAGGTGGGCCGGCCGGTCTTGATCAGTGACCATCTGAACCTCACCGCCCGCTCCCCGCTGTCCGGCGCCCAATTCGTCGATCTGGTCGACGCCTACTCACCGACGTTGCGCGAGTTGGCGCGTTCCATCGATCCCGATCTCGCCGAGGGGGTCTACGCCGGACTGCCCGGTCCACACTACGAGACGCCCGCCGAAATTCGGATGCTCCGCACCCTCGGTGCCGATCTGGTCGGAATGTCCACAGTTCACGAGACGATCGCGGCCCGAGCGCTGGGCGCCCGCGTCCTGGGAGTGTCTCTCGTGACCAATCTGGCCGCGGGCATCACCGGTGAGCCACTCGACCATCGCGAGGTACTCGCCGCAGGCAGGGCGTCTGCCACCAGGATGGGATCGCTGCTGCGCGAGTTGGTCCACCGACTGTGAGCTCGCTGCCGTCCGACGTTGCCGCGTGGATCGGCGCGGACCCAGACTCCACGACGCGGGCCGAACTCGAAAGTCTATCCGAAGACGAACTCGCCGAACGCTTTTCATCCGCATTGACATTCGGAACCGCCGGGCTCCGAGGAGTCGTCCGCGCCGGACCCAACGGGATGAACCTCGCCGTGGTCATCCGAACTACGGCCGGCCTGGCCTCCTGGTTGTCCACTCGCACCCCACCCGGATCACTCGTCGTGGTGGGCCGAGACGCCCGACGCGGTTCCGAACAGTTCGCCGTTGCCACCGCGCAAGTCCTGGCGGCCGCCGGCTTCACGGTGACGGTCCTCCCGGAGCCCCTCCCGACGCCGGTCCTCGCATTCGCGGTTCGCGCGCGAAACGCGGTTGCAGGGGTGCAGATCACCGCTTCGCACAATCCGGCTACGGACAACGGCTACAAGGTCTATCTCGCCGGAGGGGCACAACTCGTCTCACCAGCGGATCGGGAGATCGAGAACGAGATCACGAAGATCGGCGGCGCGTCAACGGTTCCCCGTACCGCGGTGAGCTCCGTCGACGGCACGGCTCTCGGCGAGTACATCACGCGCGTGGCGTCACTCCCGCGCGGCACGGCCCGCGCCATCCGGATCGCCCTGACGCCGATGCACGGCGTCGGCGGCGACACGGTCCTGGCTGGGCTACGGTCTGCCGGCTTCACCGATCTGCACGTCGTGGCAGATCAGTTCGAACCAGACCCGAGCTTCGCCACCGTCGAGTTCCCCAATCCGGAAGAACCCGGTGCGACCGACCGTCTCCTGGCCTTGGCCCGCGACGTCGACGCAGATCTGGCGATCGCGCTCGACCCCGACGCCGACCGATGCGCCGTCGGCGTCCGTGACGGGCCGACATGGCGGATGCTTCGTGGCGACGAGACCGGGGCGCTGCTCGGCGATTACGTTCTGGCTGCCGCGCCGAACGAGGCGTTGGTCGCCACGACTGTCGTCTCGTCCACTCTGCTGGGCAAGATCGCGCACGCACGTAACGCCAGAAGTGCCGTCACCCTGACCGGCTTCAAATGGCTGATGCGAGCGGGTGAGGGGTTGGTGTACGCCTACGAGGAAGCCATCGGACACTGTGTGGATCCCGACGCCGTGCAGGACAAGGACGGAATCTCGGCCGCCGTCGTGTTCGCGGACCTCGCTGCTACGCTCGCCGAGCAGGGTCGAACCGTACTCGATGTGCTCGACGACTACGCGCTCGAATTCGGCCTGCACGTCACCGACCAGGTGTCGCGCCGGGTCACGAACCTCGACGACATCAGCGCGATGACCACTCGACTCCGTCGCGAACCGCCTCGCGAACTTGCCGGCGAAACCGTCACCGCCGACGACCTGGCCGAATCCAGCGGGCCGTTACGCACCGACGCCCTCGTCTTCACCGGCGAACACACCCGCGTGGTGGTGCGCCCGTCCGGTACCGAACCGAAACTCAAGTGCTATCTCGAAGTGACCGTTCCGGTAGCCGATCGTGCGGACCTGGAAGCGGCCCGTGTGCGGGCGAAGACTCGCATCGACGAATTACGAGCCTTCGCCCTCGCTCTCTAACGTGGTCCGAATTGACGATCCCCGGCGTCACCGAGTCCGGGGACGATGAAGGCATTCTCGTCGAGGCCGTCGTCGATGCTCGCGATGACAAGTCGCACGGGATGCCCGGACTCCGCCAACGCATCGACACCGGCAGGGGCCGCGACCACGCAGACGGCCGTGACATCGGTAGCTCCACGGGCGACCAGCAGGTCGATGGTATGCACCATCGAGCCGCCGGTGGCGAGCATCGGGTCGAGTACGAACACGGGGATTCCGGACAGATCCGCGGGCAGCGATTCCAGGTACGGAACCGGTTGGTGCGTCTCTTCGTCCCGGGCCATACCGACGAAGCCCACCCCCGCCGACGGGATCAGGGCGCTGGCCTGCTCCACCATGCCCAGGCCTGCACGCAGTACCGGAACCAACAGCGGCGGCTTGGCCAACCGAATGCCCACCGTGGCGGCAACAGGCGTCTGAACTGGGAACTCTTCCACCTCGGCGTCGCGCATGGCCTCGTAGACCAGCATATGCGTCAACCGCCTCAGGGCCGATCGGAACGTTGCGTTGTCACTGCGTGCATCACGCATTGTGGTCAGAAGAGCGGCTGCGAGGGGATGGTCGACTACGTGCGTATGCATGAAGAAAAGGATAGTTCGTCGGGAACCGATCGAAACTCGGCGGCGTCCAACTGGCAGTAAGGGCAACGGGGGGGAAGAGAAGTTGACAGAACTTTCACTGAACATGGGGGCCGTCGCGGAGTTCGGTGCGGGGGTGCACGCGATGGCCGACGCGGTCCGACAAGCGGGCCTGGCAGTCTCGTCCGGAGACCACGGCGTTCTCGCGGTCGTCCTGGGACTCGTCGGCGAAGAATTCGTCGACGTCGCCGATGCAGCCAGACAATCTCACCTCACCGATATAGACCGCCTGACCGCGGTCATCGCGAGTGTCGGCGACGCAACCCGCGATGCACACCGGATCTACGTCGATGCCGAGAGTGCGGTACGCGCAGGCCTCGAGGCGGCAGCCACGGCAGGCCTCCCCCGCGGAGTCGACCGATGATTCCCGTCGACGCATTGGCCAGGCCGATCATCGACCTGGTCCAGACGCTCGGAACCGGACCGAGCGGTAACGCCGGACCGGATGTCGGGATACGGGTTGCCTCGGATGCACTGGAAATCGCGTATCAACTCGGCAAGGCTGCGCTGAACGAGTTGGCGGCATCGGGCAGCACGTCCACCGCAATCACTGCGGCAACGATCACGACCGAGCAAACCCAGGCCGCCACCAGCGCGCTCGCGGTCCGCGGAACCGATATCGCGGACGTCGTCGACGAAGCCTCGGGAATCGTCTCGTCGGGAATTTCCGAACTCGGTGCAATCCTGCAGTCGTTCCTCTCCCTCGCCACCTCGGCCGGGCCGACACTTGCCACTCCTGCCGGTCAACTGATGCTTCTCGCTGCGGCGATCGAACATCTCGGACGGGCTGTGGCAGTCGTCGAACGGCTGCGTAGCGAACTGAGTTCGGCCACGTCCAAGATGGCTGCGCTCGTTCCACCGATCTCGATACCCGAACCGGCCCTCGGCGGATCCACCTCCGCCGGAAGTTCGAGTTCCTCGATCGACCACGCCGTCGGGTCGGCCTCCTCCGGTGGCTGCGGCGGCGGTTCTCCGGAGTCCGGTTCGGTTGGGGCTGAAGGTGTGGAGATCGAGTTGCCCGACGGCTCGATCGCCACGGCACCCAATGCCGAGGCGGCCGCAGCCGTCCGCAATGCACTCACGCAACAGGGTGTCCCGTACTCGTGGGGTGGCACCACCCCTGGAGTGGGTTTGGACTGCAGCGGACTGACGCAGTGGGCGTACGGCCAGGCCGGCGTCGACATTCCGCGACTGGCCCAAGAACAGGATGTCGGGTCCGCGGTGAACCAGAACGATCTGCGGCCCGGCGACCTCGCCGTCTGGGACGGACACGTCGCGATGGTGATCGGAAACGGCCAGATGGTGGAGGCCGGGTGTTAATACAGTTTTCGATTGCAGTTCAGCGGCCTGGCGGTGGTTCGCCTTGTGTGATTGTCGCTGACCCATCCTTGTACCTACCGTCCGGTTCGTCTGGTTCAATGCAGGCATGTACATGCCTCCTACTCCGTCGCAGGCGACGTCGCTGCGCACGTTCAAGAGGGTGACGGTAGTTCTCGCGGTCGCCTCGCTGCTCGCCATAGTCGTCGCCTTGGGGTCTGACGCTAGGAGTGAATCGAACGTCTTTACGCGGTCGGTGAACTGCGGTTCATTCGCAAGCCCTAGCTCCTACGCCGACGTTGGTTCCGGCTATTTCTGGGAGTGCAAGGAGGCCCATTCAGCGCGCGAGGGTTACGCGGGCATTGCTCTTGGTGCGACCGCAATTTTCGGAGTCGTCGCCTTGGTTCTTGGGCGTTCGGAGCGAAACGCCGAGAGGGAGTATCAGCAACAACTCGACAGGTGGCAGCAGTGGCAGGCTCAGCAGTCAATGCAACCTCAAAATCCCCAGCAGCCGCCGATGCAAGGTCTGCAATGAAGAGGATTCTCGCCGCGGTTGCGGCCATTAGTGCCGCGTTACTGATAAGCGGTTGCTCAAGCAATGGCGAGCCGGAGATTGACCTTGCGGCCGAACGTGAGAAGTATTGCGAAGCGTTCGCGCGGGTTACGCCCGGCATATTGGAAATCGCGGAATCAATCAAAGTGTTGAGCGACGAAACCGCGTCCACCAAAGAGCGGTCGGCGGCTATGGAGAAGCAAATGGACGCGGCGGGCCGCGAAAACCCATACGACTGCAATTCGGAAGAAGACCAGGAAAGATTCGACGAATATTTCGCGGGGGCAATGGCCGAGAAGTCGATTACGGTCACGACCTCCGCGCCGAAACGGAAGTCGCCGGACGAGATATTCGAGGCTGCGCTCGATCCGTATTGGAGTCTTTCTGTGTCGATCTCCAAGAGTGTTGCAGAGTCGGTGTGTGAGCAGTTGAATCTGGGGGTTAGCCGGACGCTAGTGGTGTCGGTATTGCTGGACACTTGGGAGAATGAGCCCGAGCGTGTCGCGAACCTCTATGAGGCTGCAACGACAGCGTATTGCCCAAAATTCGCTCCGGTTCGCTGACGCGCAGATAATGCCCCCAACCTTTCGAGGTTGGGGGCATTTTCATGTCGGATGATGCTCGCACGGGGGTATGTAGATTTCGGCTCCGCAGGCGCGGCAGTAGTGGGTGCGGTGACCTCCACGGCGACGGGTGGGGCAGTCACAGAACTCCCATCCGACGAGTCCGCGGTTAGGTCCGAGTTGGTGGCCGTTGGGGCAGTGAGTGGGTGCGTGTTCGATTTCGATCATGGCCCATGTTCGCACACATGTTCGAACGCTGCTAGGGTCGCCGGGTGGGGCCGGGAGGGTAAGGGAAGACCAGCCCGGCCCCGCTATCTCTGGCTGTCGGGCGGCTGCTTCAGCTCGATCAGCTCGGCCTCGGGCGCATCTTTCCACCGGTACGCCCAGCGTCCGTCAGGGAGTTTCACGGTGCCGGGCTGCCCCTCGTCGGGGTCGGGTTCGAACGTCATGTCCTGATTGTCTCAGGTGGTGGCGTCCGTATTCGGCGAGGAGTGCGAGCGTCCGCTGATGCCGCACGATGATCGCAGGATCGTCGGGATTCTCGCCCGCTTCGAGGTAGGCGGCGCGATCGTACTGGTCCATACCGATTTGACGCTGCGGTGCGGCATGTGGTTCCCGTGGTGAGTAGAGAACCCCCAGGGGCTGCCTGGGGGTTGGTGTGTGGCCGTCTCTCGTTAATACCGTGATCCGGGTCGTTACCCTCGTGGCGATCATTCCCGCGTCTGACGCTCTGTCGGTGTTTGTCGGTGAATCCGTGGGCCACTCTCTGTTGTTATGACACAACAATAGCATCGTCACGATGCGTTTGCAAGAGTGGAATCAGTTTTTCTTCAACCTTTTTCAGTGTTGACGAAGCATCGTTACGATGCTACAGTTAGGACAACGCCAACGAGGGAGACAGAAAATGACCGCCACACTCACCGCCACCGCAACACTCCAAATCATCTACACCGCAGACCGCTACCGGGTCATCACCGAAATCTACGCAGGCGAAGCGGAAGCCCTCACCGACCTGATCGGATTCGCACAGGACGAAGGACTCCGGCTGACCTCCACCATCGAGGACGGGGAAATCCAGTGGGTGATGCTGGACAGCGCAGGTGAGACGGGCGCGATTGCTTCGATCTTCTAGCCGGGAGGCCCCTTCGGGGGCCTTCTTGTGGTTGGCGGTTATGGTTGCATCGTCACGATGCAGTAGATCGTTGCGCTAAGTAAAGATTACCCGGAAGGTTTCTGATGATCCGATTCTTGTCCCGCACACAGGTAGGCGAACGCATCGGCGTGAAACCGACCAGCCTCGGACGGTACGATCTGCCGGAGCCTGACGCGATGATTGGTGATGCTCGCGGCTGGACTGAGGAAACCATCGACCGGTGGGATGCGGAGCGTACGAAGCGCAGCTAAAACACAAAAAGCCCCCACCTCGCGATGAGGTGGGGGCTTTGTCGATCAGGTGATGCGGACGTACGTGGCCGCGCCACCCTTGATGGTGTAGTAGCCGCTGTTCACGGACGATCTGGCCGTGACCGTGATTACGTCACCCACTGCCACCGCAAAAGGCGGCGACGAGGACATTGGGGTGTTCGTGACCGCGTTCGGGGTCGACGTTGCCGAGGTGAACTGGTGAATCTGAACGCCGTTCTTCAGGATGCGGAACGTCATCGTCGTTGCGCCGTTGTAGTCGTTCTGCCACGAGAACGCAGCCTGTACCACCGCATCCGACTTGTTACCCCGAGCGACCACGCCGTTCCCGCTGACCGTCGAGCCGGGATCCGCAGTCCAGCCGGTGACGTTTTTGTTGGGCGTGTCGAAAAGTTGCAGATCGCCGTTTTTCGTCATCCCGGACGGGGTGAATGCGGTGATTGTGCCCGCAGACGTGATGTCGACAGACGTAGTCGAGTTGATGACACCCACCGGGACGGCTGTCGATGTTGAGTTCACATCCACCGTGCTCGTCCCCGTGAAGCTCGTCGTCGGCACTGAGGTGATGTCGGACTCGATCTCCACGGATGTCTGCGAGACTACAACCGCTGCCAGTCCAGCCAGGATTACTGCGGACCCGATATCGACCACAGTGCCTGCCGCGGCCGTCGGCGACGGAGTGACAGCCGATGTGGACAGGATGTCCACGACCGTCTCGGAGACCACGACGTCGAAGACCTGCTGAACGGTCGACAGGACATCCACGGACGTCTGCGCGAGAATCATTACCGACGGGACCGCGATCACCGACGATCCTAGATCGACCACCGTTTCGACCTGATGCCACGGAACCCCAATCACGACACTCGACGACAGAATGTCGACGACAGTTTCGGAGTCGATGAAAAACACGGGGATCGGCAACGGCGGGAACGCGGCCAGCCCAGCGTCCGGGCCCGGAAAACGGGCTACCCCGATATCAGGGGCCGGGAACGTCATGGCTACGGAGCTGTCGTTACGTACGGGATGCTGATCTTGTGCGTGACCTTCGCTTCGCCGGCGGGCGAGATGGTGATGTCAGGGTTGTCGATGATCTCGATGAGTGTCGTACCGCTCCACCGGCACATGTGGGTATAGGTGTTCGCGGCCACCTGGAATACCATCTGCGCGGTCTGCGTGGCACCAAGAGCGGCTGTGCCGAATGCTCCCGTCTGACGGGCGTAACCCGCGCCGGATGCTTCATTGGATGTTCCTGCAGCGCCGGGGTTTCCGGTGTGCAGCGAGAAGGTGTTTCCCTTGGCCGCGAAGTCGGACGCGATGGCGTTGGCGGATGCTACGGGGCAAATGATTGGCATGGCATGTCCTTAGGATTTGACTTGAGTTCGACGGCAGCGCCCAATCTTCCAGGCGTAGTCGTCGAATGTGGAGGTGGTCAGGTTGGGGTATCGGACGAAGATCGTGTATTCGGTGTTCTCTGGAATAAGGTCTGCGACTTCGGATTCGACCCGCCAGGCTGCTCGACTGCCCGCGATGGTGGCGGGCCAGGTCGCTCCGGATGCCCATTTGATTTCGATGACCGTATTGGTAGGGAATGGGCCGTCGTCACGGTCTCGGGAGTAGATCCAGTCCGCGCCTTTGGTGAGGTCGATGGCCTCGCGGATGGGTCGCCAGCCTGCCATCAGTTCCCCTTTCCGTAGATGTCGCGCATGATGTCGGCGGTGTCTGGGTCGACGTTGGATGATGCGCTGGTGATGTCGTGGCCGTGGTCTTGGAGTGTTTCGAGTAGTTCGGTGGATGTGGTGCCGAGTTCTTTTGCGAGGGCGTGCACCCGGATGGGTAGTCGCTCCGACTCTGGTTCGGGCTCTTCGGTTGTGGGTTCGTCGATCTCGGCGGGACTGTCGTCGACCACCGGATCGGGCACCACAATCTCGTAGCCGCCAGCCAGGACGAGCGCGAACGCCGCTGCGTCGTCGATCGTGGAATCGTCGCCATGCAACGTGAACGAACCAGGCAACGCGACGTTAATCATCGGTGTCTCATCTGTGCGTTTAGGCACGATCGTTGCAGATGGTTTCGCTGGCCCATATCCGGGTGAAATGAAAATAATGATGTCGGTATGCCCCGCGAGGGGCGGGTCGAGCCTGTAATGGTTCGCGGGACCAGCGAACGTAATGTCGTCGCGGTCAACCAAAAATGCTGTAGCCAATGTCTATCCCTCCGAAATGTATTCGATAAGCGTCAGCAGCCCGCCGCCACCCCTGCCGCCGTCAAAACTCGGGGACTGACCACCGCCACCACCCCCAGCGGGAAAACCGCCCGCATTACCAGTAGATCCGCCGCCGCCACACTGGGAGGTCTGCCACAGATCCGGATACGAACGACCAGCCGGCACATGCCCCGACATGCCTCCCGAAAATCCGCCACCACCAGCACCCCCACCGCCACCAGCAGAAAAATCCACCGGCCCCGACGATGCGGACTCGCCAGGCTGACCGGCCTGCCCACCATGAGCGCCCCGATACATGCCGAAACCACCCATGCCGCGCATCGTCGTAGTAGCACCCTGACCGCCGCCTACGCGAATAAAATTGCCGAACCAAGTGTCTCCACCGTCGCCGCCACTACGGTTCACGGCACCCCCGCCAACACCCGCAAGCCCAACCTGGTATTCCACCTCATCAGGTAGCTCCCATTCCCCGATAGGCGTTTTCGTGTACGCGGATGCTCCCCCTCCGCCCCCATAACCGGGGCCGTTCCCTGACGGCCAACTACCACCACCGCCAGCGCCACGAGCAACAACCCGGCCGATCGAAATAAGATTGGCCGGCTTCACCCATATCCCGGATGTAGTGAGTACGCGCAGATTCACAATCATCAGGTAGCCGCCCTGCGAGTTTCGATCACCCAAAGCCGGGCTTCGCCGCCCTTACCGCCTGACGAGAAACTGTTCAGCCCTCCACCGAAACCCCCGCCGCCGCCACCGCCAGGGAATCCACCAGCACCACCGGACTCGCCGGCATTCCGGGCACCACCACCACCGGAAGCACCCGCCGCGATAATCGGGTTTGGTGACACGCCAGGCTGCCCCGGACCGCCACCGGTGGTAGCCACACCAGCGCCGCCGGTACCCGCATTCGAACGGTTAGCGCATCCGCCGCCGCCACCGCCACCACCCCCGCCGAGGAAATCGTATGGGGAGATGGATGATTCACCATTCGTTCCGCCAGCACCATTCGACTGCGGAGTCTGAGAACCATAGCCTCCATCGCCGCCGGGCACCATGCCGCTGCCACCCTTACCGCTGACAGCTGGGATAGTGTCACCAACCGCAGCACCGAAACCGCCCTCGAAAACTACCAGCGGTTGCGCAAGATTCGATCCGAAAACAATGTTTCCGCCCGCAGAGCCAGCCCCACCGGAGCCCGTACCACCATTGCCTGCCGCATAGATGGTGACGTAAATCCAGTCGTAATCATCGCCAGTTTTCGGTAGAAGATCCGCATATATTCTGGTGATGCCGCTCAAGTTTCGTTGACCGCCACCCCCGCCGCCGGACCCTCCGCGCTGGCCTCCCGGCGCAAGGTTCCACGACCCCGCCGCGCCGCCAGCACCCGCAGCAACACCAATCAACTCCGCATAAATCAAATCCTGCGGAGGACGCCACCACCCCGAATGCCCATCGAACCGTACCGCTTCACCCTGCAGAATCGATTGCCTCACTGCCTCTTCTGCAGCCGTGATCCGGGCCTCGTGATTCGTAATGATCGCCAACTGCTGCTCCAGTGGCATCCGCACATTCAGCCGATGCGAGTTCTGCGCACCCTGCCACCTCCCCATCGCACCGTTGGTGATCCTGGCTTTCGCTTCCTCCTCCGTCTGCACCTGTTGCGCACGGAAAAGGCCCCGGCCGAGAGACCCCTCGGGGATCGAACCATCAGGCGCGGTCACGACTGCACCTCACTCTCGAGATCGGGTGGAATTGGCGGGGGTGGGAACCCTGGGGCGTGATGCTCGATCCACCCCAGCAATTCCCGGATGAAACGGATCGCGGAATCCAGCAGTTTCGTCTTGCGCTCGTTCTCATCCTCGAGCGTCCGCACCCGCTGCTCGAGGCTTCCGAGCCGGACGCTCAACGGCTCGACCAGCATCACCGCAGTATTCGCGATGATCTGCGCTGACTCGGCGCTGAGCTTGTCCGACTCGGATTCCGATTTCGATGTATCCGCACGGTTCCTGCGGCGATTGAGCAGCCATGACAGGAGCGCGAGAGCGATTGCGCCGACACCGAACTCGCCGAGATTATCGGTGAGCCACGTCACGGGCTCAGTCGATCAGGCTGGCAGAGTCGGAATCGCCCTTGGCACCCGACGCGAGACTGGTCAGCAGCGACACCACAGTCGCCAGGGCTGCCACCGAGCCCACGTTGGCCCAGTCGACATCCAGGACGCCGAGAGCGCCGGCGCCGAGGACACCTAGCGCTGCCTGGGCCGCGGTCTTCACGGCGCGTTCCGTCGAGTCGGCCCAGAATTTGGAGGTGATGAAATTTGACATGTTCAGGTGTTCCTTCGCTCGAGAATGTCACGGTGGGCAATGAGTGCATGTCCGGTTGCCCAGCGCCACAACGCCCATAGGAGCAGTGCGCTACCACCGAGCACGACAGCGGAGATTGACAGTGCGACAGTCATTTCACCCCCAGCGCTCGCCATGTGGCGGGTCCGACAATGCCGTCCGCGGCGAGGTTTGAGCGGCGCTGGAACTCGCGGGTGACGGCTTCAGTCGCCGGCCCGAAATCGCCGTCCACGGCAAGTTTCGAGTACAGCGGATACGCCCGATTGAAAAGCGCTTGTAGGTAGCTCACATGGACGCCGGTCGCGCCTCGCATGAGCGTCGGACGTGAGACGGACGGCGCGAGCGTTGGCGGCGTCGGAGAAGGTGCGCCGCCGACGATGCGCCGTACGCCGGCGTCGTTGCGCGGGTCACCTTCTCGGTAGCGCATCTGAAAATGCATCTCGTCGGGGTTGCCAGTCCATGCGCGTCCCCAGAAGACTTCGGGGAATAGCTCGAGTCCTCGTTTGGTGGCAGCAACCTCATTGGCGGGCATCGTGTATCTGCCCATCGGTCGGATCGGTGCCCAGAAGTCGAGGGACACGCCGCCAAGATGATTCGAGTCGGCCAATGAGTTCTCGGCCGACCACCCCCATACTGGCGAGGTGAACGGGCGCACGTTCTCGTGCAGGTACTTCGCGAGCGCACCAAGGATGATCGCGGGCGCACCCTTACGGAGTGGCGCGGTATTCATAAATGGTGCGGTGTTGACGATCTCGCACTCGTTGCGGTCACAGATCCGCCAACCGGCCTCGGTGATGGTGTTGCCTTTGTAGCTTCGGAAGCTCATGGCCTCCCCTTTCAGAAGAGTGAGTTACAGGCCCAGATGTGCGACGAGTCGATCGCCGATCTCGCGGCCGACATACGCATCGACGTCTACAGACATGCCGAAATTTTCGAGCAACGCCACCACCTCGTCTGCATCAACATCGAGACGTGATGCGAGTTCACTGACACGCATATGCCCGACAGGCGTAGACGGTTCGGGAACATCCTCGAACCCCATCTTTTCGAGCACCACCTGCTTAAGCTCGGCGCGATCAGAGTGAGGTAGTTGCGCGACAATTTCCTCCCACGAACTCCGGGGAGGATCAGGGGTGTCCATCGGTACCCAATCACCCTGCGCAGTCCACCTGTCCTCCAGTGCATTCGAGGACGGCTGATATTTCAATGTGGGTTTCGCCGAGGGCCGGGCGCCGAGTATCCACATACGCCACGACTGCATCTCCCAGTACTCGGTACCGAGCATCAGCGGAGCGCCAACCACGCCAGGCATGCCCGTGAACATCCACAGAAACGCCTGGCGCGGATTACGTAGATCGCAGTTCTCGCGAACCGGGAGCCCGCGGCCTTCCCATGCGGGCCACTCATCGAAAGCCTTACCGCGGAATACTCCCTGCTGATCCATGTTCAAACTCCCAGCTGCTGTAGTGAGGTAGCGAATGCTTCGATGCGCTCCCATGCCCGCTGCACCGGATCTGCAAGTGCGCGGCCGTCACCGATCGTGATCGTGCGAGTGACCGGCTGCTCACGCGACCAGGACAGCCCCACCTTGGAGATTCTGTCGATGTAGATGCGACCCGTTTTGTCGTTCTGCATCGTGAAGCCAGCACGATCACCGAGCCATACGTGGCCGGCCTCCCCGATCAGGAACGGTGCTGCGTCTCGGGCACCGAACTCGATGGACTCATACGATCGGGTGGCATAAACGCCGGCCCTCAGAACCATGAGCGAGGAGATCGTGTACGCCTTGCCCGCGCCATCCTGGAAGTACTCGAAATATCTTGTCCAACCCTGATTATTGGCTCGCGCCGCGGACCTCGCGACCATCCACGCGAGCACGGTGTCGACGTAGAACGGCTTCAACACGGCGTCGGCGACACCACCCATAGGCGGCACGCCCGGAATCATCGCAGTCAGATCACCCAGCATTTGCACGGTTGCCGAGATCAACTCATTGACGCCCGGCATGGACTGGCCGCCCGTGACGACCTGTATGCCCTTGGACGGAGTTTTCCGGAACCGGTACATGTCAAGCCCGGTCTCTTCACCGTCACGCCACACCGCGAACGGCAACTGTTTCTGCTGCCGCTTGTTGCCCGGCTCGTAGTACTCCACCGGAATCGTGGTGTCAGTCTTCAACTGCGAGGTGCTGTCGATGAAATCACCGATGAACTTTTCGACCGTCAGCGCTAGGCCGCCGAAGCGAGTGCCGCCCTGAGATGTGCCCGTGAACCGGCCCGAGCGATCCTCGAACGACACCACCACCGTCCCGTGGCGCAAATTTGCCCCAGGCCAAGGAGGCGGGTCGCCATGCATGTAGCGGCGCAGCACCGGAGTGATCTCGCCGTCCTGCATCATCGTTTTCGCGATGTCATGGAAATTCTTGAACCGGGATCCCGCAATCCCCCACAGGGCGCCGGAGTTCATGGAATCCATGAATTTCAGTGGCTTGACCACCAGAGACCAGGTGGACTGGTCGAGGCTGGTGCGGTTCGCCGGGTCCATCGGATCATCCGGCATCGCCCACGTCGAGTTACGCTCGCGGTGGCACTGCAGGTCGAGCATTGTGGACAGAACCCACGGGATCGGCCCCGGCAGAATAAACACGCGAGGAGCCTGAAAGTGCTCGCTAAAGAAACTGTTCGACCAGACGGTGTACCACTTGAGCCGCTCGTAGTCACTCGAGAACGTGGCTACGACAACCTGATCGCCGTTCTCGCGTTTCTCCAGTTCCGCGTACTCGAGCAGTCCTCCCCACCGTGAGCCTGTGTACTCGACCGTGATGTTGACGTTCCGTTTCTCGCCGCGCTGCATGCGGCCCCACTCATCCCAGAGCCACTGCCCCACGGGATGATCGAGTGGATGCTCCAGCTGCCCGGGCCCGGTATCGCCCTCGATCAGATCGAACGTTCCGCCGTACTCCGCCTGCACGAGATGCTGAAGACGCATCTCGCCGTCATGCAATAGTGCGACGGGCGGAATCTGCTGGAGGTTCTGCTCCCGCTGCTCCTCGGCCCGAGTAGCAGCCCAGATCGCTTCGCACTGCTCCTGTAGCGACAGTCCGTGATCAATCACAGTCACCGACATCCACCTCCTGTCACTGCATGCCGATAGGCCGCGACCAACGACGCGGCTGCACCAGCTGGATCATCGCGCCACCGGCCGGCGCGTTTGTCACCGAAACCCGCAGCATTTGCTTCTGCGTCTTCGGTGGTATGACGTACTCGAAGAACCGTCCAGGCACCGGCATGCGGCCCAGGATGTTGGTGTTCGCAGCATCGCGGACCATCAGCTTCATCGGATCCAGATCGACCGTGAAACCGCCTTCGAGAGCTCCAATCGGAGGCATCACGATAGACCGGTTCGCGTCATTGCGCCCCGATAGTTTCGATACGCCCGGACGACGATTGTTCGGCGGACCCTCCCACGACACATCAGGGAGAATCCAGTTCCCGCGAGTCCCAATCCACTTGTGACGCATCGGCTGATCCGTCGGATTCCATACCTCAATCAGGCCGGTACCCGAAGAACTGCCGGTCGACCACTTCGTGATGTAGTCGTCCTCGTAGTAGTGCGGCTGCCCCGCTCGCAGCGGAATAATCGGATTCGAGTACTCCACAACGAGCGGGTCGATCCCGGGGTCGAAATCCGGCTGCTCATACAGCTGCACATCGAGGAACCGTGTCGAGTTCTCCGAAATGACCTCGATACACGCTAGTTTCGCGTCGTGATCCCACTGATCCACCCGATAGTCGAACGCCTGCCGAAAGCGGGAATCGATATCCTCCTGATCCCCGCCGGCAACCCGATCGGCAGAGACGTGAAACCCTAGCGCGAGATCGCGCCAGTCGTTCCACATCCCCTTCATCGTGCCGCCGGACTGTGCGTTCGCAGCCACCCACGAGGTGCGGACCGGGGAGTCGAACAGGCCCTTCACCTGATCGGCCCCCAAGTCCACACCCTCGGACCCCGCACCATCGCCGTGGACAGGCCAGAAACTCCCATCCGTGCCATGGATATTGATCGTCATCGACGCCATAACGACCTCCTGCCGACACTGATCATCAGTAGGGCCTCCCTGCATGCCGCATCATCTGCCGCCCCTGGGCTCGCTGCGCACTGTTCACAGCGGCCATGCCGTCAGAGAATGTCGGATTATTGATGTTGATCGAGTAGTCGTTTCCGCCACCGGCATTCGGGCCTACGGCCACAGTGTCCAGATTCGCGATCCGAGCGATGTTCGCGAACTCGGCATTCGTGAACACCGGCTCCGGGGCGCCTGACTTGTTCAACGCCAGGCCACCATGCGGGATCATTCCGCCTTGGTCGTACAACTTGATCGGTAGCGATTTGAGCCAATCCTCAGCCCAATTCTTCGCACCGATCGTGACCGGTAGCTGATTGTCGAGCTCGCTCTGCGGGAACGAGCGCGTCGGGAAATCTCCCAGCGGATTACGCAACGACTCCGCTGCCGAAGTATCCGGCAACGTCGACCCCGGCTTCGGCGTCTTGAACTCCGGAATCGGAATATCCAGCCAACGAGAGTTGATGCCGAATATTTCCAGTGCCGAATCCACCGCGATCCCCACCAGATCGGACCCGTACTTCTTGAGCCGATCCTTCAGAGAAAACTCGCCGCCGCCGTTGTCTGCCTCTTCCTCCTCTGCTTTCTTCCGCGCCTGAGCAAGGGAGTTCTGCGCCGAATACACGGAGATATCGGCCTTTTCCTTGTCCAGTGACGTCGACTCGGGATCGTTGTAGACCTTGTCCCGAGACAGTTGCGCATCGATCACGGAGATTTCAGCGTTCCGCAGCGAGATCGCCGCCTCACCCATCTCGCCGGAAAGTGGCGGGGCAGGCTCCCCCGACATTGCCGACGCAGACCCCTTGCCGTCACGCTTGGCTTCGAGATCGCGAACCTTCAGCTCTGCACGCTGAACCTTCAGGTTCGCCTGGTCGCGATCAGCCTGGGACTTTTTGTCATTCCCATGAATCTTGTCCCGAGCCTCCTTCGCCTGGATGACCGCAACCCGGGCAGACTCGAGCGCCAGAGCGTCCTTCTCCGTCCAGGGATCGACGTCGGGGCCGTAACTCCGAGTGACGCCATCCCACCCGTCAATGAGAGCGTTGGGTAGGTGAAAATGCCGACTGAACTGCGGATGCGTGGCACTAGCCCACTGCGGGCCGATACCGCTCGAGCCCATCGACCCGCCAGACTCGGCAGGTTGACCGTCGATAGTCGCCGCCATGTGCTCCTTGCTGACACCAACCTGGAAGGCTGTCCCCGAAGGCCCGAGGCCAGGCTGAAGCCCCGCGACACCGCCACCACCGTTGAAGAAATCATAGGTGGTGTACAGCCGCTTCACAGAGCCTGTAATGCCCATGACGATCTGCTGCAGCCAGCCCACGAAACCCGAGCAGTCGAACTGCGTCGGACCGGTACCGCCCCACAGATATTTATTGCCCGAGACCGAACGCCCCGCATCGAGCGCCTTGTCGATCCCATTGCGGCCACCCTCATAGAAGCGCGGCAGGTTCTCCAACCGGGAGTCATCCCGGTTGATCATCCCCAACAGCCAATTCCACTTCTCAGACGAGCGGCCGTTAACGATCCACTCCCCCTTGTCGACCCATGACGTAGGTATCCCGTCCGAGCCGATCCCGAGGATCCCGTCGCGAGTTCCCGTGCCAGGTCCAGTAGTTGGGAGTCTCGATCCGGTGGAATTGCGTGGGAGCCGAGAGCCAAGCCAGTTTCCCGACACGCCCAATCCTGCCGTGATTCCTGCATTCACGGCAGTCATGGTCACCCTGACTGTGCGGTCTTTCAGCTCAGCCAGTGCGGCTTTCGCCTGCGCCGCATCGGTGATGAACTTCGGTATCCCTTCGAGGAGCGCCTTCGGGTTGGCGACCTTTTTGGACAGTTCCTCGATATCCTGGATCGTGATGGTTTTGTTTTTCTTCAGCTCATCCAGATTCAGAGTGACGCCCGGTGCCGGCTTCTGCTCAGCGATGAAGTCGATAAGCCCCTTGGCTTCACCGGTTTTTATCTTGAGCTGGCCGGTGTCGGCGTCGATCTTAACGACTGCCTTAAGGTCTCGAAGCGCTTCCGCCTCCCCGACCACTGCCGCCATTTTCTCGGACGCCTGATCGTCCATCGTCAGCTTGTAGTTCAGCCCGTCCGGCGTCTCTTTGATAGCGACGCCGAGGCTTTCGAGTTTCGCCCTCACCTTCTCGTCGTTGAGGAGTTCGATCGGGATTTCTTTCGGCTCACCAGGCTTCAGCTCATCGAGCACCGCCTTGACCATGCCGATACCTTGGGCGACATCATCAAGGCCTTGCAGTGCGGCGCCAGCGTAGAGTATCCGCTCTAGGTAACCTTCCTTCTCAAGGAGGCCTGACATCTGAACGTCGGTGAGGTTGACCGATTCCGCGAGCTCCTTAAACCGCTCGGCATTCGATCCGACTACCTCATTTACATTCCCGCCAGCGGAAACGAGCTGTATTGACTCTCTGGTGATCCCCTGGATTATCCCGCGAACCTGCTCACCATTTTCGGTAGCGGTGTTTACCATTCCTGTCGTCTTGTCAATCAGCGCCCCACCAAGAGCGCCCTTCGACAGATCCCACGGCTCCTCGATCAGCTTCTTGGCTTCGCGAATCACCTGGTTGTAGGACGACATCGCGTTTCCGAGATCCGGCGGCACGCCAGCGATCGCATCCATCACAGACTTGAACGCGGACGCCTTCTGTGACGTAGTGGACGCCGCATCACCCAAAACCTTGAAACCCTCAGCTATTTCATAGATTCCAGGCGTAACGCGCTTGGCCGCATCTCTGACCGACTCCAGGCGGGCGCGCGCGAAATGCCACTCGCCCGCAGTTTCCGAGGTGACCTTCCCGGACGCCAGTGCAGAATCGTAGAAATTGCGCCATTCAACAGTAGTGCCAGAGAGTGCCTGACCGAATTCCTCGGCCCCAATCCCCAACTCCTTCAGCGCCGCCCGAGCAGCGCCCGCACGTGCGGCGGCCTCCCGGGACGCATCAGCCTCCTTCGTCCCAGATTGATACTCGCCGCTGAAGGTTCCCGTAAGGTTCTTCCACGCCTCGACTGGCCGCGAAAAGAAGCCAGGCTTCGCATCCTCGGCCTGCTCTAGTTTGCCAATAAGAGCGTCGGCCTGCTTCGTGGCCTCAGACAAAATGGTGTCATCGACAGCGCCCTTCGACTGAGTGAAGGCACGCGCCATCTTCCGCTGAGATTCCGTCAGCTTGTCAGTGGTCTTCGCCGAGATATCAGCCTGGGCATCCCAGTTCTTGGCAGCCGAAATTACCTGCGGAACAATCAATGCCGCGGCGAGAATGCTTGCGCCGACTGGTCCACCGAGGGCGCCGACGATGGAGCCGAAGCCCTTCGCTAGCCCACCAACTGCACTGCCCATGGCGGACATGCCCGCCGCACCGATGCCTCCAGCGACACTGCCTAGTCGCCCAATGGCTGCGGCCGTTCCATGAACGCCCTGACGGACAATTGCATCCGTCGAGGTAAAACCCCTGGATTGGAGCGCGAGAGCTTTCATCTCAGCCGCCGCGGTCCGATGTGATGATGCAAATGCAGTCAGTCCAGGTGTCGCACTCCGGTACGCATCGCCCATCCGGCCAATAGCTGGCGCCTGCGCCTGCATGGACGCCATGGCCGCGCCGAGACGGCCAACGGTAGTGCCCGACGCTGCAGCCAGCGACTGCTGCACCCGCATCTGATCACCGAATCCACGCAGCCCGGTAACCGTGCCGCTGATGGCAGTCCGGGTTGAGAGCAACGCGCTCTGGTAGCGAGTCAAACCACCCGCGCCCGCAGCGACCCCGGCAGCGGTCTTCACCGATGCCGCCTGAAGCGTTGCCATCGACGGAGCGATCCTCGCCATGAGCGCCGGAATGGTCTTGAACAGCATGAACGCACCCGCGAGCGCTACAACCGCGCCCTGGTTATTTCCCATCACTGAAGCGAGACCGTTGAGCACTGGCACCAAAGTTGCATCGAGAATCGACGACGCCGACTCCAGCAGACTGAGGAACACCGACCACACGCCGACGCCCAGAGCGGCCTGAGCGGCTGCGAGGGAAGACGCAATCGCCATCAGCGGTGCGCCCAGATTCTTCGCCGTTTCCCAAATGTCCGACAGGGCGGCCTTGAAGCGATCCCAGTTGTTGCCGATCGCACCACCGTTGTCATCCATGAAGGCCGAAAACGCTTCCTTGCCGGCCTCTCCGAATTCCTTCAACTTCGGCAGCGCCATGTTGAAGATTCGATGATCAAGCATCTCCGCGAAGGCCTGAACCTTCGGGGTGATCGTGTCGATGCCGCCGGTAACACCCTTCAGCCAATCCGCAGACCGGCTGAACGTAGGCTTCAGCGCCGCAGCACCAACGCGGCCCATCGCAGCCATGGTGTTCGACCAGGCCGCGGAGACAGTGTTGCCGGCGCGGGCGGCACCGCCGAGATTCTTCTCGATCGCGCGCAGATAGGTTGCCGAGTCCACCTGGCCCGCTGCAACCATGTCTGTCAGCGCCTCTTGCGATACGCCCATCTCTTTCGCGAGCATCTGATAGATCGGGATACCGCGAATAGCAAGCTGATTCAGGTCCAGGGTGTAGGCCTTGCCCTTGGTCTGAACCTTGTTCATGACCGCGCCCATCTCCTCGATGGACGTACCTGCGATCGTCGCCGCATCCGCCGTAATGGAGAGATAGCGTGTCAAATCGTTGCCCGGCTTGATACCGGCCGCCACAGCGGACGCCGAGATCGTGGCAGCCTCACCGAGACCGAACGCCGTACCCTTCACGGATGCGAGAGCGGAGTCCATGATCTTCGCCGTGGACAGGCTCGTATGCCCGAGACCTTCGAGCTTGCCCTCAGCGTCGTCGATAGCCGTGAGACGCTGGAAGCCCTTCGTCAGAGCTGTTCCCACAGCAACAGATCCGGCCGCCGCAGCAGTGGCAGCGCCGACCGCGAACGTCTTCCCGAGGCCTGCCGCCATGCGAGAGCCGAGGCTTTCGCCAGCCTTGTCGCCCTGCTGGACGACCTTGCCCAGCGACTTCGACACTGCCGCAGGAATACCGTCGGTGCGGGCAGCGATCGGGACGTACATGGTTGCGAGTTCAATACCGCCCGCCATGGTCACCTCCAAGTATTCAGTTGTCGTCGAGGTGTTTCCACGTTTTTCGGGTCACGATCCGGCCTATCGTGGAGCGTGAGACGTGGAAGAGTTTCGCGAGGTCCGCGTATGTGCAGCCACCTGCCGCGAGTGCCCGGATCGACAGGACTTCACGTTCGGTGAGCTTCGGCGTGCCAGGCTTGTCGAACACTTCTGTCGATTCGACGTCGAGGATTTCGGGTTGCCCCGCCAACTCCTGCGGTGGTGGCCGGTTGTCGACCTTGAGCCGTTTCCGAAGCTCCGATGCTGGTAGCGAAGTCTTCGGCTTCGTGGACTCCGGTGGAGTAACACCGGGTCGAGGTAGCTGCTCTGGGCGTTTCGCTTTTTTGTCGCCGCCACGCTGCCAGTTCCCGGCCTGGATGCCATCAGATATTGCGGCCAGCAGGTGCGCGTGAAGATCCCAGTGATGATCAGGGTCAGCAGTACGAGAAATCGCGCCGCCCGGTGGGGGGTACTTGAGGATGCACCGCAGATCCCACCATGAGATGTTCGCGGTGCCCAGGAAGTCCAGCGACCGCCCCATAGGGAGCAGATCAGCCTGGACCGCCTGGGCTACCTCCTCGTCCTCTAGGTATCCGAGGAGGCTGAGGATTCCCCCAGAGTCACCTTGGAATGCTCTTCCCAGTTCCGATCAATCTCAAGCAGTTCACCGTCAGTGAGCTTCTCGAGGATCGCGTAATCCTTCGTGGACACGTTGAGTTCGAGCATCTTCAGAATGATTTCGCGCCCAGATCGATGAGACGGCACCGGCAGCAGTTCGCCATTGTCGTCAACAGTCCTAGGCTTCACCCATTCGTTGAACTCCCGAGATTTCGGCAGCGGAAAATACTGCATCTTCGGGACTGTGAAAAACAGTGGGTTCTGACGACCCTTTATCGGAATCTCGAACTCCAGCATGACCGACGGGTCATGCGCGGGGGTGATGCTGATAATTGCCATGAGGGACCAGGCCTTTCAATCGCGGAATGGGAAAAAGTGGGAGGACGGGCCCGTGGTATCCCGCCCCGTGAAGGGCAGGCCCGGTCCAATGGTGTAAACACCTCACGGGGCGGGAGATTCAGGTCAGGCGACCGTGACGGTGCCCGACGGAGTGAGACCGGAGCCGGATGCAGTGACAACACCGGCACCGTTCTTGAAAACGACCGTGAACGGGCCACCGGTAGAACCGGTGACATCGACATTTCCGGCACCGACAGTGGGAAGCGCTTCGAGCGCCGACTTCACCGCAGCCGCAGTCGGGTTGAACGCGATACCGGCCGTGGTCTCGCCATCGACGTACACATTCCAGGTGCCCGCAGTCGAACCAGCCGGGAGGGTGAGAACTTTCGTTACAGAGCCGTCGGCGGAGCTGATGGTCATGACAGCGTTGTTGCCGGCCAGCTCGAACGAGGTGATCTCGACCTCGTAGGAGATCGTGTCGGTGTGCACGTACACGCGGTCACCGACGAGTTTGGGCTGGCCGTCCGGGATGTAGTTCCGGACGTTGGTGTCCTCGTCGACAGTGTCAATCACCCAGCTCGAGTGCGGGAGGGTCTTCTTGTTCTTGTTGACCGTGATCACGTTGCCCGCGATGTTCACATTGCTCTCACCGAAAACAGTCTTGAGAACGGTCGCGTTCTTCGACTCCATCAGCTTGAACTTGAACACCAGGCCGTACTTGGTCTGCAGGATCTTGACCACTGCGCCACCGAAAGCATTCTTTTCGGTCGTGTCGCGAGTCTCAGATTCAGTGATGCCGTCCTCTCCGACGTAGCCGTGGTCGCCCCAGTCGGCGGTCAGTGCAGAACCTGCAGGACCGGGGGCGGGGGCGCCGAGACGGTTACGGAACACAACTCCGCTGACGAGCGGTTCTGCGGTGAGGACGTTGGAGGCAGTGGATGCCATGAGATGCCCCTTTCAGGCGGTGTGGACCGGGCCTGCGAAAGGGTGTAGCGAGGGTTAGCGAGTAACGCGTCCCCGGATGTCGAACTGGAGTGTGAATTGATGGCGGGGCATTGACGTGTCGGGGTCCGGGAACGACTGCGGCGCACCGATCGTCGTTACCTGCCTGATGGCCGGTTCCTCGCGGTCACGCTGAGCCGCTTTCAGAATCGAGAACGCCCGCTCCGACAATCGTCGAGCACCGTCATCGTCGTCATCCCAGCATTGGAAGATGACCATGCGTGAGGATAGGACCAGGTTACGGTCACCGCCACCTGCGGCGCGAGCGGTCACGAACCTGCTCGGCCGCGGCACCGGAACTCGAGTAGATACCGGCGTGCCGTCACCGAGTCGGTCGAAAAGATAAGCGGCAACCAGCTCCTCGACAGGATCGAAAGAAATGATCTCAACCACGGGCACTACCCGCCGCCCGAATCAGGTTGTTATATTTCGCCTCGGACCGTTTCGCTTCCACGGTCACCGCGGCGACAGACACGAATCCACGACCCTGCGGTTTCTTCGCGCCCTGCACGGAACTGAGCTCGTATCCTGCCGCCGAACCTCCGACAGCATTGTGGACACCCACCATGATGCGGTGCAACTGCGCCATCGTGGTCGCATCCCGGCGCAACTGCTCGAGTGCATGGGGATTCCAGACGATGTCAGGTCCACTCATCAGTTCTCCGCCTTCTTCAGTGCGATCGAGCGCCCAGGCATGAATCCGAACGGCCCTTTCGACCAATCCGAATCCTCGCCATCGACCTCGAAATCATGGTCATAGCCAGGAATTACCACTCGATCCATGCCGCTGATCGACACCTCCGGCGGTGCCAGAACCACCAGACCTTCGACGATCAGGTCTCGATTCGGCTGACTGGGCTCGGACATCCCGTAGTCTGACCTCGACCCGTATCCGTAAACCTTGGTCGGCTCGGGATCAGACCAGAAGCGTTTCCGGTTACGGCCGGCATCGAGTTCCTCGGACTGCCGGAAGCGGCGGATCCCGATCGTGTGCGCTCGGGGAAACTCCTTCACCTGTACCACCCGCCGTCGGTCACGCGATGCTGGTACGCGGAATCCGGCGTCATACCGACAGAAAACGCCCGCGTTCTGCGCTTCGGGATGCCCAACTCTTCACGATCGTCGTCCGTGAGCGTCAACGCCCCGGGCTCGTCCCCGCCGTACGTCGTGGACGTCTGAAACGGACCCGCACCCTGCTGAACGCTACGCACACCCTCAGGGTTCTGCAGGTGGCGAATAATCATTCGGGCGACAACCTTCTTCACCCGAATCAGCGGCAGCACGCCAGAGGTGATGCGGTCATCTATCTGCGGGTCCGCGCGAAGGATGTCATCCTCCGCATCCGCGATCTTCACCGCCAGAACCTCGTCCGACACTTCGGGCGGGGTGCCGATCCAGCGGTCCTGAACATCTTTCGGAATCGTCCATGCCATCAGATCGGCACCTCCCCTATGTCATTCGGAATCAGCAGCAGGCTTGGGCGGACGACCACGACGCTTCGGCTCGGGCGCCACATCCGGTACCGCGGGCACTGAATCCCACACATCCGGATTCGTGATCTTCTTCGCCGCCCACTCAGGAACCGCGTCGTCAGGCCCGAACGCATGACCGACGCCCGACTCGTCCGCAACATGCACGAACGTGATCAGGCGAGCCATCAGAGAACCTTGGCGGTCAGCAGCTTCTTCGCATCCTGCAGCACCGGCTGACCGACAGCATCGACGAACGTGAACTGCCGGAACGGAGGGCCATCCTTGATGACCACGCCGACGATGCCGGGAGCATCACTGAACGAATAGTCCGTCTTGCCGGCGTCGAGCAGTTCCAGTGCCGTCGCCGACAGGCCGTAGGCCATGAAACCAAGGTCGGCGGGATTCTCCGGCAGGAACGTCACGCGATCATCGGCGAGGACGCGAGTGTTGACGTCATCGACACTGAGCTGCGTGTCGTACGCCTCGCGGAAGGTCGGCAGGCCCTCTGCGGCGAGCAGGTCGTTCAGCTCGGTGATGGTCACCCGAGTGCGCCCCTGCGTCGAGCCGTACACCGCGTCGATGATCTCCTTGTTGCGCTGCAGCTGTCGCAGCACGCGCCGCGACGTCAGCGAACTACCGGGCGCGGCACCATTGGTGTCGACCCAGGCGTCAGTCCACGACGAGATGTCGGTGAGCGGGGTCGATCCGGCAAGGTTGCTCCATACCGTCCCTGCGGTCACCGAGTGATTCGCCGGCAGCCCGTAGTCCGCTTCACTCTCGAAACCGTCATCCTTGATCGACAGCTTGCCGTCGGTTAGGACGTCACCCCATGCGAGCTCCACGCGGTTGAGGATCTCGCGAGTGAGGTTCTCGCCGTCGTTGTAGATCGCGTTCGCCAGAGCGGCCTTGTTCGTGCCCTGCGTTCGCGCGAACTCGATCTGCAGGCGCTCGTACTCGCCTACGCCGATCGAGGAAGACAGCGGGGCCAGTGGAACGCGCTTCTCCGACCCGATGTCACGCTGAGAAACGTGGATCCGGCCGTCGAATGCACGGTACTTCGCCGTGCGGTTCTTCTGTACGATCTCGGCGAAGTCGATGGTGTTCGACTCCCTGTAGACGGTCGGGAAGATCGTCGACAACGTGTTACCCGCCGGAGTGGGAACACGACGAACGAGAGTGGTCAAAGCGTCCGGTGCGACCGGAGCATCGAAGAAAATAGCCATCAGTTCAGCTCCTATCAGGCCGTGTAGTGGACGAGGGGCAGAAGCTCTTTCGCTTCCGCAACGAGGCCGTGACCAGCGGGTAGGCGAGATTCCTTCACGAAACCGTGAACGACTGCGGCGCCGCCGACCTTGGTCAGGCCGACCACGTTCAGCGACCCGAACAGGTGCGCAGCGTTGGTCTGGCGGCCATCGGTGGCAGCCTTGTCGAACGGCCCATACAGGCCGGTCGCGGTGATCTTTGCGATCACAACGCCCGACGGGATGTAGCCCTTCGGGAAGTGGGTAGCCGCCGTGAACTTCGAGACATCTAGCGTGATACTCGGATTGGTTCCCGGATCGGTACCGTGCGCGGACAGAAGCCACGAACGATTCTCCGACTGGTAGTCGGTCGTACGAACAGCAACGCTCGTCATCGTGCATCCCCTTTCAGGGGTGAGTAGTTATGTCTTGGGGCCCAAATCTGCGGTCAGCCTCGTCATCACCCGCGGCTTTTCCGGCGGCGGGTCGCTGATTGCCAGGGTTCCCCTGTTGCGGATTCGGTAGTGGGCCACGGGATGTAGCCAGGGCCGCATTTGCGGCTACAGCCGTCACGATCGCCGCATTCACCTGGTCGGCGAAGTCGGTGGCAGACGGGTCGAGCTGATCGAGCTGAGCCATGAACGATCGGGAGTCGATTAACGCGCCAGGGTTGGCGGAATGGCCTGGAGCGAGACGGAACACGGCGTTTTCGATCTTCGTGTCGCGAATCTCTCGCTGTGCGGCAGTCAACTCGGTTGCGAGCTGCGCCGGGTCAGGCGGGGTGTCTCCGCCTTCGCCAGTGAATGCCTTCTCGATCTGGCTCCACTTCTCGGCAGCATCGCGGTTGTCTTTCGCCCGCGTCTCCCACTTCCTGGAGTGATCGAGCTTCTCCTTCACCTCGGCCGGCGTCATGCCCCCGAAGAGCGAGGCCCAGTCGTCACCCTCGGGTGCCGGTTTGGGCCCAGGCTTCGGGGCCGGATCTGGCGTCGGAGCAGGCTCGGGTGAAGGTGCCGGCTTCGGGTGACCTTCAGGGTCGCGTCGGGGGTGGCGCCGTGCGGCGCGATTCCCGGACATGCCGAAGGGATCAAGAACAGCAGGGGCGATCGTTCGAATGGTGTTACGCATTGCTCGACAACTCCTTGCCGTCGACGAGAACCGTGAGCACGCCCTGCGAAGATCCATCCTCGCCACGACGCCCATGTCCGAGAACGAAGTGCTGCGACGCATGGATGATCAACTGGTCGATTACCGGTTGATTGAATCCAGCCGCCTGCAATCCCTTCTCGTACGCCGACAAAGCTTCCGCCGTCGTCAAACTCGATCGTTCATTGCTCATTTTTTCTACTCCCGTGCGGGATAAGTCAGCACCGTGCGGCGCTGGAGGATTAGGAAGAGCCGAGAATGATTCGCATCTCGGCCAGGATCGCGTCCGTGCCAGTGGCATTCCTGGACGCTTGTGCATACGCCTCGTCGAACCGCTCGTAGTGGGCAGGGCGATCGAAGGACTTTCCGGGGCGCACTTCTTGGGCGCCACACCGGCAGTTTCCATGCGCCCGAAAGCCTGCCGTGGACTCCAGGTACACGGCGCCGCGGGTGCACAGCATTGCGCAGAACGCACAACACTTATCCCCCGCTACGCGCTCATATCGGGCTCCGCGTTCCGACTTTGCGTTGTCGAAAATAGTCTGGCGGTTGCCGCCCCAGATTGCTTTCTGTGCGACCTCCGCCAGCCTTGCGAGCGCATCCGTGCCACGAGCTCCCATCGCCCAATCAGCCGACGACAGAAGGCGCTCGGTAGCAGGCAGCGGAGATGGCGTTGCGCGATAGGGGAGATTCGGCGCCGACTCGTCATACCAAGCTGCACCAAGATTCGATGCAGCCGACGTATACGGGTCGGTCACCACCGGAATCGAGTTCACCATCACCGACCGAAACTCCGCAGACGGAAGGCCCTGGGCTGTATTCCAGACATTGACAATCTCATTGATCGCCAACCTGTCCAGATGGCCCAGGATCTCCTTGCGCTCAAGCAGGCTCGTTGGCATTGCGCCTACTCGACAACTTGATCGCCACCGGATCCGTCACCTGGCCCGCAGCAGCACGTAAGAGCGAAGGGAGTTCGGCAGCCTGCGCCAATCGACTTTCCTCGATCAGGCGCATCTGATCCTGCTCCGAGAAACCCATGTAGTCATACGTGACCGGCGAATCGGGGCGAAGGATCTCCGCCGCAACAAGCTTCTGGCCCGCGTCCGCAGTGGCTGCACGCGTCGGAGTCGACGGATCACGCCACTTCACATCGATCTTGCGGAACAGGTCAGCATCAACCTTCCCATCACGAGCAAGCAGCGACAGATACGCAACCTCACGCCAGCACTGCCCGAACGTCCCCTGACGCCGCTCCGCACGCTTCACCAGCCGATACTCGGCCTGCCGAATCGCATCAGCCGATGCAGGATTGTCAGTGAAGAACCCGAGGTACGTTGACGGAATACCGCCCTCGGCGGCGATTAGCTGCGAATACAGCTTGATCTGATCGATATAAGGCGTCGGCGGAGCGGGGTGGAACTCGCCCACCTTCGGCATCTGCCCATCCTCTGTACGCGGGATGACATTAAAACGACCCATCGCAGCCGTCCAGCCCGCAAGCCGCTTCTCCGCCGCCGAAGAATCCTCGCTAACACCGAACTGCTCAGGCTCCGCACCGAGCGCGTACCGTGAAGGCGCAGTGTAGAACTCGCGGTTGATCTCCATTCCCTGCATCGTCCGAACCGCAGCATCGGTGTAGTACATAACCGGGCGTGTAATCTCCGACCGACCCTCGAGATCCGAAGCGCGATCGCGATTCACCATCCGCGACATGAAAACCCGACCCAGATTATGGTCATCACGCGAGACGACATCAAGCTTCTTCGTTCGCTCATTCCGCTCGAACCGGATCGTCGAATCCGGCAGATACAGCGTCTCCATCTCCACAGCGCCCGACTCGCCGCGCGTTTGAGACAGCGCAGCACCCAGGCGCCGAGTCCGAACATTCCGGATCGCAGTAGCCGACGATGCAGACTCGACCGTGACCAGCACCTCAGGCTCACCCATGCTCGGATCGCCACGACCCACGGTCACGAAATCAGTGCCCGCGATCAGCGCATCCAGATGCGCCCGACCAGACTCCACGCCGAGGTGATTCTCACGAAACACATCATCGAGACCCATAAGGTCCAACACCGATGTCCAAGAAATCAGATCAATGCGCTCCTCGAGAACGTCAACGACCGTGCCCGGCCAGCCCAACGCCAGCGCCAAATCCTTCAGTCCAGGCGGAACCGCAATATCGAGATGCTGCGTCTTCTGCTTCGCCTCATAGAAATCATTCTTGATCCGATTCTTCGCCGCAAACTTGCGGATCTGACCACGAAGCAGCCCGACTAGCCGCTCCTCGTCATCCGAGAGCGTCAAAGACCGCAGAGACAGCGCGGCCACCCCGCGACCTCCGAAAAACTGAGAGAAGGATTTCACTACAGGGTCACCGCCTTCCGTGATTTACGTCGAGCGCCGATGCCTTGAGCCACCGCATCTAGACGCGCTTTCCATGCCATGACCGCCGCATACGCGGCGTCGATCTTGTCCGGGGAATCCGGGTAGGCCTTGTAGATCAAGTAGCCCGAACGCACCGAGCGGCGTCGGGCATTCAGCACGTGACGTTCGAGCACTGGGCTGCCGTCGTGGCTGATCTCGTCATTGACTACCGACAGCCGGAAACGCTCGACATACTCGACAACCCGCGAATCCTTACCTCGCGGCCACGCCGAAATCGGCGCACCCTGGGCTGCTTTCGCCTTCAACCTTCGCCCGAAAGCCGCCTCCCACTTCGCAATGTGCTCCGACCAACCAGACGGGTCGGCATAGAAGCCGACAACCTGAAAATCTGAGAATGCCCGCCGTACCGCAGCATCGACCGCGTACGAATCAGGAACCCAGTTCTTCCCATCTGGCCCATCTGGCTGCTCCCACACCCACGCCGAAGGGCAGAACAGATGCCCGTCCGAAACCCTGCAGCCGACAAGCGCAGTCGCATCAGCCTTGCCACGATTGCGGCCTTTCGACCCGTCGAATCCGAGAACAATGACGTCTCCCAACTCGACGGAGTTATCGAGATCCTCACGACGTCGCCAGTCGGGCTGCGAAATCCACGAGTCCGAAGCATGCGTGATCTGATTCAGAAAATCCGAACGCGCAATCTGCACATCAGTTGCCTTGTCCCAGATCCTCGCCACAATCGGCTCAAGCTCTGAATGGCCAGGAGGGCAGGGTGGGTCATGAATCACGCAGCCGTCAGGATGCGCGGACGAATCGCCGTAGACGTATCGCAGTCCGTCGATCAGCCCGGTATACGGCTCCTCGTCGTCGGCAAATTCCTCTGGAGCTTCTCGCTCCGTGAGACTCGTGTTGGCTGGCGCTTCCCGATGGTCATACAAAAGCCCATTGTTCCTAGCTCGACCCTCGCGAATATCTGCCCAAGTCGACGCCGACGTCTCCGCCACCGAATTCTCGCCCGGAATGAAAGCATTCGGCGACTCCACCGTGCGCCCACCATTTTTCGACGTATTCGTCCGCAACGTCTGAGCAAGCTTCGGGCCGCCATTCGACGGCACCCACTCCTCCGTTTGATCAAGCACAACAAACGTCGACGGCGCACCCTTGACAGTCCTCGCGGACGAAGTGACCTGCTTGATATGTCCGCGCGGCAGGTTGACCATCGTATCCAACGGCTCAAGGCCCGGATACTCATCGATCACCGGCCCCTCACGCAACATCTCAAGCATCGGCTGCCACGTGTTGTTCGTCTGCTCCTCCGACACCGCAGCGATCTGCACCAGTGGGGTTCGAACCGTCGACCAGGGCCGCGCAACCGGCTGCCCGTTCGCATCCCACCCATCCGGCAAGACCGGAGCCAGCGCCTCGAGAATTGCCAAGGATGCGAGCAGTGGACTCTTACCCCAGCCGCGGGGGCGACCGATCAGGCCGCGATCAATCTTGAAGCGGCCCGTCTCCGGATCAATCTCATAGAACCGCAGGATGAAATCTTCCTGCTCCCGATACGGCACAAACGGCTCGTACTCTTCCTTCGCGGGGGCTGCCAAATACGTTGAGATCCAGTCCAGGGCCTCATATCCGAGAGTAGGCACCTCACCCGGGACTGACGGTTTCCACGGCATCAGACCGCCTTGAGCGGGCCACGACGACTTCGCGCCTGGGCGCCAGGGCGGATTCGCTTCTCATCAGCCTCGTCAGCCTGAGCGAACGTGATCCGCAGCCGCGCGCGATCCTCCGGGGTCGCACCGAACTTCGCGACACGCAACCGCAACTCGCCGGCCATCTTCACATCGCCATTCCAGAACCGCGCATGCAACACCGCGGTATCGAGAAGCTCCGACCAATCCGTCGACGTGAACTCCGCCGACAACGGCGAATCGGCCCACATGCGCCACCACTCCCGCGTCCGCTCCGGCCACACGAACGTCTGAGCGATCAACTCGCCGTCAACCTTCACCTGAATGTCGAACTCCGGCAGATCGGGCTGATCGACAGGCTCAGCGTGAATCACACGCAACCCGAGCGGATCTTTGTTCGACCGAGCCCGCTTCGACGGATCCTTCGGTTGCGGTCCGCGTCCAGCCATCTGGGCCACCTCCTACAGGGTGCTGAGATCGCCACAGGGGCGAGAAATAGGTGCCGGGGCCAAAATCCCCAGACCCGTAGCCACAGGGAGCGCGTATGCCAACCGCAGGCCCGTGGGGCACCGGGAGGAGCATCCCCGCACCCCCTTGTGGGTCGGTCGGGTCGGCGGTGGGGCTCGGCGGTGGGCTCAGAGCAGCCCTGGGTGGGGCTCAACGGGATGGAGGCGGCCGTTCTTCGCTCTCCCAGCCTGGGCTTCCCTCTGGGTTTTCCTGCCGTGGCAGGGCCTACAGAGGGTCTGCCCGTTGGGGAGTGTGGTCGGTCCGCCCTCGGCGTGGTTGATGATGTGGTCCGCCTGCACGTCGGCGGGTCGGGATTGGGGGCTGCCCTGGTATCCGCACTCCCGGCACCGGTACTGGTCCCGGGTGAGTACGGCACGGCGCCATCGGCGGTGCTCGGACCGTGATGTCCGGTCGCTGGTCCCTCCGTGTCCCCAGGCCATCAGTGGTCCTCCTGTGTGTCCGTCTGCATGTGGAGCAGGTCGCGGTGGATGCGGAGCCGTTCGACTGCGTCGCTGTTGCCCATGCGTTCGGCTCGTTCGATCAGGACGTTGACGTAGAACAGTTGGTCGCGAAGTGACGGCATCGTTCACCCCTCCGTGTCGGGTGGTGTCCGGAGTATGGCTGGGCATCGCATCGGCGGGATGGTTGGTCGCGGGTAGATGCGGTGCGGCAGTCCGGTGATGGCGGGGTGGCGCCCTACGTGGCGAAGGGGCCCTTGCGGTGTCGGCGGTGGGAGTAGTCGCGGGCAAGCCAAGAGTCTCGCGGGATGCGGATCCGCACCGACTCGGTGGCGACACTCAGTCCGTCAGCGGTGAGAACCGGTTCGCTAACCGCATCGGTCACAAACCGATCGGCCTTGAGCCAGCGAGCGTTGACCTGCCGAACGGACTCGTCGGCGATCCGGTGGCCCTGGGTACCCAGTACCCGGGTGGCCTCCTGGTAGTGCGGGGTGCCACGTCGAAAGTAGGGGTCAGCCTTGGTGGGGGCCAGGGTGATTCGCATGCGCCGTTCCATCGCCTTGAGTTTGGCGATGAAACTCAGGTAGGCCGCAGTATTCAGGTCGCTCGTCACGACTTTGCGCCCGATACGGCGAGACCACCAATGTTCGCCTCGATCGCAGCGAACACCATCTTGTCGCTGACTTCGCCCGCGCGTGCGGCGGCCCGGAGTTCGTCGTAAGACATGTCGTGACGCTTCGCGATCCACTGCCAGATCGGGAGCCCGAGTGCAGCGATACGGTTGATGTTGGGCGTGTGTGCTCGGCCTATGCAATTAATCTGTTCGATCGGTCGCCAAGCGTCCTCGCGGGGAACGCCAGCTGCCACAGCAACATCGTCGATGAGCGATTCGGTGGTCATTAGTTCTCCCTGTTGTCGTCGGTCATGTCGGGGGCGGATTGAATCATCGGGATACACGCGGCAGCCTTCGCCTGCTCCAGCAGCCCGAGCTTCTTGAACAGCGGCATTCGGACGCCATCGGCAGTCCAGTAGCGTTCGACGATCAGGTACTCGCCGGTCTCGGCATTAAGGAACTCGACGATCTCGATGGTCGATAAGGGCACTGCGCCTTCGGGTAGCCAGTCCATCACCACCACCTCCACATGCGCCATAGACCGGACAGTGCCCAACGGGCGAGACGGAGGCGGTGGATCCCAACGAATCCCATTGCCTATGCCGGATCGAACTCGTCCATGAGGACGGCCCACGCACGCCCTTTCAGTTCGAGAGTGTCGGTGGAATGCGTTCCGTATCGGTAATCGGCCCCGCCCACTATGGAGCGGAACACCAGCAGCCGTGAGCCCGGCAGTTTGAGGGTCCACACTCGACGTGCGGCGAAGACGCACGATGCGTGGGTTGCTCGCATCTCCCAGTCTTTGATCTCGACCGGGCGCATCCATCCGCTATAAATACTGCGGGACAGCCACCCATATCCAGCGACGAGTCCGAACGCGACAAGCGCCACGAGTGGCACTGTCAGCATTCCAAGTATATACACCTGCACGTTCATTACCTCCGACTAGATCACTGATACGTCAAGCCGCTAACCGCCTTCTGGGCACGCTCTCGGCGCCGCTTGCGGATGCCGTACAGATGCGATCCGCCGTACAGCAGCGCGGACACGATGAACCACCATTGCTCCGACGACACCGCGTAGGCGATCCAGACGGCTTGAATCCCGATTCCGATGGCAGGACCGAGGTAGGCGGTGTAGCTGCGGTAGGCGAAGAACATGCCCGACGCACCGAACGCGGTGAGGATGAACGACCACCAGAGACTCATCACACCACCCAGAACACGATGAGCGCCCACACGATTCGGACGGCCTCGATGAAGTCACGGATTGCGGTCACTTGCTTGCCTCACGGAGGCGAATCAGTTCCTCCTGCGCCACCCGAAGCCGTCTATCGGCCAGACTCCTGGCCTCGACAGCCAGAAGGCTTCGCTCGCCTCCCCGGATGCGGTATATCCGCGCTCGATACATCTGAGCATTGAGGATGTCCATCTCCGCCCGCAGCATCTCAGCATTCGTCACTTTCGGCACAGCCATCTCATCCAGCTCGGCGGCAACACCATTCAAGATCGAGTCGACATTAATGGGTGTGAATACGTTGACCACTGTCGAGCCGCTGACGAAGGCCAGGGTGGCGACGAGTTCGAAAACAAGCTCACGCTGCTCATGATTCAGCGACCGGATGCGCGCGCCGATATCTTCGTATGTTGGACTCACACCTGCCCCCATTCCTTGCCGCACTGACAGATACGGATGACCTCGAAGTCGGTCTCGTTGAACACGCCATCACCGCGGAACCCAAGATCTGGATACCAAGGCTTCGGCTCCCGCATCCGATGGCAGTCCACGAGACCGCAACCAGGACACGGACACCAGGCAGTGAAAGGCTCGATGAGACTAGGCATTGCCGTCTGCGGCCAGCGCATACTCGTCGGCGCGTCCAGTCTTTGTGGTACCGGCGAATGCCTGCGCGATTGCCTGCATCCCCCGCGACATGGCTGTGCCCAGTTCGTTCATGGCTTTGGTGAAGTCTCGTCGGGCGCAGTATCCGCGCACGGCAGGATCGAGACCACACAAGACGCGCATCTCGTCGTACGGGATTGGAGCAATGGGTGCAGCCATGCGAACCTCCTGGAAGTTACTCACCAAAGAACCGCGCAGGTCAGCGGCAACTATTCGGAAATTCCGAACAGTTCGCTGAAATAGAAGTAGGCGGGCAGTTTTACAGGCTCATACCCAGGAGGTGACGGCCAGAGCATCCCGGAGGACCACTGGCATTCAATTGTGCGGCTACCGATCTCCCCGGATCACCGCGTACCCCACTGAAAGCGGGGACGATTACGCCCCGCCGACCGCGTTGGCAGTGACGGGGCAACCCCGGGCGCTGGCAAGCTGCTCGCAGGGCATGCGGCACAGGGAAGACCCCGAAGGGAATGTGCCACAGGATTCAGACGCCAAGAATAGCGAAAGCGCGACCAGTGATGATTCACTACCCGCGCTATGCGACAAGCATAGCATTCGGGGTGCGGATACCGCTACGCGAACGAGTCGACTTCCTCTCACGCACAGGAACCTCTAGGTGTTTCAACAGCACATCTGCGAGTAGAAAAACCTCAGCCTTCGTCATCACCCCGCACCACTTCGCCGCAATGTGCCCACCTTTACGCAGTGAATCCACCCGATTCAACGTCAGCCCCGCATACTCCGGATACTGCCGCCCCAGGATCTCGCACACCTCCACAATCCCCGCCCGGTGCAGCATCTTCCGGCCCACGCGCTCGAGAACGTCGAACTTGTCCTGCTCGGCAATCTCATCCTCCGGCGGAATATCCATCGCCCGCCGGCACTCCCTCATCGCCACCTCGATCGACGGCAACGCTTCCTCCGCGCCCTCAGTCATCGCCAGAGACGCCAGATTCCGGCGCAACCACAGCGCCACACCAGCAGTCGACGCAGAACCTGTGTACACCAACCCACGGGACTCGCACACATGCCGAGCCCAACCCGCCAGCTCATTCCGCAGCCTGTCCCCAGCATCCGACGCACCCACGTTGAACGGCAACGGCTGCACGTTCTCACCGGACGCGATCTTCGCCCCACCCTTGCCTATTCGGTCCTGGCGCGTCACAGTGACCGCCAGATCCTCCACCAGGGACGGAACCTCCCCCAGCAGCTTGTCCAGCATCGCCCGGTCATCACGGCCTACGAAGTAGATGGTCATGGTCGCTCCTCCTCCGTCACGATCACTGCCGCAATCTCTTCGAGGCTCACCGGCCGCTTCCACGTATCCCAGCCGACATGCAACTGGCGGGAGTGGGGCTCGGTGAGCGGTTCCGCCTGGTGGGTGTGCCCGTGCAGCAACCACATCCCCTCATCCCGCAACCGATACGCCTCCGCCCGATCAACATCCGTGTGATCGCCCACGTACGGGAAATGCGACAACATCACATTGCGGCCCGCGACCTTCCGCCGAGCAAACGTCTGCACCGACGAAAACACGTCCAGGAAACGACGCTGATGCTTGTGGGCGTCCCGATGCATCGAATGACACGAGTCATGATTGCCAGCAATCAGATGCAGCTCGTAGCCCCGCGACAACACCTCGAGAATCTCCAACGCCCGAGCCTCCGAACGACTACCGCCTGACGACAGGTCACCCAGAATCCACAACTGGCCACCCTTACTGAGAGTGGACGTGATCGACTCCACCAACTCGGCATCATGGTCGTCAATGCTCGAGTAGCCGCGAATCTCCGCAATCATCGAATGGCCGAAATGTAGATCGGACGTGAAATAGACCGTGCTCACAGTGCCCAGCTCTCGTCATAGTCGGGATGATCGGCGTAGGTGGACGCGAGGTGCGTCAACGTCACAGTAAGAGCGTCTACGTGCCCCCCAGCCTTAGCGGCAGGCAGCCCATTCCCTCGCATGTGCGCGTAATACTCCTCGGCCTCACGGGCTTGGGCCAGAATCGCCCGCTTCGCCGCGACCTCGCGAAGGATGCGGGCAGGATCATGACGGGCGAGGTGAACGGTGGTCGGAGTTGAATGCCCCGGCACATCAGTGCTGTCCCACACGATCAGCCCCTCGTGCGGGACTGCATTCACATGCCACCCGTCTTGCCCGTGATGTTTGGCGGCGTCTCGCGCTACCGCTTCATCCTCCGCGATCCGAGCCTCGAGAAATTCGACAATCCCCATGCTCAGAGTTCCCCCTTCAGCGCCGCAGTAGCCATCGTGAACCGGTAGCGAACTTCACGCAGCACGCACCTGACGCGATACCGGGCCGACTCCAGCCGAGTCATCCGAACAATCTCCCTCGGAGGGCCAGGTATGACCATTGCCCCGACTGCGCCCATGAATCCGGACCCAAAGTCTGAAGGCATTCCACTCCAGGTGTAGCCCGTCAACGGAACGAAGCCCTCCCCGAGGAACCTCGACTCGCCACTCTGCATCTCGGCTATGCAACCCTCACTCCCGACTGAGCAACTCTCGCCGCAGACATGTCGATCGCCCATCGTGAAATCTCGACCGATCAGCATCGGCTCACCATCCGGTATCTGCATCATGCGATCCCCACTCTCAGACGGCCTGCCACTACCCCCGATTCTACCACGGCAAACACCGCAAATCACACCGGATAGGTTGGCGCACAACATCACTCGCACGCCAACCCATCCAAGTGGTCAGATTACTTCACTCTCGCGGTCGGTCCGTATTTCGTCCGTCGAGTGCGGCCCGGATTGTCGGCCCAGAACGGACGCTCAGGATCCGGTGGACGCTTCGGCGGATAGGCCACAACGGGCGGCAGGTTGAGATACTCCACCGATACCGTGAAGGCACTCTCGGTCCGAGTGTCGACCGTCTTGCCGCCGAACTCCTCGGCCCCATCGGGCGTGAACTGGATTTCATTGACAGTCCCGAACGGCTTCCCGTCGATGTAGACAGTTCCACGCTCCATCACTCACCACCCGGAGTGAACAGGACGCGGATCGGGTCTCCGTAGGTGCCGCGAATGACCTCGGCGAGTTCGTCGGTCGGTAGGTGGCCGGGGTAGCCGACGACGTGCCGTTTATCGCGCGCCGCCATGATCATTCCAATCTCGCCGTCCGGGAGCTTGATCACCGACCCGACCGGCAAAGCCTCCAGTTCTTCGACGGTCTCCACCGCACGAGGTCGGGACCAGCCAGCAGCCAGCAGAGCATCAGCGGCCTCCTCGAAATGACCTGGATGGTACTGACGCCAGTCCGGGTCAAGTTCCTTCTGCATCGCCTCGGCCAGTTCGTCTCGTTGCGTGCTCACAACTCCCCCTCGGGAACTCGCCATTCGTAGACTTCGCGGTAAATCACTTCGCAGTTCTCGGGGTCGGGATGATCGAGCATCCATTTCTCAGCGTCCGCACGCGATGTGTGAATGTTCGGGTATGTCAGCAGGCGTTTGTAGCAGACAGCCCACTGGATTTTGCACGCTCCCATTCGCATTCCTTCGGTCTCACTCACTGCTGTTCCCCTTCCAAAGCTGCGCGGAGGTCGGCCCAAACCTTCTTCTGGCCGGAGGCGTATCCGACATCGATGTACGTCGCTTTGCGTCCGAGCCCTTGGATGACTCGCGGGATGATGGCCTCCACCCTCGCTACCGTGGCCTCGGCAGCCTCAGCGCGGGCATTCAGTGCCGTCGTGTGCTGCTGCACCACCCCAGCCACATGCGCGGCCCATTCGCGTGGTGTCGCGAACCTCTCTCCGCAGTCGCATGTGATCCAATCGCCATCGTCGTCGATCTCGTGTACCGTCCAATGCCCCGCGATCAGCTCGGTCAGGCCGGCCACCGGATCAGACATGCCACTCCCCAATCTCCGCAGTCTCCACGCGGGCAACACAACCCCACTCGATGAGCTGGTCCACTCGGACCTGCGCGGCACTGCGCACGAAGAAATGTCGGCGAGTGAGTGACGGCACCACAAGCAGTGGAGGCCACGGCACGTCTCCCTGGATGCCCTTGCCCTGGCGCTGCGGTGAGTCGTATCCGTGTCCGAACGGTCCGTCATCCTCGGTGTAGAGGTATTCGGATATGTCGGGTACCCAATCAGGCGTTGGGTCAGGGTCAGTCGGGTTGTCGTACTGGTCCACGATCAACTGCCAGAACTCTTTCGACTGCTCCGTGAACGGCTTACCGTCTTCGGTCGGGTAGGACTCGACTACGACGCGGAACACCTTTCCCCGCTTCGGATCAGGCGCGGTCACGACGACACCTCGGACGCATGCTCGAAGCACGCCTTCAGGTGTCGCGCATCTGCCAGCGCATCATGCGCTCCGGCTGCTTGCTCCGGGATCTCGGGTCGTCCGAGATCATCTAGGCGCTGCTGGAAGTCCCGCGTGTACATCGGCAGACCCTTCGGTAGCCGGATCATCGGGCCCCAAAGTTGCGCGAGTGCGACATGATCGTACGCACCAAAGTCGGCCCACAGTTCCGGGTCCGGTCCAGCGAGTAGGAACTCACGCACCTCGTTTGCGATAACCCACTTCGGTTTCACGAGAGTCGAACTCAAGTCCAGTGACCAGAGCCATCTCGACGAACCCTGCGCAGGCTTGCCGCCCGCAAGCGGTAGGTGCGGGATGACGTTCTTGCACAGCCAGTCGTTAGTTGAAATCCGGTCCTGATCCATATCCGAGTTCACGGCGTAGTATTCGCGACCATCGTCAGCGACAATCCCGATGCTGATCAGGTCGATCGTCCTGCCGTCTTCCAGAAACTCAGTGTCATAGAAGCACTTCATGGCTTCGTCTCCAATGTTCGGGTTAGTACTGCCGTCAGGTCTCGGTACAGTCGCCAACGGTCCCCGGTGGCGCATTCCGGTAGGTCTCCGTCGTCGGAATGGTCGTAGCGGTCGAGGACGCTCAGCGCCTCTGCCACGGTCGCCCTGAGTGCCTGCACCCCGGCAACCAGAGCGGGCACCAAAGTCCGGGCAGCAGCGATGAACTCGGCGTCAGCGATGTCCAACAACCCGTCGACCATGATGTCCGGCAGCCACTCCCCGCCGATGTACGTGTTCTCATAGAAGCGCTCTTCCGTCTCGACCCGCCACGGCCCACTCGTCGCTGCTGCTGCCAGCGCGGTCGCCCGCTCAACAATGTCAGTCATGATGCACGTCCTGCGCGGGATGTGTGATGGTGAATGAACCAGCATTTTGGATACCGCCGGCGAGAACGTAACCGTAGATCTTTCCTGCCTTTTCCTCGATCGCGACGTCGATCCATCCCGATGCGAGTAGTTGCCGCGCATAAACCTCGATGCGGTGCGCGACCTCATTCCAGTTCGTTAGGTCGCCTGGCCATAGCGGTTCGTAGTCGATGACGATTCGGTGCTGAACGTCCGCGACGGGGATGCGCAGCTCTGGCAGGTTGTGCGTCCTGCCGATGCGCTCGAACGTGACAACGAGGTCCGCGCTCACGCTTTCCCCTCCTTGGCCGCAACGAACGGGGCGTACTTCCGGTTGATGTACAGGACCGGGAGGATCGCCGTTTCAGGCGTGACCCAGTTGTCGCCGTCATACGTCCATTTGTCGCCAGCTCGGTCAATCAGGGTGAGGTGCTTCGGAGCCTCTGAGATGCCCTGCCACTTGGTTTCGGCGGGGGCCGCAACGAACGGGGCGAGTTCTTGCATTGCGAACTCGGATACGGTCGATGGCCGGCCACTTGCGAGGTAGATGATTCCGCCGTGATTGACGAAATAGCCGGATCTCGGGTCACCTTCGCTCCGGTACTTCACACCCTCCGGCACTGCATCCCATGTCTGCCACTTGGTTTCGGCGGGGGCCGCAACGAACGGGGCGAGTTCTTGCATTGCGAACTCGGATACGGTCGATGGCCGGCCACTTGCGAGGTAGATGATTCCGCCGTGATTGACGAAATAGCCGGATCTCGGGTCACCTTCGCTCCGGTACTTCACACCCTCCGGCACTGCATCCCATGTCTGCCACTCGGTTTCGGCGGGGGCAGGGGTGACCGGAGGGGTGGAGGTGCGCAGTATGTCGTAGATGTCGCTGGTGTAGATCCCTTCACCTACACGGTCACAAGCCATCTCGATGCTTGTCAGCTTCGCTTGAGCTGCATACAGAGCCGCTTTCGTCTCCTCCGCTTCTGCGGTCGGGGCCTTGTCGGCGCGGGCAGACGCATCGAACGGGGCGGACGAACTATTGCATTCCGTGCAACTGTTGCCGCTGACCTGCTCAGATGCGGGCCAAAGTCCGAGATGCGCGATGGCTTCCCGGATCGCTTCAGCAGCCGCTTCCGCCGGATCGCCCTGATCCGCAACCATGTCCCAGTCGTGCAAGCCGACCCCCGCCTCCACCGCCGCATCGACAAGTCCCTCCCATATGCTGCCGCGTACCTGCTCGGATGCGGGCACCTTGGACTTCTTGACTGACTCCCACGCTTGCAAGGGGTTTCCGGCGACGTCCTCGGCGGGTTCGGCAGGGGCGGGGAGAGCGAATGGATCAGCCCAGGGCTGCGGGAACTTCGACCAAGGAACCTCCACGTACGGGCCGGAGGACGGAAGGAAGTCGCTTTCCGCCATCGGCTTCGACCAGTACTTAGACGCACCTAGAGAAAGTCTCAGTTCCCTGAAGCGATTGCGCACGAACAGGCTTGAACCTTCACCGCCGTGCGTGTGGAGCAGGGTGTTGTTCGGTACGTCCTGGATTGCCGGGAAGCTGCGACGTTCCTCGGCGGGTTCGGTTGCCGGGAACAGGGCGCGGAGACGGTCACGCGGCCCCCACCACTCGGTGTCGTGATCCCAGTCGGCATTCACCACCGTCCGCACGTCTTCCACCAGTGCGGCAGTAAAGCCCATACCGCCCTCAGGGATTATGCAGCCACTTAGTAGCTCAAGATTGACACGCTGAGCTTCCACCTGCTCGGCGGTGAGTGCCAGACCGCCGGCAGGGGCCAGACGGCCCGTGACCTCCAGCATGCGCAGCACCTCACGGATACCCGCACGAGACACCTCCCGCTGATCTTCGGTGAGCGCGTCCCAGGCGAGCGTCGGATGCAGTGTGTCGATGTCCAGTGCGCGGGACTGCGCTGCGTCATGCCTCCACAGCGCCAGATCCTCGACGAGATCAGGATCGAAATCAGTGCCACTCATTGAAGCCTCTTTCCGGATAGCCCGCGATCGGCGAGCGCATTGAATGTCAGGAAACTTGCGTACGCCGAACCCACGGCGAGGGACACGAAAACAACTGCGACAGAGAGGATTTGATACCACGATTTTACCAGGACAGTCACGTCATTTCACCTCTACGCGCTGGCCCGAGATCAGGGCAACGAGGTCGCGAACAGTCATGTGAACCCACTGATCGAGCGGGTCCGTCGTGCCCCTCCGCTTGGCAACGACAACGCCGGCTAGGGCGTCGTCGTTGCCTGCTTCGAGTTGCGCCTCGCGAGTCCACTGCGGGAGCGATTGCGTGGCAACGTCTTTGCATTCGATCACCAACCGTTGTCCGTGGATTCGGACCCCGCCAATGTCACCACGGTCTTTCGCGCCGGTCTTCACGCGACGGTCGATGCGGTCATCGTCGAGGGCTTCGGCGAGCCCGTCGGCAATGAGCCGTTCGAACCGTGCCCCGGCGGCTTTCGCGGATGCTCTGCTGCGGCTCACTCCTCCACCTCGACTCGTGCGAGCTGGAAGCGGTCACGACGGCGGAGCATGGCTGCGGACTCACGTAGTGACTTCAAGTCCTCCACCCCGTCGTCTCGACCCCAGTACGGGCCGTAGACGTGGTCTGGGATTCCTCCGCCCTGGCCGGTTTCGAGGATGACGTAGATATCGGTCATGCGGGCACCCCCGGAAACTCGTCCCAGGTCCGTCCGTCGAGTTCGCGCCCAGCCGCCTTCTTGCCGACGCGCTGTGATGACGCATCCCATTCACCCCACTGTTTGAACAAGAACGGCACGGCAGCCTCGACGCACTGATCCCGCAACGACGCCGCCCACTCGGGATGCATCGGCCGTGCATTGCGGCCAGACTCACCGCCGACGATCACCCAATGCAACATCCGGTTCGCAGCCAGCCGGTCACCTGCCCACTCCTCACCATCTCCAGGATGGAACTTGGCGAGCGACTGGCGAAGGTTGATCGGCCCGAGCAGCGGCTCAGCACTGATGAACCGGACCGCAGCCGGAGTGTCGAGCAGCGCCGGAATGCGGATATCCGCCCACTTCTGGTCCTCAGTCGAGACGCCCAGCCAGACGTTCGGGAGCGGGTTGGAGAGCCATGATATTTCGGTCGCCCACCGGGTCAGGAGCGATCGCATCCGGGCGTGCCGTTTCGTGAGGATCTGGAAAGTGTGCTGAGACGCCTGGGCCATCACACCGAACACGCCAAGAATGAAACTCTCCGGCACGTCATCGTGGAACAGGTCACTCATCGAGTTCACGAAGATCCGCCGCGACTTCTTCCACTTCAGCGGTTGGTCGATCTTGTCCGGCCGGAGCTGGAGGTCGAACCCGCTCTCGAAGTAGTGTCCAGGTGTGCCACGGAAGCGCTCACTGAACGTCTCGGCGTAGCAGTTGTCGCATCCGGGCGAGACTTTCGTGCATCCGGTGATGGGATTCCATGTGGCATCAGTCCATTCGATGCCGGTCTTGTCGCTCATGCTGCCTCGTTCCACAGTCCGTGGCGCACGATTTCCGCCCACCATTCGGGGTCGCAGGTGATGCAGGCGCAGGTGTCGGGGTGGTGGTTCATGCTGGCTCACCGCCTGGTAGGTGACTACCGAACCAGTCATCGGAAACTAGGCAGTCCCTGACATGCTCCGAATGGGGCTTGCACTCGACGTCGATTGCCCGCTCCAGAGCGCGATGGGTGACCGTCTTGACGTGCCACTCGACCTCGTTGGTCGTCAGGACTGTGACGACGACGGATTTGTGCTTATTCATGAAGTCGAGGAGTTCCTGTGCGAGTGGGTGGTCATCTGGGAGTGTGAAACCTCCGGCAAAGGGCGCAATGGAGTGCCCTATCGGAGCGCGCTTGGAATCCCATGCGCGAATTAGAACTGGCTTGACGTTCATGCTTGATCCTGTTCTCGTGTGCTGTTTCCCGGCGCTGTGCTGCCCGTGGGCGCACTAGCGGGGTTGGGGTGGGGTGATTGCCCGAACTCGCCGACAATGGCCGTCAGAAACCGCCTACGGTCCGGGGATGCCTTCAATGCCTGCCGCTCAGCCAGACGTGACCGCAGCGCCGTGTCCTGATCCGCCGTAAGCGGCCTCAGTGGACGCCTGCCGAGCGCAATCCGCCTCGCATAGGTGTGAGCCTGCGGAGGCGTCAAACCGAGCTCCTGGAGGATGTGAGACGCCTCCTCCATCAACTCCCGCTTCGCCTCCGGGAGAGCCTTCAACGATTCGAAGTACGCGGCGCGAGCGTGTTTCACGATCGACGCGGGCAGCGGCTTGAAACCCTCGTCCGCGAGCCGGTACGCCCGAGCCACACCCGCGAGCAGATCCTCACGAGCGAGCCCGGACTCCGCGAACACCTCCGCCCACGCCATCACGATCGACTCGCCACCGTTCGGGAACCAGGGATCGTTCGCCGCGCACTTCGCCAGGACCAGAGCGGCCGTCTGCTGGTGATCGTTCACAGGATTTCCTTCTGGTCAGAGATGTTCGCGAATGCGAGGTAGCCGGCGACTTTGGCGTCTTGACGGGAGACTCCGGCAGGTTGCGCCCCGGGGCGCGCGGTTGGTCGTGCCCGCCGGACCCAGTTCCGCCACGTCGCGTCCCAGTCGAGTTTCACGCCCTTGGCTCCAGGCTGGGCGATCCAGTAATCGCGGAAGATTCTGAGCTCTGCGGCGAGGTCGATGTCCGGACGTTCGGAGGCGATCATCGCGTTCAGGGATTCGGTCGGGGTCCAGTCGCTTGAGATCCTGGCGCCACGCTTGCGTGGTGCAGTCTCTTTATCCTTTCCCTTCCCATCCCTTCCCTTCCCATCCCTTCCTAGGGGGAGTTGTGGTGAGTTTGGGTGAGCCACATCGCGACTCGGGTGAGTTTCGGCGAGTGTCAGTGAGTCTCGGTGAGCGCATGCCGGGCATCGAGTTTTCCATCTCGGATCGATCTTCTGATGGTCCTCGAACCGTGTGACGTGCAGATATGTCCGCCCGTCGAGATCCTCGACACGACTCACGCGGCCCGAATCGAGCAACTCCGACAGCAGCGCCACGATGTCGACATCGTCCATCGGGAGTATCTGCAACTTCAATTTCATCGCATCATCGGCCACATGACCGTGATCGCACATCGTGAAATTCCACATGCCGATGTAGAGCAGTCGAGCGAAGGGGGACAGTGAAACGATGTTCCCATCGGTCCAGAAATCCGGTTTTATCGTCCGGATGCGAGCCACTAGTCCCCCTCGGTTGGTCGGTGAAATGTGCCGTCGTCGGCGAGGAGAACAGGCTCGGAATCGTGGACGAGTAGCACGGGAACCTCGTCGGATCGGCGCCGACGATTCATGGACACGAGCCAGCCGTGACCCTCGGAATATGCGCGGGCCGACTCGATGAACGCATGGCACGCCAGGCAGACGTCGACACCGTTCGCGGCGCCACTAACCCATGCCAGAGTTGAGCCTCCCGAGCCGCGGGGACGGCGGTGATGGATATGCACCGCCACCGCCCCACGGCACTGCTGCTGAACCTCACAGCGGCCACCGGATCGGGCGTGGATGAGGACTTTAACTGCTGGAGGGAATCCGGTATCACGGGTCCGTTTCCGGGGCGGCGGTGTCGTCTTCTTCGCCCGGCTACGTGCTGATGATGTGCGGGCGGTGAGAGGTTTTCTGCGTAGGCTCATGCTGCGACCTCCATTCGAGTCAGTAGTGACGAGTACGCGGTAATCGCCTGCTGTGGGCACACGCCGTTGCCGATGGCCTTGAGTTGGTGGGCGCGCGAGATTCCGGGGACCGCGGTGACATGGCCGGCGGGGAGGCCCATCATCCATTCGGCGAACTCGGCGTTGAGTTGCGGCTTTCCACTCCGGTTGAGCCTGGTTGGTGCGGGCGCTGGTCGGGTCAGTCGTTCCCAACGTCGAATAGCGGGTCCGTAGTTGCCCCAGTTGATTCCGGGAAGTAAACCGAAACTGCCGTCAGTGACGGATCTTTCCGCCTGGCCTCGCTCGGGCTGTTGTTGTCCCGGAAGTCGTTGGCTTTCGGTGTCGGGAGGAAATCCAGCACCACGCCCGGCAGTAGCTTTTCGTTCGATCGCGATCCGCCCCTGCGCTCGTTCGTCCCGGTTGCGTTCCCCGCTGTCGGCGTTGGGGGCACTGACGAGGATGAAAACCCGCTCGCGGTGGTGGGGGGCGCCGACGTCGGAAGCTCGTAGGCTCGTCCATTGCGCGTCATACCCGATTTCGGCCAGCGTCCCGAGAACGGTGGCGATTGCTCGCTGAACAAATCGGTCTGCGCGTCTTCGTCGATCCACTGCCCGTTTGTGCTGTCGAGTGACGCGAATGGCCGCAGCTCGTCGCCCTCGTTCATGGTGGGCGTCCTTTCCTTTGTGACCGTTGATGTGTTCGAGGGCGCGCTCGAGTCGAGCGACTTCCCGGTTCGCCGCGATCAGCTCATCGCTGTCCGGCTCGCCTTGGGCAGTGAGCAAGCCTGCGACGTTTTCAATCAGCACGTAACGCGGTCGGAGCCGACGAATCGCATACGCGAAATGCGCCCACAACCCAGACCTGGTGCCTTCCTGCAGCCCCGCGCGTTTCCCGGCCGCAGATACGTCCTGGCAGGGGAATCCGCCTGCGAGGATGTCGACCGGCTCGACCGAGTTCCAGTCGACTTCGGTGACGTCGCGGAGGTTCGGCACAGTCGGCCAGTGGTGGGCAAGGATCTTCGACGGTGCGTCGTCCCATTCACAATGCCACGCCACCGACGAGCCGGGAAACAATTGCAGCGCAGCCAAATCTAGTCCGCCGTAGCCACTGAACAGTGAACCGATCCTCATGCTGCGGCCCTCAGTCTCGTGACGGTGCGGTCGCTGATCCCCAATCGGGTCGCGATCGCAGCCGCAGACAAGCCCTTCGCAGTGAGGAGGATTACCGCCTCGTACTGCTCTCGCTTCGGAGCGCGGCCCACATGACGACCCTCCAGGAGTCGTTGCACCAGAACCTCATCCAGTGGACCAGTCGGCTTCATGCGAGCCGACTTGCCTAGCGCTGTCCGCGGCGGCGTCACTCGCGGGTCGTCGATGTCGTAGCCCTCCCACTCCATCGGGAGCAGGAAACCTGATCGGGCGGCCAGCGCGCGAGCGCGAGCATGAGGCGACCCGATCAGTTGGCCGACGGGAGTGGATGACAGCTCGTCGTACAGATCACGCACCGCGACCCAGCGCGCGTATGTGCATGTCGGCCGACGGAACGATTCGAGGAGGTTCTGACGTTTCGTGCCGAGTCGATCAGCCAACTCGGGGACCGTGAATCCCAATGCCCGCAGCGCCTGTAGCCGTCGAACCGCTCCGGCTGAGAGAACATTTGCCTGCGCAGGATGCGGGTGCACGCTGACGCCGAGGATGGCATTCGCGCGATCGAACAAAACCCACTCGTAGGTTCCATCCTCGATGAACGTCACCGTCTGCTTGCTGACGCCGGCCGCGTTGGCGATCATCATCCCCGACATGCCAGCCGCGCGAAGCTCTTGGACGTGAGCCTGAACCCGCGCAGTCGGCACACGCGCGGGGATGCCTTGAATCTGACGGAGCCTCCCACGGCGCCGAGTCGCCTCACGGCCCTGATTCCACGGAAGTTTGACTGGTGCGGTCATGCCTTTGCCTTCGCTTCCTTCGACTTCCGCTTCGAGGCGTGCTGGCAGGTTTTGCAGTAGCGGGCCGTCATATCTCCGGGGCTGACTCGAATCCCGGTGTTTTCGTCCGTGAACTCGTGGCCGTGTGTGCAGTGGGTTTTCGCGGCCATGGCGGTAGCGCCGCCCAATGGTCGCGGTGGTGTAGCTTTCGCGCTGTCTGGGAGCTCCACGCCTTCGGCTTCTGCGATGGCGACGAGCCTGGCGCGCTGGGATCGGGTCATCCTGTAGTCGATGTACACGCCCGCGCGGATCCCGTAGGGCTCGCTCGCCATGACCGCTTCAGCGGCGCACTGTCCGATGACTGGGCATACTCCGCAGGTGAGGATTACGGGGTCGGAGGGCTTCGGCTGGCGTGTCGGGAATACTGCGTCATAGTCGCCTGTACGGGCGCAGAGGGCTTCCTCGGTCCATGGTGCGCCGTTGAGCAGGTTGAGCAGGGGTAGGTACGTGGAGGTCATGCGCCCTCACCTCGGCCGGCGACGTTGTATGCGGATCTGACGGATGCGCCGAGGGACTGCCAGGCGCGGAGTTCGGATTCGAGGGCTTTCGCCTGACGGTCGGAGTACCGGTAGGCGGCGTCCTTCTCGTCGCGGATCGCTCGGGCCTCACCCGTCGCGATCTCGGCGGCGTACTTCTTCTCGTGCGCCGGTCCTGAGTGGCACATGTAGGCGCGCGCGTACTCGCGGTCGTACATGCGGTCGGCGTCGAGGTAGGCGGAGTAGGCGTTGGCGCAAATCGTGACACCCTTGGCAATGTTGTTGGCGCAGTCGCGGATGCCCTGCTCGACAGCGACGGGGTTGAAGTCGGTCATGCTGCGTCACCTGCCCCTGCAACAGGCTGCTCGGGCAACGATTTACCGAGCGCGACAATGAAATCGCGGAGAACGGTCGGTCGGCCGTCGACGTCGAGCGTCGGAGCGTTCGACATCTGCGCTGCCTCGACCTCGCGGAGGAGTGCAAGCAACTCGTCACGGGAGCCACCTTCGGCGCGTGCTCGGTAGTCTGCGATGGACGGAACCTCGACACCCTCCGACAACCAGTCGGAGATGGTCCGCGCCAACTCCACGCCGGGATGCGCAATGGCCTGCCCCGACAGGGACGGGATTCGAGACTTCGAGATGGTCAGACGATTGTCGTGGTCAAGGTCGCCGATGACGTCGAACTCGTACTCGATGCCGTCGCGTTGGATCGGCTTCATGCCGACCTTGCGGGGCTCCTTCTTCCCTCGGTCGTTCTCCTCGACGACATACTCAGTCTTGGTGCGGAGCGTGGCGATCACATGGCCCGGGTAGGTGAGCAGGGCGTCGATCATCTGTTTTTCCTCGGGGCCGACGGCCTTCCATCCGGAGGTGAATTTGTTGGAGCCGCTGCGCTTGTCGACCTGCTCGAGCATTCCGTCGGCGCCCATCCAGTAGTGCGACAACGAGTCGATGAGCACTGCGCCGTACCCGGATCCAGCGGCGACGCCGAGTGTTTCTACGAGCGATAGCGGGGAGAACTTGCTCGGAGCGACTGTGTCGAATGCCCAGCCGTTGAGTCCGACGTACTTCGATGCGGATCCTCGCTCGGTGTCGATGACGGCGACACGATCAGAGAGCGCGGTGGCGAGAGCGAGTCCGGTGTACGTCTTTCCTGAGCCGGACGGGCCGCATAGTGCGATGCGAGCCTTCGACGCCTTCTTTGTGGCGGGGGTGAACTCTATGGTCATGGTCGGGTCTCCTGGGTTGGGGCTTCGATGGCGAGGAGCGGGGATGACTGGAGCAGCTGGTCAGCGAGAGCCTGCGCAGCCGCATTCGGGCGCACCGAGATCTTGCCCGCAGGGCGAGTTACCGTGATACCGGGGATCGTGCGACCGGGGATTAGCGCCTCTTTTTTCGTGGTGTCGATCAGCCACTTCGGGATTACACCCTCGGTGATGGTCAGCAGCTCCGGGGCGTGCTCGCACAGCACGGCGTACACCTGCGGTAGGTCGTCGAGTTTGTACTCCACGTCGAGGTCTGCGGCGCGGGTTTCGCGCAGATACGCTTCGAGAGCGTCCTGATCTGTGATCGTGGCGACCGGCTCCGGAAAGCTCTTCGACACGGTGCCGAGCTTCTGCTCCACACCGTCAGCGTCGATGTACATCGCGGTGCGCTTATCGCCCTTCGGGAGGATTTCGTCGAGCTGGACGGCATTCGCGGATTTCGTTGCCATGACGGCCTTGACGATGGATGCGACCATCACGGCGCGGTTGACGAGATCTTCGGTGGCTTCGACGTCGATGACATCGGCTTTTGAGTCAGGCATGGTGCACTCCAATGGATGTGAGGATTTCCTGAAGTCGTTCAGTGGGGATGGCGATGGCGGCGAGGTCGTCCCATCGGCTCGATGCGGTTGGTCGATCGTCGTCGGCTCTCGAGATCAGGAGCGTCACTTTCGAGGCGTCCCGGTACGCGAGGAGTCGGTGGTGGCCGTCGATGTGCGTTTCGACGACGGGGCGCGGGTAGCGGCGGTTGTCGGGTCGGGGTCCGCCGTTGATGTGGCAGTGCAGCTCGTGCTGTGGATATCCGAGGACCGTTCCAGCGCAGGTGCATCGGGGGTTATGACTCATCGGACATTCCTCTCGTCCAGGGCTTGGTCGACGAAGTGGTCGGTGTCGCGGATGTCCCACTGATCGCAGGGGTCGTCCAGCGGGTCGGGGTCGGGGTAGGTCATGCGACACCACCGATGTAGACGATGTTCCCGATGTTGACGAAAACCAAAGCGAGCCAAAAGATGACATGCCCAGTCTTCTCTGCGTGAAAGTTCCTAGCGACCTCTACCGCGCAGAGCATTAGGCCGATGCCAGACAGGATTGCGGCCAGCATGTAGACACTCATCGCCGTTCTCCGTTCTTGTAGTGCGACACCCAGTAGGTGACGAGGAAAATCTCGCTGGACCGCTGGACGATTTCGATGGTGGGGAGTCCGTCCCGTTCGGCTCGCGCGAATTCGCGTTGGCCGATCTGCTCCCAGTCGCCCATGCCGGGTAGGGGTTTGGGGATCATGGTCGCTCCTCGAGTGCGCCGACAGTGGGTGAGATCCAGTACGGAGTTCGGTTGCTCGCCGTCAATGTGCGCTCGCCATGTTGGGAGATGAACTTGATCGACGTGGGCGGGATTTCGCGGCCATCGACGCGGAACACTTGCGGCCAGATCGGTTTCATGTCGGCCCCGTAGATGAACATTCGGGTGCGCCCAAAGTTCCGCTTCCTCGCCCGGTATTTCATGAGGGGGAAGAACTCCGGGACGCGTGGGCGTTGACCTCTACTCATGCGGTCACTGCCGCTGCACGGAGGGCTGCAATGACCTCGATAGCGGTGCGGCCCTCGGCGTCATTCCAGGCGGGGACGCTGCTGTACCCGATTTTTCTGCGGACAGCGAACACTGCGTCCCGCCACACAGTGATGGATTCCGTCGAGGCCGGGCCTGCGAGTGTCAGGCCAGCGGCCTCGTTGATTGCGCCAATCGCGCAACGGCAACCCGTAATGCGGTCGACTGCTTTCCCTTGCGTCCAGCCATCCTGTTCGAGGATGTCGGCGGCGGTGTTGAGGATGGTGGATACGTCAGTCATGGTCGCCCCAGTGGCTCGGATGGTTGGGTGTGAGTTGCGCACGGAGACGGGCGTTCTCGGCCCAGGCGAGGTGCGCATTGAAACGGGTGAACGCCAGGACCGCGAGCAGAAACGCAATGAGTGGATTCCATGCGAGTAGGTTGATCAGTGCGGCGACGAGCAGTATCGCGATGCCAATGCGGTCGACGGTGGGCATGTTTCTCATGCCGCCACCGCAACGAACGGGGCGCGGCCCTGCATCTCCCGGTCGCTAGCCTCCGAGACCTTCACTGGCACGTTCGCGGACGATGCTCTCGTGTAGTAGCGCGTGCCCCCATGGTTTTCCCACAAGAACCACGGCGTCCGATTACTGGTGTACTTCACACCTTCCGGCACCGCATCCCATGTCGGCCACTCGGTTTCGGCGGGGGCAGGGGCAGGGGCACGCTTGGATAGTTCGCGATCGATGTACCAGCGCGCCTTCTCGAGGTCTTGTGTCGCAGAACCTTTCAGGTCGGCTCGCCAGATGTACTTGACTGCGTTCCCGAGGTTGAAGCCCATGTGCTCGGTGATCTGGATGCACTCGACGCCGCTCGGATGGTCGGTGTAGTGCGCCGGATGGTTGACTGGATCGCTCATGCCGCACCGCCGATCGGGGCAATGGCGTAGATACCGGCGAGGACCAGAACGATCAACGCCGACAGGACCGCGGACACGATCACGCCACGACCGGCAGCGGGGGTAGCGGATGTCTCGTCGGCGAACCGGATCACGCCGTTCTCGATGGTGATCGCGTCGAGGTCGCTCTGATCGGTGTCGCCTTCCGTTGGCCAATCCACGTCCAGGGCAGTCGACAGGGCGTCGTGGATCGGGGTCGGTTCGGCCTTCACGTCACCGAGGACGGCGATCGGGAGAGCCGCGAACAGCGGGCTGAACTTGTGACGGGTCAGGCTGTATGGGGCAACTACTGGGGCGATTTGGGCATGCGTCATCGCAAAATGTCCTTTGCAGGGGGGAATGGGGGTGGAGGGTTACGCGGGGAGGATGTGGAGCTCGTCGCCGAACGCGCCGGCGGTGCCGCCACCGACGAACTCGATGCGGTAGTAGCCGCCATACTCGCGATCACACGTCTGAGCGGGCTTCACAGGCTCAATGGATTCGACGGGAAGGCCGTCGTAGTGGACGGTCATGCTGCGGCCTCCACTTCTGCCGCCATCTTGTCGGCCGCAGACTGGAATAGTCGCCGCATTACAGCGCTCTGCTCCGAGTTCCAGACCGGCATAGTCGCGAGAACCTTCTCGAGATGCCGGGCATCGTCGTCGGTCCAAGGTGCGCGCTTCGGGAGGATCGGCGGGGCGATCGGCTTCATGCCGCCTCCTGATCGCCAGCCACCCAGCGGGAGACGGCCTTCGCAATCGCCTGGGCGCCGGGAGGGGTGATCTTCAACGTGTGCATGACCTCGCCACGAAAGCGGGGGGCCTTATGCTCTTCGATACGGCGGAAGTACGACTTCTTGTTCGAGTACTCCGAGTACCGGTTGATGGTCTCTTTTTTCTGCTGCGATTCAGACCAGCGCGTAGCGGTCTCGACGTAGATCCATCCGTGCTCGATCAGGATCTTGCGAAGCTCGGACTCTGGAGTCTCGAGAGTGGATGCTACGGTTCGGAAGCTGAGGAGGTCCGCGTCGGTAACGAAGGTGTCAACGTACTCCGCCTTCGGGGCGAGTTCAGAGACCTTCGCTTCGAGTGCCAGTCGTTCAACCTCGGCTGCGCGGGCGATCTCGATCAGGTCCAGCCGCGACAGCTGGGCGGGCTTCGGTGTCGCCTCAGCTTCGCGGGTGCGGATCGCGAAGTATGCCTGTGCGGCGGCGACCTCGGGCTTGCGAGGGTCGCCATTCATTGCCACGAGGTAGCAAGCGAAGCGGGAGAGGCGGAAGTCTTCGCGCGGCTTCGTTCCCCCCGGGAGATTTTCCCGGAGGCGGGAAAATCCTGACTGCTGCCCCGAGTTCTGCGCGGTCGCGATTGCCCGATCAATTGATCCCGTGAACCGCTCCCATTTGTCGTATCCGAGTAGCGGCATGAGATCGCGTGCCGACCAGAACTCGGGGCCGTCTGGACGGACCTGGCGGATCGAATCGAACGGGGACTCGATGTGACTGAAGAGGTCGAGTTCGCTCATGCTGGCTCACCGCCGTTGCGGATGAACTCGATCAGGTCCGACTCGGCGGCTACTGCCGCTTCGCGTGCAGCGTCGAGGTTCCGGGCCGACTCCTTCGCTGCCTGATTGGCCTTGTCGTAAATCTTCTTGACCGTGCGCAGGTCCGTCGCAGCGTCCTCCGCTGCCGAGACGAGCGACATGAGCGTGACCTTCGCGTCCGATTCGGGGAGGACGGGCTCGGTGATACCTGCCGAGTTATGCCCAACCCTGCTGGTGTGGAGTTCGCCAGCGCCCTGGGCCATTCCTATTGCGAACCCCCACTCAGCCCTGCGCGCCCGCTCTGCGATGGGCTTCACTAGCGCGTCAATATCGTTGACAATGGAGCGGCGCATGTCGCGTTCACGGCGCTCTGCGCGAGTGAGTCGCCCCGTGGTGCTGCGTGCAGGCAGGATTGTGGCGACCAGCTGAATGCGGAGCCTAGCGAGGTCGGTTGCGATAGAATCTGACATCAGATTCCTTTCTTGTAGATTTGGGATTGACTTAGCCGCCGCCTGCGACCACAGGTGGCGGCTTTTTTCATGCCGCCTGCACAGCACCTGTCGCCTTCTTGGCGACATTGTGACGCACAGTGGGGGACTTTTTGGCCAAAAAAAGAGTGCCGGGCAGAACGCCGAGCGCTTCTTCGATCAACTCCCCCACCTGCTTGGTGCAAGTGGTTCTTTCGCCCGTCGCCAACATGTGAACAAACTGCCTCGAGCACCCGACGTAGCGGGCGAGCCGGGACTGGCTGAAGTCCTTGTTGTTCATGTAGGCGACGAGTAGCTCAGGATCTCGAACCTGCATCCATACGCCTCTCATCCTTCTCCGCCGGATTGCGGTAGCCATAGTCTGCCCCTCTCGAAGTTTGTTGTCAACAACTATGCGACAAACTATCGCCTATCGGTTGACAATCTGTCAACACTTACATCCGTGTAGTTATGCAGGTCGCAGGTCAGGGCATGTTTGGAACTATCGCCTCCTAGTTGACAGAATCGTGGTCGAATAAATCGCCGCCAGGTTGACACGTCAAAATGCGGCCGCTTGTGCAATTTCCCACCGCCACGGAGGCTTTGTCTTGTGAACGAGTTCAGCCGCTTCATCCAAGAGCAGATCGACATTCGCGGGTGGAAGCCGGCAGAGCTTTCAGCGCGATCGAGCCTGTCACGGCAGCACATTTCAAAGCTGCTCAATGACAAGCGCGACCACCTAGGGCAGATGCCAGAACTGAAGACCATGGAAGGTTTGGCCACCGCATTCGAGGGCGTCTCTATTGAGACCATCCGAGACGTCGCAGCCAGAGCGCTAGGAACCGTGGCCGACAACGACAGGCAGACCGTCCTCGACCTACAGCAGGTGTCAATAGACGCACTGCTGAATGAGATCAAGCGAAGGGTTCAGGGAAATGAAGACACGCGCACGCAGGGCACGCCGAGCGATCCGACGACTGATGGAGAAGCTGGGCCTCGCGGAGCCCCCATGAATGAGATAGACCCCAGCGCAGCTATGCGGCTCGCTCGTTCTGATGGTCACCCCGACGATCCGATCGGACAGCCATTGACACCGGGTGAGACGCAGGAACTGCCACAGACACGTACGTCGTCCACCGCTCGCCGTCGCCGGTAGGCCACCAGCCGCCGGCGCGGGTGGGCTGCTCATGAAAAGCGACTTCCGCTGCACCGAGCAGTAGGGCCGACTGGCGGTCATTGCACTCGAGCCTAGGGATCACTCGAATCAGTGACCCCATTACGACCAGTGCCCCAATCTCAGCCATCAGTACGCCCCTGCGCATCCGGTAGATGATGTCCCCTTCGGGACTGCAGGGGACAATTCCGAGTGCAGCCAACTCGATATCTGTGACAGCAAGACTTGGGCAGATGAAGTCGACCCGGTCACTCATGTGCAATCTCCATCGAAAGGCCCGCGAGGGCGAAAGTCAGTTAGACGGATGTCCGTTTAGTTAGCAATGGAGTCTATTACCGTCTCTTTGGATTCGGTGATGGAATCGGGCATGCGATTGCCGTAACCAGCACCTACACATACCGTGTCGGCATGACAGCCGCGCGCCTGCATGACGGAGTAGTGACCATGGACGAGGCCAGGCGGAGGTCTTACGGCCCACAGATCAGGGCCATTCGCACCACAATTGGGTGGACCCGAGAAAAGTTATCCAGCGAATCCGACGTCCCTGTTTCGACGATTAAGGGCATCGAAAACGGGGCCGCGGGGCAGCAGGATAACCTCGAAAAAATATTCGGAACCCTCGGAGTAACCCCGTCCGATTACGGACTAATTACTCACGAGATCAGCGACATGCTCGGGGTATTCGCGCCGCTCGTTTCGCGGATTCCACCGGACAAGCTCGCGGAAACAATGGCGGTAATAATGCGGATCTTGTCCCGCGTTGGACAGGGCTTGCCTATCCCGGAGCTGGTGATCGACATGGATACTCCGATCATCGACGCGGAGCAGGTGAACGTGACCCTGGGGGAGGCGTCGATCAGTCAGGCTAACGTCACTGAATCGACCGGAGATTCGGAAAAGTGAATCCGGACCTTGGCGCGTAGTCGATATCCGCATGCGTGAACCCTCGCGTGCCCACAGTCGACCGATTGATGGTGACAGTAATCAGTGAGCGGACAGCCTCTCGTCTATCCGGAATTCCCATCAGCTCCCACTGACTTCTTGCGTCAGGGCCAGCTAGGACCGCAAGGAGTGGCGATCGCGCGGAGCTTCGGGCTAGATTCTCTGCCGCCTCGATTTTCGCCCTGGCGGACCTCTCGTACTCGGCAAGGGTTTCGAGGCTGATGCCCAAATCGAATGCCTTCCGCGCATAATCCTTGAGCTCTGCGCGCAGTTCGGCGGCCTCTTTGAATGCCATTCTGCCGTCGTCGGATGCGCTCGCGCTCATCGGCTCGAAATTCGGAGGATGTATCGCCATTTGGATAATTAGCTCCTCGACGAAATCGTCGATCTTGTCTGTTCTGCGGGCTACGCATGACGACTTTTCGCACACATATCTGGGCGTCTTCAGGGATTTCGGCCCGAAGTATCTGACTCCGCTACCGCATATGCCGCAGGTTGCTATACCGGTCAGGAGGTGTACGGGTTCGTGGCCGCGCTGGGTTGAGCGTGCCGGATCCGTGAGGATGGCAACGAGCCGTCGGTGATCGTCTTCGGTGACGATCGGTTCCCAAGTGCCTTTACCGATGATTTCCGATCCGTGGGTCCGCAGTCCTGCGTAGGTGGGTCGGATGATCATCACGCGCATGCGCTGCGCCCTCCACTCTCCTGCGGCATTCCTTTGCGTGCTAGGGGCTGGAACGCCGCGGGCGATGAAATCTCTTGTGATCGACCAGAGTGATTCGCCGTCGAGGACTCGCGTGAAGATTTCCCGCACGATGGGGGCTTCCTCTTCGTCTGGTATCCAGGCGTCGGTCTCGCCGGTTCGCATGTTGATGGATCGCCGGTAGCCGTACGGTAGGCGTCCATTCGGTCTGCCCTCAAGCGCGCCTGCGCGTTTTGCTCGAAGGACGCGCTCGCGGTTCTGTTCGGCTTCTTTTTCGGCGAGGAGCGCGTCGAGTCCGGTGCTGAATCTGTCGTCACCTCGGGATGGGTCATAGAGGCGGCCAGAGTAGGACCAGAGCACGCCGCGGGCCGCGCACAAGTCCCTGAGCTCAACAAATGCGCGCATGTCACGCTGCGCTCGGGACGCTTCCCAGGTGACTAGGACGTCACCGTCTGTGAGGATTTCCATGAGCCGCTGGTACGCGGGGCGATGCTTCCCGGAGTGTCGACTGGCGCCGATGTCGTTGTCGGTGAGGACTTCGGCGACGGGCCATTTTTCGCGTTTACAGATTGCGCGGCAGTCCGCTTCCTGCTCTGATACAGACCTACCTTTACCTGAGGGGTCGCTGGAAACTCGGGTGTAGATCACGGCGCGCATGGGGGTGAGCGTATAGGGACTGTTAATCACACTTGGACGAGGCCGGAGATCCGGTCTCTGTCAGTGCAATTCGAACTTCCAACAGCGGCATGGGCTTTCACGGCTTTTACCGCCCAACCGAATGACAGGAATCATGTCGGACGATACCCAGCAGCCAACACCGATCATCACATCGGTAGCCGCGAACAGAGCCAGGACGGTAGTAGTTCGAGCCACTGAGCAGTCGGTGCCGGTAGATCTGCGAATCGATCAAGACGAGTTGCGCTACGGCGGCGCCCGACTGGCCGCCCAGATCCTCACGCTCTGCGAGCGGGCGGGCCTCGAGGCCGGCGCCCGCCATCGGGTCGAACTCGAGGACAGCGGCGTGCCTGCTTCCGTTCTGGACCGTCTCGGGTTGGCCACAGCGGAGCAGGTCGCACGGGCGCAGGCCGTACACGACCGTTACCCCGCTACCTGGATGCGTGAGCTGTGAACGAGATGGATCGGATCCTCGACCGGGCAAAGGACCGCACCGGACGTATGCAGGACACCCTCGTTGGAATCGACGCCATTCGCGGGGTCGCCGTCAGTCCTGGCAACATCGTCACCGCCACGGTCAACGGACTCGGGACGCTGGTCGAACTGCAGATCACCGACGCGGTGACGTCCATGCAGGCACGAACCGTCGCATCGCTGACCGTCGCCACCATTCACCAGGCCGTTCAGCAGGCCGGTGTCGAGCGCGACCGCCTCATGACCTCGTTGACGAGGTCACTGCGTGATGGTTGAGCAGCCCGCACTATGCCTGCGGTACCCGGGTCGATAGGCTTCCGCCCATGGCTGGAGACATCGTCCCTATCGAAATCGGATTGACCGACGGCGACCTCGTCACATTGTGGGCGCCGCGGTGGCGGGAGGGCGACGACGAGTGGGAGGCGTTCCTCGGCCACGAGGAAGATCTGTACGGATTCTCGTCCGTCGCCGAACTCGCCGCATTCATTCGCACCGACAACGACAACGACCTGGTCGAGCATCCGGCCTGGGCCGTGGTCTCGGGTTTGTCGGCGGCCGAGCTCGAGCCTGAGGAGAACTTCTCCTTCGACTTCGTCGGGGTGCTGGAACTCGCGGCGAGCGATCCGGAGGCTGCGGTCGTCTCCGAACTCGAAGACACTCTGAACATGGCACGCAACATCGGTGAGGTCTGCGAGCTGGACCCGGTCATCCGCTTCTTCAGTGGTCACCCGGTGCTCGGTGCACTGGTCACCGGTGCCGCCACGTTCGAGGGACGTGACGGTCTCGCATTGTGGAATCAGATCGGTGCCGCGATCGCCAAGGACTGGGACGGTGTCCTCGACGCCATCGACAAGATCGTCACGTCTCCGACGGTCGACGCCGCAGCGGTTGCAGTGGCCGAGGCCGAGTTGCTGGCCGCCGCCGAGAACACTCTCGATGCCGACGACGCGGCCGAAGCAGCCCACGAAGACGAGGAGGACGAGGAAGACGAGTTCGACGAAGAAGACGAATCGTTCTGGGGCGAGGTAGGTGTCGATCCGATTCGCATCATCACCTCGGCCGATACCTACTACACCTTGCGCTGCTACATGGGCGAGGACGCTCTGTTCCTCGGCAAGGACGGTGCGATCACCGTCTTCCGCTCCGAACGCGCTCTGGCGAGATATCTCGCCGACAACCACGATCATGACCTTGCTCAGGTGAGTACGTACGACGAAATCCGGATGGCTGCGGTGGACGGGTCCCTCGACGTCGACGTTACCGACGAAAATGTCTACGTCCTGCCGGGTATCGCCGACGACCTGGCCGAGGGGCCGGAGGTCGTCGACGCCGAACAACTGGAACTTGCCGTCGAGTTGTTCACCGATGCAGCAGATTTCGCCAAGGACGATGCGACGGAGGCCGCGCTGTCGATGTCCACCGAACTCGGCTGGTACGTCTCGTATCTCCTCGATCCCGACCCGTCACGGATGGCACCGAGTGCTCCGTTCACCAAGGAATCCGAATCGTGGCGCGAACTCGAGATGGCGTTCGAAGCACGGCTTCGCCCGGAGTAGTGACGTGCTGGTCGGTGGTCAGCCGACCAGCACGGCGTATCCGGGCTTGATGACGTCGTCGATCAGGGCGAGCCGCTCGTCGAACGGGATGAAGGCGGATTTCATCGCGTTGATGGTGAAGCGTTGCAGATCCGTCCAGCCGTAACCGAACGTGTCGACGAGGGCTGCCATCTCTCGACTCATACTCGTGTCGCTCATCAATCGGTTGTCCGTGTTGACGGTGACGCGGAACCGCAGCGCTGCCAGCAGACCGAACGGGTGATCGGCGAGCCTGGACACCGCGCCGGTCTGCACGTTGGAACTCGGACACAGTTCCAACGGAATTCGCATGTCACGGACGTAGTTCGCGAGTCTTCCGAGCTTGGCGCCGTCGCCGCTCTCGACGATGTCGTCGACGATCCGCACACCGTGACCGAGCCGATCCGTACCGCAGAAGGCCACGGCCTCGTGAATCGACGGCAGCCCGAATGCCTCACCGGCGTGGATGGTGAAGTGGGCATTGGCATCACGCATGAACTCGAAGGCGTCGAGGTGGCGGCTCGGCGGATTGCCGGCTTCGGCACCGGCGATGTCGAATCCGACGACGCCGCGATCACGAAACCGTACGGCCAGCTCGGCGATCTCCCGTGATCGTGCCGCGTGACGCATCGCCGTCAACAGACAGCCGATGCGGATCTTCCGGCCCGAAGCCTCGGCTGCGGACTCCCCGGCCCGGAATCCTTCGAGGACATGCTCGACTACCTCGTCCAACGTCAACCCCCGTTCGAGGTGTTGCTCCGGAGCGAACCTGACCTCGGCGTACACCACGTTGTCGTCCGCGAGGTCTTCGGCGCACTCACGAGCTACCCGGCTCAGCCCGGCTGCCGTTTGCATGACGGCAACCGTGTGCGCGAACGTCTCGAGGTAGAGCTCGAGGCTGCCACTGTCGGCAGCGGTCCTGAACCAGCGCGCCAATTCGGGCGCTGTATGAGCAGGCAGGTCGTCGTAGCCGCATTCGGTGGCCAGTTCCAGAACGGTGGACGGACGCAGGCCGCCGTCGAGATGATCGTGGAGGAGAACTTTGGGCGCGCTGTAAATGGTGGACAACACGGGTGCGTTCATGACTCAACGCTAACGCGACTCCCCCACAACCCGCTCGACGAGCAACGGGCGCGGCGACGCGCCCGCCACGGCGTCGACAGACCACTGCCCGTCGAGTGCGCTGCGTGCCGCTGCGAACCGCTCCGGGGTGTCCGAGTGCAGGGTGAACATCGGTTGACCACGCCGGACGACGTCTCCTGGCTTGGCGTGCATCTGCACTCCGGCACCCGCCTGTACGGGTTCGCCTTGCCTTTCGCGGCCGGCGCCCAATTTCCAGGCCGCGACACCCACCGCCATCGCGTCGAGCGTGGAGAGGACGCCGTCGCGTTCGGCTGTGATCACGTCGGTGTGCCGCGCTGTGGGCAGGTCGGCGTCGGGATCTCCGCCCTGTGCGCCGATCATGGCTCGCCACCGGTCCATCGCACTGCCGTCGGCAAGTTTGTCGGCCGGATCGATGTCGTCGATTCCGGCGGCCGCCAGCATCTCCCGCGCCAGCAAGAGCGTGAGCTCCACGATGTCGGCCGGGCCGCCACCGGCTAGTACCTCCACGGACTCACGAACCTCGAGGGCATTACCTGCTGTCAGTCCGAGTGGGGTGTCCATGGACGTGATCAGGGCACTGGTCCGCACCCCCGCGTCGTTACCCAACTCGACCATGGTTCGCGCCAGCTCCCGCGCGTCGGCAATCGACTTCATGAATGCACCCGAACCCACTTTGACGTCGAGCACCAGCGCACTGGTGCCCTCGGCGATCTTCTTGCTCATGATCGAGCTCGCGATCAGGGGCACGGACTCGACGGTTCCGGTGACGTCGCGCAGTGCGTAGAGCTTCTTGTCTGCCGGGGCCAACGCGGCGCCTGCCGCACAGATGACAGCGCCCACAGCCGGGTCGGCGAGGATCTCGACCATCTCGGCAGCGGACAGCTCGGCACGCCAACCGGGGATCGCTTCGAGTTTGTCGAGGGTGCCGCCGGTATGCCCGAGGCCGCGACCGGACAACTGGGGCACCGCGACTCCGCACGCGGCGACAAGCGGTGCGAGCGGCAAAGTGATCTTGTCGCCGACACCACCGGTCGAATGCTTGTCGACGGTCGGCAACGGCAAGTCCGAAAAGTCCATCGTGGCGCCGGATTCGATCATCGCGCGCGTCCATCGACCCGTCTCGGCGCGCGTCATTCCGCGGAAGTAGACGGCCATCGCGAGTGCCGACATCTGCTCGTCGCCGATCACCGACTGGGTGAACGCCTGCACCACCCAGTCGATCTCGGTGCCGGAAAGTTCACGACCGTCACGCTTGGCAGTGATGATGGAAACGGCGTCAAACATGCCGGAGCCCTTCTGCTTGTTCCGGTCCGAACGCATCGGGCAACAGCTCACTCAACGGCCGCACCCCACTCGTGCTGTCGACAAGCATCGCACCTCCGCCGTGTTCGAGAAGAAGTTGTCTGCACCGCCCACACGGCATGAGAATCGCCCCACCGGAGTCGCAGCAACTGAAGGCCACCAACCTCCCGCCGCCGGTTGCCGCCAAGTTACCGACCAGTCCACATTCGGCGCACAAACTCAATCCGTATGAGACATTTTCCACATTGCATCCGGAGACGATTCGACCATCGTCCACCAGGGCCGCCGCACCCACCGCATACCCCGAGTATGGGGCGTATGCCTGGAGCATGACGAGTTGTGCTTTGTCTCGCAACAACTTCCAGTCGATTTCACTCATGGTGAAACATCCAATCACGACAACTGAATGGATGCAGAAAGCCACGCCGCAAACATTGGAAAGGCAAACCTTACAAAGAGTTTGATGGGTGTACGAATCCCGCATCTGATTAGTTCCCGGTTTCACATAGGTTTAGAGTCTGAGTCAAGTCGGTTCAGGATCCCGTCGAGCCCGGGCTGAGTACCTCGAAGCTCTCTGCAGGCTCGGCGCGTCCACCAATGACGTTGGAGGCACAGCACTCGATGAGTACAACGACTGAAGCCGCTCCTCAGAAGGAGCGCACGAGGTCGCTTTACCGGGGCGACCCCGGAATGTGGTCCTGGGTTCTACACCGGATCACGGGCGTCGCTACTTTCTTCTTCCTGTTCGTACACGTGCTCGACACAGCGCTGGTCCGGGTCAATCCCGACACCTACGACGCTGTCATCGACACGTACAAGAACCCCGTCGTCGGCCTCATGGAGATAGGCCTCGTCGGTGTAGTCCTCTATCACGCCCTCAACGGAATCCGCGTGATGCTCGTGGACTTCTGGTCGAAGGGCCCGAAGTACCAGCGCGTCATGCTCTGGATCATTCTGGCGATCTGGTTCCTGGCAATGATCCCGGGTGCAGGACGCATCCTCATCAACATGTTTGCGGAGCACTGACATGGCGACTACTCACGGACCCGAAGCCAAGAGCCTGGGTACCTCATACGACCGTCCTGCCAGCCTGGACAATCCGCGCTCACCGCGCGCGAAGGCTCGGAACAACTTCGAGCTGTACGCCTGGCTGTTCATGCGTTTCTCCGGCGTCGCACTGATCGTCCTGGTGCTCGGCCACATGTTCATCATGCTGATGCTCGACGGTGGAGTCCACCGACTGAACTTCGCATTCGTCGCCGGCCGCTGGTCCAGCCCGTTCTGGCAGGTCTGGGATCTGACGATGTTGTGGCTGGCACAGCTGCACGGCGGTAACGGTCTGCGCACGGTCATCGCGGACTACTCCCGCAAGGATTCCACGCGCTTCTGGCTGACCACGATCCTCGTTCTCTCGATGATCCTGATCATGGGCCTGGGCACGTACGTCATCTTCACCTTCGACCCCAATATCTCGGCGAGCTAGGGGAGCACAGACTTCATGCAGGAACATCGTTATGACGTGGTCATCGTCGGCGCCGGTGGCGCGGGCATGCGTGCGGCGATCGAAGCAGGCCCCCGTGCCCGCACCGCCGTACTGACCAAGCTCTACCCCACCCGCAGCCACACCGGCGCGGCCCAGGGCGGCATGTGCGCCGCACTGGCGAACGTGGAGGAAGACAACTGGGAGTGGCACACCTTCGACACCGTCAAGGGCGGCGACTACCTCGCCGACCAGGACGCCGTCGAGATCATGGCGAAGGAAGCCATCGACGCGGTGCTCGACCTCGAGAAGATGGGTCTGCCGTTCAACCGCACACCCGAAGGCAAGATCGACCAGCGCCGCTTCGGTGGTCACACCCGCGATCACGGTAAAGCACCCGTTCGCCGCGCGTGTTACGCAGCCGACCGCACCGGTCACATGATCCTGCAGACGCTCTACCAGAACTGCGTCAAGCACGACGTCGAGTTCTTCAACGAGTTCTATGCGCTCGACATCGCCATCACCGAGACCGAGGACGGCCCGGTTGCCACCGGCGTCATCTGCTACGAGCTCTCGACCGGCGAGCTGCACATCTTCCACGCCAAGTCGATCATCTTCGCGACCGGCGGCTCGGGACGCATGTACAAGACGACGTCCAACGCGCACACCCTCACCGGTGACGGCATGGGCATCATCTTCCGCAAGGGTCTGCCCCTCGAGGACATGGAGTTCCACCAGTTCCACCCGACCGGACTCGCCGGCCTCGGCATCTTGATCTCGGAAGCCGTCCGCGGTGAAGGTGGCATTCTCCGTAACGCCGACGGTGAGCGCTTCATGGAGCGGTACGCCCCCACCATCAAGGACCTCGCACCCCGTGACATCGTGGCTCGCTCGATGGTCCTCGAGGTTCTCGAAGGCCGCGGCGCCGGCCCCAACAAGGATTACGTCTACATCGACGTGACCCACATCCCCGAGGAAGTTCTCGACGAGAAGCTCCCGGACATCATGGAGTTCTCGCGCACCTATCTCGGCGTGGACCCCGTCAAGGAGCCGGTGCCCGTCTACCCGACGTGCCACTACGTCATGGGCGGTATTCCCACCAAGATCAACGGTGAGGTGCTGCGCAACAACGACGAAATCGTCAAGGGTCTGTACGCCGCAGGCGAATGCGCCTGCGTCTCCGTGCACGGCGCGAACCGCCTCGGCACCAATTCGCTCCTCGACATCAATGTGTTCGGCCGTCGCGCCGGCATCGCAGCCGCCGAGTACGCGAACTCCACCGACTTCGTCGACCTGCCCGAGACCCCGGCCGCCATGGTCGAGGACTGGGTCGGCGTCATCTTGTCCGATCACGGCCACGAGCGTGTCGCGGACATCCGTACCGAACTGCAGCAGTCGATGGACAACAACGCCTCGGTGTTCCGTACCGAAGAGCGCCTCACCCAGGCACTCGCCGATGTGCGTGCCCTCAAAGAGCGCTACAACCACATCACGGTCCAGGACAAGGGCAAGCGCTACAACAGCGACCTGCTCGAAGCCATCGAGCTGGGCTTCCTGCTCGAAATGGCGGAGGTCACCGTCGTCGGTGCCCTCAACCGCAAGGAATCGCGCGGCGGCCACGCCCGTGAGGACTTCCCGGACCGCAACGACGCCGAGTACATGAAGCACACGATGGCGTACAAGGAGGGTGACGGTCTGCTCTCCGACATCCGTCTGGACTACAAGCCGGTGATCCAGACCCGCTACGAGCCGATGGAGCGTAAGTACTGATGTCTGCACCCGCTGTAGATGCACCCAAACTCCCCGCTGTTCCCGAGGGGGCCGTCATGGTCACCCTCAAGATCGCGCGGATGAATCCGGAGTCCGGCGACGGCCAGCACTGGGACAGTTTCCAGGTCCCGGCACTGCCCACCGACCGTCTGCTCAACCTGCTGCTGTACGTGAAGGGTTACCTCGACGGCACCCTCACGTTCCGTCGCAGCTGCGCTCACGGTGTGTGTGGTTCGGACGCCATGCGGATCAACGGCGTGAATCGTCTGGCCTGCAAGCTGCTGATGAAGGACATGCTCCCCAAGGACGGCAAGCCGGTCACCATCACGGTCGAGCCCATCAAGGGACTGCCCGTCGAGAAGGATCTCGTCGTCGACATGGAGCCGTTCTTCGACGCGTTCCGCGCCGTCAAGCCGTTCCTCATCACCACCGGCAACGAGCCGACCCGTGAGCGCATCCAGAGCGCACACGATCGTGCCCGTTTCGACGACACCACCAAGTGCATTCTGTGCGCGTGCTGCACCACGTCGTGCCCCGTGTACTGGAGCGATGGCAGCTACTTCGGTCCCGCCGCCATCGTGAACGCGCACCGCTTCATCTTCGACAGCCGTGACGAAGGCGCTGCCGAGCGGCTGGACATCCTGAACGACAAGGAAGGCGTGTGGCGCTGCCGCACCACCTTCAACTGCACCGATGCGTGCCCTCGCGGCATCCAGGTGACCAAGGCGATCCAGGAAGTCAAGCGAGCACTGCTGTTCTCTCGCTAGCCTTCTCGGCCCTGTGCGCGGTTGCGGAGTCTTCGGACTCTTCAACCGCGCACAGGCGTTTTCACGTCATTGTCGACTACGCACCGCTGCCATCCCTGAGGTGTATTCCCAATCCTTCAAGCAGCGTTCGAACCGCTACGCCGTGCCGCGTCACCAACGGACGCGCATCGACAGAATCCTCGACCAGAGCCAGCATGCCGCGAGCCTCCGCGTAGGGCAGAGCATTGTGAAGTCGTACGGAAGTTGTGCCGGTACCTGCTACCGCGGTCAAAGTTGCGGCTGTCGGGTTCTTGTGTTGCTGGTCGAGGCCGTACATCAGACGGCGCACGTCCTGCGGGGCACATTCACGAATCCCAGCAATAGCACCTCGCGCGACCTCGACAACCGCATATATCGTCTCTCCGAACATCGTGAAGCGCGCCAGGGTTCTACCGTCAGGGTTTCCGTCCACTGACGTCCAGCGGTGCGACTGCGGCTTGTACACGGCTGCCAACTGCGGCGCATACAACTGTATTTCGCAAGCATCGTCCCACTCGTCGTTTTGGCGGCGAAGTGGCAAGGCAAGCGTACCGTCGGTCCAGTCCTGCAACGGAATTCGAGGTGCACGCATCCAGTCTTGATATCCGATGACTGGTAGCTCGAAAAGGTTCACACACCGTGCGTCACGGATGATGCGACGCGAACTGTCGACCTCGACGGCTGTTCGTGCCCCCTCATCGAACTCACGCAGCGGAATGCCGCTGATCAGTAGGAATGTCGGCGTTGGACTCGCATCGAGTCGGACGATGCACCCGCTCGCCGACAACCACTGACCTCGCTGCAGCTCTACAAGGTCACCCACGATCGCCAGCGTGTCCATCATGCGGCGGAGTTCGTTGCGCCGGGCATCGACGCCATCCTTGCGCTGCACAATCGCCAAGGCCGGTTCCATGAGTCGATCAAGCAATACCCGAGTGCCGATCGGTGCACGTCCCCCCGTCGAGGCCCAGGCCACGGCCCGGATCAGCTCGCACGTCAGTCCTTCGGGTGTTGCACCGCGGGCTACACCCAGCTCGGCCCGGAAATAGGCCGAGATACCCTCACCCGACAGAGTCGTGATTCGCGGAGCACCAGGAATCACGCGAACCTACTGTGGAATCGTTGCGCCAAACTGTGCAACCGGCGGCGCTCCTTCGACTCAGACGTTCGGCTCCAGTCCAGCACCGCGTTCACTGCAAACTCGAGATCGGGGCCTCCCATGGACGTCGAAAGCACCGGTACGAGAACACATTCCGACAATGACGCTGGGATCTTGTCGGCCTCACCGACTACTTCCAGCGCCGACGCAAACCGGCGTGCGGTGTCAAGCACACCGTCGTCGATGGGCCAGTACTCTGCGACTGCATCCTCCAACGTCTCGAGACTTGTGTCCGCATCGCGCACCGGGGGGAGGGCGCCAGTGCTCGCTTTCGCTGTCCCGAAGGGACGACACGGGACGTCGATCGCGACGGCGAACCCCCACAGATCGGGACTCACCGGCGCGGTGGTGCGACCGGCGACAGCCGTGGCAGCGACGAGAAGACTCTGGTGAGGCACGATTCGTTCCGATCCAAGAATCTGCTGCGCCGTCACCGGGACGGCGATACCTCGATCGGGAACCTGTAGCCACGGCATCAAATAGGACTCGGTTGGAGCACGATTGAATGCTTCTAGAACGAGCAATGCCGGTCCGCCTTCACGCACGGCGTCGCTCACGCCCGACAGGAGGCCCGCATGCATCCGAGTTATCCGCGGATCAGCGGCGCGGACGCCGAGAAGATCGACCGGGTGGAGAAAGTCGTGTGCCACAGGCAGTGCCGCAATTCTGCCGCCACACACAGCTGCGGCGTACGCACTCAACGCGGCTGTCGCACCGTTGCCCGTCAGAACAGGTATGAGTTCGGCAACAACAGCGGCGTGAATTCGTTGCAGGACAGTGTGATCAATTCCGGATTCTCGACCAACACTCACAAAGGACTCGTCCTGAGGCCGCGCCTCGGTCACCGGAGTCGTTCGCCAACCAGGCGACCACGCGAGCAGCGGAGACGTTGCGGCGGGGATCGCGGGCGCCTGTGTAGACGCGCCCACGCCGAGCGCCCGCAACAAGACCGACTCGGCCAGTAGGTCAGACGCATCCGCGACGAGATCTGTCACGCGATCGCTTACCGTGTTCTCCAGTGCCGCGAGTTGCCGATACGCCGAAGCCTGGGTGGACTTGAGCTCGGAGCGTAATCGATCCAACTCAGCGACGTGCCAGGCATTGTCGTGTGCAAGCGCGAGATTCTCCTCACGCATCCGGTCTAGCTGGCCTTGCTCATCTTTCAACTTCGCTTGCACTTCGTCTTTCGCTTCTGCAAAAGCGCCCGCGAGATGCTCGGTTTTACGTCGATCGAGATCTTTCCCAACCGCCGGATCCGCGAGTAAGAGGGACGATAGTTCGGCCGAATGCCTGCGAACCTCGTCGCTGTCACGGCAAATCTTCAGTGCACGAACCATGCGGTCGTATTTGTATTGACGGTCACCAATGTCGTCGCCTTCGCGCAGGGAGTCTGCTGCTTTCTGCATCAGCGCTTTTGTCGCAAGAAATTCCGGTGTGCCAAGAGCCGACTTGTCTGACACTCCAACAGCGTCCCGGACTGCTGTACGCAAGATATCTGCGTCCGGACGGCAGTCGAGAATTCCGGTAATTGGTGAAGTCGGTGCACAGAACGCCGCGCCTCCAGGAAATCGAAAAATGGCACTTTCGTTCTCGCGGTAGGGAACCTGTTCGAATCGCAGTGAGTCGGACGGAACGAGGTACATGTCGCCGTCAATCTTCGGGGTCAACGGTCCGAGTAACAGATCTCCCTTGCACCATACGTAAATGTCCTTGCCTGCGGCTACCTCGGGCCCAGCAGGAAACCTACCTGCAATCAATCGCTCGAGCGCCTCGTCGTAAGTGAAATCTGGATAATGGACGACCGGGCACAAATACTGCGGCGACCTAACCTCAAAATGATCTTCGCCACGATTATCGGCTGCCTCGAACAAAACAACCAATCCGCGATCAACCGACCAATTTTGCGTTCGCCAAGTTATCTGACCGCGCGTTGGATAATCGTTCGAGTCCACATCCACCCAACCTGCCCCAAAATCATTGTAGGCCGGGACCACCCCTGCTCTGCCCGTATCCGATATCCACTCGACTCTGCCAACTATCTGGGTTCCAGGAACTACGACCATGCGCCGATAATAGAGGAGTGATTCGGACGAATTTGATCTGGGTTGCGCCAGCGAAGGTCACTGTTATCGCCAGATAGTTCGGACGCAATCGTGTAAGCGGTCAACCAGTCCGACTGCTGCAGGGATGCTGCCGGAACTTCTCGCATGACACACGGCGCAGTGTCGAACTCCAGGCGGGCGAACCCCAGGTTTCCAGCATCGACCTCGATAATTCGGGTGTTCCCTCGAAACAGCTGAAGCCATTTCGACAGTTGTAGCGCGCCATCGTTATGGCGTGTTTCCACACGTCCATCCATGCTGTGCACAGTCGCGGTAAACGTCAATCCTGCCAGCTCCGAATGAATTTCAATCTGAGCCTCGATATCCGTCTCTTCGCTGGCATTAAACGGGGCGAGCATCCTTTCGCCATGGCGTAGAAACCAGATAGGCGTGAACGAGTCGCGATTCACAGACGACTCGGTCACAATTTCGGAATTGATTCCATCGCGTGGAACATTCGTACGTAGTCGCAGTGACCCCGATTCAATAGCAGTTACCGCAATTCCCTGCTCCGAGCCGGACCGAGCGCGCCGGGGAAGCTTGAGCGCACTTATCGTGACGTCAGATTCGGCGATAAGTATGCTCGCCGCTTCTGCTGCGGTCACGACAACTGGTTCACCCAAAAGGAATCGGGGTGTCCCGTCGCCCGCATATTCGACGGGAGGGGTAACTATGCGTGTGCGAGAGCGGCGGGTTTCGACTACGACGCCAAAGCTCGCCAGCCAGTCGATCACCGAAGAGCGCGCAACCGAGGGAAGAACTACGCGCCAAGCATGCCAAGGTCCTGCAGTAGTCGAGACAGTTCCCAACTGGAGTGGCGAGAACTCAGCGGGAGGCGCGACACCGTCGGGGCGGACCACTACGACGGAATCGCCCCAGTAAACCGACGTCATCGAATCGTATCGCCGATACGTGCCTCCGCGAAACTTCACGAAAATTACACCACCGCGCGGCAATCCCACGAGATTCCGTTGCCATCGATTCGATCGAATCGACCGAGGCCACGTTCCGATCATACGAACCGACAGCTTCTGCCGAGACGGTATGATCGTGATCCGGTTCCGTCCGGATCCAGCAGCCAAGGCGTCGGCCCGCACCTTGCGCGGTTGCTCGCCCGGCCGATTCAGCACCAAGCCATCGAAAAACAGAAGCCCATACGCGGTGTTCCGACTCTCTGCGATCGAGAGCACGTCGCACTCGATAAACATCGTCCAACCGTGATCGTCGGAATTCAGATGCAGATACAGCGGCATGCCTCCGTCTGCCAACGGGTCGCCCGCGATCCCGTACAGCGACGAGCCGGGGTGGTATAGATCGCACTGATCGCTTCCCTCACCTGGGTTGTGCGCAAAATGCGCGATCTTCGCGGGTCCTTGCCTCAGATGGACCTGGGCGCAGCAGTGTGGGCATAGATAACCGGGGTGCCGCTCGGCGTCACGCGCCGCGACGAGTCCACCATTACCCAGATCTATCGCGAGATCCACGGGCCTACAACTCCTTTGCTGCGATTCGGCCGAAACAGCACCAACACTCACCGACGCACAGCGTATGCCGAACCTCGACGCACGCCGACGAGCGCCTGCCATCAATCGCGGCGGCTCTCGTATTCTTCCGCGGTCAATGACGTGAGGTGGAATCCGCCGCATGCACCACAGGCGTATGCACGATTCTCGAGTTTTCCTCGGTACTTACCCTTTGCGCGCCGGACCCGTAGCTGTTGCGCGTTACGGAGTGCCGCCGCGGCGGCATGTTCCGTCGGCAACCGTCGTTTACCGGTCGCGCATACCGGGTCTTCGAGCTTCCAGGGTTCGCAGCCAGGCGCAGCCATCCTGTACAAGCCGTCGAGCTGCATTCGGCTGCGGGGCTTCATCCGGTGTCGAGTCATTGTCTGTCCCTCCGTGAGGTGTGACTCGATCATTGGAATGGCAGGACGCTGTTGCAACCATATGACTGATAAGAGTACTTATCAGTAGTTTGTCATACGCTCATCACTCGGTCGGATAACGTATGGCAGACGAAACCGGAAGGAGGCCAGGCGGTGCAAACCTTAACGATGCAGGGAATCGCGCAGCTCGCACGGGTGAAGCGGCCCGTCGTCTCCATGTGGAGGGCGCGTTTCGCCTCCTCCGACCAGCCGTTTCCGGCGCCGGTCAATGAGAGCCCTCTTCAGTTCGACACTGGAAAGGTAGTTCAGTGGCTTCGCGAAACGGGCCACGGAAACAACCTCGACGCAGAAATCGAATCACCCCTACACTCGTCCGCGTTCGAACGTGTGATGCAAGATATCGAGAGTGCGTCAGGTCTTCTACTACTTCACCACATCACGGGTGAGCCGCTTGCCGAGTCCGATCCGATCGATACCGTACTGGCAATCGACGCCCACGGGATCGGATCAGTCCTCGATCCAGCCACGGCATTCGACGCGCTTGGCGACGTCGCATTACGCGAGGCGGTCGACGAGTTGGCGGAGGCCGCATACTCGGGAGGCAGTGCACTCCAACACGTCGTGGACAGCTTGATCGCTCCCAGCGGACCGTGGGCTGGAGAGGCCCTGACCCAGACAGGCGACGACCTGTTGACTACAGCAATTATCGAGGTTCAGCGCGCTGAACCCCGGGAGATCGCACCCTCCGGGTCTGGCAGCCTTCTATTGATGAATGCGCTCGCGAAGCGTACCGATGAGCGCGAGCGGTGGACTATCCGCCGTCGGGCATCATCGCCCGAACACTCGTGCGACCAAGTCGCCTGGAGAAGTCTTGCTGCACAAGAATTTCCGATCGAACCCTATACCGAGGTCCGGTCGAACACGGCCGATACGATCGGCGTTCTCCACATCATGCAGTGGCTGTCAGTTTCGAGCGATTCCGAGTTCTTCGACCATGTCGAGAACTTACTGATGGACCTGAGCGAACTCGACCTACTGCTGGTGGTGGGGCCCGCCAACCTCATGACCGATCGCCACGGCGCGAGCAGGCGACGGCGTCTACTCCTCCCGTCAGAGTCCTACACCGCTCCCCTACGTTATGTCGCGCAACTCCCCAAGGGCCTGAGCCGATTCGGTGGGCGTCGCCGCCTCGCAGTCTGGGTCTTCGGCCGACCTTCGTCTACCTGGACAGTGGTCGGATCTCATTCGGATACGAGGACAGACGTCGCCGCTCGCGAGGCGATTGCCGCTGATATCGCAACGGCGGTGTCCAATTCCATCGATCTATACGCGCACGCATTCCGCACCAGCAGCGTATTGAAGTCCGACGTTTTCCTGCGACAGTCGACGTTGACCGCACCACCTGCGACGGGCGTGCCGGCGGATGGCGGCGAGCGACTGGCGCGTGTATGGGAATTGGACCGGGGACTCCTCGACGGAATTGACGTGTCAGTCGCAGACTCACAGTCAGGCCACGTCACCTTCTCTCGGGCGTTGCGAGGGTTCGGGCGCGATCTCGCCGGGGCCCGGATTCCCGATGAGCACCTCGATATCCCCCAGACAGGCTGGGTAGCGGTGATCGGTTCCGACCAAGTACGCGATCCAATGTTGCTGGGCCGGAGCGGTATCGACCGTCTCACGCTAGAAGAAGTTGCACCGCGCTCAACGCTCACCGAACCTGGCGACGTTGTCTACGTCACCGTCGGCGGGTGCGCTGCTTTCGTCGACCACCACGGCGGCCATGCTGTCGCGGCCCCGGCAAGAATCTTTCGGTGCAAAGACGACGCAAGCCATGACCGTCGCCTGGTCCCAGCTGTAGTTGCTGCGAACATCGCCTCGCAACCCGGATCGGACCGCAGCACCTGGCAGTTGCAGACTGTCCCGGTCGACGCAGTCCCGGCCATCACCGAGATCGCGCAACGTGTCGCAGCTCGAAAACAATCTCTGCTCAACCAACTTCGAGACCTAGAGGCGCTCGCAACGGTACTCACCGAAGGGCTGTCCACAGGCAGCCTGACAGCCACGGTACATACGTCCCACACAACGAAAGCCGAGTGATGACAACCAAGACGAAACAGCCCCTGGCTCCGTCGACAGCCAAAGAACTTCAAGACACCCTGTGGAAGGCCGCTGACAAACTGCGCGGCTCCATGGATGCGAGTCAGTACAAGGACGTCGTCCTCGGATTGGTGTTTCTCAAGTATGTCTCTGACGCCTTCGAGGAGCGACGTGAGGCAATCAGCGCAGAGTTGGATGGCGAAGACGCCACGTACATCGCCGAAACCCTTGAAGACGTAGATGAATACGTCGGAAACGGCGTCTTTTGGGTGGCACCTGCAGCACGTTGGAGTTTCATCTCCGCAAACGCGACGGGAATCGCGGCCTCCGCCAGCGAAGACGCACGGAGCGTCGGGGACCTGATCGATACCGCGATGCGCCTGCTCGCGAAGGACAACACCTCGTTGGAAGCCACCCTGCCGGCAATTTACGGGCGCGATAACATCGACCAACGGCGTCTCGGTGAGCTGGTTGACCTCTTCAACTCGGCCCGGTTCACCGGCGAGGGCGCATCGAAGGCGCGCGACCTACTCGGTGAGGTGTACGAATACTTCCTCGACAAATTCGCGAAGGCCGAAGGCAAACGTGGTGGTGAGTTCTACACCCCACCCGTTTTGGTGCGCACCCTGGTGGAGATTCTCGAACCGCATCACGGTCGCGTTTATGACCCGTGCTGCGGATCGGGTGGCATGTTCGTTCAGGCCGAGAAGTTCCTTGCCCGGCACAACGAGGATCCGACCAACCTGGCCGTATACGGCCAGGAGCTCAACGAGCGCACCTGGCGGTTGGCAAAAATGAACCTCGCAATCCACGGCATCGACTCGCAGGGACTCGGCTCCCGCTGGGGCGATACGTTTGCCCGCGACATTCACCCCGATATGCAGGCCGACTTCGTCATGGCGAATCCGCCCTTCAACATCAAGGATTGGTCTAGGAGCGAAGACGACAAACGCTGGAAGTACGGTGTGCCGCCCGCCAGAAACGCGAACTACGCTTGGATGCAACACATCTTGAGCAAGCTCAAGATGCAGGGTGAGGCTGCGATCGTCATGGCCAACGGCACCATGGCTTCAAATACCGGCGGTGAAGGCGATATCCGCCGCGCCATGCTCGAGGACGATGTGGTCTCGTGCGTTATCACCATGCCTACCAACCTGTTCCGCTCGGTGGCCATCCCAGTCTGTGTCTGGTTCTTCGCCAAGGACAAGGGAATTGGCAGCAAGGGAAATATCGATCGACGCGGTGAAGTTCTTTTCATCGACGCCCGCGAGCTCGGATATATGGTCGACCGTGTCGAGCGCGCCCTCTCCGACGACGACATCGAGCGCATCAGCAACACGTTCCGTACGTGGCGTGGGCGTCAATCTGCAAACGGGACGTATGAAGACGTTCCGGGGTTCTGCAAGAGCGCGAAATTGCAACAGATCGAGTCCGCCGCCTGGGCGCTGACACCGGGCCGCTATGTCGGAACACCTGAATCGTCCGTGGACGACGAACCAATCGACGCGAAGTTCGCGCGACTGACGACGGAACTCACCAAGGCGCTGGATGAGTCCGCGCGACTTGACATTGTCGTTCGGAGCCAATTGGGAGCGCTGACGTGACAAATTTTACAGAAACCTCAGTGGGCAGCTTGGGCCGTATCTTTGACGGTCCACATGCGACGCCAACGCGCCTCGCGTCCGGCACCAAGTACTTCTTGAACATTAGCTCTCTCAGCAACGGACGCCTCGACCTTAACCAGTCAGATTGGATCGGCGACGCCGATTTCACACAGTGGACACGAAGGGTGCAGCCTTGCGAGAGCGACTTGTTGTTCTCCTACGAGACCCGATTAGGGGAGGCAGCATTGATGCCCGCCGGAGTTGAAGCCTGCCTCGGACGACGTATGGCACTTCTGCGACCTGATCGATCTGTCGTAGAGCCTAAGTTCTTGCTGTATGCATGGCTATCGCCCCGATTTCAGGGCGAGATTGCTCAAAGGTCAATTCAGGGAGCGACTGTGGATCGGATTCCGCTGACCGACCTTGTCAATTGGCCGATTTACCTGCCACCGTTGAATACTCAACAGGCAATCGCAGAGGTACTCGGGGCACTGGACGACAAGATCGCCGCCAACCGGCGAGTGTTGCTAGCGACCGATCAGCTCGGACGCTTCATCGCCGGCAACGCGACAGAAGGCGCATCCGATTGCTCTCTTACATCCGTTTCGGAATTACTTACCAGAGGTGTCGCTCCTCGATACTCCGATACTGGGTACCGTAGTTTTAAATCAGAAGTGCGTCAGAAACGGCCGTATCGACACTAGTCTCGGCCGCACAATGGCTGTACTTCCGAAGGTTGAAGGAAAGATTCTGCGTCCTGGCGACATTCTGGTGAATTCAACTGGACAAGGCACTCTCGGACGGGTCGCTCGCTGGACCCGCGCCGACGAGTCTGTATCCGTTGATTCCCACGTGTCGATTGTCCGTATCGACCCCGCGGTTGCTGATCGAGATTTCGTGGGAGTCCTGTTACTCGATCGTGAAGGCGACATCGAGGCATTGGCCGAAGGGAGCACCGGACAGACAGAACTTCGACGCGATGCCCTCGGCGCGCTTCAGCTCAGACTCCCATCGCTTGACGTTCAGCAACGAATTGGTGAGCAACTGCGATCCATGGCTGAGCTCATGGATGCCAGGGACTTTGAGAACCAACACCTCGCGGAGACGCGCGACGAACTCCTCCCACTTCTCATGAGCGGGAAGATCACCGTCAAGGATGCTGAAAAGCAAGTCGAGCAGGAGGTTTGACGTGGGTGACCCGATGAATGAAGCAGCCTGGGAACAGTGGGTTCTCGATGAACTCGGCGACCTCGAATGGCAACCAGTACACGGAGCGACGGTTGCGCCCGGCTCAGGTGAACGCGAGTCATGGCATGAGATCGTTCTTCGGGGAACCCTCAATACGGCCTTACGTAACCTCAATCCCGAAGTGCCAGAAGAGTATCTGCAGCAGGCTATCGCCGAAGTCCTGACTCCGCAGTCTCAAGATGCAATTTCGGAGAACTACCGCCTGCACCGCGTTCTCACCGACGGATATCGAGGCATTACCTACGTCGATGAGAACGGCAGCCAGGTCAATCCCACGATTCGATTCTTCTCCGGCGACCCCGCGAAGAACCGCTACCACGCGGTCAACCAGGTAACCATCCGCAATCGTGAGTACGAGCGCCGCTTCGACGTCGTTCTCTACGTCAACGGACTGCCGCTGGCTGTCATCGAACTCAAAAAGGCCGGGGCCAAGAACACCAGTGCCGAAGGCGCTTTCAACCAGCTGCAGACATACCTGCACGAGTTCCCGATGGCTTTCCGCTTCGCTGCCGTCGTGGTTGCCAGCGACGGTGTCACCGCCCGCTACGGCACTCCGTTCACTCCGTGGCACCACTTTGCGCCGTGGAACGTCGACGACGACGGCCGTCTCGTCGGCCCCGGTGAAGCTGCGCAAGACGGCGATCCCGTCACCGAACTCGGTTTGACACTCGCAGGCGTGTTCAACGTCGAACGTTTCGGACAGTTGGTGCGTGACTACATCGCCTTCGACGAGGACGCGTCGGGGCTCACCAAGCGAATTGCCAAGCCCCACCAGTACTTTGCTGTCACCAAAGCTGTGGCGAGCACTGTCCGCGCAGTCGACAGCGACGGCCGTGCCGGCGTGGTGTGGCACACCCAGGGTTCGGGCAAGTCGATGGAAATGGAGCTTTACTCCGCCAAGGTGATGCGCCATCCACGTCTGGCCAATCCAACCATTGTGGTGATCACCGACCGCACGGAACTCGATACCCAACTGTTCGACGGCTTCCAGCGCAGCACCTTGCTACCTCAGTCGCCACAGCAGGTGGCTTCCCGGGAACAGCTCCGCGAGCAGCTCACCGAACGACGCACCGGCGGAATCTACTTCACGACACTCCAGAAGTTCGGGCTGTCCAAAGACGAGCGTGAGGCCGGCGCCGATCACCCGATGCTGTCGGATCGGCGCAACATCATTGTGATGGCCGACGAGGCGCATCGCAGCCACTACGATTCCATCGACGGCTACGCCGCACACCTGAAAAACGCACTTCCGAATGCGACGTTGATTGCCTTCACCGGCACACCGATCGCCGAGGGTGAGCGCGATACTCGCAAGGTCTTCGGCGACGACATCGACGTTTACGACCTGCACCGGGCTGTCGCAGACGGTGCGACCGTTCCCGTGTCGTTCGAGCCTCGATTGATCAAACTCGCTCGAGTCGACGGTGTCGACGACGACGATCTGGACGACGCCGCGGAGGAAGCAACCGGGCAGCTCGACCAGGCAGACAAAGACCGCCTCCAGCGCAGTGTCGCGGTACTCGACACCGTGTACGGCGCTCCACAGCGGCTCGAGGTACTCGCCGACGACTTCGTCAAGCATTGGGAGACGCGGCGCGAGGCGATGCGCCCCTTCATCGGCGGGTCCGGCAAGGCGATGATCGTCTGCGCTACCCGTAACATCGCGGCTCGCCTCTACGACGAGATCGTCTCGCTGCGACCGGAGTGGCATGACGACGCCGACGACAAGGGAAAAATCAAGGTCGTCTACACGGCAAATCCGTCCGATTCGGCATTGATCAAAAAGCACATGCGTCGTCCCAGTGCTACTGCAGCAGTGAAGAAGAGGATCAAGAACCCTGATGACGATCTCGAGATCGTCATTGTCAAAGACATGATGCTCACCGGATTCGACGCTCCGTCACTGCACACCTTGTATCTGGACCGCCCGCTCAAGGGCGCTTTGCTCATGCAGACGTTGGCTCGGGTGAACCGTACCTATCGCGGCAAGCAGGATGGATTGCTCGTCGCGTACGCACCGCTGGCGGAAAACCTGACGAAGGCTCTTGCCGAGTTCACACGCGACACCGATCAGACCGGCGACCGCGTTGTGGGTCGGACTGCGGACGAGGCCGCGCAAATCGTCCACGACTTGCTGTCCTCACTCTCCGAGCTGGTCGGCGACGAGTGGAAGTCGATCTTCAACGCGGATGCGAAGAGCGGTTGGATCAAAGCGGTGCTCTCCGTGACAACCAAGCTGCGATCACCGCTGACGCCGGGCAACACTGATCCGGAGGACCCGGAGGCGCGGCCACTGGGTGAGTCGTACCGCAATCAGTCTGCGAAGCTCGCCCGCGCCTGGGCACTGGCCGCGGGAACCACCGAGTTGGAAACCGTTCGGTTCGAGGTGCGCTTCCACGAGGAGGTCCGCACCTGGATGGCCAAGCTCGACGCTCAGGAACGGGTGTCGCGGGGTGAGCCGATTCCCGACGACATTCTCCGCCGACTCGGCGACATCATCGTCACGTCGGCGGCCTCCACCGGTGTCATCGACATCTATCGCGAAGCCGGTCTGGAACTACCGCGTCTGGACGCTCTCACGCCCACGTGGCAGAAAGAGGCGTCCGAGCCCAGCAAGGCGCACTTGGCAATCGAAGCGCTCAAGGCCAGCCTGCTCGAGAAGTCGGCTGCTGTCACACGTGGCAACGAGGTGCGGCGCAAACTGTTCTCCGAGCGGATCAACGATTTGATGACGCGCTACACCAATCAGCAGCTCACCGCAGCCGAAGTCATCGCCGAGCTGGTCGAAATGGCCAAAGAGGTCGTTGCCGAGGCAGATCGAGGTAAGAAGTTCGAGCCCCCGCTCGAATCCGACGAGCTTGCCTTCTACGACGTCGTGGCGCAGAACGAGGCAGCTGTCGACGTGATGGGCGACGACGTACTCGCACACATCGCCCGAGACCTGGTGGCCGCCATGCGGCGCGACACCCGCACCGACTGGACCGTCCGCGAAGACGTCAAAGCCAAACTGCGGGCCAGCATCAAGAGATTGCTGCGTAAGTACGGCTACCCGCCAGACAAGCAGCCTGAAGCGATCATCCAGGTGATGCAGCAAATGGAGGCGCTCGCACCTCGCTACGCGGAAGAGCGAGCAGACCGAATCACAGGCAACCCAGCCGAGAACCCGACGGAATAGAAGCCCAAGATGCGCATCTGACTGGATCCCCGTGAACAGGTCCAGTGGTTGTGAGGGTTCTGATGCACCAAAATGGGTGCAGGACGACGAAACACAACATGGCACGTCGACACACACCCGAACAGATCATCCGCAAGCTCCGCGAAGGCGAAAAGCTCCTCGGCGAGAAGTTCACGATCGAGGACGTCTGCAAACACCTCGAAGTGTCCGAAGCGACCTGGCATCGCTGGCAGAGCCAGTACGGCGGCATGAAATCCGATGACGCCAAACGCCTCAAGGAACTCGAAAAAGAGAATGCGCGACTGAAGAAGATGGTGGCCGATCAGGCTTTGGACCTTGACATGCTCAAGGAGTTGAACCGGGGAAACTGGTAAGCGAAGGACCGCCGCCGCAGGGCCGTGGAAGTATTGCGGGAACGGTTCGGGGTATCCGAACGCAGAGCATGTGCTGTGGTGGGTCAATCTCGGTCGGTCCAACGCCGTCGGCGAAGCGTCGACGAGACCGAGAAGGTCCTTCGGGAGAAGCTGCGAGAGATCTCTCGCAAGCATCCGCGTTGGGGATGACGCAAGCGCATGCCCTCTGCCACGCCGACGGTTTGGTGACCAACCGTAAACGCACGCAACGATTGTGGCGTGAGGAAGGGTTGAAGCGGCCGCTGCGGGTGCGGAAGAAGCGCCGCATCGGCGAGGGCCGCAATCAGCGGTTGGCAGCCGCGCATCCGGACCATATGTGGGCGCTGGATTTCCAGGTTGATGTCACGGTGGACGGCCGGCAGGTGCGGCTTCTCAATATTGTCGACGAGTTCACGAGGGAAGCTCTTGCCGCACAGGCATTTCGGTCGTGCACCTCGGATCGGATGACTCAGGAATTGGATCGGATTATTGCCCGTACTGGGCGAAGGCCCGCCCATATTCGGATGGACAACGGTACCGAAATGACGGCACACGCGATGCGCGATTGGTGTCGGTTCGCCGGAGTGGATGCCTCGTTCATCGAGCCTTCGGTCGCCGTGGCAGAACGGGATCTGCGAGTCGTTCAACAGCCGTTTCCGGGACGAGTTCCTCAATTGCGAGGTGTTCCATTCGCTGACCGAGGTTCAGGTTCTTGCCGACGATTGGAGAATCGAGCACAACAGTTATCGACCACACGGATCGCTCGGATTCAGAACACCTGAAGCATTCCGTGCGCAATGGTTAGAGGCCGAGTTCGATCAGGAATTGCAACTCGCATAATCAGTGGACCCGCGGTCGGGGCCCAGTCACATCCGCAAGATGCTGATTCGTTGGTACAAGTCGTTCAACTACGACTACGAGTTGAAGGCGATTCCAGGCGCGACACGCAATGACTGGCAGATGACTGCCGATGGATGGCTTCCCCACGTGTCAATTGGCCTCGAACACGACATCACCTCCGTCGTCGGAGCCAACGAGTCCGGTAAGTCACACTTGCTCGACGCCATCAACATTCTTCTCACCGGAAAGAATCACAGCCAGAACGACTTCTGCCGATACTCTTCGCTGTTCTCCGTCGAGAAAGGTCAGCGGCTGTTTCCTGAAGTTGGTGCTGTGTTTGCCCTGACCGCAGATGACTCAGAAGCGCTTACGACACTGAAGATTCCCTTGCATTCCAATGGCGACCTTCTGATGCTGCGGCCCAACCCTGACGCCGTCGAGGTCCTCAATGATGCTGAGCAGCGCGTTGCGCTCGATGACGATCAGCTCAAAGGCCTTGAGGAACTGCTTCCTCATGCCCATCAGCTCAAAACGCAGATCGACCTTCCGGACTCGGTTTCCATCGCCTCACTCGCCCAAAGCGTCACACCGATGGCCAGTCGGACTCGACGGCACGAACTCCTCGAAACCCTCAACGAGATCACGTCCATCGAAGACATCGCGCCCAGATCGGTGGCGCTGGTCGAGATCTTGACGGCGACCGAACAGCAGAAACTGGGTCGACTACTGCTCACCAAGGTCGCCCGGATCGACCCGTCCGCATTCAGGGATCTCCAAGATGCCATTGCAAACGAGAAGGAAGGCCTCGTCAACGCACTCATCCAGGAGATGAACAAGTCGATCGCACGCCACCTGAACATCTCGAAATGGTGGAGTCAGGATGAAGATTTCCAACTGCGAGTATCCCCGCGAGAGCACGAACTCGTTTTCACTATCCGCGACCGCACAGGCACCGACTACTCCTTCAGCGAACGCAGCCGCGGACTCACCTACTTCCTCAGCTACTACGTTCAGCTACGGTCTCACGATCGTCCCCAGGAACGACCCGAGGTTCTCCTGATGGACGAACCAGATGCCTACCTATCAGCCCTCGGGCAGCAGGACCTCTTGCGTGTACTCGAAGATCACGCTCATCCGGAAGACTCGGACCGAACCGACCAGGTCGTGTATGTCACCCACTCCCCGTTTCTGATCAACCGAAACGCCGGTCACCGCGTCCGCGTTGTGGACAAGGGCGCTCGCGACGAAGGCACTCGCCTCGTCAAAGACGCCACCCAGAATCATTACGAGCCTCTACGAACATCGTTGGGCGCATTCGTAGCAGAAACGGCCTTCGTCGGCGGCGACAACTTGTTCGTCGAAGGCATCGCCGATCAGATCCTGATCGCAGGAATGAACGCCAGGGTCCGCCGCAGCGGGACCGCACCCAGCAAGTGCCTCGACCTCAACCAGGTCACTCTCGTTCCCGGAGGCTCCAACGTCGCGTACATGCTCTACCTAGCTCGCGGCCGCGATCAGTACAAACCTGCGTGCGCGGTTCTCCTCGACAGCGACCCGGCTGCCGGCTGTTCTTCGATGCAGCGCACGGTACCTACGGGTATCGGCGTATTCATGCTGATCTACGCGCCGGCGGCATCGAGTGTTCCCCAGAGCTGGTCCGTTCGATCATGCGCGAACGCGAGATGGTTCCGTGCCAGCCGAGACCGTTTCGGACGACCACCGAATCCGGCGATGACGGAAAGGTACCGGACCTGGTCAAGCGGGATTTCACTGCGGATCGGCCAGGAATGAAGTTCGTCGGCGACATCACCTATATCCACACGTGGCAAGGATTTGTGTATCTGGCGACGGTGATCGACTGCTTCTCCCGGAAGATGGTGGGCTGGTCGATTGCCGACCATATGCGCACAGAGCTCGTTGCGGCGGCGTTGACCAATGCAGCTGCGACCAGCCTGATCGAACCGGAAGCGGTCTTTCACTCCGATCGGGGCAGCGTCTACACCTCGCGGATCTACCGGCGTCTGGTAGCCGGAATGGGTATGAGGTCCTCGATGGGACGGACAGGTCAGTGCTGGGACAACAGTATGGCCGAAAGTTTCTTCGCCGCACTGAAGAACGAATGTGTCTACCGCACTGTCTACGCCACGAAATCTCAAGCACGACAGGACATCATCCGATACATCGAGGGCTTCTACAATCCTCGGCGGAGGCATTCGGCACTTAACTATCAGGCCCCGAACGACGTCCACTACAGTTACCGGCAGCATGTCAACGCGACCTGAAATTTAATCATCTCCAGTGTCCGAAATCCTCGCGGCAGATCAGTCGTGCCGTGGCGGACGTAGTCGTGGGTTTGCTTCTCCGGGATCCCGATCTGCATCGGCAACGTCGGAGCCGTCCGATCCAAGGCCTGAATCTGCGATTTCTCGTCCACACAGAGGACGATCGCGTTCTCCGGCGGATCGAGATACAACCCGACGATGTCGGTGACCTTCGCAACCAACTCGGGATCGGTGGAAAACTTGAAAGTTTCACTGCGCCACGGCTGCACCCCGTACTCACGCCAAATCCGTGCCACTGTGCCGTACCCGATCCCCAAGTGCGTTGCGAGCAGACGTGAACTCCAGTGTGTGACACCGTATTTCTTTGGCGGCGGCATCAAGGTCGCGGAGACGATCTCCCGGTGATCGAGACTACGCGGACGCCCGGAACGCGCATCGTCCTCGAGGCCGGCCAAGCCGTCCGCGTCGTAGCGAGCGCGCCAGGAAATCACCGTCGGCCGCGACACCCCGACCAGCTCCGCAATCGACGAATTCGACTCACCTTGAGATGCGAGCAAGATAATTCGCGCCCGCTGCGCCGCACCCGAAGGGATCGACCTCGATCGCACCCGTCTGGCCAACTCGATATCGTCGCCGTCACGCAACATCAGAGGCTCAATCCGCATGCGCGAAGTATCTCAAACCGAACTGTAAAAGAACTTTAGGCGCGCCGCACTAGTGTCCTGCGTTAGAAATTAAGCATGTTAGTTATTGATTGTTTTCGTCGTGGTTGGGTTGATCTTGGCGAGGTAGTCGGCGAGGGATCTGAGGATCTCGTCAGCGGTCTTGGTCCAGCGGAAAGGACGCGGATTGTCGTTCCAGGTATCGATCCACTCGGTGATCTCGCCTTCGAGGGCTTTGACCGAGGTATGGACACCGCGGCGGATGAGCTTGTCGGTGAGCAGTCCGAACCAGCGTTCGACTTGATTCATCCAACTCGAACCTGTTGGGGTGAAGTGAATATGGAAGCGGGGATGCCTGGCCAACCATGCCTTGATCTCGGCGGTGTTGTGGGTGGCGTAGTTGTCGCACACCAGGTGCACGTCGAGGTCACGGGGTACGGCTTTGTCGATGGTGATCAGGAACTTGCGGAACTCGACGGCTCGATGCCTACGGTGCAGTGCGGAAATGACGGTGCCGTCGGCGATGTTGAATGCCGCGAAGAGGCTGGTAATACCGTGACGAAGATAATCGTGGGTGCGCCGTTCGGGAGTGCCGGGCACGATCGGCAGGATCGGTTGTGACCTGTCGAGGGCTTGGATCTGAGACTTCTCATCGACGCAGAGCACGATCGCCTTCTCAGGTGGATTGTGGTACAAGCCAACAACATCGACCACTTTCTCGACGAACAGCGGGTCGGTGGACAGCTTGAACGAGTCCTGCAGGTGCGGTTTGAGATCGAACTTGCGCCAGATCCGCCCGATCGTTGATTTGGACAGTCCGGTGTGCGCAGCCATCGACGTCCGGGACCAGTGGGTGTCCTTGCTGGGCGTCGACTCCAAGGTCGCGATGATCACGTCCTCGACCTGATCGAGCAGGATCGACGGCGGCCGGCCTGACCGGGGCTCGTCGACCAACCCGTCGAGCCGGTGTGTAATGAAACGCTGACGCCACCGGTTCACGGTCGACTCGTCGACACCGAGATCGGCCGCCGCCTGCTTGTTCGTCCCGCCTTCGGCGCAGCGCAGTACGATCGTTGCCCGCATCGCAAGGTACTGAGCGGTTTTCGCTCTCCTCGCCCACGACGTCAGCTGCGTTCGTTCGTCCTCGCTCAACACCAATTCCGCCTTCGGGCGCCCACTTCGCCCGGCATCGGCCAGTCCCTCGAGCCGCTCGGCGGCGAACTTTCGCCGCCATGTCGCTACCGTCGCTACCGTGAGATCGAGTTCGCGTGCAACACCCGCGTTCGACGCACCTTCGGCGCAGGCCAACACGATGCGCGCCCGCTCCGCCTGCCGCCGGCCACCCGATTCGACCCTGCGCGTCAGCTCGGCACGTTCAGCCACGGACAACGTGATTTCAACAGCCGAAGGCCCACGATGCGACATGAAACAGATTATAAACTAATTGGTGTAATTTCTAACGCAGGACACTAGGTCTGACGTGCAGTCGGCCTTCGGTGATGGGGCAGGTCAGTCCTGCGCGGGTGCAACCATTTCACTCGCCGTTGTGGGCGCATCGAAGGGTGGGGGAATGATCACCGGTTCGATTGGTGTATCCGCAGTGCTGTCGCTGGTGATCGCCGTCATAGGGGATTCTCCGAAGATGCTGCTGAACAAAGTGGTGAGTTCGCTGATGACAACTTCTTCTTGATCTCCCAGGACCGCCCGATACGAGGCCAGACTCGATACGTCTTTGCAGAATTGGAGGGCGTGATCGACTTTTTGCGAACGTCCGGTATCACCGCAGTACGTTTCGATGTCTCCGCGCGAGAGGACGTGGACATTTTCGAGGCGTAGGGCCTCCAGGAGTGTCTGTTTGGCCTCCGTGATATCCGGATCGGTTCCCGTGAGAAGGTCGAGTTTTTCGTTTTTGCGGTGGGATGTGAAGAAGTTGTCCATAGCTTCGCGTAGCTTCGCCCAGGCTTCATTGTCTTGTGACCCGTTTTCATATACGTCTTTGGCGTTGACCCAGTTGCTGCGGGCATCTCTGCGGTCTGCGAGATTTTTGGCGGCTTTCGAACTGATCTCCGGCGCGGTCGTGGGCAGATTACTGTCGATGGCTGCCATCAATGTTTGCCGAATTTGGACGATCTCTGTTGTTGCGGTGAGTTGTTCGAATCCACCGATGAGGGCGTCGAGGTCACAGACAACATGCACGGGAATGTTGAAGTGGTTGAAGAAAGTGCGGTACTTGTCGATGTTTCCTTTTCCGCCGATCTGGGCGAACGCAATGTTGCGGTCGATGTGGTTCCACTTTGGGTCGATCAAACGGGCGAGGTGGGTGAGCACGACGGCATCACTGTCACCTTCGACGAGTACGACCGCTCGTGCGAAGAAGGCGATCTCGTTGTGCTCGTGTCGGATGATCTGAAAGGCATCACGGATCGAAACTGACGTACCCAGATCTACGGGGGTGATTTCGGTGTAGGGAGCGCATTCGGATTCGGAGACCTTGCGGAGTTTGATGAAGGTTTTCGTCGACTCGGGGCTGAAGAAGACCGGGGAGTGTGTTGTCACGAGAACACTGTGGTCGCCGGCGAAGGCCTCGAGTGCTTGGAAAAGCTGCCTCTGTGCCCACGGATGCAGGTACAGCTCCGGCTCCTCGAACAACAGCAGATAGCTGGGCCTTCCCGTCTGCTTACGTTCGGTCGCTCCAAGCCCTTCGTGGCGGAGGAGGTTGTATGCCCGCAGGATAGCGAAGGTCACGGCCCGCTTGAGCCCATCGCCCTTACTGTCGATCGAGCCTTCGTGCCCGTCGTCCGCGGTAAGCTCAGCGCCTGCGACAATGGTCTTGATCTCTGGGACAGGGACAACCATTTTCAGGTCGATGCCCGGAAAACTCTCTCGGACGAAACCTTCGATGGTGCTCTCGATCCTCTTGACCTGCTCGAGGCGATCGTCGGTGTGGTTTCCCGATTTGTCGAATACTCTGCTGAGCTTCCGTTGGATGCTCGAGAACTGCTCTTCGATATCCCCGAGTTGGTCGGTCACCTCGTCCAACAAGATCTTGAGCAGTTTTCCGAATGTAGCGGATCCACTCGTCTTCAGCTCGGTGGCAACGTCTTTGACTGCCTCGATATAGAGCGGTTCAGGCAGAAAGGCATAAATAGCGGCGTCGATGCCGGTACCTAGAGGCTCGTCTCGAAGGACTTTCTCCGAGATCGGAAGGCTCTCGACGATGTGGTCGCGCGCCTCAAGAACCTGTGGTTGTGTCGGTTTCTCGCCGAGCCTAGATTCGAGTTCCGGGATCAGTTCCACTACAGCTTCTCGAAGGGCCGGGTTCTTCTTACCCTTCATCGTCGGCTTAAGTACACCGTCCGTGAAACGATCTTCCGCGGGGCCGAACTTGCGAATCTTTAAGGAAGATCTACTCTCACCAGGCGGAATGCTGCGTACCAGGGTGACCGTGCCATCGACGATGTCATTTTCGAAGCTTGTGCGATTTCCTGCATCGGAGATTCGCGCCAAGTCCTCGGCGTTGATCGCGCTGATCGTCAACTCGATCCGGATCGGCAACGACGTGGAATGGTAGTCGTGGATGTCGACGCTACGGGGAGTGCTGCCGGTGAGTACGAGGTGCAATGCGTGCAGAACCGATGACTTGCCAGCGTTATTCTCGCCGATTAGGCATCCGAAGGTCGACAGAGGGAGGGTGACATCCTTCAGCGCACGAAAGTTTTTGATACGGATCTTTTCGAGTTGCAAGGCCTGTCTTTCAGGTCGGGTGCGCACGGTGCGCACTATTGCAGATGAACAGCGAAAATGTTGGTCGGCCGGGCTCCCTCTAGGAAAGCGGACCATACGGACTGTAGTTCATGATTCGACGACCTTCAACGCACACCTGGATGTGGATCGCGTGTTATGTATGTATGAGATACCGACGGGCCGTGTGTCATTTATTTAAATGGCAGTGGTCGGAATAGCTAGCTCGGCTGTTTGAACTCGATGACGCCGTGGGCGCTACGGCTTTCTGTTGATGGAAATCTGCTGGGACGTGATTGGGTCTGCACACGGTTTGGTTGGGTCAGAGATAAACAGGCATTGGTCGAACTCGCTGGTCATGCGGGCGGGACCGAACGCAGATCGCGTCGCCGACCGAGGGAAGGTTGTATGCAATTGGAGCATAGGAACGGCTTGCATAACTAGGTTTGTCCCAACTTTTGAGTCGGGACTTGTCTCATTGGTACTGTATTAACTGGTCTTCGTCTCATTTTCATCAGGCGATGGCGGCACTTTTTCTGCCGCCATCGCCTGATGATGATGAGACAAAAATCGGACACCATGAAAATTGGAGATGAATATCTGCGGTTATGCAGATGTGAGATACATGCGGGCTGGATCTTCCTACCGGTGCATGCCCTGACGCCGGGTGTGAAGGACGGTGGCCGCTCACCCTGTGTTGCGGGGTGAGCGGCCACGGTGTGGGTGTGGTGATGGGGTCAGGAATTCCGGTTCTATGACCCGAATATTCCGGACCCGAATTCGAGGGATCCGGTGGGGGTTGTGGTGGTGTCGGTGATGTCGAGGACTACCGGTAGTTCTGCGTCGTCGCCGATGCCGTTGGTGGCGGTGACGGTGAATTCGAATTGGCCTGCGGTGGTGGGGGTTCCGGAGAGCTCACCGGTTGGGGAGAGCGTGAGGCCGTCCGGTAGGTGGCCGGAGGTGATGGTCACGGTCGGAGTGGGTTGGCCGGTGACGGTGAAGGTGTACCGGTAGGGCTGGTCGAGTGCCGCGGTGGTGGGGGTTCCGCTCAGTGTCGGCGCCCGGTCGATCGCGATGACCGACACCGAGTTATCGCCCCGGTTGGTGACGTAGACGCGCGAGCCGTCGGGGGTGATCGCCACCCCGATCGGACTTGCGCCGACCGGGACGGTAGCGACCACGGTAGGCGGAGTCGCGGCGGTGTCGATCACCGACACCGAGTTGCCGTTCAAGTTGGCGACGTAGACGCGGTTCCCGTCCGGGGCGATCGCCACCCCGGACGGACGTGAGCCGACCTTGATGGGGTTGCCGATCGTGGTGCCTGAGGCGGTGTCGATCAGCGACACCGAGCTGCCGTACTGGTTGCTGACGTAGGCGCGGTTCCCGTCGGGGGTGATCGCCACCCCGAACGGGGTTGTGCCGACGGGGATGGGGTTGCCGATGGTGGTGCCTGAGGCGGTGTCGATCACCGACACCGAGTTGCTGGTCTGGTTGGTGATGTAGGCGCGGTTCCCGTCCGGGGTGATCGCCACCCCGGACGGGTATGCGCCGACGGGGATGGGGTTGCCGATGGTGGTGCCTGAGGCGGTGTCGATCACCGACACCGAGTTGCCGTCCCAGTTGGTGACGTAGGCGCGGTTCCCGTCGGGGGTGATCGCCACCGAGTACGGCATTGTGCCGACGGGGATGGGGTTGCCGACGGTGGTGCCTGAGGCGGTGTCGATCACCGACACCGAACTGCCGCCCCAGTTGGTGACGTAGGCGCGGTTCCCGTCTGGGGTGATCGCCACCCCGGACGGACTTGCGCCGACGGGGATGGGGTTGCCGATGGTGGTGCCTGAGGCGGTGTCGATCACCGACACCGAGTCGTCGGCATTGTTGGTGACGTAGGCGCGGTTCCCGTTCGGGGTGATCGCCACCCCGAAGGGGCCTGCACCGACCGTGATGGGGGTGCCGATGACGGTGTCGGCGATGCTGCACTCGTCCCGGTGACCACTGCAGCGACCGACAGAGCGGCGGCACTGAGGGTCGCGGCGAGTCGGACCCGCCACCGCGGTGAAGGTGATCGATCGACAACAGTCATGACAAGCGTGCCCTCCCGGTGCAGTCCACACCCGCTCCGGGTGCGCGGTAGCTCACAGTCGTGAGCCCCGCAAAGAAACATAACGCACATTAACCCCGAAACGGGCGAGCGGGGATGTGCTCCAGCGGCGGATGGAACGAAGCGGCCCCCGCGGTTCGTCAGCGGCGGATGGAACGAAGCGGCCCCCGCGGTTCGTCAAAGCCTTTGAGGTCTGCTGTACCGGCAGACCGAAACGAACTCGGCCACATCGGATGCAGATGACCCGATAAGGAAGGGCGTGCCCAACTTGAAATGCCTCGCCCTCGATGTCAAAGCTTGTCTCATCGGAGCCGTTTTCGCAGGTACTTGTCTCACCGTTCGGCGATGACGGCATCTTCGTAACTTCCGGTCGCGTACTCGGCGAGAAATCACGAGGGGCGGTACGAGGGACTTGACCGGGCTGTAGACGATGCCGAGCAACAGCATTGCCCGGCATCGTCGGATCATCGCTTACATGAATACCGCCAAGCCCTCATCAAGCCCTACAAGTGTATACACTATTCGATGTCGGTGACATTGGGGCGATTTTCGAACAATTACCTCGGTAAAGCGGCGGGGATGCGAGTACATCTGACCGATCAGGGCATCCGCGGCTCGTTCTTGCTCACGACATGGGGCGCCGCCGTGTTGGCGAGACTATTCGATTCCGCACGGCTGGACGATCGCCGATTCGTCGTGGAACCATCCTTACCGGATCAGGGTCATTCCGGATGTACGTGCGCCCGATGACAGCGCAGAGTGGTGCATATGAATATCACCGAGTGGTGGCCGATCCTTACCCGAGATACCCGAGACTGGCTGATCGAGCACAACGGCGAACCGCTGGACCCAGCGGTACTGGTCGAACTTCTGGCCGTCAACAGCGGCCGGACCGACCCTGCGTGGTGGTCCGACGAGTCCGACGACGGATCCTGCGAGCTCACCGACGAGGCTGTCGACTGGATCGAATGGCACGCAAACGGCGAAGACTCCGGCACCTGAACCGCGCATCGTCAAATCGGTACTGGTGCCGAACCGCTACCGCGAACGCCTGCGGAGCACACCGGAAAGACCCAGTGCCGCAGCCGCACCGGTGACGACGAGGGCCGTAGCCCGCGACGGCGAAGCTCTGCCACTGACAACGACACGCGGCGAGATGATCGCCGGATCCGGCGGTGGTACGAAGGCCAGCGCCATGCTTTCCGTGGTGGTGGCGGCCCAGGCTGTGCAGAACAACAACATCCGTGACGCGGTGAACACGAATACCAGCAAACCGATGATGGGTCCGAATGCAACACCGGCCGGGCCGCTACTCACCGACGACAGATAGATGGCACCAACCTGTTTGAAGACCTCGAACACTACTGCGGCAATCACGGCGGCACGAACGGCACTGCGCAGCGCGACGGGCTCACGCGGCAGCCTCGCGATGACCCACAGGAACAACGCCCACGTCGCCGCGACCGACAACAGCGTGGACACCACTCGCAACCCGAATCCGATCCCGGTGATGTTCCCCAGATTGAGCCACTCGACAACTTGCCGAGCGCCCGGACCACTGCTCACCGCCGACATTCCAAGGGAGACCACCAACGCCAAACCCAGCCCCACCAATGCTGCTGCATCACCGAGTTTGGTGCGTACGAAACCTTTCGGTTGACGTTTGCTCTCCCACATGGCGGTGAGCGCGTCTCGCACGTTCGCCATCCAACCGAGCCCAGCGTACGCCGCACCGAGAAGACCGATCACACCGACACTCGCGCGAGAATCGATCGCCGACTGGATCAAGTCCGTGATCGTGTCGCCGAGACTGCCCGGAATGTTGTTCGTGATCTGCTCTTGAATCGATTCCAAGTAGTCGGGGCGCCCCGCCAGCACGAAACCGGCGACCGCAAATGCAACCATGATGATCGGAATCAACGCCAGAACACTGAAATACGTGATTCCGGCCGCGTAATAGTCGCCCTTCTGCGCCTGGTACCGACCGCCCGCACGCACCAGATGATCGAGCCATGGCCTCGCCGCCCGTTGCCGATCGAGGAAACTCGGCTCGGTGTCCGTGGTGTCAGCCATGTGCCGTCTCCCGATACGTCGGTCCATCAGTCGGTTGGGTCAGCCTTCAAGTCATCCCTTGGGCGTCAGGAACCCGACCTTCTCATACACGGTGGCAAGAGTGCGCGAAGACACCTCACGGGCGCGTTGCGCCCCAGCCGCCATGATGCGATCGAGTTCGGCTTCGTCTGCCAGATAGTCGTCCACCTTGGCTTTGAGCGGGGTCACGAATTCTGCGAGCACGTCCGCTGTATCGGACTTCAAGTCGCCGTAACCCTTGCCTTCGTAACCGGTGACCAACGCGTCGACAGAGACACCGGACAGCGCCGACTGAATGGTGAGCAGATTACTGACACCAGGCTTGCCCTGCGGATCGAAGCGGATTTCCCGCTCGTTGTCCGTCACCGCCGACTTGATCTTCTTGGCCGATACCTTGGGATCGTCGAGCAGATTGATCAGCCCGGCGGGGCTGGCCGCCGACTTGCTCATTTTCGCAGTCGGTTCCTGCAGGTCGTAGATCTTCGCCGTGCCCTTGATGATCTGCGGTTCCGGCACCACGAACGACTTTCCGTACCGCGAGTTGAATCGTGTGGCCAGGTCGCGTGCAAGTTCGAGGTGCTGACGCTGATCTTCACCGACCGGAACCCGTTGCGGGCGGTAGAGGAGGATATCGGCAGCCATCAACACCGGGTAGGTGAACAGCCCGACGCTGGCATGCTCACTCCCCTGCTTGGCGGACTTGTCCTTGAACTGTGTCATCCGGCTCGCTTCACCGAAACCTGTGATGCAGTTGAGCACCCAGGCGAGCTGGGCGTGCTCGGGAACCTGGCTCTGCACGAACAGCGTCGCCCGGTCGGGATCGATCCCCACCGCCAACAACTGAGCCACTGCCACCTTGGTGCGGCGGCGGAGTTCCTTCGGATCCTGGGCGACGGTGATGGCGTGCAGATCCGGAATGAAGTAGAACGCGTCGAAGTCGTCCTGCAGGGGAACCCACTGTTGCAAGGCGCCCAGGTAGTTCCCGAGGTGAAAGGAATCCGACGTGGGCTGGATTCCGGAGAGCACTCGGGGCTTTGCTGTGGGTTGCTGTTCTGGCGCGGTCGACATGGTTCCGATCTTTTCACGACCGGAGTTCAGTGTTGCGGAGCGGTGTCCGGGTAGTGCAATTCCATGAGGTCACCGACGTGCGGTTCGCAGCTTCCCGACTCGAATTGGTAGACGGTTCGGAAGACGACCGGAGACCACTCCTGCGCGTAGAAGTCCATGGTCTCCCGGAACCAGGAACGCTGATCGGACTGATCACTGAGCAATGCGTCCGCGTCGCGGACCACGAGGACGTACCCCGCCCCGAGACCGAGTACATCGTCGAGATCACGCATCACGTCGTCGAACGCGTCTTTGTTCCGGCCGAAATACGCAGGGAACTGAAATGCCGCTGCGAACTCGTCGAACACTGCCGTGGTGGTTCTCATCCGAGCACCGCGAACTGCCCGAACCACGAAGTTCTCGAGGCGAAGTTGTCGAGCGAGCTCGTCCCCCCGATCCGCTGCCCCGACCAGCGCCACCGAGGTCGTATCCGTGGACGGATCCAACCACTGCTCGAGTGTGACGAATTCTCGTTCGGCCATCATCGGATCCTCGTGAACGTGTCGTAGTGATCGAGGGTGTACCACGCCGAACCGTCGTTGCCGGTCACGATGCGCTCGGCGTCCCGGCCTCGACCGTTCTTCTTGGGGTTGACGTCCCATTCTCGATAGACGACGCGACCTCCGCCGGCACCGACAGCGGGAAGCCTGCCCTGGCTGTTTCGGAAGGTATCTCCGCCTTTGGTACCGGGCGCATTCGCGGAATCCGGCCACCGGCCCGCGTCGATCTCGTTCAGTGTCGCGAGCACACGTTCCGGGGCATCGCCGGTGGACTGCTGAGCGGAGGTGGGCGCGGCGCTGGTCGGCTCCTCGGTGTTCGCTCCAGGTTTGGTGCGCACACTCGACGCCGGCCCTGCGGTTGACGTCGGAGCCGCGGTAGACGCCGACGCTGCGACCGATGCCGACGAACCAGCCTGCGCCGAATCGTCGGACTCCCGCGACGACAACGTCACGGCCAGCACCACCGCCACCACTGCGACGACGACGGTGACGACAGCGTTACGTGTCTTGGCACTCGGCATTTTCGAACCCTCGGCCATCGACGTTCCTATCCGTACGAGACGGTGACGGGTGCGTGATCCGACCAGCGGAGGTCGTAGGACTCGGCACGCTCGACCACGGCGACCTTCGCCCGTTCGGCCAAACCTCTCGTGGCGACCTGGTAGTCGATTCGCCACCCGGAATCGTTGTCGAACGCCTTACCCCGGTACGACCACCACGAGTACGGGCCGTCGACACCGGGGTGCAACGTGCGGAAGACGTCGACCCAGGCGGAGTCCTCTGCGAACACCACGTCCATCCAGGCGCGCTCCTCCGGCAGGAATCCCGACGACTTCCGGTTGGTCTTCCAGTTCTTCAGATCTAGCTCGGTGTGCGCGATGTTCCAGTCACCGCTCACGACGACGTGGCGACCGGCCCCTTCGGCGGCGGCAGCCGTGGACGCGAGATGCTCGGCGAAGGACGCCATGAAACGTTCCTTCTCCGCCTGCTTGGGGGTCAACGCCTCGCCGGACGGCAGGTACAGGCTCGCGATCGTCAGGTCCCCGAAATCTGCCTCGATGTAGCGACCGGCCTCGTGGAACTCGTCGTCGCCGTGTCCGACGCGCACAGCATCGGGTTCGGTGCGAGAGAGCACCGCCACTCCGTTTCGCCCCTTGGCCGAGGGCTCGGCCGAGGCCAGGAACCAGCCACCACTGAGTGCCGGTTCGAGAGTTTCGCGAAGCTGTGTGTCCGATGCCCGCGTTTCCTGCAGACAGATGTAATCCGCGGCGGTCGACTCGAGCCAGCCGAGCATTCCCTTACGGGCGGCGGCGCGGACGCCGTTGACGTTGACGGACGTGACGGTGTGGGAAACGGTTTCTGACACGGCAAGCACCGTAGCCGATCACACCGACGCGATCGCGCTCTCGGCTCGCCGTTGCAGAACAACCGTGATCACGAGCACCCCGATACCAGCGATCGCCAGCCCCGCACCGACCGCCGCCGGCGCGGTGTACCCGAACCCGGCCGCGATCACGACACCGCCGATCCAGGCTCCGAACGCATTGGCAGTATTCAGTGCCGCATGGTTCAGCGAGGCCGCAAGAGTCTGCGCGTCCTCGGCGACGTCCATCAACCGCATCTGCAATCCGGGAACCATCGACGTCCCGGTGACACCGATCAGGAAGACGAAAACCAGAGCGGTGTACGGATTGCGGACCGCAACGACGAAGATCGCAAGGACTACGGCCAACGAGGCCATCGACAGAAAGAGGCCGCGGATCAGATTGCGGTCGGCGAGATAGCCGCCGACGAAGTTTCCGGCGACCATACCGAGGCCGTAGAGCATCAGCGCCAAGGGGACCAGCGACGATGCCAGCCCGGCGACGTCGGTGAGCGTCGTACTGATGTACGAGTAGACCGCGAACATGCCGCCGAAACCGATCGTGCCCACTGCCAACGTCATCCACACCTGAACCCGACGTAGTGCCCCCAACTCGGTGATCGGGTTGGTCACCTTCATCGCGTCGAGTCGCGGAATCCACCCGAACAGTGCGGCTACCGTTGCCACCCCGATCACCGCGACCAACGCGAAAGCGCTACGCCAGCCCAAGGTTTGACCGATCCAGGCCGCAACGGGCACTCCGACGACGTTGGCCACCGAGAGTCCGAGCATCACCTGCGCGACTGCCTTGGCCCTTTTCCCGGGCTGAGCCAGGTGTGCGGCGACCAGAGCGGCGACACCGAAGTAGGCGCCGTGAGGAAGGCCGGCGACGAAGCGGGCCAGCATGAGCGTGACATAGGAGGGCGCGAACACGGAGGCGGCATTACCTACGGTGAACGCGATCATGAGTCCGATGAGCAGCGTTCGACGAGGAACACGCGCGGACAGCGCCGCGATCAACGGTGCGCCCACCACCACTCCGAGCGCGTATGCGGAGATGACGTGGCCGGCGGTCGGCTCGGAAATCCCCAGTCCGGTCGCCATTTCCGGCAGCAACCCCATCGCCACGAATTCGGTGGTGCCGATCCCGAATCCACCGAGAGCGAGTGCGAGCATCGCCGGGCCCCGGACGGAGCGACCGTCACCGACTTCGGTATGCGGTGCGGTTGAGCCAGGAAGAGTAGACGACGTCACCGGTCAATTGTGGTCGCAGAGGCTGCTCGACTTCCAAGCGAGAGCCGGTGAGTTCACTCACGTGATCTGTCGCATATCGTCGCGATACGGCGACGGGGCGCCCGGGAAGCCGGGCACCCGTCACCGGAGAACTGCGAAACTACTTGGCAGCCTTCGACTTCTGCAGATTCACATCGAGCGCACCGAGGAACTCTTCGGTGGTCAGGTAACCCTGGTCGCCGCCGACGAGCATCGAGAGGTCCTTGGTCATCTGACCAGACTCGACGGTCTTGACGACCACGTCCTCGAGCTGGTGGGCGAAGCCGACCACCTCGGGAGTGCTGTCGAGCTTGCCTCGATGCTCGAGCCCTCGAGTCCACGCGAAAATGGAGGCGATGGGGTTGGTCGAGGTGGGCTTACCCTGCTGATGTTGACGATAGTGACGCGTCACCGTGCCGTGAGCAGCTTCTGCTTCACAGGTCCGTCCATCCGGCGTGAGCAACACCGACGTCATCAGGCCGAGCGAGCCGAAGCCCTGCGCGACGGTGTCGGACTGGACGTCGCCGTCGTAGTTCTTGCATGCCCAGACGTAGCCGCCCTCCCACTTGAGTGCGGAAGCGACCATGTCGTCGATGAGACGGTGTTCGTAGGTCAGACCCGCCGCGTCGAACTCCGCCTTGAATTCAGTCTCGTAGACGTGCTGGAAGATGTCCTTGAACGCGCCGTCGTACGCCTTCAGGATCGTATTCTTCGTCGACAGATATACCGGGTAGTTCTGCTGTAAGCCGTAGGTGAGCGACGCGCGAGCGAAGTCGCGAATCGACTCGGTGAAGTTGTACTGCCCCTGGACGACCCCACCCTCGGCGGGAAAGTTGACCAGTTCGTGTTCGATCGGCGCGCTGCCGTCTTCGGGGGTGTAGGTGATCATCACCTTGCCGGGACCGGGGACCTTGAAGTCCGTGGCTCGGTACTGGTCACCGAACGCGTGACGGCCGATGATGATCGGCTTGGTCCAGCCCGGCACGAGTCGCGGAACGTTCGAGATGATGATCGGTGCCCGAAAGATCGTGCCGCCGAGGATGTTGCGGATGGTGCCGTTGGGCGACCGCCACATCTTCTTGAGGCCGAATTCCTCGACGCGAGCTTCATCCGGAGTGATGGTGGCGCACTTGACGCCCACGCCGTGCTTCTGGATGGCATGCGCGGCGTCGATGGTGACCTGGTCATCGGTCTCGTCGCGGTATTCGATGCCGAGGTCGTAGTACTCGAGGTCGACGTCGAGATACGGGTGAATCAGCTTGTCTTTGATGAACTGCCAGATAATGCGCGTCATCTCATCGCCGTCGAGTTCGACGACGGTGCCCTCAACCTTGATTTTGGACATGGGTGCTTCGCGTCCTCCTAGGAAGTTTCCCTGGTTACACGGTTGCGGGCACTCGATAGGAGTGGATCCGCGAACGGTTCGATTGGCAAACCTAGACGGTATGGACTTATCTCGGGTGATGAGTCCTAAACAAGACAAGCGTACTGCTAGCCGGCGTTCTCGCAACCGGCGACCCCACCAGCACTTTCTTACCCGTCGGTAACAATCACTTCGGGTCAGAGCGGACTCGGACACGCATCGCCTCACTGCGAACCCCTGGCGCGTCCGACGCCGAAAGTGTCCACTTTTGTGGACTGTTCCCACCTCGCTGACACTGCCTACGCTCGAGTGATCCAACTCACACAATTTTTCACAGTTCAACTCATCGAAGGTTCGAGGTCAGATCATGACGAACACTGCCGCACTCGACGCAATATCGGCAATCGCCCGCGGAAGGACAGTCGTCGTCCTGGACGAGAAGGATCGCGAGAACGAAGCCGACCTGGTCATGGCCGCGCAGTTCGTCGACACCGATGCCGTGGCATTCTTCCTCGAACACACGTCGGGTTTCCTGTGCACGACGATCACCGAAAGTCGCGCAGCAGAACTGCGCCTTCCGCCGATGGTCCTGGACAACACCGAAAGCCACGGCACCGCATTTCTGCACAGCGTGGACTACACGATCGGCACGAGCACCGGTATCAGCGCTTCGGATCGAGCCGCTACCATTCGCGCGCTCAGCGACCCGACGGTCTCGGGTGACGATTTCGCCAGACCCGGCCACGTCATGCCGTTACAGACGCGCGACGGTGGGGTGGCGGTTCGCCCCGGGCACACCGAAGCAGGATCCGATCTCTGCGCCGCCGCAGGAGTCCGGGAGGCCGCACTGATTTGTGAACTGGTTACTGCGGACAAACGTGAGATGCTGCGCGGCGACGATGCCAGAGAATTCGCGGCGAATCACGGACTTCCGGTCATCACCATCGCAGAACTCGACGAACATCTCCGCGCAGGAGCGCAGACCGTGACCGCCACCGGCAGCGCGTGCATTCCGACGCCGACCGGGAACTTCACTGCCACGGCGTTTCTCGACTACGACGGTATCGAGCACGTAGCGATGGTCTGCGGAGACGTAGCCGGCGCGGACAACGTTCCGGTGCGGGTGCACAGCGAATGCCTCACCGGCGACCTGTTCGGTTCGTTGCGCTGCGACTGTGGACCGCAGTTGAGCTACGCGGTCGAGGAAATCGCGGGCCGAGGTCTGGGCGCCGTCGTCTACCTCAACGGCCAAGAAGGCCGTGGCATCGGACTCGGGCAGAAACTACAAGCCTATGCACTGCAACAGGATCGGGATCTGGACACCGTCGACGCGAATCTCGCTCTGGGGTGCCCGATCGACGACCGCGACTACCGCACTGCCGCCCGGATACTCGACTTGCTCGGAATCCGCTCGATTCACCTCATGACCAACAATCCGGCGAAGGTCGACGACATGTCCGCGCTGGGAGTGCGCATCACGGACCGCATTCCGGTACAGACGTTTCCGACTCGATACAACATCGAATACCTGCGAACCAAACGCGATCGGATGGGGCATCATCTGGAACTACCCGAAACCGTCTGATCGTCGACGGGCGGCAACTGTCACGTTCACGCGCTACGTTCGGTGCACGATCAGCCGGCATTCGACGGACCGATCCACCCCGGATACTGCACGCCCACCGGTGCCACCGGAGCCACGAACCCCGGCGGCTGGGTCTGAAACGGCAAGTCCGGATTGGGATGGGTCAACGTCGGAAACTGCTGCAACCACCAATCCCGGCATCGGCATCCGGCTTGTGCAACACGATCCGATACACCATCGACGGCGGGTTGGCATCATCGATACCGGGAACGGAATGCAGGAAATAGCTACACACCGACGCCGATACCTCCATCTCGGACTCCGAGTAGTCCGTCAAATGCGCAAACACAGTCTCGACGAGAGGTTTCGTGTACTCCCGACGATCATCCCAACGATAGTTGCCGAAAGGGTCACGACCAGTCGGTAACGCAGCGGTGAAACCCGGAAAATAGTCGTCGATCTCCGGGAACGCCGGCCACGAAGACCCCACTCCGGGCTTGGGCCAATAGAATCCGTCCTCACTGGCCGCCCGTAACAGTTCCGAACCGCGACCGAACAAGTCGACGCCCGCGTCCGCCGACCACACGTGCGGTGTGAAATTGGTGAACAGCTCCGGCTTGGCCTGCGCCGGCCCATCATCGGATTCATCCGAACCAGCACAACCTGACTCCGCCAGAACACAACACACCGCCACAATCACCGAACGGACTGCCCACCTAGCCATCCGCACGCACTACATCGTCGTACGCGTTTCGAATGAACTGAGACTGTCTGCAACAGATCCGGGCGGCAAAGATGCCTGCGTCAATCCTGCATCGGGGGTCTTCCCGTCAGCGAAGAAGAACGGCCTCTCGGACGGAGCAAGTTGCTCGTAGGCGACCTGAGGTGTCCAGGTATCGCCTGCCCACGTCCAACAGCGACCTGTCGAGCTCGCTACCGTTCTTGTACCGATCGTCACCCATCGCGACTATCGAGGCTACCGCCTGATTGTCCGCGACACCGTTGAGCCCGATCGTGGTGAAAACCCTGACACACCCGCATCGAATGTGATTTCGATCAAATCGTTGCGAGTCAACGACTCTCGCATCTCCTTCGGAAGCAAGTCGAGACCGCCGTTGGTGGGTACCTCCGAATCGCCGTGCGTCGAGACCGCCGTTGGCGGGTACCTCCGAATCGCCGTGCGTCGAGACCGCCGTTGGTGGGTACCTCCGAATCGCCGTGCACCGAGGCGGTAACGTGCTCGTTGGAGACGATCTGCAGCGAATTGACCACACCGGTCCGGGCGCCTTCGGGCAACGCGGACAACAAGTCCTCGATCTCCTGCGGCGACCTTCCGTCCAACGATCGCACAATCTGATCGAGGTACTCCATCTGCGACGCCGGAATCGTCGCGGTGTCCCCGCGTTCGAGCGCCCCGATCTGCTCGGCAGTCAGATGCCCGCCTTCCTCCAACCGACGTATCCGCTCCGGGGTCAATGCGGACGGATCATCGACGAGAACGGAAGCATCGGAACGACCTTGGTCGCCGCCCGACGTCGCGACAGAGACGAAGGTTGCCCGCAAACCGTTCCGTGTAGCCGACAGCGTCTCACGTACTGTCTCGTCGGCGGTCACCGTAGCGGAAGCGGCATCTGCCAACTCCCGTGCCCGATCCTTCAGTAACGACACCCGAGCGTCGTCGGTATCCGGTTGCCTGTCCGTGACCACCAACTGTTCGGAGACGTCGAATCCGTCCCCCTCCACCGACACGATCGCCAATCGTGCACGTTGCGACGATGCGTCGATCTCGAAAATATCCGTTCCGCGCAATTGCCGCCACCGCTTCCAGCGCGTCGGTGACATCGGTGAGCATCGACGAGTTCCACGACAGCAATTGCGCGCATGTGACATTCACGAGAGCGGCTCCTCCGGTAGCAACTGACCTGTCGCATCGGTGAAGGTGGCAGCCAACTCCGCCGCCGATTGTTCGTCGCGATCACGTCAGCCGATATCGACGATGCCTCGAGCATCGACGCCGAAATGCCTCCCGGTGCGGACATGAACGGCCCCGAAGTCGGCCCTATCCCCGCAATGCCGCTGCCCTGGTTCCCAACCCGTCCAGGACACCTCCAAGCCTCAGGAGTTGCTCCATGTCCGCTGCGAATGTCCCCACCACGTGTCTCCTCTGCCGATCAGACCCCCTCTGATCGTGCGCCGACGAGATTATCAGGGCGGGTCCGTCGAAGCAGGCCCCCAACCGAGTTCGCGGCGATGCGCGAGTCATCGCCGACGCTCCAGGACTTAGGTCGCGATCGAACGCCGTCAACTCCTGCGATAGCCGCCGATCCGAGTGTCCCGATTCCGCTGACACCGTTGAGCCCATTGCTTTTCCACCGGTCGATTCCCCTCGCGCGTCAATCGCGTGCGTGGGCGCGAGTGCTCTGCACGATCTCGTCGGGAAAGTGCGGTTGCTCGTGAGGCACGGTGCGGGCCACGAGGATCGCGTCGACCATTGCACTGAGAAGACCATTGCACTGAGCAGACCATTGCACTGAGCAGACCGACGGTCATGCTCAGGGCTCACCACCGAGAAGCCCGCCGAGTTCCTGCTCGACGTTCTCCATGCCGTCGCGGTATGTGGGGCAGTACGCGGATCGGCGTCGAGGTGTCGCCGGGGCACACGACCCGGCCTACGTCCGTCTGCTCGGCCACCCGAGCGCTCCACCTACGACGGCGGTCTCGTCGACGGCCACACCGACCATCTCACTTTTCCGCTCGCCGTCGTCTGGTACCCCGATAGTGGCCACCGTGATCGTCTGCTCCCTCACGCCGGTTCGGGGTGCGTCGTCGAAGGCCGGGCGGAGATTTCCGGAGGAACCGAACGCCGTTCCCGACAGCACCAGGATCGGCTGCCGACACCACCTGCCTCGGAGCCGTCCGGCGAACGCTAATATCTGAGTCGAGGTCATGAGCGTCAGCATCGAGCCCCGGCTTGCTGACCGGCAACCCTCCAACCGCGGTGGGGTGCCCCGGGTGATGACCAGGTTGCGCGATGTCACACGACGTCGCGGGACAAGCGCGGCCCGCTGGACGGGCCCACTGGAAGGGCCGAGTCAAACGGAGGTTGTCAGTATGTGTCGCTCGCACCGATAGAACCCAGCTGGAGGCGTGCCGCCTCGTCCGACTTGCCCACGTCAGACCACTGGAGTGAACGACTATGACCGACACCTGCAGGATATTCGCCACCGGCTTCGCTGCGGCGGCGACCTCTTGACCGTGAACGAAGCCGAGCGCACATTGGAGTCCCTGTTGCCACCGCCGAACGGCGAGGTCGGCATCGTGAACATCGGCTCGCTCGAGCTCGAGAGCGGTGCTGTTCTGCCCTCGGTGTCGTTGGCCGTCCAGCGATGGGGTGAGCTGGCTCCTACTCTCGACAACGTCGTACTCGTCGAGCATGCGCTGACCGGCGACTCTCACGTCACCGGGCCTGTCTCCGAACATCAGCCCTCACCCGGCTGGTGGAACGGCATGGTCGGCCCCGGCGACCCGGTGGACACCGATGAATGGTGTGTGATCGCCACCAACGTCCTGGGGGGCTGTCGCGGCACTACCGGACCGGCTTCCCTCGCCGACGACGGCCGACCGTGGGGAAGCCGCTTTCCCGAAATTTCCATCCGGGATCAGATCGCCGCGGAGAAGAAGCTCGTCGATCTGATCGGTATCGACAAACTGGCGGCGGTTGTCGGTGGCTCGATGGGCGGTATGCGAACACTGGAGTGGACTGTCACCTATCCGGACAACGTGCGGGCCGCGTTGGTTCTTGCCACCGGCTCACGTGCCACCGCTGATCAGATCGGGACACAGACCACCCAGATCGCAGCGATCGTGGCGGACCCGGACTGGCAGGGCGGCGACTATCACGGAACCGGTCGCGCACCTCGAGTCGGACTGGGTATCGCTCGTCGCATGGCGCATCTGACGTACCGCGCGGAAGGTGAGCTTGACACCCGTTTCGCCAACTTCGCCCAGAACGGCGAGAATCCTTGGCGTGGAGGACGATACGCGGTCCAGAGCTACCTCGAACATCAGGCAGACAAGCTCGTGGCACGCTTCGATCCCAGCACGTACGTATTGCTGACCGAAGCGATGAACCGCCACGACGTCGGCCGTGGCCGCGGCGGCGTCGCGGCCGCGTTGGCGTCGATCACCGCTCCCGTCGTCGTCGGCGGCGTCGATTCCGATCGGCTGTACCCGCTACGCCTGCAGAAGGAGATGGCCGACGGCATCTCGACGTGCAGTGGGCTCGAGATACTTCGTTCCAAGGACGGCCACGACGGTTTCCTGACCGAAGCCGATGCGGTCGCCGGACTCTTGCGTCGAACCATGGACTTGGCCCGCTCGTCTCGCTGACCCCACGACGCATCGGCCGGACATGCCCGTCCCGGATCGGTCAATGTCGGGAAAACCACAGTTGATCTGCAGGTTTTCCCGACATTTTCACGAGCGGCAGAAGGCGTGAGAGGCTAACATCGGCGACCGTGACCCACCCCTTCGCAGAGCGCCTTCAAGCTACCTATCTGCCCGAGCACATGTCGTTCGCGTTCTGGGGTGCACCCGATCTCGATCAACAGATGACCTCGCTGGGATTGACCGGCGGCACGTCGACCGTGTGCCGACTGGCAGTGCCGATCGACGGCCGCGTGAAGCCCACGGACGTGTGCGCGCAATTGCTCGATATCGAAACCGCGGTGGGCGCATTGCGGTGTCTCGATGTTGCTCGGCCCGAACTGGCGGAATCGGTGCTCGCGTGGATGCGGGTTGTCGAATCCGGCGAACACGAGCAACTCCCGACGGCTGCGCATGCCGCACTGCGCCGCGACGACACGGCAATCCGAAGCGCGGCATCAACGGTGCGTCTTTTCATCGAGGCCACACAGATAGTCGGTCGGATCGCCGACGCCGGAATCCGGGCAACATTGCGGCCGTACCAGGTACAGGGCGTGCACTGGTTGACGATGCTGCCCGGCGGCGGAATCCTCGCCGACGAAATGGGGTTGGGCAAGACCCTGCAGGCCATTTCGATGATCGCTGTCAGAGCGGCCGACGGACCCCATCTGGTGATCTGCCCGACGTCCGTTCTCGGAAACTGGCGTCGCGAGATCGAGCGGTTCGCGCCGAACATGCCCCAGTACGTACATCACGGCTCGGCCCGAACCTTCCCACCGAACTTCGCAGCCGGCACCGTCGTCTTGACCAGCTACAGTGTCTTACGTTCCGACATAGAGCAATTCGAGAATATCTCGTGGAGTTCGGTGATCTTCGACGAGGCCCAGCAGATCAAGAATTCGACGTCGAAGATCACGCGGGCAGCAATCAGGTTGCGCGCAGACACCAAGGTGGCGATGACCGGAACTCCGGTCGAGAATCGTCTCGACGATCTGTATTCGCTCTTCCGCGTGGTGAATCCGAATGTTCTCGGAATTCGTGCACGCTTTCGCCGGCGTTTTGCGGTTCCGATCGAATCCGGCCGGTCCACCACCGCCGCAGCCCGACTCGCCGCCGTCATCGATCCGTACATCCTGCGACGCACCAAGGCTGATGTAGCGAAAGATCTTCCACCCAAACAATTCTCGAATGTCAACTGCGCTTTGACTGTCGAACAGGCGAGCCTGTATCGGGCCGCGGTATCGGACGCCTTCGATACCGGATTGGGATCCGGATTTGCACGACGAGGCAACGTACTCGCACTCTTGACCACCCTGAAGCAGGTGTGTAATCATCCAGCCCAAGTCACCGGCGACGTGGGCGCCGGCTCCGGGAAGCTGGATCGGGTAACCGACATGCTCGCCGAGATAGTCGACAGCGGCGAGCGCGCACTGATCTTCACCCAATACCGGACGATGGGTGAGATACTCTCGACTCATCTGGGCACGGAATTGGGCCTGGACGACGTTCCTTTTCTGCACGGCGGCCTGAGTACGACGCGACGAGATCAGCTGGTCGACGCCTTCCAGACCGACGAGGTCTCGCCGCCGATTCTCGTTCTGAGTCTGCGGGCGGCGGGTTTCGGCCTCAACCTCACCCGCGCCAGTCACGTGATCCACTACGATCGTTGGTGGAATCCGGCGGTGGAGGATCAAGCTACGGACCGAGCGCATCGCATTGGGCAGACCCGAACGGTCACCGTCCACACCCTTGTCACCGGCGGAACGATCGAGGACCATGTCGATGCCATGCACCGTTCCAAACGTTCGGTAGCCGAATCGATTTCGGGGAACATCGAGTCGACGCTCGCCGACCTACCCGATACCGAACTGCGCGGGGTCCTCGAACTCGGTGATGCGGTGATCATCTGATGGCCGACGAATTCGGAGTCACCGCCTGGGGACGCGCCTGGCTGCGGACGATCGAGAAGACGGCGGCGATCGGACCGAACCCCGCCCTGCCGACCGCCCGCGGGCTGGCCCGCAGCGGCGCAGTGACATTCGGCGAGATCTCAACGGGGACAGTCGCGGCAGAGGTGACTGCCAAGGGAAGAACCTCGACCGTGCACATCGCGGTACCCCGATGGTCGGCCTCGGATGTCGACGGAGTCCGTGAACTGCTCCACACCGATGAGGCCGCGAGTCGGACCGCCATCACCGGTGAGCTTGCCGACGGCATCGTCACGGAACTGAACTCACGAGGTATCGCGGTGGCCGTGGATCTCGTCGAGTGCGTGAGCACCTGCACCTGCACCAGCAGGCGCACCCCGTGTACACACCAACTTGCGACGGTGTATGCCCTCGTCGGACGGATCGACGAGGAACCAGCCCTCGCTCTCACGTTGCGGAGCACGAAGCCGACCTCGCCCACTGCCTCCGAACCCGAGTGGATTCCCTTGTGCGAGATCGACGTCGAAGCATTCTACGAAAATTGAACGAGGTCAGTCGGTCCCCAGTGGATCGATCGTGGAGGCGAGCGCGATGATGAGCGCACCCATCAGGCCCATCGCCGCAGTGTCGAATTTCCGACCACGCACGGCAAGGAGCCCCATCCGATCCTCACTGACGAACCATCTGGCCGCAGCACCGATGATCACCGCCACCCCGAAGACGAAGGCCCCGCGACGCCACCGGTCGGCCAACACGAGAACTACCGCCGCCGCAATCACCGCGAGTATCGCGAGCATGGGAAGGTTTTTCTTCGCGAGGCCGACCAGTTCGGACATCTCCGTCAGGCCCCGGCCAGAACTCGTTCGGCACGCTCGACCACATTGGTGATCAGGAATGCGCGCGTCAGGGGGCCGACCCCACCCGGATTGGGAGAAACGAAACCGGCTACCTCGGCGACTTCGGCAGCGACGTCGCCGCGCAGGCCGTCGTCGGTGCGGCTGACTCCTACGTCGAGTACGGCAGCACCTGGCTTGACCATGTCAGCGGTGATCAGTCCGGGAACGCCGGCGGCTGCGACGACGATGTCGGCGCGACGGACCTCGGCGGCCAGATCACGGGTGCCGGTGTGGCAGAGGGTGACCGTCGCGTTCTCGCTACGACGGGTCAGCAGGAGTCCGATCGGCCGACCGACCGTGACACCGCGCCCGACGACGACGACGTGAGCACCGTTGATCGGCACCTCGTAACGCCGCAGCAGATGCAAGATTCCGCGCGGCGTGCACGGCAATGGCGCTTCCTTTCCCAGCACCAGACGGCCCAGGTTCACCGGGTGCAGGCCGTCGGCATCCTTGTCCGGGTCGATGCGCTCGAGCGCCGCGTTCTCGTCGAGGTGTTTGGGAAGCGGGAGCTGGACGATGTATCCGGTGCATTCCGGGTTGGCGTTGAGTTCGTCGATGGTGGCGTCGAGCTGCTCCTGCGTGATGTCGGCAGGCAGGTCGCGGCGCAGCGAGTTGACACCGACCTTGGCACAGTCGTTGTGCTTTCCGCGCACGTAGGCCGCCGAGCCCGGATCGTCGCCGACCAGGATAGTGCCCAATCCGGGCGTGATGCCCGCTGCCTTCAGCGCGCTCACCCGCACCTTCAGGTCTTCGAAGATTTCGTCGCGAGTGGCTTTGCCGTCCAGAATCGTTGCAGTCACGGTGGCCATTGTTCCAGGTTAGGGTCGATCGGTGACATCGGCTCCGGAACTTCACGGCGAACGGGTGATGTTGGTCCCCCTGGCCCCCGAACATCACGCCCGACTGCGCGCGATTCACCTGCTCCCCGAGGTGGTGGCGTGGTGGCAGAACCCCGACGACGACTGGCCGCAGGCACCCGAGGCCGGAACGACTCGGTACAGCGTCTTCCACGACGGTCGGCTGATCGGATTCATCCAGTGGTACGCCGACGAGGACAACCCCGATTTCCGTCATGCCGGACTCGACCTGTTCCTCGACCCGAATTGCCACGGCCGTGGTTTCGGCCGTGAGTCGATCCGGGTCCTGTGTGCCTATCTGATCGACGAGCTGAAATTTCACCGGTTGATCATCGATCCGGAGACCGAGAACACCGTCGCTATTGCCTGCTACCGATCGGTGGGGTTCAAAGATGTGGGCGTGATGCGCGAATATTCCCGCGATCGGCACGGCCGGTGGAAGGACGGTCTGCTGATGGATCTGTTGGCGCGAGAACTCGTTCGTTGACGACCACTAGGTGACGGCCCGCTGGAATCGATAGCTGTTTTCCACGATCGCGCGAGTCAGTGCCCGTTCCGGCGCCGACTGCGCGCGTCGCGCCGTGGTGACCAACGTGAACTCGATGGTTCCCGGGGACGGCAATCCTCGGACAGGCACGACGTCCGACGGCAACAACCGCTCACTGTGGACGATGAACCCGAGGCCGGCGAGGGCGGCCGCACGTAGTCCGAGCTGCCCTTTGGTGGTGCAGGCGATTCGGTAGGTGATACCGGCCTGGTCCAGCACCGAGAGCGCCGCGTCGCGGGTCAGGCTCGGTGGCGGGTAGACCACGACCGGGACCGGATTCGCCAGATCCGGGACTGCGCCCGCAGCACCCGCCCACACCAGCCGGTCCTCGAAGACAAGTCGACCGTGGACCTCCCCCGGCCGGCGTTTGACAAATGCCACATCCAATTTGTCGGATCGCAATTGAGAGTGAATTTCTTCGCTCAATCCGGTCGAGAGTTCGAGATCTATACCCGGATAGTTTCGGCGGAACTCGAAGAGAATCTTCGGCAGTTCCTGAGAGACGAGGTCTTCGGACACCCCGAGACGAACATGGCCACTGACGTGGCCACCACCGAAGTGCCGGACCGCTTTTTCCTGGGCGTCGAGGATCTCGCGGGCAAAGCCCAACATCGCGGCGCCGTCCGACGTCAGCTCGACACCGTGGGTGTCCCGGATGAAGAGTTCGCGGTCGAGCTGCTTCTCCAGTTTGGCGATATGCCCGCTGACGGTGGGCTGCCGCACCCCCAACTGCTTGGCTGCAGCTGTGAAACCGCCGGCCAGTTCGACGGCCACGAAACTTCTGAGCAAGACCGGGTCGAACATCGGCACCCCTATCGCGATTCGTTATTACCAATATAGTCAGAATCGCCTTTTCCAATGACTAAAGCGTGGTTACCGTTGCATTCGTGAAGTTTCTCGGCAAGTTCTACATCGACGGTTTCATGATCGCGATGCTGACAACGGTTGCCCTGGCGTCGATGTTTCCGGCCTCCGGATCCGCAACCGAGGTGTTGTCGTGGGTGACGAAGGCGGCGATCGCCCTGCTGTTCCTTCTCTACGGTGCCAGGCTGTCCCCCGCTCAAGCGTGGCAGGGCCTCAAGCACTGGAGACTGCATTCGCTCATCCTCGCCGTAACCTTCGTGCTGTTCCCACTCCTCGGGCTCGCCGCGCGAATTCTGGTACCGAGCGTGCTCTCCGACGAGCTGTACACCGGGCTCCTGTTCCTGTGCCTGGTGCCGTCAACCGTTCAGTCGTCGATTGCCTTCACCTCGGTAGCTCGCGGAAACATCGCCGGCGCCGTGGTCAGTGCATCGTTCTCCAACATCGTCGGTGTGTTCGTGACACCGCTGCTGGTCGTCCTGTTGGTCACCACCACCGGCGACGTCCACGTCGACGCAACATCCGTCCTCGTGATCCTGGCGCAACTCCTCGTGCCCTTCGGGGTCGGGCAGCTACTGCGGCCACTGGTCAGCGGTTGGCTCGAACGCCATGCGCGGCCCACCAAACTGGTCGACCGCGGCTCGATCCTGCTGGTCGTCTACTCCGCCTTCAGCGAGGGCATGAACGAAAAGATCTGGACTGCCGTCGAACCCCTGCAGATAGTGTCCTTGGCGCTGGTGTGCGCGGGGCTGCTCGCCATCGTCCTGGGACTCACCACACTGATCGGCAAGATGATGCACCTACCCGTCGAAGATCGAATAGTCGTCCTGTTCTGCGGATCCAAGAAGAGTCTGGCGTCCGGACTGCCGATGGCAGCAGTGTTGTTCAGCGGCAGTCAAGTCAGCCTGGTCGTGTTGCCCCTCATGTTCTTCCACCAGATCCAACTGATCGTCTGCGCAGTGCTCGCGCAACGATTCGCCAGACGACCTGACGCGGCCTCTGCCGTCGACGCGAAAGCTGCCGCCGTCACCGCCTGAGCGGTTATTTCATGTCGACGATCACCCCGTGCGCCGACGCGTAGGAAACGGCCTGCATCAATTCGATCCGGGCTCCGGCCAGCGATGCCGACGTCCACAGGCTCGGGTCGATGCGGGCCCCGCGCAGGTCGGCACCGTCGAGTCGGAGCCCGCCGGTTCGGGCGCCGGACAGATCAGCCGCGGACAGGTCGGCCTCACGCATGTCCGCGCGCACGAGATTCGCTTCCCGGAACCGGCAGCCGGTGAAGTCGATCTTGCGAAGATCGGCACCACCCAACGAAGTGAGCGAAAAATCCACCTCGTCGAACACCGCCGGCCGGATACGACATCCGTCGAACGTCGACCCCATCAGGGAACAGTTCCGGAAAGTACTGTGCCACAGAGTTGTCCGAGTGAAGTTGCACGAGCGAAAGGCCGTTCCCGTATGCAGGGACTCCCCCAGGTCGGTGCCGGTGAAATCACAGTCGGTGAACACCACCGACTCCGTGGCGATGCCACTGAGATCTGCATCGCGAAAATTGCAACGGGTGAACGTGCGTTTGTGCCACTTTTGGCCGGGCAACCGCGCGTCGGAGTAATCTTCGCCGACGACGTCGGTTTCTTCGGGAGACATGACCACCATCGTGCCTCGAGCTCCCGACATCGCTCGCCACCGAGCAGACGCAGCTCCCTCACGTGGACTCACATCTCGATGGGCGGCCCTACTCGCAGGCGACGCCGTCCCCATCGCGATCCAAGTTGCTCGAATATCCCGGGTCTCCTCGATAGAGCGGCGCAGCGCCCGCAGCCCGAGCGTCCGCACAACTCGAATATTTCACAACCGGATTGGGTACGTGCACAGTCGGCGGCACGTATTCGGTCGTGGGAACGGGCGGTGGGGGCGTGTACGCAGGCGGCGCGACATGTGGCGTCGTCACTTCCACCTGTGGAACCAATGGCACCACTGCAACAGTGGTAGTGGTCGTCGGGGGCGGCTCCTGCGTAGTAGTGGTCGTCGTGACAGCCGTTGTAGTAGTGACAGCGGTGGTGGTGACAGTGGTGGAACTCGTCGTGGTGGTCGTGGTCGCGGCCGCCGACGAGGACATCACGGGCGTCGTCGATTCCTCGAACTTGTCCGGGGTGTTCACAACTCCGAGAACCACCAGACCCGCTACTACCGCACCGGTGATCCAGGGCCACTTCCGTCTCTTCCGGGACGACGGGTCGCCGGCACCTGACGGCGAACCGTGCTCACCGAGACCAGTTGTAGGTGCATCGGATCCTCGCGGCCGGGTCTGAGCAGTCCATTGCGTACCGTCCCAGTACCGATCGATGGTCGGATCGACGGGATCTGGATTCCATCCTGCGGGAGGGTTCATGCCATGTCCGTTCACTAAGGGGTCGACATGAAATTCGCCACGACCGACCGGTTTGTTACACAAGCCGTCGTCCTCACGCGCGGTAAGGTTCTACCGGTGTTCCGAGTGATGTTCCATGAGCCCCGTATCCCACCGAACACCGGTAATGCGATCCGTATGGTCGCAGGCACCGGTTGCGAGCTACATCTGGTGAAACCACTGGGATTCGATCTGTCCGAACCCAAGCTCAAGCGGGCCGGGCTCGACTACCACGATCTGGCAACAGTGACGGTGCACGAGAACCTCGACGCGGCATGGGCGGCCGTCACTCCGGCGCGCGTGTTCGCCTTCACGGCGCACGCCACGACGTCGTACGCCGACATCGCCTATCAACCCGGCGACGTCCTGTTGTTCGGACCGGAACCGACCGGCTTGTCCGAGGAGGTACTCGCGGACGAGCATGTCACCGAACGTGTCCGTATCCCGATGCTGCCGGGCCGGCGCTCGCTGAATCTGTCCAACGCCGCGGCATTGGTGACGTACGAAGCCTGGCGTCAGCACGGTTTCGAGGGAGCGGTCTGAGTCCGTCAGTAATTCTGCACTGCGGCATTGGATCCGAGAGCGATGTCGAGGAAGTCCCGTGCCGCGCCATGTAATCCGCGATCCGGGTCCCAGACCGCCTGCAGCCGGCGCGGCATCTGCAAACCTTCGACGGGTACGGCTTTCAGTCGGCCGTCGGTCAGATCTGCGGCGACGGCCAACGACGACAGCACGGCCGGCGCATTGCCTGCAACCACTGCTGCCTTGACGGCCGTCGCCGACGTCAGTTCGAGGAGCGGCGGAACACAGTCCGGCACTGCGTTTTCGAGCGTCAGACGGGTGCCCGATCCCGATTCTCGCTGGATGAGTGGCGTCCGCGCCAACTCCTCGATCGGTACTGCGCCCCCGCTCGCCCAGGGATGGCCAGGCGGCACCACGACCACCAGATGGTCACGGGCCACCTCGCAACAGGCCAGCGACGAGGGCACGTCGGGGCCTTCGACGAAACCGATGTCGGCGGTGCCCGCTTGCACCTGGGCCGAGACGTCCGACGAGTTGTGCAGGCTGACCGAGGCGATGACCTTGGGGAACTTGTGTCGCATCGCCACTGTCCACCCCGGCACCAGATACTCGGCGATGGTCATGCTGGCAGCCACCGTCACTGCCGCGTCCCGTTCGCCCCGCAGAGCGGCCACGCCGGACGCCATCTCTTCGGCGGTGACGAGGATGTGGCTTGCCCATTCGAGGATCAACCCACCTTCGGCTGTGGGACGCACGCCGGTGGCTGCCCGGTCGAAGACCTTGATCCCGAGTTGGCGCTCCACCGACCGCACGCGAGCGCTGACCGCCTGCTGGCTGAGCCCGTGTTCGCGCCCGGCTGCACCCATGCTTCCCAGCCGCCCCACCGTCAGGAGGACGTCGAGGGCACTGAGTTCAGGTACCCGAGGAGACAGCGACATGCGTTCAGATTAGACCCACAATCACAGATTGTGGGCATTCAAGGACAAGGCGTCTACCGGTGCCGATGCCCGCAGACGACTGTGGACGTATGTCCACCGCGCCGCAGTCCCCCTTCGCTCACATCACCCCGAACTGGTTCGCGGTCGCCATGGGAACGGGAATCGTCTCGGTGGCAGCGGGATCTCTCGAGTCCGAACTGACGCAGTTGAAAGTGGTTGCAGAGGTCTTCTGGCTTCTGGGTGTGACGGTTCTTCTCTGTCTGGTCTCCGCGTTTTCCGCGCACTGGTCGAAGCACCGCGTTCAGGCCCTGACCTACCTTCGCACTCCCGCGATGTTTCCGTTCTACGGCGCCGTGGCCATGGCGTTTCTGACCGTGGGCTCGGCCACCGGAATCACCGGCCCCACCTTCCTCGGGACAGACGTCGCGATCGCGGTGTCGACGACGCTGTGGACAGCCGGTACCGCACTGGGCCTGATCACCTACGCCGTGATGGTGCAGCGCCTGCTACGGCACGGCGGCGCGGCGGCGGCGATGCCCTTCTGGCTCTTGCCCGTCGTGCCACCGATGGTGTCCGCCAGTACCGGCGCAGCGGTATACGCCCATCTCGGTGACGGCGTCACCCGAACGGCGATGCTGACGTTCTGCTACGCGTTGTTCGCCCTGGCACTGATAGCCGCAGTCGGCATCCTCGTCGCGGTATTGCGACAGTTCGCCCGCAACCGCGCCGCCGGCGGTGCGATGATCCCGCGCAATGCCATTCCGACACTGTGGATTCCGCTGGGGGTCATCGGACAGTCCGTCGCAGCGTCGAATCTGCTTGCCGCCGCAGCACACCACACCATGAGCGATCCTCACGCGGAGGTATTGCGCAGCTTCGGGATCGTGTACGGATCGGTCGTCGGCAGCATCGGCGCCGTGGCCTTCGTCGCCGTCACCGTCGTCACCGTCGCGGCACTTCGTGGCGGACTGGACTTCTCGCTCGGCTGGTGGAGTTTCACCTTTCCGATCGGCGCCTGCGCAGTAGGTGCCGGCGCCTTCGCCGCTGCCACCGATTCCCTCCTGATCGAGATCGTCGCAGTTGCGCTGCTGTCCGTGCTGATTCCCGTCTGGGCTACCGTCGCCGTCCGGACGGTGGCGTCGATTCGGTCCGGCGCGTTGCCTGCGGCAGCCTGACAGTGCCGAACACCGAGTGCCTCAACTCCGTTCGGGCACATCCGCGAAAGGATCGGTTGCCGCAGCAATCCTTGCTCCGGCATCGACGAGGACGGCTTCGCCGTGGCCGAAACCGGCAATCTGCGCCCCGGTTCCGACCAGCTTCGCAAGTGAGAGTTTCGCAGTCACCCGATCGGTGTCGAAGACACCCAGGATCACCTCGCCGTTGAACTCCGCCACCGCATCCCCGGTCAGTAGTGCATCGGCGTCGGGCAGGTAGAGGGCAATACTTCCCGGCGTGTGTCCGGGCACCGAGACGACGCGGGCCCCGCCCGCGAAGTCCAGCACGTCACCCTCACGCACCTCACGATCCACTCGGCACGCGGGGCCGTGCGGCGGTTCGGCACTCTCCGCGTGAATGGTGCGTTCGAGAACGGTCAACGACGGAAGCGGCCCCCTCCGCTCCCCGGAGACGAACGCCGAATCATCCGCTCCCGCAACCACCTCGACTCTCGACCAGGTCGTGATCTCGGCAGCCGAACCCGCGTGGTCTTCGTGAAAATGGGTGAGCACGATCCTCACCACATCGGCACGACGACGATCGAGTGCGGCCAGCGCTCGCTCGATCAGCGCCGCACTGTCCGGCCATCCGGTGTCGATCAACGTCACCCCGTCTGATCCCAGCCAGAGATAACTGTTGAGCAGATGAGCCGGCCCCTCGGGAATCCGGAGCTGATAGAGCGAGGAGGCAAGTTCGACCAGGCCTGGTTCGGTCATACGGCGATCCTGAGCGCCTGACAGCGCCACACCCCGCCGATTTCACTCAGGCCGAACGGACCCACTCGCCTCTGATCAGGACTGGACCGGCCCGGTGTCGACCTTGCGGCCGGACTGGAACCAGCCCATCGTTCCCCCGGCGACCGAAACAGCATTGATACCGCGCGCCTGCAGGTACTCCGCCGCCTGCAGGCTACGGCCACCCACGGCACAGATCACGTAGACAGTCTCGGCGTCAGGAATCTCGTTCACCCGAGAGACGAATTCGCTGAGCGGAACAAGCACTGCACCGGGGACCCGAACCTGCTCGAACTCGTCGGTCTCACGTACGTCGATCAGCGGCTCACCAGCAGCCAGAGCCGCATCCAGTGCATTCAAGTCGACTTCCAACATGTGGTCCTACGCCCGCCTTCGTTTCACTTCTCTTCCGACACTGACGTAGACGGTACGCGCGTCCACGACTCCCAGGCCGAGCGAGGTGATCTTGATCGTCCCGCTCAGGAGCCGGCGCGTGATACCTGAGTGAGATGCCAGACGAGTCCGTGCGAGAGAATCAAGCACATGACTTCGCACTCGGCCTTCTCTCGTGCTGCCGGCGTCGCGTGCGCGCTTGCGCTCAGCGGATTACTCGGCACACAAGCCACCGCATCTGTGCCGGATACGTCAACCACCTTCACCACCTCGGCCGAGACGACGGCATCCGAACGTGTCTCCGACATCTACAGCGCCGCCGGCCCCGAAGAGGTGACTTCACTGGCCGTACCCGGATTTCAACTGTTCTTCCCCACGAACCTGGGCGGTGACGGAATTCGGCACCCGTTGGTGACGTTCGGCAACGGTAGTTTTGCAACCTTCGAAGAATACGACGCACTGTTACACCACTTGGCCTCGTGGGGATTCGTCGTGGCGGTGGCAGACAGCAGCGTCACCGGCGACGGCACCGAGATCGCCGCCGCAGCGCAATATCTGGTAGATCGGAATACCGATCCTCAGAGCATCTTTCACGATTCTCTCGATACCGAGCATGTCGCATCGGTCGGACATTCACAGGGTGCCGGTGGTGCAATCAATGCCGCTACCCAATCGTCACTGATCACCTCGACCGCCGCGCTGGATCTACCTGATCCGCTCTGGGCCTCGAGGCCCGTCGACGTAGTGGACGTGACCCGGTTGACCGGACCGATGTTCTTCATGACCGGCGCCGACGATCCGGTGTCCACCGCATCTGCACAAGCCCGGTACTTCGACAGCACGCCGGTTTCGGCGGTGCGCGGCCGACTCCTCGGTGTCGGCCACAACTGGGCAAGCGACGGAGAAGGATTCCGCGGATACCTCACCGCATGGCTGATGTACACCCTACGTTCCGACTCCGTCGCGGCCGGCGCGTTCGTCGGCGAGTCACCGCAGCTCCTCACCGACGAACACTGGGACGGTGTCGCAATCAAGGATGCCCGGGGTGGAACGGGCTAACCGCGATCGGCCGTCGGGATGTAGAAGAGCAGTTCCGGCCCGGTCTCGCCGGTAGTGGAAATTGCCGCAGACATGTCGAGGGTGCCGTCACCCAACGCCGCGCCGAGCGCCTGCGCCGTGGCCGCGAGGTCCACGGTGTCAATCTGGTAGATGCTCAGGTATCGGCGTGCCGGAAGGGCCTCGGCCGGCAACAACTGCGCGTCGGCAAGCAGGTAGCGAGACGCCGAGACCACACCGGGCACACGCTCGACGACCTGCGGAATATGCACTTCGTCGTACCACCGGTTGAACTCTTCTTCCGAAGCAAGATCGGTGGGGTCGACGTGGGCGACGAGAATTGCGGTGCTCATGAAGTTTCTCTCCAAATGGACATGGAATTGGACTGCACACTGCTGCAATCGAATTCGAATACGCGATGACAGAAGGAGTAGGTCACGCCGATCACTCCCGAAAATCAACCCTAGGAAGTTGCTGTGACCTGCGCCATATGCTTGGAGGTCAGACTTACGCGCGGCATTTGGCCTTTGAGCACAATCTCACCGGAAATCACGCGATCGTGACGAGACACGCAGATCCATCAACTGCATGTGATCCGCCACCACCGTCACCGCGCCTTCCGCGTTCTGGACTTTGCCTCGAATCAGCAAGGCCGGGGCTGTATTCGCCAGTGTGCGGTACTTCGCCCACAGTCCCACCGAGCAGACCACGTTGACCATTCCCGTCTCGTCCTCGAGGTTCACGAACGTGACACCGCCCGCCGTGGCCGGGCGCTGCCGGTGCGTCACAGCTCCTCCGACCAGCACCCGATCGCCGTCCCGGACGTCGAGCAGCTCCGACGCCGGTACCACTCCCAGCGCGTCGAGTTGCGGACGAAGGAACTGAGTCGGATAGGTATCCGGTGACACGCCGGTAGCCCAGACGTCTGCCGCCGCCAATTCCACGTCGCTCATTCCGGGTAGCGCGGGTGCGGTGACCGACGCCCCGACACCGGGCAGACGATCCGGCCGCTCGGCAGCTGCGGCCCCCGCCGCCCACAAGGCCTCGCGTCGCGAGATGCCGAAACTCGACAGCGCGCCTGCAGTTGCCAATGATTCGGCTTGCGCTGTGGAAAGTTCGACGCGAGCAGTCAGATCCAGAAAGGAGGTGAAGATACCGCCGGTGGTACGCGCCTCGACGATCGCCTGGGCCAGGGCATCGCCGATGTGGCGTACCTCCCCCAGACCCAGCCGAACCTCGAGGCCTTCGGCTTCGACGGTGGCATGGGCGAGGCTGATGTTGACATCCGCCCCGCGAACCCGGACACCGTGCCTGCGTGCATCGGCGACCAGAGACTGCGGCGAGTAGAAGCCCATGGGTTGCGCCCGCAGAAGACCAGCGCAGAACGCGGCCGGATGATGCAGTTTGAACCACGACGAGTAGAAGACCAGAGCGGCGAAACTCTGCGAGTGGCTCTCGGGGAAGCCGAAATTGGCAAACGCGTAGAGTTTTTCGTAGATGCGGTCGGCTACGGCGTCCTCGATTCCGTGCAGTTCCCGCATCCCTCGATACAGGCGGCCGCGTAGTTGCTCCATTTTCTCGGTGGATCGTTTCGATCCCATCGCCCGACGCAGCTGATCGGCTTCCGATGGAGTGAACCCGGCGACGTCGACGGCCATCTGCATCAACTGTTCCTGGAACAGCGGCACACCGTACGTTCGCTCGAGCGCCTTCTTCAGCGACGGATGATCGTAGACAGTCGGCTCGAGTTCGTTTCGGCGACGGATATACGGATGCACGGACCCGCCTTGGATCGGACCGGGCCGGATGAGCGCCACTTCGACGACGAGGTCGTAGAACTTCCTAGGTTTGAGTCGCGGCAAGGTGGCCATCTGAGCACGCGATTCCACCTGGAACACACCTACCGAGTCACCACGTTGCAGCATCTCGTACACCGCCGTTTCCGACAGGTCGAGTTGCGCCAGATCGACGGTGAGCCCTTTGTGCTCGGCGACGAGGTCCATCATGTAGTGCAGTGCCGAAAGCATTCCCAGCCCGAGCAGATCGAATTTGACCAACCCGGCGGCAGCGCAGTCGTCCTTGTCCCATTGCAAGACGCTGCGATTAGCCATCCGCGCCCACTCCACCGGACAGACGTCTGCAATCGGCCGATCGCAGATGACCATGCCGCCCGAGTGGATACCCAGATGCCGCGGAAGTCCTTCGACTTCTGCCGCCAACTCGAGTACCGGCCGCGGAATATCGGTCTCGATCGATCTGTCGATGGCACCCCACCTACCGATCTGCTTGCTCCACGCATCCTGCTGACCTTGCGAAAAGCCCAGCGCCCGAGCCATGTCCCGCACCGACGACCTACCACGGTAAGTGATGACGTTGGCCACCTGCGCGGCGTATCGACGCCCGTACTTGGTGTACACGTGCTGGATGGCCTCTTCGCGGCGATCAGATTCGATGTCCACGTCGATGTCAGGTGGACCGTCTCGTTCCGGCGCCAGGAATCGCTCGAACAACAAATTGTTACGGATCGGGTCCACATTGGTGATGCCTATCGCATAACACACTGCCGAGTTGGCGGCGGAACCCCTTCCCTGACAGAGTATGTCGTTGTTCTTGCAGAACGAGACGATGTCATGCACCACCAGGAAGTAGCCGGGAAAAGTCAACGCGGTGATGACGGCGAGTTCGTGCTCTATCTGCCGGTAGGCATCCGGGGCATGTTCCGGCGATCCGTAGCGCTCGCGGGCGCCTGCCATGGTGAGCTCACGTAGCCACGATGCTTCGGTATGCCCGTCTGGGACGTCGAACGGCGGTAGCTTCGGAGCGATGAGTGTGAGATCGAATGCGCACTCTCGCCCTAATTCTGCTGCACTGCTGACTGATTCAGGATAAAGCGAGAACAACTGCGCCATCTCGGCACCCGACCGTAGATGCGCCCCGCCCGTGGGCTCGAGCCAACCAGCCGACTCGTCCAAGCTGCGTCGTGATCGCACCGCTGCCATCGCCATCGCAAGGCGTCGACGTGGTGGCGCCGCGAAATGCGCAGCGGTGGTGGCCACTGTGCGCACTCCGTGATCGCGGGCCAACCCTGCCAGTACCGCGTTGCGCTCGTCGTCGTCGGCCGTACCGTGATGCGTCAACTCCACCGACACCCGCTCGGCCCCGAAACGCTCGATCAGGTCCACCAATGCCTCCGCCGCCGCATCACGGCCACCCGCCCTCAATGCCTGCCGCACATGCCCTTTCCGACATCCGGTGAGTATCTGCCAATACCCGCCCGCAGCTTCGGTCAACGCATCGAAGTTGTACTGCAGCTTCCCTTTCTCGCCGCCCGCCAGATGTGCGGCCGCCATCGCGCGGGAGAGCCGGCGATAGCCTTCCTGCCCGCGGGCAAGCACCAGCAGGTGGGTTCCACCAGGATCTGCCACTCCGGTTCTGGTTGCCGAGTCCAGAGACAACTCGGCCCCGAACACCGTACGCATCCCCCATTCGCGGGCCGCCTCGGCAAACCGCACCACTCCGTAGAACCCGTCGTGATCGGTGATCGCAACGGCCTCGAGACCGAGACGAACAGCTTCTTCCACCAGCTCTTCCGGCGACGACGCCCCGTCGAGAAAACTGAACGCCGAGTGCGCGTGCAACTCTGCATAGGGAACGTCACCGGAGCCTCTGGCGAGTGAACCGGCGCGATACTCCTCGCGTTTGCGTGACCAGGCCGGACTGTCGCCGCCGTCACCCGGATACAGATCTTCGTGTGCCACCCGGCCCGGTCTGCCCGACAACACTCGTTCCATCTCGGACCACGTCGGTGGCCCCTCTCCCCAACCCATACTTACCTCGCACCTGTTCGAGCCGGAAATTCGAGGATGCCGAGAGGGAAGACGCATCACCTGATCGAACTGATGTTCGATCAGGTGAGTCTGGCAGGTACCGCCGCCGCAGTCAATCCACTCGAACAAGGCCGCCCGACATGCTCACGACCACCTGCCACGACAACCGTCAACCTCGGGCTCGATGCCTGCGCACGGCGTCGCGGTTGGCGCACGCCGGCGAGCAGTACCGCTGATTGCCGTTGCGCGAGACGTCGGCAAAGATGTTGACGCATTCCTCGAGAGCACATCGGCCGAGCCGATGCATTCCGCGACCGACGAGGTGCAGCGCGGTCCCCACCGAGAACAGCGCCTTGAGGACTTCCGCCAAGGACTGATGCGGATCTCGATAGTGCAGATGCCAACCGTCACCCGCGTGATCCGTCATGCGCGGATATGCAGATGCCTGTTCGAGCATGACGTTCACGAGCTTCGCTCTGGCATCGTTGTCGGTGACATCGACTATCGCAGACCACTCCGCCAAAAGTGCGATCGTTTCGTCGAGATCCTTTTCCGAGACGGGAAAGTCGAGGACTATCCCGGCATCGACACATCGTTGAACCAATTCGGTCAGAGTCTCAGGATGACGATTGGCCAGGTCAGCAGCCAATGTCACCGCATATTCTCCGTAAGGGTTGAGATGCATAATGCCATTACATCATCCTGGTCGAGTGAAGAAAACAGAGCACCCGTCCATCAGTTGCCTCCATCGCTGGGAAGTCGAATCCCGGCACCGCACGAGCGAAGGAACGATCACCTACCTTCGTTGCCACTGCGGGTCGTGGCAGACCATGCTCACCGGAGATGCCCGACACCCGGAACCGGTGGGGCATGTGCCTCGGTGACCGCATCGCTTGCGGCACAAACCTTTCCGCCGAACGGTACTGCAGAAGCACTGCGCAGGTACCCTCGCACGGAAAACCCTACTCACCCAGGACTGTTCGAAAGCCACGAGTCGGAGCATCGTCCGCACGGACATCGACCCAACGCCGACAAAAACGTCGGCAGCGAACGCGACCCGACCCCTGCTGTGCGCCTTTGTCAACCACGGGCGGTTGACAAAGGCGCACAGCAGACCCAAACCCTCACCACCCCGTCACATAGTTACATACGAATGTCTGCACTCCGTTCACCTGAGCACCACACGATGAGTCCCGAAGTAAAACCCGAAGTAAACACAGTCAAACATTCTCAGGAGTGCTACTCGTATGTCGTTCTCGCGCAACACCCGCCGGCTGACAGCTGTCGCCGGCGCCGTCGCCATTCTCGCTGCAGCGGGCTGCAGCAGTTCTGCTGACAGTTCAGATTCCGTCGGCACCACGATCGACCGCGCCGCGACGGGCGAACTGACGTCCAACGGTGGCGCTCGCCGCATCGACGGCGACCAGTCCGCCGCAGTACGCGACGCCGTCGGTGCGTCCAGCGCGAAGAACGTCATCCTGCTGATCGGCGACGGAATGGGCGACTCCGAGATCACCGCCGCCCGCAATTACGCCGAAGGCGCTGCCGGCAACTTTGCCGGCCTCGATGCATTGCCGATCACCGGCCAGTACACGCACTATGCGCTGACCAAGGACGGAAAGCCCGACTACGTCACCGACTCGGCCGCCAGCGGAACCGCCTGGGCCACCGGCACCAAGTCGTACAACGGTGCCATCTCGGTGAACATCAAGGGCCAGGCTCAGGCCACTATTCTCGAGATCGCCAAGGCGAACGGAAAGGCCACCGGCAACGTCTCCACCGCCGAAGTTCAGGATGCGACTCCGGCCGTCCTGGTCTCCCATGTCAGTGGCCGCAAGTGCTACGGTCCCGAAGCCACCACGAAATCGTGCCCGGAGAACGCCCTCGAAAACGGCGGCAAGGGCTCGATCAGCGAACAACTCCTCGACACCCGGGCCGACGTGACGTTCGCCGGCGGAGCCAAGTCCTTCGGCGAAACCGCGAAAGCCGGTGAATGGCAGGGCCAGACGCTCAACGAGCAGGCCAAGGCTCGCGGCTACCAGTTGGTGGGTAATGCCGCCGAGATGAACTCGATCAGCAAGGCCGATCAAGATGCGCCGGTACTCGGTCTGTTCTCCGACGGCAACATGCCGGTTCGGTGGGAAGGCTCCGTCGCCACTCGTGACGGCTATCTGCAGCCGGCCGAGAAGTGCGTCGACAACCCCAAGCGCACCGCTGACGTCCCCAAGCTCGCGGACATGACGCAGAAAGCGATCGACCTGCTCGCGACCAATGACAACGGCTTCTTCCTGCAGGTCGAGGGGGCGTCCATCGACAAGCAGGACCACGCCGCGAACGCCTGCGGTCAGATCGGTGAAACCGTCGACCTGGACGAGGCCGTGCAGAAGGCCCTCGAATTCGCCAAGGCCGACGGCAACACCCTCGTCGTCGTCACCGCCGACCATGCGCACACCAGCCAGATCGTCACCAACATGAGCAGCGACGACATCGCGGGCATCGCGAAGGCCCAGAACATCCCGGTCGAGCGCGCGCAGGACATCGTCTACCCGGGTCTCACGCGTAAGTTGACCACCAAGGACGGCGCCGAGATGACGATCAGCTACGGAACGTCCGAGGATCCGAACGTCGAGTCCGAAGGGCACACCGGTAGCCAGTTGCGCATCGCAGCTTACGGTCCGCGGGCAGCAAACGTCAGCGGTCTCACGGATCAGACCGATCTGTTCTTCACCATGTCCGATGCGCTGGGGCTCGATCGCTCCAAGGTCTCGGTGAACTGATCGAAGACTCTCACACCAGAGTTGCCAAGGCGCGCACCCGATCTTCGGGTGCGCGTTTCGGGCAACTCGTACACTTACCCGAGCCCGGCACCTCGTAGATGAGGCAACACGAGGCACGTTGCGTGAATCGCCGGAGTCCGGGCCGTACCGCCGCCAACGGATTGCGCACTTTGTCCGCGACGCCCTGCCGACTGACATCGACGAACCGGGGCCGGGGCATCGGGGCGCCGCCGCCACGCAGCACCTCGACCAGGGCCGCAGCGCAGGCACTTCCGCGCTCGCTCTCGGTACCCGCCGCGTCGAGACCGCGGTTGGCAGTCGAATCGGTAGTGATGGCCCACAACGCCCGAGGCGTTACCCCTGACACCTGCGAAAGCGTGTCGATCACCGGGGTCAGGGCATCGAGCAAAGCGTAGCCGAGTCGATCCAGACTCGCCGTAACCGGGAGAAGACCGCCGGCTGCGAATCCACCGAGATAACCGTTGTCGCGCAGGAAAATCCGTCCGCGCACCAGTGAGGGATCGGCGGCACTTCCGGTAACCAGACCGGTACCGACCGGTATGCCTGTGAGCGTGGAACTGGCCGAGTACCACCACAGGGTTCCGTTCACTCGAAGGTCCGCACTCCCCCATCGCCGCCCGGTATCGGCCACCCTCGCGGCCATCCATTCCGGATCCGTCATCACCTCGGCGGACACGGTATCCGGGTAAGCGTTCAAGTTATCGAACAACGGCACCGCCGCCACCAAGCGCGAGTACACATCTGCCACCGTAGTCATGCGAGCCCCGACACCTCCATCCGCAGGCTTCGCCCGCCTCGGTCGACGCGGGCCCTGATGCCGAAGACTTCCGCCAACAACGATTCGTCCAACACCTCGACAGTAGGCCCACAGGCTCGCACGTCACCATCGGTGAGGACGGCCAACCGGTCACAGTATTCGACGGCAAGGCGCAGATCATGCATCGTGACGACGATCGCCAGACCTTGGGCGGACAGTACGGTGAGCAACTCCATGACGATCAGTTGATGACGTAGGTCCAGGTGGTTGGTCGGCTCGTCCAAGAGCAGAATCCTCGGCTCCTGCGCCAAGGCACGGGCAATCGAGACCCGCTGACGCTCGCCTCCGGAGAGAGTGGCCACGTCCCGCCCGGCCAGGTCTGTCAGACCCACTTGCTCGATACACCGGTCCACGATCTGGCCGTCATGATCGGTGGTGCGATCCAACCAGCCGCGGTGCGGCGTTCGTCCCAACGTCACCGATTCACGCACGGAGAGCCCACCCGAGACTGCCGGTTCCTGCACGCTGGCCGCGATCGTCCGAGCGATGTCCTTTCGGGACAGAGTCGTCGAGTCGACCTGCTCGATCAACACTGCACCACCGGACGGTGTCAGGGCGTTGTAACAGCAGCGAAGTGCTGTGGTCTTACCACTGCCGTTGGGTCCGACCAGGCCGAGCACTTCTCCGGCCGCAACGTCGAACGTGATGCCGTGCAACACTTCACGACTACCCAGGCGAGCTCGGGCGTCGACGAGTTCGAGTGGTTTCACTGCTCCAGCCTCCGATACTGTCGGTAAAGCATCCAGACGAAGATCGGCGCACCGACCAGCGCGGTGACCACACCCACCGGCACCTCGGTCGACTGGGCGACCGACCGCGACGCAGTATCGGCAGCCACCATTGCCACCGCCCCTAACAGCGCCGCTGCCGGAAGCAGTCGGATCGCCCTGGTACCCACCATGAATCCCGCAAGGTGCGGAATCAGCAACCCGATGAATCCGATACCACCGGCAACACTGACAGCGGCTCCGGCAAGTACGGACACTGCCAGCAACGACAGCACCCGAAAACGGCGCACGTTCATACCGAGAGCCGCAGCGCCGTCGTCACCGGTCTGCAGCACGTCCATCCATTTGGCACTGAGCAACAGGGCAATACCGATCACCAGCAGGGTCAGCGTCGGAAACGTCAGTGTCGACCAGCGGGCGTCACCGAATCCACCCGCCAGCCAGTGCATCAGGCCGGTGATATGACGCTCGTCTGCCACGACGAGCATGACGAAGGTGATGAGGGCCGAAAATATCTGCCCCAGCGCCACACCCACCAAGATGATCGCCGTCGGCTGTGGATATCGGCCGCCGATGAGCAAGGCGAGGAAGAGCGGAATCATGGCGCCGACGAAAGCGGCCACCGGAATGGTGAAAACACCGAGTACACCTGATCCGATACCGAGAACGCTGACCAGCACAACCATGAACCCGGCGCCGGACGAGACACCGAGGAGGTACGGATCGGCCAGGGGATTTCGGGTGACGGCCTGCGCCACGGCGCCTGCCATGGCCAATGACGCGCCGACCACCGCGGCGGTGAGCGCGCGGGGCAGGCGGGAGTCGATCACAATCGACTCCCGCGCCGGTGTCCACCAGGTCTCGAAACTTCCCGGGAGCATGCGCGAGCCGACTATGGCCCACACGTCGCCGACCGGAATACGTACCGAGCCGAACGAGACTGCCAATCCCATCACCACAGCCAGAGCTACGGCAAGCCCCAGCAGTAGCGCCGAGTACCCGGACCGGGTGCGCATCACGGTGTCGTGACCACGCCCGGATGCAGCGCCGCTGCAATGGTTTGAGCCGACCGCACCAGACGGGGGCTCTCGAAGAAGTCGGAGAGCGGGACAACCACGAACCGATTCTGTTGAACGGCCGGAGTGGTAGCCATGACCGGGTGCGACTTGAGGAAATCGATCTTCTGCTCGGCGGACTCGTCGCCGTAGTCGAGGACGACTACCGCCTGCGGAGCGCGTTCACCGACAACTTCCCACGTGGTCTTGACGTATGGCCGCTCACCTTCGGAATAGATGTTCGATGCCCCGGCGTAGTCGCCTACCAACTGACCGACACCGACTCCACCGATCGTCGTCGGCACGTCCTTGCCGCCGTCGTAGAAGAAGGTCGGCACGACCGGGGTGTCGGCAACAGCAGCCTTCACCGCGTCAAGTCCGCCGACAACCTGCTCGGTTACCGCAGCAGCACCTTCCTCGACACCGAGAACTCGGCCCAACTGCGAGTAATCGTTCTCGAGCATCGAGATGTCCGGAAATCCCTTACCGCAATATTCGGAGAACAGAAAGGTATTGATTCCCCGCTCCGCGAACAGCTCTCGGGACCGGCCTTCCTTCTCTTGGAAGGCACTGCTCATGCCGCCCACGATCAGATCCGGGTCCAGATCGAGTATCTGTTCTGCAGTGGGGTACTCCTTGGCCAGGTTGGTGATCTTGGCGAACTGTTCTGCGGTTTCCGGCGTGGGAGTGGCATTGCCGTAACCCATTCCGACGATCCGATCCCCGACGCCCATCTCTATGAGTACCTCGGTGACGTGGTTGTTCATGGTGACGATGCGCTGTGGAGGTGCGTCGAAGGTTTCTTCACGATCACAGTTGGTGATCGTGACTGGTTGCGCGAAGGATTCGGTGGATGCCGAGTCCTGGGCCGCATCGCCCTTCGAACAACCGGCAGCGACGAGAGCGACCGCGAACAACGACACTGCGGCGCGAACTGGGGTGAATTTCGGTGACACGAGGACCTCGAAAGGGGGCTCAGAGCCACGAAGGAGAACCCGGCGAACTCTCGGGCCCACATACCGTCACGGGCCAGAGCTCCCGCTGGACTTCCGTTTCGTAGACCACGACGAATGGGATGTCGCACACCACCCGGCGGGTAATCGGGCTCGTCCGCACCCGGCGAATACCGAGTGCCGACCTACCGTTGCGGGTCAGCGCCGGATTCGGACCGGCTTCCCCCACACGCGTGGCTTGCAAGTGCTTGAAAGCAGTATGCACGACGCTTCCGGAAGAAGACCAAACGACCACTACAGTCGACCTCGAACCGAACCGTCACCACACCGGAGTTGATCAATGACACGCTGGGCCCATATCGTCGTAGCTCGAAAATGGTGGGTTCTGTCCCTCGCGGTTCTGATAGTTCTCATCAGCGGTGTGTGGGGCCTGGGAGTGTTCGGCAAACTCGGTCAAGGCGGATTCATCGATCCGGGTAGCGACTCCGCGAAGGTCGCGAACATCATCGAGGACAACCTCGGACCGCAGACCCCGGACATCATCGCTCTCTACACCCCGTCCGACGGCGGCAGCCTCGACGACATCGGTCCGGCGGTGAACACCGTCATCGACGCGTTTGAGGCCGACGTACCGACGGCAGCGGTGAAGTCCTACTGGACTGCCGACGCCACCACCCGCGCAAACCTGCTCTCGCACGACGGACGAACCGGCGCCGTCGCCATCACCTTGGCACCGGACTCGGGCGTCACCGCTGCGGGCTTCGCCGATGTGCTCACCACCCTCGACGTGCCAGGAGCCGATGCGCAATTCGCGGGCAACACCGTGGTAGGCATTGCGTTCAACACCAAACTCGAACAGGATCTGGTGGTCGCCGAGGCCATCGCCATCCCGATCACATTGGTGTTGCTGGTGTTCATCTTCGGTGGGATCGTCGCGGCGGCGGTCCCGGTATTCGTCGGAATCCTCAGCGTTCTCAGTGCTCTCGCAGTGCTTCGGCTCCTGACGTTGTTGACCGAGGTGTCGTCGTTCTCGATCAACGTCGCCTCCTTGCTGGGCTTGGGACTGGCCATCGACTACGGACTGTTCGTCGTCGGCCGTTTCCGTGAGGAATTGAATGCGGGGTCGGAACCGGGTGCTGCTGCGAGACGAACCCTTCTCACCGCGGGTCGAACAGTCATGTTCTCCGGATTACTTCTCATCTGCGCGTTCAGCGGCATGCTCGTCTTTCCCCAAGAGGTCATCAAGTCCCTGGGCTTCGGAGCCATCGCAGCAGTGCTCAGCGCGGCAGTCCTCTCGCTCACCGCTGTTCCGGCTTTGTTGGCCGTCCTCGGCCATCGCATCAATGCCTGGACCTGGCGCAAGGATGCCGCCCAACGCGGTGAGGAACGCTCACAACGGTTCTGGGGTCGAGTCGCTTCCTGGGTGATGAAACGCCCCGTCGCCGTCTCCGTCACCATCGTCGCCATTCTTCTGGTAATGGCGTCGCCGCTTCTCGGTGCACGCCTGGGCGAACTCTCGTACACCGCTCTACCGGACAATGATCCAGCTCGTATCGCGACGGACACCCTTGTCAACGACTTTCCGCAGACCGGCAACGGGGCCACGCTGATCTTGCAGGCAGAAGGTGCCTCGACGCTCAATCCTGCCGAAGGCGCGGCGATAGCCGAAGCCGCCGGACAGGTGGACGGTATCGGCCAGGCAATCGTGGTCGCCAGTACGGCCAAACTGGTGGCCGTCCAGGCTTTCTACAGTGAAGGCTCCACTCCGGAGTCGCAGAGCGCCGCAGTCACCGATCTGCGGGCCATCTCGGCTCCGGACGGAACCCGACTCCTGGTCGGCGGCGGTCAGGCAATGATCGACGACGGCAACAACGCCGTCTTGCACTGGCTGCCTGTCATGGTTCTCATCATGGTGGGCTCGACGTTGATCTTGTTGTTCCTCGCGTTCGGTTCCGTGGTGTTGCCCATCAAGGCCGTGCTGATGGCAGCTCTGAGTCTGGCCACCACATTCGGCGTCCTGACGTTCGTCTTCCAGGACGGTCACGGAGTGCAATTGCTCGGTGTCAGTCAGACACCGCTTGAGGCGACGTTCGTCGTACTGATCCTGGCAGTCGTCTTCGGGTTGTCCACGGACTACGAAGTCTTCCTGATGTCACGCATGGTCGAAGCGAAAAACGGTGGTGCGACCACGGAAGAGGCCGTCAGGTTCGGGGCCGAGCGCACGGGACGCATCGTGACGGCGGCCGCATTGCTGCTGATCGTGGTGACAGGCGCCTTCGCGATGTCCGGACTGTCGGTGATGAAGTTCCTCGGCGTCGGCATGATCGTGGCTCTCATCGTGGATGCAACGGTCATCCGCATGCTCTTGGTGCCGTCGTTGGTCAAACTGATGGGTGAGGCCAACTGGTGGGCGCCTGCATGGATGAAGAAGGTGCACGCGAAGGTCGGGATCGGTCACTGACGTGGGAGTGACCGAGAGTTGACAGTTCTCCCGGAGTGGGTTTCCTACTCCGGGAGTACTGGCTTTCTCAGGAAAATCGGCCCTGCGGCCGATGCTCCTGCCAGGATCGAAGACGAAACTCGAAGCATGAGAATTTTCGAGTGGATCCTCGACGTTCCTGTTCTTCTCCTCGCCTTGGTGTTCCTGTTGTCCGGGACGGTGACGGCTTTCATGCATTTCGAGCCGGAGGACGGGGTGATCCTGACCCGTCATTGACGATCGGTGTCCGCGCGACCTCGAAACGCTCCACGCCCGGATATTTGTTTCCGAGTGGGCGCACCGCGAATCCTGTCGCTTCGTAAAACGCGACGGCGTCTCGATCGGTTTCCGCCACCACGTCCGATCCGGGTGAGTAACCGCGAAGCCATTCGACGAGTGTTTTGCCGACGCCGCGCCTTCGATATTCGGAGGCGGTGGCGAGGTGGAGAAGTTCGGTTCGGTCCTGACCGGGTAGGAAACCGACGACACCGACGACGAGCTCTTCCAGATATGCCGCCGCCAGAACGAATCCGCTCGTCCGGTACTGCTCATACGCCCGCTGGAGGCGGTCGTGATCTTCAGAACCTACTGCGAACGCGAGGATCTCGTGCACGCCGGCGGTGTCCACGTCGATCACCCTGACCTCAACGGCACTCATGGTGTTCGGCTTCGCATCACGTCGACCTGCTCTTCTGGTAGTTCCGGAATCCAGTGTCGCGTTTACACTGGCAGGCGAACTTACTTCGGAGTAAGTTGTCGGCCATGGCCACATACATCGTCACCGGCGGTACCGGCTTCCTCGGTCGAGCCGTCCTCCCGTTGATTCTCGAGCGAGACGACACTGCCAAGGTGCACGTGTTGATCAGGTCCGGCTCCGTCGACAAACTCGAAGCTCAGACCTCGAGGATGCGCGGCGCCGACAGAGTACACCCGCTGATCGGCGATCTCACCGAACCCGGTCTGGGTATCGATTCGCCACCGGCCGCAGATCATGTCCTTCACCTCGGTGCAATCTACGACATCACGGCCGGCGACGAACAGGCCACGACGAACATCGAGGGCACCCGTTCCGTTGTCGAGCTTGCCGCGACACTCGGAGCCACCCTGCACCATGTGTCGTCGATAGCCGTTGCGGGCGATTTTCGCGGCAAGTTCGCCGAAACCGACTTCGATCGCGGTCAGAGTTTTCCGACGCCGTACCACCGCACCAAGTTCGAGGCCGAGAAACTCGTTCGTGAACGTGAAGGACTCTCTTGGCGGGTGTACCGCCCGTCCGCGGTGGTCGGCAACTCCGTCACCGGTGAAATGGACAAGATCGACGGGCCTTACTACATGTTCCCCAGTCTGGCACTCCTGGCGAAACTGCCTGCCGCCCTGCCGGTACCGATTCCGGACCTTGGTGCGACCAATGTCGTTCCGGTCGACTTCGTCGCAGCAGCTCTTGTCGAGTTGATGCATCAGCCCGGCCGGGACGGTCGAGTGTTCCACCTGGTGAACCCCACACCGCAGCCGGTGCGCGAGATCTATGCAGGACTGGCGAAGGCCGCCGGCGCGCCGTTCCCGGCCTTCGACGTGCCCGGCGCGTTGGCTGCTCCGTTCCTCTCGGCGCTACCGATCGCGTCGGCGGAGCGAGTGCGCAAGGTGCTACTCGATCGAATCGGGCTCCCTGCGGTGCTGCTCGACAACATCACCATGGCTCCTACGTTCACCGCTGTCGAAACGCGGGCAGCTCTCGAGGGGACAGGCATCGAAGCGCCGCCTTTCGGCTCGTACGCCGCCGCCCTGTGGAGGTACTGGCAAAAGAACCTCGACCCCAACCGCGCCCGGCGAACCCACCCCGACGGAGCTCTGGTGGGCAGAAACATCGTGATCACCGGAGCGTCGTCGGGAATCGGACGGGCCTCGGCGACAGCCGCCGCCGCAAAGGGTGCCACAGTTCTACTGCTTGCACGACGCGCGGGCGAACTCGACGACGTCGTCGCCTCCATCCGTGCGGCCGGCGGCAAAGCGCACGGATATCCGTGCGACATCACCGATGGCGATTCCGTCGATTCGACCGTCAAAAGCATTCTCGCCGAACATGATCACGTCGACATGCTTGTCAACAACGCCGGCCGTTCCATCCGGCGTGGGATCTACAATTCCACCGACCGACTGCACGATTACGAACGAACGATGGCAGTCAACTATTTCGGCGCCGTACGACTGGTTCTCGCCTTCCTCCCCACCATGCGTGCCCGGCGGTTCGGCCACATCGTGAACATCAGCAGCGCCGGAGTTCAGGCAGCGTCGCCACGATTCTCTGCGTACGTGGCGAGCAAGGCCGCGCTGGACGGGTTCTCCGACGTCGCAGCTTCGGAGACCCTTTCGGACGGAATCACGTTCACCACAATTCACATGCCGCTGGTGCAGACACCGATGATCGCTCCGACCGGCTCGTACAACCCGGGCCCGATCACGAGCGTCCACACCGCGGCCGCGATGGTCATCCGAGCACTGGTCGAACGCCCCAAACGTATCGACGTGCCCGTCGGCACGTTGGCCGATCTAGGGCACAGATTCGCGCCGCGGACCAAAGATCTGGTTCTTAATCAGATGTACCGCGCATTCCCCGACTCTCCGGCAGCACGGGGAGAAGTCGACACGAGACTCCCGGCCGTCGAACCGGTAACGGCCACACCGCATTCACGTTCGCTGTTCGTCACCATCGGCCGGAAAGCGGCCCGACTCGTCCCCGGCACCTTCTGGTGATCGAGTCGACTCGGACTCCGCTCAACGCCCGTCGTCATCGGGACCGTCGGCGCGGTCGGCCGAAGACGCAGCCGTCACGGCACGCTACGGTCCGAGATAGATCGTCACTCGGGTCTTACCGAGAACGGTGGCGCCGGCACTGGTAACGGTGAGATCGAGACGTGCCGTCTGGGTTTCGTGATCGACGCTTCCGATCGTGGCGGTGACCTCGATCGAAGCACCTCGCTTCGGATCGACAACCACCGGTCGCGTGAACCGGGTTTCGTAGCCGACAATTCCGGTGGAATCACCGATCCAGTCGGCCACGGTCTGGACGGCGAGAGCCGTGGTCAACAACCCGTGTGCCAGCACCCCGGGAAGCCCGGCTGCCTCGGCGATGTCGTCACGGTAGTGGATCGGGTTGAAATCGCCCGACGCACCGGCATAACGAACCAGGGAATCTCGGGTAACCGTTCGAATGGACGATGCCACCACGTCACCGACGACAAGATCCACGATCGAGGGTTTACTCATTCGCTCTCTCCTCGGACGAAAAACGTGGATGCAACTGTGACGACGAGTTTTCCTGCCACATCATGAATTTCGTTGGACGTTGCCAGGATCGCGTTGCCGCCACGTTCGGTGACATTTGTGACGGTGAGCGTGATCGTCAGCTCGTCTCCGGCGACGATATGCCTATGGAAAGTAGCTTTTTCGGAACCGTGGACGATGCGAGTCGGATCGAGGCCCGCGTCCGGGTCTTTCATCAGCTGTACGCCTGTGCGCTCCAACACCACTGCTACGAAGGTGGCCGGGGCAACCAGATCGGCGTGGCCCGCCGCTCGCGCAGCGACGACGTCGAAATGAATCGGATCGGTACCGAACACGGCGTACGCAAACTCCCGCACCTTCTCCCGACCAACCGAGTACGGCCCTATCGGCGGGAAGACACGGCCCTCCAGATCTGGATTCAACGGCATTGATGCCACGTTACCGTCCGAATCACCAAAATCCGGCAAATCAGCACTCAGGTGCGGGTACTTGTCACACCGCGGTACGCCACCGCGACCACGACCTCCGACAAAGTGTGCATCGTCTCCGACCCCGTAGGTCAACCGGACGAATCGGCGAGTACTTCGCATATCCCTCGGCGTGCGACATCGGCGAGCGCTCTGTTGCTGGTTGCGTAGTACGGCAGTGCGGACAGGCCCACCGACAGCGCCCAGCCGCGCCCCCGCGCCCAGGTGTCGTCGTCGACTCCGGAGTACTCACGGAACGTCTCACGCGTATCGCGATCGAACAACGTCCATCCGATCATCGCGTCACACGCCGGGTCGCCGACACCCAGACCACCGAAGTCGATCACTGCCGCCAACACTCCGTCACGGACGAGAAGGTTCCCCGACTGCAGGTCACCGTGAATCCACACCGGTGCGCCCCGCCATTCGGGAACTGCGAGCGCCGCTTCCCACGCCCGCAGCGCGCCTTCGGTGTCGACGAGACCGTCCACGGCGGAGATCGCTGCCCGCGTCGACTGGTCCCGATGTACCAACGGCACTCCACGCGAGAAATTGTGCGGCCCCGGAAGCGGTCCGCCCGCCGCCTCGCATATCCGAAGCGACTGCACGAAGCGCCCGAGTTCGGCGGCCAGACGAGCCGGCTCGAACACCGACTCCGGTGCCACCGACTGCCCGTCGATCCACCGATAGATCGACCAGGGGTGCGGGTAGTCATGTTCCGGCGCACCCTTGCCCACCGGCTGCGGAACCGCACACGTCAAGGCAGGCCCCAGTAGTGGCAACCAGCGCTGTTCCTTGTCCACTTGCAGAGCAGCAGAAGGTGTCCGAGGCAGCCGCACCACCAATTCGTCGCCCAGGCGGTACATCACGTTGTCGGTTCCGGCGGATCGCACCATCGCGAGCGAAAGATGCTCGAACCACGGGAACTGGGTGCGCAGCAGTTCAGCTACGAGAAGAGCATCGATGTCGAACTCGTCCGCATGCAGTTTTTCGCTGACCACAGGCCTATTGTGCAACACCCGATCGGCGCGGGGGGTTCTCGCGCACCGATGTCGCCACCACCGGCCGGACCGGCTTGATTGCCGCTCCACAACTCGGCGGCCGAGATTCCAGCTCCGCCACCGCAGTCTCCACAGTCCAGTTCCGACCGTCGAGATGTTCGACCGTGCACTGACCGTCGGCATGATCGACTACCGACAAGTCCTCCACTCGCGCCGAAATAAGCTCTCGCACAGCAATATCGGAAACCTGAGCTGACGAAGACCAGCAGCTTCGACCTCGCAACCCGGTGCGGTACACCTCGCCGGAATCGAGCGACCGAACCGCCTCGATGCTCTGCACCGAATCCAACCGTCCGTACGTATGGCCAGTCGGTAGCACGATGATCGACGGTGCAAACCTGTGACCACCGGTATGCGAGCACTCCCACACCCTGTCGCCGAACGCGGTCGCCAACTCCGCCGCAACCGGACGCCCCAACACCGCACAGCACCGATCACGTTTACCGTGGGCACACACCAACACCACCGAATCCTCGACTCGCACACCCAGACCTGGCGCCGGGCCGGCCAGGACGGTGAAGTCCAGATCGAGCAAACCCTGCGGGGCGTCGAGGTGTAGCTGTTCGCACCAGGTCTCGCCCGGTTCCGATCGGGCCAGCAGCACGGTATGACCGGGTACACGATTCATGCTCCGGCCGGGGCGTCGGATGAACATGATCCGCACATCGGCCTGCTCTGCCCGCCGCCTGAGCTCGGCTGCCAGGTCGGCTTCCAAGGCCGTGCCGTCCAAGACGTCGCGTCCCCACCCACCGTCGAACTCCAGGCACACCCAGCGCCGAATCGTTGCCGCCGTACCAGCCAGCGGTTCGTCGACGGCGGACAACGTAGAGCACGTCATGGCTTCGGTCACAGTACATAGTGTGTCAGTCGAGTCACGCCGGTCGAGCCATCGGTCACCCACTTGGCGACGATCCGGCAGCACGCGCCGACCGAGCCGTCAGTGGAACTTCTTTCCCGCCGCCAATTGGTCGACGAACTTCTCGATCCTTCGAGCCCGTGTCTCGGGACGCTTGGCCTCTTGCAAGCGATACGAGATGGCGAACCGATTCGTCGAGTTCAACGTCTCGTAAAACGCCTGAGCCTGCGGATTCACTGCCAACGCGTCGAGGAAGTCCTGGGGAACCCGAGCCTTGGCCGGACCTTCGTATGCCCGATCCCAACGTCCGTCCGCCTTCGCTTTCTCGATTTCGGCGATCCCGGACGGCTGCAACAGGCCTTCGTTCTCGAGCCTTGCCACGATGTCCACATTGCGGATCGACCACGGGCTACGCGCGGTGCGAGGCGAGAACCGCTGCACGAAGAAGTCGTCGTCGAGACGGTTCTTCCGGCTGTCGATCCATCCGTAGCAGAGCGCGATCTCCAGGGCTTCCTGGTAGCTGACCGACGAATACGATGACGACTTCTTTGCTATCTTCAACCAGATGTCCACTGCCGTGTCGTGGTTCGCCGCAAGCCAGCGGCGAAACCCCTCGCCGTCGTCGAAATGTTCACTGTTCGGAGAAACCATCGACCAATCCTCTCGGCCCGAGATTGCCGGCTGATCTTCGCAGGCTCGGCAAAGCATCTACCGCGAAATTCTCGCACGCCGCCACCACCGGGTCCAGGTGATCGTCTCAGCGTGCCAGATCGACCTCGATACGATCAGCGGCAAGACGCAGAGCAGAAACCAGCATCGGTAGCTGGCGACGGTCGTAGCGCACCGAAGGCATCGAAACAGACAGCCCGGCAACGGCTTTACCCTCGTCGTCGCGCACCGGCACCCCGATGGCGACGACACCGCGCTCGGTGCGCCCCTGATTGACGGCAAATGCCTGCTTACGAATTCGTGTGAGTTCGGCCCGCAATCGATCCATGTCCGGCATCTCGATACCGTCGACATCGGGTCCGATGTCGTAGATCTGATTCAATTCGTCCTCGGTCAGCGCCGCGAGCAACACCATTCCACCCGACGTGTGGTGGGCAGGAAATGCCATCCCCTCGCGCGATCCCACCCGCAAAGTTCGAGTTGATTCGACCGAAGCGACGAAGCGAACTTCCACACCGGTACGCACGGTCAGGTTGGCCGACTCCCCCACGAATTGCACGAGCGTTTCCATGTGCGCCAGCGCGGCCGATCGCACCAAGGACGTGGTGGACCTCGAGTGCTCGGCCAATTTCAGCACCGGCCCGGCGCCGTAGTGCTTTCCGGAATCCTGCACGGCAAAGTCTCGGTAGACCAACATTCGAAGGAGTCGATGTGCCGTCGATCGCGCGACCCCGAGTCGCTCGGCGGCCTCAGCGACCGTCAAGTCTCCTTCCAGTTGCAAGATCGTCGCCAACCGCAGTGCATGGTCGACGCTGGCAATGGCGTACGTCGGCGGATTCTTCTGCAACTTCTCCACAAGATTCTGTATAGCAGAATAAGTTGTTCTGCATCGAAAGCACGCGCCACTGTTGTGCCATGACTTCGACAGACTCCCCCGTTCGACTCAGGGCCGTCGCAGCACCGGGCCAACCCGAGGTGACACCGTCGCTCGAAGAGCTCTATCGTGGCTTCGAGAGCGAACTGCTGGTGCCGTTATGGACCGAGATCGGTGATCTCATGCCGGCACATCCGCGATCACGCGCCGTCCCGCACCTGTGGAAGTGGGAGAATCTGGTAAGCCTCGCCCGGCGAGCCGGAGACATCGTCCCGGTCGGGCGCGGTGGTGAACGTCGCGCGATCGCACTGGCCAATCCGGCACTCGGTGGGCGACCGTTCGCCACCCCGACTCTGTGGGCAGCAATCCAGTACCTGATGCCCGGTGAGGACGCCCCCGAGCACCGACACACCCAGCATGCCTTCCGATTCGTCGTCGAAGGTTCCGGTGTGTGGACTGTGGTCGGCGGGGACGCCGTGCCGATGAATCGCGGCGATTTCCTACCGCAGGCGGGCTGGAACTGGCACGCCCACCACAACGCCACCGACAAACCGATGGCCTGGATCGACGGTCTCGACATCCCGTTCCAATACGTGACCGAATCGCAGTTCTTCGAGTTCGGCCGCGAAGAACTCGACGCGGCCGAACGCATCACTCCCGAGCGCTCCCGATCCGAACGGCTGTGGGGCCATCCCGGCCTGCGCCCCCTCGGCGCCACCCATCTCACACCCGGTAGCCCACTGCTCTCGTACAAGTGGGAGTTCACCAATCGCGCGCTCATCGACCAGCTGTCGATGGAAGCCGAAGGTTTCGGCGGCACAGTCGAACCCGGCCATGCGGCGGTGCGCTACACCAACCCACACACCGGTGGCGACGTTCTTCCCACCCTTCGCACCGAATTCCACCGCGTGATCCGTGGCGCCGAAACCGCTCCAGTGAAGGAGGTGGGTTCGAGCGTCTACCAGGTTTTCGACGGATCCGGGACCGTGACTGTCGGTGACCGCTCCTGGACGGTCACACGCGGCGACCTGTTCGTCGTCCCGTCGTGGCAACCGTTCTCGGCGAGATCCGAAGCCGGACGTACGGACTCCGATTCCGGCGCCCTCGACCTCTTCCGCTTCGCCGACGCCCCCGTCTTCGAAGCACTGCAGCTGAACCGAATGGAGATTTCACAATGAGGCTTGCAACAATCCGCACCGGTGATACCACCCGGGCTGTCAAGCTCGACGGTGACCGCCTGGTCGACCTCGGCGAGAAAGATCTGGGAATCTTTCTCGCCCATGATGACTGGAAGAATCGCGCCGAGGCCGCACGGGCCGACGACGCCACCACCTACCCGCTCGACGACGCGGATTTCGCGCCGGTCGTTCCCACACCGTCCAAGGTCGTGTGTGTCGGCCACAACTACACCAATCACATCAAGGAGATGGGGCGCGAACTTCCTTCCTACCCGACGCTCTTTCCCAAATTCGCCGACAGCCTCATCGGAGCGAACGACGACATCGTCAGGCCCGCCGAAACCGAGGCCTTCGACTGGGAAGTCGAGCTGGTGGTAGTCATCGGCGAACACGTGCGCCGCGCGGACGACGCGCAGGCAGAAGCCGCGATCGCCGGTTTCACCGTCATGAACGACATCTCAGTGCGCGACTGGCAGTTCCGTTCCATCGAATGGACCCAGGGCAAGATCTGGGACAACTCGACCCCGGTCGGACCCTTCCTGGTGACACCCGACGAGGTCGGCGGCGTCCGCCCGTCGCTCGAGGTCACGACAACCGTGGACGGCGCAGTCATGCAGCGCGACGACACCGGCACCTTGCTGTTCGATCCGATCACGCTGGTGAAGTACATCTCGACGATCACACGACTGCACCCGGGCGACATGATCGCAACCGGCACACCGGCCGGTGTCGGCCACGCCCGTGAACCGAAGGTCTATCTGCTCGGCGGCCAAACCATCGTGACCGCGATCGAAGGTCTCGGCGCCTGCACCAACAAGGTTGTCCAGGAATGACGCGCACCCGGCGTTGGATGGCGCAGGGAACGGAACTGTTCCTGACCGGGGTCGACGGTCTCGACGCCGCCGCCGTGGACGTACCCTCCACTCTGCCGGGATGGAGTCGGCGACACCTGCTCGCGCACCTCGCAGCGAACGCCGAGGCGCTGGGAAACCTGGTCAGATGGGCCGAGACCGGTATCGAGACACCGATGTACGCCTCCCCCGATGCTCGTGCTCGCGGGATCGAGGACGGTTCCCGGCTGCCGGCGACAGATCTGTTGACATGGCCGCAGGCGTCCGCCGAGAAGCTCACCGAGGCAATGGATTCACTGACCGACAAGCAGTGGGCGAGTCGGATCGTCACGGCCCAGGGACGGGCTGTGCAGGCCACGGAGATCCCGTGGATGCGGGCTAGAGAGGTATTCGTCCATGCCGTCGATCTCGGCGTCGGGATCACCTTTTCCGATCTGCCCGCCGACTTCCTCTCGGCCCTCGGTGACGACATCGTGAGCAAGCGCAGCACCGCGTCGGAGGCCACACTGCACCTGGAAGCGTCCGATACCACTGCTCGATGGGAACTCTCCGGCTCGACTGCGCCCGCCGTCGTGACCGCACCGCTGGCCGACCTGGTCGGCTATCTCAGTGGCCGCATCACGAATCTGTCGACCATCGACGGATCGCCCGCGCCGGTTCTACCGCCGTGGCTGTGATCTGAGCATCTCTCGAACGGACGCGACACGGCACCGAGGTCGACCTCCGACTGTTCAACACGGTCGGAGGTCGACCTCGGTGCATATTCTGGCTATATTCGACGATGCCTGGAAGTAAGGAAATACCTGCTCCGGTATCTTTTCGTGGAGGTCGCAATGCCCCTGCCGCCGCAGGTCGACGAGCCGCTCCGCCAGCACGGGCGTTTGCGGACCGCTGACGCTCACCTTGCGCAGTCGGTGGTGTCGGAAGTGTATGAACCGCACACCCTCGAGCCGGCTCGGGGCGAGGCCCTCGACGCCCGCCTCAACGCCGTGCAGAACGGCGCACTGACACTGGGATACCTGGCGTACGGCGCCGGCGCAACAGTCGTGTTGCCGCCCAGCGAGCACTGGTACCACGTGAACATCACCTTGTTCGGCGGCAGTCGCATCACACGCGGTGACTCCTTGTGTGGCGTGACGTCCGCCATGGCAGGGGCGGCCATACTGGTGCCACACCATACTCAGACGATCGAATGGGATTCGGATACCGCGCAGTTCGCTCTGCGCGTGCCTCGTACCGACCTGGAAAGCCATCTGGAGAGTTTGACGAGCACACGATTATCCGGTCCCGTCGATTTCGATCTCGTGGTGGATCTGAATTCGAGTGCCGGGCGCGGCTTGCTCCGCTGTATCGAGTTCGTGATTTCGGAATGGGACGACGACGGAATCCTGGCTCGGCACGGGAACTCTCGCCGTCATCTGGAATCGTTGACACTGACCAATCTCGTGCTGGCGGCAGAAGGCCCGCATCGGGCGATCCTCGATCGGGGCGCCGAATCCCCGGTACCGGACGGGCTTCGACTCGCCCTCGACTACGTCCACGATCATGCCCGGTCGTTGCCGACGTTGGCGGATCTGACGACGGCGGCCGGGGCGAGTGCCCGCACTCTGCAGAATCAGTTTCTGCGACACGTGAATCGAACTCCCATCCAGTACATCCGGGACGTTCGGTTGCGCGGCACCCGTGACGATCTACTGCACCCGGACAGCTCGACTGTCACTGTCACCGATGTGGCCACGTCGTGGGGATTCTACAATTTGGGCCGGTTCTCGTCGTTGTATCGGGAGCTGTACGGGGAGTCCCCCTCGGAGACACTACGGCGGAGCCGTACGTGAGCGCAGCGGCGGAGCCGTACGTGAGCGCAGCGGCGGAGCCGTACGTGAGCGCAGCGGCGGAGCCGTACGTGAGCGCAGCGGCGGAGCCGTACGTGAGCGCAGCGGCGGAGCCGTACGTGAGCGCAGCGGCGGAGCCGTACGTGAGCGCAGCGGCGGAGCCGTACGTGAGCGCAGCGGCGGAGCCGTACGTGAGCGCAGCGGCGGAGCCGTACGTGAGCGCAGCGGCGGAGCCGTACGTGAGCGCAGCGGCGGAGCCGTACGTGAGCGCAGCGGCGGAGCCGTACGTGAGAGCAGCGGCGGAGCCGTACGTGAGCGCCCGCGGTGGGGGCGTCTGCGGTGTGTCGACGCCCCCACTGCGTGCGGTTAGATCACCTGAACCACGTGCTTGTATTCCTGGAACTCTTCGAGTGCTCGGTGGCCGTTGAGGCGACCGAGCCCGCTCTGCTTGTATCCGCCTTCTTCGAACTGGTCGACGACCACTGCCCATCCGTTGGTCCAGACGGTGCCGGCGTCGAGGTTCTCGGCCATGCGCAGTCCGCGAGCGCCGTCGCGGGTCCATACCGATGCTGCGAGTCCGTATTCGGTGGCGTTGGCCATTCGGATTGCGTCGTCCTCGGTGTCGAAGACCTCGAAGGTGGCAACCGGTCCGAACAGTTCACGTTGCACAAGTGGCGAGTTCACATCGTCTACGGCCAGCAGCGCCGGGCGGAAGTAGGCACCCTTGGCCAGGGCCGGATCGTCGGGGCGACCGCCCCGAACGAGCACTTCTGCGGTATCGACGTGCTGTGCGATCAGTGCCTCGAGCCGATCGCGGGATGCGGTGTCGATCATCGGGCCCATACCCGAACTCTCGTGATCACCCGGGCCGACGACGACATGTTCGAGCGCGTCGACCAGAGCATCCCGGACCCGATCCGCGACCGTTCGCTGGACGAGGACACGGCTACCTGTCATGCAGAACTGCCCACTGAAGGTGGTTACACCTGCGACGATCGTTCCGACTGCCGCCTCGATGTCGGCGTCGTCGAACACGATCATCGGCGTCTTCCCACCGAGTTCGAGTGACAGACGCTTGAGCGTTGCACCACCGTCTGCCATGATCTGGCGTCCGACGACCGTACTGCCGGTGTAGCTGACTGCGTTGACCTCGGGAGACGATACGAGCAGTTTCGCTCCATCGCTTTCCGATTCGGTGAAGATGTTGATCACGCCGTCCGGAAGTGAGGGGCACTCTGCCAGAAGCTCGGCGAGTCGGGTGTTCACCAGCGCCGTCTGGGCGGCCATCTTCATCACCACGGTGCAGCCCGCAGCGAGTGCGGGTGCAAATGAGCGTACCGACAACACCACCGGCGAGTTCCACGGCACGATCACACCGGCGACGCCGATCGGCTCGGACAACAACATCGAGTACACACCGTCGCGGGCGCGGCCGCCGCGGCCGGTGTCGGTTAGCGCTTGGGCAGCGTAGTAGCGCAGTTTCGATGGTGTCAGGCTGAGCTCGAACCCCGCCTCCGGCAGGACCTTTCCGTTCTCGCGGGCCAGTAACATGGCAAGTTCGTCGGTGGCGGCTTCGATCCGATCCGCCATCTCTGCGAGCACCTTTGCCCGCAGATGCCGGTCACGACGCCACGAGTGCGTAGCGAACGTGTCGTGAGCGATACGGATCGCCTCGCGAACCTGATCGATGTCGGCTTCGTAGTATTCGCCGAGCGGTTCGCCGGTCGCCGGTGAGTACGAGGTTCCCGTCGTGTTCGACGAAACCCAGTGCCCGCCGATGTAGTTGCGGGCGATGTCGTTGCGCAACGCCGAGTCGGTAGTCATGTCGTTTTCCTTGTGGCCGGGGTCGAGGCGTTGTGTGCTCTCGACCGGGTGAATCGCACGTGGAGAGGGTCCGGGCCGAAGTGGTGCCGCGGCAGACGTTCCGCCAGCGCCGTCACCTGTTCGACGAATTCACGCAGGTCCGAACGCGCTTCGTCCGAGACGTTGTCCTCGGCGAAGGTGCTGTCGACGAAGAATGCACTGTTGGGGGCGGTGAGTGCCCCGAACCAGGACAGCACGTCACGCAGGTGCCGCTCTGCGGAAAGGAAGTGCTGCGGCGCTGCGGCGACGGTGAGAATTCCGGCCGGTTTCGACCGCAGCGCCTCGTTGGGTAGAGCGTCGACGAGGAGTTTCAAGGTTCCGGTGAACGATCCTCGGAACACCGGAGAAGCCAGCACCACCGCATCCGCTTCCCGAACACGTTCGACGGCGTCGGCTCCCCAATATCCGACTACAGGATTGCCGGTGGGCTCGGGCGAGAGCCGGTCGACAGTCCATACCGGATACAGTGCCCGGACCTCGTTTTCGACGAGAGTCAGAGCGCGGGCGAGCTTTCCGGGTGGCGTCGGACTGCCGTAGATGGTGAGAAGTTTCATGGCGCCGCCACTTTCAGTTGCGGAGGCCGGCTTCGCGCATGAGTGGTAGAACTCGCTCACCGAAGTACTCGAGTTCCTGGGCGTAGTCGAGGAAGCCGACCATCATTCCGCCGACACCGGCCTTCTCGAGTTCGAGAAGTTGATCGACGATCTGCTCCGGTGTTCCGATCAGGGGGTAGCCGCCGTAGCCGAGGATGAAGCGTTCCTGCATCGCCTTGATCTTGTCGAACGATCCACTCTCGCTTCCCAGTCCGGCCGAGACCTGGCGCGCGACGTCCCAGTCGCCGTGTTCGAGGATGTTGTCGAGTAGCTGCTTGGTCTCCTTCTCGGTGTCGCGACAGATGATGTTGCCGTAACTGAGGATGCCGAGGTCACTGCCCTGAGCCTGGGCGATCGAACGTACTCGCGACGCGGTGTCCTTGGCCTCGGCCGGATCGGAGAAGGCGATGAAGTTGAAATCGCATTCGCGAGCACAGAATTCGAGGCCTGCGGGCGAGTTACCGGCGTTGACCAGGACCGGGTACGGCTGCTGGATCGGCTTGGGGGACGAGAATGCGTCTTTGATCTCGAAGAATTCACCCGAGAAGTTGACGCCTTCACCGTCTGTCCACATGCGCTTGGCGATCTCGATCCATTCCGAGCCGTAGCGGTAGCGGGAGTCGTGCTCTCGCTGCGAACCTCCGAACATCTCCATCTCTGCCTTGTACCAGCCCATGGTCATGTTCAGCCCGTGCCGCCCACCGGAGATGTGGTCGACGGTGACGGATTCCTTCGCGGCGACGATCGGGTGCTTGGTGGGCACGTGGATCGTGGTGAACACCATGATGTTCTCGGTCGCCTCGGCGATACCGGCCGCCCAGGCGTGGGTTTCGTAGTTGGAGCCGTTGAAGTTGGTGTCCCCGCCCATGCCACGGTATCGGGCCACCGGAAGCATTGCCTCGAAGCCGAGACGGTCGGCCAGCTGCGCAACCTTCTTGCCGTACTCCCACGTCAGCTCGTACGTCGTTTCCGCGTGAGTGGCCATGAGGCCGTGGCTGACGTTCGAACCGAAGATACCGAGCTTCATCCGGTTGTCGTTGAACATCGTGACACCGCTCGCACGGCGTGCCTCGAGCAGGTCTTCGTAGCTCATCTTCGGGGTGGACATGTCGTTCTCCTCTGCAAGGGCGGGGCGCCGACCGGTTCGACATGATCGGTCGGCGGCGGCGTCCAGCAACAGTAGGCAAGACGAACCCGGCGGAACTATGCGCGAAACGCAGCCACGCAGGCCGATTTGCGCAGCGAACGCGGAAATCCACGGACAGCAGAACCAGGGGCGCCGCGATCTCGGGAACAGCGGTCCGTCGTCCCCGAGATTTCTCGCTCGGTTCAGCCCGCGTGCGGCGAGACCATCAGGACCGTCACGTCGGCCGACGCATCGTCCGTCCGATAACTGTGCGGCAGGTCTCCGGGGAAGGAGAGCATGTCCCCCGGCGACAGATCGACTGTTTCGCCCGTCACCCCGGCCGTCAGCCGGCCCGATGCCACGATCAGATGCTCGACGGTGCCGGGACTGTGCGGCACCCCGTCCATGTACGTACTCGGAGGCATCCGGAGCCGCCACACCTCGGTACTCTGTCCCGCACCGATTCGGCGGAACAACTCCCGAGTGACCTCGTCGTCCGCTCGCTCCGTACCGGGGCGGTGGATCGTTCCGACTTCCTCCTCTGTGCCGAGTAGGTCGGTGAGCGGAATCCGCAGCGCGAAGGCGATCGCATCGAGTGTGTCGATGGTGGGGTTTCCCCGCCCCGCTTCGATGCTCGACAACGATCCCTTTCCGAGTCCGGAACGCCGGGCAAGCTCGGCCGCGGTCAGACCGCGTTGCTCGCGTCTCCTCTTGATCTGTGCGCCTACAGTCGCGCCAACGCCCCGACTCGGATTGTTCATGCCTGCCAGTATGTCGTGCTCACGAATGGTGGCTACGCCTGACCGAAGGAGCGGACGATGACCGTGCTCACCGGCGAGATGACTGCGACGATGACACTACTTCGATCAGAATCATGACCGGCAGGACCGGGTATGTGCTGATCAGGACGAACAGCGGAATTGCCACGATCATCGATGCTGCGGCCGCAACCACCATGACTCGAGCGGCACCGGCTCGATCCGACAATGCACCGAACAGCGGCGAGGCGACGAACAGCACGGTTCCGAACACCAGCGTGGACACGAACGCTCCGCGCGAGTCCATACCGAGATCGACTATCGCATAGGTCGGCATGTACAGAGCCATGTACAGGGACACGGTAGCGAGAGCCACGACACCGGCTATCGCCCAGAGCCGAGTACCGTTGCTGCTGAATGCATCCGAAACCGGAGATGCAGACGGTGTGGTCGCCGGGAATTCCGGATTCTTCTCCATCTTGGAACGCGTGTACAAGCCGATCGGCCCGATCGGCAACGCGACGAACCACGGCCGAGAGCGGGGCGAACGACAAGGCTTCGGAGAGTACGGGAACGGTGATGCAATGCTTGGTCACGAGACTCCTCGAGTGGTGACCGACCATCACCATAGTTCACTTTAACGAACTTGAGATACTATTTAACGAACTTCAATTTCACTTGGGAGGCTCAGATGATCGACCACGAGGACATCCGCACAGCTCGACGTCGAATCGACGGACGAGTTCTGCGAACGCCTCAGATTCGAATCGATCTTCAGGGCCGACCGCTATGGCTGAAACTCGAATTTCTGCAACACACAGGATCTTTCAAGGCCAGGGGCGCGTTCAATCGCATCCTGGCCGCCGATGAGGACGGCACTCTCGATCCGACAGTCGGGATCGTCGCCGCATCCGGAGGCAATGCCGGCCTGGCGAATGCGTACGCCGCAGCCAGGCTGGGCATCGCGGCCACCGTCTTCGTTCCGGAAACAGCCCCCGCGGTGAAAGTCAATCGCCTACACACCTACGGCGCGACGGTCCGGCAAGTCGGTTCCCGGTATTCGGAGGCGTACGCCGCGGCACAGCGTTACGCCGACGAGACCGGCGCGGTGTTCTGCCATGCCTACGATCAGATCGAGACAGCCGCCGGAGCCGGCTCCATCGCGGAAGAGATCCTCGAGGACGAACCCCGTATCGACACCATCGTCGTTGCCGTCGGCGGTGGTGGACTCTACGCGGGAGTCGCTACAGCAGCTGGTGATCGAGCCAAGGTGGTGGCCGTGGAACCTGCCACCATTGCGACGCTCAACGCGGCACTCGCCGCCGATACCCCCATGGACGTGGAAGTATCGGGCATCGCAGCCGACTCCCTGGGCGCCACCCGGATAGGATCGATCGCATTCGACGTCGCGTCACGATTCGATCCGGTGAGCCTGCTCGTGTCCGACGCCGACATCGTCGATGCGCGGAATCAGCTCTGGCGTGAGTATCGGATCGCCGCCGAACACGGTGCCGCTACGGCCTTCGCGGCACTCACGTCCGGGGTGTACAAACCCGCGCCGAACGAGCACGTGGCCGTGGTGGTCTGCGGAGCGAACACGAACCCGGCGACCCTGGACGACACCCGTCACATCGAGGAACCCGACTTCGATACAACTCCGATCACGAGATAAACGGCAGAACAACAGCTTCGAAGTCTCGGCTCCCGTCCCTGTGCACACTGTGCCCGGTACGAAATGTGACCACCTCGAACTGTGCGATCGCCGCCGCCATGGCCTCGAGCCGAACCGTGTCCACCAGTCCACCGAGCCCGCCGCGCAAGAACAACACGTCCGCCTCGATCGAGGACAGATCATCCCACCACTGCCGATTCGGTCGACGGAACTGCTCGAGCGCCGAACTCGTCATGGACCGGTCGAATGCCAGTGCCGCCCGCGGATGTCGAATCAAACTTGTTGTGGCGTGCCATAGTTCTGGAACACTGGGCAGCTTTCGCGCGAGTACCTGTTGCGGATCGCCGGGCCGAAGCAACAGCGGAGCCTCCTCGATGACGAGCTTACGTACGCTCGCCGGACGCTGCTGTGCGATCAACGACGCCGTGTGACCACCGAGCGAGTGACCGACCAGATCCATCCGATCGAACCCGAGGTGGTCGCACACGTCGGCGACATCCGCAGCGAACTCCTCGAACAGGTACGACGCGGCCCTGCCACTTCTGCCGTGACCACGAAGATCGACCGAGACGACCCTGCGGTCGCGGGAGCGAAGAGCCCTGGCAAAGGCATCCCAGGTACCGCTGTCACCACCGAGTCCGTGAATCAGAACCACCGGCGGTAGACCACCTGTACCGGCCGACACTCCGGAATCGCGATAACTGATCTCGACCCCACTGTCGACACGTACATTAGCGACACTCACGAGATACGAGGATAGAGGGTGAGTACTCGACCCGCACACGCACGGTCAGGCGATCAACCAGTGCCGAGCTGCGGCGTCGAGCGCCCGGATCCACCGTCGTCGCCGGGCACGAACCGGGCCCGGCCGAAGGCCGATCGCTCCGGCAGGTAGCGGTGCTACCTGCCGCCCGATGACGACGTCCGTCGCCCCGAACCGGGCGGACATCCATACCTGCTCGTGGCAAGACGGTCCAGCACACCGACGACGCCGTTACCACCGATGACCTCTGCAACATCGAGCCCGAGCGCTCGAAGGCGCTCTGCGACAATCCCTGCCGTTCGAGTCTCGGCGAAACTGGGCTCGGGATGCGTATGTAGATCCCGGTACAGGCCGGCGAGATGCTCGATGTCGGATTCCAGCACTTCCTCCCGGACAGTCGGTAGTGTCAGTGCACGATATTAATCAGACAATTAAGACACTAGACAATTCGGCGACCAGCAAAGGGGGCTCCGTGCCCGCATCCACACAGCGGTTCACATTCGCGCTGTCCTGGCAGAACATCAAGTACGCCGTTGCGCTGGTCGGCTCTGCCGCACTGGTATTGGGTGGCAGCTACCTGCTGATCGGACCCCACACAGCACAAGCCGGCTATCTCGCCATCATGTTCCTGCTGTCACCGGCCCGGGCGTTGCAGGCACAACTACGCCTGGCCGCCGGAGCCTTTGCCGTGATCGTCGCGGTCACCGGCTTCCTCGTCGGGCCACTGGGAACGTGGGCCGTACTCGGTGGGCTCGTCCTCGTATGCCTGGTGCAAGGGATGTTCCGAATCGGTGAAGTCGCCTCGATGACGCGTTCCCCGGTCAACTTCGTCGTCTTCGCCGGAATCGGCGCAACCGGCGCCCAAATGTGGCCTGTCGTAGCAGGTTCAGTGATCGGAGCAGGCTTCATACTACTTCTGGCCTGGCTCCTACCGGCCCAGAATGCCGAACCACTACCTCGAGCCTCGGTCCGAGACCGGATGCATTACGGCCTCACACTTGCCGCCGGATCGGTGATCGTCGTAGTCGGTGCCGAGTTGATCGACTTCGATTTCGTCAGCTGGGCACTACTGTCGTTCTGCACCATCCTCTCGGTCGGGTTCGACAACCGCTTCAGCCGTGCCCGCAATCGCATACTCGGCACCATCGCAGGCGCACTCTGCGCGACCGTCGTCGCTTTGACGCCCGCACCGCTGCCCGTCCTCGCCGCCGTCATCGCCACACTGCTGTGCGTCGCCTATCTCCGCGCCGGGAACTACGCACTGTTCGTCACATTCCTCACCCCGGCCGTTCTGCTCACCACCGGCTCGGACCACTCGCCCGTCGAACTCGGCATCGGCCGAGTCGAGGCCGTGTTCGCCTCGGCAGCAGTCGCACTCGTATGTGCCCTCGTTTCCGATCAGCTGACCCGACGACACCGCGCACTCGACGCCACCTGACCGTTATTCGTACACACCCTCCACCGACCAATACTCGTCTTCGAATATCACCAGCAGCGCTCTCGACTCCACCAACAGAATCTGTGCCCGAGCCGCCGCACGCGCTGCCGACGGATCCCACCACCGCTCGTCAACGACCCACGGGCCGGCCCACCCCTGGACCGCCCACTCCTTACTCCCCCACCCGAGCCGAGCGGGCGATGAACTGAACACCCCCCGCTCGGTGACATACACAGCATTCCCAGCTGCGTCCCCCAGCCGTACCCGCGGGTTGTCGACGAAGATCGCCCCGGGCGACGGGGCGGGCACCTGCCCCGGCCACGGAGCCGTGAGATCGTGAGCAGCAACCCGCTCGTCCCCGAAAGGCAACAGCGTCACACGTTCCGCCGGGCCGCGGCCACCCCCGAGGACCCCCACCTGAACCGCCTCACCGCCCAGCAGGCCCTGCACTCGGATCAATGCCCGCCTGGCCCGTTCCTCCCCGTCCCCGACTCCGCCCCACAAACCCAACTGCAGCGCTCCGGCACTGATCACTTCCACCGGTTCGAGCCGGAGCACCGCTATTCCCGCGGTCGGCCTGGCCTCACTGCGCCCGGTGAGCCAGCCGTCGAGTTGCCATCGCACTCGATCGGCCGTTCCCTCGGAGGTGAGCGGCTCGGCGCAGCGCCACGTCCGGGACAGATTCTCACCGTTGCCCGTGTGCGCCGAAATCGTCAACCTCGTACAAGCCACTGCCGACCCCGACAATCGCTCGTGCAAAAGCCCCGCCAGAGCGCGGCCGGCGAACGCGGCCGCATCCACTCGCTCGATCGCCGGATCGTAGTGCTGCTCCACTTCCAGATCCGGCGGCAGCGACCGTGCCGACGGTGGCCGCTCCGGTTCACCACGAGCGGCCCGGTGAGCGAGCACCGCGTCGTTACCGAACCTCGATGCCACGTCGACGACGGGTAGTTCCGCGAACGCTCCGATGGTACGAATCCCCAGGCGGTGCAACAGATCCACCAGTTCACCCCGGCGTGGAGCCGACAGGCTGGGCTCGGCCGCCAACTCCGCCATCGGTAGCAAAGACAGGAACCGCGCGCTGCCACCAGGTGGCACCAATACACCTCGACGTGCAGCAACGACAGCTGTGGACAACTGATCCGCCACCCCTATCTGGCATTCGACACCGACTGCGGAGACCTCGTCGACCAGCCGTTCCGCGGCCGCTTCCTCTGAACCGAAGTACCGGCCGACACCGCGCGCGCCGAGCACCAGCAATCCGGGCCGCAGCACCTCCACCCCCGGCGCCGCCGCATCGACAGCTGCGGCAACCGGTTCGAACAATCGCGCATCACGTTCCGGATCTGCCACCACCACATACAGTTCCGGACACCGAGCTTGTGACTCTCGTCGTCGCAGCCCACGCCGAACACCGGCGGCCCTGGCAGTGGCCGAGCAGGCGATCACTCGATTACCCGAGGTGACGGCAACCGGATGCGTGGCCGGAAGATCCGCCAACGCTGCCGCGGCCACCGCAGGCCAGTCGGGGCACCACAGCGCCAGAACTCGGCTCACAGCGACACCACCTGCCCGGTATGCACTGCGCCGCCGATCGGCTCTGCCGTCACCCCGCCAATCGGCTCCGCCGTCACCCCGCCGATCGGCTCCGCCGTCACCCCGTCAATCGGCTCCGCCGAGGGCGCCCAGGCCACTCCACCGCCCGCAGAGCAGATACTCAATCTCGAGGTGCGCGACTGAAACGAACGGCCCCGGGCACGAACCGCGAGTTCGACGGAACAGAGCCGTCCACGACCGAGTTCCCGACCCTTCCCGAACCCGCCGTATCCGTCCACCCTGGCATCCAGACGAACTTCCGCACCAACCCAATATCCGTCAGTGACAACAAGAGTCGAGCCTTTGCTCCTAGCGCGCGCCACCACCGCCCTGGCTCGCGACGGCGACACCGATGCCCCCGCCAATCCCAAGATCACCAGATCCATACCGTCGAGCAATACCGCAGCGATCTCCACCGGGTCCGGTCCAGGCGTCGGTACCAGAGCCAGTCGTTCCAACTGCGCACCCATCTCATGGGCCGCCAGTAAACCCAGTCGCGGTAATCCGACCACCGCAACGTGACCGCCCGACGCCGTCACCGACGCCAGGAGACCGAGCAGCAACGACGACGCGCCATCCACCGAGGCCACCGTCCCCCGCACCAAACCCCCCTGAGGCAACAGCTCCGCAATACCCGCGGGGACCGGAAGCACACCGGCTCGGTTCGCACGATCTCGAGCACGCCCTTCAGGCGCAGCGGTGAACGGCGCTTCGGTCGAGACCTGATCGCCTCGGGACGGAACCGCCGCCATCTGCCGCCGTAATTGTGCGAGCCGGTCCTGGCGAGAGACTCCCATCCCAGCCGATCCCGCCAACTCCGCCACCTGGATCTCCACATTCTCCGGGTGCCCGGAAATCTCGTGCCCCCTGTCACGGTCAGCCGGCAACCACGGGGAAGACGGGTCTGGCGTACCGGGGACATGCAACTTGATTCGAACGTATTTTCGAATTGTTGCCAGTAAAGCCCGTCCTTTCCGGCGCGTCAAGCTGCGCCGGATGTCCGGTTCACACCAGTCTCGATCGTCACATCGGCAACATCCATTAACCTTGACCCGTGACAGCTCAGGAGCACACCGGTAGGGGCATCGGACCCGAATATCTGCTGGCGGGGCGATACCGACTCCGCTCCAAGATCGGCGGCGGCGGCATGGGCGCCGTATGGCTGGCGCGCGACACCCTCCTGAGTCGCGACGTTGCAGTGAAACAAGTCACCACGACAGCCGGCCTGGACAACGAAACCGCCCAAGAGGTTCGCGCTCGCACCATGCGCGAAGGTCGCAACGCCGCGAAGCTCTCTCACCCGCACTCCGTCGGGATGTACGACGTCGCCATCGAAGCCGGTGAGCCCTGGCTCGTGATGGAATACTTCCCCTCCCGCAGCTTGGCGCAGGCCCTGAACCTCACCGACGCTCTGCCACCGCTCGAAGTGGCCCAGATCGGCGCCCAGATCGCCGCAGCGCTCACCGAAGCACACACCGCGGGCATCGTGCACCGCGACATCAAGCCGGGCAACATCCTGATCGCCGATCGTGGCAAATCGCTCGGCATCGTCAAGATCAGCGACTTCGGCATCGCCCGCGCAAAGACCGACGGGTCGGACGGTCAGGACGAAGTCATCACCGGCACCCCCGCCTACTTCGCGCCGGAAGTGGCTCGTGGCGACGACCCTTCCGAGGCAAGCGACGTCTTCTCTCTCGGGTCGACGCTGTACACGGTGATCGAAGGTCAGCCGCCCTTCGGCGTCGACTCGGACCCCATCGTGCTGCTTCACCGAGTAGCCAAAGCCGAGATCTACCGCCCCACCAAAGCCGGTCCGCTCACCGATGTACTTCTACACCTACTCGAGCCCGACCCCGCACGACGCCCGACCATGGCGCAGGCACGCGACTCCCTCGCCGCCGTCGCCACCGGTAACGGCTCGATCGAACATCTCATGGACGCCCCCGTCTACTCGTCCGAAGGCAAGGTTCCGGCGTGGGCGCACCGCACCACCCAACTCCCCGACCCACACCGCCGTAATCGACTCGTCGGTTCCACTGTCACCGGACTACCCGCCGTGCAACAGAACACACCACTCGGAAACGTACCGAGCCCGATGGACGTGTTCACCTGGCCGCCGCGACTGCCCTACGACAATTCCCGCGAAATCAGCACCCGCGACAAAGTTCTCGCCTGGGCTCCCCTGGCCATGACCGGTATGGTCGCGATCATCATCCTCGCCGTCGTCATCGTGATCGTGCTCGTACTGAGCATCTGACCACGACGGCGCCTACCTATCACGACTCACCTGCCATTCACGATTCGCCTGTCATCACGATGAGATGGAGAGTGCCCACATGCGAGTGGTTTTCGCGCCCGACTCGTTCAAAGGTTCGATCGATGCCGCCGAGCTTGCTCGCGTGCTCGCTGCCGGTTGGGCCTCCGTCCGACCAGCAGACGAGCTGGTGCTCCTGCCCCAGGCCGACGGCGGCGAGGGAACTCTCGACGCGATAGCGTCCTGCCACGACGGCGCAGCCTGGCATTCGATTCCGGCGGTCAGCGGCCCCGACGGAAGCCCGCGAACGGGGCGCTGGTTGTCCCTGCCGGACGGTACGGCCGTCGTCGAGATCGCGCAGATGAGCGGGCTTCCCCTCATGGCCGAACTGGATGCGGGGAATGCGTCCACCACCGGCCTGGGGCAAGTGATCTCCGCCGCGCTCGATGCCGGTGCGACGGCGCTGATCATCGGACTCGGCGGTTCCGCGTCCACGGACGGCGGCAGCGGCGCTCTCCGCGCTCTCGGGGCGCGCTTACTCGACCGAGACGGTAACTCCGTCGACGACGGCGGTCTCGCGCTCTCGAACCTTGCCAGCGTCGATATCGAGAATCTTCGGGCCGTACCCGCAGGCGGGGTGCAGTTGCTGACGGATACCACTGCCGTTCTCTACGGAAAAGACGGTGCCGCTTACATATTCGGACCTCAAAAGGGCGCAGACGAAGGCATGTGCGCTGAACTCGACCACGCTCTCGAACACTTCGCGACCACACTCGGCGAGACCGCCCGGATAGATCCGGATCGACCAGGTGCGGGCGCAGCCGGGGGTACCGGATTCGGATTGGCAACCTGGGGTGGACAACTCGTCCCCGGCGCAGACCGGATAGCCGAACTCACCGGACTGAACCGCGAATTCGGTACCGCCGACGTCATCGTCACCGGAGAGGGCCGATTCGATCGGACCTCGTTGACCGGGAAACTGGTCGGCTCGGTGTTGGGAAAATCCGCGAACACGACCACCCGAACCGTCGTCGTGGCCGGTCAGCTCGCTGCCTCACCACCGGATATCGGCGTGGCACTGGTCGATCTCGCCGGCTCCACCGAGGCCGCGCTGGCCGAACCGGCGCGGTGGGCACATGCAGCAGCTGCCGAGGCCGCCGCCCGCTTCTGAACAATCCCCCGGCGTCATAACACCGAAGCGGTGTCCATCGGCTACATCCGGCCATGTTCCCCGCAGTCGAGTACGCCGACGCCCTCGCGCGGGCGCTGTTACAGAACTGTTCCAAACCGTGACAGCGGCAAGAAACCATGACGACCTGGCCGTGACACCCGCTGTCCATGCTCGAGAGCATGAATATCTACCGTACATTCGCAGGCGCGGCACTGGTCGGAGTACTCATCCTGACCGCGTGTTCGACTGTCGAGAACGCACTGCCCACCATCCGGTCCGAGCCCGTCGACGAATCGAATTCCGGGCCCCAGGCCGGGGAGATCGACGACTCGGTCAGCATCGATCGCATTACGCTTCCCGCGCTCGCACGCCTCGATCCATTCCTGTTGGCAGCAGTTCGATCCGCTGCCGAGGACGCGAGAAACGCAGGCGTCACGGTACGCGTCACCTCGGGGTGGCGGTCGGCAGGATTTCAGCAACGGCTCCTCGACGACGCGGTCGCGAAGTACGGGAGCAGCGACATCGCCGCCAAATGGGTCCAGCCGCCGAGCCTGTCCAAGCACGTCAGCGGAGACGCGGTGGACATCGGCCCCACCGACGCCGCCAACTGGATGACCCGCCATGGCAGCGACTACGGCCTGTGCCAGACGTACGCCAACGAGATGTGGCACTTCGAATTGGCGACGACGCCGGGCGGCGAATGCCCGCCGCTCTTACCGGACGCATCCGCCGGACGCGGGGATCGGTGACGTGGAAGCCAACCGTTCACTCGAAATCATCGGAGCGCTTCTCCTTCTGATCGTCGGTGTCGCGGAATTCGTCATTGCGGTCAACGCGGCACGCGGTCAAGACCACGACCAGCAGTTGATGATCGACATCGCGTCCGACGCCGGGCCCTGTCGTCTCGGCGTGGGTACTGAAGAACATGCTGGACCGCCCCGCCTTCGGCGGAGTGTTGGTGCACAACTCGTTTCCCAGTGGCACGGCCACGGCCGTCGCCGCTCTGGCTACCGCGTTGTGGCTCGCGGCACCTGGTCGGTGGCGGACAGCTGTCGCGATGTTCGGATCACTGATCGTCATCGGAACCTCCATCCCGGTGATCGCCTTGAAATGGCACCGGCCGAGCGAGGTGATCGGGGCATTGACGCTCGTGGCGTGCTTCGCGCTTGCGGCGTCGGCGTTTTCGCCTTCCGACATGAATACTCGGCACATGAATACTCGACGCTCGGTACCGCCGAATCCCGACGACGAACGACTCACGATGCCGGTAACCTGAGCGTCGACAGTACCGATCCAGCTCCTCCAACCATAGAAGGTACCGGCAATGGTGAACATCCTTTTCGTCGAAGATGATTCATCCGTGGCGGAGGCCGTCTCGTTGGGCTTGAGCCGTCTCGGCCACCACGTCACTCATCTGGCCGACGGCAACGGAGATCTCGATTCCGCACTGGACGGAGTGGCACTCGTCCTCCTCGATCTCGGACTGCCCGGCGCCGACGGCTACGAAATATGTCGCCGGATCCGTCGCAGCAGCACTATTCCCATCATCATGTTGACCGCGCGATCCGATGACATCGACACTGTGGCCGGACTGGAATCCGGGGCCGACGACTACGTGGTCAAACCGGCAAGCCCCAGAGTCCTCGACGCTCGAATCAAAGCCGTGATCCGCCGCTCGAACGATACCGAGCGGCACACTGAAAGTACACTGTCATCAAAGACTTTCGGCACACTCGAAGTGGATCGCGCCGCCTTGCAAGTACGAAAGGCGGGCACTCTCCTGACGCTGACGCCCACAGAAATTCGACTACTCCTGACACTCGCGGAGAACCCCGGGCGAGTCCTGAGCCGAACACAGTTGCTCTCGGCTGCATGGGACCAGGAGTATCTCGGCGATTCCCGCATCGTCGACGCGGCAGTGCAACGCCTACGCGCCAAAATCGAGGACGACCCAACCGAGCCGACGGTCATCGAAACCGTCAGAGGGTTCGGCTACCGCTTCGCGCCTCGGTCGACGGACAGGAAACCATGAAACTGCCGGGGTTTCGTGTGGACGGCTTGCGGACACGTCTGATTTTGGTGTTCATCACCATCGTGGTGATCGTTGCAGGCACTATCGGCGGCGCAGTCTCACTCTTGGCACGGTCATGGGTGTACATCAACGCCCAAGACCTGGCCACTGCCAAGTTCCACGACGAGATGACAACGGTCAAAGGATTCCAAATAGCAAGTCTTGCATCAGTGAACGCCGACCACATCTTCTCCGAGGACATCACCCTCATGGCCGGCAACGACGTTCTTCAGGTCGGATCGATCGATCCGCACACGATTTCCGAGGCGTTCCTCGACGAAATCGGTACAGCAGAAGTAGTCAGCTTCGAAAGACTCGATTCGGAACGAATTCTGTTGGGATATCCGGTCACCCTCTTCGACACCACCTTCGGCAACGGCGCCAGAGGCGGGATCACGACAGTCGAAGCCGTCACGGTCAGACCACTGCTCGGCGTCCAGGACAAGCTCGACCAACTCGTACGGGTCGTGGTGCTCACACTCGCGGTGGGAGTACTGGCCAGTGGCTTGCTCGGTTTCTGGATCGCCACCTCTCTGGTACGACCGCTGCGCCGGCTCGACGATGCAGCCGCCCGCGCCGCCGACGGTGACCTGAGCGTTCGACTCCCCGAACACGGCGTCGCCGAGCTGGCCCGGGTAACCAGTACTTTCAACACGATGGTGGCACGCACCGCAAACGTCATCACCGATCTGGAAAGGTCCGAGGAACAGTCCCGCCGGTTCGTCGCCGACGTCTCGCACGAGCTACGCACTCCTCTGGCTGCGCTGGTACCCGTCAGTGAAATCCTGCGCGAGGAGGTACCGAACCTTCCTCCGGACAGCGCCACTGCTGCGCGTATCGCGAGCCACGAAATCGCGAAGCTCACTCGCCTGGTAGAGGATCTGATCGAAATGTCGCGCCACGATTCGGCGCAGGCTCGCTTGGTGCTCGACGACACCGATCTGGTCGAGGCGACCAGACACACGCTGGCAACGCGCGGCTGGTCCGAGACGGTTGCGTTGATCGCACCCGATTCGCTGAAGGTCGAAATAGATGCTCGCCGCATCGACGTGGTGATCGCCAACCTGGTGGGCAATGCGCTGCGCCACGGCGCACCTCCCCGTTCGGTCGAACTGTTCGGCGAACCGGGGAGCACGGTGATCCGCGTGCTCGACCACGGCCCCGGGATAGCTCCCGAGCACCGACAGTCCGTCTTCTACCGTTTCTTCAAAACCGATACCGCGCGCGGACGCAGCGACGGCAGCGGGCTCGGTCTCTCCTTGGCAATGGAGAACGTGCATCTGCACGGCGGCACCATCGAGGTGGACAGCACCGGCTCCGTCACCGTATTCACCGTCCGGCTTCCATGCTGACGCTCGGCATGGCCGTCATCGCACCCGAGTCGGATGTAAACGTCACATCCGATCATCTCCTGCACCGTGGGGTGCACCGACGCCCACGTCCATGTCTCATAATATGAGATTTAAATACCACCAGATGAAACACCCCGAGTATTCTTGCAACAATGACGAACGGAGCGCGCACTCGAACCCCGGTTCCACCACGGGCATGGGTCATGCTTGCGATCGGAGTCGCAGCGCAGGCCGCAGGCACCGTCTTCGTCAGCACCCCCGCCTTCTTGATCCCGCTACTGCACTCCGAGCACGGACTGTCCCTCTCCCAGGCCGGAACACTGGCTGCTGCACCGACTTTCGGAATGGTGCTGACGCTCGTCGCCTGGGGCGCCGCGGCCGACCGGTTCGGTGAGAAGTGGGTGATCTCGAGCGGGCTGGCCTTGACGGCGATCGCCGCAGTGGCAGCTATGCTCACGAACGACTACGCCCTGCTCGGAGTCGCCTTTCTGCTCGGCGGCATGGCTGCCGCGAGCACCAATGCCGCGAGCGGACGCGTCGTGATCGGCTGGTTTCCCAAGGATCGACGCGGACTCGCCATGGGCATCCGTCAGATGTCGCAGCCTCTTGGCGTCACCATCGCGTCACTGACGGTCCCGCACCTGGCATCGAGCGCCGGGATCTCCTCCGCAGTAGCTTTTTCCCTCGCACTCAACGGCATTCTGGCGCTCGTCGCCGTGGCCGCACTGGTCAACCCACCTCGCACGAACGCGCCGGCGGCGACGGCGGCGACGGCGTTGACACCGACCAATCCCTACCGCGCCGACTCCTTCCTGTGGCGCATACACCTGAGCTCTGCACTTTTGGTATTTCCCCAGTTCACCCTGTCCACTTTCGGACTGGTGTGGCTGATCAACGAACAACACCTCAGCGCCACCCTTGCCGGATTGCTGATCGGACTGTCCCAGTTCATCGGTGCATTGGGCCGCATCGTCGTGGGAGTGTGGAGCGACCGGGTCGGGAGCCGGGTCGGCCCACTGCGACTGGTCTCGGCATCAGCCGCCGTGGTCATGCTGGCGATGGCATTCGCCGACAGTGCCCCCTGGGGCATACCAGCGCTGGCCCTCGTCATCGCGACCACCGTCAGCGTCGCGGACAACGGCCTGGCATTCACCTCCGTCGCCGAAGCCTCCGGCCCGCAATGGCAGGGAAAAGCGTTGGGCGCACAGAACACCGGACAGTTCATCGCAGCATCAGCGGTAGGACCGGTGGTGGGCGCATTGATCGGCGCAGTCGGATATCCGATTGCCTTTGCCGTCGTCGCCGCCTTCCCAGCCGTCGCAATTCCGTTGGTGCCCGAACACGATCAAGACGTGAGCATCTGACGATCCGTAGATCACTGGGCAGTGAGATGGATCTTCTCGCCCTGATGACCGAGCAAGCTGATGATCTCGACCACCCCGTCTCCGGTGCTGCCGAACCAGTGCGGGCGCTTGGTGTCGAACTCGGCAGCCTGACCAGCCGTGAGCGTGTCGTCCCGATCACCGACGACGAGCCGAAGCGTCCCGGAAAGTACGTACAGCCACTCGTATCCCTGATGCGTCGTCGGCGCCGGAACGGATCGAGTGGCCGGAATGACGATCTTGAATGCCTGCTGCGGCCCGGGCAGGTGGGTCAACGGCACCACGATCACATCGCCTCGTCGGCGCGGTTTGGGAAATATCCGGGGATCACCGACCTGCGGCGCTGCGACCAGATCGTCGAGGGGCACCCGGTAGAGCGCCGAGAGCGGTAGCAGCAATTCGAGGCCGGCTCGCCGCTGCCCGGACTCGAGCCGCGACAGAGTGCTCGTGGACATTCCGGTTTCCTCGGCGACTTCGTTCAAGGTCAGATCACGTTTCTGGCGCAGATGCCGCAGTCGCTCCCCGACTCCGGCGAGGACTTCCTCGGTGCGATCGACGTTCATACCTACCTCCACAGCGGTTTGCGGTTTCTGGGAATTGGTTTCCAATTTTGGCATGACTGTTGCGATTCTGCATCCATGAACACCACTACATCCACACGGCTACCCACCGGGGTCTACCTGCTCGCCTTCAGTCTCTTCGCGATGGGCAGCGCCGAATTCCTGACTGCGGGTGTACTCCCGGCAGTGGCCGACGACCTCGGTATCTCACTCGCCGCAGCCGGCGGCTTGATCTCCGCTTTCGCGGTCGGCGTCTTCCTCGGCGCGCCGCCGCTCGCCGTCGTCACTCTTCGCTGGCCCAGACGTGCCACCCTCGTCGCCGCTCAAGTTCTGTTCGCGATCTCGCTCGCACTCGGACTGATCGTCGACACCTATCCGGTTCTGCTGATCACCCGCTTCGTGTGCGGTCTCGCATACGCCGGCTTCTGGGCCGTCGCGACGGTCACCGCCGTCGGACTCGTCAGTCCTGAACGTACCGCCCGCGCCGCGTCCGTCGTCGTCAGCGGACTGAGCTTCGCCATTGTGATCGGCGGGCCGGCAGGTGCCGTGCTCAGCCACGCCATCGGCTGGCGGGGCGGATTCTGGGCTGTCGTGGCGTGCACGATTGCCGGTGCCGTCGCAACGGCGACAGTCCTCCCCGAATCCACCACGAACGACTACTCCACTCCGGCAAGGGAACTGCGCGCCATGAAGCGTCCGGCACTGTGGATCGTCTACGTGACAGCGGTACTGAGCACCGCCGCCTACATGGTCTCCTTCAATTACCTGGCAGCACTCCTGCACGACGTCACCGGAATATCCATCGGATGGATCCCCGCGATCCTGGCACTGTTCGGCGTGGGCGCGTTCGTCGGATTGAGCATCGGCGGACGTACCGCCGACCGTCGACCGACTCGGGTACTCGTTCTCGGCGCTCTGGGAATCCTCGTCAGCTCGGCACTGTTGGCACTGCTAGCCGCCGATGTCGTTGCCGCAGTGATCCTCGTCTTCGCTCTGGGCGTGTCGGGATTCGTCCTCAACCCGGCGATCTACGGCCGCGTCTTCACCATCGCAGCGGACGCCCCGACCCTGGCCGGAGCGAGCACCGTTTCGGCCATCCAACTCGGGATCGCCGCCGTGCCCCTGCTGGCCGGGGCCGCCTTCGATGCCGGTGCAGGCCTGACCGTCGTGGCGTGGATCGGCGCGGCACTGGCCGCCCTGACAGTGGTGACCACGATGTGCGAGCGCGCGGTGAGCCGCCGCGCGCTACTGCCAGGCTAAGGTCCTCTCATGCAGCGCACGAGAGCTCTGGCACTGGCACTACCACTCACGGCCTATGTCTTCCTGTGGTGCGTGAGCTTGTCCTGGGCCGAATCACTGCCTGACCCTCTTGCCACTCAATGGGGTTCCGAGGGAGTAATCGGCACCACCTCGGTGACCGCGTTCTACTCGACCTTCCTTGCCGCCGCCGTGATTCCCGCGGCGATCGGCGTCCTGGCATCGACGACTGCCGTGCTCAATGCTCGACGGTTGTGTACCGGACTGGCGGTGTCGCTGAGTCTGACCGTCGGCGGACTCCTCACCGCGGTGACAGCAGCCCAGCGAAACCTCGCCGACGCTCGATTCGCGACACTGAATCCGGCTCTAGCCCTCGGCATCTCAGCCCTGGGCATCGGAGCGGGAATGGCGGTCGGCTTTCTCGCCGACCGCCGACCACCGGCGCAGACCGAGGATCCACGGACGAGCTACGAACGGCGTTGGCAATCCCAAGAGATCTGACAGCCGACGATCCTGATCGGCCCCGGCACGGCAATGCGCCGAGTCCGTATGCGGCCACCTGGAATCCGCTGAATCCGAGGACGGAATTCCTCGAGTAGACGAACAACCACCGAAAGGGGCGGGCGATGCAATGGTTTCACGACTGGTGGCGAATCGACGTGATCGACGCAGGGAAGGGACCGCTGCTGCTGAGCTTCGTCGCATTCGTGATCACATTCGTGATCACCCGCTCCATCACCCGGATGATCCGCGCAGGCCGAGGTCCGTTTCACAACATGAGCAACGGCGGGGTACACCTCCACCATTCGACACCCGGCATCATTCTTCTGGTGGTGGGCGCTTTCACCGCTGTCGGTTCCGTAGGACGCACGCCGTGGGATTACGTCGCAGCGGTGCTGGTGGGGATCGGCGCCTCGCTGGTCCTCGACGAGTTCGCGATGATCTTTCATCTCGAGGACGTCTACTGGTCCCGGGAAGGACAACTGTCAGTGAACGTCGTGACCCTCGCGGCGGCCTGCGTGGGGCTCGCGGCAGTGGGCGTTTCGCCGGTCGACGTCCCCGGTCTCGGCGACACCGAGCAGTTGGTGCGTGGTGGCGTCGTCACCGCCCTCCTGTTCCACCTCGTCCTGGTCGCCACCACCGCGCTCAAGGGCAAGTACCCCACGGCCGTCATCGGATTCTTCGCCAGTCCGGTGACCTGGGTAGCCGCAGTACGCCTTGCCCGCCCTACGTCGCCGTGGGCGCGGTGGTTCTACACGCCGGACAAGAAGAAGCGAGCAGAACACCGCGCCGAGACCTTCGACACACGCTGGGACCCGGTGCGCAGCCGCTGGGACGACTTCATCGGTGGCACCCCGACCAGCTGACCTCCGACATCACTCTGGTTCGGTTGTCTCCCGGAGATTTCCGTCCGAGATCCGTAACCACCGCTCGATCTTCATGTCCGTCAGGAAACGCTCGTCGTGACTGACCATCACAAAAGCGCCTTGATACGCGTCGAGAGCGCTGACCAACTGGGCGACACCGAGAAGGTCGAGGTTGTTGGTCGGCTCGTCCAGCAGTAGAAGTTGTGGAGCGGGCTCGGCGAACAGAATGCATGCCAAACTTGCGCGTAGCAGCTCTCCGCCGGACAGCGCGCCTACCGGGAGGTGCGCGCGGGATCCTCGGAACAGGAAGCGAGCCAACAGATTCATTCGGTCTGCAGGAAGCATGTCCGGTGCGAAGTCTGCCATGTTCTCGGCGACGGTGCGGTCGGCGTCGAGCAGATCGAGTCGCTGAGACAGGTAGGCGATCCGGCCGTCGGCCCGGGTGATCATTCCGCTGGACGGCGCCAGATCACCACCGATCACACGCAGCAACGTGGACTTGCCTGCCCCGTTCGGTCCGGTGAGCGCTATCCGCTCGGGACCGCGCACCGCGAGGTCGATACCTGTGCCGCAGAACAGTTCCTGTCCATCCAGCGTCACGTTCAGCCCTTCGCAGGCGAACACGGTGCGGCCGGTCGGAACAGCCGTGCCGGGCAGTTCCAGCGAGATCGTCTGATCGTCGCGCAACGAGCGCTCGGCTGCGTCGAGGCGAGATTTCGCCGCATCGACGCGACTGCCGTGCATCTCGTTCGCCCTGCCCGCCGACTCCTGAGCGTTGCGTGCCCGCATCCCGGCGATGATCTTGGGCAGTCCGGCGTCGGCGAGGTTCTTCGAGGCATTGCTCGATCGTCGGGCAGCCCGCTCGCGGGCCTGCTGCATCTCGCGTTTTTCACGTTTGACGTCCTGCTCGGCGTTGCGGATGTTCTTGTGCGCTATCTCGCGAGCCGATCGAACCGACTCTTCATAGTAGGTGAAACCTCCTCCGTAAAAGCGGATTTCGCCCCCATCGAGTTCGGCAATCCGATCCATCCGGTCGAGCAGTGCACGGTCGTGACTGACCAGCAGCAGAGCACCACGCCAGCCGTCGAGGACGTCGTACAGTGCACGGCGCGCATCGAGATCAAGATTGTTGGTGGGCTCGTCGAGCAGCAGAACGTCCGGGTTTCGCAAGAGTTGCGCGGCCAACCCGAGCGAGACGATCTGCCCACCGCTGAGGGTGTGCAAGCGACGAGTGAGCATCAGATCTCCGAGCCCGAGCCGACCCAGCTGCGCCCGAGTGCGTTCCTCGACATCCCAGTCGGTACCGATGACGGTGAAGTGCTTCGCATCGGTGTCTCCCGATTCGACGGCGGCAAGTGCGGTGAGGATCGGCGCGATACCCAGCACCTCGGCCACAGTCAGATCACCGGTCAATGGCAGATTCTGCGGGAGATACCCGAGAAGTCCGTCCACCGAGACGCTGCCGCCCGTTGCGCGCAGATCACCGGCGATCACCCGGAGAAGGGTGCTTTTACCAGCACCGTTCGGTGCCACCAGGCCGGTCCGCCCGGCCGGAACCGTGAAAGACAGATTGTCGAAAACCGGAGTGTCGTCCGGCCAGGAAAAGGACAGAGCAGAACAAACGACGCAAGCATCGGACATGGCAACGACCTCGAGACCTGGTGCGGGCGCATCACCGCAACACCGCAGATGAACGGATGGAATGCAACTACGTCAACGCCGGGGACTACCCGCAGACGTCGAGCTCTCCCACCATGTCCGTTGTCCCGTACCTGTCTCTCGAAAACCGTGTCGTTCCATCGACGATAACAGCCCCAACCCGGCAAGGCACGTCAATTACGTCCGGCAGTACCGCTACCCTCCGAATGATCCTGTGGATTCGGTTGTACCGCGGGCCCGTTCATCCCGCAATGCGGCTTGCCCACCACCGAATCGTCTGCCGCAGGCGATGCCGGAACCTTGACCATCACCGCCGCGATGACAGCGCCGAGAACGAGTAAACCGACACAGATGAACATCGCACTGCGGAATCCTTCGGAAAAACCGGTCGGGTCGGTCAGACCGTCGCCCTGAATACCCACCAGGGCGGGCAGGGCAGCTACCGCCAACAGCTGACTCGTCCGAGCCACCGCATTGTTGACGCCCGACGCGATCCCGCTCTGCTCCACCGGAACAGAGCTGAGCACTGCCGCCGTCAGCGGCGCCACCATCACCGACAAACCGAGACCGAACACCACGACACCCGGCAACACGTCGAGCAGATACGACGCGTCCGCTCCGATCCGCGTCATCAGCAGCAGACCCACCGCCGCCAGTGCCGGGCCCGCCGTCATCGGCAGGCGCGGCCCGTGATTCTGGGCGTACCGGCCGGCGCGGGACGAGAGGAGCAGCAGCGCGACGGTGATGGGGACGGTCGCGGCTCCCGCTGCCACCGGCGAGTACCCGGCGACCAGTTGCAGCTGCAGTACCAGTAGGAAGAACACTCCGCCCAGGGCCGCGTACACCGCGAACGTCACCAGATTGGCGGCCACGAACAGCGTGGACGTGAACAGCTTCGGCGGTACCAGCGCGTTGGGCGAGCGCCGCTCCACGAGCACGAACAGCACCAGCAGCACCAGTCCGATCACCGCGGCCACCACGTCGGTTTCGATGAGTCCGTAAGTCAAGGCTCCGAGTCCGGCTACGGCGCAAGCAGATCCGAGCACGTCGAGATGTTCGGGCGGATGTGGATCACGGCTCTCCGGAACATGACGCACCGACGCCCACACCACCAGCGCAGCCAACGGCAGGTTCATCAGGAAGACCGAACGCCACCCGACCGCCTCCACCAGCCAACCGCCGAGAAACGGGCCGACCGCACCGGCGATTCCACCGAGCCCGGACCAGAGTCCGATCGCCGCACCCCGATCCTCCTCCCGCAGCGACGACGAGATGATCGCCAGACTGCCCGGTGTCAGCATCGCCGCACCGATTCCCTGCAGGATGCGAGCCACCACGAGAAATGTCACGTCGGGTGCGATCCCACACAACAGCGACGCGACCGCGAACCACACGGTTCCCCAGACGAACATCCGACGTCGGCCCAGACGATCCCCGAGAGCACCACCGAGCAGGATCAACGACGCCAATGCCAAGGTGTACCCGCTGAGCGTCCACTGCAGACCCGACACCCCCGCACCGAGATCTTCGCCGATGTGCGGCAATGCGATGTTGACGACAGTGCTGTCCAGCAGCGCCAGCGACGAGCCGAGAACAGTGGCGGTCACAACCCAGCGGCCTCGACGTGACGCCAGTTGCAGAGGTTCACTCATACCGACATGGTGCGCCTCCCCTCGGGCACAGACCAGAGCCGGGTCTCAGTCGATCTGACGGCGATGCGCCCACCGTGTCAGTGCGTTGCGGTTGGACTGCTGCGTCTTGCGCAGCACGTTCGACGCATGTGTTTCGACGGTCTTCACCGAGATCACCAAGTCTTCGGCGATCTCCCGGTACGTATACCCCCGCGCCAACAAACGGAGAACTTCCAGCTCACGTGGGGTCAGCGAATCGAGTTCCGGATCGAGCTGCGGTTCCGGTGCCGTGGATCGGCCGGTGAACGAGTCGAGAACGAATCCGGCCAGGCGCGGACCGAACACCGCATCACCACCGGCAACGCGTCGCACCCCTTCGGCGAGCTCGGAACCCGAAATCGTCTTGGTGACGTAGCCCCTCGCTCCTGCCCGGATCACCGCGATCACATCCTCGGCAGCATCGGAGACGCTCAGTGCCAGGCACACCGGCCCGGAATCGATACCGCGCAGCACAGCCACTCCACCACCGTCGGGCATGTGAACGTCCAGCAGGACCACGTGCGGTGTGGTGGTGTTGATTCCAGCTATCGCTTCGGCGACCGTGCCGGCTTCCCCGACGACCTCCATGTCAGGTTCGCGGGAAAGCTCGGCACGCACCCCGGAACGGAACACACCGTGATCGTCGACGAGAAAAACACGAAAAGGGGGTGCTGCAGGTGAAGTCACTGGGGCTGTTCCTCATGGTCGTCGGCACGATCGGCTGGCTGTTCCCACTCTAAATCAGCGTCGTCGTCGTCCGAGGAACTCGTGCTCTTACCGCCGAGCGGCATGTGCACCCGAACCTCGGTACCCTTGCCTACGGTCGAGCGGATCACCACTCGCCCGCCGCGCCGTTCGATCCGACCCCGAATCGATTTGGCGAGGCCTTGCCGATCCTCCGGAACCGCGTCGACGTCGAAACCGACACCGCGGTCACGGACGAACACACTGACCTGATCACGCTCCACCTCGGCGAACAGATTGATCTCCTTCTCACCGGAGTGCTTGGCAGAGTTGACGAGAGCCTCACGGGTCGCTCCCAACAGGGCGGTGAACGCTTCCTTGGGCATCCCGTTCTCCACGCCCTCACCTTCTAGTTGCACGTCTCCCACCGTCACCGGGCGCACCGTCACACCGTGCTGGTCCTCCACTTCACCGGCGATGATCGTCAACCCCTCGGTCAAGCTCGTGTGGTCGCTCTCACCACCACTGAACAGCCATCGACGCAGCTCGCGTTCCTGCCCACGGGCCAACCGGGCAACTTCTTGGGGATTGTCGGCTTGCTTCTGAATCAGGGCCAACGTCTGCAACACCGAATCGTGCAGGTGCGATGCGATCTCCTCGCGTTCGTCGTTGCGGATACGGGCAGCTCGCTCGGCCCCGAGCGCGCGCCACATGCGCAACCACAGCGGCACGGTCAACAAACCCGCACCGATCAACGTCACGACGACGGCCAGCAACGACGAGCGCAACGCGTCGAGATCCACCTGTGCGAGCACCACCACAGCCAGCCCGAGAATTATCAGCGTGGCGCCGCCCACCACCCGCGCCCACGTCAGAACAGTGGGCCGTTGCGGTAAACCGATGACGGTGCGCGGACCGTCGGAATCGAATTCCCGCCACACCAGCGCCGCACCCACCGCGACGACGAAGAACGGACCGATCACCGAACCTGCTGTGCCACTGAACAACCACGACAGCGCAACGGCGCCGCCCAGTCCCAACGCGACAAGCCCGTATGCTCGCTGACGCTCCGCTGCACTCGCCTTCTCGGTGTCCGAGCCGGCGGAGACGAAGATCCACAACAGTCCGTACGCCACGATTCCGGAGCCCACCATCGCCGCGAAAATCGCAAAGGCCACCCGAACCTTGAGGGCGTCGACGCCGAGATGATCGGCGATACCGCCAGCCACACCACCCACGATGCGGCCACCGGACCGACGCTCCAGTGTGCGCAGCGCGACACCGCCGGGAACGGCGACTCCGTTCTTCGTCGGCGCCGTATTGACGGGCACCCCGTTCACCAATCCCACAACTTGCGCATACTCGATACTGACACGAACACCTCGTCCACACATCAGGGCTCAGCCCTGAACTGCAGCACCCCCTACGGAAAAAATCAGGGTCCAGCCCTGATGTGCCAACCCCACCACGACCGCCACCATGGATGCCATGAGCACTCCGACTTTCCAAGAACAGATCCAGGATCTGTGGCGGACCCGCCCCGTGCGACTACCGGCACAAGGACACGTCGCCGGGGTATGCGCCGGAATCGGACATCGCTACGGCGTCGATCCCGTTCTGATCCGCGTCGCCTTCGTCGTCTCGACCATCTTCGGCGGCTCCGGCATTCTCTTCTATCTCGCCGGCTGGTTGGTGTTGACCAAATCCGGGGACGGCGCCTCCCCGGCCCAGTCGCTGATGGGGCGCGGCCACAGCTCCCAGTCCAGTACCAAGACCATCGTGTTGGTAGTGGCACTGGCCATCGCGGCAACCACCATCGGTCCGGTGGGGGCCGGCCTCGGCGGCTCCGGCCTCATCGGTGCGATAGTCATGATCGGCGGACTCTGGCTGCTCTACCAACGCACCCCGGTGCCGCCGACACTTCCACACAACACCCCCCAGTACGTGGGCGGGGCGTCGTATCCGGGCACCGGCTTCACACCCGGACCCTTCACCCCCGGATACTTCTCTCCCAATCAACCACCCGCGTACACGCCGTACACGACCCTCCCGGACAGCTACGTCCCCGACCCGAACCGACCCCAGGCGCCGAACCCGCAGTCGTCTCCGGCCGTCGACCTCTCGAAGCACCGCAACGAGTCCACCACAACCGAAGCATTCGGCGAACCCACCATCAGCCCGCCGTCCTGGGACCCGCTCGGCGTGGCACCCTTCGCCTGGGACCTTCCCGACCTGAAAACCGCCAATGCACCTGCGCCCCAGCCTGTTCCGACGCGCAAGCGTCGATCACGGTGGACTCCGACCATCCTGGGAGTCGCGATCATCGCCGCATCGATCACCGGTGCCGTCGGAGCAGCGACCGGCGTCGACTGGTTCACGCCCGGCCGTGTCGCCGCCGTCGGGCTCGCCGTCATCGCACTCGGCCTGCTCTTGGGCGCGTTTTTCCGCAAGGGCTACGGACTGCTCGTCGTCACCGCTCCGCTCACCACTTTCGTCCTGATCGCATCGGCCGTCCACCCGCTCAGCTTCGACGCCTCGGGTGAACAAATCTGGACTCCGGCAACAGTATCCGCGATCCAACCGTCGTACTCCGGCGGGTTCGGCAGTTTCACCCTCGACCTGACCGGCGTCACGTTCACCGAGAACAAGACCATCGACGTCGCAGCCTCATTCGGCGAGTTCACGGTGCTGGTCCCCCCGACGGTGAACGTACGGAACGAATGCACCGTGATGATGGGTGACGGATCCGGTTGCCTCGATACCGGAGTGCATCGCGGATCTCAGGCCGGACCCGACGCGCCGACCCTGACCGTCAATGCCAGAGCAACATTCGCAAGTCTGCAGGTGAGACAGAAATGAGCGACAACGACGAACACACCGGTACCCGGGAAGACCGCAAACCCCAGGGTCCGTCCGCCCTACTGCTCCTCGTCGGATTCATCGCACTGGCGGTGAGCCTGTGGGCGCTGATCGGACCGTTCTTCCTGGACCCCGGCACAGACATCCAATTCCGCTGGCTCTTCGTCGGAGCCGCCGTCCTGGCCGGGCTCCTCCTGGTGATCCTGCCGAATCGGCGCAAAAAATAAAACTGCTGTGCGCCTTTGTCAACCGCGGGAGGGTTGACAAAGGCGCACAGCAATCTGTGTTACTCCCACTCGATGGTTCCCGGCGGCTTGCTCGTCACGTCCAGGACAACTCGGTTGACGTCCGCGACCTCGTTGGTGATGCGCGTGGAAATCCGCTCGAGGGTCTCGTACGGCAGCCGCGTCCAGTCGGCCGTCATCGCGTCTTCGCTCGAGACCGGACGCAGCACGATCGGGTGGCCGTATGTCCGGCCGTCACCCTGCACACCGACACTGCGCACGTCCGCGAGAAGAACGACGGGGCACTGCCAGATGGTGCCGTCCAGACCGGCTGCGGTGAGCTCTTCGCGGGCAATGGAATCAGCGTGACGGAGAAGCTCGAGCCGATCACGGGTGACCTCGCCGATGATGCGGATACCGAGGCCCGGTCCGGGGAACGGCTGACGCCCGACGATCTCCTCGGGCAGACCGAGCTCGCGGCCCACGGCCCGCACCTCGTCCTTGAACAGCAGGCGCAACGGCTCGACCAGCTTGAACTGCAGATCTTCCGGCAGCCCACCGACGTTGTGATGACTCTTGATGTTCGCGGTACCGGTGCCGCCACCGGACTCGACGACGTCCGGATACAGGGTGCCCTGGACGAGGAAGTCGATGGTTGCGCCCGCGGCGGCGTTCTCGCCCAACACGTCGCTGACCGCACCTTCGAAGCTCCGAATGAACTCACGACCGATGATCTTGCGCTTGGTCTCCGGATCGGTGACACCGGCCAGTTCACCGATGAAGGTGTCGGCGGCGTCGACGGTGATCAGACGAGCACCGGTGGCGGCGACAAAATCCTGCTCGACCTGCGCACGCTCCCCGGCACGCATCAGACCGTGATCGACGAACACACACGTCAACCGATCACCGATGGCGCGCTGCACCAGAGCGGCGGCAACGGCGGAATCGACGCCGCCGGACAAACCACAGATGGCGTGGCCGTCTCCGACCTGCTCGCGGACCTGCTCGACGAGTGCATCGGCGATGTTCGACGCCGTCCATGCTGCGGGAATACCGGCGATTTCGTGCAGGAAGCGGCTGAGCACCTGCTGGCCGTGTGGGGAATGCAGCACCTCGGGGTGGTACTGCACGCCCGCGAGTTTGCGGGCACGATCTTCGAACGCCGCAACCGGGGCACCGTCGCTGGTGGCGGTCACCTCGAACCCGGCCGGCGCTTCGGTTACCGCGTCACCGTGACTCATCCACACAGGCTGGGAAGCGGGAAGCCCCTCGTGGAGCAGTCCGCCGGACACGGAGATGTCCGTTCGGCCGTATTCGCGGGTACCGGTCTCGGCGACGGTGCCACCGAGGGCACCCGCCATGGCCTGGAAGCCGTAGCAGATGCCGAACACCGGAATGTCGTGCTCGAACAGCGCCGGATCGAGCTTGGGCGCCCCGTCTTCGTACACGCTCGACGGTCCCCCCGAGAGCACCACGGCCAGGGGCTTCTTGGCCACGATCTCCTCGACGGTGGTCGTATGTGGAATCACCTCCGAGTAGACCTTGGCCTCACGAACCCGTCGTGCAATCAACTGCGCGTACTGCGCCCCGAAGTCCACGACAAGAACTGGTCTCTGTTGCTCGATATCTGCCACACGGGCAGTCTAATCGGCCCAGTTGGCGGACTCGCAGTAGGGGAAATCCCTACTGAGCACCCGGTGATCTGCATCACGGCACGTGCGAAAGGCGATAACGAAACGGACACTTGGGTAATGGCATCGCAATTTCCCGAAACTTCCGCAGCAATCAAAATCCATGGTCGTTTTAGCTGGCCAAGAGCCCGAATGCAAGAGAAAAACTAATTCTGAACATTGCTCCGTTCAGCCTTTCCAAACAAGCGTTAAAGGGTATGGTCCCGATCGAATGGGTTAAATCGCCCAAATTTTCGATTTGCGGCGCAGAGCGGCGCCCGTCCAAGGAGGATCTGTGCGTCCATTCCTGCGCAAACTGGCACTGCCCGTCGCGGCCGTGACCGCCTGCCTGGGCCTCGTGCTCGTAGGCTCTCCTGCCCAGGCACAAGATGTGACAACGGGTCTACCCACGTCGAGCTCGGAAGTGCTCAACGACGTCAGGTACACGAAGACATTGATCCGCAACAACACCGGCGTCGCGAACACCAACGTCGCACGAGGCGGAACAGTCACGTACCGGATCGAACTGTCCAACAACAAGACCAGTGGCGAGGTGTACGCACGTAGTGTGCGGGACACACCGCCCGCCGGCTTCACTGCCGTGCCCGACTCCCTCTCGGTGTCCTACGCCAACAAGACAAGCAACACCAAATACGAGTCCGACGGTGGCGTCTCGGCCAGCTGCAAGGACGGCTGCTCGTGGCTGTCGAACAACTGGGTACTCAAGTCCGGACAGAACGTCACGCTCGAAGTCACCTACCAGGTTCCAGGCGATGCAGACCTCGCAGATCTTCCCGACCGCGGCACCAGCGTCGACGTGCGAACCGTCATCAACGGCTCCACCGTCGGCGGCACCAACCCGTTCACCGCGGTCAAAGTCGGACACGTCACGAAGACCACGCTCTCCACTGCGTCCGACGACGACCACACGTCGGTAGTTCCGGTACACACCGGCGAAGACATCGAGTTCACGGCGCACGTGGTGTCGGTCGACGCCCCCGGCGAGACACGCGGCACCGTGCAATTCACAAAGGACGGTAACGCCTTCGGCACGCCGGTACCGGTAACCGCCGTCTTGGACGAGCGCGGAGCCCAGGCACAGGACGCCGACGGACACCCCGTCAGTGCAGCCACGCTGAGACATTCCTTCGACACCGACGAGCGAGGTGAACACACGATCGCCGCGCAGTTCACCGACAGCTCCCTCGACAGCTTCCGCGCCTCGACGTCCGCCGACCTGACCGTGACCGCCACCACCAACACGACCACCACCATTTCCGCGCCGGCCACTGTCGATGCCGGCGGATTATTCGAGGTCAAGGTCGTCGTCGCTCCGGCAAGTGCGACCGGTGAGGTCCAATTCAAAGACGGAGACACCAACCTGGGCGAGCCGGTGCCGCTCGTCGGCGGCGAAGCCGCGATTTCCCGAACTCACAACGACGTGGGCACCCACCGCTACTCGGCCGGGTTCGTCGGCAACAGCGGCTACAACAACTCCGCCACCACCGCCACCGCGGACACCGTTGTCGGCTACGCCGATTGGACCACCTCCACCGTCGTCGAACCACTCGACTTCGTGAGCGGACATACCGCCAACCTCACCGCGACCGTCGCACCCATTCCCAACGGCGGCGACGTCACCTTCGAGGTCGACGGCATTGCGGTCGGCACCACGGATGTCGGAACCGGCGACGGTGTTGCCGTTCTACCGCATGCCTTCGACACCGCGGGCACCTACTCCGTAGTCGCGAAGTTCAACGGAACCGCCGGCTTCGTCGCATCGAACTCGGAGATCTTCACCGTCACCGTCACCGACCCGTTGCCTGAGCGGATCGACTCCACCACCACGCTGGCCGTCACCGGCAAGGGAATCGCCGGCCAACCTCTGACACTGACCGCGACCGTTCACCCGTCCGGCGCAACCGGTTACGTGCAGTTCAAGGCGGGCGCCACCCCGATCGGAGATCCTGTGCGCGTCGTCGGCGCGATCGCAACCACGACCCACGCGTTCACCGACGACGGGACGTACGCCATCAGCGCCGCATTTGTCGCCGACTCGCAGTGGAACGATTCCGTGTCCGGGCCGACCGTGATCGCGATCGGCTCCGCTGCCACCGATCCCGGAGGTGGAGTCGGCGTCATCGACGATCTACGGGAGATCTTCGGGTCCTGAGCGGACGCCGCACCTTTCGTACCGCACTATCGAAGACTTTGTACCCGCACTACCGAAGACCAGTGCAATTCCGGACACGGGCGCTGCGCCGCCGAACACGATTCGACGGCACGACGACACCCGTCGAGCACCACAGGAGTAGTTCAGTGCACACACGTACCAGACGCCGCATCACCGCATCGACCATCATCGCCGTCCTTGCCGGTAGCACCGTCCTGGCCGCGATACCGGCCTCGGCCGCTCCGGTATCCGTCCCTTTCGACATGACGTGCCTGGCCAGCCCGACCCCAGCCGTCGTCAAGCCCCTTGCGTTGACACAGGGGGTGGAGCTCGTCGTCGACGCCCCCGAAACGGTGACCCCTGGACAAATCTTCGACGTCACCGTCGGCACCGGTCCGATCCAGGTACCCGACGTATCGGACCAAGCGAAGTTCAAGAACGTCTCGCGCGTCAAGATCGATCTGCAGATGCCGGAAAACGCAAAGCTCGTCGAGGCATCGGTGGTGCCGAACAGCTCATTCGGCCTCACCGGTGTGACTCCGAACATATTGCGTGTCAACGACAACGGCAACGCAGATCCGAACGGCACCATACTGCGACTGTCCGGGAACAACGCCGTCATCGGCAACGGCCCCGACTCGAACAAGAAGAGCGAAGGCGGCATCGTCGTCGCCATCACCGGAAACCAGGCCGACGGCACCCCGCACCCCGACGGTGCCACCGAATTCCTGCTCCCGAAGATCAAACTCACTCTCGAGGCCGCGAACTCCGGAGACATCGGTGTGAAGGTGCGAACCGCAGGCGCCGCCGCGAGATACGGCGACGACCGCAACTTCCTCACCTTCCTCGCCACCGGTTCGGTGCCCGTTTTCGGAACCGCTTGGGTGCCGGCGCAATGCAGCCCGCGTGACGACGAGAACGCCGGACTCAACAGCGGCGCAGATCCCCTCAGTACGACCCGCATCGTCGCCCCCACCACCACGACGGTGGTGGGCGCCGCAGCGGTCAAGAACGGCAAGGCCGTCACGTTGTCCGCGAATGTCGCACCGGCCGCAAACGGTGGCACCGTGCAGTTCTACAACAACGACACCGAACTCGAAGCGCCCGCGACCCTCACCCGAGGAAGTGCAAGCATCACGACGACATTTGACGAGGACGGCGACCAAGCCATCACCGCCGTCTACTCCGGGACCACCGGATTCACCGGTTCCACGTCCCCCGTCAAGATCGTCACCGTCACCACGGCGGCACCACCGGACGCCGACACCGTCACCGAGGTCACCGGTCCGCAGAACGCGTGGGTCGGCAAGAACTCGAACCTGATCGCGAAGGTCAGCCCTGCGGGTGCGGGCGGCACCGTCACCTTCGCCGTGGACGGTATCGACAGCGAACCCGTCGCCGTCGGCACTGATGGCATCGCCATTGCGCCATACGAATTCGCGACCACCGGAACCCACCGCGTCGTCGCCCGCTACAGCGGCGGCGACGGCTTCGCGCCGTCCACTGCGCTGCCCTTCGCGGTCAGCGTGCGCACCCCGGCCCCGGACGACGTGGACACCAGCACTGCCCTGAGTCCGATCGGCGAAGTGACAAGAAATACCGCAGTCGCCCTGACCGCCATCGTCGGACCGGAGAACAGCAGCGGCACCGTCCAATTCAAAGTCGGCGACACCGAGATCGGCGCGCCGGTCCCGGTTGTCGACGGTGTCGCCGTCCTACGCACTACCTTCTTCAATCCCGGAACGTTCCACGTCACCGCGCACTTCGCCGGAACACCCGGCTTCGCCCCCTCGACGTCCACCTCTCAAACCGTCACCGTTCCCGGTAAGCCCGACGGCGCCGACACCGGCAGCCTCGACGGCCTCGCCGGCTTGGGAGAGATCTTCGGCTCCTGAGCGCGGCACCTCGAAGGGCGCGGCACCGAGCAACATTCGGCGACGCGCCCTTCGTCGGCAACGATGCTCAGGCAGCCCCGGAATCCGCCGGAGCCTTCTTACCGCTGGTGATCTTGACTATCGGTAGCACCAGCGCGGCAGGCGCGGACGCCGGAACAACAGGCGACTTGGGCTCGACCGGAGCCACCCGCTCGTACGCAGCGCCCTGAGCGGGCCGGGTGTCCTGCTCCCCCTTGTTGGGCCACATCGACGCGGCACGCTCGGCCTGCGCCGAAATGGTCAACGACGGATTCACACCCAGGTTCGCCGAGACGGCAGAGCCGTCCACGACACTGAGTGTCGGGTAGCCGAACACGCGATGATAGGGATCGATGACGCCGTGATCGGGGTCGGTCGCGATAGCACAGCCACCCAGGAAGTGGGCGGTGAGTGGAACATTGAAGATCTCGCCCCACGTGCCGCCGGCAACGCCGTCGATCTTCGCCGCCACTCGCCTGGTGGCCTCGTTCCCTTCGGGAATCCACGTCGGGTTCGGCTCACCATGGCCCTGCTTGCTGGTGACCTTGCGCCGGCCGAACAACCCCTTCTTCGTGTACGTGGTGATGGAGTTGTCGAGATTCTGCATCACCAGAGCGATGATGGTGCGCTCACTCCAGTCCTTGACCGTCATCATGCGCAGGAACTGGGCGGGGTTACGTGCAACCGCACCGAGCCACGTCACCCATCGAGGCTTGCTGCCGCCGCCGTCGGTCATCAGGGTCTGCAACAGGCCCATGGCATTGGAACCCTTACCGTAACGGACCGGCTCGATGTGGGTGTCGCTACTCGGATGGAACGACGACGTGATGGCAACCCCACGAGTCAGGTCCAGATCCGGATCCACCTTGTACTTGCCCGCTCCCACGATGGACTCGGAGTTGGTGCGGGTGAGCTCACCGAGCGTATCGGACAAGTTGGGTAGCGCTCCGGTGTCCTTCATGTCGAACAGAAGATGCTGAGTGCCCCAGGTACCCGCCGCCAGAATCACGTGGCCTGCCGTGTACGTGCGACGATTCTTGCGCCTGAACGCACCCGTCCGCTCGGTGAAGACGTCCCACGAACCGTCACGGGACTCACGCAGCCCCGACACCGTTGTCATCGGAATAATCTGCGCCCCAGCCTTTTCCGCCAAGCCCAGATAGTTCTTGAGTAGAGTGTTCTTGGCACCGTGACGACAACCGGTCATGCACTCGCCACACTCGATGCACCCGGTACGCTCCGGCCCGACCCCACCGAAGTACGGATCGGCGGCTTTCTTGCCCGCCTCGCCGAAGTACACGCCGACCGGAGTCTGGATGAACGTGTCGCCGACCCCCATGTCGTCGGCGACCGACTTCATGATCTCGTCCGCCGGCGTCATGTGCGGGTTCTGCACCACGCCGAGCATCTTCTGGGCCTGCTCGTAGTACGGGGTGAGTTCGCTGCGCCAGTCGGTGATGTGGGCCCACTGCTTGTCCTGGAAGAACGGCTCGGGCGGTTGGTAGAGCGTGTTCGCATAGTTCAGCGAGCCTCCACCGACACCCGCTCCGGCCAGGATCAGGCAATCACGCAGCAGGTGCACCCGTTGAATACCGAAGCATCCGAGCTTGGGAGCCCAGAGGAACTTCTTCAGATCCCAACTGGTTTTCGCGAAATCCGCGTCGGCGTAGCGGCGGCCGGCCTCGAGGACACCGACCTTGTACCCCTTCTCGACGAGTCGAAGCGCACTCACGCTGCCACCGAAACCGGAACCGACAATCAGGACATCGAAGTCTGTCGCCCGCTGCTTGCCCATCTGGACACCTCCACCGTCAACCGTAGTTACCAGTCAGTATGCACCTACGCCTTGTGACAACCACCACAGGGCCCCTGCTAAGCGTAACCGTAAGTACCAGCAATGCAAGAAATGCGGCGCAACGAGCCGTGGCCCCGGTTCCCGAGAGAACCGAGGCCACGAAAAGCGAGAAATCAGGCGCGAACCGTCAATCCGACCTTCTGGAACTCCTTGAGATCCGAGTAGCCGGTCTTCGCCATCGACCGACGCAGACCGCCCACCAGATTCAGCGAACCGTACGGATCGTCGGAGGGACCGCTGAGAACCTGATCGAGGCTCGGGCGCTCACCGTAGGACACCGGCAGCAACGCACCGCGCGGAACCGACGGATGCGCAGCCGCTGACGGCCAGTACCAGCCGCCACCGGGAGCCTCGGCCGATACGGCCAGCGGAGCCCCCAGCACTGCGGCATCGGCGCCACACGCGATGGCCTTCGCCAGATCACCGGACGAGTTGATGTCACCGTCTGCGATGACGTGGACGTAACGTCCACCCGTCTCGTCCAGGTAGTCCCGGCGAGCGGCAGCCGCATCTGCGATGGCAGTGGCCATCGGAACACCGATACCCAGGACCTCACCGGTAGTGGTGGCACCCTCCGTGGAGCCGTAACCCACGATGACACCTGCCGCCCCGGTGCGCATCAGGTGCAACGCGGTGCGGTGATCACTGACGCCGCCCGCGATCACCGGAACGTCGAGCTCCGAGATGAACGTCTTCAGGTTCAGCGGCTCCTGCTCGGTGTGCACGACGTGCTCGGCCGAGATGATCGTGCCGTGCACGACCAACAGGTCGATACCCGCCTTGATCAGCTCCGGCGTCAACGCACGCGCATTCTGCGGGCTGACCCGAACCGCCGTCGTCACGCCGGAATCACGAACCTGGGCCACCGCGGCAGCCAACAAACCAGCCTGCAACGGCGCTGCATGCAGCTCCTGCAGGTAGCGGATCGCAGCGTCGACTCCACCGTCCTCTTCCGCGATCTCGACGAGCCGTCGCAGCTTGTCCTCCACGTCCGCGTGACGGCCCCACAGGCCCTCACCGTTGATGACGCCGAGCCCGCCGCGCTTGCCCAACTCGATCGCGAAGGTCGGCGAGACCAACGCGTCGGTGGGGTGAGCGAGTACGGGAATGTCGAACCTGTAGGCGTCGATCTGCCAGGCAGTCGACACCTCCTTCGACGAACGGGTCCGCCGGGAGGGGACGATGTTCACATCGTCCAGCTGGTAGGTACGTCGGGCCGTTCGACCCATGCCGATCTCAACGAGGTCGCGCACGCGCGCCCCTTTCTCGTGTTCTGGTTACTAACGAGCGGTGTAGTTGGGTGCTTCGACCGTCATGGTGATGTCGTGCGGATGAGATTCCTTGAGCCCCGCCGCAGTGATCTGGACGAACTGCGCTTCCTGCAGCTCCTCGATCGTCGCTGCACCCGTGTATCCCATCGCCGCACGCAGACCACCGGTGAGCTGATGTGTCACCTGGGTCAACGGTCCGCGGAACGGGACACGTCCTTCGATTCCCTCCGGAACCAACTTGTCCTCGGAAAGAACATCGTCCTGGAAGTAGCGGTCCTTGGAGTAGGACTTCGCCGAACCGCGGGTCTGCATGGCGCCGAGCGAACCCATGCCGCGGTAACTCTTGAACTGCTTGCCGCCGACCAGGATCAGTTCACCCGGCGACTCCGCCGTACCGGCGAGCAGCGAGCCGAGCATCGCCGTCGACGCGCCGGCCGCGAGAGCCTTCGCGATGTCGCCCGAGAACTGCAGACCACCATCGGCGATCACCGGGATGCCCCGCGGTTTGGCAGCGGCGACAGCCTCGAGGATCGCGGTGAACTGCGGAGCACCGACACCGGCAACGACACGCGTCGTGCAGATCGAGCCCGGCCCGACACCCACCTTGACGGCGTCGACGCCCGCTTCGATGAGCGCGAGCGCACCCCCACGGGTAGCCACATTGCCGCCGATGATCTGGACGCGGTCGCCCACTTCACCCTTGAGTTTGGTGATCATCTCGAGCACGTTCGAGGAATGTCCGTGGGCACTGTCCACGACGAGCACGTCCACGCCGGCGTCCGTGAGGGTCATCGCGCGCTGCCAGGCATCGGCGCCGGCGCCCACGGCCGCACCGACCAGCAGCCGGCCGTCACGATCCTTGGTGGCATCGGGATGCTGCTCGGTCTTGACGAAATCCTTGACCGTGATCAGACCGGTCAACTTGCCCGAGCCGTCCACGATGGGCAGCTTTTCGATCTTGTGGCGACGCAGCAGGCCCAGCGCGACGTCGGCCGTCACGCCCTCCTGAGCGGTGATGAGCGGAACCTTGGTCATGATCTCCACGACGGGACGGTTCTGATCCACCTCGAAGCGCATGTCGCGGTTTGTGACGATACCGAGCAACTGACCGGCGTCGTCGGTGACCGGCAGACCCGAGATGCGGAAGCGCGCGCACTTGGCGTCGACTTCACCAAGAGTGTCCGTAGGACGACAGGTGACCGGATCCGTCACCATCCCGGCCTCGGAACGTTTGACCGTCTCCACCTGTCCGGCCTGCACCTCCACCGACGAGTTGCGATGCAGCACGCCCATGCCACCCGCACGCGCCATGGCGATGGCCATCCGAGCCTCGGTGACCGTATCCATCGCGGAGCTGACCAGCGGGACGCGCAGACGGATCTCGCGAGTCAGCTGGCTCGACGTGTCGACCTGGCTCGGGATGACATCGGACGCGGCAGGCAGCAGCAGCACGTCGTCGTACGTCAATCCCAGCATCGCGACCTTGTTGGGGTCGTCTCCTCCGGTGTGCACATGTCCTGCAGAACTTGTCATGCGGTCAGGACCCTCCATGGACCTAGATTCTCCCCGCGACGTGAAAACCTCGACGGTCGGTCGCGGACAGATGACGAAAAGCTGGATAACGGATAGAAGGTACCGGCAGAATCAGATATTCCTGGCACCCTTTCCCGACAGTGCACACCATGGTATCGGCTGCAGGGAGCCTCGTGATAATCCCACCCATGCAGGCAGTACGACTAACGAGTGGCGCGGAGCACCCTGACCTGCGTACCGTGGGGCTGTGCGCGATCAACTGCCTCCAGGTCTGCCGCCGGACCCCTTCGCCGGCGACCCCGCCGACCCATCCGCTGCTCTCGATGCCATCGAGCCCGGCCAACCTCTCGATCCCCACGAACGCCAAGCGGTCGAGGAGGATCTCGCCGACCTCGCTGTTTACGAAGCGCTCTTGGCACACCGTGGCATCCGCGGGCTCGTGGTGTGCTGCGAAGACTGCCAGCAAGACCACTACCACGACTGGGACATGCTGCGGGCAAATCTGCTCCAACTCCTCGTGGACGGCACCGTCCGACCGCACGAGCCGGCCTACGATCCCATGCCAGAGGCATATGTCACGTGGGACTACTGCCGCGGTTACGCCGACGCCTCGATGAACGAGGCCATGCACGGCGACAGCTTCGACAACTGAGTTTCCGCACCACTGTGGGCCGACAAGCACATTGCTTGTCGGCCCACAGTGGTATCAGAACGTCCCGTCTCGAACAATCGCGAGCTCGAGGACCGAACCCGTCTCAGTCGTTCGGTCCCGGAACTCGTCTCACGCCGGTGGTGACGGCGGCGACCACGACGACGACGCCGGTGTCGGCGCGGATGTAGTCACCGACGGTGACGTGGGGCTCAGCGATGTCTGCTGAGGCACCGAACTGGGCGAGGTAGTCACCGCGCTGGTCGTCGTCGAGCTCGGTGCATCCGTCTTGGTCGAGGTGACCGGAGGATGAGATTCGGTTGTCGAATCCTGAGGCGCCCTCGTGCTGGACTCGCTCTCGGACGGCTCGACGTCGACGTTCGTCGTCGTGGCCGCGACCGGAGGTGCTGCAGGGGCATCGGTCTGCTCGACCTGAGACATCAACTTGCCCCAGCGCTCCACGAGATCAGTCTTCTCAGGTGAGTCCTTGACATCGTCTGCGCGGTGAGCTGCGTTGTCCAACACCAGCTTTGCGGCCGGAATGTCACCTACAGCGAGTAATCGCTCGGCCTTCTCCAATTCCGACGTGGTGTCGATCTTGGCCACCGTCGAATTCGCCTCCTGACTGAAGACGACCTGCTTGACACCCCACAGAGCATCGCCGGGCTCAGCACCGTACGCGAATGCCGTCGCACCGCCGAACAACACCGCGATAGTGGCGGCGGCTGCAGCAACCGGACGAACAAGACGTAGTTTCGGCGCGCCGGGGCGACTGCCGATCGACGCGGCCACAATCGCAGCTTCTACCTCGTCGAGCGAGGGCCCCTGCGGCATCGGAGTCGACACCACGTCGTCGCGCCAGTTCGAGAGGATCAAGGCAAGTTCGTATTGTGCAGCGTTTTCGGTCGATACGGGTCCACCGCTCGAGATGGCCTCGATCAGCGCGTCGTCGCGCCGAACAGCGGCCAGATCCATCGGAGTGCCGTCGTCGGCGAGATCACCGAGATTCGAGGCGTCGTGCCCGTCGTCTCTAGCCATAACTCTCACCAGCTTTCATGACTTCCTTCTTCAATTTCGCGATCGCCCGGTGCTGGGCGACTCTTACAGCTCCTGCGGTACTACCCACCGCCGCAGCGGTTTCCTCCGCCGACAAACCCACCACCAGACGAAGTATCAAGATCTCCCGATGCTTCTCCGGCAGAGTGGCGAGCAGCGCCTGCATCTGACGGCCCGACTCCGAATCGAGCGCTCGCTGCTCGGGTCCGTCGTCAAGTGCAATCACATCCGGTACTTCGGAAACGGGCTCCGACTTGTTACGTGCGGAATTTCGGTGGGCATCAGCGACTTTGTGCGCGGCGATGCCGTACACGAAAGCCATGAACGGTCTTCCCTGATCCTGATAACGCGGTAGCGCCGTCATCACTGCCAGACATACCTCCTGGGCGACATCATCGGCCGACAGGTGCCCGCGCTCGGCAGCACCCACCCGGCCCCGGCAGTAGCGAACCACCATCGGTCGAATGTTTTCCAGAACAAAAGCAAGAGCTGCACGATCGCCCTGCGCCGCAGACGCAACCGCGGAGTCCAACTCGTCGCTCGTATTTGTCATCGTCAGCGAAAATCCTGGCGTTACAGTGGCACCTCCTGAGCGGGTGTGCTCCCGCTCTCAGCGGAACCCTCTAAGAGTAACCATCGAAACAGACCACCTTGTCGACGACCGAGAATTTCAGCGGCACCGGTGGCCTGAAATCCGGCGAAACGCACTACCACGTGCTACGCAGCGCGCCGCCACGGTCGACAATTCTGCGCTCCAACTCACTGCTGTCGGGGGCCGTAGGCACCCCGGACACCCCTTCCACCAGCATGGACGCCGCCCAAGCCAACGGCTCGAGCCCTAATCGCCTGCTCCGCTCGAACACGTCCTTCGCCAGCACCACAGCATCGCCCGAATCTTTGCCCGTCAACGCCGCGCTGCGTAGCAGGTCGGACTTGACCTGATGTCGAACCGACGACCCCCGCGAAGCCAGGAGCGCGGCGCGCTCGGCATGCCCGGTTGCCCGCTCCGCATCGCCGCTCGCGAGTGACAATTCCGCGCTGACCCAACTCAGCCTGATCGACTGCCTCCACACCAGGTCGGCATCGACGCGATCGACTTCGTCCGCACACCGCTCCAACAACCGCCGGCCGAGCCTCAATCGACCGCAACCCAATGCGTCGGCCGCAAGGCCGGTGAGCGCATCGCAGCGCGCCGCGCGGACCTCGGGAGCCGACGGGAGTCCACCGAGCAGAGCCAGAGCCCGGCCGTCGTGTGCCGACGCCGCCGCGTGCCATCCGGTCTGCCGCAGAAACGAGGCCCTTGTACTGGCGGAGAGCGATGCTCCGACACCGTCACCGATTTGCCGGGTACGACGATCCACGACGTCGAGAGCCGTCCGAGCGCGGCTGTAGTACCCCTGCCCGCCGAGAACTACGGCCGTCAACCAAGCGTCCCGGACGGACTCCGACGCGGGAAGTCGCTGCAGATCCGGCCGTGAGCCGAAGGCGGCGGTGTCGAGCACGATGGTGGTGGAGTGCATCATCAGATGATCGCAGGAGGCGATCCGGCGCGGCCGCACAGTCCTCGCAGCCATTCACCAGCTGTTCATCGACTATGTTTTTGCAGGTCATTTCGAATACTCGATACATTGCTATGACCAACGCGTTAACCAGTCATTACGAATTGGACGATCGACCTGAAAAAATCGAGGAATAAGGTCCCTAAACGATCTTTACAATTATTGAAGGCACAACAGACAAATCAGGTAATGCTCATGCATTGCATTCGCGACATTTTCGCCACCCTGATCAACCAAAGATAGCGCTGATCTGTGCTTATCGCATCTCGCACAGCGTGACACGCATCTACCGACCAAGGACCCGATATTCTCACCTACCCCCGCCTCAACTCACGAGAACCCGGAAATGTAAAGGAATAGCTCGTTAACTCTGGCATTTCGAAATATGCCAATCCCCACTGACCGAGACTATTGACGCGATTTACTCAGCACCCTTACGGTTAACGAGCGTGAACGATTCAGAAAGCCCGGATCGTGAGCGATAGCGATTCAGAAAGCCCGGATAACCTTCGGGCGACAAGGTCCGCTCGTTGAACGAGACGAGCTTGCAGTAAGGAGTCAGCATGCCTGCACCGAATCATCTACCAGGCCCCAACGCAGATATCTGGGACTGGCAGATGCACGGCCTGTGCCGCGGAGTCGACTCCTCGATGTTCTTTCATCCCGACGGAGAACGCGGTCGAGCCCGAGCCCAACGCGAGACACGTGCGAAGGAAATGTGCCGTCAGTGCCCGGTCCTCATGCAGTGCCGCAGCCACGCGCTGACCGTCGCCGAGCCTTACGGAATCTGGGGTGGGATGTCCGAGACAGAGCGCGAGATGCACGCCCGCCACCGGCGAAACAACACCCGCATCGCATCCTGACCCTGCGCCCGCAGCGCCCGCCGAGAGCCCCCGAACATTCGGGGGCTCTCGGCGATTGTCCGCAGCCTCGCGGAAATCGATCGACACCCGACCCATCCGTCCGACGGTCCACTCCGAATGCCTCCTGACAGTGCACATCAGCACATCACTTCAGGAAGGCAGACCCATGAGCACCTCAACTCGAGTTCTGGCAGTCACGGCAGCAGCCTCGTTCGCGATCTTCGGCGTCGTCGGATGTTCCTCCGACAATGACAACTCGTCGACCGACACCACCAGCACCACGGCGTCCAGTTCGACGACGAGCTCGAGCATGTCGTCGACGTCCGCCATGGCAGCTCCGGCCTCCGGACTGGTCGGTGCCGGCTGTGCCGACTACGCCTCCGCCGTTCCCACCGGTGCCGGCTCCGTCAGCGGTATGGCACAGGATCCCGTCGCCACCGCCGCATCCAACAACCCGCTACTGACCACACTGACCGCAGCCGTCTCCGGACAGCTCAACCCGGACGTCAACCTCGTCGACACTCTCAACGGCGGCGAGTTCACCGTCTTCGCACCCGTCGACACCGCGTTCGCCAAGATCGACCCCGCCACCATCGACAGTCTCAAGACCGACAGCGCCACCCTGACCAAGATCCTGACCTACCACGTGGTCCCCGGCCAGATCGCGCCGGACGCCATCGACGGCACCCACCCGACCGCCGAAGGCGGAACGGTCACCGTCACCGGATCGGGAGACGACATCAAGGTCAACGACGCAACGGTCGTCTGCGGCGGCGTCAAGACTGCCAACGCAACCGTCTACCTCATCGACTCGGTGCTCATGCCCCCGCAGTAGTCCCCACCTGCTGTGCGCCTTTGTCAACCCTGGGCGGTTGACAAAGGCGCACAGGGATCACCCGGCGGGCCCGGAGAGAAGAACAAATGATGCACGCTACGGTTGTACGCGATGAACCGAGACAACTCGTGAGTGAGCCAGAGCCTGCCCCGGGCCCCGGACCCGCGCCAGACGCATGCCCGAGCGAGAACTCGGCAGCCCGCAGCGCCCGGATCGCCGAAGCACGGGAACTGGCCGTGATCCTCGGGAATGTTGCCGGCGGCGATCAGACCGCCTTCGCCGAGTTCTACGACCGAACTGTCGCGCGGGTGTACGGCATGGTGCTGCGGGTCCTACGAGATCCCGGGTATTCCGAAGAGGCCACCCAGGAGGTCTACCTCCAGGCTTGGCGCAACGCCGACAGTTTCGACCCCGCCAAGGGGTCCGCTCTCTCCTGGCTGCTCACCCTCGCGCACCGGCGCGCCGTCGACCGGGTTCGTTCCGAACAGTCCGGCACGCAGCGCCAACAGCTGTACGACACCACGTCGGTGACACCCGAATTCGACGTCGTCAGCGAAGAAGTGACCAGACGCGACGAGCACCGCGCCGTCACCGAATGTCTCGACACGCTGACGGATACCCAACGCCAGTCGGTGACGCTGGCCTACTACGGCGGACGCACGTATCGCGAAGTGGCCGAAGATCTCGGCGTGGCGATTCCCACGATAAAGTCGCGTATTCGCGACGGACTGCTACGCCTGCGCGGATGCTTGGGGGTGACGTGAGATGAACGAAGAACTGATCGACCTGGCCTACCCCTACGCGCTCGACGCCCTGGACGCCGAAGAGCGCGCCGACGTCGACCAGCGTCTTGCCGACGCCGACGCCGCGGATCGCGCCGAGTTCGAGGCACAGATACGGCTCACCGGTGAGACCATCGCCGCCTTGACCGTCGTCGATGCCGCCGATCCGCCGCCTGCACTGCGTGGCCGGATCCTGGACGTGATCGCCCAGGAGTCCGAACAACCGCCGGAGCGGCCGATCTCACTGACCGAGCGCCGAAACCGTCGACGCCCGTGGGTTGTCGCTCTCGCCGCAGCTGCTGCCGCCGCGATTCTGGCCGGCGGCATCGGCATCGGAGCCCGGATAGCCGGTACCGACGCACCACAGAACCCGACTGCGGTTATCATGGCCGCGCCCGACCTGCGCGCGGTCACCCGTGACATTCCAGGCGGCGGCAGCGCTACGACGATGTTCGCACCGTCGAAGGACGCCGCGGTTCTGGTGATGAACGACGTCACGCCGCCGAGCCCGGATTCCGTCTATCAGATGTGGTTGGTGGACGGCGACAAGATGACGTCGATGGGAACGATGACCGACGCCGACGTCGCGCCGACCACCACGGTGGTACTCGACGGCATCGGAAACAACACCGATCTGGCGTTCACCGTCGAACCACCTGGCGGGTCCACCGAACCCACCGGTGCACCGTTCGCGGTCATTCCGCTTCGATAGGACGACAGAGATCCCCCACCGCGTGCGGTGGGGGATCTCTGTCGTGCGTTCGGAACGGTCGAGCAGGAACTAGTGGCTGTGGCCGTGTCCTGTGTCTTCGACCTCGTCGACCGGCTTCTCGACGACAGCGCTTTCCGTGGTCAGGATCATCCGCGCGACGGAAGCGGCGTTGACCACTGCCGAACGAGTGACCTTGACGGGGTCGACCACACCGTCGGCAAGCAGGTTGCCGTAGGTGAGGGTAGCTGCGTTGAATCCTTCGCCCTTGGGCAGATCTGCGACCTTGTGGACGACGACGGAACCGTCGACGCCTGCGTTGGTGGAGATCCAGAACAGCGGCGCGTTGAGAGCTTCGCGAACCACGGCTACACCGGTGGCCTCGTCGCCCGTCAGTCCGAGATTGTCGACAAGAGCGGTGCCGGCCTGGACGATCGCCGATCCGCCGCCGGGAACAATGCCCTCCGCGACAGCTGCCTTGGCGGCGTTGACGGCGTCCTCGACGCGGAACTTGCGTTCCTTGAGGTCGGTCTCGGTGGCTGCGCCGACCTTGATGACCGCGACGCCACCGGACAGCTTCGCCAGACGCTCTTCGAGCTTCTCGCGATCCCAGTCGGAGTCGGTGTTCTCGATCTCGCGACGCAACTGCGCGACGCGGGTCGCGATGTCGTCTGCGGTGCCTGCACCGTCGACGATGACCGTCTCGTCCTTGGTGACGACAACGCGACGAGCGCTGCCGAGCAGGTCGATGCCGGCTTCCTTGAGGGACAGGCCGACGTCGGTGTTGATGACGGTGCCTGCGGTGACGACGGCGAGGTCGTCGAGGAATGCCTTGCGCCGATCACCGAAGAACGGAGCCTTGACGGCAACGGCCTTGATGGTCTTGCGGATGGAGTTGACCACGAGCGTGGAGAGCACTTCACCCTCGACGTCCTCGGCGATGATCAAGAGCGGCTTGCCGGACTCGGCAACCTTCTCGAGCAGCGGCAGGAAGTCGGGGAGCGAGCTGATCTTCTCGCGGAAGAGCAGGATGAGCGCGTCTTCGTAGACGGCCTTCTGCGCATCGAGATCGGTGACGAAGTAGGGCGAGAGGTAGCCCTTGTCGAACTGCACACCTTCGGTGACGACGAGTTCGGTGGACACGGTGGAGGATTCCTCGACCGTGACGACGCCGTCGGTACCGACGCGGGTGAGTGCCTCGCCGACCAGTGCGCCGATCTCCTCGTCCCGCGAGGACACGGTGGCGACCTGGGCGATCGAGCTCTGGCCCTCGACCGGGGTGGCAGCGGCGAGCAGTTCCTCGACGACCTTCTCGGCCGCGGCGTTGATGCCGACACCGAGTGCCATCGGGTTCGCGCCCGCTGCGATGTTCTTGAGGCCGCCGCGAACGATGGCCTGGGCCAGCACGGTCGCGGTGGTGGTGCCGTCGCCGGCAACGTCGTTGGTCTTGGTTGCGACGCTCTTGACGAGCTGCGCACCGAGGTTCTCGAACGGATCTTCGAGGTCGATCTCGCGGGCGATGCTCACACCGTCGTTGGTGACGGTGGGTCCGCCGAATGCCTTGGCGAGCACGACGTGGCGTCCACGCGGACCCAAGGTCACCTTGACGGCGTCGGCGAGCTTGTCGACGCCTGCTTCGAGAGCGCGGCGCGCGGTCTCGTTGAACGCAATTTGCTTGGACATCTTGTTCGGTCAGCTCCTGAATCTTCTTCGGCGCAACACGTGATGCGGGGTTCGTCAGCGCGTGGAACGCACTCCGCCCCGGGATCCTGTGTGGACTCCGGGGCGGATCACGTATGTCTTACTTGGAGACGACAGCCAGCACGTCGCGTGCCGACAGAATCAGGTATTCCTGGCCGGCGTACTTGATCTCGGTTCCGCCGTACTTGGAGTAGATGACGGTGTCACCCTCCTTGACGTCGACCGGGATGCGGTTGCCCTGCTCGTTGACGCGGCCTTCGCCGACTGCGACGACGGTGCCCTCCTGGGGCTTTTCCTTGGCCGTGTCCGGGATGACCAGGCCAGAGGCAGTCGTCGTTTCAGCCTCGTTGGCCTGGACGAGGATCTTGTCCTCGAGCGGCTTGATGTTGACGCTCGCCACGATGAGCCCTCCACTTGGGGTATGTGCGTCCGAGGCGATCCTCGGACGGCTGTTGGGTGTGCCGTTCACGGCGCGTCAGCAAGCCCCGTCGTCGCGGGTGCCGGAACTCGTTAAGCGCCAACTGGCACTCTATACGTGAGAGTGCCAACGCTCAAGGACTGGGCGGATCTTTTCTCCGCCTTCACCCCGAAACCATACGGACGTCCGCGTTGTTCACCTATTGTTCACTTCGTGTCCGACATGAACCGCCGTCGTTTTCTCACCTTCGCCGCCCTCGGCGCTGTCGGCGCCGTGAGCCTGGGAAGACCGTGGGGTCTGCAGTACGCCGGGGCCACCGCCTTGCCGACGTCGGGCGCAGGCACCACGCTCGACGGCGTCGCGACACCGATCGGCAGCAGCGGCTACCGCAAGCTCGGCGCGGGCCCCGGCTGGGCGGCCGTCGTCCGGGGCGAGCTGACCGAGCCGAAGCCCGGACGCGAAGACCGCCGCACCGCATTGGCGTCCTTCGTGCAATTGACGGACGTCCACATCCTCGACGCGCAGTCGCCGATGCGCTTCGAATACGTGCACCAGTTCACCGGCTCCGCCTTCCGCCCGCAGGAGACGCTCACCACTCACGGGCTCATTTCGCTTGTCCGTCAAGTGAATTCGATTGGACGCGGCCCGCACACGGCTCGACCGTTCGATGCCGTCGTCACCACCGGCGACAACACCGACAACAAGGAATTCGCGGAACTCGACTGGTTCCTCACCTGTCTCAACGGCGGAACCGTCATCGCCAACACCGGCGCTCCGGATCGCTACGAAGGCGTGCAGAACTCGGGCGCCACGCTGTACTGGAACCCAGAATCGCCGTTGTCGGACATGTACAAGAAGGCGGGCTTCCCCGAGATACCGGGCTTCTTCGATGCCGCGTTCACTCCCGTGTCGAGCCCCGGGCTGAAGACCCCGTGGTACTGCGTGTTCGGCAATCACGACGATGCCGTGAGCGGCACGATTCCCAGCGGTATTCCGCCGCTCGAATCGATGTACACCGGATCCTGGAAGTACGAGGTTCCCGACACCCCGGAGCAGGCACGGCAGATCGACATCGCCACGAAGTTCGATCCGAGTGCCATTCCCGCAATTCTTTCTGCTGTGGTCACACCGGCTCGTCAGGTCACTCCCGACCTGGCGCGCGCGCCGTTCACCCCGCGGCAGTTCATCGCAGCTCACCTCGATCCGGCGCACACCGGGCCCGGCCCGATCGGCCACGGTTTCGCCGCTGACGCCGACCGGACGGGGATCGGCTACTACTCGTTCGAAATCGCCCCGGGCGTGGTCGGGATCAGCATGGACTCCACCAATCGCGCCGGCCTGGTCGAGGGCAGCCTGGGCGCTGCTCAGTTCCAGTGGATCGAGAACACCCTGCGGGCCGGCAGCAGCACCTATTTCGACGCCGCGGGGTCGCGAGTACACGAGCCGCGCACAGACACCTATTTCGTGCTGTTCAGCCACCACACGAGTGACACGATGGGAAACCTGCTCCCGGATCCCGAGAACATCCTCGAGCCACGGCTGAGCGGTCCGCAGTTGCTGGATCTGTTGCACCGGTTCCCGAACGTGCTGGCGTGGGTGAACGGCCACACGCACGAGAACAAGATCACACCGCAGCCGGGTCGAACGCCCGAGCAGGGGTTCTGGGAGATCAACACCGCCTCCCATGTCGACTTCCCGCAACTAGGCCGCATCATCGAGATCACCGACAATCACGACGGCACGGTATCGCTGATCGGAACCCTGTTCGAGGCGGACAGCCCGTATCGCGTCGATCACGGCGACACGTCGGCGGCCGGCCTGGCGTCACTGTACCGAGAGCTCTCGTTCAACGACATCCACCGAGACCCGCAGTACACGGGCACGCCGATCGATCAGAACGTCGAACTCCTGGTTCCGACCGGCCGCTGACATTCGGGCTCACACCACCCTGCGTCGCCGCTGCCCGCTCGGTGTCGGCCTGGTCTCAGCCTGGTCTCGTCGACGCTGAAAAATTGCCCGCCGAGGTTGAACACAACTTATTTCGCCCCGATCCGACGCCGGTCGTCGGCCGGCAACATCGCAGGTAAAACCGCCCTTTCGGTCCGAAATGGACGTGTCCGAGAGGAAAAACACCACGCACTCCCCTCGGAAACTCTGTAACGTTCATATAACGACGACAGATTGACCGTGTGTCGGAACCATTCGGGAGGGGGTGTTCATGAGCAGTTCACTGGGTATTTCCACGGGATCGTCCGGCGTCTATTCGGCGCTCGTGGACAACGACTCCACCGCAAACACGCCTGGATCGGTATCCGCTCAAACTCGATTCGTCTCGGCAGACCACGCGAACACCAGCGTCGGCGATCTGGTGCGGGCCTCCATCAAGCTGATGACGACTCAGGTCACCGATTCTCCGGTATCGCCGCGCTCGGTGGGCGTGACCTATCGGACCTCCGATCAACTCGCGAGCATCAAGTCCGCGCTCGGACGGTCGTCCATGCAAGTCCGCCTCATCCCCGAACCGGCTGCCGTTCACGCTTACCTTGCCGAGACCGGCAAGGTCGAGCGATACGAGACCACCGCGCAAATCGACATCGGCGAGCAAGGAATCACGGTATCCGTCGTCGGGCACACCGGCGAAGTGCTGAACTCGGAACGCAGCGAGGCCTTGGGCGGTGCCGAGATCGACCGGGCGTTGGTTGCCTTCGTGACCGAAAATGCCGCCGGCTTCATGGGTCGGCATACCGATATCGAACTACTGGCATCGCGCTGCCATGTCGCGAAGGAACAACTCTCCACCGCTGACCACACGACCGTCGACCTGCCAGGCGGGCGGATGACCATCACCCGCAGCCAGTTCGAATCGATCATCTCCACCGACATCGAGCACGCCGTCTCCTTCGTGCGCACCTCGATCGAGAATGCCCCACGCACTGTCGACGCCGTCGTCCTGATCGGTGGCGGCGCCCATATTCCCGCAGTCAGATCGGCTGTCGCGGACACCGTGCAGCTACCGGTGGTGGAGATCGACGAGCCGGAAACCGCCGCGACCAAAGGTGCGGCGTTGCTGGCCGACTCCGTGATCGCGTTGCGCTACCCACTCACCGGAACCGGTCGAGTGGGCTCCGCCGCGAAGATATCCGGCGCACTGATCGGGGCACTCGTCGTCGGTGGACTCGTACTCGGCTACGGAGCCAGAGAACTGGCCCCGAGCAACCCCCCGATTTCTCCCGCCGGAACCGGCTCCACCACCACGAGCCACACGGTCAGGGAAGCCGAAACGGTCACCGAGAACACCGTCATCCCGTCCTACGATCCGCTTCCGTCGAATGATCCGATGCCGGTGCCCGTCCCCCGTTCGCAGCCGTACGAGCCGCAGCGCACCTACACCACCCCGCAGTACACTCTGCCGCCCGCGACCACGACATCCACGCCGGCCCCGACGACCACGGAACCGACTCCGCCTGCCACCACCACTGCCCCGCACTGGCCGAATCTGCCGGGGATCACCCTTCCGCCACCGCCACCGTGGTGGCCCACTGGCCCCGAAACCCAGGTTCCCCCGACCAGTACCGACAACGCCGGCGGGCAACCGAGTTCGAGCTCGAGCACGATCGGACCCGTTCCCGGTACACCGTCACAGCAGGAGTCGGCTCCGCCGACGGCTACCGCCACCGGGAGCGCGCTGGTTCCGGCGCCCTGAGGGTCAGCCGATCAGCTGACTGACCGACACCGACATACCCGGATCGGTGGCAACACCCAGATCGGACGGGCCTGCGCCCGCACCGATGAGATGCGCGGCCAGTGACGCGATCATGACTCCGTTGTCCGTGCACAAGCGCGGCTTCGGGATGCGCAATGTGATCCCCGCAGCCGCGCAACGCTCCTCGGCCAGAGATCGGATCCGGGAGTTCGCGGTCGCGCCGCCGCCGAGAACTATCGTGTCGACGCCCACGTCACGGGCTGCGCGTACGGCCTTCATCGTGAGTACGTCCGCGACTGCTTCCTGGAACGACGCGGCGACGTCCGGGATCGAGATTGCCTCCCCGGCGCGCTCGGTGGATTCCACATAGCGAGCCACCGATGTCTTGAGCCCGGAGAACGAGAAATCGTGACGCGAATCGCGAGCACCGGTCATTCCACGCGGAAACGCGATGGCAGCCCGATCTCCCCGCTGCGCAGCCGCATCCAAGGCCGGACCGCCTGGAAACCCGAGGCCGAGTAGACGCGCGACTTTGTCGAACGCCTCGCCGGCAGCGTCGTCGACCGTCGTGCCCAGCTCCACGATCGGCTTGCCGAGGTTCTCGACGTGCAACAGGTGCGTGTGCCCGCCCGAGACCAACAACGCGACACACGGCGGCAACGGCCCGTGCTCGAGTGTGTCCACCGACACGTGCCCGCCGAGGTGGTTGACCGCGTAGAACGGGATGTTCCACGCCGCCGCATACGCCTTGGCCGCAGCGACGCCGACCAGTAACGCGCCGGCCAGCCCCGGCCCGATGGTGACGGCCAGCGCATCGGGCTTGTCGATGTCCGCCGCAGCCAGAGCGCGTCGCATGGTCGGCACGATCGCCTCCAGATGGGCGCGCGAGGCGACCTCCGGAACAACACCGCCGTACCGGGCGTGCTGATCCACGCTCGATGCGACCTCGTCCGCCAACAAGTCACACGTACCGTCGCCGTTCCATCGAACGATTCCGACTCCGGTTTCGTCGCAAGAGCTTTCGACACCCATGACGATCATGCTTGTTGCTCCTTCGTGTCCCGCATCTCGCCGACGACCGGGCGTCGCATCGTGTACGCGTCCGCTCCGCTCGGCTGGTAGTACTTCTTACGCGTCCCGACCACGTCGAAACCTTCTCGCCGATAGAGTGCCATCGCCGCTTCGTTGTCGGTACGCACCTCGAGAAAAACAGCACACTCCCGGGTGTCGGCAACCGCCAACAACGCGGCCAGGAGTGCGCCACCGATTCCCAGACGCTGCGCCTGCGGGTCGGTACCGATGGTGTGCACTTCGGCCTCGAGGTTCGGTGGCGCACCCAGAACCGCGATGCCTGCATACCCGAGCACCAGACCGCCCGGACTCCGCGCCACGAAGTAGTGATTGTGCGAGCCCGCCAATTCCGAGACGAAGGCCTGCGCGCTCCACGGGCCGTCACCCGCGAACAACAGCCGCTCGAGTTCCGCGCACCGTTCGGCGTCACCGACCGTCATACGCTCGATGGAGTAACTCATTTGCCGCGTTCCGCCAGCGTCTTCGCATCGGGGCGGCGTAGGTACAACGGTTCGAGTGCGCTCGGTTCCGCACCGGCGAGGATTCCACGCGCAGCCACCGTCACCAAGCCGGCAGGTGACGGGGTCTCGGCGGGTTCTACGCGCACATCGAAATAGTCGACGTGCGATGCGGAACCGGCGATCACCGTCGACGGCGACGCCTCGACATCGGCAGGCGAATCGACTGCCGGACCCTGCACCCGCACACCCCGGTCGTACCGTGCCCAGTAGATTTCGCGCCGGCGCGCGTCGGTCACCACCAACAAGTTGTCCTTCGTCGACACCGCTGCCGCAATGGCGTCCAGGCTGCACACGCCGTACACCGGGATACCGAGTGCGTCACCGAACGCGGCGGCCGTCGCCATTCCGACCCTCAACCCGGTGTACGGACCGGGACCGACGCCGACCACCACCGCGTCGAGATCACCGGCAGCATGATCGGACTCGGCCAGACATTCGAGGACGTGGGGAGTCAGCACCTCGGCGTGAGCACGCGGGTTGACCGTCACACGCACGGCGAGGGTCCGCACCGAATCCGGCGACGTCAACGAGACGATACCGGCGGTGACAGCCGGCGTGGAGGTGTCGATTGCGAGAACAAGCACGGTGACTCAGGCTACCCGCCCGCGCCACCTCACTGCCCGGCCGCTCACGCGGACCAGGACCACTCGGCTGTCCGGACGTCCGATTCGGGCTCACGCCGCAACTGAACCCGCAGGTGCCGTTGCGCCAGGCGCTCGACGACGTCACCACCCCATTCGACCACCACGACGGTGTCGGTGAGATCGGTGTCGAGGTCGAGCGCGTCGAGTTCGTCGAGCGCGTTCGGTCCGCTGTCGCCGAGCCGGTAGGCGTCGACGTGCACCATCCCTACCGGCTCGCCGCCGTTCGGCCGCGTCCCGGGACGGTGCTCGCGGGCAATGACGAAGGTCGGCGACGTGATCCGCCCGAGTACACCGAGCCCGGCTCCGATACCACGCGTCAGCGCGGTCTTACCTGCACCGAGTGGTCCGTCCAGAATCACCAGATCGCCTGCCACCAAACCGGTTGCGAGCCGTTGCCCGAAGGCCTCGGTGTCTTCGGTGGTCGCCAAGACGACGGTCCCGGACTCCGCGAGATCTGATTCCCGCTCAACCGACATCGGAGCGCTCCTCTACCAATGCCCGATCCACGAGCGCTTCGACAGCGTCGGTGACAACCGTCGGGAATTCCAATTGCACCAGGTGTCCGGCACGGTGCACCCTGATCAGTTCGGATTTCGGCAGTTCGGCGGCCAACCGCTCCGAGCTGACGAACGGGATCACCATGTCCTGATCCCCGCAGATGACCACGGCCGGCGTATCGGCAAGCACTTCGACTGACGCCGACTCGTCGTGTAACTCCAAGGTTCGCAGAAAATTGACGACGGTCAGTACCGACGTGCGGTCGAGCATGCCGTCGGAGAACTCGAGCAACCTCGGACTGACCTCGGTACCGTACGACGCGGCGCGCAGGATCGGGGTGATGAGTACTCGCGCTGCGCCGCGAGCGTTCTGTACCAGAGCCGGTGCAGTCCGGACCGCCAGCCGGAAGCCGTCGATGACCGGGTTCTGCAGATTGCGGGTCAGCCCGGTTTCAGCGAGCCCGGCGGCCGTGGTGGAAATCAATCCGACGCCGATGACTCGGGATTCGAACCATTCCGGACGCTGCCCGGCCAGCGCGAGCACCGTCATCCCGCCCATCGAATGCCCGACCAGCACGATCGGGCCGTCCGGCACCTTCTCCTCGACGACCGTAGCCAGATCTCGGCCGAGTTGCGAGACGGTACAACTCTTCGACCGCGCCTTCGACGACTCCCCGTGGCCCCGCTGGTCGTAGAAGACCATCCGTACCCGGTTTCCCCAACGCTGTTCCAACTGGCGGCGCTGAAAGTGCCAGGAGAGCGCGCTCAGGCAGTATCCGTGCACGAACACCACGGTCAGCGGCGCATCGACCGGGCCGACCTCACGGACCGCCAGATCAACGCCGTCCTCGGTGCGGACGACGCTCGCACGATCGCGGGTCATCAGATCGAAATCCTCGTCGGCATAGATTTCCCGACCGGGGCGCGTTGCACTCCTGAACGCGTTGACGCCTGCCATCGAGCCGAGAGCCACAGCGCTGAGCAGACCGCCGAGAACACTCAGCCGCCCGGCCGTGTTCATTTCGGGTCCTCCCCGCCTCGGAACGTGCGCACCGTTCGACCCCTGATTCCCGTCACGATCTCGTAGTGAATGGTGTCGAGTGCGTCCGCCCAGGTCTGGGCGTGTGGCTCACCGCGACTGCCGTCGCCGAAGAAGATCGCGACGTCACCTTCGCGCACCCCACCACCGTCCGGTCCCAGATCGACCAACACCTGATCCATGCAGATCCGTCCGACTGCTTGCCGACGTGCCCCGCCGAGCTGTACCTCGAATCGGCCACTCAGGATCCGTGGTAGCCCGTCCGCGTAGCCGAGCGGCAACAGGGCCACCGTGGTGTCGCGCGGGGCGATCCACGTGTGCCCGTAGGACACTCCGTCACCGGCCTTCACCTTCTTCACCAGTAGCACTCGTGCCTGCAGAGTCATTGCCGGACGCAAACCGAAGTCGCCCAACTCCGGCACCGGGGACAGCCCGTACAGCGCGATACCCGGCCGAACCATGTCGAATCGCAGATCAGGCCGGGTGAGAACGGCTGCCGAATTCGACAGATGCACCACCTCGGGGTCGAGATCGAGCCCGCGGACGTCGGCAACGGCGTCGATCAACCGTTGCTTCTGCAGGTCTATGACCCGGTTGTGCGGTTCGTCGGAATGCGCCAGGTGCGAGAACACCGAGCGCAGACGAACACTGCCTGCACGATGGGCGGCACCGAGGTCTGTGAGCATCTGCGGCCAGTCCGCGCGAGAGACGCCGTTGCGATTGAGGCCGGTGTCCACCTTGAGCGCCACCGTAGCCGGGCGGCCCAGTTCGCGGGCAGCTGCCACAACCGACTCGAGGTGCCGCGGCGACGACACCCCGATCTCGATGTCGGCGTCGAGAGCCGACACGAAATCCGCGTCGACACCGTTGAGCCACGTCAGGATCGGTGCCGTGATCCCGGCGTTGCGAAGGGTCAGGGCTTCGGGAATGGTGGTGACGCCGAGTTCCCGAGCACCGGCGGCCAGAGCGGTCTGCGCCACCGCCGCCGCACCGTGGTTGTAACCGTCGGCTTTGATCACTGCCATCAGCGCTGCGTCGCCGGCGAATTTGCGGAGAATTCCGACGTTGTGGGTTATCGCCTCGAGATCTATCACGGCTTCGGTTTGCGGGTCCCGATCGTGGGCCGTGCGCGCCCGGGGTGTATTTCCCTCCACCAACGTCATGACTCAATCCTGCCACCCGATCCGAACCCGACTTCAAGTCGGGTTTGCCTGCAGGCCTGTTTGGCGGAGCACCCGCACCGCATCCCGTAGGTGATCGAGCAGTGCCGACGCGCCGACCGGTGCTCCTGCCGCCGCGATACCCGCGGCCATACTGTGCGCCCGCGCTGCGGCTGCTGCTGCGTCGACAGTGGGCACACCGCCGGCCAGCAACGCCCCGATCGTCCCGCTGAGAACATCTCCCGACCCGGCAGTGGACGCCCACGATCCGCGGGCGTCGTTGACCATCACTCGGCCCCCGTCTCCGGCGATCACGGTACTGCGACCCTTGAGCAGTACCGTGACTCCGAGTTTCGCCGCCAGCGATCGTGTGGATGCGATTCGATCAACCCCCAGCGGCGCGAAGCGGGCGAACTCTCCCGCGTGAGGCGTGAGCAGTGTCGGTGCCGTTCGGCCACGCACCAGCTCGGGCGACTTCGCCAACAGAGTCAGACCATCCGCGTCGACGACCACCGGGACGTCACTCGAGAGCACCGACGCCAATATCCGCCCTGCCCGCGCGTCGGTACCCATGCCAGGCCCGACCACCCACGCCTGCACCCGCCCGGCCGTCTCGACGCCGGCGGTGGCAACCACTTCCGGATACCTTGCCAGCACCGGTGCCGAACCTGGGCCCGCGTATCGAACCAGCCCCGAGGTCGCCGTGACGGCCGCACCGGTACACAGCACGCCCGCCCCCGGATACCGGCCGCTTCCGGCAACGACGCCCACCACGCCCTGGGAGTACTTGTCGTCTGCCGGACCTGGAACGGGCCACAATCGACCCACCTCGACATCGGTGAACGCGGTGCACTGCGGCGCAACCGGTGTCAGCCCGATGTCCACCAACTCCACCCGCCCGCAACGATCAGGAGCCAGCACGTGCACCGGCTTGAGTGCACCGAAGGCCACCGTCACCGCAGCAGTCACCGCCGGGCCGTCCACCGACCCCGTATCGGGGTCCACGCCGCTGGGCAGATCCGCCGACACGATCGGCGCCTGTACCCGATCGAACAGCGCCGCCGCGACCGGGCGGAGCGGGCCGTGCCCAGAAATCCCGACCACGGCATCGATCACCAGATCGGGCTCCCCCACCTCGGTGACGATCCGGCCACCGGCCCGCGTCAGAGCCGCCAATCCGGCGGTATGCGCGCGTTCCGAATCGACCAGCACGGCACGAACCTCGACGCCGCGTCGACGAAGGAACGCCCCTGCCCACAATCCGTCTCCCCCGTTGTCTCCACTGCCCACGATCACCGTAACAGTTCGGTACGCGATCGACCCTGTACGAGAACGTAATTCGGCCGCAACCACGCCGGCGAGACCGTACGCGGCACGGCGCATCAAGATCCCCTCCGGTAACTTCGCCAAGAGCGGAGCCTCCGCCGCACGCACCTGTTCGGCGTTGTAGTACTCACGCATCCCGAAACCCTTCGATCACCGTCGTCGCTACCCTCGGAACTATGAAATCACGTCTAGGGCCGATGATCGCCGCACTGGCAGTCGCCCTCGCCCTCACCGGTTGTACCAGCACCACCGATTCCTCGGAACCGGAAGCTCCCGTCAGCGGACCGGTCGTCACCGTCACCGCAATGGCTTACTCGCCCGCGTCCATCACCGTCGACGTCGGCGACACCGTCACCTGGGTGTTCGACGACAACGGAATGGCTCACGACGTGAACGGACTCGGAAGTGCCAGAGGGAAACTCCGCAGCCCGCTGAAGAAGTCCGGAACCTACACGCACACGTTCACCGAAGCCGGAACATACGACTACACCTGCACCCCGCACCCCGAGATGCGCGGCACGGTCGTCGTCAACACGCCCTGAACACACTCGGGCCCCCAGTCCGAAGATTGGGGGCCCGAGTTCATTCGACAGGTGAAAACTATTCCACCGTAACCGATTTCGCCAGGTTGCGCGGCTTGTCGACGTCGTAGCCGCGAGCAGCAGCCACCTCGGCGGCGATGATCTGCATCGGCACCGTCGAGAGCAACGGCTGCAGCAGCGTCGGCGCAACCGGAATCACGATGAGATGATCCGCATGCGCGGCCGCGACTGTGTCGCCTTCTTCCGCGATGACGATCGTGGTCGCCCCACGAGCCTTGATCTCCTGAATGTTCGAGACCAGTTTCGAGTGCAACACCGGCCGACCCTGCAACGACGGCATGACGATGATGACCGGCAGACCTTCCTCGATCAGCGCGATCGGACCGTGCTTGAGTTCGCCTGCGGCAAAACCCTCGGCGTGCATGTACGCCAATTCCTTGAGCTTGAGCGCACCCTCGAGCGCTACCGGATAGCCCACATGCCGACCCAGGAACAGCACCGTCGACGCGTGCGCGAACTGCCGCGCGATCGCCCGTACCGACTCGGCCGACTCGATCACCTCTGCCACCAAGGCAGGCATGGCCTCGAGGTCGGCGTACTCGCGGGCCACCTCGTCCGGGTACTTGGTACCGCGAGCCTGCGCCAAAGCCAACCCGACCAGGTAATTCGCGGTCACCTGTGCCAGAAACGCCTTGGTCGACGCGACCGCGATCTCCGGTCCCGCCCGGGTGTAGAGAACGGCGTCGGCCTCACGCGGGATCTGAGCACCGTTGGTGTTACAGATCGCGAGCACGCGAGCCTTCTGGTCCTTGGCATGCTTGACCGCTTCGAGAGTGTCCGCCGTCTCACCCGACTGTGAGATCGCCACCACCAGAGTGGAGCGATCGAGAACCGGATCGCGGTAGCGGAACTCGCTGGCCAACTCCACCTCGACCGGTAGCCGGGTCCAATGCTCGATCGCGTACTTGGCCAACAGTCCCGAGTGATAGGCGCTACCGCACGCGACGACGAATACCTTGTCGACGTCCCGTAATTCCTGATCCGACAACCGCTGCTCGTCGAGGATTATGCGGCCGTTCTCGAAGTGACCGAGAAGAGTGTCGGCAACCGCCGCCGGCTGCTCCTCGATCTCCTTGAGCATGAAGTAGTCGTGGCCGCCCTTCTCGGCAGCGGCCAGATCCCAGTCGATACGGAACGGACGCCCCTGCGCCTGCACTCCGTCGAAATCCGAAATGGTGTAGCTGTCGGCCGTGATCACCACGGCCTGATCCTGGCCCAACTCCACCGCGTCCCGGGTGTGCTCGATGAACGCAGCCACGTCGGACCCGAGGAACATCTCGTTCTCTCCGACCCCCACCACCAACGGCGTCGACCGGCGAGCAGCGACAATCGTGTCCGCGTGATCGGCATGGGTGAACACCAACGTGAACGCACCCTCCAACCGTCGAACCACCGACAGCGCGCTGCCCACGAAATCTCCGGCGGTATCGCCCTGCGCGTACGCGCGGGACACCAGATGAACAGCTACCTCCGAGTCGGTATCACTGAGCAACTCGACTCCAGCAGCCTCGAGCTCGGCACGCAACGGCGCGAAATTCTCGATGATGCCGTTGTGTACCACGGCCAGCTTGCCACTCGCGTCACGATGCGGATGCGCATTACGGTCTGTCGGCCGTCCGTGCGTCGCCCACCGGGTATGGCCCATCCCGCTGGTTCCGACGAAACGATCAGCGCCGTACTCGCCGAGTTCCGCTTCGAGGTTCGCGAGTTTTCCGGCCTTACGCTCGATCTCCATTCCACCGACACCGTCGAGAACAGCGATCCCGGAGGAGTCGTACCCCCGATACTCCATTCGCCGTAAAGCCTCCACCACGACACCCAAGGCCGGGCGGTGGCCGACGTATCCCACGATTCCGCACATGGTGGTCCAGGGTACTTGGACACCACCGACCCGCGCATTTTGCGGTTGGTCGGCCTCAGACGCATACAGTCGACGCGCAATCGGATAACGTCTTGAGCCGTGGCACCGAAACTGAAGACACTGACCCGTGAGCTGTCCAAGCGCGGCCCACACCGCGTCCTGCGCGGCAATCTCGCCCTGGCCGGTCAACCCGGAGTCGTGTACACCCCTGAAACCGGTTTCAACCTGCCGGCCGTGGCCTTCGCGCACGGCTGGATGACCAGCCCGCATCGGTACGAGCACACCCTGCAGCATCTCGCATCCTGGGGAATCGTCGTCGCCGCACCCGACAGCGAACGCGGGCCCGTCCCGTCCCACCTCGGCCTTGCAGCCGATCTGCGGGCCAGCCTCGACATCTGCGTCGGCGTCCGACTCGGCCCCGGTCAGATCAGTGTCCATCCGGATCGACTCGGATTGATCGGGCACGGGATGGGTGCCGGCGTCGCGGTCCTCGCTGCCGCGCAACGCGCGGAGATCGGGGCTGTCGCGGCGCTCTTCCCCGCACCGACCGCACCGAAAGCTGAGAACTACGCGTCCAAGATCACAGCCCCAGGGCTGATCCTCGCCGGTGCCGACGACGTCGATTCCCTCACCAGCAATGCCCGACCGTTGAGTCAGGCCTGGGGTGGACCGGTAATCGCCCGAACCGTCGACGACGCTCGAGACGCCGGTTTGATCGAAGGTAGACGCCTGCTCGGCGCCCTGGGATTCGGTGGTTCCGAGCGCAAGACTCAGGCCACGACCCGCTCACTGCTCACCGGATTTCTGCTCCAACATCTGGCTGGGGAGAAACGATACGAAGCACTGACCGACGAGACCGCCGAGATTTCCCACACCGCGTTGCTGACAGAGGAGCCGGCTCAGTCCGACGCGCGAGTGAGCCAACTGCTCCGCCGGTGACCGTCCGGGTCACCGGGCGGATCAGACGAAGTGATCCGCCCAGCCGGGGTCTTCGCAGCCGTGCTCTCCCCGGCCGTGCTCTCCCCGGCCGACCTCAGGTATCGCACCGGCTCGTCGCGGTAAGCACGGGAATCGTCGGCACGCACCGGTTCGCTCTCCGGGGTCTTCGGCTCACCGTACGTCCGTTCGGCGACGTCGCGCCGTCGCCGAAACTCCGCCAGTTCTGCATCACACGTCCGCAGGATGCTCGCGAACCGTTCGTGCGCCGACATCACAGCGGCCCCGACCCGGCCAGCCGAGCACCGTTCGATTCCCCCGCCTCCGGCACGGGACGATCTACCAGGTCCGTCGTCGATTCGGTTGGTGCCACATCGGATTCAGCCGATTCCAACCCGCCGGGCACTCGGGTAGAGCTGTCGTCGAACTCCACCTCCTCGGTCGTCATGCTGTTCGACGGCCCACTGTTCGACGAGACTGCAGAATCCGGCGCCCCCGCCGTATCGGCCGGACCTGATTCCGAAACCGCCTTCGGATCTTCTGATTCGACAGCCGGCGAGTACACGGTCCGGGACTCGACAGCCGGGGATTCGACTGTGAACCGAGGGATTCCGTTCGCATCCAGTTCCAGGCGTACCGACACCGCCTGCCCCGATGCACGCAGAATGTCGACCGCTACTCCCCGTCCGTCCGCGGCCATCGACAAACCCCATTGATCACCCGCGATGTTCAGTGACGCCAACGCCGTGGGCACTGCACTCGGCACGAGATCGTCCTCCCGTCCGGCACCACCGGTGGCCAAGGGAAACAGTTCCTCGATCAGGTCGGCTGCCGCGTCGAACGCGCGCGTCAACGCCTCCGAGCACTCTGCACACGCCCGGTCGAACTCGTCACGAGCGTCGACGTATACCGGCCGAAACATCGTGTCCACCCACCACCTGACCGCAGGATTCTCGACACTGCTGCCACCGCCGAGCAGCTGGTCGATCGTCGGGCGGTCAAGTCCACCGACAGTGTGCCGATCCAGGCTGGCAATCTTGAATGCCTTGTCCGACACCGCAGTCCGAACCACCCGGCTCAGATCCTCGGACACGGTGACCAACAGAGAAGTGGACTCGACGTCGAAATTCGACTCCTGCTGCACATTTCGGACCTGTCGGACCACCGCATCGACTCCGGTCACGTCCCACACCTCGGGTAGCGACTCGACACAAGCGGCGGCAAGCGCATATTCGACAGATGATCCGCGCACGGCGGCGGCCGTGTCCGAGACGTCGAGTGCGAACGCCGCGAGATCGACACCGGATTCCGCACGATACGCCCGGTCGTAGGATTCGAGGCTACGGTCGTCGATACCCAACTGCGACGCCACCTCGTGAAATCGTCGGAAGAACCCCAACCCCCCGGCACCTTGCTCGAGGACTGTGTCCGGATCACCCGGACAGTGCCGCTGCGCCAGAATGTCCTCGGCCGCACTCGACACCCGAACCGGCGAGCACCCGACGCCGAACGTCATTGCCCCGAACCGCCTGCCTTACGTAAGCGGTCCGCGGTCTCCCGATCCACCTCGGACAGGGCACTGGTGACCGAACCGATCCGGTCCGCGACAGACTCGACGACATCCGCCCGCGCTGACATCCGGATGTACACCCCGTCGAGCGCCGACGCCAGCCGGTCACCCTGCGCGGCGTGATCCCGCCCCGCCGCGGTACCGGCGAACCTGTGCGAATCAACCAGTTGCGCATGCTCACGCAGTCGGTGCGTGAGCGCTCGGATCTTCTGTTCCACCTGCTCGACCGCACGTACGTCGATCTCCACACCTGGCCCCCTTCGTCACCTCACACGTCGATCATCGACGGCAGTCGACTACTTGGACGCACCAGAGGGCTCGTACGTTCCCTCGCCGGGACAAGTCGAAAGGCAGGGCAATTTCAGGCAGCCGGGCGAGCGTGTTCGGGTCAGACCGACGCGACGGTCTCGGCCAAGGAGTCCGCCAACTTCTGTGCCACGGCCAGATCGGTTGCCTCCACCATGACGCGCACCAGTTGCTCGGTTCCCGATGGCCGAAGCAGAACCCGGCCGTCTTCGCCCAGAATCCGCTCGGCATCCGCCACTGCCGAGACCACCGAATCCGAAGAGGCCACTGCGGCTTTGTCACCGACCTTCACGTTGATCAGCACCTGCGGCAACGTCGTCATGATCGCAGCCAGCTCCGACGCCGAACTACCCGACTGCGCCATCCGTGCCAGCAGCCGCAATCCGGTGAGCACGCCGTCACCTGTCGTCCCGAAATCGGGCAGAACCACATGGCCGGACTGTTCACCGCCGAGGCTGTACCCACCGGCTCGCAATTCCTCGAGGACGTACCGATCGCCCACCGATGCGGTGACGACCTCGATTCCCGCCGACCGCATCGCAATGTGCAGGCCCAGGTTGCTCATGACCGTGGCCACGAGCGTGTTGTCCACCAGTTCACCAGCTTCGTTCATAGCCACCGCCAGCACCGCCATGATGGCGTCACCATCGATCACGGCGCCGTTCTCGTCGACCGCGAGGCACCGATCGGCGTCGCCGTCGTGGGCGAGGCCCAGGTGTGCGCCGTGCTCGACGACAGCTTTCTGCAAGTTCGCCAGATGCGTTGAACCACACCCGTCGTTGATGTTCAAACCGTCAGGATCTGCATGAATGGCAATGACATTCGCTCCGGCAGCCCGGTAGGCCAGTGGCCCTACCACCGATGCCGCACCGTTCGCGCAGTCGACGACCACCGTCAGCCCGTCCAGCGGAGCGGACAGTGCCGTTCGCAGATGAGTCACGTACAGTTCCGCGGCATCGGTGACCGGCCGGACTCGTCCGATGGCAGCACCGACGGGCAAGGACTCGCCCGTATCACCGTGCAAAGCCGCTTCGATCGCCGCTTCCACCGTGTCGTCGAGTTTGTGTCCACCGGCTGCGAAGATCTTGATTCCGTTGTCGGGCATAGGGTTGTGCGACGCAGAGATCATCACACCGAGACATGCATCGAACTTGCCGGTCAGATATGCCACCGCCGGCGTCGGCAGTACCCCCACATCGAGAACGTCGACCCCCGCCGACGTCAGCCCCGCCGTCACCGCTGCCTGCAGCATCTCACCACTCGCGCGAGGGTCACGCCCCACCACCGCGACCGAACGCTCCTTCTTCGAGTCAGCTGTCAACACTCTGGCCGCCGCGACTGCCAATCTCAGAGCCAGATCTGCCGTCAGATCCGAATTGGCAAGGCCACGAACACCGTCAGTACCGAACAACCGACCCATAGAACAACTCCTGGATTCCTGTGAGAGATCGAAACACACCTAACCCGACAAACACGAGAGCGGGCGTCCGGTGATCGTGGACGCCCGCTCTCGTGGTGAACAGGTGCCGAACCCGACCGAATTCACGGTCGACCTCGGCAAAGCATCAGCGCTTGGAGTACTGCGATGCCTTACGGGCCTTCTTCAGGCCGTACTTCTTACGCTCGACAGCGCGGGCGTCACGCGTGAGGAAGCCGGCGCGCTTGAGCGCGGGACGATCCTCGGGGGTGACCTCGATGAGTGCCCGGGCGATGGCCAGACGCAGCGCGCCTGCCTGTCCGGACGGGCCACCGCCGTGCAGCAGTGCAACGATGTCGAAGGACTCGGGACGCTCGACCGTGACCAGCGGAGCCTTGATCAGCTGCTGGTGCACCTTGTTCGGGAAGTAGTCTTCCATGGTGCGACCGTTGAGCTTGAACTCTCCGGTGCCGGGGGTCAGACGGACGCGGACAACCGCTTCCTTACGACGACCCACGGTCTGGATCGGCCGATCGATGACGATCGGTGCGAGCGCAGCTGCGACCTCTTCGACCTCTTCGACGACGTCAGCAGCGACGAACTCTTCGACTGCCTCGATGTTCTCTTCGGACAAGTTCTGCTCTTCCGACGATGTCACTGTGCGACCTGCTTGATCTCGAACGGCACCGGCTGCTGCGCGGTGTGGGGGTGATTCGGGCCGGCGTACACCTTGAGCTTGCTGCTCATTGCGCGGCCGAGCTTCGTCTTCGGGAGCATGCCGACGATGGCCTTCTCGACGAGACGGTCGGGAGTCCGGTCGAGGACCTCACCGACGGTGCGGGACTTGAGACCACCCGGGAATCCGGAGTGGTGATAGACGTTCTTGCCCTGGAGCTTGTTGCCGCTGATGGCAACCTTCTCGGCGTTGATGACAACGACGAAGTCGCCGCCGTCAACGTGCGGTGCGTAGGTGGGCTTGTGCTTGCCGCGCAGCAAGGTCGCTGCCTGAACGGCAAGACGGCCGAGCACCACGTCGGTGGCGTCGATGACGTGCCACGTGTGGGTCACATCTCCGGCCTTCGGGGTGTACGTAGACACAGATCTTCCTCGTCTTAATTCATTCCACTGCTGACCATGTGCGTATCGCGAATACGATCCTCGGCGGCCAGTTGAGACCCGAGAACCGCCGGCCCGTTCACATCACTGCGAGAGGCCTACGGCACGCCACCGGTAGACGATACCGGCCGATACCATCTTCGGTCAAAGTGGCCTACTCCACCCGCACACGCCGCTGCCCCCGCCGAGATCACGATTCGACGGGGGCAACTGACGATCACACGGCGCGATCGCTCCGGATCAGCGATTCCCGAATCGGCTTGCCGCCGCGCGGTCCGCAGTGTGCATGTCCTCTGATCCTTGCCCGGTTGCCCGCGCGATCAATTCGAGGACTTCGTTCAACTCGCGCGATCCTTCGCCCCAGCGATTCTGCGCGTCGTTCCACTCCACGGCACCGGCCCCGTCCCACGAGGCCTGCAGATTTGCCACCACCGATGCGATCGCGCTGTTCTGGTCGTCGATATTCCTCGACTGAGACCGCATCGTGTCCGCCAACGCTTGCAGTGCCGGGAAGTTGTACTGAATACCCGTGCCGGTAATGTCCAGTCCCATAGTTGCTCCAGTTCGTGTGAAAGAAGTCCGTATTACCTTGTACTGCCGCCAATTACGTCAATCGATCCGTCAGAGCATGTTGATCGAGCCGCCACCCTGCACAGCCCGGTTGAGGCCCGCAACGTTCTCTTCCTCGACCGCGACGAAATCGCCGGCCGAAAGCTTGACCTGATTGCATATGTCGGTGAGAGCGTCGTCCAACTTCTTGGTGGCAGCGTCGTATCGCGTCATGATTTCCATGTACGTGGCCTGCGATACTCCCTTCCACATACCGTGTGAACCTTCAGCTTCGGCACGAACAGATGCCGCGACACTCTGGATCACACCCCGATGGTTGTCGATGGAATTGGCCGACTGCGTCAATTCGGACGGTGTTGCCGTGAAGCCCATGTATCCCCCTGAGATTCGTCGAGTCCCGTCCCCTGCCGATCCACCACCCCGAGACAGTCCCCCGGACACGGCACAGCACGAACGACACCCTGTTGATGTGCGCTACACATTGTTGGACGCGGCGACGTCACGATCGGTTCCGGCATCACGCGCAATTTTCTCGCCCCGACGAACCACCACCCGGCTCACTCCACGACGTGCACCGTCTCCCACACTCGGCGGCAATCCGCGGCGACGGCATCCCACTCGTCGAGCAGGTACTGACAGCCGACACTGATCTGAAACCCGCCTTCGACGTACACGCGCCACCGCACCTCCGAATAGTTGTCGGGGAACTCGACGTACGTCGCCGTCCTCCGCCCGTCCGCACCACCGACCACCGCGAATTCGCCGAACCGCAGCGGATCCTCGAAAGCCGAGAACTGCTGGTGCAGCGAATCGTGCACTTCGTCGACAGTGGATCCCGGACGTAACGCAGTCTCGACGATCACGATCTTTCGATCAGTCCCCGTCGGCGGCACCGCGTCCGTGCGGCCCGGCTCGGCGGACTTCGGGATGAACCTCCATCCCGAAGGGAAGACCGCCTCGACCTCCCCTACCCGGACCTGACCGGCCGCAAGTGATGTCGGGGCCGCGCCCGGCTCCTCAACCGGAGGCCCGGATTCCGGGATTCCGGTCTGCCGAATCGTCGAGATCGGCTTGTCGAGAGCTGAATTCGACTTCTCGATACCTGCCGTTCGAATCGTCAGGCCGACAACAGCCACGGCGACAAGCGTGAGCACACCGGCAAGAACTGCTCGACGCCGACGTGAACGCGTCGTAGCCGGCCCGATGTCCGCCGGTTCCGGGCGAACCGCGACGTCGGCCACTCGCGCCTGCCACTCTTCGCGGAGGACGCGATCGTCGACACCGGCCGCGGGTATCGGGCGCAGCCGAGGGTCGATCACGGCGGTGACCAGCTCGGATTCGTCGACAGCTCGAATCCCACCCCGCACCGAACTGCCTGGCACGTCGGCGTCGAGCAAGGCCGCAGTACGGCGCGACTGCATCCCGACCACCATCATGGCGTCTCGGCGAGATATCGCGCCCACACTTGCCACCAGTGACATCAACTCGCGGTTCGCGGCAACCCGAGAGAAGGTGATGCGCAACTCGTCGCCGCACTCCTCCACGACCGACACTGCGACCTCGGTCGGTCGCTGCTCCACTACGACACACCGGTCCCGCCACTGCGATCGTCTGCTGCGCGCCACCGCGACCGCCATCGGAACCAGCATCACATCGGAGGCGACTCGTCTTGCGGCGTCGAGGAATTGATTCCGGCGACGGTGACCCCAATGTGATGGATGCGTCAGATACACCCGGTCCGGGCCGGGAACGCCGCACCCGCGAACCACCCGCTCGAACAGGTCGGCAAGCGCCAGGACCGTCGGCCGGATTCGGTCATCGACATCTACGTAGTCGTCGTCGACGAACACCAGCGGACTCATCTCGACCACGCCGGACACACTCGAATCCGACCGCAGGTCGGCCGCGCATTCGAACACCTGTTCGCCTGAAGCCGCCCACACCGTCGAGTGCCCCACGTGTACGGCCACGGAATGCGGGTTCGTCACAGCGGCGGCAGCCACGGCACCTGGATCAGCTGGGTCCGGGATCGCGAAACGAAGGTTCCTCGGCCCTCCGGCATCGGTTGCCCTCGCACGGGACCGACGAGATTCCCTTCGTCTCGGCTACCACTCATGACCAATCCGGCCGGCGCCATGTCGCGAATACGGGCGATGACCGGTTCGTACAGAGCTCGGGATGCACCCCCCGACCGCCGGGCGATCACCAGGTGCAAACCGATGTCCTTGGCGTGCGGAATGTACTCGAGAAGCGCGGCAACCGGGTTTCCGCTCGGAGTTGCCACCAGGTCGTAGTCGTCGATCAGCACATACAACTCCGGGCCAGTCCACCACGACCGCTCACGTAGCTGTTGCTGCGTCGTCTCGCCGGTGGGCATCCGTTCGGCGACGATGAGTGCCAGATCGGCCATCACCTGCCCGAATGCCACGGACGACGACGAGTACGCACCCAGATGGTTTCCCTCGACCACGCCGAGCATCGAATGCCGATAGTCGGCGATGATCAGTTTCGCCTGAGCCGATGTGTTCGCGGCGACGATTCCCTCCGCAATTCCGCGCAGCAGCGTCGTCTTCCCGCACGCCGTGTCACCGAAGATCAACAGGTGGGGGTGCTCGGCGAAATCCATGTACACCGGTGCCAGGTCCGACTCGCCGAGACCGATGGGGACTCGCAGGCATCGCCCGTCCACCCCGGTGGATGCCGGCCAGGCCGAACCCACCGCGCCGAGCAGTTCCGTTCTCGGATAGGACTGCGGAAGCATCCGAACCGCCGGAGCCGGACGCGACACCGAACTGGCCGCTATCTGCGCCACTGCGGCAGCGACGGCGACGCTCGAGTTCTCGTAGCTCGCCACCCCGTCGATCCGCGGTAGTCCGATCAGCAGGTGCAGCCCCTCGCGGGTGATACCGCGACCCGGCCGGCGTTCCGGGACCAGGTTCGCTTTCTGGCGCCCGATATCGGAGTCACCCGGATCTCCCAGTCGGAGCTCGATACGAGTACCGAGCTGATCTTTGAGGGCAGGTCTGATTTCCGCCCACCTCGATGCGCTGACCACGACGTGAATTCCGAAGGACAGACCCTGAGCCGCCAGCATGGTGATCTCTGCTTCTGCGGACTCGAAGTCCGACCGTACCGTCGGCCAGCCGTCGACCACGATGAACACGTCGCCGAACCGGTCGCCTGCCAAACCGGCGGCCACGTTTTCTGCCCGCGGATCGGCAGCGCGTAACCTGCGGAACTCCGCCATGGAATCGATCCCTCGATCACGGAAAAGCCGCTCCCGCTCGGAGAAGACGGTGAGAACTTCGGCGATGGTCCGCCGAACACGATCGGAATCCAGACGATTCGCAACCGAGCCCACGTGCGGGAGATCTCTGAGACCGACGAGTGTTCCGCCACCGAAGTCGAGGCAGTAGAACTGAATCTGCTCGCTGGTGTGTGTCAACGCGAGCGACATGATCAGTGTCCGCAGAGCGGTCGACTTCCCGGACTGAGGTCCGCCGACTATCGCCACGTTTCCGGTCGACCCGACGAGATCGGCAACCAGGTTGTCTCGACGCTGGTCGTACGGTCGATCCACGATGCCGAACGGCGCAACCAGATTTCCTCCGGCACGGTTCGGTCCGGCCGCCACCACGTGCGGAAGTAATTGGTCGAGAGTGGGTGACTCCCTCAGTGGCGGTAGCCAGATCTCGTGGGCATTGGGACCGTGGTTCTTGATCCGATCGACGAGAACCCCCATCAAGGTTCGGGATTCGTCACCGTCCTCACCCATGTCCACCGTGTCGGGCGGTAACGGCGGCAGTGGCGCCTGGTACCCGATCACCGGCGCCGTGGTGAACGGTATCGGCACACCCGGCGACGAGGATTCCACTTCGTTCCTACTGGATCCGATCGTCGTACCCTCGTAAGGTCCCGACACGTACGCGCCTTGGAATCGGACGATCTCGGCGGAATCTGCCTTCAGATACCCGGCACCGGGTGTGCCGGGTAGGTGATATGCGTCTGGAACTCCCAGAACGGATCGGGACTCGTTCGCGGAGAACGTCTTCAAGCCGATTCGGTAGGACAGGTGACTGTCGAGGCCACGAAGTTTGCCCTCCTCGAGGCGCTGGCTGGCAAGCAGCAGATGAATGTGCAGAGATCGACCGAGCCGGCCTATCGCAACGAACAGTTCAGCGAAATCCGGCTGCTGACTGAGTAACTCGGAAAACTCGTCGACAACGACGAACAGGGCAGGGAGCGGATCCAGCGCCGCACCCGCCACCCGCGCCTTCTCGTAGTCGGTCACGTTCGCGAAATTTCCGGCCGAGCGCAGTAGTTCCTGTCTCCGATTCATCTCGCCGGCGAGCGCGTCTTTCATCCTGTCGACCATGGCCAATTCCTCGGCCAGATTGGTGATGATGGCAGCGACATGGGGAGCGTCTTCCAGCCCGAGGAACGTAGCCCCACCTTTGAAGTCGACGAGGACGAGGTTGAGCGCATCGGGTGAATGTGTTGCGATCAGACCGAGCACGAGTGTGCGTAGGAACTCCGATTTCCCGGACCCGGTCGCACCGATACACAACCCGTGCGGCCCCATACCGTTCTCGGCTGATTCCTTCAGGTCCAGTTCCACCGGATTGCCGTCCGGGCCGGTGCCGATCGGCACCCGCAGGCGGTCGCGGGCGTTGCGAATCTGCCAGCCGTGATCCGGGTTGAACCGCGCCGGGTTACCGATACCCAAGACCTGGGTCCACGACTGCGTCGACCGGTCGTCGTCGGAGTCTGCGGCGTCACGGGACGTCGGACGGTACGGCGCCATTCGGCGCGCCAGCGACTGTGCAAGTTCCACACCGGCCCAGTCGGGCGCCGCGAAGTTCTCGATACCGGCGCTGCTGACGGCGCCCAATTGGTCTTCACCGGCGATCAAGCGCAACCCTTTCGTGGCCGACAGCGCCGGACAGAAACCACAGAGGTCGATCACCGTGACCGAGTCCAATCCGACTTCGGTCAGGAGTGCGGTGTCGCCTTCCAGCAATCCGCCGTCGACTATGACGACAAGATGCGGCAATCCGGCGGTGGGCGCGGCATTACGAGCGAATCTCCCCCTGAACGAGAGCTGTTCACCGAGCGAGCTCGCGAACTCGTAATACGACCCGTACACCATCCGGGCGGAGCCGGCGTCGTCGTGGCGAGCTGGGTGTTGGACGTGCGGCAACCACTTGATCCACTCCCATCGAGCTTCCGTGTCCGGTCCGCGGACGAGGGCGATCTGCAGCACATCCGGCGCGTGAAACATCGACAACTGCATGATCATTGCGCGCACCAACGAACGAGACCGATCGCGTGCCCCCTCGACGGAGATCGAGGCGAACCCGCGCATCGACACCGCTGTCGGTAGATCGTGGACCACCGAATGCGCACGAACGAACCGGCGCAGCGCCGCAGCCGCCACCGGTTCCAGGTCCTCGACCGGACCGGTCTCCGGCGACACCAGCCGAGTGGCGAGTCGTTGGTTGCCGGTACCGACCCGGACGTGACAGAAGTCCGGGTCACCGACCTGCCGTTCCCACATCCGGGCGGTGCCGGTCAGTGTCCACAGCAGACCCGGTTCCGGATGCGTCCACTCGAGCGCGGCCCGCTGAGCTTGCGCCGTCGAAGCGACGTCTCGGCGTTGTTGGTCGAGATATCGCAGATAGTCCTTGCGGTCTTCGTTTGCCTCCGATGCCCTCGCGCCGCCGCCGCGCCCACCCCCGGCGAGCATCCCGAGCATGGATACCATCATCATCACGGGAAACATCAGGGACATGGGATTTCGTGCCATGCCGGAGCTGAACATCAACGCAACCATGCCGATCATGGCCACTACCATCACCACGGGCAGCAACTTCGTCAGAAGATTGCCGGGTGTGAGGCGAGGAATCTCCGGTGGCGCCTGAAGCGTCACCTCGCCACCAGGTGCTCGCGGCACCTCACGACGCGGCCGACGCCGGAATCTGACGGTACTCACTTCTGCCCCACCCCGATCCGTGCCGCGGACCCACCCGCGACGACACAACCCCATCGGCCGAAGCCGAACTGCCCCCCATGGCAGAGATATCGTACCGACAGAGCGTAGACCATGACGCCGACATGGCGCCCGATCCGAACCGTCGAGGCACCGTCCGCACGGCTCGTGTCGTAAAGTTCGGTGAAGTTGGTGGCGCGACGGGGGAAATCGCGTTGTAGGAGGGGACTAGTTTGTGACCATCTCGGAAGCTTCGAACACTGTGCAGGCCGGCAATGCACAACGGTTGGCACTGTCAGCTGAACTGTGCAGGTTGACAGTGCTTTCTGCACACTCTCAGGTGGATCTTGCAGTGCCCCTGCATATCCCGCTGACACTCGCGATTCCGGGCATTGTGGACACCATCGTGAGCCATCGGGAGATCAACGAATTCGACGACTCCGCCGAGCAACTCGAACCAGTCGACTGGACTCTGGCGAGAGTGGGTCGGGCGCCGCTGGCACCCGCACTGTCTCTTCACGAACACGGAATTCGGGACGGTGAACTACTGGTTCTGGAAGCAGCCGACAGCGCCGCACCGGCGCCGTTGTTCGACGACGTCATGTACACCGTCGCCGCAGCGGGGGCGGACGACTATCGTCGATGGACACCCGGAACCGCGCGCATCACCGGATCGAGCGTCGGCATCATCGCGTCGGCGATCGGTTCTCTCGCGCTGGTCCTCGGCTCCACCGAACTGGTCGGCGCGCTCTGCGCTCTGACGGTGGCGGCAGTGTTCGCAATCATCGCGGTGGTGCTCGCTCGTGTCTATCATGACGGAGCGGGAGCCATCACCCTCGGTTGCATGTCGATGTCGCCGGCACTCGCATCCGGGATTCTCCTCGTGCCGGGCACGATCGAAGCAGCGCACTTCATGCTGGGAACAGCCCTCGCTGCTGCCGTCTCGCTCTTGTGCCTGCGATTGTGCGGAACCGGGTTGGCCGTGTTCACGGCAGCATTCGGAATCACGCTCTCCGCCACAGCCGTTTTCGGTGCTATCACCGCATTTCCCCGCATTCCGGTTGCCACTGTCTGCGCCGTCTGCATAGCCGTGGCGTTGCTGGTGATCACGTTCTCGGCACGACTGTCCATGTTGTCGGCGCGTCTTCCGTTGCCGCCGGTGCCTGCACCGGCCAACCCCCTCGGCGACGATCCGAACGGGCCACCTGAACCCGAACCTGCGAGTCTGGCCGAATTGACCGAGCGCGCGTCGATCGCCCGCAATTATCTGACCGGCCTGGTGGTCACGTCAGCCGTGGTAGCAGCCGCTGCTGCCGTCGCCGTTGCGATACCGCGCCCGGGAACCGGCATCATCTGGCAGAACACCCTGCTCGCCGCTGTCACCGCGGTCGTGTTGATGTTTCGCGGACGAACGTTCGCGGGAGCGCATCAGGCCGTCCCCCTCATCGGCGCCGGCATCGCCATCGTCCTCGTCGTCCTCGGCCGGGTGGCATGGATTCACGTCGCCAACGCTGTGATCGTTTTCGGTGCCTGCATGGCAACCGCACTGTTCGCACTGGTGGTCGGGATCCTCGCGCCCCAAAGGATATTCAGCCCGGTGATGCGCCGAACTGCCGAGTTGATCGACCTCGCTGCGATTTCCGCAGTGGTTCCACTCGTCTGCTGGGTTGGCGGACTCTTCGCCACCATGCGCGGGCTCTGAAGCGCGAGTAGATCGACATGGGACTTCGATGGGCCGAAATCGCGGCAATGACGACCACCACCGCTCTCACCCTGCTCCTCGGTCAGAGCCCGGCGCTCGCCATCACTCCGGCTCCGATCGATTCGAGCGCGCTGCCCGAAGGCCTCCCGCCCGCGCCACCGCAGCCCACCGAGCAACGCTCGCTGTGTTTTTCGGCGGCCTCCGCAGGAGACGGCCCTGACGTTCCGCTCGCCCAACTGAGCCTCGGGTTCGAGTCCGTGTGGCCGATCACCCGCGGCGGCGGGCAGCGAGTTGCGGTGATCGACACCGGAGTCGGTAGACATCCGCGACTACCGACTCTCGAAGCAGGTGGTGACTACGTCGGCACGTCCGACGGTACCGAGGACTGCGATGTGCACGGAACCGTGGTCGCCGGTCTGATTGCCGCCCAACCGATGGCGGGATCGGGGTTCGCCGGTGGTGCGCCGGACGCCCAGATCATCGCGATCCGGCAATCCAGTGCCGCCTTCTCTGCGGCAGGCAGTTCGCAGGCACCTGATGTCGCCGAGAACTCTCCCGGATACGGAGACGTGAACACCATGGCCGCTGCGATTCGTCACGCCGCAGACCTGGGCGCCACCGTCATCAACATTTCCGAAGTCGCGTGCAAGAGCGCATCGGACGGCATCGACGACCGCCGCCTCGGTGCCGCTGTCGAATACGCCGCCGTGGTCAAGGACGCGGTTGTCGTGGCGGCCGCAGGCAACGTCGGTTCCGGTGGATGCAAGACCCAAAATCCCCCACCGGACCCGCTTCGCCCCGGACATGATCTCTGGCAATCGGTCACCACCATCGCAAGTCCGGCGTGGTATGACGACTTCGTCCTCACCGTGGGATCAGTCGACCCCAACGGGTCTGCCAGTACATTCAGCCTGGGCGGTCCCTGGGTAGGTGTAGCGGCGCCCGGAACCGGCATCGTCTCACTCAGCCCCACCGAACCCGGGTTGACCAATGGAAAGAACGGCTCGGACGGTGCCTCCGAACCGTTCGACGGAACGAGCTTTGCGGCGCCTTTCGTCGCGGCAACCGCGGCGTTGGTTCGGTCGAGATATCCGGAATTGAATGCGGCGCAGGTCATCCGAAGAATACAAGCGACCGCGCATGCCCCCGCCCAGGGCTGGAATCCGTACCTGGGGTACGGAGTCGTCGATCCGCTCGCGGCCGTGACCGCCGAATTTCCCGAGGTGGGTCCAACCATCGATCATCGGTCCGTTGCGATCTCACCCTTACCGCCGATACCTGCGGCCGATACCCGCGCCCGCGACACCGCTTTGATCGGCGCCGGCGCCGTCGCTGTCGTCACCGTACTGGCCGTCCTCGCCTCGGTTCCGATCCGCCGACGCATGTCGGAACGCAGCGCACACTGATCGGATTCACCTCGATCAGTTCACGGGAGCAGCCGGCGCAGAATCAGGGGCCACCCCGTCGTGCGCGATCAATGCATTCGAGCGCTCCAGGGTCGGACCGGGAGCAAGTAACTTCAACATCTGCCACGGAGCGCGATCAGGAGCACGACTGAGCCCCAACGCATTCGCGGACTCCTGGTCCGGGACGCCGTAGCGGACACCGGTGTCGGAAAGATAGAACACGCTGTCTCGACGAATGCTGTCCGCCTCGATTCCGGTTGACTGGACGAATCCACCTCGGCCTGGTTGCACGTACACCGAGTCGACGTTGGGGCCGGCGCCGTCGGCCTGCGCCAACGTGACGGGACGGGCCGACGCGGAGATCGGGAGTTCCCGGCCGGCAACGACGGTCAACGTGGCCGCAGTGCCTTGGGTTCCGTCCGATACCGGTACCGGTTGCCACTGCAGGCAGGAGACAGGTGCCGACTTGTCGTCGACGATCTCCGGCGCGAGGACAGGTAGGTCCGCCACCGCGATTTCGTCGACGGACGGAATGGAGCTGACCGCATCCGGTGTCACCTCGGGTATTCCGTTGGCGCCCTGGGAATCCGCGAAATAGATCAGTTGAGCCACCGCCGGGCTGATTTTCTGGATACCGTCCGTGAGCAGAACGTAGAACTGCGGGTCACCGCCGGTGGACAGCTTGACCACCGATCCCACGGTCTTGTTCTGCAACGAGTACCTCGGCGGCGTGCCCGCCCCGGGGATGGGAGGAGCTCGCAGGCTCGACACCTCCGGGATCGCATCGAGCATTCCCGGGCTGATCGGCCGCGATGGCGCCCCCTCCAAACCCAACGCCCGGGTGATTGCCGGATCGCCGACGTCGATGCGCGCACGCCTTCCGTCGTAGACGAGATATGTGTCCCGACCTGCCGTCACCAGGAGCGCACGATCACTGCCCAGATATGATGCGGAAGAGCCTGTTTCGGGCTCTCCGACCAGCACCGACGAGCTCAGTGAACGGCTTCCCCCAGTGGCGACCGTGTCACAGATCAACCACGACGCGTTGGTCGGAGACGAGGCCTGCGGTAGTGCGGACGGAGCTCCCGGTATGCCCACCAGTGCCCCTCTCGGCTTCGCTGCGATCTCGGCGTCCTTCACCACGGCAGGTTTGGCTGCGGATCCGAGGATCAACCTCGCCGACGCCAGGTTCAAGACGGGTCGCCACGTGCCTTCCATGGAGACGAACATCGCCCCCGAGTCCTTTGCGATCACGATATCGGCGTTTCCGATCTTGTCCTGCGGCCGAAAGAGTGCCAAAATCGCGCAGCCGGCCAGACCGAGCGTCGCGAGCACAATTCCCACGGTGAAGGCCCTCGACTGCGATCGCATCGGATCGTGCAGCATGCGCACGTCACGTCGAACCAGCGCGTGTTCCATCCGCCGAACCAGAAACCGGTACCCGTTGACCTGCCAACGAGTTGTCGGTGTTGCAGCCATCATCCCCCCGTTACTCCCATCCCCTGACAGGACACAGTACAGTTTCGCTGGGGTGGAAACAGTGGGCCGTGCTCGACCCACGACTGGTCAGGCATTCGGGGAGGGACCTTGCACCGATCGCGGTTGAAGCATTGGCCGGCTTCACACAGATCGACCGCACGAGAGTTCGTGTGCGCACAGATCGTGGGAACAGGAGTGGCGTTCGTCGTGCTCGCGGCCGGCCTCGGCCGGCACTGGGCGGTCGGAGTCGGTTGCGGCGCAGTACTGTTCGCGATGCTTCATATAGGTGGTTGGTCCACAACATCCTGGGTCAGGACCTTCTTCCGGTTCAAACGTCGACGATCGACCGATCCCGGCACCGTCGTCAGTTTCGAGACACACGACGAACAATCCATCGGACTGTGCGTCGACGGGCCGTCCCTGGTGGCGGTCGTGGCCGTCACCGCCCCGCACGACTACCTCACCCGAGTCGCCCGGCATTCGTTCGACGCATCGCATCCGCTGCCGACATCGGCGATAGCCGACTGCCTTCACCAGCACGACATTTCACTGAGCGGCATCGACATAGTCGCACACGGGTACCGAATGGCGTCGGGGACCGCCGCCACAGACGTCTACGACCGGCTGATCGGGCCGTTGCCTGCAACTGCAATCAGAAGTGTCTGGCTTGCAGTACGTTTCGATGCAGCCACCGGGCACGCGGCGGCAGCGCGGCGAGGTGGCGGCGAGCAGGGTGCCGGGCGCGCCGTCACCATCGCCACCCATCGGATCGTGCGCGTACTCGACCGTGCCGGCTGTTCCGCACGCATTCTCACCGCCCCCGAAATCGCGTCGTCGACCGCCCAGGTCACCCGCGGGACACCGATCGCCGACATCACCGAGACCTGGCGGAACACACCACTGCCCGGAGTGTCCAACTACGGCTACGGAATCGACCCGGCATTCATCACGGCGGCCACACTGGCCAAGATCTGGGCAGTGTCGACGTCCGGGACCTCGGTCACGATTCGACTGCGGCCGGGCGACCGGAACTCCAGCGTGAAGATCAGCGCCACCTGCCGTTTCACCACGTTGAATCCGCCGTCGTCGGCACCGCTCGCCGGACTCGTGTCACTGCGCGGACGTCAGCGCGACTCGTTGCTGACCAATCTACCGACGGCGATAACGACGCTCGACTCGATCTCACCGGCCGGCACCATGCACCTCGACGCCCTCGACTCTCTCGCACTGCCCGTGGCCGGTTGCGGGCAACTGGTGGGATCGGACGAGAACGGTCACGGCGTCATGGCTCGCATCTTCGGGCCCGGCGTCAACGTGGTATTCGTGGCGGGCGAGCTGTATCTGGCCCAACAGTTGATCTTCCGGGCGGTCGCCACCGGCGCACGGGTACTCGTACATACCGACCGGCCGTCGAACTGGTCGTCACTCGTCGATTCGATCGGAGCGCCGGATCGTCTTCGTGTGTCCGGGCAGGGAAACAATCCCGAGTCCGCCTTCGATACCGTCGTGTTCGACGGAGTCGAGGGACTGCCGCCGCGGGCAGGCGTGACCGCGATCCACGTCTACGGACATCCTCGTCAGTGGCCGACCGGGGATCCGGAGATCTCGATGGTGCAGCCGTACGCGCTCGGCGACAAGATCACCGTACGCACCGGCACGAAGGCAGTCGAGCTCACCTTGGTCACCATTGCAGCGGAAACCACGTTCATCGGCCGTCCGCGCGCCGCAGCGACGCCCGCCTGACTCTTCAACCTGGATATTCGGCGGTTTCACGGCTGTCACGCAATCCACGCCCCCACCAATCCAGTTGTTCGATCATCTTCGCGCAGGCATCGACGCTCACCGGGTCCACGACGGCGCGACCGTCGCGAAATCGCTTACGCGCCTGGTGGATACTAACGCTCTGCCGCACCGAGACCATATGCAGTTCGGCCACCACCTGTCGCAGCTGTTCGGTGGCGCGCAGACCTCCTGCGATGCCACCGTACGAGACGAATCCGATGGGCTTCGCGCGCCATTCGTACTTGGCCGAGTCGAATGCCGTTTTCAACGCGGCCGGGTAACCGTGGTTGTACTCCGGCGTCACCGCTACCAGAATGTCTGCTCGCCCGATACGCTCACGGAACTCCGCAGTTGCGGAAGTCACCGAGAAATCGACCGGCAATGCCGCATCAACGAGATCGAGCACCGTCACATTCCACCCGGCCTTGGCGACGGCCTGCTCCGCGAACCAGTCCGCGACAGCTCGCCCGATACGGCCGGCGCGTACCGAACCGACGATGATCTCGACGTTGACTTCGGTCATGTGCGCTAACGCTACTCGACCGTCAGACGGCGATGCCGGTGGTGATCAGCGCAGCAAGTTCACGATATGCCTGGGCGTCGTCAAGTCCCGTCGCTCGATACACCTCGCGCTGCTGTATCCGCACCATCGTCGCGGCGGCGGCATCGGCCACGAACGACGCGTGTACTTCCCGAAATGCCCCGGACTCCACACCGTGCACGATGAGTTCCCGTACCCGGTTCGCCGCGAACGCGGTGTTCGTCTCGTACACCTGACGGGCCGACGGCGACTGCGCCAGATCTTCCATGAACTGGTGCGACACCGCGGAAAGTTGGTCGCCGACCGCCTCCAGATATACGCCCACCCGACGACCCGGGTGTCGCTCGGCCTCGACTGCCCGCTCGACGGCATCGGTGGCGGACTTGAAGAAATGCACCGTGACAGCGCGAACCAGGTCGTCCTTGCCCGCCGCGACCGTGTAGAGGGTGCTCTTCGAACAATGCAAGCGCGCGGAGATCTCGTCGAGCGTCAGATGTGCGAAACCGTCGCCCCGAAAGAGGTCGCTCAACTGGTCGAACAGTTGAGCCCTACGTGCGGTCGCCGTGCGGTCCACTCTTGCCATACCGCGTACAGTACTGCAGTATCGCTTTCAGTACTATCCACATCACGAGGAGCTAACCGTGCCCGTCGAACGCCTCATGCCCAACCAAGAATCGCGTGACCTGATCGACCTCACTCGTGACGTCGCCGACAAAGTGCTCGCCCCCAAGGTCGACGAGTACGAGAAGGCAGAAAAGTTCCCCGAAGGCGTCTTCCCCGCGCTCGGCCAGGCCGGTCTCCTCAGCCTTCCCTACCCCGAAGAATTCGGTGGCGGCGATCAACCGTACGAGGTCTACCTCCAGGTACTCGAAGAGATCGCGGCCAGATGGGCCGCCGTGGCCGTGGCCGTCAGCGTTCACAGCCTCTCCTGCTTCCCGCTCTTCACCTACGGCACCGACGAGCAGAAAGCCAAGTGGCTACCGGACATGCTGGGCGGCAACACTATCGGCGCCTACAGCCTTTCCGAGGCCCAGGCCGGGTCCGATGCCGCCGCGCTGTCGTGTAAAGCCACAGCCGTCGAGGGCGGATTCCGGATCAACGGATCCAAAGCCTGGATCACCAACGGCGGAAGAGCCGATTTCTACAACCTCTTCGCCCGCACCAGCGACGACGGCTCACGCGGCGTCTCCTGTCTGCTCGTCGACAAGGACACCGAAGGTCTCAGCTTCGGCAAGCCGGAAGAGAAGATGGGACTGCGCGCCGTCCCGACCGCCTCCGCGAACTACGACGACGCCTTCGTCCCTGAGGAACGGCTCGTCGGCGCACGCGGACAGGGCCTACCCATCGCCTTCAGCGCACTCGACTCCGGACGGCTCGGCATCGCCGCGGTCGCCGTCGGTATCGCGCAGGGCGCCCTCGACGACGCCGTCGCATATGCCAAGGAGCGCAAGGCATTCGGTAAGCGAATCATCGATCATCAGGGACTCGGATTCGTTCTCGCCGACATGGCCGCGGCGGTCGACTCCGCACGCGCCACCTACCTCGACGCCGCCCGCCGCCGCGACGCCGGAGTTCCGTACTCGCGCAACGCTTCCGTGGCAAAGCTGGTGGCCACCGACGCTGCCATGAAGGTCACCACCGACGCCGTCCAGGTATTCGGTGGGTATGGCTACACCCAGGACTTCCCGGTCGAACGATACATGCGAGAAGCCAAGATCACACAGATCTTCGAGGGCACCAATCAGATTCAGCGTCTCGTGATCGCCCGCCAGCTCGCGGGATAGCTCGACGTACCCGAATGCCCTCTCACTCGCGACGAGTGTGAGGGCATTCGGGTACGTGACCGATTCAACCGCCGCAGCAACCACCCGATGACGGAAGCTCACGTGTGTCGCGGGTGACCGCGTTGCGCGCCGCCAACTCCGAGTACGGCGGATAGTCGACTCGCACCAACGACAAACCGTGCGCCGGTGCCACCAGGATCGAACTGGAACGAGAAGTCTCGGCCAAGAGGCCGGCTACCCAGTCCGCAGTGCGTCGACCCTCACCCACCGACAGAACAGCGCCCACCAAACTGCGAACCATGGACCAGCAGAACGCGTCCGCATTCACGAACGCCGTGAACACCGTGCCGTCCTGCGCCCAGTCGAACCGCTGTAGTTCGCGAACCGTCGTCGCCCCGTCTCGACGCTTGCAGAACGCCGCGAAATCGTGCAATCCGAGCAGTCTGGCCGACGCCACCTGCATCGCATCGAGATCCAGTGGTTTCGGGTACGACACCGTGTCTCGGGCACGCAACGGTTCCACGCCGAACATCGCGTTGGAGACGCGGTACTGGTAATAGCGTCGCATGGCGGAGAAACGCGCATCGAACTCCGGCGGGACGACTGACACAGCTTTGACCCGAACGTCCGTGGGCAGGAACCGGGCCAGCCGGCGTACCAACCTGGACGGATCGTCGGGCAGACTACCGGCCGGGACGTCGACGTGCGCAACCTGACCACTCGCATGGACACCGGCGTCGGTACGTCCGGCGACGGTCAGCGTAACCGGTTGCCGCAGCACCGTTCCCAACTTGTCCTCGATCTCCCCACACACCGTGCGCAGATCGGTCTGCCGAGCCCAGCCCGAAAAATCGGTGCCGTCGTAAGAGATGTCGAGCCGCAATCGAACGAGCCCGCCGTCCCCGAGGGGAGCGGCGGGCTCGTTCGATTCGACGTGTGCCGAAACCAAGGGAACTAGTCCTTCTTGGCCTCTTCGGCTTCGGGAGCGTCGGCCGCAGTAGCGGTCTCGTCCTCGATAGCCTCGACAACTGCGTCAGCGTTCTCGACCTCGGCATCGGTCGCGTCGGCTGCCACAGCCTCGACGACGTTCTCAGCGGCCGGAGCATCCTGCGATGCCTTGACGCGACGAGCGCGGTCGGCCTCGGAGGTGACGGTCTTTTCCTTGACGAGCTCGATGATCGCCATCGGAGCGTTGTCGCCCTTACGGGGAACCGTCTTGATGATACGGGTGTATCCACCGTCACGGTCCGCGTAGAACGGGCCGATCTCGGCGAACAGGGTGTGAACGACATCCTTGTTACGGATGACCTTCAGCACCTCACGACGGTGAGCCAGCGTGCCGGCCTTCGCGTGCGTGACGAGCTTCTCGGCGTAGGGGCGCAGCGCCTTGGCCTTGGACTCGGTGGTGGTGATGCGACCGTGCTCGAAGAGCGCGGTAGCCAGATTGGCGAAAATCGCCTTCTGGTGCGAAGCCGACCCGCCGAAGCGGGCACCCTTCTTGGGCTTGGGCATGATGATCTCCTAGTAAAGGACCTGAGCTGCTACAGCTGTTCGGTCTCGGCGTAGTCCTCGGTACCGTCGGCATCGCCGAAGGAACCGGCATCAGTGTCACTCCACGTTCCGGTGGCGGCGTCGTAGCCGGCAACGGTGGTGGGATCGAAGGATGCGGGGCTGTCCTTGAGGGACAGGCCGAGCGAATGCAGCTTGACCTTGACCTCGTCGATGGACTTCTGTCCGAAGTTGCGGATGTCGAGCAGATCGGACTCGGTACGGCCGACAAGCTCACCGACGGTGTGAACACCTTCGCGCTTGAGGCAGTTGTAGGAGCGAACCGTGAGGTCCAGATCCTCGATGGGGAGTCCGAAGGAAGCGATGTGATCGGCCTCGGCGGGCGAGGGTCCGATCTCGATGCCTTCTGCTTCGACGTTCAGCTCACGGGCCAGGCCGAAGAGCTCAACCAGGGTCTTGCCCGCCGAAGCGAGCGCGTCCCGTGCGGTGATGGAGTTCTTCGTTTCCACGTCGAGAACGAGCCGATCGAAGTCGGTGCGCTGTTCGACGCGTGTTGCCTCCACCTTGTAGGTGACCTTGAGCACCGGCGAGTAGATCGAGTCGACCGGGATGCGGCCGATCTCTGCGCCGGACGCCTTGTTCTGGACGGCAGGGACGTAGCCGCGACCGCGCTCGACGACGAGCTCGATCTCCAGCTTTCCCTTGTCGTTCAGGGTGGCGATGTGCAGATCAGGGTTGTTCACGGTGACGCCGGCCGGGGGCACGATGTCGCCTGCAGTCACAGCGCCGGGGCCCTGCTTGCGGACGTACATGGTGACCGGCTCGTCCTCTTCGGAGTTCACGACGAGGCCCTTGAGGTTCAAGATGATGTCGGTGACATCTTCCTTCACACCCGGGACGGTGGTGAATTCGTGGAGAACGCCGTCGATGCGGATGCTGGTGACAGCAGCGCCGGGGATCGACGAGAGCAGCGTGCGGCGCAGCGAATTGCCGAGCGTGTACCCGAAACCTGGCTCCAGGGGCTCGATGACGAACTTCGAGCGGTTATCAGCGATGACCTCTTCGGTCAATGTGGGTCGCTGAGAAATGAGCATTGGTATTTCCTCCTGTACGGACGTCCACTATTTGACGCCCACGATGGGAAAGGGCCTGCGGCCCTGTGCGCCTTTCCGGTAATCGGAACTACCGGAAAGGCGCACAGGGTGCGAGGCACCTTACTTCGAGTAGTACTCGACGATGAGCTGTTCCTGCAGAGCGATATCGATCTGCGCGCGCTCGGGAAGCTGGTGAACCAGGATCCGCAGACGCGAGCCGACCACCTGAAGCCAGCCGGGAACGGGGCGATCGCCGACGGTCTCGCGCGCAACCTGGAAGGGAAGCGTGGAGAGCGACTTCTCCTTGACATCGATGATGTCGTACTGCGATACGCGGTAGCTGGGGATGTCGACCTTCTTGTTGTTCACGAGAAGGTGACCGTGCGTGACCAGCTGACGTGCCTGACGGCGCGTGCGAGCAAGTCCGGCGCGGTACACGACGTTGTCGAGACGCGATTCGAGGATGCGGAGCAGGTTCTCGCCGGTCTTACCGGGGCGGTTGTTCGCCTCCTTGTAGTACAGACGGAACTGCTTCTCCATGACGCCGTAGGTGAAGCGGGCCTTCTGCTTCTCCTGCAGCTGGAGCAGGTACTCGCTCTCCTTGATACGCGCGCGGCCGTGCTGTCCGGGCGGGTACGGGCGACGCTCGAATGCCTGGTCGCCTCCAACGAGGTCGACGCGCAGACGACGCGACTTGCGGGTGATGGGTCCGGTATAACGTGCCATTTTTTTCTACCTATCCTTCCCGCTATACCCGACGCCGCTTGGGCGGACGGCAGCCGTTGTGCGGCTGGGGGGTTACATCGGAAATGGTGCCGACCTCGAGGCCAGCGGCCTGGAGGGAACGGATCGCGGTCTCGCGACCGGAGCCCGGTCCCTTGACGAAGACGTCGACCTTCTTGACACCGTGCTCCTGCGCCTTACGGGCAGCGCTCTCAGCAGCGAGCTGAGCGGCGAAGGGAGTCGACTTACGCGAACCCTTGAAGCCGACATGTCCCGAAGACGCCCAGGAAATGACATTTCCGGCGGGGTCGGTGATGGACACGATGGTGTTGTTGAAGGTGCTCTTGATGTGAGCGGCGCCGTGCGGGATGTTTTTCTTATCCCTGCGACGCGTCTTCTGGGTCTTCTTCGGACCGGTGCTACGTGACTTCGGGGGCATTACTTCGCCTTCTTCTTGCCGGCAATGGTGCGCTTCGGACCCTTACGGGTACGGGCGTTGGTCTTGGTGCGCTGACCACGCACGGGCAGACCACGACGGTGGCGCAGGCCCTGGTAGCAGCCGATCTCGATCTTGCGACGGATGTCGGCCTGGACCTCGCGGCGAAGGTCACCCTCAACCTTGAGCGACTCCTCGATGTACTCGCGGAGCTTTGCCAGGTCCTCGTCCGAGAGGTCCTTGCTCCGCAGATCCGGGCTGACGCCGGTGGCGTCGAGGATTTCCTTGGAGCGGGTACGGCCGATGCCGTAGATGTAAGTCAGTGCGATCTCCATGCGCTTTTCGCGAGGAAGATCGACACCAGAGAGACGTGCCATGGTGGCATTTCCTATCGGTGTGCGGAGGTCTGCTCCCAGCCCATCCCCTGTGCCTCTTGTCGAGTAACCATCGTCCGGTGGACGCCGTTGATCTCATCAACTAACTCAGTGGGGCCCCGGCCTCCGTGCCGGGGGTGAACCGCAGTCCGACCTTCGTCGATCGGTGAACGATCGCGTGGGGTCTCGTAAGACGACGGCTGGTACTGGAAGGTCTTCTTTTGCTTGTTGCCAAGCAGATCTTCGAAAAGCTAGATCTAGCCCTGACGCTGCTTGTGACGCAGGTTCTCGCAGATCACCATGACCCGACCGTTACGGCGGATCACTTTGCACTTCTCGCAGATCTTCTTGACGCTCGGCTGAACCTTCACGTCTGCTGATCTCCTGTTTTGTCGCAGCCCGCTGCGACGAACCACAGCGGACATACTTCTCCCTGACCCAGGTCAGGTCCGGGAAGTTCGTTACTTGTAGCGGTAAACGATGCGTCCGCGCGACAAGTCGTAGGGCGAGAGCTCCACGACAACGCGATCTTCCGGGAGGATGCGAATGTAGTGCTGACGCATCTTTCCGCTGATGTGGGCGAGGACCTTGTGGCCATTCTCGAGCTCAATGCGGAACATCGCATTGGGCAGCGGCTCGACTACTCGTCCTTCGACCTCGATGGCCCCGTCTTTCTTAGCCATATCCTCCGCGATCCGTTTGGTTTGGCATGCTTCGTGCATCGGCTTCCGTTACATTGGCACGCAATGGAAAGATCGTCGGCACTTCGTAGGCATGTTCCCGAAGACTTCCCGGGCACGGACACACGAACCATCGACGCGCATAGCGCACCGCCTAGCCATGCTACGCGAAGTCGACGACCAGGCCAAATGCGCCCCTGCCCGAACCTGCGATCGGACCCGCGAGACACAGAGGTCCCGGCCACGAATTTCGTGGCCGGGACTCCCTCGTCAATCAGAACACTCTCGCCGACAACAACTTTCGGCGACAGTCGATCACGGGTTACGGACGTGGCGTCAGGATTCGCGGGCCGTCTTCGGTGACTGCCACCGTGTGTTCCCAGTGCGCGGCGCGAGTGCCGTCGGTGGTCACCACGGTCCAGTCGTCCTCGAGGACGACCGTGTCGGGGGTACCGAGCGTGAGCATCGGCTCGATGGCCAAGCACGAACCCACGACCAACTCCGGCCCCTTACCGGGAGCGCCTTCGTTGGCGAGAAACGGATCCATGTGCATTTCACGACCGATACCGTGCCCGCCGTAGCCGTCCACGATCCCGTAGGAACGGCCGTGCAGCTTTTCCGCGGCCCGGGTTCCGAGTTCGATCGCGTGTGAGACGTCGGTGAGCCGGTTGCCGGCGATCATCGCCGCGATACCGGCTTCCATCGACAGCCTTGTCGCTTCGCTGAGCTGATCGTCGGCCTCGCTGAGCTGACCGATCCCGAACGTCCAGGCCGAATCGCCGTGCCATCCGTCGAGAATGGCGCCGCAGTCGATCGAGACGAGATCACCCTCGGCCAGGACGTCCTGCGCCGAAGGAATTCCGTGCACGACTCGATCATTGACCGACGAGCAGATCGACCCGGTGAAGCCGTGGTATCCGAGAAACGACGGCACTGCGCCGGCGTCGCGGATCACAGCTTCCGCCACCGCGTTCAGCTCCAGGGTGCTCACCCCGGGCTTTGCCGCTTCCCGCACCGCTACCAGCGCAGAACCCACAATTGCACCCGCCGCAGCCATCGCGTCGAGTTCACCAGCCGAACGGAAAGGGACAACCTTGCGCTTACGCCCGAAAACCATTATTTGCCCAGTGCTGCCAGAGCGCGAGAGTTCACTTCTTCGACTTCACCGATGGCGTCGACGGAGACGATGCTGCCCTGGTAGTAGTCGAACAACGGAGACGTCTCGTCGCGGTACACCCGGAGACGGTTGCGGATGACGTCCTCGGTGTCGTCTGCACGCCCCACGCGCAAGCATGCGCTCGACGACGATGTCCTCGTCGACGACGAAGGAAAGCACTCCGTCGAGCTTGACGTCGAGCTCGTCGAGAATCCCTTCGAGAGCCTTCGCCTGCTCCACCGAGCGGGGGAAGCCGTCCAACAGAAAGCCGTTGGCTGCATCGGGTTCGGAAACCCGGGCCTTCACCATGTCGTTGGTGATCGAGCTGGGAACGAGTTCACCGGCGTCGATGTACTTCTTCGCTTCCACTCCGAGAGCGGTGGCCTGGCCGATGTTCGCGCGGAAGAGATCACCCGTGGAGATGTGGGGAACACCGAACTTCTCGGACAGGATCGCGGCCTGGGTGCCTTTGCCGGCACCGGGAGGACCAAGGAGGACAAGTCTCACTTGAGGAACCCTTCGTAGTTTCGCTGCATGAGCTGACTCTCGATCTGCTTCACGGTGTCGAGGCCGACGCTGACCATGATCAGCACTGCGGTGCCACCGAACGGCAGATTCTGTGCGCCGCCGCCGTTTCCGATATCGAGGAACAGGTTGGGCAGAACAGCAATGGTGCCGAGGTAGATCGCACCAGGAAGGGTGATGCGACTCAGCACGTAGTTGAGGTAATCCGCAGTGGGTTGACCGGGGCGGATACCGGGGATGAAGCCACCGAACTTCTTCATCTCGTCCGCACGCTCTTCAGGGTTGAAGGTGATGGCGACGTAGAAGTAGGTGAAGAAGACGATCAGGCCGAAGTAGATCAGGATGTAGACCGGGTTGGCGGGGTTGACCAGGTACGTGTTGATCAGGCGCTGCCACCAACTCGGATCGACCGCAGTGCTGGCCGAGGTCAGCTGCGCGATGAGGTTGGGGAGATAGAGCAACGAGGACGCGAAGATCACCGGGATGACACCCGCCTGGTTGACCTTTAGCGGCAGGTACGTGGACGAGCCGCCGTACATCTTGCGCCCCACCATGCGTTTGGCGTACTGCACCGGAATGCGGCGTTGACCCTGCTCGACGAACACGACGCCGGCGATGATCAGGAAAGCTGCGACGCAGACGAGCGCAAAGACCAGTCCCCCACGGCTGTCGAGAATCGACTTGCCTTCGGTCGGAATACGCGAGGCGATACCGGCGAAGATGAGCAGCGACATACCGTTACCGACGCCGCGTTCGGTGATGACCTCACCGAACCACATCACCACTGCGGCACCGGCGGTCATGACGAGCACGAGGATGACTAGCCCGAAGATGGACTTGTCGGCGATGATGTCGTCGCAGCCCTGCAAGAGTTGGCCACGCGCGGCCAACGCCACGATGCCGGTGGACTGCAGCACAGCCAGAGCGATCGACAGGTAACGCGTGTACTGCGTCATCTTGGCCTGGCCGGACTGGCCTTCCTTGCGAAGTTCCTCGAACTTCGGGATGACGACGGTCAACAACTGCACGATGATGCTCGCGGTGATGTACGGCATGATGCCGATCGCGAATACCGACAGCTGCAGCAACGCGCCGCCGGAGAACAGGTTGATCAACGAGTAGATACCCGCGGAATCGCCCGAGTTGGCGATGTCGATGCACGCGCGGACGCGGGAATAGTCGACACCGGGAGATGGCAGAAGAGCGCCGACCCGATAGAGGGCCACCAAACCGAGGGTGAAGAGGATCTTCCGCCTCAGGTCAGGGGTCCTGAGGGCCGAGACGAAGGCGGAAAGCAAAGATCCTCCTGGCACGACGGTAGGGAGACAGATCGTTTGACCTGTCGAACTGTTGAACTCTAACAGTGAGCATTTGAGAAGTAAGAGGGCAGACCACGAAAACCGGGTCACCCCGAAACAGGTTTACCACTGCGGCCCAGACTACGGGACCGCGCCTGGTACATCGAAAGTCGCCGAGCACCGAAGGGTGTGGAGACAGTGATGGCCGCAACGCAACAAACGCTGCGCTGCGGCCATCTGCCTAGCTACGTGGGAGAACTCACAGCTCGGTGGTCGTCCCACCGGCAGCAGCGATCTTCTCCTTGGCCGAACCGGTGAACTTGTCGACGGTCACCTGAACGGCAACAGTCAGTTCGCCGTCGCCGAGAACCTTGACGAGCTGGTTCTTGCGCACAGCGCCCTTGGCAACGAGATCCTCGACCGTGATCGCTCCACCTTCGGGGAACAGACGGGCGATGTCGCCGACGTTGACGACCTGGTACTCGGTGCGGAACGGGTTCGTGAAGCCCTTGAGCTTGGGCAGACGCATCTGGAGAGGCATCTGTCCACCCTCGAAGCCCACGCGCACGGTGTTACGTGCCTTGGTGCCCTTGGTACCGCGACCTGCGGTCTTGCCGCGCTTGCCGCCTTCACCACGACCAACACGAATCTTGTTGGACTTGGCTCCGGGTGCGGGGCGCAGGTGGTGCAGTTTGATGGTCATGGTTAGACCTCCTCAACTGTGACGAGGTGGCGCACCACATTGATCAGACCACGGTTCTGTGCGTTGTCCTCACGGACCACGGTCTGACGAATGCCTTTGAGACCGAGCGTGCGCAGAGAATTCCTCTGGTTCTGCTTGGTTCCGATGGTGCTCTTGATCTGAGTGACCTTGAGTTCTGCCATTACTTCACACTCCCAGCTGCCTGTGCGCGAGCGCGCAGCATGCCGGCGGGTGCAACCTCTTCGAGGGTGAGGCCGCGGCGAGCCGCAACTTCCTCGGGACGCTGCAGACCCTTGAGCGCAGCAACGGTCGCATGCACGACGTTGATGGCGTTGTCGCTACCGAGCGACTTCGACAGGATGTCGGCGATGCCGGCGCATTCCAGCACGGCACGCACCGCGCCACCGGCGATGACGCCGGTACCCGGGGTTGCCGGACGCAGCATGACGATGCCTGCTGCGGCCTCACCCTGGACGGGGTGCGTGATGGTGTTGCCGATCATCGGGACCCGGAAGAAGCTCTTGCGAGCCTCCTCGACGCCCTTCTGGATGGCCGCGGGAACTTCCTTGGCCTTTCCGTAGCCGACGCCGACCAGTCCGTTGCCGTCTCCGACGATCACGAGAGCGGTGAAGCTGAAGCGACGACCACCCTTGACGACCTTGGAGACGCGGTTGATCGTGACAACGCGCTCGATGAACTGTGACTTCTCCGCAGCGTTTCCGCCACGTCCACCGTCGCGGCGGTCACGGCCGCCACCACGGTTGTCCCCACGAGCGTTGCTGTTGTCACCGCTGTTGGGGCCATTCTGTCCGGCGGGTCCGCTGCCGCCGTCACGCCTTTGACGTCCCGGCATCAGGCTGTCCTTCCGTTGAAAATGATGGTCATCAGAACTTCAACCCGCCTTCGCGAGCTGCGTCTGCCAAAGCCGCGATGCGACCGTGGTAGCCGTGTCCACCGTGGTCGAAGACCACAGCTTCCACTCCGGCAGCCTTCGCGCGCTCGGCGATCAGCTGACCGACCTTCGCGCTCGCAGCCTTCTTGTCGCCTTCGGCAACGCGCACGTCCGCCTCGATGGTCGACGCGGCGGCCAAGGTGCGGGCCGGCCAGGTCGTCCACGAGCTGGACGTGGATGTGGCGAGAGGACCGGTTGACAACCAAGCGGGGACGCTCGGGGGTGCCGGACACCTTCTTGCGAAGACGGAAGTGACGACGCGTCTTCGACAGACGACGCTTGGTGGACGCATCCTTGCCCAGCGGAACCCGCTTGGCTTTCTGGTTTGCAGTCTGGCTCATATCACTTACCCGTCTTTCCGACCTTGCGGCGGATCTGCTCACCCTCGTACCGCACGCCCTTGCCCTTGTACGGGTCGGGACGACGGAGACGACGGATGTTGGCCGAGATCTGCCCGACCTTCTGCTTGTCGATGCCGGACACCGAGAACCGGGTGGGCGACTCGACGACGAAGGTGATGCCTTCGGGAGCCTCGATCGGGACCGGATGGCTGTAGCCGAGCGAGAACTCGAGGTCCTGGCCCTTCAGTGCCACACGGTAACCGACACCGTGGATCTCCATCTTCTTGGTGTAACCCTCGGTGACACCGGTGATGATGTTCGCGACCAGGGTCCGCGACAGACCGTGGAGCGCGCGGCTGCGACGCTCGTCGTCAGGGCGAGTGATGCTCAGCGAGCCGTCCTCTGCCTTGGCGATGGCGATGGGCTCGGAGATGGTCAACGCGAGGGTGCCCTTGGGACCCTTGACGGTGACATCCTGGCCGGCGATGGTGACGTCGACGCCCGCGGGGACGTTGACCGGAATCTTTCCAATACGCGACATTGTGGTGGCCTCCCTTACCAGACGTAGGCGAGGACTTCCCCGCCTACTCCTTGATTGGCCGCCTGGCGATCGGTGAGTAGACCGGACGACGTGGAGATGATCGCCACGCCGAGGCCTCCGAGGACCTTGGGCAGGTTGGTGGACTTCGCGTAAACCCGGAGGCCGGGCTTGGAAACGCGACGAACGCCGGCGAGGCTACGCTCGCGGCTGGGGCCGTACTTCAGATCGACGACGAGGGTCTTGCCGACCTCTGCGTCCTCGGTACGGAAGTCGGAGATGTAGCCCTCACGCTTGAGGATCTCGGCGATGTTCGCCTTGATCTTCGAGTGGGGAAGCTTCACCTCATCGTGGTACGCCGTGTTGGCGTTGCGCAGACGCGTCAAGAAGTCTGCGATGGGGTCGGTCATGGTCATAGTGCGACCTCGACACCTTTCTCGCTGTGGTTCCCATGCACCACCGGACGAATCCGATCGTGGGCCTCCAGCAATTCGGCTGGGCCGTCCGACTTGTGTCAGGCGGCGTACGTTACCGAGGCGATCGCAGACATGCGGCAGCCACGGCAACCGCTCTAGTGTAGGGAACATCGACTTGCATGTCCACATCATTGTGTTGCGGACCACGACACGTGCGCGGTGTCACCATCGGTGAGGCCTCGTGGTGCGAAAACGACAAAACGGGCGTGGGTTCCTCGCGGAACCCACGCCCGTCAGCGTGGTGTGTCGAAGCCGGAGGGCCTCAGATCACCAAGAGCTCTTGTGAACTCCGGGAAGCTCGCCGGCGTGAGCCATCTCGCGAACGCAGATACGGCACAGGCCGAACTTGCGGAACACCGAGTGGGGGCGACCGCACCGCTGGCAGCGGGTGTAGGCGCGAACCGCGAACTTGGGCTTCTTGTTGGCCTTGTTGACCAATGCCTTCTTAGCCATGCGCTCAGTTCTCCTTGAACGGGAAGCCGAGGTGCTTGAGCAGTGCACGGCCTTCTTCGTTGTTGGTTGCGGTGGTCACTACGGTGATGTCCATGCCGCGGGGGCGATCGATCTTGTCCACGTCGATCTCGTGGAACATCGACTGCTCGTTGAGGCCGAACGTGTAGTTGCCGTTGCCGTCGAACTGGTTTCCCGACAGGCCGCGGAAGTCGCGGATACGGGGAAGCGCGACGGACACGAGACGGTCCAGGAACTCCCACATGCGGTCGCCACGGAGGGTGACGCGTGCACCGATCGGCATGCCTTCGCGAAGCTTGAACTGCGCGATGGACTTACGTGCCTTACGGATCTCGGGCTTCTGGCCCGTGATCAGCGAGAGGTCGTGGACAGCGCCGTTGATGAGCTTGGCGTCACGGGCAGCGTCGCCGACGCCCATGTTGACGACAACCTTCACGACACCGGGGATCTGCATGACGTTTGCGTAGGCGAACTCGCTGTTGAGCGCGTCCTTGATCTCAGCGCGGTAGCGTGCCTTGAGGCGCGGCTGGACCTTGTTTTCGGTGGAGGTCATGTCAGATGTCCTTCCCGTTCTTCCGGGAAATCCGAACGCGCTTGCCGGACTCTTCGTCGGTGCGGTAGCCCACGCGAGTGGGGTTTCCGTCCGAGTCGACCACTGCGACGTTGGAAACGTGGATCGGGGCTTCCTGCGTGACGATGCCGCCGGAGGATGCTCCGCGCTCGTTCGCGGAAACCGCGGTGTGCTTCTTGATTCGGTTCACGCCTTCGACGAGGACCTTGTCGGTTGCGGGGAAGGCCTGAATGACCTTGCCCTTCGCGCCCTTGTCCTTACCGGCGATGACCAGAACGGTGTCACCCTTGTGCACCTTCATCACAGCACCTCCGGGGCGAGCGAGACGATCTTCATGAACTTCTTCTCACGCAGCTCGCGACCGACGGGTCCGAAGATGCGAGTTCCACGGGGATCGCTGTCAGCCTTGATGAGCACTGCTGCGTTCTCGTCGAACTTGATGTAGGAACCGTCCGGACGACGGCGCTCCTTGGTCGTGCGGACGATGACGGCCTTGACGACCTCACCCTTCTTGATGTTGCCGCCCGGGATGGCGTCCTTGACGGTGGCGACGATGACGTCACCGATCCCGGCGTAGCGACGTGACGAACCACCGAGAACGCGGATGCAGAGAATCTCCTTGGCACCCGTGTTGTCGGCGACGCGAAGTCGCGACTCCTGCTGAATCACTTGATCTCCCTAGACCTGGAATTTCGTGCGCAACGGATTACCGACCCGGTGCGCGCGGTCAATGCCGCCTGCGTGGTGTCCGAGCTGGATCGGTTACCCGATCCACTGCAAATACCGAAGTCGAGCTGCGCACGTGAAGACACACCTCTGCCACAGGCAACCGTTCAATTGTAGGGATTCGTCCCCCGATAACCAAATCCGGGCCGGTACGTCAGGGCCGCGTCCGCTTTTCGTCACCCCCGACGTCATCTCGGCGGCGACGCATCCACCGCGCTCCGACATGAAGGATCGAACCGTTCGGACTGCCGATTCGAAGGCACGTACAGGAGCGATCCGATGGGGTGCGTCCGAGACCGAGGCAGCGGAACTGCCCGGCGCCGAACCGGCACCGGATGCGGACTGGACGTGCACCCATGCGGTGACGATGAGAACGCCACCGGAAGCCCTGTGGCCGTGGCTCGTTCAGATCGGACACGGTCGTGCCGGCTTCGGCGTCGAATCGAGATCTCCCTCGAACTCACGTACTACTGCCGCGACCTTCCACCCGCGCAATTCTGCCCGGCCCGACGATTCCGATCAGTGCGGTGCGGTCGATCTGCTGCCGGAAGCACTCCTGCGAACCGGCTTGCCGGCGCTCAGACGGCACGTCAGGACGGACCGCCACCGACTGTGTCGGGCGGGTTTGGAATGATGGTCCGACTAGGTCAGGGGGGCGAGTATGCGTTGGTCCGCACTGCCGTCGACGGGAGTCGCCGCAGTCCGCGGCGCACCATTCGACGTGCTGCAGATCGGGTCGGACCCACTGCCCGAGAGTGATCTGGCGATTGTCAGCTACCGAATCGCCGACGTGAGCACGGCGGCCGAGGTAGTCGACGACATCCTGCTTCAGTTCGAATCGGCGGCGCAGGCGCTTTTCCCCGCCTGGCTCCCCGGCGGGGAAGTCCTCGACACCACCAGCCGCCTCGATGTGTTGACAGCGCGCACGCTCGCGCGGCAACTGGCAGCGACATCCGAACACTTCGGGCCGTTCGTCGAACGGCTGGCAGAGTCGTCGGTGACGGGCCGACGCTTCGACCGCGCCGGTTTCTCGCGCGAGACCCGCGCGATCGGACTCGCCCGAGTGATCTCCCAGTCGTACGAGCGCAGCCGTCTCGCCTTGCTGCTTGCCGCCCCGGATCTTCTTCCCGCCGATCGCCGACGCGCCCTGTCGTGGGCATGCGAGTGGCTGAACTTGCACGGCGGTGTGGTGGTGTGGTTGACCGGGTCACCAGTCCCGGACGTCGAACATTTTCCCGTCGTGACGGTACCGTGGGAGCCACTCGAGATTCCCGCCGACTTCCATTCCGTCGCGGTGCCGGAGTCCGTCGGCGCACCCTGTGATCGAGGCCTTACGTTTCCGCCCGTCGCCGGACGGCCTCATCCCGGCAGCGCGGCTGAACTGGCGTTCGAAGCTGCCATGGCCACGACCCGATGGGCAGTCGGCCGACAATGGAACCCCACTTACCAACCGAACCCGCTGCATCCGCCGATCCGTGTCGACCTGCTGTGGGCCGACGAGAAATGCGTAGTCGAGCTCGACGGTGACGACCACCGATCCGCTTACAAGTACGCCGCAGATCGATTGCGGGACAATGCCCTTCACCTCGACGGATACACGGTTCTGCGTTTCACCAATCAACAGGTGGCCGACGATCTCGACGCAGTTCTACGAACTGTGGAGACGTTCCTGTCTCGGCGCCGCACTCGCTTCGGTGGTGGTGTCCGGATCGAACCTCGTCCACTGCCCGCCCGATTTTCGCCCGAACGATCAGCGCCCACGCAATCCGAAAGGACATCGATGTGACCGACTCCGACCTGACCCCTAACGAGGCGTTGGTCCTCTTGGTCCTGATGGCCGAATCCCGGGAGGTCTCGAACCCCGAGCTCAAAGCCCTCGGTCCCGAACTTCGAGTGGCGGGCCGCAACAAACTCAATTCCCTGGGCCTGATCGAGAGCAATGTCGACGTACGTCCGTTCACGCACACCCTCACCGATCGTGGGTGGGCCACTGCGGCCGACCTGATCGGAAGCGCCGCACCTGCCGGTTCGTTCAGTCCGGCCAAGGCGCTCTTCACCGTCCTCGCCGGGCTTCGCCGTCATTTCGACCGAAACGACCTACGCGCGTCCGAAGTCTTCTTGCCGGAATCGTCGGACCCGGCCTCGTCGATCCCGTCCGATGCGGGCACGGACGTGGAAGCACTGATCACCCACGCTTACGCGGATCTGGCCTCCTCCCCCGGAGCCTGGGTACGACTGGCCAGGCTCCGGCCGGCGCTGCCGGATCTGTCCCGCGATGATTTCGATCGTGCGCTCATCGCTCTTCAGCGTCGGTCCGGAGTCAGTCTGATTCCGGAAGAAAACCAGAAGACCATCACCGCCGAAGATCGCGAGGCCGCCGTGTTCCTGGGCAACCAGAACAACCACCTGTTCTCCATCGAGGCGAGATGACACCCGAGGAACGGGCAGCGCTCGAATCGATACGACTGAGCTGGGCTCCCACCCCGGAGGACGTCTGGCTCCCCCAGAGCGATCTTCACGTCCAGGGGCTGCACGAGCATGCGATGGCAGACGTTCTGGCGGCCTTCCAGGACGGCGCACGTGGCGGCGACGCCAGTCCGCTCGGAGTGGTCGTCCACGGTCCGGCCGGTTCGGGAAAGACGCATCTGCTCGGACAGGTTCGCGAGCGGGTGCAACGCGACGGCGGCTACTTCTTCCTGATCCGCCTGCTCGATGCCGAGGACTTCTGGCGTTCGGTTCTGGTGGGAATGCTCGAGGATCTCGGCAGACCGGCCATCTCACACCCGACCCAACTCGACTGGCTGCTCAACCGGCTCGCCGACGAAGCCGGCGTCGACGACACGGTCCGGCGTTCGGTTCTGGGCCTCGACACGCTCACGTCGGCGTCCTTGGAAACCTTCGTCGCCGCGCTCTACCGTGCACACCCGCGACACCGTCGCTCCTCGCAGCACACTCTTCGCGCGTTGGTGTTGCTGTCGTCGGCCGAACCTGCGTTCCAGGACACCGGTGACGCGTACCTGCAGTCCATCGACAGTGTGGATCCCGCGGAGTTCTCCACGTGGGGAATCCGGGTGGCAAAACTCGGCCATCAGGGCATCGCCGAGAACATCTCGCGTCTGCTGGCGATCACCGGACCGACGGTGCTCGCGGTGGACCAGATCGACACGCTGGTCGCGCAATCTCGCCAGGGCAGCGATCTTGCCGACGACGGCGAGGAGGATCTTCTGGTCGAGAAGATCGCGCACGGCCTCATGGCACTGCGTGAAACCATGTGCCGCACCGCCTCCGTGGTCTCCTGCCTCTCTGCCGCATGGGAATTGATCGCTACCCGCGCGACCGCATCCGTGCAGGACCGATTCCGCCGAAGTGCGACATTGGAACGCATTCCGTCTTCGGACATCGGGCGGTCGTTGCTGGCGAGACGATTCGCCGCCGGTTACCACGACCTCGGCTTCGTACCCGACTACCCCACGTGGCCGATCACGGAGTCCGCATTCACCCAGGCGCCGAATTACACGCCGCGCCAACTACTCGTCATGGCGGACAAGCACATTCGCTCGTGCTTGAGCTCCGACCGGGTTGTCGAACTGCGCACGTTCGACGAGACTTCCGCCGCTGGAGCGCCGAGCGGTGGAGCCGCACCGGTAGCCGGCACCACTTCTCCGGAAAACGGTTTCGCAGAATTCGACCGACGTTTCGCGGAATTGACCGCAGCATCCACCGATTCGGTTCTCGATCCGGATCTCGAGGACTCGGTGCTACCTGCCCTTCTCGCGGACGGACTCACTGCGTGGATTCACGAGTGTCAACTCGGCGACGACGCCCTTACCCTCGACGCACAGCCCGGCGCGAAGCCTGCACTACATGCGCGTATGAAACATCTACCGGCCTCCGATGCCGAAGAGCACTTCTCGTACCGGTCCATCTCGGCAACCAATGCTGTCGCGGTCCTCAACCGCATCCAGAAGGCAAGTGCCGCCGCGGGCCTGGACAAGAATGTCGAGAACCGTCGTTTGTTCTTGATCCGCAATCATGCCTGGCCCACCGGCGCGAAGACGGCGACGGTATTGCAGGCCTTCGAGGACGCCGGCGGCCGGACGGTCCGCTTGTCGTCGACGGACGAAGCCACTCTGCACGCCGTCCAAGCCCTGTTACGGGAGGGTGCCCCCGGCCTGGAGTCCTGGCTGCTCGCCCGCAGGCCGGCGCACGGAATCACGCTCTTTCGGGACACACTCGTCGGCCTGGATCGAGAAGCCGAGAACGTGTCCTCGTCCCCCGCCCCAGCTTCGGACGGTCTCACGGCATCGCCGGGCCCGGTGACACCCGTGGATCCGGAATCACCTCCGGTACCGCACTCCGTTCCGGTCGGCATCGTCGTCGGTTCCGGTCGCCAGGTGTCGGTTCAACTCGAGGCGTTGCGCAAACACACGGCGATCTTCGCCGGTTCGGGTTCAGGCAAGACCGTACTAATCCGTCGATTGGTCGAAGAGTGCGCTCTGCAGGGTGTGTCGTCGATCATCATCGACCCCAACAACGACCTGACTCGGCTCGGGACGGCGTGGCCTGCGGGCTCGCGGCCGTGGGACCCTGGTGACCAGGTCAAAGCTGCCGAGTACCTCGAGCACACCGAGGTACTCGTCTGGACGCCGAGGCGAGCGGGCGGTCGGCCACTGAGTCTGCAAGCGCTACCGGACTTCGCGAGCGTTGTCGACGACCCGGACGAACTCGATGCTGCGGTCGACTCCGCCGTCGCGGCATTGGCGCCGCGGGCGGGTGCGGCTGGTTCCGGTACCCGACCGCAGCATCTACGCGCCGTTCTCACCCAGACCGTCGGCGACTTCGCACGACGCTCGCAGGGTTCGCTCGCAGACTTGATCGACATGCTCGAAAATCTGCCGGACGGGACCAGCGACATGCGCAATGCGTCGGCGCTCGCCGCAGACCTGGCCGAGAATCTGAAGGCGTCGACGGCCAACGATCCGCTGTTCGGTGGCGCCGGCTCCCCCATGGATCCCGGCCTGCTCCTGACGCCGACTCCGGGCAAGCGTGCTCGTGTATCGGTGGTCAACCTCTCCGGGCTATCGTCCGACGAGCAGCGGCACGGGTTCGTGAATCAGCTGCAGATGGCGCTGTTCGCCTGGATCAAGAAGAACCCTGCAGGTGATCGTCCGCTGGGAGGACTGTTCGTGATGGACGAGGCGCAGAACTTCGCCCCGTCCGGTAAGACGGTGACATCGACCGAAAGCACTCTGGCGCTGGCTTCGCAGGCACGAAAGTACGGGTTGGGTTTGGTGTTCGCGACGCAGGCACCCAAAGGGCTGCACAACCGAATTCCCGGGAACGCGGCGACGCAATTCTACGGTTTACTCAACAGTCCCGCCCAGATCGAGTCCGCCAAGGAGATGGCGCGGGTCAAGGGCGGTCGGGTCGACGACATCGGGCGCTTGCCGACCGGGCAGTTCTACGCGGCAATCGAAGGCTCGGGATTCCAGAAGACCCAGACACCACTGTGCTTGACCTATCACCCCAAGAGTCCGCCCACCGAGGAAGAGGTTCTCGCTCTCGCTCGTGACGGACTTGCCCTCGGCCGATAGCCGCACAAACGGCAGAACGGCCCGCCTCGAATGAGGCGGGCCGTTCTGCTGTATCGGGTTTCGAGATCTCGATCAGGCTTACTTGGCCTTTTCGAGAACCTCCACCAGACGCCAGTGCTTCGTCGCGGACAGCGGACGGGTTTCCATCAGCTGAACGCGGTCACCGACGCCGGCAACGCCGTTCTCGTCGTGTGCCTTCACCTTGCTCGTACGGCGGATGATCTTGCCGTAGAGCTTGTGCTTGACGCGGTCTTCGAGCTCGACCACGATCGTCTTTTCCATCTTGTCGGACACCACGTATCCGACCCGGACCTTACGGCTCGCGCGCTCTTCTGTGCTCACTGCTTTTTCCTCACTCATGCCGCGTCACCTGCATCCGGACCCACAGCGAGTCCGAGCTCACGCTCACGCAGGACGGTGTAGATGCGCGCGATCTCGTGACGAACGGTGCGCAGTCGTCGGTTGTTGTCCATCTGGCCGGTAGCCATCTGGAAACGAAGGTTGAAAAGCTCTTCCTTCGACTCACGGAGCCGGGTGACCAGCTCGTCTTCACTGAGCTCGCGGAGCTCTGCTGCTGGGGTTCCAGTAGCCATCAGAACTGCTCCTCTCTGGTCACGATCCGGCACTTGCACGGGAGCTTGTGCATCGCGCGGCGCAGGGCCTCGCGAGCGATCTCCTCGTTGGGGTAAGTCATCTCGAACAGAACGCGTCCGGGCTTGACGTTGGCAATCCACCACTCCGGCGAACCCTTACCGGAACCCATGCGGGTTTCGGCCGGCTTCTTCGTGAGGGGGCGATCCGGGAAGATGTTGATCCAGATCTTGCCGCCACGCTTGATGTGCCGGGTCATGGCGATACGAGCGGACTCGATCTGCCGGTTGGTGATGTAGGCAGGCTCGAGAGCCTGGATGCCGTAGTCACCGAAGGTCACCTGGGTACCGCCCTTGGCGGCACCCGAACGGCTCGGGTGGTGCTGCTTGCGGTGCTTGACCCGCCGTGGGATCAACATGCGTCAGCCCTCCTGATTCTGTTCAGTAGCGGGAGCATCGGCGGTTGCGGTCGCTGCGCGGCCGGCCTCGGTGCTGGTCGCAGTGGTGCCGGTGGCTCCGGAACGACGCGGACGGCTCGGACGCTCACGACGCGGGCGATCCCCGGCCGGTGCGGCCGTGTTGGCGGCGAGCTCACGCTTGCCACCGACGATGTCGCCCTTGTAGATCCAGACCTTGACGCCGATGCGACCGAAGGTGGTCTTGGCCTCGTAGAGGCCGTAGTCGATGTCCGCGCGAAGCGTGTGCAGCGGCACACGGCCTTCGCGGTAGAACTCCGAACGGGACATCTCGGCGCCGCCGAGACGACCGGAGCACTGCACGCGGATTCCCTTGACGTTGGGCTGACGCATGGCCGACTGGATGGCCTTGCGCATTGCGCGACGGAAGGCAACGCGGTTGCTGAGCTGCTCGGCCACACCCTGTGCGACGAGCTGTGCTTCTGCTTCGGCGTTCTTGACCTCGAGGATGTTCAGCTGAACCTGCTTGCCGGTCAGCTTCTCGAGCTCGGAACGGATGCGATCGGCTTCGGCGCCGCGGCGGCCGATGACGATGCCCGGTCGTGCCGTGTGGATGTCCACGCGAACACGGTCACGGGTGCGCTCGATCTCGACCTTCGCGATGCCCGCGCGCTCCATGCCGGTGGCGAGGAGCTTACGGATCGCGACGTCTTCCTTGACGTACTCCGCGTACTGCTTGTCTGCGTACCAGCGAGACTTCCAGTCGGTGGTGATGCCGAGACGGAAGCCGTGCGGGTTGATTTTCTGGCCCACTACTGAGCACTTCCCTTCCGGCGATTACGGGTCGATGTTCCGGTCTTCGGCAGGCTCTCCACGATCACGGTGATGTGGCTGGTGCGCTTGCGAATACGGAACGCACGTCCCTGTGCACGCGGCTGGAACCGCTTGAGGGTCGCGCCCTCGTCCACGAACGCCGTAGCGACGACAAGCGTGCTCGGGTCGAGGTCGAGGTTGTTCTCGGCGTTGGCTGCTGCGGAGGCGATCACCTTGGCGACCGGCTCGCTCGCTGCCTGCGGCGCGAACTTCAGGATGTTCAGGGCGTCTTCAACCGAGCGCCCGCGGACCAGGTCCACAACTCGACGTGCCTTCATGGGCGTGACGCGAACGTGCTTCGCTACGGCCTTGGCAGTCGGGTTGGCGGTTTCGGTGTTGCTCATCGCCTCTTCGCCTTCCGATCATCCTTGATGTGACCCTTGAACGTGCGGGTCGGTGCAAACTCGCCGAGCTTGTGTCCGACCATCGAGTCGGAGACGAACACGGGGACGTGCTTACGGCCGTCGTGCACTGCAAACGTGTGGCCGATGAAGTCCGGGATGATGGTCGAACGACGGGACCAGGTCTTGATGACCTGCTTGGTTCCCTTTTCGTTCTGTACATCCACCTTCGCGAGGAGGTGGTCATCGACGAACGGGCCCTTCTTAAGGCTGCGTGGCATCCTTCACTCCCTCCTAGCGCTTGTTCTTGCCGGTACGGCGGCGACGAACGATCAGCTTGTCGCTTGCCTTGTTCTTGCGGGTACGGCCTTCCGGCTTACCCCACGGGCTGACCGGGTGGCGTCCACCGGAGGTCTTGCCCTCGCCGCCACCGTGCGGGTGGTCGACCGGGTTCATCACGACACCGCGAACGGTCGGGCGAACGCCCTTCCACCGCATACGGCCGGCTTTACCCCAGTTGATGTTCGACTGCTCGGCGTTGCCGACCTCGCCGACGGATGCGCGGCAGCGCACGTCGACGCGACGGATTTCTCCGGACGGCATACGCAGTGTGGCGTAGGCGCCTTCCTTGCCGAGGAGTTGGATGCTCGCACCTGCGGAGCGGGCCATCTTGGCACCGCCGCCCGGGCGAAGCTCCACAGCGTGGATCGTCGTACCGGTGGGGATGTTGCGCAGCGGCAGGTTGTTTCCCGGCTTGATGTCGGCGCCTGCGCCGGACTCGATCGGGGAACCCTGCACGATGCCCTTGGGGGCGATGATGTAGCGCTTTTCACCGTCTGCGTAGTGCAGCAGCGCGATGTTGGCGGTGCGGTTGGGGTCGTACTCGATGTGAGCGACCTTGGCCGGGATTCCGTCCTTGTCGTTGCGACGGAAATCGATCAGTCGGTAGGCACGCTTGTGTCCGCCACCCTTGTGTCGGGTGGTGATACGACCGTGCGCGTTGCGTCCACCGCTGCCGTGCAGCGGGCGGATCAGCGACTTCTCGGGAGTCGACCGAGTGATCTCGGCGAAGTCCGAGACGCTCGAGCCGCGACGGCCCGGTGTTGTCGGCTTGTACTTACGGATTGCCATGAGTCTTCTCGTCCTCTATGTCTCGTCAAGTCCCGGCGCTTACGCGACCGGTCCTCCGAAGATCTCGATGGGCTTGCTGTCGGCGGACAGGGTCACGAGCGCGCGCTTGGTGTCCTTGCGCTTGCCGTAACCGAATCGGGTCCGCTTGCGCTTGCCCTGACGGTTGGCGGTGTTGACGCTGGTCACCTTGACGCCGAAGACCTTCTCGACGGCAATCTTGATCTGCGTCTTGTTCGAGTCCGGGTGCACCAGGAAGGTGTAGGTGCCTTCCTCGATCAGTCCGTAGGACTTCTCGGAGATGACCGGAGCGAGCAGGATGTCGCGGGGGTCAGCGATGGTGCTCACTTGGCGTCCTCCTTGTTCTGAGCGCTCTCGGCGGGCCCGTGGATGAACGCGTTGAGTGCCTCGACGCTGAAGACGACATCGTCTGCGTTGAGCACGTCGTAGGTGTTGAGCTGGTCGGGTGCAATGGGATGCACGCCTTCCAGGTTCTGCACGCTCTTCCACGCAGCTACGTCCTGGCGACCCACGACGAGCAGCAGCTTCTTGCGGTCAGAGATCTCACCGAGGAACGCGATGGCGTTCTTCGTGGAGGGCGTCTGGCCGGAAACCAGTTCGGTGATGACGTGGATACGCTCGTTGCGTGCCCGGTCGGAGAGGGCACCGCGCAGGGCGGCTGCCTTCATCTTCTTGGGGGTGCGCTGGCTGTAGTCACGCGGCTGCGGGCCGTGAACGGTTCCGCCGCCTACGAACTGGGGAGCGCGGGTCGAGCCCTGGCGAGCGCGGCCGGTGCCCTTCTGGCGGTACGGCTTCTTGCCACCGCCGCGAACCTCGCCGCGAGTCTTGGTGGAGTGGGTTCCCTGGCGAGCAGCGGCGAGCTGCGCGACGACAACCTGATGCAGAAGCGCGATGTTGGCCGGCGCGTCGAAGATCTCAGCCGGGAGATCGACGGTGCCGTCGGTCTTGCCGCCGGCGATCTTGACGTCGAGGGTCAACTTGGTCTCGGTGCTGGTCATGCCCGCGCACCACCCTTCACTGCACTCTTGACGATCACGAGGCCACCCTTGCGGCCGGGGATCGCACCCTTGATCAGCAGCAGACCGTTCTCGGCGTCCACCTTGTGGACCGAGAGGTTCTGCGTCGTGATGCGGTCGCTACCCATGCGTCCGGACATGCGCATGCCCTTGAACACGCGGCCGGGGGTTGCACAGCCACCGATGGAGCCGGGGCGGCGGTGAACAGCCTGGGTACCGTGCGACGCGCCCTGTCCCTTGAAGCCGTGACGCTTCATGGTTCCGGCGAAGCCCTTGCCCTTGCTGGTTCCGGTGACGTCGACGAATGCGCCGTCCTCGAAGACCTCGGCGGTGAGCTCCTGGCCGACCTCGTAGTCGGAGGTGTCCGCGAGGCGGAACTCCACTACGTGGCGACGCGGGGTCACACCGGCCTTGGCGAACTGGCCGGAAGTCGGCTTGTTCACCTTGCGCGGGTCGATGGCGCCGAACGCGAGCTGTACGGCGCTGTAGCCGTCGCGCTCTTCGGTACGGATCTGGGTGACGACGTTCGGCCCAGCCTTGACGACCGTCACCGGGACGACCCGGTTGTTCTCGTCGAAGACCTGGGTCATGCCGAGCTTGGTGCCCAGGATTCCCTTGATCTTGGTATCAGTCATTGTTTTTGTCTCCGCCGTCACTGAATGTTCACGTCGACACTGGCCGGAAGGTCGATGCGCATGAGCGCGTCAACCGTCTTCGGCGTCGGGTCGAGAATGTCGATCAGCCGCTTGTGAGTACGCATCTCGAAGTGCTCGCGCGAGTCCTTGTACTTGTGCGGCGAGCGGATGACGCAATATACGTTCTTCTCGGTCGGCAACGGCACAGGTCCAACGACGCGGGCACCCGTACGGGTTACCGTCTCGACGATCTTGCGCGCTGACGCGTCGATCGCCTCGTGGTCGTAGGCCTTGAGCCTGATGCGGATCTTTTGTCCCGCCACGCTTAGTGTCCTTTTCTTGCCGCGTTTCGTAGCCCACCTGGTCAGGCTCGAGCTACCTCGTCTGCACAGCCCTCACTTGGACTTCCGACACGACGAACCACTGAAGCGATCGGGAATGATCCGGATCTGCTGCCGCTGTTCGTTTGTCATGGTTCTCCGGTACACGCGGTCGGGCGTGTCGCCTTCTCACTCATCCTGCGCCCGACGATCTTTCGATCATCTGGCGCGCGATGCGTACCGGACGCGTTCTACGAAAGAACGCAAAGTTAGGTACTGCTTCCGTCCTGCATTACTTCTCGTCTTGCATGGCCACGTTCGTCGACCGCGTTACCCCGAGGGGACGACGATCAGACATTCGTGACGTCTTACCCTTACCCGATCGCGGCCGCAGTGGACCGCGTCCCGGACAAGGCAACCCGACTAGTATGCCGTACGTGCCCCGATTCCTCAACTCCCCCGCCGATCGGATTCACCGGCATTCACCCGCCGGACACCTTACCGAGAAGTAAGATAGACCGATGACAACGTCGAGCCCCACCTATCGCGGGTGGCAGAAGCTTCCGGACAACGCTCTCGGACACGCCCTGTTCTCCGCCGCCATGTCCGTCCGAGTGCCGTATTTCGCGTCGATACTCCCCCGCGTCACTCAGCTTCAACCCGGACTGTGCGAGGTGCGCTCCCCGAAGTGGTGGGGTGTACACAACCATCTGGGGACCTTCCATGCCATCGCAGCGTGCAATCTCGCCGAAGTCGCGATGGGGATGCTCAGCGAGGCGACCGTGCCCGGCACCCACCGCTGGATCCCCAAGTCCATGAAGGTCGATTACCTCACCAAGGCGACCACCGGACTGCGTGCGGTCGCGCGCCTCGACGTCATTCCGGACTTCGAGACGATCGACCGCGGCACCGAGATGGTGGTGCCGATCTCCATCTTCGACCGCGCGGGAGTGGAGGTGGTCCACGCCGAGATCACCACCTGGGTCACCCGGTCGTCCGGCCGCTGACCAGAAGGTGCGCCGGCGGTCACACCACCTGGTGATCGACGGCGCTCCCCCGACAGTGGACACTGAGGTCCAATCCGTCGGCCCGAGATCAGGATCATCGACATGAGTGCCCGCACACTGCTGGTGGACAACTACGACTCCTTCACCTACAACCTGTTCACCTTGTTGACGGAGGTCAACGGAGCTCCGCCAGTGGTCATCCGTAACGATGCCGATTGGGACGCACTCGACCTGACCGTGTTCGACAATGTCGTCATCTCGCCCGGCCCGGGCCGGCCGGACAGGGTTCGTGATTTCGGGATCAGTCGACGGTTCGTCGAGGAAGCGCCCCTGCCCCTCCTCGGTGTGTGCCTGGGTCATCAAGGGTTGTGCGCGCTCTTCGGGGCCGATGTCGATCTCGCGCCCGAGGCGATGCACGGGCGACCGTCCCAGATCGAGCACGACGGATCCGCAATCTTCGCCGGCATACCGTCACCTTTTCGGGCAATTCGATATCACTCCCTGACGGTGTACCGCTTGCCGGCCGAGCTGGCCTGCAATGCGTGGACGGCGGACGGACTCGTGATGGGCGTGCGTCACCGCTCGAAACCCTTGTGGGGCGTGCAGTTTCATCCGGAGTCGATCAGTTCCGAATTCGGAGTGCAGCTACTCGCAAATTTCCGAGACCTCTCGATCGGGTCCGAAGGCCGTGCGTCGACCACGAACGTCGATCGTCCACCGGCCCGTCGTCGATCACCGTCGGAGCACTATCGAGTAGATGTCTCGAGCCTGGACTTCGCGGTCGACGCGGCCGCCGCGTTCGCGGAACTGTTCGCCGGTGGGCCCAACTCGTTCTGGCTGGACCGGTCGAGCGCGTCGGAGTCGCACGAGCGGCTGAGCGTTCTCGGTGACAGCAGCGGGCCATTGGCCGAATACGTCACCTACAGCGTGGATTCGGAAGCACTGACCGTTGTCCGCAGCGACAGCACCGCAGAGACCGTCCAGGTGCCGTTCTTCGAGTATCTGAACGAACAACTCACCCGAAGGTTCGTGCAGGCGCCAGAGGGGGTCGACTTCAATCTCGGCTACGTCGGATATCTCGGTTACGAACTGAAGGCCCAAACAGGCGGTACCTCAGCTCATTCGTCGCCGTATCCCGATGCCGCACTGGTCTTCGCCGATCGGGCCGTCGTCGTCGATCACCACCTCGGCCGGACCCATGTGCTCACGTTGCATCGTCTCGGCCACCGCGACCCGCACGACACCTGGACGCGGAACACACTCGCCGCATTACGCCGGACCGGAACCGGTGAGCCGGAGACGACTCCGTCGACTCTGGTCGGAGACGACAGCTGGTCTCGTGTCCGCCTGCGGCACGATCGCGACGACTATCTGCGTCTCATCGAGGAGGCCAAGGAAGACATCCGCCAGGGCGAGTCCTACGAGATCTGCCTGACCAACATGGCCACCGTCGACGGCGAGTTCGACGCCTTACATACGTTCGCCCAGCTGCGTCGGATCAACCCGACGCCGTACAGCGCCTTTCTCGACTTCACCGAGTTGTCGGTGGTTTCGGCGTCTCCCGAACGATTTCTGCGCGTGAGCACCGACGGGCTGGTCGAATCCAAGCCCATCAAGGGCACCCGCCCACGCGGGCTCACTCTCGCGAGCGACGCGGCCCTGCGCCAGGATCTCCTCGACAGTGAGAAGGAACGCGCGGAAAACCTGATGATCGTGGACCTCTCGCGCAACGATCTGGCAAAGGTCTGCATTCCAGGCAGCGTGCACGTGCCCCGACTGTTCGGTATCGAAACGTACTCGTCGGTTCACCAGATGGTGTCCACCATCCGCGGATCATTGGGCGCCGGCACCACTGCCGTGGACTGCGTCCGCGCGGCATTTCCCGGCGGATCGATGACAGGCGCACCGAAGGTGCGGACCATGGAGATCATCGACCGGCTCGAAGCTGGACCACGTGGGGTGTATTCGGGGTCGATCGGCTACTTCGCACTCGGCGGCGCAGCAGACCTGTCGATCGTGATCCGTTCACTGTCCTGCACCAAGTCCGGCGTGAGTTTCGGAACCGGTGGAGCCATCACCGCGCTGTCCGACCCGAGTGAGGAGTTCGAGGAGACAGTCGTGAAAGCGTCGTCGTTACTGCGAGCGCTCGATGACGCGTCCGCTCCGGCGCCGAGTTCGGTCGGGACGGATCCGGCGCCACCCTTGCAGAGGGACCCAGCTACATGACAGCCGGTTCCGAACGGGACGCGCCGCGGCGACGAGTGGCCTCGTCACGGCCTTCGCAACGGCGCAGACCACGTTCGGTATATACCGAACAGATGAATTCGAGGGTGAAATAACCCATCCCGGGCACCACTGAGCTAACCCTCGATGAGCGTATGAACCGCAGGTAAATGAGTCGATGAATTCTTTCGTCGACCACGGGTGACGAAAGTCCTGATTTACCAAATCTCCTCGATGAAATTTTCGCATCATTCGTAGGCTGATTTCACATGCCCGAACAATTGATCGCCGCTGAACTCATCTCTCGAAAACCGGGAGAAGTCGGACCTCATGGCGACGGAAAATACTACGAAGGGAAATCCGCCCGGAATCGCGATCGTACATCCGATACAGCGGCCACAGAAAAGCGTGCAGCATTCCGTCGATCGCAATCTCCATATTCAACCGTAAGTTGGAAATTCCGTGGTGCTGCAAAGTCGCCTTCGACGCTTTGTTGTACTGCGCGTATTCACGCGGCGGACTCATTCCGCGCCGGCCGGACACTTTCACCTCCATGCCAGGAATCTGACCAAGTTCGAACTGATGACGCGCGAGGCACAGAGACAAGTCGATGTCCTCATGTATGTCGGTCCGATGGCTCACCAGCTCGCGAACCGCAAGCCAGGCCGAGCGCCGAAGAGCCAGATTACTTCCCGGAACTGCAAAGACTCGACGAACCGGGGTGGAATCACTGCCGCGCGATCGCCATTTGGTCAGAGCCGCTTGGACGCCCGCGATCGGCGATTCGTACACGAAGATGGTCCCGGTAACCGCTGCGTACGTTTGGTCTTGCTCGAAAAAATCACGTACCGACCTCGCCCAATCGGGCCCGACAATCGTGTCCGCGTCAATTCTGCCGATGATGTCTCCGGAGGCGGTGTCGAAGCCGCGATCGCGAGCGTGTGCCACGCCGGCCTTCGGCTCACTCGCATAAACCACTTTAGGGCTTTCCAACTGAAAGCTCTTGATAATGTCGGCTGTATCATCGGTGGAATCGTTGTCCACGACGATGATCTCGTCGATGTAAGAACCTTGATCCAACAACGCGCCAATGCAAATCGGAAGGTATTCGGATTCGTTGTAGGCAGGAACCACCACTGACAACGCAACCTTCACCATTCGTCGAGATTATCCCGTATAGACCATTTGGTCATCCTGAGATCGACAAGCTCGAGACAATCAACCGAACAGCCCCTGCATTTCATCGCCACAACCGATGCACTCGTCGATTGCACGCCTGCCCTACCAGCACGTATGGCCCGACGTCCCACTCAGGTCGACCGCCCAACTCTTGTCAAGTGTCCGAATTACCGAGAATTGTGACGTCGGACACGTCCCACACCCCGCAATCGCACCTGATGTCCTACCGACCTCGAAGACTCATGCCTCGCGGCCACCCAGCAAACAGGGGTGCGGCATGACCCTCCGGTAACATCTGACCGGAGAACACGGATAGTAGACAGAAGGCATCTGTGCGCCCGCCGGGAGCGCGTGCCCGTTCCGACCATGAAGACAGCGGAGTGTTGATGCCCTTTTCCACGGACGCAGCAGTACTAGTGGAGGACGTCCATAAGTCTTTCAAGAACGTGCACGCCCTGCGAGGGATCAACTTCGTCGCTCCGCGCGGCACAGTTCTGGGCATTCTGGGACCGAACGGCGCAGGCAAGACCACTACCGTGAAAGTGCTGTCCACACTCATCCGACCAACCAGTGGCCGTGCGATGGTTGCCGGCTACGACGTGGTGCGAAACGCACCCGAGGTTCGTCGCTCCATCATGATGACGGGCCAATTCGCCGCACTCGACGACGCGTTGACCGGGCGTGAGAACATCGAACTGTTCGGCCGCTTGATGGGACTCGATCGGACGTCGGCAAAGGTCCGAGCCGCCGATCTTCTCTCTCAATTCGATCTCGTCGAGGCCGGATCTCGCGCCGTGCGTAACTATTCGGGTGGTATGCGACGGCGAATCGACATCGCGTGTGGTCTTGTCGTTCGTCCAGAAGTTGTATTCCTCGACGAGCCGACGACCGGTCTTGATCCGCGAAGCAGGCAGAGCGTTTGGTCACTGGTTCAGTCGTTGAAGGAACAAGGCATCACGGTGCTCCTGACAACGCAGTACCTGGAAGAGGCCGACCTGCTCAGCGACAACATCATCGTCATCGACAAAGGTGCGGTCATCGCCGAGGGGACAGCTGATCAACTGAAGGCCCGTACCGGCTCGAGTTTCTGCGAGATCGTGCCCGAAAATCTCCAACAGTTGGCGCACGCAGTCCACGCACTCGGGAATCTGGTCCCCCGGGACTTCAGATTCGACCTCGCGCAGGAGAGCGGTCGAATCGCGATACCTGCCCCGGCCGGAGCCGGAACACTCGCCGAGGCGCTGCGCCGGTTGGACCATGCTCGAATACCGCTTGCGGACATCGCGCTTCGCCGGCCGTCGCTCGACGATGTATTCCTGTCGCTCACGGGTCACCAGCCTGTAAGCGAGACCCAATGACAACCACTACCAAATTCGGTGTAGACAAGGCCGCGGTTCTGGAGAACTCGCGGAGCAAGATCGCTGTCCCCGAGGCCCTGAGCGTAGGAAGGCATCGGCGTCCACACCCGTCGGCTGTCAATCAGTGGTGGGTATTGACCTCTCGGACCGTGAGGTCGATGGTCAAGCGTTACGAACTGTTGATCGCGGTCATCGCACCGTTGATCTTCACAGTCGGGTTCTATCTGCCACTGAAATTCGTCATGCAGATTCGGGGCCTCGACTACGCACAGTTCTTGATGCCGATCATCGTGCTGCAGGCCATGGCGTTCACGTCGATCTCGGCTGCCCAGATGGCTTCGACCGAATCCATCACCGGTTTCAGCAACCGGATGAAGACCATGCCCGTCGTCGGCCCGATCCCGTTGCTCTCTCGCCAATCGAGCGGGTTCGTGCGATCGACGGTCTCGCTGGCCGCTGCGTTGGGTTTCGGTCACGTAATCGGATTCCGGTTCTCCGCCGGCCTGGGTCAGGCAGTTTTGTTCTGTGTGGTCGCCCTGGCTTTCAGCACCTGTCTGTCGTTCTTCGGCGACGCAATCGGATCGTTGTCGAAGAGCCCTCAAGCCACAAGCCAGGCGCTGACGCTGCCACAGCTGATCCTTGGAATGCTCTCCTGCGGCTTCGTACCTGAGACGGGCTTTCCCGAATGGATCCGCCCGTTCGTCCGCAATCAACCGGTATCGCAGTTCTCGTTCGCGATGCGCGATCTCGCGCAGGGCGGCGTGACCTGGGATGTCTTGTTCCCCGTAGTGGCGTGGACGGTCGGCCTACTTGTCGTTGTTGCACCGTTGGCGTTCTGGGCAAGCATGAGGCGCTCATGAGTGAACCGACAGATCGCTTCATGGCAGTTGTTCGGCCTGTCGAAGGGTTCAACTTCCCGTACCCGGACAAGGCGTTGCCTGAAAAGTCACTCAACGCGCTTGTGGTGCACAGCTGGATTCAGGCCAAACGGCTACTGATCACCTGGATGCGCGACCCCTCGACAACCATTCAAGCTCTTGTCTACCCAGCTTTCATGCTCTTGATGTTTCGGGTGGTGTTGGGGGACTCGATATCGGCTGCCACCGGCCAATCAAGCATTTTCGGGACCGTACCGCTGATCATTCTCATCGGCGCGATGTTCGGATCGATCGCCAGCGCTGTGGGGCTCAAAGGCGAGCAGGCATCCGGCCTGCTCAGCCGATTCTGGACGCTTCCGGCCCATCGCGCCTCTGGTCTTGTCGGACGCATGATTGCCGAGGCTGTTCGAGTCCTCGCCACATCGATGGTCATTCTCGCCGCCGGATACGCCCTCGGCTTCAGATTCAATCAGGGGCCATTGGCTGCTGTGGCGCTGCTGGCTTTGCCAATCGTATTCGGCGTCGGCTTCGCGATGATGGTGACAGCACTGGCAACAGTGTCGGCCAATCTGCCGCTCGTCGAGATCGTGTCGATCTCATGCACCTTGTTGATGTTCTTCAATTCCGGATTCGTGCCGGTCATCGCCTATCCGAAGTGGTTACAGCCCATCGTGGCCGAACAACCCATGTCGGTGGCGATCGACGCGATGAAAGGTTTGTCATTGGGAGGGCCTGTGGCCGAGCCCGTGATCAAGACTTTGATCTGGTCGTTCGGAATGGTGGCCGTTTTCATCGTTCCTGCGATCAAAGGTTTCCGGCGTGCCGCGGAGACCGCCTGAGTTCGCCTGGATCATCGCTATGGCGGGAAGTGGAAAGTCACCGCACGTAACGATCGCAATCGGATAACCGACTTCACAGTCCAGGAACAACGTGAAAGGCTGGCGAGCATCAACAGCAATCGCCTGCCGAGCAACGAGAGGGAACAACTTGCCGCGAATAACTCGATCCATGTGGAAGCGCGTGACCGGTGTCGCCGCCCTGACCATGGCATGCGCGCTGGTTCCAGCCGGATTGGCAGGCGCCGAGGCCCCCGCCAAACAACCGGACGGCAACTCGTCCAAGTCAGCTTCAGACGGTTCGTACATAGAATCGGTCGAGAAGATCAACGATCGCCAGCAGATCGTCAATGTGTACGCAGCGTCAATGGATCGGACTGTTCCTATCCAGGTCATCACACCGGCCGACAACTCTGCACCGCGCCCCATCCTCTACCTGCTCAACGGCGCGGGTGGCGGCGTCGACTCGGCAACCTGGGAGTACCAGACCGACGTCGTCGAGTTCTTCGAGGACAAGAATGTCAATGTCGCCACCCCGGTGGGCGGTCGACTGTCTTATTACACGGACTGGCAAAAGGAAGACCCCCTACTCGGTAAGAACATGTGGAGCACCTTCCTCGGTGTGGAACTCCCTCCACTGTTGGACAAGCAGCTCGGCAGCAACGGCGAACAGTCGATAGCGGCAATCTCGATGTCCGGCACCTCTGTGCTCAACCTCGCGATCGAATACCCCGGCTTCTACAAGTCCGTCGCGGCCTACAGCGGATGCGCTCAGACCAGTGATCCGCTCGGACAGCAGTTCGTCAGGACAACCACGGAGTGGATCGGCGGCGTCGACGACGTCCAGAACATGTGGGGACCGTTCGACGGACCCGGTTGGAGGGAACACGATCCACTGGTCAACGCCGAGAAGCTACGTGGAACGCAGATCTACATGAGCACGGGTAGCGGACTCCCTGGCTACCCCAATGACACCCCGGCCAATCCGCGCATCCAGGATGGTCGCGCCGCATTGTTCGATCAGATCGTCGTCGGAAGTCCGATCGAGCTGGCGACCAATCTGTGCACGTCCAACATGGCAAAGCGACTCTACGAGCTCAATATTCCGGCGGTCGTCGACTTCCGTCCCGTCGGTACGCATTCGTGGGGTTACTGGCAGGACGATCTACACAAGTCCTGGCCCTTCATCGCACAGTCGCTGGGTATCTGACGCAGATGAGAAGCCCACTTCGAATCATCCTTGCTTCCGTGTGTGTCGGCACCACCATCTTCTGCGCCACGAATACGGCTACCGCCGACGAGGCGAAGCCTCTGGAGCCGACACCAGGGTTTTTCGAAATGGGCACATCGCCGGCCGGCGCCAATGACTGGAATTGCACCCCGAGCCCGGAACATCCCCGACCCGTGGTGTTGATTCACGGCACCGGCATCAGCATGAACGACACGTGGTCGGCTCTTTCGCCCCAGCTCTCGACGCTCGGCTACTGTGTCTTTGCGTTGAACTACGGCGGTGCGCAGGAATTCCTCGATCCGAGTGCAGTTCATTGGGGCATACGCGACATCGCCAGTTCAGGCAGAGAACTGGCGATGTTCGTGGACTCCGTTCGCAGGCATACCGGGGCGGCCCAGGTTGATCTCGTGGGCCACTCGCAGGGTGGGGTTGTTGCGCGGCAGTTTCTTCGATTCGACGGCGGCGCCAATCCGTCTGACCCATCGCAGAATCTGGTACGCAATGTGGTCACTTTAGGCGCTACAAACCATGGCACTACATTTGCCGGGCTTCAGGCGAATGCACATGCCCTGTCCGGACTCGGTTTACCTGGAGATCTCCTTGTTCAGGCGATCTGGGGGCCGGCAGGCGTTCAGCAACTCAGTGGTTCACCGTTCTTGGCCGCGCTCAACGGCGGGTCCGAAACCGAACCCGGGATCGACTACACGGTGATCGCATCGAAGAGCGATGAAATCTCGACCCCGCCAGAGGCAACGTTTCTCACGCCAGGACCCGACGCAGTCGTCGACAATGTATGGGTCCAGACCGGGTGTGAAGCGAACACTACCTCGCACGGAGATCTGGTTCGTGATCCACACACCCTTGATCTGGTGAAGAGGGCACTCGATCCCACTTATGTCATGGCAGCTTGCCAATAGCGCACCCCTGGTGCAGAAGCACAGCTCATGAAGCTGCAGCGAACGGTAGGCTGCGAGCCGCAGGCGAGCGCCAGAGGTTACGAATCGAAATCCGATTCGATTCGGCGTCGTACGCACGATGAAGCGGCCAGAGGGCGACGTGCATCAATCCGTTGATTCCGAGGAGAATGTCGAGTACCGAGCTCTTCAACCCGTGCCTGGCGAAAGTTGCCCGAGACGCCAGGCAGTACTTTGCGTACTCCACCGGTGAAGACTGCCCGCGCCTTCCCGAGATATGAGCGCGCATTGTGAGGGACTGAACGATTGGGAGGCCTTCGTCCACGAAGCACATTGTCAGGTCGACATCCTCGTGGAATTGGTCTGAGTCGCTCACAAGTTCACGTACCTGGGACCACGCTGCTCGGCGGATCGCCATGTTGTTTCCCTGCATCATCTGGGTGGATTGACCGTCGAGCAGTTTTCCAGTGGAAATCCGACGGTCTATCGACCGTCGCCGGTGGTTCGCGATAGGCGATTCGTAGAGATACGACAGGCCGTTCATCCCCGCGATCTCGCGATGGCTGCAAAGATAGTCGACCACACTCGCTGCCCAACCTGGACTCACGATCGTGTCTGCGTCGATTCGACCGATGAACTCACCGGTCGATGCATCGAACCCAGCATTCCTGGCATGGACTACGCCGGCGGTCTTCTCCTCGACGATCCGGACCTTGTGAGAACGATCCGCGTACCGCTGGAGAATTGCCGCTGTTCCGTCGGTCGAGTTGTTGTCCACCACAACAATCTCCGCAATCGAATCTTCCTGGGCCAGCAGTGCATCCAAACACGGCTCGATATATGCCTCTTCATTGAATACCGGGACAACTATCGAGAGGGTCGAGGCAACCATCACACGACTCTACATCAGACATCAGTGACGATTAGGTCGTGATCACGGGCACCCGCAGGGTGGCCCGCGATCACATCAGCCTTCATATCGAACCCTCCGGCAGTGTCATCGACTACGTCGCAGCGCTGCCTCGATCATCGGAGCAACAGCTTCGAGTGCCGGTCCCGACAGCAGTTCCACGTGCTCGAAGTCGACCTGCTGCTCGTCGAGCGTGCCGGCCACCCACGGGCCCCATAGTCGACCGGCGCTCGTCTCCTCGGTTCGTTCGTTCGAATTGACAAACAGCATGTCGCCCAAAAACTTTCGCGGAACATACGCATTGATCAGCTCGGCGGTACCGGCGATGCTGACAAACAACCGCTGGATCTTCTCGACGCTGAGGCCGATCGCCTCCCCCTGGACGGCATCGAGCACACGCCGCGCGTTGTCAATTGAGAAATCAGCTAGCTCCTCGGCGTCGACGGTGACACCGAGCGCGAACAGTTCCTTGTCCAATCCTCGGCGGAACTCTCCTGCGTCACGGTGCTCAGGCGTGCCGTCCAGGAGCACAAGCGCATCCACTTCGCCGCCGAGCTCGACGATGCGCGCCGCGATTCCGTGCGCGATAACACAGCCAAGTGACCATCCGAGTACCCGGTATGGACCGGCCTGTTGAACCCGCATCATCTCCTCGACATAACGATTGATGTACGAATCCAGTGACGACGAGTCGAAATCGGGATCAGTGAGCACCGGCGACTGGAGACCGTAGATCGGAATCGACCGATCTACGTGCGCAGCAAGAGCAGCATAGGGCCACGCCAGTCCAACCATCGGGTGCACGCAGAAGAGTGGCCGCTCGGTACCGGTGGCACGAATGGGAAGCACTACCTGAAGTGCTGCGTCCTTCTCTGTTTCGAATCCAGCTCGAATTCCAAGCGCAACAGCGTCCGCTAGGCCGGCAACTCGCGAGTGTGTGAACAGAGTCCTGATCGGAACATCCATCATGATCACCCTGCTGAGTCCTGCCATCACTTTGGTCGCCAACAGGGAGTTGCCGCCGAGTTCGAAGAAATCATCATCGAGACCCACCCGATCAACACCCAACACCTCGGCAAACACCCGAGCCACCACAACCTCCGACTCCGACACCGGAGCCCTGAACACCGCCGACTCGAACACCGGCTCCGGCAACAACCGCCGATCCAACTTCCCCGACGCATTAACCGGCAACACATCCAACACCACAAACAACGACGGCACCATATACGACGCAACCCGAGCCGACACACCCACCTTCACCACATCAACATCAACCAACGACCCCACCGCAGCAGTGACATACGCAACCAACTGATCACGCCAGACCACCACCACCACAGAACCCACACCCGACTGATCCCGAACCGCAGCCTCGATCTCCCCCAACTCGATCCGCTGACCACGCAACTTCACCTGAAAATCAGTACGCCCCACATACTCGAGCTCACCCGACACACCGATCCACCGCACCACATCCCCCGTGCGATACATCCGCGAACCCACACCACCAAACGGATTCGCCACAAACCGCTCCGCCGACAAATCCACCCGCCCGTAATACCCACGAGCAACCTGAACACCCGACAAATACAACTCACCCGCAACACCCACCGGCACCGGACGCAAACGAGAATCCAACACCAACACCGACGAATTCCACACCGGAGCACCCACCGGCACCACACCCACACCATCGAGCGGACCCGCCGCCGTCGCATGCACCGTGAACTCCGTCGGACCATACAAATTATGAACCTCAACCGACGGCAACACCGACAACACCCGACGCACCACCGACACCGGCAACGCCTCACCCGCCGCGAAAATCACCCGCAACGAACCCAACCCACCCCCGCCAACACCCTGATCGACAACCTGACCAGCACCCTGATCGACAACCTGATCGACGAACACCTCCAACATCGACGGCACAAACGAAACCATCGACACCGACTCCGCCGCCATCACCGACGCCAAATACCCCGGATCCCGATGACCGTCATGAGCAGCCACCACCACCCGAGCACCCACCGCCAACGCAACAAACAACTCCCACACCGACACATCGAAAGTCACCGGAGTCTTGAACAACACCACATCAGAAACCGACACCGCATACTTCTCCGCCAACCACAACACCTGATTGACCACACTGCGATGAGAAACCGCCACCCCCTTCGGCCGACCCGTCGAACCCGACGTGAAAATCACATACGCCGCATTCTCCGCCCGCAACACCGACACCCGATCCACATCCGACACCGGACCAGCCGAAAAACCAGACACATCAACAACATCAACCAACACCACCGGCCGACCACCGGCAACAAACCCCACATCAGACGTACTGATCACACACACCGGATCCGCAGCATCCACCACATACGCATTACGCTCGACCGGCTGATCCGGATCCACCGGCACATAAGCACCACCAGCAGCAAGAACACCATAAACAGCCACCACCAAATCCACCGAGCGACGCACCGCAACCGCAACCAACGACTCCGGACCCACACCCAACGAAATCAAATACCGCGCAAAACGATTCACCCGCGCATCAAACTCCGCATACGAGACAGACACCCCCTCGAACGAGAGCGCCACCGCCCCCGGAGACTCGAGCACACGAGCACCAAACAACCCCGGCACCACCACATCCGGCACCCGACACGCCGTCTCATTCCACGACTCGAGCACCAACGAACGCTCACCCGCATCCAACAACTCGACATCACCCACCCGCACACGCGGATCAGCCGCCACCGCCACCAACACCCGCAACAACCGCTCACCCAACAGCACCACCGACGACCCATCAAAAAGATCAGTCGCATAAGTCAACTCGACAAACATTCCGGCGGCGGCGCCGTCTTCGTCGATACTTTCGGACACGGTGACTTGCAGATCCACTTTGGCCTGAGCGGCGTCGATGTCGATACCCGACACCGACAATCCAGGTAGCTCCAGGGTGGTAACGCCTAGGTTCTGGAATGCGAGCATCACCTGGAACAACGGATTACGAGCCTGCGAACGCTCCGGATCAAGAATCTCCACCAACCGCTCGAACGGCACATCCGCATGAGCAAACGCACCCAAATCCGTATCACGCACCTGCGCCAACAAACCCTCGAAGCTCACACCCGAATCAACCCGAGTACGCAACACCAAAGTATTGACGAACATCCCGATCACATCATCAAGGGCAGCCTCACCACGACCCGCAACCGGAGTACCGATCGCAATATCCGACGTACCCGACACACGCGCAAGCAACACAGCCAACGCCGAATGCATCACCATGAACAGTGTGGTGTTCGCATCCCGCGATACCGCTACCAAATCTCGATGCAACTCGGCAGAAATCGAGAACCCATGTTGCGCACCCCGATTACTCGCGACGATCGGCCGCGGGCGATCAGCCGGCAGATCCAACTGATCCGGAACCCCATCGAGGGCCTCCGTCCAGTACCGCACCTGCTCCGAAATCAACGACCCCGGATCATCCTCCGATCCCAACACCTCACGCTGCCACAAGGTGTAATCCGCATACTGCACCGCAAGCGGCTCCCACGACGGCGCAATGTGACGCGCCCGAGACTCGTAGGCCACCACGACATCGCGAGTCAGTGGGCCCATCGAGAAGCCGTCGGCGCTGATGTGATGAACCACCAGCACCAGGACGTACTCACGACTACCGATCTCGAACAGATTCGCTCGCAAAGGAACTGCCGCGGTGACGTCGAAACCAGCTCCGACGACCCTGATTACGGCGTCAACTACCTCCGACTCGCTGATCTGTACTGGTTTCAGATCCAACTCGAGCTCGGCGACGCGCAGTACCTGCTGGTATCCGACACCGTCCACGTCCGGGTAGACAGTACGTAGCACTTCGTGACGCCCGATCACATCGAGCACCGCTGCACGCAAGGCGTCGACATCGAGCGCGCCCGACAACCGAATGGCAACCGGAATGTTGTTGACGGCAGATTCCGGATCGAGCCGGCTCAGGAACCACATGCGCTGCTGCGCCAAAGACAACGGAATTTGCTCTGGTCGTGTCCTTGGAGTCAATTCGACGCGAATGCCAGTTGCATTGTGCGAGTCGAGTTTCGCGGCCAACGCGTACACCGACGGCGCCTCGAAGAGCAGACGCACCGGTACGTTCATCCCTAGTGCGCTGCCCAATCTTGCCGCCACTCGGGTAGCGACAAGCGAGTTGCCGCCGAGTGCAAAGAAGTCGTCGTCACGACCGATGCGATCCATTGCGAGCAGCCCTGCAAATGTAGCCGCGACCAATTCTTCGGTGCTAGTTACCGGTGCACGGAATTGCGCTGGCTCGAAGGCCGGAATGGGTAAGAGTGTACGATCCAACTTTCCATTGACGGTACGCGGGAATGCGTCGAGCGCGATGATGCGCGAGGGCACCATGTAACTTGGTAATGTCTCCGCAATCTCGGCACGTAGCAGTTCCGGTTCGATTGCCGTGCCCGTCACATATGCCAACAGTTGATCACCGATGTGGGTGTCCTGGTGCACGATGGCTACCGATTGTGACACTCCGGCCAGACCGTCGAGCACCGCTTCGATCTCACCGAGTTCGATGCGGAATCCACGCAGCTTCACCTGGAAGTCGGTGCGGCCCAGGTATTCCAGTTCACCAGAAGCGTTCCACTTGACCAGGTCACCGGTGCGGTACATCCGCGCCCCTCCACCGGACGGGTTCGCGACAAAACGATCAGCCGTCAATTCTGCTCGCCCGAAGTAACCGCGGGCCAACTGCTCACCGGCAATATAGAGTTCCCCGGCCACACCGGTCGGCACCAGGTGAAGGCGTGAATCCAACACATAAAGTTGGGTATTGAGCTCCGGTACGCCGATGGATACCGTGTCGCGATCAGAGTCGTCGACCAGGTGAGAGGTCACCGAGACCGCAGCCTCGGTGGGTCCGTACAGGTTGTAGAGATCGAGCGCCGGATTTGCGACGCGCACTCGTCTGGCCAGTTCCGCAGGTAGTGCCTCGCCGATTGCGAGGACTTGCCGCAGTGTGGTGGGCAGTCGATCGCCTGCGGCAGTGGCCAGGGCGTCCAGCATCGACGGCACCACGTGCAATGTGGTGACAGCCTGCGTGTCGATGAGTGCTACCAACGACTCCGCGTCTTGTTGCGAGCCGGCGGGTGCGATGACAATGCGGGCGCCCGATGTGAGTGCAGACCAGAATTCCCACACCGAAAGGTCGAAGGTCGCGGCGGTCTTGAGCAGCACGGCATCAGCCGGTGTGATCGCGAATTCTTCTCGCTTCCAAGCTAGTTGATTTACCACAGCGCGATGCGATACGGCGACACCCTTGGGTTTGCCCGTAGAACCGGAGGTGAAGATGACGTATGCGGTGTTGTCCGCGTGAAGAGGTGTGATTCGCTCGGAATCGACGATCGGATGATCCGGTATTCCAGTGGAGTCCATCGCGTCCAGTTCGACTATCGTCCGGTCGCCCCACGCTCTGGCGTGAGCGTCGGATGTTCGCGTCACGATGCACACCGGGTTAGCGGATTCCAGGATGAACTCCGAGCGTTCTGCCGGCTGGTCCGGATCGATCGGGACGTACGCGCCACCAGCTTTGGCAATCGCATACATGCCGACGATCAAGTCGATCGAGCGCCGCAAAATCAAGGCCACCGAAGTTTCCGGACCCACACCTGCCGCAATCAACACTCGTGCCGTGCGGTTGACCTTGGCGTCAAATTCGGCGTACGTCAGTCTCTGGTCGCCCGACACCACTGCGATCGCGTCGGGAACCTTGACGACCATTCTGTCGAACTCGTCCACCAGGGTGCACGGGTCGGTCGTGAGCGCTGCACCTGTCCCCTGTCGGGTCAGCAGTTCGCGCTGGTCAATGCCCAGTAGATCGATGTCCCCCACCACGACGTCCGCATGCGCGGCGACCTCGGCGAGAACGCGTATCAGGTGGGCCGCAATCCGCTCGACTGTTTCGCGATCGAACAAGGCTGCCGAGTACTTGATTTCACCTCCGAGTCCGGTCGGGAGTCCGCTCTCGTCATAGGTATCAGTCACCGCGAGGTGAAGATCGAACTGTGAGGTCGAGACGTCGAAGTCCACAGCAGACAGGGCCAGGCCCGGCAGTTCGAAAGTGCTCTGCGCCAGGTTCTGGAACGAGAGAGCCACCTGGAACAGCGGGTGATACGACTGCGAGCGAGCCGGGTTGATCACTTCTACCAACTGCTCGAACGGTACGTCTGCATTACCGAACGCCGCCAAGTCCACGTCCCTGGTCTCGGCCAACATTTCGGCGAACGTCTGCTTGGCATCGAACCTGGTTCGGAAGACCAACGTGTTGACGAACATTCCGACAACGTCGTCTAGCGCCGCTTCGCCCCGCCCCGCGATCGGCGTGCCGATGGCAACATCATCTGTGTCGCTCAGGCGCGCCAGCAACAGCGCGAGCGCCGCGTGGACCACCATGAACAATGTGGTGCCTGATTCTCGTGCGAGAGCTGTCAGTTGCTGATGGATCTCCGCGTTGATGGTCACTGGCACACTTGCGCTCGTCACCGATTGAACGGCGCCGCGCGGCCGATCCATCGGGAGCGTCAACTGGTCGGGTAGTCCAGCAAGAGCGTTTCGCCAGAAGTTCAGCTGACGGGACTGCACGCTGTCCGGATCGTCTTCTGATCCGAGAACTTCTCGCTGCCAGAGCGTGTAGTCGATGTACTGCACATCGAGCGGTGACCAGGTAGGTGCACCCGCGGAAGAACGGGCGGCGTACGCGACCATGAGATCCCGGGTAAGGGGTGCCATCGAGAATCCGTCGGCAGCAATGTGATGCACCACAAACACCAGCACAAATTCTGATTCTGCGCCGGCAGCATCGCTGATCTCGAAAAGGCGGACCCGAACGGGTACCTGCGCTGCCACATCGAAACCTTCAAGTGCAAACTCCGACACCGAGTCGATGACGTGTGCCTGCTCGATCGTGGTGACCTCGAGATCGGCAGATATCTCATCAGCGGGAAGAACTTCCTGATAGCCGATACCGTCGACATCGCGATAGCGAGTCCGCAGACTCTCATGCCGTTGCCGTACATCCGTCACGGCAGCGGCCATCGCTGCAACATCGAGCGTGCCTGTCAATCGGATTGCGGCGGGTAGGTTTTGTGCCACCGAGCTGGGGTCGAAACGGTTGAGGAACCACATGCGGCGTTGCGCGAGTGAGAGTGGCACAAGTTCGGGCCGTGGCCGCGCGGTCAATACCGGTCGACCGCCATCGCCCGCGGCAGCCTCGAGCGCGTGGGCCAGAGCATGAACGGTTGAGAATTCGAACAGCTGCCGCACCGGAACAGAGGAATCGATCGCTGCACCCACTCGTGAAACCACCTGGGTAGCAAGGAGTGAGTTGCCGCCGAGCGCAAAGAAGTCGTCGTCGAGCCCCACGCGCGGGGTGCCGAGCACATCGGAGAACACCCTGGCCACGATCTGCTCGATAGGTGTCTCGGGTGTCCGAAAAGCCGCACTCTGGAACACCGGCGCGGGCAAGGCCCGACGATCCAGCTTTCCGCCTGGCGTGACCGGCAGCGACTCGAGAATCACCACCGCTTCGGGAACCATGTAGGCGGTCAACGAGGCGGCGACTGACGTGAGAATTGCGTCGGGATCGAGGCTCATCCCGAAGTCAGCCACCACGTAGCCGACCAACCGGTCGCCGAGTCGCGCGTCCGGGTGCGTGGTCGCAACTGCCTGCCGCACGCCCGGAACTGCGAGCAGTGCCGACTCCACCTCACCGAGTTCGATGCGTAGTCCACGAATTTTGACCTGGGCGTCACCGCGACCGAGATATTCGAGGGTGCCGCTCGGGGTCAGCCGAACCAGATCGCCGGTTCGATACAGAACCGACCCAGCGGGCCCGAACGGGTTCGCCACAAACCGCTCTGCGGTGAGGGCTGCGCGGCGATGGTATCCCCGTGCAAGCTGGCTTCCCGCAGCGTACAACTCACCCACGGTGCCCGCAGGTACCAGGTTCATCCGCGCATCGAGGACTATCGCGTCGATGCCGCGGGTGGGTGTTCCGATGTCTACGGGCTCGCCTGGCGCTACCGGCCCACTGCACGTCGTCATAACGGTCGACTCGGTCGGACCGTAGGCATTGAAGAGTCGACGGCCGGGTGCCCAACGCTCCACCAGATCGGGCGAGAGCGCCTCACCTGCCGAGAGGAGAACTTCCAGAGAGTCGAGCTCCTGCGGATCCATCGATGCCAGAGCCGCAGGAGTGATGACGGCAAGCGAAACTTGCTCGCGGCGAATCAACGATTCCAGTTCGGCGCCGCCGAACACCGACGGCGGCGCAATTACCAGCGTCGCGCCGTTGCCGACCGCAAAGAGCATTTCGAACACCGAGGCGTCGAAGCTCGGTGACGCCACGTGCAGTGCCCGCGAATGCGGGGTGATCGAATAGCGTTCGCGCTGCTCGTTCACAAGATTGCCGATACCTCGATGAGTAACGACCACGCCCTTGGGAAGGCCGGTCGATCCTGAGGTGAAAATCATGTATGCCGCACTCGAAATCCGGATGGGCCGAATCCGGTCGGCATCGGTGATCGTGGCTGTTGACGCCGACGCCAGCGCATCGTCGATGTCTGCTGAATCGACCGCCAGCCACTCCAGTAGGTTGGGCAGCGTCCCCGCCTCGGCAGCAGTGGTCAACCCGAACTTCGCACCGCAATCACCGACCATGTAAGCGACCCGATCCGCGGGATACCGCGGATCCACGGGAACAAAGGCTGCGCCGGCCTTCGCCACTGCCCAGACGCTGAGTACCGATTCAATCGATCTCGGAATAGCAACTGCCACTACATCTTCCGGTCCGACACCGCGGCCGATGAGCACGCGGGCAAGCCTGGTGGACCATGCGTCCGCCTCGCTGTAATCAAGGACTCGATCGCCGAAGACCAGCGCAGTCTGCTCGCTGTGCACCCGCGCAGTCTCCGCAATGACGTCCGCCAACGTCGCGAATGTCTCATCTTGATCGGATGCGTGCAGAACCAGGTCGCGGCGCTCGTTCGCCGTGGTGATGGCGACGTCGCCAAGGACCGCGGCAGCATCGGTGGCCATTGCCCCGATGATCCGGGTGAGCCGATCGGCGAAGTCGACTACCAGCGCCTCGTCGAACAGTTCTGTGGCGTAGAGGAACTCCATCGAAATGCCGGCGGGATTCCCTGAGACGTCAACCGACTCGTTGACGGTCAATTGCAGGTCCGTCTTGGCCGGCGCAAAATCTGTGGTTACCGCGGCGACGGCCAGTTCTCCGAGTTCGAGGCTGTCCTGTGCTGCGTTCTCCAGAGTCAGCGACACCTGGAAGAGCGGGTTCCGAGCCTGCGAACGCGGCGGATCGATGATTTCGACAAGTCGCTCGAACGGTAGATCAGCGTGCCCGAAAGCAGCCAGATCCACATCACGCACCAAATCCAGAACCGACGCGAAACTCGCGTCTGCCGCTACCTCCGTACGCAGAACCAGGGTATTGACGAACATTCCGACGATATCGTCGAGTGCGGCTTCGCCACGACCTGCCACTGGCGTGCCTATCGCGATATCCGACGATCCGGAGAGTCTGGCAAGCAGCACGGCGAGGGCTGAATGCACCACCATGAACAGCGATGCCTGGTGCTCCCGGGCTAGATCGCCGAGTGCTCGGTGCGTGTCCGGGTCGATTGAGAAGGGATATCTGGCACCGATTTTCGATGCAACCGTCGGTCGTGGCCGCGTTGTCGGCAGCAGCAACTGCTCGGGTGCATCGGCAAGATTGGCGGTCCAGTAGCCGATCTGCTCGGAGATCAGCGACGCCTCATCTGATTCCGAACCCAGAGTAGCCCGCTGCCACAGGGTGTAGTCGATGTATGAAATTTCCAGCGGTGTCCACGCCGGCTCGTCGCCGCGGCGACGAGCCTCGTAGGCGAGCACTACATCGCGAACCAACGGTCCCATCGAGAATCCATCGGCCGAGATGTGATGCACCACCATGGCAAGAACAAATTCGTCCGCACTCAGTCGCAGAAGCTCCACTCGGAACGGCATCTCGGCCGTTACATCGAAAGCCGTTGCCATCAATTCTGATATGTAACCGTATATACGCTCGGGGTCCACCTCGATAGGTGAAAGGTCGATAAGCGCATCGGCAGCCGCCAAAACGTGCTGGTAGCCGATGCCGTCAATTTCCGGATAGATCGTACGCAGCGCTTCATGCCTGCCCACGACGTCGTTGACAGCGCCACCGAGCGCATTTACATCAAGTGAACCCGTCAGGCGAATAGCCACCGGGATATTGTCGGCAGTGGAGGCGCGGTCGAAGCGGTTGAGGAACCACATACGTTGCTGCGCCAGCGACAGCGGCACCTGCGCCGGACGGTCCTGACGAACCAAGGCCGCCCGGGATCCCTTACCCGCCAACGCTTCCACCCGAACGGCGAGGGCCTCCACCCCGGAGTCCTCGAAGATCACACGAACCGGAATCTGGGCATTGACCGCCTGTCCCAAACGCGCCGTCAGTCGAGTAGCTCCGAGCGAGTTGCCGCCGAGTTCGAAGAAATCATCATCGAGACCCACCCGATCAACACCCAACACCTCGGCAAACACCCGAGCCACCACAACCTCCGACTCCGACACCGGAGCCCTGAACACCGCCGACTCGAACACCGGCTCCGGCAACAACCGCCGATCCAACTTCCCCGACGCATTAACCGGCAACACATCCAACACCACAAACAACGACGGCACCATATACGACGCAACCCGAGCCGACACACCCACCTTCACCACATCAACATCAACCAACGACCCCACCGCAGCAGTGACATACGCAACCAACTGATCACGCCACACCACCACCACCACAGAACCCACACCCGACTGATCCCGAACCGCAGCCTCGATCTCCCCCAACTCGATCCGCTGACCACGCAACTTCACCTGAAAATCACTACGCCCCACATACTCGAGCTCACCCGACACACCGATCCACCGCACCACATCCCCCGTGCGATACATCCGCGAACCCACACCACCAAACGGATTCGCCACAAACCGCTCCGCCGACAAATCCACCCGCCCGTAATACCCACGAGCAACCTGAACACCCGACAAATACAACTCACCCGCAACACCCACCGGAACCGGACGCAAACGAGAATCCAACACCAACACCGACGAATTCCACACCGGAGCACCCACCGGCACCACACCCACACCATCGAGCGGACCCGCCGCCGTCGCATGCACCGTGAACTCCGTCGGACCATACAAATTATGAACCTCAACCGACGGCAACACCGACAACACCCGACGCACCACCGACACCGGCAACGCCTCACCCGCCGCGAAAATCACCCGCAACGAACCCAACCCACCACCAACACCCCGATCAGCACCCTGATCGACAACCTGACCAGCACCCTGATCGACAACCTGATCGACAACCTGATCGACGAACACCTCCAACATCGACGGCACAAACGAAACCATCGACACCGACTCCGCCGCCATCACCGACGCCAAATACCCCGGATCCCGATGACCGTCATGAGTAGCCACCACCACCCGAGCACCCACCGCCAACGCAACAAACAACTCCCACACCGACACATCGAAAGTCACCGGAGTCTTGAACAACACCACATCAGAAACCGACACCGCATACTTCTCCGCCAACCACAACACCTGATTGACCACACTGCGATGAGAAACCGCCACCCCCTTCGGCCGACCCGTCGAACCCGACGTGAAAATCACATACGCCGCATTCTCCGCCCGCAACACCGACACCCGATCCACATCCGACACCGGACCAGCCGAAAAACCAGACACATCAACAACATCAACCAACACCACCGGCCGACCACCGGCAACAAACCCCACATCAGAAGTAGAAATCACACACACCGGATCCGCAGCATCCACCACATACGCATTACGCTCGACCGGCTGATCCGGATCCACCGGCACATAAGCACCACCAGCAGCAAGAACACCATAAACAGCCACCACCAAATCCACCGAGCGACGCACCGCAACCGCAACCAACGACTCCGGACCCACACCCAACGAAATCAAATACCGCGCAAAACGATTCACCCGCGCATCAAACTCCGCATACGAGACAGACACCCCCTCGAACGAGAGCGCCACCGCCCCCGGAGACTCCAGCACACGAGCACCAAACAACCCCGGCACCACCACATCCGGCACCCGACACGCCGTCTCATTCCACGACTCGAGCACCAACGAACGCTCACCCGCATCCAACAACTCGACATCACCCACCCGCACACGCGGATCAGCCGCCACCGCCACCAACACCCGCAACAACCGCTCACCCAACAACACCACCGACGACCCATCAAAAAGATCAGTCGCATAAGTCAACTGAGCAGCGATACCGTCCGGCGCACCGGCGGTATCGAACTGTTCCACCAGAGTCAGCTGCAGGTCCACCTTGGCCTGCGCGGCATCGGCTTGCACCCCAGAAACAGTCAGCTCACCCAATTCGAGTGCCGACTGCTCCACGTTCTGGAATGCGAGCATCACCTGGAACAACGGATTACGAGCCTGCGAACGCTCCGGATCAAGAATCTCCACCAACCGCTCGAACGGCACATCCGCATGAGCAAACGCACCCAAATCCGTATCACGCACCTGCGCCAACAAACCCTCGAAGCTCACACCCGAATCAACCCGAGTACGCAACACCAAAGTATTGACGAACATCCCGATCACATCATCAAGGGCAGCCTCACCACGACCCGCAACCGGAGTACCGATCGCAATATCCGACGTACCCGACACACGCGCAAGCAACACAGCCAACGCCGAATGCATCACCATGAACAGTGTGGTGTTCGCATCCCGCGATACCGCTACCAAATCTCGATGCAACTCGGCAGAAATCGAGAACCCATGTTGCGCACCCCGATTACTCGCGACGATCGGCCGCGGGCGATCAGCCGGCAGATCCAACTGATCCGGAACCCCATCGAGGGCCTCCGTCCAGTACCGCACCTGCTCCGAAATCAACGACCCCGGATCATCCTCCGACCCCAACACCTCACGCTGCCACAAGGTGTAATCCGCATACTGCACCGCAAGCGGCTCCCACGACGGCGCAACGCCATTGCTCCTGGCGGCGTAAGCAGTCATGACGTCACGTGTCAGCGGCCCCATCGATACACCGTCGCCCGCAATGTGGTGAATCACTACTGCCAAGACGTATTCGGTGTCGGAGATGGCAAACAGACGTGCCCGGATCGGCACCTGCACGCGCACGTCGAACCCGGCCGAGAAGAACTCGGTCACCAACGGAACAATTCCGGACTCATCTGCCGGAACAGCGGATACGTCCAGTCGGGCCTGGGCAGGGTCGAGGATTTGCTGCACACCAACGCCGTTCACGTCGGGATACACGGTGCGCAAGATCTCGTGTCGTGCCACCAGGTCCGACACGGCAGCCGTAAGTGCTTCGACGTCGAGCACACCGGACAACCGGATGGCGACCGGAATGTTGTTGACGGCAGATTCGGGATCGAACACGCTGAGGAACCACATGCGCTGCTGCGCCAAAGACAACGGAATTTGCGCTGGTCGTGTCCTGCGAGTCAACTCGACCTGAGCACCGTGGCCACCTGTGTTGTCGATAGTGCGCGCAAGTGCTGCGACGGAGGAGAATTCGAAGAGTGTCCGGATGGATACCTGCGAGTCGGTGGCTCGCCCGATACGCGCCACGATCCGGGTCGCGATGAGCGAATTACCGCCGAGTGCAAAGAAGTCGTCGTCACGTCCCACTTGGTCGATGCCCAGGGTCTCGGCAAACACCTGCGCCACTGCGCTTTCGGTCTCAGTGACAGGCGCTCGGAACGCAACCGTCTCGAACACCGGAGCGGGCAATGCTTTTCGATCAAGTTTGCCGTTGACAGTTAGCGGTAATTCGCCCAGCACAACTATCGCATCCGGCACCATGTAGCCGGTCAGATACTTGGCTGCATACTCGGAGACAGCGCGACTTTCGAGCGCAGCTTCCTGCTCCGCCACCACATAGCCGATCAGGCGTTCGCCCAGATCGGAGTCGCTGCGGACAATCGCCACGGCCTGCGCGACCCCGGGAGCGTCGACGAGGACGGTCTCGATCTCACCGAGTTCGATGCGGAAGCCGCGCAACTGAACCTGAGCGTCACTGCGTCCAGCGTATTCGAGCAGTCCGTCAAGGTTCCACCTGGCTACGTCGCCGGTTCGATACATCACCGAACCTGCTTCGCCACCATAAGGATTGGCGACAAAACGATGTGAGGAATGGTCAGGCCGGCCGCGATAGCCGCGTGAGACCTGCGGGCCCGAAACATAGACCTCTCCCCTGGCACCGACAGCGGCCGGGCGCAGACGGTCGTCGAGAACGTACACGGTCAGCCCCGGTAGTCCGCGTCCGATCAGCGAGCCTGCACCCGCTCTAGCGGCATCAACGGCACCGGCATCGATGGCCTGGAAGGACACGTGCACCGTGGTTTCGGTGATGCCATACATGTTGACCAGGCGCGCCCCGCCGCTCTGGTACCGCTCGAACCAGCGACTCAGACGCGGTAGATCGAGCGCCTCGCCGCCGAACACGACGTGTCTGATCGAGTGCGAGAGGTCTGCCGAGGCGGCCTGATCCGCGGCGTCGAACTGGTAAAAGGCCGACGGGGTTTGGTTGAGCACCGTCACGCCTTCTCGCGCGACCAGTTCCCGGAATTGTTCGGGCGAACGGGAGGTGAGGTAGTCGACCACAACCACGCGGCCGCCGTAGAGAAGCGCGCCCCACAGTTCCCACACCGAGAAGTCGAAGGCGATGCTGTGGAAGAGCGTCCACACGTCGGAGCTGTCGAATCCGAACAGCGACCACGAGTTGCCGAACAGACTCACCACGTTGCGGTGTTCGACGGCAACACCTTTGGGGCGCCCGGTGGACCCGGAGGTGTAGATGACGTACACGATGTCGCTCGGGCGAACCGGACGGCGGCGCTCGCCTGCCCGCAGGGGCGTCTCGTCGACGCCGGTCAAATCGAGTGTGTCGAGCACCAGTGTCTCGAGATTCGCCGGTACGGTGTCTGCGGTTTCCGTGACGACCAGCGCGCACACTGGAGCTGCGTCACCGAGCGTGTACTCGATGCGTTCGGCCGGGTATCCCGGGTCGATCGGAAGATACCCCGCGCCCGACTTCACGATGGCCACCACCGCCACGACGAGTTCAAGCGAACGTGGAAGCAGTACCGCAACAAGGTCTTCGCAGCCTACTCCGCGTTCGAGCAGTACTCGCGCCAAGGCATTGGTTGCCTCGTCGAGTTCTCGATACGTCATCGACCGATCCTCGAATGACACGGCCACGGCATGTGGATCGGCGCCGAAACTCTTCCCAATCAAGTCGGTCAACGTGGACTGCGTTTGCGCTGTCGCTCGCTCGTGCCAGCCGTCGAGCACGAGCGCACGCTCCGCGGTGCCCAAAATCTCGATGTCTCCGACCGGCGCGTCCGGCTGGTCGACAAAGCCGTCCAGAATCAGGGACAGCCGGCTGAAGAATCCTTCGATGAATTCGCCGCTGAAGACACCTGTGGCGTAGGACAGTGCCAGGTGAATCTCCTGCCCGGCGTTGACCACCAGGCTCAGGGGGTAGTGGCTGTCGTCGTTTGTCACAACGCCGTCCACCGAGAGTCCATCAATCGAACCGGCCTGCGCGGCAAGCCCGTCCTGATCGATGGGGTACGACTCGAAAACGACCAGACTGTCGAACAGCGCCGTGACACCGATCGCCTGCTGAATCTCGGCGAGTCCGAGGTAGTGATGGTCGAGCAGAGATGCCTGCTCGAGCTGGATTCGCCCGAGCAGGCTGCGCGGCGATTCGGCGGGGTCGAAGGCGACGCGGACGGGCAGCGTGTTGATGAACAACCCGACCATCGACTCGACACCCGTGAGCTGCGGTGGTCGACCGGAGACGGTGGCGCCGAATACTACGTCGCGCGTTCCGGTGATCCGACCCAGCAGCACACCCCACGCGCTCTGCAAGACGGTATTGAGCGTGACACCGGCACTGGCCGCGAGCGCATTGAACTTTCGGGTACGGTCAGCACTGAGCAGCAGTTCGACCTTGTCCTTGGACTCGCCGGCGGCCGGTGTACCCAGTTGAGTAGCAAGCAAAGTCGGCGCATCGAGGTCCGACAATGCCCGTCGCCACTCGAGTAGCGACGCCGCCCGGTCCTGCTCGCCCAGCCACGCCAGGTAGGTCCGATAGCTCCTGGTCCGCGGTAAGGCCGAGGAGTCGCCGCGGGTGGCATAAAGGAACAGCAGATCCTTGAGCAGCAGCGGCATCGACCAGCCGTCGAGCAGGATGTGGTGGGTGACCACGGACATCGTGAACCGGCCGCCACCGAGTTCAAGGAAGGCAAAACGGATCAGCGGTGGCGCCGCCATGCTGAACGGCGCCTGCCGCTCGTGGTCGAGAATGCTCCGCCTGGCCTCGGCCCGTGCCTGATCGCCGAGTCCGGAGAGTTCGTGCGAAGTCCACGCCGGCTCGACGCCATCTCGCACCACCTGAACAGCCGTACCGTCGACACTGGTGTGAAAGGCGGTACGCAAGTTGTCATGGCGGTCGAACAATGTCCGCGCTGCCGCCTTCATCCTGGCTTCGTCGACAGTGCCCGACAACTCCAACGCCACCTGTACGGTGTAGAGGTCGACGGCGCCCTCGGCGAACAACGCGTGGAAGTAGAGTCCGCTCTGCAGTGGGGCAAGCGGCCACACGTCAGAGATCGAATCGTGTACCGATTCCCAGACATCGAGGTCGTGTTGTGAAGTCTCGACCAACGTGATGTCCGAGGGAGTCAACCCACCTGCACCCTCAAAAGCCGTGTGTTCGGCCAGGGCTGAAAGGGTTTCGGTCCACAACTCACTCAGTCGCCGAACATCGCTTTCAGCGACCGCGAGTCGAGCAAACCCGAAACTTGCTCGCAGCGAAAGGTTTTCGCCCTCGCCGCCCACCACGGCATTGATATCGATGGTGCGGTTGGCCGGCCGGTCCTCGTCACCAGCGGCGGTGAATTCACCGAGTCCATCACCCGGGATCCAACTCATACCGGTGGCGTCCGTCGGTACCCCACCGCTCGCGATCTGGCCAAAGTAGTTGAAGCTGATCTGGCCGTCGGTGAGGCCATCGAACAACGTCGACGTCTCGGGATTGAGATGCCGGAGCAGGCCGTATCCCATGCCCTTGTCCGGTATCGCTGCCAATTGCTCTTTGACGGCCTTGATCAGCGAGCCGGCTTCGGCGCCGCCGCGAAGCACCGAGGCGATTTCTATCCCGGTAAGATCCAAACGCACCGGATACGAGCTGGTGAACCAGCCCACGGTCCGCGACAGATCGGCACCGGGAATCAAGTCTTCCTCCCGGCCATGGCCTTCCAGATGGATCAGGGCCGTGGATTCCTCGACACCACGTTCATGTCGCAACTGGACCAGAGCGACCGCCAATGCCGCGAGAAGTATGTCGTTGACCCCACTGCGATACAGCGTCGGCAGGGAGCGCAACAGCGCGCGCGTCGTGTCCACCGAGACGGACACCTCGACGTGATCAACGGTCGGCACCACATCAAGAGACGGATCAAAAGCTCTGGCACCGAGCTGTGGATCCGAGCCGGCAAGAACACCGCGCCAGTACTCGGTTCGCGCGAGATGTTCGGGCGCTGTAGCCGCGTCCGCCAGGGCGTGGGCCCACCGACGCATCGAGGTCACGGCAGGTGCAAGGCCTATCGGTAGGTTGGCCGACCGCTGCGCCCACGCCGTCACCAGATCCGGCACGATGATCCGCCAGGACACCCCGTCGACAACAAGGTGGTGTGCGATGAAGAGCAGCCGGCCCGAGCGCTGGGTGCCGAAGTCGAACCAGACGAATTGCGTCATCACGGCGCCGGCCGGGTCGAGTCGGGAGAGCGCACGATCGAACTCGGCGGATGCGATCTCCGTGATGTGCGCGTCGGTCGCATCGATCGGGAGCTCTACCCGGTGTAGCAGCGAATCAACACTGACTGCGCCGACGGGAGCTACTTCGAGGCCGCGGCCACGATGATCGTCGACCAGTCGCGAGCGCAGCACATCATGCCGATCAACCACCGCTGTCAACGTGTCGACCACGCCGGCGCGGTCGACACCCGCAGGCAACTCGAGAACCAGATTCTGGTTATTGCGTGCGAAGCTACCCGGACCGGACGTAGCGGTGCGGGCGAACGGCAGCAGCGGCATCCAACCGATTCCGCCACCGGGAAGCTCTTCGAGCACCACGGCATCGGTATCGCCTACCGCCGTTGCAACTTCAGCCAATTTGGCCACCGTCTTGTGTTCGAACACATTACGGGGTGTGAAGTGCATTCCCCTGGCCTTGGCGCGCGCAACCAGCTGAATCGACATGATCGAGTCGCCACCGAGCGCGAAGAACGAATCGTCGACACCCACCTGATCCAGGCCGAGTACATCGGCGAACACGGCCGCAATGGCTTCTTCGAACTCCGATTCAGCGGCCCGGAACTCCGCTGCCTCAAATGAGGGTTCCGGAAGACCACGGCGATCGAGCTTTCCGGACGGGCCCACCGGAAGCTCTTCGAGGACCACAAAATGAGTGGGAACCATGTAGATGGGCAGGCGTGCGGCAAGCGCGTGCTCCAGCTTCTCGGTATCGACCGCCACTTCGTCCGCCGGAACGACGTATGCAACCAAATTCTCCGAGAGCACCAGCACCACCGCCGACGTCACACCCGGTTGATCCCGCAACGCCGACTCGATTTCACCGAGTTCGATACGTAGACCGCGCAGTTTGACCTGAAAATCGGTCCGGCCGATGTACTCGAGTTCCCCGACCCGCGTGGGACTCCACCGCACCAAGTCGCCAGTGCGGTACAGGCGCGAGCCGGCCGGACCGAAGGGATCTGCAACAAAGCGCTCACTGGTCAGTTGGGCGCGCGACAGATAGCCACGGGCCAATTGGATACCAGCGAGGTACAGCTCACCCGGTACCCCTACCGGCACCGGACGCAACCGCGAATCAAGAACGAGCACCCGGGTATTCCAGACCGGTGCTCCGATCGGCACCGAGACGGAGTCTGCCGCGGTGACTTCGTGGTACGTCACGTCGACGGCCGCTTCCGTGGGGCCGTACAAATTGTGCAGTCGCGCGGTGGGCAGTGCCGATCGGACTCGGGCAGCTACCTGAGCCGGCAACGCCTCACCTGAAGCGAACACCCGCACCAACGAGGTGCACTGCGCTGCAGAGGGTTCGGCAATAAATACCTCGAGCATCGACGGCACGAAGTGCAAAGTCGTCACCGCTTCTTCGGTCACGATATTTGCCAAGTACTCGGGATCGCGGTGCCCGTCGACTGCTGCCACCACCAGTCGCGCGCCAACCTGCAACGGCCAGAAGAACTCCCACACCGACACATCGAAGGTGAATGGGGTCTTCTGCAGCACTACATCAGTTGCGCCCAGTGGATACTCGGACTGCATCCACCGCAACCGGTTGACGATTGCCTGGTGCGAGACCGCGACGCCCTTGGGTCGTCCGGTCGAGCCCGAAGTGAAGATGACGTAGGCGGTGTTGGCGGCGCGCAAAGTCGAGGTGCGCTCGGCGTCGGTGACAGGCGCTGCCGAGTACTCGATCAACTCCAGACGATCGATCTCGAGGACCTCTATCGCACCCGCAGACTCGAAGCCGTCAAGGCTCGTACTCAACACACAAATCGGCTCGGCAGTCTCGAGTACGTAGTTATTGCGCTCCTGAGGTTGCTCTGGATCCACCGGAAGGTATGCAGCGCCGGCCTTGATGACGGCGTACATTGCCACGAGCAGTTCCACCCCGCGCCGCATGGCCAATGCCACTACGGCGTCGGGGCCCGCACCGCGAGCGATAAGTGAGCGCGCCAGTCGGTTGGCTCTGGCATCAAATTCTGCGTAGGAGATCGACACTCCCTCGAACGTCACGGCAGGTGCATCTGGCGTGCGCCCTACTTGAGCGTCGAACAGATCGACCAGGCACGCATCGGTCGTGTCGATATCGGTGGCATTCCATGCCCGCAGCACGCCGTCGCGCTCGGTGGGATCAAGAATATCGATATCGCCGACCGCGGTCGTCGGTGCCGTCAGCGCGGTCTCGAGGATTCGGACGAACCGCTCGGCGAACGCGACGATCGTGGATCGATCGAATAGATCTGTGGCGTAAGTGAAATAGCCGGCCATCTGCTTACCGGACTCAGGTTCCGACTCGCTGGGAACCTCGGACAGGGTCAGTTGGAGATCGACCTTGGCCAACTCCATGTCGAAGTCGACTCCGGTAATCTCGAGGCCGTCCAGCTCGAGTGTCTGGGCACCGAGGTTCTGGAAAGTGAGCATCACTTGGAACAGCGGATTGTGTGCCTCGGTGCGCTGCGGATCAAGCACCTCGACGAGCCGCTCGAAGGGGACGTCCGCATGACCAAATGCTCCGAGGTCGTGTTCGCGTGTGGCTGCGAGCACGTCGGAGAAGGAGGCGGCCGGGTCGATCTCGGTGCGTAGCACGAGCGTATTGACGAACATGCCGACGAGGCTGTCGAGTCCGGCCTCGCCGCGGCCGGCAACAGGGGTACCCACAGCGATGTCAGTGGTGGCGGACAAGCGCGCCAGGAGTAGGGCGAGCGCGGTGTGAGCGAGCATGAACATGGTGACGTTCTGCTCGCGAGCGAACCTCTCCAGACGCTCGTACAACGGCGAATCGAGGGTGAAGGAATATCCCGCACCGGCGTTGGTAGCGACCGCCGGTCTGGCTCTGTCGCTTGGTAGTTCGATCACAGTGGGGATACCCGCGAGCGCTCGGCGCCAGTACGTCAGCTGCCTCGAGATAAGCGACTCCGGATCGTCTTCCGAGCCCAATACCTCGTGCTGCCACAACGTGTAGTCGGCGTACTGGACCGGCAACGGTGCCCACGTCGGTGCCTCACCGTGGGTGCGTGCGGCATACGCGGTCATCAGATCGCGTGTCAACGGTCCCATCGAATAGCCGTCACCACTGATGTGATGCACCACGATCGCCAGGACGTATTCGGACGGCGTCACCTCGAACAGCCGAATCCGAACCGGCACTTGCACTGTGACGTCGAAGCCTTGAGTCACAAATTCTGTAACGGCAGCAACAACATTCGCCGCGTCAACGGGAAGTGGAGTCAGGTCGACGCTCACCGCTCGGGCAGGGAGCACTCGCTGGAACCCGATGCCGTCGGCCTCCGGGTACACGGTACGGAGAATTTCGTGACGAGTGAGCAGGTCATCTACCGCGCTACGCAGAGCCAAGACGTCGAGGCTACCGGTCAACCGGATTGCCGCCGGTAGATTATCGACCGCAGAACCAGAATCGAACCGGTTCAGGAACCACATCCGTTGCTGCGCCAACGACAACGGCACCCGCTCCGGACGCGACTGGGGCACCAGAGGCACCCGAGCACCCGAACCCGCCTCCGACTCCACCCGCGCCGCCACACCCTGCACCGACGACGCCTCGAACAACACCCGCACCGGAACCTGCGCATCGAGCGCCTCACCCAACCGCGCCACCACCCGCGTCGCGATCAGCGAATTACCACCCAAAGCAAAGAAATCATCATCAAGACCCACCCGATCCACACCGAGGACCTGCGCGAACACCGACGCAACGATCTGCTCCACCGCCGTCACCGGAGCCCGGAACACCGCAGCCTCTATCGTCGGCTCCGGCAACAACTTCCGATCCAACTTCCCCGACGCATTGAGCGGGAAAGCCTCCAACACCATGATCTGCGACGGCACCATATACGACGGCAACACCGCCCCCAACGAATCCACCAGTGCCGCAGTATCAACCACCGCACCCGACGCCGGCACCACATACCCCACCAACTGATCACCGGTCTTGGTCGAGACCACAGCCACCGACGACACCGACACCGACACATCGGCCACCAACGCCGACTCGATCTCCCCCAACTCGATCCGCTGACCACGGAACTTCACCTGAAAATCGCTGCGACCGATGTACTCGAGCTCACCGCAAGCCCCTACAACACCCCTCGCTCCGCTCGACCGAGTCCACCGCACCAAGTCCCCCGTGCGATACATCCGCGAACCCGCCCCACCATACGGATTAGCCACGAACCGATCCGCCGACAAATCCGGACGAGAAACATACCCACGAGCCAACTGCACACCCGCCAGATACAACTCACCCGCCACACCCACCGGCACCGGACGCAACCGAGAATCCAACACAAACACCTGCGAATTCCACTGCGGCACACCAATAGAGACCACACCACCAGCGCCGGCACTCGTCACATCCGCGAACGTGATCGACACCGCAGCCTCGGTCGGACCATACAAGTTGTGAACCCGCGCACCCGAGACCACACCGAAATCACGCACCGTCTGCGCCGGCAACGCCTCACCGATGACGAACACATCACGCAACGAAACCAACTGGCCCGCAGATACTTCGCCCGCGAACACCGACAACATCGTCGGCACGAAGTCCGTCACCGTCACACCCTGATCAGCGATCACCGACGCCAAATACCCCGGATCCCGATGACCGTCATGAGTGGCCACCACCAACCGCGCACCCACCGCCAACGGCAAGAAGAAACCCCACAACGACACATCGAACGTCGTCGCCGTCTTCTGCAGATACACATCCGACCCGGTCAGAACATACCGGCCCTGCATCCACCCCATCTGATTGACGATCGCCGCATGCGAAACCGCCACACCCTTCGGCTTCCCCGTCGACCCCGACGTGAAAATCACATACGCCGCATTCGAACCCCGCAGCGGAGCAACACGATCCGCATCAGAAACCGGCGCATCCGAGTACCCCGACACATCCACCACATCGATCAACACCACATCGAACGCACCCGGCAACACCACACCGTCACCAGCAGTGGACAACACACACACCGGTGCCGCAGTAGCGAGAATATGACCATTACGCGAGGCCGGATGATCCGGATCCAACGGCACATACGCCCCACCCGCAGCGACCACCGCATACATACCCACCACGAGATCGATCGACCGGCGCATCGCCAACGCCACCAACGACTCCGGCCCCACACCCTGCGCAATCAAATACCGGGCAAGACGATTGACCCGAGACCCGAACTGCGCATACGTCAGAGACTGCCCCTCGAACACCACCGCCACCGCACCCGGAGTCGCCGCCACCTGCGCAACAAACCCGTCGAGCAACAACACGCCGGCAGTCAACTCGTGAACAGTGTCATTGACCGCCACCAACACCTGCGAACGCTCGTCCGCACCGAGTAACTCCACATCCCCGACAACCGAATCAGGCTCCGCCACCATCGCTTCGAGAACCCGCACCAGACGATCGGCAAACGAGACAACCGTCGACTCGTCGAACAAATCCGTCGCATACGTCAACGACATCGGCATCCCCACACCGACACCGCCCTCCTCGACCGGTGACACCGTCAACTGCAGATCGAACTTCGCGACCTCGACCCCCGCATCGAACCCCGCGACAGTCAACCCCGGCAACTCCAACACGTCCTGTGTCATGTTCTGAAAGAACAACGCCACCTGGAACAACGGATGATGGGCCTGCGACCGCACCGGATCGAGCACCTCCACCAACCGCTCGAACGGAACATCCTCGTTCCCGAACGCCCCCAGATCAACCTCACGAACCCGAGAAAGCAACACCGAGAACGACTCCGAAGAATCCACCTCCGTCCGCAACACCAACGTGTTGACGAACATCCCGATCACATCATCGAGCTCCGGCTCACCCCGCCCCGCGATCGGCGAACCCACCACCACATCATCACTACCACCGAGCCGCGCCAACAACACCGCCAACGCCGCATGCACCACCATGAACAACGACACACCACGATCAAGCGCCAACTGCTCGAGCGCCCGATGCAACCGCTCGTCTACCGAAAACCGGTAACTCGCACCACGATTAGATGCCACCAACGGACGCGGACGATCCACCGGCAACTCGATCCGCTCCGGCAACCCCGCCAACACCGACGTCCAATACCCCAACTGCTCGGACACCAACGACGACGAATCATCCTCGGACCCCAACACCTCACGCTGCCAGAGGGAATAGTCCGCATACTGCACCACCAACGGCGCCCACCCCGGAACCACACCCCGAGACCGAGCCTCGTACGCCACCATCACATCACGCGTAAGCGGCCCCATCGACACACCATCAGCAGCAATATGATGAATCACCAACGCCAACACAAACTCCGACGAACCAGTCTGGAACAACCGAACCCGCAACGGCACCTCCGACGTGACATCGAACCCCTCCGTCACCACCGGAACCAACACCGCCAACAACTCCGACTCAGCCACCCGCTCCGCCGAAACATCAACAGAGAACTCGCCCACCGAAAGAACCCGCTGGAACCCCACCCCCTCGAACTCCGGATACACCGTCCGCAACACCTCATGCCGACCAACAACATCGGACACCGCAGCCGCCAACGCCGCCACATCCACCACACCAGACAACCGCAACACGATCGGAATATTGTTCACACCCGACACCGCATCGAACCGCGACAAAAACCACATCCGCTGCTGCGCCAACGACAACGGCACCCGCACCGGACGCACCCGAGCCGCCAACGCCTCCCGCGACCGACCACCCGAACTCGACAACACCGCAGCCAAACCCGCCACCGTCGACGACTCGAACAACGTCTTCACCTGAACACGGAACCCGAAAACCGCACTCAACCGACCCGCCAACTTCGCCGCAATCAGCGAATTACCACCCAACTCGAAGAAATCATCATCAGCCCCCACCCGCCCGAGACCCAACAACTCACCGAACACCCCCGCCACCAACGCCTCCCCACCAGAAGACGGCTCACGGAAAACACGCGACTGAAACACCGGATCCGGCAACGCAGCAGAATCAAGCTTCCCCACCGGCGTCAACGGAATCCCGTCAATCACCATCACCGACGCAGGCACCATATGACGCGGCAAAACCCGCCGAGCAGACTCGATGATCGCGTCGGACGTCACCTCCGCACCAACGACAGGCACGACATACGCCACCAACACGGTTTCGCCGTTGTCGAGCTTGCGCCCAAGCGTCGCCACGAACTCCACCGATGGGTGCTTTGCCAGGACTCCGTCGATCTCTCCGAGTTCTATGCGGAACCCACGAATCTTGACCTGCGAATCCGCTCGACCGACATAATCGATACCGCGCTCACCAAACTCGTCGTCGACCCACCGCACCACATCACCCGTGCGATACATCCGATCACCCGGCGCACCAAACGGATTCGCGACAAAGCGATCGGCTGTCATACCTCTGAGGTTGTGGTAGCCGCGGGCCAACTCAGGCCCCGCTAGATACAACTCACCCGCAGAGCCCATGGGAACCGGATTGAGCCGTGAGTCCAACACCAATGCTGAAACGCCTCGAATCGGCGCACCGATACTCACCCTGTCGCCAGGCGCCAAATTCGGACTTATATTGGTGATGATTGTAGTTTCGGTAGGTCCATACGCGTTGAAGAAGGCTCTGCCGCGTCCCCATTTTGCGACAAGTTCAGGTGGGCAAACCTCACCACCGACGACCACCGCCTCGACAAAATCCAGTCCGGCCGGGTCAACCGACGCCAACATCGAAGGTGTTCCAACCACATGAGTGACCTGCTCCGCTTTGAGCAGATCTGCCAGTTCATCGCCACCGTAGGTGCTTGGTGGGACGATGACCATTGTCGAGCCCGACCCGATGGTGAGCAACAATTCGAACAGGGACGTATCAAAGCTGGGTGTTGCGAAGTGCAGCACCCGGGAATGTGCCTTGGCACCAAGTTTGTCGACCTGCTCGCTGAGTAGGTTACCGAGTCCACCGTGGGTAACCAGGACGCCCTTCGGCCGACCCGTCGAACCCGACGTATAAATCACATACGCCACATGCTCCGCACGCAACAACGACACACGATCCGAGTACACCACCGGGTCACCCGAGACCCCCGACAACAACTGACCCATCTCAGGCGAATCAATCGACTTCCAATCCACCGACGAAGGAAGACCACCCACCACGCCCTCAACCGTCAACCCCACCGAAACACCAGAATCCTCAATCATGTACAAAACACGATCAACCGGATAATTAGGATCAACCGGCACAAAAGCCGCACCCGACTTCGCCACCGCCCACAACGCCACCACAGACTCGATCGACCGCGGCACCGACACCGCAACCCGATCCTCCGGCCCCACACCACCAGCAATCAACACCCGAGCCAAACGAGAAGACCACTCATCCAACTCCGCATACGAAACCGAACGACCCCCACACCGCAACGCCACCCGACCCGGATCCAACTCCACCGCCGCCACCAACAACTGCGGCAACAACAACACCCGCGAACCACGACTCGACCGACGGGCCCGAGCTTTCCGAACCCCGCTCTTCACTGCGTTCTCCGGTCCCGAACCACCGGCGGTCATGCGCCGACCGTCCAAGATCGAACGACGTACTGGAGAACACCGTGGTGCATGAAGTAACTCACTTCCGCGTCAAAACTTCAGTTCAACTATCCGAGCTGGGCGGCCCAGCTAGAACTGCCGTACCCGATTCAGGCACATGGGACCATTGTTGCAGTTAAGGCCAAGTAAGCAGAACTGACATTACAATCCGACCGATTAGATTGTTTTTCGGACTGTGGTTGCCTCTTCGGACCAATCGCAGGCTCGGCGCCCCTGCATCGACCCGTCGATATCTACGTCAAGTCCGCGTATCGACGGTAGACGGATCGGTATGCAGCGCCCTTACCTCCAGCATCATCGGGAAAACGTGAACCTCGCCATTTCCGTGAGTTCAAGAAGACAGCTCAGTTGATCTGGCTCTCGGCGCCGGCAAGCCATCGAGCAAAACCGTGCCCCGGTTCCGTCACCACGGCACCGGAGATCTCGTTACGTACGCCTGCCTACCCACCGGTGCCGGTCACAGCTCCTTCGATCCAGAACTATCGTGCCCATCTATTGGGCGAGGTAGGGCTCGTCCCTGCCGGCTCCTCGATATTGCTGGTCGAACGCTTGTACAGCAGGCATCTCGATCGACCGAATCTGATGACGACTGGATCGCAATTCCCGGACGGCGACAGAATCAAGGTCTCACCCTTGCAGAACTCTCTCGAGAGCAGGCCCGATAACAGCGACGGCATCAGGTGTCATCAGTGCTACGTGTGGTTGGTCCACGAAGAGATTGTCGATTTCACCCGATACGTACGGCCGCCAACGTAGCGCGGCATCCTCGGCGCGTGGATGTTGATCCGAACTGACGAAGGTCACACCTCCGGTGAATCGACCGGGAACGTAGCGTTCGATCATTGCCTCACTGGCGGCAAGGCTCGCAAACAGATCACGAAGCCGATCAACAGACAGGCCTACACGTGCTCCGTCGACACCGCTCAGGATCGATTCGAGAACGTCATCACTGAGATTGTCGATTTCTTCCGCATCTGCGATGTCGATTCCCAGGGCCGCCAATTCGTCTCTGAGGTGCTCGGTGAACGGACGACTGTCGGACGTTTCGACCGATTTCGCATCTGGAAGGCTGTCGAGGATGACCAGCGCTTCGATGTCGTACCCCCGCTCCTGTAGACGAGTAGCGATACCGTGCGCTAGCACACCGCCCAACGACCAGCCCAGGAGTCGATACGGCCCGCTGTTCTGTACTCGAAGGATTTCGTCCACATACCGGTCCATGTAGTCACCAAGGTCGGTGGGGGCAAATCCCGGATCGGTCAGTACCGGAGTCTGAACGCCGTAGATTGGGACCGATCTGTCTATTTCTGTCAGCAACGCCGTGTAGGGCCACGCCAACCCGACCATCGGATGTATGCAGAAAATCGGCGTAGAGGACCCGGTTCCACGTAGAGGCAGCATCACGGCGATTGCGTCCTCGGCTCTCGAATCGAATCCGGACCGAACTCCGACTCCAATCCGATCAGTCAGATCCTTGATGACCGAAGAATCGAAGATCACACGAATTGGTACGGCAACTCCCAATGCTTCGGACAATGCCGAGATCACTTCCATCGCGTTCAGTGAATTTCCGCCCAGCGCGAAGAAGTCATCGTCCAAGCCCACTGAATCGTTTTCGAGCACTCGGGAGACGACCGCTGTGACGAGTATTTCCGCTTCGGTAACCGGTGCCCGGAATTCGCGTGCCACGAACACCGGATCCGGAAGAAGCCTCCGATCCAACTTCCCCGACACACCCAACGGCAACTCGTCGAGCACCATCACCACCGCCGGCACCATGTACCCCGGCAGCCGAGCCGCAACAACACTCCTCAACTCGTCGACATCCACCACACCACCGGCCGCCGTGACGTACGCAACCAACACATCGTCACGCACTGTCACAACCACCGACGACACCGACTCGTGCTCACGAACCACCGACTCGATCTCACCGAGCTCGATCCGCAAACCATGCAACTTCACCTGAAAATCACTACGCCCGATGTACTCCAACTCACCCGCCGCAGTCCACCGCACCACATCACCCGAGCGGTACATCCGCGCACCACCACCCGAGAACGGATTGGCCACAAACCGATCCGCCGACAAATCCGGCCGACCCACATACCCACGAGCCAACTGAACGCCCGCCAAATACAGCTCACCCGCAACACCCACCGGCACCGGATTCAACCGCGAATCCAGAACAAACACCTGCGTATTCCATACCGGAGCACCGATCGGCACCCCTGCAACATCGGCCGCCACCACCTCGTGGAACGTCACATCCACCGCAGCCTCGGTCGGACCATACAAATTGTGCACACCGACACCCGGCAACACAGCCCGCACGTCAGCAACAACACTCGCCGGCAAGGCCTCCCCCGACGCAAACACCCGAGTCAAGGAAACACACTCAGCCACAGACGAATCCGCCGCGAAAACCTCGAGCATCGACGGCACGAAATGGACCGTCGTCACACCCTCCCCCACGATCACCGACGACAAATACCGCGGATCGCGATGCCCATCCGGCGCCGCCATCACAAGCCGAGCACCAACCTGCAACGGCCAGAACAACTCCCACACCGACACATCGAAGGTGAACGGCGTCTTCTGCAACACCACATCCGACGGACCCAAACCGTACTCGCCTTGCATCCACGCCAACCGATTCACGATCGCCGCATGCGAAACCGCCACACCCTTCGGCCGACCCGTCGAACCCGACGTGAAGATCACATACGCCGTGTTCTCCGGCCGCAACGGCGAGATCCGGTCCACATCCGAAACGCGCGCACTCGAAAAACCAGACACATCGACAACATCAACCTCGACCACCGGCACCACACCAGCATCGAAACCAACATCGGAAGTACTGATCACACACACCGGCGACGCCGACGCCAACACATACCCAGTGCGCTCGGCCGGTTGATCCGGATCCACCGGAACGTACCCACCGCCCGCCTTGAGCACGCCGTAAATAGCGACCATCAAGTCAACCGACCGACGAACCGCAATACCCACCAACGACTCCGGCCCAACACCGACCGAAACCAGATAACGGGCAAGACGATTTACCCGAGCGTCGAACTCCGCATACGACAACGACATCGCCTCGAAAGAGACCGCCGACGCGCTCGGCGACCGCACCACCTGAGCATCGAACATATCCATCAACGACGCATTCACCACCTCGTGCGCCGTGTCATTCCACGACTCGAGCACCAAAGAACGCTCACCCGCATCCAACAAATCCACATCACCCACCCGAACCGAGGGGTTCGTAGCCAGAGGCTGGAGGAGCCGCAGGAACTTGTTCGACAGATCACGCACCGACGGTTCGTCGAACAGATCCGTCGCATACGTGAACTGTGTGATGATTCCAGCAGGGTTACCAAGGTCGTCGACACTCTCGCTGAGCGTGACATCGAGATCGAACTTCGACAACTCCACATCGGTCTCGACCGCGCTCAGCGTCAATCCCGGAAGCTGGAACACCGTCTGTCCGGCATTGTGGAACGACAGCATCACCTGAAAGAGCGGATTGCGCGAACGCGTTCGGACGGGATTGAGAACGTCGACCAACCGTTCGAATGGTATGTCGGCGTTGGAAAAAGCGCTGAGGTCGACATCGCGCACCTCGGCAATCAGTTCTTCGAAGGACTCCTCGAGTGAGACTTGTGTTCGCAGTACCAATGTATTCACGAACATACCGATAACGTCGTCGAGCACTCGTTCCCCTCGACCTGCAACCGGTGTACCGATTGCGATGTCGCCCGTCGACGACAATCGTGCGAGTAGGACAACCAACGCGGCATGCACCACCATGAACGTAGTTGCATTGGTGCGGTGCGCAACCTCGTTGATGCGTTGGTGAACCTCGCGCTCTATCGTGACACTCACACTCGCGCCGTGATTGCTGGCGACTATCGGTCGCTCACGATCGAACGGCAACGCAAGACGGTCGGGTAAACCATCGAGGTGTGATGTCCAGTAGCCCAATTGACGGGTCACAATGGAATTCTCGTCGCCCTCCGAGCCCAAAAGCTCTCGCTGCCACAATGCGTAATCCGCGTACTGAATCTCCAGCGGGTTCCACGACGGCGATGCCCCCCGCGAACGAGCCTCGTAGGCAAGCATCACATCGCGGGTCAACGGCCCCATCGAGAACCCGTCGGCCGCGATGTGGTGAATGACAAATACCAAAACATGGTCTGACTCGGAAATCTCGAAGATGGCCACCCGGATCGGAATATCCTTGGTTACGTCGAATCCAGCCGAGAGAACCGTCGCGACTGCTCCGAGTACCTCATGCTCGTCCAGCACCGTGGGTGTCATGTCGAGCTCGAACACACCACGAATGTCCTGATACCCCACCCCGTGGATCTCGGGATAGACGGTGCGCAGAACTTCGTGTCGCTCGATCACATCCCGCACCGCGGCCTGCAGTGCAACGACATGGAGCCTTCCGGTAAGTCTGATCGCGACCGGAATGTTGTCGACCGCCGACGCTTCCTCGAACCGATTGAGAAACCACATGCGCTGTTGAGCCAGGGAAAGTGGGATCAACTCGGGCCGCACCGCCCTTTCAAGTGCGATTGTTTCGCCTCTTCCGACTTGACTGATCAGCATCGCAGCCAATCGCTCGACCACAGGCGCGTCGAACAGTTCTCGCACCGCTACCGTGGTGTCGAGCGCACGCCCTAACCGAGAGACGACCTGGGTCGCGAGCAGAGAGTTTCCGCCAAGGTCGAAGAAATCATCGCCCAAACCGACGCGACTGACACCCAGCACATCCGCGAAAGTCGAGGCAACCGCTTCCTCGACCGAGTTGCTCGGTGCACGAAACTCTTGAACGCGGTACGACGGCGCCGGAAGCGCATCGCGGTCGAGCTTGCCGTTTGTGGTCAAGGGAAGCATCGGCACGACGACAACAGCATCGGGAATCATGTAACGGGTCAGCGAACCCGCGGCGAACTCGATCAGACGGTCGGGCTCGACCGATCGTCCGGAACCGGGGACCACATAAGCAACAATTCTGTCGATCCGATTCTCGTCCCGCCGCACCAGAACGACCGCCCGTTCTACCGAATCGTGCTGCATCAAAGCAGATTCGATTTCGCCGAGTTCGATGCGGAATCCACGTACCTTGACCTGAAAGTCGCTTCGTCCGACATACTCGACCTCGTAGGTATCCGTCCATCGCGCGAGATCACCGGTACGGTACATGAGCTCCCCGACCGGGCCGAACGGGTCCGCGACAAAACGTTCCGCGGTCATCGACGGGCGGGAATGGTAGCCGCGCGCAAGTTGAATCCCCGACAGGTAAAGCTCGCCGGCAACACCGATCGGAACAGGACGAAGTCGTTGATCGAGAATCTTCGACGTCATGCCTCGAATAGGACCACCTATCGTCACTGTCGATCCTGAGACCAATGGTGAACTGATGTTGGTCATGATCGTCGTCTCGGTGGGTCCGTACCCGTTGAAGAATCGTCGACCTGGCGCCCACTTCGCTACCAGTTCGGGAGGACACGCCTCTCCGCCGGCAATGACCACATCCAATCCTTCGAGGCCCACCGGATCCATAGATCCCAACGCAGCAGGGGTGATGAATGCATGCGAGACCTGTTCGGCGTCGACCAACTCTGCAAGCTCGGCCCCCCCGTAGATCGAGTCAGGTGCGATCACCAACGTCCCGCCGGCGGAAACGGCCAACAGCAATTCGAGAATTGACGCGTCGAAGCTCGGGGATGCAAAGTGCAACGCCCGTGTGCGCGCATCCAATGCGTAGCGGGTCTCCTGCTCGACAGCGAAGTTGGACAAGCCGTTGTGCGTCACCAGAACACCCTTGGGTCGACCCGTCGAACCCGAGGTATAGATCATGTAAGCGGCATTGGCACTTCGCAACGGTCGAATCCGATCGGAATCGACCATCGTCGACGGGTAGCCCTCCGCCCGTGCCGTCGATCCGGAATCCATTGTCAACCAGTCTACTTCGGTAGGCAACATGTCCAGGATCTCGCCTGTTGTCAGCCCGAGAACTGCCTCCGAGTCGACGAGCATGAACTTCACACGATCGGCAGGGTACTTCGGGTCGACAGGCAGGTACACGGCTCCCGTCTTGACCACAGCCCACAAAGCCACAATCGAATCTGTCGATCGGGGTATCGACACCGCAACTCGATCTTCGGGCCCGACACCACGATCTATCAACACCCGTGCCAGACGCGAGGACAACAGATCCAGTTCGGAGTACGTTGTCGATGTACCCTCGAAGCGGACAGCCACAGCATCCGGGGACGATCCGACCGTACGCGCCAGGATATCCGGTAGCAGGACGATCTCCGCCGCAGATCCGCCATGGCGATTCAACAGTTGATCCCGTTCGTCCGCTGACAATACTTCGATATTGCCGACGACGATCCCGGCCTCCTCGGTGATGCCGTCGATTACTCGAAGGAATCTCCTTGCTATCGTCCGAGCCGTTTCGTCGTCGAACAAATCCGTGGCATAGGTGAGTTCAGAGACCATCCCCGCTGGTTGTCCACCCTCGTCGAATTGTTCGACGAGGGTCAACTGCAGGTCGAATTTCGCGGCAGCAGAACCCGTGTCAAGGCCGGCGACCGTCAGGTCACCCAATTCGAGTACCGAGCCACCTGCATTCTGGAAGACCAGCGCAACCTGGAAAAGGGGGTGACGACCTGGCGACCGCTCTGGGTTCAACACCTCGACGAGGGTTTCGAACGGAACATCCGAATGAGCGAACGCACCGAGGTCCCGCTCTCGCACGTGATCGATCAATGCGGTAAGCGTCATCTGCGGATCTACGTTTGTCCGCAGTACCAGCGTGTTGACGAACATTCCGATCAGATCGTCCAACTCGGCTTCGCCGCGACCGGCGATCGGCGTGCCGATGACAACGTCCGCTGTTCCGGACAATCGAGCAAGTAGGACTGCGAGAGCCGCATGCACGACCATGAAGGTCGACGCGTCATGAGTGCGTCCGAGGTCCACGAGACGTCGATGCGCCGATTCTTCAATCGAGAAGCTGTATGTCTTGCCCACGTTCGAGGCCACAGCCGGTCGAGACCGGTCCACGGGCAGTTCCATTTGATCGGGGATCGATTCCAGCATCGTGCGCCAGTACGCGACTTGACGCGCAAGTGTCGACGCTGGATCGTCATCCGCTCCCAGAACGATTCGCTGCCAGATGGCATAGTCCGCGTATTGAATTGTGAGCGGCGCCCAACCCGGCTCCGCGCCTCGGTGGCGAGCTTCGTAGCTGATCATCAGATCTCGGGTGAGCGGGCCAATCGAGAAACCGTCGCCGGCCACGTGGTGGACGACGAAGGCAAGTAGATACTCGGCCTTCGCCTCTCTCGAATCATTGGATAGTTCGAACAATCGCGCCCGAACCGGAACCTCGCGAGTGACGTCGAACCCCGTCGCCACGAATTCCGATACCGCACCTAACGCTCCGGTCTCCGAGACCTCCACCGGGGTGAGGTCAGGTACCGCCTCGCCGGCCGGAAGAATGTGCTGGTAGCCAACCCCGTCGACTTCCGGGTACAAGGTCCGAAGCGACTCGTGACGGCCGATCAGGTCTGCAACCGCCGCCTGCAATGCGGCGATGTTCAAGTCGCCGGAAAGGCGGATCGCGATCGGAATATTATTGGCTGTCGACTCGGAATCGAAGCGGTTGAGGAACCACATTCTCTGTTGCGCCAACGAGAGTGGGATACGGTTCGGCCGCACCTGCGCTGCAAGCTCGAGCCGACTCCCTTCACCCACAAGTTTTGCAATTCGCTCGGCCAACGCCTGGACCGTCGTGGATTCGAACACGGCTCGAACAGGAACCTGTGCGTTCAGAGCACGGCCCAACCTGGATGCGACCCGCGTCGCGACGAGTGAATTTCCTCCGAGTTCGAAGAAGTCGTCGTCAAGTCCCAATCGATCTGTACCCAGAAGTTCGGCGAATACTCCGGCCACTGTCTGCTCGACAAATGTGACCGGGGCACGAAATGCGTTCGTGATCACTTCAGGCTCGGGTAACTGCTTGCGGTCGATTTTTCCAGACGCATTGAGCGGGAACTCGTCGAGAACCATCGTCGTCGAGGGCACCATGTACGAGGGCAATCGCGTACCCAATTCCAGCCTCAACTTCTCGATGTCGACTGCGCCCACAGATTCACCGACCACGTAGGCGACCAATCGGTCACCGACCTCCGGCACTTGCCGAACTACCACCACGGCCCGGGCGATGCCTGGCACCGACAACAATGCCGCCTCGATTTCGCCGAGTTCGATTCGCATTCCACGGAGTTTGACCTGAAAATCGCTGCGCCCGATGTACTCCAACGCACCGCTTTTGTTCCACCGAACCAGGTCTCCGGTGCGATACATCCGTTCTCCGATTCCGACCAACGGGTGCGCGACAAAGCGCTCGGCAGTCAGGTCTGCCCGCCCGCCGTAGCCGCGACCTGTCCCGACGCCGCCGACATACAGCTCGCCCACCACGTTCGTCGGCACCAGTTGCAATCTCGAATCGAGAACGAACAGATTCGTGTTCGGAATCGGTCGACCGATAGGTACGTCTGACTCGTCCATGTCGGCCTGATGAAAGGACACCACATCTGATGCCTCTGTCGGCCCGTAACTGTTGAAAATCTTCACTCCGCGTGCCGCGACTCCAGCCAGACGCCCCGTACGCAGAGGTTCGCCGCCGAGAAATACTGCTTCGAGGCCCGAGAGAACCTCCGAAGAATCTGCCTGTACCACTGCTTCGAACACGGACGGCGACATGTTCGCAACCCGTACCGCGCCACGAGAAATAGTAGTCAGTATCTCGCTTGGATCGAACTGCGGATCGCTCAGGTAGATCGTGTGGCCACCGGACAACGACACCCAGATGTTCTTCTGTGTCAGATCGAACGACGGCGACGTAGCGACCAGAATCCCGGAGGGGGTTCGTAGATCCAGGGCTTTCTCGTACCAATCGACGGTGTTCTCGATACCCGACATCGGTACACACGTGGCTTTCGGCTTACCAGTGGAACCCGAAGTCGTGATCACGTATCCGAGTCTCAGCGAGGAAGAGAGAACTCGCCAGTCACGGTGAGCGTCGTCAACGCCGGTGTCCTCGAAATGTGTCCCCAACCCGATCGTCGACACCGCAAATTCGTGTTCGGAAATCCACTCTTCCATGCCGACGACGCATTTGGCAGACAGATCCGCGACCAACGAAAGGATGCGAGAGAGTGGTTGGGTCGGATCCACCGGCGCGTAGGCTGCGCCGGCCTTCCACGTCGCCAGCAGCGCCACGATCCATTCGACAGAGCGGACAAAAGCAACTGCCACTACATCATCCGCACCGATGCCATTCGATCGGAGCTCACGGGCCAGCGCCGATGAGCGTCGATCCAAATCTTCGTACGTCATCACCCGATCGCCCGCAACAACGGCAATCGCTGTGGGTGCGGCGTTCAGTCGAGTGCGAAACCGCTCCAGGATGGAGGCAGTTCGAGGGGGCGTCGGTACTGCGATCGAGTCCGCAAAGATACGTGCACGTTCGACTTCGCTGAGAACGTCGATGTCGCCGATCGATTGCCCGCTCGACTGCACGACTGCCTCGAGTATCTGCACGAAACGCCGACCAAACGAGACTATCGTCGATTCGTCGAACAGGTCCACCGCGTACGTCAGGTGCCCGGCCATCCCGGACGGGGCCCCGTCCGGCGCAGTCAATTCGGTTACTGCAAGCCCTAGATCGAATGGAGAGTGACCCGACGCCACTTCACCACCGGACGCCGACAAGCGATCAAGTTCGAGAGTCGACTTTTCCATGTTCTGGAACGCGAACTCGACCTGGAAGATCGGGTTGTGTGATTGCGAGCGGACAGGATTGAGCACCTCGACAAGACGCTCGAACGGCACATCGGAATTGGCAAGGGACGAGAGGTCGACTTCTTTGACTCGCGCCAACAGGTCGCTGAACGAATCAGTCGCATCGACAGGAGTGCGCAGAACAACCGCGTTGACGAACATCCCGATCAGATCGTCCAATTCGACGTCCCCACGTCCTGCCACCGGAACGCCGACCACGACGTCCGAAGAGCCACTCACACGCGATAACAAGACCGCAAATGCCGCGTGTACCAACATGAATGGAGTCACGTTGTTCTTCGTCGCGAGATCCAGCATCTTGGCATGCAAGATCGCATCGATCTCGAATGCATGAGTCCGCCCTCGATTGGTGGCAATCGCTGGACGCGGCCGATCCATCGGGAGGTCGAACGTGTCAGGTACACCACTGAGGCGCATCTTCCAGAACTCGACTTGGCGCGAGAGCAGACTGCCAGGATCGTCTTCGGACCCCAAGACTTCGCGTTGCCAGAGAGCGTAGTCGGCGAATTGAACTGGCAAGGGCTGCCACGTCGGCGTTTCGCCTCGACTGCGGGCCTCGTACGAGATCATCACGTCCCGCGTCATCGGGCCCATCGAAAAGCCATCCGCTGCGATGTGATGCACCACGATGACCACCATGAAGTCGTCATCGGCAACTCTGAGCAGCCGTGCACGCAGCGGAACATGAGATCTCACGTCGAAGCCCGCACCGATGAAGTCTGCGACCGCCGCATCGAGGTCTGCTGCAGAAACGTCCACCGGTACGAGCTGCACGCCCGCATCTCGGATCGGAAGAATCCGCTGGTATCCGACTCCGTCGATTTCAGGGTAAACAGTGCGCAAAATCTCGTGGCGCGTTATCACATCCGTGATCGCCGCTTGTAACGCATCGACGTCGAGTACACCCGACAACCGAATCGCCATGGGAATGTTGTTCACCGCAGAGTCAGGATCGAAAACACTGAGGAACCACATCCGCTGCTGCGCCAACGACAACGGCACCCGCTCCGGCCGCGGTTGAGGCACGAGAGGCGCCCGCGCACCCGAACCCGCCTCCGACTCCACCCGCGCCGCCACACCCTGCACCGACGACGCCTCGAACAACACCCGCACCGGAACCTGCGCATCGAGCGCCTGACCCAACCGCGCCACCACCCGCGTCGCGATCAGCGAATTACCACCCAAAGCAAAGAAATCGTCATCAAGACCCACCCGATCCACACCGAGCAGATCCGCGAACACCGACGCAACGATCTCCTCCACCGCCGTCACCGGAGCCCTAAACACCGCCTTCTCGAACACCGGCTCCGGCAACAGCTTCCGATCCAACTTACCGTTGACATTGAGAGGGAACTCCTCGAGCACCACGATCTGCGAGGGCACCATGTAGGAGGGCAGACCCGCCGCCAACACCTCACGAACACCGTCGACATCGACATCCGATCCCGGTGACGCAACGACGTACGCAACCAGCATCTCACCGGCGTGCGCATCCTCGTGCACGACGGCCACCGCCTGACCCACCGAATCGACAGCAACCAACGCGGCTTCGATCTCACCGAGCTCGATCCGGAAACCACGCAACTTCACCTGGAAATCGCTGCGCCCCACATACTCCAATTCACCCGAACGATTCCACGACACCACATCGCCCGTGCGATACATCCGCGAACCCGCACCGCTGTAAGGATTGGCCACGAAACGCTCCGCCGACAAATCCACCCGGCCGTGATACCCCCGAGCGACCTGCGCACCCGCAAGATACAACTCACCCGCGACACCCACCGGAACCGGATGCAACCGCGAATCCAACACCAACAGCTGCGTATTCCACTCCGCCGACCCGATCGACACCGACGACACATCACCATCGGTCACCTCGTGCGAGGTCACCGACACCGCCGCTTCCGTCGGACCGTACAAATTGAACAACCGCACACCAGGATTGGCCCCACGCACACGCCGCGCCAGATCGGCAGGCAACGCCTCACCGATCGCCAACACCTGACGAAGACCCGACGGAAGTACACCACCCGCAGCAGTAGCCGTCAACGCCTCCAACATCGACGGAACCACATGCAACGTCGACACACCCGAGACCGCCATCACATCGAGCAGATACTCCGGATCCTGCTGACCACCGACCTTCGCGATCACCAACCGCGCACCCGAAACCAACGCAGACCAGAACTCCCACACCGACAAATCGAACGTCGACGCAGTCTTGAGCAACACCGCATCATCCTGATCGAGATCGAAGACCTCACGCTTCCACAGCAACTGATTCACCACAGCCCCATGCGGAACCGCCACACCCTTCGGCCGACCCGTCGACCCCGACGTGAAAATCACATACGCCGTGTTCTCCGCCCGCAGCGGCGACACCCGATCCACATCCGAGACAGGAGCATCCGAAAAACCAGACACATCGACAACATCGATCTCGACCACCGGCACCACACCAGCATCGAAACCAACATCAGAAGTAGTGACCACACACACCGGAGCAGCAGCCTCGACGATGAACGCCGAACGATCCGCCGGCTGATCCGGATCCACCGGAACATACCCGCCACCAGCCTTGACTACCGCATACATCCCCACCAACAAATCTACACCACGACGAACAACCAACGCCACCAACGACTCCGGCCCTACACCCACCGAAATCAAATACCGGGCAAGACGATTCACCCGAACATCGAACTCACCGTACGACAGCTCGACACCACCACACACCAACGCAACACGACCCGCACCACGAACCACCTGCTCGTCGAACAAATCCACCAACGTCCCCGACACACCAGCACACGACACCCCGTGCCCTGCTCGCTCGACCAGGCTTCTATCTGTATCGATGAGCAGATCGATATCACCGATCACAGTTTCGACGTCGTCCGTAATCGCAGTCAGAACGCGCACGAACTGATCCACAAAACCGGCCACCGTCGCTTCGTCGAACAACGCCGACGCGAACGTCATCACGCCGGTTATCCCAGCCGCGGCCCCACCGTCGTAGTGGTCGGTCACGATCAAGTGAAGATCGAACTGTGATGTTCCACTGTCGAGTTCGACACCGGAGAGCGTCAAGTTCGGTAACTCGAAAGCATTCTGGCCGAGGTTCTGGAACGACAGCCCCACCTGGAACAACGGATGATACGCCGTCGACCGAACCGGATTGAGCACCTCCACCAAACGCTCGAACGGCACATCCGCATGCGCAAACGCCGCCAAATCCGCCTCACGCGAGAGTGCAAGCACATCGGTGAACGTAGCACTCGCCTGGACCGGCATCCGCAACACCAATGTGTTGACGAACATCCCGACCAGGTCATCGAGCGCTCTCTCGCCGCGGCCGGCGATCGGAGTACCCACAGCGATGTCATCGCTACCGGACAACCGCGCCAACACCACCGCCAACGCCGCATGCACCACCATGAACAACGTCGAATTGTGCTGTTGTGCCACCTGTTCGAGACGACGATGCAGGTCTGCACCGATCACCACCGGCACCTGCCCACCGGCGAACGACTGCACCGCCGGCCGCGGCCGATCCCACGGCAACACCAACTGATCCGGCAACCCCGCAAGAGCACCCGACCAGAACTCGACCTGACGCGAAAGCAGCGACGACGGATCGTCCTCGGACCCCAACACCGCACGCTGCCACAACGCGTAATCCGCATACTGCACCTCGAGCGGCGCCCACGACGGCACAGCATCCGCCGATCGAGCCAGGTACGCCACCATCAGATCGCGTGTCAACGGTCCCATCGAGGAGCCGTCACCACTGATGTGATGCACCACAAATGTCAACACGAACTCCGACTCCGAGACCGCGAACAACCGCGCCCGAACCGGAACCTGCACCGCCACATCGAAACCAGCAGCCATGAATCCGATCACCGCCGACACCACGTCGGCCTCCGACACCGAAACCGGTGTCAGATCCAGCTCCACCCGATCGACCGGGACGATCTGCTGGTAGCCGATGCCGTCGACCTCCGGATACACCGTCCGCAAAATCTCATGCCGGGCAACAACATCCGACACAGCTACCTGCAGAGCCGCCACATCCAACGACCCCGACAACCGAATCGCGACCGGCAAGTTGTATGCCGTCGACTCCGGCTCGAACCGGTTCAGGAACCACATCCGCTGCTGCGCCAACGACAACGGCACCCGCTCCGGACGCGACTGGGGCACCAGAGGCACCCGAGCACCCGAACCCGCCTCCGACTCCACCCGCGCCGCCACACCCTGCACCGACGACGCCTCGAACAACACCCGCACCGGAACCTGCGCATCGAGCGCCTCACCCAACCGCGCCACCACCCGCGTCGCGATCAGCGAATTACCACCCAAAGCAAAGAAATCATCATCAAGACCCACCCGATCCACACCGAGGACCTGCGCGAACACCGACGCAACGATCTGCTCCACCGCCGTCACCGGAGCCCGGAACACCGCAGCCTCTATCGTCGGCTCCGGCAACAACTTCCGATCCAACTTCCCCGACGCATTGAGCGGGAAAGCCTCCAACACCATGATCTGCGACGGCACCATATACGACGGCAACACCGCCCCCAACGAATCCACCAGTGCCGCAGTATCAACCACCGCACCCGACGCCGGCACCACATACCCCACCAACTGATCACCGGTCTTGGTCGAGACCACAGCCACCGACGACACCGACACCGACACATCGGCCACCAACGCCGACTCGATCTCCCCCAACTCGATCCGCTGACCACGGAACTTCACCTGAAAATCGCTGCGACCGATGTACTCGAGCTCACCGCAAGCCCCTACAACACCCCTCGCTCCGCTCGACCGAGTCCACCGCACCAAGTCCCCCGTGCGATACATCCGCGAACCCGCCCCACCATACGGATTAGCCACGAACCGATCCGCCGACAAATCCGGACGAGAAACATACCCACGAGCCAACTGCACACCCGCCAGATACAACTCACCCGCCACACCCACCGGCACCGGACGCAACCGAGAATCCAACACAAACACCTGCGAATTCCACTGCGGCACACCAATAGAGACCACACCACCAGCGCCGGCACTCGTCACATCCGCGAACGTGATCGACACCGCAGCCTCGGTCGGACCATACAAGTTGTGAACCCGCGCACCCGAGACCACACCGAAATCACGCACCGTCTGCGCCGGCAACGCCTCACCGATGACGAACACATCACGCAACGAAACCAACTGGCCCGCAGATACTTCGCCCGCGAACACCGACAACATCGTCGGCACGAAGTCCGTCACCGTCACACCCTGATCAGCGATCACCGACGCCAAATACCCCGGATCCCGATGACCGTCATGAGTGGCCACCACCAACCGCGCACCCACCGCCAACGGCAAGAAGAAACCCCACAACGACACATCGAACGTCGTCGCCGTCTTCTGCAGATACACATCCGACCCGGTCAGAACATACCGGCCCTGCATCCACCCCATCTGATTGACGATCGCCGCATGCGAAACCGCCACACCCTTCGGCTTCCCCGTCGACCCCGACGTGAAAATCACATACGCCGCATTCGAACCCCGCAGCGGAGCAACACGATCCGCATCAGAAACCGGCGCATCCGAGTACCCCGACACATCCACCACATCGATCAACACCACATCGAACGCACCCGGCAACACCACACCGTCACCAGCAGTGGACAACACACACACCGGTGCCGCAGTAGCGAGAATATGACCATTACGCGAGGCCGGATGATCCGGATCCAACGGCACATACGCCCCACCCGCAGCGACCACCGCATACATACCCACCACGAGATCGATCGACCGGCGCATCGCCAACGCCACCAACGACTCCGGCCCCACACCCTGCGCAATCAAATACCGGGCAAGACGATTGACCCGAGACCCGAACTGCGCATACGTCAGAGACTGCCCCTCGAACACCACCGCCACCGCACCCGGAGTCGCCGCCACCTGCGCAACAAACCCGTCGAGCAACAACACGCCGGCAGTCAACTCGTGAACAGTGTCATTGACCGCCACCAACACCTGCGAACGCTCGTCCGCACCGAGTAACTCCACATCCCCGACAACCGAATCAGGCTCCGCCACCATCGCTTCGAGAACCCGCACCAGACGATCGGCAAACGAGACAACCGTCGACTCGTCGAACAAATCCGTCGCATACGTCAACGACATCGGCATCCCCACACCGACACCGCCCTCCTCGACCGGTGACACCGTCAACTGCAGATCGAACTTCGCGACCTCGACCCCCGCATCGAACCCCGCGACAGTCAACCCCGGCAACTCCAACACGTCCTGTGTCATGTTCTGAAAGAACAACGCCACCTGGAACAACGGATGATGGGCCTGCGACCGCACCGGATCGAGCACCTCCACCAACCGCTCGAACGGAACATCCTCGTTCCCGAACGCCCCCAGATCAACCTCACGAACCCGAGAAAGCAACACCGAGAACGACTCCGAAGAATCCACCTCCGTCCGCAACACCAACGTGTTGACGAACATCCCGATCACATCATCGAGCTCCGGCTCACCCCGCCCCGCGATCGGCGAACCCACCACCACATCATCACTACCACCGAGCCGCGCCAACAACACCGCCAACGCCGCATGCACCACCATGAACAACGACACACCACGATCAAGCGCCAACTGCTCGAGCGCCCGATGCAACCGCTCGTCTACCGAAAACCGGTAACTCGCACCACGATTAGATGCCACCAACGGACGCGGACGATCCACCGGCAACTCGATCCGCTCCGGCAACCCCGCCAACACCGACGTCCAATACCCCAACTGCTCGGACACCAACGACGACGAATCATCCTCGGACCCCAACACCTCACGCTGCCAGAGGGAATAGTCCGCATACTGCACCACCAACGGCGCCCACCCCGGAACCACACCCCGAGACCGAGCCTCGTACGCCACCATCACATCACGCGTAAGCGGCCCCATCGACACACCATCAGCAGCAATATGATGAATCACCAACGCCAACACAAACTCCGACGAACCAGTCTGGAACAACCGAACCCGCAACGGCACCTCCGACGTGACATCGAACCCCTCCGTCACCACCGGAACCAACACCGCCAACAACTCCGACTCAGCCACCCGCTCCGCCGAAACATCAACAGAGAACTCGCCCACCGAAAGAACCCGCTGGAACCCCACCCCCTCGAACTCCGGATACACCGTCCGCAACACCTCATGCCGACCAACAACATCGGACACCGCAGCCGCCAACGCCGCCACATCCACCACACCAGACAACCGCAACACGATCGGAATATTGTTCACACCCGACACCGCATCGAACCGCGACAAAAACCACATCCGCTGCTGCGCCAACGACAACGGCACCCGCACCGGACGCACCCGAGCCGCCAACGCCTCCCGCGACCGACCACCCGAACTCGACAACACCGCAGCCAAACCCGCCACCGTCGACGACTCGAACAACGTCTTCACCTGAACACGGAACCCGAAAACCGCACTCAACCGACCCGCCAACTTCGCCGCAATCAGCGAATTACCACCCAACTCGAAGAAATCATCATCAGCCCCCACCCGCCCGAGACCCAACAACTCACCGAACACCCCCGCCACCAACGCCTCCCCACCAGAAGACGGCTCACGGAAAACACGCGACTGAAACACCGGATCCGGCAACGCAGCAGAATCAAGCTTCCCCACCGGCGTCAACGGAATCCCGTCAATCACCATCACCGACGCAGGCACCATATGACGCGGCAAAACCCGCCGAGCAGACTCGATGATCGCGTCGGACGTCACCTCCGCACCAACGACAGGCACGACATACGCCACCAACACGGTTTCGCCGTTGTCGAGCTTGCGCCCAAGCGTCGCCACGAACTCCACCCGCGAATCAGAAGCGATAACCGCATCGATCTCACTCAACTCGATCCGGAACCCACGAATCTTGACCTGCGAATCCGCTCGACCGACATAATCGATACTGCGCTCACCAAACTCGTCGTCGACCCACCGCACCACATCACCCGTGCGATACATCCGATCACCCGGCGCACCAAACGGATTCGCGACAAACCTACTCGCCGTCACCGCAGCCAGATTATGATAACCACGCGAAACCTGCGGCCCCGCTATATACAACTCACCCGTCGAACCAACCGATGCAGCATGGAACCTGGCATCGAGCACCAACTCCGGAGTAGCCCGATTAGGTCGCCCGATCGTCACGGGCCCGCCCACGAACAACTCCGCCATATTCGACACGATCGTCGTTTCAGTAGGCCCGTACACATTGAAAAAACGCCGACCCGGCGCCCACTTGGCAACAAGCTCGGACGGGCACGCCTCACCCGCAGCCACCACTACCTCAACCGTGTCGAGCCCCGACGGATCCACCGACGCAAGGAACGACGGCGTCCCACTGACATGGGTCACCCGCTCAGCGTCGATGAGATCCCGCAAATCCGACCCACCATAAATAGTGGTCGGCGCAATCACCGTCGTCGCACCCGAACCAATCGCCAACAACAACTCGAACAACGACAAATCGAAACTCGGCGTAGCGAAATGCAGAACCCGCGACAACGCAGTCACACCCATACGCTCGACCTGCTCGGTCAACAGAACCCCGAGACCGGAATGAGTAACCACCACACCCTTCGGCCGACCCGTCGAACCCGACGTATAAATCACATACGCCACATGCTCCGCACGCAACAACGACACACGATCCGAGTACACCACCGGGTCACCCGAGACCCCCGACAACAACTGACCCATCTCAGGCGAATCAATCGACTTCCAATCCACCGACGAAGGAAGACCACCCACCACGCCCTCAACCGTCAACCCCACCGAAACACCAGAATCCTCAATCATGTACAAAACACGATCAACCGGATAATTAGGATCAACCGGCACAAAAGCCGCACCCGACTTCGCCACCGCCCACAACGCCACCACAGACTCGATCGACCGCGGCACCGACACCGCAACCCGATCCTCCGGCCCCACACCACCAGCAATCAACACCCGAGCCAAACGAGAAGACCACTCATCCAACTCCGCATACGAAACCGAACGACCCCCACACCGCAACGCCACCCGACCCGGATCCAACTCCACCGCCGCCACCAACAACTGCGGCAACAACAACACCCGCGAACCACGCCGACGACGCTCCTCACGCACACGAGGCGCTCGCGTTGTTCGCTTGACTGCGACGTCGGAATTTTGTGTGTTGCCGCGCATTCTCTCTCCCCTTCGAACATCACTCACTCGCACGCCCCGCCCACGACCCGTACCAGCCATCGCACCGTCAGCGGTCACCAAGGTTGCCGCCCACTCTTCGTGCTCCTGGACACCTTGGGGACAGCGGTTTCTCAACGGGTTCGCCGAACTGCGTTCCGGGAACATCCTCGGTCTCGACAGGTCGACGCTTCACCGACAATAACGGATTATCCCCAGAAGAGACTATTCCCATCACTTTTCGGAATAATCGGGCATGCTTTGGACGAGGGAGACTCGAAACCGAGAGTCGAAAGTGGCGAATTGTGAGGTTTCAAGATCGCCAAACAAGCTTCCGTTAAACAGATTTCGACATCAACTACCTCTGACAATCGGAAATAGCGTCCATATCGGACCGGATAGAGTCGGCACGGTCGTCGACACCTGGGATCACTCCAGCGGTACGCCGTCATGTCGAATTTGACTTGAATATCACGCTTGCTCCATTCGAGAGTTCCAGTTGTTCAACAGTTGTCGATGCTGATGACGCCAGGCTCGGGCAGGACTGCCCCTCCGCACAGTGACCCGGCCGTAGCGGTCCCCTCGCGCTACTTCGACCCGGCCGTAGCGGTCTACCTCGCGCTACTTCGTGGTCACGCACAGTGGTCGTACGGTACGAGAGGTAGCAGTCAGGTATCGAAAGACGGTGATCGTCAGATCTGACGTGGACAAGATCCGGGCCGTCCCGAGTGTTGCGACCAATGGTGCAGCCGGCCGCACGGACCGGAACATGTCGCTTGACGTAGCCGACAGTCGGTGAAAAAAGCATCCGCCAACTCGGGTATCTTGCACTCCGGCGGCGGCAGAGGGTCTCGTCACAACGAGCGCGATATGGACCGACCGCAGCGACCGACAAGAGTTTCGTGCTCCAATCGACGACTGCAACCTCCCAAACGACCGTTTCGAGAGCACCGCCGCTACGTCAAAGTTTCGCCAAGGGGATTCAGTTCGACACATTCGTCATCGACAGCGGTAGTCCGATACAGAAAGCGGCATTCGGATACAGAAAGTGTGCTGAAGGGCGCAGCAGAAACCTTGCCGGCCGATTGGCTCACAGCTCTCGTCCTCGACACATCGCAATGGCCGATCAGACCTCGAGCAGCTCCTCCTGCCGCATCGGGAGCTTCCGAGGCGCGGACCGATATGCCCCGCTACCTCAGGTGCACGCACTCAGGTCAGGTCAGGTCAGGTCAGGTCAGGTCAGGTCAGGTCATCGAGAGTAGCGTTCCCAGCACCGGGCCAACTGTAGATACACCCTCCGCTCCGAGAAGTTGGCCGTGCGGAACGTCGACGTGCACGTCGTAAATTTTGCCGGTGACGAATGGTTGCCAGAGAAGCGCAGCGTCGCTGCTGTCGGGATGCTCCGCCGCGCTCACGAAGTTCAGATGGCCGCGGAAGAGTTGCGGACTGTATGCGTCGATGTACCCGCCGATGTCGGAAAGACTGTTCATCAACCGACCCAGACGATCGATTGTCAAGGATTCGGCGTGGACACGAATCAACTCGTACAGATCTGTCATCACCTCGCGCGAGAATTCTTCGCTGCCCCCGCTGTCCCTGCCGTCGATATCGATGCCCGCAGAGCGAAGTTCATCCATGAGCATGTCGACAATCGACCCACCTACCTGGATCGGCATCGAATCCAACATGGTCAAGGATTCGACAGTTCGTCCGTCCGCCTGCAATCGCGTTGCAATGCCGTGAGCGAGTAAGCCACCGAACGACCATCCGACGAGCCGATAGGGCCCCTCAGGTTGTACAGCCACGATCTCGGCGAAGTATCGAGAAATGTATTCTTCCAGGCTTCTCGGCAAATCCTCCGACTCCAGAATATACGGGCTCTGAAGTCCGTACATCGGAGTGTCGGGGTCGACAAACGACGACAGAGCAGCGTACGACCAGGCAAATCCAGACAGCGGGTGGATACAGAAGATCGGTGTGGCTACACCGATCGGCCTGATCGGCAGTAGCACCTCGAGCGATCGGTCGGGATCCGAATCGGTTCCGCGATCGAGCGCGGCGGCCAAGTCGTAGAGCCGCGGAAATTCCAGAACCAAACGAGCCTGCACACTCTTCCCCGATGCGGTGCGCAGAAAATCAGCCAGACGCGTCGCGAGCAAAGAGGTTCCGCCGAGCTCGAAGAAGTTGTCGTCGAGTCCCACTTTCACGTCCGCCCGCAACGCGAGAACGGTGACGAACGCAGACGCGACAACGCGTTCTGTCGGCGAAATCGCCAGTCGAACATGGCGTGACTTCGCAATCGGCAAGGGCAGCGCTTCACGATCCAGTTTGCCATTTACCGTCAACGGAAGACTATCCAGAACAACGACTTCCGAGGGAACCAATGGTGAAGGCAATGCCGCCCTTACGCTCTCGACTACCGCCCCCGAGAGCACTGTAGCCCCTGGCTCTGCCACAACATATCCGATCAATCGATCATCGGATGAGGCATGCCCTCGAACTGTCGCCGCAGCGCGAGAAACTCCGGGGTAGGCCAGTAGCGCCGACTCCACCTCACCAAGTTCGATTCGGATGCCCCTGAGTTGAACTTGCAGGTCTGACCTACCGACATATTCGAGCACTCCCCCACCACTCCAACGCGCAGTGTCGCCGGTTCGATACATCCGGTCTCCTGTCGGACCAAACGGGCTCGCAACGAATCGTGATGCGGTCAAGCCGAACCGGCGATGGTATCCACGGGCGACACCGGCGCCCGCCAGGTACAACTCGCCGACCACTCCGTCGGGGACCGGCCGCAACCGCCGATCCAGCACGTACGCGCGCGCCCCGATGACAGGTGCACCGATATCAACTCCCGAGTCCCGGGTCAGCGGATCACTGATCGTCGCCATCACGGTAGCTTCGGTCGGACCGTATCCATTGAAGAACGACACCTCTCGTGACCATCGATCGATCAGCTCCGGTGGGCAGCTCTCTCCCCCGACGACTACCACCTCCAGGTCACTCAGGCCTGTCGAGGGTAGCGATCCGAGTGTTGACGGTGTCGCGAACATATGAGTGATCTCGTTGTGCGCGAGTTCGTCCCACAGCTCCTGACCGCCCAAGATCTCCGGCGAAACGATGACCATGGTCGAGCCGGCGCCAACTGCGAGTAGGAGTTCGAGTATCGACGCATCGAAGCTCGGTGAAGCGAAGTGGAGTACTCGTGACTCCGGCCGAAGCCGGTACCGAGACTTTTGCTCATCAGCGAAACTGGCCAGCCCTCGGTGCGAGACCACGACTCCCTTCGGCTGCCCGGTTGAACCCGAGGTGTAGATGACGTACGCCGAATTCCCCGGCTCGACGGGGCGAACGCGTTCGGACGTGGCGAAGGATCCATTCGAATCGTCGACAATCGTCGCTATGTGAATCCAGTCGACGATCTGCGGCAAACCAACGCAGTCTCGAGCCGTCGTGAGACCGTATTCGACGGATGAATCAGTCAGCATGTATTCGACGCGTTTGGCTGGATACCGAGTATCGACCGGCAGGAACGCCGCCCCCGTAGCACTGACAGCCCACACGGCGAGCACCGACTCGAGTGACCGCTGCACGCACACTGCGACGAAATCTTCGGCGCCGATCCCACGAGTCTCGAGTTCGCGGGCGATCGCCGACGACCGGATCATCAGCTCGCGGTAAGTCATCGATCTGGACCCATCGATCACTGCTACACGGGACGGGTCGACCGCCGCCGCATGCCAGAGCAGGTCCGCAAGTGTTCGTGGGGACACCTCGCGACTGCCTGCCCGCGTCGTCAACGCGTCCTCGATGCTCTTGTCGAGGAGTGGAATGTCCCCGACTACGACGTTCGGGTCCTCACACACCGCGGAGACGATTCGCTGGAATTGATCCACCATGGCGAGCACCGTGGTCTGCTCGAACAGATCGGTGGCGTACGTGAACGACGCGGCAAGTCCGTCATGACTCCCGACGGAATCACCACGCTCGACCACAGTGAGCTGAAGGTCGAACTTCGACACCGAACCGCCGATGTCGAAAGGCGAGATCATCAGGCCCGGTAGCTCCAGCTTCGGCTCGGGCACGTTCTGGAAAGCCAGGGCTACCTGAAACAACGGATGACGATGTGGACCACGAGATACTGCGAGTTCGTCCACCAACCAGTCGAAGGGAACATCCGAGTTCTCGAATGCGTCGAAATCACCTCGTCGCGCTCGATCGAGTACCTCCACAAAGGTCACGTCCTGGTCGACGCGTAGCCGCAGCACCAGCAGATTGACGAACATCCCGATCATGTCGTCGAGAGCAGCATGTCGACGCCCGGCAACAGGCGTACCGATGACCACGTCCGAGCTGTCGGACAGACGAGCCAACAAGATTCCGAAGACAGCATGCAGAACCATGAAAAGTGAAGTTCCGGTGGCACTTGCGAGATCGAACAGCCTCTGATGAACGTGTGCTCCCAACTCGAACCCGACAACGTCCCCTGCTGTCGTCGAGACAGAAGGGCGTGGTCGATCCCGGGGAAGCTCGATAGCATCCGGAATGCCGGCCAGGGTCCTGACCCAGTACTGTAGTTGTCGGCCCAGTTGCGGCGAGTTCCCATCGTGATCGGTCATGACTCGCCGCTGCCACAGCGCGAAATCCGCGTACTGGATGTCCAGCTGGACCCACGACGGCGCGGTCCCCGATGTGCGACTCGCGTAAGCTGCCGCCAGGTCTCGCACCAATGGTGCCATCGAGAGACCGTCGGATGCGACGTGGTGCACCACCATGACCAGAACAAAATTCGAGGGGCCCGATCGAAAAAGCTTTACTCGCAACGGTATCTGCCTTGACAGATCAAAAGGCACGCCGGCTGTCGCCGCGGCGGCGGCGGCCAATTCGCCGTCGGCGACCTCCTCGAGCTCGAAGAACCGCCCAGCCTGATCAGGAGGCAGTATTTGCTGACCCGGAACCCCGCCCGTTTGGACGTACACCGTTCTGAGAATCTCATGTCTGTTGATGACATCGTGTAAGGCAGATTCCAGAGCGCTCACGTCCAGGTGACCGTCGATGTTCAATCCGAGTGGGATGTTGTACGACGCCGACTGCGGGTCCAGACAATTCAGCACCAACATCCGCTCTTGGGCAAAAGACAGGGGAAGCAGATCGGGTCTGACTGTGCGGGTGATCGTCGGTAGCGTCCCGCCTGCGAGCGTCGACTCGATTGCCACGGCGAGATCAGCGATGGATGCAGCCTCGAAAAGCTGTCGAGCACTCACCACGGTATCGAGTGCCTCGCCCAGCCTGGCTGAGATTCTCAGCGCTGAAAGCGAGTTGCCACCGAGACTGTAGATGTTGTCATAGCGTCCGACGGCGTCGAGTTCGAGCACTTCCTCGAATACCCTTGCTATTTCGCATTCGAGTCGAGTTTCCGGAGCAACCAAGGCCACTGAGTCGAAGATCGGCGCGGGGAGCGAAAGCCGATCGAGTTTTCCGCTCGGCGTCAGCGGAATCCGATCGAGCGAACACAGAACTGCAGGGACCATGTGGTTCGGCAGCCGCCTCGCGGCCCACGATTTGACGACGGACACGTCGAGCAGGCATCCCGGGCGGGCGAGAGTATACGAAACAAGCACAGTGTCGCCATTGCCACGTTCGTGTGCAATCGTCACAGCAAATGCGACGTCGGGGTGACCGCTGATCACCGCGTCGACCTCGCCCGGTTCGACTCTCATTCCCCTGATCTTGACTTGAAAGTCCGCACGACCCACATACTCCAGTCGAGGCCGGCTCTCCGCATCGGGAGCATGCACCCACCGAACCAAATCACCTGTTCGATAGACACGTTCGCCAGATCGACCATGTGGCAGTGCAACAAATGTCGAGGCCGTCAGGGCCGCTCTGCCGTGATAGCCTCGCGCAATTGCCGCACCGGCAACATACAACTCACCCACAGCACCGATCGGGACTGCCTGTAGCCGCTCGTCCAGAACGATCACAGACACGCCCTGCACCGCAGAACCGATCACGATTGGATCGCCCGGAACCAAGGGCGTTGAACAAGTGCTCATGACCGTGGCCTCCGTCGGCCCGTATCCGTTGACCAGCAGGCGTTCACGGCCCGCGGACAACGGTACGGCCCACTTGTCGACCAACTCCGGAGGCAACGCTTCACCGGCCGACAACACCATTTCCAAGGTATCGAGTGCGCAAGGGTCGATCGTTGCCAGAACGGCGGGCGTCATTACTGCGTGCGTAACGCCTTCCCGGGATATCAACTCCGCAAGATCGACACCCCCGAACACGGCCGGCGGCGAGACGATCAACGTACCCGCCACACCGGTGGCCATCAAGATCTCGAAGATCGACGCGTCAAAACTCGGCGACGCTACTTGCAGGACACGAGATCGACGCGTCAGAACGAGCGTCGATCTCTGCTCGGCAACAAGATTGGCCAATCCGGAGTGGGTGACCACCACGCCCTTGGGCATCCCCGTGGTCCCCGATGTGTAGACGACATAGGCAGGGTTGTCGGCGCGGAGCCCTGCTCTACGTTCGTAGCTCGGCTCCGCGTCCGCCGTGAGAAGTATCGGATCCAGTTCGACACCAAGCCAATTGACACCGCCGAACGGGAGTTCTCCGACGGCACTCACTCCGACGACGGCACCTGAGTCCTCGAGCATGTGGCGGATTCGATCCACCGGGTAGCTCGGGTCAATCGGAACGAAGGCGGCACCCGATTTGGCCACAGCCCAGACAGCCACCAACAACTGCAAAGACCGCGGCATCACGACGGCCACCCGATCTTCCGGAGACACTCCCTGATCGATCAGATTGCGCGCGATCACCGACGACCACCGGTCGAGTTCGTGATAGGTCATCGTCCGACCGGTGGAGACCGCTGCGATTCCCTCCGGGTTCGCCTCGACTGCCGCAGCCATCAATTGATGAAGTAACGGCGTGACGGGACGGGAACGGCGAGCATGCCGTTCCCGTCCCGGGCCACGGGCGCCGACATACTCCGACACAACTTCTCCTAGCACGCAAATGGTCCCGAACCAGCGCTTCGAACCCATCAGATTGTGCGTGGAAGCAGGTCGTCTGTACGAACCGAATACTAGCTCCTCGGGTGCGAACGGTATGAGACATTGCTAAGAATTGCCCCATTGAGCCGTATCGACCACAAAGCTCAAGTCCGGCAAACCTTCGGACTCGATTGCCGAGACCAGATTCGTGGGCGCGACAACATGCGATACCCATTCGTCAGCCAATATCTGGTTGACATTCGTATCGTCGAGTGCATCCGGGGGCAACACCACCGCAGCGCCGGTGGAGGCCGCGAGGAACACCGTCTTCACTCCCAGGTCGTCACTGACAGTCCCGGCGTACATCAACCGTGATTCGTAGTCGACGTCGTGCGCGCTGCGCAGCCTCGCCATGATGTCGGTGAGCTGTCCGTAGCTGACACTGTCGGCGTCTTCGCTTCCCGACGACAGCGCAACATCGTCGGCCCCGAGGAGACGAACCCGATCCGAGTAGTTCACCGGACGAGCAGAACGTGAAGCTATTCTCTCCCTGACTTCTGGGTCGTCGAGTACCAACGTCGTGACGTCGGGGCGACTGATCGTCGGCGCCGAAGAAACAGATGTGATGACCATCCGGACAGCATCCGGCAGTACTTCTCCTCCGACGGAACGCCCATCGGTAGCAGCAACAATCGCTGCGCCGGTCTTGGACACCGCCCACATTGCGACAACGCTGTCCAAACCCGACAAACCGACAAGCGCCACCGCATCTCCCGGACCGACTCCACCGCCGATCAATTCACGCGAAAGTCGGGACGAGCGCGCGTCGACGTACTGATATGTGTACTCTTCGCCGTCGACTGCCAGAGCCGGAGCCTCCGGATCGGCCTCGACCGCAGTAGCCAAGAGTTGCGGAAGTAACTGCAGCGTCGAGGTCTCACCCAATCGAGTACTGACCGGATTCGACAAACCGATCAGTACGTCGCGCTCTTCATCACTCATCAGTTCGATGTCGCCGACGGGACGCGACGGATCCGCAATCACCTGGTCGACGACGCGGACATAACTCTGGGCATACCGGTCCACTGTCGGCTGATCGAACAGATCAGCGGCGTAGACCAGATGCCCTACCAGTCCTCCAGTTCGAGGATCCGAGGTCAGTGTCAGTTGCAAGTCGAATTTCGCTGTCGCCTCTACACCCTCGACCGCAGCGATCGTCAACCCGTCCAAGGTGAACTCGGCTCCCGCCATCGGCTCGACCGAGAGTGCAATCTGGAACAGGTCGTTCGCTGCAACGCCAAGCGCTCCGGTCACTTCCTCGAACGGCACGTCTGCATTCGCGAACGCTTCGAGGTCCGTGTCGCGTACCAAAGAGACGAACTCGCCGAATCCTGCATCGAGATCAGGCGCGGTTCGAAGAGCCAAAGTGTTGACGAACATGCCGACAACGTTGTCGAGATCCTTTTCACCCCGGCCGGCCACCACAGTGCCGATCGCAAAATCTCGACTGCCGCCCGCCCTGGCGATCAGGACGCCGAGGGCCGCGTGCGCCACCATGAACAGCGTCGCATTGTGTTCGCGAGCGATCTCGTTCAGCCGAGCCGAAGTCGCACCGTCGATGGTGAACTCCGCAACGCCCGCCTTGGTCGAGACATGCTGTGGGCGCTGTCTGTCGGCCTGCAGGCCCCCGACCGAGGTGAGTCCACTCAAGTTTTGTCGCCAGAACTCCAGCTGATTCGCAGCCGGCGAGCCAACCTGGTCGATAGAACCGACCACTTCACGCTGCCATAGCGAGAAGTCCGCGTACTGTACGGGCAGAGCGGTCCACATCGGAGCGGCCCCCCGTGAACGCGCCTCGTACGCCACCATCATGTCTCTCGCCAACGGAGCCATGGACTCGCCGTCTGCGGCAATGTGATGCGCGACAAGCACGAAAACGAACTCGTCAGGCGCGAGCTGCAGCAACTCGGCACGCACTGGAATCTCCTGAGCCACGTCGAAACCGCGCGATACGAACTGTGCTACTCGTTCATACGCTGCTCCGACGTCCTCGAGCTCGACGACTTCGAGCGACAGCGCGACGGCGTCGTCGGCGACGATCACCTGTGTCGGCCCATCCGCATCACTCGGATACCTGGTGCGAAGCGATTCGTGCCGAACCAGAACGTCGCGGAGCGACGCCCGGAGCGAGGTCACGTCCAGCTCTCCGCTCAATCGCAATGCCAACGGGATGTTGTATGCCGGTGATGCCGAATCCATCTGGTTGACCAACCACATACGCTGTTGAGCCAGCGACAGCGGTATGCGCTCCGGACGTTCGCGGGCCTCCAACCTCTTCCGAGCTCCGGATCCGGCCAGCGCCGAAACCGATCGCGCCAGATTCACAACAGTAGAGTTCTCGAACAAGATCCGGACGGCCACCTGGGTGTTCAACGCTTGACCCAATCTCGCCGCCAACCTGGTGGCTACCAACGAATTTCCGCCGAGAGCAAAAAAATCGTCGTCGAGGCCGACTCGTTCCACACCGAGTACATCCGCGAACACTTCCGCTACGACAGTCTCGGCCGGGGTGACCGGCGCCCGGAACTCGCGCAGTCGGACGACCGGATCCGGGAGCGCCTTTCGATCCAGCTTCCCGTTCACCGTCAAGGGAAGTGCGTCGAGCACTACGAGCGAATCCGGAACCATGTATCCGGTCAGGAACCGGGACGCGGAGGCCAGAACATCGGAAACCTCGAGAACCGAACCGGCAGTGGGCACTACGTATCCCACCAACCGCTCACCGAGCGCCTCGTCCGCGCGGACCATGGCCACGGCATGAGCGACACCCTGCACGCGAAGAAGAGTCGCCTCGATCTCACCGATCTCGATACGGAAACCACGCAATTGTACCTGCGAGTCGCTACGTCCGGCGTACTCGAGCATCCCGTTGACGTTCCAGCGCGCAACGTCGCCAGTGCGGTACATAAGCCCACCGGAACGGTTGTGGGTGAAGGGATTGGCGACGAATCGTCCCGCAGTCAACCCGGGCTGCCCCACGTAACCGCGTGAGAGTTGTGGCCCGGCAACATACATCTCACCGCGCACCCCAACAGGGACGGGGCGCAACCTGTCGTCGAGCACGAACACCGAAAACCCGCCCAACCCACGTCCGATCAGGGATGCCGACGCGCCACGGACCGTCTCGGCGTCCAGGCCCAGGAAGGAGACGTGCACCGTCGTCTCGGTGATGCCGTACATGTTCACCAACCTGGGCGACGAATCGTCGTGCCGGTCGTACCAGCGCGTCAGCTGAGACAGATCCAGCGCTTCGCCGCCGAAGATCACGTGCTTCAGAGACAGGGCTCCTGCCGAATCACCGACGGCACGATCTGCTTCGGCAAATTGATAGAACGCAGACGGAGTCTGGTTCAGCACTGTGACCTTCTCGCGAGCAACCAATTCGCGGAACTGCTCCGGCGACCGAGAGGTCAGGTAGTCGACAACCACAACGGTACCGCCGTACAGCAACGGGCCCCACAACTCCCACACAGAGAAGTCGAAAGCGTAGCTGTGGAACAATGTCCACACGTCAGACGAGTCGAACGCGAAATTCGGTCGAGCGTTCGCGAACAATTCCACGACGTTTCGATGGGTAACCGCGACACCCTTCGGCCGACCCGTCGAACCGGATGTGTAGATCACGTAGGCAACGTTGTCGGCCTGCAGTTGTCCACGACGATCCGTGTCGGTGAGAGCGCTCGCCCCGTATCCGGAGAAATCCTCGCTGATGACATCCACAACCGGAACCTCGGTACCGAACGCGAGGTCTGCCGAGCCGAGCACGACTACAGGCCGTGCATCGGCGAGTGTGAACGCAATACGCTCGGACGGATACGACGGATCCACCGGAAGATATCCACCACCGGCTTTGACTACTGCCAGAAGTGCAACCACCAACTCGACCGAGCGCGGCAATACGACTGCCACCAACGATTCGGGACCAACACCAAGCTCGACAAGCTTGCGTGCCAGCCGGTTCGCCGAGGAATCCACTTCCCGGTAAGTCAGGCGTGTGCCCTCGAAAACCACGGCAATCGCATCTGGTGAATCTCGAACCTGCGAGGCGAACATCGAAGCGAGAGTTTCACTTCCGTCCACGTTCACACCTGGAACGGACCACGAGCCCAACACATCCGCACGCTCGGAGGGCTCGAGCATTTCGATGTCGCCCACCACGACACGCGCATTGTCGGCTGCGGCCTCGAGCACTCGAACGAACCGCAATGCCATCGAGGCTACCGTCGATTCGTCGAAAAGATCTGTCGCATATGTAATCTTCGCCGCGAATCCCGCAGCGGCTCCAGATTCGTCGAACTGCTCAGCCATCGTCAACTGCACGTCGAATTTGGCGAACTCCACGTCCGAGTCCACGCCTGAAACAGATAATTCGGGTAGTTCGAAGATATGAGGAGCCATGTTCTGGAAGGTCAGAACAACCTGCACCAGTGGATGGCGCCCCTGCGAACGCTCCGGGTCGAGAGCATCAACCACCTGTTCGAACGGTATGTCGCTGTGCGCAAATGCGCCTAGATCAGCTGCGCGGACGCGCTCGAGCAGTGCCACGAACGTATCACCCGACGAAACATCCGTGCGGAGCACGAGGGTGTTGACGAACATTCCGATCATGTCGTCAAGAGCGCGATCACCGCGCCCGGCGACGGGTGTACCGATCGCGATGTCGGATGCCCCCGACAATCGTGCGCAAAGAACTGCCAGGGCCGTATGTGCCACCATGAACAACGACGCCTGATGTTCCCGGGCAATCGCACTCATGGCTTCGTGTATGCGTCGGTCGATCCGGAATGCGAAGTCTGCTCCCCGATTCGATGCAACCTTCGGCCGAACTCGATCTGCCGGCAGGTCGAGAACATCGGGAGCACCCGCGAGCGTCTGCGTCCAGTAGTGCAATTGACGTGACAGGACACTGGCGGGGTCGTCCTCCAGACCCAGGACCTGTCGTTGCCACAGGGAGTAGTCGGCATACTGCACAGCCAGGGGCGCCCAACCCGGAGCGTCGCCCGCCAGCCTCGCCGTGTAAGCGACCATCACATCGCGCGCCAGCGGCCCGAAGGAAAATCCGTCGCCCGCAATGTGGTGAACCACGAAAACAAGCACGTGCTCGTTCTCGTCTACACGGAAGAGTCCGGCGCGGACAGGTACCTCACTGGTGACATCGAAACCCACCGATACGAATTCGGTTACAACTTTCACGATTTCGTCCGCGGCGATTTCGACAGGAGCCGCAAGCGACACAGACTCCGATGCAGGCAAGACCCGCTGATAGCCCTCCCCGTCGAATTCCGGATACACGGTCCGCAGAATTTCATGCCGCGCAACCAGATCCGCGACAGCAGCCTGCAGAGCCGCAACGTTCACGTTGCCGGTCAATCGAATAGCCAGGGGAAGGTTGTTCACCGCCGAATCAGGCTCGAAACGGTTCAGGAACCACATTCGCTGTTGCGCCAGCGACAAGGGAATTCGCTCCGGGCGGACCTGCGCGATCAACGCCACCCGGTCACCAGAACCAACTTCCGACTCCACTCGTGCTGCCAACAACTCGACCGATGACGTCTCGAACAACAGACGTACCGCAACCCGCGAATCCAAAGCCTCACCCAACCGCGCCGCCACCTGCGTCGCGATCAGCGAATTCCCGCCCAGGGCAAAGAAATCATCATCGAGTCCCACCCTCGGAACACCCAGGACCTCGCCGAACACCGAGGCTACGATCTCCTGCACCGGAGTGACCGGGGCCCGGAACGCCGAGACCTCGAACTTCGGCTCAGGCAACAACTTCCGGTCGAGCTTTCCCGACGAATTGAGCGGCAATTCCTCCAACACGATGATGACTGCCGGAATCATGTACGCTGGCAGAACTTTCGGGAGCGAAGCCCTCAGAGCCGTCACGTCGATTACTGAATCAGGTAGTGCGACAACGTATGCAACGAGTTGGTCGCCGGCGTCTGTACCGGCCACCGCCACCACGCTCTGCCCCACCGCCTCCGACAACAACAGCGCGGACTCGATCTCACCCAGCTCGATCCTCTGCCCACGAAACTTGACCTGGAAGTCGGTGCGCCCGACATACTCGAGTTCGCCGACATTGTTCCACCACACCAGGTCCCCGGTGCGATACATGCGACTGCCGCCGTCGAGGACTTCACCGCTCGTCGTACTCGCCTCGGCAAACGGGTTCGCGACAAAACGATCACTGGTGAGATCGGGCCGCGCGACGTAGCCGCGGGCAAGCTGGTCCCCGGCCAGATACAACTCACCTGCAACGCCCACCGGCACCGGCCGCAGTCGGCTGTCCAACACGTAGACCTGCGAGTTCCATTCGGGCACTCCAATCGGAACACCCGTCGACTCCGAACCGTCGACTTCGTAGTAGGTGATCGAGACCGCCGCCTCGGTGGGGCCGTACACGTTGTGCAAACCTGCCGACGATACCCGAGAGAATGCGCGCGCCGTCTCGACCGGCAATGCCTCACCGATCACGAAGACTGCCCTCAGTGACACCAATGACTGTTGTGGAACCGAAGAAGCGAAGACGGTCAACATCGACGGAACAAAGTCCGTCAACGTCACCCGATGATCTTCGATCAGACCAGCCAGGTATGCGGGATCTCGATGTCCGTCGTGAGAGGCCAGCACAACTCGCGTGCCGGACAACAGCGCAGTGAAGTATCCCCACAACGAGACGTCGAATGTCGTTGCAGTTTTCTGTAGATAGACGTCTTCTGCGCCGATGGCATACTGATCCTGCATCCACAGCACCTGGTTCACGATTGCGTGGTGCGTTACCGCAACGCCCTTCGGCTTTCCGGTCGAACCCGAAGTGAAGATCACGTAAGCGGCATTTGTATCACGCAGTCGACCACGACGATCAGCGTCGGAAACGACTGAAGTCGAATAGCTCGCGAGATCGACAGTGTCGACCAACAGCACATCGGCGCCGTGCGGGGCGACGAAGGCATCCCTCGTCGTCGACAGCACGCGGACTGGATCAGCCGTCGTAAGTATGTGCCCGATCCTCTCGGCGGGGTGATCGGGATCCAACGGCACATATGCTCCGCCGGCGGCGATCACCGCGTACATACCTATGACGAGGTCGAGCGATCGACGCATCGCCAAGGCCACCAACGATTCGGGCCCGACCCCATCGTCGATCAGCTTGCGTGCCAACTTGTTCACACGATCTGACAATTCTTGGTAAGTCAGTGACCGGCCGTCGAACACCACGGCAACGGCATCAGGTGCCAACGCAACACGAACGTCGAACAACGAAGCCAACGTCTCGCTGTCCCCGAGGTCGTACGCGGTGGAGTTACGTGCAATCAACAACGACTCGCGCTCGGCCTCTTCCAACATCTCGATGTCGCCAATGGTGATCGACGGATCTGCAACAACCTGCTCGAGGATCCTGGTGAACCGATCAGCAAATCCATGAATCGTCGACTCGTCGAACAGATCTGTGGCGTATGCAAATTCGGCATACATGCCGTCGTCGTGAGCATCTGAGACACGGGGAGCGAGGGTAAGTTGAAGATCGAATTTCGCGATACCCGCATCGAACTCGAGGCCCGACACCTCCAACCCTGAAAGCTCCAACGCATCCTGCGACATGTTCTGGAAGAACAGCGCGACCTGGAAGAGCGGGTGGTGAGCCTGCGATCGGGTGGGATCCAGTACCTCGACCAGTCGCTCGAACGGAACATCGCCGTTACCGAGCGCCTGAAGGTCTGTTCTCCGCGTCGCCGACACGAGCTCACTGAAATTGCTTGCGAAGTCGACCGGAGTCCTCAGGACCAGCGTGTTCACGAACATGCCGATCACGTCGTCGAGTGCCTTCTCGCCTCGCCCGGCAACCGGGGTACCGATCACGATATCGCTGGTACCGGACAGTTTCGCCAGAAGCACGGCGAGGGCCGAATGCATCACCATGAACAAGGAGGCGTTTCGTTCGCGTGCGAGCGAGTCCAACCTCGACCGAAGCTCCTCTGTGACAGAGAAGCGGTATATAGCACCACGATTCGAGGCGACGGCCGGGCGAGGTCGGTCAACCGGCAACGTCAGTACTTCCGGCGAATCACGCAGCGTGGAACGCCAGTGGTCCAGCTGAGCTGCAATCAACGAATCCGGGTCGTCCTCGTCGCCGAGGACCTCTCGCTGCCAGAGCGCATAGTCGGCGTACTGCACCTCGAGCGGAGTCCAATTCGGAACTCCGTTCGAGACCCGAGCGGCGTAGGCAACCATGACATCCCGAGTCAGCGGACGCATGGAGACCCCGTCCGCTGCGATATGGTGCACAACGAAAGCGAGAACGTATACATTCTCGGCAAGTTCGAACAATCCGACGCGCACCGGAACGGACGATGTCACATCGAAACCCTGGAGTGCGAAACTCAGCAGTTCGTCTTGGACGCGCGACGCCTCGACTGCTTTCGGCGTCAGTTGGACCGGCACCGCCGATGGCAACAGGACTACCTGCCGCCCGTGTCCACCTTGTTCCGGATAGATGGTTCGCAGCGATTCGTGGCGTTCTATTACATCCGCAATCGCCTGCCGCAGCGCCGAAACATCAAGATTACCTTTGATATTCAAAGCAATCGGGATGTTGTTGACGGCGGAATCCGGATCGAATCGGCTCAAGAACCACATTCGCTGTTGCGCCAGCGACAGCGGTACCGTTTCGGGCCTGGGCTGCGGCGCCAGTACCGCTCGCACCCCGGACCCCGACACCCCCTCCACGTGCGCTGCCAACCGTTCGACAGTCGTGGCTTCGAACAGCGCCCGCACTGCAACCTTCGCATCCAAGGCCTGACCCAAACGAGCCACCACCTTGGTCGCCAACAGGGAGTTGCCGCCGAGTTCGAAGAAATCATCATCGAGACCCACCCGATCAACACCCAACACCTCGGCAAACACCCGAGCCACCACAACCTCCGACTCCGACACCGGAGCCCTGAACACCGCCGACTCGAACACCGGCTCCGGCAACAACCGCCGATCCAACTTCCCCGACGCATTAACCGGCAACACATCCAACACCACAAACAACGACGGCACCATATACGACGCAACCCGAGCCGACACACCCACCTTCACCACATCAACATCAACCAACGACCCCACCGCAGCAGTGACATACGCAACCAACTGATCACGCCACACCACCACCACCACAGAACCCACACCCGACTGATCCCGAACCGCAGCCTCGATCTCCCCCAACTCGATCCGCTGACCACGCAACTTCACCTGAAAATCACTACGCCCCACATACTCGAGCTCACCCGACACACCGATCCACCGCACCACATCCCCCGTGCGATACATCCGCGAACCCGCACCACCAAACGGATTCGCCACAAACCGCTCCGCCGACAAATCCACCCGCCCGTAATACCCACGAGCAACCTGAACACCCGACAAATACAACTCACCCGCAACACCCACCGGAACCGGACGCAAACGAGAATCCAACACCAACACCGACGAATTCCACACCGGAGCACCCACCGGCACCACACCCACACCATCGAGCGGACCCGCCGCCGTCGCATGCACCGTGAACTCCGTCGGACCATACAAATTATGAACCTCAACCGACGGCAACACCGACAACACCCGACGCACCACCGACACCGGCAACGCCTCACCCGCCGCGAAAATCACCCGCAACGAACCCAACCCACCACCAACACCCCGATCAGCACCCTGATCGACAACCTGATCAGCACCCTGATCGACAACCTGATCGACAACCTGATCGACGAACACCTCCAACATCGACGGCACAAACGAAACCATCGACACCGACTCCGCCGCCATCACCGACGCCAAATACCCCGGATCCCGATGACCGTCATGAGTAGCCACCACCACCCGAGCACCCACCGCCAACGCAACAAACAACTCCCACACCGACACATCGAAAGTCACCGGAGTCTTGAACAACACCACATCAGAAACCGACACCGCATACTTCTCCGCCAACCACAACACCTGATTGACCACACTGCGATGAGAAACCGCCACCCCCTTCGGCCGACCCGTCGAACCCGACGTGAAAATCACATACGCCGCATTCTCCGCCCGCAACACCGACACCCGATCCACATCCGACACCGGACCAGCCGAAAAACCAGACACATCAACAACATCAACCAACACCACCGGCCGACCACCGGCAACAAACCCCACATCAGAAGTAGAAATCACACACACCGGATCCGCAGCATCCACCACATACGCATTACGCTCGACCGGCTGATCCGGATCCACCGGCACATAAGCACCACCAGCAGCAAGAACACCATAAACAGCCACCACCAAATCCACCGAGCGACGCACCGCAACCGCAACCAACGACTCCGGACCCACACCCAACGAAATCAAATACCGCGCAAAACGATTCACCCGCGCATCAAACTCCGCATACGAGACAGACACCCCCTCGAACGAGAGCGCCACCGCCCCCGGAGACTCGAGCACACGAGCACCAAACAACCCCGGCACCACCACATCCGGCACCCGACACGCCGTCTCATTCCACGACTCGAGCACCAACGAACGCTCACCCGCATCCAACAACTCGACATCACCCACCCGCACCCGCGGATCAGCCGCCATCGCATCCAGGACGGAAATCAACCGCTTCCCGATTGCTTTGGCAGAAGACTCGTCGAACAGGTCGGTCGCATAGACCAAGGCAACCTGCAAGCCGCCGACCTTATCTGCGCTATCGGACTCCCATACCGTGAATTGCAGGTCGAACTTCGCGGCCGACGACTCGACGTCCAGCCCGGAAATGCGCAGTCCCGGAACCTCCAGGCTTCGCTGCATGCTCTGCCCGAGGTTCTGCAATGAGAGCATTACCTGGAACAACGGGTTTCGAGCCTGCGACCGGGCAGGGTTGAGCACCTCCACGAGTCGCTCGAATGGCACATCGGCATGCCCGAAGGCGTCGAGATCGGATTCGCGAGCCCGCAAGATCATGTCTTGTGCCGTAGCTGCCAGATCAACTTCTGCCCGGAGAACGAGAGTGTTGACGAACATTCCGATCAGGCCGTCGAGAGCTTGATCGCCTCGGCCGGCGACTGGGGTCCCGATCACGATATCCGAAGTCCCGGACAGCCTTGCCAGTAGAATCGCCACCGCACTGTGTAGGACCATGAACAGTGATGCGTTGTTGTCCAGTGCAATTCGGTTGAGAGCCTGGTGGAGCTCGGGCTCGATCGCGAATGTATATCCGGCTCCCCGGTTCGACGCGACATGTGGGCGCGGGCGGTCCGACGGAAGATCGAGCTGATCCGGAATACCGGCCAATGCCTGACGCCAGTAGTCGACCTGACTGGTGATCAGCGAGCCCGGGTCGTCCTCACTGCCGAGAACTTCACGCTGCCACAGTGCAAAGTCGGCGAATTGCACGGGCAGCGGAGCCAGATCGTGTGCAATTCCCAGTGCCCGAGACACATAGGACGAGACGATGTCCTTGGTCAACGGCCCCATGGAGAACCCGTCACCACTGATGTGGTGGACGACGAATACGAGAACGAATTCGTCGGCGGCAAGTTGAAAAAGTGCTGCCCTGATCGGAACGTCGGTGGTGACATCGAACCCAGGAGTGACGATTTCGGTTATACGTTCGACAATCGCGGTCTCGTCGACCTCTATGGGAGTGAGGTTCGGAACCACGGTTGTCACATCGACCAAGCGCTGATATCCGACGCCGTCGACCTCTGGGTATACAGTCCGGAGAATCTCGTGCCGCTCGATCAAGTCTTCGAGTGCGCCCTGCAAGGCATCGACATCGAGTGCTCCGCTCAGACGTAGCGCGACCGGGATGTGGTCGACTGCCGAGTCCGGTTCGAAACGGTTGAGGAACCACATACGTTGCTGCGCCAAAGACAGTGGAACCAAGTCCGGTCGCTCGCGAGGGGCCAGGGGAACGTGAGCCTTGCCATCTTCCGACGTTCTTGCGTCGTCTATGTAGACGGCAAGTTCGCCGGCAGTGGGAGCATCGAAGAAGTTACGTATGTCAACGGAGATACCGTATTCGGCGTTGATCCGTGCAACTACGCGGGTGGCGAGCAGGGAGTTTCCGCCCAATTCGAAGAATCCGTCGTCGGCGCCTACGCGGTCTCGTCCGAGCAGATCGGCGAAGATGGCGACCACGCCCGCTTCCGTGGCCGTAGCCGGTTCGCGGTACTCCACCGTCTTCAATACGAATTCTGGTGCAGGCAAAGCCTTTCGGTCCAGCTTTCCACTGGCGTTGAGAGGAAACTCGTCCAGCTCGACGAAAACGGCCGGAATCATGTACTCGGGTAGACGCTCACTCAATGTCGCCGTCAGGGCGTCCGAGTCGACACCGCCGCCGACGATGTACGCGACCAGGGTGTCGCCGATCGTTTCGTCGGAATGGACGATCACCACGGCCTGCGAGACTCCGTCGTGATCGAGCAAGGCCGACTCGATCTCACCGAGTTCGATACGCAGACCGCGAAGCTTGACCTGAAAGTCGGTGCGGCCGATGTATTCGAGCTGTCGCTTCGATCCGATTCCTCGCCAACGCACCAGATCGCCGGTTCGATACATCCGGGATCCGTCGGCGGTATCAGGTCGAGCAACAAAACGATCAGCCGTCAGGTCCGATCGAGAGACATATCCCCTCGCCAACTGAACACCCGCCAGATACAGCTCACCTGCAACTCCAGACGGGGAAGGCCGCAGGGCGTCGTCGAGCACCAACAGTTCCGTGTCGGCGACGGCAGCGCCGATCGGCACCGACAGCTGATCCTGTTCACCGGTCTCGTAGTACGTCACGTCGACGGCCGCTTCGGTAGGGCCGTACAGGTTGTGCAGTGATGCGCCACTCACCGACCGCAACCGTGCGGCCGTTTGCGCAGGAAGTGCCTCGCCGGACGCGAACACGTATCGCAGCGTCGTAATCTCCGGCACGAGCGGCTCGGCGACGAAGACCGCCAACATCGACGGTACGAAGTGGATGGCGGTCACTCCACGCTCGATGACGGTGCGAGCAACGTACGCCGGATCCCGGTGTCCTTCCGGCTCGGCGATCACCAGGGACGCACCGACCTGGAGCGGCCAGAAGAACTCCCACACAGACACGTCGAAGGTGAAGGGTGTCTTCTGCAAGACCACGTCGTCAGCGGTGAATGCGTATTCGGCTTGCCGCCAGCGCAGGTTCGCGACGATGGCGCGGTGTGAGACTGCGACGCCCTTGGGGCGACCGGTCGAACCGGAGGTGAAGATGACGTATGCGGTGTTGTCCGCGTGCAACGGCCCCGAGCGGTCGGCATCGGTGACGGTCGTTTCCGCGTGTGCCGCGAGGTCGAGGATGTCGACGGGGAGCGTCGGAGTGCCCGGCGGCAGTATCACCGAGTCGGCCGTCCGTGTGAGTACCGTGACAGGCTTCGCGACCTCGAGGACGTACGCAAGACGGTCGGCGGGATGGTCCGGGTCCAGCGGAACGTACGCGCCGCCGGCCTTCACGATTGCGTACATCGCAACGAGTAGATCGGTGGATCGACGCATGGCGAGCCCGACCAGGCTGTCAGGTCCCACCCCGGTGTCGATCAGTTCACGCGCCAGCCGGTTCACGTGCGCATCGAATTGTGCGTACGTGAGCTGCGTTCCGTCGTGGTCGGACAATGCAACCGCATCCGGTGTGCGTTCGACCTGCTCGTCGAACAGGCTCACCAGCGTCACCTCGACGTCCGGAGCCGCCACGATCTGCACTACCGAGGTGCCGTCGACTATCAGTCGATCGACCACGGCATTCAGACCGTCGGCCGCGCTCGCAATCAAATCCGGTAACACCGTGGACACGACGACCGGCACCAATGCGTCGGCCCCCAGCGCGCCGCCCATTGCGGTGTCGAGTGCGGTCAACTCGTCGTCGAGCCGTCGGTAGCTGATATCAGTCCCGCCGTGGCTCAGAGCCACCCGCTCAGGATCTACCGCTGCCACTGCAGCTACCAACTTCGGCAGATCTTCGATCGTCAGCGACTGCGGTCCCGGAATACCGACGGACATCTACACTTCCTCCAACTGACAGCGCGAAGCGCACCCGGCCGAGCTCGGTGGTTCACTCGGCCGGAGGCGCTCGCTGGGCAAATACTGAATGTTACCCGGCCGTACCTCCACGGCCCGCCGACACGGACTGCGCGTCAGCTATTAACGAGCTCACAAGTGATGCGAGTCCGTCGACGCCGAGTGCCGGCAGAATTCCCGGCACCAGGCCCGCAAGAGACACCGACACCAGGGCGTCGGGCGCCAGCGCAGCGCCCATGGTGGCACGCATCACGGTGAGCTTGTCCGACAGCTCACCGAAGCTGATCTCGCGATCGCCGTGGGTGAACGCCCGTGCGTGCGGATCCGCCGCCGCCGCGGCCGCCGCGAGCTCCGGCAAGTCCGCTGCAGTCTTCGGTTCCGCAACACGTTGCTCAGCGCGTTCCTGCTCCGTCACGATGTCGATCGTGCGGATCACCACGTCGGGATCGGCGATCAACTCGTCGAGTACCCGCCCGAATCGTGCTGCGAAAACCGCGATCGTCGACTCGTCGAAGAGATCGGTTGCGTAGTTGAACCGCATCCGCAGCCCCGACAACTCACCGGCGTCGTCGAACTGTTCGATTCCGGTGAGCTGCAGATCGAACATGGCCTGATCGAAACCGCTGTCCACCGCCGACAACTCGAGACCGGGAAGGTGGAACGTCCCCATGGACATGTTCTGGAATGTCAGCATGACCTGGAAGAGCGGGGAGTACGCATGCGAGCGCTCCCGCCCGAGGGCGTCGACCAACCGCTCGAACGGTACGTCGGCGTTGGCGAACGCCGAGAGGTCCTTGTCCTTGACGTGTGCCAGCAGGTCGACGAACGTCGAACCGGGTGCGATCGCGGTGCGCAGGACCAGCGTGTTGACGAACATTCCGACCAGATCGTCGAGCGCTCGCTCACCTCGACCTGCGATCGGGGTACCGATGGCGATGTCGTTCGATCCGCTCATCTTCGAGAGCAAGACTGCCAGTGCGCTGTGCACCACCATGAACACTGTCGAGTTCTGCTCACGTGCAACCGCGGCAAGCCGGTTCGTGGTCGCCGAGTCGACGGCGAATTCGAATTCCGCGCCTCGTGCGCTCGCGCGAGCCGGTCGTGGCCGATCTGTCGGTAGCTCCAGCAATTCCGGAGTGCCCTTGAGTTCGTTCACCCAGTACGCGAGCTGACGTCCGAACGGGCTGTCCGCGTCCTCCGCAGCTCCGAGAACCTGACGCTGCCACAGCGTGTAGTCCGCATACTGCACCTCGAGCGGAGCCCACTCCGGCGCATGTCCACCCGTACGGGCCGAATACGCGAGCATGGTGTCCTTGATCAGCGGAGCCATCGAGAAGCCGTCACCGCTGATGTGGTGAACGACGACCACGAGAACCCGCTCGATGTCGTCTACCTCGAAGAGACGAATTCGCAGCGGAACCGTCGCCGTGACGTCGAAGCCTTCACGAACCGCGTCCGCAACTCGCTCGGCGACGGCCGCCTCGTCGGTGGCGACGACCTCGAACACGGTGGGTGCCGACAACTTCGGAAGGATCTGCTGGATCGGCCCGTTGCCTCGGTCCGGGTACACCGTCCGCAGTACCTCGTGTCGGGCGATCACGTCCGAGACCGCACAGCGCAGCGCATCCACGTCGAGTGCGCCGGACAACCGGATCGCGATCGGGATGTTGTAGGCACCCGAACTCGTGTCGAACTGATTGAGTACCCACATGCGTTGCTGAGCCAGCGACAGCGGAATCTCCGGTGGACGCACCTGCGCCACCAACGGCGCTCGACTGCCCGAGCCCACGTGGTCGAGAACCTTGGATGCAAGTGCACTCACTGTCGACGCCTCGAAGATCGCCCGAACCGGAATCTGCCCGTCCAAAGCCTCGCCCAGCCTCGTCGCGACCTGTGTCGCGACGAGCGAGTTCCCACCGAGCTCGAAGAAATCATCGTCGAGGCCTACCCGTGCCACCCCGAGTACGTCACCGAACACGCCGGCCACGATCTCTTCGACGGGGTTCGTGGGGGCACGGAACTCGGTTGCCTCGAATTCGGGATCCGGCAGCGCCTTCCGATCGATCTTGCCGTTGATGTTGAGCGGCAACTCGTCCAGTACCACCAATGCGGCCGGCACCATGTAGCCGGGCAGATCCGCGACCAGTGCCCTCTTGACCGATTCGACGTCGATACTCGTATCGGCCTGCGGCACCACGTACCCGACCAGCCGGTCACCTGCACGCGAATCGGACTTCGCCGCGACGACGGCGGAATCCACGCCGACCTGTGCACGCAGCACTGCCTCGATCTCACCGAGTTCGATGCGGTAGCCCCGGATCTTGACCTGGAAGTCGGCGCGCTCGACGTAGTCGAGTTCACCGCGCTCCGTCCACCGCACGAGGTCGCCGGTGCGGTACAAACGTGAACCCTTCTCACCGAAGGCGTTGGCCACGAATCGTTCCGACGTCAAGTCGGCTCGACCGTGATAGCCGCGAGCAAGCTGGACACCGGCCAGGTACAGCTCGCCGGTCACTCCGACCGGTACCGGATGCAATCGACCGTCGAGGACGAACACCTGGGTATTCCACTCGGGTGTGCCGATGGGCACCGATGTCGTGTCGGTCGACTCGACGACGTGTGCGGTGACCGAGACCGCGGCCTCGGTGGGACCGTACAGATTGACCAGCTCGGCGTCACTGAGTTCGGCGAACTCGGTGACCGTGGTGGACGGCAGCGCTTCACCGATCGCGAGTACACGACGCAGCGAAGCCGGCAGATTGTCCTTGGACGCCGACTGCAGCATCGCCAGCATCGAGGGCACCGCGTGCAGAGTGGTGACCTTCTCCTGCGTCATCAAGTCGAGCAGGTAATTCGGGTCGTTGTGTCCGTCCGGGTTCGCGATCACCAACCGTGCACCGGATGTCAATGCCGACCAGAACTCCCAGACCGAGAGATCGAACGTCGCCGCTGTCTTGAGCACCATGGCATCCGATTGATCGAGCCCGTACCTTTCGCGCTTCCACAGAAGCTGGTTGACCACTGCACGATGGGAGATCGCAACGCCCTTGGGCTTACCGGTCGAACCGGACGTGAAGATCACGTACGCGGTATTGTCCACGCGCAACGCCGACGTACGGTCGGCGTCTGTGAGTGCGCTGTCCGCGTACGAGGAAAGATCGAGCGTACCTACGTCGACCACCGAATCCCCGAATGCGGGGTTCGCCGGAGTGGACGAGACGGTCAGCACACAGACCGGCTTCGCCGTCTCCAGTACGTACTCGATGCGATCTGCCGGATGGTTCGGATCGATCGGCACGTAGCCGCCGCCCGCCTTCACCACCGCGTACATCGCGACGAGCAAGTCCACCGATCGGCCGATCGCCAAGGCGACCAGGGATTCCGGCCCCACCCCCATACCGACGAGGTGGCGCGCAAGTCGATTGACCCGCGAGTCGAATTCCGCGTAGTTCAGCGAAACGTCACCGGCGACCAATGCGACGGCACCGGGGTTGGACCCCACCTGCTCGTCGAACAGGTCGACGAGGGTACGTTCCGGCACGTCGTGGTCAGTGTCGTTCCAGCGGTTGAGGATCCGGTCGCTTTCGACCGGATCCAGCAGTTCGTAGTCACCGACTGTCATCGTCGGATCGGTCGTGATCGCGTCGAGCAGTCGCACAAATCGATCCGCGAAGTCCTGCACCGTGGATTCGTCGAACAGATCGTGTGCGTAGCTGAACATCGAGGTGATGCCGGCAGCAGATCCGTTCTCGTCGTACCGGTCACTGACGATCAGCTGGAGATCGAACTGTGCGACACCGTTGTCGACGTCGACACCGTTGACCGCGAGCCCCGGCAGTTCGAGTCCGCCGGTTTCCATGTTCTGGAACAAGAACCCGACCTGGTAAAGCGGATGGCGAGCCGTCGAACGAGGCGGGTTGAGCACCTCGACGAGTCGCTCGAACGGAACATCGGAGTGCGCGAACGCCTGCAGATCGATTTCCCGGACTCGTGCGAGCAGATCGAGGAACGGCGCACCGTCCTCGATCCGGGTACGGAACACCAACGTGTTCACGAACATGCCGATGAGATCGTCCAGCGCCCGCTCACCGCGACCGGCGACGGGTGTGCCCACGGCGATGTCGTCGCTGCCGGAAAGCCGGGCGAGCAGCATCGCGAACACTGTGTGTGTGAGCATGAACAGCGTCGAATTGTTGGCCCTGGCCAGACCGGTCAACCGGGCATGCAATTCCGCATCGATATCGAAGTGCAGATAGCCGCCCCGGAACGATTGTGTTGCCGGCCGCGACCGGTCGGTAGGCAGTGCCAGTTGATCAGGCAACCCGGCAAGTGTCTCGAGCCAGTAGGCAATCTGCTGCGAAGCAACCGATTCCGGATCTTCCTCGCTACCGAGAACCTCGCGCTGCCACAAGCTGTAGTCGGCGTACTGAACGTCGAGCGGAGCCCACGTGGGTGTATATCCCGCAACCCGCGCGGCGTAGGCGGTGACGACGTCCCGGGCGAACGGCGCCATCGAGGAACCGTCGGCGGAAATATGGTGGATCACGACACCGAGCACATACTCACCGGATGCCACCTCGAACAGGCGGATACGAATCGGGATCTCCCGCGTGACGTCGAAACGCGTCGACGCCAACGCAACCAGCTCACCTTCGAGCTCTCTCACGCCGATCTTTTCGGCGACGATCTCGACCGACCACCGCGACACGGGCTCGACGACCTGGACCGGGCCGTCCCCGATTTCCGGGTAGACGGTTCGAAGTGACTCGTGCCGCCCGACGACGTCGGCGATCGCCTCGCCCAGCGCCGTGACGTCGAGTTCGCCCTGCAACCTGAGCGCCATGGGAATGTTGTACGCAGCGGCGCTCCCGTCGAAACGGTTGAGGAACCACATACGCCGCTGCGCCAGCGAGAGCGGAATCCGCTCGGGACGTTCGTACGCCGTCAGCGCGACCCGCGCACCCGTACCGGTTCGAGATTCGGCGTACGCCGCCAGATCCCGAACCGTCGACGCCTCGAACAACACCCGAACCTGCAGTTCGGTGTCGAGGGCATCGGCAATCCGCTTGACGGTGCGCGTCGCGTTGAGCGAGTTGCCGCCGAGCCCGAAGAAATCATCATCGAGACCCACCCGATCAACACCCAACACCTCGGCAAACACCCGAGCCACCACAATCTCCACCGCCGTCACCGGAGCCCTGAACACCGCCGACTCGAACACCGGCTCCGGCAACAACCGCCGATCCAACTTCCCCGACGCATTAACCGGCAACACATCCAACACCACAAACAACGACGGCACCATATACGACGCAACCCGAGCCGACACACCCACCTTCACCACATCAACATCAACCAACGACCCCACCGCAGCAGTGACATACGCAACCAACTGATCACGCCAGACCACCACCACCACAGAACCCACACCCGACTGATCCCGAACCGCAGCCTCGATCTCCCCCAACTCGATCCGCTGACCACGCAACTTCACCTGAAAATCAGTACGCCCCACATACTCGAGCTCACCCGACACACCGATCCACCGCACCACATCCCCCGTGCGATACATCCGCGAACCCGCACCACCAAACGGATTCGCCACAAACCGCTCCGCCGACAAATCCACCCGCCCGTGATACCCACGAGCAACCTGAACACCCGACAAATACAACTCACCCGCAACACCCACCGGCACCGGACGCAAACGAGAATCCAACACCAACACCGACGAATTCCACACCGGAGCACCCACCGGCACCACACCCACACCATCGAGCGGACCCGCCGCCGTCGCATGCACCGTGAACTCCGTCGGACCATACAAATTATGAACCTCAACCGACGGCAACACCGACAACACCCGACGCACCACCGACACCGGCAACGCCTCACCCGCCGCGAAAATCACCCGCAACGAACCCAACCCACCACCAACACCCCGATCAGCACCCTGATCGACAACCTGACCAGCACCCTGATCAGCACCCTGATCGACAACCTGATCGACGAACACCTCCAACATCGACGGCACAAACGAAACCATCGACACCGACTCCGCCGCCATCACCGACGCCAAATACCCCGGATCCCGATGACCGTCATGAGTAGCCACCACCACCCGAGCACCCACCGCCAACGCAACAAACAACTCCCACACCGACACATCGAAAGTCACCGGAGTCTTGAACAACACCACATCAGAAACCGACACCGCATACTTCTCCGCCAACCACAACACCTGATTGACCACACTGCGATGAGAAACCGCCACCCCCTTCGGCCGACCCGTCGAACCCGACGTGAAAATCACATACGCCGCATTCTCCGCCCGCAACACCGACACCCGATCCACATCCGACACCGGACCAGCCGAAAAACCAGACACATCAACAACATCAACCAACACCACCGGCCGACCACCGGCAACAAACCCCACATCAGAAGTAGAAATCACACACACCGGATCCGCAGCATCCACCACATACGCATTACGCTCGACCGGCTGATCCGGATCCACCGGCACATAAGCACCACCAGCAGCAAGAACACCATAAACAGCCACCACCAAATCCACCGAGCGACGCACCGCAACCGCAACCAACGACTCCGGACCCACACCCAACGAAATCAAATACCGCGCAAAACGATTCACCCGCGCATCAAACTCCGCATACGAGACAGACACCCCCTCGAACGAGAGCGCCACCGCCCCCGGAGACTCCAGCACACGAGCACCAAACAACCCCGGCACCACCACATCCGGCACCCGACACGCCGTCTCATTCCACGACTCGAGCACCAACGAACGCTCACCCGCATCCAACAACTCGACATCACCCACCCGCACCGACGGGTCGGCGGTGGTGGACACGAGCAGTCGAAGGACTCGACCGAGCAACGACGTCGCATAGTCGCCGTCGAAGAAGTCCGGCAGATACCGCAACGTCAGATGCAACTGCTCGTCGAGTGCGACCAGCAGCGTCAACGGGTAGTTGGTCGAGTCGTCCGACGAGATGTCGTCGATCACCATTCCGTCGAGAAGATCCCGTTGAGCCGCGATACCGGCGCGGTCCACCGGGTACGACTCGAAGACGACCAGGGTGTCGAACAGTCCCCCGACGCCTGCCGCGTTCTGCACGTCGGTCAAGCCCAGGTAGTGGTGGTCGAGCATTCTCGCCTGCTCGATCTGAACCTTGGCCACCAAGTCCTCGACGGACTCTGCGGCATCGAGACGAACCCGGACCGGGAGGGTGTTGATGAACAACCCGACCATCGATTCGACACCGGTCAACGTCGGTGGGCGCCCGGACACCGTCGCTCCGAAGACGACGTCGTCGTTTCCGGTCAACACTCCCAACACGATTGCCCATGCGCTCTGCACGATCGTGTTCGCGGTGACACCGAGCCGTGCTGCGAGCGCGGTGAGCGCCGACGTCTCCTCGGCCGACATCGACTCGTTCAGCTTGTGCGAGAGCGCCGTGAACTCCTGACCGCCGGTGACCGGAGCCAGCAACGTGGGCTCCTCGACACCGGACAGCGCCTCCGCCCACGCCGCCAACGACCGGTCCCGATCCTGCTCGGCCAGCCACGCCAAGTAGTTGCGGTAGCCGCGCACCCGGGGCAGACCTGAATCGTCACCACGAGTCACGTACAGCGCCAACAGGTTCTGCAAGAGCAGCGGTACCGACCACCCGTCGAGAATGATGTGATGGTTGGCCACGACCAGCCGGTAGTCGCCGTTACCGAGCGTGACGAAGGTGAACCGGATGAGCGGCGGCGCCGACATGTCGAAATGCGTTGCCTGATCCTCGGTCAGAATCTTCGCCAGCGCAGCGTCACGGTCGACCACGTCGCCGAGGTCGACGTTCCGCCACGGCACGGTCACGTTCTCGAGGACGATCTGGACCGGCGTACCGTCGCCGTCAGTGGTGAATGCCGTGCGCAGATTCGCGTAGCGGTTGATGATTCCCTGAGCAGCAGTGCGCAATCGGTCCGCGTCGACGCGACCGGACAGGGTGAGAATCATCTGTACGGAATAAAGATCGACGCTGGACTGCGCCAACATGGCGTGGTAAAGCAACCCGGACTGCAGCGGGGCCAGCGGCCAGATGTCCGTCACGGTACCGAATCGGCCCTCGAAGCCGTCGATGTCGTTCTGGCTCACCTCGACCAACGACACGTCGGACGGAGTCAGTCCACCGGCATCGACGGAACGTGAATGCTCTGCCAGAGCCGTGAGCGCGTCCACCCAGATCTGCGCGAACGCCTCGACACTCTCACCGTCGATGGCTCCGGTCGGGTACGCGAAGGACGCCTCGAGGACCGCGCCGTCTGCGCCGTCGTTGACTATCGCATTGATGTCGACGACCTTGTTTGCCGGCATGTCGTCGTCGGCGGGAGCGGAGACCTTGCCGAAATCTCCGGCCGGCAACCAGCCGAGTCCCTCGACTCCAGCCGGAATGTCCTCGGCGACAACCCTGCCCAGGTAGTTGAAGCTGACCTGGCCGCCCGCGAAACGAGACAGCACGGCACTGGTGGTTTCGTTCAGATACCGCAGCAGCCCGTATCCGACGCCCTTGTCCGGGATCGCCAGCAGCTGTTCCTTGACAGACTTGATCGCCCGTCCCGCCGACGCGCCTGCGGCGAACGCATCTGCAAGATCGACATCGGAGAGGTCGAGACTGATCGGGAACGCGGCAGTGAACCAGCCGACCGTCCTGGACAGATCGGCACCCGGAATCACAGCCTCTTCCCGGCCGTGGCCCTCGAGCTGCAGCAGCGCGGACGACGTGTCGATTCCCGAACGTCGCCGCCATTCGATCAACGCCAGCGCCAGGGCCGCCAGCAACCCGTCGTTGGCGCCGCCGTTGAACACCTCCGGCAGCGTCGTGAGCAGTGTCTCGGTCACCTGGGCGGGAACCGTCACGCTCACCCGTTGCACCGTGGACGCGATGTCGACGACGGAATCGTAGGCTCGTAGACCCAGCACCGGATCCGGGGTCTGGAGAACCTTCCGCCACACGGCGAGCTCCGCGACCCGCGCATCCCGGCGTGCTTCGTCGGTCAATGCATGCGCCCACCGCCGCATCGACGTACCCGTCGGCTCCAGAACGACACCGGAATCCCCGGCCGACTGCGCCGCTGCCGAGACCAGATCGGGAACGATGATCCGCCACGACACACCGTCGACCATCAGATGGTGCGCGGCAATGATCAAGCGTCCGCTGCGGGTCGCACCGAAATCCACCCACACGAACGTCGCCATCACCCCGGCGGCCGGATTCAAGCGGCCGAGCGCCTCGTCGAGGCCGGCGGACGCAGCACGAACCGTCGACTCCTCGTCGGCAGTCGCCGACACGATCACACGGCTCACCAAACCGTCGACGTCGACGGTTCCCGGTGCGGAGACCGATACCGACCAGCCGCTGTCGTCGTGAATCAGACGTGAGCGGAACATGTCGTGATGGTCCACGACGGCGGCAAGTGTCGCCACGATGCCCGCCCGCTCGATCCCGAGCGGCAACTCCAGGGTGATCGTCTGGCTGAATCGGTTGTAGCTACCGCCACGCTCGACCATGAATCGCTCGATCGGAGTCAACGGCCGCGTGCCGATGCCGCCACCTGCCAGCTCTTCGAGCACTACGACGGTGTCGGCTTCGGCGGCGTACTTCGCCACCTCTGCCAGCGCCGCAACAGTCTTGTTCTCGAACACGTCACTCGGAGCGAACACGATTCCACGCGCTTTCGCCCGCGAGACCAATTGGATCGACATGATCGAATCGCCGCCCTGAGCGAAGAACGAGTCGTCGGTGCCGATCCTGTCGAGACCGAGTACGTCGGCGAAGATCTCGCTCAGCACCTGTTCCATGTCGGTGACCGGCGCACGGAATCCCTTGGTCGCGAACACCGGGTCCGGGAGCGCTTTCCGGTCCAACTTACCGACCGGGGTGAGCGGCATCGTCGCGGAGACCATGATCGATGCCGGAACCATGTGGGCCGGAAGCGATCTGGACACGAACTCGATCAGCTCGGCCGAAGTGACCGAGGCGTCCTTACCGGTGAACACGTACGACACCAAAGCCGGTGCACCGGAAGGCAGCGCCGTGCCCATCGTCGCGGCGAACTCGACCTCCGGGTGCGCCGTCAGTGTTGCGTCGATCTCGCCGAGTTCGATGCGGAAACCGCGAATCTTGACCTGGAAGTCGTTGCGACCCACATACTCCACGGCATACGTGGCAGCTGCGGCAGTTCCGCGAGCGAGGGTGCCCTCTGCACCGACGACCCAGCGGACCACGTCGCCGGTTCGGTACATCCGCTCGCCGGGCTCGCCGTGCGGGTTGGCCACGAACCGGTCGGAGCTCAGGCCCGGCCGGCGATGGTAGCCGCGGGTGACCTGGGGCCCGGACAGGTACAGCTCGCCGGCCACTCCGAGTGGCACCGGGTTGAGTCGGGTGTCCAGAACGAAAGCGGCCATGTCACCGATCGTCGCTCCGATGTCCATACGGTGACCGGCCAGCAGCGGCACACTCACATTGGTCACGATCGTCGTCTCGGTCGGACCGTAGACGTTCAGGAACGTTCGCGGTGCGGCCGAACCGTCGTGAGCGGTCCACTTCGTGATCAACTCCGGCGAATATGCCTCGCCGCCGACTGCCACGACCGCCAGGTCGTCGAGGCCAACCGGGTCCATCGACGCCAACGCTGCCGGAGTGATGAAGGCGTGTGAGACCCGTTCGCTACGGAACAGTTCGGCCAGTTCGTCGCCGCCGAACACACCCGGCGGCACGATCACCATCGTCGCGCCCTCGGCTACTGCCAGGAACAACTCGAGCATCGACGCGTCGAAGCTCGGTGACGCGAAGTGCAGCGTCCGAGACGTCGATTCCACCCGGTAGTGCGCCGCCTGGGTGGCGCTGAAACTCGCCAGACCCGCGTTGGTTGCGACAACGCCCTTGGGCCGGCCCGTGGTGCCCGAGGTGTAGATCACCCAGGCCGGATGCGCCGGTACCAGCAGGCGCACCCGCTCGTCCGGGGTGATCGGACGATCGGACACACCGGTGGTCAACTGCTCACCCGACGGTCCGTCCACGATCAACCACAGGGCGTCGTCGGTGAGGTTCGGGCGCTCGGCGGTGAGCGTCAGACCCACCTTGGCACCCGAGTCGGACAGCATGTGTGCGATTCGATCCGCCGGGTAGTGCGGGTCGACCGGAACCACCGCCGCACCGGTTTTCGCCACCGCCCACACGGCGAGGACCGATTCGATGGACCGCGGAATCGAGACCGCCACAAGATCTTCCGGACCGACACCCTGGGCGATCAGCACGCGCGCAATCTTCGACGACAACTGGTCGACCTCACGGTAGGTCATGGACCTACCTGCCGCACCGAGTGCCGGCGTTCCCGGAGAGCGCAACGCCACGTTGTCCGGGTGAGCAGCCGCGGCGGCGGCGAGGATGTCCGACAACGACGACTGTGCAACGCCCGACGACGACCGCTGATGTGTCAACAGCTGCCGCTCGGCGGTGTCGAGGATGTCGATGTCCCCGACTGCCACGGCGGGGTTGTCGGCGATCCCGTTCAGAATTCGCAACAATCGAGCCGCGAACGAGTTGACGGTCGACTCGTCGAACAAGTCAGTTGCATACGTGAAGGTCGCCGAAAGCGCCTCCCCCACTTCACTGATCGTCAGTTGCAGATCGAACTTCGCCACGGTCTCGTCGATCGCGAACTCGGCTGCGGTCAAACCGGGCAATTCCAGAGCGGACTGTCCGAGGTTCTGGAACGCCAACGCCACCTGGAACAACGGGTGATGCGCCTGTGATCGAACGGGATCGAGAACCTCCACGAGTCGCTCGAAGGGCACATCGGCGTGCGCGAATGCCTGCAGATCCACCTCCCGAGCAGCAGCCAACACAGTCGTGAATGCCGCAGCCGGATCGATGTCGGTGCGCAGGACGAGCGTATTGACGAACATACCGATCAGGTCGTCGAGTTCGGCTTCACCGCGTCCGGCCATCGGAGCACCGATGGTGATGTCCGTCGTCCCGGACAATCGTGAGAGCAGCGTTGCCAGCGCCGAATGAATCACCATGAACATCGACGCGTTGTGTTCGCGTCCGACGCCGATCAATCGCCGATGCAGATCCTGATCGATCGAGAACGCGAATGTCGCTCCCCGACCGGAGAACACCGACGGCCGTGTGCGATCGACGGGAAGGTTCAGCCGTTCGGGCACCTCGTCCAACGCCTTCGCCCAGTAGGCGATCTGCCCCGCGATGATCGAATCCGGATCGTCCTCGGAACCGAGCACCTCACGCTGCCACAACGTGTAATCCGCGTACTGCACCGCAAGCGGCGCCCACGACGGAGCGTTACCACCGCAGCGAGCGAAGTACGCCGTCATCACATCACGGGTCAACGGCCCCATCGAGAAACCGTCGGTCGAAATATGATGAACCACGAACACCAAGACGTACTGATCCGACGCGATCTGGAAGAGCTTGGCACGCAGGGGCACCTCGGTAGTGACATCGAAACCGAGCGCCACGAACTCTGCCAACTCCGACCCAACCTCCGAATCCACGAGCACTGTCGCGGTGAGGTCGAGGGGAACGTCACTCGGTGCGAGGATCTTCTGGTAGCCGACGCCGTCGACCTCTGGGTAGACCGTGCGCAGAACCTCGTGACGGGCGATCACATCGGCAACGGCCAGCTCGAGACTCGGGACGTCCAATCGACCGGTCAAGGTGATCGCCACCGGGACGTTGTTCGACGCCGAGGTCGTGTCCAGTTGGTTGAGGAACCACATCCGCTGCTGCGCAAACGACAACGGCACCCGAACCGGACGCACCTGCGCCGCCAACGCCGCCCGCGAACCACCACCGACATGAGAACCCAAACGAGCCGCAAGACCCTCCACCGTCGACGCCTCGAACAACTCCCGCACCGACACCGAAGCATCCAACGCCTGACCCAACCGAGACGTCACCTGCGTCGCAATCAGCGAATTACCACCGAGCGCGAAGAAATCATCATCCAAACCAACACGCTCGACGCCCAGAACATCCGCAAACGTCTGCGCCACAACCTCTTCCACCACCGACGTCGGCGCACGGAACACCGCAACCTGCAACGACGGAACCGGCAACGCCCGACGATCCAACTTCCCGTTCACCGTCAACGGAATCGCATCCAACACCACAAACGCCGACGGCACCATGTACTCAGGCAACAACGAACCCACACCGGTGCGGACATCGTCGACCGACACGCTCACACCCGCGACCGGAACCACATACGCCACCAACCGCTGATCACCCGGAGAATCCTCACGAACAACCACCGCCGTCTGTGCCACCGACACATCCGCCAACACCGCAGACTCGATCTCACCGATCTCGATCCGGAACCCACGGATCTTCACCTGATCATCCGCGCGACCCAGATACTCCAAATCACCAGCACTGTTCCACGACGCCACGTCACCCGTGCGGTACAACACCTCGCCGGCAGAGAAAGGACTCGCCACGAACCGCGTCGACGTCAACCCCGCCCGACCCAGATAACCCCGAGCCAACTGCACACCCGAGACATACAACTCACCCGCAACACCGACGGGCACCGGAGCCAAACGCGTATCCAACACGAACACCCGCAGACCCGAAATAGCCTGACCTACAACACTGCCCGACGCATCCGCCGCCAACGCTGCATCCAGAGCGCGATGGCTCACATGCACCGTCGTCTCCGTGATGCCGTACATATTCACCAAACGAGGAGACGAATCACCACGGCGGCCGTACCAATCCGACAACCGACGCAACTCCAGCGCCTCGCCGCCGAACACAACCCACCGCAACGACAACTCGGCAGCCCGACCGGCCTCCGACGCCGACCGATCCGCCTCAGCCAACTGATAGAACGCCGACGGCGTCTGATTGAGCACCGTCACCCGCTCAGCAGCAAGCAATTCCAAGAACTGCTCCGGCGACCGCGACGTCACATAATCGACCACCACCAACGTGCCGCCGTACAACAGCGGACCCCACAACTCCCACACCGAGAAGTCGAACGCATAACTGTGGAACATCGTCCACACATCGGATTCGTCGAACCCGTACACACCCTCGGTATTGGCAAACAACTTCGCCACCGTCGTGTGCGGAACCTGCACACCCTTCGGACGACCCGTCGAACCCGACGTGTAAATCACATACGCAACATTCGACGACCGCAACGGCGCAACACGATCCGCATCCGTCACCACCGAACCATCGAACTCCGACACATCCACCACGTCGACATCAACCACCGGCAAAGCAGCGGGCAACACCAACTCACGCTCGGACCACGAAATCGCAGCCACCGGAGCAGCATCGGCCAACATGAACTCGACACGATCCGCCGGATACGACGGATCCACCGGCAAATACCCCGCACCCGACTTCACCACAGCCAACAACGCCACCACAAGATCCGCCGACCGCGGCAACGCCACCGCCACCAACGACTCCGGACCACAACCCTGAGCAATCAACCTGCGCGCCAAACGATTCGCCCGCACCGACAACTCGCCATACGACAACGACTCGCCACCGAACCGCACCGCAACCCGATCACCGAACCGCGCAGCAGCATCATCGAACCACGCCGACAACGTCGAATCCACACCACCATCGGTGCCGACCCCACTCCAGGAGAGAACACGGTCCAACTCACCGACAGTGAGTACGTCCACATCACCGACAGCAAGATTCGGATCCGCGGTGACGCCACGCAGTACATGCAGGAAGCGATCGGCGAAGTCGACAGCGGTCGACTCGTCGAACAGATCCGTCGCATACGTCAGGGTCGCAGACATTCCGGCTTCAGCCTCTTCGAGAGTGAGCTGCAAGTCGAACTTGGCCAGTGCTGCGTCGAATTCCACAGCAGCGGCGGTGAGTCCGAGCAGTTCGAGAGCGCTCTGGCCAAGGTTCTGGAAGGTCAATGCCACCTGGAACAGCGGGTGGTGTGCCTGCGAGCGCACCGGATCGAGCGCTTCGACGATCCGCTCGAACGGAACGTCAGCGTGGGCAAACGCCTGCAGATCCACCTCACGCGCAGAAGCCATCAACTCCGCAAACGACATCGACGGATCAACCTCGGTACGCAACACCAAAGTATTGACGAACATACCGATCAGATCGTCGAGCTGCGCTTCACCGCGACCGGCGACAGGGGCACCGATCGCAATGTCGGTTGTCGCGGACAACCGTGCCAGTAGCACGGCCAGTGCTGAGTGGACGACCATGAACGGAGTTGCGCCCGCCGCCTGACCTGTTGCTTCCACATCGGCCCACAACTGCGGGTCGATTACAAAGGTGTGGTTCGCTCCTTGTCCGGTTGCGATCTCGGGGCGGGTACGATCACTCGGCAGGTCCAAGTGCTCGGGCAGATCAGCCAGGGCGTCGGACCAATAGTTGACCTGCTGCGCGATGATCGAATCCGGATCGTCCTCGGAGCCGAGGACCTCGCGCTGCCACAACGCGTAGTCGGCGTACTGCACCGGAAGCGGAGCCCACGTCGGGGTCTGCCCCTGTGAGCGCGCGTAGTACGCGGTCATTACATCGCGGGTCAACGGGCCCATCGAGAAACCGTCGGTGGAGATGTGGTGCACCACGAACGACAACACGAAGTCGTCATCCGCGAGCTGGAAGAGCTTGGCCCGCAACGGAACCTCGACAGTGACATCGAAGCCCTGGGCGAAGAACGAATACAGCTCCGCCTGGATTCGGTCGTCTGTGACGCGTTCTGCACCGAGATCGATCGAGACATCTTCTACCGAGAGGATCTTCTGGTAGCCGACGCCGTCGACCTCCGGGTAGACCGTGCGCAGAACCTCGTGGCGGCCCATAACGTCGTGAACTGCCGAATCCAGGGCAGCCAGATCAAGCGCACCCGTGAGTCGCACCGCGACAGGGATGTTGTTGACCGCAGAATCTGTGTCGAAGCGGTTGAGGAACCACATCCGCTGCTGCGCAAACGACAACGGCACCCGAACCGGACGCACCTGCGCCGCCAACGCCGCCCGCGAACCACCACCGACATGAGAACCCAAACGAGCCGCAAGACCCTCCACCGTCGACGCCTCGAACAACTCCCGCACCGACACCGAAGCATCCAACGCCTGACCCAACCGAGACGTCACCTGCGTCGCAATCAGCGAATTACCACCGAGCGCGAAGAAATCATCATCCAAACCAACACGCTCGACGCCCAGAACATCCGCAAACGTCTGCGCCACAACCTCTTCCACCACCGACGTCGGCGCACGGAACACCGCAACCTGCAACGACGGAACCGGCAACGCCCGACGATCCAACTTCCCGTTCACCGTCAACGGAATCGCATCCAACACCACAAACGCCGACGGCACCATGTACTCAGGCAACAACGAACCCACACCGGTGCGGACATCGTCGACCGACACGCTCACACCCGCGACCGGAACCACATACGCCACCAACCGCTGATCACCCGGAGAATCCTCACGAACAACCACCGCCGTCTGTGCCACCGACACATCCGCCAACACCGCAGACTCGATCTCACCGATCTCGATCCGGAACCCACGGATCTTCACCTGATCATCCGCGCGACCCAGATACTCCAAATCACCAGCACTGTTCCACGACGCCACGTCACCCGTGCGGTACAACACCTCGCCGGCAGAGAAAGGACTCGCCACGAACCGCGTCGACGTCAACCCCGCCCGACCCAGATAACCCCGAGCCAACTGCACACCCGAGACATACAACTCACCCGCAACACCGACGGGCACCGGAGCCAAACGCGTATCCAACACGAACACCCGCAGACCCGAAATAGCCTGACCTACAACACTGCCCGACGCATCCGCCGCCAACGCTGCATCCAGAGCGCGATGGCTCACATGCACCGTCGTCTCCGTGATGCCGTACATATTCACCAAACGAGGAGACGAATCACCACGGCGGCCGTACCAATCCGACAACCGACGCAACTCCAGCGCCTCGCCGCCGAACACAACCCACCGCAACGACAACTCGGCAGCCCGACCGGCCTCCGACGCCAACCGATCCGCCTCAGCCAACTGATAGAACGCCGACGGCGTCTGATTGAGCACCGTCACCCGCTCAGCAGCAAGCAATTCCAAGAACTGCTCCGGCGACCGCGACGTCACATAATCGACCACCACCAACGTGCCGCCGTACAACAGCGGACCCCACAACTCCCACACCGAGAAGTCGAACGCATAACTGTGGAACATCGTCCACACATCGGATTCGTCGAACCCGTACACACCCTCGGTATTGGCAAACAACTTCGCCACCGTCGTGTGCGGAACCTGCACACCCTTCGGACGACCCGTCGAACCCGACGTGTAAATCACATACGCAACATTCGACGACCGCAACGGCGCAACACGATCCGCATCCGTCACCACCGAACCATCGAACTCCGACACATCCACCACGTCGACATCAACCACCGGCAAAGCAGCGGGCAACACCAACTCACGCTCGGACCACGAAATCGCAGCCACCGGAGCAGCATCGGCCAACATGAACTCGACACGATCCGCCGGATACGACGGATCCACCGGCAAATACCCCGCACCCGACTTCACCACAGCCAACAACGCCACCACAAGATCCGCCGACCGCGGCAACGCCACCGCCACCAACGACTCCGGACCACAACCCTGAGCAATCAACCTGCGCGCCAAACGATTCGCCCGCACCGACAACTCGCCATACGACAACGACTCGCCACCGAACCGCACCGCAACCCGATCACCGAACCGCGCAGCAGCATCATCGAACCACGCCGACAACGTCGAATCCACACCACCATCGATCTGGCCAGCGCTGAAGCGGGACAGCAGGTTTCGTTCACCATCGACCAAGATGTCAACGTCACCCACCGCTACGGTGGGATCAGCAGTCACCGCACGGAAGGTCCGTACCAGCCGATCACCGAATTCCAGAACGGTCGACTCGTCGAAGAGATCCGTCGCATACGTCAAGGCGGCTGACATCCCGGCGGGTGCGCCGGCCTCGTCGGTTCGTTCGGTCAAGGTCAACTGGAGATCGAATTTCGCCAACGCAAGATCGGCACTTTCGATCGACACGTCGAGGTCGCCCAATTCGAGCGTTGTCTGTTCGTGATTCTGGAACGTCAACGCCACCTGGAACAACGGATGACGAGCCTGCGAACGAACCGGGTCGAGCGCTTCCACGATCCGCTCGAACGGAACATCCGCATGCGCGAACGCTTGCAGATCCACCTCACGCGCAGAAGCCAACAACTCCGCAAACGACATCGACGGATCAACCTCGGTACGCAACACCAAAGTATTGACGAACATACCGATCACATCATCCAACGCGGCCTCACCACGACCCGCGATCGGCGCACCGATCGCGATGTCCGTGGTTGCGGACAAGCGCGAGAGCACGACCGCGAGAGCCGCGTGGACAACCATGAAGGGTGTCGAGTTACTGCTGTGCGCGATCGAATTGACAGCTTTGTGCAGAGCGGCGTCGATCTCGAACTCGACCTCCGCTCCGCGCCCTGACGCGACCTCGGGGCGCGGACGATCACCAGGCAGATCCAACTGCTCCGGAAGATCAGCCAACGCACCCGACCAGAACGCAATCTGCTTCGCGATGACGGACTGCGGATCGTCCTCGGACCCGAGAACCTCACGCTGCCACAACGAGTAATCCGCGTACTGCACCGGCAACGGCGTCCAAGCCGGCACCGATGCTCGTGTACGTGCTTCGTAAGCGACCATGACATCGCGGGCCAACGGTCCCATCGAGAAACCGTCGGTCGCGATGTGATGCACCACGAAGACGAGGGCATAGGTGGCCTCTGAAGTTCGGAACAACTTGGCCCGCAATGGAACCTCGGCCGTCACATCGAAGCCGTTCAAGACGAGGTCGGCCACGCGTGCGCCCAACTCTTCAACCGTGACCGATACCGGGCCGAGATCGAAGACAAGATCGCGCACGTCGAGAACGTCCTGGTGCCCGACACCATCGATGTCCGGGTACACCGTCCGCAGTGATTCGTGTCTGCCCACGACGTCGAGCACCGCAGCAGCGAGCGCCTCGACGTCGAGCGCACCCGACATCCTGATCACCACCGGGACATTGTTCACCGCCGACGCGGGTTCGAATCTGTTCAAGAACCACATACGCTGCTGAGCCAACGAGAGCGGAATTCGTTCGGGTCGCACCTGCGGAACCAGTGGAGCAGTGGCACCCGAACCTGCGTGCAGTTCCAACCGGGCGGACAACGACCGCACGGTCGAGGACTCGAACAGCGCTCGAACCGGAACACTCGTCTCGAGAGACTCCCCGAGCCGAGCGGCGACGCGAGTGGCGACAAGGGAGTTGCCGCCGAGTTCGAAGAAGTCGTCGTCCCGACCGATCTGCGTGACTCCGAGGACCTCGGAGAACACCTGTGCAACAATCTCTTCGACGGCGGTAGCGGGGGCCTGATACACCTTCGGCTCGAACACCGGCACCGGTAGCGCCTTGGTGTCGGTTTTACCTGCGGTGGTCAAGGGAATCGTGTCGATGACCAACACGGCGTCGGGCACCATGTAGCCGGTCAGGAACGTCGATACCGATTCGATCACGACGGCCGGGTCCACCTCGACGCCTGCCTCGGGCACCACGTAGGCGACCAGTCGATCACCGATCAGCTCATCCGTACGAACAAGCGCCACTGCGCGCGCAACGCCGACGCACCGGTTCAGTGCCGCCTCCACCTCGCCGAGTTCGATACGGAAGCCTCGAAGCTTGATCTGGAAGTCACTGCGGCCCACGTACTCCACGGCGTCACCGCCGATCCACCTGACCACATCGCCGGTACGGTACAGCCTGGTACCGGGGGCGCCGAAGGGATCGGCTACGAAGCGACCGGAGGTCAGCGCGGCCTGGCCGAGATATCCACGCGCTACCTGCACACCGGAAACGTACAGTTCACCGGCCACACCCATCGGCACCGGCTGAAGCCGCTCGTCCAGGATGCGCGCCGACATACCTCGAATGGGACCGCCCATGTTCATGCGATCGGAAGCGGTGAGCGCGTCGCTGATGTTCGACGCGACTGTCGACTCCGTAGGACCGTACGCGTTGAAGAATCTCCGGATCCCGGCACCGGCAAGCGGCACCGCCCACCTGGCTACCAGCGATCGGGAACTGGCTTCACCACCGACGACAACCACTCGAAGCGTATCGAGGCCGTCCGGATCGACCGACGCGAGAGCGGCCGGCGTCACGAAAGCATGCGTGACGTTCTCGGTATCGAGAATCTGCGCCAATTCGGCCCCGCCGTACACCGTGGTCGGAACGATCACCATCGTGGATGCAGCACCGAAAGCCATCAACAGTTCGAGAACCGACGCGTCGAAGCTCGGCGAAGCGAAGTGCAAAGTCCGGGCGTCAGCCGTCAATTCGTACCGCTCGACCTGCTCGGCGCTGAAGTTCGCAACGCCGGCGTTGGTGATGACGACGCCCTTCGGTCGACCCGTTGTCCCCGAGGTGTAGATGACGTAGGCGGGGTGCTGGTCCCTGATCACGGCGATCCGATCGGCGTCCCCGATCGGCGCCGCGGACTGTGCCGCACTGGCGGCGACGGTGCGTTCGTCGTCCATCACGATCCACGTCGACGCAGAAGGCAGACCGGTGGCGAATTCACGTACGGTCAGACCGAGCACCGCACCGGAATCGACGACCATGTGCTCGATTCGATCGACCGGGTACGTCGGATCGACCGGAACGAATGCCGCTCCGGTCTTCGCGACAGCCCACAGAGCGACAACCGAATCGGTGGAGCGCGGAACGGCGATCACCACGCGGTCCTCCGGACCCACATGCTGTCCGATGAGTACTCTGGCAAGCTTTGTCGAACGCTCGTCGAGTTCCCGGTAGCTGACCGTCGAGCCGTCGTACCTGATCGCGTCCGCCGAAGGGTCGAGCGCCGCAGCGGCGGCGAGAACGGCGACCAGCGTTCCCGATACCGGGTTCGGTCCGTGAACGTCGGTCAGCGCAGCGCGTTCGATCGAGTCCATGATGTCGATGTCGCCGACGACCACCGCCGGGTTCGCGACAACCGACTCGAGTACTCGAACCAACCGGGTCGCGTACATCTGGATCGTCGACGCATCGAACAAATCAGTTGCGTACGTGAATTCCGCAGCAATTCCGTTCGAGACACCATCGACATCGAACGACTCCGTGATCGCCAACTCGAGATCGAACTTCGCTGTCGTCGTGTCGATTTCGGAAGCCTTGATCGTCAGTCCAGGCAGTTCCAGCGCTGTCTGCGCCAGATTCTGCATGGACAAGACAACCTGGAAGAGCGGGTGCCTGGCCTGCGAGCGTGCGGGTGCCAGAACATCGACCAACCGCTCGAACGGAACGTCCGAGTGAGCGAAGGCACCGAGTGCGGCATCTGCGGCAACGGCCAGTAGATCCGTGAACGGTTGGGCCGAATCCACCTCGGTTCGCAGGACGAGGGTGTTGACGAACATGCCGACCAGATCGTCGAGTGCTTCGTCACCACGACCGGCCACCGGAGTACCCACAGCGATGTCGGTCGTGCCGCTCAACCGCGCCAACAGCACAGCCAACGACGCATGCAACACCATGAAGAGCGTGGCGTTGTTCTCGCGAGCGACGGTATCGAGGCGCTGGTGCACGGCAGCGGATATCTCGAATGCGTATCTCTCACCACGCATCGACGCCACGTCGGGGCGAGTGCGGTCGGACGGCAGGTCGATCACGTCCGGAAGATCTTCGAGCGCGTTGGACCAATAGGATATCTGCTGGGAGACAACCGATCCTGGATCATCTTCGGATCCGAGAACCTCGCGCTGCCACAGCGAGTAATCGGCGTACTGGACCGCCGGTGGCTGCCAGGCGGGCGCAAGTGCGTCCGTCCGGGCCGAGTATGCGATCATCACGTCGCGGGCCAGCGGCGCCATCGACCAGCCGTCGGCGGCGATATGGTGAACGACGATCGCGAGGACGTGCTCGGTGTCGTCGACAGCGAACAGACGGGCCCGGATCGGCACGTCGACCGTGACGTCGATCGCTGACGATCCCACTGCAGCGATCCGACTTTCGAGATCGTCGGCACCGGAGACCGACTCGACGGTGAGGCCGTCGAACACGTCGGTGATCGGCAGTATCGACTGCGTCGGGCCGAAATCTCCGTCCGGATAGATCGTCCGGAGTACCTCGTGCCGCGACAGGACGTCCTCGAGTGCTGTTTCCATGGCTGCCGTGTCGAGGTGGCCGGACAGGTGCAGCGAGAATGTGATGTTGTACGCGGCGGACTCGCTGTCCAGGCGATTGAGGAACCACATACGCTGCTGCGCCAACGACAGCGGAATCCGTGCGGGCCGCACCTGCCGAACCAGTGCCTTACGGGCACCACTACCCACACTCGAATCGATGTGCGCGGCGAGCGCTTGCACGGTGGAGACGTCGAACAAGGTCCGGACCGGAACAGTGGTGTCCAACGCACGTCCCAATCGAGACGTGACCTGGGTTGCCACCAGGGAGTTGCCGCCCAACATGAAGAAGTCGTCGTCGAGACCGACTCGGTCGAGTCCCAGGACGTCGGCGATCACCTGCGCGACGATCTCTTCCACCGGCGTGACGGGAGCACGGAACTCGTGGATCTCGAACACCGGCACCGGAAGCGCTCGGCGATCCAATTTCCCGTTCGACGTGAGTGGGATTTCCGCCACGATCATGAACGCCGACGGAATCATGTACTCGGGAAGTTTCGCGCTCGCCACGGATTTGAGAGTGTCGGTGTCGAGCGATCCTTCACCGTCCCCCACGACGTACGCGACGAGCCGATCGCCCAGCCGCTCGTCTCGGTGCATCACCACGACGGCCTGAACGACGGCATCGAGAGATACCAGAGCTGCTTCGATCTCACCCAGTTCGATGCGCAGACCGCGCAACTTCACCTGAAAATCACTGCGCCCGACGTACTCGAGCTGACCCTGCTCGTTCCATCGACCGAGGTCGCCGGTTCGATACATTCGCGAGCCGTCCGTACCGAACGGATTGGCAACGAAGCGCTCTGCCGTCACGTCGAACCGGCCGCCGTACCCACGTCCCACACCGATCCCCGCTACGTACAGCTCACCGACCATCCCGGCCGGCATCGGATGCAGGCGAGGGTCGAGAACGAACAGGTCGATGTTGGGGATGGGCGTTCCGATGGGTACACCGGCTGTGTGCGCGGGCGTGGCGGACATCGCCGAGACGACATCGGAAGCCTCGGTGGGTCCATAGCTGTTGACGATCCGGACTCCGGCACGCATCAGACTCGACAGTCGGGAAATCTGGATCGGTTCACCGCCGAGGAAGACCACGTCGAGCTTGGTCAGTATCGCATCCTCATCCGAGTCGGCAAGCGCGACAAAAGCGCTCGGCGACATGTTGACCACGCGGACGAATCCGGAGTCGATGATCTCGAGAATCGAGTGCAGGTCGAACCCGTCGCCACTGAGGTACAGCGGTACTCCGGTGCTGAGGGCCGCCCAGACGTTCTTCTGTGTGAGGTCGAAACTCGGCGAGGACGCAACCAGGATCGGTCCGCCCTCGGGTAGCTCCGATCGGTACCAGGCAACCGTGTTCTCGATACCGCGCATCGGCACCATCGTCGGCTTAGGTCGGCCGGTCGAGCCTGACGTCGAAATCACATAACCGAGATGGTCTTTCGCGGTATCACCGAGCCAGGGATCGACAGGACGCGGAGCCGACGAACCCGAGTGGTCCGCCACGGCGACAACCGGCAGCCCCCAGTCGGCGTCGTCAGCACTCACCACACACACCGCACCGGTATCGGCGAGAATCGACTGGATACGCTCACGAGGGAAGCCGGCGTCGACGGGTGCGTAAGCGGCGCCCACTTTCCACACACCAACCATGGCGACGATCCACTGCCACGATCGACCGGTGGTGACCGCCACCACGTCGCCGACACCCACGCCGATTGCCGCCAATTCCTCGGCAAGGGCGTTCGAGAGAGCGTCCAGCTCCCCGTACGTCAGTGTTCGGTGAAGATCCTGAACGGCAAGTGCGGTGGGACGGGAGTCGACAGCCCGATAGAACGCCGACAGTATCGACCCGTCCGGAGCCGAACTCCGCGTTCCCGCAGACCAGTCCAGCACCCTCGTCGACTCGGCCTTGCCGAACACGGCGAGATCGCCGACAGTCGTGTCGAAGTCGTCGACCACCGCATTGAGCACACGTACGAAGCGCTCGGCGAAGGTGACCATGGTCGTGGCGTCGAAGAGATCGGTCGCGTAGGTGAGCGTTGCGTCCAGACCCTCGAAATCGTTGGCTCCCTCCAGGCCCTCGGACACCATCAACTCGATGTCGAACTTTGCGACCGGCACATCGAGCTCGGTGGCTACAGCCGTCACACCCGAGAATTCGAGCTCGCGTCGACCACTGATCTCTGCCGTCAGTGCGACCTGGAAGAGTGGGTGACGAGCCCGTGAGCGCGGCGGGTTGAGAGCTTCTACCAGACGTTCGAATGGAACATCGGCGTGCGCGTACGCGGCAAGCCCCGATTCGCGAACTCGCTGAACGAGATCTGCGAACGATTCGTTGGGATCGACCTCGGTGCGAAGCACCAAGGTGTTGACGAACATTCCGATCACGTCGTTGAGCACCTGATCGTCGCGACCACCGATCGGCGCCCCGATCGCAATGTCGGTGGTACCACTGATCCGACTCAACAGCGTGGCGTATGCCGCTTGCAGCACCATGAACAACGATGCGTTGTTCGCGCGGGCCAGGGCATTGAGCTTGCGCGTAGTGCGCTCACCGATCTGAAAGTGGTATTTGGCACCGTGATTCGATGCGATGGCAGGTCGCGGTCGATCGGTGGGTAGATCCAACTGATCCGGCAGATCCGCCAACGCCCGCCGCCAGTAACCGATCTGGCGAGCAGATTCCGAACGAGGATCGTCCTCGGATCCGAGCACCTCGCGCTGCCACAGAGCGAAATCCGCGTACTGAATCGGCATCGGCGTCCAGGCCGGTGCCGACTTCTCGCTACGTGCGGAGTAGGCGACGAGAAGATCACGCGCAAGGGGGCGGAACGACAAACCGTCTGCGGCGATGTGATGCAGAACCATCACCAGCACGTAGTCGGTCGGCGAAACCTCGAACAACGCTGCCCGCAGGGGAATTTCGAGTGTGACGTCGAAGCCGCGAGACGCCACCTCGAACATGGCGGCATCCAGTTGCGAATTCCGGACCTTGACCGGGGTCAACTCGACCGCGGCACGATCGAGCGGAAGAATCACCTGCCGAGCGGTGCCGTCGACGTCCGGATAGACGGTTCGCAAGGATTCATGGCGCTCGAGCAGGTCCGTCACGGCCGCCTGCAATGCCGCCGGATCGACGTTTCCGGTCAGCCGAACCGTGAACGGAAGGTTGTACGACGGCGTGGAAGGATCCAACCTGTTGATGAACCACATACGTTGCTGCGCAAGCGACAACGGAATGACATCCGGACGAGGCCGTGCCGCCAACGGAGCGAACTGGCTTGCGTTGCCCGCCATCGATTCCACCCGAACAGCCAACGTCGCCACCGTCGTGGACTCGAAAAGCTCACGAACGCCGAGCTGCACACCCATGGCCGTGGCCACTCGGGTGACCAGTTGTGTCGCCACCAGCGAAGTTCCACCGAGCTCGAAGAAATCGTCGTCGAGCCCCGCCTGCTCGACGCCGAGAACGTCCGCGAAAGCGGCCGCAACGATCCGTTCGATTTCGGTGCGGGGTTCGCGATACTGCTTGGCGCTCGTGAACACCGGCTCGGGCAACGCGGCGCGATCCAACTTTCCACTAGTGTTGAGCGGCAACGCATCCAGAACCATCAGGGCGGCGGGTACCATGTACGACGGTAGGCTCCGCCCCGCGAATTCGCTGAGACTCGGCGCATCGATGCCCTGACCCGGGCCCGGTACCACGTAGCCGACCAGCTGGTCACCCGTGGCGGTGACGGCGACCAAGACCACGGCCTGCGAGACGTGAGGGTGTGCCAGAAGCACCGTCTCGATCTCACCGAGTTCGATGCGTTGGCCGCGGAATTTCACCTGGAAGTCGGTGCGTCCGATGTAATCGAGGTTGCCGTCTTCGCGGCGCTTGACGAGGTCGCCTGTGCGGTACATGCGCTCACCTGCGGTGCCGTACGGGTTGGCGACGAACCGATCCGAGGTAAGATCCGGCCGGCCGACGTACCCCCGCGCGAGTTGAACTCCGGCGAGATACAATTCACCCGGCTGCCCGATGGGGGTCGGGCGGAGCTTTCCGTCGAGCACGTGGGCTTGAATGTTCCACTGCGGCATACCGATCGGCACGGAGGTGGTGTCCGACGGATTCGCTTCGTAATAGGTGACCGACACGGCCGCCTCGGTCGGGCCGTACAGATTGTGCAGGCCGGCATCGCACAGTTCACGGAAGGCCACCGACGTCTCGGGCGGCAGGGCCTCACCGATGACGAACACGTGCCGCAGCGAGTTGCAGGACTGCGCAGGCGCATTCGCGGTGAAAAGCGTGAGCATGGAGGGAACGAAGTCCGTGATGGTGACTCCGAGTTCGGCGATCTTGTTCGCAACGTAAACGGGATCGCGATGACCATCCGGAGTTGCGACGACCAGTGTGGCACCGACCTGCAGCGGCATGAAGAATCCCCACAACGAGACGTCGAACGTCGTCGCGGTCTTCTGCAGGTAGACATCCGACGCGCAGAGTTCGTACTCGGCGTTCATCCACTGAAGCTGGTTGTCGATCGCGGCGTGGCTGACCGCCACGCCCTTGGGGCGCCCGGTGGACCCGGACGTGTAGATCACGTAGGCGGTGTTCGAGAAGTGCAGAGGGGACAATCGATCGGTATTGGTGATCGGACGACTGTCGAGTCCGTCGTAGTCGAGAACGTCGATCTCGACGGTCCGAGTGCCCTCCGGAAGGTCCACCTCGTCGCGCACGGTGGTCACGACGCAGGTCGGACGCGCGGATTCGAGGATGTACGCGGTGCGATCAGCCGGGTGGTCGGGATCGACCGGTACCCATGCACCGCCGGCCTTGGCGATTGCGTACAGACCGATCATCAGGTCCAATGATCGCCGAATTGACAGCCCCACAAGAGATTCGGGTCCGACTCCCATCGAGATGAGCCGCCGCGCAAGACCGTTCACCCTGGAATCGAACTCGGCGTAGGTCAGACTCCGGCCTTCGAAGACGACTGCCGTCGCATCGGGAGTGCGGGCAACCTGTCGCTCGAACGCATCGGTGATCGTGTTCGGGGTGACGTGGTAACCGGTCCGGTTCCACAGCGCGACCTTGTTCCGCTCCTCGGCCGTGGCCACCGGGAGGTCCCAGACCTTTCGACTCGTCTCCGAAGAGACGAACTTCTCGAGGAACTCCACGAACCGCGAATGGTTTCGCTGCGCGTCCGCCGCCGCATACAGATTGGGGTTCGACTCGAAGTCGATGTGCGTGCGGGTGTCGCCGACACTCTGGTACAGGTTGACGCCGAGATCTTCGATCAGGCCGGTCGAGAGGATGTGGAGTTCTCCGACCAGAGGTCCGAACGCCAACTCGGTGGAAAACATCATGATGTTGATCCACGGACCGAAGAACCCACCACGGCCACGGCCGTCGCGCACCATGTCCTCGTGGCGGTACTGCTGACTACGCAGCGCTCCGGACATTTCACGTCTGACGTCGTCGAGAAGTTCTCGGACCGTGGTCTCCGAAGTCACCGTCAGGCGGAGCGGAACGACATTGGACACCATACCGCCGGACCTGCGCAGCATCGCCGTGGTGCGCCCGGAGACCGGCAGACTCAGCGACACGTCCTCGCGGCCGGTCATCTGGGCCAGGTAGGCCGCGAACGCCGCGACGACCGTTCCGGCGACCGTCGTCTTCTCCACCCGCTCGAGGAACCGACCGAGGAGTGCCTCGACATGGTTCGACAGCGCAGCGCTGTCGATCCTGCTGACCGGGGCCGGAGCGGCGCTTCGACCCGCCAGACTCGAGATCTCGTCGAGATCCTTGACCTTGTTCGACCAGTACTTGCGGTCGTTCTCGAAGCGAGACGACTGACGATAGATGTTGTCGAACTCGTAGACGTCCCGCAGACTGGTCGCCTTGCTCGGCGCCGGATCTCGACCCTCGACGCTCGCCGAGTAGAGCTCCGCCACGCGGGTCACGAAGTTGGACGCGCCGAAACCGTCGAGGATGGTGTGGTGCACGCGGGTGTACCAGTAGTAACGATCTTCGCCGAGCCTCAAGATCGTGGCCGATATCAGTCGGTCGACAAGCATGTCGATCGGGCGGCTGCGGTCTGCGCGCATCCACTGCATGGCGGCATCGTGCGGATCGTCTTCGCTTCTCAGATCGACGTACCCGACGGAATCGTCGAGCGTGGGATCGATGACCTGGAAGGGCTGGGCATTGACTTCGAAGATCCGAACGAAGGCGGACCCGATTTCACGACCGGCGTCCGCGCAGGCTTGCCGGAAGACATCCAGGTTTATGGCGCCGCGGAGTTCGACGTACTGGGCGATGTTGACCGGGACGGTGGGATCGAGATGCTGGGCGAACCACATTCCACGCTGCGCGGCGGACAGCGGGAACGCATCAGATTGACGAACGTCTTGCGGCCAGGTGCCGACCTCCGGAATTTCGCTCCCCAATTCTCCGTTACCCAGCGAATTCACGCCCACAGCCTCTCTTCCACACCATTGCGCACCTGTGTGAACTGACCATACGATTCACATCAGGTACCGATCTCACCAAGCCCCAGTGAGCCCGAACCGTCCATTGTCCTCCATGCGCCGAGGGCACAACTATGCCGCATAGAGACACATCGACTTACCCGTCGCGGATTGTTACAGTCGCCCCCCGTTGCAGCGCGCCGGCCTTCGGCCCTCCCCTGACCGTGCCAGACGGTCGCTCGCACACGCTCGAAACTACTCGAACAATCTACCTGGTCCCTTCCCGCACCAATACCTGCAGTTCACTGTCACAACAATAGTCTGTTATGTGCGAATAATACCTTTCGCTGGACGGTTGCTCCGCCCTGCGACAGGCCCACGAGAAAGCGCGCCGATCTGAGATCGGCGCGCTTTCGTATCGCTGTTCAGTGGTACCGCCGTACACGGCTACCTGGCGTATCTCACCGGTCAGCGCCGTTCCGACGTGTCCTCGGACTGGAACAATCCGGCTCGGTGCAGAAGCTTCTCCGCATGACGCAGCACCGGTGCGTCGACCATCTTGCCCTCGAAGGCGAACACCCCACGCTCGGTGGATACCGCCGCAAGCACTCGCGTCGCCCAGTCGATCTCACTTTCGGACGGCGCGAACGCCCCGCGAATGACCTCGATCTGGCTCGGATGGATGGCCACCTTGACATCGAACCCGACCGCCACCGCATCGGCGGACTCGACACCGAGACCGACGAGGTCCTTGATGTCGAGGTACACCGAGTCCACAGCCAGCCGGCCGTAGCTCTTGGCCGCCAACAAGGACGTGCTCCGCACGTGCTTCGCGACGTCACGGTACGAACCGTTCGCATGGCGACTGGAGTTTCCGCCGAGACCGGCCACCAGATCCTCAGCTCCCCACATCACACCGACGGTGTTCGCAGCGAGTGCCACGTCCGCGACGGCGAGTGCACCACGCGGTGACTCGATCAACGCGATCACCTCCGCCGGAGCGAGCGAGAGCACGTCCTCGGACGATTCGCACTTGGACAGCATCAAGCGGGTGTAACGGGTCCCGTCGAGCGCGATCAGGTCGAGTTCGTGATCACGGGTGCCGACCGGGTTGACCCGGACGATCGTGCTCTCGGGGTCGAGCGGTGTGTCGATCAAGGCCGCACGAGCAGCTTCCTTGTCGGCCGGAGCCACCCCGTCCTCGAGGTCCAGGATGACCACGTCCGCAACGGCCGCGGCCTTCGCGTATCGCTCGGGGCGATCGGCCGGGCAGAACAACCACGCCGGGCCCGGCGGTACCCAGCTCACGAGGCTTCCTGCGGTCGCAACTGCACCAGCGTCTTACGGGTAGCGACCGCCACCACGTCACCGTGCTGGTTACGGCCGGTGTGCACCAACGTCACGATGCCCTCGCCTGGACGGCTCTTGGACTCACGCTTGTCCGAGATCAACGTCTCGGCGTACAGCGTGTCACCGTGGAACAGCGGCTTCGGGAAGCTGATGTCGGAGAAGCCGAGATTCGCCACGATGGTGCCCTGGGTGAGCTGCGCCACGGACAGGCCGACGATGGTCGAGAGGGTGAACATCGAATTCACCAGACGAACACCGAACGTGGTGTCCTCGCTGTACGCGGCGTCGAGATGGAGCGCCTGCGTGTTCATCGTCAACGTCGTGAACAACACGTTGTCCGCTTCGGTGACGGTACGACCGGGACGATGCTCGTAGATCGCACCGACCTCGAACTCCTCGAACCAGAGTCCGCGCTGAACTATTCTGTTCTCCGATTCGCTCACAGTCCGGCCTCCCGCGCGATCAGCATGAGCTGAACCTCGGTGGTGCCTTCGCCGATTTCCAGGATCTTGCTGTCACGGTAGTGGCGAGCGACGGCGTACTCGTTCATGAAGCCGTAGCCACCGTGGATCTGAGTGGCGTCGCGGGCATTGTCCATGGCAGCTTCCGACGCGGCGAGCTTCGCGATGGACGCCTGCGTCTTGAACGGCTTGCCGGACAGCATGAGCGCGGCAGCGTCGTAGTACGCGGTACGGGCGACGTGGGCGCGCGCCTGCATACGGGCGATCTTGAACGAGATGGCCTGGTTCTGCCCGATGGGGCGACCGAACGCTTCGCGCTCCTTGGCGTACTTGATCGACTCGTCGACGCAACCCTGTGCGGCACCGACACTCAGTGCGGCAATGGCGATGCGGCCCTCGTCGAGGATGCGCAGGAAGTTCGCGTAGCCGCGGCCACGCTCGCCGAGCAGGTTCTCCTCGGGAACGCGAACGTCCGCGAAGGTGAGCGGGTGGGTGTCCGAGGCATTCCAGCCGACCTTGTTGTACGCAGGCTCGGCGGTGAAGCCGGGTGTGGTCGTCGGCACCAGGATCGTCGAGATCTCCTTCTTGCCACCCTCTTTCACACCGGTGACCGCGGTGACCGTCACCAGCTTGGTGATGTCGGTGCCCGAGTTCGTGATGAACTGCTTGTTTCCGTTGATGATCCATTCGCCGCTGTCGAACTTGGCGGTGGTTTTCGTTCCACCCGCGTCGCTACCCGCTCCGGGCTCGGTCAATCCGAACGCCGCCAGGGCCTTGCCACTGGTGAGCTGCGGGAGCCATTCTTCCTTCTGCGCCTCGTTGCCGAAACGGTAGATCGGCATGGCGCCCAAGGACACCCCGGCCTCGAGCGTGATCGCAACGCTCTGATCGACCTTGCCGAGCTCCTCGAGAGCCAGGCAGAGCGCGAAGTAGTCGCCCCCCATTCCGCCGTACTCCTCGGGGAAGGGAAGACCGAACAGGCCCATGTCCGCCATGCCTGCCACGACCTCGTAGGGGAAGGTGTGGTTGGCATCGTGCTCGGCGGACACCGGCGCAACGACGGTCTTGGCGAAGTCCGCGACCGTCTTGGCCAGCTGCTGGTACTCGTCCGGAAGCGCTCCGGTGGCAAGATAATCGGTCATCACACATCATCCTTCTTGGGCTTGTTCTCAGTATCTTGTGCAGCGTCTTCGGTCACCGGTACGACGCGGGCCAGGATCTGGTCCACCATCACCTGTTCGCCCTGACGGACGAGGATCTCGACGACACCGTCGACCGGTGCGGGCAACGCATGTTCCATCTTCATCGCCTCGACGACGACGAGCGGCTGTCCGGCCGTGACGACCGCACCCGACTCGACGTTGACCGCGATGACCGCGCCTGGCATGGGGCTGGCGATCTCGGCATTACCGGTGCGCTCGTCCTCACCGCGCACACTGACCTCGGCGACCTCACGGACATGCCAGGTGCCACTTCCGGCGAGCCACAGTCCGCCATCGGTTTCCGCGACGACAAACGTGCGACGGCGTCCGTCGATCACGACCGCCAGGGTGGTTCCCGCCAGGGACGCGCTGAGCTGACGCGGCTGCGAGTCTTCGACCCGAACCGTTGCCGCGGCCGGAGAACCGGTAATCGCAACGTGCTCGGTGCGGGTGCCGGCGGCGAGCCGGACGGACGTGGGAGCGGCGGAGCCGACTCGCCAGCCGCTGGGAACATCCCACGGGTCGGCGACGTCGGCGGCAGGCCAGCGCTGCACCCATCGGTACGCGGCGGCGGCGATCAGCACCTCGTCGGAGGCGTCGGCCGCAACGAAGTCCTCGACCCGACGATCGAGCAGGCCGGTGTCGAGCTTGCCTGCGACCACGTCGGGGTCGGCGAGGAGGAAGCGGGCGAACTCGATATTGGTGACCACACCGAGCACTGCGGTGTCACCGAGAGCGCGATCGAGCTTGCGCAATGCCCCTGCGCGGTCGGAGGCGTAGGCGATGACCTTGCTGAGCATCGGGTCGTAGTCGCTACCGACCACGGTGCCCGCAAGCAGGCCGGAATCGACGCGCACACCCGAGCCGGTGGGCTCGACGAGATCGACGACGCGGCCACCGGTGGGCAGGAAGCCTCGGCCCGGATCCTCGGCGTAGACGCGAGCCTCGATGGCGTGCCCGGTCAGAGTGATATCGCTCTGCGAGAAAGCGAGCTTCTCCCCCGCCGCGACGCGAACCTGCCACTCGACCAGGTCGAGGCCCGTGACCATCTCGGTGACGGGGTGTTCGACCTGCAGACGGGTGTTCATCTCCATGAAGAAGAACTCGTCCGGCTTGTCGGCGGAGACGATGAACTCGACGGTGCCTGCGCCGGTGTAGTCGACACTGCGCGCGGTGTTGCATGCTGCCGCACCGATCCGGTCACGGGTGGCCTGATCGAGCAGCGGCGAGGGCGCCTCTTCGATGACCTTCTGGTGACGACGTTGCAGGCTGCATTCGCGCTCACCGAGGTGGACGACGTTGCCGTGCGCATCGGCCAACACCTGGACCTCGATGTGCCGGGGGCGCAACACGAATCGCTCGAGGAACAGGGTGTCGTCACCGAAGGACGACGCGGCCTCGCGGCGTGCGCTGAGCAGCGCCTCGGCCAGGTTGGCCGGATCCTCCACCAGACGCATGCCCTTGCCGCCGCCGCCTGCCGACGGCTTGACCAGCACGGGGTAGCCGATGTCGTCGGCAGCGGCGATCAGTTCCTCGTCGGTCAGTCCGGGACGGGCGATGCCGGGAACGACGGGAACGTCGAATGCTGCCACCGCGTTCTTCGCGGTGATCTTGTCACCCATCACTTCGATGGCCCGCTCGGACGGGCCGAGGAATGCGATGTCGGCGGCGGCGCAGGCCGCCGAGAACGCCGAGTTCTCGGACAGGAAGCCGTAACCGGGGTGAATGCCCTGGGCTCCGGTGGATTTGGCGGCGTCGATGACCTTGTCGATGACGAGGTAACTTTCGCGGGCTGCGGCGGGTCCGATGTTGACGGCGACGTCGGCTTCGCGGACGTGGCGGGCATTGGCATCGGCGTCGCTGTAGACAGCGACGCTGCGAATTCCCATCTCGCGCAGAGTGCGGATCACGCGGACCGCGATTTCGCCGCGGTTGGCGACGAGGACGGTATCGATAGTGCGAATATCAGTCATTTCACTCACATCCGGAAGACGCCGTAGGAGACCGGCTCGATAGGCGCATTGGCGCACGCCGAGAGAGCAAGGCCGAGAACAGTTCTGGTATCTGCGGGGTCGATGACGCCGTCATCCCACAATCGTGCAGTCGAGTAGTACGGGTTGCCCTGTGCCTCGTACTGCGCGCGGATCGGCGCCTTGAACGCTTCTTCGTCCTCGGCCGACCACGGGTTACCCGCGCCGTCGAGTTGATCGCTGCGGACCGTCGAGAGCACGGACGCGGCCTGCTCGCCGCCCATCACCGAGATGCGCGCGTTGGGCCACATCCACAGGAAGCGAGGCGAGTACGCCCGCCCACACATGGAGTAGTTGCCTGCGCCGTAGGAGCCGCCGATGACGACGGTGAGCTTGGGGACTCGGGCACATGCGACGGCGGTGACCATCTTCGCGCCGTGCTTGGCGATGCCGCCTGCCTCGTAGTCGCGGCCGACCATGAAGCCGGCGATATTCTGCAGGAACAGCAGCGGCACACTGCGCTTGTCGCACAATTCGATGAAATGTGCACCCTTCATGGCAGATTCGCCGAAGAGGACACCGTTGTTGGCGATGATGCCGACCGGATGGCCCTGGATGTGCGCGAATCCGGTGACCAGCGTCTTACCGTACTCCGCCTTGAACTCCTGGAACGCACTGGAGGAATTCCCGTCACCGCCGGGGCCGTCGACGAGACGCGTGATGACCTCGTGCACGTCGTACGGAGTGCGGGGATCCGTGGGGACGACGTCGTAGAGCTCGCTCTGGTCGGCCACCGGTGCGACGGTTTGCACTACGTCCCACGGGCGCTCGGACCGGGGGCCGAACGTGGCGACGATGTCACGCACGATGCGCAACGCGTCACGGTCGTCCTCGGCGAGATGGTCGGTGACACCGGAAACCTTGGAGTGCAGATCGCCGCCCCCCAGATCCTCGGCCGTCACGATCTCACCGGTGGCAGCCTTCACCAGCGGCGGACCACCGAGGAAGATGGTGCCCTGGTTGCGGACGATGACTGCCTCGTCGCTCATCGCGGGGACGTAGGCACCACCGGCGGTGCAGGACCCGAGAACCGCGGCGATCTGCGGAATTCCCTTGGCACTCATGGTCGCCTGGTTGAAGAAGATGCGACCGAAGTGCTCCCGGTCCGGGAACACCTCGTCCTGACGCGGCAGGAACGCGCCACCGGAGTCGACGAGGTAGATGCACGGCAGGTTGTTCTGCAGCGCAACTTCCTGTGCGCGCAAATGCTTCTTGACCGTCATCGGGTAGTAGGTGCCGCCCTTGACCGTCGCGTCGTTGGCGACGATCACACACTCGCGACCGGACACCCGCCCGATGCCCGTGATGACGCCGGCGCCGGGGCATTCGTCGTCGTAGAGGCCGTTTGCCGCCAGCGGTGACAGTTCGAGGAACGGGCTACCCGGATCGAGCAGCGAGTCGACCCGATCGCGCGGGAGCAGCTTCCCACGGCCGACGTGCCGCTCCCGCGACTTCTCGTTACCGCCCAGCGCCGCCTGCGCCAGCTTTTCCTTCAGCTCGTCGACCAGGACCGAGTGATCTGCCCGATAGCCCGATCCTGCGGTGGTTCCACTCGAGGTCATTTCGCCGCCTCCACGCTTGGTGACATCTTTGCCGCCTTCTTGCTATGAGTTAATGCTCGATAACTGAAACTAGATTAACTATGATTAACTGAGTTGTCCAGACGCACGCGAGGGAAGATCGATTCCATGACATCCGAGCAGGTAGCCGCCTCAGCACCGGCAGCAGCGCCGACCCGACGCGATCAGATGAAAGCCGATCGCCGTCGTCAGCTCCTCCAGGCAGCGGCCCGGCTGATCGCTGAACGCGGCTTCGTCGGAGTCCGACTCGAGGACCTCGGCGCCGCGGTCGGGATCAGCGGACCCGCCGTCTACCGCCACTTCCCCAACAAGGACGCCGTCCTGGTCGAACTCCTGGTCGGCATCAGCACCCGGCTGCACGAAGGCGGATCGGCCGTGGTGGAATCCGCCGAATCCCCCACCGCAGCTTTGGACGCGCTCGTCGACTTTCATCTCGACTTCGCCCTCGGTGAGCCGGATCTGATTCGAATCCAGGATCGTGATCTCGAATCTCTGCCCGCCGATGCGCGCCGCCAGGTCCGCCGGCTGCAACGCAAGTACGTCGAGGTCTGGGTTCGAATACTCGAACAACTCGATCCAGATCTGGACCAGTCCGACGCCCGCGTCCAGGCACACGCGACATTCGGGCTGATCAACTCCACTCCGCACAGCGCGAATCCGGCCCTGCCGACGCGGGCCAGGCGCATCCTGCGCGAGATGGCCCTGGCGGCATTGCTGGCCCGCTGAGACCGAGTACTCACACCTCGATGGCAGACTGGTAACACCAGCTACAGATAGGGATACCGTGCCGGACGTGGAAGACAACCGCGGAATCAGCCGAACCGAATTCGCCGAACTGCGGACCGAGTTCGCCCGATTCATGATGGTGTACCAATTCGGCATCTCCGAACTGATGACCAAGGTGAACATCCTCAAGGACGAATTCACCCACATCAATCAGTACAGTCCGATCGAGCACGTCGCCTCGCGGATGAAGTCACCCGAATCGATCCTGCGCAAGGCCAGGCGTTTGAATCTTCCGCTGACCTTGGATGACATCTCGAAAAATATCTTCGACATCGCCGGTGTCCGCATCACCTGCAGCTTCATCTCCGACACCTATCGGATCGCGGACATGCTCACCAGCCAGTCGGACATCCGTGTCATCGAACGCGAGGACTACATCGCCGATCCGAAACCGAACGGATACAAAAGCCTGCATCTGATCGTCGAAGTCCCGGTCTTCATGAGCGACCAGGTGCGACATGTACCGATCGAACTCCAGATTCGCACCATTGCAATGGATTTCTGGGCCAGCCTCGAGCACAAGATCTACTACAAGTACAACCGTGACGTTCCCCGTGAACTCCTCGACGAGCTGACCGAAGCCGCTGCCGCCGCGCACCGACTGGATGTGAAGATGGAACGCCTCAACGACGAATTCGCGAAGATCAAAGCACTGCCGCATCCCGACGACGACGTGCTCGGCCCCGAACTTCCCGCCCAGTTCCTCGAAGCCCTGGACATCCGCCGACGCCGGATCGACTGACGTACCGACCTACGCCCCGGACGCGTGCGGCGTCTGTCCCGACATTCGGAACAGACGCCGCACTACGTTGCCTGGATTCTCTACTTCTTACCGGTGACCGCGCTGTAGCCGAGCGAGAGCACCGCTGCTGCCGCGATACTGATGATCCAGCGAATCCAGTCGATACCGCCGGTGTCCCCCTTGTCGGAGATCGCACCCCAGACCCAGTAACCGATCAGTGCGCCGGCAACGCCGAGCACAACTGTCACGATCATCCCGTAGTTCTGCTTACCAGGCAGAACCAGCCGGGCGAGGATACCGATCACTGCGCCGAAAATGATGGTGCCGATGACGGAAAGCATGACAAACCCCTCTCCTTGCCTTGCGTTCACGCGGACGAATTCTCGCCGCAGAGACGAACGATAGCCGGGCGATCGCGTCGACGCAGATGTTGACCGAATTGTCGTAAATTGCCGTTTTTGAACGAGTTTGACGAATGCCGCGACCCACCACGGTGTGATTTCCCGAATTGTGCGGCACGTTTTTCACCCGACGATTTGGCACGGGAGCCGCCGTCAGATGAGTTGCAGTGCCGGTAAACCGTCGATCGGCTGACACCGACCGCCTCGAGCGCGAGCAGATGGTCAGTCCCGACAGACGCGCTGCACGAGATCCTGCCAACCCCGGCCTGCCCGAAGCACGATCCGATCGACGCCGTCCGACAGATCAGCCGAGGACAAGTACAGCAGCAGCGGCCCGTCGAGTGCTGCGGACAGTTGCACCGCCAACAGATCGAGGTCGGCTCCGTCGATACCGATCTGCCCGAGCAGCATCCTGATGTGCATCCTCGACATCGACACGGCGCCGTCCATCGGCAACGGCTGAGTACCGCCCAAAGCCGCGCGGGCGATGTCGCGATGTTCGAGCATGAAACCGAAACGTGACCGACCGTAGGCGATCAGACGCTCGAGTGGAGTGGCGCCCGGTCCGAGCGGTGGTGGCCCGGCGAGAACGGATTCCTGGAAACCGCGATCCGCATCGTCGAGGAGCGCCTGGAATATGCCTGCCCGGCTGCCGAACCTGCGGAAAACCGTGCCTTTGCCCAATTCTGCGCGTTCGGCGAGACCGTCCATCGTGAGCTTGTCCGCGCCGACGTCGGCGATGATCTCGCGCGCGGTGTCGAGCAGGTGGAGGCGGTTACGTACGGCGTCGGCGCGCGGCTCTCGCGGCTGCCCGACCGTCCAGGCTAGTGGCTCCATGCGATCGATTCTAACGATCGGGAATAGTAAACGGGGTAAAGTCCGTTTATGCTTGTCGGGTTCACCCCGGACCCTTCCGGCCACCCCGACATTCGCACGTCTCGTCTTTTCTCAGGAGAACAATGTTCATCGCCACCGCAATCGTTTCCGCACTGCTCGCCGTGCTCCTGCTCGCATCCGCCGCCGGAAAGCTGCGTAAGGATCCCGCCCAAGTCGAATCCATGAAGTCCGTCGGATTCCCGGAAAGCAACATGTGGCTGCTCGCCACGGCCGAGATAGCCGGCGCCGCCGGGCTGGTAGCCGGACTCTTCTGGTGGCCGATCGGAGCAGCCGCCGCCATCGGCGTCATCCTGTACTTCATCGGCGCCGTCGTCGCGCATCTGCGGGTGTCCGACGGAAAGCAGCTCCCCGCCATCGTCGTGCTGCTGGTCGCAGTCGCGGCACTGGTCCTGCGCCTGGTGAGTGCGTAACCCACGTCAAGCGAAGGGGGTGCCGACTGTTTCCGGTCGGCACCCCCTTACGCTGCGGCAGTGAATTACACCTTCACGTCCACCGGATCGACGTCCTGATCCTGCTCGATCGGAATGCGCCGAATAGCTTCACCTTCGATGTCGACGTTCGGCAGAATCCGGTCCAACCACGCCGGTAGCTTCCAGGCCGCATCGCCGAGTATCGACATGACCGCCGGGATGACGATCATCCGAATGACGAACGCGTCGAAGAAGACCGCCGCCGCAAGCCCGAAGCCCATCATCTTGCTGGTGGTTTCCGAGGACAGCATGAACGCGCCGAACACCGAGATCATGATGATCGCCGCCGACGCGACAACGCGGGCGCCATGGGTGTAGCCGGAGATGACGGCGTCCTTCGCCGACGCCCCGTGTACGTACTCCTCGCGCATTCGGGTCACGAGGAACACCTGATAGTCCATCGCCAAACCGAACACCACACCGATCATGAAGATCGGCAGGAACGAAATGATCGGTTGAGTGTGCTGGATCAGCCCGAAGTCTCCCAGCTGGAAGATAGCCACTGTCGCACCGAAGGTCGCACACACGGAGAACAGAAATCCCAGCGTTGCGGTCAGTGGCACCAGGATCGAGCGGAAGACGACCATCATGATCACGAAGGCCAGCCCCACCACGACGATGAGATACGGAATGAGCGCGGAACTGAGTTTGGACGACATGTCCGCGACGATCGCGGTCTGACCCGCAACACCGAGTTCGGCGCCCTCGGACGTCACCGTCGATTCGTAATCGCGAATCTGGTTCATCAACTCGTGAGTTTCCGGCCCGCTCGGCGAGGTTGTCGGTGTCACCGCGATCAACGCGGCGTTCGCGTCGGCCATCGGATTCGCTGCATCCGGTCCGTTGCCGATCCACATCAGCTGGTCCGGTGTCGCGACATTGTCGAGCCCCTTGATGTGCGCGACGGTGCCGTCGGCAATGGAGGTGATGTCGGTTCCCTTCGGTGAGTCGATGACAACGAACAACTTTCCGTTGACACCTTCACCGAACCCTCGCTGCATCAGCGCAAGCGCTGGTTGCTCCTCGTCCTGCGTGAACGACAAGCCCAGCTCGAGTTTGGTCATCGGAAGAGCAGCGATCACCAGCATCAGCAATGCGATACCGGCGATCGGCCACGGATACCTGGTGACGAACTTCGCCCAGCGGTGTCCGTTCGATTCCGCGGATTCGGGCTCGTCCCCATGTCGCACCCCGGGAATCCGCGGTGAAAAGGCGAATCTCCCGAAGATTCCCAGCACTGCGGGAATCAAAGTGATGGCACCGAGAACGGCAATGACGACGGCGGCAGCAGCGGAGATACCCATCTGGGTGATCATCGGAACCCCGACGACAGCCAGCGCCGCCAGCGCGACCACGACAGTCAGCCCGGCGAACACGACCGAGGAACCCGCGGTACCCACCGCGCGCCCGACCGCAGCTTCCCTGGTACCACCCAGGTTGAGCTCACTTCGATAGCGGGAGACGATGAACAACGCGTAGTCGATCGACACCGCAATCCCGATCATCGTCACGATCCCGGTGACACCTTCGTTGATGTCGAAAAAACCCGAACCGAGCGTTACCGTCAGCGTGGCCAGAGAAATGCCGAGGATGGCGGTGAACAACGGGATGAATGCCGCGATGAGCGCACCGAATGCCACGATCATCACGATGAACGCCACCGCAAATCCGAGCAGCTCGGACAGTCCACCAGCAGCCTGGACCTGCATCATCGATCCGGTGCCCTCGACCTGCAGACCACCGGTCCTGAACTCGGCCATCACATCGAGGAACGCGCTCTTGTTGGCCTGTGTCTGATCCTCGATACGAATCGATTGACTGAGCTGGATCAACCCGACTTTGCCGTCGTCCCCCAGCACGGCTGACGCAATTGCCGGGTTCGCCTCGGCGGCGGTCACCGGATTGACGATCTTGTCCGGATCGACGATGTCCGGCAAAGTTTTTGCCTGCGCGATCAACCGGTCGATCTGATCGCTGTGCGCGGCGAGTCCGTCGTCGGCAGCAATGAGAATACTGGTAGACGCCTGAGTTTGCTGTTCCGCAGTGGCCGCGAAATTCTCGTCCATCAGCTCGGTGGCCCGCTGCGAATCGGTGCCAGGAAGACTGAACTCCTTGGAAAACGTCGGATTGACGACGCCTATTGCACCCCCGACGGCCGCGATCACGACAATCCACGCGGCCACCACCAGGTACTTGTGACGGAAGGCGAACTTCCCCAACCGGTACAGATATGTAGCCATCGCGAGCCCCATTCCCCTCGACTTTCGCTGACAAGGTAATACGGTACGGACCAATCGGCCGAACAGCATTCGGAAAATCGCGAAACCCGACATACCTGATATATCCCCCCGTTCCGGCCCTCACGCTCAGTACGGTGATCACGACGCGAACAGACCCCGCGCAGCACGAAAGGCACTCCTATGACTCACGGCCGGCCCGACGACCGCGAATACTTTCGCCAAGCCCAAGCACGACTTGACGCATTGGGCCCACGACTGACGGGATCGACCGCCCATCGCGCAGTGGTGGAGGAAGTCGCGAGCGAACTCGCCGCACTCGGCCTCGAGGTTCATCGAGACTCGCACTCCTTCGAGCGTTGGGATCTCCCCCGTCGATCGGACGGCCTTCGCATCGAATTGCCGACGGGACCGATCGCCGTCTCCTCCGCATTCCCCTACTCCGGGCTCACCGGCCCGGAGGGAGTGAGCGCGCCACTGGTATATCTGAACGCCCGCCGCCCGAAGTGGTCGAGGGCCAAGGGCGCCATCGCGGTGATCGAGGTCCCCCACGTCGACCTGCCACGCAAGCTCCTGGTCAGCGAGTGGGGACCGATAGTCAGCGACGAGACCCTGCGCAATCCAGTACTGTCCGCCACCTTGTTGGGCCCGAAACTGGACAAGGCGCGCAAGGCCGGGGTTCTCGGCGTGGTCGCGGTATGGCGAGACATCGCCCCGGACAATGCTCTGGGCCAATATCTTCCGTTCACCCAGCCGTACCACGACATCCCGGCCCTGTGGGTGGCAGGTGACGAGGGTGCGAAAATCGTCGCCGCTGCCCGCACCGGGCAACAGGCCAAGCTGGTACTCGATGCCACCCTGCATCCCGGAACGACCACCGACACGGTGTGGGCAGTCTCCCCCGGCACCACTGCCGACGAGACGATCCTGATCGTCACGCACAGCGACGGCACCAACGGCGTCGAGGAGAACGGCCACCTCGGCCTGATGGAACTGGCGCGGCATGCCGTGGCGCAGCCACACCGGCGATCGTACGTCTTCGTTCTGACAACCGGCCACCTGCGGATCCCCGCAGTGTCCAAGCACGGGCAGGCCACCTCCACCTGGCTCGAAGCTCACCCGGAACTGTGGAAGGGCGAAGCCGGCCAGGCGCGAGCAGTGGCCGGTATCGCCGTCGAACATCTCGGCGCGATCGGCGACATCGAAGATCTTGGAGCGCAGACACATTCACTGACCAATCGCCCCGAGCCGGAATTGCTGTACGCGACCAGCCGTGAAGTACACGACATCCTCGCACCACTGTGGCGTGACATCGGATCGGGTGATCGTCGAATTGTCGCGCCGGGTCCGGTTATTCACTTCGGTGAGGGTGAGCCGCTGTTCGAACGCAAGATCCCAGCCGTCGCGCTGGTGACGGCGCCGCAATACCTGCTCGCGTTGCGCGACGCCGACGCGGTCACACACGTCGACGTCGACACGATGGCCACACAGATCGACAACTTCCGCGATCTACTCGACGCGTTCGACGCCACGAAGACAGGGGCTTTCGGCGCTGTCGTCAGCCGATCCGTCTTCGCGAAGCTGTCGGCACTGTTGCAACTGATGCAGATCCTGTCCAAAGCCCGCAGATAGTGCTGTGCGCCTTTGTCAACCGCCGGGGGTTGACAAAGGCGCACAGCAGTGGGGTTACTTGTCGTGGATGATCACGCCACGAATGTTCTTGCCGTCACGCAGATCCTGGTAGCCCTGGTTGACGTCTTCGAGGCTGTAGGTATTGGTGATCAACTCGTCGAGTTTGAGCTGGCCGGCATCGTAGAGTCGGAGCAGGCGCACGATGTCGTACTGCGGATTCATGGATCCGAACAGCGTGCCCTTGATCGTCTTCTGGTTCAACGTCAGATCCGTGCCGGACACGTGAACGGTCAGCTTGGCCGGATCGGCCAGACCGGTGATGACGACGGTACCGCCCTTGCCGATCACAGCGGTGGCTGCGCTGACGACGTCTTCATCGACGGTGCCGACGAGGATCAGAGCCGCATCTGCGCCCTGGCCCCACGTCAATTCGTTGACCTTGGCCGCTGCACTCTCGGCATCCGCAAACGCGTGGGTGGCACCGAACTTGAGTGCCGTCTCGCGCTTGAGTTCGACGGGATCGACGACCACGACGTACTTGCAGCCTGCCGATACGGCGCCCTGCACCGCGTTGATGCCCAGTCCGCCGATGCCGTAGATGACCGCGGTGTCGCCGGCGCGGAGGTTACCGGCGTTGACAGCCGTTCCCCAACCGGAGGGGACGCCGCAGCCGACGACCACGGCGGTCTCGAGCGGCAGCCAGTCGTCGATCTTGACGACGGAGTGCTGCGAGATGGTGGCCCGCTCGGAGAAGGTACCGAGCATGCACATTCCGCCGAAATCGAGTCCGTTGCCGTGGAATCGGAACGATCCGTCGGTCATGGAACCTTCGAGGATGGTGGCACCCATGTCACACAGATTCTGCCGACCGGTGGAACAGTACCGGCAGGTTCCGCAGTTCGGGATGAAGCTACACACGACGTGATCGCCCGGCTTGACCTTCGTGACGCCGGGGCCGACCTCTTCGATGATGCCCGAACCCTCGTGACCGCCCACGATCGGGTAACGAGGCGGCAGGTCACCGTCGGTGAGGTGCAGATCCGAATGGCACAGTCCGGCTGCGGTGTACTTGATCAATACCTCGCCCACACCTGGGCCGTCTAGGTCGAGTTCCATGATCTCGAACGGCTTGCCGGGCTCGAGCAACACTGCGGCTTTGGTCTTCACTGGTGATCTCCTTGCTTGTCGGACGAGAGCGAAACGGATGGAACTCAGAGAGCGATGTTGACAGCCTTGGTCTGGGTGTAGAGATCGATGGCGGACGCACCGAGTTCGCGGCCCCATCCGGACTGCTTGTATCCGCCGAACGGCATGGCGGTGTCGAAGCCGTTGTACTGGTTGATCCAGACCGAGCCGGCCTTGAGGCGCTTGGCGGTGCGGTGCGCCTTGGAGATGTCGCGGGTCCAGATGCCCGCGGCGAGACCGTAGATGGAATCGTTGGCGGCAGTGATCGGTCCGTCGTCGGCGTTGAAGGGCAGCGCGGCCACGACGGGTCCGAAGATCTCCTCCTGCACGATGGAGAACTCTGGCTTGACGTCCACGAAAACCGTCGGCTCCACGAAGTATCCCTGATCGCCCCAACGGTTTCCGCCCGTGAGAGCGCGAGCGCCGTCGGCGATTCCTTCACGAAGGTATCCGGTGACCTTGTCGAACTGCTCCTGCGAGACCAGCGGGCCGAGCTGCGTGGTCGGATCGAGGCCCGGGCCGATCTTGACCTGGCTGGCGGCGTGCGCGACTGCCTCGGTGAACTTCTCGAAGATCGTGTCCTCGACGTAGAGGCGGGTACCGGCGACGCAGCACTGCCCGTGGTTGAACAGCCAGGCGTTGAGCGAACCTTCCACAGCCGAATCGAAATCGGCGTCGGCAAAGACGATGTTGGGACTCTTGCCGCCGAGTTCGAGGGTGACCTTCTTCAGGTTGCCCTTGGCTGCGTCGACGATCTTCTTGCCCACCTCGGTGGAGCCGGTGAAGGCGACCTTGTCGACGTCGTCGTGGCCGGACAGTGCGGCACCTGCGTCACCGAAACCGGGAACGATGTTGACGACGCCGGGCGGGAATCCGGCTTCTTCGAAGACCTCGGCGAGCAGCAGTGCCGTCAGCGGTGTCTGCTCGGCAGGCTTGAGGATCACCGTGTTTCCGGCAGCGAGCGCCGGTGCGAGCTTCCAGGACGACATCAGCAGCGGGAAGTTCCACGGCACGATCAGGCCACACACCCCGATGGCCTCGCGCAGGGTGTACGCGTGGAATTCCCCACCGGGAGAGAACGGCATGGACACGTTGACCGTGCTGCCTTCGATCTTGGTGGCCCAGCCGGCGTAGTAACGGAAGACATCTGCGGCCCAAGCCACGTCGACAGCGGTGGCAATGGCGACGGACTTGCCGTTGTCGAGGGCCTCGAGCTGTCCGAACTCCTCGGCACGCTCACTGAGGATGTCGCCGACGCGCCAGATCATGCGCTCTCGCTCGTTGGCCTTCATCCGTGACCAGGGGCCGTCCTCGAAGGCGGTACGCGCGGCGCGAACCGCGCGATCGATGTCCTCGGCCTGGCCGTGAGCGACCTCGGCGAGCTTCTGACCGTCAGCCGGATTGTACGTCGCGAACGTCTGACCCGATGCTGCGTCGACGAATTCGCCGTTGATGTAGAGCTTCTTGGGGCCGTTCAGAAATCCCTGAACCGCGGCGCTGATGGTGGGTTCGGCTACAGCCGTCATCGGAAACTCCCCTGAAGTAGTGAGGTGCGGATGTGATGCACGCCATACTTCCTCGGTTCCCGGTCGGCTAACTGTCCGGACTTTGTACAACTGGTTTCGGACAGTGTTCTACACAGTGACAACCGTTCCCTACACGGTGATGTCGAGTGCCCGCATACGGGTGTAAAGGGTGCTGCGACTGATGCCGAGCTGCGCAGACGCGTGAACCTTGTTGCCACCGCAGTCTTTCAACGCGCCGATGATGGCCTGGCGCTCCGCTTTCTCCCGCCCGGCCAGCCGTGAGACCTTGGCGGTGGTGCGGTATTGCTCAGGCAGATCGGCGACGTCGATCCGGTTACTGGCACGGCCTGCCGCAGCCGCGGCGAGCACCACACGCAGTTCAGCCAGGTTTCCCGGCCACGTCGACGCAGCCAACGATTCGACGGCGCTTGCGGTCAACCGAAGGTCCGGGCCGATACTCTCCAACACGGCATGTGCCAGTTCGGGTATCTCCACGGACCGCTCGCGCAGGGGTGCGATGGTGATCCTCGACGCGCACCGCGAGACGATCGCCGCAATGGTGGGCGGCAGGTCGGGCAGCGGACTGCTCGTCAGCACTATCCGTGGCCCCTCGGCACTGGCGTCGACGAGTTCGGTGACAACCGGAATAACCGAGTCCGGAATCAACTGCACCTGTTCGATCACGATGGTCCCGGCGCGATCGCGACTTGCTCGCACCAGATCGGTGACCCACTGCTCTCGTCCGACAAATGCAATTCTGGTTGCATCCAACCACTTTGCCGCGACCGTTCCGACAACATCGGATGCCGCTGCGGTACGCCCCGATCCGGCCTCACCCGAGATCGATATCGCGGCCTTCGAAGTACGCGCCCGCACCAGGTCTCGACGTAAACGCTCGCCGGGGGACGGCGCACGTTCGATGTTACGGCGAATCGGCGCCCGCTCTCGCTGTAGTGGTTCCACCAGGAAAACCGCTCCACCGTCAGCGCCGGAGATCCGGTCGGCCTGCACTCGCGCCAACGCACCGGACGCCAGTTCCACAGTGACCAAACGTGACTGATCCGGATTCAGATCGATTACCAGCGACCGCAGCGATGCATGGTCGGCGGCATCGAGCAAGTCGAGAGCCGTACGATTACTCAGGAGTATGTCGTCCCCGATGGCCGCCACCGCGACATGCCGCTGATGTGAAACGCGCTGGAAGGCGTCGACGAGGCGCTGCTCGGATGCCTTGGATCCCTCCAGGAGTCGTTTCTCGATATCTGCAGCCGCACGGGCCAAGAACGGAGCGAACAGCGGATTTGCTTGGGCTACTACGCCCGTCATGTCCAAAATGCCTTCCACCCGGCGGGTGACAGGATGCAGAATCGGCTGACCATAACAACTCAGACCTTTGAGACTGTCCAGGAAATGTTCTTCACCGTGGATGACAACGCTGCGCCCCATTTCCAGAGGGGTGCCCAAAGCATTGGTACCGGCGTCTTCCTCCCCGAATCGGGAACCGTTGATCACTCCGAGCCGCTCGATCGTGCGCTGGACGGTGGCGTCGGAGTACACCGAGGCGACAACTCTGCAGTCACGATCGGCCAGCAAAACGCAGAATCCGGTGCCCGCGATCTGTTGAGAGACTTCGTCGAGCACCGGGCCTGCAGCCCGGAGAAGTCGGCTTTCGCTGTCTCGCTCTTCATCATCGACGGCAATGGCCGCAGCCGGGTCGACGCCGCTCAGTCTCGAACGCTTCCACGAGAGAGCTATCTCGGGCCGTACCGCCGCGCCGCCGTCGGCAAAGTCACCAGACATGACTACAACCTAACTTCTGTGAATTCGGCCGACGCCGAGACCACTCTCCGACGACTGCCCAACAGTACTTCTTGTGTACGCGAAGGGTTCCGGTGACGCAACACCGTGACCCGAGCGGACACGTGCACTGCCGGCGAGGACGAACTCGGGGCCGCTCGGCGCTGTGAGTCCCCGAGCAGGTGCCGATCCGAGAGATCGGCACCTGCTCCCGACAGCGGGGGTCAGCCGATGAGTTCCATCGATCTCTCACGCATCTCGATCTTGCGAACTTTGCCGGTCACCGTCATCGGGAACTCGTCGACCACGTGGACGTATCGCGGAATCTTGTAGTGCGCCAACTTCCCGGAACAGAACGCCCGCACCGAATCGGCATCCAGATCCTGCGCACCCTCACGCATCTGAATCCACACCATCAACTCTTCCCCGTACTTGGCGTCGGGAACTCCGATCACCTGAGCATCGAGGATGTCCGGGTGCGTGTAGAGGAACTCCTCGATCTCGCGGGGATATACATTCTCGCCGCCACGGATCACCATGTCCTTGATGCGCCCCGTGATCGCCACGTACCCGGCCTCGTCCATCACGCCGATGTCGCCGGTGTGCATCCAGCGGGCAGCGTCGATTGCCTCCGCCGTCTTCTCCGGGTTCTCCCAGTAGCCGAGCATCACCGAGTATCCACGGGTGCACAGTTCTCCCGGAACACCACGAGGAACCGTCAATCCTGTTATCGGATCCACGATCTTGATCTCGAGATGCGGACCGACGCGTCCGACGGTTTCGGTGCGTTGCTCGATCGAATCGTCCGAACGAGTCTGCAGTGACACCGGAGACGTCTCGGTCATGCCGTAGCAGATCGACACCTCGGTCATACCCATCCGATCGATGACCTGCTTCATCACCTCGACCGGGCAGGGCGAACCCGCCATGATTCCGGTGCGCAGACTCGACAGGTCGAAGCTGTCGAATTCCGCCAACGCCAGTTCCGCGATGAACATGGTCGGCACACCGTAGAGGGAAGTGCACTTCTCCGCCTGCACCGCCGCCAATGTTGCCGTCGGATCGAATGCCGGACCCGGAATAACCATGGCTGCACCATGACTGGTGCACGCGAGATTGCCCATCACCATGCCGAAGCAGTGGTAGAACGGCACCGGAATACATACTCGATCGGCCTCACTGTAGTGGCACAGCTCGCCGACGAAGTAGCCGTTGTTGAGGATGTTGTGATGACTGAGCGTTGCACCCTTCGGGAAACCTGTAGTGCCCGAGGTGTATTGAATGTTGATCGCATCGTCCGACGACAGCGCCGCTTGAGCGATTGCCAGCACCGACGGGTCGGCCGCTTGGGCCGCCAGCCCGTCCGCGATCAATCCGTCCCATGCCGCGGACCCGAGTAGGATGACCGAGCGCAGATCAGGACACTGGGGCCGCACGGTCTCGATCATCGACGCGTAATCGGAGGTCTTGAAACTGGCCGCCGACACCAACACCGAAATGCCGGCCTGTTCGAGCACGTACTGCAACTCGTGCGAACGGTACGCCGGATTGATGTTGACGAGGACCGCGCCGATCTTCGCCGTTGCATACTGCGTGAAGGTCCATTCCGGACAGTTCGGCGCCCATATTCCGACTCGGTCACCCTTGCCGACACCGTGTGCGAGCAACCCCGCCGCGAGGCCGTTCACCTGCACCGCGAATTCGTCGTACGTCCACCGACTCCCGCTCTGGTGATCGATCAGCGCGTCGCGACCGCCGTGCGCGGCAACCGTCCGATCCAGGTTGTCACCGATCGTCTCTCCCAACATCGGGCCGTCCCACACACCCGACGTATAACTCGGCAAAGGCGTACTCATCTTCTCGTGTCCTCTCTGGATGCCGCGGCGGCATCGGCGAGAGAGTTGCCCGCGGCGAACTCTCTCCCACTGAATTTACCCGGCTGGATGTGATGTACGACATACTTCCGGCGAACTGGGGTCCGTAACTGTCTGAACTCCGGACAACCCCTCCTGGACGGTCGCACCGTCACACTCCTTCCATGGCTCGTGGCGCCGCCGAGCACACCCCGTCGTCGATACGAGAAACTGTAGTGACGTGGCTCACCCCCGCACTACCCCCTCACGGGGGTAGCAAAAAAACGGCCGGTGCGCGTGCACCGGCCGTCTCCGTAAACAGCGTTGACCAGGTCAGTTGTCGTCTTTACCGGCGGCGCCGCGCAATTCCCGGCGAATCTCCGACCACACCGTCGCGTACGAGTCGACGCCCGACGCCGAAATCCACTCGGACTCCCCGGCCTGCGCCTTGCGCAATGCGATGGAGAAGAGCTCTTGATACCGAGACAACCGCGGCACGAACGCCGAGACGTCGTCGAAGACATCGGTTGCCCGTGAATCCAGGGCTGCAAGCGAATCCGCGTCCGCCGTGTCGATCAAGGCGAGAAACTCCTCGTCCAATGCCGTGAACTGCTCGTAGACCTCGCCGATCGAATCCTCGTCGATCGAGACACGCTCGGCATCGAGCTGATCCTCGAGCTCCGCCAGTCCCTTGTCCGTGAGGCTGATCTTGCCGTCCGACTCGGCTGCCTTGCCCTGCTCGACCAGCGCCTGGTACGCCGCCTGACCGGAGGCGGCACTCACACCCAGGTGGTCGGCAAGTACACCGACACCGACCTGCTCTTTCAATCGAACCGCCTGAAGCAGTGCCAATTCGTCCACATTCCCGGCGAAGGCCATCGAACTCTCCTCATCACGTGCCGCGCCAAACGGCCCCGATCTCATTGCCGGGCTCCAAGTGGAATCCGGCGCCCGCGAGGGCCGGATCCAATCAGAACACAACAACAGATCGGATGGCGTGGGCGCTACCCGAGTGCTGATACTGACCGGTCAGTCGAGTGTCAGCGTCTCTGCGGTGGTCAGGGAAATCGATCGTGACGTGTCCTTGAGGTCGACACCCGAACGCCCGAGCTTTCGGGCACCGGCCACCAGACCGGCGACCACCCTGGCCGCCTGCTCGTAACCGAGCCCTTCGGGTGGATGAATGTTGGATATGCAGTTCCGATCCGCGTCCGTGCGGCCGACCCGCGGAAGATGAGTGAGGTAGATGCCGATACTGTCCGCAACCGACAGCCCAGGGCGCTCCCCGATCAGCACAATGACCGTCCGGACGCCCATCGCCGCCGCGATGTGATCACCCAAGGCGACCCGGGCGTTGGTCGCGATCACCGGCGGCGCCATCGAATAGAGGTCGCCGAGTTCTTCGACGAGCGCGGCCAGTAGCGGCTGCCCGTGATCCATCAGGGCTCGCGGTGACAGGCCGTCGGCGAGGACGAATCCGAGTTCTCGCCCCGAATTCTCGACGGCGGCAAGATCGGTGGGGCTCCGCCCCAAATCCGGACGACGGAGATACTCGCTGCGCGTGGACGCACTGCTGGCCACCACCACGGGGGTTCCGATTCCGACGGACTCGACGTGGCCGACGAAAATCCCCGTGTCCAACGGTGCGTGTACCGCATCCCGAGCGGCAGCGTGTGCGGCCTTGAATTCGAGTACCCGACTGGTGGGCAACGCGTCCCCGGCCCGGCCCAGCCCGATCCGCGACTGGGTGGTCTTGCGCAGCGGTCCCCAGAAATCGATCGACGGCGACTGATCCTCGGTCACGAGCTCACCGTCAATGCACTCAAGGGCGACGCTTGGGCGTCGATCGGGAGCACCCGGCCGTCGGAATCCGTCATGCCGAGTCCGTGCAGCCACGCCTCGAACTCCGGCGCCGGATGCAGGCCGAGTACCTTGCGGACGTAGAGCGCGTCATGGAAGGCCAAGCTCTGATACCCCAGCATCACGTCGTCGGCGCCCGGGACCGCGATCACGAAGGCCGCGCCGGCGACACCGAGCAAGGTGAGCAGGTTGTCCATGTCGTCCTGGTCGGCCTCGGCATGGTTGGTGTAACACACGTCCACCCCCATGGGCAGGCCCAGCAGTTTTCCACAGAAGTGATCTTCGAGACCGGCACGGATGATCTGTTTACCGTCGTACAGATATTCGGGGCCGATGAACCCGACGACCGTGTTGACCAGGAGCGGCTCGAGATCTCGGGCGACCGCGTACGCCCGCGTCTCGAGGGTCTGCTGGTCGACGGGCGCACCGCCGGTTCCCAGGTGCGCGCCCGAGCTGAGCGCGGAACCCTGCCCGGTCTCGAGGTACATGACGTTGTTTCCGACGGTTCCCCGATTCAGCGACCGGCCGGCCTCGTTACCCTCGCGTAGCAGTGGAACGCTCACTCCGAATCCGGAGTTGGCGCCTTCCGTGCCCGCGATCGACTGGAACACCAGATCGACGGGTACACCCGCTTCTATCAACCCGATCGTCGTGGTCACGTGCGAGAGCACGCACGACTGGGTGGGGATCGCGAAGCGTTGACGAATGTCGTCGAGCAGGTGCAGCAATTCCGAGGTCGCCTGCGGCGAATCCGTCGCCGGATTGATGCCGATGACGGCGTCGCCGCACCCCATCAGAAGTCCGTCCAACGTCGCGGCCGCAATCCCGCGCGGATCGTCGGTGGGGTGATTGGGTTGCAGCCGAGTACTGAGCCTGCCGGGCAGACCGATGGTGGTACGAAATCCGGCCGTCACCGTGATCGCTTTCGCGACTGCGATCAGATCCTGATTGCGCATGATCTTGCTGACCGCTGCCACCATCTCCGGTGTCAGCCCACGGCCGACGGCGGCCAGGACAGCTGACGCGCCCGGCGTGGACGCCGTCTCCAAGAGCCAGTCCCGGAAACCCCCGACGGTCAGATGGGACACCGGCGCGAAGGCGAGGCGGTCGTGACCGTCGACGATGAGTCGAGTAACTTCGTCGTCCTCGTACGGAACCAGCAGCTCCTCGAGGAAGAGCGCCAGTGGAAGATCGGCCAGAACCCATTGCGCGGCAGCCCGTTCGGCGTCGGAGTGCGCCGCACAACCGGCCAACTCGTCACCGGACCGCTGCGGTGTGGCCTTGGCCATCAGATCCACCAGGCCGTCGAACGAGTAGGTGGTTCCCGATACCTGCTGATGATATGTAGCCATCTATCGACTCACCCCAATTCCTCTTCGGCCCGCGCAAGTACGGCAAACTCCTCGTCCGGCGAATTAGCAACGAGGTGGTGACGGCTGTAGAGGCCGAAGTACGCCATCAGGACACCGAAGGCCACCAAGGTCAAGAGCGCCGCTACCGGATCGACCAGGAAGGTGGCGACCACCGACACCGCCGCGATCACGAGGGCGAAGGACGTGGTGACGATTCCGCCGGGGGTGCGGTACGGCCGCGGCATGTTCGGCTCGCGCTTGCGAAGTACGATATGACTCACCATCATCAGGACATAACTGACTGCCGCGCCGAACACCGCCATATTGAGCAGCATGGCACCTTCGCCGGTGAGCGAGAGTACGAAACCGATGATTCCGGGAACCACCAGCGCGAGCGTCGGCGCTTTGCGCGTGTTCGTCACCGACAGATTCCTCGGTAGATACCCGGCGCGTGAGAGCGCGAAGGTCTGCCGCGAGTAGGCGTACATGATCGAGAAGAAGCTCGCGACCAGACCCGCGAGCCCGATGTAGTTGACGGCCTTGGCTGCGCCGCTGTCTCCGAGCGCCTCGACGAGCGGGTTGCCGGAGACCGACAACGCATCGGCACCGAGAGCTCCGGTCGCGAGGAAGAGAACCGCCGCCCCGGTGACGATGAGGATCAACATGCTGATGATGATTCCGCGTGGCACGTTCTTCTCTGGCTCACGCGCTTCCTCGGCGGCAAGTGGGACACCTTCGACGGCGAGGAAGAACCAGATGGCGAACGGCACGGCCGCCCATATTCCGAGAAGTCCGAACGGTAGGAACGCCGACGATCCGACGGCATCCGTATCGACGGTGATGTCGGTCAGATTGGACGAATCGAAGAGGCCGACAGCCGAAACCGCGAACACCACCAGACCGACGAGAGCGATGACAGTGATGACGAACATGGCCTTGAGCGCCTCACCGGCGCCGGTCAGGTGAATCCCGATGAAGATCGCGTACACCGCGAGATACACCCACCAGCCGTCGGTGATGCCGAAGAGATTCAGCGATTCCACGTATGCGCCGATGAACGTCGCGATAGCGGCCGGAGCTATCGAGTATTCGATGAGAATTGCCGTGCCGGTGGCGAATCCACCCCACGGGCCCATGGCGCGGCGAGCGAAGGTGTATCCGCCACCGGCTGCAGGCAGGGCCGAGGACATTTCCGCCATCCCGAGCACCATGGCGAGATACATGGCGGCGATGACAACCGCTGCGATGAGCAGCCCACCGAATCCGCCCTGGGCGAGGCCGTTGTTCCACCCCGCGTAGTCACCGGAAATCACGTAACTGACCCCGAGCCCGGCGAGCAGAACCCATCCGGCCGAACCCTTTCGAAGCGTCCGTTTCTCCAGGTAAGAACTGTCTTCGGTGGAGGATTCGGTGCCGCTGGATGAAATGCCGCTGGATGAAATGCCGCTGGATGAAATGCCGCTGGGCGAGCTCCCGCTGGGTGAGGCGCCGGGGTGTGAAGGACCTGATGCACGATCGGAAACAGACATGGCCGTCCTCGAGTTCGGTGGGGTGCGCGGATTTGTCACCTGCCACGCACGGTAGGCGTGCCGTGTACCGGGAGCGTCGCCGTCAGATCACCGGACGGTTAACTGCCGGTTCGTGTCGGGTCGATCGGGTACGTCACGAGCGCACGGTCATACCGGGTACCGGGCACGCGTCGACGGCTTCGGCGACCACCCGAGCGCTGGTGTGCGGTGCCGGACGGGTACCTGCTTCCCAATCCTCACCGACCAGGAGTGGCTGTGCACCGAGCAGATCGTTTTCGGAAGCGGTGAAAGCCCTTGCTCGACTGAGGAACCTGAGCCCTTCCGGAGATTCCAGACTGAACCCCGAACCTCGACCGGGCACGACGTCGAGGACCAGTTGCGTGTGCTTCCAGGCTTGGAACTGCGAACCCGAGATCCAGACCTGCACGGCGTCCGTTCCGGTGGCCAAGTCAGTGGGAACCTCGCCGACCTCGAGCCGGAGGTCGACGACTCCGAGTAGCACGTCACGGTCGCCGACGATGAATTCCCCTGAGGGATAACACATCGGGGCCGATCCGTCGCAACACCCACCGGACTGATGCATCATCAGCTCACCGTGGTTCCCGCTGAGGCGGCGTAAGAGGTCAGCCGCCCCAACGGTTGTCACCAGCCGAGGTGGAATCGCGCCGCTCTCGGATCCGTGCGTGGCGCTCATTCCGACCTCCTGTTGATTGTCATTGCCTGGACTTGCACATTATGTGCACGTACACGTTCGGCGCCCACCGGAAACGGTGGGCGCCGAACCGTGGATCAGAAGAAGCCCTGAGCCTTCTGTGCGTAGCTGACCAGGAGATTCTTGGTCTGCTGGTAGTGGCCGAGCATCATCAGGTGGTTCTCACGGCCGATACCGGACTGCTTGTAACCACCGAAGGCGGCGTGCGCCGGGTACTGGTGGTACGTGTTGGTCCACACGCGACCGGCCTGGATGTCGCGACCCGCACGGTAGGCGACTCCGCCGTCACGCGACCACACACCGGCACCGAGACCGTAGAGCGTGTCGTTGGCGATCTCGATCGCCTCGTCGTAATCCTTGAAGGAGGTGACGGAGACGACAGGCCCGAAGATCTCCTCCTGGAAGATACGCATGTCGTTCTTGCCGGTGAAGACCGTCGGCTGCACGTAGTAGCCGCCCGACAGGTCGCCACCGAGTTCGGCCCGCTCACCACCGGTGATGACCTTGGCCCCTTCGGCCTTGCCGATCTCGATGTAGGAGAGGATCTTCTCGAGCTGATCGTTACTGGCCTGCGCACCGATCATCGTATCGGTGTCGAGCGGATCACCCTGGCGCACAGCCTTGGTACGGATCGCGGCCAACGCGAGGAAGTCGTCGAAAATGCTTTCCTGGATCAGTGAACGCGACGGGCAGGTGCAGACCTCGCCCTGATTGAGGGCGAACATCGTGAAGCCCTCGAGTGCTTTGTCCTGGTAGTCGTCGTTGGCGGCCAGAACGTCGGAGAAGAAGATGTTGGGGCTCTTGCCGCCGAGTTCGAGGGTGACGGGAATCAGGTTCTGCGATGCGTACTGCATGATCAGGCGGCCGGTGGTGGTTTCACCGGTGAACGCGATCTTCTTGATGCGCGGGCTGGACGCGAGGGGCTTGCCCGCCTCGACGCCGAAGCCGTTGACGATATTGAGAACACCGGCAGGCAGCAGGTCGCCGATGATGCTGATGAGGTGCAGGATCGAGACGGGGGTCTGCTCGGCGGGCTTGAGGACGATGGCATTGCCTGCGGCGAGTGCGGGCGCGAGCTTCCACACCGCCATCAGGATCGGGAAGTTCCAGGGAATGATCTGTCCGACCACGCCGAGCGGCTCCTGGAAGTGGTACGCAACGGTGTCCGAGTTGATCTCGGAGAGCGAACCTTCCTGGGCGCGAATGGCTCCGGCGAAGTAGCGGAAGTGATCGATGGCGAGCGGAATGTCGGCGTTGAGGGTCTCGCGGATCGGCTTGCCGTTGTCCCATGACTCGGCGAGCGCGATGGACTCGAGGTTTTCCTCGATGCGGTCGGCGATCTTGTTCAAGATGACGGCGCGCTCGGCAACCGAGGTCTTACCCCAGGCCGGTGCTGCCGCATGTGCTGCGTCGAGAGCGAGTTCGATGTCCTCGGAGGTGGACCGCGCCACCTCACAGAAGTTCTGCCCGGTCACCGGTGTCGGATTCTCGAAATACTGACCCTTGACCGGTGCAACCCACTCGTTGCCGATCCAGTTGTCGTAGCGGGACTGGAAGGACATGATCGCGTCGGCGGTACCTGGACGGGCATACACGGTCATTGAAAGCTCCTATGTAAACGTGATCTTCCTGGGCGCTGTCACCGAACGTCGTGACTGCGGTCCCACCCCCGGTGGGGTGTGATTCACAACACTAGGAGTTGCAACGTTGCAACTACGTTGCGTCCATGGTTACCGCAGGTTTCCCGTCAGAGCCGCAGTTGTCGATCGAGCAGGTCGAGTCGGGCTTTCACCTGGGAATACAGCGGTGACGCCGGATCGAGCGTGGACAGGTAGGCCTCCCAGGCCACCGAATCTTCCCGTCCGTGCACCGACGTGGTCCACCGGGCGAGCAGAGTGGTGTCACCGACCCGCAGGAGCGCAGCCTGAACTCGGGTCTTGAGTTCCTCGCGAATCTCCTCGATACCCGGCGAGATCGAACCGGACAACACCGGCCCGGAGTACAGCCGTAGCGCCGTAGCAGCGTCGCCGCGGTCGAGTGCCGCCCGCACGTCGGCGACATCGGTGACGAAATCGGTGATGATGCGATACGGCCGCGACGCGAGGCGGTCGGCACCGAAAACCTTGCGAAGCCGGGACATTTCCGCGCGAATGGTCACCGCGTCGAGTTCGCCCTCGTCGAGGAGAACCGCCAGGTGATCGGAGCTCAGGCCTTCGGGATGCTCAGCGAGGAGCAGCAGAATCTCGGCGTGGCGCTGCGAGATCGAGATTCGCTCCCCTCCGCGCACCAACGTAGGTCGCCCGGAACCGAACGTCTCCAGACGTGGAGCCGTTGCATTGAGTTCGAGCGGGGTATTCAACAGGTGGAATCGCAGTTCGGACTCGGCTGCCGCGACGGTGGCGCGGATCAGCGACAGCACTTCGGGAACCGCGACCCGAGGACCGCCGGTGATGTCGATCGCGCCGAGGATCTGTCCGGTGGTGGGATCGTGCACGGGTGCTGCAGAACAACTCCAGTCGTGGACTGTGCGGTTGAAGTGCTCGGAGCCGAAGATCTGCACCGAATGATCGAGCGCGAGCGCAGTACCGGGAGCGTTGGTGCCGACGCGGTCCTCGCTCCAGTCGGCGCCCTCGACGAAGTTCATCGACAGCGCCTTGTCCTTGGCGGAGCTGTCACCCTCCACCCAGAGCAGGCGGCCGTGTGCGTCGCTGATCGCGATGAGCAGGCCGGTCTCGGCGGCGTCCTCTACGAGAAGTTTTCGGATGACAGGCCGGATCAGCGACATCGGGTGCGCCGATCGGTATTTCTCCAGCTCCAGGCCTTCGAGCATCTCCGGGTTGCCCACCACATCGGGATTGACGCCTTTATTGCGGCTGCGCATCCACGATTCGAGCACGACAGCCCGTACGTGCGAATCGTCGGTGAGGCCCTGACCAGGAACTCCTAGATCGTCGATGAAGGACTGATGAGCGGTGGAGAGGCGCCGAGCCAACACCGCCACGTCGTCGCCCGGCCGGACCGCGACCCAAGGATTGCCCTGCACAGCCTGTTCACCTGCCATCTTCAGAGTTCCTCCGCTCCAGGACCACTGTAACGCCGATCACATCGCCGTGGTGGCTCCTGCCGAACTGTTCTCGTCACCTCGGAGCAGCGCCGCTGCCCGTTCGGCGACCATCACCGCCGTCGCGTGCGGGCCCCGACTCGGAACCTGGGGAAAGATCGACGTGTCCACGACACTGAGGCCAGTTGTACCGTATACACCGCACGTCGCAGGGTGGACAACGGCACCGGAGTCCGGATCCTCGCCCATCGCGCAGCTCCCGGACAGATGCAACGACGTCCCCAGTTTCGACTCGATCCACGCATCGGTGTACTCGATCGACGGTCGTTCCACGAGCCCGGTGGCGGCAACCATCTCGAGCAACTCCCCCGCGACCTGCAGACCGTCACGAACATCGCGTCGATCGCGGGCTTCACCGAGATAGTTGTAGTGGACCAGAGGCGAATCGGTGGGATCGTGCGGCGCCAACCGGATACTGCCTCGACTCGACGGACTCATCAGAACGATGCCGAGCGTGTGATCCATCGGCGGCAGTCCGTCGATCATCTCCGAGAACGCCGCCGTGTACGGACGGAACTCGATACCGCCGTCGTTGAGGATGGTCTCGAGCACCGGAGTCTTCGCATCGCGGCCCTGTGGTGCCGAGAATCGGTACGGGACCGAGATCTCGGGATGATCGGAAAACCCGGAGCCCACTCCGGGAAGGTCCGCGACCACCTCGATGCCGTGGACGGCAAGATCCTCGGCGCGGCCGATTCCGGAATTCATCAGCAAGTGCGGACTGGCGATCGCACCGGCGCTCACCACGACGTGTCGGCCGAAGACGCGCTGGAGCGTTCCGCCGATGACGGCGTCGACACCCACCGCCCGCGTGCCGGAGAACACGATGCGAACGACGCGCACCCCGCAGTCGATTCGAAGATTCGCGCGGCCGATCACGGGAAGCAGGTAGCCGACCGCCGTGCTGATCCGGCGATCGTCGAGGATGTTCAACGGCACGCGGCCCACACCCGTCGAACCAGGGGCGTTCTTGTCGGGGTCGTCCGCGAAGCCCGCTGACAGTGCCGCGTCGCGGAACGCGGAACTGAAGGGGCGCAGCCGATCCCAGTCGCGGCGCCGGACCTGAACCGGTCCTCGATCGCCGTGGAACTCGCCGCCGAAATCATGATCGGTTTCCGAACGACGGAAGTAGGGCAGCACCTCGTCATAGCTCCACGACGCCGGCCACCGCTCGAAATCACCGGGCGTCGATCGCGCGAAGTAGGCACCGTTGACCGCGCCGGACCCGCCGAGCACCCGTCCACGGGAAATCACCCCGGCCCGGCCCGGCATCAGATCGACGGGATGGACGACGGTGTAGTCACTTCCCGGACCGACGGGCAGACGGTACGGGTCGGCGAGCGCGGCCGGAAGATCGGCAGGCGAGGTGTAGCCGGGGCCTGCTTCGAGTAGTCGGACCGAAGCGTCGGGGTCTTCGCTGAGCCGCGCGGCGAGCACCGAACCGCAGGTGCCGCCCCCGACTATCAGATAGTCCGAGTAACCAGGTTCTGTCACTTCGTGATTCGAGGTTTCAGCGATGCCGCGTCACGCGCCTGCGCGGCGCCCCGCCACAGTCCGACACCGTAGGCGAGGTCGTCCATTCGTTTGTAGAAGACGTAGCGGATCGGCCCCAACCCGCCCGGGGTGCGATGCCGATACCAGTCCAGCAGGCCTTCACCGACCGCCGCGGCGAGTGCCTGCCGTCGAATCTTTCGCGATGCGATCACGGCCAGCAGTGTCACCGGCCAGTAGTGCCTGCACATCGCCGACGCGAGTTGCCAGAAGCCGCCGACGAATCCCTGGGCCGTCAAGATCGCCGCGATCCGCGTCGGTTGGCGCAGTCCGGTGAACATCTTCCGAAGGCGGAACACCGTCAGCGTCAGCGCACCGAATGCCCCGGCCAGTCCTGTCCGCGTCAAGGTGGCGGCCGCGATACAGGCGAACAGTGTCCAGATCGACATGGCCATCGGCGGCACCGAACCCGGATGGCGAGCAGCCAGCGGCGCCGCGCCGGTTCCGTAGAACGCACGCCGAGAAAACCATTTACCGAACTGGACACGGTGATCGTGCGCGACGTGCGCAACCGGCTCGTATCGCAGGCGCCAGCCGGCGTCCTGCAACCGCCAGCAGAAGTCGACGTCCTCGGCCACCTCGAGGTTCTCGTCGAAACCGTCACATTCGAGCGCTACCTCGCGCCGTACGATCAGTGCTGCACTGGGCACATACGCCACCGGACTACCCGATTTGACCGCAGCCTCCTTACGTCCGAGGTCGAGGGACGAACGCATACTCTCGTACCGCGCGAGCGCAGGCCCGTGCGGGTCGAGGGCCACGATGCGCGGCGCTACGAGGGCAACCCCCGGATCACTGAAGTGCCCGAGCATGAGCTCGAGCCAACCGGTCCTCGGAATGACGTCGGAATCGAGAAAGGCCACGAATTGCGTTTCGGCCGAACGCAATCCGGTGTTCCTGGCTGCCGACGGGCCGCGAGAAGTCTCGTGCCGGATAACGGCGACGGTACCTGTGCCCTGGCAGGTGCGTCGAGGCTCGAGCGCCACGTCCGAGCCGTCGTCGACGATGACGACCGTCAGATCCTTGAGGGCAGGCAACAGGCGTTCTACCCCGGCCTGATTGTTCTTGACCGGAATGACGACGGTGACGTCGGTCGCGTCCGGGGTGGACATGGGGCGTGGGTTGGCCACCCCGGAATCGAGAAGGTGCCGGGCCACCGCGGCACTCTGCTGGTCGACGACTTCGAGGAAACCGTCCCCGATCATCGCTGCGGCATCCGGGGCCAGCCGCAACATGCGAGTCGGTGACCCGCCGATGAGCACCCGACCACCCGAATATGTGCGGACCTTCGGATCCAGCCGAATGCCGAAGCCGTCGGGGAGTCGTGCTGGTCGCATCAGACGATCGTAAAGCACCGGACAGGTGATACAGAACTCTGTCGCCGCTGCCAGGGCTCCGTAGTCACCGAAGCCGCCCGTCCGGACCGGGTAGCCACCGGTCGAGGCCGTCAGAGACGCGCTGAACCAGTTCGCCGAAAATGAGAGCGCCGCCGTGCGCCGTGGCTCCGAGTGGATCACCGAGAATTCCATTTTCCGTCACGGCCGCCATACCGCCGGCACGTAATCGAGGCATCAGCTCGGCGATCGGCGAGGTATTGCCCATTTCGGCGACATCGAGGTTCACACATTCCGGCTCGAGATGGAGAAGCAGGCTGGTCTCGGTATGGCCGGCGTGCGCATCGGCCCCCGGAACCGCGCATGGTGCCCAGGCTGCGTCGCGGCCTTCGTATCGCAGAAGTGCCACCGCCTTCGCCAGTGCCGGACCGTTGCCACCGTGACCGTTGACGAAGAGCACACGCGGAGCCCAGTGAAATGCCGACCGTCCGAATTCCACGATCACGGCTTCCATCACCTCGGCACCGATCGAGATGGTGCCCGGGAATCCTTCGTGTTCTCCACTCGCACCGTATTCGAGCGCGGGAGCGATCAGGACGCCGGGCAGTGCGTGCGCGACTGCCGACGCGATCCGGGTGTCCGTGTTCATCGGCAGGTGCGGGCCGTGCTGTTCGAACGAACCGACCGGGACCACGACGGTGCGCGTCGATCCGGCTACCGCGGGGCTGGGCAGTTCGGTCAGATCGCGGTTGTCGGTCATTGGCCGATGATAAATGGTGCGGTGTGGGCGGAGGTTGATCATGAACTGTTTTTCGTCCGACGCCCAGTCGAGCTTGTCCCTGAAACACACGACAAGCGCGTCAGGCCGACGTCACCACGTGGATCGCCGACGACTGGGAACGGCGGAGACGATCGAATGCCTGCGCGGTATGTGAGTCGGCGGGCAGATAGACGACGAGTTGTTGCGCGTCCGATGCAGGTAGATCGAGACTTTCGCGCTTCCAGGACAGTTCACCTTCGCTCGGGTGTCGAAGACGCAGGTTTGCGCGCGCGGGAATGCGCCGCCGTTCGAGTCGGGTGCTGAATTCGGACCCTGCGAGGTGCGTGAGTTCGGCCACGAACCGCTCGACACTGTCCATCGACGGACCCAGCCACAAGCCGAACGCCAATTCGTCGGCCACCTGCGCCCAGTCCGCAAACGCTGATCTGGCACGGGTGTCGGTGAAGACGAAACGGGTGATGTTCGGCTCGACGGCGTCCAGGAGACCCAGTTGACGGGCCAGGAGTTCGAAACTTCTCGTATACGAAAGTAGGTCGCCGAGCCGGTTGGTGAGGACTGCCACCGCGGGCTCGAGAAGGTCGACTATCTGCGCGGTTTCCGGCCTGACCTCCCGTGTGTGCCCGACGGACACGCAGGGACCGGACGAGTCGCCGCCGCTGAGTTTTGCAAGACTGGCTAGGTGACGACGCTCGCCGAGATCGAGATTCATGGCGTCCGAGACGGCGTTGAGAACCGATCTCGACGGGTTTCGATCACGACCCTGTTCGATCCGGGTCAGGTATTCGACGCTGATCCCGGCGAGCGCTGCCAGTTCGCTTCGTCGCAACCCGGGAACCCGTCGACGTGGAGAGGACGGCATCCCACGATCTGCCGCACTGATGCTGTCTCGTTTGGAACGGATGAAATCCCCAATGGTGTGCCCACCCGCACAAGCCTATTCCTCGAATCGCCGACCTGTACCGGGTGAAGCTGTCCCTGACAGAGCCGGCCTGGCTCCGGTCTGGTTCACTGCGGCGCAGCGGCGCAGCATAGCCGGTATGAAGCAGACGAACGCTCGAACCAAGATGGCAGTCGTCATCGGCAGTGTCCGGCAGGGTCGGGTCGGCGCGACCGTCGCGGCGTGGGTCGTGGAGCAGGCGAAGGAGCACGGCACCTTCGACGTGGACGTCGTGGACCTCGTCGACGTCGATATTCCGCTGTCGTTGCCGGCGGAATCCCCGAAAGCCGCCGGCGAGAACTACCCACGTCCGGAGAGCCTGCGAGCAGTGACCGCCACGCTGGCAGCGGCCGACGCGTTCGTGGTGGTCACTCCCGAGTACAACCACTCGTACCCGGCATCGCTCAAGGCGCTCGTCGACTGGCACTTCACCCAGTGGGCGGCAAAACCCGTCGCATTCGTCAGCTACGGCGGGATCGCGAGCGGTAGACATGCGGTGTTGCACCTCGAGAACGTCTTCACCGAACTGCACGCGGTCACGATCCGCGACGGGCTGGCGTTTCCCAACTACTACGCGACCTGGGAAGACGGCCGACCGCTGGATCCGAACGCTCAGGACTTCGCGAAAACTGTTTTCGTTCATCTGGACTGGTGGGCCCGACATCTGCGCACCGCCCGCGAAACCGAGCCTTATCCGTCCTGATCAGAGGGAAACGGCAACCCGGTGCCCTTCGACGACCGCTGCATGCGAGCGTCGCGGGGACAGCGCGTCACCGATGCGGTGAACATCGAAAGAGCTGCCGCGCAGCGCTTTCCACAGCTCGTCCACCGGATCCTGCTGGAGCGCGCACACCACCCAGTCGACGACGAGCGACTCGGCGACACCGGTGGGGTGGTGCAACAGTCGCACGGTGAGCCGAGCGTCGGCATCGACGCCGATCACCATCAGATCCGTGCGCTGAGTGATGGCCTTCTCGTGCGCCCGACGGTTCCAGCCCTCGAAGTCGAGGGTTACCCCTAGATCCTGGGCGAGCACCATACCGTTGGTGGCGATCGTGACCTCACATCCACGATCTGCCAGGAATTCGGCGGCAGCTGGACCGGGATGAAATCCCAACTCGTCGAACACCAGGATCGATCCGTGGGGGTGCACCGCCTCGTCGAGGACATCCCGGACACCGACGACGCGAGGTGAGCTTCCGGCCCACCGCGGTCGCACGGCCCGCGCTCCGGTGGCGATCACCACGACCTCCGGCTCCAGCTCCGCGATCAGCTCAGCGGTGACGTTCGTTCCCAGCCTGATCTCGGCTCCGCTGCTGCGGCATTGCCTTTCGAGATTGCCGACCAGGTCGCCGAGTTCGCGGCGGGACGGAACCACCGACGCGGTCCGCAGCTGACCACCCAGCGTTCTGTCACGCTCGAACAACGTCACCGCGTGGCCGCGCTGCGCCGCGGTGGCGGCAGCCTGTAGTCCTGCGGGCCCGCCACCGACCACGATCACACGACGCCCCCGCAGCCGCGGCATCGCAAGAGCGACCGATTCGCGCCCGGTGCGCGGGTTCTCCGTGCAGCCGAGCCAGCGCCCCAGTCCCGTCCGGCCGACACATTCCTGGTTGCAGGACAGGCACGTGCGCACGCTCGACGACTCACCCGAACGTGCCTTGTTCGCGAACTCGGGATCGGCGATCTGTCCGCGCACCACCCCGACCAGATCGCATACTCCTTCGGCCAGTGCCTGCTCCGCCTGCTCCGGTGTCTTGAACCTCCCGACGCCCACCACGGGTAGATCGATCACATCTTTGATCGAGGACGGAATGAAGTTCGCGTAGCCGAGCGGGGATGCCATCGAGGCCTCGATCAGATGCAAGGTCTGCGTGGCCATTCCGATGGCGGTATTGACGTAGTCGACACAGCCGTCGGCTTCGACGAGCCTCGCGGTGACCAGCGCGTCGGGGAGTTCGATGCCACCGCGAGTGCCCTCGTACCCGGTGAGCCGCACTCCGAGTATCCGATCGGGTCCGATCGCCTCGCGTAGCGTCCGGAGCACTTCCCGAAGAAACAGCGCCCGATTCCGGGCGGTACCACCGTAGCGATCGGTGCGCAGATTGGTCGACGGGGCGAGGAAGGCCCGCACTATCGACGACTGCGACGCCTGCAGTTCGACCCCGTCGAAGCCGCCGTCGATGCAGCGGCCGGCGACGACGGAAAAGCCCTCGAGGATTTCGGCGATGTCCGCGTCGTCGACAGCTTTGGGCACTTCCCGGAACATCGGATCCGCCACCGCGCTGGGGGCCCACAGCGGACGTCGCGAATACGTTCCGGCTCCCTGTCCCCCGTTGTGATTGATCTGCGCGAGTATCACCGAACCGTGTTCGTGGACGGCGTCGGTGATTCGCCGGTAGCCGGCCACCACCTCGGGACGGTACCCTGCGATCATCTTCTCGTACGGACGATCCGTCGGGTGCGTCGATTGTTCTTCGGTGATGATCAGTCCGGCTCCCCCACGTGCTCGCGCCTCGTAGTACGCCGCGTGCTGAGCGGTGGGCAGTCCGTCGGTGGCGTAGTTGGTCAGGTGCGCGGCGAACACCACACGATTGCGCAGGGTCAACGGCCCCAGACGTAGCGGGCTCAGCAGGCGGGGGAACTGGGACATCAGACCTCGGCGCTTCCCTGATCCGGTGCCACCTGGGCCGCAGAGGCGGCGCGGGTGCCGTCGCCGACCACCGCAGCGGCCGCCGTCGATGCGTCGATGTCGATCGCGATGATCGCGGCGCCTGCCCCGGTCGACCGGATCGTGTGGGTACGCCCCATTCCCCGCGCAGTTCCGGTGACGAAGGCCACGCGGCCCCCGCGTGATGCGCCGGTGGACGAAGTCATGGTGCGGCCCTCTCGGCAGACTTGGAACTCGTTCCAGCAGTAGACCCCGCGAGGCGCCCTTCCCTGATCGATTCGAGGGTGGTTCGCGGCGCAATCATGTCACCGACTCGGATGCCCGCCGAGTCGGCCGCTTCCAGGTCGGGCAGGCGGGGGGAGCAATCGATCACGTAGTCGCATCCGATCGAGGACGTCGCGCCGGTGTACATGTTTTCCACGATCACCTGCCCAGCACTCACCTCGACAATCAGGGACGAACAGATCCGGGCAATTCCGGCGCGTTGAATGCGGGCATTCGCGCCCACCAAGTCCCCGCTCGAACCGAGCCGAGACCCCACTATCGCATCCGGGGTGACTATCGAGATCTCGTTTCCGGCGCGCACGAGAGATTCGGCCAATGCCACCGCGATCGGACCTCCCAGCGGATCGACGAGCACCATTCTTCCGGTCCAGGCTCCGGATTGTGTCAGGGCTTCGGACGCATCGGACCACCGCACCGACCCGTCCACCGGATAGGTCGGTGGGCGGGCGGCACTTCCGGTCGCAAGCACCACGAGTTCGGACGAGCACTCGCTCTGCGATTCGACTCCGGTACGTATTCGCACTCCGGCAGTTCGGCATTCGTCTTCGAGCCAGCGCGCCAGCAGACCGAACCGGGAACGGCCCCGGCCCACGGCGAAGGTGTTGATCATACCGCCCACCTGCGCCGAGCGTTCTTTCACCGTGACCGACATCCCGCGGCCGGCCAGAATGCGCGCGGCCTCCAGCCCGGCCGGACCACCGCCGACGACCACCGCCGATCCGATCAACGGGGGTAGGTCTCGCTCGTCGGGGTCCTCGGTCTCGAATCCGGCACCGGGATTCCCGACGCAGGTCACCACCGGGTTACGCGGATCCAGGACAAGGCACGTCTGATTGCACAACACACACGGCCGGGGCGCTTGTCCGGCGCGCACCTTGCTCACCAGATCCGGATCGGCGATCTGCGCTCGCGTCATCTCCACCAGGTCCGCAACTCCTGACGCCAGAGCTGCATCGGCAGCGAGAGCGCTCACGACGCTGCCCTGCAGGACCACCGGCACCTGCCCGGACACCGCATCCCCGACGGTCCGACACAGATCCGAGTTGAAATTCGGTTCCTCGTGAAAGTCGGGACGGTATCGACTGCTCGAATACAGCCCGCCGCGCACGACGACGAGAAGGTCGAGCGCTGTGGCGAATTCGCTCGCGTATCCAGCGGCGAGTTCGGGGGTGATCCCGGCCCACGGAGCTTCCTCGTCACAGGACAAGCGTAGGGAGACGACATGATCCGGTCCCACAGCTGCTCGCACGGCATCGATCACCTCGCCCAGCAAGGTGGCGCGGTCCGTGCCGTAACGGTCGGAACGTGTGTTCGTCAGCCCGGAAAGATATTGCCGCAGAATGCTTCGCGAGCCCGCGTCGAGTTCGACGCCGTCAACTCCCGAGGCAACCGCGAGCGCCGCCGACGCCCGGAAGCCGTCGACCAGCTCGTCGATCTCGGACTGCTCCATCTCGACGGGAAGTTCGCGCGTCACCGGATCCGCCACGCGCGAGGGACCCCACAGCACCGACTGGGACCAGGCACTCGATCCTTGCATCCCGGTGTGCCCGAGACCGGCGAGGACGAGAGTTCCGTGCGGCGCACATGCCGCTGCGATCGCCCGCCATCCCGGCCCGCACTCGGAGGCGAGCGGAGCGCGCTCGTACGGCCAGTCGTTGCCGAGTACCGATGCGACCTCGGTCACGACGATCCCAGCGCCACCTTCCGCGCGGCGCTGGTAATACGCGCGGTGCCGATCCGAAAGGGAGCGGCCCACAGCCAGATTGGTCTCATGCGGGCCGAAGACGACCCTGGATCGGACAGTCCGTCCGGCCAGGGTCGTCGTTTCGCCGATGTTCAGTACGCTAGGGCTTCAGTTGGCGCCGAGGTTGCGGGTGAACCCTTCCGGGATCACCAGATCCGCCGGGCTGAGGTCCTCGATCGAGGAATGGCCGAGACCCATCAGTGTCGAATCGACACCCATGCGCATGAGGTCGAGTACGTTCTCGACGCCGGCCTGACCGTTCGCGGAAAGACCCCACAGGTATGCACGCCCGAGCATGACGGCCTTGGCACCGAGAGCGAGTGCCTTCACGACGTCACCGCCGCGTCGAATGCCGCCGTCGAGAACGATCTCCACCTGATCGCCCACAGCGTCGGCGATACTCGGGAGAACGCGGATCGGAGCCGGGGTGCCGTCGAGGTTGTTCCCGCCGTGGTTCGATACCGAGATCGCCGAAACACCGGCGTCGACAGCACGTTTCGCATCGTCTACCCGCATGACGCCCTTGAGCATGAACGGGCCGCCCCACTGCTCACGCAGCCAGGCGATGTCTTCCCACGTCGGAAGCGGAGTCTGCATCCACTCCCCGTACGCGCCGAAGAACGTCGGCGGTTCTTGACCGGGAGCGGCGAGGTTCGGCGTCGTCAGATCCGGGATCTTGCCGGTCTTGGCGAATTCGAACAGCCACTTCGGCCGGGTGATGCCCTCGGGCGCGAACTGGAACATCGCCTTGAGGTTCATCTTCTCCGGGATCGACGGGCTGCCCCAGTCGCGGCCGTACGCGAACGACCAGTCGGTGGTGATGATCAAGCCCTTGGCTCCGGCGGCGCGAGCGCGCTCCATCCGCTGCACGAGCACATCGCGGCTACCGACCCAGTACATCTGGAAGAAGGTCTGCGGGTTCGCCGCGGCTACCTCTTCGATGGACTTGCTCGCGAACGAGCTCAGTCCGATGGCCGTTCCCCGTGCTGCGGCTGCGCGCGCCACGGCGACCTCACCGTCCGGGTGCACAGCCTGCACACCCGTCGGGGAGATCAACACGGGAAGCGAAATCTGTTGCCCCATGATCGTGGTGGACAGCTCACGCTTGTCCGACAGCCCCGCAGTGTGCGGGGCGAATCCGAGTTCACTGAACGACGCGACGTTGTCGTCGACGGTCAGACCCTTCTCGGATCCGGCAACCAGTGCCGCATACACGGACTTGGGCAACCTCTTCTTCGCGCGTCGCTGAGCTTCCGCGACCGTCTCGAAGAATCCATTCTTAGCCATTGAACTGACCTCTCTGGGGCGCAGCGAAGATGCTGCGCGCTCGGATATCTCGCAGCAGTGCTACTGCTGCATGCCCGCAAGCGGGTTTTCGTCACAAATCTTGGCGGGGGGACGCATCATCAGCGTCAGCGGGACCGACGCGCGCGGCGTCTTGCGCTGGCCCGACCTCGAGTGGTCGACACTGGACTTGGGAATATCGCCCCTGGTGCCCTCGAGTGCTGCTTCGCCGTAGCCCTGCACGCATTCCGGATCCGGACCGTCCATCGGAAGGCCGGTGAAGAACTTCGCTGCCATGCAACCGCCACGGCAGGCGTCGAAGTGGCTGCACTTGCTGCACGCGCCACCGGTCTGCGGGGAACGCAGATCCTTGAACAGTTCCGAATTCTGCCACACATTCTGGAAGCCGTTGTCGGCCACGATATTACCGGCAAGAAACTGCTCGTGAATCGCGAACGGGCACGCATAGACGTCGCCGACCGGATCGATGAGGCAGACGACGCGGCCGGCGCCGCACAGGTTCAAGCCGGGCAGGGCGTCACCGAATGCGGACAGGTGGAAGAACGAGTCGCCAGTCAGGACGCCGTCACCATTGGCGACGAGCCAGTTGTACAGCTCGCGCTGCTGTTCCGGACGCGGGTGCAGATCGTCCCACACGTCGGCGCCGCGGCCCGACGGACGCAGGCGCGTGATACGCAAGGTGGCGTCGTATTTGTCCGCGAGCGCCTTGAACTCGTCGAGCTGGCTGACGTTGTGCCGGGTCACGACCACCGAGATCTTGGCGTCCTTGAAGCCGGCTTCCTTCAGATTGGCCAGCGCACGCTCGGCCATCGCGAACGAACCCGGCCCGCGCACAGCGTCATTGACCTCGGCGGTGGCACCGTCGATCGAGATCTGCACGTCGACGTAGTCACTGGCGGCAAGCCGCTCGGCAACCTTCTTGTCGATCTTCACGCCGTTGGTGGAGAATTTCACACCCACCTGATGGGCCGTCGCGTAGTCGACGAGCTCCCAGAAGTCCGAGCGCACCGTCGGCTCGCCGCCGCCGATGTTGACGTAGAAGACCTGCATCCGCTGCAGCTCGTCGATGATCGACTTGCACTGCTCGGTGCTCAACTCGCGCGGGTCGCGACGCCCCGAGGAAGACAGGCAGTGAACGCAGGAAAGGTTGCACGCGTACGTGAGTTCCCAGGTCAGACAGATCGGGGCGTCGAGCCCGAGCTCGAACTGGTCGACCAGGCGCCCCACCGGCGCCGGCGTGGAGGGATGTTCAAGAACTGAGGTCATGGCTGTGTCCTCGCGAAGAATGAAGCGGGCGGACGTACGGAAAGGGCTGTTCCGCACGGCGGGAGTACATCGAGCGTCAAGCCGGCACGATCATGTGCGAAGCGGCGAGAGTGCTCAACGCACGGGCGTACTGCGGGGCCGCGTCATCGTCGATGCCCTGCGCGCGCAGCGCCGAGCGAACGTCGGGATGATCGGGCAACGCCTTGACCACGGCAACGATGGTCGTGTTCTTCAAGAACGAGAGCTTGCGCGTTCCGAAGTGGTAGAGCAACGCCCCGAAAGGTTCGGGGCGAAGCGCTACCTGCGGGTGGAGTTTCCACCCCGCATCGAGATCGACAGAGGACACGGTCAGTACACGCCGCACATGCCGTCGATCGAAACCTCTTCCACCAAAGACTCCTCGACGAGCTCGTTCTCGAGAGCCTTGTTGTCACGATCGGACATGGATTCCTCCTGTAATCGCACTCCCGCGTGAAAGTCTGTACGTCTGACTTCCGACCCGGGAGTTGGTGGTCACGAGTGGGGCTTCACTGTGACTCGGTTCACCACTCTAATGGCATCGAGTGCACAATGACAGACATGGAGCGAAAAAAGTATGCGTAGTCGCAAGAAACCGTCCGCTCGGATAGGTCGGCGCCCCTCCACCACCAAGGAGGGGATCAGCACCATCGGTATCGAACTCTTCTCGACAGTGGGGTTCGCGGAGGTCAGCGTCGACCAGATCGCCGATGCTGCCGGTATCGCCCGACGGACGTTCTTTCGCTACTTCCCCTCCAAGAACGCCGTCCCCTGGGGCGACTTCGACGGGCACCTGGTGGAGATGGGAGCACACCTGGACTCCCTCCCCGACGACCTCCCCCTCGTCGACGCACTCGAATCCGCACTTCTGGCGTTCAACACGTTCCCGCCGGAAGAGACTGCGGTGCATCGCAAACGAATGACGCTGATCCTCGAAGTCCCCACCCTTCAGGCATACTCGTCCGTCATGTACGAAGGTTGGCGCCAGGTGGTGGCCGACTACGTGGCGCGGCGGATGAATCTCGAACCGTCCGACCACGGACCGCGTACGATCGGCTACCTGCTCCTCGGAGTAGCCATGTCCGCGTACGAGCAATGGCTCACGGACGATTCGCTCGAACTGTCGGAACTTCTGAAGACGGGGACGCAGTCACTGCGTACCGGCATCAACATTTGAGGAAGGCGCACATGTCCCCCACCGCGGCAGCACCGGTCATGGATTCACTGGCACCGTCGACCCCCGGATACTGGTCGTTCGGGCACGTCAGCGTCGAGCGCGTCGAACGCGGGCCGCTGTCCCTGCGGCGCGAAGGTGGACGCCTGCACGTTCGACACTCTCTGACGGCCGACGACCTGAGCGAACGGCTCGTCGCCGACGTCACCGCCTCCGTCGAGGACGCCGACTTCGGTCAGGACGAATTCGAGCTGACGATGGTCGGCCTGGTCCGCTCCACCGTCGACGGAGCACTCGAGTCCTGGACCGTGTACTACCGGAACTCGCTGCGCGAACTTCTCGACGGCACCGCAGATTTCGCACCGATCCACGCCAAGGCGGAAGAACTGGTCCGAGGATCCGTACTCGATCTCGGATCATGCTTCGGTTTCCTGCCATTGCGACTTGCCCGTGCCGGTACGGCCGTCACCGCCACCGACATCCTTCCCGGAACCATGGTTCTGCTCGACGCGGTCGCCCCCGAACTCGGAATCGAGATCACCACCCTCGTCTGCGATGCCGGTGACGTGCCTGCTCCGGACAAGAGCGCGGACACCGTCACCGCGATCCATCTCCTCGAGCACGTCGACGACGCCGTCGGCGAGTCCGTGATCGCGCAGGCACTACGGATCGCCCGGCAACGCGTTGTCATCGCCGTCCCGTTCGAGGACGAAGCGACCGCGTGCCACGGCCACGTCCGAACCTTCGATCTCGCATCACTGCGGGACCTCGGTGAGAGAACCGGAAGGCCGTTCGAGGTACTCGAGCATCACGGCGGGTGGCTGATTCTGGACGCTACGACGACCTATTCGGGCTGATCTTCCGTCAACGTGTGCGCCACCAAGGCGTTCGCGTGACCGTGTCCCAAGCCGTGTTCGGATTTGAGCCAGTTCACCAATTCCATGTGCTTGGTCAGCTCCGAACGCCGGATCACGTCCTTCCACTCCGAGATCGGTCGCCCGTATTTCTTCTCGATCGCGGGGAAATACGATGCCGGGCCCTTCACAGGTTCAGTCATGCCCGGGAATCTACTCCGGCCGTCGCCCGCACACGCGCACCGAAACAGCCATCCAGCTGGTAAGTGCGGAACAACTGGGCGAACACGAGGAGTTCATCCTAAGGTCGTGAAGATTCCGCACCCTAGATCTGAGGAGACTTCATGCGCCTGTCCACTCGAAATCAGCTCACCGGCACCATCGTCGCGGTCGAACTCGGAACTGTCATGGCTACCGTGAAGGTGCGGCTCGACGGCGGCGAGCAGATCGTCACGTCCTCGATCACCAAGGATGCGGCCGTCGATCTTGCGCTGAAGGTGGGCCAGACGGCCACAGTGCTCGTCAAGTCGACCGAGGTCACCATCGGCGTCGAGTGAGCAACCGCACCGTGAAATGAGCACCCCGGCAACCGAAGTGGCCGACCTGTCCAAGACACGTCGACCTGGATTGCCTGCCGCTCCGGGTACGGCCGGAGCGGCAGGTGTGCTCCGAAACCGGCGTACTGGACGTGGCACTTACTCCACGACCATCACGGCCGAGTCAGGTGCGTCGTCATCGTGTAGTCCTTGGTCGGCCCCGTGACTGTCCAGACAACCGTCCACGTCGCTGCCGCACCCGGCACTACGTCGATGCGCCCCCGGTAGGTATCGGCACCGCAGAGATGTTCGACGTCCTCCCCCGGTGCCCAGCGATGAAAATCCCGGCCGTCCTCGAACGTGGCTGCCCACTGCCCGTCGGTCTTTTCGATGAAGAGGGTTCGGAACACCTGCAGCTGCAGATCGCCGTCGAACAGCGTTCCGCTCTCGTACCACCGGATACGTCCGTCGTCGGTCGCGGTGAGGTCGGTACGACCGGCAACACGCTTGACCTGATCTGCGACGCGGTCGACGATCTCGCGCTCGAAATCCCAGACTCCGAGCAGTTCGTCCGGATCGATATACGCGTCTGTGGCCATGCACCGCAGTCTAGGAGAAGCTCCCGGATGCAGATGTGACCGCCCGCAGAGTATGTTCGCCAAGGACACGCCGGACCACTCGGGAGACTCGACCACTCATGACTGATTCAGCCGCCCTGCGGGGATCGACCTTGTACGCCGAAGACATCACTGTCGGCCAGGCACACAGCCTCGGCTCCTACACGGTGACCGAGGAGGAAATCCTCGAATTCGCCCAGCAATGGGATCCGCAGTGGTTCCATCTCGACGTCGCGGGCGCCGAGGCCGGGGTGTTCGGTGGCCTGATCGCCAGCGGTCTCCACACCATGGCCGTCTACCAGAAATTGATGGTGGCCGGCCTCTACTCACAGTGGAATGTCATTGCGGGCAAGAACTTACGTGAGGTGAAGTTTCTCCGGCCGGTCCGGCCCGGAGACACTCTCACCGGCACTGCCGTCATCGACGACGTAGTGCTCGACAACCGTTCACGCGGGCAGGTCACCATCACCACGACACTGACCGACGACACCGACAATCGTGTGCTGAGCGTGAGCACCGAAGTAGTCGTCCACGCCCGCCCGGACAGCTGAGCGCGTCACAGCGCGTTCCACAGGCGTCGATAATAGTCCATACGCGCCTGATCGAACGGGAGACCGTACGCTGCAACAAGTTCCGATTCCCAGCCTGGTCCGTAGTTCCACAGCGTGCTCATTGCCGCGACGGCGATGTCGGCCCAGCGGTCCGCGACACCGAGCGATCCCAGATCGAGGTGACCGGACACGTCGCCGACCTCGGTCAACACCGTGTTGGGGCAACACGCGTCGCCGTGACAGACAACGAGCCGATCTATCACCGGCGGTCTACGCAGATCGTCACCGGCACGAATCCCGCGCTTCGCCGCGCTCTCGATTCGGGTCGCCGGATCCCAACGCCACGGGCACTCCTCGACCGGCACGGACTCGTGCACATCGCGTAAGCCACGTCCGACCGCGCGGACGGCCGTCGCCGGATCTGCCAGCCACCGTTGGGACACTGCGCTGTCACCCACGATTGCACGGGTGACAAGCCACGACTCCTCGCCGCTGTGACCGACTTCGAGCACCGCCGGAACCGACAGATAGCTGCTCGCCCACATGATCTTGTGCGCTTCGAGTTCGAGCGTCACCTCAGCGGGCCCACGATGCCATTTCAGGTACCGCCCCGAACCGAGTCGGTACGTGATGCCTCCTTCACCGTTGATCCACACGGGTTCGATCGCCTCGCCGCCGGCAAGCTCGACGACGACGTCCGGCAACGGCAGATCGGGTACAGCTGATGTCACGATCGAAGAATACTGTCAGCACCCGTGGCCGAGAAACTTCGTACCGGCGGCGTGGTGGCTCACTGTCGTTCCCAGTCGGGCCCCGGCCCGTTCCCTTCTTCGAAGATCAGCCAGGTCCTCGTCGACAGCACACCGTCGAGTCCCTGGAGTTCCTCGAGGACCGTGTGACGCAGTTCGCGGTTGTCCGGAACGCGAATCAACACCAGTACGTCGAAGTCGCCACCGAGTAACGAGAAATGCTCGACGAACGGGAGGGTGCTCAGTGCGGCAGCTAGCCCTCGCCAGGAGTTCTGTCTAATCGATAGCGCTACGTAGGCCGAAGCACCGAAGCCCGCCTTCTCGTGCGCGATCCGCGTCGTGAACCCGGCGATGATCCCTGCGCTCTCGAGCCGTTCGACCCGAACGTAGGCGTGCGCCCGGGAGATGTGCGCCTTCTCCGCCAGTGCCCGGACAGAGATGCGGCTGTCCGCGACGAGTTCGGCAATGATCCGTCGGTCGATCGCATCGATTTCGTAGGAGTCCGAGCCGCCGTCTGCCATCTGTCCATCCTCGCCATGCCTACCAACTCCGTCAGCAGACATTCTGCCACTGTTGCAGCCATTTCTGACCAATGGTCTTCAGTTTCTCATCTTCGTTGCCCACTCGTCGAATGGTTGCGAACATTGGCGGACACAATGCATTTCGCGATAGTTGGGCTCTGGAGGTAGTGGTGACTCTTGTCGAACCCGTGGGTGAGCAGCAATACCGGAAGTTCCTTCCGACCGACACGGCAGTGCAATATCTCGACGCTGACGGCATCCTCACCGGGTCCGAGGCGCGCTATCCCATGCCGAGCGACGGCCGTCTGGTCGAGATGTTTCAGAACATGGTGTTGGGCAGGCGTTTCGATCAACAGGCCACGGCGTTGACCAAACAGGGACGACTCGCGGTCTATCCGTCCTCGCGCGGCCAGGAGGCCTGCCAGATCGCTGCGGCGATGAGCTTGCAGCCGAACGACTGGATGTTTCCGACGTACCGTGACTCGGTGGCGTTGGCTGCCCGCGGCGTGGACCCGGTGGAGATCTTGAGCATGCTCGCCGGCGACTGGCACTGCGGCTACGACCCGGCCGCCCATCGCAGCGCCCCGCAGTGCACCCCGCTTGCCACCCAACTACTCCATGCGACCGGGGTTGCGTACGGCGAAGCCCGGCGCGGAAGAGCCACCGTTGCCCTGGCCTTCTGTGGTGACGGCGCAACCAGCGAAGGCGACTTCCACGAGGGACTGAACTTTGCTGCCGTCTTCAAAGCCCCGGTGATCTTTCTGGTGCAGAACAATGGCTTTGCCATCAGCGTGCCGCTCTCGCGGCAAAGCGCCGCACCGACGTTGTCGCACAAGGGCGTCGGCTATGGCATCGGCAGCGAGCAGGTGGACGGAAACGACCCCGTCGCCATGATGGCCGTCATGGATGAAGCCGCGCGCTTCGTCCGCGCCGGTAACGGGCCGGTCGTCATCGAAGCGCACACCTACCGCATGGACGCACACACCAACGCCGACGACGCCACCCGCTACCGCGACAACAGCGAGGTCGAGCAGTGGATCGGCCGCGATCCGCTCCTGCGACTCGAAACGTACCTGCGTGGCAAGGGCCTCGTCGACGACGCCTTCATGGAATCGCTGACAGCACAGGCCGAGTCGGAAGCCGCCACGCTCCGCGCCGGCATGAACGTCGATCGCCCGCAGGATCCGCTCGATCTGTTCCGCTATGTCTTCGCCGAGCAGACACCACAACTGCGCGAACAACAAGCCCAGGTCGAAGCAGAACTCGCCGCCGAAGCAGAAGGACACTGACATGCCAACGCTCACCATGGCCCAGGCCTTGAACACCGCGCTGCGTGATGCGTTGACCGCCGACGACAACGTCGTCATCTTCGGTGAAGATGTCGGTACGCTCGGCGGCGTCTTCCGCGTCACCGACGGATTGACCCGCGATTTCGGCGCCGACCGCTGCTTCGACACACCCCTGGCCGAATCCGGGATCATCGGCTTCGCTATCGGTATGGCAATGGCCGGCTACCGCCCCGTCGTCGAAATGCAGTTCGACGCCTTCGCGTACCCGGCTTTCGAGCAGATCGCCTCGCACGTCGCGAAGATCCGTAACCGCACCAAAGGCGCCCTCACGGTGCCCATCGTGATTCGTATTCCCTTCGCGGGCGGTATCGGCGGCGTCGAGCACCACTGCGATTCGAGCGAGGGGTATTACGCGCACACCCCCGGCTTGAAGGTAGTAGCGCCGTCCACTGTCGAGGACTCATACTCGCTTCTCCGCGCCGCGATCGACGATCCCGATCCCGTAATTTTCCTCGAACCCAAAAAGCTCTACTTCTCGCGCGCCGACGTAGAACTGACCGAGCGTGAGCCGATCGGGCGTGCCGTCGTCCGCCGCCCCGGCCGCGACGCAACACTGATCGCGTACGGCCCGTCCATGGACGTCGCACTCAAAACCGCCGACGCCGCAGCAGCGCAAGGCCGCGACATCGAGGTGATCGATCTGCGATCGATCGTGCCGTTCGACGACGAGACCGTGACCGCCTCAGTCCACAAAACCGGACGCTGCGTCGTGATCCAGGAAGCTCAGGGCTTTGCCGGAGTCGGCGCGGAAATAGCTGCCCGCATCCAGGAACGCAGCTTCCATCACCTCCACGCCCCGGTGTTGCGCGTCAGCGGATTCGACATCCCCTTCCCCGCTCCCAAGCTCGAACGCCTGCACCTACCCGGCGTCGACCGCGTCCTCGACACCATCGACCGCTTGCAGTGGAACGACACCCCCGATACTCGTTGGGCCGTGACGGCATGAGCAACCAGATATTCATGCTCCCCGACCTCGGCGAAGGACTCACCGAGGCCGACATAGCGCAGTGGCACGTCGAGGTCGGTGACGTCGTCACCATCGATCAGATCGTCGTCGAGGTGGAGACCGCGAAAGCTGCTGTCGACGTGCCGATTCCGTTTGCCGGCACCGTGATCGAACTACACGGCGCCGACGGCGAGACACTGAAGGTGGGCACCCCGCTGATCACCGTCAGCGGCGGCTCAGATGCCGACGCCACGGTGTCCGCCACCCACGAGCGCTACCGCGAAGAAGAACGCGCCGGCTCCGGCAACGTCCTGATCGGCTACGGCACCAGCGAGGACGCTCCCCTGCGCCGGCGCCGTACCGGCGCTGCGGCCCACACCGTTTCGCTAGCACCGAGCAGCGGCACATCGGCTCGGTGGCTCTCTCCGATCGTGCGCACTCTCGCCCGTGAGAACGGACTTGACGAAAACTCGCTGACCGCCACAGGTGCAGGCGGCGTGATCGTGCGCGCCGACGTCGAGCGGGCGCTCGAGCAGCCATCTTTCACGGCCACCACACCTGCCGCCGCCTCTTCTGTTGACGTCCGCATTCCGCTCGAGGGACTTCGCAAAGCCGTCGCCGACAAGCTCACCACCAGCCGACGGGAAATCCCCGACGCCACCACCTGGGTCGACGTCGACGCCACCGAACTGTTCACTGCTCGCACACAGATCAACAACGCCCTGCCGGACCATGACAAGATCAGCCTGATGGCGCTTCTGGCGCGACTGACGGTCGCAGCGCTCAAACGCTACCCGGAACTGAACGCGAGCGTCGACACCGCCAGGGGCGAGATCGTGCGCTACCGGCAGATCCATCTCGGCATTGCCGCGCACACGCCGAAGGGTCTGATGGTCCCGGTCATCTCCGACGCCGACGCCTTGACCACCGTCGAACTCTCACAGGCACTACGGGAGATGACGGAGCTGGCCCGCGACGGCAAACTTCCACCGGCACGCCTGACCGGGGGAACATTCACCCTCAACAATTACGGCGTATTCGGTGTCGACGGTTCCACCCCGATCATCAACCACCCCGAAGCCGCCATCTTGGGTATCGGCCGGATCATCGACAAGCCGTGGGTAATGAACGGGCAGTTGACTGTCCGTAAGATCGCCCAGATCTCCTTGAGCTTCGATCACCGGGTGTGCGACGGCGGTGAGGCAGGCGGGTTCCTGCGACTGTTCGGCGACTACGTCGAGAACCCGATCAGCGTACTGGGCAGGCTCTGATGGCGGCTCCGATGGCATCGGAGACACATCACAGTGACGTCCTGGTCCTCGGCGGTGGTTCCGGCGGCTACGCCTGCGCGTTTCGGGCCGGCCAACTCGGACTGTCCGTGACGCTGATCGAAGCGGACAAGATGGGCGGCACCTGCCTGAGCCAAATCCTGCAAACCCACGGCGGCATCAAGGTCATCCGCGCCGGCAACGCCGGACCTGTTGTGGGCGTGCACCTGGTCGGCGACCGGGTCGGCGAACTCATCGGCGAAGCCCAACTCGCCGTGGCCTGAGAGGCACTACCCACCGAAGTCGGCCACTTCATCCACGCACACCCCACCCAGAACGAAGCCCTGGGCGAAGCCATGCTCGCCCTCGCCGGAACACCACTACACACACAGCTGACCGCGATCGGTGACGCCGACGCCGGGAAACCATTCGGTGCAATGACGTCGACGATGGCGGTTTCCGACCTACCGACAGGCGGCGGCAAATCCGTGACAGCACTACCGGCACCGCGCAATGAGCCCGATCCACGACGTGGATTCGGTTCCTCGACCTTCACGCCGAACCATCGAGAAGTTGACAGGACACTACCGGAGCGGACCTGACACCGACGAAATCAATACATCATGCGGCTGCGCGACCGACACTCGACAAGAACCCGGCGGCCCCGAAGAACAATCCGGCGAATACCCGGTTGGTGACCCGCTGCTGCTTCGGCGAACGCATCAGCCTCAACACCCGCGCCGCCAGACCCGTGTACCCGGTCATCACCACCATGTCGACGGCGCACATGGTGGCCGCGATGATCAGGTACTGGGGAAGCAACGGTGCGGTGGGGTCGAGGAACTGCGGCAACACGGCGAGCATGAAGACCACCGCTTTGGGGTTGCTCGCGTTCACGAGAAAGCCGCGCAGCATCATTCGCGGACCAGAACTACCAGAATCTGCCGACTCGGAATCGACCTCACTCGGAGCCGACCGCCACTGCCTGACACCCAGGTAGACGAGATAGGCGACGCCGAACCACTTGATCACCGAGAACGCCACCGTCGAACTCGCCAGAATGGCGCCCACACCGGCCGCGACAATTCCGACCTGAAGCAACAACCCCAACTGCAAACCGACGATGTTCCAGTACCCGCGCTTGAGCCCGTTGGCAAGACCGGAGGACATGGACGCGATGGCGCCCGCACCCGGCGACAGGCTGATCACCCAACTCGCCCCGAAAAACGCCAACCAGATATGCCAACTCACGACAAGATTCCTTCGATCCGCGATCACCCCACGTGCGTGCGCACCGGGCCGCGCAATACTAGCCCGTCCGGCCCCGAATTCTCAGCGCGTGTTCGGCACGAATCCCGTCACCTCGTGACGTCAACCGGCGACGCCGACGTGAAACCGGCGCTGGGTGCGAACCGGCCGAGCACGTTCTCGGCAGGCTCGCCGGCTGCGTCGGCGATGAACGCCGACACGTCCGCCCGGCTGTCGATACCGGTCAACCTGTCGGGCTCGGAGAGGAATCCGAACAGCGCGGCGGCCACTGGCTCACTGACCGCCGCTGCGGGAAACAGCAGCTCGGCGTGCACCGCGTACTTCGGGTCACCGAGGAACAATCTGGTCACCTCGGCCGCGGCGTTCCCTCGACTCCGCCAGTGCTTCTCGAACTGATCGGACAGCCACTCGGCCGAGAATTCACCCTCGTGATCGCGGGCTGCGGCGACCAGCGCGGCAACCTGCACTGCAGTGTTCTGTGCGCCCTGGCCGGCTACCGGATCGAAGGAGATCGCGGTGTCACCGATCGCCGCAACTACGTGACCGTTCGCGGTCGTACCGATCGCGCGGCGAACCGTCGGAGTCACCGCCCCACGCAGCCACGAGTGCGGGTCCGACTCGACGGACTGCAACCGGGCCACCTCGGCCGCATCGTGCGGGAAGAAGTCGCGGTACAGATCGAGCACCGTCTGCCGGGCGCTGTGTACGTCGGTGACGGCTGCGAACCGCTCCACCCAGGGGCTGCCGGGCTTCGCGAAACCGAGGAAATTCCAGGTGGGTCCGGCGTCCTTGTGGAGGTAGGGACCGATCCACGCCTCACCGAAATCGGTGTGCAGGTTGAACACGTTGTGGGTACCGCCGCCGGTCGTACGGTATCCCCAGGTGTCCGGCCCGTGCCCCAAACCCTCCAACGTCACCGACAACAGGTGCCGTTGCGGTTCCGTGTACACCGTTCGCTCGGCATCGAGCGGGAACAGCGACGCCAAACCTGCTTTGCCGGTGGAGACGAGAGTGAGGTCGTGTTCGCCGGCGATGGTGTCGAGTTCGATTGCGTCGACGGTCTCGACCTCGAATCGACCGCCCCGGTCGAGGAAACGCCCGATCCGGTCATCCGCCCGTAGCCGAACATCGACTCCCTGTGCGACATAACGAAAGTCAGGGTCGAACTCGAGCACGTTCGCGCTCTGGTCGCCACTGCCGGAATAGAGTCGAGTACTCATTCCCGTCGAATGCGGGCCGTGGGCGTACAAGTCCTCGATCACCTGGGCGTCCGCCTCCCGAGACTTGCCGAAATAAACGGCGGTGCCGGTGGCGGGGACGTCGTCGCGGAGAGATCGCCGTTCGCGATCGCTGAACAGGGTGACGTCGAATCCGGCATCGAGCAGGCCGAGGGCCGCCGTCGAGCCGGCCAATCCGGCGCCGATCACGGCAGCACTACGTCGTGTGGTCATGGTGTCTCCTGGTAGATGTCGAATCGTTCGGTGACAGTCGACAGATCTCCGCCGAGTCGAAAGCGGGCACCCCGGTGCTCGGTCGGCAGTCGATCCCCTCGACCGAACAGCTTGTGCCGCAACGTCCCGTCGACATAGCTCGACGGGTATGCACCTCGCGCCTGCAACACGGGCACCACATGGTTGATCACGTCCTCGAAGGACCCCGGCGTGATCGCGTAGGCGAGATTGAACCCGTCCACATCCGTTTCCTCGACCCACTCCTGCAACGTCGTCGCCACTGTCTCACCCGAACCGACGAAGCGTGGTCCGAGGCCGCCGACCCCACCCCACTCGGCGATGTCGCGGATCCTCCACTCCCGGCCGTCGTCGTCCGCCTCCTGAAAAGCGGCCACCGCCGACTGGATGGCGTTGCTCTCGACATTGCCGATCGGTTCGTCGAGGTCGTAGCGTGCGAGATCGATCCCCATCCAACCGGACATGAAGACCAGTGCACCTTCGACACTCGCGTACCTCCGATACTCCTCGTGTTTGGCTGCAGCCGCCTCGTCCGTCGCATCGGTGATCACCGTGGACAGCGCATAGATTCGTGCCGAGTACGGGTCGCGGCCGGCATCGACGAGTGCCTGCCGGATTCTCGACACCGTGTCCTGGAGCACCCGCTTCGACGGTCCGCCGATGAAAATCGCCTCGGCGTTCTCCGAGGCGAAACGCACCCCGCGCGGCGACGCCCCGGCCTGGTAGATCACCGGGGAACGCTGCGGCGACGGCTCCGACAAATGGATACCGGGAACCGTGAAGTGTTCACCGTGATGGCCGATGTGGTGCACCTTCTCCGGATCGACGTACACCCCCGACGCGGCGTCGCGGACCACGGCGTCGTCCTCCCACGAGCCCTCCCACAGCTTGTAGAGGACCTCGAGGTACTCGTCGGCGTGGTCGTAGCGGGCATCGTGACCGAGCTGGTCGTCTGCTCCGAAATTCCTTGCCGCAGAAGGTAGATAGCCGGTCACGACATTCCACCCGACCCGGCCTCCGGTGAGATGGTCGAGCGTGGACAGCCGCCTCGCGAACGGATAGGGATGCTCGAACCCGGTTCCCGTGGTGACACCGAATCCCAGATGTTCGGTGGCTGCCGCCATCGCGGAGATCAGTAGAACCGGATCGGCCACCGGAATCTGCGCGCCTTGCCGCAACGCCGCCTCGTCGGTGCCGCCGTAGACGTCGTAGGTACCGAGCACGTCGGCGATGAACAAACCGTCGAACACACCCCGCTCGAGCAACCGGGCAAGTTCTGTCCAGTACCGCAGGTCGGTGTATCGGTGTGACTGATCGGCCGGGTGGCGCCACAGTCCGGGAGACTGGTGCGCAACACAATTCATGTCGAAGGCATTGAACCTGATCTGACGCGTCATCCCACTGCCTCCGGCCGGCGGCCCGCACTCCACGCGTACGGCAGCGGGTCGTCGTTCAGTACGTGCGCGCCGATCGCCTGCTGCTTGTAGATGAGCGGATTGTGTGCGGCGACGGTGCGCGCATTGCGCCAATGCCGGTCCAACCCCAACTCCGACGACGTGATCGACGCACCGCCGACGTCGAACAACTCGGCAGTCGCATCGAGAACCAGACCGATCACCACCGATTGTGCACGGGCAGAATTGGATTCGGCGCGGTCGAGCAGTACGGGATCCTCACCGCCCGCATCGAGCAGAGCATCGAGGTCGTCGGCGACGGCCAGTACCGCAGCGCGGGCACCGAAGGCCGCAGCCGAGATTCGCCCGACCACCTGCTGCACCAGCGGATCGTGTCGTGGCAGATCGGCGGCGGCATGGGTGAAGGTTCTGGTGCGGGCCCGCACCCACTCGGCAACGTCCACCTCGGCGCGGGCCGCAATACCCGCGAGCACCGCAAGCTGCACCAACTGCAGGTAGGCGGTGGAATACGTACGCCCGGACGCGCCGTATCCAGGACCGAGGATACGGTCATCCGGCACGGTGACGCCGGTGAACGTGGTGGTTCCGGACCCGGTGAGCCGCTGGCCGAACCCGTCCCAGTCGTCGGTCTGGGCAACGCCGTCCCGATCGGCGTCGACGAGGACTGCGATCCGGTCGCCGTCCCGATCGGCGGCGACGAGAATGTGGTCGGCGTAGAGGCTGCCGGTGCTGTAGTACTTCACGCCGTCGAGTTGCCAACCCTCGCCGACGCGGCGCAGCACGGTCCGGTACCGATCGGCCGATCCGACACCGGGCTCGGTGATCGCATTGCCGACCAGGGTTCCCTGCGCCGCGGCCTCGAGCCATCGGCTGTCGGCCGCGAGACGCTGATCCTCGACGAACACCCAGTGCACCCGAAGAGCTTGCGGGAGATTGGATTCCGCAGCACCGAGATCGATCAGAAGATCGAACAGCTGCCGGACACTGGCACCGAAACCGCCCTGCTCGACGGGCACCCGCAGCGCCCCGAACCTCACCTCACGCAACCACCGCACCTCGTCGAAGAGCAATCGACGGTCGCGTTCACGCTCCACCGAACCTACGGCGATTCTCTCGAAGACCGGCCGAAACCTGTCTCGAAGCTCCTGATCGGAGACAACTACGGATGTGACAGTCGAACCACTCATGGCTCACACTTCCTGTTGACGGCAACGCTCGTGTGTTCCACGATGATCGCCCGAGCGCCAACAGGCACTGATTAGATTCGGCGAGAATTCAACTCGCTCACCACCGAGTTCAGATGAGACCCTGTTTACTGGCCGCGTACACGGCCTCGGCTCGGCGACTGACTTCGAGTTTGCGCATGATATTGCTGACGTGGAACTTCACGGTGGTCGGCGAGATGAACAACTTTTCGCCGATCTTGATGTTGGACAATCCGTTTGCCAACAATCTCAGCACTTCCAGTTCACGGTCGGTCAGTCGTTCCCTCGTGGAGGACTGACCGTTGAGGGACCGGATCACTGCCGACGCACTTCTCGAATCGAAGGCGCTCTCCCCCCGCGAGACGGCCCGGATCGCCCGAACCAGTTCGGTGGTGTCGACATCCTTGACCACGTAACCCCGCGCTCCCGCATGCACCGCGCGCACGACGAGTTGGTCGTCGAGGAACGTCGTCAGCACCAGCAGCCCCAGTCCCGGATGCGCGCTGGACAGTTGCCCGCACAACGTCAGGCCCTCGTAATCGGAACTCGCCGACAATTTCAAGTCCATCAACACGATGTCCGGTAGCACCCGATCCACCACTGCCAGCGCCTCCATCAGCGTCGACGCCTCCCCCACTATCTCGAGGTCATGTTCTCGCTCGAGAACCGAACGCAAACCCTGACGCAGGATCGCATGATCGTCGACCAGGACGATACGAACGACACTCACCCGTGCCGAGGACTGTGGTGCGGGGGTGGTAGCTCCGGTGACAGCCATCATTGCTCGCTTTCGAGATCGTCGGCCCGGCACACGTCGTCTGTCCCGAGTTCGGTCTGCAAACCCGTCAACGGGAGGCGAACCAAGATTTGGACTCCACCGATCCGGGCGCGCCGCACTTCGAGCGTTCCGCCCATTTCGAGAGCCCGGGCCTGCATGTTGGCCAAGCCACGATGACGGCCGTCCAGATCGTTGGACGCAGCCAGTTTGAGGATCAGGCGCATTCGCGCCGGGTCGCCGTCACCGTCGTCGGACACCGACAGTAGGACGGTATCCGCCCGATACGTCAGTCGAAGCACCGCTCGGGTCGCGTGCGCGTGCACCGCGGCATTGAACAGAGCCTCCCCCGCGATCCGTAGAAACGCGTGCTCGACGTCGCCCGGCAGTTCCGTCGGGGTGCCGCCGATACGGACACTGACCGCCAACTCGTCCGGCATGTGCACCACACCGAGTTGCTCGAGCATCTCCGGAAGCGACGTCCGGTCGGCATCCGACGGATGGTTGAGCGCGTAGATCGCCGACCGCAACTGCTCGACGGCCCGCCTGGTCAGATCCTTTGCCAAATCAAGTCTTTCGCTACGTTCCTCGTCGGGAATGTCACTTCGGCACACTTCGATCTGCATGCCGGCGGACAACACGGCCTGAGTGACACTGTCGTGCAGTTCACGGGCGATCCGATGGCGCTCGTCGTCTACCACTTGATGTCGGTGCGCCACTCCGAGTTGACGCTGCGTGGTCTCCAACTCACGGTTGCGCACCGCGAGATCGGCCGCCGTCCGATTCGCTTCGGAATAGGCATCCTCGGCGCGTTCGAGGAGCAACTGGCCGCGCTGATAGAGCGCGGAGTTCTGTAACGCCACGGCTGTCTGACTGGCCAGGATGCTCAGCACGGCACTGTCGGTCGTGTCGAGAGTTCGATGCTTGGGCGTCCACGCGGCGAAAGCACCCACCACACCGCCACCGAGCACGATCGGCACGAACGCGTAATGCGAGTCGATCAACGGATTCAACTCGATCCGGCCACAACGGATCTCGTCCAGGCACGAAACGACGTCGTCCGGCAACGGCGGACCCTCGACATTTCCCACCAGGAAAGGCGTCGCGTCCGGCCCCAGCACCAGTCTGCGTGGCCCCGCGTCCGGAAGAGTTCCGTCGGCGAGCGCGAAAACGATCCAATTGGCACTCAGATGCGCCCTGGCCGCCTCTGCGACGGCGCACACGAGTGTCTCCGGGCCCTCGACCGTGCGCACCAGGGCACGAGAGATCAACTCCAGTGCGTGCACGACACGCTCGAGTCGCTCGGCGGCGCCACGATACTGCGGATAGAACGAACTCTTGCCGGACCGTAAACCGGTGAGCCTGGACAGATCCGCCGTCACAACGCACCTCGGAACAGTGCCACCATCTGCTCGTGCGATGCTTCTCGCGGATTGGTGGACATACACGCGTCGTGCAGCGCGAATGTCGCGAGCCGATCGAGATCTTCGACACGAACGCCCAATTCCGCCAAGCCCTTCGGCACCCCCACTTCCCGGGCCAACTGCTCGACACGGTCGGCGACCGCCAGGGCCGCCTCCTGAGCACTGCCACGACTCTCCGGGAGCGAGAGCGCAGCGGCGATCGCCACGAACGGACCGGCGTCGGTAGTGGAATTGAAACGAATGACATGCGGGAGCAGGATTCCGTTGATCACGCCGTGCGGAAGGTCGAGCATGCCGCCGACCTGGTGGCTCATCGCGTGCGCAGCGCCGAGGATCGCGTTGGTGAACGCCAATCCCGCTTCGAGACTCGCCTGCGCCATCACCGAGCGTGAATGCATGTCCGTCGGATGGTGAATGGTGTTGACGAGATTCTCGGTGACCAGACCCACCGCCCGCAGTGCGTGATGATCGGTGAGAGGGTTGTGCGCCAGTGACACGAAAGCCTCGATTCCGTGTGTCAGCGCATCCAACCCCGTTGCCGCATTGAGCCATTCCGGCATCGTCGTGAGCAGTCGCGGGTCGATGACGGTGACGTCGGGAACCAGCGCGCGCCCGAGAATGGTGATCTTGGTGCCGCGTGTGGTGTCGGTGACGATGCAGAACTGCGAGACGTCCGCGCCCGTCCCGGAGGTGGTCGGCACCATCACCATCGGCGGGATCGGCTTGGTGGCCTCGTCCACACCCTCGTAATCGAGAATGTTTCCGCCGTTGGCCGCGAGAACCGCCACTCCTTTGGCTGCGTCGATCACCGATCCGCCACCGAGCGCGATGATGACGTCGCACTCGGCCTCGCGATACACCTCGAACCCGGCAGCCACCTCGAAATCCTTCGGATTGGGTGTCAGACCCGACCAGATCGTCGCGGTGAGCCCCTGTTCAGCCAGGTGACCTCCCAGTTCGGACACCCAACCGGCCTCGACGATCCCCGGATCGGTGACCAGGAACGGCCGGAACCCACCGAACCGAAGTGCCGCATGTGCGGCCTCGACCAGTGATCCGATACCGAACACGATCTCGGGCGCATGGAACTTGACCAGCCGTGCAGACGTGTCCCGGCGATGATCACCACGACTGACAGCACCGGAATATGCCACCGACATGATCACCGTTCCTCTCACCGAGCGCCTGCACAGATGTGACCCATCTTACAAGCGCCAGCCCTGAGGATACGCGGGTGCAACGTCGGACACACCGGCCGAGGTACAGGTTCCTACCTGCCCGATCGGGCAGGTAGGGCGTCAGGAACTTCGCGACCGGAGGCGCCCGCCGAACACGACCAGCGCCACCCCCGCCACCAGCCCGACCGCAGTGGGGCCGAGCACCAGAGACGAGTACAACCACGGTGGCGGTTCGGCCGGGAACAGATCCATGAACGCGGCACCGGTGAACGTCGGATCCGAATGATCGACGTACTCCCCTCCGATCAGGATGTACGGGGACTCCAACGAATTCCACCACCACCGGAACACCCCGACGGCAACCAGGCCGCACACCGATCCCACAACGGTCAGCAGGACGATCGGTTGCCACCTCGACGTAGTCACGCCGCTCAGTCAATCACGTCACCGAAGAGCGTGACCCAACTCGGCAGCCTTGGCCGTCAACTGCACGGCGTCCCTCGCCACCACCACCTCGTCGCAGATCTCCGCGTAGTCCGGCATCGCGCACGACGCCTGGTTCCAGTATCGTCTGGGCTCCGGTGTGATCCACGCCAACCGGTGCACCTTGCGTCGCAGCTCGGCGAGCTTGTCCACCTCGGGCGGCAAACCGTTGCAGCGTCCGTCACCGACGATGATGACCGACGTCCGGGAGTTGAGGGCATTGCCGTGCTCGTCCAACAATTCGGTGAGTACCCGCCCGTAGTCGCTGCTCGCCTCCAGATCCAGACCCGGATGTGCGAGCACCGCAGCCAACGCGCCGTCGCCGCTGCTGGCGAGCAACGTGTCCGTCACGTCCACCGGGCGGTCGACGAACGCAAGGACCTCGCACCGGTCGGCACGACGATGCATCGCCTGCGCGAGCCGCAACGTGAACGCCGTGACCGGCCGAACCGAGAGCGAGACGTCCGCGATCAGCAGCAGCCGCACTCGATCAGGCCGAGGAGCCTTCACCACCAGATGGAACGGCACACCGTCGGTGCGCAGGCTCGACCGAACTGTTCGACGCATGTCGAGATGTCCGCGTGCCCGCTCGCGAGGGCGCGGACGAGACGGCCCCCGCATCCGGCGCAGCACTTCGTGGCACGCCAACTCGATGTCGTTGTGGCTGGGACCGACGGCCGACTCGCTGTCCGGTACATCAGGCGCACCTTCGGCGAGAGCGGCAGCGGAGAGCGCGGCGACAAACGCCTCGACCGCTTCCACCAACCGGTTCAGCTGGGCCTGCGTCAACGGGCCGTCGTCGGAGACGTCCGCATACGCCTTACTCGGATCGTAGGAATCCAGCCACGCCAGAATGGAATTCGGATCGTCCCAGGACAACGATCCGACCACCGCGGCTGCGACCGTCGTACTCAGGTCGCCGACCGTCGCAGACGACGCCCGGTCCACGTCGACGGTGTAACTGACACCTCGGCGCCCGGTTTCCGATCCGGTGTCCACCGACAGTTCGGCGTCACTCGAGGTCATGGAGACGTCGTCGTCGTCCTTGTGCGGGTTGAATCCCTTCTCCGCTTCCGGGGTGTCGAAATGATCACCCACCTCCGCGGCCCGCTCGTTGTACTCGGCGTACCGCCCCACCTCCTGATCGGCGTCGATGTCGAGGGCGGTGGGCAACAGCCCGTCCCCGACCTCGGCGCGCGAGGTCATCCGCTCCGTCGCCGCCTTGTCGACCACTTCCCGGAACAGCGCGTCGAAAGCTCGATCGAAACCGGCCTGCTCGTGCGAATACTTAGCACACACCGACCGCAGGCAGGAACGGAGAACATCACGATCCGAGGCGCCGACCATCGCGAGCACCCGCCGCACCTCGATCACCTCGGCCGGCGACGCCCCCACCCCCGAAATCCGCAACAGGCGACCGAAACTGGCCGAGACGACGTCGAGGACGAAACCTGGTTGCCACACCGGCGAGCCGAGCGTCTTCATGGCCGCGAACGGATTCCGCCGCGGTCCGGACTACCGCTGCGATCTCGGCCACCGGTGCCACGGAACACCGCCGTCGTCGTATTCGCCGGTTTGGAAGCAACCGTGTCCCGACGGGCAGGTTCGCCGTCGCGCGTCGGCGCCACCTGCGCGCCCTTGCCCTCGAAGCGCTCCTTCGCGAGAGTGACGTCCGACGAGTACTTGAGCAGCGCCGTCAACAGGATGTCACGAACCTTCGCATCGGAACCGGTGTCGAACCCACTGGCTTCGAGAACGGTTGCAGCCCTTGCGGCATCGATGACCTCGGAGATCGAAGGGCTCTTGCGAAGCGGCAGGTCTCGCAAGATCCTGGCCAACTCGACGACATCGGTAGCAGTTGCAGCGTCTACCTCGGGTGCGCGAGCAGTGACGATCTCCCGCTCACGCTCGGACGTCGGATAGCCGAGATGATAGTGCAGACAGCGCCGTTTGAGCGCCGGCGACAATTCACGAGTGTCGTTGGACGTCAGAATGACCCACGGCTGCGAACGCGCCACGAACGTACCGACCTCGGGGATGGTGATCTGCTGCTCCGCCAAGATTTCGAGCAGGAGAGCTTCCATCGACTCCTCGGTGCGGTCCACCTCGTCGACCAGAAGCACCACCGGCTCCGGGGACAGGATCGCCTCGAGCAGTGGTCGCACGGAGAGGAAGTTCTCGGAGTACAGCCCGAAATCCTGATCCGCCAAGAATTTCGACGCGTCGGCTATGTTGTCGAACTCGGCGACCTGATCACTGATCCGGTCACGAAGCATCTGCACGTGCAGCAGCTGTTTGGCGTAGTCCCATTCGTACAGCGCTCGGTTGTCGTCGAGGCCCTCGTAGCACTGCAACCGTACCAACTTGCGTCCGCCGATCGCCGCGAGTGACTTCGCGAGCTCGGTCTTGCCGACACCGGCAGGCCCTTCCAGCAGCAGTGGTCGTCCCAGCGCGGTAGCCAGGTGGACGACGACCGCGAACTCGTCGTCGGCGATGTAGTCCTGCTCTCGCAGAGCATCTTTGAGATCGGTGCCGCTGGAGAACGTTCGGCCGGTCGCGATCGTCATCGAGGTGTCCTTTCTTGGGGGTAAACCCCCGTGCGCCTTTCTGATAGCGCGAGCTACCAGAAAGGCGCACGGGGCCGGATGCCCTGCTAGAAGTACGACTTGTTGATCGAGTGATCGACGACGGGAATCATCGACTCCACCGTGACCTCGCGGGGGTTGCCCGGAGTGCACCAGTCGTCCTGGATGTGCTCGGAGATGGCGAGAACGGTCTTCTCGTCACCCTTGATGACATCGCCACGGCCCTCGTACTTCTTGGTGTTCATCTGGTTCTTCGCGTAGGAATCAGTGCGCACCTGCGAGAAGTTGTCCGGGATACCGACATCCTTCGCCAGACGGATCGCCGCCTCGACAGCGGCATCCGCAGCCTGCACGGTGGTGAGGTTGCGGGTGTCGACACCGAGAGCGCCGGCCAACTGGGCGTAGCGCTCGTAGCGCGAGGGCAGGTTGTACTCCCACACCCGGGGCAGCGCGATCGCGTTGTTCAGACCGTGGTGGCTGTCGAAGAAAGCGCTGACGGCGTGCGAGATGGAGTGCACGATGCCCAGACCACCGGAGTTGAACGCCTGCCCGGCGATGTACTGCGCGTTCATCATTCCCTCGCGAGCCTTGAGGTTACGCGGCTCGAACACGGCCTCGCGCAGGTTCTTCGCCACCAGTTCCACCGAGTAGATCGCGTTACCGAGCGACGGCGCGAAATCGAGACGGGACACGAACGGCTCACTGCCGTGCGCCAAGACGTCGAAGCCGCAGTACGCGGTGAAATGCTGAGGGCAGGTGTAGAAAAGCAGCGGGTCGTCGATCGCGAGGGTCACGATGGTCGCCTCGTCGAAGCCCACCCACTTGTGCGGGTTGTCCATGTCGGAGGTGTCGGTGATGACGTACGCCCACGAGGTCTCGGAACCCGTACCGGCGGTTGTGGATACGGCGATATGCGGCGGGTTCTCCTTGTTGGTGGACTTGGAGAAGCCCTCGAACTCGTTGATGTTGCGGCCGTCGTGAGCGATGACGACACGAGCGCCCTTGGCGGCGTCGTGACTGGAACCTCCACCGATGGAGATGATCGAGTCGCACTTCTCCTTCTGGTAGAGGGCAGCGGCCTCCATGACGTTGTAATCCTTGGGGTTGGACTCCACCTTGTCGTAGAGCACCACCTCGACACCCTGGTATTCGATCTTGCCGATCAGCTCTTCGATGATGCCGGAGCCGCGAAGACCCGTCGTCATCAGCAGTGTGCGCTTGAAGCCGAGGTTCTTGGCCTCCACACCGAGGATGTCATGAGCGCCCACACCCATCAGGGCCCGCGGGAAGGGGTGGAACTCCTTGATGGGGAAGTCCCAGATCTGATTGAGCTCGATTGCCATCGATATCTCCTCGTGAATGAGCGTGACTATGACTTCGGGAGGGATTCGAGCCGGATCTTGTGACCGGCGTCTCACCTGGGATCAACTGTGGACTGCGCAGCACTCGAAACCCAGACTTCTGCCACGCAACCACCCGGACGCCGACCCCGAACCGTCCGTTCGGGCAGGTGCTCGCCACGCCGGACCGCCAGTACTGCCACGATTGCGCGCCGCGAGGCACGGCGAGAACCGCTCCACCAGTGCGGGCCGACACCCCGAAACGCACGGTGGCTGCCCACCTCCGAAACGCACGGTGGCTGCCCACCCCGGTCGGGGTGGGCAGCCACCGTGCGCGAGTGCTTCGTCGGCCCCCGCGTCAGAACACGAGCAGTGCTCAGCTGCCGAAGGAGGGGAAGTCCGAACTGCCGTTGCCGCCACTGCCCGAACCGATTACCGGGAGCAGTTTCGGAGTGCTGATCGTCGGCAACTCGCCCACGTTCAGCGGACTCATGCAAGCACCGATGACGGCGTACAGACCGGGCGCGACCGTCTGCGAGTAGGTCTTGGTCTGCCCGCCTACGACGCCGAAGAGGGAAGTGATGTCACTGAAGCTCGGAAACACGACCACACCGGCATCGAGAAGCGTCAGTGGGTTGGCGAGCACACCGGGGACGGACGTGGCCTTGACCACCATCGCGTTGCAGCCCACCGTGTCGAGTAGCCCGTGCGGGTTGGTGATCTCGAGATCGATCGTGGATCCTGACGTCGACGCTTCGACGATGGGTGGCTTTACGTCCACCAGCTCGATTGCAGAAGCCGTACTCGATGCGCCGATCGCGATCGCAGTAGCAGCGACGGCCACGGACATCGTGGCAGCGGCCTTCTTCAGACGTGCGGGCATACTTCACTCCTCGGTACTCGTACTTGGGTCAATCTGAAATTGAACCCCAAAAGTCGACCGATTTGTCGGTTTTAAGGAGATTTCGGGATACGGAGCGTGTCCGCCCGTCCCTCGCCCGTGTCACCGACTCCACCCCGCGCACCCTCGGCCGCATCAGCACACGGCACAGCGCTCGACAGTTGGGCGGCTACCATCCCAGTAGCTTTCGGCCACTGCTAGCCTCGACTAGAACGTGTTCTAGTCGGGTCGGCCACACCCCCTACCGATTCCACGAGAGGATCAGCTCGCGATGACGACAGTCGAGGTACCGCACAGCTCGCGATCGGCGGTACTGACCGTGTCCGAGATCGTCGAAGAGACAGCGGACGCCCGTTCCCTGGTGTTCGAGATCCCAGCCGAATTGAAAGACAAGTTCGACTACAAGCCCGGCCAGTTCCTGACGCTGCGTATTCCGAGTGATCACACCGGTTCGGTGGCGCGCTGTTACTCCCTGTCCAGCTCCCCGTTCAGCGACCCGGCGCCGAAAGTCACCGTCAAGCGCACCGCAGGCGGCTACGGATCCAACTGGATCTGCGACACCCTGCGCGCGGGCGACACCATCGAGGTCCTGCCACCGTCGGGCATCTTCACCCCGAAAACCTTCGATCACGACTTCCTGCTCTTCGGCGCGGGCAGCGGAATAACCCCTGTGATCGCCATCCTCAAGGCAGCCCTCACCGAAGGCACCGGGCGTGTGGTACTCGTCTACGCCAACCGCGACGAATCCTCCGTGATCTTCGGTGCCGAGCTGCGCGCACTCGCGGCAACTCACCCGAAACGCCTGACCGTCCTGCACTGGATCGAATCGGTGCAGGGTCTGCCGAGCGCAACGCACCTCGCCACCCTTGTTGCGCCGTACCTCTCCCACGAGGCTTACATGTGCGGGCCCGGCCCCTTCATGGACGCCGTCCACACCGCCCTCGCCGACGCAGGCATGCCGCGCACCCGAGTCCACTCCGAGGTGTTCGTTTCACTCTCCGGCGACCCTTTCCTCGATGCCGACGTGATCGAGGTCAGCGAAGCGGAGGCCGCCGACGCCGCCACCGTCGAGGTCGAACTGGACGGCGAGAGACACACCCTGAGCTGGCCGCGGAAGCAGACACTCGTCGACATCATGCTCGCCGAGGGCCTCGACGTGCCGTACTCCTGCCAGGAAGGTGAGTGCGGTTCGTGCGCCTGCACCGTCGTCGAAGGCGAGGTACGGATGGAGAACTCGGAGATCCTCGACCCCGAGGACGTCGAGAACGGCTACATCCTGGGTTGCCAGGCCAAGCCCGTCACCGATCATCTCAAGATCGAGTTCTGACTCGGCGGCACCGATCCGGCTGCCCGGAAACGTGCCCGCTCTTCCGGCGTCAGATGCTCGCACGCGTAGCTCAGTGCCGTGCGCCCCATCCGGGCCGCATTGGACGTCAAGAATCCGGTGAGCAATCCGCGATCCACTCGTCTGCCCACCTCGCGGAGCATCCAACCGGTGGCCTTCTGCGTCAGATCCCGACGGTCGTCGAGTACGGACGCGGCAAGTTCGAGGGTGGTCGAGGCGTCGCCGCGGATGATGAATCCGTAGGTGGTCGGCAACGCAACCCGCCGACACCACAGATCGCCGGAGTCACAGAGGTCGAAGACCGGCGTCCGCTCGCGGTCGAAGTACCACCCGCCCGGAATCCGCCCGGCGGAGCAGTCCACCAGATCCCAGTTGTTCACCCGGCCGTCCGTCACGCAACGGTGATAGAAATCCGCAATCTCCTGCCGACGCCCTTGATCGAAACACCGTGCACGGCTGACGCCGTCGAACTGAGCAACGAGAACGAGCAACCCCGCGGCCCGGTGTTCGTGCACCTCACTCTCGAGCAGCACCCTGATCTCGTCCAGAGCGAGATCGGGGTGCTGCTTGATCACCGCGCGTATCTTCGGCACCCGAACCCCGATGAACACGTCCCCTTCGCCGTACTCACCCGGACCCGTCTTGAAATACCGCTGAAGATGCAGCGCATCCGCAGCGTCGGCGAGAGCGGTCAGCTGGTCACAGACGATCCGGGCACTCGATGTCGACATTCCCGATTCCACCATTGCAGAGCCCTCCCGTCCTCGGTCTCCAACGCAGGCAATGCCCGCAGCGCAGCGATCAACGCCACCGACACGATCAGAAACACCTCACGCAGTACCAGCCCGAACGGCGACAGGAACGGCGAGAAATCCATGATCTGCTGACCCATCGTGGGTCCGCAGTAGATCAATGCCAATCCAGCCGCGAAAATCCCGAACTGCGCCCGAGTGTGGAGCCGGAACAGGATGGTCACCGCAGCAGGAACCAGATAAACCCAGTGATGGATCCAACTGATCGGCGACACGATCGGCGCACTCGCGCCGATCACCAACGCCGCATCCACCGCCCGTCCCGAGCGAAATACCTCCCTGGCGACCCACACCGCCGCGACGGCGCACACCACGGCCAACGGCAAGGCGATCGGCCGCGTCCAGTCTCCCAGTGCAGCCAGAGTGCCTTGGAGCGATCCGTTTCCGGAACTCGCGAACGCCTCCCCCGACAGGTCCACCCGGCCGCTCAAACCCCACACGACATCGGTCCAGAACGTCCGACTGATCCCCGGTGCGACAACAGCGGCGACAACCGTGGCGCCGAGCGCGCCCACCGAACTCCACGCGGCCAGGCGCCACTGCCGCGTCGCCACGAAATAGACGACGAACAACGCCGGAGTGAGCTTGATCGCTGCCGCGACACCGATCAGCAGGCCACGCGGAACCCAGCGCCCCACCCACGAATCGTCGCGCCGGGTGATGTCGATCAACACCAGTGCCATCAGGATCAGATTGATCTGACCGAACGAGATGTGCGCGCTGATCGTGGGAGTGATCGCCACCGCGACGACGATGATCGCCATGACGAGCGGGCGCCGCGCAACGGTCATGGGGGTAAACCGCGCGACGGTCCAGGCCAGTGCCACCATACTCACCGCGGACCACAGCAGATACGCTGACCACCACCCGAAAAGTACTGTAGGCCACAGGAACACTGCGGCAAACGGTGTGTACGTGAACGGCATTCCCTGGTCGACGATCATCGGTCCGACGAGATTGCCCGCGTAGATGTCGCTACCGGCCGCAAAAGCTTCGGCCGCATACCGATACACCAGAAAATCGACTGGTTCGACCGCTCGAACATGAAATATCAGATAGGTCAAAGCAATAACGCCCGCCGCTGTCAACGAACCGATCGACACCATTCGCGGCGTCCTGGTAGCAGTAGCGGGCATCGTCGAATCGTGTCACAGAACGCTCGACACCGAAGACCGGCCACACACGATCAGACTTGCACGGCTCCCAGCGTCCGACCCGCCTCGAAGGCTTCGGCGCTGCGCGGCAACACTCCGGGACGTCCACTGACGAACACCTCCACCGAGCCGACCCCGCGACCGGTGTCCACCCCGAGAGCGTCGATACGCCGCAAGGTTTGCCGAGCGACGGCCTCGGCGCTGTCGAACAACTGGACTCCGGGCGGCAGCCGAGCCGCGATGTCCTTCGCCAGCAGTGGGTAATGCGTGCAGCCGAGCACCACGCCGCCCACACCACGCGGGGTGCGCTCCACAGCGGCGTCGATGGCAGCCAGCGCCGCCGCTCGGTCGCCGAGATCTATCGCATCGGCCAAACCGTGGCAGGCCACTCCCACCACGGAGCTTTCGCCGGCGAACTGCGCGATCAGATCCGCCTGGTACCGACTTGCCGTAGTGGCAGCCGTCGCCCAGATAGCCACCGAATCACACGCGGCCGCAGCCGGTTTGACCGCAGGCACGGTACCCACTACCGGGATGTCCGGTCCGACGAGTTCCCGCACCTGAGACAACGCCGTCACACTGGCTGTATTGCACGGAAGCACGATCACCCGAGCGCCCCGATCAAGGCTCCGCTGCGCCGCCTCGGACACTCGTTCGACAACCCACTGCTCCGGCTTCGGCCCCCACGGGGCGCCGTCCGGATCCAACGACAACACCAGGTCCAGTTCCGGGCGCAGACGTCGAAGCCAGGCAGAGGTGGGGAGCAGGCCCAGACCCGAGTCGATGAGTGCAACGATCACCGGTCGAATCTATCGCTTCGGACCGCCCCCGTCCGCATCGGTTCACTCGGACACGGACTCCACCACGTCGGTTCACTCGGACACGGACTCCACCACGTCGGTTCACTCGGACACGGACTCCACCACGTCGGTGATCGACGTGCCCGCGGCAATCTTGGCTCGCATCTTCATCACGGCCCCGGCGCTACCGCCACCGACGACCGCGGCAAGGATGCCCTCGCGCTCGTAATACGCGACGAACTTACGGCCGTCGTCCTTGATCACGTGGACCGTGTCGGTGGGCGACACGGTTCCCAGCGCCTGGATCTTCACGTCGTACTGGTCGCTCCAGAAATACGGCACCTGCGCGGGAGCATCCGGATCACCGGTACCGGTGATCGCGCCCGCCAGGATCTTCGCCTGATCCCCAGCGTTGCTCCAGTGCTCGACGCGTTTGCGCGCGTCGCCGATCTGCCATGCCGCGACGTCACCGGTCGCCCACACGTGTGGCGCACTCGTCCGGCCGAACCCGTCGCACAACACGCCGTTGCCGATCTCGACTCCCGAACCGTCCAGCCACGCCGTGACCGGGGTGGACCCGACACCGATGGCCACCACGTCGACCTCGATTTCGGAGCCGTCGTCCAAGGTGGCCGCCGACACGACGCCGTCGCCGGACAATGTGCGCAAGCCGGTACCGGTCCGCACATCTACCCCCTCCTCGCGGTGCAGACGCTCGACGAGGGCACCGACCGTCTCTCCGAGCACCGACGCCAACGGCGTGGGCTGAGGTTCGACGAGGATCACCTCGACACCCAGCGCACGCATACTCGCCGCCAACTCGCACCCGATGAAACCTGCCCCGACGATCAGGGCACGCTTCCCCGGAGCCAGATCGGCGCGCAGAGCCAACGCGTCCTCGATGGACCGAAGCACGTGGACCGAGGACAGCTCCGGCAATCCGCCGATCCGGCGCGGGGTGAGCCCGGTAGCCACGATCAGCTCGTCGTACCCGAGTTGCGAACCGTCCGCGAACGAGACCGACTTCGCGGTGGTATCGAGCGCGGTCGCGGCCGAACCCAGGCGAAGCTCGATGGCGTTGTCGTCGAAGAACTCTGCCGGACGCAGTGTCGTCTCGGTCTTGTCCGTCCGGATGACGTCCTTCGACAAGGGCGGTCGGTCGTAGGGCAGGTGCGTCTCCGCTCCCGCGAGGACGACATCTCCTTCGAAGCCCGCCTTCCGAAGCTCCTCGGCAACTCGCAGCCCCGACAGCCCGGCGCCCACGATCACAACTCGCGTCAACACACACCCACCGTTCGATAGATCACAACACGGCACCAGATATGAGAACCGTCACTTCGAATCGACTTTGCCATATCCGAACACCTGAGCGGACGTGAGGTGTACAACATCAATTCCGGGTAGTCACTAGAGTTGCGAATACCCTGGACAGGCAGACCGATCCCGGGCCGGCTCGCCATCGAAGAAGGGAACTGACGTGAACAGCACCACAGTCGGATTGCTCGCCGGACTGTTACTGGCCTTGGCCGGTATTGCCGGCGGATTCAGCGGGTTCGTCTTCGCAGTACTGGTCGGCGCGATCGGCATGGCACTCGGCGCACATCGCGACGGACACCTGGATCTCGGCGCCATCCTCCGAAGCCGCGGCCGTGGCTGACGTCGCGACGGCCACTGCCGTCGATCTCACGAAAGAGGCACCGGTCTCCGACACCGATCCGGGTACGCGCGGGACGTTGGTCGTCAAGGACCGCGCCATGACCAAGATCGCCACCACCGCCGCCTTGCAGGTTCCCGGAGTGATACGCCAGTCCGGCGGACTCACCCGTCTGACCGGCCGCGAACTGCCCCGAGCCGATGTCGTCATCGGCAAGGACGCCGTGGCGATCAACCTGTTCCTGGCCGTGACCTGGCCGTGCTCGGTGGTCGATCTCACCGGCCGCGTCCGTACCGAGGTCGGGCGCAGCGTCGAAACACTCACCGGACTTCCTTTGCACGAGATGAACATCATGATCGCCGCCGCGGACGGCTCCGATCCGGCCTACCTCGCCGGCACAGAGCGCACAGAAGCCGCGGAAGAATCGGATGTCGTTCCGAGACCACCACACGTCCCGTCTGCCACACCGGCCGCGGCCGTATCGGCGGTCCTCATCGCGATCGGACTGCTCGGGCTGGCCTTCGTCGTCGCACGCGAATGGTTCGTCCACAGAGGCACTTACGACTCGGCACCGTGGATTCGCAACGGCGTGGAATGGGCTTCGCGCCTGCACTGGCAGACATGGCTGTTGCCGACTGCCGTCGCTGCCGTGGTGATCGGACTGGCTCTGATCGTCTCGGCATTCAAGAGCCGAGCGAAAACCCATGTAGCTCTGGGTGAATCGTCGAACTCGACGGTGTGGATGCGACCGACCGACATTGCCCGGCTGTGCAGTGGTCACGCCACCGCGGTTCCCGGCGTGCTTTCCGCGCGCACGAACGTCACCCGCAAGCGTGTCACCGTCAACATCGACATCTCCGGCGAGAACCGCGGGGAACTGATCGAGTCGGTCACCGCTGCCGTACGGCCACATCTCGACATCCTGCAGCAGCCCTTGCAATTGAGCGTTGTCGCCCACCGTGCCGTGGAATCACGAAAGGACGCCTCGTGAATCGTTGGATCTCGTCCGTCGACCGAGTGGTGGTCGCGCTCATCGGGCTCGCTCTGGTGGCAGTGGGCGCATACGCCATCGCTTGGGATGTGCGAGTCGAACAAATTCGTCGTTGGACCTCGCGCCTCGACCGCCCAACGCTGGCCGCACTACCCGACCAGCCGTGGTGGCAGTGGGCGCTGATCGGCACGTTTGCCGCCTGCCTCGTCATCGGTATCGCTTTGCTCTACCTCAACCTGCGACGACGAAGCACCGAGGCACTGACGTTGCGACACAACGAAACCGGAACCGACGTCAGCGTCGGACTCGGCCCGGTCGCGGGCGGTGTCGCCGCCGAACTGGCCGGACTTTCCGGTGTGCGCAGTACCCGTCATCGCGCCACCGTCGACCGGGGATTGCCCACCGTCACCGTGGTGGCCACCGCCGACCCCGACATCGACGTCGTCGAGTTCACCACCAGAGCCGAACGCATCGCCCGAGCGACGAACCGTAGCCTCGACGGATCTGCGGTGGCGGTGCAGATTCTGCTGCACCTCGATCGCGTGGACAGCGCCAAGTAACACCGACAAGCCGAGTAACAACGCCGGCCGACCGACAACCTGAAGACGAAGAAAGGCGCTCGTTCCCGATCGGGAACGAGCGCCTTTCTCACAGCTGAGAATCAGCTAGCGAGAGACGAGTCTCACTTGATGATCTTGGCAACCTTGCCGGCGCCGACCGTACGGCCACCTTCGCGGATCGCGAAGCGCAGGCCCTCGTCCATGGCGACAGGCTGGATCAGCTTGACGGACATCTCGGTGTTGTCACCGGGCATGACCATCTCGGTGCCCTCGGGCAGCGTCACGACGCCCGTAACGTCCGTGGTACGGAAGTAGAACTGCGGGCGGTAGTTGTTGAAGAACGGCGTGTGGCGTCCACCCTCGTCCTTCGACAGGATGTATGCCTGGCCCTCGAACTCCGTGTGGGGAGTCGTGGTGCCCGGCTTGACGACAACCTGGCCGCGCTCGACATCTTCGCGCTTGATGCCACGAACGAGCAGTCCGACGTTGTCGCCGGCCTGGCCCGAGTCGAGCAGCTTGCGGAACATCTCGATACCCGTGACCGTGGTCTTGGTCGAGGTTTCCTTGATGCCGACGATCTCGACCTCTTCGTTGACGTTGACAACGCCACGCTCGATACGACCGGTGACGACGGTGCCGCGGCCGGTGATCGTGAAGACGTCCTCGACGGGCATGAGGAATGCCTTCTCGGTCTCACGAACCGGGTCCGGGATGGACTCGTCGACAGCAGCCATCAGGTCGAGAATCGACTGCGTCCACTTCGGGTCGCCTTCGAGTGCCTTGAGGGCCGAGATCGGGATGACCGGAGCATCCTCGTCGAATTCCTGGCCGGCCAGCAGTTCGCGGACCTCCATCTCGACGAGCTCGAGGATCTCGTCGTCGTCAACCATGTCGGCCTTGTTCAGGGCGACGAGGATGTACGGAACGCCGACCTGGCGAGCGAGCAGGACATGCTCGCGCGTCTGGGGCATCGGGCCGTCGGTGGCAGCGACGACGAGGATTGCGCCGTCCATCTGAGCCGCGCCGGTGATCATGTTCTTGATGTAGTCGGCGTGACCCGGTGCATCGACGTGCGCGTAGTGGCGCTTTTCCGTCTGGTACTCAACATGCGAGATGTTGATCGTGATGCCACGAGCCTTTTCCTCGGGAGCCTTGTCGATCTGATCGAAAGCCGAAGCTTCGTTGAGATCCGGGAAAGCATCCGCGAGAACCTTGGTGATGGCCGCCGTCGTCGTGGTCTTGCCGTGGTCGACGTGACCAATGGTGCCGATGTTCACGTGCGGCTTCGTCCGCTCGAACTTCGCCTTCGCCACTTTATGTCCTCCTGGACTGATAATTGCTTGCCGTATGCAGCAGTGCGGTTGGTTGTTACTTGGTCGTGCTTCGGCCGGAAGAAACCGAGGTTACTCGCCGGTCGCCTTGGCGATGATTTCCTTCGAGACGTTCGCGGGAACCTCTGCGTAGGAATCGAACACCATGGAGAAGTTCGCGCGGCCCTGGGTCTTCGACCGCAGGTCACCGATGTAACCGAACATCTCCGAGAGCGGAACCAGCGCCTTCACGACACGGGCACCACTGCGTTCCTCCATGGCCTGGATCTGGCCACGGCGGGAGTTGAGGTCGCCGATCACATCGCCCATGTACTCCTCGGGCGTCGTGACCTCGACAGCCATGAGCGGCTCGAGAATGACGGGGCCGGCCTTGCGGGCGGCTTCCTTCAGTGCCTGCGAACCGGCAACCTTGAACGCCATTTCCGAGGAGTCGACGTCGTGGTATGCGCCGTCGAGCAGGATCAGCTTCAGGTTGACGAGCGGGTAGCCGGCGAGAACACCGTACTGCATCGCGTCCTGCGCACCGGCATCCACGGAGGGGATGTACTCGCGCGGGATACGTCCGCCGGAGACCTTGTTCTCGAACTCGTAGGTAGCACCGTCTTCGCCCACGAAAGGCTCCAGACCGATGATGACCTTGGCGAACTGGCCCGAGCCACCCGTCTGCTTCTTGTGGGTGTAGTCGTGCTTCTCGACCGACTTCGTGATGGTCTCGCGGTACGCGACCTGCGGCTTGCCGACGTTGGCCTCGACCTTGAACTCGCGACGCATACGGTCGACGAGGATGTCGAGGTGGAGCTCGCCCATACCGCCGATGACGGTCTGACCGGTCTCTTCGTCGAGCTCGACCGAGAAGGTCGGGTCCTCTTCGGCGAGCTTCTGGATCGCGACGCCCAGCTTCTCCTGGTCGGACTTGGTCTTGGGCTCGATGGAGACCTGGATGACCGGCGCCGGGAACGACATCGACTCGAGGACGATGGGGTTCGCCTGATCGCACAAGGTGTCACCGGTGGTGGTGTCCTTGAGACCGATCATCGCGTAGATGTGACCGGCCACGGCCTCGTCTACCGGGTTTTCCTTGTTCGCGTGCATCTGGAAGAGCTTTCCGATGCGCTCCTTCTTGCCCTTGGTGGCGTTGAGCACCTGGGCACCCGGATCGACACGACCCGAGTAGACGCGCACGAAGGTCAGCTTGCCGAAGAACGGGTGCGCTGCGATCTTGAAGGCCAGAGCCGAGAACGGCTCTTCCTTGCTCGGCTTACGCGTGATCGAAACCTCTTCGTCGCCCAGCTTGTGGCCGACGACCTCGCCGATGTCCAGCGGGTTCGGGAGGTAGTCGATGACAGCGTCGAGCATGGGCTGAACGCCCTTGTTCTTGAACGCGGAGCCACACAGAACCGGGTACAGCTCGGAGTTGACCGTCAGCTTGCGGATTGCACCCTTGATCTCGTCGACCGTGAGCTCTTCGCCGCCGAAGTACTTCTCCATGAGAGCTTCGTCGGATTCGGCAACCGTCTCGAGCAGCTTCTCGCGGTACTCGGCAGCCTTCTCAACGAGATCCGCGGGGATTTCCTCGATGGTCGGTGCGGTACCGGTGGGAACTACGCCGCGCCAGGTGATGGCCTTCATCTCGACCAGGTCGACGACGCCGTCGAAGTCGTCTTCAGCGCCGATGGGCAGCTGGAGAACGAGCGGCTTCGCGCCCAGACGATCGATGATGGTCTGCACCGTGAAGTAGAAGTCTGCGCCCATCTTGTCCATCTTGTTGACAAAACAGATACGCGGGACGTCGTACTTGGCGGCCTGACGCCACACCTGCTCCGACTGGGGCTCGACGCCCTCCTTGCCGTCGAAAACGGCGACTGCGCCATCGAGCACGCGCAGCGACCGCTCCACCTCGACCGTGAAGTCGACGTGGCCGGGGGTGTCGATGATGTTGATCTGGTTGTTGTTCCAGAAGCAGGTCACGGCGGCAGACGTGATCGTGATGCCGCGTTCCTTCTCCTGCTCCATCCAGTCCGTCGTCGACGCACCGTCGTGCGTCTCACCGATCTTGTAATTGACACCGGTGTAGAACAGGATGCGCTCGGTGGTGGTGGTCTTGCCGGCATCGATGTGCGCCATGATGCCGATGTTGCGGACCTTGTTCAGGTCGGTCAGCACTTCCTGTGCCACAGGTTTCTTCCCCGCTCGTTGCTTGGTTTTCGGGTGTCGGCCTCATCAGGTGTGTTCCACCTTCGCGACCATGGTCTTTCAATTATGTCTCTGCCGTGGCGACCCGGCCACTCAGTTCCGGTCGAATCGGGAACTTGTGATCGGGCTGCCAACGGCGACAGCGTCGGAGCAGCCGTCCGATGACGGTTGCTCCGACGCTTACATCACCAGCGGTAGTGGGCGAATGCCTTGTTGGCTTCGGCCATCTTGTGAGTGTCTTCGCGACGCTTCACAGCTGCACCGAGGCCATTGCTGGCATCGAGGAGCTCGTTGGCGAGACGCTCGACCATGGTCTTCTCACGACGTGCACGCGAGAAGGTGACCAGCCAGCGCAGTGCCAGCGTGGTGGAACGACCGGGGCGAACCTCGACCGGCACCTGGTAGGTGGCGCCACCGACACGGCGGCTGCGAACCTCGAGGGCAGGCTTGACGTTGTCCAGGGCGCGCTTGAGCGTGACGACCGGATCGGTGCCGGTCTTCTCGCGTGCCTGCTCGAGAGCCTGGTACACGATGCGCTCTGCGGTGGACTTCTTGCCGTCCAGCAGGATCTTGTTGACGAGCTGCGTCACCAACGGCGAACCGTAAACCGGGTCGTTGATGAGCGGGCGCTTCGGAGCGGGGCCCTTACGTGGCATTAGCTCTTCTCCTTCTTGGCGCCGTAGCGGCTGCGTGCCTGCTTGCGACCCTTGACACCCTGGGTGTCGAGGGAACCGCGGATGATCTTGTAGCGGACACCCGGGAGGTCCTTCACACGACCGCCACGGACGAGCACCATGGAGTGCTCCTGAAGGTTGTGGCCTTCACCGGGGATGTACGCGGTGACCTCGACCGAAGTGGTGAGGCGAACGCGGGCGACCTTACGGAGCGCGGAGTTCGGCTTCTTGGGAGTGGTGGTGTACACGCGAGTGCACACGCCACGACGCTGCGGGCTGCCCTTGAGGGCTGCCGTCTTGACCTTGGCGGTCTTGTCGCGGCGACCCTTGCGGACCAGCTGGTTGATGGTTGGCATTTACCGGCTTTCTACGTCGGAACAGACTGCTCGAAGCAACCTTGGCTGTTCTGAATTCAGGGATCTAGCAGTTGGAGCAAGAGAGCTGCTGCTCCTCACCCCACCTCCGATTCTGCTGTGCGACGCGCAAGCGCCCCACACCGCACCCGAGGTCGGGCGTGTCGCATACCCCCACACAGGCAGCCGGATGCTCGTTCATCAGCAGAAACTGCTCGAACGTGCGCACGGCAATACCTCGCAAGGCACACAGATCGTTCCGGACAGGCCGGACACGACCCATAACGATACCTGTCGGCGCGCCACAAGGTCAAAGTGAGGCTGTGGTGATAGTGGCCGCATTACCTCGGTTGCCCCGGTCAGGCACTACGGTTGAGCGTCAAACCGGCCAGCCTGGTCGCCGCATCACACGGATCGACACCCCCGCCCGGTTCGGTGACCCACCAGCCGAACACTCCCCCCGCCGGAGCTCCGGCAGTCACCCCGCAACTTGCCGGGTCGGCAGGCTGACGAACTTGAAAGACCGAGCGGCCGCTGACGTCGATCACCGCGACCGCGTATCCGAGGTGCTCGAAGGCGGCCCGCTCGTGCTCGAGTGTGCCGGTTTCGAACCAGTTGAACGTGACCTTGATCGGACCGGCGACTCCGATCCCGTCCCACCGACAGATGGCGCCGAAGAACCCGCGCCCGACGGCGTCGGCTCCGACCGCCTCGGCGATCTGCTCGTCCCCGACCGCTTCACACTCTTGCAGGACGTCGGCGAACTGCTCGCTGCCACCGCTGCCCAAGTCGCCCACGGGCCGGGGTGTTCCGGCTGTCACCGAACTGCAACCGGAGAGGAGCAGTAACGATCCGGCCAGAGCACCTCCGATACGAGTGCGCGTCACCAGGTCTGCACGTTTCACCGGGCCCTCGAGACGGTCAGTTCCACGAGTTCGCGCGCCGTCGCGCACGGGTCTGACGTCGGCGGTCGCGCCCCGAAGGTGACCGACCAGTGCACGAAGTCGCCACCGAACGCAATTCCCAACTCGCACAACGCCCCTCGCGTCTGCGCGATGAAGCCCTGGTGACCGTCGATGGTGATGTCGTCCGCCGGGCGACCGAGCAGATCCGAACCGGCTCGTTCACGGCCGATCGGACTACCTCGGTACCAGGAAAAACTGACGCTGGGACCGTTGGAATCGGCCACTTCCCATTCGCAACCCACCCCGTTGCGTGTGATCGTCGCAAATGGTCCGACCGCGAACGCGGCGGCGACCTCGTCGTCGGTCACCGAACCGCATTCTCCGAACATGGGTCCGGGATCGGTCGGGGCGAGAGACGGCGGACCGGCCGCGTCGCCGGGCTGACCGGCAGACCGGTCACCGGAACCACAGCCCACCGTCGCCGAGAGCACGACAACCGAGATCAGCACCGAGGTACCGATCGCGGAGAGAACGCGCGCAACCATGCAGGCGACTGTACTTCGCGTGACCGAAGGCAGCCGCTCGAGCCGTACGAGACGCGCCGGATACCTGGAAACTCAGGCGGTTTTCGACGACACCCGGACGAGCGTGGAGTCCAGTTGGGCCGCCCACTGTCCGACCACCTCGGCGCGTCGGCGCGAATCGTCGGTGAGCACGTCGGCCAGACCGAGTCCGCGGGCGAGGTCCAGGGTTGCCTGCACGAGGCGGTGGGTCACCGGGTCGGAGTCGTCGACTCCCAAGCTCTCGACCGCCATCCGGTGCGCGATGCGTCCGAACCGTTCCTCGAGCGGGAGCACTCGCGCCCGCAGTCCGGGGTCCGATGCTGCCGCCGACCACACCTGCAGCGCCGCCTTGAACAGTGTTCCCGTGTAGTACTCGACCAACCTGACGATGATCGCCTCGGTACGCCCCGCACCGACCGGCAGATCCGTCGATTCTTCACGCGCCTGCTCCATCCGGGCATCGAACATCACTTCCAGTGCTGCGGTGATCAGATCCTCACGAGTAGGGAAGTGATGTTGCATCGCCCCTCTCGACACGCCGGCTCGTTGCGCGACGACGCTCATCGTCGTCGCGCTCCATCCGAGTTCGGCGAGAGAGTCCACGGTCACTTCCAGAAGGTGAGAGCGCGTGACCCGGCTGCGGTCCTGCTTGGGTTGCCTGGTCATCGCACTCCGCTTCTCTCCTCCACCTGTCAGTCGGCCCACGCCGGTGGGCGCTTCTGCAAGAACGCCATCATGCCTTCTCGGGCCTCGTCGGACGAAAACAGCCGCGCCGACTGGTCGACGACGACCTCACCGTCACGATCGAATCCGGCCAGGACGGCGCGCGTCGTGAGCCACTTGGATTCGGCCAGACCTTGCGGCGAACACCGGCGTAGGTCGCCGAGCAGCCGCGACACCGACGCCTCGGTATCCGTCGACGCCTCGGTGACGAGCCCGATGGACACGGCTTCGCCGCTGTCGAACTTCGCGCCGGTGAGCAGATACCGACTTGCCGCTCGCTGATCCAGTCGCGGGAGAACGGTCAGGGAAATGATCGACGCCGCCAGACCCAGTCGGGCCTCGGTGACGGCGAAGGTGCTCTTCGGTCCCGCTACCACCACGTCGCATGCCCCGACGAGGCCCATTCCGCCGGCCCGCACGTGACCGTCGATGCGGCCGATCACCGGTTTGGGAAGTTCGAGAACACTGCGCAGTAACGTCAGCATCGATCGACCACGTTCTTTCACCGCCTCCTCCGGCGAGGCAGTCGATCCGGAGGCCTCACTCAGATCCGCGCCGGCGCAGAAGGTTCCACCGGTATGCGTCAGTACCACTGCCCGGACGTCCGGGTCGGCGGCGGCCGCCGTGAGCCCCGCCTGTAGCTCGGTCACCAACCGCACCGAGATGGCGTTGCGGTTGTGCGGCGAGTCGAGCGTGAGGGTGGCGGCACCGCCCGAGACCTCGTACCGCACGTACGGCGAGTCCTGCTCCGTCATGTCGCACTCTCCTCTCAGTAGGACCGCGGCAGGCCGAGGGAGTGCTGCGAGACGAAGTTGAGGATCATCTCACGACTGACCGGAGCGACACGCGCGATACGAGCCGCACCGAGCATGGCCGCCAGTCCGTACTCCTTGGTCAATCCGGCGCCGCCGTGAGTCTGGATGGCCTGGTCCAGCGACTTGATGCTGGCTTCGGCAGCAGCGTACTTCGCCATGTTCGCGGCCTCGGCGGCCCCGAAGTCGTCGCCGTTGTCATACAGCGTCGCAGCCTTCTGCATCATCAGCTTGGCGAGCTCGAGTTCGATCTTGACCTGTGCGAGCGGATGCGCGATGCCCTGGTGGGCACCGATCGGCGTCTTCCACACCGAGCGCTCGTTGGCGTACTTCACCGCTGCGTTCAGGGCGTACCGCCCCATACCGACGGCCATGGCCGCACCCAGGATCCGCTCCGGGTTGAGACCGGCGAACAACTGCATCAGAGCGGCGTCCGCCTCGCCGACGAGGGCGTCGGCGGGCAGATGCACGTCGTCGAGGAACAGCATGAACTGGTGATCCGGCTCGATGATGTCCATCTCCATCTTCGTCTTCACCAAACCGGGAGCATCGGTGGGGACGATGAACAGGGCGGGCTTGAGTTTGCCGGTCTTGGAATCCTCGGTACGGGCCACCACGAGTACCGCGTCCGCCTGATCGACACCCGAGATGTAGATCTTGTTGCCGCTCAGGATCCAGTTGTCGCCGTCGTGGCGGGCGGTGGTCGTGATCTGGTGCGAGTTGGAGCCCGCGTCGGCCTCGGTGATCCCGAACGCCATGATCTTGGAACCGTCGGCGAGGCTGGGGAGCCATTGCTGCTTCTGCTCCACGGTTCCGTACTTTCCGATGATGGTGCCGCAGATGGCAGGTGAAACGACTACCAACAGCAAACCGGCACCTTGCGCTGCCAGCTCTTCCTGCACGAGGGCAAGTTCGTAGATTCCGGCACCACCGCCGCCGTACTCCTCCGGCAGGTTGACACCGAGGAACCCGAGTTTGCTCGCCTCGTTCCACAGTTCGGTCAGCGGCTCGCCCTTACGGGCCTTGGGCAGCACGTAGTCGACGTAGTTGAAGCGCTCACCCAGTTTCGCAACGGATGCCCGCAGTTCCTTCTGCTCTTCGCTTTCGATGAAACTCATGACGCGTCCTCTTCTGCAGTAGCGGGCTCTTCCACCCGAGCGAGTATCGATCCGACCTCGACCTGCCGACCGACGTATACCGGAAGTTCCACCAGGACACCCGAAGCCGGGGCAGTGACGGTGTGTTCCATCTTCATGGCCTCGAGCCACAGGATCGGTTGGCCCGCGGTGACGGTGTCACCGAGCGCCGCTCCGAGTCGGATGACCGATCCCGGCATCGGGGCAAGTAGCGAACCAGCGGCGATCTCGGTGGACGGATCGACGAATCGTGGTGCCGCCGTCAGCGCGACCGGGCCGAGCGCGGAATCGACGAACACCTCGCTTCCGTACGCGGCAACGTCGAACGCGCGCCTGACCCCGGCCTGGTCCAGAACCACCTGGTTCTCGGTGGCCGACACCAGGCTCACCTCGTCGAAGCCGTCGGCAGTCAGTACACCACTCCGACTCAGGGAGTACCGAACCTCGTAATCACCGGCCGCCGTGGAGTACGTCTTGCTCTGCGGCTGTGACGGCAGGTTGCGCCAACCGCTGGGGAGGCGTGCGATCACCTTCGCGGACGCCCGGTTGCCGGCCGCGTCGGCGAGCGCCGCCGCCAGTGCGGACAGGCGTTCCACTGCGGTGCCCGCCAACGGCACGGACAACACGGCGAGGTCGTGGGTCGCGAAGAACGCGGTGTCCGTGTCGCCGGCGACGAAGGCCGGGTGCCGCAGGACGTTGACCAGAAGATCGCGGTTGGTTCGAAGTCCGTGAACTTTGGTGCGCGCCAATGTCGATGCCAACAGCCGTGCGGCCGCAGTGCGGGTAGGCGCATACGAGATCACCTTCGCGAGCATCGGGTCGTAGTGCACGCCGACTACACTGCCGGAGGTCACACCGGAGTCCAGGCGTACACCCTGCTCCCGGAGCACCGTGAACTGCGCCGAGTCCCCAGGCAGCGCAAGGTGATGCACGGTGCCGCTCTGCGGCTGCCAATCCTTGGCCGGATCCTCGGCATAGAGCCGCACTTCGATGGAGTGCCCGCGAATCTCGGGCTGAACCCGAGGTAGCGGTTCACCGGCGGCAACCTGTAGCTGCAACTCCACCAAATCCAGTCCGGTGGTGCATTCGGTGACCGGATGCTCCACCTGCAGCCGGGTGTTCATCTCGAGGAAGAAGAAGTCACCCCGCTCGTCGGCGAGAAATTCGACCGTTCCCGCGCCCTCGTAACCGATGGCACCGGTAGCCAGACGGGACGCCTCGAAGAGCTTGTCCCGCATAGCCGGGATACGCTGCACCAGCGGTGACGGCGCTTCCTCGACCACCTTCTGATGCCGACGCTGGATGGAGCACTCCCGCTCCCCCACCGCCCACACGCCGCCGTGACGATCTGCCATTACCTGAACTTCGATGTGGCGGCCGGTCTCGAGGTAACGCTCGCAGAACACCGTCGGATCACCGAACGCGGACTGTGCTTCGCGCCGAGCTGCATCCAACTCCCCTGCGAGCGACGAGAGTTCACGCACGACCCGCATTCCGCGTCCGCCACCGCCCGCCGAGGCCTTGATGAGAACCGGAAGGTGAGCCTCCGTCACAGCGGCAGGATCGAGCTCGGACAGCACCGGAACACCGGCAGCATCCATGATCTTCTTCGACTCGACCTTGGAGCCCATGAGCTCGATCGACTTGACGGGCGGGCCTATCCACGTCAGGCCCGCATCGACGACTGCACGCGCGAATTCCGCGTTCTCGGACAGAAATCCGTAGCCGGGGTGGATGGCGTCGGCACCGGATGCCTGTGCCGCCGCGATGATCAGCTCGCCGCGCAGGTAGGTCTCGGCAGGGGTGTTTCCCGGAAGCCGGACAGCCGCATCGGCCTCGCCGACGTGGGGGCTGTCGGCATCCGCGTCGGAGAACACGGCGACGGTGCCGATCCCACTACGACGGCAGGTGGCGAAGACACGACGGGCGATTTCGCCGCGATTGGCGACCAGTACTGAAGTGATTGTCACGACCATGCCTCACATACGGAAGACGCCGAAGTTCTCGGTGCCTTCGATCGGGGCGGTGGCAATGGCCGACAGGCACATTCCCACCACGGTGCGGGTGTCTCGGGGATCGATGACGCCGTCGTCGTAGAGACGACCGGAGAGGAACATCGGGAGCGATTCGGCTTCGATCTGGTTCTCGATCATCGCGCGCATGCCGGCGTCGGCCTGCTCGTCGAACACCTGACCTCGAGCTTCGGCAGCGGCTCGTCCCACGATGGAGATGACACCGGCGAGTTGCGCACCGCCCATAACCGCGGATTTGGAGCTGGGCCAGGCGAAGAGGAAGCGTGGATCGAACGCACGCCCGCACATGCCGTAGTGCCCGGCGCCGTACGACGCCCCCAGCAGGATCGAGATGTGCGGAACCTTGGAATTGGCGACCGCGTTGATCATCATCGAGCCGTGCTTGATCATTCCCCCCTCCTCGTATTCCTTGCCTACCATGTAGCCGGTGGTGTTGTGCAGGAACAGCAACGGCGTGTTGGAGCGGTTGGCGAGCTGGATGAACTGGGTGGCCTTCTGCGATTCCTCGCTGAACAGCACGCCGCGGGCGTTGGCGAGGATACCGATCGGGTAGCCGTTGAGCTCCGCCCACCCGGTAACGAGAGACGAACCGTAGAGCGGCTTGAACTCGTCGAAATCGGAACCGTCGACGATGCGGGCGATGACCTCTCGTGGATCGAAGGGGATCTTCAGATCGGCGGGCACGATACCGAGCAACTCTTCGGGATCTTCGAGCGGTTCGATGATCTCCGCCCGCGGCGCCGGACCCTTCTTGGTCCAATTGAGTCGCTTGACGATCGACCGCCCGATGCGGATCGCGTCCTGCTCGTCGGCTGCGAAATAGTCGGCGAGGCCGGACTTGCGGGCGTGCATCTCGGCGCCGCCCAGTGCCTCGTCGTCGGACTCTTCACCGGTGGCCATCTTGACCAGCGGCGGGCCGGCCAGGAACACCTTGGAGCGTTCCTTGATCATGACGACGTGGTCCGACATGCCGGGGATGTACGCACCACCGGCGGTCGAGTTTCCGAATACCAGTGCGATGGTCGGGATTCCGGCCGCAGACAGCTGGGTGAGGTCGCGGAACATGCGCCCACCCGGAATGAACACCTCCTTCTGGGTGGGGAGGTCGGCGCCACCCGACTCGACCAGCGAAATCACCGGAAGACGGTTTTGCATGGCAATGTCGTTGGCGCGAAAACCCTTACGCAGAGTCCACGGATTGCTGGTACCGCCACGTACGGTGGGGTCGTTGGCGACGATCAGGCACTCGACACCTTCGACGACGCCGATACCGATCACCGTGCTCGCACCGACCGGGAAATCGCTTCCCCACGCGGCGAGTGGGCACAGCTCGAGGAACGGCGAATCCGGATCGAGCAGAAGCTCGATCCGCTCGCGGGCCAACAGCTTTCCCCGTTTGTGGTGCCGCTCGGTGTACTTCTCGCCGCCACCGGCCAGTGCCTTGGCGTGCTCCACCTCGATCTCGGCGAGCTTGGTGTTCATGGTGTCCACCGCCGTGGTGTACACCTCGGAGTTCGTGTCCAGGACGGACCGGATGACACTCATGACTGATACCCCAATCGCTTGGCCGCGAGGCCGGTCAGGATTTCGGTGGTACCGCCACCGATACCCAGGATTCGCATGTCTCGGTACTGCCTCTCCACTTCGCTTTCCTGCATGTACCCCAGACCGCCGAACAACTGAACGGCCGCATTGGCCACCCACTCACCGGTTTCGACCGCCGTGTTCTTGGCAAAGCACACCTCGGCGATCAGATCCCCGTCACCGGCGACGTGTCGCTCGATCACCGAACGCGTGTACACCTTGGCGACGTCGATCTTGCGGGCCATCTCGGTGACGGTGTTCTGTACGGCCTGGCGGCTGATCAGTGGACGACCGAACGTTTCACGAGCGCGGCACCAGTCGAGAGTGAGTTCGAGGCAGCGCTCGGCGCTCGCGTATGCCTGCGCCGCCAACGCCACCCGCTCACTGACGAACGCCTGGGCGATCTGCGTGAAACCGCTGTTCTCGGCGCCCACCAGATTCCCCACCGGAACGCGGGCGTCGACGAAGGACAACTCGGCGGTGTCCGATGCTCGCCAACCCATCTTCTCGAGTTTGCGCGACACCGTGAATCCCGGTGTGCCCTTCTCGATCACGAGCAGCGACACGCCACCGGCTCCCGGGCCACCCGTCCGGACCGCGGTGACCACGAAATCGGCTCGAACGCCGGAGGTGATGAACGTCTTGGAACCATTGACGAGGTAGTGATCGCCGTCGCGCTTCGCCGTGGTCCGCAGGTGGCCGACGTCGCTACCGCCACCAGGTTCGGTGATGGCGAGCGAACCGATCTTCTCGCCGCGCAGAGTCGGCTGGACCCACTTCTCGATCTGTGCTTGGTCGCCGGCGGCGATCAGATGCGGGACGGCGATACCACAGGTGAACAACGACGCGAACAGACCACCCGACGCCCCGGCCTGATGCATCTCCTCGCAGATCACGATCGAGTCGACGGCGTCGCCGCCCTCACCGCCCACGGATTCCGGTGCGCTCGCACCCAGGAGACCCAGAGCGCCTGCCTTGCGGTGCAGTTCGCGTGGGATCTCGCCGTCGCGCTCCCACCGGTCCAGGTGCGGCAGGATCTCCTGATTGACGAAACCACGCACGGTCTCTCGGAGCGCGAGCCGCTCCGGTGTGTTCCACACGGTCACCGGGTGTCCTCTTTCTCGTCGGTAGTGGGCAGAAGCGAAATCGGGATGTCGACATGACGCGAACGCAACCACTCACCGATGCCCTTGGCTTGCGGGTCGAAACGCGCTTGCGATGCCACTCCTTGCCCGAGAATCCCTTCGATCACGAAATTCACCGCGCGCAGATGTGGAAGCACGTGTCGGGTCACAACCAGATCTGCGGTCTCCGGGAGCAGTTCCTTCACCTTGTCGACGGTGAGAATGTGTGCGAGCCATCGCCACTGATCATCGGTACGAACCCACACACCGACGTTGGCGTTTCCGCCCTTGTCACCACTGCGCGCACCGGCGATGATGCCGAGTGGAACCGACAGCGACGATTGCGGCGCCAACGGTTCCGGACGTTCCGGCTCGGCGACGGGCTCGAGTTCCCGCGTCACCGTCGACGGAGCGATGTCCACGCGGGTGCCGTCCGGCAGAACCGCGACGTGCGGCACTTGGCTGGCGTCGACATATCCGGGGGTGAATACACCGTACGGCTGACCGTTGCTCGGTGGGGCAGTCAACGAGAAACCGGGGTAACTGGCCAGCGCCATCTCCACCGCGACAGCCGAGAACGGACGCCCGATCACCTTGGGATCGGAATCGCGAACCACGCAGCGTAGCAACGCACTTGCCGTTTCCTCCGTATCGGAATCCGGATGATCGGTGCGAGCGAGGGTCCAGACCAGTTCGGCAGGCTTCTTGGTCAGCCAGGATTCGAGTTGACCCTTTGCCAGATCCGCTTTGGCCTCGATGTCCAGTCCGGTGAGGATGAATGTGGCCTCGTTGCGGAATCCGGCGAGGGTGTTGAGCGAAACCTTGTACTGCGGCGGCGGAGCCTCACCCGTGACGCCACTGATCAGCACACGATCAGGACCCTGTTGCGTGAGCACGGCGTCGTCGATGCGGGTGGTCACGTCGGGTCCCGCGTACCGGCCGCCGGTGATCTCGTACAACAGCTGAGCCGTCACGGTGCCGACGCTGACTTCGCCGTCGGTGCCGGCGTGCTTGGTGATGACCGCGGAGCCGTCCGCTCCGATCTCGGCGATCGGGAATCCCGGCCGGCCCAGATTCGGGATCTCGGTGAAGAACGCGTAGTTGCCGCCGGTGGCCTGAGTGCCGCACTCGATGACATGACCTGCCGCCACGGCACCCGCAAGCCGATCGAAATCGTCTCGTTTCCAACCGAAATGGTGGGCGGCCGGACCGACGATCACCGACGCGTCGGTGACACGTCCGGTGACCACGACATCCGCGTCGGCGGCCAGGGCTTCGACGATGCCCCACGCGCCGAGATATGCATTGGCTGTGAGCGGCGTACCCAGTCCGAGCTCCGACGCGCGGGAAACCAAGTCGTCGCCCTCGACATGTGCGATCTTCGCGTTCAAGCCCAGCCTGGTGTTGACCTCGCGCAGCGCATCTGCCAGTCCGGCCGGATTGAGACCGCCCGCATTGGCGACGATCTTCACACCCTTGTCGAGCGCGAGGCCGAGCGTGTCCTCTACTTGCCGCAGGAACGTCTTCGCGTAGCCGAGCGAGGGGTCCTTCATCCGATCGCGGCCGAGAATGAGCATTGTCAGTTCGGCGAGGTAGTCACCGGTCAGATAGTCGAGCTCACCGCCCTCGAGCATCTCCCGCATCGCCGAAATGCGGTCGCCGTAGAATCCGGAACAATTTCCGATCCGAACCGAACTCATCTGTTCCCCTTCGCTTCTCGGCCCTCGCTGCTCGATCCGACGGCAGCTCGTCCCTCACCGCTCGGCCCCGCGAACGCCTGCGCGATGTCCAACCATTGAGCTGCCTCCGCGCCCAGCGCCACCAGAGCCAGATCTGCGCGATTCGCTCGTTGCGTCACCAGGAGCGCGAAATCGAGTGCCGGGCCGACAACCTTCTGCGCAGCGTCTTCGGGCCCCCACGCCCAGTGCGAACCGTCCGGCGCGGTGAGTTCGACCCGGAACTCCTCTGCCGGTGGCGTCTTCTGATTGACCGAGTACGCGAAGTTCCGCGTCCGGACCCCCAGATGCGCGATGTTCTTCAGTCGAGCCGTCGGCACCCGTTCGACACCGAGTGCGTCGGCGACGTCTTGCCCGTGCGCCCACGTTTCCATCAACCGTGCAGTCGCCATCGACACCCCGCCCATCGGCGGGCCGTACCACGGGAACTTCGCTCCGGCCGGGGCCGCTGCGAGCGCATCGACGAGGGCGCTGCGCCCGGCCCGCCACGCTGCCAACAACTCTGCCGGCCGGCGTGCTGCCTGCTCGGCGGCGCCGGCATCGACGAAGCCTGCCGGGTTTTCCCACGCGGCCTTCAACTGTTCGGCAAAGCCGTCCGGATCGGTGATCGCGAGAACCGATGCGGTGTCGGTCCAGTGCAGGTGCCCGATCTGATGTGCGACGGTCCACCCCTTTGCCGGGGTCTCCCTCGCCCATTCGTCCTCGGGCAGATCCGCAACCAAGGCGTCGAGGCTTTCACCCTCGGCCCGCAAGTCGTCGATGAACGTCTGAATGTCGGCCATGCGATCAGCATCACAGCGAACGTCTAAAAAATCAAGCACGATTGATTGTTATTGCGGGAATCGAGTGGTGAGAGACTGAACCAGCCCAGTAAAAGCCTGCAGAGGAGTACCCGTGAGCGACGCCGTTCTGACCAGCCGTACCGCAGACGTGGTCACCTGGACCCTCAATCGACCGGAGACCCGCAATGCGATCTCCGAACTCGACATGATCGAGGCACTCGAAGACGCCGTCACCGCGGTCAATCGCGATCAAAGCGTCCGAGCAGTAGTCCTCACCGCCGCCGGAACGGCCTTCTCCTCCGGTGGAAACGTCAAGCACATGCGTGATCGCGAAGGCATGTTCGGCGGCACACCCGGAGAAATTCGGCAGGGCTACCGCCACGGAATCCAGCGCATTCCTCTTGCGCTCTATGCCTGCGAAGTTCCGACCATCGCCGCCGTCAACGGCCCGGCGATCGGAGCAGGCTGCGATCTGAGTCTGATGTGCGACCTTCGTATCGGATCCACTGCCGCAGTCTTCGCCGAAAGCTTCGTGAAGGTGGGACTGGTTCCCGGTGACGGCGGCGCCTGGCTGCTACCACGCGTGATCGGCAATGCCCGTGCCGCCGAGATGTCGTTCACCGGCGAGCCGATCGATGCCGTGAAAGCTCTCGAGTGGGGTCTGATCTCGCAGATCACCGCACCCGAGGAACTGCTCAGCGCAGCCCATACTCTGGCCGAGCGGATCGCTGCCAATCCCCCTCAGGTACTGCGCATGACGAAGAAGCTCTTGCGTGAAGGCCAGCACCAAAGCCTCCAGAGCCTCCTCGAGCTTTCCGCAGCCATGCAATCGATCGCCCACCACACCCGCGATCATCACGAAGCCGTCGCCGCCATGCTCGAACGACGTGATCCGCGCTTCGCCGGAGAATGAGCGCGTCAGCACCCTCACAGCTGCGTCCGGTCGGCGCGGTCCTCACCTCGATTCTGTCGCTGCAATTCGGTGCGGCCTTCGCCACGACGCTGTTCTCGGACATCGGCGCCGCCGGGGCCACGACGCTGCGACTGACCATCGCCGCCGTCATCCTCGGCATCGTCGTCCGCCCTCGTTGGAGTACCTGGTCGCAGCGGCAGCGACAAGGCATCGCCGCGCTGGGAATCGCGCTCGCGGTGATGAACGCGGCGTTCTACCTGGCCCTCGACACGCTCCCGATCGGTACCGCGGTCACCATCGAGTTCCTCGGTCCCCTGACGCTGGCGGCGGTGCTGTCGAGGCGGTGGGCGGACGGCGCCTGGGTGGCGCTGGCCCTGGGGGGCGTCGTGCTGCTCGGGTTCGGCGATCACGGCGACGGCGGCCTCGACCCGGCAGGCGTGATGTTCGCGCTGGTCGCTGCGGTCGCGTGGGCGGGATATATCGTCGCAGGCTCACACCTGGCGTCGACTCTGCCCAGCGCCGACGGCCTGGCCGGGGCCGGCATCATCGCGGCCGTGCTGACCTTGCCGTTCGGGGTGGTTGCAGGCGGATCCGCCCTCCTCGACCCGAAAATTCTTCTCGCCGGTCTTGCCGTCGCGTTACTGTCCTCGGTCATTCCGTACAGCCTCGAAATGTGGGCGCTTCGGTCCCTGGCCAAGAAGGTGTTCGCCGTCCTGATCGCCCTCGAACCCGCCGCAGCGGCACTGGCGGGCGTGCTGATCATCGGCCAATCCCTCGACCCGGTGACACTGGTGGCCATCGGACTCGTCGTCAGTGCTGGAATCGGGACTGTGATCATGAATCGCAATCCCGGTGCTACCGACCAGAAGCGGGGCGGACCGTAGATCGCCGGCATGAAGATCGCCGGCATGAAAATCCTCGCCACATCGCTCGCGGCACATCGCTCGCGGCCCTCGGCGCCCGACGTCGACCGGTTCGGGCCCGCCGTCGAGCAGACCGCCCGCGACGCGGGCTGGACGCATCGAACGCCTATCGTGGAACCGACTCTCGCCGTGTACGGCACCACAGACATCAGGAGACCAATGAACTCACCGATCATCGCCACCGTGCTCGGCAAGACCCCGAAAATCGACGAGAGCGCGTTCATCGCCCCCAACGCCACCGTGGTCGGCGATGTGAGCATCGGCTCCGGTGCCGGCATCTGGTACGGCGCCGTCCTGCGCGGCGACGCCGAGTCGATCACCATCGGCGCGGACACCAACATCCAGGACAATTGCACCGTTCATGCCGACCCGACCTTCCCAGCCGTACTCGGCGAACGAATCTCCGTCGGCCACAACGCCGTCCTCCACGGCTGCACTCTCGAAGACGACGTCCTGATCGGCATGGGCGCCGTCGTACTCAACGGCGCCCACATCGGAACCGGATCACTGATCGCGGCCGGAGCAGTCGTCTCGCAGGGCATGATCGTTCCGCCCGGCTCACTGGTCGCCGGAGTGCCCGCCAAGATCAAGCGCGAACTCTCCGACAACGAAAAGGCCGGGATCACCGCCAACGGACTCGGATACATCGAACTCGCAAAGGCTCACCGCGCCGTCGACGAGAGCTGAGTGGACCGCTCTGCCGCTACCCGCGTGGCCGCAACGTGCTGTTGGGCAACTCGGGAGCGGGCAGAGCTGAACCTTCGTAACCGGGCACGACCCCGAACCGCGGATCACGGACACTGCCGTCGAAGCCGGTCCGCACCTCCGCCTGCCAGGCACGACGGTACTCGACGATCTCCTCGTGCGTGCGGCCCATGAAATTCCACCACATCACCACCTGCTCCCCGAGCGGTTCACCACCGAGCACCAGGAAACGAGCAGGCTCACTGCCCGGGTTGCGCAACACCAGCGAGCCGAACCCCGGCCCCTGGTAACCGAGTTCGGCCCACCCCAGACGCGTGCCGCGCAACTCCACCGGCCCCTGATCGACGATCACCCCGTGCTCGTGTCCGGCGTCGATCGCAAGTACCACCTCGGTGCCGGGATCGAGCGTGACCTCCGCACCGAGTAGTTCCGTGAACGTCTCGACCGGTGAACGGGCACCGGCAAGTTCCCCGAGAAACACCCGCAGTGTGGCACCGCCGACCGTCACCGGTTCGGGGCGATAGTGCGCGAAAGCTGGTGCGGTGTCACGAGCTTGTGCAGGAAGCGCCACCCACAACTGCATTCCGTGCAGCACCTTCGTCTCCGGCGTCGACACCTCCGAATGCGCGATTCCGCGACCGGCCGTCATCAGATTCAGCTCGCCCGGCCGGACCGTCGCGTGCGTGCCGAGACTGTCCCGGTGCTCGATTTCGCCGGTGAACAACCAACTGACCGTCTGCAATCCGGTGTGCGGATGCGGCGGTACCGCCATGCCGGGTCCGCTGCGCACGTCGTCCGGGCCGTAGTGGTCGGCGAAACACCAGGCACCGATCAACGAACGCTCACGCTGCGGCAACGTACGACGCACCCGCATAGCTCGCGGGCCACCGAGTGGGACGTCCCGTGGAGTCAGGATCTCGACGATGTCCGCGGACTCGCGCCCGTCACGATTGTGCTCGTGGGGATCGGTTTCCAGATTGCTCATCAGTCAATCCTGCCTCTCTTCACGCGGAGACGTCGTCGGACTCGCGGACTGCCTTCATCGAGGCGTGCGTCGGTGGATTCTCCGGAACATGCGCAGGCCTGCGTGCGGCGAACTCGCGCCTGAGCACGGGTACCACCTCTTCCCCGAGAAGATCGAGTTGTTCCAGAACCGTTTTCAACGGTAGCCCGGCGTGATCGACGAGGAACAGCTGCCGCTGGTAGTCGCCGAAGTAATCGGCGAAAGCCAACGTCTTCTCGACGACCTGCTCGGGAGAGCCGACCGTCAACGGCGTCTGCTCGGTGAACTCCTCGAGGGAAGGACCGTGGCCGTATACCGGGGCGTTGTCGAAATACGGGCGAAACTCCTTGACGGCGTCCTGACTGTTCTTGCGCATGTACACCTGACCTCCCAGGCCCACTATCGCCTGATCCGCCATGCCGTGACCGTAGTGCTCGTAGCGCTGCCGGTAGAGGTTGATCAACTCGATGTAGTGTTCCTTGGGCCAGAAGATGTTGTTCGCGAAGAATCCGTCGCCGTGGAAGGCCGCGATCTCGGCGATCTCCGGACTTCGGATCGACCCGTGCCAGACGAACGGCGCGATCCCGTCCAGCGGACGCGGCGTCGACGTGAATCCCTGCAGTGGCGTTCGGTATTCACCTTTCCAAGTAACTACTTCCTCGTCCCACAACCGGCGAAGCAACCGGTAGTTCTCCAGCGCGAGCGGAATACCTGCTCGAATGTCTTTGCCGAACCACGGGTAGACCGGTGCGGTGTTACCGCGCCCCATCATCAGATCTACCCGTCCGTCCGCGAGGTGCTGCAACATCGCGTAGTCCTCGGCGATCTTCACCGGATCATTGGTGGTGATCAGCGTCGTGGACGTCGAGAGCGTGATCGTCTGCGTCTGCGCGGCGATGTAGCCGAGCATCGTCGTCGGCGAGGACGGCACGAACGGCTTGTTGTGGTGCTCACCCGTGGCGAAGACGTCGAGGCCGACCTCTTCCGCATGCTTGGCGATGGTGGTCATGGCCTTGATGCGATCATGCTCCGACGGTGTGGTGCCGGTGGTGGGATCGGTGGTGACGTCGCCGACCGTGAAGATTCCGAACTGCATGTCTACCCCTTCGACTTGTGGTCTCACGCGCTTGATATTTAATTTAACATTCAACTATCTGGCAGTATTCCTTGCCTCCCGGTCACGCCGTACGCCGAGGGCGGTGAGCACAGATGTGCTCACCGCCCTCGGCGTCGTCGAAGAAACCCGTCAGTGCATGACGATCGGCGCGGCCGCCGCCTCGCCCTCCGACACCGGCCGCGCGATCTTGGTGCGCGGAAGGAAGAACGCCGGGATGAAAGTGATGACGATCAGCACGGTCGCTACGAGGAACGTGTTGCCGAATGCATCCGACGCTGCGCTGAGAATCGAATCGGCTGCCGATGCCTCCGCGCTACCGGGAACTGTGGGGACGTGCGAGGCCGCACCGACAGTCGTCGTATCGAGCCCCCGATCGAGTAGCTGATTGGTGAGAACAACCGACATGACGGCGGTACCGATGGAGCCCGCAGTCTGCTGGACGATGTTCATCAGCGTCGATCCGCGAGCGATCTGCTCGTTGGAGAGGGTGACGATGGCTGCGGTCATCAGCGGCATCATGGTGCAACCCATACCGAGACCCATGACGAACAATGCACCCATCAGTAGCCAGGTAGGCGAATCCGAAGCGACCTGGGTGAAGACGCCGAGACCGATGAGGATCAACGGCAGACCCGTCAAGACGATCTTTCCCGGGCCGATCTTGTCGACCAACCGTCCGGCGAACGGCATGGTGACCATGGCGCCGATACCCTGTGGCGCCATCAACAACCCGGCTGCGAGCGTGGTGTGCCCACCCACCTGGATGAAGTAACTGGGGAACAACAGACCGGCACCCATGAACGCGACGATGAAGAACGACGTGGTGATCACCGCGAAGGTCAACTGTCGGTTCTTGAACAGATGCAGATCGATCAGCGGGTGATCCTTGTTCAGCGCGTGGAACACGAAGAGAACGATCAGAACGAGACCGATGACGGACGTGACGAGCACCCGCGCCGATGCAACGGTTCCCACCTCAGGAATGGACGACACGCCGAAGAGGAACAGCGCGAGACCCGGAGAGAGCAGAAGCATACCGAGGAAGTCGAACGACTCGGACGGCTTCGCCTTGTCCGACGGCAGGATGATGAACGCCGCAGCCAGCGCGATGATGCCGATGGGCAGATTGATCAGGAAGATCCAGTGCCAGCTGGCAGCTTCGATCAGCCAACCACCGAGAATCGGGCCACCGATAGGGCCGAGGAGCATGGGAATACCCAGAACAGCCATGACCCGACCGACACGGTCCGGACCTGCCGCCCTGGTCATGATCGTCATACCGAGAGGCATCAGCATGCCGCCACCGAGGCCCTGAAGAACACGGAAACCGATGAGCGAGGTGATGTCCCATGCCATCGCGCAGGCCACCGAGCCGAGCACGAACAAAACCAGCGCCGTCATGTACAGGCGCTTGGTACCGAAGCGGTCGGCCGCCCAGCCCGTCACCGGAATGACCGTCGCGAGAGCAAGGGTGTAAGCGGTCATCGTCCACGCCACGGTGGCGTACGACGTCTGGAAGTCCTCGGCGAAGGTGGTGAGCGCCACGCTCACCACTGTCACGTCGAGAATCGACATGATGGCGCCGAGCACCACCACGGATGCGATCTTGAGGACCGCCCCGTCAAGTTTGTCGGACGCCGGTGCCGGCGCGTTCGGCGATGTCATCGCGAAGTCTCCTGGGTTGATGCTCGCAGATAATCACCCGCGAGAATGGGCTCGAGCGCCTCGAACAAACGAATCTGCTCTCGCTGCGGTACGCGCGAGACGAATTCACGAAGTTTGCTGCGCTTGCAGTCGATGTGATTGGTGGTGACCTTACGTCCGGCTACCGACAACGAAACCCGTTTGACGCGTCTGTCACGCGCGTCTTCCCGGCGATCGACCAGACTCATGGTTACGAGCTGGTCGATATTTCGTCCCGTCGCCGCTACCGAAAGCCGAAGCTCCTCGGCAACCTCGTTGATCGGAATGGCCGCGTCATGCTGGGCAAGGACGAAGAGCACACGCACCTGGGTGAACGAGAGATCCAGTTCGATCAACGCGTCGATCGACTCCGAATCGCCGGCGCCCATCAGGCGAGTGAACAACTCGTCAAGTGCTCCGTACAGGTCATCAGATTTCGAGGCGATCACCTGGCAAATAGTACCGCGGGTGCAACTATTGCTCAAATGAAAATATGCTGCAACTTATTTTTCGGTGACCGCACTCACATAACCAATTCATTACCAATTCTTTTACAAACCTTCTGCTGCACGGGATCCGGATTACCCACGCACCACCACAGCGGCCCGAATTCCAACCCCGGACCGGCGATGCATCTCGACGATCACACCGGCAGTTCCCCACTCGCGACGGCCGTCCTTCGCCGCCGAATTCCGCCCGAGACACCCATGCGCAACACTTTCGAAATCGCGACCGCTCAACCACGCGCAGATATCCGATCAAATGAATTCGCCTCGATCCACCAGGTTGTCCAAGATGACCTCGAGGCTCGCGCCCCGACCTACCGATCCGCAGACCGACGAGACTCCGCTGCCCGTTCACTTCGCTTTCCGTTCACTTCGCTGCCCGTTCACTCCGCTGCCTGACGCTCGCCCGGCGAAAGCCGACCGGCTCCGATGGCGAGGATCCGGACCGCGCCGCAACCTCACCCACCGCCGAAGCGCCCGAAAGCGTTGCCTCACAGCATCTGCGACCCCACAACACTCCACAGGCTGCGGATTCGGCGCCGACGCGAAGCGGTCGGCATTGTGCGTCGGCGCGAAAGGGTAAGCTGCAGAACGTAATCGGCGTACGTATCCGAGGCGCATGAGGCGCGCACCGTTTCACCGTCGGCAGTGCCGACGTGCACCTGGTGAGCTGCGCTCACCGATCCGGCGCAAGTCGGGGGCGGTCACTGCCGATTCCCGGACTCCAGCGCGCCTGCCCACTCGAGCACATCAGTGAATGCGATCACCACGCCCGAGGGTGGTCGGACTCTGACAGGATTGCGCCATGAACCCCGACCTCACGCTTGCGCCGCAGCCGGACCGTGGATCTGTCTTCGTCACATCTCGACCCGTTCGCACCGGCGACATCGACGTCGACAAACAGGTGCGACTCGATGCCGTCGCCCGCTATCTGCAGGACATCGGGAACGACAACATCGTCGCCGTCGATGCCATCGACAGCCACCCGCTGTGGATCGTGCGTCGTACCGTCGTCGACGTCGTCCGGCCGGCGGTCTGGCCGGAGCAGTTGACATTGACGCGATGGTGCTCCGGCTTTTCCACCCGGTGGGCGAACATGCGGGTGCGTTTCGACGGCAGCAACGGCGCACTGCTCGAGACCGAAGGATTTTGGATCAACATCAGCGCAACGTCCGGAATGCCCACCCGCATGAGCGACGACTTCATGAAACCTCTCGAAGAGACAACGGACGAGCACCGCCTCAAGTGGAAACGGGTACTCGCCGAAAACGCCCCGGACGCCGACCTGCCGGACGTTCTCGACACCGAGTTCCCGTTGCGGCGCGCCGACATCGACCCCTTCGACCACGTGAACAACGCGGTGTACTGGCAGGCAGTCGAAGAGGTCGCCGCTGCCCGGACCGACTTGCTGAGCGTCCCCCATCGTGCCCTCATCGAGTACCTGTCCCCCGTTGTCGCCGGCGACGACATCACGCTGCGCAGTCGCGTGGACGACTCCGCGGTCACCGTCTGGTTCCTCGCCGGTGGGCAGTTGCGAGCGGTGGCCCGGGTGAGCGCTCTCTAACGCAGCTTTCCGGTGGCGACGGCGGCAATACCGAAAATCACCACGAGGAGAAGTGCTGCCCAGAAGTTGACGAGCCACCAGACGACACCGAACACGACAACTGCCGGGGCGATGGTGATCAGCGCGATGGTGGGACTCTCACGCACCACTTCGAGAGCTGTTCGCGCATTTGTTCGGTCCAGCTTCTTTCCAGCCATGACGATCTCCTTCTGAGTAGCCTGTCCAACGCAAATCGGACAGGAACGGTGAATGTTCGCTACCGTCGAGCCTATGCCCGAGCATCGCACTCTCGTCCTCATGCGGCACGGTAAGTCCAGTTACCCGGAAGGAATCAGGGATCACGAGCGACCGCTGGCCCAACGCGGGCTCCGCGAAGCCCGTATCGGTGGGGACTGGATACACCACAATCTTCCGCCCGTCGACGCGGTCCTGTGCTCGACCTCGCGGCGCACCGTCCAGACCCTGGCGTCGACCGGGATCGACGCCCCGACCGGCTTCGACACCAACATCTACGGCGGTTCACCCGCCGACGTGATCGGCGTTGCCCGCACCACCTCGGAGAACGTCAAAACTCTGATGATCGTCGGCCACGAGCCGGGCATCCCGTGGACAGCACTGAATCTCGCTGTCGACGAAGACACCGATGCCGCACGTCGGATCCGGACAAAATTTCCCACGTCGGCCATCGCAGTGCTGTCCGTGCCGGTGCCGTGGGCCGAACTCGACGACTCGGTGGCCGCGCTGCTCGATTTCCACATCCCCCGCTAGATCAGCTCACGGAGCAGTCGATCCGAGTAGGCCAGCGCATCTCGGTCGTACGTCGACGTGGACGCCAGCACCTCGTCCGCACCGGTGTACGCCGCCAGATCGTGAAGCTGCTGCTGCACTTGCGCCGGAGTGCCGTACAGAGCGCTCGTGGTGGCCGCTTCGATCCGTCGGGCCGCGCGATCACCGATACGGGCAGCGTCGATCTCCGCCGTCGTCGCCAACGCCGGGAACACGCCGGTCCGCGACGACTCCGCGAGCGCGTACGCCTCTGAAACCAGTAGTGCACGCGCGACATCGGTGTTGTCGGCGACCATCACTTCCAGCGACACCGTCACGTGCGGTTCCGGATTGACATCCGACGGACGGAAATCGCGGCGATACGCGTCGAGTTGGTCGCCGTCGCGCAGCACAGGTCCACCCACCACCACCGGCAACCCCAATTCCGCCGCGATTTTCAGGCCGGCTCCGGTGGCGAGAACGAAGATCGGCACCGAACCCGCCGTAGCGGGACGGGCAGTCACCGCGGCCGTCCCGGCGAGGTAGTCCCGTACTTCTTCGATGTCGGCGGCAAACGTGTCCGGTGCATCCTTCTCGCGTCGCAGTGCCCGACGCACCGGTTCCGTGAATCCGAGCGAGCGTCCGAGCCCCAGATCGATCCGCCCCGGATACAGCCCGTCGAGCATCAGGAACTGTTCGGCCACGATCAGCGGCTGGTGATTCGGCAGCATCACGCCGCCGCTTCCGAGCCGAATGGTGGCAGTGTGCGCGCCGATCGCGGCCAACAGAACGGCCGGCGCCCCACTGGCGATGCCGGGAACACCGTGATGTTCGGCCACCCAGAACCGGTGATAGCCGAGCTGGTCGGCGGCAACAGCGCGTTCGACCGAATGGATCAGCGCAGCGGAGTCGCAGTGACCGCTTCGGGTCCGGGAACGATCAAGCAGTGAAAGAAGCACTCTGGAGGCAACATCGACGTCGGATAAATTCATCCGCGCCATCGAGGACCGTGTCCGACCGCGATCGGGGTCACACTGGAGTGGTAGCCGGACTACTCCCACTCGCGAAGGGCACGTCATGGACATCAAACTCGAACTCGTCGCCATCCCTGTCACCGATATCGACCGCGCCAAGGATTTCTACGTTCGGCTCGGATTCGACGCCGACCACGACCACACCGTCAGCGAAGACCTGCGCTTCGTCCAACTCACCCCGCCCGGCTCCGCATGCTCGATCTGCATAGGCAAAGGCATCACCGACGCGCAGCCCGGCTCCGTCGTCGGCATGCAGGTGGTCGTCTCCGACATCGAAGAAGCGCAGCGCGAGTTCACGAGGCGCGGCATCGACATCAGTCCGATCGACGACCAGGTGTGGGGCCGGTTCCTCTACTTCGCCGACCCGGACGGCAACAAGTGGGCGGTTCAGGAAATCGTCATCCCGGATCTCGGCAGCGCTGTGACACCATGACCGGGCGCTAGCCACACGAACAAAGGAGACGGCCGATGGTCGAGGTGCCCAAGGGATCCAAGACAGACCTGACCGACAACGGATACACCGTGCGGATCACCACCCCCGGAGTTTCCGGAATCGTGGACATCGCCGCCGTACTGGTCGCAGCCGACGGCAAAGTTCGCAGCGACGACGATTTCGTCTTCTTCAACAACCCCACATCGGCCGGGGTCACGCTGCTGTCCGACGACTCGGTGAGCATCGACCTTCGCGGCGTGCCTGCCGACATCGAACGAGTCGTCGTGACGGCAAGCACCGAAGCGCAGGGCAAGCAGTTCAAGGACGTACCCACACTCGCCGTCGACATTCACAGCGCCGCTCAGACGTTGACGTTCACACCGGACGGTCTGAGCACCGAAACCGTACTTCAGGTGGTCGCACTCTATCGCCGGGGAGCGTCGTGGCGACTCGACGCCATCGGGCAGGGCTACAGCCAGGGGCTTGCCGCGTTCGCCACCGAGCACGGTATCGACGTCGACGCACCCACCACACCGGAAAGCATCACACCGACACCACCCCAGATCTCTCTCGACAAGATCCGCGTCGCACTGACAAAGGACTCGAAAGACCGAACCGCACGCATCGACCTGAGGAAATCGCAAGGCGATCCCAACTGGGTACTCACCGTCGGCCTCGAATGGGACGGCCGCGGAGCGAAATACGGCCGCGACGGCCGGGTCCACAAATACGGCACCGGCGATCTCGACGTGTACTTCTTCTGCCGCAACGAAATCACCGACGACTACGTCGTCATCAGCGGCGACAAAGGCCACCAAGGAGACCTGAAAACCTGGCCGCACATCCATCACTACGGCGACAGCAAAGGCCCCGGACACGGGAACAAGCCTGCGGTGGAACAGGTTCGGGTACTACCTCAGGAAAACGGCGACCTGCTCGTCAACATCTACCAGAGTGTCGACAACGGTGGCGGCGCGCTCGACACATTCGGCCGCCCACGCGTCGCGATCCGCTACGGACGGGCCGGCACCGACGGACTTCCTGGCCCTGACGCCGACGAAATCCTCGTCTACGTCGGCAACAGCAAGAACTCCTTCTGGGCGAGCGTCGCCCACATCGACGTCCAAGACGGTGTCCTCACCGTGGACGGCGAAACACGTTACAGCCGCGTCGGCAGCGAGAAGATGCCAGGCCTGGACAAGAACGGCAAGTGGTCACGCACTCCGAAGGGCGGGCCGACGGGCCGGAGCAAGAAACGCAACCGCGGCCTCGGTTTGGACAAATACAGCGGAAAATGCGCTGACTGACAACAAGATCGGCCCCCGACCTCGATGAGGTCGGGGGCCGATCTTCTACTGACTACCTCAGCGGTAGTCGTTGCTGAAGCCGTAGTCGTCCAGCGGAACTGCAGCGCCGGTGTTCTGGCCGAAGCCGTCCGGGCTGTAGTACTGGTCGTCGTACGACGGCACTGCGTACGCAGCGGCGCGCGCCTCTTCGGTGGGCTGAACCTGGATGTTGCGGTAACGGTTGATACCGGTACCGGCAGGGATCAGCTTACCGATGATGACATTTTCCTTCAGACCGATCAGCTTGTCCGAGCGGCAGTTGATAGCCGCGTCGGTCAAGACACGAGTGGTCTCCTGGAACGATGCCGCGGACAGCCACGAATCCGTCGCGAGCGACGCCTTCGTGATACCCATGAGCACCGGACGGCCGGCTGCGGGCTCGCCACCCTCGGCGACGACGCGGCGGTTGGCCGACTCGAACTCGGCACGCTCGGTGAGCGAACCGGGCAGGAACTCGGTGGCACCGGAATCGATGATCGTCACACGACGAAGCATCTGGCGCACGATCACCTCGACGTGCTTGTCGTGGATCGACACGCCCTGGCTCCGGTACACCTCCTGGACCTCGTTGACCAAGTGGATCTGAACCTGACGCGGACCCATGACTCGCAGGACCTCGTGGGGATCGGCAGCACCTTCCATGAGCTGCTGTCCGACCTCGACGTGGTCACCGTCGGCCAAGAGGCTTTCGCGACCGTCGGCGTGCTTGAAGACGCGCAGACGCTGACGCTTGGAGAGCTTGTCGTAGACAACCTCTTCGCCGCCGTCGTCCGGGACGATGGTGATCTTGTAGAACCGATCACCGTCTTCGAGCTGAACCCGACCGGTGACGTCCGCGATCGGAGCCTTGCCCTTGGGCACACGTGCCTCGAACAGCTCCGTCACACGCGGCAGACCGCCGGTGATGTCATCGCCTGCGACACCACCCTGGTGGAAGGTACGCATGGTCAGCTGGGTACCGGGCTCACCGATCGACTGTGCGGCGACGATACCGACAGCCTCACCGATGTCGACCAGCTTGCCGGTGGCCATCGAGCGGCCGTAGCAGCTGGCACAGACGCCGGTGCCGGTGGTGCAGGTCAGGACCGAGCGGACCTTGACCTGCGTGATGCCGGCCTCGAGCAGAGCGTCGATCGCGGGGTCACCGAGATCGTGGCCACGCTCGACGATGACGTTGCCTGCCGCGTCGACCGCGTCGACCGCGAGCGTACGAGCGTACGTGCTGGTCTCGACGTGCGCGTCACGGATCAGCGTGCCGTCGGCCTGCTTCTCGGCAATGGTCGTGACGATGCCACGCTCGGTGCCACAGTCGACCTCACGGACGATGACGTCCTGCGAGACATCCACCAGACGGCGGGTCAGGTAACCCGAGTCCGCGGTACGCAGAGCCGTATCGGCCAGACCCTTACGAGCACCGTGCGTGTTGATGAAGTACTCGAGAACGGTCAGGCCTTCCTTGAAGGAAGACTTGATCGGACGCGGGATGAACTCGCCCTTCGGGTTCGTCACCAGACCCTTCATACCGGCGAGCGAACGAACCTGAGTCATGTTTCCGGCTGCGCCGGACTTCACGATCATCGGGATCGGGTTGTCGTCGGGGAAGTGAGCCTCCATGGCCTTGCCGACCTTGTCGGTCGCTTCCTGCCAAATGGTGACCAGAGCGCTGTTGCGCTCCTTCTTGTCCAAAGCACCACGCTGATACTGCTTCTCGATCTTGTCGGCCTGAGCCTCGAAGTCCTCGATGATCGCCGGCTTCTCCGGCGGCACCAGAACGTCCGAAATCGAGACCGTGACACCCGAACGCGTGGCCCAGTAGAAACCGGCGTCCTTGAGCTTGTCCACCGTCTGGGCGACGACGATCATCGGGTACCGCTCGGCGAGATCGTTGATGATCGTTGCCTGACGCTTCTTGGGCATCTGCTCGTTGACGAACGGGTAGTCCGCCGGCAGCAGCTCGTTGAAGAGCACCCGACCCAGTGTCGTGGTAGCAGTCCAGCCTTCGCCGTACTTCCAGCCCTCGGGGAACAGTTCGGACTCGAGGTCACGCGACGGACGCTGCTGCGTCAGACGCACCTTGATCAGCGCCTGCACGGTGAGAGCACCACGGTCGACAGCCATCTGTGCCTCGGCCGGGCTCGAGTAGACGCCCTGCTCTGCCTCGTCGGTGACTGCCGCCTTGAACTCTCCCACCTGGTTCTCGTCGAGACGAGTCAGGTGGAACAGGCCGGTGACCATGTCCAGACGCGGCATGGCGAGCGGACGACCCGATGCGGGCGAGAGGATGTTGTTCGAGGACAGCATCAGGATGCGAGCCTCGGCCTGAGCCTCGGCCGACAGCGGGAGGTGAACAGCCATCTGGTCACCGTCGAAGTCGGCGTTGAAGGCCTCACACACCAGCGGGTGCAGCTGAATGGCCTTGCCCTCCACCAGCTGCGGTTCGAATGCCTGGATACCCAGACGGTGCAGCGTCGGTGCACGGTTGAGCAGCACGGGGTGCTCGGCGATGACCTCTTCGAGGACATCCCACACCTGGACGCGCTTGCGCTCGACCATGCGCTTGGCCGACTTGATGTTCTGCGCGTGGTTCAGATCCACCAGACGCTTCATCACGAACGGCTTGAACAGCTCGAGAGCCATCAGCTTGGGCAGACCACACTGGTGCAACTTGAGCTGAGGACCGACGACGATCACGGAACGACCCGAGTAGTCGACGCGCTTACCGAGCAGGTTCTGGCGGAAACGACCCTGCTTGCCCTTGAGCAGATCGCTCAGGGACTTCAGCGGGCGGTTACCCGGACCGGTCACCGGACGTCCACGACGACCGTTGTCGAACAGGGCGTCGACCGACTCCTGCAGCATCCGCTTCTCGTTGTTGACGATGATCTCGGGTGCACCGAGGTCGATCAGTCGCTTGAGGCGATTGTTGCGGTTGATGACACGGCGGTACAGGTCGTTGAGGTCGGACGTCGCGAACCGTCCACCGTCGAGCTGAACCATCGGGCGAAGCTCCGGCGGGATCACCGGAACAGCGTTGAGGACCATGCCCATCGGCGAGTTGCCGTTGGTCTGGAACGCCGCAACCACCTTGAGACGCTTGAGCGCACGCAGCTTCTTCTGGCCCTTGCCGCTGCGGATGGTCTCGCGCAGAGACTCCGCTTCGGCGTCGAGGTCGAAGTTCTGCATCAGGATCTGGATGGACTCCGCGCCCATCGCACCCGTGAAGTACTCGCCGTAACGGTCGACCAGCTCGCGGTACAGGAGCTCGTCGATGATGAGCTGCTTGACGCTCAGCTTGGTGAAGGTGGTCCAGATCTCGTCGAGACGATCCAGCTCACGCTGTGCGCGGTCACGGAGCTGACGCATTTCGCGTTCGCCGCCGTCCTTGACCTTGCGGCGGACATCGGACTTCGCGCCCTCTGCCTCGAGCTCGGCGATGTCGGCTTCGAGCTTCTGCGCGCGAGCCTCGAGATCGGCGTCGCGCTGATCTGCGACGGTCTTCTTCTCGACCTGCATCTCGGCTTCGAGGGTGGACAGCTCGTTGTGACGGAGCTCCTCGTCGACACCGACGATGACGTAGGCGGCGAAGTAGATGATCTTCTCGAGATCCTTCGGAGCCAGGTCGAGCAGGTAACCGAGACGGCTCGGCACACCCTTGAAGTACCAGATGTGCGTGACCGGTGCGGCCAGTTCGATGTGGCCCATGCGCTCACGGCGAACCTTGGCGCGAGTGACCTCGACGCCGCAACGCTCGCAGATGATGCCCTTGAAGCGGACCCGCTTGTACTTACCGCAGTAGCACTCCCAGTCCCGGGTGGGGCCGAAGATCTTCTCGCAGAAGAGGCCGTCCTTCTCGGGCTTGAGCGTGCGGTAGTTGATGGTCTCCGGCTTCTTGACCTCGCCGTAGGACCAATTGCGGATGTCCTCTGCGCTGGCCAAGCCAATGCGGAGTTCATCGAAGAAGTTGACGTCGAGCACGTAACTTCCTTTCCCCGTTGGGGTTACGGTTGCCGGTCACCCGACAACCTGGACTGCCAATTCAAATGTGAACTACGCCCCCGGGCCGCCCTGTGAGAGGGCGACCCGAGGACCGAAACCTAGTTCGCGAGGTCGTCGACCGTCGCAGCTTCGTTCCGGGACAAGTTGATGCCCAGGTTTGCTGCGGCCCGCTCCAAGTCCTCGTCGTCGCCGTCGGCCATCGTGATGGCTGCACCGTCCGAGGACAGCACCTCCACGTTGAGGCAGAGCGACTGGAGCTCCTTGAGGAGCACCTTGAACGACTCGGGGATGCCGGGTTCGGGGATGTTCTCGCCCTTGACGATGGCTTCGTACACCTTGACTCGACCGACAACGTCGTCCGACTTGATGGTCAGCAGCTCCTGCAGCGTGTAAGCCGCGCCGTAGGCCTGCATCGCCCAGCACTCCATCTCACCGAAGCGCTGGCCACCGAACTGGGCCTTACCACCGAGAGGCTGCTGCGTGATCATCGAGTACGGCCCGGTCGAACGAGCGTGGATCTTGTCGTCGACCAAGTGGTGCAGCTTGATGATGTACATGTAGCCGACCGAGACCGGGTACGGGAACGGCTCGCCGGAGCGGCCGTCGAACAAGGTGGCCTTTCCGTCGGGTCCGACCATCTGCTCGCCGTCACGGTTCGGCAGCGTCGCGCCGAGGAGCCCGGTGAGCTCGTCTTCCTTCGCACCGTCGAACACCGGGGTGGCGATGTTCGAGTCGGCCGGAGCGGACAGCATCTCTTCCGGCAGGGTCGCAGCCCAGTCCGGACGGGTACCGTCAGCCGCGATCTGAACATTCCAGCCGGTCTTGCCGATCCACCCGAGGTGGGTCTCGAGGACCTGACCGATGTTCATACGACGCGGGACGCCGTGCGTGTTCAAGATGATGTCGACCGGAGTTCCGTCCGAGAGGAACGGCATGTCCTCCTGCGGCAGGATCTTGCCGATGACGCCCTTGTTGCCGTGGCGGCCGGCCAGCTTGTCGCCGTCCTGGATCTTGCGCTTCTGTGCCACGTAGACGCGGACCAGCTCGTTGACACCGGGAGGCAGATCGTCGTCTTCGTCACGCGAGAACACGCGGATTCCGATGACCTTGCCGGTCTCACCGTGCGGAACCTTGAGGGACGTGTCACGAACCTCACGAGCCTTCTCACCGAAGATGGCGCGAAGGAGGCGCTCTTCGGGGGTCAGCTCGGTCTCGCCCTTCGGCGTGACCTTTCCGACCAGCACGTCGCCGTCACGAACCTCGGCACCGATCCGGATGATGCCACGCTCGTCGAGGTCGGCGAGGACCTCGTCGGAGACGTTCGGGATGTCGCGAGTGATCTCCTCGGCACCGAGCTTGGTGTCGCGGGCATCGATCTCGTGCTCCTCGATGTGAATCGAGGTCAGGACGTCCTCTTCCACGAGACGCTGCGACAGAATGATCGCGTCCTCGTAGTTGTGGCCTTCCCACGGCATGATCGCGACGAGCAAGTTCTTGCCCAGCGCCATCTCGCCGTTCTCGGTGCACGGGCCGTCGGCCAGAACCTGGCCGGCTTCGACCCGCTGTCCCTCGTCCACGATCGGACGCTGGTTGGCGCAGGTGCCCTGGTTGGAACGCGCGAACTTGCGCATCCGGTACGTCTTGCGGCTGCCGTCGTCGGCCATCACCGTGACGTAGTCGGCGGAGATCTCCTCCACGACACCGGTCTTCTCGGTGATGATGACGTCACCGGCGTCCACAGCTGCACGCAGCTCCATGCCGGTACCCACGAGAGGCGACTCGCTGCGCACCAGCGGCACCGCCTGACGCTGCATGTTCGCGCCCATCAGGGCACGGTTTGCATCGTCGTGCTCGAGGAACGGGATCATCGCGGTAGCGACGGACACCATCTGGCGGGGCGAAACGTCCATGTAGTCGATGTCGGCGGACGAGACGTACTCGACCTCACCACCCTTACGGCGGACGAGAATCTTCGCGTCGACGAAACGGCCGTCACGGTCGATGGCCGAGTTGGCCTGGGCGACGACGTGGCGATCCTCTTCGTCGGCGGTCAGGTAGTCGACGTCATCGGTGACCTGACCGTCGACGACGCGGCGGTACGGGGTCTCGATGAAACCGAACGGGTTGACCCGTGCGTACACCGACAGCGAACCGATCAGGCCGATGTTCGGGCCTTCCGGGGTCTCGATCGGGCACATGCGGCCGTAGTGCGACGGGTGAACGTCACGAACCTCGAGGCCGGCGCGCTCACGGGACAGACCACCCGGGCCGAGGGCGGACAGACGACGCTTGTGCGTCAGCCCCGACAGCGGGTTGTTCTGGTCCATGAACTGCGAGAGCTGCGAGGTTCCGAAGAACTCCCGGATCGCCGCGACGACGGGACGGATGTTGATCAGTGTCTGCGGCGTGATCGCCTCGACGTCCTGCGTGGTCATGCGCTCACGAACCACACGCTCCATGCGGGACAGGCCCACGCGAATCTGGTTCTGGATGAGCTCGCCGACCGTACGCAGACGGCGGTTGCCGAAGTGGTCGATGTCGTCGACCTCGACGGGAACCTCGACACCGCCCGGAGCCGTCATCGAGGTGTCACCGGCGTGCAGACGCACGAGGTACTCGACGGTGGCGACGATGTCTTCTTCGGTGAGGGTGGAGGCAACGATCGGCTGACCCATGTTCAGGCCGAGCTTCTTGTTGATCTTGTAGCGACCCACACGAGCGAGGTCGTAGCGCTTGTCCTTGAAGAACAGGTTCTCCAGCAGAGTCTGCGCGCTCTCCTTGGTGGGGGGCTCGCCCGGACGCAACTTGCGGTAGATGTCGAGCAATGCCTCGTCGGTACCGGCGGTGTTGTCCTTCTCCAGCGTGGCCATGAGGATCTCGGAGAAGCCGAAGCGCTCCGTGATCTGCTCGGTGGTCCAGCCGAGTGCCTTGAGCAGGACGGTGACAGGCTGGCGACGCTTGCGGTCGATACGGACACCAACGGTGTCGCGCTTGTCCACGTCGAACTCGAGCCATGCACCACGACCCGGGATCACCTTGACGCTGTGCAGGTCCTTCTCGGTGCTCTTGTCGACGCTCACGTCGAAGTAGACACCGGGAGAACGCACGAGCTGCGAGACGACCACACGCTCGGTGCCGTTGATGATGAAGGTGCCCTTGTCGGTCATCATCGGGAAATCACCCATGAAGACCGTCTGGCTCTTGATCTCACCGGTGTTGTTGTTGATGAACTCCGCGGTCACGAACAAGGGCGCCGCGTAGGTCATGTCCTTGTCTTTGCACTCGTCCGTCGAGGCCTTGACCTCGTCGAATCGAGGGTCCGAGAAGGACAGCGACATAGAGCCGTTGAAGTCCTCGATCGGAGAGAGCTCCGCGAGGATGTCTTCGAGACCACCGGACACTGCATTGTCGCCCAGGGCTGCTGCTCGTTCACGCCAACTCTGCGCGCCGATCAACCACTCGAACGAATCGGTTTGTACGTCCAGAAGCCCGGGAACTTCGAGGGGTTCGCGAACTTTCGCGAACGAAACCCTCTTCGGGGCTCCGGGGATTCCGGAAACTGCCTTGGTCTGGCTAGAGACTGCCAAGATGCGTCCTTCCAGCACCTCACGCGGGCCGCTCCGTGCTGTTGCGACCGCCGCTGTATCTGCTTCGAATTTCGCTGGTTACAACCCGAACGAAACCCGTCGCAGAAAGCAAGAAGTACTTGACTTCGCAGCGGTTGAGACGAGGGGTGGACAGGAGGCAGCCAGCGCAACGTCCAAAAGTACACCCTTACTCCGGAAATGTCGAGTCGGGTGTAAATGGGGTCCTGATTCAGGTACTGACGTGAGCCTGCCGTTCACTGGTACGCGTGTGTTCACGGATCAGAGTGGACCTTACGGACCGCCCCGTCAAGAGCGAGGACACATGTGGCGGCACTCGAACATCGATCGAATACGTTCGAACACCGTTCCCGATCAGTGTAACCAGGACCACCGTCACATACGAAAAACCGGATCAGGTCTGCTGACCGTTCCGGAATCTTCGCAGTCCATCCACGCAGCTACTGGTCCTTGATGCCGGAGATCTGCCAGTCTCCCCCGACTTTCTCCACACTCACCATGACCATCCCCGACCGGGAATCCGAGGCCACTCCGTTCTGGGTCGAACTGACATTCAGCTGCGCCAGAAGTTGAGCTCGATCCTTCTCCAACCTGGTCACACCGATCAAGGCCACGTCGGCCGTGGTCGCCGTCCGGGTCTGCTCGACGCCCGCTTTCTGGGAGTCCTTGAACGCGCTCAATTCATCCCGCATCGACTGAGTCAGGCCCTGCAAGCCCTTGTCGAAATCGGCGTCGAAGGTATCCGGGGCGTACGTGAACACCGCAGCCAACGACTCCTGCGTGACCCGCATGACCTCCGTCGTCTCACCGGCATTCACCCAGGCCACGTCATCTCGTTGGGCACCGACTTTCAGGAAGGAGACCACCGCCAGCGCCGCGACGACGAGCGCAACCGCGCCGACGATCGCCACCGTTCGCCACCGCAACCAACTCGGCGCCGTGGCCGCGTCGGGGTCGACGGAGTCGTTCCCGGTCACCGGACCGACGTCCGGGTCACGTGGCACAGCTTGCGATCGGACGTCCGGTGGAGTCGGATCCGCTCGGTTCGACTCGCGCGTCTCGGTGTCGGGAGATTCCGATGAACCGGGCACGGCCGCCGGTACGGCTGTCTGCGTCCCTGTCGCCTCCGACTCGGACGGCTCCGCGATGATCGGCGCGGACGGTTCACCGTCCGACGGTCGAGCCGGGGCCTTCGACGATCGGTTGGAACCGGCGATCTTCGGCCGACGGTTCGGCTGCCCGCCCGGCCCGCCTTGACGACGCTTCGGTGGCATCAGGCACTTCTCCTTCGGACTGTCCGACGCGACGGTCGTCTCTGCTCAGTTACCACTGGGGGCACCGCCGTCTGTCGTCGGCGCCGCAGCCGAGGTAGGTACAGCACTGCCGTCTGTGGGTGCAGGCGCGCTGCCGTCTGTGGGTGGCAATGTCCCGGACCCGAGATCGATGGGTGTTCCGATCGGCTCCGCGGACCGAGCCTTCCAGACTCCGTCCACCTCGATCATCCCCAACTGCATGCCGATCTGGTTCTTGCGGAATTGTTCCCCGTACGTCGCCGTGACCCGCACGACGACGAGCGCGGTCGCCGTCTTGTCGTCGGTGTTCAGTTCCGTCAGCGCCGACTGCACGATCTCGGTCTCGGTCTTGGATCCGGACTTGCGAAGCTCGTCGGAGATGGAGTCCTGAACGTCCTGCAAGTACGCCGTCATTTGATCGCCGGTCACCGACGAGCGCATATTCTCGATCGACTGATCGATGTTCGAGGCGTCGGCATTGTTGAGGTTGATCGCAACCTGCTGCGCTCCGCTGAGCGCCTCGTCCCGGATCGCGGCAGTATTGCGGTCGGACGTCAAGGCTCGCGCGTACGAAACCCCGAACATACCGAGCGCGACCAGCGCCGCCACCAACACGACGCCCGCGGCGATCAGGGACGCTTTCAATCCGGCCGACGCTGTAACGCCGGGCCGGGCCGCCGGAGGAGAACTGTCTGTCCGATTCACACTCACTACCCTACTTGCCTGTATTGACCGGACCTGCCCTCAGCGGACGAAAAGGACCATGAATCATCCGCTGCCCCAACTTACTTCGGTGTCACTCCCAGCATCGGAGCAAGCTGCGTCGCAATGGGATTGAGATTGAGCTTGTCCGGGTCGACCTTCGGCTTGAAATCCCACGGCTGGATGGTTTGCGGATCTGCGAAAACCACGCGGTTGGCACTACGAACACCGGTCTCGCTGCCCTGCGGCACTTCACACGACGCCGCGGTGTTCACCGGGAAATCCTGTTGCATATCGTCGAAGTTCGGGTTCTGCCGCTTCATCTCGTCGATGATCGCCCGAGTGCCCTCGTAACCCACCGTGCACGAGAGCGGATTGTTGGTCTCGAGTACCAGTCCCTGATGCACGGTGCCGTCGCCCGGTGCGACCGTCGATGCGGCCGCTGCCAGACCTGGCAGGAAGATCAGGAACGGTTGCAGCACCGCCGCGCGGGGCGACAACGCGGCAGCCGTCGCTGCGAGGTTTGTCAGGTCCGTCGTCAACGCCGGGCCGGTCTCGTTCACCAGGGCACCGATTTGATCGCTCGCCGGAATACCGTTGTCGATCAAGCGACGGATATCCGGATCGCTGGTGCGCAATTGCGCCGTCACCTTGTCCAGATCGGTACTGAACTGTTTGATCGCCGACGACTGATCCGACTGGGTGCTGAGCACCGTCTGGCTGTTTCGGATCAACCCCAACGTCTGCGGCAACACCTCGAGACTTGCCGTGGACAGACCGGACAGCGAATCCGCAAGCCTCTGGATATCCTCACCCTTACCGTTGAACGCAGCACCCAATTCCACTGCGACGGTGTGCAAAGCGTCCACCGGCACCGACTGAACGAGTCCGTTCGTACTCTGCAACACGTTTTCGATCGGGATAGGCGTGCTCGTGCTCCCCACCTCGATCACGGAACCGTCCTCCAGGAACGGCCCCTGATCGGTATCCGGCTGCAGGTCCACGTACTGCTCGCCGATCGCGGACCGGTTGGCCACCACTGCGCGGGTGGACGCGGGGATCCTCGGCGCATTGTTGTCGATGTCCAGCGAGACTTCGATTCCCTTCTCCGTCAACGCCATCGCACCGACTCGACCGACCGGAACCCCACGGTAGGTGACCTCGGCATTGGTGAAGATACCACCTGCGTCAGCAAGCTCGGTGCGGACCGTGTACTGCCCGAACCCCAGAAGATTGTCCAGCCGAACATATTTCGCGCCCACGTATACCAGACCGAGCAACGCGACCAAGGCGAACGCGACAAGCTGCCACCTGACCAGAGCTGATCTCATTGCCCACCACCGATTCCGAACTGCTGCAACATTCCCTGGATTGGATTGAGAGGATCAGCCGGACTCGGATTCGCCGGATCGTTCGGATCGTCCGGCCTCGTGGCTACCACTGGGATCTGCGGGAGGATCGGCGCGATCGGAAGCAGCGACACCGTCGGCCAGCCCGGCCGCGGTCCGTTCCCGTTGTAATACGGGTTGGACGGGTCGACTACCGGCTTCGGATTGCCGAACCGCGGTTCGCGATACACCGGATCGCCCTGCCCGACACCGAGCCCCTCCAAGGTGTTTCCGATCTGCAGATCGACACTGAGGAACAGGTTGACCGATCCACCCTGTGCGATCTTCTCCACATCGTCCGGGAAGGGGAACGTCGGCAGAAAGGGCAACGCACCGACAAGATCGTCACCGGAATCCGCGAGGGCCTTCAGCGTCGGGCGCAGAGCTTGCAGGTCGGCGATCAAATCGTTCTTGGACCGAGTGAGCACGTCGGTGCCCACGGCACCCAACCTGTCGACCTGCGCCAGCATCTGAGTGAGCTGCGGCCGCTGCTCGTTGAGAACCTGGGTCGCCACCGGCAATTCGTCGAGAATCCGGCCGATCTTCTCGTTCTGCTCGTTGACCCGGCTCGACAACACGTCCAACCCGTCGAGCGCGCGGGCAATGTCGTCACGCTGCGCGTTCAGACCGTCGATAAGGGTATTCGCCTGCTCGAGCAAGCTCCGTGTCTTGCCTTCGCGACCGTCGAACGCCGCACCCAGTTCCTCGACGATGGGCTGAAGCTGACCGACACCGCCACCGTTGAGAAGCAACGACAACGCACCGAGAACCTGCTCGATCTCGGTCGCGTGCCGCGTCCGATCGAGCGGGATCAGAGCTCCGTCGGCCAGCTTGGTACCGGTGTCCGCCCCAGTCGGTGGAGCCGACAGTTCGATGAACTTCTCACCGAGCAGGTTCGTCTGCTGAACCGAGGCAACGGCATTGGCCGGAAGATTCACCGACGAATCGAGAACGACCCCCACGTCGGCCTTCCACCCGTCCGGACCGACCGACACTTTCTCCACTCGGCCCACCGGGACACCGTCCACCTTGACCGCGGACTGCGGAACCAGGTCGAGGACGTCGTCGAATTCCACGGTCACGCGCATCGGGTCCGAACCGACGCTCGGTCCGCCCGGCAGTGGAATCGCATAGATTCCCTGAGACGAGCACGCCGTGAGAGACAGAGCCGAAGCACAGACGAGTGCGCCGATCATCGCTGAACGCTTCACTCGCCCGCCCCGCTTCCACTGTTGAGTCGAGGCGAGACGACACCGGGTACGGTGCCGGGCACGACCTGGTTCTCGCGCTCTGGGCCCGCCAGTATTCCGAACGGAAGATTGAGCCCGGCAGCTTGATTGGCCGCATCGGCCATCGCCGCGACATTGGTGCACTGGTCGATCGCCGGCTGCATCTGCCGCCCCAACGCCTCGAAGCGAGGATCACCCGGCAGGAGCTTACCCAGATCCATCAGTTTGCACAGCACTCCGGCGGGATCCTGGAGATCAGGAAAAGCGAGCCTCGACGCCAACACCCCGGACTCCGCGTCGTACGAATTAACCAGGTTCGAAATGGCCAACGGGAGCAACGTGAGCGTGTCGACCAGAGCCTGCTTGTTGTCGGCCAATGTCTGTGTCGGTGCCACAAGTCCGTCTGCGGTACGGGCGATCTGCTCGCGATTGTCCGCCACGAACTTGGCGACGTCACCGAGCGCGAACGACAACTGGTTCAGTGCCGCGCCGAGATCCTCCCGCTCGCCGGCCAGGAATCCCGTCAGATCGGAAAGCTGGCTGTTGAACTGACGTACCTGCTGATCGTTGTCCGCCAAGGCCCCGACGAAAGTGTCGAGGTTCTTGATCGTCAGTGAAATGTTGTCGCGCGAATCGTTCAGGGTCCGGGCCGCGTCCGAAAGATTGGTGATGCTCGCGCCCAATGCCGCACCGTTTCCGTCCAGGTTCGCCGCACCGGTCTCGACGAATTTCGACAATGCGCCGTCCTTGTTGGCCCCGTCGGGACCCAATGCCGTCGCCAGGTCGTCGATGCTCGAGTACAACTGATCGACCTCCACCGGCGTAGCGGTTCGCTCGAAGGGAATGACTGCGCCGCTCTCCATCTTGTCGCCGCCGGTGTACACCGGCGTCAACTGGACGTACCTGTCCGCAACCACCGACGGCGTTATCTGAGCGGCGCCCGCGCCGGCCGGAACATCGACCCCCCGTTGAACTCGAAGATCGACCTTGACCCTCTCACCCTGCGGCTCCACCGACGTGACTGTACCCACCTTCACACCGAGCACTCGCACGTCCGTGCCCTCGTAGATACCGACCGACTTGTCGAAATATGCTGTGATCGTGGTTGTTCCGGCGCGCGTGAGCAACCACCACAGTGCCCCTCCCAGCAAAATCAACGCCACCAGGACCGCGGCGATCACCGCCGTCGTCCGCTTTCTCGATCCGTTGCCTGCCACTGCTGTGTCGACCATCAGTTACCTCCCACCGTGCGAACGGGTTCGCGGTAACCCGGAATGTCCGGCAACCCCGGCGGAAGCAGGTTCACCACAACCTGATCGAACCAACGTCCGTTGCCGACGACGTTGGCGTACAACCGAATGAAAGGTTCGTACAGCTCGAGCGCCTTGTCCAGATTCTCGTTGTTCGCGTTCAAGATGTCGATGACGCCGTTGAGTTGAGTGAGCGCCGGCCCGATCGCGGCCTCGTTGTCACGAACCAGGCCGGTGAGCTGTTGGGAGACACGCTGAGTCCCGACGAGCAGCTGCGAGATGGCCTGCTGTCGATTGTTCAGTTCCTGCACCAGTAGCGCCCCGTCGCTGATCAACTTGGTGAATTCCTTGTTGCGGTCGGCCAGGATCTGAGAAGTCTTACCGGTCGCGTCGAACAGTTTCTGCAAATCCTGATCGCGACTGGCGATGGTCTGCGACAACCGGCTCACACCGTCCAGCGATGCCCTGATATCTGCCGGTGTCTCCGAGAACGCCTGCGAGAGCGTCTCCATGCTCTGCGCCAGCTGATCGGTGTCGATGTCACCCACCGTGTCGGCCGCCGACGAGAAAGCCTGGACCACGTCGTACGGAGAGGTCGTACGGTCCAACGGAATTCGAGTTCCCGGCTGGAGATTATCGGTTCCACGAGGATCGAGAGCGAGGTACTTCTGCCCCAGAATCGTCTTGATCTGGATGGACGCCGACGTCTGATTTCCTACCCACGCGTCGGACACCTTGAAATCGACGAGAACTCGATCGCCGTCGAGGTCCACCGATGTCACCTTGCCCACCTTGACGCCGGCGATACGAACCTCGTTCCCGGACTTGAGCCCAGCCGCTTCGGAGAACTCCGCGGAATACGAGGAACCCGCGCCCACGAACGGCAGAGAATCGAGAAAGAATGCGGACGACGTGGCCAGCAGCACCACGAAGATCCCGATAGCACCGGCCATCGCCGGACTGCGACGTTTACTCATCGACCCTGCAACTCCCTCATACCGTCTTGAGTGCATCGCTTGGCCGCATTGGTGTAGATCGGTTGGTTGACCGTGGGCAAGCCAGTGGGAAGATTCAATGCGGACGACTGCCCCGGACCGGCGACGATGTCGATCCCGCAGAGATAGAACTGGAACCAGGAACCGTAACTCGCCACCCGGGTGAGCTTGTCCAGCTTGACCGGTAACGTCGCCAGCACCGCATTCACATCGTCACTTCGACGATTGAGAGTGGTGGCCAACGTGTCGAGCGCGGTGATCGATCCTTGAATGGACGGGCGGGTCGGCTCCAGCAGATCGGCCGTCGCGTTGGTCAGGCCGGCCAGCGACGTCACCGCCGAACCGACAACTCCTCGGTCGGCGGCCAGACCCGAGACAAGTTGCTGTGTGTTGACGATGAGCGAATCGAGATTCTCGTCGTTTGCGTTCACGGTGGCGAGCACGTCGTTGAGATTGTCGATGACGTGGCCGATCACGACGTCCTTGTCCGCGATCGTATTGGTCAAGCTCGCGGTATTACGAACGAGTTCACCGATGGTACCCGACTCCCCCTGGAACACCTGGATGATCTGGTAGGACAGCTTGTTCACGTCGTCCGCACTCAATGTCGTGAACAGGGGCTTGAAACCGTTGAACAGCGTGGTCAGGTTCACGGCCGGTCGAGTCTGGTCGAGGGGCAGAGTATCTCCGCCGTTCAACTTACGCCCCTGACTTCCCTCCCCCTGGGTGAGCGCGATGTACCGCTGCCCGACGAGGTTCCGAAAACGAATGGTCGCGATCGAACTCGCCGGCAGCCAGTCACGATCGGACACCGAGAATTCCACCTCGGCCTGATTGTCGTTGACGATGGAGATCTTTTCCACCTGCCCCACCCGGACACCCGCGATCCGCACCTCGTCACCTTGATTCAACGAGGTGACATCGGAGAAGACTGCCTTGAACTTGGTTCCGCCGCCACCGCCGAGATTGGCGATGCTGGCAGCGAGCAAGCCGGTAGCCAGAATCGTGATCACGACGAACGCGGTCAATTTGATCAGCGGCGCGGCCAGTCCCCTCATTGGACACTCACCTGTGCTCCGGTAAACGCGGGCGCACCGACCATGGTGGTCCACGACGGAACATCACCCGGCGCAACACCGTTCGCCTGACCGTAGATCACCTTCATCGTGTCTTCTTCCAAAGTCGAACCCGCGTACCCCGCCTGCTGCACGGGACCGCTGGTGTTGGTCGAGAACAACCGCGGACCGGATCCCTCGGGAGCGGGCAGGAAATCCATGACTGCCGGACCCGGGTTACGGGACGGCACCTGGTACGAACCGTCACCGTACGAACCGCCCGGGTACTGCGGGAACGGCTTACCCGGCTCGGTGACGTTGTCGTAGCAAACCGGGCCGCGGTTGTCGATGAGCCTGGGCTCGTCCTGGTTGGGCAGGTATCGCCCCTTCGGGTTGACCAGCTGAATGCTCGCTCGCACACCCGGGTTGGGAGCATCGGCGGACAGAATCCTCGCGGCCTCGGGTGCCGTGTTCGAGAAGCCCTCGAACGTGCACCCGAAAGTCGGCGAATACTGGGCCAACAACTGCAACGTCACCCTCGAGTCGGCGGCAATCGAGATGATCGAGGACGCGTTCGCGTCGAGGAAATCCGCGGCTGTCGACGACGTCGTCGTCAACGACGCGAGTAGGGTCTTGATCGGATTCTGCTTCTCGACCACGGTATTTCCGGTGGTGCGCAAATTATCCAATGCGTTCACCAGATCCGGGGCGGCTTCCGAATACGTCTGCGAGAAGTCGGCGAATTTCCGCAGATCTTCCTGGACTGCGGGCAGTTCGGTATTGACACCTCGGAAGATCTCCTCGAGCCGGTCGACGGTCAGGCCCAGTTCCGCGCCTCGGCCACTGAGTCCCTGCGCGAGTGAACCGAGCGTGTTGGCGAGGTCCTGCGGCGGAACCGCTTGCAGAAGCGGCAACAAACCGTCGAGGACATCGCCCACCTCCACGGCGTTTCCACTCTTGTCCTGTTCCAGTACCGTGCCCGCCTCGATCGGCGGAGCCGACGGCCCGTCCGGAACGATCAAGGACACGTATCGCTCGCCGAACAGCGTCTTCGGCAACAGCCGCGCAGTCGCATTCGACGGAATCAATCCGGCTTTGTCCGGATCGATGGCCAGGACCGAGGTGACCTTACCGTCCTTGGTGGACGCCGAGCGCACCTCGCCCACCAGCAGGCCGCGCACCTTCACGTCCGCATTCGGTGGCAGCGCGTTCCCGACCGTGTCGGTGATCAGGTCGATCTTCACGACGTCCTTGAACGTCTTCGTGAACGTTCCGATGGTGAAAGTCAGGAACAAGGCCACCACCACGAAGAACACCAGTCCGAGGACGCGGCGGCGCAGAACTGACGGAGCCTCGATCATCCGGCCACCCTCACAGTTGTCGTAGTCCCCCAGATCGCCAGGCTGAGGAAGAAGTCGAGCACCGCAATCGTCACGATCGCAGCCCGGACGGCGCGACCGACGGCCACGCCCACACCGGCCGGGCCGCCGGACGCGTGGTAACCGTAATAACAGTGAATCAAGATCAGGACGAAGGCGAACACCAAGACCTTGGCGAACGAATACAACACGTCCTGCGGTGGCAGGAACAAATTGAAGTAGTGATCGTACGATCCCGTCGACTGGCCGTTGAACACGGTACTGATCACCCGCGACGCCAGATACGCGGCCAACAGGCCGACGATGTACAGCGGAATGACTGCCACGAAACCGGCGATCATGCGTGTAGTCACCAGAAACGGCACCGACGGCACGGCCATCACTTCCAGCGCGTCGATCTCTTCGGAGATACGCATCGCCCCGAGTTGAGCGGTGAAACCACACCCCACGGTAGCCGAGAGAGCCAGTGCCGCAACGATAGGCGCGATCTCACGGGTGTTGACGTACGCGGAGAGGAAGCCGGTGAGCACCGAACTGCCCAACTGTTCCAGTGCTGCGAACCCTTGCAGTCCCACCACGACGCCGGTGAATCCCGACATCATCGCGATCACGCCGATGGTTCCACCGATCACGGCGAGCGCACCGCTGCCGAAGGTCACCTCGGCGAGGAGGCGGAGCGTCTCCTTGCGGTATCGGTGCAAAGTGCGGGGCGTCCATGCAATGGCGCGAGCGTAGAACGACATCTGCTCGCCCGCCCGATCGAGCGCGTCGACCGGAATCCTGGCGACCTTACGACTGCGGAGAACAAGTCGATCGCCGCGGCCTCGTGCAATGGTCATGGAGGTCAAGATCCCTTCGCCGGGACGATCTGGAGGTACACCATGGTCAGAATCAGATTGGCGAAGAACAGCAACAGGAACGTGATGACCACCGCCTGATTGACCGCCTCGCCGACACCTTTCGGACCGCCCGAGGGATGTAGGCCCTTGTACGCGGAGATCACGCCGGCAATCAAGCCGAACACCGCCGCCTTGATCTCGGCACTCCACAAGTCGGGCAGTTGCGCAAACGCGGAGAACGACGAGATGTATGCACCCGGATTGCCGCCTTGCAGCACCACGTTGAAGAAGTAGCCACCTGCGACGCCCACCACCGACACGAGTCCGTTGAGGAGCACGGCAATGAGCACCATCGCCAGAACTCGTGGCACGACCAGACGCTGGATCGGATTGATGCCCAGTACCTCCATCGCGTCGATCTCCTCGCGAATGGTTCTCGAGCCCAGATCTGCGGTGACCGCCGATCCTGCGGCACCTGCCACGAGCAGGGCCGTCACCAGCGGACTTCCCTGCTGAATCACAGCCAGAACACTTGCCGCACCTGTGAAGGACTCAGCACCGAGCTGCTTGATCAGTGACCCGGTCTGCAGCGAGACGACCGCTCCGAACGGAATGGCCACCAGCGCGGTCGGCAAAATCGTCACGCTGGCGATGAACCAGGCCTGCTCGATGAACTCGCGAAACTGAAAAGGTCGCCTGAACGTGTTCTTGACCACATCGACGAACAGCTCGACGATATTGCCGGCCTGAGTGAGTGCGCCGTTGACCGGACTCAGCACCGAGTTTCGGGTAACCCCCATCCGATACGCCTACCCTTGCCTGTGTGTGGTGTTCCCGTACTGATCGACGTCCAAGACCGGAATGACCTGCGTGTCCAGTGAGTCGTCCCACTCCACGCGCGCACTGGGGGCGTCCGCATAACGACGGTTGTGCTCGCCGGCCGAGTCTTCCTCGTTGAGGCTGTCGTGAATTGCGGCCTGGGCATTGAGTGGCAGGGTGTGCACGATCTGCCTGACCCGTTCCTGACGCCGACGCACCGCCTGGCGTTCCGGATTTCCCGGTGTCGCCTTCATCTGCGGCACGATGCCCTCGACGTCCTCGACGCCGCCGGCATGGTGCCCGGCGTCGACGAGCGCCTGCTCGTGAGCCATCTGAGCTTCGTCCTTCTCCTCGGACATTCCGATCGGACCGATCATGGTGCCGTTGAGGAATTGCTTGACCACCGGCTCGTCCGACGTCAACAAGACCTCGCGCGGGCCGAACATCACGAGCTGCCGCCGGAACAGCATCCCGATGTTGTCGGGCACCGTCCGGGCGAGGTTGATGTTGTGCGAGACGATCAGGATGGTGGCATCCGATTGCGCGTTGATGTCGATCAACGTCTGGCTGATGTACGTGGTTCGGACCGGGTCGAGTCCGGAGTCCGGCTCGTCGACGAGGATGATCTCGGGATCGAGCACGAGCGCACGTGCCAGACCGGCGCGCTTACGCATACCACCGGAGATTTCCCCGGGGAGCTTGTCCTCGGCGCCGACCAGACCGGTCAGATCCAACTTCTCCATCACGATCTTGCGGATGTCCGATTCGGACTTCTTGGTGTGCTCACGCAGCGGGAAGGCGATGTTGTCGTACAAGTTCATCGAACCGAACAGCGCCCCGTCCTGGAACAGGACCCCGAACAATTTCCGAATTTCGTAGAGCTCCTTCGACGAGCACTTCAAGATGTCCGTGCCGTCGATCACGATGGAACCGGCTTCGGGGCGAAGAAGTCCGATCAACGACTTCAAGAACACGGACTTACCAGTTCCCGACGGGCCGAGTAGTGCACTGACCTCACCCGCCGGGAGGGTGAGCGACACGTCCTGCCAAATCCTCTGCGACCCGAACGACTTCGTCAGCCCCTGAACGGCTACCTCGACTCCCACAATTACCTCCGCGACGTCGTTGCATGCACCCGGTGTGGGTTGGGTCACTCTATCGCATGTGGGCGATACCCGTGACCGCGAATACTACTAATGAGTAATATCGCACTGTACTGCACTTCACATCGTCCCGCACACCCCCCACCGGATTGCACCGAAATTCGACAATTCAGTTCTCGGACAACAGGAAACGGCTACACCGAGTCGACCTGCGCGGTGACTACACCGCGCTCCCCGACCCTCCCGACCAAGGTCTGTCACGCGTCGAAAACCCGCCGCACCCTGGTCACCGAATAGGTCCCTAACCAGGCAATTTTCCACTACATGTCGGTCACTTTCATGACGACAAGTGATTTGCGACACGTCCCGCGATTCGAGCTGAGCACCGGTGTTCGAACCGAACCCAGCGCATACGAAAAAGAGGGCCACCCCAACCGGGGTGGCCCTCTTTCCGACTACTCACGAAGAGCAGCGACAAATACCGTCTTACTTGACAGCGATCTTCGCGCCGGCAGCTTCGAGCTTTTCCTTGGCAGCTTCGGCAGCTTCCTTGGAGACCTTCTCGAGGATGGCCTTCGGAGCGCTCTCGACGAGATCCTTGGCTTCCTTCAGGCCGAGGCCGGAAACGACCTCACGAACGACCTTGATGACCTGGATCTTCTTGTCGCCGGCCGACTCGAGGACGACGTCGAACTCGTCCTGCTCTTCAGCAGCTTCAGCGGCAGCCGGTGCGCCGGCAGCAGCAACTGCGACCGGAGCAGCAGCGGTGACCTCGAAGGTCTCCTCGAATGCCTTGACGAACTCCGAGAGCTCGAGGAGGGTGAGCTCCTTGAACTGGTCCAACAACTCTTCGGTGCTGAGCTTCGCCATTGTGGCGGTCCTTCCTGTAAGTCCCATGTCGCTGATCCGCGACCGGGCGGGGTTATAGCAGTGATGCGCGGGTGCGGATCAGCTTTCGGCTTCGGTCTCCGCCGGAGCCTCGGTGGCAGCCTCGTCGACCGACGCTGCCGGAGCCTCTGCGGCTCCGCCTTCTGCGGCCTTCTTCTCCTGCAGAGCAGCAGCCAAACGGGCAAACTGCGAAGCGGGAGCGTTGAACAGGCCTGCGGCCTTTGCCAAGTTGCCCTTCATCGCGCCGGCAAGCTTGGCCAACAGGATCTCGCGGGATTCGAGATCCGCGATCTTGTTGACCTCGTCCACGGACAGCGCAGCGCCGTCCATGTAGCCGCCCTTGATGATGAGCGCCTTGTTGTCCTTTGCGAAGTTCTTCAGAGCCTTCGCAGCGTCGACCGGCTCGCCCTTGATGAATGCAATGGCGGTCGGACCGACGAACAGGTCATCAAGGCCCTCGATGCCGGCCTCTGCGGCGGCACGCTTGACCAGGGTGTTCTTGGCGACGGAGTAGGTGGCACCTTCTCCGAGAGCGCGTCGCAGTGTCGTGATGTTACCGACCGAAAGACCACGGTATTCCGTGACCACAGCGGCGGTCGAACCCTTGAACTGCTCGGTGATTTCCGCAACTGCGGAAACCTTCTCAGGCTTTGCCATACTTCGCCTCCTCTCGTGAGCGTCGTTATCCCACTCAAAAACCGTTACCGATCCGAGAAAATGCAAAACGCCCCGGCGCACAGCGCACGGGGCGTACAGAGGAGACTTGAAGAAGAGGCCTACCGCTCTCACGGCACATCCACAACATCAAGCAATCCCCCTACCTCGTTCACCTGCGTGGGTCGCCGAACACTGCCGGACTTTCGACCGCACTCGAAACAAGTGCGATAACCAACGGTCTTGGGTAGAACATGATTTCGGGGTGAAGTTCAGATTCAGCACTGAACTCCGCGTCGAAGACTACCTCGAGTAGCCCCACATCACCAATTCGTGCGGTCACGCCCCGATCGCGCCCGCGATCTTTCGTTCGATTTCCGCCACCGCACGGTCCGGAAGTACGAGCAATCCGTCGAGCTCCTTGTGCGCCCGCCGATACGCACTCTGCCGCTCCTGCGGCGTCGCCCCCTCGTCCATCGCCAACCGCAGCAACCGCTGAGCCCGCACCAGGCGCTCCTGCTCCTCGAGACCGAATCCGCTTCGCCGACGGCGCTTCGCCTCCGCCTCGGCGATCTCGAAGGCAATGACGTACGCGTGCACCGCTTCTCGGTACTCGACCTGCGCCTGCACGTTACCGAGCATCGTCTCCGGATTACCCGGCCGCAGCAGATCGGCCCGATGCTTGGCGCGGTGAAAGTCGGCTGTCAAAGGCTCCCGCATATCCGTCATCATCGGGGTGTCCAGCAACGTCACCGGATCGAGCTCGTACGAAAACCACCGTGCATCCACCTCGTCGTGCCGCCCGACGGACTTCGAGACGTCGCGACGTTGCGTCTCCACATCCGTCTGGTACTGAGCATTGGCCTGCGCAATCGCCACCTTCGTCTGCTGCTTCAATCGGAAGCGCTCCTGACGCCGCTCGATCCGGCGCTCGTTCGCCACCCCGATGCCCTTCACAGCCCCACCGACGGTGCCACCGAAGACGAAAATCAACCACCAGTACTGGCCGACAGTTTGGAGCAGTTGGTTCATGACCCGATGATGCCACCGGAGAACGGAAATGTCGGGCCGGGCTGCCCGAACGGCCAGGACAGACACGACAGACAAAAGAAGGGCCGGTAGGAAAAATTTCCTACCGGCCCTTCCGCACACACGAACTGTTTACGCGTCGTCCTCGAGGAGGTTGCGGGTACGGTTCGGATCCACCGGGATGCCCGGACCGGTGGTGGTCGAGACCGTGACCTTCTTGACGTAACGTCCCTTTGCCGACGAAGGCTTCGCACGCAGGATCTCGTCCAGAGCGGCGCCGTAGTTCTCCACCAGCTTGGCATCGTCGAACGATGCCTTACCGATGACGAAGTGCAGGTTGGCCTGCTTGTCGACGCGGAAGTTGATCTTGCCGCCCTTGATGTCGTTGACAGCCTTCGTGACATCCGCCGTGACGGTGCCCGTCTTCGGGTTCGGCATCAGGCCACGCGGTCCGAGGACACGGGCGATGCGGCCGACCTTGGCCATCTGATCAGGGGTCGCGATAGCGGCGTCGAAATCAGTCCAGCCGCCCTGGATACGCTCGATCAGGTCTTCTGCACCGACGACGTCAGCACCTGCAGCTTCTGCTTCTGCTGCCTTCTCGCCCACGGCGAACACGACGACGCGAGCCGTCTTGCCGGTGCCGTGCGGGAGGTTGACCGTCCCGCGGACCATCTGGTCCGCCTTGCGCGGGTCGACACCGAGACGGACCGCAACCTCGACGGTTGCATCCATCTTCGACGACGACGTCTCCTTGGCGAGCTTTGCAGCCTGCAGGGGGCTGTAGAGCGCGTCTGCGTCGATCTTCTCAGCGGCGGCGAGGTACGCCTTGCTGCGCTTTGCCATTTCTTCTGTCCTTACTTCTCACCGCGGCGAACTTCGACATGCGAAGTATCGAACCGCGATGGTGACTGGTTCAGTAGTGGTCGGGGCCTGGCCGGCCCTCCCACGCTGTGCTTGTGTAGCGGGCTGTGTCAGCCCACCAGGAGGAGCGGGACTTGTCAGCCCTGGACCGTGATGCCCATGGAACGAGCGGTGCCGGCGATGATCTTCGCGGCCTGCTCGATGTCATTGGCATTGAGGTCTTCAGCCTTGGTCTTCGCGATTTCGCGCACCTGATCCATGGTCACCGTGGCGACCTTGGTCTTGTGCGGTTCACCGGAGCCCTTGGCAACGCCGGCCGCTTTGAGGAGCAGCTTGGCGGCAGGCGGGGTCTTCAGCTTGAAATCGAAGGTCCGGTCTTCGTAAACCGAGATCTCGACCGGCACGACGTTGCCGCGCTGGGACTCAGTCGCCGCGTTGTAGGCCTTGCAGAACTCCATGATGTTCACGCCGTGCTGACCGAGCGCAGGACCCACTGGAGGTGCAGGGTTAGCCTGACCTGCCTGGATCTGCAGCTTGATGAGCCCGGCGAGCTTCTTCTTCTTTGGGGGCATCTCTAGTTCCTAGTTTCTAGCTCGGGTGTGTGTCTTGCGTGGTGCAATGCAAGTGTGTGGGGGGTCGTCAGAGCTTCGCGACCTGATTGAAGTTGAGCTCGACCGGCGTCTCACGACCGAAGATCGACACGAGAACCTTGAGCTTCTGCTGCTCGCCGTTGACCTCGCTGATACTGGCCGGAAGAGTCGCGAACGGGCCGTCCATGACGGTCACCGACTCGCCGACCTCGAAATCGACCTCGATGACGGGCTTGCCGAAGGTCTCGGGCTGAGCCTCGCCTGCCGCGACGGCAGCCGCGGCGGCCTGCTGCTTCTTCTGCTCCTGCTGCGGAAGCAGGAACTTGACGACCTCGTTGAGGGTCAGCGGCGACGGACGTGACGTTGCGCCGACGAAACCGGTAACGCCCGGCGTGTTACGCACCGCGCCCCACGACTCGTCGTTCAGCTCCATACGAACCAGGATGTAGCCGGGCAGAACCTTGCGGTTGACCTGCTTGCGCTGGCCGTTCTTGATCTCGGTGACCTCTTCGGTGGGAACTTCCACCTGGAAGATGTAGTCGCCGACGTCCAGGTTCTGGACTCGGGTCTCGAGGTTGGTCTTGACCTTGTTCTCGTAACCGGCGTACGAGTGAATGACGTACCAGTCACCAGGCGCGCGACGCAAAGCCGCCTTCAACTCGGCAACCGGATCCTCGACCTCGATCTCGGCAACCGGAGCAGCCTCGTCGGAGTTCTCGGCATCGTCGGAAATGACGTCCTCGGTCGCTTCGGTGTCGGCCGATACGTCGGCAGCGTCTACATCGACGCCTTCGGCAACGTCCACATCGGTGCCTTCGGCAACGTCCACATCGGTGCCTTCGGCAACGTCCACATCGGTGCCTTCGGCAACGTCCACATCGGTGCCTTCGGCAACCACGACGTCCACTTCGGCCAAAGCCTCATTCGTGTCGTTCTCGGGGGTGCTCACTGGGGCACTCGCTTCCTCTCGTTACTCGGACCCGGGACGGGTCTTTCTCGCGCTCGCAGGCAGGGATGACCGCAGATTCGGCAATCAGCCGAACAGCCAGGTGACACCCTTGATGACGGCGATGTCGAAGCCGCCGATGAATGCCACCATGAACACGACGAATGCCAGAACGACACTGGTGTAGGTGACCATCTGCTTGCGATTGGGCCAGATGACCTTGCGGAGCTCTGCGATGACCTCACGGAAGAACTTACGAAGGCGCTTGAAGATGTTGTCCTTCTTCACCTTCGGCTTCGTGGTAGAGCTCGCAGCTCCTGCCCGCGTGGTGGCGGTCCGAACCGGTGTCTTCACGGTGGACACACCGGCCGAAGCACCGCGCGTGGCGCGCTTACCGGTCGGCCTGGTGGAATCCCTGCTCGATGCAGACGAGCTTTTCGCCTCGTCTTTGGTCAGCGACAGATCGGAACGCGTCGTCGCGTCAGCTGCAGTGTCGTCGACACCGGTGGAATCGGCAGACGTGGACGTCTCCGAATCCGAAGTGTCGGCGTCGCGCTTGGCGCGCTCCTCGCTCACGTCGTTCCTCTCAGTCGCTGGCATCCGGGGGCAGGGGCGACAGGACTTGAACCTGCAACCTGCGGTTTTGGAGACCGCTGCTCTGCCAGTTGAGCTACGCCCCTTTGGTTGACACCCGGCAGATAATTCTACCTGCGTCAACCGCTCTGCGATCACACAACATACGCGCCACCCCCGTTGAATGTCTTGAAACATTCAGGGCAGCGCGCAGCGCTGAGGAATCCCAGAAATCTCAGTGTACTTCAAAGCCCCGGAACAAACACAATCCGCCCTGCGATCAGGCGAGACGGACCGTGGCAGTGGCGCGACCGAAAATCTTCTTTCCGTCGGACTTCGCCACGATTGCCAGTACTGCAGTCTTGCTTTCCTCGTCGACCGACTTCACCTTCGCGGTGAACTCGATCTCGGCCGCCTTGTCGGCAGCCACGAGAACCGGACTCGTGAACCGTACATTGTACTCGGTCACTGCGCCAGGATCCCCGAGCCATTCGGTGACGTAACCGGCACCGAGACCCATCGACAGCATGCCGTGTGCGACCACGTCCGGCAAACCGGCGAGCCGCGCGACACCGTCGCTGAAGTGAATCGGGTTGGGATCTCCCGACACGCCGGTGTAGTTGGCGAGGTTGCCCCGAGTGAGAGTCACGACCTTCTCAGGAAGAAGATCACCGACGCTCACCTCGGAAAATTCACGATGCGACATGCATCACCACATCCTTCACAGCGTGCAGAATGTTCTCGTCCACCACACCACCGGTGCGGGCGACAAGAGTGGTCCACGTGGTGACCACCTCTTCGCCGTCCTGATCGGTGACGATGTTCTTGGTCACGATGATGTCGCTACCTGCGGCCTGCCTGAACGAGTCCAGGTAGACGTCACAGAAGAGTCGGTCACCGACCTTCATCGGCTTGTGCAGAACCAAGCGCTGATCCGTTTGCAGAATCTGACTCAGGTCGTAACCGGTGATGATCTCGTCGAACAAACGCCGCTGCGCAATAGCCCCCACGATCGCGACGAACGTCACGGGTGCGATCAGACCGTCGTATCCGAGACCCTTGGCTGCGGCCTCGTCGTGATGCGCAGGATGTGCATCCTGAACCGCACGAGCGAACTCACGCACCTTCTCGCGACCGACCTCGTAGAAGTCTTCGGCTCGATAGTGGTGACCGACCATCTTGACGGCGTGAGCGGCCGGGTCCTCGTGGACCACGGCCGCTGCCTTGTGCTCTTGCAAATCTGTCACGTAGAAACTCACTCCCGACTAGAACCCGAATACGCAGTCCCTGGAAGGGTCTTCCGCGACAATCGCAGTCCGGCGAAGGACTACTTCGATTCGCGGTGCGACTGGTGGGTTCCGCAGTTGGGGCAGAACTTCTTGATCTCCAAGCGATCGGGGTCGTTGCGCCGATTCTTCTTGGTGATGTAATTGCGGTGCTTGCATACCTCGCAGGCCAAGGTGATCTTGGGCCGAACGTCGGTCGAGGAGGCCACGGGATGCCTACTTTCGGGTGTATCTGATTACGAACAATCAGGGTGGATCATGCATATTGTGTAGCGGTGACCGGACTTGAACCGGCGACGCAACGATTATGAGTCGTTTGCTCTACCAACTGAGCTACACCGCCTCGGTGTCGAGTGTCGCGCGGTTAGCACGGCACCACAATCCAGCGAGCCCCCTAACGGAATCGAACCGTTGACCTTTTCCTTACCATGGAAACGCTCTGCCGACTGAGCTAAGGGGGCGTGGCTTCCGGAGTGCGTTGCCGCTCTCTTGAAGCCTCCGAAAGATTACACACGAACGACCGTCAGCACCAAATCCGCTGGTCATTGGGGCAAAACTGGCACTGGAGACCATTGTTGCACCCATTCGAGCCGCCGGCTAGAGAACGAATGGCGCCCGAACATTCCCTGCACACGACAGGGGCGACAAACCGAGCCATCCCTGAACATCCGAAACTGCCGACGGCGCGCCGGTCCGCGCGCCCGTTCATGGAACCGCCGTCGCCTACCGAGAGAGCGCACAACGAAGTCAGCCCCGATCCTCGGTGAGGATCGGGGCTGACTCGGGTGGCAGATGTAGGATTCGAACCTACGTAGGCATAAGCCGACGGATTTACAGTCCGCTCCCATTGGCCGCTCGGGCAATCTGCCGTGCTCGCACCTGGTCTCGATCCGACACACCCGCGATTGAATCGCGGCGAGCAGCGGCCGAGAACGGCTTCCTTGGTGCGGTGAGAAGAATACAACGAACACACCCCCATTTTGCAAACCGGGTGGTGAGCGCCCCTGCCAACCCGATACCGTCGAGTGGTCCGCCGTCGTGAACGGCAGATGAATTCGATATTCGACAACTACCGGGAAGCAGGAGTGTGAAGTGGCTGATTCGTCCTTCGACGTCGTGAGCAAAGTAGACCGTCAAGAGGTGGACAACGCCCTGCATCAAGCTGCCAAGGAGCTGACCACCCGCTTCGATTTCCGGAACACCGGAGCGTCGATCGAGTGGTCGGGGGAAGAGACGATCACTCTCAATGCCGACACCGAGGAGCGCCTGTTGGCTGCACTCGACGTGTTCAAGGAGAAGCTGATCCGTCGGGACATCTCCCTGAAAGCCTTCGATGCCGGCGAGCCCGCCCAGTCCGGAAAGATCTACAAGCTGTCCGGAACCCTGGTTCAGGGCATCACGAGCGAGAACGCGAAGAAGATCACCAAGAAGATCCGTGACGAGGGCCCCAAGGGCGTCAAGGCACAGATCCAGGGTGAAGAGTTGCGCGTGAGCAGCAAGAAGCGCGACGACCTCCAGGAGATCATCGCGCTACTCAAGGGTGAGGACTTCGGGATTGCCCTGCAGTTCGTGAACTACAGGTAGGAGCCGGGCCCCTGCGCGCCTTCGGTAGTCGGAACTACCACAAGGCGCACAGGGGCCTTCACCCCCTACATCCCCGCCATACGTTCCAGACGCTCGATCCGGTCCGCCATCGGCGGGTGTGTGGAAAACAGCTTGCCGACCTTCTCACCCGCCCGGAAAGGGTTGGCGATCATCAGGTGAGACTGCGCCGCGAGCTTCGGCTCCGGCGGAAGCGGCGCGGCAGCTACCCCCACCTCCAGCTTGCGCAACGCTGACGCCAACGCCAGCGGATCCCCGGTGAGTTCGGCACCCGACTGGTCGGCCTGATACTCCCGCGAGCGCGAAACGGCCAGCTTGACCACGGTGGCGGCGATCGGACCCAGCAGCGAGACCAACAACAGTGCGATCGGATTCGCCCCCTGCCCGTTCCCGCGGCCCCCGAACATACCGGCAAACATCGCGAAGTTGGCCAGACCCGAGATGACACTGGCCATCGCCCCGGCAACCGACGAGATCAAGATGTCGCGGTTGTAAACGTGGGACAGCTCGTGACCGAGCACTGCCCGCAATTCACGTTCGTTGAGGATCTGCATGATTCCGCTGGTCACGCACACCGCCGCATGACGGGGATTGCGACCGGTCGCGAACGCGTTCGGCGCATTGGTCGGGCTCACGTACAACCGCGGCATCGGTTGATGGGCGATCGTTGCCAACTCCCGCACTATCCGATAGATCTGCGGGGCTTCCACTTCGGTGACGGGCTGCGCCCGCATCGAACGCAACGCGAGTTTGTCGCTGTTGAAGTACACGTAGGCGTTCATGCCCACCGCGAACACGACCGCGAACAGCACGACCGTCGAACTGTGGAACAACGAGCCGACGAATACGATCAGCGCCGACATCCCCACCAGCAACCCGAACGTTTTCGCTCCGTTTGCGTAGCCGTGCAACTCGCTCACCCTCTCGTCTCGATCGAACTCCCCCACCCGTGAAAACACTGGTCCACGTCGTGCGGTTCTTCGATGTCAACGAAGGGCGACGGCATCCGGGTTCCCGTCCGGACCATCAGCCGAGAACGTGTCAGCCGACGCGGCCGACCGTGTAGTCGATCAAACGCACGAGAGCCTCGTTGGCCGGACCCTGCGGAAGTTCTGCGAGTTGAGCCTTCGCGGCATCGGCGTACTCGACGAGCTTCGCCTTCGCCTTGGCCATGCCTGGCGAGCGCTCGAGGAGCGCGAGCGCCTCCTCGACCAGGGCGTCGTCGGTCACCGGGCCGTCGAGAATCTCGCGCAACCGATCCGCGTCGGGGCCTTCTTCCCGGAATGCGTACAGCACGGGCAACGTGAAGACGCCCTCCCGCAGATCGGTACCGGGGGTCTTCCCGGACTGGGCAGCGACCGACGAGATGTCGATGATGTCGTCGGTGATCTGAAATGCCGTGCCGACGGCGTCACCGAGACGCTCGAGGCGTTCGATATGTGCAGCGTCGGCGCCGGAGAACGTTCCACCGAAACGCCCGGATGCGGCGATCAGCGAGCCGGTCTTCTCCCACACCACCTTGAGATAGTGCTCGATCGGATCCTGTTCCTGCGTGACGCCGATGGTCTCGCGCATCTGCCCTGTGACCAGCTCGGCAAAGGTTTCGGCGATGATCCGAACGGCCTCGGGACCGAGCGTCGAGACCAGGCGTGAGGCATGCGCGAACAGATAGTCACCGGCCAGGATGGCGATGCTGTTACCCCACCGGGAATTCGCACTGGGAGCGCCACGCCGCATCGAGGCCTCGTCCATCACGTCATCGTGATAGAGCGTCGCCAGATGCACGAGTTCGGTGACCGTCGCGGCCGTGACCACAGCCGGAGCGGTGGGCTCCGGACCCAGTTGAGCCGTCAGAATCGTGAAGAGCGGACGAAAACGCTTCCCACCGGCCCGTGCCAGATGCAGTGCAGCTTCGGTCAGGAAGTCCTCACCGTCGGACAATTCGTCGACCAAGAGCTTCTCGACATCGGAGAGTCCGGTGCGGACCACTGCAGCAAGCTGTGCGTCGCCCAGTTCGACGCCGGCTACGACGGTGCTCGCTTCCGTGTCGTCGGCAGCGGTCTTTTCGGTGCTCACGATGTCAGTACCCATTCCTGTCGTCAGTGACGGCTCGGTTCCCACGGTAGTGAACCTAGCGGTTGGCCCGCAGGTCGGCCTCGCCACGGTCACTATCGCGGGCCTGGGAAGATGTGAGTGTGCCTGCCGACGAACAGTCCCCCGCCTCCGTTTCACCACCCACCGAAACCGACATTGTGGTCATCGGCGCTGGTCCTGCAGGTTCTGCAGCGGCTGCGTGGGCTGCCCGGTCCGGCCGCGACGTCGTCATCGTCGACGCGGCCGTCTTCCCTCGGGACAAGACGTGTGGTGACGGGCTCACACCGCGCGCGGTTGCCGAGCTGGATCTCCTGGGTCTCGGGCAGTGGGTTCGATCACACACCACCAATCGTGGGCTTCGGCTGTCCGGCTTCGGGCAGGAACTCGAACTCGAGTGGCCCGGAACGTCGTTTCCGGCCATCGGCAGTGCAATTCCGCGCACCGAATTAGACGACAAGTTGAGGCGCTGCGCCGTCGAATCCGGTGCAGTGATGGTCGAGGGCACCAAAGCGGTCGACATCGAGGAGGACGGCGGCCGGGTGACCGGCGTCGTGCTGGTGGGGCCGACCGGGCGAAGCGTCCTACGCTGCACCACCTTGATCGTCGCGGACGGCGTGCGATCGACGCTGGGAAAGAAGTTGGGGCGCGAATGGCATCGGGACACCGCGTACGGAGTCGCCGCCCGCGCTTATGTGGCGACGCCACGCAGCGCCGATCCGTGGATCACGTCGCATCTCGAACTCCGAGACTCCGCAGGCACTCTGCAGGCCGGTTACGGCTGGATCTTCCCTCTCGGTACCGGAGAGGTGAACATCGGTGTGGGAACCCTCGCGACGTCGAAGCGCCCGGCGCCCGGAGCGCTCCGGCCGCTGCTCGATCTGTACACCGACCAACGTCGCGACGAATGGCGGTGGACCGGTGACATCCACGATGTCGCGTCGGCCCTACTACCCATGGGTGGTGCGGTCTCGAACATCGCGGGACCCAACTGGGCCATCGTCGGTGACGCCGCGGCCTGCGTGAATCCACTCAACGGTGAAGGCATCGACTACGGCCTCGAAGGCGGACGCCTCCTCGTCGAACATCTGGACGCCGACGACCTGACGACGCTCTGGCCGAATGTACTCCGTGAGCACTACGGACAGGCCTTCTCGATCGCCCGACGGCTTGCGGGTCTACTCACCGTTCCCAGGTTCCTACCAGCCTCCGGCCCGGTGGCGATGCGCTCGCGAGCGCTGATGACCGTCGCGGTGCGGGTGATGGGCAATCTCGTCACCGACGCCGACGCCGACCTGACCGCTCGCGCCTGGCGTGGCGCCGGGGCGGCATCGCGCCGGATCGACTCGAGGCCGCTGTTCGGCTGACCGTCAGGCAGTGGCGTAGTGCAGCGCGACGACGCCGCCGGTGAGGTTGCGCCACTTGACGTTCTTCCACCCGGCAGCGGCGATCTTGCCGGCGAGTTGTTCTTGCGTCGGCCAGGCCCGTATCGATTCGGCAAGGTAGACGTAGGCATCGGGGTTGCTACTGACGGCCCGCGCGACCTGCGGCAACGCCTTCATCAGGTATTCCATGTACACCGTCCGGAAGGGGCCGAAGACGGGGGTGGAGAACTCACTGACGACCAGACGTCCACCCGGCTTGGTCACGCGGGCGATCTCGCGCAGACCCGCCTCGAAATCCGAGACGTTACGTAGACCGAAGGAGATGGTGGCGGCGTCGAACACGTCGTCGGCGTAGGGCAAGTTCATCGCATCGCCGGCCACCATGGGTATCCGGCGGGAGCTTCCGGCTTTCAGCATGCCCTTGGAGAAGTCGGTGGCAACGCACCAGGCACCGGAACGCCCCAACTCGACTGTCGAGACGCCGGTTCCGGCGGCGAGGTCCAGAACCTTCTCGCCCGGTTTCAGATCGAGGGCAGCACGGGTGGCTCGACGCCAGCTGCGGTCCTGACCGAAGGACAGCACGGTGTTGGTGAGGTCGTACCGTTCAGCGACGTCGTCGAACATCGACGCAACTTCGTGCGGTTGTTTTTCGAGAGTTGCCCGGTTTCCGTGTGTTGTGGCCACAGCGCAAACGCTACCAACTGTCACGGCGGCGGCGGGTTCAGGCTGCTCGGGCCTGTGAGTGCCGGTGCAGACCTTGCACGTCGTCGTAGTGACGGAGCAGTTCCTCGCAGATGGCGGGCCAGGTCCGGTGCAGCACCGACTGCCGTGCCGCCGTCCCCATCTGCGCCCGTCGCTCTCGGCGACGCAAGGCGTCGATCACTCCGGGCAACGCCTGTCCGAACCCCTCGACCGGCAGCAGGTATCCGTTGCGACGGTGCTCGATCAGATCCCGCGGACCGCCTGCATCCGGCCCGACGGCCGGTATCGCGCTGGCCAAGGCCTCTTGGACGGCCTGGCAGAACGTTTCGTGCTCGCCGGGGTGCACGAACACGTCCAGGCTCGCGTACGCGGCGGCGAGTTCGTCACCACCGAGTTGACCGGTGAAGATCGCGCCCGGCATCGACCGTTGCAGTTCCCCGCGGTCGGGGCCGTCGCCGACGACGACGATCTGCACGCTCGGATCTGCGGCGAGCACCGCCAACCGCTCGACATGCTTTTCCGGAGCGAGCCGTCCGACGAATCCGACGACCAGCCGATCGCTGTCACCGATCCAGGATCGGCGCAGCGCCACGCTCCGACGCGACGGTGCGAACTGCTGGGCGTCGACGCCACGTGCCCAGCGGTACACGCGAGGAATGCGGTGCTCTTCGAGGGCGTCGACGGCCGCGGTGGACGGGGCGAGTGTCCGATCGCAACTCTTGTGGATTCGCCGCGTCCACGCCCAGGCGGCGCGGCTGGTGACGCCGAGACCGTAGCTTTCGGCGAATCCGGCGACGTCGGTCTGGTAGACCGCGACGGTGGGGATGTCCAGATACCTGGCGACGCCGACTCCCCCGGCGCCGAGCAGGAACGGTGACGCCAGATGCATGACGTGCGGCGCGAAGGCCCGCACTGCGGCGTTCACCCTCGGCATCGGCACGCCGACGGGCAACGAGCTGACCTTGGGGACCATGACCGCAGGGACCCGAACGACGGGGATGCCGTCGTGTTCGGTGGGCGCCGAACTGGCGGTGCCGATCGTGTCCGGGGCGATCACCATGGCGTCGTGGCCGGTGCGGCCCAGGTGTTCGAGCACGCGAAGCACCGAGTTGGTGACGCCGTTCATGTTGGGCAGGAAGGACTCCGCAACTATGGCAACTCTCACACGTCGACGGTGACAGCGCCGGGCGTCGTCCCGGCTGCGTTCTCGTGAAGTCGGGGCGACAGGTGGACTAACTTGCGTCGACGGTCGGAGCCTGCTGGGGTGCGAGCTGCCTTTTGCGCAGGTACCAGATGGCGGGGCCGGCGAGCAGCCACGTCACGACGACGACGGAGCCGGCAGGAATCAGGGCGACGCTCGCGTTGCGGCCTGCGACACGAACGAGGTCGGGGTCGCTCTTGTCGTACTCGACTTCGATGCGCTGTCCGACGGTGAGGTTGGTGGGATAGAGCACACCGAGTTTCGGGTTCCGGTTGGCGCCGTCCGGGGTCACGAAGTTGATCGCGGACCGCAGCGATCCGGCGGAGAGAACTTCGGCGGTGGCGGTGCCCATGTCGGATTCGATGGTGCGATCGTTGCGCCAGGCGCCGAGTACGAGGATCACGGCCAGTACCGAGACACCGACGGCGACGACGGTCACGGCGATCTTGAACCTACGCACAACCTGGCCGGTCACAGAGCTGCTCGCACGCGGGCGTGCAGCTCACGCAGGCCGCTTCGGTCGGTGGCGACTTCGAGAACTCGAATTCCGGCGGCCGGGCGGGCGAGGTGTTGCGCCACCGTGTCGACGGCGACGGCGGTGTGCGGAACACGGTAGGCCGCACAGAGTGCCGCCAGATCCATACCGTGCGGGGTTCCGAACACTCGCTCGAACACCCCGGCGTACTGCGGGTCGCCCTGCTCGAGGGTTTCGAAGATTCCGCCGCCGTCGTCGTTGGCGACGACGATGGTGAGGTCGCGTGGCCGGGGTTCACCGGTGCCGATGAGCAGGCCCGACGCGTCGTGCAGGAAGGTCAGGTCACCCATCAGCGCCACGGTGCGGCCGTGGTCGTAGGCCAGCGCTGCTCCGACGGCGGCGGAGACGGTGCCGTCGATGCCTGCCACTCCGCGGTTGGAGAGCACGCGGACGTCGGCGCGGGGACTGCTCACCAACGCTGCATCGCGTACCGGGTTGGACGCGCCGAGGAGTAGTTGGTCACCTTCGCGTAGGGCAGCCGTCACCGCTGCCGCGACGTGCAGTCCGGTGGCTTTGGGATGCGTGTCGAGTTCACGACGCACTGCGGCGTCGGCACGTTCGCTGAACTCGGTGCACCCCGCGATCCAGGTCGCGTCGGGGGTCCCGGTGACGACGGCACGGGTTCCGGTGGCGAGGACGTTGCCGGAGACGTCGGGCCAGCGCGGACCGGTGGTGAGGGCGTAGACGTCGACGCTCGGGTCGGCCAGCAGTGTCGATACCTGACGGTGCAGGGTGGGCCGTCCGGTGATGATCGCCTGGCGGGGTTTGAGCTGCGAGAGCGCGAGAGGGTGCAGCGCGAAGCCATGTAGTGGCGCGGTCGGTTCGGCCACGGTGGGCAGGCCGGCCAGTTCGGGGCGCAACGCGCTGCCGTGCCCGGAGATGACGACGGTGTCGGCAGTGACGTCGACGTCGAGTGGGACGTCGAGCGTTGCGCTCGCCGTGGTGGTCCAGGCCGCACCGTCGGGGCGACCTTGTGGGGCGCGGGTGAGGTCGTCGAGGTCCGGTACCAGTGGTTCACGCAGAGGAATGTCGAAGTGAACGGGCCCGGCGTTGCCTGATCGTGTGCCTCGTGCGGCGGCGAGCACTCGGCACACCGCCGAACGCCACTGGCTGTTCTGGGACCGATCGTCCTCGGCCAGACCGAGGCTGATGGTGGCGCGTACCTGGGTGCCGAACAGTCCGAGTTGTTCGACGGTCTGGTTGGCGCCGGTGCCGAGCATCTCGTACGGGCGGTTCGCGCTGAGCACCACGAGCGGCACTCGCGCGTAGTTCGCCTCGAGCACGGCGGGGCCGAGATTGGCGACTGCGGTGCCGGAGGTCATCACGATGGGGACGGGCCGGTTACCGGCGATCGCCAATCCCAAGGCGAGGAAGCCCGCCGTACGTTCGTCGATCCGCATGTGCAGACGTAGCCGCCCGTCGAGGTCGGCGGCCTGCAGTGCGAAAGCGAGGGGGGCGTTACGCGAGCCTGGACACAGCACGACCTCGCGCACCCCACCACGGACCAGTTCGTCGACGACGGCGGTGGCTTGTGCTGTGGACGGATTCACGCCTTCCAGAGTGTCAGATGTCCGGGCGAGAGATAGCCAAGGGGCGGTGTGTGCGGCACCATGGACGGGGTGCGCGCACTCTTCGATCCGGCAGAGCTGACACCGAGTCGTTTCTATCGGCTGCTGACGGCGTCGGTGATGCCGCGTCCGATTGCCTGGGTGTCGACGGTGTCGGCGGACGGGGTCGCGAATCTGGCCCCGTACAGCTTCTTCACGGTGGCAAGTTCCGAACCACCTGTCGTGCAGTTCACGTCGGTGGGCCGCAAGGACAGTCTGCGCAACATCGAAGCGACCGGCGAATTCGTGATCAACGTCGCATCCGTCCCTTTGCAGGCTCTGGTGAACGACAGTGCCGCGTACTTCGACGCCGATGCCGACGAGTTCACCGAGCTCGAGATTCGACGCGAGCCGAGTGAGCGGGTGAGACCGTCTCGGGTGGCCGATTCGCCGATCGCGATCGAGTGCACCCTCCACCGGGTGATCGAGGTCGGGAACTCGTTCGTCGTGATGGGTGACGTGGTGACCGTGGCGGTGCGGTCGGAGGTTCTCGCGGCGGACGGTCTGCCGGATTCCGCGGCGGTGGCTCCGCTGAGCCGACTGGGCCGGCGGGAGTGGGGCCTGCCACCTGCGGTGATCGAGTTGGAAAGACCGACGGCACCACCCAAGCCGACCGAAGCAAGTTAGCCTTACCTGATAACAGGCTGTCCGATGCAGCAGATCAGGGAGAACGAGTCATGGCCAAGCGCGCCAAGTACGTCAAGCCGGCCTCACGCACCATCGTGGAAGCGGAGGTGGTGGCGAGCAAGCGCATCAGTCCCGGCTTCGTCCGGGTGACCATCGCAGGCGAACAACTCTCCTCGGTGGCGCCGATGGGTGCCGATCACTGGTTCCGGTTCTTCTTCCCCCAGGCCGGTCAGACCGAACTGCGACTGCCGAGCGCAGCGAGCAACCTCTGGTACGCGCAATGGTTGATGATGTCCAAGGACACCCGCCCGGTGGTGCGCAACTACACGATCCGCGCCTACCGGCCCGCCGGTTCCGGTCTGTTCGGAGACCGCACCGAGATCGACATCGACTTCGCGCACCACGGCGACTCCGGACCGGCGTCGGCGTGGGCCAACGCCGCGACCGAAGGCGGCCGGGTCGCGCTCCTCGACGAGGGCCGCATCTACAACCCCACGCCCGACGCCACCTGGCAGCTTCTCGTCGGTGACGAGAGCGCACTGCCTGCGGTGATCGGGATCCTCGAGTCGGCGCCGGCCGATCTGCGCGCGGAGGTGTTCCTCGAGATCGCGCACGACGACGACAAGCAGGACGTGCCGGAATCGGCCGGGGTGAACGTGCACTGGCTCGTTCGGACGGACGCCGACGCGGTACCGGGCGTCCTCGCACTCGAGACGGTGCGAGCAGCGGAACTTCCCACGGGCACCTCCTACACGTTCGTCGCCGGCGAGCAGGCTTTGACCACCGGACTGCGACGGCATCTCGTGAACGACCGTCAGTTCGCGAAGTCGAACATCACGTTCACCGGGTTCTGGCGCCACGGACACGCCGCCGGCTGAGATCGGAACGTCACGACGGTCCGATACCGCGAGACGGCAGGCTTCGGGTTGCCGAACCGACTGCGGACATTCCGGCATCGACGAACCGGATCATCCAGTCGACGCTGTCGTCGAGATCACCGTCCCACTGGAAGGCGTCGGCGGCGCGGAGCATCGCGTAGCCGTGAATCATGCAGCGCATCGTGCGGATGGCGTGATCGAGCTGTGCGGCTGGGATGCCGTACCCGGACAGGGCCGCTCTGATGGAGTCGATCAGGCGGGTGGCGGCAACGAGGAACGGATCGCCGTCGCCCAGAAACGGCATTGCGGTGGTGGCGCCGTAGCGCCCTGGATGCCGGTCGACGTACGAGCGCAGCGCCGTGAACAGTGCCGCGACGGCGTCAGCCCCCGACTTGCCCTGCAGGGCGTCGCGCACCGCGTCGCCCATCTCGCTCATCGCCAGAGTCGCGATTCGTCGTTGCAGGTCACCGATGCCGTCGACGTGTTTGTACAGCGCGGGTGCCTTGACGCCCAGACGGTCGGCCAACGCGGCGAGGCTGACCGAGCCGAGACCCGACTCGTCGGCGAGTCGAGCTCCTGCCACCACTACCTCGGTCGTGCTCAACCCGGCCCTAGGCACGGTGGTGCTCCGCGAGGAACGGCAGCAGCGCCTGGGCGACTTCGTGGGGGTACTGGGCGTGCGGGTAGTGGCCGGCATGTTCGATCATCCGGTAGCTGCCCAGTCCGGCCGGTAGCAGGTCGACGATTGTCGCCGCCTCGGATTCCGGGTCCACGAAGTCCGCGTCGTCGGCTCCCATGATCACCAGGGTCGGGCATTGCACGTCGGCAAGTTTGGCGGCGGCATCGGACGGCTTGGCCATCGCCATCTCGCGGACGGCAGCTACGCGTCCCGGTTCGGACAGGTTGGCGTGCAGAACGGGCAGCCATCCGTCCCAGTCGGCCGGTGTGCGGCCGGAATAGGCCGACTCCAGATAGCTCGACCACGCCGAGACCCGTCCGGTGAGAAGGAAGCGCCCCAACCGGAACGCGCCCCGACGGTAGGGCGCGTTACGCAGCAGCGCGGCCGCACTGAATTCGGGCGAGTGGGTGAACGGATCGATCTCGACGATCGCGGTCACCACTGTGGGGTTGGTGGCGGCAGCGATGGTTGCCGCGCCACCGGAGAACGACTGTCCGACGATCACGGCCGGGCCACCCAGCGCTCGAACGATTGCCACGAGATCACCCGCGGTATCGGTGCGCGTGTACGAATCCCAACCGGTGGTCGAATCGCCGTGCCCACGCAGATCGGCGCAGGCCACGCGATATCCGGCGGCGACGATCAGCGGGGCGAGGAATCGATAGGTGCTGCGAATGTCACCCATGCCGGGCGAGAAGACCACCAGCGGACCGTCTCCGGTCACCTCGTAGGCGATTCGTCCGCCCTCGACATCTACGTACTCGATCGCGCCGGCTCTCTCGGTCATCGTGTTCACACTTTCGTTGGTTACGAACTATAACTTTAAAGTTACGCCAAGTAACCAGGCGGTGCCATGAGATGTGAGCAACGAGATGCATGAAGACGCAAAAGCGGCCCGGAACATGTTCCGGGCCGCTCGAGCATCGCAGGAGATTCCTATCCGGCGTGCTTCTGGATCAGCTCGCCCAGACGCGGCAGAGCCGCGCTCACGTGCTTCTTCGCCGAACCACGCAGCTTCGAGTACACGGTCTTGACGCCCGACTTGTTACTGCCTTCGATGCGCTCGTCCGTCACTTCGAGGAGCGAATCGGAGACCGCGTCACCGCGAGCGGTGATGAACTCGGCGAAGCTGGCTCCACCGGAGGTGGAGAACTCCTGCCAGTACGGCTCGAGCTTCGACACGAAAGCCGGCAGAAGAGCGGTCACGGCGTCCGGAACGATGGACGGGCTCACCTTCTTGACCGCGCCGTAGCCGGTCTTGAGAGTCAACCCTGAGGCCCCCGACTTATCCGAAACCTCTGCGTCGATCAAGGCTTGCACGTCCGCGACGACCGCGGGAACCCGTGATTCCTGGAGCAGGGTTTCGTTCAGAGCTGCAACCACTTTCGATCCCTTCATTTTGCACTGACATTCATCAGGTAGGGCCCGACCTTATACGAAATCACGCGGCACGTTCTCGGCGAGTATCCGATGGCACCTGCGGGCTCGGTCGAGCCACCACCGACGACGCTCCGGTGACGCCGTCAGGGCTCCGACCAGCGACGGATCGGGTTCGACCGGCCTTACGGACAAAGCACCCTCGATTGCGTCCGGGGTGATCGCGACATCCCGGACGAACAATCCACCGGTGCCGAGACCGCATGCGAACGGCAGCTCGGGCAGGGCTGCAGCAGCCGCCAATCCGGCCGACATGCCCACTGCGGTGTCGAGGGCACTCGACACCACCACCGGCACCCCGTACTCGCCCAGTTGCGAAGACAGCGCCACGACGGCACGCATCCCACCGAGCGGTGGAACTTTCACGACGGCGACGTCCGCTCCCCCGGCTCGCACCACGCGCAGCGGGTCACTCGCGCGTCGGATGCTCTCGTCGGCGGCGATCCGCACACCGGTCCCCGCGTTGCGAACTCGGACCAGTTCCTCGACGCTCGCGCAGGGTTGCTCCGCGTACTCGAGGTCGCCGTCGACGGTGAGCGCGCGCAGCGCGGTGATCGCCTCGTCGACACTCCAGCCTCCGTTGGCGTCCACGCGCACGTTGGGGATGTGTCGGCGCACCTCGTCGACCCTGGCAACGTCGTCGGCGAGGGTTTGTCCCTTCTCCGCCACCTTGACCTTCGCGGTTCTCGCACCGGGGAACCGTGCGAGCAGCGCGGGGACGTCGGCGGCGGCGATCGCCGGGACGGTGGCGTTGATCGGTACGTCGGTGCGCCGCGCGGGCGGTGGGCCCAGCCAGGCCGCTTCGATTCCGGCGCGAAGCCAGTGCGCGGACTCGGCATCGTCGTATTCGGCGAACGGCGCGAACTCCCCCCATCCGGCCGGACCGTGGACGAGCAGTGCTTCGCGGGTGGTGATGCCACGAAAGCGCACCCGCATCGGGAGGCTGACGACCACTGCGTCGGCGATCAGTTCTTCGGCGGTGGGAAACATGTCAGGGCTGCCCGTCGAGGAGGGCGATCAAGAGTGCCTCGGGCTCGAATCGGGGAACCCCACCCCGACTGTCGTCGGCTGCCGCGGCGCTCGGATCGTCTGCGATGTGTTCGCTCATGAGCAGCACGTTAGCGCCAACGAGAACGTGTACCGATGCAGGTGTCCGCGCAGCCGAGGCGGTACTGCCTCTATGGTGTCTGAGGTGACCTTCAACCCGCAGCTCTGGCGCCCCGTTCCCGGTTTCGAGAATCTCACCGACATCACGTATCACCGGCATGTCGATCAAGGCACCGTTCGGGTCGCCTTCGACCGCCCGGAAGTACGCAACGCGTTCCGCCCGCACACGGTCGACGAGTTGTACCGCGCGCTCGATCACGCCCGGATGACCTCGGATGTGGGCGCGGTTCTGTTGACCGGAAACGGCCCCAGCGAGAAGGACGGTGGCTGGGCGTTCTGCTCGGGCGGCGACCAGCGCATTCGCGGCCGCAACGGCTATCAGTACGCCGAGGGCGAGACCGCGGACACCGTCGACAAGGCCCGTGCCGGACGCCTGCACATCCTCGAGGTCCAGCGACTGATCCGCTTCATGCCCAAGGTCGTCCTCTGCCTGGTGAACGGCTGGGCGGCGGGCGGCGGGCACAGCCTGCACGTCGTGTGCGATCTGACGTTGGCCAGCCGCGAGCACGCACGTTTCAAGCAGACCGATGCCGATGTCGGAAGTTTCGACGGCGGCTACGGCAGTGCGTACCTGGCGAAGATGGTCGGCCAGAAGTACGCACGCGAGATCTTCTTCCTCGGCGATACGTACACCGCCGAGGAGATGCACCGGATGGGCGCGGTCAACAAGGTCGTCGATCACGACGACCTCGAGAACGTCGCCATCGAATGGGCCCGGAAGATCAACGGCAAGTCGCCTCAGGCGCAGCGAATGCTCAAATACGCCTTCAACCTGCAGGACGACGGGCTGGTGGGGCAGCAGTTGTTCGCCGGTGAGGCCACCCGGCTGGCCTACATGACGGACGAGGCGGTCGAGGGCCGCGATTCGTTCCTCGAAAAGCGTGATCCGGACTGGTCCCCGTACCCCTGGTATTTCTGAGACGGTTACCACCGACATGTCCGACACGGCAGCTAAGGACGAGTAGTGGAGATTCTGAGCAGCAGAACCATCCTGCGCCCGAGCGATTACGAACTGACCCTGAGCTTCTACCGCGACACCCTAGGCTTGGCAATCTCTCGCGAATACCCAGGTGGCACTGTCTTCTTCGCAGGTCAGAGCCTGATCGAGATCGCGACCCACGGGTATTCCGACCGTCAGGGTTTCAGTGGTTCCCTCTGGTTGCAGGTCCGGGATCTGACCGCGGCGCAGACCGAGCTCGTCCTCGCCGGCGTGAAGATCGTGCGGGAAGCCAGACAGGAGCCGTGGGGTCTGCACGAGATGTGGATAGCCGATCCGGACGGCACCCCGATCGTGATGGTGCAAGTGCCGGCGGACCATCCGATCAGACGGGACTCGCGGCCCCCGTCGGAGTGAGTGGACCGGCACCACGAACGGGCGTCGTCCGTGGTGCCGATCACACCTGATTTCGCAGCTTCGCAGCCCACGCGCAAAGTGCGTGCTTCGACACCACCCGTTCACATCTCGGTCGCTGTACATTTACGCGTCCGATACGCACAATTCATGTCGTGACCGCAGAGCTCGTAATTCTCCTGGTGGTGGTTGTCACCGCCCTCGCGTTCGATTTCACGAATGGATTTCACGACACGGGCAACGCGATGGCCACGTCCATCGCCACCGGAGCACTCAAACCGAAAGCCGCGGTCACACTCTCCGCGATCTTGAATCTGATCGGCGCGTTCCTGTCGGTGGAAGTGGCGGCGACCGTCGCCAAGGGCGTCGTCAATCTCAGTGCGGTCAACGGACAGTCGCTGTTGTTGATCGTCTTCGCCGGCCTGGTGGGCGGCATCATCTGGAACCTCGTGACCTGGCTGCTCGGATTGCCGTCGAGCTCCTCGCACGCCCTGTTCGGCGGCCTCATCGGTGCCGCCATCGCCTCCATCGGCATGGGGGGCGTCGAGTGGGGTGGTGTGCTGACCAAGGTGGTGGTTCCGGCAGTTCTCGCACCCGTCGTCGCCGCGCTGGTCGCCGGTGTCGGCACCAAGCTGGTCTACCGCATCACCGCCTCCGTCAAGGAGGACGAGCGTGAGCGCGGTTTCCGGTTCGGACAGATCGGCACCGCCTCGCTGATCTCCCTCGCGCACGGCACCAACGACGCCCAGAAGACGATGGGCGTCATCTTCCTCGCGCTGGTGGCGCACGGCACCATCACCGCGGAGACGGAAATGCCGTTCTGGGTCAAGTTCGCCTGCGCGGTCGCCATCGCACTGGGCACCTATCTCGGCGGCTGGCGGATCATTCGCACCCTCGGCAAGGGTCTGGTCGAAATCGCCGCACCGCAGGGACTCGCGGCCGAGGCGTCGTCGGCGGCGATCATCCTCACCTCCAGCCATCTCGGTCTCCCCCTCTCGACGACACACGTCGCCACCGGATCGATTCTCGGTACCGGTATCGGGCGCAAGGGCGCGGAAGTACGGTGGTCCGTTGCCGGACGTATGGTGGCCGCCTGGCTGATCACGTTGCCGTCGGCGGCCGTGGTGGGTGCGATCTGCTGGGCGATCGCACATTTCATCGGCGGCCTCGCCGGAGTTCTGATCGTCTTCGCCGCGCTCGTCCTGTTCGCGATCTACATGTACGTCCGGTCCCGCCGGGAGCCGGTGGACGCAGGCAACGTCACCGCGGAATGGGACGAGTCCGAGGTGTCCCCCGTTGCTGATGCCGAGCCGTCCACCGAATCCACTCGAAACCCCTGACAGGAGCAGCTCGGATGCATCTGATCACCGATACTCTCGAATCGCTCTGGCAGGTTGTCGCGGTCGGCCTCCTCTTCGGCGCCGGTCTGCCCGCGATCTTCGCCCTGGGCATCAAGTCCCTGAGTCTGCGCACCGCAGGCGGCCCCGATGCCCCGACGCCGCTGGGCCGAACTGTGGCGTACCTGTGCTTCGCTGTCGTGCTCGTGACGGTATTCGCTGGAATACTGCTGTTGATGAAGAACTTCCTGGCCAGTACGTTCGGCATTCACGTCTTCTGACCGGCCCGCCGTCGAAGACCGGTATACGAGGGCACACCCACATTCCGCATAGACACGAAGAACGAGGCCGAGGATTTTGAGCAAGTATTCATTGCGCAGCGTGCTCGACTGGCTGCGCGCCGGGTACCCGGAAGGAATTCCGGACAAAGATCATTTCGCACTGCTCGCGGTGTTACGTCGGCGCCTGACCGACGAAGAGATCGAGCAGGTTGTCACGCTGTCCGTCGAATCCGCCCACGAGGTGCCCGATCGCGACGTCGACTACGACACGATTCGCTCGATCATCGCGGGTGTCATCGACGAGGAGCCGTCCGAGAGCGACGTCGACCGCGTCACCGAGAGACTGCGCGCCGGTGGGTGGCCGGTCACCGAGGATGCGGACGACGAAACCCGAGACGTGGGCTGAACGATGGCCCTTCCGCCCTTCCTCTCGTCGATAGTCGGCTGGTTGCGGGCCGGCTATCCCAACGGCGTTCCGGAGCAGGACTACATCCCGTTGTTCGCGTTGTTGACGCGCCGACTGTCGGAGTCCGAGGTCGACGCGGTTGCGGACGCGTTGATCGAGGACGGTGATCTGCCCATCGGCAAGACCGACATCGCGGTCCTCATCACGAAGATCACCAACGAGATGCCGTTGGAGTCCGATGTGGATCGGGTTCGGGATCACCTGTCCGCGGGCGGCTGGCCGCTGGCCGGACCGGACGATCAGTGAACAGCCTTCGAACCCTGAAGATGCCCGGCGGTCGGGCCGTGTTCGACGTCCTGCCGCAGATCGCCGCCATCCTCGACGGTCACCAGGACGCCGTTCTTCCCGTTCCGGCCGACGACGTTCGCGAAATCGCGCGACTGTCCGATGCCTTGCGTCCGGGTGAACCCGTCGACGACGCCATCGCCCTGGTGGTTGCCACCTCGGGCACCACCGGAGTCCCGAAGGGCGCGATGCTCACCGCCGCCGCACTCCGCGCGAGCGGCGAAGCGACGCACGAACACCTCGGTGGACCCGGCTCCTGGCTGCTGGTTCTGCCGACGCATCACATCGCGGGTATGCAGGTACTTCTTCGCAGCGCCTCGGTCGGCACCGAACCGGTGGTCGTCGACGTCACGAACGGCTTCGATCCAGCGGCGCTGCCTGCCGCCGTGTCGGCGATGCGCGGACCGCGCCGGTACACGTCACTGGTGCCGACTCAACTGATCAAGGCGCTCGGTGATCCGGGCGCGGTCGAGGCGTTGGCGTCACTGGACGCCGTTCTGCTCGGCGGGGCGGCGACGCCGGCCCCGGTATTGGCCCGGGCCACTGCGGCGGGTGTCACCGTGGTTCGAACCTACGGCATGAGCGAGACCGCGGGCGGCTGCGTGTACGACGGAATCCCGTTGGCCGGAGCCGAGATCCGCATCGACGACGGTCGGGTGCTGCTGGGCGGGCCGATGTTGGCGTCGGGATATCGAGGGCTCCCCGATCATCCCGCGTTCGCCGAGCCCGGGTGGTTCCGGACCGACGACGCCGGATCCGTGGTCGACGGTGTTCTCCGGATCAGTGGGCGCCTCGACGAGGCCATCTCGACCGGCGGATTGACTGTCGTGCCGCAGGTGGTGGAGGCTGCACTGATCGATCATCCGGCGGTTCGCGAGTGCGCGGTGATCGGGCTCGCCGATCCACGTCTGGGACAGCGAGTGGTGGCCGTGATCGTCGCCGACGGTGTGGCGCCGACGCTCGCCCAGTTACGCGCACATGCGCAGCTCACTGTGGATTCGACTGCCGCGCCCCGCGATGTGTTCGTGGTGGACGCCCTGCCGCTACGCGGCCCCGGCAAGGTGGATCGCGCCGCGCTGGTGGCCCGGTTCAGCTGAATCGGTTCTCGCCTGGTCCTGGCTCGGTGCGCAGTGCGGGTCCGAAAACGGCCGGCCGAACAGCAGCCGGCGATGGCACACTGATCGCATTGTCGAGTCGATCGGGGACCAAAAAAATGTACAGGGCGGTACCGGGGCAGGTCGATCTGCCCGGGCTCGATCACGAAGTTCTCGAATTCTGGCGTGCACACCGCATTTTCGCGCGCAGTCTGGAGCAGACCGAGGGCAGTCCGGAGTGGGTGTTCTACGAGGGGCCGCCGACTGCGAACGGCATGCCGGGGACCCACCACATCGAGAGTCGGGTGTTCAAGGACCTCTTTCCGCGTTTCAAGACGATGAAGGGTTTCCACGTGGCCCGCAAGGCCGGCTGGGATTGCCACGGTCTGCCGGTCGAACTTGCCGTCGAACGCGAGTTGGGACTTTCCGGTAAGGCGGATATCGAGGCGTACGGGATCGCGGAGTTCGCGGACCGGTGCCGGGATTCGGTCACCCGCCACACCGACGCGTTCGCCGAGTTGACGGAGCGGATGGGCTACTGGGTCGACATGGATTCGGCATATCGGACGATGGACTCGGAGTACATCGAGTCGGTCTGGTGGTCGTTGCAGCAGATCTTCGACAAGGGGCTGTTGGTCGAGGACTACCGGGTAGCGCCGTGGTGCCCGCGTGATCAGACCGCGCTCTCGGATCACGAGCTGGCCCAGGGATACGAGATGGATGTGGATCCCTCTGTCTACGTTCGGTTTCCACTGACCGACGATGCGCCGGTATCCGGCCCGTCGTCGCTTCTCGTCTGGACCACGACGCCGTGGACACTCGTCTCGAACACTGCGGTGGCAGTACATCCCGATGTGTCCTATGTCGTGGCGACGGACGGCGTCGAGCGGCTTCTGGTCGCTGACGAGCTGGTCGAGCAGGCGCTCGGGGAGGGGTGGACCCGGACGGGCGAGTCGTTCCTCGGCTCGGACATGGAGCGGTGGGCGTATCGACCGCCGTTCGACCTGGTCGAGGTACCGGATGCTCACTACATCGTCCTCGCCGGCTACGTCACCACCGATTCCGGTACCGGGTTGGTCCATCAGGCACCGGCATTCGGTGCGGACGATCTGGCGACGTGCCGGTCGTACGGCCTGCCGGTGGTCAACCCCGTCGGCAAGGACGGAACCTTCGACGCTGCGGTTGCCATGGTGGGTGGACTGTTCTTCAAGGATGCGGATGCACCGTTGGTGGCGGATCTGCGTGCGGGCGGGTTGCTCTTTCGTGAGCAGCAGTACGAGCACAGCTACCCGCATTGCTGGCGGTGCCATACGGCGCTGATCTACTACGCGCAGCCGTCCTGGTACATCCGCACAACTGCTGTGCGCGAACAACTTCTGCGCGAGAACGAACGCACCAACTGGCAGCCGGAGTCGATCAAACACGGCCGATACGGTCATTGGCTGACCAACAACGTCGACTGGGCTCTGTCGCGATCACGGTATTGGGGGACGCCGCTGCCGATCTGGCGCTGCCCGGACGATCACCTCACCTGCGTCGCCTCGCTGTCCGAACTCGGCGAGCTGGCCGGACGCGACCTCTCCACTCTCGATCCGCACCGCCCGTACATCGACGAGGTGACATTCGAATGCCGTTGCGGTAGAACGTCGACACGCGTTCCGGAGGTCATCGACGCGTGGTACGACTCGGGTTCGATGCCGTTCGCGCAATTCGGGTTCCCGCACCGGAACGGAGCGCTCTTCGAAAACAGATATCCGGCTCAGTTCATCGCCGAGGCCATCGATCAGACCCGCGGCTGGTTCTACACGCTGATGACGGTGGGCACTCTGGTCTTCGACCGATCGGCCTACGAGAACGTGGTCTGCCTCGGGCATATCGTGGCGGAAGACGGCCGCAAGATGTCCAAGCATCTGGGCAACATCTTGGAGCCGATGCCGTTGCTGGACAAGCACGGGGCCGACGCGGTTCGGTGGTTCATGGCTGCCGTCGGTTCGCCGTGGGCCAACCGGCGTGTCGGCGACAGCACGCTGCAGGACGCGGTCCGCAAGGTCCTGATGACGTACTGGAACACCGTGGCGTTCCAAGCTCTGTACGGTCGGGCGGCGGGGTGGGAACCCTCGGCGGCCGACCCGAAGCCCCGGGACCGGACGGTGACGGACCGCTGGCTGCTGTCGACGCTGAACGTGCTGGTACGCGAGGTCGACACGGCCATGTCGGCGTTCGACCCTCAAACGGTGGGCAGACTCCTCGCCGCGTTCGTCGACGACCTGTCCAACTGGTACGTGCGTCGAAACCGCCGTCGCTTCTGGAGCGGCGACTCGGCTGCCTTGGCCACCCTGCACGAGGCGTTGCGCACCCTCACACTGCTCATGGCACCGATCACCCCGTTCGTCACCGAAAGGGTATGGCAGGACCTGATCGCGTCAACGGAGCCTGCCGCCGCGCAGTCCGTGCATCTGGCCGCGTATCCCGAATCGAATCACGATCTGATCGACGATTCGCTCGAGCGGCAGATGGGGTTGGCGCGCAAACTCGTCGAACTCGGGCGGACCGCCAGGGCCGAGTCGGGGATCAAGATCCGACAACCGCTGTCGAGGGCACTGGCGTCGGGACCCGGCTTCGCGGAGCTGGACCCGGCGCTACTGGCCGAGATAGCGGCCGAACTGAACGTCGAGGTGGTCCTGGGCATCGAGGGCGCCGCAGGCACGGCGGGCGCTGAAGATTCGATGGTGGACACCACCGCCAAGGCGAACTTCCGGCCCCTGGGTCAGCGGTTCGGCAAGCGCGTGCAGGACATTGCGAAGGCAATCGCCGCGGCGGACGCGGCCGCCCTGCAACGCGACCTGGCCGCGGGCGTCGGACACGTCGTCGTCGACGGGGAGCGCGTGTCGCTCTCGGCTGACGAAGTCGTCGTCACACGCACACCGCGGGACGGCTGGTCGGTGGCGTACGAGGGCGGTGCGACACTGGCGTTGGATCTGGCCCTGACGCCGCGGCTACGCCGGGCCGGTCGCGCCCGAGACGTGATCCGGCTGGTCCAGGAGGCCCGTAAGTCGACAGGTCTGGACATCTCGGATCGTATCGAGGTGCGGTTCGTCGCCACGGACGTCGACACCGTCGACGCGCTGGAGGAGCATCACGATCTTGTCGCGCAGGAGGTTCTGGCCACCGGTCTTCGCAGCGGTGAGCCGGAATGGAACGTGACGGCGCACACGGAGCCCGATCTCGGCCTGACCTTCTGGATCAGGTGAGAAGGCGCACAGGGCCGCCAGGCTCTGTGCGTATGCCTCGTGTAAGCCCCGTGGTGCGTATGCCTCGTGCAAGCCCCGTGCAAGTGGCCTCTGTCAGGCTGGGCCGCATGAACTACACGACACCACCGGCCATCGAGGCCGAAGGACTGATCAAGACGTTCGGTGGGCATCGCGCCGTCGACGGAGTGAGCCTCACAGTGCCCACCGGTTCGGTGTTCGGTGTCCTCGGGCCCAACGGCGCGGGCAAGACCACCACCGTCCGGATGCTCGCCACGCTGCTCCGCCCGGACGGCGGGCAGGCCCGGATCTTCGGGCACGACGTCAGCCGGGAACCCACTGCGGTGCGATCCCTGATCGGTGTCACCGGCCAGTACGCGTCGGTCGACGAGGATTTGACCGCCACCGAGAACCTGATCATCTTCTCGCGCCTGCTCGGCTTGAGCCGTAGGGATGCGAAGAGCAAAGCCCTCGCGCTTCTCGAGGAGTTCGATCTGACGGAGGCGGCGTCGAAGTCGCTGAAGAATTTCTCCGGCGGTATGCGTCGACGTCTCGATCTGGCGGCGAGCCTGATCGCGCAACCGCCGCTGCTGTTTCTCGACGAGCCGACGACGGGTCTCGATCCGCGTACTCGTGCGCAGATGTGGGAGACCATTCGGCGGCTGGTCGCGCAAGGGTCGACGGTGATGCTCACGACGCAGTATCTGGACGAGGCCGATCAGCTCGCTGATCGTATTGCCGTCATCGATCGTGGCCGGGTCATCGCGGACGGCACCGCCGACGAACTCAAGGCCTCGGTCGGCACGTCCGTGTTGCAGCTCAAGCTGCTCGATCGCGACCGCACCGAGGAGGCGCGCTCGATCATCGCGTCGACGCTGGGCGTCGAGGTGGGTGTGACCGCGGCGATCGGCCGGATCACGGCACCACTCGACGATGCGTCGGCCACCGCAGATCTACTGATCCGATTGCGCGAGAACGGAATTGCGGTCGAGGAGATCAATGTGCAGAAACCCAGCCTCGACGAGGTGTTCCTCACCATCACCGGGCATCAGCCCGAGGACGAGGCACCCAGCGACGAGAACACCGATCGGAGCGTTGCATGACCACCACGTTGACCAAACCTCGGTCGCCGGTCGCGTCGGTGGATTCCGTGCCGCGCCGGATCAGCGTTTCACAAAGTTTCGCGAACACGTTCACGATGGCGTATCGCGGACTCCTCAAGATCAAACACAACCCCGAGTTGCTCTTCGACGTCGTCATCCAGCCGATCATCTTCACGGTGATGTTCACGTACATCTTCGGTGGCGCGATCGCCGGAAACATCGAATCGTATCTGCCGATGATCATTCCGGGCATCCTTGTTCAGACAGTCATCACCGGTTCCGTCGTCACGGGTACCCAGCTTCGTGAAGACATGGACAAGGGTGTGTTCGACCGCTTCAAATCGCTGCCCATCGCCCGCATTGCGCCGTTGTCCGGGGCGCTGCTCGCCGATGTCGTGCGGTACGTGATAGCAACCACCATCACGTTCGTCGTCGGTTTCGCCATGGGTTACCGTCCGGCCGGTGGTGTGGTGGGCATTCTCGCTGCGGCGGTGCTGGTGATGGTGTGCGCGTTCGCGATCAGTTGGATCTTCGCTCTGATGGGCGTCTTGATGAACAAAGCGTCCACGGTGCAGGGCATTTCGATGCTCGTACTGTTTCCGCTGACGTTCCTGTCCAACGCATTCGTCGATCCGAGCACGATGCCAGAATGGCTGCAGAAGTTCGTGAGCGTCAACCCGGTGTCACATCTGGTGACCGCGGTGCGGGAATTGGCGAACGACGGGCATTTCGGTATCCACGTGCTCTGGTCGTTGGTGGGTGCCGCGGTGATCGTCGCCGTGTTCGCTCCGCTGACGGTGCGAACGTACATGCGTAAGACGTAAGTCCGACAGCTAGGCCGGGTGCGGTCCGCGCAGTGCGGTGACCACTGCATCGCGGGCCGCACTTCTGCTGAATCGGGCTACCTTCTCTTTCTCTTCCTGCCACCGAGTTTCGCCGACGATGCCGACGGCGTACGCCTCGAGCCCGGAATGCTCGAGCGAGGCGACGTCTTGTCTGGCGGACATCTTCATCCCGAGGGCGAGCAGTCCGACGCCGTGGTCGTGGTCGCCTGCCGCCATCTCGTAGGCGCCCACTGCTGCCGCCACCGATCCGGCGAGCGGTAGGTCGATGTAGCGATGGGGATCCATGGTGACAACATTGGAGTTCCGCATCCGCCGCACGTGTGTGCTCACCCGTTCGTACTGCCCGTGAAGGACGTGCGCACACACCGCGGCCGCGCCGAGCAGCACGACGAACGGATCGCCGAGTATGTTGTGGGCCGTAATCCCCCAACACGTCCATCGCTTCCCGATAGCGTCCGAGACCAAGCTCGAAGTCGCCCTCCGCCAGATCGGCTTCGGCGGAGGTCACCAGCAGAGAAGCTCGACGTTGATCGTTCTCGGCACCGGAGGCGCTGCCCTGCGACGATTCCGGGCGGACCTGATCGAGCAATGTCCGGCCGGCCACCGTCTCCCCTGCCGCGATCATCGCACCCGCCTGGAAATGAACGAGCTGCAACGATTCCTCGTTCGCGCCGAGTCGTCGCATCGATACGGCCGACATCGCATAGTAGGGAACAGCCTCGCCGTACCGTCCGGACTGGCTGTACACCGAACCGATCTGTTGCGAGGACATCGCGACGCCCAGTTCGTCACCGATTCTGTGCGCGTAGTCGAGAAGAGCAACTGCGTCGAGCAGAGCTCCGCGGCTGTCGCCGATGTTCTCTCGAATGTTCGATCGTGTGGTCAGCGCCGCCATCCGGGTCTCCGGGTCCGAACTCCGCATCCCGTGCGCCACCAGTCGTGGAAGGTTCGGCCGCGACCGACCTACGGCGAGGACCACCTTGATCACGAACACCAGCGACGGCGGCAGATCCTCGCGCTCACGCAGCATGGTCCGCAAGCGGATCCGCGATCGGGCGAAGCTGCGATCGACGGATTCGAACAGCGTGTTCATCCCCACCAACAGAAACGTCTCGGCCAGGAGCTCGGCGTCGACGTCGTGCAGGGCGTCACCGGCGGTGGCCTCGATCACCTTCGGCGCCCAGTTCGTGACCTCCGAGTTGGTGCCGCGAATCACCCACAGCATCGCCAGCACCGGAAACACGGTCACGACGGTTCGCCCGTCTCGGCGTTCGACGGCCCACCGCAGCACGGCCAACAGATTTCCGTATTCTCGGTCGATCTCGGCGACCAGACGTACCTGGTCGGTTCGAGAACGCCGCTGCGCGTCCTCGGCGACGTCCCGCGCCCACCGATTCAGTCGAAGGATCACCTCCGATTCCTCACCGGAGCGCGTGAGCTGTTCTTCGCCGAATTCACGCACCGTCTCGAGCATGTAGTACCGCAACTCGCCCGCGCTGTCGTCCACCGAGAGCAGCGACTGATTGACCAGGGCCTCCATCGCTTCGGCGACGTCGACCAGATCGCCCCACTCGGCTACCGCCGTCGCGGAGGGCAACGTGAAACCGTCCGGGAACCGACACAGTCTCCGCATCGCAACCTGATCGCGCGTGGCGAGCAGATTCCAACTCCACTCGATCACCGCGTGCAGCGTTCGATGCCGGTCCGGTGACGTCGGGTCGGCAGAGCGCAACAGCACCAACCGATCTCGCAGTCTGGTACTGATTTCGTCGACACTCGACGTCCGCACCCGGGCCGCGGCCAGTTCGATCGCCAGCGGCAGGCCGTCCAACGTCGAACACAGCGCGATCACGGCGTCCTGTTCCAGCCGCACCGACGGGCGTACCGCCCGTGCCCGCGCCGAGAACAGCGCGACCGCAGATCCGTCACCGCCGTCGATTGCCAAGGGCGGCAACGGATACACCACTTCTGCGGCGATCATCATCGGCGATCGACTGGTTGCCAGCACGGTCAGCTGCGGACCAGCGGCGATCATGTCCGCGACTATCTCCGAACACGTCCCCACCACGTGTTCGCAGTTGTCGAGAATCAACAGCATGGGACCGGCGGACAGCGCCTCGGTCAGTCGTTGATGCGTGGACGAGCCTCGCGCAACGGTCAATCGGCCCGGTGCCAGGTCGATTTCACTGATCCCGAGGGTGGCACCGATCGCCGCGATCACGTCGTCGCTGCTGCGAAGCGACGCCAGCTCCACCAGGAACACCGGAATTTTCGACGACGCGCGTAGCCCGAGTTCATGTGCCAGACGGGTCTTTCCCGCTCCGCCGGGCCCCAGGATCGTCACCACCCGTGCGTGCGCCGCCAACGACTGCACGGCCTCGATGTCATGCTCGCGGCCGATCAGCACGTTCGGTGCGGCCCGCAGCCCCACCGCCCGCGGCGCCCGAGGTGTCGAGGTGGCGCCACCGAGCAACTCGGCGTTGAGAGTGACCAGCTCCGGGGACGGGTCGGCGCCCAGACGATCGGCGAGGGTGCGCCGGAACTCGGCAAACACGTCGAGGGCCTCGTTGACCTTCCCGAGCCCTGCCAGGGTGCGCATCAGCGCTGCTGCCGCGGTGTCGTCGAACGGGCCGGCGTCCAGTCGGGCACGGGCCGGTGGCAGCGCCGATTCGAAGTCGCCGAGCGTGAGTAGAGCTCCGATCCGGGCGGTCAGCAGTCCGTCCCGTATCCGGGCGGCGTCTCGCGACAACCGCTCCCCCACCGCACCGACGACGTCGGCTCCCGGTTCGCCTCGCCACAGTTCGAGGGCCGTCGCCGTCGCCTCCACCACTGCACGCGGATCACGGTCACCTTCGCCGACGCGGCGCAGAACGTCTGCGGCCCGAGACAGGTCGACGCGATCTCGGTCGAGAGCGAGGCGGTATCCGGCCGCCGTGACTTCGAGTGCACCGTCGGGCAGCGCCGACCGCAACCGTGACACCTGGGTGTGCAGCGCGTTCATCGGTGACCGGGGCGGGTCGGCGCCCCAGACGTCGTCGATCAAATTCCGGGAACTGCGAATTGCGCCGGGGGCGTGGGCAAGCGCGACCAACAGCGCTCGGGCGCGCGGACCGGCGAGTACGACCAATCCGCCATCGGACCCGGTCGATACCGGACCGAGTACGGCGACGTCGGTCGGCTCGTCCCGAACACTCACGGCAATGCCCTGTTCTACTGCGTCTCGAGTCATGTGCTGATCCACCGCGTTCGATCGTATTGCACAGTGCGAAGATCGTCGTATGGCAACAGCTGCTCAATGGATCGAAGGCGCGAGGCCGCGCACACTTCCGAACGCGATCGCCCCCGTGCTGGTCGGTACCGGGGCTGCTGCAGCCCTGGATGCGGCCGTGTGGTGGAAGGCCGTTCTGGCCCTGATCGTCTCGTTGGCCCTGATCGTCGGCGTCAACTTCGCCAACGACTACTCGGACGGCATCCGTGGGACCGACGACGATCGGGTCGGGCCCATCCGTCTCGTCGGATCGAAGTTGGTCAGTCCGGGAGCGGTGAAGGCTGCTGCGATGGGGTGCTTCGCCGTTGCAGCTGTCGCCGGGTTCGTCTTGGCCGCGACCACCGCCTGGTGGCTGGTCGCCGTCGGCGTGTTCTGCATCATCGGGGCCTGGTTCTACACCGGCGGCAAGAAACCTTACGGATACAACGGTTTCGGCGAGATCGCGGTGTTCGTGTTCTTCGGTCTTGTCGCGGTCCTGGGAACGCAGTTCGTGCAGGCCGAGCGGGTGGACGTGGCCGGTCTCGCCGGAGCGATCGCCATCGGTTCGTTCTCGAGCGCAGTACTGGTGGCGAACAATCTCCGCGACATCCCCACCGACACCGAGTCGGGCAAGATCACGCTCGCGGTTCGACTCGGTGACGCGAAGACCCGCGTCCTGCACGTGGTTCTGCTGGCTGTCCCGTTCGTGATGAGTCTGCTGTTGATTCTGCGCACGCCATGGTCGTTGCTCGGACTGCTGGCGTTACCGCTGGCGGTCCGAGCCAACGCACCGTTGCGATCGGGTGGCCAGGGGTTGGCGTTGATTCCCGCGCTCCGTGACACCGGACTCGCCATGCTCGTCTGGGGCGCTACGACGGCGGTTGCGCTCAGTTTGGCGTGAACTCGTCAGCGGCTGTCGGGCACGAAGGCGCTGAGCAGGAAGTTCACGATCGAGATGATCAACGCGCCCCAGACTGCCGTCCAGAAACCGTCGACGGTCAGGCCGTAGGACGTTCCGGAGGAGATCCACGCCGTCAGCATCAGCATCAGCGCGTTGACGACCAGGGTGAACAATCCCAGCGTCAGAATGAGCAGTGGCAGGGACAGCAGCTTCACCACTGGTTTGACGAACGCGTTGACCACCGTGAATATCAGTGCGATCACGGCGATCACCAGGACCTTGCGGCCCGTGTCGTCACCCTGGTCTTCGATGACGATGCCGGTGACCCACAGTGAAGCAAGCCAGATGGCTATGCCGTTGACGACGAGACGTGCCAAGAAAGTCATGCCGCCATGCTGGCACATCGGGCGCAGGTCCCGAGCAGAAGATGCTCGCTCAGGCGGCCCGGTTCATCTTTTCTTCGAGCCGCCGTCGAATGCCGTCGATCGAAGTATGCGCTTGGAGAACCGTGCGAGTGTGCCCGTCGGCGACGCGCAGGATCCCGAGCAGAATGTGTTCGGCGCCGATCTGCTTGCTCTTGTGCGCCTGCGCCTCGCGCAGTGACAGTTCGAGAACTTTCCTCGACTCCCGCTCGAGATGTGGTCCGCGCCGCCGCGGGCGTTCGATGCGGGCGTTGTCGAAGACGCCCGCACCGAACGAGCGTTCCAGGCTGCGCCGAACCTGCGACAGGTCGATACCGATCGACTCCAGCAGTGCCGCGTCGTCGTCGCGCGGTGTTCGAACGGCGTCGAGAGTGACGCCCGATTCGACGAGAGTTGCGGTGGCGATACCTCGATCGGCGACGAGCAGGGCCGTCAGCAGTTCTATCGGGGTGATCTTCGGCGAGCCGGCAACGGCGTCGATCACGACGTCCCTGGCGTCGGCGGTGAATCTCTCGAACATGGCATTACCTGCCCTTCGGGGTTGGCAGCACGTCGGCGGGGTCGACCCTCGCATGCTTCTTGTGGACGGCTTGGCGGCTCACCTCGAGTGATTCGGCGATGGACTGCCAGGACCATCCTCGGCGGCGCGCGTTGGCCACTTGAATGGTCTCGAGTTTTTCCAGTAACCGGCGCAGAGCGAGAACTGCGCGCAGTCCCACTGCCGGATCCGGGCTGTTCGCCGCTGCGGCGAGCGTGGTTGCCTCGGTCATGATGTCAATCTAGGTTGACAAATGTCGAATGTCAACCACATTTGACAAATCAGTACGCGGCAACAGCTCCGTCGACGGCCGACTGCAGATCACGCTGGACCAACCTGGCCACCTCCATCGGCTTGCCCGAGACCTCCTCGACCGGAACGCCGACGAACACGCTCGCCGATTTCACTCCGGCACCGACCTGCCCGTAACTGATACCGATCGAGATCAGCGCCGGGGTGCACCCCAGCTTCTCCGATCGCGCGAAGATATGGCCGATCCCGCTGTTGACATGCTGGAGTTCACGCGGATCACCCGCGTTGCACGTCCCCTCGGGAAAAATTGCCAAACTGTCCCCTCGCGCCAGCCGCTCGGCCGCGACGTCCATCATCACGCGACCGGCGTCGGAGACAGCACGCAACCCGTGATTCTTGCTGCGAAACACCGGGATACTGCCCATCATGTCGATCTTGCGGCGCTGAGCAGGGTCGACGAAGAGCTCGTCCTTGGCAAGCACCCGGGTCCGTCCGATGACGCGCCGCAACGGCGTCCGCCATGCCGTCGCCGCCAAGGTGAACTGATCGCTTTCGGTCAGGTGATTGACGGCGATCACCAGGGCCTTGCCCGCGCCGAGCGCGCCCGCCAGAGCTGTCCGCGCCCCGTCCGCGTACGTGATTCTGGGCCGGTACTGCACAGCCAGCGCGGCATACGCGATTCTCGCGACCAGACGATTCTGCTGATGATCGCGGTAGTACCGGTAGACCGCTTCGTAGTTGTCGAGAGAGACCTCGGGAATGCTCATGCTCCACCCTTGTTCGACGCGCCCTCGCCGTCGAGGGCCCAAAACCTACGGTACCGTAGGTTAGGTCGAGTGTCGGGTAACACTGGGAGAATCGCGCGCCTCGAGGTAGAACGGTTTCTGTGATCCGCTCGGCCGTCTCCACCGACCTACCTGCGTTGCAACAGATCGAGATCGCCGCGGGCGAACCTTTCCGTGCGATCGGAATGGACGCCGTCGCCGACGATCCACCCCCCACCCTCGGCGAGCTGGCCGAATATCTCGTCGCCGATCACATCTGGGTGGCCACCGACTCCGACGACACACCGATCGCGTACGTCCTGGTCGAAATCGTCGACGGCTGCGCCCACGTGGAGCAGGTGTCGGTCCATCCCGATCACGCCCGACGCGGCATCGGTGCCCGACTGATCGACGCCGTCACGACGTGGGCGTACCTGCACCACCTCGACTCGGTCACCCTGACCACCTTCGCCGACGTCCCGTGGAATGCGCCGTACTACGAAAAGCTCGGGTTCGAGCGGATATCGGACACCGCACTCTCGCCCGGGCTGGTCCGCATCAGAACCGAAGAGCAGTCGGCCGGACTGGACGACTGGCCGCGAGTGACGATGAGCCGTCCGTCCGCCGACTGTCAGGCCCCCGCGTTCCAGACGCCGGTACGTGAGAACTCCTCGAGCACGGCGGACGGACCGGCGAGGTCGATTCCCTCGGCTGCCACCCAATCGTCGTCGTAATACGTACCGGAATAGCGCTCTCCACCGTCGCAGAGAAGAGTGACGACGCTGCCGCGACGACCCTCGGCGATCATCTGTCCGATCAGCGCGAACGCACCCCAGAGGTTGGTGCCGGTGGAGCCGCCCACCTTGCGACCGAGGACCGCGCTCGCATGCCGAGCGGCGGCGATCGACGCCGCATCCGGCACCTTGATCATCCGGTCGACCACCTGGCCGACGAACGAAGGTTCGACGCGAGGTCGGCCGATGCCCTCGATGCGTGACCCTCTGGTTCCGATCGTCGACGGATTCCCGGCTTGCCAAGCGTCGAAGAACACCGAGAATTCGGGGTCCACCACGCACAGCCCGGTGTCGAACTTGCGGTAGCGAAGGAAACGTCCGATGGTGGCGCCGGTACCACCGGTGCCCGCGCCGACCACCACCCAGTCGGGGATCGGATGGTCCTCGTGCTCGAGTTGCGTGAAGATCGATTCGGCGATGTTGTTGTTTCCGCGCCAGTCAGTCGCACGCTCGGCGTGGGTGAACTGATCCATGTAGTGCCCGCCGAGTTCGGCGGCCAACCGGTGGGATTCGGAGTAGATCGATGACGGATCGTGCACGAAATGACAGCGCCCACCCTGAGCTTGGATCAGCGCGATCTTGGCCGGACTGGTACTCGCCGGCATCACCGCGATGAATTCCAGGCCAAGCAGATTTGCGAAATATGCCTCACTGACAGCCGTCGAACCGGACGATGCCTCGATCACGGTGGTGCTCTCGGTAACCCAACCGTTGCAGATCGCGTAGAGAAAAAGAGAGCGCGCGAGACGGTGCTTGAGACTCCCGGTGATGTGAGTGGACTCGTCTTTGAGGTAGAGCTGCACACCCCAGGCGCCCGGCAGCGGGTAACGCAACAGGTGAGTATCCGCGCTCCGTTGGGCGTCGGCGTCGATGAGTCGGACGGCATTGTGGACCCACTCGCGCGCCGATCGCCGGTCGATGTCGGCGAGGATCTCCGTCACCGCTGGTCACCACGCAGTTTCGCGCGCAGATCGTCGCGGTCCGACCGCCGTTGCGCATCTACTGCGGCGATGCCGACGTTGACCTTCTTGCGGAGTTTCGCAAACAGGACAAGAGAGAGCGGCAGCGCTGTCAGCACGGCGAACAGGGCTGCCACCATCAACGGGATGTCCACGCCGGCCAGCTTGCCGCCGGTGACGATCACGGCCCCGATGGCCACGACGAGCAGGAGTCGCGCGACCGAGTACAAAGCGACATCGCGGGCTAATTCACCCTTGGTTACCGACACTTCGCCTCCTCCGGATTGCCGAGAATTTGCTATATTTTTTGTTGCCGACGAGTTGTCGGCTTGGCCATTGTCGGGGCCCTCAGGCAACTTACTCACCCCCTCAGGTTACCCATTCCGGGCACGCCAAAGATTTAGTCCGCTTTACCCGATTTGTTATTTACTTTTTCTTTACTATTCATTGAAAGATCGACAACTCGGCTATATCTGTGCAAACATTGCGCTACCACCCGAAAACGGTCGAATGTGTATTACGGTGGCAGAAACAAACTCGACGTAGGTTTTGGGCACATGTTCAACACCAACCGTTCGTAAAATGCCGCTCGACACCAACCGTTCGACACCAACATGGAGGAACTCAGATGAGCGCACCAACCTTCAACACCGCCGCAGACGCACTCATGACGCCCGGACAGGTCGCGGCACTGTTCCACGTCGACCCCAAGACCGTCACGCGCTGGGCACACGCCGGTCGTCTGGGCTCGCTACGCACCCCGGGCGGTCACCGTCGCTTCCGTGAGGCCGAGGTCATGCAGCTGCTGCGCTCGTTGACCACCGAAGCCGACAACAACTGATCAGAGTCGCCGCCGGCACTGTTTCCGCCGGAGGACGATCACCCGACACCGATGGATACAGCACCGCCGAATCGAACTCCGTCGGCCCGTACGCACCAGTTCTGGTGAAGCGGGCCACACGGTAGGTAGGCTCGACACTGTACTGAGGAGGTGCGCCGTGCTGTATCTGTTGGCGTTGGTCGGTTTGGTGACATTGGTAGTGCTGATGTGGAAGGCGTTCGGACCGGATCCATCCACTCGCACTCCTGTCGCTGGGGTGCGAGGCCCGGATGACGACCCGGAATTTCTGTGGAACGTCAATCAACAAACTCGACGTAAGAAACCCGAGGGTCCGGACACTCCGTCCACCGAAGCGACCCCCTGAGACCGCTCAGCCCCGGTCTTCAGTTTGCCTGCACCGGGATTCACTCGATGCAGGCAAACCGTCACAGGGTCGAGCGTCTTCGAACGCAACCGGGAGATTCCCGATCGAGAGTTCGAAGACCGACGCGGCCGCCGGCTGCGTCCCAGCTCGGGCGGTGCCCGGTCGCTGATATCGGCGGTGCCTGGCCGCGACAACCCGGTCGACAAGCCAACCCGGTCGACAAGCCCTTGGCCCGAACGCAACTCCGATCGATCTCATTCGGTCTGAAACCAGCGTTGTCGAGGCCGCATGTACTTCAGGCGTTGCCTGCGCCGACACGGTCGTGAATCAGAGCGACGACATGGACTCGGACCGAGCCGTCTAGTAGCGACGCGGGAAGCCGAACGGCGAGATCGGGAAATCCTGCGCAACTGCAGCAGCGAGTTCGAGGACGGCAGCACGCGTTGCCGGCCTGAGCTGGTCCAGGTCGATCTCAGCGCCCTCTTCCAGGTGTGGATCGAACGGAATCAACTGCACGGTCCGGCAGCGTTGTTGGAAGTGTTCGACGACTCTCGGCAGATCGACCTTTCCGGCGCGTGGACGTACCGCGTTGATCACCGCCACCGAGTGGGTAACGAGACGGCTGTATCCGTGCGCGTCCAGCCAGTCCAACGTGGCCGACGCACTTCTGGCTCCGTCGACGGAGCCGGAGCTGATCACGATCAGTGAATCGGCGCCTTCGAGGATCGCCTGCATGGCGGAGTGCATCAGTCCGGTGCCGCAGTCCGTCAGGACGATGCTGTAGAACTTTTCGAGCATCTCGATGGTTCGGGTGTAATCCTCGCCGCTGAACGCCTCGGAGACAGCTGGATCGCTGTCCGATGCCAACACCTCGAGTCGATGCCGACTCTGCGAGGTGTACCCGCGCACGTCGCTGTACTTCTCGATGCTCTCGGCATCACGTAGGAGGCTACGTACGGTGGCCGGCGTCTCGAGCGGAATTTTCTGGCTGAGTGTCCCTCGATCCGGGTTGGCGTCCACGGCGATCACCCGATCACCGCGTATGGACGAGAACATCGAACCGAGAGTCGCGGTGGTCGTCGTCTTTCCGACCCCACCCTTGAGGCTCAGCAACGCGATCTTGTAGCACCCTTGCAGAGGCTGATTGATGTGACTGGTCAAATCGACGAGGTACTGGTCCTTGGCGCTGTTACCCAGGTTCACCGCTCGTCCGGAAACGTTGTAGAGAGCTCGACGCCAACCACCGACCGGCGCCGGCCGAACCGGTTTGACCAGCAGTGCAGCGGACAGATCCTGGGCACTCATCGGTAGCGACGAGGCTCCACGACCACCTGCGGGATGTGGCCCGGCCGGCCCGGTACCGGGCTGCTGGTTCGGACCGGGTGGTCGACTTGCCTGGACCGGATGGGGCGCCGATTGACCGGGGTGCGCCGCCTGCGGTTGTTGGGCAGCGCCGGTGGTACCGATCAGATTGGGCACCGGTGGAACCGGTGGCACCACTTGCAGCGGACGAACAACTGGTGCCGGTGACGGCTGCGCGGCAGCGTTCTTGGTGGGCTCGTACGTCTGTGGTGGTGCAGCGGGCGAGAACTGGCCGGTGGCCGGGCGTGGTTGAGCCGACGGGTACTGAATGACCGGATACTTCGGCTCGGGTGTGGCCGCCGCCGCAGACTCGGCGGGCCTGACGGGCGCGGGCCTGACGGGCGCGGGCCTGACGGGCGCGGGCCCGACGGGGGCAGGCTCGACAGGCGCAGGGTCGACGGGCACGGATTCGACTGGTACGGATTTCACGGGCGTCGCAGCCACTGCCGTACCGGCGGCGGGCCACGACTGCGGCTTGTCCGCGACGATGCTGGAGTCGACGGGTGCAACGAAAAGGCTCCGCGCCTCCTTCGGGATCGACGCACTGGCTTCGTCCACTGTCGGTTCGAGAATTTGACGAGCGGGTACATCCGCCGGACGAACAGGCTCCCAATGCCCCGCACCGACGTTTTCCTTTTTTCCGGCCATTCCGCCCCCCTTGTCGATGCCCGGTAGTGGTACTACGCAGTGGTACTACGCGCGCGCCGACGCTGCACCGAACATTCACTCACCTGTATTGCCGCGGTTCGCTCCCGAAACCGCGAGCGTGGTCGGAATATGTGGAGCACCGCCGCTCCACCCACCTACCGGAAGTTTCCCGATTCCGGCAGGTGGCGACTCAACGCTACCTCGAGACATCAGTTCAGGCCTGCGTACGAATGCAGACCGGAGACGACCATGTTGATGATGAACAGATTGAAGAGCATGGCCACGAAGCCTGCGATGTTGATCCAGGCCGCCTTGGTCTCACGCCAGCCGGAAGTCGCCCGCGCGTGGAGATATGCGGCATAGATGACCCATGCGATGAAGGACATCGTCTCCTTGGGATCCCAACCCCAGAACCGACCCCAGGCTGCTTCGGCCCAGATGGCTCCGAGAATGACGCCCGCACCGAACAGCGGGAAGGCGATGATCGTGCTCTTGTAGGCGAGGCGATCGAGGGTCTGCGCGTCAGGCAGCCGCTCCGCGATCCGACCGGCGATTCCGGTGCCCTCTTCACCGGGCGGGAACTTCAGCCGCAGCAGGAACAGGACACTGGCGATACCGCCGATCATGAAGATGCCCGAGCCGACGCTGACGATGGTGACGTGGATGGGCAACCAGTAGGAACGCAGCGCGGGAACCACAGGTGCGGCATCCGCATACAGAACGGTGCCCGCCAGGAACATCAGCACGAGGACCGGCACCAGGAGGAACACCCACATGGGCCGATATTCGGGCTTACGTAGAAGCACGTGGCCGACGAGCAGTGCGGCCGCACAGGCCATTGCGACGAATTCGTACATGTTTCCGAGCGGGAATCGGTTGGTGGCGAACCCACGCAGCACGATCGAGGCGAAGATCAGCACGGTACCGACGACGAGAACCGAGCGACCCATCCCACCGAAACGCTCGGACAGACTTCTCGTCGGTTCCGGCGTGAGGCGACCGGGAGTGTTGGCGTCGCCGCCGCCGGCGGAAACGAGTTCCTTCTCCTGGACGGCCTTCGCTCGTGCCGACGCGTACTGCACGATGAGCAGCACGAACGACAGCACCAGCACCGTGAAGGCAGATTTGAAAGCCCAGTCGCTGTATTGCGCGAGGGTTTCGTCGGTTGTCATCTGGCATTCTCCTGCGCGGGCGGCGCCGTGGCCGCGGTTGTCGGATTGCTGGTCAGTAGTCGGCCGGTGAGGCGGTCGAACTCGTCGCCCCAGCCCGCGTGGTCGGTACGGGCGAGCCCGCCTAGTTCTACTACCGTACGTCGCTGATCGTCGATGTAGATGCGTGCCCAGATTCTGCGGCGTTTGATCACGAGTGAAACGAGCAGCCCTGCCATCATGGTCAGTGCGGAGACCAGGACCCAGATCTGCGCCGGATCGTGTGACACCTGCAGATTCACGAAGTCGACTGCTCCGTCGAATCGTACTTGGGTGCCGTCGGCGAGGGTGGAACTCTCCCCTGGCTTGAGGTTGACCCGTTCTTGCTTGACCAGTCGGCCCTGGTTGATGAGTTCGGTGTTCAGTGAGAACAGCGATTGCGGGTTTCCGGTGTCGAGTCCGGAGTCACCCTTGTAGATGTCGATGGCGACGGCCGGATCGTTCAAGGCGGGAAAACTCGACGACAGCAGATTGCCGTGGAGCAGCGCGGTCGGTGCGAACAGGCCTTCGATCGCGATCTGGTTCTTGCGGCGCTCGTCGGCGTTCGGGTACATGCCTCCCGGCGGGTCGAAGCGCATGGCCCCGCTGCTGAGGAATGTCGTTGCGTCGTCGGGACGCCATTGCAAGGTTTCGGTGCGGGTCTCCCCGTTGGGGAAGGTGACGGTAAAGGTGGGTGCGTACCCGTGGCCCTGCAGATACACGCGGTCACCTGCGATCCGCAGTGGATGGTTGACCTGGATCGACGTGTCACGCCAGGTGTCGGATTCGAGATCATCGCCTGCCTGGTACGAGATGTCGGAGGTGAACATCTCGGCCTGACCGTTGTCGAGGTAGTCGGCCTTGAAGTTCTTCACGCGCACGCAGAGCGGTGTCATCTCGGTGCCGTCCAGGCTCAGACCGGCGACGAAGGAATCGAACACGGCGGGCGAGGTGGTGCAGAAACCCGGTCCGTCGTTGGCGATGACGATGCGGTTTCCTTCGTAGCCGAACAGCTTGCCTGCGGCGATGGCGATGAGCAGCCCGACGAGCGAGAGGTGGAAGACGAGGTTGCCCGCTTCGCGGAGGTAGCCCTTCTCGGCGGAAATGGTGATCTCGCCGTCACGACGCGAGCTCGCGTCTCCGCGACGTGTCTCGACGCGCCAGCCGCGTAGCGCCTTGCCGACACGGGTGGCCAGCTCGTCCGGTGTCTCGCCTGCGACGACGCTGGTGGTGTGGTGCGGCAGCCTGGCCAGGTTGCGCGGTGCGCGTACCGGCCGGGTGCGCAGCGCGCGAGCGTGTTCGACGCAGCGGGGCAGGATGCAGCCGACGAGTGAGATGAACAGCAGGGCGTAGATGGCGGTGAACCAGAAGCTGCTGAACACGTCGAACAGTTGGAGCCGGTTCATCCACGGGCCGAGGGTGGGCCGGGCGGCGATGTATTCGTCGACCTTGCCCGCGTTGAGGGTGCGCTGCGGGATGAGAGCGCCGGGAATGGCGGCGAGGGCCAGCAGGAACAGCAGTACCAGGGCGGTGCGCATCGAGGTGAGTCCGCGCCAGGTGTTGCGTCCGAGCGCGATCACCCGTCCGATCGGAGACTGCTTCGGCACGGCGGGAGCAGCGGCGTCTGTTTTTTCGTCAGCTGTCATATCGGCAGCGTCACCTCCGAGATAAAGGCGTCACGAACCCAGCCGACGAATTGGTCCCATGCACCGGTGACGAGGGCTGTGCCCACTGCCACCAGCATGATTCCTCCGAAGATCTGGATGACGCGTGCGTTGCGGCGGAGCCAGCCGACGCCGTTGAGAGCGCGCGCCGAGCCGAGCGCCAAGATGATGAACGGCAGTCCCAGTCCGGCGCAGTAGGCGACGATGAGGGTCACGCCGCGGGCGGCAGTCATGCCGTCGGTTCCGGCGGCCACGGACATGACGCCGGCCAGGGTGGGGCCGAGGCACGGGGTCCAGCCGAGTGCGAAGACACCGCCAAGCAACGGTGCGCCGACGAGAGAGGACACTCGGCGTGGTTCGAAGCGGATGTCTTTCTGCAAGGCCGGGACGAGTCCGATGAACACCAGGCCCATCGCGATCGTGATCACGCCGCCGACGCGCATCAGGACCTCACGGTTGACGAGCAGGGTGGAGATGACGCCGAACACCGATGCGGTGGCGAGCACGAACACGACGGTGAATCCGGCGACGAACAAGCCGGCTGCGCCTGCGACGCGCAGCCGTGAGCTGCGGGTGATGGTGCGTGTCTGCGCTTCCTGCGCGGTGACGGCCGGGGCGTCGGCGCCCACGACTCCGGCGAGGTACGACAGGTAGCCGGGTACCAGCGGAACGACGCAGGGTGAGGCGAAGGAGACGAGTCCGGCGAGCATGCAGGCGCCGAGTGCGAGCAGCAGCGGCCCGCTGGAGGCGGCGTTCTGGAATGCTTCGCCCACACCGCCGGCGAGTGTGTCGTTGCCGGCGAGCAGCGCGGGTGCGGCGGTCGTCATTGTTGCTGTGGCTCTTCTCCGGCTATCCGTTGCACGACGGGCAGGAGGTCTTCGGCGAGGAGTTCTTGGAGGAAGACGGCTGCGACGCGGTGTTGGCGGTCGAGGACGATCGTCGTGGGGATCACGGAGGTGGGGTATCCCTTGCCCAGTGCGATCAGCGACTTCATGGACGGGTCGTAGATCGACGGGTACGAGACGCTGTTGTCGATGACGAAGTCCTGGGCTTTGTTCCTGGTGTCGTCGCGGACGTTGATGCCCAGGAACTGCACGCCCGAGTCCTTGGTCTGTTCGAAGACCTGCTCGAGGTCGTCGGCTTCGGCCCGGCAGGGGCCGCACCATTGTCCCCAGACGTTGAGGACGACCACTTTTCCGGCAAAGTCCGCAACACCGACTTTCTCGCCCTCGTTCATGAGGTCGTCGCCTGCGAGATTTCCGATGGTGCCGCGGTCGGACGGCGGGTCGTAGAAGATCTGGGTCTTGCCACCCGGTGAGACGAAGTCGAATGTTCCGCCCTGCGCGACGGCGTCGTCGCCGGTGGCGCAGGCGGACAGGACGAGCATCGCGGCCGCTGCGGTTGCGACCGCACCGGCGATACGTCTCGAGCGGAGCGAAGTCATGCTCCGGTCACCCTCGGATCGGAGGCGCCTGCGGGTTCGGAGTAGACGATGTCGACGAGGGTGTCGCCTTCGTAGACGAGTGATGTGAGCGATGCGAGTCCGCACTGGCGGTGGCGCGGGTCGTGCCAGAGGCGCTCGCCCTGAAGGAATCGGCGCAGTGTCCAGACCGGCAGTTGGTGGCTGACGACGACGGCTTCGTGTCCGACGGCGGCGACGCGGGCCGAGTTGACGGCGGCGAGCATCCGATGCGCGATCTGCAGGTACGGCTCGCCCCACGACGGGGTGAAGGGATCGCGCAGTTTCCACCAGTGTCGAGGACGGGACAGTGCGCCGTCACCGACGGCGACCTTGAGTCCTTCGAATTCGTTTCCGGCTTCGATGAGGTTCTCGTCGGTCGCGATGTCGAGCCCGTGAGCCTCGGCGATGGGAGCCGCGGTTTCCTGGGCGCGCTGCAACGGTGACGCGACGACGTGCGTGACGTCGTGGTCGGCGAGGGCCGCGGCAACGGTACGGGCTTGCGCTTCACCGGCGACCGACAGGCGGAATCCCGGGAGCCGTCCGTAGAGGATCCCGCGCGGGTTGTGCACTTCACCGTGGCGAAGGACGTGCACGATGGTGCGGGTGGACGTGTGGTCGGGGTGATCGGCGTCGGTCACAGTCGAGGGTCCTCGCTGAAGTGTCGGATGGTGGAAGCGTGCGGGTTCGGTCGGGTGCGCAGTCAGTGAGGGGCGACGGCGGCCGCGGCGGCTTTCGCTGCGTGCGGCAGTGCGTCGGCGATGATCGAGAAGGCGTTGTCGTCGAGCGCCGACGAGACGAACCAGGCTTCGAACGCACTGGGCGGCGGATAGACGCCGTGAGCGAGGAGCGCATGGAAGAAGGCGGGGAATCGCCAGGTCTGTGCGGCTTTGGCCTCGTCGTAGTTGGTGACGGGGTTGTCGGTGAAGAACACGCTGACCAGTGTGCCTGCGTACTGCACGCGGTGCGCGACGCCTTCGGCGGTCAGGGCGTCGGTCAGGAGCGTGCCGAGGGTGGTCGCGTTCCGGCCGAGTGCGGCGTAGACGTCGGCGTCGGCGGCACGCAGGCTGGCGAGTCCGGCGGCGACGGCGACGGGGTTACCGGAGAGGGTGCCTGCCTGGTAGACGGGTCCGTCGGGAGCGAGGTGGCCCATGATGTCGGCGCGCCCACCGAACGCTGCCGCGGGCAGGCCACCGCTCATGACCTTGCCGAAGGTGTACAGGTCACCGGCGACGTTGTCGATGCCGAACCAACCCGACGCGCTGACGCGGAAACCGGTCATCACCTCGTCCATGATCAGCAGGGCGCCGTGTTCGCGGGTGAGGGCGCGCAGTCCTTCGTTGAAGCCGGGAAGCGGCGGCACGGCACCCATGTTTCCGGCCGCGGCTTCGGTGATGACGCAGGCGATGGAGTCGGGGTTCGCGGCAAATGCCGCGGCGACGGCGTCGAGGTTGTTGTACGGGACGACGATGGTGTCTTCGGCCTGGGCGCCGGTGACACCGGGCGAGGTGGGCAGGCCGAACGTCGCGAGACCCGATCCGGCGTCGGCGAGCAGGGCGTCGACGTGCCCGTGATAGCAGCCGGAGAACTTGACGATCTTGGTGCGTCCGGTGAATCCGCGGGCGAGACGGACGGCGCTCATGGTGGCTTCGGTTCCGGAGTTCACCAGACGAACTTTCTCGACCGGAGCGACGCGGGCGACGATTTCCTCGGCGAGTGCGATTTCACCTTCGGTGGGGGCGCCGAAGGACAGTCCACCGAGGGCGGCTTCGCGAACGGCGTCGACCACTGCGGGGTGTGCGTGGCCGAGGATCATCGGACCCCAGGACGACACCAGGTCGACGTACTTGTTGTCGTCGACGTCGGTGAGGGTGTAGCCGGACGCCTCGCGGATGAATCGGGGCGTTCCACCCACCGAACCGAACGCCCGGACCGGCGAATTCACACCGCCGGGGATCACTTTTCCGGCACGCTCGAAGAGCCGAGCCGAGTTCACAGCATGCAGGTCGATATCACCGGAAGACACAGTCACGGCTTCCAGTGTCCCAGTTCTGTCGAATCTGACAACGACAGGGTGTAGGACTTCGCTGCCGTGCACTGATGTTCCGGTCTCACAGAGTGCTCCGTGAGACCATTTCGGGTATGAAGCGACTGTTGGCGACGCTGATTTTCCCTGCTGCGATACTCCTCACATCATGTGGTTCGGGGGACCCCGGCGTGGATTCACCACCGGCATTGTCCGTAACCGACACCGCACCGCCCGCGCCGACCACGGTTCTCGACACCACCGACCCGGCATTCACGGGCGGCTGTTCGGCCATGTCGGTCTACATCCAGCAGCAAGTCCAGCGCGGCGACGCGTCGCCTGAAACTGCGGGTACGGAATTCTTGAAGATCGTCGAGAGCGATCCGTCGTATCTGGCGATGCCCGCGCACGAGAAGGAGTTGTTCCGGCAAGGGATCGAAGCGAGTGTCGCAGGCGCCTGCTGACGGCCAGGGCGAAACGAATCGACGAACCGACGGCGGAGTTCGCGCTATCGTCGGATTCATGGCCACCACAGCGGACCACCTCAGGACGACTCTCGACGGACGCTGGCGGGAGGTGCGAGAGCGAGTTCGCGGTGAACTCGACGACGAACGTTTCGCTCCGCACTACACTCCGAACACCGCCATCGCCCGAACCAAAGCACTCGAGCAGATGCGAATACTGGCGGATCTCGGTTACGCCGCAAATGGTTTCGCGGTATCACATGGCGGCACCGGGGACGCGGGCGGTGCTGTCACCAGCATCGAGATGCTCGCGATGTCCGACTTGTCGCTGATGGTCAAGGCCGGGGTCCAGTGGGGACTGTTCGGCGGCGCCATCGAAAATCTCGGTACCGAACGTCACCACCAGGCGTACGTCAAGCCGCTGATCGACCTCGATCTTCTCGGTTGTTTCGCGATGACCGAGACCGGTCACGGCAGCGACGTCCAGGAACTCGAGACCACCGCAACGTACGACGTCGACAGCGGCGAGTTCGTGATCAACTCCCCTACCCCGTCCTCGCGTAAGGACTACATCGGCGGCGCCGCCCAACATGCTACGGTCGCAGCAGTATTCGCCCAGTTGATCACCGGCGGCGAAAGCCAGGGCGTGCACTGCTTCGTCGTCCCGATCCGGGACGAGGCGGGCAACGACCTCCCCGGCGTCACCACCTCCGACTGCGGCCTCAAGGGCGGACTCCCCGGCGTCGACAACGGCCGCATCGTCTTCGACAACGTACGGATTCCACGCGAGAACCTGCTCAACCGGTACGCCGACGTCACCGAGGACGGCACGTACACGTCCGCGATCGAGAACTCGAACCGCCGCTTCTTCACGATGGTCGGAACCTTGGTGCGGGGCCGAGTCACCGTCGGCGGTTCGGCTGCCGCCGCGGCCCGGGTCGCGTTGGCCATCGCCGGTCGGTACGCCTTGCAGCGCAGGCAGTTCAGCGCCCCCAAGAGTGACGACGAAGTTCTGATCATGGACTACCTGGTTCATCAGAAGCGCCTACTGCCGTTGATCGCCCGGTCGTACGCACTGCAATTCGCGCAGAACGAGTTGGTGGCGACGATGCACGACATCCAGTCCACCGAGAATCCGGACCCGCAGGAGCAGCGCGAACTCGAGGGTCGGGCGGCCGGACTCAAGGCCGCGAATACCTGGCATGCCACCCGCGCCATCCAGGAGGCACGCGAAGCATGCGGCGGTGCAGGATATCTCGCCGAGAACCGGCTCACCGCACTCAAGGCCGACACCGATGTCTTCACCACCTTCGAAGGCGACAACCACGTCCTGACCCAGTTGGTTGCCAAGGAGCTGCTCACCTCGTACGCCGAAGAGGTACGCGGGATGAGTCCGGTCGACTGGATGCGGTTCGCCGCGACGACCGTCTCGGACGTGGTCAAGAAGCGCACCGCGTCGCAGCAGATCCTGCAGACCATCTTCGACACGCGGCAGGACAACGAGGAGGACGGCAGCCTCTTCAACCGCGGTACTCAGATGAAGATGTTCGAGGATCGCGAAGAGTATCTACTCGCCACTGCGGCACGGCGTTTGCAGGGTGCGCAGAAGCGCGAAGAAGATCCGTTCGACGCGTTCAACTTCGTGCAGGATCACGTGCTGAAGGCGGCCCAGGCGCACATCGAGCGCATCATCCTCGAGGCGTTCGTCTCCGGTATCGAGACCTGCACGGACGAGCCGGCCAAGGAACTCCTCGGTGAGGTGTGTGATCTGTACGCGCTGTCGGTCATCGAGGAGGACAAGGCCTGGTTCATGGAGCACCGGCATCTGTCGGTCGAGCGCGCCAAGGCAGTCACTCGCGGCATCAACGAGCGGTGCCGGACGTTGCGACCGCACGTCGCCACCTTGATCGACGGTTTCGGTATCCCCGAATCGCTGCTGGGTTCGGCCATGCTGGACGGTCCGGGCACGGACGCGGTCCGGCTTCACGACAACTGAGAGCAGTGGTGGGCCCGCTCGGCTGTCCGTCGGCACCGAGCGGGCCCGCTCTCGACTGTCCCTGTCCATCGCCACCGACTCGACACCGACACCCGCTGTCACGTCGCGAGCGAGACGTACGACGGATCGAGGTCGGCCAGGGTGCCGGCTCCGAGTAGCTGCATAGTCCTTCTCGTTTCGTCTGCCAGGATCGTCAACGCTCGCGCGACGCCTTGCGCACCACCCGCCATCAGCCCGTACAGGTATCCACGGCCGACCATGCCCGCCGTCGCGCCGAGGGCGACGGCGGTGATCAGATCGGCTCCGGACATGATCCCGGTATCGACCAGAATTTCGGCGTCGGCACCAACTGCCCGGACAGCCTGCGGGAGAAGTTCGAGCGGTGTGACCACCCGATCCAGTTGGCGTCCACCGTGGTTGGACAGGACTATCGCATCGGCTCCGAGATCGACCACTCGTCTCGCGTCGTCGATGTTCTGAATCCCTTTGACGACCAGCTTTCCCGACCACTGCGATCGGAGCCAGGTCAGATCGTCGAATCCGACGCTGGGATCGAACATCTGGTCGACGAGTTCGGCCACGGTGCCGTTCCAGGCGGACAGCGAAGCGAACTCGAGTGGTGCCGTGGTCAGGAGGTTGAACCACCAGGCCGGTCTGGACGAGATGTCGACGAGGGTTTTCCTCGTCAGTGACGGCGGAATGGTGAATCCGTTGCGTACATCGCGTAGCCGCGCCCCGGCGACGGGTGTGTCCACCGTCAGGACCAGGGTGTCGTATCGGGCGAGACGGGCGCGCTCGATCAGTTCGGAGCCGGCATCGCGGTCTCTCCACAGGTACAGCTGAAACCAGTGTCGCCCCGTCGGAGCGGAGTCCGCGAGGTCCTCGAGCGAGGTCGTACCCATGGTGGACAGCGTGTAGGGAATGTGCGCCGCTGCTGCTGCGCCGGCCACGGCGCGTTCGCCCTGGTGATGCATGAGTCTGGTGAATCCGGTGGGCGCGAGGACGAGCGGGAGGGCACTCGATTCCCCGAGGATCCGTGCCGTCGTGTCCACCTCGGACACATCTCGCAGGATACGTGGATGGAATCGGGAGTCCCGAAAACTCTGCCTGGCCCGGGCGATACCGACCTCCCCTTCTGCTGCTCCGTCCACGTAGTCGAACACCGATCGCGGCGTGCGGCGCCGGGCGATGGTGCGCAGGTCGTCGACGGTGTGTGCGCGTGCCAGTCTGCGGTCGGTTCGATCCGCGATGCGCGGGGGAACCTGCAGAAACGGTCGAAGTTCCGACCACCGCGGACGTCGGCGACTTGGCACTGTCGAACCTGTCGAACCTGTCGAACCTGCCGCCGTCGCTCGTGCATCGGTGTTTGTCATCGCACACCCACCCCTTCGGTGATAATTGTGTCACAAAGTCTTCCAATTGTGACACAATTATCATCGGCAGGAGCGGGCCGGGAACTCCGGCCGCCGAACGGGTTCGCGCCGTTCGGCGCACACCACCGCCGAGCCGCGCACGTAGAATCGGACAGTGTCGTTCGCGAGTGAGACTTTGACAGGTGACAAACCGGCGCAGTACGTGCAGCTCGCCAGTCAGGCTGCGGCGTTGCTGGACGGTGAACACGACCGGACCGCCAACGCCGCGAACCTGGCGGCGCTGGTCTATCACGCCTTGCCCCACGTGAATTGGGTCGGTTTCTACTTCCACGACGGACACGAACTCGTTGTCGGTCCGTTCCAAGGCCGCCCCGCGTGCGTTCGGATCGGACTGGACACGGGTGTGTGCGGCGCGGCAGCGCGCTCCCGGGAAACTCAGCGCGTCGCCGACGTTCACCGGTTTCCCGGCCATATCGCGTGCGATGCGGCGACCCGCTCGGAACTCGTCGTGCCGTTGGTCGACGACGGCGGGCTGGTCGGGGTGTTCGATCTCGACAGTCCGATCCTCGACCGCTTCGACGAGCAGGACCAGATCGGCCTCGAACGGATCGCACAGGTCTTCGTCGATTCGTTGAACTGGATACGCCGCGACTGACTGACCTGAACACCGCGCCGGCGGGCGCAGAAATCTGCACCCGCCATGCGGACCAACGGAATTCGATCGCCCAGCGGTCAGATCTGGCCGTGCCGTGGCGGATGTTCGCCGCTCAGTGTCCAGCGGCCGATGTGCTGGACCTTCCACCGGATGGCGTCGTGCAGGGTGTGCGTGCGGGCATCTCGCCAGTAGCGCGCGAGATTGCCCGCGTGCGAAGCGCTTCGAGTACCACCCAGTTCGAACAGAACAGTCGAGGCTTCCAGTGACGCCCTGGTGGCCGCCACCTTCGCCGTGGCCACGGCTATGGACGCTTCGGCGGCGGAGTCCTCGGTGGTGTCCCGTCCGGCGCCGTCCACCACGCGTCCGGCTTCCTTCAACAGCGCCTGCGCCGCCCGCACACTGACGGTGAGGTCACCGGCAATCTGGATCAGCAGCGGATCTTCCACGGCACGTTCGGCGTTCGACTCGAAATGCGGTCGGGCGCGGTGCGCCTGTCGGATCCCCTCGTCCAGTGCCGCCGACGCTATGCCGACGTCGAGTGCGGTGTGCAGTAACTGCGCCCGCGCACCGTAGGTGGTCGGGCGGGAGAAGATGCCGCTGAACGGTACGACGTGTTCGGTGGGCACGTTCACGTTGTCGAGCAGAACGGTTCCGGATGCGGTGGTGCGTTGACCCATGCCGTCCCAGTCGTCGGTGATCGTCAGCCCCGGCGTGTCACGGGGAACGAACGCCAGAGCTTTCGGTGTGGCGGTGGTGGCCTCGAATCCGTCGGCGCTGTCGGACAAGCTCGCTCGCACCACGATCCAGTCGGCGTACAGCGCGCCGGTGCTGTAGTACTTCCGTCCGCTGACGGTGTACCCGTCGGGGCCGGGAACCAGCACGGTGGTGTCCACCGAGATCGGGTGCGGGCCGCGCTCGCTCTGCGCGTTGGCCAGCATCTTGCCCGCGAGCACTTCGCCGTAGAAGAAAGCCTTCTGCTCCGGTGTTCCCTGCAATCGCAGTGCTTCGAGATACGTGAAGTGCGATTGCGGGATCTGCGCGACACTGGGGTCGCCGCTCGCGAGCAGGCGGAACACTTCGGCGAGTGTGGTGGCGGAGACGTCCGGCCCGCCGTACTCGTGCGGAACCGACCAGGCAAGCAATCCGGATCGAGCGATGTCCCTGACCTGTTCGTGAGGCAGATCCCGATCGGCGTCGCGCCGGGACGCATCGGTCCTGAATGCTCGGGCCAGGCGGTCGGCGGTGTCCAGCACTTCGGCGGTGGTGATCTCACGCGAGGGCGAGGAGGCCACTGAACTACCCACGGTCACCGACCCCCGGCAGCGAGGAATGGAACGTTACCCGTCGCGGCCTCGACGCCGCTCTGCTCGAACAGGCCGCGGGCCCGCAACAACGGCAGGACGCCTTCACCGAACCAGTACAGCTCTTCGAGGTGGGGGTATCCGGAGAGCACGAACTCGTCGATACCCAGGGCAGCGTACTCGGCGATCCGGTCGGCCACCTCGGAGTGGCTGCCCACCAACGCCGTTCCTGCTCCGCCACGAACCAGGCCGACACCGGACCACAGGTTCGGGGTGATCTCGAGGTTGCGTGCCTGACGCCAGTCGCCGCTGAGTCGGTTCGATTCGTGCAGTGCCAGCATCCGGCGCTGTCCTTCGGATTCGCTGCGCGCCAATCCGGCCTGGGCGGCGGCGACGACGTCTTCGCCCAGCGCCCCCACCAGGTTGTCCGCCTGCGTCCAGGCCTCGGCGGCGGTGTCGCGAGTGATCACGTGCAGCCGGATGCCGAAGCGGACGGATCGTCCACGTTGGGCGGCGAGTTCGCGTATCCAGGCGATCTTCTCCGCGACGGCGGCCGGCGGTTCGCCCCAGGTGAGGTACACGTTCGAGTGTTCGGCGGCGACGGGGCCGGCTGCGGGCGATGATCCGCCGAAGTACAGCGGCGGCACCGGATTCGGCAACGACGGCAGCGTCGCGCCTTCGATGTCGAGGAAGCGGCCCTTGTGGGTGACGGTTTCTCCTGCCCACAGTCGACGGACCACGGACAGGAATTCGTCGGCCCGCGCGTACCGGTCGTCCTTTCCGAGATGATCACCGTACGAGCGCTGTTCGTGGGCTTCGCCGCCGGTGACGACGTTGAGCAGGATCCGGCCCGGCGCGTGCCGCGAGAAGGTGGCCGCCATCTGGGCGGCCAGGGTGGGGCTGATCAGCCCCGGGCGGAAGGCGACGAGAAATGCCAGTTTCTCCGACTCCCGAGCGAGCATCGCCGTGGTCAGGAACGCGTCCTCGCACCACGCGCCGGTAGGAGTGAGCGCGCCGACGAACCCGAAGTCCTCGGCGGCACGGACGATCGAGGAGAGGTACCCGATGCTTGCGCGGCGATCACCGCCGGCGACGCCGGCGGGTGTCCCGTGCCCGCCCCCCACGATCAGTCGGCTGTCACCGTAGGTGGGCAGGAACCAGTGAAAATCTAGAGACATCGTGAACTCATCCTTGCTGTTCTTCTACGAGAGAGTGTTCTGCGAATGCTGATCGGTATCGGGCCGCCGGATGCCGATCGCCGAGCTGATCGGTTCCGAACAGCTTGCGCCGCAACGTTCCCGGCGTGTATTCCTGTTTTGCCAGTCCGCGCTGACGCAGCACCGGCATGACGTGGTCGATGAAACTCGTGTACGTGTCCGGTATCCGCCAGTTGAAGACGTTGATTCCGTCGACGCCTGCCTGCTGCCACAGGGCGAGCTGATCGGCGATCTGTTCCGGGGTTCCGACAACCCGCCCCCGGCGGGCGAACAACGGTCCGATGTCGGCCACCGTCGGTTCGCGATCTGGTTGGTCGAGCAGGAGCCAGTTCAGCAGGCTTCGGCTGTCCTCGGTTTCGATGTCGGCCAGTTTCGTCTCCGGCGCGTACCGGGTTCCGTCCGGTTTGGCGCCGAAGTCCATATGGGCGAGATACCCGTCGAGACTGACGTACTCGTCGAGATCGGATTCGAGTCGCTTCGCCTCCTCCTCGGTGGAGCCGATCACGAAGGACAACCCCTGGAAGAACAGGATGTCTTCGGGTTCACGGCCGCGCGCCACTGCCAGTGCGCGGGTTTCCCGGATGCCGTCGGCCGCTACAGCGGGGTTGGACGCGGCGATGAACACCGCCTCGGCATTCGCCGCGGCGAAAGCCTTGCCGGCGGCAGATGCCCCGGCCTGGAACAGAAGTGGGGTTCGCTGCGGCGACGGTGACGGCAGGTGCGGGCCGTCGACGCGGTAGCGCTCGCCCCGATGATCGATCTTGTGCACTTTCGACGGATCGGCATAGATCCCCCGCTCGCGGTCCTTGAGCAGTGCCCCGTCGTCCCAGGAGCCCTCCCACAGTTTGTAGGCGACGTCGACGTACTCCTGCGCCCAGCGGTATCGCTCGTCGTGTTCGGTCAGGCTCTGGCCGAAGTTACGGGCCCCGTTCTCGAGGGTGCCGGTGACGATGTTCCAGGCGATGCGGCCCCGCGAGATGTGGTCGAGCGTCGAGATCTGGCGGGCGAAGTGAAAGGGATGCTGCTGCACGATGTTGCTGGTGTACGCGAGGCCGAGATGCTCGGTACTGACTGCGAGGGCGGCCAGCAGGATCGCCGGATCGTGGTTGGGGATCTGCAGGCCTTCGCGGACGTTGACCTCGTAGCTGCCGTTCGGGTCTGCGCCGTACAGGCCGACGACGTCGGCGAAGAACATCGCGTCGAAGCGTCCGGCCTCCAATGTGCGGGCGAGGTCCACCCAGACGTCGACGTTCTCGAAGTCGGCCTGTCGGGCGTCGGGATGCCGCCACTGGCCGTGGTGAATGTGGGAGACCGTGTTCTGCACGAAAGCGTTGAACAGCAGAGGCTTCGGAATGTCAGTCATCGTCAGTCACCTTGTCGGAGTCTTCTGGTGCGTAGGAGAGTGCGGCGGGTGCGCTACCGCCGAGCAGGAACGCTCCGACGGTGCGGGCGCGGATCACTTCGGCGTTGTGGGAGGCGATGGTGCGGGCGTTGCGCCACAGCCGGTCGAGCCCTCGACTCGTCGAGGTGGCCGAGGAACCGCCCACCTTGAACAGGTCCGTGGTGGCGCGCAGGGTGTGGTCGATGACGGCGCCCTGGGCGAGGAACACCTCGGTGTCGGTTCGGGCGTAATCGTCGTCGGTGGCCATACCCCGGCCTTCGAGACCCTGGACGCGGTCGATCGCAGCCGCGGCCGCTCGGGTGGTGGCCGCGGCTGCGTACGCGGATGTCGCCACCTCACCGATCACCTGCTGTACCTGTGGATCCTCCCGCGGCACCGGCGTCAACGCCCCGATACCGCCGCGCTCGCGCTGGTTGACGTACTCGATTGCCTCGTCCCGAGCAGCGGCGGCTATTCCGGACAACGTGGCCAGGTGCACGATCTGGTAGATCGCGTTCAGGGCCGTCACCGGTAGGACATTGCCGGTGACACGGTGCAGATGCCGTGGCTCGATCGGCGTGTTGTCGAAGATCGTGGTTCCACTACCGGTCATTCTCTGGCCGAAGCCGTCCCAGTCGTCGATCCGCTCGACCCCGGGCGCCTGTGACCGTACGAGTGCGGTGACGTACTCGTCGCCCAGGTAGGCATTGGTGTAGATCCAGTCGGCGAAGATGGATCCGGTGCTGTAGAACTTCCGCCCGGTCAGCCGGAATTCGCCGTCGGTGTCGGTGACGGTGGCCTGCGGTGCGGTCACGGCGGAACCTGCCCGTTCGCTGTGTGCGTTGCCCACCACGGCACCCGAGGCGATCTCCGTCAACCAGAAGTCACGATCGGCGCCGTCCGGCAGGGTCAGGACGTGTTCGACGAAACCGATGTGCCCACGAAACACCTGCGCCACATTCGAATCCGCCCGAGCCACCTCGACGAGCAGGTCGACGAGTTCACCGAAGCTCAACCCGTCGCCGCCGTACGCCGCCGGAATCCGGACCGATCCGAATCCCGCCTCGCGCAGACGCTCGACGGCAGCGAACGGCAACTCTCGATTGTTCTCGCGGGAGAGCGCACCCTCGCGGATCATGTTCAGTGCCGGTGCAATCCGGGACCGTACCGCAGGCAGTCCGTGCGGAACGGCGGGGGCGTTGTTCTCTCCCACGAAAGTCCTTTCAGATCAGAGTCGACGGAAGGTTCTCGACCCCGAGGAGGGCCTTGCCGTGTACTTCGACGGCCGTCTCGTAGAGGAAGAAGGCGTGCCGGCTAACGACACCGGCATCGCGCCACCACCGTTGGATCGGACTGGTCACTGCAAAACTGGAAGTCCCGTGTGCGGAGGCCAGTGCTGCGACCGCGTCACGGCTCGAGCGCACAGCCGACGCCGTCACGGCCCGGATGCGCGTGCGTTCGACGACACCGAGCTCGCGGCCGGCCTCGGCCGCTGCCGTCACCTCGCGCGCGAGCCCGTCGATGACGAGCGTGGCGGCGTCGATCGTCGCCGCCGCGTCGCCGACCCCGATCTGCACGGTCGGCGAGTCCACCTGAGAGGTGTAGACGCTGTAGGCGACTCCCCGGTCCGGGGCCTTGTCGATCACGTGATCGAGAGCTGCTGCGGCGATACCCAGTTGAGGCGCCGCGATGGTGATCGATCCGACCGCGATGACCGGTGCACGGTAGATGGTTCCCACGGGCGCCTGCCCTCCCGCCATGACTTCTTCGACGGGCAGAACGCGGTGGTCGGGAACGAAGACGTTCTCGGCCACGACGGTGGCACTGCCGGAGCCGGCCATACCGGTGACGAACCAGGTGTCGTCGACGGTGGTCTCGGTGGTCGGCAGAATTCCGAACGAGACCCCGGTTGCCGTCCCGCTCTCGTCGAGTACCTCGAACGCGACGACGGCCCAGTGTGCATGCCAGATTCCCGATGCCCACGGCCAGCGGCCGGTGACGATCCAGCCGCCGTCCGCTCGGGTTGCAGTTCCGGTGGGGGTGAAGACACCGCTGGCGCGCACCGCCGGCCCGTTGCCGAAGATCTCGTTCTGGGCTTCGTCGGAGAAGCGCGAGAGCAGCCAGGTGGTGACCACTGACAGGCTGAGCGTCCATGCGGTGGAACCGCAGCCGCGAGCCAGGGTCGCACTGACGTCGACCCACGTGTTCAGCGAGGCTTCGAGTCCGCCGAACTTCGCCGGAACGGCGAGTCCGTAGAGGCCCGCTTCTTCGATGGCCGCGACGTTCTCGTCGGCTACGCGGCGATCTGCTTCGGTCCGTTCCGCATTCGCGGCAAGGAGCGGGATCAACGAGTGCGCCCGCGCGACGAGCTCGTCACGGGTTGGTGTTTCAGCCACCGGAGGCCTCCTTGATCTGTTCTGGTGTCCACTGCGAGACGGGTGTCCCCTCGTACCAGCTGACCGGGGTCTTGTCGTCGAGCACGGTTTTGCCGCCCCGGGCGTGGCCGGGGTAGGACCACAGGTTGAAATGGCGTGGCATGCCGGGGACGGGTCCCGGCGTGGTGAAGTCCATGACGTGCTGGACGCCGGAATCGAATGCCGTCAGCGCGTTGAGGTGGTCGCGGAAGGACGCTGCGGTCACGTCACCGGAAATCTTGCGGGCTTCCTGCGCGAACGACCAGGTGTTGATCCAGTTTCCGGTGACGGAGCCGTCGGTCGGGTTGTCGATCTTGCCGCCCGGCGCGTACTTCTTCAGCTGGTCCTCGTATTCCTTCCATACCGGAACATCGTCGCTGACAGCCTTTTCCAGGGCGAGGGAGTTCGGGAAGGTGGCCTGCGACAGCGCTTCCAAGGCCTCGTTCGACATCGCGTTGTCGAAGGCCACCAACGGCTGTGTGATCCCGAGTTGCGTGGCCTGCGAGATCGCCGGGCCGATGGTTGCGGACGTCGCCAGAATGGTCCATACGTCGGCGCCCGAGTCCTTGACCTTCTGCAGGTACGGGGTGTAATCGGCAACCGGCGGCGCGACGATCAACTCGACGTTGTCGACTCCGGCCTTCTTGAATCCGTCGACGGCCTGCTGGTTGAAGGCGTCGGCGCCCTGCATCCCGATGACGGCACCGGATTTGGCGTCGAATCGCTTGGCTCCCAGGTAGGTTGCGTTTCCGGCCCCGACGGCGCTGGTGTCGATGATGAAGGACTCCGGGTTCGCCACATCGGACGGGTCGTCGCCCATCGGTCCCCAGCTGACGACTCCGGCATTCTGGCCCACCTGGGCGATACCGCCGGAACTGTTGCCGCCCAGGAACGCAACTACCTTGTTCTTCTCCACCATGTCCCGCGCACACGCAAGGCCGTTGGAGGCACTGCCCTTGGTGTCGCAGGTGATGACGTTGAGCGGGCGCCCGTTGATGCCGCCGGTCGCGTTGACCTCGTCGACCGCCATTTTCACGACGAGTGTCTGGCTGGGATCGGCAAAGGCAGTGCCGGACAGGGTGTCGATGAATCCGACGTTGACGGGATCGCCCGTCAGATTCGAGTCTGCTGCGTTTCCGGTCGCGGTGGTCGCCGCACTGTCGTCGCTGCATGCAGCCAGGCTGAATGCGAGCGCTGCGGCCGTGACGACCCCCGCCACTCGCACAGTCTTGAGTGATCGAGCCATGATGTTCCTGTTCTTGTACGTAGAGGTTGAGAGTGAAAGCTCACTCGGTATCGGAGCGTCGACCGAGGTAGACGCGTTCGATGTCCGGTCCCTTGTCGAGCAGTTCGGCGCGGGTGACCGACAACCGGACCCGACCTTCGCCGAGGACGATCGCATGGGTGGCAAGACGTTCGGCGACGTGGAGGTGCTGTTCGACGGCGACGACGGCCAGCCCTCGCGCGGCGGTCTGGGCGGTGACGACGTCGATGACCCGTGCGGCCATGGCCGGTGACAGTCCGAACGTGAGCTCGTCGAGCAGCACTACCTTCTGCTCACGCAGCAGTGCGCGTGCGACGGCGAGCAGTTGTTGTTCACCGCCACTGAGCAGTCCGGCTTTCACCTTCAGGCGCGGTGCAAGCTCCGGGAAGAGTTCGAGGACCGAATCCGATCGGACGCCGGCCAGTTCCAGGTTTTCCGCGACGGTCAACGATGTGAACAGACTTCGGCCCTTGACCACCAGCGAAATCGCCGCACGGGCCCGGCGGTATGCCGGTCCGGTCAACGGTCGGCCGTCGACGGTGACAACTCCGACCGTTCCCCGGACGAAGCCGGCGATCGCCATGAGTGTCGTGGACTTGCCTGCGCCGTTTCGCCCGAGCAGAGCCACGATCTCCCCCCGTCCGACGGAGAAGTCGACGTCCGAGATCACGGTCCGTCGTCCGTAGCCGGCGGTGAGACCGCGGACGTCGAGCAGAGCGGTGGAATCGGTCATGACAGCGCCGCCGTGTCGTCGGTGGTGTCGAGTTCACCGAGGTAGGCCCGGCGCACGGTTGCCGATTGCAGGACGGACTCGGGTTCGCCGAGCGCGATGACACGGCCGCCGTCCAGAACGACGACCTCGTCGCACGTGTCGAGGATGACGTCGATGTTGTGTTCGATCAGAACTATCGCGATCCCCAACTCATCTGCCGCTCTTCGGATTATCCGGCTGATGTCCTCTCGCGCCCCGGAGCTCAGGGCTGCAGCCGGTTCGTCGAGACAGAGCACCGTCGGTCTGCTTGCGAATGCTCTGGCCAGCACCACGCGGGCATGCCAGCCCAACGAGAGCGATTCCACCGTTTCGTCGAGGTACGGGGTGAGCCCGCACAGCTCGGCTGCGGCGAGCACGTCAGGTGACGTGGTCTTCGCCTGGAACGAGATCGGGGCGCTCAACCAGGCCAGGCTGTCGTTGCTCTCGGCCGCGACGAGAAGGTTCTCGCGGACACTGAGGTCCTCGAACAGCAGATGGTCCTGGAAGGTTCGGACCAGTCCGCGCTCGGCGCGCCGATGGGCGGCCAGCGTGGTGACGTCGTCGTCGCGGAAGTGAACGGACCCCGATGTCGTCGCGATGAAGCCGGTGAGGGCGTCGATCAGGCTGCTCTTGCCTGCGCCGTTCGGTCCCAACACGCCCAGCACCTTGCCTGCCTCGACGTCGAACGAGACGGCGGACACGGCCGCGATTCCGCCGTAGTTCACCGAGACGCCGCGAAGCGAGAGCGCCACCTCGCCGCGACCGACCGGAGCGGTGGGCGCCAGCACGTCACTGATGTCCACCGAAGTTGAAATCGGCAATGCCGCAGCAGGTTCCGCCTTCCGGCCATACCGAGCCAGCACTGCTTGCCGGGCGCGCAGGAACTGGCCGGTGATGCCGTTCGGTTCGACAACCAGGGTGATCATCAGGTTCAGGCCGAACAGGAGCGCTATCCAGTGGTACGAGCTGGGTCCGAAGTCGAGAATGCGTACCAACACCCCACCGGAGGCGATGACACCGGTCAGCACCCCGCCCATCACGTAGCCCGCACCGCACAGTACGGCGGTGGCCACGAGAGCGAGTGAATCGTAGAACCCGTATCCGGCGCCGAAACCACCGACCGCGCCGCCCACCGATCCGGCTTGCAGGGCGAGGAGAACACCGGCGAGTCCGGCCAGCACGGCCGAGTAGGCGAAGGCGACGATCTTGGTGGCGTCCACCGAAATCCCGGATGCGGCAGCGGCCCGCTCGTCGGCGCGGACCGCGAGGAGGCGGCGACCGGCCCGGCTACGGCGCAGATTGGCGATTCCCAGAGCCGCCAGCACCACGAAGATCCAGGCCATGAACGCGAATCGGTGCGGATACACCCCGTTGTCGAGGGAGAATCCGAACAGTGTCGTGCTCGAGATCGTCAATCCGGACGGCTGGTTCAAGAACGTCTCGGACGTGAAGATCCACGCCTGGACGACGGCCGCCAGCGCGAGTGTTCCGATGGTCAGACCGATCCCGCGTACGCGGATCGTCAACGAGCCCAACACCAGGCCTGCGACGAGCACCACCAGCACGGGGGTCACGATGGTCGCCCAGAGCGGCAGTTCCCATCGCCCGGCCCAGCCGGTGAGAATTGCCGCCACCCCGGCGAGAGCCATCGGCGCCAAACTGACCTGGCCGGTGTACCCGACCAACACCACCACGGACAGACCGACCAGTGCGAAGATCGCGGTGGTACTGAGAGTGTCGGCCCACGACCCGGTGGACACGGCGATCACCACGGCGAGAACCACAAGAGTGACCGCGAGAACCACGGGGCGGATTCTTCCGGTACCGACCTTGAACAGCTCCAACGCCTCGGTGGTGCCTCGGCCGGGAAGCCGGCCGCGAGCGATGAAGAGTGCAACGATGGCAAACAGTGCCGGAACAGCCGCGCTGACACCGGCATCGACACCGAATCCGGTTGCCACCGACTGGACGACGCCGATCAGGACGGCCACCGTCGTCGCGATCCAAAAGCTCGTGAAGCGCGCCAGCAGCGCCGCACCGAGCGCCGGTACCACCAACACACCCAGAATGGTCGGTGACAGCCCGGTGACGGGCGAGACGAAGATGATCGCCAGGGCGCCGAGGCCACCGCCCACGGTCCACGTCAGAGCGCCGGTGGGGTGCGGCGAGTAGCCGAGCGCCCTGGCACCGACGGGGCTGTCCGCCAGCGCGGACGTCACCCGTCCGAACCGGCTCCATCGGAAGAACGCCGACAGCACGATCGTCAAAGCCAGTGCGAGACCGACCAGTAGCAGTCCCACGTACTGGACGTGCACGCCGAACAGCGTGGTCCCCCCCGATACCAGGAACGGGGCGACCAGCTTCGTCTTGGTCCCCCACCCGATCACGGTGATCGACTGGACGGCGAGAAACAGGCCGAGGGTGACCAGGGTGCGCGTGGCCACCGGTGCCTCCGCGAGCTTGCGCCCGACCAGCGCGTAGAAGAGCAAACCGATGGCGGCACCGGTCGCGACACCGCCGAGGATGGACACGGGCAGTGGGAGTCCGTGCTGGTGCAGCATCGCCCAGAACACGTACGCGCCGAGAGTGCCCACTGCACCCTGGGCGAAGTTCACGATTCTCGTGCCGCGGTACACGGTCACGATTCCGAGGCTCACCAACGCGTACGCGCCACCGGAGCTGAGCCCCAGGAACGCGTACTGAAGTAGCGTCATTGCTGATCCGTTCGCGGTGCACCGACCACCCACGCGTAGGTGGGGGCCTGGTCGTTGAGCACCGTGTCCCCGACGCTGCGCACCTTGTACATCGTGGGGTTGTGCACGCAGATGGTTCGCGCGTTCCGCCAGTGCCGGTCCAGGGCGCGGTCCTGATCCACCGACGAGCTTCCACCGACATCGAACAGCAGGGTCGCCGCCTTGAGCACCGAGTCTCCTACCGTGCCCTGGGCAAGGGAGACCGCCGTCTCGGCAGCGTCGAAATCTGCTCGGACAGGGGTGTTTCCAGCCTTGTGGATCGAGTTGATCCGCTCGAGCCCGGCGGCAGCGCTCCGAACGGTGGCGTCCACCGCGAAGGACAGTGCCGCCAGTTGCCCGACGACATGTTGGACGAGGGGATCCTCGCGTGCGGTGTTGCCGCTTCCGTTACTGAACACCCGGCGGCGGCCGCGCACGTACTCGGCAGCGTCCCGCGCCACGGCGCGGCCGATTCCGGCCAGCGATGCAAGCAGAACCAGTTGGTAGAACGCGATGATGTAGCTGGGGGTCTCGTCCGAATACCAGAACACGTCCGCGGGATCCACCGATACGTCCGCGAGGACGGTCGTTCCCGAGCCGGTCATTCGCTGCCCGAACCCGGCCCAGTTGTCCGTCTGCGTGACGCCGGCGTCGTTCGCGGCCACTACCGCGAACCCGAGCCGGTCACCGCGCCGCGCGAACACGAAAACCGCGTCGGCGAAGAGACTTCCGGTGCTGTAGTGCTTGGTGCCGTTCAGTGACCACCGCTCGGCGTCGTCGGGCCCGTCCAGTGTGGTCTGTACCGTTCCGAGTGCGCCGTCACCGATCTCGGTGGTGGCGTTACCGATGATCGCGCCGTCGGCGACCGCACTCAGCCAGCGGTCCCGCTGAGTCGAATCGGGCTCGTAGAGACGTTCTTCGACAAATCCGAAGTGTGCTCGCAGGATTTGCGGCAGGTTGGAGTCCGCTGCACCCAGTTCGATCAGCAGATCGAACAGCTGCGACACCGATGCACCTGCGCCACCGTCGGAGACGGGCAGTCGCACCGCACCGAAACCGGCGGCCCCTAACCACTTCACCTGTTCGAACGGAAGTTCACGCCCACGTTCGCGTTCGACCGCGCCCGTCGCTATCCGATCGAAAACCGGCCGAAACCGTTGGAGCAGTTCTTCGTACGTGACGACGTCGACGTCGGGTTTGCCGATGCGGCTCATGACTTCTCGCCGAAAGCGCCGCGATACTGCGCTGCCGGGTGCCGTTCGTTGACGTAGTCGCTGCCGAACAGCTTCTGCCGGAGCGTTCCCGGCGCGTACTCGGTCTGCGCCAGACCGCGCTCACGGAGAACCGGCATGACGTGATCGATGAACTCGGTGTAGGAGTCGGGGATACGCCAGTTGAAGATATTGAAGCCGTCGACGCCGGCGCGCTGCCACACCTCGAGCTGATCGGCGATCTGTTCGGGGGTGCCGACGATACGTCGCCCGGAGAGCAGCGCAGCCACGTCGGCCACCACCGGCTCGTGGTCGGTGATGCTCTGCCGTAGCCAGGTCAGCAGGCCCTTGCTCGCGTTGGTTTCGACGTCGGCGAGCGGGGTGTCCGGCGGGTAGGAGGTTCCGTCCTCCTTCGCCGCGTAGTTCATGTGCGCGAGATACCCGTCGATGCTGAGGTATTCCTCGAGCTCCTGCTCTTTCCGCTTGGCCTCTTCTTCGGTGCTGCCGACGACAAACGCGATCCCCTGATAGAACTTGACGTCCTCGGCTCGCCGACCGGCCGCGACGGCAAGGCGACGGGTTTCCCGGATGTTGTCCGCCGCGATCTCCGGAGTGGGCGCGATGATGAAGACACCTTCGGCGTGCGTGGCGGCAAACTCTCGACCGGTGTCGGAAGCGCCGGCCTGAAAGAGCAGTGGCGTGCGCTGGGGGGACGGCGACGGCAGGTGCGGTCCGTCCACCCGGTACCGCTCGCCGCGATGGTAGATCTTGTGGACCTTCGACGGATCGGAGTAGATACCGCGCTCACGGTCCTTGAGGAGTGCGCCCTCGTCCCAGGACCCTTCCCAGAGTTTGTAGGTGACGTCGACGTATTCCTGCGCCCACCGGTAGCGCTCGTCGTGTTCCGGGAGGTGCTCCAGGTCGAAGTTGCGGGCACCGTTCTCGAGCGTGCCGGTCACGATGTTCCAGGCGACTCGACCCTTGGAAATATGGTCCAGGGTAGAAATCTGGCGGGCAAAATGGAAAGGGTGCTGCTGCAAGACGTTACTGGTGAACGCCAGCCCCAGGTGTTCGGTGTTGACCGCGAGCGCGGACAGCAGAACGGCAGGGTCGTGATTGGGGATTTGAAGACCCTCACGGACATTGACGTCGTACGGCCCGTCGCCGGCTCCGTAGAGTCCGACGATATCGGCGAAGAAGATCGCGTCGAACAGCCCTTCTTCGAGCTTCCTGGCAAGATCGACCCACACGTCCACGTTCTCGAAATCAACCTGCCGAGCATCCGGATGCCGCCACTGCCCGTGGTGAATATGCGAGTTGGTATTCATGACGAAAGCATTGAAGCGCAATGGAGGCATGCTGCTGTTCCTTGTTCGTGCTCGCCCGAGTGGGCAGAGTGGTGGACCGGATATCGGCGTGGATCGGCGGAGATCCGAGTGGGTTGCAGAAGGCTGTTCCGTCGCCTCGACAGGTCCTGCTGTCGGACTACGACAGTGGTCGGACTACGACAGTGGTCGTCAGCTCCGGTGGTCGATCACGGGGTGTTCATCGGCAACTTTCTGGCATCGCGGCCGTGACGGGCCACCTCGACTGAAGAAAATCGAACACCCGCCTCGACACCAGGCACGCGTTCACACGGCAGATCCGGATCGACCATGCGAGAAAAAGACTAGAAGCGAACCGCAAAGACGTGAATACGGTGATTTCCGAGTACCCGTTCGCGTTTACCGATCACATCGTCCGCTGAAACCCCGGATGCTGCGGCGAAGCCGCTCGACCCACCGGGGTCGGAATTGAAATCACGATGAGTACAACCCTGCCCGGAATGTAGTTGAAATACCGATGATTAAAAATCTGGGCAACGGGCGCCCTATCCGACATGCTGTCAGCAACTGTCGAGTGTCAAGCTCACACGATCTGCGGGATACCGTTCGCAGTACCGGTCACCCGACAGATCAGTAGCGAAGAAGGCACGATGAGAACCGAACAGTTGGAGTACGTCACCGCCGTCACCCGGCACGGTTCGTTGCGGCGCGCGGCAGAGCATCTGCACATGTCTCAAGCTGCATTGAGCGAGGCCATCAGCAAACTCGAACGCGAGCTCGGAGTGAGCCTGCTCGACCGGCGGCGCTCCGGGGCACGAATCAGCGAAGCGGGCCGAAATCTCCTGCAGCACATGATCGACGTCATCGAAGCGTCGGATCGCCTGCAGGCTGCGGCAGGCGATCGCCTGGCCTCGGCTCGCAACGTTCGGGTCGGCACCGTCAACGCAGGTACTGCACTGCTGCTGTTACCGGCGATCCACGCGCTGAGGAAGACGCATCCGGGCGCGTCGGTGGAAGTTCGCACACTCCAACAGGACGAGATCCACCTGGGACTGACCGAGGGGACACTGGATCTGGGTCTGGTCAATCTACTCAGCGGCGACGACGTGCCACCGGACCTGGCAGGCCTCGAGCTCCTGCACGGCACTCCGGTGGCCGTACTTCCGAGCGAACACCCGCTGGCGGCGAAGGATCAGGTCAGCGCCGACGATCTCCGGTCCGAACGCTTCATCGGAATGCGATCGGGCTATGTCATGCACAGGTTCGCGCACCGACTCTTCGGATCGAATCTCCCCCGGGACTGGTATACGACCGACGGCGCGGAGATGGGCAAGATGATGGTCGCCGAGGGCCTCGGCCTGACCGTCCTACCCGACTACAGCGTGGTGGGCGATCCGATGAATCGGGCCGGACTCATCACGTACCGCCCGATCTCCGGGGACCGCACGGATATTCGGCTGTCACTGCAACAGCGGCGCAACAGCCGTCTGTCCGAATCCGTTCAAGCACTCTCGATGCATCTTCGGGACGCCGCCGGTAACTGCACCACCCTGCGTCCGGCCTCGGGCAGATGACTCTGCCACGGTGCGGATCGATCAGGATCGAACCAGGCGGGCGATCGCGGCCTGCGCTTCCTTGATCTTGACATCCGCTTCGGGGCCGCCCTGCTTCGCCGCCTCCACGACGCAACCGGCGAGGTGCGCGTCGAGCAGTTTCAAGGACACCGATTGCAACGCACTCGTTGCAGCCGACACCTGGGTGAGGACGTCGATGCAGTATCGGTCGTCGGCCACCATGCGCGAAATCCCGGCCACCTGGCCTTCGATGCGGCGTAGACGTTTGAGCAGGTCGTCCTGCTCGGGGCTGTAGCTACTCATACCGTCCAGCATACCCCCTACCCGTATCCGGATCAGGAGGATTCACGATTCGAGCCACTCAACCGACGAATGACGTCCACGGCGATCAAACACGCGATCAGGGCCGACACCGCCGCACCCGATATCCACAGACCGTTGTAGAGCGTGCCTTCGAACGCAGGCGCCCCCTCGAACAACGGCTCGAACTCCGACTTCTGTACACCGGCGCGCCAACACACGACCGCCAGCAGCGACGCTGCGATCAGCCCGAGGACACCCACCCATTCGGCGGCGCCCGGCCGAGAGAATCTGAACCGCTCACTCATCTGTGACCTCGTTCACATCGGCGTTCCCTTCGACCGCGGCGACCAGCGCAGCTCGCAGCGCTTTGTCGTCTTTCGCCCAGGCCTGCACCACCCCACCGGTACTCAATCTCAGACCGATACCGCGGCGGCGACGCGGAATTGTGGACAATTCGCCGAGCGCCCGCGCAGTTTCCCACGGCTCGAGTTCGTCGTCGTATGCGTCGTCGTCGGGCTCGGGGTAGATCTCCACGATCTCGGCCAGCGGCACCTCTTCGGTTCCCTGCCACAAGGTGGCGGCAGTGAGGCGAACACTGGCATGTCTGCGGGCAGCGATCACCTGCACGTAGATCAGGCCACTGAGTACCGCTGCGAACAACGGCAGCGTGATCCAGTGGACAACCGGACCGGTCAACAGTTCGACGATCAACGCGATCGAACAGAAAATCGGCCCGAACAACACTGCTCGTAGCCGCGCTCCAGGCTCGTGGTAGAGAACCTCGATCGGATCATCGGCGGGCAAACCAGCTCCGCGTGCTCGGCCGGTAGATCGCGACGCCGGCACTGATCAGCATCACCGGAACGACGAGTGCGAGAAGCGTACTGATGCCTGCCACCACCAGCGCGATCTGGAGCACGGCGAAGACGCCGGAAAAGACGACCACGATTCGACGACACAGTCGATGTCCGGCACGGGTGGGAACAGCCAGTCCACCGGTGACGAGACCGGTCAACAGAAGCACCACGCCCGAGATCCTGACGAACTCCACGTACGTCTCGACGTCGGCAGTCTCGACACCCTGCTCGGCAAACTGTTCCCGCAACGAGTACGAGGCACTGGTGATGTTGATCAGCCCGAACAGAATGAGCAGGAACGCACTGGCGAGCCACAGCCAGAAAGCGGTGTCCACGGCCACCGGGTGTCGGGTTTTCGACGCCATGATCATGGTCGCCGGGTTCGGGCTAACCGCTGACGATGCCCGGGATCATGACCAACAACAACGTCACCAACACCGAGATGCCGAGCACGAAGTAGACCACCACCTCCGTACGGGAACCCCGCTGGCGAAGTGGTACATCGTGCGTACCCTCCGACGGTAGCGCCTTCTGAGTACTCGTCACTTTGGTTCCTCTCCCCGACAACTTCAGTGATCTGCTTCACAGTACTCCTGAGCTGGGACCCGGGCCTGCCGGGGGAAAGCGGAGGAAGTACGGGTTCGAATCTCTGCGGTGCATCATCACTATGGCGCCCACTGCTGCCACGGCCTGCAAGATCTGGGCGCCGCCGAGCAGGAGCATCGCACCGCCGCCGTCTCCCAGTCCCGTGAACACCGGAATCGCACTGACCACCATGAACACCCCGCCGAAGGTCAGGAGCATCCTGGCCCAGTTCTTGCCCCGACTCATCGAGCGGACGAACAACAAGAACACCGCTGTCACGACGACGATCATCACGACGCACACCCCGATCACCAGGGGGAACATTGCGTCGACCTCGGATCGAGTGAGCCCGGCTTCCGCGGCGGCAGGGTTCTTCATCATCTCGTCGACGAACATCGACTTGCGCCCGAGTATCACCGCGATCATCGCACCGCCCTGCAACACCCCGAGAATCGCCACCGCCCACCACAGCTGGACCGCTGTCACGACATCGATCGGGGGCTCCGGTTCGGCCGGACGCCCTCCCGGATAACCCGGGTACCCCTGCACGGGGTTGGTCGGCATCGGACCCAACTCCTGAAACGGTTGATTCTCGTACGGCGGTTCCCTGCGGGGCGGCGGCCACTGCTCGGTCATGAGCCAAGAGTATCGGTCGGCGGGTGCACCGTCGTGACGGTCCGAGCCGTCCTACACCCGGCGCTCACAACCAACCCGCAACTTCGGCAGCCCAGTAAGTGAGAACGACGTCGGCACCGGCACGCCTGATGCCGACGAGCGATTCGAGGATCGCCGCATCCCGGTCGATCCAGCCGTTCCGAGCAGCGGCGGTGATCATCGAGTACTCCCCCGAGATCTGGTATGCGGCCACCGGAACCGGCGAGCGGTCTGCGGTCTCGCGAAGGATGTCGAGGTAGGACATGGCGGGTTTGACCATCACCATGTCTGCGCCTTCGGCGATGTCGAGATCCACTTCCCGCATCGCCTCACGACGATTGGCGCCGTCCTGCTGGTAAGTCTTTCGGTCCCCGTGCAGCGACGAGCCGACCGCCTCCCGGAACGGCCCGTAGAACGCGGAGGCGTATTTCGCCGAGTACGCCAACTGGCCGACATCGGTGTAGCCGGCCGCGTCGAGCGCGCCACGGATGGCCGCCACCTGGCCGTCCATCATGCCGCTGGGGCCGAGAAGGTGGGCTCCAGCCTGCGCTTGCGACACCGCCATCTCGACGTAGCGGCTCAGTGTCGCGTCGTTGTCGACGGATCCGTCCGGCGAGAGCACTCCGCAATGACCGTGATCGGTGAACTCGTCCAAGCAGGTATCGGCCATGATGACCGTCGAATCACCCAGTTCGGCTGCCAGCGTGCGCAATCCGATGTTCAGAATCCCGTCGGGATCGGAACCGCCGGTACCCTGGGAATCCTTGTCCTCGGATTTCGGGACACCGAAGAGCATCAGTCCGCCGACCCCCGCCTCGACGGCAGCGGCGGCCGCTCCCTTCAGCGACTCGACGGTGTGCTGGAAAACACCTGGCATGGAACTGATTTCACGCGGGGTGTCGATGCCGTCGGCAACGAACATCGGCAGCACCAGGTGCCGAGGCTCGAGCGAGGTCTCGGCTACCAGTCGCCGTAGCGCAGGGGTGCGTCGTAGGCGACGCGGCCGATCGGTGGGAAACACGACAGGGGACCCTCCTTCGTCGGGACCCTGTGTGCCTTTTCGATGGTCGAGGCCACTGAAAAGGCACACAGGGCACGCTAGCGCCTTCTGGACTTCTTACGCGGGGGCGGCAACGCACCCTCGGCCCGCAGGCGAGCTGCGTGCTCGGCGAGCGCCTCCACCAGTGGTCCCACCTGCGAGGTTTCCGGGCGCACGTCCACGCGGAGACCGAATTCGATGGCCGTCTCGGCGGTCTTGGGTCCGATGCACGCAACCAATGTGCGGGCGTGCGGCTTCCCGGCGATACCGACCAGGTTACGGACCGTCGACGACGAGGTGAAGCAGACGGCGTCGAATCCGCCGGTCTTGATCATCTCGCGGGTCTCGGCCGGCGGCGGCGCTGCCCGGACGGTCCGGTAGGCGGTGACGTCGTCGATCTCCCAGCCGCGTTCACGCAACCCTTCGGCCAAAGTCTCGGTGGCAATGTCCGCGCGCGGCAACAGAACTCGGTTTACCGGGTCGAAAACGTCGTCGTAGGGCGCAAATTCGGCGAGCAGGCCCTGACTGGACTGCTCACCCTTGGGCACCAATTCGGGGTTGATACCGAAGGAACGGACCTTGGCGGCCGTCGCTTCGCCGATGCAGGCGATCTTCACACCGGAGAACGCCCGGGCATCGAGACCGAACTCCTCGAACTTCTCCCACACGGCGCGAACGGCATTGGTGGAGGTGAACACGACCCACTGGTACCGGCCGTCGACGAGACCCTTGACCGAACGCTCCATCTGAGCGGGGCTGCGCGGCGGCTCCACGGCGATGGTGGGCACCTCGATCGGGATGGCTCCGTGGGTGACCAGGCGGTCACTCATCTCGCCTGCCTGATCCTTGGTGCGCGGCACGAGGACGGTCCAGCCGTACAGTGCGCGCGATTCCCACCAGGACATCTTGTTGCGTTGGGCGACTACCTTGCCGACGGTGACGATCAGTGAACCGACCAGTTCCGAGCCTGCCTCGTTGAGTGTGGCCAACGTGGCCTCGACGGTGCGCTGCTGACGTGTGGTACCGCGAACGGTGATGGCGGCCGGTGTCTGCGGCGCGAGGCCGTTCTCCACCAGGGCGCTGGCGGTTTCGGCGAGGTGTCCGGAGGTGGCGTGCAGGACCAGCGGTCCGGGTGCTGCGGCCAGTGCGGCCCAGTCGACCTCACCACGGACGTCGGCTTCGGTGTGGCCGGAGCCCAGTGCCATGCCGGCGTAGCTCGGCACGGCGGAGCCGGACGGCAGGCCGGGCAGAACCTCGAACTGGACCTGGGTGCGGGCCACCGCGGTGACCTCGGCGATCACGGAATCGGTGGTCAGCGGGTCACCGGAGACGAGGCGAACCACGTCGTGGCCGTTCTTGGCCTCGTGTACCAATGCCTTTGCCACCTCGGCGGGCTCACCGAGTGCCGGGCGGACGTCGGCGATCAGTTCGCCGGTGGTCTCGTCGCGGCCGAGGTCGATTCCCACCAGGGCGACGACACCCTTGTCCACGTCAGGGTCGGTGAATGCCATGGTTGCGCCGGTGAGGACGTCGCGTGCGCGGACAGTGAGCAGGGCGGGGTCGCCCGGTCCCGATCCCACGAACAGGATCCGTCCGGGAGTGTTCTTTCGGACTCGGGTCATCGGTGATTCTCCAGTGCGCTGTATCGAAATGGGAATGTGGTGCAAGTGCGAAGTGGGGCGTCAAACATCGGCTGCCTCGGCTGTGGTGGCATTCATCAACTCTCGGGCGCCGAGTTCGAGTAACTCGCGCGCTACCGCTCGGCCGAGCTCGTCGGCCTTGTCCGGCGCTCCGACGGCGCCGGTACGGATGACGTCCGAACCGTCTTCCGCGGCTGCGCAGCCGCGGATCGACAGTTCGTCGAAAATTCTGCCGTCTTCGTCGATCGACTCCACGACCTCGGCGAGTGCTCCGACCGGTGCGGTGCACCCGGCCTCCAACTCGGCAAGCAGGGCCCGCTCGGCTGTGACGGAAGCGCGTGTCGCGGCGTCGTCGAGCTCGGCGAGGATCGCGATCAATTCCGGCTTGTCGGAACGGCATTCGACAGCCAACGCGCCTTGGGCCGGCGCCGGCAACATCTGAACCGGCTCGAGGCTCTCGGTGATCAGATCCAGCAGACCGATCCGGGAGAGTCCGGCGCGCGCGAGGATGACGGCGTCGAGTTCGCCGGATTCGACTGTGGCGAGACGACGCTGGAGGTTGCCTCGCAACGGAACGATCTCGAGCCCGAGGCCGAGCGCCTTCAGCTGCGAAACACGCCGTGGCGCAGAGGTTCCCACCTTCGAACCGGCGGGAAGCTCACCGAGGACCAGTCCGTCGCGGGCAACCAGTGCGTCGCGTGGATCTTCGCGTGGCGGTATCGCAGCGATGACCAGCCGCGTGTCCTGAGCCGTGGGCAGGTCCTTGAACGAGTGGACGGCAACGTCGACTCGATTGTCCACCAACGCCTCTCGAAGTTCGGCGGTAAAAACTCCGACGCCGATCTTCTGTACCGGATCCATCGACTGATCACCCTTGGTCTTGATGATCACCAACTCCGCGGGGTGTCCGGCCGCAATGAGAGCGTCTCGAACTGTGCCTGCCTGGGTAGTTGCCAGGAGACTTCCGCGGGTGCCGATCCGCAGTGGTGTGGCGCTCATGCCTGGTGATCCCTTCCGGCGTGATCGCCGTCCACGAAGTCGGTGGGTGTTGCGACGGCGGCCGGCGCTCCGGGGCTGAGTTCGAAGAGTTCACGAAGTGCCGCCGCGTACGAGTCGCCGCCGGGCGCCGAGGCCAGTTGTTTGACGCGGACGGTGGGGGCGTGCAGAAGTTTGTCCACGACGCGTCGTACGGTTCGTGCCACTTCGTCACGCTGCGGGTCGTCGAGCCCGGGTAGACGTGAGTCGAGCCGGTTCAGTTCGGCTTCGACGACGTCGGCTGCCCGCTGGCGCAGGGCGGTGACGGTGGGGGTGACTTCGGCGAGGCGTTGGCCGGCGAGGTAGGTCGCCAATTCTCCGGCGACGATGCCACGGGCGGCGTCGGCATCGGATGCGGCAGCGCCCGCAGCCGGATCACGTTGAAGGGTCTCCATGTCGAGCACGGTGACGCCGGGGAGTCCGGCGACGGCGGCATCGATGTCACGCGGCAGGCCCAGGTCGCAGATGACCAGGTGCCTGGAGTTGTCGCGGTCGGGGTCGGCCAGTGCGCGGTGGGTGTCGGCGAGAGTGACGACTGCCCCGACCGCGCCGGTACAGGTGACCATGACGTCGGCCTGGGCCATTGCCACCGACAATTGTTCGAAGTCGACACCTTCGGCGTCGATACCGTTGCTCCGGGCCGTTTCGGCGAGATGGTCCGCGCGCTCCCGGGTGCGGTTCACCACGATGATGCGGGCGATGCCTGCGCGGGTGAGGTGGGCGACGGACAGTCCGCCCATGGATCCGGCGCCGACGACGACGGCGGTGCGTCCGGCCAGACCACCGTCCCCGATGATCCCGGCGGCACGCTCGAGGGCGACGGAGACGACGGAGGCACCGGCGGAATCGATGCCGGTTTCGGAGTGCACACGCTTACCCACCCGCAGTGCCTGCTGCGCGAGCTCGTGCACGACGCGGCCTGCTGCCTGCTGGGTGTCGGCGGCGGCGTAGGCGGATCGGATCTGGCCGAGGATCTGCTGCTCCCCGATCACCATGGAGTCGAGGCCACTGGCGACCGCGAACAGATGCTCGACAGCGGCTTCGCTGTAGCGCACGTAGGCGTGCGCGTGCAGTGCGGTCAGATCGAGGCCCGAGTGGTCCGCGAGGATCTCACCGACCTCGGTGAGCGCGCCGTGGAAGGCATCGACCACCGCATAGATTTCGATGCGGTTGCAGGTGGAGACGATCATCGCTTCGGATATGTGCGAGGACGCCAGCAATTTGTCGGTCAGCTTGGGACGATCGGTGTCTGTAACAGCCACTCGCTCGAGTACCGGCACGGGTGCGGTTCGATGCGAGACCCCGACAAGCAGAATACTCACGGCGCGATCACTGATCCGTTTCTTGTCGAACCGGCTCCGACCGGAGCTGGTGAACTTGTGGTGGCCACCGACGTGCCGGTGGCGTGCGCGACACGCACTCGGGGTGCGCTGGAGGCCTGGTCCGCGTTGCGAGCACTGTTGAACGAGAGAACCTGCATCTCGACGGCAAGGTCGACGCGACGTAGTTCCACCTCGTCCGGCACGTCGAGCGCGATGGGCGAGAAGCTCATGATGCACCGCAGGCCTGCCCGCACGAACTGGTCGCAGACGTCCTGGGCCGCCTCGTCAGGGGTGGAGATGATCCCGATGGTCGCGTGCAGTTCGCGGCACGCGAATTCGAGCTCGGCGGCGCTGCGCACGGTGAGATCTCCGACGGAGGTGCCGATACGGCGGGGGTCTCGATCGAAGAGTCCGACCATCTCGAATCCACGGCGGCTGAATCCGCCGTATCCGACGAGAGCCTTGCCGAGATTTCCGACGCCGACGAGAACGACCTTGTGCCCACGGTCGAGCCCGAGCGCTCGCTCGATCCGGATCCGCAGTTTGGTGACGTCGTATCCGACTCCCCGCACCCCGTTCGGTCCGAGGAAGGAAAGGTCCTTGCGGAGTTTGGCCGATCCGACACCGGAAGCCTGGGCGAGTTCCTCACTCGAGACGATGGAGGTACCCCGATCGGACATCACTCCGAGGACCCGCAGATACGCGGCCAGCCGGGTCACCGTAGCCTGGGGGATGACGCGATCTTGAGTGGTCGCCGGATCTGCCGCTACCAGGGTCGCCGGCGAGTCGGTGACGGAGTCGGCCGCAACGCCGGTGACGCGCGGAGCCACTGGCTCATGCGTCTGGTGCGGTTCGGTCACGTCGCTGGCTCCTCGTCCGGTCGACACACCTGTCGGCCTCCACGATGCTCCGGGGGAAATGTTCACACCACGGTAACCGCTTGTGAACCCATGCACAAAGTTGCTCGAAACGGGTCAGATGTGCCCTTAACCTGCAAAGCGGCCGAGTCCATGTGTTTGAGGGTTGCCTTACTTGCGTAAATCGTCGCGAAGGCGTTCTTCGTCTACTTCCCAGTAGCCGTGTTCGCGTCCGTCCAGAAGAATCACCGGCAGTCGGTCGCCGTACTCGGCTCGCAGCTCGGGATCGACCGACGCATGCTCGTCGACGTCGATGCAGGTCACTTCCAGCGAGAACTCGGAACAGACTCGCCGGAGTACGTCTGCTGCGACAACACACGACGCACAGCCCGCTCTGGTCAACAAGGTCACTTCTCGTGTGGTCGCCATCGACCTGCCCTCTCTCTGCACTGTGCGATCGGACGTCCCGGCCCACTACCGTGGAGCGCAATCCGCCCGTCCGAGTGTGCCTGCGAGCACCTACCCAACGCCAATTCACCGGAGAGGAACGTCACACCGGGTGAGCGCTCACCCCTGTCGACCAGGTCGCCCGTCACGGCGAAGGATAGGCTGACGCGAAGAGTTTTCCGCTCATCAGTGCGACACGGGAGGTATCGAGTGCCTGCGCGATCAGTACCGAACGGCTCCGGATTCGGATCAGGGCTGCCCGGGATCATCCTTCCCGGCCGTCGTCAGGTTCGAAATCCGCTCGGGCCTCGTGAATCGGAAGTACGGGCCAGCCTGGCAGGTGAGGCCAGTGCCGATGCCGCCCTGGCCCGCCACGAGGCGAGCACCCCGACCGAACAGTCCGGCGCGGACGTCGTCGTGCCGACCGTCCCCCGCGACCTGACCGCGGCGGCATTCTTCGACGTCGACAACACCATGGTCCAGGGCGCCTCCATCATTCACTTCGCCCGCGGACTGGCCGCTCGCAAATATCTCAAGACCTCCGACTTGGTCGATTTCGCCTGGAAGCAGGTCAAGTTCAGGGTTACCGGCCGCGAAAGCAGCGGCGATGTCGCCGAGGGTCGTGAGAAGGCTTTGGCGTTCGTCGCCGGCCGATCCACCGCGGAGCTGGCCCGCCTCGGCGGTGAGATCTACGACGAGGTGATCGCCGACAAGATCTGGGCCGGAACCAGAGCGCTCGCGCAAATGCACCTCGACGCCGGGCAGCAGGTGTGGCTGGTGACCGCCACTCCGGTGGAATTGGCCCAGGTCATCGCCGATCGTCTCGGATTGACCGGCGCCTTGGGCACGGTGGCCGAGAGCAAGGACGGACTGTTCACCGGCAGGCTTGTCGGAGACATCTTGCACGGCATGGGCAAGGCGCATGCGGTGCGAACCCTGGCGGTGCGGGAAGGTCTCAACCTCAAACGCTGTTCGGCGTACTCGGACAGCCACAACGACGTCCCGATGTTGTCCCTGGTGGGTACTGCGGTGGCGATCAACCCCGATGCCGACCTTCGTGAGCTGGCGAAGAATCGCGGGTGGGAAATCCGGGACTTCCGGACCGGACGCAAGGCCGCCAAGATCGGTGTTCCCACCGCGCTGGTTCTCGGAGCAGTCGGCGGCGCTCTCGCCGCCGTCGTCGCACGCCGCAAAGACCACTCCGTGTGAAGTGGGGCCGAGACGGAAGAGGGAACTGTCTCGGCCCACCTGTTCTACCTCGAGACGAACTCAGCCGAGAAACACGTTGCGCCGTCTCGCCAACAACCGGTAGAGCGTCTGTTGAATGGTTTCGCGGACGTGGTCGGTCACCTCGAACAACACCATCGGGTCCTCGGCGGCAGTGCCCTCGTAGGTGTCGGTGACGATCGGTGTCCCGAACTCGATATGCCACTTGGACGGCAACGGCACCAGTCCCAGCGGGCCGAAATGCGGAAACAGCGGCGTGATCGGGAAATACGGCAACCCCATCATTCGAGCCAGAGTGGTCAGGTCACCGATCTTCGGGTAGATCTCCTCGGAGCCGACGATCGAGCACGGAATGATCGGTACGCCGGTACGCATTGCGGCAGAAACGAATCCGCCGCGCCCGAATCGCTGCAACTTGTAGCGTTCGCTGAAGGGTTTCCCCACCCCTTTGAACCCCTCGGGGAACACTGCCGCCACCTCACCGCTCGCCAGTAGTCGTTCGGCGTCGGGGTTGCAGGCCAGTGTGTGCCCGGCCTTGCGTGCCAGTCCCCCTACCACGGGAAGCTCGAACACCATGTCCGCGGCCAACATTCGTAGCGGGCGGTGAGCCGGATGATGGTCGCGGACGGCAACCGACGCCATCAGACCGTCGATCGGGATGACGCCCGCATGGTTGGCGACCACCAGTGCGCCGCCGGTCAACGGAATGTTCTCGATACCGCCGACTTCGACGCGGAACCACGAATTGAACAGAGGCCGCAGGATCGGCATGACGACGTTGTCGGCGAAATGCGGATCGAAACCGAACTCGTCCACCGTGTAGTCACCACCCACCCGGCGGCGGAAAAACTCTGCGGTGGAAGCGATGTGGTCGACGATCACCGATCTCACTCCGTCCACGGAACTACCGTCCCGTGGTTGCGTCGGCGCGCGCCCGGCGGCCGACGGGTGACGACGCTCGCTGTCCTCCCGATCGGCACTGGTCGTCACCGCATCACCGGGAGGACTATGACGGACTTTCGGCGGCCGCGCCGTGCTCGGCCGCAACGGAATCACCTTCGCCACGCCGCTCACCTCTGCACCGCGTTACGGCCGGGCCGCGCGAGCGTCATGACGTCGGCACCACCGGTAGTCGCGGTACCACCGAGTATCGACGTGAGTACGTTCTCCGCACGGTCGATCCACTCCGATTCCACTATTCGACGAGTCTGGGTGGCCCGCACGAAATCGTCGAGCGCCTGCAGGGTTGTCCAGCGCGGCTCGAAACCCATTTCGGTACGCATTCGGGTGGTGTCGAGGCCGCACCCGAATCGGAAGTACTCGAGTAGTTCGTCGGTGTAGAGCCGCATCGACGAACCCACGAGTGATCTACCCACGTTCCGAAAGAGGGCCAATGGCATCGGAACCTCAACTCTCCCTGCTCTTCTGATCGCCTGCGACATCATCACGACGCCGTCTGCGGCGATGTTGTACGTACCGGTCACGTCGCCGAGAGTGGCACGTTCGAGCGCCGCCAACGCATCCTCGACGTGCAGCAACTGCAACCGGGCGTTACGTCCTACGATGGTGGGAACGAACGGAGCCGTCACGTAGTGCCCGACCGTCGCCGTCAGTTGGGTGCCGATCAACGGAGCCAACCTCAAGATCCCTACCGAGATGTCCGGTCGCCGCCGACCCATGCCTCGCAGATACCCTTCGATCTCGAGACTGTCGCGGGCGAATCCGCCCGGCGGGTCTCGGCGGGCGCTCATCTCCTCGGTGAACTTCGCCGGATCCCTGGCGCTGCAGCCGTACACCACCGATGCCGACCGAAGGATCACCTTCCGGACGGCCGGGGCTTTCTGGCACAACGCGAACAGTTGCATCGCTCCGATGACGTTCATGTCTTTCATGGCGGCCCGACTGCCGGATTTCGGCGCCTTCTGCAGAATCGACGCGTGCACCACGGTGTCGACGTCGGCATTGCGCAGTACTTTGCCGACGAGTGGATTACGGATGTCGGCACGAACGAACTCGGCTCTGCCCATCCGCCGCGTCATGTCCTTGCTGGGGCTCACGGTGTCGACCGCGATGACGCGCTCGATCGCCGGATTCTGGGTCAGCCGCGTGACGAGATAGCCACCGAGAAATCTGCTCGCGCCCGTCACGAGCACCACTCGCGGCGTCGTCTCTGGCTTGGCGCGCACCTGGGTGGAGTCCCGCCCGGGTTCGCCGATCCGGCTACCCGACTCTCTCTCGTCTGACACCACCTGACACCCCCTCGGTCCGGTAGAAATTAGCCGGCAGCAATGCCCTGCTCGGTAAGAGTTTCTCCTACCTTACGGGCAGTTCGAGCCCTGCGCTGGTCAGCAGAAATCAGGCGAGATCGACCGCGATGCGCACACACCGACACCGAGATGCTCGATCTCAGCGAAATCAGCGTCCACGTGAAACGTCGATGCCCGCCACCCCGGACGGGGTGGCGGGCATCGACGGATACTACTTATTTACCGAGTTTCCTGCGCTGCACTCGGGTACGACGAAGCAACTTGCGGTGCTTCTTCTTCGACATGCGCTTGCGACGCTTCTTGATCACTGAACCCATAGCGGGTGTCCCTCACGTTCTTCTCTAGCGTTCCTGCGCACGCCGGTCACGTACGCCTGCACCAAGCAATGGCGCCTGGCCCTCGTTTTAACTAGCTCAGCGCCTCACGGCACCAGCCTGCTGGTACGACAGTGACTCATCGTACCGGTGTGGACTCACGTGGCATAAACCGAGCCTCCACCACAGCCTGCGCTGCGCGTGAGGTACAGCTCACACCACCGTCATCCGCTTCGTCCCGGCAGGTCAGCCGGCGTCGAAGTACGAGGTTTCAAGATAATCGTGCACCGCTTTCGCATGCACACGGAACGAACGGCCCACCCGAACGGCAGGCAATTCGCCACTGTGCACCAATCGGTACACAGTCATTTTCGACACCCTCATCAACGTCGCCACTTCGGCAACCGTGAGGAACTGTGTGCCGGCCAGAGCCGGCTTTCCGTCGTGGGACGAACCCGAGGACGATTTGTTTGCAGACACCATGAATAGACATACCTCCGGCACGACTCGCGCCGCCGGCTTCCCCTCCGGCGGAACAGACACGTACGTGCTGACCTGAGCTTAGCTGCACTCGTGGGGTCAATGCGACGGGTGTTACACAATGGGCGATTTATTCGACAGCGGCACCCATGGCGGCCGAACGCGACTTCGCTGCGTCGAGCGCCTCGTAGAACGCCGTCCGCACGCCGCCCGCCTCGAGGCGCCGAACGGCCGCAGCCGTCGTTCCGCCAGGTGAGGTGACCGCGGCCCGCAGATCGGCTGCGCTCTCCCCGGTGCGGTCGAGCATCGCTCCCGAGCCCACCAACGTCTGCGTGACCAGCTCGGTGGATACCGCCCTGGTGAGCCCGAGTTCGACGCCCGCTTCGATCATGGCTTCGGCCACCAGGAAGAAATAGGCGGGTCCGGAACCTGATACGGCCGTCACGGCGTCGATCTGGGACTCGGGAACGGTCACCACCTTCCCGACGCTGGACAAGATGCCGCGCACGAGATCCAGATGCGATTGTTTGACATGGCGTCCGGGCGCCAGAACGCTGATCCCCTCTCCCACCAGCATGGGAGTGTTCGGCATCACCCGGACCACGGGGAACCCGGCAGGCAGGCGGGTCTCGTAGAACGAGGTGGGTATACCGGCGGCCAGAGAAACGATCAGCTGTTCCAAGTCACCGTCGAGGTCGACTTTCGTGAGTTCGGTCAACGCGGGTTCGACGTCGCCCGGCTTGACCGCCACCACGATGACGTCCGCGCCCTCCGCGGCATCGGCGATGGTGCTGATCCGAATCGAGTACTCGGCGACCAGTTCGTCTGCGCGCGGCTTGTACTGCTCGGCGACCACCAGATCCTTGAGCGCGTGGCCGGCCTGCAACAGTCCGGAGATCAGCGCCTCACCGATCTTTCCACCGCCGATAATCGCAATTCTCGTCATGGTGGACAAGCCTGCCATGACGGAACCGAATGGAACTAGCGGGGCATCATCGCCAACTGTCGGCTCTGCACCACCACGGCACCGGTCGAGTCCAGCACGGTGTGGTCCTCCTCGAACCACGTACTGCCGAGCACCTCCGAACGCGCCCGCACCCGCAACCAGCCGGGTGCAGGTACACGCCGTAGATACGTCGTCAACTGTACTGTCGGCGCCCAGCCGAACCGGCCGACATTCATGGTCACCGGCGCGCTGATGTCGCCGAGCATGATCGCGAACAGCACGGCGGTGTCGACGTCTTCTTCGTCGGCGGCGCGCGGGCGCACCCACATCCGGACTTCGGGTTCACCTTGCTCACCGGTCAGGAACGGAGCCGAGGTGGTGTCGATGACCATGTCGCAACCACGACTGACGTGCACGATCTCGGACATCGGATGTTCGGCACCGAGCTGCGCCGATTCCGCCGACGGCTCGACGGACATCGCGTCGATCGACGACTCGGTGACGAACGACGGGGCATCGCCGTCCGGGAATCCCAGCGTGACGGCGGCACGCACAGCCGTTCGACCGCCCTGACTCAGTTCGACGTCGGCGAAGACGACCTGACGTCCGCGCTTGCGTACTGCCACGGACAGCTCGACATCGCCCGGGTCCGGGGCGGCAAGGTATTGGGCACTGACAGCGAGCGGTTGCATCGACCGGACGGACTCGTCGCCGTTCGCGCTCTCTCGCAGATGAGCCCTGGCCGCGGCTGCGCAGACCGCCATCATCGAGCCACCGTGCACTTTGGGACCGATGGTCCACATGGGGTCGATCGTGGCGCGGTAGCGGTCGACGTCGAGCATCTCGACGTTGTTGAGGTCACGAAAGGGACTGATACTCATCATTTTTCCTGTTCGGTGTGTTCGAAATACTGCCTGGCCAGATGTTGGTGAGCCAGTCGGCGCAGTGCGCTGAGCACCGGCTCGTACATGGCAGTTGCGAGCACCGCATACTTGACGATGCTCTCGTGGGTATCCGTCGGGGTAAGAGCGATCTCCACCTCGGCGATCGCCCGAATATGGGTGCCGTAGGCATGGAGTCGTTCGTCGGACAGCGTCAGACCTGCTTGCTCGAGCCCCACGAGGGCCTGCTCGAGCTGCGCCACGGCAACATATTCCGGCTCGTACACCTGCCCGAGACGATCGAGTATCCGTCTGGCACGGGGGTACTCTCCCTCGCGGTCCGGTTCGATGTACGGCGGTAGTTGACCGATCGCCCGGCCCAACCGTTCGATGTCGGAATACCGACTCGTTTCCTCCACCTCGTCGTCGACCAGCTCGAGCACCGTCCGGATTCGGGGTATCGCCAGTCCGGCGCCGCCGAGGGCGCGCACCAGCGCGAGCCGGCGGACGTGGACCTCGCCGTACTGTGCGCCGGTTGCACTGGTCGACTCTCCCGGCATGAGAAGTCCCTCGCGGAGGTAGTACTTGACGGTCGGCACGGGGATGTCCGACCGGGCTGCCAACTCCGAAATCTTCATCACGACTCCGTTCGGATCGTCCGAGGCCTCGAGCTGGATAGCGATACTATCCAATAGACCGGCGACGCCTCGATCCGGGGCGGCTCGAGTTAAGCTGAGACTTTGCAGTGCCGCGACCGAGCGACTGCTGAATCACCCACATCACGGGGACGGAGCTGGCGGGCTGCAATGACGGAAGCGAAACCGAAGAGCCTGCAATCGAATTCGATTTCGCCGACGCCGTCGTCAGGTACGACGGACTGGCGGGTCGTCGAACCGTTGACGCTGACACCACTGCTCGTCGCCGCCCTCGAGGTGTTCCACGAACTCGGTTACCACGGTGCGTCGGTCCGCGACATCGCAAAACGTGCCGGTGTGACGGTCCCCACGCTGTATTACCACCACGGCAACAAGCAGGGCATCCTCGTGACCCTGATGGAATCGGGCATCGAGAACGTCACCGCCCGGGCCGAGGCCGCCGTCGACGCCGCCGGTCCGTCGGCGACCGAGCGCTTCGGCAATCTCGTGGAAGCCTGCGTCCTGCACATGACCAGCCGCACCGGAATCGCCTTCCTCGACTCCGAACTTCGCTATCTCGAGGAGGACGAGAGAAAGAGCTACGCGGCCAAACGGAAGAAGCTCGAGAATCTCCTTCTCGACGTCCTGGCCGACGGCGTCGAACACGAGGAATTCACGATCACCGACATCCCCGGCACCGCACGGGCTTTGCTGGGGATGTGCCAGTCGGTAGTGCTCTGGTACCGCAGCGACGGTCCGCAGACACCGGTGGACGTCAGCGTCCTCTATCGCCAACTGGCCCTCAACGCAGTCGGTGTCCTACCGGCCTAGCCTCTACCGGGCGAAGTGATCGAGCGTGCTCTTCGCACTCGGACCCGACGAAGGTCACACCCGCCAGGTCACACCGAAACCAAGACGCACTCGCGGTCGCGGGTCCACACTATGACGCAGACGGCAGACCAACGCCGTCTGAAGCCGGGGTGAACTCGCAGCGTCGTACCTGGACGGCAAGACCGAGGGAGTTTGTGAAGCATGGCCGAAAGTAATCCGTTTGTTCCCCCCAGCGCGGTCGATGTCGACCTCTCCGCTGTCGCGTGGGGCGCAGATCGGACGATGTCCGATTTCGAGACCGGAATGTGGCGGATGGAGGACGCCCAACCGCAACTTCGATCGCCGATCGTCGCAGTAGAGGTCTTGGACCGGGCCCCGGACTGGGATCGACTGCAAGGCGCGGTCGAGTGGGCATCCCACGTCGTACCGCGAATCCGCATGCGCGCCGTGGAACCTGCCATGCAGCTGGGCAATCCCGTGTGGTCCGTCGATCCCGAGTTCGACATCGGATACCACCTGCGCCGGGTCCGCCTACCCGCTCCCGCGGACTTCGACCACGCACTGCGGATGTGCAGACACCTCGCCACCGAACCGTTCGACAAGGCCCGTCCACCGTGGAATGCGCTACTGATCGAAGGGCTCGACGACGGGCGCGCGGTTTTCGTCGTCAAGACGCACCACTCGATCACCGACGGCATGGGCGGCATTCAGATGATGACGCTGCTGCACAGTCGACGCCCCGATCCCACTCCGGACAAGCCGGACCGCACACCACCGCCGGCCGAGCACCTGTCGTCCGTCGGTGCGTTCGGCGAGGAACTGGTCAGCGAGATCCGTCGTACCCCGTCACGCATCTCACGATTGGTACGCGGCGCCACCGGTATCGCCACCACGGCGATCACCAGCCCGATCAACACTGCTTCCGAGGTACTCGGGTATGCGAATTCGTTGCGGCGCATCGTCACTCCCCCGGAACGTTCGGGCTCGCCGCTACTGCGCGAGCGTGGGCTCGGCCGGTGGTTCGGAGTACTCGAGGTCGGTGTTCCCGAACTGAAGGCGGGCGCGAAGGCCGCAGGCGGGTCATTGAACGACGCGTATGTCGCCGCACTGCTCGGAGGGTTCCGTCGCTACCACGAATCGTTCGGACAGTCGGTGGAGAGCATCCCGATGGGCATGCCGGTCAGTATGCGATCCGGCTCCGATCCGTCCGGCGGTAACCGATTCACCGCGGTGCGCTTCAACGGTCCCGTTGCCGAACTCGATCCGGCCAAGCGCATCAGACAGGTTCGCGAAATCGTCCTCGGCCTTCGTGAGGAACCGGCACTCGACGTACTCGATCGAGCAGCACCGGTTCTCGCACGGATTCCGAACAACCTCTTGGCCGGCTGGTATCTCTCTCAATCGACGGGTCTGGACCTGCAGGCGAGCAACGTCGCCGGTGTCCCGGTGCCGGTCTACCTCGCGGGGGCGAAGATCGAGCGGATGTTCCCGTTCGGTCCGGCACCGGGTTGTGCGGCCATGGCCACGCTGGTCTCGCATGTCGGCGTGTGCTGCATCGGCGTCAATATCGACACAGCGGCAATCACCGAGCCTGCACTGTTCATGACATCGCTGCAGGAAAGCCTCGACGAGATAGTCGCACTCGGCAACTCGGACGAGAAGTGAGGTGTCGCGATGACCGACGACAATGACCGACCTCGGGTGTACCTCACCGAGACCATGACCGAAGTCGAAGCGGGAGTGCTACGAAAGTGGGTTTCCGACAAGGCAATCGGATCCGGAAAGTATCCGACGACAGTGCCGATCACAGACCGGTCGCTGGCCGATCTGGCGCAGCGGACCGACGATCCGGAACTGGCCCCACTGCGGGTCGTGTGGCTGCCGGACACCCATACCGGTGGAACGGTTCTCGCGCGTCTACGCAATGCGCTCGCACCGCGAGATCCGCTCCATCCGGGTCGAGGTGCCCAGCGGCGAACACTACGCACCGATCCCTCGCGGTGCCGGGTGATCGAAGGACGACCCGCGCCGCTCAGTGACCTACGACGGCGTCTCGACGAGAACGGTGGCGGGTCCCTGCCCGAGTTCATTCGGCGCCAGGCGGCTCTCGCGCTGGAGCGGTCCGAACTGGAGTTGATCGGCGGACAGTACAAGGTGTCCCGGTTCGTGGTCGACGAGATCACCGACACCCGCCGGTTCACCAGCGAGATCCTGCGGCTCGCGGAACAACTCGGCCTGGCGGTGGCCGACGTCGACCAACGTGCCCGCGCCGCACTCGAGGAAATGGTCGCGACGCAGAGCCGCCAGGCCATCGCGGTCTGGGACCGGCTGGGGCAGTATTTCTCCCGGGCGTACACGACGGAGGTCGATACCAGCCGTTTCGAGGAACTACGCGAGCTGAACAAGGAGCACTCGCTGGTATTCCTGCCCAGTCACCGCTCCTACCTGGATCCGTTGGTACTGCGCCCGGCACTGATCGCGAACGGCCTCCCGCTCAATCACGTGATGGGCGGACTGAACGTCAGCTTCTGGCCCATGGGATCGATCCTCAAACGCAGTGGCACCGTCTTCATCCGTCGTAGCATCGGCGACGACGAGGTCTACAAGTGGTCGATGCACGAATACATGCGCTACCTCCTCACCAAGCGCTTCAACCTGGAGTGGTACATCGAAGGAGGTCGCGGACGCACCGGCAAGCTACGACCACCGCGGTACGGGCTGCTCACCTACCTGAGCAAGGCATTTCAGGTCAGCGGCGCATCCGACGTGTACCTCGTTCCGGTGGCGTTGAGCTACGACCAACTCTACGAGGTCGGCGCAATGGCGGCCGAGGCACTCGGCGCGGAGAAGACCCCGGAAGGTCTGCGTTGGATGGTGGGTTACGTACGCGCGCAAGGCAAACGAAGTGGGGTCGCGCACGTGACCATCGGTCGTCCACTCTCGCTCGCGGACGCTCTGAGTCAAGAGACCGATCAACGTCTGGCCGTACAGAAAGCCGCCATCGAAGTCTGCCATCGGATCAACGAGGTCACCCCGGTCACCGTGTCGTCGCTGGCGATGCTGGCATTCCTGGGAATCGAGGACCGCGCGTTGACGGTCCGCGAACTCACCGCCATCCTCACCCCCCTGTTCGGATACATCACCGCCCGCGGACTTCCCATCGCGGGCGACGTCGAACTGGCCGATCCCCACGTCATCGACAAGGCACTGCAGACCCATGTCGATTCGGGTGTGCTGATGCGATTCGACAAGGGCGACGAGCAAGTCTTCTACCTGGGCAGGGACCAACATCTGGTGGCGGCGTTCTATCGCAACAACACCATCCACTTCCTGGTGGTGCGGGCGATCGCCGAACTGGTACTCCTCGCCGCGGTCGAAGAGCGCTTCACCGATCCCGTCACGGCCGGATGGGAGCAGGCCAAACGCATCCGAGACCTGATGAAGTTCGAGTTCTTCTTCAGCGACCGGGACACCTTCGAAGAGGAGATGCGAACCGAACTGAGCCTGATCGATCCGGACTGGGACACGGCGATGATCGACAGCGAACGAACTCGCACCATGTTCGAGTCCATCCGTCCGCACCTGGCGCACCGGGTGCTCCAGCCGTTCCTCGAGGCATACCAGGTGGTGGCCGATCAGCTGGTGCTCGCACCGATTTCGACGTCCTTCGACGAGAAGTCCTTCATCCGGAACTGCATCGACGTCGCCCAGGAACGCCGTCTGCGTCAGCAGATCGCGAGCAGCGAGTCGGTGTCCGGCGAATTGTTCGCCACCGCATTGAATCTGGCCCGCAACCGCAAGCTGATCGAGGTCGCCGACGAGAGCGTCGTCGATCGTCGCATCGCGTTCGCCGAGGAGATAAGGATCCACGTCGAGCGCCTGCGCAAGATTCGAACCGTGGCACATGCTCGTCTCGACCTGGTGAACGCACCGTCCGGTCTGGCGGCGTCCGTCGCACTGCATTCCGTAACGCACACCGAGGGAGTTTGACTGTGACCGGACTCGAACGCCTGCACTCCGCGATCGCGGTGGCCCCGCCCGGGCCGGACACCATCGCTGCCTTCGACCTCGACGGCACCTTGATCAGCGGATACTCCGCCAGCGTCGTCTATCGGGATCGTTTGCGCCGCTTGGATATCAGCGTCGGCGAGCTACTGCGCACCACCGGCGCCGCCATCGACACCCAGTTTCGCGGCGCCGACGTGAGTGCGTTGATGGACATCGGAGTCCGGGCGTTGGCCGGGCGCACCGAAGACGAGTTGAACGACTGGGGGCGACGCCTGTTCGCCCAGGAGATCGCCGCGATGATCTACCCCGAGGCGCGCGGTCTCCTCGCTGCGCATCGCCTCGCCGGTCACACCATCGTCATGGCAACGTCGGCGACACCGTTCCAGGCCAAGTACGTCGCCGAGGATCTCGACATCGTCGACGTGCTCTGCACGCAGCCCGAGGTCGTCGACGGCATGCTCACCGGCGAACTGTCCGCACCACCGCTGTGGGGGCCGGCCAAGGCCGCCGCGCTCGGCGCGTACGCCGAAGGACACGGCACCGACCTGAAGGACGCGTTCGCCTACTCCAACGGCGTCGAGGACGTCTTCATGCTCGAAGCCGTCGGCCGACCGGTCGCCCTCAACCCCGATCGTGGCCTGGCCAAGGTCGCCGCGCAGCGGCACTGGCCGGCGGTGACGCTCCGCAAACCGCAACGCGGTGCCACCCCGATCTCGACCCTGCGCACGGCCACCGCGATGGGTGCGCTCGCAGCCACCGCCGCCGTCGGCGCATCAGCGGGGGTCGTCACCGGAAGCCGCCAGTTCGGCGCCAACCTCGTCGGCACCTACGGGCCGGACATCTCACTCTCGCTCCTGGGCATCGACGTGCACATCGACGGCGAGCACAACATCTGGGACCACCGTCCGGCGGTGTTCATGTTCAACCATCAGAGCTCGCTGGACATGCTGGTTCTGGGCACCGTGATCAAGCGCGACGTGACCGGTGTCGCCAAGAAGGAAGCCGCAGCAGATCCGCGGTTCATACCGATCGGGGCACTGCTCGACGTCGCCTACATCGACCGCAGCGACACCGCCAAAGCCAAGGCGGCGCTCAAACCAGCCGTCGACAAACTCGACAACGGTGTGTCCATCGTCATCGCCCCCGAAGGCACCCGATCCCCCACCCCTCGGCTCGGACGGTTCAAGAAGGGCGGATTCCACCTCGCCATGCAGGCCGGGGTGCCCATCGTGCCCGTGGTCATTCACAATGCCGGTGAACGGATGTGGCGTAACTCTCTCGTCGCACACCCCGGCCCGGTGTACGTCTCGGTTCTCGACCCCGTCCCCACCGACGACTGGGAGATCGACGACCTCGACACCCACGTCGAGCAGGTGCGCGACCTGTTCGAGAACGCTCTACGCGCCGGGCACCGTTGATCGCAGCAGGTGCTCGCGGGCAAACGCGAGCGCCTGCGCCAGCATCGAGGACCGCTCCGGCCGCGTGCGGGCGTTCTGGGTATTGATCTCGATCACCGCCTGACCGGTGAAAGTGCCTGCCGCAAGTCGGCGGCACAGTTCGGCGCACGGTTGCGAGCCGTGCCCGGGAATCAGATGCTCGTCCATCGAAGCGCCGCGACCGTCCGCCAGATGCAGATGCCGCAGTCCGCTCCCCATTCGCGTCGCCAGCTCCATCGCGTCCATGCCGGCGGTGGCGGTGTGGGACAGATCCAGCGTGAAGTGGGCGTGGTCCTGGTCCGTCGGATCGTACGACGGACTGAACGCCGACAACGCAGCACCGGGGCCACCACGTTTACGCAGGCGCTCCGCCGACTTGTCCTTGCCACCGAAAAAGCTGTCCGCCCGCATCGGGAACATGTTCTCCACCGCCACGATGACGGGACTCTTCGCCTCCAGATCGGCCACCTGATCGGCGAAGCCGTCGGCATACTTGCGTTGCCATCGGAAGGGCGGGTGCACCACTACCGTCGCGGCACCGAGCTCCTCTGCGGTACGCACGGACCGCTCGAGCTTCTCGGCCGGGTCCGCACCCCACACCCGCTGGGAGATCAACAGACACGGGGCGTGTACTGCCTGCACCGGTACCGCGTACTTACGCGACAGCGCTGACACCGCGTCGACGTCCTGGCTCACCGATTCCGCCCAGACCATCAGTTCGACGCCGTCGTACCCGAGTTCGGCCGCGTACCGGAACGCGGCCTCGGTGTTCTCCGGGTACACCGAGGCGGTGGACAGTCCAACGCGAATCTGGCGGACAACTGCTGTCATCGGCCGATCAGCCCGATGCCAGCAAGAACGCCAGCGGGCCGAGTGTGACGATCATGCCGACCACCACCGCTATGACGAAGCTGGTGATGTCGTCGGTCTTGCGCAGCACTCGTACCACCGCCACGAGCCCGACGATCACGATCAGAGCGAGCACCAGGGCAACCCACGGAAGCATGTCCCACAGCTTCTCGAATCCCTTGAACATCGCGCCGCCGACGACGAGTGCCAGCACTACCTGTCCGGCCAGCACCGCCCATTCACGGATCGAGCTGCGCTCACCGGTGTCCTCGGCGGTATCGCGTGCCGTTACCGGCCGCGTCGGTTCCGCTGTCGTGTCGGCCGGCTCCTCGGAAGCGATGTCCGGTTCCTTGAACAGGTCGGTGTCGGGTTCTTTGAACAGGTCGACGGCGTCCGTCTGTTTCGGTCCGGCGATCTTGTCCATCATCTCGGTGCTGTCCTCGGCCGCCGTGGCGGGCACGGGAGCAGCGGGAATCCGCGGTGGCAACACCGGCGGGCGCATCGCGGGCGACTGGGCTGCCGCACGTTCCTGACGCATCAGGTCGCCCGCCAAGGTCTGGCCGGAGAGCAGCGCGGGTTCCTGTCGCACCTGGGGCCTCGCGGCGCCCGAGAGCGGCGTTCGGCTCACCCACTGCCCGGGCGCGGACTTCGACGTCTTGGTCTCCTCGGACGGAACCGACGTGGAGCCGGTCTTGTCGGCAGTATCCGGCGTCGAGGCCGACTCGCCGTCGTCCGCATCATCGACGTCGTCAGTGTCGTCATCGTCGTCATCGGCATCGTCATCGGCGTCGAGCACCACCGAAAACGCGGCGGTGCGATCGGCAGGCACGCGGGCGGCAGGTGCGGCCGTAGCAGCCGATTCGGTCTCGGCTGCGGCCTTCGCATTCTTTGCGGTGTCCGCCCGAGTCGGAGAAACCTCGTCGTCCCCGAGGTCGGTGGCCACTGTCCCCGTCGCCGGTTCGGTGCCGGCCGCTTCGGTGTCGGCCGCTTCGGTGTCGGCCGCTTCGTTATCGGCCGCTTCGTTATCGGCCGCTTCGTTATCGGCCGGGTCGGTGTCGGTCGGTTCCGCAGCGTCCGCATCGTTGTCGGCGGCGGCCCTCGAACCGACGCTACGAACCACCGGGATCTCGCCCGTCAGTTCGGCCACCGAGATACCGCCGGCCACGCCGCGCCTACGACGACCACCACGGGATTCGACGCTTTGACCGTTGCGTTTGAGCAGCTCAGCCACGGAGATCTGCTGATTGTCGTCGGTCATCGAGTACTCACCACCAATTCACCGCCCATTTCTGTGTCGAGCTTGCGCAGGATCAACCCCTCACGCAGAGCCCAAGGACAGATTTCCAGTTCTTCCACTCCGAGCGCTCGCATCGTAGCTTCCGCGACGAGCGCGCCGGCCACAATCTGCTGTGACCGATCGGAGCTCACTCCCTCCAATTCTGCACGGTCGGCCGCCGTCATCCTGGATATGAAGGCGATGAGTTGTCGCAGACCGCTCGCCGTCAACGTTCGTTTCACCCGCGGACCCGCCGCCGAAGGCGCAGCACCGGTGAGCCGCGCCAAGGACCGAAAAGTCTTCGACGTACCCACGGTACGGTCCCAGTCGCCTGCCCCGCGCAGCTCCTTCGCCGGTCCGACGAGTTCGGCGTCCAGCCAGTCACGCAGTACCGCTACACGCCTCTTACCTGGAGGATCTGCCATCAGCCAGTCTCTGGTCAGACGCCCGGCACCGAGTTGAAGCGAGAATGCCACGTCCGGGTCCTCGTCGCCACCCGCGGTCAGCTCGAGCGAGCCGCCGCCGATGTCGAGATTGAGAATTCGACCCGCGCTCCACCCGAACCATCGACGGACGGCCAGGAACGTCAGGCGGGCTTCGTCCACTCCGGAAAGCACCTCCAACTTCACCCCCGTCTCCGACCGCACCCGGGCGAGTACTGCCTCCGAGTTGTTCGCGTCCCGAACGGCGGAGGTGGCGAACGCCATCATCTCCTCGCACCCCGAGGTCTTCGCGATACTCGCGAAATCCGACACCGTGGTCACCAGGCGACTTGCACCGAAATCAGTGATGTCACCTCGATCATCGGTGTTCTCGGCCAGCCGTAACGTGGATTTGGTAGAGCTCATGGGAGTGGGATGGCCGCCCCTGTGGGCGTCCACTACCAGTAGATGGACGGTGTTGCTTCCGACGTCGAGTACCCCTAGTCGCACATCGCCACGTTACTGGGTCTACCGTCTGGCACTGTGACAGCAGGTAACCCAGACCGGTCCCACAAGATGACACCGAGCCCAGAAGTGGACCTGGACTTCCCGCGAGAGTGGGTCGAATACCTCGATCCGGAGAACTCCGAACACCTCATCGCGGCCGACATGACTTGGCTCCTCTCCCATTGGACCTGTGTATTCGGCACCCCCGCCTGCCAGGGCATCATCGGTGACCGGCCGGACGACGGATGTTGCTCCCACGGCGCGTTCCTCTCCGACCAGGACGACCAGGACAAACTCGACGCATCAGTGAAACTACTCACAGCCGAAGACTGGCAATTCATGGAAAAAGGTCTCGGAAAGAAAGGCTACGTCGAGTACGACGACCTCGAAGACGAGCCCGCTCTGCGGACGCGCCGATACAAAGGTGCCTGCATCTTCCTGAACCGCCCGGGGTTTTCGGGAGGTCAGGGCTGCGCACTGCACTCGATGGCCTTGAAGAAGGGCATCGAGCCCCTCGAGGTGAAACCGGAGGTGTGCTGGCAGCTGCCCATCCGGCGTACCCAGGACTGGGTCGACCGTCCCGACGGAGTCCAGATCCTCAAGACGACGATCACCGAATACGACCGTCGCGGCTGGGGCGAAGGCGGCGAGGACCTCGCCTGGTACTGCTCCGGCTCCCCGGACGCTCACGTCGGCCAGAAGCAGGTCTGGCAGTCGTACGCTCCCGAGCTGACCGAGCTACTCGGGAAGCCCGCGTACGAGGAGCTGGCGCGCCTGTGCAGGCGTCGTGCGGGCCTCGGCCTCATCGCAGTCCATCCGGCCACGACGATCGCTCAGACGGCCACTCAGGGCTGATTTCCTCGCAACGCCGGTCCACCGACTGCAGAACTGCCGCTCGGTTGGACCGGCGTTGTTCGTCATTCCGGCGAGGTCCGTGTCGGCCGAACAGACGATTTCCGCCGGGTTGATCTGCTCGAAAGATCACTCGGAACAGACCTCCGGCCGCCTGACCGCCAGGAGGGACCCCGTGCGGCGACGCCGGCGTCACGAGTACCCGCTCTGGCATTCGACGACGGCGGTAACGGATCGGCGCGGTATCTCGATCTTGACGACACAATCAACCGGAGGTTCACCATGCTGAAGAGACTCGCCGTTGTCGCCGGATCTGCCCTCGCACTGTGTCTGGGCTCGGTCCCGCTCGCGTTCGCCGACGAGACCCTGTCCACGGGGCCGTTCGACTACACGAACAATTTCATCACGCCGTTCGAGCCGGGAGCCTTCACCACCGAGAGCCACCGGTCGCTGCTGTTGAGCCCACTCGGCCGCACGGGGCGCATCGATTGCCACACCTTCCACGGCACCACGTTCAAATGCACTCAAACACTGAGTGACGGCACGGTTTTCATCCTCGATCAGGTATCGCCGTACGGGCTGCGCAGTACGTGGATCTCACACCCCGGACCGTCGTTCGCGTCCTGATCCGACACGTCGTCGCCACCATCGGTGGCGACGACGTGCGGTAGCGACGAGGTATGACGAGAGCGCCACTTCAGGATTCGAGCTTGTATCCCAAACCACGCACGGTCAGAAGGTGTTCGGGGTTCGCGGGGTCTGCCTCGATCTTCGATCGCAGTCGTTTGACGTGCACGTCAAGGGTCTTGGTGTCACCGACGTAGTCGGCACCCCACACCCGGTCGATCAGCTGACCGCGGGTGAGCACTCGGCCCGAATTGCGCAGAAGATACTCGAGTAGGTCGAATTCCTTGAGCGGCAACGTCACCGGGTGACCGCCTACCTGAACCACGTGCCGTTCGACGTCCATGCGTACCGGGCCGGCTTCGAGCACGCCGTGATCGGCTGCCACGTCCGCGTCGTTGTCGGCGCCACGACGCAGTACCGCGCGAATACGTGCGATCAGTTCACGAGCCGAATACGGCTTCGTCACATAATCGTCAGCTCCGAGCTCGAGCCCCACCACTTTGTCGATCTCACTGTCACGCGCGGTGACCATGATGACCGGAACTCCGGAGCGCAACCGCAACGCCTTGCACACCTCGGTGCCGCTCATGCCGGGCAGCATCAGGTCGAGCAGAACGATGTCCGCTCCCGAACGATCGAATTCCGCCAGTGCCGACGGTCCGTCGGTGACGATGGTGGTTTCGAAGCCTTCCTTGCGGAGCAGGAACGCCAGCGGGTCCGCCAAGGACTCCTCGTCCTCCACGATCAGCACACTCGTCATCGTTTGGCCTCCATGCTTGTATCTCGGTCTGTTTCCGTACCGGCACTCTCGTGCCGGTCGACCCGCGTCGAGCCGGAGGTTCCGGCCTCGTCGGAGTCGACGTCTTCCTCCACGTACGCAGGAATCTGCAACGTGAAGGTCGATCCTGTTCCAGGCTTGCTCCACAGTTCGATGGAACCGTTGTGGTTTGCCGCGACGTGTTTGACGATCGCCAATCCGAGTCCGGTGCCCCCGGTCTGACGTGACCGAGCTTTGTCCACTCGAAAAAAGCGTTCGAACACTCGTTCCTGATCGGCTTTGGCGATTCCCTCACCCCGGTCGGTGACCGCGATCGCAATGTTGCCCTCGCGCGCCACCCGGCTAACCGATACCGGGGAACCCTTGGGCGAGTACGCAATTGCATTCTCGACCAGATTCGACAATGCCGTCACCAGAAGCGCCTGGTCACCGAGCACCTCGAGTCCACTCGGATGATCGGTCGTGACGGTGATTCCGGCGTTCTCGGCCGAGAGGGTCGACCGAGACAGCGCTTCGGCCACCACCGTGTCCACGTCCACGACGTCGAGATCCGGCAGCTTCTCCGCACCCTGCAATCGTGAGAGCGCTATCAACTCGGTCACCATGTTGCCCAACCGAACGGATTCACTGAGCACCCGCTCCCCGAAGTGCCGTACCGATTCCGGATCGTCCGCGGATTCGAGGAGAGCTTCGGCCAGCAGGCTCATCGCACCCACCGGGGTCTTCAATTCGTGGCTGACGTTGGCGACGAAATCGCGTCTGGTCGCCTCCATCCGAACCTGCTCGGAGTCGTCGTCGGCGAACAGGACGACGAAGTTGCGATCGTCCTTGCTGAGCAAGCGTGCGGTGCAGCGGACGGCGATCTTGTCGCGGCCCCGCGTGGCCTGCGACGTCAGATCGGTTTCGACGGGCTGGCCGGTGCGCAGCACTTCCTGGACTGCCTGCCACGCCCGCTCGTCGGCGAGCCGGTTCTTGACCAGGCCGAGTTCCTCGGCGCGCGGATTGAAAAGCACGACGTCGTGGAATCCGTCGACGACGGCGATTCCGCTCTCCGAGGCCAACACGATCAGGTCCAGCACCTGAGACATCGTGAGCCCGGCCTGTTCGTCCACACGCGGCGGCTTCGGCGCGGTCAGTCGGGGAATCAGCACACTACCGAGGAGGTAGCCGGCGAGGCCGCCGATCACGATCAGCAGCACTGCAGTTGCGACACTCACGGCGTAATCGTACGTTCGCGTGTCGGGTGGGTGAAGTCGGGTTCGCGCATTTGCGGGCACGTAATCCGACCGCCGGGCGGCGTTGGCCCACAGTTCACCGGGAGTTGGCCGAGGCCCCCCGAAGTCTTGGTTCGGGGGGCCTCGAGTGACAGCATGGGGGTTACTTTCCGCCCTGGTTCGCGACCGCGGCGGCGCCGGCAGCAGCGGCCTCCGGGTCGAGATACGTTCCGCCGGGGTTGAGCGGCTTCAGGTTCTCGTCGAGGTCGTAACGCAGCGGGATGCCGGTCGGGATGTTCAGTCCGGCGATGTCCTCGTCCGAGATACCGTCGAGGTGCTTGACCAGCGCGCGCAGCGAGTTGCCGTGGGCGGTGACCAGGACGTTACGACCGGCGAGCAGTTCCTTAGAGATCGTCTCTTCCCAGTACGGGACCAGGCGGTCGACGACGTCGAGCAGGCATTCGGTCAGCGGGACCTCGTCCAGGTCGGCGTATCGGGGATCGGTGTCCTGGCTGTATTCGCTGCCGGCTTCGATGGCGGGCGGCGGGGTGTCGTAGCTACGACGCCACAGCATGAACTGCTCGTCGCCGTACTCCTCCTTGGTCTGCGCCTTGTTCTTGCCCTGCAAGGCGCCGTAGTGGCGCTCGTTGAGTCGCCAGTCGCGCACGACCGGGATCCAGTGCCGGTCGGCCGCGTCGAGCGCGAGGTTGGCGGTGCTGATCGCGCGACGCAGAAGTGAGGTGTAGAGAACGTCGGGCAGTACGCCGTTCTCGGCAAGCAGTTCACCTGCGCGCTTGCCCTCGGCGACGCCCTTGTCGGTCAGGTGTACGTCGACCCAACCGGTGAACAGGTTGAGTGCATTCCACTCGCTCTCGCCGTGGCGGAGCAGAACTAGGGTTCCGATACTCATAGCCCAATCCTGGCATGAGCGCATCGCCGTGTCCCGGTCGCCACGTCCGACCCGATAATTGCGGACGAACTACTCCAGTTTCGACAGAAGTTCGGATACAGCCCCCGTTCGGACGAGATCTGTGGCTAGATATCTCTCGTCAGATATTGACTACATGCGTTGTCAAGGCGTTCGGCTCGAACCGGGGGGTTCCGTCATGAATTCGATCCAGTCGCCGGGTGTTTCCCGGCGGACACTGCTGTCCGGCGCTGCAGGTGCTTTCGCCGTGGCGGCGGCACTCGGTCGACCAGCCGGAGCAACGCCGTCGAGTAGATGGTCGGGCGCCGACCGCCGAACACCCGGTCTGCGCACCACCGGGAGGCGAGTTGCTGTACTCGGTGGCGGAGTGGGCGGACTGACGGCAGCACACGAGCTCGCCGAACGCGGATTCGACGTCACGGTGTACGAACCCACCGCGCTCGGCGGCAAGGCACGCAGCATGCCGTTCCCGGGAACGGGAACCGAAGGTCGCCTCGACCTGCCCGGCGAGCACGGCTTTCGTTTCTTCCCAGGCTTCTACCAGCACATACCAGACACAATGCGTCGCATACCCGTCCCCGGCAACCCCAATGGGGTGCTCGACAATCTGGCGGTCGGTGCTGCCATCAGGCTGTCCATGCCCGGTGCCGATTTCGCCGCTCCCGCAAACCTGGTCAAACCCGATTTCACGAGCTTCGACCTTGCATCGCTTCAACAGTCGTTGGTCTCACTCACCAACGTCGGCACCTCGATTCCACCGGAAGAACTTCTCCTCTTCAATCGCAAACTGGCGATGTTCCTGACCAGCTGCATGGGACGGCGAGAGACGCAGTGGGAGAACCAGACGTGGAGCCAGACGATGGAGGCGGAGGGGAAGTCCAAGACCTATCAGGACATTCTCATCAACGCCCTCACCCGACAACTCGTCGCTGCTCGGCCGGATGTGGTGTCCACTCGCACCATCGGGCTCATCGGTCAGGCGTTCTTGTGGAACTCCGTCGAAGCCGTACCCCAGTACGGTCACACCGACCGACTTCTGTCCGCGCCCACCAACGAGGCCTGGATCGATCCCTGGGAGGTCTTTCTGCGCTCACTGGGCGTGAAGTTCCAGATGGGATGGAGAACAGAAGCTCTCGACGTGTCCGGCGGTGTCGTGTCGGGTGCACGAGTAGTCGACGGGCAGGGAAGACGAGCAACGGTGGACGCCGATTGGTACGTCGCGGCGATGCCGGTCGAACGCGCGACACCGCTGCTGACCGGCCAGATCTTGAACCTCGACCCCAGCCTCGAGTCGATCGGCAACTTACACACCGATTGGATGGTCGGCATCCAGTACTACCTGCGAAACCCCATCGAGATAGCGGCCGGCCACGTTGCCTACGTCAGCACCCCGTGGGCCTTGACCTCCATCAACCAGGCCCAGTTCTGGCGCAAGAACTTCGCGACCGAATACGGTGACGGCACAGCGCGCGACTGCCTCTCGGTCGACATCTCCGATTGGGACACACCCGGCATCCTCACCGGTAAACGCGCGAAGGACTGCACCGCCGAGGAAATCGCCCGCGAAGTGTGGGCCCAGCTGGCGCAGAACCTGAACGACTACGGTGAACCACTTCTCGACTACGACAACGTGATCTCGTGGTTCCTCGACCCCGGCATTCAGTGGAACGGCACACACAACACCAACGACACCCCATTGCTGATCAACACCGTCGGATCGTGGGCACACCGCCCCGAAGCCCGAACCGCGATTCCGAACTTCGTTCTCGCCAGCGACTACGTCCGCACCGACATCAATCTCGCCACGATGGAATCCGCCAACGAAGCGGCTCGGAGCGCGGTCGACGCCATTCTCGATGCCTCTGATTCGTCCGCGAGTCCCTGCACCAAGTACACGTTGTACGAACCGCCGGAGTTGGCCCCGCTGCGAAAGATCGACGAAGATCGCTACGCAGCGGGACTGCCCCATCTGCTGGACGGCTAGCCGACCTCGGCCGCCCGCAGATCCTTTCGGAGAATCTTGCCTGCCGCGGATTTCGGCACGGTGCTGATGAACTCGACTCGACGCACCTTCTTGTGCGGCGAAACACGTTCGGCGACATAGGAAATTACGTCACTCTCGGCGAGTTCGGCGCCGGCCTGCAAGACGACGAACGCCTTCGGGATCTCTTCTCCCTCGTCGTCGCGTACACCGATGACGGCCGCGTCGGCGATCTGCGGATGCGTGAGCAGCAAGGCCTCGAGCTCGGCCGGGGGAACCTGATAGCCCTTGTACTTGATCAGTTCCTTGAGACGGTCGACGATCCGTACGACGCCGTCTGCATCCACTGTCGCGATGTCGCCGGTGTGCAGGTAACCGTCGTCGTCGAGGGTGTCCTTGGTGGCCTGGTCGTTGCCGAGGTAGCCGACCATGATGTTGGGGCCCTTGCACCACAATTCACCCGGCGCGCTGACGCTGCCCGAACCGGGAGCAGGGTACTCGACCTCGGTTCCGGTCTCGGGATCGACGAGCTTGCACTCCATGTTGGGCACCGCCGGGCCCACCGAGTCGAGCGCGATGTCGCCGCGACCGAAAGGAATCACATGACTGACAGGGCTCATCTCGGACATACCGAAACCCTGAAGGACCGTGCAGCTCAAGCGATCCGAAACCGCCTTGCCGAGTGCCGCGTCGAGCGGGGCGGCCCCGGACATGATGGTCCGAACGCTCGACAGATCGTACTGATCGACCAGCGGATGCTTGGCCAACGCCACTGCGACAGGTGGTGCGATGAAGATGTACGTCGACTTCTGTTCGGCGATGATTCGCAAGAACTCGACCAGATCGAACTTCGGCATGGTGATCAAGGCCGCGCGCCGGTACAGCGCCGCGTTGAGCAGGACCGTCATGCCGTAGATATGAAAGAAGGGCAGCACTGCCAGCACCTTGTCGTCCCGCTCGAGACCCAACTGCGGAACTATCTGGCACACGTTTGCCACCAGGTTCCGATGTGTGAGCATCACACCCTTGGGCCGACCGGTCGTGCCGGACGAGTACGGCAGCACCGCCAGATGGGTTGCCGGATCGAACGACACCTCGGGCGCCGTTGCATCTTCGCCGAGCAGGTCACGAAGTGACGCGTGCCCCTCGGCCCCGTCGAGGACGAAGACGTTCTCCACGGGGATACCGACCTGATCGGCGGCACTCTTGGCCTGCGGCAGCAGCGGGGAGACGGTGAAGAGGAACTTCGCCTGAGAATCGGTGAGTTGCTTGGCGATGTCTTCGGCGGTGTACAGCGCATTGATCGTGGTCGCGGTGCCACCGGCACGAAGGATTCCGTGAAATACCGCGCCGAAGGCCGGGACGTTCGGCGAGTGCAAAGCCACCACGTCGCCGACAGCCAGCCCGCGCACGGCCAGGGCACCTGCCACTGCATCGATCTGGCCGATCAGTGAACCGTAGGTGGTCTCCGTACCCGTGGCGCCGTCCACGAAGGCGGTCTTGTCGCGGTCGGCCGAGTCGATACCGGCAAACAGGAAGTCGTAGACACTGATGTTGGGGATGTCGACGTCGGGGAACGGACTCTTGAAGCTCACGCTGCTCCTTGAAAGATTGCACTGAAGGGTTGCACGGCGGCAAAAGCCGGCCATTTACTGTGACTTGCAGATACATGATAATCCGTGACTGCGATCACAAGTAAAGACCAGTTTACGTGACATATCCGCAAAGTGTCTCACTGCGGCTGGGTCAACCCTGCGTGAGCGTGTCCTCGGAATCGTCCACCAGATGCTTGAACGGTTCCAGGTTCGCCAGCGATTCGCCTCGCGAGACCCGCCAAGCCCACTCACGCTTGATCGACGACGAGAACCCCAACTCGAGCAGAACGTTGAAATCGCCGTCCGCCGCTTCGAGAACCTGGCCGAGTACCCGGTCCAGTTCGTCTCCGGTGACGGCATGCTCGGAAATCTTTCCGACCAGGTAGATGTCCCCCACCTTGTCGAGGGTGTACGCCACCCCGTACAGCCGACGGTTCCGCTTGAGCAGGAACTTGTAGACCCCTTCGAAGTTCTCGTCCACCTTGCGGCACACGAAAGCCTCGACGCGGACTCCGTGATTGCCGACCGTCAACAGCGTCGACGTCTTGAGTTTGTGCTCACCCGGCAGCTCGACGACGAAATGGATGTCGTCACGCCTGGTGAATTCGAGCTCCCGCTCGGCCAACGCCTGCTCGATGGTTTCGGCGATACCGGCCACTGAATCACTGGTCACGTGCGCACCCCTCCGGTCCGGCGACGACGCCACGAACCGCGTACACGGCGGGGCGACAAAGCGTTCGAACCACTTTCGTTGTCGTAGTTCACTGTTGCCTTACGGTAACTCTCGAGCAGTCCGTCGGCCGTGTGCTCCCACGAGAAGTTCTCGGCGTGCCGCGGCGCCTGAAGTGCCAGCTCCTGCAGCCGCACCGGCGCGATGACGAGCGATTCGAGCGCATCGGCCCAATCCCCCGTTGCGTGTCCCTGCACGAGCACGCCGGTTTCACCGTTGCGGACGGCCACACCGAGCCCGCCGACGTCGGCCGCGATCACCGGCGTCCCACATGCTTGGGCTTCGATGGCCACCAATCCGAACGATTCCGAATAGCTGGGCACCGCAACAAGATCCGACGCCCGGTACACGTCGGCCAACCGAGACGGCGCCTGTGGCGGCATGAAGGTCACCTGGGCTGTGATGCCGAGGTTTCGAGCAAGCTCGATCAACACGTCCGGCTGCGCCAGGCCGGTACCCGACGGTCCACCGACGACGAGAATACGTAGCGGAAACTCCGGTCGTCGTTCGATCACTTCAGCGGCTGCACGCAAAAGCACGTCCGGGGCTTTGAGCGGTTGGATGCGGCCGACGAACGTCACTATCACTTCGCTCGGATTCAATCCGAGTTCTGCGCGAGCGCGGTCCCGATCGCCCGGACGGTATCGCGTCAGGTCGGCACCAGGTGCGACGACGTCGATCCGTCGGGGGTCCGCACCGTACAACTCCTGCAACGCTTTCGCTTCGTCCGTCGTGTTCGCGACCAGCCGATCCGCTTCTGCCACCACCTGCTGCTCACCGATCTGCCTGGCGGCGGGCTCCGGAGTGTCACCCTCTGCCATGGACAAGTTCTTGACCGCAGCCAGGGTGTGTGCGGTGTGCACCAGTGGTACACCCCAGCGATCGCGGGCCAGCCAGCCGACCTGCCCGGACAACCAGTAGTGCGAATGGATGAGGCTGTAGTAGCCGGGCTCGTGACGCGCTTCCTCGCGCAGCACGCCGGCGACGAACGCACACAGTTGCGTCGGCAGATCGGCCTTGTCCAGGCCCTCGAACGGTCCCGCCGCGACGTTGCGGACCCGGACGCCAGGCGCAGCCTCGACCACCGCGGCGTCGGCGGACGACGTCGCACGGGTGAAGATCTCGACCTCGATACCGCGCCGCGCCAACTGGATGGCGGATTGAAGGACGTAGACGTTCATCCCACCCGCATCACCGGTGCCGGGTTGCGCCAGGGGCGAGGTGTGGACCGAGAGAACGGCCACCCGGCGAGGGCGCGAAATGTGCGTGGGCTTCACGGCTCCATACTGCCCCCTCACCGTCGCCGAACTCTAACCGAGGTTGGAGATGAAGGTCCCCACCTCACGCACGAAGCGTGCCGGATCTTCCACGAACGGTCCGTGGTTGCAGCCCTCCCAATACGACGCCTGAGCCTTCGGAATCAGTTCAGCGGCGTGCTCACCTGCACTCACGTCCACGACCGAGTCCTCGGTGCCGTGCAGAACCAGAACCGGGATGTCGAGTGAACGGAGCAGGTCGTCGTGGCTCACAGCGCGGTCGAACAGTGCGGCGCGCACGCGTGGGCGCGTGGACAAGCTGAACCCGAACAGTGCTTGCGCAGCGGTGCCCTTACCTTCCGGCGAACCGGTAAGTGCGTTACCGAAGGCGCCGAGTGCTCGAATCGCCTCGCGTGGTTCTTCGGACATCGCGCCGGGAACCGCGGCGCGCATCGCGGCCCCAACCTTGCCACCCTTCTCACCGCGCCCGATGCTGGTGATGGCGCCGACCAGCACCGCACCGGCGATCGCGGCGGTGCCGTGCGCGGCGAGATAGTCACAGATCACCAGACCGCCGTACGACCAACCGAGAAGCACCGCGTTCTCCTCGACGCCCTCCGCCGCCAACACGGCGGCGACATCTCCGGCCCAATTCGCCGGGTCGTCGTAGCCGGTCTCCGGAGCGTCGGAATACCCGTGTCCGCGGAGATCGACCGCGATCACCCGGTACTCGACGGCGAGTTCGGCAAGCACCTGCTCTCCCCAGCACTGCGAGGACTGAGCCCACCCGTGCAGCAACACCAGCGGCCTCGCGTCCGGGTTTCCGGTCAGTCGGTAGAGGATGGACGTGCCGTCGACGCTGACGGCTTCACGAATAGACATGCCGTCACGATAGAGGCTGCGACCGCCGCTCCGACGCCCAACTGGTAAGCCGCCGACACTCCGTACCGGTCGATCAACTGCCCTGCCAGCGCCGATCCGAGCGCCACGCCGACGCCGAGTCCGGTGACGGTCAGCGTCATCCCTTCGGTGAGCTTTTCGGGCGGCACGATCTGTTCCACGAGTGCTGTCGCGACGATGAGCGTCGGCGCGATGGTTGCGCCGGCCAACACGTACGCTCCGGCGAGGCCGAGGATATTTCCGGCCAGCAGCATCGGCACACTCAGCAGTGCCACCGCCGACGACGCGATCATCAGCTGACCACGCAGCGCCATCACCGGATGCCTCGAACCGAATATCAGCCCCGCGGAGCCAGAGGCCGCCGCGAAGATCGCCAGTACCAGTGACGCCGATCCGGGGCTGCCCTGATCGGCTGTGAAAGCGATCGCACCGACGTCGACGACCCCGAAGATGGTTCCCAACATCACCATGACGGTGACCACTATCCACATCGCCGGGTTACCGAGTACCGAACGTCCGCGACCGGGTCGACGCGCGTGGATCGCCGGTTCGGTATCTCGTCGAGAAATCAGCAGCAGTGTTCCGGTGACCAGAAGAACGACGCCGGCCAGTGGCCCGGCCTCGGGAAAGACGCCGATGCTCAATCCGACCGAGATCACCGGTCCGGCAACGAAACACAGTTCGTCGACGACCGATTCGAACGCGAAGGCCGTTCGCAGTTGAGGCCTACCCACATAGATGGCCACCCATCGTGCCCGGATCATCGCCCCGATGGTCGGAGTAGCACCGGCTGGAATCACGCAGGCGAACAGCAACCACGTGGGTGCTTCGAAACGCACCGCCAACAGAAGCGCGCTGATCGCGGTAGCGCTGACCACGGCGGCGATCGGCAGCACCGCTCGTTGCCCGAACCTGTCGACGGCGCGCGAAACAGCCGGGGCGATGATCGCCGACGCGAGCGCGAAGACTGCCGCCAAAGCCCCGGCGAGGCCGTAGTCGCCGCGCAGTTGCGAGATCATCGTCACTATCCCGATGCCGATCATCGCCATCGGTAGCCGGGCGACGAATCCGGCGGCCGAGAAGGCCACCGATCCGGGAGCCGAAAATATGTCCCGGTAAGCGCTCAGCAGCCCTTTGTCCGCGGATTCGGTCATATCTGTTTCTCGTGCACCGGACAACTTTCACAGAAGTCGGCACCTGCGACCAAATCCTTTTCACGTCACACTCGAGTTGACCTGTCGGTCGCGTGCCTTAGCATTGCGCCAATGAGTGTCCTGGTGTGTTTCCACGCCCATCCCGATGACGAAGTTTTCACCACCGGTGGCGTGATGAGATTGGCCGCCGACGCCGGTCACCGCGTTGTGGTGGTCACCGCCACTGATGGTGCGCTCGGCGAGTTCCCCGAGGGTTTACTGGACGAGTACGAGAGCTTGGCACAGCGTCGTAGTCGCGAACTCGAGGCGTCCACCGACGCGCTGGGAGCGAGCCGACTGGTATCGCTCGGCTATCCCGATTCGGGGATGGCTGGTACGCCGGAAAACGAGAATCCGGACGCCTTCTGCAACGTGGACGTCGATGTCGCAGCTGAGCGTCTGGCCGAGGTTCTCCGGGAGGAGAACGCCGACGTCGTCACGATTTACGACATTCACGGCGGGTACGGGCATCCTGATCACATCCAGGTTCATCATGTCGGAGTGCGGGCAGCCGAGTTGGCCGGCACACCGTACGTCTACGAAGCGTCGACCAATCGTGACCAGATGAAGTTGTTGATGGAAGCTCAGCCCGAATGGACGACGGAGGCGCAACCGCCGGATATCGATTCGTTCGGTTTGCCGGCAGACGAGCTGACCACTGCCGTCGATGTCAGTTCGGTGATCAGTTCGAAGCGCGCCGCGATGTACGCGCACTCCACACAGATCGGTGATTTCGGGCCGTTCTTGGAGATGTCCACCGAGCAGCTCGTCGCCGTATTCGGTACCGAATGGTTCCGGCGTCGTGGTGCGCCGGAGGGTTTGAGTGAAACTGCTCTGCCACTGTAATTTTCGTTGACATACAGATCGAGCGGGCCTCCGCGGGGTCCCGCTCGATCTGCTCTCGCGGCCCGAAGCGGGCTTCACCGCCGGGATCGCTTCGGTCACGACTCGGATCGGCCGGTCAACGACCGAACACCCGATTCAGCGCGGCGGCGTTCTCGGCGTCGACAACGGCGTAATGCTCGATGCATTCGTCGAAATACCTGCGCATGTCTTCCACTATGGCAAAAGGCCTACGTGCAGCAAATTGTACTGAGTCAACAACCGTCCGCATGCCACACTCAACTTTGTCGCAGCATCCTTGTCCAGATAAAAATCTTCATTCGACATGAAACCTCCTTGACCGGACGCCCACATCCCGATCTCTATTTACGAGAAACCATTCACTGCGGAAATTGCTCTAAAAGCATCCTTGCGTAATTCAGAGCCAGTGGGCAGGTAGGCTCAATAGGGTCATGGTTTAGATTTGTAAGAATTTCCAACCAGATTGATCCTTGACGTGCAGGGACCGCGACAATGCAACGTTTAGGCGTGGGGTCGTCGACATAATTCAATTCCACACCGGTCCGATCACCAATCTGCACTTCGGTGAACCCCACATACTTTCCGGTAGCCTTGATGTCTTCGATCGAATACGGCACTGAAATAACCCCCACGGAATACCAGCTATCGATCCAAGTACAAATCCGCTGTCCCGTCATCTCTACCCCATTGGTGCCGACAACAGCCGTCGTCGGGTCCAGTCCCACCGATTCGATCGCCGACGCAGGTATATCCGCACACGGATCGAACAAACCCTCCTGACCAGATACACGCTCAGCCGTTCCCTCGACCACCTGCCCGCACCCCACCACCAGCCACACAACCAAACCAAACACCCACCAACCAAACACCCACCGCTTGGAACTACCCGCCGAAATCGACACATGCCGTTAGACGCACACCACCCACAGACGGTTCCACCGGAACAGAAAAAAAATACCGCCCCGCCCAACCTGGCCACCAATCGGATCGGCCGATCTAGGCATCGGTCAACGACCGAACACCCGATTCAGCGCGGCAGCGTTCTCGGCGTCGGCGACGGCATAATGCTCGATGCATTCGTCGAAGTACCTGCGCATGCTTTCCAGCACGGCAATATGACTCTTGAGAGCGCTCTCCAACGAATCAGTCACACCGAAAGCCTTGTCGTTGAACTTACGCGCCATATCTCGCCCCGACTGCAAAGTCCCGAATGCTTCTCCGACTCTCAAGGATTCAAGTCCCAAATACATATTCTCATAATCGATCAGCAACTTGCTGCACGCGCTTCTCAGCTTTGATGCAGTTACCCTATCCACATACATTTCATCACTCGCCATAACGCATCCCGTCTATTGAAAAATCCACCCTTACCGGCTCAGTCATTTCCGGATCAATTCGGCAAATATTCCAGTAGCGCCTCGGCATTCTTCAATGCCAGCGGACAAGTCGGCTCAACCATTTCCTTTGATACCATCTTGATGATACTTACCCAAATTGATCCCTGAATTGTCCGCAGCGCAACAAAGCAATTTTCGTAGTTTATATCGCTTACAAAGCTGAATTCAATCCCCGCTCTACCGCCAACTTGCACATCACTGGCTCTTGAAAATTTTTCGTTCGACCTTATTTCGTCAATTTCATATACTGTCGAATAGATTGCGAGGGAGTACCAGGACGCATTCCATCCACACGATCTCTGTCCTGTAATTTGGGCACCAAGCACGTCGATCACATCAGGTGTCGGGTCCAGTCCCACCGATTCGATCGCCGACGCAGGTATATCCGCACACGGATCGAACAAACCCTCCTGACCAGATACACGCTCAGCCGTTCCCTCGACCACCTGCCCGCACCCCACCACCAGCCACACAACCAAACCAAACACCCACCAACCAAACACCCACCGCTTGGAACTACCCGCCGAAATCGACACATGCCGTTAGACGCACACCACCCACAGACGGTTCCACCGGAACAGAAAAATACCGCCCCACCTCACCGCTCGCGAGAACCGACAGACACCGCACCCAACCTGGCCAGATCGATCAATGCCGATGCCGCAGAATTCTTTCCTCCCGCAGCGCGCCACACCAGTTCCAATCGTGAGCGCGCCTCGGGCTCGAGATCGATGCGATGCAGCGAGCCGACGGCAGATTCGGGAAGCACCGCGATACCAAGTCCCTGAGCCGCGAGCGAGGAAATGATCCCCAGATTGCTGGCCTCGAGTGCAACGGCGGGAGTGACTCCCGCGACTTCACACGCTGCGTCCAGACACGTACGGATACCTGTTCCGGGAGGAAGGCAGACCAGCGGCCGGCCGGCCAGTTCGGTGAAGGGCAACGACGACACTTCGGCCAGTGGGTGGTCGACCGACACGGCCGCAACCAGACGTTCGTCGGTGATGACTCTCGATTCGAGTTCCGGTGGTAGATTTCCGGCCACCCCGATGACGGCAATGTCGAACGTTCCATCCATCACTCCAGCGAGCAGACTTCGCGAGTCATCCTCTGCCAGAGAAATATCCAGCCCCGGATACTTCCTGTGCAGTCGACTCAACAGATCCGTCAGATCTGCCGACGCACACGCTGTCACCATTCCGACCGATACCGCACCCCGAACAAGTCCGCTGAGTAGATCGACCGCATCACGGGTGCTCTGCACGGATGCGAGAGCGGCACGGGCATGCGGTAGAACCGCTCGACCGGCATCGGTCAGTTGAATAGATCGACCACGCCGGTCGAGCAATTCTTGTCCGAGTTCACGTTCGAGACGCTTGATCTGTGCACTGACGCCGGGCTGTGCCACATGGAGTCGTTCTGCTGCACGGGTGAAATTGGCTTCGTCGACCACTGCCACGAAGTATTCGAGTTGCCGAAGTTCCATAACTGTTGATTCTAGCTACGAGACAATTCAGATCTTGGACTTCTGATACGGGTCCGCGCACGATAAATGCATGACATCGAAAGCTCGTACCCCAGAGGACCTTGCACGCTTGTTCGTCGAATTTGCGAACACCGGCGACGCAGATGCTGTTGTCGGACTGTACGAAGAAGATGCGGTACTGGCATTTCCCCCAGGATCTCGGACCGTCGGTCGAACCGCCATCCGCGACGTGATCGCTCAGATGCTCTCGTCCGGACCGGTCTTCACTGTGGAGGACGCACTACCGACCGTGACGAACTGTGAACTTGCCATCACGTCCACCGATCCTGCCGACGGAACCGGCGGACGCACTCAAGTGGCGCGGCGGCAATCCGACGGGACGTGGCTCAGGGTGCTCGATCGACCCGAGGCCTGAGACACCGATTCGGCTGGACACGTCGTGCACGCGCGCTGTCTCTCACGCTTCGGCATCGGGGCAAAGGGGGTCTTCGAGTCCAGGAACGTGCGCCTCGGCGCACCGTTTCCCGAAACGAATCGTGGTTTTGCGCACTGGGATACCCGCAGCGGCGATTGTGTGCCGTGCAGAACCGGCGGCGGAAAGATCGGAAACTGACTACTGCACGACAGCCGAAAACTGTGCATCGGCTGTCGTGCAGTCGGATTCAGATCAGGATGCCCGGCGCATCGCGGCGGCGGGATCGGCGAACAACGAACTGAGCGAAACTACGGTAGAGGCGTATTCCTGGACGCGGTTACCGAAACCGGTGATCCGAATGTCCTTGCGCTCGAGCGACGAAGCCGTCGAGAAGGCTTCCGCGACGTGCGGAACGCCTGCCGGGTAGTCCGTGAAGGCCTGGCCACCGAGGATCACTCGATCCGGGTTGAACAGATCCCGCAGCATCGCCACCGTACGTCCGAGAACTCGTGCTCGCTCGACCAGCAACTCGTGTGCCGGAATCGATCCGCTCGACGCGGCCCGATACACATCGGCGATGGTGACGCGCTCGGCACCCTGGATGACTGCGCCGGACGAGAGTGCCTGTGTCACCACTGCACGGTCGCTGATCGTCGCTTCGAGGCATCCGACCGAGCCGCAGGAGCAGCGCGCCGACGAACCTGTCGGCAAGTGTGCGATGGAACCCGGTCCGCTGGCCGGAGTGTGTACCCGCCCCTCGAACGTGATCGCGACGCCTGCGGTCTCACGAGCGTAGAAGTACAGGCCCGTCGTTCCAGCGGTGGGAGCCTCGGCCCGATCGGTACTGAGCAGCAGTTCGGAGGCCGCCATGGCTTCGACGTGTGCGGCGACCGAGACCGGGAGGTCCAGGCCTGCACCGATGATGGAACCGACCCGTGCACCCTTCCAGCCGAGGCGGGGATGGTCCACGACTCCGGTAGCCGAATCCACTCGACCACCGATCGCCACGCCCACAGCCAGTGGGCGACGCTTGTGCCAACGGGACGCGAAGGACTTCGCCGAGCGGGCAATGGTGGCGAGAGCGACAGCAGAATTGCTCGTCGGCGTCGGGATCTCGACTGCGCCGAGCACCTTTCCGCGGATGTCACTGGCAATGATGCTCGTGACGACGGCACCGATGTGGATGCCGACCGTCAGGTAGGGCTCGTGGTTGACCTCGAACGGAACTCGCGGTCGACCGATCGCGCCGGACGCGGTCAGATCGGCACGCTCACGCAGGATCCCGAGATCGAGCAGCCCTGTGACCTGGCGGTTCACGGTAGCGATGCTCAGACCGGAGGCCTTCGCGGCGGTGTCACGGGACAGTGGTCCGCGCGAGCGAGCGATACGCAGAACCGTTGCAGCGGGACCGTCGGCGATGCGCAGCACGGGGGCAACGATCTGGGTGCGGGCGCGGGGCCCGGACAATGACGTCCGGACACGGGTGGAGGGAGGGGCTGAGATTGTAGGTGTCGACATAGCTGTCCCTTGCAGAAGGAGGAAGAAACGCGCCTCGCAAACGATCCGTGAGAATTACGCCAACACCGGAAAAGGTGCTCGAGCGAGCGCGCAGATATTAGCTGCAGGAAGAACGGCGACGACAACAAAGCTCTCGCGCCAATGGCAGGCGCGAGCCCAGCGCCGCGGTCACATAGGTGACCCGCAGAGCGGCAGGCTGATCGATCGACATAGAAGCAAAACTAGCAGCTTCCCCCGGTTTCACAAATCGAGTGCGGTAACGATCACACTGACCGCAACTCTGTCGATACGTGATCGAGAGTGTTCGAATGAAGTCATTCCCCACGAAAGGTGAACAATGACTGCAACTTTCGTCACCAATTCGGGCACGGATACGGCTCGGGCAACCGTCACGCAATTGGGATCGCACATCGGCGCGCGCATCGACGGGATTACTCTCGACGGCCAACTCGATCCGGCGTCGATCTCCCTGATCCGGCAGGCGTTGCTGCGCCACAAGGTGGTTTTCTTCCGTGGCCAGGGGCAGCTGACCAACGATTCCCAGTACGAGTTCGCCCAACTTCTCGGAACCCCGACCACCGCGCACCCGACGGTGAAGTCCCACGGCAAGGTCGTGCTCCCCATCGATTCCGACCTGGGTAAGTCCAACAGTTGGCACACCGACGTCACCTTCGTCGATCGCATCCCCAAGGCGTCGATACTTCGGGCCGTGCAATTACCCGAATACGGCGGCACCACGACATGGGCATCGGGCGTCGCCGCGTACGAGGGTTTACCCGATCCGCTGAAGGCACTCGCGGAGAATTTGTGGGCCCGTCACACCAACGTCTACGACTACTCCGCCACCAGCGCCGAGCAGGTGGCCCAGGACAGCGCCGAAGCCGCGTATCGGAAAGAATTCCAGTCGACGTATTTCGAAACGGAACATCCCGTGGTTCGCGTGCACCCGGAAACCGGCGAGCGCACGTTGGTCCTCGGACACTTCGTCAAGAACTTTCTCGGCTTGAGCGGCGAACAATCCCAGGGAGTGTTCAAGATCTTGCAGGATCACGCCGTCAAGCTCGAGTACACGACTCGATGGAACTGGTCGGCCGGCGACGTCGCCATCTGGGACAACCGAGCCACCCAGCATTACGCCGTCGCGGACTACGACGATCAGTACCGCCGCCTCGAGCGCATCACCCTTGCCGGCGACATCCCGGTGAACATTCACGGTGAGCGCAGTCGCGCCATCGCCGGCGACGCCTCCGAGTACTCGATCATCGAAGGTTCGAGCATCCCCGAATAGGCCCGAGCCGAACGATCCGACCGCACCGAAAGAACCGCACCACCGACCACCCTACGATTGGATCATGACCATTTCATCCGATGCCCGCATCGCCGTCGTCACCGGAGCCAGCTCCGGAATCGGTGAGGCCACCGCCCGCACTCTGGCAGCCCAGGGATTCCACGTCGTGATCGGCGCCCGGCGCGTCGACCGTCTCGAGACGATCGCCGCCGAAATCGGCGGAACGGCACTCCCGCTCGACGTCACCGACGAAGACTCGGTCGAGGCGTTCGCGGCCGTCGTTCCACGAGTGGATGTTCTCGTCAACAATGCGGGCGGCGCGAAGGGCCTGGCCACCGTCCTCGAGGCCGACCTCGACGACTGGCGGTGGATGTGGGAGACCAACGTCCTCGGAACACTGCGCGTGAGCAAGGCACTGCTTCCCAAGTTGATCGACTCCGGCGACGGCCTGGTCGTGACCATCACCTCCGTTGCAGCGTTGGAGGCCTACGACAACGGATCCGGGTACACGACGGCCAAGCATGCTCAGGCGGTACTTCATCGCACTCTGCGCGGCGAATTGCTGGGCAAGCCCGTCCGGCTGACCGAGATCGCTCCCGGGGCCGTCGAGACCGAGTTCTCCCTCGTCCGCTTCGAAGGTGACGAGGCCAGAGCCGCCAAGGTGTACGACGGCATCACTCCCCTGGTTGCTCAGGACATCGCCGAGATCATCGGCTTCGTGGCCTCACGTCCGGCGCACGTGAATCTCGACCAGATCGTCGTCAGGCCTCGCGATCAGGCTTCCGCCGGCCGTTTTCATCGCACCACTACCTAGTCTGTCTTCGCGCGGCCACCACCGCATCCGCTACCGCACGTTGCATGTCGACAACGGAAGCCGGCCTGGCCGTGACGGTTTCGCCGTCGGTGATCAGATACCGGCCGTCGCCGTCGTAGTCGTACCAGCGAAACAACACACCGTCATCGGTGGGTCGGCTGTCGACGGCCGGCCCCGGGTATGCCGCTATCTCGCCGACGGACGTACGCGGGCGTCCGAAGAATCTTTCGATTTCTTCGGACGCCGGTGCCGCCCGGACATCGGTGAGGATCGCAGCTCCCCCTGTCCTCGCAAGGGGCCGAATCGACACCGATCGTTCCCTCCCCGCCGAGCAAGGCGGCAGTCGGCGAACTATTTCCTCCGGAAGTGATCCGACTGGGGTCAAGGTGAGGACGACGTCGGCCCCGTTGTCCGGATCGGCTCCCGGGAACTGCTCTGCCAGTACGGCAAGTTCACCGGAGATTCCGGCGTGGATGCGCGTCACCGCACGCATGTCCGGTCCGTGAAGTCCGCACACTTCGATGCGCGTCGACGGCTCGGCGATGATTGCCAACGCCCGGTGCACTCGTTCGTCGAGTACCTCGTGCAGCCGGAGTGCTGCGGCGGTGCGCTGAGCGCGAAGGTCTCGGGTCGTGTCTGCGACAGGCCTGAACTTCAACGGGTACGGCAATCTGTCCCGCCCGATCGCCTCCCAGAGCACGTGAAATTCCATTCCGGTGAATTGCCAACGCACAGGGGTCATTCGCCCAGCACCGGCGGTGAGACCATCGGTAGGTCACCGATCAGTTCGTTGCTGTTGTCCATGGTGACGAGGTAGCCGGGGGTTTCGTGAACGTCGTCCTCGCTGCCGCCTGCCCCTCTGCCCGGGGCCATGCCGCCCATGCCGCCCATCATCGTGGATCGTCCGGCTCCGGCCGCACCGGACTGGCCGGCCGGCGCTCCGCCTCCGAAGGCGCCGCCGGGTACGCCTGCCGTCGCGCCGGGAAGTTGCCCTCGTGCGCCGACGGCAGGTCCGCCGGGACCGACGAACCCTCCTGCGCCGCCACCTGAAGCGCCGGAGCCGGTACCGGACGCGCCTGCTCCCGGACCGAATGCCGCCGTACTCGGCGAGCCGCCCACACCGGCCCCTCCTACACCACCGCTACGCTGGGCCGCGTCACCCGTCTGCGGCAGCGCCGACGCGGCGACGGTGCCGGCCGGTTCCACCGAAGCGGATGCCGGAGAGCCGCCGGCATACGATCCCTGCCTCCCCGGATTCTCGCCGGACCCGTCGACGCTGGTTCCGGGGCCAACAGCTGAAGGGTCAGGTCTGGCATCGGCACCTGAGCTCGCGTCGTCACCGGCTCTGGCATCCGTCGGCCACGAGCTACCGCCGAAACCTCCACCTGGCGTCTGGTTGTACGTCTGGCCGCCTCCGGGTGAGTAACCGCCGCCTCCGGGTGAGTGGCCGCTTCCGCCGGGCGAGGAGGGGACCTCGCCACCTGCTGCGGCGGTCGGGTCGAAGGCAGCCGGAAGAATCGGCACCTGATCGTCCGCCCTCCTCAACTGGGGCATGTAGACGTCTTTCATGACCTGCCGAGCCTGACGTTCTGCTTCCTCGGATTCATGCGCAGCCTGCTTGAAGGTAGGTCCGGGTACGTTGTCGATCAGGCTTTTCCACCATTCCGGCTTGTCGGCCGGTGGCATCGAGCGCTTCACTTCGTCCAGTGCGGTACTCGCCTCGTCTATCTTGTTGGACACCAGTGCCACTCGCGCGCATAGATCGCCACCGTTCCGGGCGTAGTCGACTACCGCCGCGGCCGCCGCCGATCCACCGCGCCCTTGCCAGCCCTCGGTGATCGACGTTGCGACCGCTCCCTGAAATTGGCTCAAGGACGCCTCGATCGCCGTACCGAACGACTGCCAGGCCGCCTTCACGTCACCGAGATATCCCGGATCGATCGCGTTGACGTGCTCGACTATTTCGGCGTGGGACATGGCGTCGAACGGATCGTCCTCACCGAGGACGTGCTCGCTGTAGTCCAGATCCGCCACCGTCGACGCCACCCGGTCACGTTCACCCCAGAGGTGGTCCCGTTGCTCCTGCGCTTCTCGTGCCGCTGCTGCCCGTTCCGCGTCACGGCGATCGGTGTCGTCGGTGAACTCGTTCACCAGAACCGATGCCACTGCCGCACCGCCCAAGGCCGGACCGACCACCGGAACGGTAGCCACCACAGGCACACCCGACATGGTTACCGAGGCGATGTTCCCCAACACATCACCCAGAGACGGAATCTTCACCGGCGCTCCCCGCTGTCATCCAGATCCTGGCAGCGCCCCCGAGTGACAGCTGCTTCCATCTTGTTCAGACGCGAGAATGGCGGTTGTGGTTCCCTCGACCCCGAATATTCGAGTCTCGGGCTGTCAGGGCAGCGCCGACATCGACTTCCAGGTCGGCAGGTCGATCGCCCAGTCGTAGATGTCGCCGTCGGCGGCAGAGAGGTCGATCGACGTTCCGGTGACCTCCACCGGATCGCCGTAGAGTGCGGTGCCGAAGTACTCCTGAGCGTCCGCGAGCGAGAGGTTGATGCATCCGTTGGTGACGTTCGACGAGCCCTGCACTCCGGTCGTTTCGGGGTTGGCGTGGATGAACTCACCGTTGTTGGAGATCCGGACCGCCCACCGTTCCCGAACATTCTCGTAGAACGGCGGATTGGACATCAGGAAGTCCTCGTACTTCTCGGTGACCATGTGGATGCCGCTGCGGGTGACGTTGCGGGGCTCGTTGCCCTCGCCGTAGCTGACAGGGATGTCCATGATCGTCTGGCCGTCCCGCACCACCTGCATACGGTGGCTGGGCGCGTTCGCCTTCACGATCTGGCTGCGACCGATGACGAAGTCGAGCGTCAGGTCCTGATCACCGTATGCACCGCCGCCGTAGTCGAGCCCGTACAGCTTCGCGTCCAAATGGACCTTGGTTCCCGGCGCCCAGTACTGCGCGGGGCGCCAGTGCGCGCGCGATCCGCCGTTGTCGTCGGGCAGCCACGCCCACGAGCCGGGGGTGGGCGGAACGGTGGTGACGGCGAGCGCCTTCTCGACAGCCGCCTTGTCCACGACGGGACTGTCGAACTGCAGTGTGATGGGTGCAGCGATGCCCACTTCCTGACCGTCGGCGATATTGAGGGTGCCGCCGGTGGTGGAGGCGGGCTTGAGCGTCGTGAAACCGCCCGCTACCGGAACGGTTTTCCCGTCGGTCCCCAGAGCCGACCCCGACCACGTGTAGCTGGTTCCGTATCCGAGTGCCTCGTCGACGGTGAAGGACGTCTTGTCCGGAGACAGGACACCGGTCACTGCTTTGCCGTCGGCATTGCTCAACGCGACGTCGGCGAGGGTTCCCTGCGTGACGGACACCGAAACGGGAGCGATCGGGCTGACGTCGGCAGCCCCCGCTGCCGGGGTGGACACCACCTTCGCCACCGGGTCCGGATCGGCGCTCGCGCCGGTCTGGCCGGCGTTGCTCCCGCCACCGACGGTGCATCCCGCCACCGCCACGATCACGGCAACCATCACGGCCAGGAGCGCCACCAGACGCGAACGACTTCTTTTACGACCGAGCTCATACACGTCAACAGGCTACGCGCGCCTGCCGGGTCTGTTCAGATCGTGCAGCCCACCGTCACCGGTTCGGGCTCCAATCGGACTCCGAATGCCGAGAAGACGCCGTCTCGCACTTCCCGGGCCAGGGACAGGACGTCGGCGGTTGTTGCCGACCCACGGTTGGTCAGTGCCAGGGTATGTCTGGTGGACAGTCGAGCCGGGGCGGATTCCGCCGGGTAGCCCTTGGAGAATCCGGCCCGTTCGATGAGCCATCCCGCCGACAGCTTCGTTCCGCCGGCCGCGGAGAACTGCGGCACCGGCACGTCGCCGAGCAGATCGCCGATCACCGACAGAACCTGTGGCAGCTGCTCGTCCGACACCACGGGGTTGGTGAAGAAGGAGCCGGCACTCCAGGTGTCGTGATCGTAGGGGTCCAAGACCATGCCCTTGCCGGTACGCAATTCCAGGACGGCTTCTCGAACCTGCGTGGACGGAAGCCGAGCACCTTCCTCGGCGCCGAGTGCGGCAGCGAGTTCCCGATACTGCAGCGGCGCGCTGGTGCCGTCTGCCGAGACGACGAATTCGACCGACAGGACCACGGCGTCGGCCGAATGCTTGAGCACGCTCGAGCGGTATCCCAATTCGAGGACGGACGGGTCCACCCAGGACACTTCACCGCTACGACGGTCGAGTAACTGCACCCGTCTGAGCCTCGACCCCACTTCGACGCCGTACGCTCCGACGTTCTGCACCGGAGTCGCGCCGGTGGAGCCGGGTATGCCGGAGAGACATTCGAGTCCACCGAGTTCGGCGGCCACCGATTGGGCGACCACCTCGTCCCACACCGCGCCGGCTTCCGCGATCACCCGATCGGCGTCGAGGGACACAGTGGTGTTCGCCACACGAACGACCACACCGTCGAATCCGCTGTCGGAAACCACCAGATTCGATCCACCTGCCAGGATCAGCGTCGGAATCCGTTCCCGGTCGAGTAATCGCACCACCTCGACGAGAGATTCGGTGCTGGGGCACTCGGCGAGCAGCCGCGCCGGCCCACCGACCCGCAGTGTCGTCAGGCCGGACAGGTCAATGTTCTCGGATACGAAAGCGCCCGAATCGACGACGCGTCGGCCGATGGTTACATCCCACACAACGCTAAACGGTAGCCTCCACAATCGTGAGCCGTCGCATCGAGCATTCATCGAAGTTTTCCGTCCCCGCCGCCAAGGTCCACCAGGCCTTGACGTCCGAGCAGTACTGGCGTGACCGACTGGCCGCCGTCGGTGGTCCGGGCGCGACCATCGACGAGTTGACCGTCACGAACGACACCGTCGCCGTTTCCGTGTCGCAGGTCATCCCCGCCGAGAATCTGCCGAGCATGGTCGCCAAGTTCGTACCGGGCGATATCGTGATCAAGCGCAGCGAAACCTTGGCATCGCTGACCGACGGCGAGGCTGCCGGAACCTTCGCCGCGCACGTCGACGGTGTTCCGGCACGAGTCGAAGGAACACAGACTCTGCGGGGTGACGACGCCTCGGCCACTCTGAGCGCGGCAGGCGAGGTCGAGGTGAAGATCCCACTCTTCGGCAGCAAGATCGAATCCGCCATCGTCGACGAGGTGGTCCGGCTCATCCAGTCCGAGCAGGATTTCACCCGGGAGTGGATCGCCAAGCAGTAGGCCGCTCGGGCGGGCGGAAAGTTTTCCCGTGACGGCGGGTGCCGGTATTCTCGACCACCATGGCTCGCCGCAACGACTACTCCGCCCGCTATCGGTACTCCGCAGAGCAGGTTTACGCGGCGCTGTCCGATCGCGCGTACTGGGATGCCCGCACCGCGGAGATGAGCAGACATTCCACGACTCGTCTCGACTCGTTCGAGGTCACCGACTCCGGATTCGACCTGGTCATCGAGCATGTCCTTGCCAGAGACACGTTGCCGGACATCGCCAAGACGGTTCTCAAGAACGATCTGGTGATCACCCGCGCGGAGTCATACGGGACGTTCGACGGTTCGGCTACCGGCCGCTATACGGCATCCATTCCGGCGGGCCCCGGGTCGCTGCACGGCACCATCGAGCTGGTCGATACCGACACCGGGTCGACGCTGACCACTCGCTCCGAGGCCAAGGTCTCCATTCCATTCGTCGGCGGAAAGCTCGAGCAGCTCATCCTCGACAATCTTCTCGACTTGTTTCGAACCGAGGCGCAGATCACCGCGTCCTGGCTGAGCACCGACTGACATCGGCGTGAAGAAAACACCGACGCCCAAAGCCGAGGGCGTCGTCACCCGTGGCACGACGGGCATCAACAGGCTGCGCCGCAGCGACCGGTGGATCGTGCACGATCGCACGATCGGGCGGGCCATCTCGAACGCTGCCGATCCGTTGATCGTCGATCTCGGTTACGGAGCCAGGCCGGACACCACGTTCGAATTGGCCGATCGCCTCGCAGCGGTGCGCCGCGATCGACGAGTGGTGGGTCTGGAAATCGATCCTGCTCGCGTCGTGGCGAGCCGCGACGGCGTCAGTTTCGCGCGTGGCGGCTTCGAATTAGCCGGTCTTGCACCGATTTTCGTCCGAGCGTTCAACGTTCTCCGCCAGTATCCGGAAAACGCGGTCGACACCGCATGGTCGCGCATCCAGTCGGGGTTGGCGCCAGGAGGACTGCTTCTCGACGGTACGTGCGACGAGCTGGGTCGCCGATGCGCCTGGGTGCTGCTCGATGCCGAGAAACCTCTCACCTTGACGCTCGCCTGGGATCCGTTCGACGTCGGGCAGCCGTCGGATCTCGCCGAGCGCCTACCGAAAGCGCTCATCCATCGCAACGTCGCCGGTGAGCCGATCCATGCACTGCTCACCGCGGCGGACCGGGCCTGGGCGACGGCCGCTCCGCACGCGCCGTTCGGACCACGTCACCGGTGGGCTGCGGCCCTGGAGATTCTGCGCGGTCAGGGCATCCCGGTCCAGCCTGCACGCCGTCGACTACGTGATTGCATCCTCACGGTTCCATGGCACGTGGTGGCGCCGGTCTGAGCTATCCGGCGGCCGCCAGCGCGGACTCGACTCGCACCGCCACCTCGTGGCACGCGGATGCACACGAGGCCCGTATCTCGTGGGTATCGAGTCGGCCGATGGCAACGCCGTCCGCGACCACCTCGTTCAACAGCTCCTGCGAGATGCCACCTGCTGCCAGGTCGTGCACGGTTCGCAAGGGGGTGGTGATTCGGATGGGCCCGATCTGTTCGAACTCGCCCTGCCCGAGAGGGCTGCGATGCAGCGCTACCTGACGGGCCGGTGAGGGAACCGCAGTGGCGACGGACAGATGCACGAACCGAGGACCGAGATGACCGAGTCCATGCAGGTCTGCGGCGCTGTAGTGCGAAACGGTTGCGGTTCCCCCGAACCAGGTGCACCACTTCGCGAAGTCGTCGAGTTCGGTGCGCCGGACCCGAGCCCACCGGAACAGTCCACGACGGTCGCAGGTCCAGCTCCCGGACTCGGTCAACTCGACCAGCATCGACTGGCCGAAACCCAGCGCTTCGGCCTGCCGTACGGTCACGAAGCCGCACTGACACGCCGCGAGCGATTCGAGTACCCCCGTGTCGGTACTTCCCGTATCGGACGTCATGACCACCTCCGGTGACCGTCGACTGCTGGTGTGTTCCCCACAGTACGGAAAAATGTGTTTCACATCACACGAATCGACGGGCATCCGTTCACAGACTTCGTTCAGAATCGTCGTGAACAATCACTCCAATGACTGTCGCAGCGAACAACCCACGTCCGCGCAATCGAGTACTCGTCGCCTTGCTCGTCGTGATAGCCGTCCTCGTGGCCGCGCTGATCGGCGGCGAGTTCTTCGTCCGCAACCAGATCAAGTCCTGCATGGCCGATCAGTTCCAGAGCGAGTTGGGCTCGCAGGTGGACGTCGGACTCAGTTGGAAGCCGGTCCTGCTGCAGGCAGTGGACAAGAAGGTTCCCTACATCACCATCGACAGCGACGACGGTTCGTTCGGGCCTGCCACCGGAATGCAGGTGCACGCGAAGGTCGAAAACATCGATCTGCAGGCGTCGAACGGCAACAGCGGCACCATCGGCAGTTCCAGCGCTGACGTCGACTGGTCGACGGCAGGCATCCTGAGCACCATCCAGGCCCAGACGTTCGGTGCTCTGGTCACGGGTGTCACCACCGATGCGAGCGCCGGAACCCTCGCGTTCGACGTGGGTCCTGCCGGGTTGGCGAAGCTCACCGTCAAGCCCACCGTCGCCGGTGGCGTCGTCACCGTTCAGACTGTCGGAGCCGAGATCCTGGGCTTGGGCCTGCCGACGGATTTGGTGGACGGCGTTGTCCAGATCCTCACCGACAGCCTGCAGACGTACCCGCTGGACATGAAGCCCACCTCATTGACGGTGACCGACAGCTCGATCAAGATTTCGTTGGAGGGAGGCGCATTCACCCTGCCCGCCTCCGGCGGCTCGACTCAGGCACAGGCACCGAGCAGCTGCGGACTGCTGACCTAGTTGTCGAAGAGCGGGTTCAGTCGGGCAGGGCGGCGAGCACTGTTCGAGTGCCGGACAGGCCGAGCCGGGTCGCTCCGGCGTCGATCATGGCAAGCGCGGCCTCGGTAGTGCGAATGCCACCGCTGGCCTTGACCCCGATGCGGGGGCCGACGGTTCTCGCCATCAGTGCGACGGCCTCCACCGTGGCTCCGCCCGCGGGATGGAAACCGGTGGAGGTCTTGACGAAATTGGCACCGGCACGCACTGCGGCGCGGGAGCACTCCACTATCGCCTCGTCGGACAACGCCGCGGTTTCGAGAATGACCTTCAGTGTCGCCGCCGGTCCCATCGCCTCGCGCACTGTCAGGATGTCGGCGAGTACCGCGTTGTAGTCCCCGGTGATCGCGGCGCCGACGTCGATGACCATGTCGATCTCGTCGGCGCCCTGGTCGACAGCCAGGCGCGCCTCGGCACCCTTGACCAACGAGTGATGTTTCCCGGACGGAAATCCGACGACGGCGGCGGTGACGAGCCCGTTGGCGCGGATCGGGAGCATCGACGGCGAGACGCACACGGCGAGCACTCCGAGCTCGCGCGCCTCACCGATCAGCGCAGTCACGTCGGCCGCCGTGGCTTCAGGTTTGAGCAGGGTGTGGTCGACCATCGCGGCGACGTGGGAACGAGTCAGTGCAGCCATGAGTGAAAGCTTGGCACACGACCACCGTCGGGACGACGGTGAGACACCTGAGACAATGGCAGCCATGACCGCTGCATCGTCGACCGATGATCGACGCTTCGTACTCTCCCTCGGCTGCCCCGACACCACGGGCATCGTCGCGCGCATCTCCACCTTCCTCACCGAGGTGGGTGGATGGATCGTCGAGGCCGCCTATCACGCCGACGCCGATACCGGCTGGTTCTTCACTCGCCAGGCGGTGCGCGCATCGTCGGTGGACATGAGCATCGAGGAACTTCGAGAGCGCTTCGCCGCGGTCGCCGCCGAGATCGGTCCGGAAACCGAATGGACACTGCACGATTCGAAGGCCGCCAAGAAGATCGTGCTGCTGGTCAGCAAGGAAGGTCATTGCCTGCACGATCTACTCGGTCGCGCGGCGGGCGGCGAACTTCCCGCCCAGATCGCTGCGGTGATCGGCAATCACGAGGACCTGCGCTCGGTCACCGAACGCCACGGCATCGATTTCCATCACGTTCCGTTCCCGAAGGATCCGGCCGAGCGCGGCCCCGCGTTCGAGTCGGTACGTGAACTCGTCGACTCTCACGATCCCGACGCCGTCGTGTTGGCGCGTTTCATGCAGGTGCTGCCGGAGTCCTTGTGCGAGCACTGGGCCGGCCGAGCCATCAACATCCATCACAGCTTCCTGCCGTCCTTCGTCGGTGCGCGCCCTTACCATCAGGCGTTCGCGCGTGGTGTGAAGTTGATCGGTGCGACGTGCCATTACGTCACGGCCGAATTGGACGCCGGGCCGATCATCGAGCAGGACGTGATCCGGGTGGATCACTCCGACGAGATCACCGATATGGTCCGGCAGGGGCGCGACATCGAAAAGCTCGTTCTCTCACGCGGTTTGCGGTGGCATCTCGAAGGCAGGGTACAGGTTCACGGACGTAAGACCGTCGTCTTCAGCTGATGTCGACGCCGCCGGTTTCCACGACGACCACCCGGGTGGACCGGCCGGTCGTCGTGGCCGCTCAGGTCCGCCGAGGGGGTCCCGGTGCCGACGTCGCCACGACGACCACGGCAACGACCGCGAGTGCGGCCGACGCCGAAAAGGCGTAGTCGTATCCGTTGACGGCGGAACCATGTCGGTTACCTACTGCCGCAACGGTCGCCAGGGTGGCAAGTCCGATCGCCGATCCGATCTGTTGGCTGCTGGTGAACACCGCACCGGCAGTGCCGCGTAAATTCGTGGGTGCACCGCTCATCACGGCGACCGACGCCGCGGGGACGGCCAGCCCTATGCCGGCTGCACTCAACAGAATTCCGGCGAGAACTCCTACGAGATAGCCACTTTCGGGTTCGAGGGCGCTCAGCCACAGCTGACCGAGACCCAGGAGAACGAAGGCGAGTACCAGTTGGCCTCTGGTGCCGAGTCGTGGAAGCATTCGCGGTGTGATCAGGGCGGAGGCGAGGAACGACGTCACCGTGGCAGGCAACAACGCGAATCCTGTTCCCACCGCCGAGAGGTGCAGTGCATGTTGCAGATACAGCGCGATGAAGTACACGTAGGCACCCAGTATCGCACCCACGACCGCCGTGGCCGTCAGGACTGCCCGCCTGCCGCCACCGAGTAGCGCAGGCGGGATCATCGGTGTATCCGAGCGGCGCTCGATCAGCCCGAACCCGATGCCGCCGAGCACCGCGACCGACAGCGGCACCCATGACGCGAGCGAGGAGAATCCATCCTGTTCACCTCTGGTGACTCCGAAGATCAACGCCGCCGACGCGAGTGTCACCGTCAGCGCGCCGGGGAGATTCAGGCGCGCGCCACGGAAACCGGTGCCCGCCGGCAGTCGCAGCATCACGAGGACGACGAGAACCAACACCAGGGGTGGGTTGACGAGCAGTACCCATCGCCAACCCACCAGTCCGGTGAGCACACCGCCGAGGACGATGCCGGCCGACGCCCCCACGGCGACGCTTGCCTGGAAAAGGCTCATGGCGCGGGTATTGCCCGGCAACCCGCGGTAGGCGTGATTGAGAGTCGCGAGAGCTGCCGGGGCCACGAGCGCCGCTCCGACACCCTGGACGAATCGGGCCGCGACGAGTACCACCGCCGTCGTCGCGAGCCCACCGACGAGTGAGGCCACCCCGAAGATCACCAGGCCGACGACGAGCATCCGGCGGAGGCCGAATCTGTCACCGAGTCGACCACCGACCAAGAGCAACGCACCGAATGTCAACGCGTACGCCGTGGCCACCCATTGCAGTCCGGTGGTGGTGAATCCGAGGTCGATCTGAATCTGGGCAAGTGCGACGTTCACGATCGAGAAGTCGAGTGCGAGCATCAACTGCGCGGCCGCCGTCAGCGGCAGTACCCATGCGCGCGAGTATCGAGGTGGCACGGCGATTCTCCTTGGTTGTCCAAAGTCCGGCCCAGCCCTGCCGAGTGCGGCCCAGCCCGGCCGAGTCAGGCCGCGTCGTACGCGCCGGCGGCGATGTCGTCCGACAGCGTCGGCGCGTGCGGGCTCCAATTCAGACGATCTCGGGTCTGCAGACTGTTCGCCCGGATGTCGAGCGCGAAGAACCGGCCGACGGGACCGAAGTGGGTGAGCGCGTCGGTGGCCGGAATCGATGCGGTGACCAGGCCGTACTTCGAGGCGATCGCTTCCGCTATCGCTCGGGTGGTGATCGATTCCTCGGCGATCGCATGCAAACGTGTACCGGCCGAGGCATTCTCGATGCCGAGGCGAATGAGAGCAGCCGCATCGCTTCGGTGCACTGCAGACCAGGTGTTGGTTCCGTCGTCGATGAATCCGGACATACCTGCGGCACGAGCAGCTCGGACGAGCCCGCCGACAAACCCCCTGTTGTCACCGCGGCCGTGAACGCTCGGAGCGAGACGGACGACCATTGCACGGACGCCCTGCGCGGCGAACGACAACGCGAGGTTCTCGCTGCCGCCACGCATGGAGTTCAATCCGACGGCGGGTGATGCGTCGTCCTCGATGGCCGCGCCCGACGCCACTATGCTCGCCACTGCCGATGCCGCCAGGAATGCTCGGCCGGACCCGGCGAGAACATCGCCCAAGGTCTGCACCGCTGTGCGTTCGGTCAGATTCGTCGCCGCCGGATTGGCCCAATCGTGCTTGTTCGCCAGGTGAATGACAGCATCTGCGACCTCGGCTCCGCGCCGCAGCGAGTCGAGATCGTCCAGGTCACCGCGCAGAGCGGTAGCGCCGGTGGACTCGAGCAGCGCCGCCGACGATTCGGATCTGACCAGGCCGATCACATCGTGACCTTCGCCGAGAAGTTCCTCGACCACGGCCGAGCCGACCCATCCCCCTGCTCCCGTGACGAACACTCGCATGTCAATACTCCTCCGTATCGCGGTTATGATGTCAGTGACTGACTCTAACACCATATGTCAGTAACTGACATTACGATGAGGTTTACAATGCCGAGAAACGCCGACGACACTCGTCGCAAACTCCAGCAAAGTGCACTCGATCTGTTCACCGAGAATGGGTACGAACGCACGACCGCAACGGATATCGCAGCGGCCGCAGGAGTCACCGAGAGAACATTCTTTCGTCATTTCGCCGACAAGCGTGACGTACTCTTCACTCCGCGAACCGAATTCGAGAAGCCATTCCTCGATGCCGTCGACGCTGCGCCGAACAACGATCCCCGTTCGCTGATCGAAGCCGCTGCCGTCGCTGGAGCAGCGTCGTTTGCCGGCAAGCAACGAGCCTGGTCGCGTGCCCGGCAACTGCTCCTCGACTCCCAAGCGCGCCTACGCGAACGCGAACTGACCAAACTCGCCGATCTGAGCACCTCGCTCACCACTGCCTTCATCGGCCGCGGCGTCGACCCCGGAACCGCCGCGATCGCCGCCGAGATCGCCACCACCGCTTTTCGACTCGCACACGGCAAGTGGACAGAACTCGACGACGACCGCAGCGTGATCGACGTCCAATACCAGGTTCTGGCCGACCTCGATCGAACTCTCACCCGCCCGACGCACTGACGTCACGGCCGATCAGGTCACCCGCCACCGCGCGGGGGCCTGGAGTCGGCTGTTCACCGACCAGGGAGGCCCGTCATGCTGACGACATACACCGGCATCGAGGACAACGTCCGCGAGTATCTGTCCCACGGCACCAGAACAGCGCACGTCTACCGTCCTGGCCACGGACGGTAGAGCGTTCGGCGCACCGGTGTGGTTCGTGCTGGACGGCGATTCGGTCGTCTTCGTCACCGGTCCGACGACGTCGAAGGGTCGGGCGTTGAGCCGCGATCCGCGATCCGCGATTGTCGTTGACGGTCGACGATCCGCACCCGCCGTACAGCTTTGTCTCGATCCAGGGGTGGGCCGAGATCGACCGTCGGCCCGACTACGTGCTGTGGGTATCCACCGAATGCGGACGCCGATACATGGGAGCAGAGCGGGCCGCGGAGTTCGGAGAGCGCAACGCCGATCCGAACGAGGTGATCGTTCGGGTGACGCCTCGACGCGTCCTGCTCAATACCGACGTGAGAGCGTACTGAGACGTTCGTCCGTCTACAGGTTCCGCAGCCGGACGATTTCCTTGTCGAATTCGTCGATGTTCTCGATCGACGACATGTGACCGACGCCGGGCAGCACGATCAGTCGTTCGAGATTTCCGGCGTCGTCGAGCACCTGCGCGAGCTTACGAGCCTGCACTTGCGGGGTGAGCCGATCCAGGGCTCCGACGAGCACGGTGGTGGGGACATTCAGATTGTCGAGGCCTTCGCGGATGTCGAGCGTGCTCAGCGCAGCGCCCCATCCCCCCCGCACCCGAGGTTCGCACTCGCGCATGATCTTTTCGCAGAACTGCACTTCACCCGGGGTGGCGTTGGGCGACATCGACACGTAGCGAACGGCCTTGGCCATCGTGCCGGGATAGACGAGCGGTACCGGCGACGCGAGGATGGCACGCCCCACCGGCACCGGCACTCGCGGAAACCCGCTTGGTAGGGGGATCAGGGTGGTCTCGGCGATCAGACTGTCACTGGCAGTGCTGGCAAGCATCACGGCGGAGGCGTACTTCTTCACCTGTTCCGGATATCGTCCAGCCCAGGCGATGATGCTCATACCGCCCATGCTGTGCCCGACCACCACTGCCTTACGGTCTTCCTGCAACGTCGCATCGAGAACCATTGCGAGGTCGTCTGCCAGCACGTCCGGGCCGAAGCGCGCAGTGCCCACGGTGCTTCGACCGTGTCCGCGCTGATCATAGGTGATCACCCGGTATTTGCCGGCCAAGGCGTTCACCTGGGGATACCAGTAATCCGTCGAGCACATCCATCCGTGGCTCAGCACTATCGGCTCGCCGTCACGCGGACCGTACGAGCGGACGTTGATCGTTGCACCGTCAGGGGTGGTCAGCTCTCGGACGTCCGCATCGAAGGTCGGCGTTCGCAGGAGTGCATCCGGCCCGACGTCGACGGACAGGGTGAGGCCACGAGTCGATCGCCGACGACGGAGGGCAACTCCTACCGCAGCGGCAGCGCCCAGACCGGCGACGCCTGCCACGACGCGGACCGCAGTGGTGTGCGAAGTGCGGACCATGTGCTCCCCTCCCGACTCCGTCCGCCGCGAACGACGAAGATGCGGAGATCCTCACGCGGCGATCTATGTGTTACCAGAATTAACTCACACTAGCAGCACTGCCGGGCAGCGGGGCACTCGTCCGCTACCAGCGTGGGCCGCTCTGTATCTCGTCGACACGCGGTCGCACGTCCACGAGATAGACGCAGACTGCCACCACTGCGAGAATGCCGAGCAGTCCGACCGGTGACGTCACCACCAGCACGAGACCTGCGACGACGAGGATGCCCAGCCAAATCGGCTTCGTCAGTTTGTTCACCGCCGTGAACGCGTCCGGACGCTGCCTGACGGCATGAACTATCGCGTAGACGGCACCGCCCAATGCCAGTACTTTGAGGGCGAGAAAAATCAATCCGATGATGCTGTCGACTCCAGTCACGAGTCCCATCCTAAGTTGCGTAGGTCACGACAACGAACAGAAGGCTCCCGTCCACGGCATTGACGGGAGCCTCCTACTTGTCCGACTTGCTCGTCGTTCGACGTGCTGATCAGACCTTCTTGACGGGGGCAGCCTTCTTGGCGGGTGCCGGCGCGGACGCCTTGGCGGGCGCCGCCTTCGCCGGAGTTGCCTTGGCCGGAGCAACCTTCTTGGCCGCAGCGGCAGCTCGCTCCTGAACGTCGGAGGCCGCTGCGGTCACGCGAGCCGCGGCATCCTTGGACACCTCGTCGGCCTGGTCGCCGAGGTCGAGAACCTTCAGCGCGGCCTCGTCTCCGGCGTCGGCGATCTTCTCGCCGGCGTCGGCGATCTTCTCACCGACCTCTTCGGCGGTGTCGGAGATGCGTCCGGCGGCGCGGCCGGCGAGCTGGGCGGCCTGCTCACCGACAGCCCGGGTCTGGCGTGCGACCGTTCCGAGTGCGTCTTCGGTCAGTTCGACGGCGTCACCGAGAGCGGATTCCGCTGCCGCAATTCCCTCTTCGACGTTCGGCTGCTTACGGATGCGCTCGACGGCGTCTTCGCCGCGCTCGGCCAGTGAGGTGTAGATGTCGCCGGCAACCTTGAGGTAGGCCTCGGCGACCTTGCGGAGCTCTTCCGGTGCGAACTTCTCGCGTAGGTCGGCGATTTCCTCGGGCAGTTCGGACGGGAGTGCCGCGAGGCGATCGCGTAGAGCCTCGACGGACTCGACCACCTCTCCCTGCACCGAGGCGAGCTTCTCGCGGGCACCGGCGGCGCGGCCGGTGACATCGCCCTGAGTGCTCTCGGCACGCTCACGAACCTGTGCCACCACGTCCGCGACGGCCTGGACGACGAGGTCGCCGGCTCCGACCGCGGCGTAGATCGAGGTCTTGACGTTGTCGATGGCGTTCTTGTCTGTCATTTTTCGTCTCCTTGTGAAAGTACGGTGTCTGCGACTGCGTCCGGCTCTACCGAATCCGGAGCGACTGCTGTTCGATTCGACTCGTTCTCACGACAGAAGGAGTCGTAGATCTCCAGCAGTACTTGCTTCTGTCGTTCGTTGATGGCCGTCTCTGCCAGCACCGCATCCCGGATAGGACTGTGCGCGCGCTGTTCGAGGTATCCGGCTTGCACGTACAGGACTTCCGAGGACACTCGGAGACCCTTGGCGATCTGTGCGAGCACGTCGGCCGAAGGCTTGCGTAAGCCTCGTTCGATCTGACTCAGGTAGGGATTACTGACGCCTGCCAACTGTGCGAGCTGGCGCATGGACACGTGGGCAGCTTCCCGCTGTGCACGAATGAACCCCCCGATGTCGTGTGCGGCGGAACTGACGACACGCGCCGCCAAATCGCTCGGCCCGCCGGATTCACGTTCCTGGCCTTCGGGATTCGACGACTTCGGTGGCATGTGCGCCCTCCATTTCCACTGGACGTACTCCACAGTAGAAGAGGGTGCTAACTATTGCAAGCACTACTGCTAGCACTCGTGGTCGAGCTCACACATTCACCCGTGTGCACCGAAGAGCAGACTCGACAACGTGTAGATCAGCAGACCGGCGATCGACCCGACCACCGTGCCGTTGATACGGATGAACTGCAGATCGCGTCCCACCTGCAACTCGATCTTCTCGCTCGCCTCGTCGGCGTCCCAACGCTCGACGGTGTCGCTGATGACTCCGGTGATCTCGTCCGTGTAGTTCTCGGCGATGTACTTGGTGCCCTGCACCAGCCAACCGTCGACCTTTCCACGCATCGAATCGTCGTCACGCAGCCGGATGCCGAGAGCGACGATGTTCTCGGCCACCTTGGTCCGGAGTGTGCTGTTCGGATCGTCCACCGATTCCATGATCAGCCGCTTGGCCACCTGCCACGTCGCCGACGCCAGACCCGTGACCTCCTCGCGGCCCATGATCTCGGCCTTGATGCCCTCTGCCTTCCTGATGGTCTCGGGATCGTTCTGCAGGTCGTCCGCGAACTCGACCAGGAAGCGGTTGGCTGCCTGACGAACTTCGTGATCCGGATTGGACCGGACCTTCCAGGTGAATTCGACGAGTTCCTTGTAGATTTTCTCGCCCAGCATCGCGTCGACGAACTTCGGCGACCAGGCCGGCGAATCACGGACGATCACCCGGTCGATGGTTTCCTGGCTGCCGAGCGCCCACTGATGAGCACGCTCGGCCAGCAGTTCGATGATCGGCAACTGCTTGTTGTCCTTGAGCAGCTCCCCGAGCACGCGCCCGATCGGTGGGCCCCACATCGGCTCGGCCAGACGTTTGACGATCGTGTTGTCGATGACCTGGGCGATGTCCTCGTCTCGAAGCACCTCGACCATGCCTCGCAGAATCGTCGACGTCTCGGCCGCAACGCGGGCAGCGTTGCCCTCGTCGGCCATCCACGTACCCAGGCGCAGCGGAATGTCGGCTTGGCGCACCTTCGCCGACACCACTTCGGGGGCGAGGAAGTTCTGTCCCACGAAGGAACTCAAACTCGCACCGAGCTGGTCCTTCTTACGCTTGATGATCGCCGTGTGCGGAATCGGTAGCCCCAAGGGATGCCGGAACAGCGCGGTCACGGCGAACCAGTCGGCCAACGCACCGACCATGCCGGCCTCGGACGCGGCACGCACGTACCCGACCCATGCACCTGCGCCGCGAGATTCCTGCCAGCGGCAGAACAGGTAGACGATCGTCGCGAAACCGAGCAGCCCGGTGGCGAAGATCTTCATTCTGCGAAGGTCCCGACGCTTCGCGGCGTCGTCGAATGCGGACAGGCTCAGTTGCGACACCTCGCCATTGTGCCCAAAAGCTCGTCGGATCGCCGACGCGAACTGCCGACAGGCGATCGCTCGGGTCGAAATGCCCGATATCCCTCGACGAACCAGACATGTGCCTGACCTCTGTGAGGTGGCGGACATTAAGCTGGTCGGGAAAGCAGACCGTTCGGACGTGGATTGCACCACAGATTTGAGATGACCAGTGCCCAAGGATGCCGTGCAAGAAGCCGAGCAGGTCGACGGCACCGTCGTTGCCGACGTGAAGCCGGAAAAGTCGGACGGCCGCAAGCGCCGCTGGCGCGAGCACAAGATCGCCCGTCGTGAAGAGTTGGTCGACGGCACCATCTCTGCGATCCGAGCCCGCGGGCGCGATATCGGAATGGACGAGATCGCCTCCGAAATCGGTGTCTCCAAAACCGTGCTGTACCGCTATTTCGCGGACAAGAGCGACCTCACCACCGCCACGATGATGCGGTACGTCGAAACCATCCTGTCGCCCCGGATGTATGCCGCCATCAGCGGCGAACTCGACGATTTCGAGCTCACTCAGGCCAGCATCCGGGCGTACGTCGAAACCGTCGCGGACGATCCGGACATCTACCTGTACGTCATGGCCAACGGCGCCGGCGCCAACCGAGATGTGGTCGCCGACTCGGAGCGGATGATCGCGGAACTCCTCTCGACGGTGATCGGTAACCGACTCCGCGAGATGGAGATGGATTCCGGTGGATCACTTCCGTGGTCGTTCGGCATCGTCGGTGGTATCCAACTCGCAACACACTGGTGGATCTCCAACAAGTCGATGTCCGCCGAATCGCTGATCGACTACCTCACCATGATGACCTGGGGTGGGATCACCGGTATCGCGGCCGTCAACGGTTCGCCGGCGAAGTTCAAGTCCATGCCGCATCCGTTGGTAGCGCCGACCGACAGCTGACACGAGAATCCGGCCATCGGCGAGGACGGTGTGGCACAGTTTCCGTCATGGCATCCGACAACTCGCTGTGGAAATCATCGGCCGTGGACGTGCTGCGCGCCGATCCCGGATTCGATCTCGACAACTTCGACCGCAAGGGCACACCGGGATTCACCGGCAACAAGTCCGACGGCGAACGCCTGTTGGGCGAACGCGGTCAGGTGCTCTCCGATCTGCAAGAACTGTTGTACGCCAACGGGCGATCGGGTGACAAGCGTTCCGTTCTACTCGTCCTCCAGGGCATGGACACCGCGGGGAAGGGCGGAATGGTCCGGCACGTGATCGGTCACGTGGATCCGTCCGGCGTCAAACACGCCGCATTCGGGGTGCCGACCGAGGAAGAGAAGAAGCACCACTACCTGTGGCGGATCGAGAAGGAGCTTCCACGCGGCGGCTATCTCGGCGTGTTCGACCGCTCTCACTACGAGGATGTCCTCGTCGTCCGTGTTCACGATCTGGTTCCGCCGGACGTGTGGGGCGCACGCTACGACGAGATCAACGACTTCGAGGAGAAGCTGGTCGCCGGCGGCACCACCATCGTCAAGGTCGCGATGTTCCTCTCCCTCGACGAGCAGAAGGAACGACTCGAAGAGCGCCTCGATCGACCCGACAAGTTCTGGAAGTACAACCCGGGCGACGTCACCGAACGCAAATTGTGGCCCGCCTACCAGCAAGCCTATTCGGCCATGATCGACAAGACCTCCACCGAGCACGCACCGTGGTATGTGGTGCCGTGTGATCGTAAGTGGTACAGCCGAATTGCCGTCACAGAACTGCTGATCGACGCGCTCGAGAAGCTCGAACTGGATTGGCCGAAAGCAGATTTCGACGTCGAAGCCGAGAAAGCGCGTCTAGCCGAGAGCTGATCACGTCTGCGGCCACAGATCGATGGGTATCGTGTGCGCGCATCGCCCCTCGGCGTCGAGGATCCGGCCGTAGATCTTGACCGGCCGGATCCCCACCGAGCGCTCTCCCACCACCGTCGTGGGGAACATCTTCTGCATTCGCGAGATGACGCGCGTGAGGTGTGGGATCGAATTCAGTCCGGCCGCGAAGATGATGTTCTGCCTACCCACCACCGACGCACACAGGCGGCATTCCGGCCAACTGGAGAGGGTTCTTGCCACCTCGTCGATGTCGACGTCGGGCACCGACAGCCACACGATTGCCATGGCGTGCAGTCCGACCATGCTGCGCGCGAGATCGCAGCGGAAGATCACGTCACCGGCACGTTGGAGGCGGTTCAGCCGCCTCTTGACGGTGATGACGGGTTGGTCGAGTTCGCGGGCCAGGTCCGTGTACGCCATCCGCCCGTCGCGGCTCAACGCCGCGAACAGTGCTCGGTCTCGGACGTCGAGCGGGCGGATCTCTCCCGGCTCGTTGTCCACGCCGGTCTCACGGAGTTGTTGCGCCTGTTCGGCATTGATCGCGTCGAGACGCCACCGGGTCCCGCCGTACCATTGCGTTCCGACATTGCTGCGTAGCCGACGTACCCCCGGCACCGCCGGGATGTCCTCGAGCAGCAACGTCGACATGGCGTCCAGATCCTCGGCGAACACTATCGCGAACAGATCGAAGTCCCCGGAGGTGGCGACGATCGTGATGACGTGCGACATTCGCCCCAGTTCGGACGCCGAATCCAGAACCGCACCGGGATCACACATCACCTCGATGAATGCGAACACTATGTGCGACTGCTGGCGTGGACCGAACGCGACGCTCACCCACGCCTCACCGGCATCTTCGAGTCGCTGCCAACGCCGCATCGCCGTCACCGGCGAGACGGCAAGTGCCTTACCCAACTGCGCCCAGGACGCCCGCGGATTGGACTGCATGGCGTCGATCAGTTGAATATCGCTCTCGGTGAGCTCGCTTCGCGGTCGAATGTCTTTTTCGTTCACCGAACACCTCTCCACGAACAATTTCGTGCAATCTCTCAGGTCGAAAGTACCCCGGGTTCATTCTGTATTCACCCCCGGATCAGAAAGGCCTTTTCCATCATGACCTGCGCCGAGCCTCTTCGAAACCTCTCCGCCGACGCACCCGCGACGCCCATACCTGTCGACTACGACGTGGTGATCTCGGGCGGACGTGTCGTGGACCCCGAGACCGGACTGGACGCAGTGCGCACGATCGGTATCCGCGGTCGACGTATCGAGGCGGTCAGCGACACCGTTCTGCGCGGCCGGGTCGAGATCGACGCGACCGGGCGGGTGGTCGCGCCGGGATTCGTCGATCTGCACAGCCACGCGCAAACCGTAGCGGGCCTGAGACTTCAAGCGCTCGACGGGGTGACGACGGCCCTCGAACTCGAGATCGGCGCTGCACCTGTCCGTGCGGCGTATCGAGCAGCAGAACTCGACGGCCGACCGGTGAACGTGGGTTTCGCCGCGTCGTGGACGACCACTCGCGCGCGGGTATTCGACGGCTTCTCCGGTGCGGATCCCGTCCCGTTGCGGGCGTTCCTCTCGCACGCCGGCTTACCCAACTGGCGCGAACGTCGCGGCTGCGCGGATGTGCAGACCGTGCTCGGGGAACTGGAGAAAGAGTTCACCGACGGCGCGCTCGGACTCGGCATCGCGTTGGGATACGCCCCCGGTACCGACCCTGCCGAGTACACCGAACTGGCACGTCTGGCCGCTGATCTCGACATGCCCACGTTCACACACGCCCGGTGGATGTCCACGGTCTCGCCGACCTCGGCCGTCGAGGCAACCGCCGAGATAATCTCGGCTGCAGCCAATACCGGTGCCCACATGCATTTCTGTCATCTCAACAGCACCACGCACCGGATGGCCGACACCACCGGCGCGATGTTGGCGGACGCGATAGCTCGAGGAGCCCGCATCTCCACCGAGGCGTACCCGTACGGTTCCGGGTGCACAGCGGTGGGCGCGCCGTTCCTGGCCCCGAAAGCTCTGCCGCAGTTGGGTATCACCGCCCGGTCGATCGTGCACGTCGCTACCGGCCGCCGGATGACCGACAACACCGAACTCACCGCTCTGCGCGCGGCAGATCCCGGCGCACTGGTGATCATCGACATCCTCGACGAAGAGAATTCGATCGACCGCAGACTACTTCTCACCTCGCTGTCCGGCCCTGACACCGTGATCGCCTCGGATGCAATGCCTCCCATGTCCGCCAGTGGCACATTTGTCACCGACGAATGGCCGTTGCCCGAGTCCGCACACTCACATCCGCGTGGAGCCGGATGCTATGCCAGGACGTTCCGCTGGCTCGTGCGCGAATCGAATACCTTGACGTTGAGCGAGGCCGTTCGACGATGCGCACTGCTGCCCGCGCAGATACTTCAGCGCGCCGCCCCAGCCATGCGCCGCAAAGGGCGAATCCAATCCGGCGCCGACGCCGACCTCGCGATCTTCGACCTCGACACCATCACCGACCGATCCACGTACACCGCAACCACCCGGCCGTCCACCGGCATGGACCACGTACTGGTCGGCGGCGAGTTCGTCGTCCGCGACGGCGCCGTCCAACCCGATGCCATGCCCGGGCAGCCCGTCTACGGCCGCTTCCACCACAGCAACTGACGCCCCGAAACTTCGTTCATCACGACTGACACCCTGACTCTGGAGTCACCATGAAGCAGACTTCGCCGGACACCGCACTCGCGTCCGCCGTCCGCAAGACGAGCCGACGGCTCATCCCGTTTCTCTGTTTGATCTACGCGTTGAACTATCTCGATCGTGTCAACGTCGGGTTCGCCGCCGATGGCATGAAGAGCGACCTCGGCCTGACCGCGGCCGCGTTCGGTCTCGGCGCCGGCTTGTTCTTCATCGGCTACTGCCTGTTCGAGTTTCCGAGCAATCTGATGATGCACAAGGTCGGGGCTCGGCTGTGGATTGCCCGGATCATGATCAGTTGGGGCGCATTGGCGGCGGCGATGTCCGCTGTTCAAGGCGAAACCAGCTTCTACGTGATGCGCATCCTGCTCGGCATCTCCGAGGCCGGTCTGTTGCCCGGCGTCATTCTCTACCTCACGTACTGGTTTCCGGCCGAGTATCGCGGCCGGTTGACTGCGCAATTCTATCTGGCACTGCCACTGTCGATCGTGATCGGCGCCCCGCTGTCCTCGTGGATCATCTCGGCCACCGACGGACTCTTCGGCCTCTCCGGGTGGCGTTTCATGTTCTTCGTCCAGGGCCTGCCTGCGATGCTCATCGGTATCGCCGTGTTGTTCCTGCTCCCCAACAAGCCGCACGAGGCCAAGTGGCTCACTCCTGGGGAGCTGTCCGCACTCGAAGGCGCCCTCGCTCGCGAGTCCGACGAGGCGCAAGCACACGGAACCACACAGTTGCGCAAGGCTTTACGCGACTATCGCATCTACCTCATGGGCCTGATCCTGTTCAGCACCGTGTTCGGAATCTACGCGTTCAGCTTCTTCATGCCGCAGGTTGTCAACGACTTCGAGGCATCATTCGGTACCGAATTGACATCTGTACAAACGGGATTCATGACGGCGATCCCGTTCGCGGTTGCCGCCGTGGCCATGTGGCTTGTCGGTGTGAATTCCGATCGGACCGGCGAACGAGTCAAACACTCGATGGTGGCCCTCACTGTCGGCGCCGTCGGAATCCTCACCGCGCTCTATGCCACCTCACCGCAACTCGAACTCGTCGGTCTCAGCATCGCGGTAGCATCAGCACTCTGCGCACTTCCCATCCTCTGGCAGATTCCGAAGGTATTCCTCGGTGGGGCTGCTGCTGCCGGCGGTATCGGGTTGATCGGCGCGATGTCGAACACCGCAGGATTCTTCGCTCCCACCGTCACCGGTGCGCTCCGAGAATCGAGCGGCAGCTTCGATTCCAGCATGATCACCATCGCGGCATCGATGCTGCTCGGTGCCGCGCTACTGCTCGCAGTAGGCCGCACAACAGCTTTCAAACCTCGATCGGCTTCCTCCGCCACCGACCCGCAGAAGGCGCTGTCCGACGCAACCGAGGGCCGACGATGAACCGTCCCGGTACACGCACCCTTCTTGCTACCTGGCCGACGCCGGTCGAACCGGCACCTCGGCTCGCCCGGGCACTCGGTTTGAACCCGGAAGATCTGTGGATCAAACGTGACGATCTGACCTCACTGGCCGGTGGCGGCAACAAGATTCGCAAACTGGAGTGGACCGTCGGAGCCGCCCTCGCGGCCGGCGCCGACACCCTGATCACGACCGGATCACCGCAGAGCAATCATGCCAGACTCACCGCTGCCGCCGGTGCCCGACTCGGACTCGACGTCGTCTTGGTCTTCCCCGGATCCCCCGGCACGTCGGCGTCCGGAAATCTGGCTCTCGACGGTCTCCTCGGCGCTCGGGTCGCCTGGGTGGGAGATGCGGAACTGGCCGTGTCCGCCGAGATGATCGCCACCGACCTCGACCGGCATGGACACCGCTCGGCGGTCATCCCGTTCGGCGGCTCGAGTGTGACCGGTGCCCGCGGTTACGTGAGCTGCGGCCTCGAACTGCGCGATCAGCTGTCCGAGATCGACAACGTCGTCGTGGCTCTGGGTTCCGGTGCAACGATGGCAGGCCTCGTTGCCTCGATGGGACCGGGCGCGGTGATCGGAATCGACACGGGTGCAATGACAGACCCACTCACCGCCGTTGCAGAGCTCGCTAGCGGACTGGGGCCTGACCGGATTTCTCCAGATCGCCTGCGCGCCCGCCTCGATCTGGTGGGCAGTGGGTACGGCGACCTCACCGAACCCGTCGCCTCGGCGATGTCCCTGACCGCGCGAACCCACGGCGTCGTACTCGATCCGATCTACACCGGACGCGCCATGGCCGGTCTGATTGCCGCCGTCGCGGACGGGGAGATCCAGCCGGGTAGAAGGACGGTCTTCCTGCACACGGGCGGGCTTCCGGGGTTGTTCGGACATCCCGCAGCAGTCAACCGTGCCGAGAGCGGTTTGGACGATTATCCAAATAAAAGTCACTTTCTTCGTCCGTGAGCGAAAAATGTATCATCGCAACACTTCTGAGCACCTCGGTCGTCGATGTCCGACGTCCGACTCTGTTTTCGCCGCCAGGCATCGAACATCGACACCTCGATACCACGTCCTTCACAGGGTGCAGGCTGCCAACCCTGGACGGTCGGCAGCGCTGCACATTGGGCACGGTGATGACTTACGAGGTGCTCGCTTGCTCGAAGGCGTTTGTTTGTGTTCGACTTTCTCCGGAGTTCCGAACAGGAGAACAGCTCGAGGCATGCCCGGATCTCGAAGATGCCGCGCCGCCAGTACCCCACCGATCGATCGCCGCGCATCAACGCGAGCACAGGTCGGCCCCGTTTCCACAGCTTCGACCCAAGGACGAGCCATGAATGCCGCACTCTCCCATCCGCAGTCACTCATCGATCAGCGCGATCCGCTCCGCGAGATCGAGGAGCGGGTGTTGTGGTTGTCGACGTCGATGATCCATCACGCCAACCGGGTTCGGCCGAATCCGAGCGGACTCAAGGTCGGCGGGCATCAGGCCTCGTGTGCCTCGATCGCGACGATCATGACGTCGTTGTGGTTCGAACAGTTGCAGCCGGGCGATCGGGTGTCGGTCAAACCCCACGCATCCCCGATCCTGCACGGCATCAACTACCTGCTCGGCGAATTGGACGAAAAGTATCTGACGACGCTGCGCGAGTTCGGCGGTCTGCAGTCGTACCCGAGCCGGTCCAAAGATCCTGATCCGGTGGACTACTCGACCGGCTCGGTCGGTATCGGCGCGACGGCACCGATCTGGGGGTCCATCGCCCGCCGCTACGTCGACACCGTGTTCGGCGGCGCGGGCACCGGCCGCCAGTACTCACTGGTCGGGGACGCCGAGCTCGACGAAGGCGCGGTCTGGGAGGCGATCCTCGACACCTCGGTGGCCGAACTCGGCGAAATCGTGTGGATCGTGGACCTGAACCGCCAGTCCCTGGACCGAGTGGTACCCAACATCGCCGCCGGTCGACTCGAAGCGATGTTCGGTGCCGCCGGCTGGCAGGTCATCACCGTCAAGTTCGGTACCCTGCTCGAATCCTTGTTCACCCGCGAGGGTGGTCAGGCGTTGCGCGCACGGATCCTGGACATGCCCAACCCGGAGTTCCAGCGTCTGCTGCGCTGCGACGCCGAACAAGTCCGGACCCGCCTGCCCGGTATCGGCCCCGACGCTGCCGCGATCTCCGCGCTGATCGGTGAACTCGACGACGCGACCGTGTTGGCGGCGATCCGCAACCTCGGCGGCCACGATCTCGACGCACTGCGCGCGGCGTACGCACAGATCGACGACACCCGCCCCACCGTGATCATCGCGTATACGGTCAAGGGTCGTGGACTACCCACCCAGGGCCACCCGCAAAACCACTCCTCCCTGCTGACCGTCGAGCAGTACGAACAACTCGCCGCCGAACTCGGACTCGACCCGGCCGATCCGTGGGCACGATTCGACCGTGACAGCCAGGCCGACCGCCTGTGCCGCTCAGCGGCGGACCGTCTGGTCCGCGACGATGTCGATCTACTCGCACCGCCTGCTGCGCCGGCCGATTTCGGGCGCACCCCCACCGGCACCTCCACCACCCAAGCCGCACTGGGACGCGCCCTGCTCGACCTCTCCCGCGCCGCCCCCGACGCCGCGAAACGCGTCGTCACCGTCAGCCCCGACGTCAGCTCCACCACCAATCTCGCCGGCTGGCTCAACAAAGTCGGTGTCTGGTCACCGAACGAACGTCACAACTGGTTCGACGACGACGCCGAAACCATCATGCACTGGCGCGAAAAACCCACCGGACAACACATGGAACTCGGCATCGCCGAAACCAACCTCGTCGGGTTGATGGGCGAACTCGGTGCCACCTGGAGTCGGTGGGGCCAACCTCTGTTCCCCATCGGCGTCATGTACGACCCCTTCGTCGAACGTGCCCTCGAACCCTGGTCCTACGGCATCTACGCCGGTGGACAATCCATCCTCGTCGGCACCCCCTCCGGCGTCACCCTCGCTGCGGAAGGCGGCGCACACCAGTCGATCAAAACCCCGTCCATCGGCCTCGAGCAGCCCGGCTGCATCAGCTTCGAACCCGCCTTCGCGATCGACACCGAATGGACCATCCTCGACAGCATCAACCGCCTCGGCCGCCCAGGCGGTAGCTCCTCCTACCTGCGCCTGTCCACCCGTCCCGTCGATCAAGCTCTCGCCGGGGTACCCACCGATCCTGCGGCCCGTGAACGTCGGCGCCGCCAAGTCGTCGCCGGCGCGTACATGCTGCGACGCGTGGCCGAACCCGTCGTCACCCTCGTCGGTGTCGGTGCGATGATCACCGAAACCCTCGCCGCCGCTGATCGTCTCGCCGATCAAGGGATCCAGGCCGACGTCGTGTGCGTGACCAGTCCCGGTCTGCTCTTCGAAGCCCTGCAAGCGCGGCGTGGACTGGCCGAGGGCCAGTCGTGGATTCTCGATCAGGTCTTCCCCGCCGACCGGGCGGCACCGATGGTCACCGTCCTCGACGGGCATCCGCACACTCTCGCATTCCTGACCGGCATCAACAATGTTCGCGGCGCAGCCCTCGGCGTCAGCACGTTCGGCCAGGTCGGATCTCTCGACGACGTGTACCGCTACCACGGGATCGACACCGACAGCATCGTCCGAGCCTCCCTCGACCTCGTCGACTGACCGAGAAAAGACACCACCCCATGACCACCGCTCAGATCACCGCAACGACAGTCCTCCTCCCCTCTCTCGGCGAGAACATCACCGAGGCAACCATTTCCCGCTGGCTCAAAGCCCCCGGCGACCAGGTCGAAGCCGGGGAACCCCTCCTCGAAGTCGCCACCGACAAAGTCGACACCGAAATCCCCTCCCCCACAAACGGTGTCCTCACCGAGGTTCTGGCGGAGGAAGACTCGGTGGTCGAGGTGGGCGGACACCTTGCGGTGATCGGGGCCGAATCTGTCGCGGCGGTCGCGAGCACATCGGTTCCGGCTCCCGTGGTGGAGCCGGACCCGGTGGATGCTCGCATCGACCGGGTGGAGAAACTGCCGCGCATCCGCCGGACCATCGCCCGTCGCATGCTCGAATCTCTGCACACCTCGGCGCAATTGACCACCGTAGTGGAGGTGGACGTCACTGCTCTCGCCCGGCTACGGACCGCCGAGAAGGAATCCTTCCACCGCCGCACCGGGGTGAAACTGTCCTTCCTGCCGTTCTTCGTCGCCGCCGCCGTGGAAGCCCTGCGGGAGCACCCGGTGGTCAACGCGTCTCTCGACGCCGACTGCACCGAGGTGACCTATCACGGTGCGGTGCATCTGGGTATGGCCGTCGACAGCGACAAGGGGCTGATGGTGCCCGTCATCCGCGACGCCGACAGCCTTCGGATTCCGCAACTGGCCCAGTCCGTCTCGGTCATGGCGGACAGCGTTCGCACCGGCACCATCCGACCCGACGATCTGTCCGGCGGCACGTTCACCATCACCAACACCGGCAGCCGCGGCGCACTCTTCGACACCCCGATCATCAACCAACCGCAGTCCGCCATCCTCGGACTCGGCGCCGTCGTCGAACGAGTCGTGCCCACTCGCGACGAGAGTGGGGCATTGCAGATCGAGGTGCGCTCGATGGCATACCTCTCACTCTCCTACGACCACCGCATCGTCGACGGCTCCGACGCCGCCCGCTACCTCACCGGTGTGCGACGACGAATCGAAGCGGGCTTCGACGCTGCCGAGCTGATCTGATTCCTCCGATCGTGCGACTACCGGTACGGGTCGTCGGCGGGGAGCCACACTCTCGGCTCACGCAGACCGAGATCACCGACATCCCTGGTGATCGCGTCGACGGCGGCCAGTACGAACGGACGGGTTTCGTCACTACGCCACACCAACGACCAGGTCCAGAACACCGTGGGATCGACCACCGGGCGCCGCACGAGGTCTGGTGGCAGGGGTGTCGTCTGCCCTTTGGGGCAATTCAGGACCGGCCGGCCGATCGACCGGACGTGGTCGAAGAACGCGGAACCGGTGACGCCACCGTCGTCGATGGCCAGCACCGGCGCGCCGGTCTCGTGAGCCAAGTGCAGCGCGTAGTCGTTCCACGACGACCAGGACGCCTGATCGTCGTCGACGAGTAGCGTGACGTCCCGGACGGATACCGGTGCGGTGTCCGAGCCGGTCGACACGGCGTAAAGTTCGTCCGCCCCGAGTAATCGGGCTTGCAAACCGTGGCGGGCGAGGTCGGAATTCTGTACCCAACACACGGCCAGATCGAGGCTGCCGTCCCCGACCCGTGATGCCTGTGCGTGTGAGGGCGCCACCCAGGCGTCGACGTGCAGCTGCGCGATCCCGGACGCCCGCGTGCTCAGATCCGGTGGAATCCAGTTCACGTAGCCGATTCGGATCGGCTCGGCTCCCGAGAGGCGCTCGGCCAGGTGTCGCAGGTCGTCGGCGCGCTCGAGCAATGCCCGGACGTGCGGAAGCAGCGCAGCACCGGCCGGGGTGAGTGCCACCGATCGACGGTCCCGATCGAACAACTGCACTCGAAGATCGCGTTCGAGTGCCATGATCTGTTGCGAGAGAGAGGGTCCGGCGATCAACAGCCGGGTGGCGGCCCGCCCGAAGTGCAGTTCCTCGGCCACCACCAGAAAGTACTTCAGCTGACGCAATTCCACGAGTATCCATGCTACGTGCGGTGAGAGCCTGCGCCTATCAGACGAGAGCAAAGTGGTCGTGGCATATCGGTGAGCACCGGCAGATGATCACTGCATGGCTTCGGTAATCGCTTCGAAGACTGCTGAGCAGTCGTTCTCGCCGCGTGTCCACACCTTTGAGGCTGGGGCGGCATTGGCGGCGGGTATGGGTATCGGCCGGTTCGTGTACACCCCGATCCTGCCGTTGATGCACCAGCAGGCGGGTCTGTCCGACTCGCTGGGTGCCACGTTGGCGACTGCCAACTACATCGGATATCTACTCGGAGCACTCGTCGGGATCTTCGTACCGACCGTCGTACGCTCCACCGTGGCACTGCGCAGTTCGCTGCTGGTCCTGGTGGCGACACTGGCGCTCATGCCGTTGACACACGACGGGACGGTCTGGTTGGTTCTCAGGCTCGTCGCCGGACTCACCAGCGCTCTGATCTTCATGATCGCGGTCAGCTCCCTGCACGCCCACCTGACAACACCCGCCGCGCACCTGTCCGGGTGGGCATTCGGTGGAGTCGGAGCTGGTATCGCTCTCTCCGGAGTTCTCGTGCTGGTCCTGCGATCGATCGGCAACTGGCAATCGGCGTGGTGGGGCGCCGCTGCGGTGACGCTGATCTGCACCGTCGTCGCGTGGCCATTGCTTCCGGAGCCGACACCGAGCAAAGCCGCATCGAAGGCGTCGGTCTCCGGCAGACCCCGGACCCACCCGTGGTTCACCGCCGCGCTGATCAGCTATACCTTGGAAGGGATCGGCTACATCATCGCCGGGACGTTCCTCGTCGCCGCGATCGATCAGAGTGCCGGCGGCTGGATCGGTAGCAGCGCCTGGATAGTGGTCGGATTGGCGGCGCTCCCGTCCTCCGCCGCGTGGGCGTGGCTGTGCCTTCGCTGGGCGCGGCCCAACCTCCTACTGGTCGCCTTGATCATCCAAGCGGTCGGAATCGCACTGCCTGCCCTGATCGGTGGTGTCGGCCCGGCGCTGGTCTCCGCGTTCCTCTTCGGAGCCACCTTCATGGGTATCGCCTCGATGGCACTGGGAATCGGTGCGCACCTGCAATTTCCGCGAGCCGTCGCACTGCTCACCGCCGGATACAGCATCGGACAGATTCTCGGTCCACTGGTCGTGGCCCCGGTACTGCACAACGGCTACCACCAGGCTCTGCTGATCGGCGCCGTCGTCGTCGTCGCATCAGCACTCGCCGCTGCGACACTGCGTGTGCGCTACCCTCACCACATCGGTGTAACGCACGAAAACCTGATCCCCCCACACACATCGGAGAAGTTTGTATGAGTATTCCAGGACTGGACCTCACCATCCCCGTCATCGCGGCCCCGATGGCGGGCGGCGCGTCGACGCCCGCCATGGCAGTTGCTGCCGCACGGGCCGGATCGCTCGGTTTCGTCGCTGCCGGATACAAGACCCCCGATGCCGTCGCCGATCAGATCAACGCCGTCAGAGGTGAAGGAGTTACCTTCGGGGTCAACGTTTTCGCGCCCAATCCGGTGCCGATCGACGCGGTCGCGTTCCGTGCGTACGCCGATGCGATCCGTCCCGAGGCGCAGCGTTACGCAATCGCACTACCCGACGGCGATCCGGTCGAGGACGAGGACTACTTCCGAGAAAAGATCGACCTGCTGCTGGCAGATCCTGTTCCGGTAGTCAGTTTCACCTTCGGTATTCCCGATTCCACCGTCATCGCGGCACTGCGCAAGGCCGGCTCACTGGTCGTGCTGACGGTGACGTCGGGCGACGAAGCGGTTCTGGCGACAGATGCCGGAGCCGATCTTCTCGTCGTACAGGCCTCGGCGGCCGGTGGTCACTCGGGAACCCTTACACCACAACGTATCCCGCGGGCCATACCGATCACGGAGCTGCTCGGGCAGGTACGCCGGCACACTGATCTACCGCTCCTGGCGGCAGGGGGTCTGTCCACACCAGCCGCTGTGGCGGCGGCAGTGGCAGCCGGGGCAAGTGCGGCAGTGGTCGGCACCGTGCTACTTCGCACCGAGGAAAGCGGCGCATCCGAACCTCACAAAGCCGCGCTCGCCGACCCAGCCCGTGAGCGCACCGTCATCACCCGGGTCTTCACCGGTAGGCCGGCGCGAGGACTCGAGAACGACTTCATCACTCGGTACGAGGCGCAGGCACCTGACGGATATCCGGCCATTCACCATCTCACCAGCCCGATCCGCAAAGCCGCTGTTGCAGCGGGTGATTGCGAGCGGGTGCACCTGTGGGCCGGGACCGGATATCGGGATGCGAAAGTCGAGTCGGTCGCGACCACGCTCGGCCGGTTGGCCGGCTAGAACAAGTGCGGCCCTTCCTGGTGCATCCGGTGGGCGTGGCGGACGGTTCCGATGTAGAGGCTGATCGCGAGCCCGAGCACTCCGACTCCGGCGAGAGCCGCGATCAGGGCCCAGCCGGCATGGCCCGATCCGGCCGCAACGAGGAAGGCGCCGAGACAGAATGCGGTCACGAAGACCGAGAACAAAGATGCCCAGGATGCAAAGAGGTTGAGCTTCATGGCTAGCTCCTACCGTGGAATTCGCTGTGATTCGACGGTACGCCTGGCCGAAGACACGGACAAGAGCCGTGCGGTATCCCCGCACCATCTTGTCCGCGCCTGAACAGCTCAGATGGTCGCGGTGTCGATCACGAAGCGGTAGCGCACGTCGCTCGCGACAACACGCTCGTAGGCCTGGTTGACCTGACTTGCCTCGATCACCTCGATCTCGGCGCCGATGCCGTTCTCGGCACAGAAGTCGAGCATCTCCTGAGTCTGGGGGATACCGCCGACCATGCTGCCTGCGAGACTTCGACGGTTGGCAGCCAATGAGAACGCGCCGACCTCGATCGGTTTCTCGGGCAAGCCCAACTCCACCAACGTGCCGTTGATCGCCAGCAGCGACATGTACGCATCGACGTCGAGGTTGACCGAGACGGTGTTGAGAATCAGATCGAACTGCCCACGCAGCGCGGTGAAGGTCTCGGCGTCCTTGGTGGCGTAGTAGTGATCGGCGCCCAGGCGAAGCCCGTCTTCCTTCTTGCTCAACGACTGGCTCAGGACGGTCACCTCGGCGCCGAGAGCCTTCGCGATCTTCACACCGACATGGCCGAGACCGCCGAAACCGATGATCGCAACCTTCTTACCGGGACCGGCATTCCAGTGCTTGAGCGGCGAGTACAGCGTGATCCCCGCACACAGCAGCGGCGCTGCGACGTCGAGCTCGATGCCCTCGGGAATGGAGAGGACGAAGTGCTCGGTGACCACGATGTGCGTCGAGTAGCCGCCCTGGGTGGACTTGCCGTCAGGCCCCTTGGCGTTGTACGTCCCGGTAACTCCGCGAGTGCAGTACTGCTCTTCACCGGCAGTACATGCCTCGCATTCTCCACACGAGTCGACGAAGCAACCGACCCCGACGCGGTCACCGACCTTGTGCTTGGTGACACCACTACCCACAGCTGCGACCACGCCTGCGATCTCGTGACCCGGCACCACCGGATAGCGGGTTCTACCCCACTCGTTGCGGGCGGTGTGGATGTCCGAGTGGCAGATGCCGGCGAACTTGATGTCGATGAGGATGTCCAGAGGACCGAGCTCACGACGTTCGACGGTGGTCTTCTCGAGTGGACCGTCGGGGGACGTCGCGGCATAAGCGGCAGCAGTAACCATGCCTACATGCCTACATGCGCACGGGGGGTCCTGCAAATGCAGGACCCCCCCGTCACCGGTTCTTCACCCGAGCTGTCCGGCGGCCCGCTCCGCCCGCTCGGCTCGGCGACGCAAACGCCGTGCCGCCGCCACCAGATTGCGCAACGAAGGCTCGATCTGCCACCGATGGCGGGTCTTGAGACCGCCGTCCGGGTTGGCCCACAGGCGATCGAGTGCAATCGATTCGCTTGCCTCGGTGAGTAATTCGTCGAGCTCGTCGATATCCGGGATCCTCGCGGACCGCGCCTCGTACACTCCCGGTCCGACGCCGTGGGTGAGCGAACCGGCTTTCAACGCCTCGAGTACCCACGTCGTAGAGCGAGTGGCGACGATTGCCGTGACATCGGCGTCCAACCGTTCGATGGCGTCGACCACCGACGACCGAGCGGAGTACGTCAGATGCGTGTGGATCTGGGTTTCCGGCTTCGCGGCACCCGTCGCCAGTCGGAACGCGTCGACAGCCCACTCCAGGTATGCCTCCCGGCCGTCCTCGCGGAGCGGAAGCAGTTCACGGATCGCCGGCTCGTCCACCTGGATGATGGCGATCCCAGCAGCCTCGAGATCCGCGATTTCGTCCCGAATGACCAGTGCCAGTTGCTCTGCCGTTTCGTAGAGCGGCTGATCCTGGCGCACGAACGAACGAGCGATCATCGTCACCGGACCCGTCAGCATGCCCTTGACCGGCTTGTCGGTCAGCGACTGCGCGTACGAGATCCACTCGACGGTCATCGGCTTCGGACGCGCGATGTCGCCGTAGAGAATGGGCGGTCGAGTACACCTGGACCCGTACGCCTGCACCCACCCGTTGTGCGTGTAGGCGTACCCTTCGAGCAGTTCCGCGAAATACTGCACCATGTCGTTGCGCTCGTGCTCGCCGTGCACGAAGACGTCGAGTCCGATGTCTTCCTGGAGCGCGATGGTGCGCTCGATCTCTTCCCGGACGTGCGCGCAGTAGTCGTCCCAGGCCAGACGGCCCTCGCCGAGCTCGTAGCGAGCCTGCCGGGTCGCATCGGTCTGCGGGAACGAACCCAAAGTCTGGGCAGGCACCAACGGCAGGTTCAACCGTTCCTGCTGCGCCATGCGACGCTCCTCGTACGGTGCCCGCACGCGATCTTCGGGCTTGATCGCGTTCACCCGCGCGCGCACCGCATGCTTGAGCTTGAAGTGCACCTTCGTCGGACGCTTGCGCCACTTGTCGGACGGGCCGTCGGTGAGCGCCTTCGCCAGCGAGACCACCTCGCCGACTTTCTGCTTCGCGAAGGCCAACCGATCCGCGACGTCACCGGGGATGTCGTACTCGGACAGCACGTCGTACGGCACGTGCAGTAGCGACGACGACGTCGACACGACGAGATCGGGGACGACGTCCTTGATCTCGTTGAGGTACGTCAACGTGTTGAACTGATCGACTCGCCACACGTTTCGACCGTCGACGACACCTGCGTAGATACGTTTGCGCTTGATGTTCGGCACCGCAGCCAAGTCGTCGGCCGTGATTCTGCCCTGCACCAGATCCAGTCCGAAAGCCTCGATCTTGGTGGCAGCCAGGATGTTCAGTGCTTCACCGAACTTGCCGTACGGTCCGGTGACCAGTAGGCGTGGACGCAACGGTGCCGTCGAGAGCTGCTCGTACGCCCGCTTCAGCGCTGCGAGCTCGTCAACAGTGCGGTCCTCGGTGAGCGAGGGCTCGTCCAACTGGATGCAGGTGGCACCGGCCTTGGCGAGCTGCTCGAACAGCTTTTCGTACTCGGGCAGGATCCGATCGAGCAGATCGAGCGGCGTGAAGGTCGGATCCACCTGCTCGGTGGCCGGGCCCACCTTCGAGAGCAACAGTAACGAGAGCGGACCCATGACGACCGGACGCAATTCGATACCGAGCGCCTTGGCCCGCTCGAACTCGTCGAGCAGGGTTTCCGAATGGAGTTCGAACACGGTGTTCGCATCGATTTCGGGCTGGCGGTAGTAGTAGTTGGTGCCGAAGAAGCGCACCAATTCCAGCGGCGGGAAGTCCGGCCGCCCGCGGGCCATCGTGAAGTAGAAATCGAGAGGATCGAGTGCGTCCTGCAACGGCTCGAATCGTTCGGGAACCGCTCCGAACAGCAGCGCATTGTCGAGAACGTGATCGTAGAAGGAGAACGTGTTGCCGGGTACCTGACTCAAACCCGTCGCAGCCAGTTCACTCCAGGTCGATTCCTGAAGTTCCTTCGCGACGGCCCGCAAGGCATGTTGATCGGAGGTGCCGCGCCAGTAGGACTCGAGGGCCCTTTTGAGTTCGCGTCGCGGACCGATCCTCGGATACCCCAGGACGCTGGAGCCGAATGCTGCGGTGCTGCTGGACATGCGATCGACCTTTCACCGAGGGCGCTTAACTTGCTTGCTTGGCACCGCGCCCGTTGTCGGGGTACTCGTAGAATCCGGCGCCGGACTTCTTGCCGGTCAACCCTGCCTCCACCATGCGCAGCAGGAGCGGCGGAGCCGAATACAGCGGCTCCTTGAACTCCTCGTACATGGAGTCGGCGATGGACTTGACGGTGTCGAGTCCCACCAGGTCGGTCAATGCCAGCGGACCCATGGGGTGCGCGAGGCCCAGAACGGTGGCCTTGTCGATGTCTTCCTTTGTCGCGAACCCCGACTCGACCATTCGAATGGCGGAGAGCAGGTACGGCACGAGAAGCGCGTTGACGACGAACCCGGACCGGTCGGCGCTGCGCACGACCTGCTTGCCGAGGACGTCACCGGCAAATGCCTCGGCGCGTCGGGTGACGGTCGCGCTCGTCTTGAGCGTCGTCACCAACTCGACCAGGGGCAGCACCGGAACGGGATTGAAGAAGTGCATTCCGATGACGCGTTCGGGGCGCTTGGTCGCGATACCGAGCTTCATGATCGGAATGGACGACGTGTTGGAGGCGAGGACGGCATCGGGATCGGTGACGATCGAATCCAGTTCCGCGAAGATCTCGTTCTTGATCTTCTCGTCCTCGAGAACGGCCTCCACCACAAGTTGACGGTCGGCGAAATCGCCGAGGTCGGACGTGAAACGCAGCCGCCAAGCTGCCTGCTCACGCTCACGCTCGGTGATTTTTCCGCTGCTCACACCTCGGTCGAGCGAGCGCAGGATGCGTGAACGCCCCGCTGCTGCGAGCTCGCGTGTCTGCTCGAAAACCAGAACATCGACATGGGCGCGGGCGCACACCTCGGCGATTCCGGCACCCATCTGTCCGGCGCCGATAACGCCGACGCGCTGAATTTTTTCGCTGGTCACGTCAGCTCCTTGTGTGTCTAGTGGAGGTCGTACTGAAAGTCTCGGCAGAAAGTCCGATGCGGCCGAAGCGATGGGCCGAAGCGGCCGTGCGTCGGATACGAATGTGGTGGTCGAATGTGCTTCGGATAGAACTCAGGAGGAGAGGCTCGCGAACGAGCCCCTCCTCCTGATGGAAATGACTAGTGGAACTGGCCCTCTTCGGTGGAGCCCTTCAGGGCAGCGGTCGACGTGTTGGGATCGACGGTGGTGGCGATGCGGTCGAAGTAGCCGGCGCCAACCTCACGCTGGTGCTTGATGGCGGTGAAGCCGCGCTCTTCTGCAGCCTTGAACTCGCGCTCCTGCAGGTCGACGAACGCGGTCATGCCCTCGCGAGCGTAGCCGTGCGCCAGGTCGAACATGCCGTAGTTGAGCGAGTGGAAGCCGGCAAGGGTGATGAACTGGAACTTGAAGCCCATTGCGCCGAGCTCCTTCTGGAACTTCGCGATGGTCGCGTCGTCCAGGTGTGCCTTCCAGTTGAACGAAGGCGAGCAGTTGTAGGCGAGGAGCTGGTCCGGGAACTCGCTGCGAACGGACTCGGCGAAGCGCTTGGCAACCTCGAGGTCCGGCACGCCGGTTTCCATCCAGATGAGGTCGGAGTACGGTGCGTAGGCCTTGGCGCGAGCGATGCAGGGCTCGATGCCGTTCTTGACACCGTAGAAGCCTTCGGCGGTGCGGGTTCCGTCGAGGAACTCGCGGTCGCGCTCGTCGACGTCGGAGGTCAGCAGGGTAGCGGCCTCGGCGTCGGTGCGGGCGATGACGACCGTCGGGACGTCCGCGACGTCAGCTGCCAGACGTGCAGAGGTCAGGGTGCGGATGTGCTGCTGCGTGGGGATGAGGACCTTGCCACCGAGGTGTCCGCACTTCTTCTCCGAAGCGAGCTGGTCTTCCCAGTGCGAGCCGGCCACGCCGGACGCGATCATGGCCTTCTGCAGTTCGTAGACGTTCAGTGCGCCACCGAAGCCGGCTTCACCGTCGGCAACGATCGGGGCGAGCCAGTTGTCGACGGAGGTGTCACCCTCGACCTTGGCGATCTCGTCGGCACGCAGCAATGCGTTGTTGATGCGACGAACGACCTGCGGAACCGAGTTGGCCGGGTAGAGGCTCTGGTCCGGGTAGGTGTGGCCCGAGAGGTTCGCGTCGCCTGCAACCTGCCAGCCGGACAGGTAGATCGCCTTGAGGCCGGCGCGAACCTGCTGCACGGCCTGGTTGCCGGTGAGGGCGCCCAGCGAGTTGATGTAATCCTCGTTGTTCACGAGATCCCAGAGGATCTCGGATCCACGGCGGGCGAGGGTGGCTTCCTCGACGACGGTGCCCTGGAGCTTGACGACCTGATCGGCCGTGTAGTTACGGGTGACGCCCTTCCAGCGGGGATTCGTGTCCCAATCCTGCTGGATCTCGGCTGCGGTCTTCGGGGTGCCGGTGGTCGACATCAAGACTCCACTCTCTGTGATCTGCTGGCCGGGGGGCGAGAATGAGCGGTACATCCGTACTGCTTCACATCCTTGCCAGGCCCTTCGTGTGTACTCATCGAGAATGACACACGTAAAAACTGCCGTCTACCTGTTGCTAATGCCAATCTTCGCTATCTTTTCAACACCGTTTGCTAAGTTTGCAAACTTTTGACGAGAGCCGACCCCCTCCATTCGGACAGGTTACTTACCCGCGAGTAGCAAGAAAACCGCAGGCCGCGGCCGAAACCGCGCACAGCGCGGATTCGCCGAGAATTGACCGTCCGGTCGCTCCTGAACTGCCTGCTCGTCGACTACGAATCGAGGCCGAGTGACGGCAATCACTGCACCAGTACGAGGAATTCGTTACCTGGCCGGACAAATGCACCGAAAGTACTTCCTGGTGCGGTGCACCGGGGCCATATGCTGACCGCCATGCCCGACGAGAACGAAATGCCGCCGACCGATCGCGCGTGGTCGCAGGCACAACCACCCGATTCCGGGTACTACCGGCCGAGCCGGTCGGGCGCTCGGGCGCAGCCACAGGCCTTCCCGTCTCACGAGCCTCCACAAGATCCTGAACCGCCTCGCAGGAACGGGTGGGCGATCACTGTCGGTGTGCTCGCAACCGTCGCCGTCCTGAGCGTCTTCGGCGCCTTTGCCTGGGTGCTGTGGCCGAAGAACGTGCCAGACGCCTCCGCCGGTGGCAGCGTCTCGGGCATTACTTCCGTGGCGAGCGCTACGCCCGGCCCCACCGTCACCACGACCGCGAAACCGACTACGACGCCTCCCACGCGAACGACCCTGCCCACCACCACCCTGCCGAGCACCACCTTGCCGAGCATCACCGCGGCACCGGCTGCCGCCTTCCCGGCGGGAGCGTCGCCGTGCACTCCGACCGCCGCAGGTACGTCCGGCTTCCGCGAATCCGCGACCGGATCGGCCAACACCTCGTGCCAGTTCGCCGAAGCGGTTCGGGCGGCCTTCCCCGTGCACAGCGCCGACGGAAGCTCGTCGATCTCGGCGCGAAGCCCGGTGACGGGCAAGGACTACCGAATGACGTGCACCACGGCCGCCGGCGTGTCCACCTGCAGGGGAGGCGACGGCGCAATCGTGTACCTGAAGTAGTCGCGCCCCTGAAATCAAGTGGCGTGCACACCGTTCGACTGACGCATCCGCGGAACGTCCGATAGCGTGACCCCATGCCCCTGTACGAGTTTCGATGTACCGGCTGCGGACCCGCCGAACGGTCGTTCGCCATGGCCGATGTCCCCTCGTCCATCCGATGCCCCGGTTGTGGGCTCGAATCCCGTCGCGCAGTGTCGCCGCCACGATTGAGTCACGGCGCGTCCGCTGCCATGGGGTTGCTGGACAGCACGGCACGGTCGGCTCACGAACCGGCCGTCGTCCGCGGCCGGTTACCGGGAGCCGCGCGCACGATCACGCCCACGACATCCAACCCCTTGCATCGAAAACTCCCCCGCCCCTGAGGTTTCGACTTCGCCGTCCGACCGCCCGCAGGTTTCGTCGAGAATGAGGAGTACACATGCCCGAACTGCTGTTTCCACTCGATTCCACGAAAAAGTTCACCGATCAGGCGATAGTGGGCCACAATCGTTGGCACCCGGATATTCCGCCTGCGGTCACCGTCAAGCCAGGAGATTCGTTCCGCGTTCACTGTCGTGAATGGTTCGACGGCGCCATTCACAACGACGATTCCGCCGACGACATTCTCCATGCTCCGTTGACCACGGTTCACACTTTGTCCGGCCCGTTCGCGGTCGAGAGTGCGAAGCCCGGCGACCTGCTGGTGGTCGACATCCTCGACCTCGGGCCTATCCCCCAAGAGGATTCAGGTCCACTGGCCGGTCAAGGCTGGGGGTACACCGGAATCTTCCCTCGCAACAACGGTGGCGGCTTCCTCACCGAGCAGTTTCCCGATGCGTACAAGGCGATCTGGGATTTCTCCGGCCAAACCGCGACGTCGCGTCACATTCCGCACGTGTCGTTCACCGGTATCGTGCACCCGGGACTGATGGGCACCGCTCCCTCGGCGGCCCTGCTGTCCACCTGGAACAAGCGTGAGGGCGCGCTGATCGCCACTGACCCCGATCGGGTTCCGCCACTGGCACTTCCGCCCGAGCCTCGAGACGCCGTTCTGGGTTCGTTGGCCGGCGACGAGTACACGCGGGCAGCAGCGGAAGCAGCGCGCACCGCACCACCGCGAGAGAACGGCGGCAATCAGGACATCAAGAACCTGACCAAGGGCAGCCGGATCTTCTACCCGGTATTCGTCGACGGCGCCAACCTTTCGGTCGGCGACCTGCATTTCTCTCAGGGTGACGGTGAGATCACGTTCTGCGGCGCCATCGAGATGGGCGGATTCATCGACCTGCGGGTCGACATCATCAAAGGCGGCATGGACACCTACGGGGTCTCGGAGAATGCGATATTCATGCCGGGCAACACCGATCCGCAGTACTCCGAATGGCTTGCGTTCTCCGGTACGTCGGTCACCCTCGACGGCGAGCAGAAATACTTGGACTCGCATCTGTCCTATCAGCGAGCCTGTCTGCATGCTATCGAGTACCTCACCAAGTTCGGTTACTCCCCCGAGCAGGCATACCTCCTCCTCGGGGCGGCACCGATCGAGGGCCGATTGTCCGGCGTCGTGGACATCCCGAACTCGTGCTCCACCGTCTATCTGCCCACTGCGATCTTCGATTTTCCGCTCGCCCCGTCGTCGAGCGGACCGGTGAAGATAGACCCCGGAATCGGCGCGCCGCGCTCGGAGAACCGCACGTAGCGAGATCTGCGAGTGGTTGAAGCGTCCCGCACTCTTCGACCACTCGCAAGATCGCAGGCCCGCCTACTGCAAACTCTGCGAACCCTCATGTGCGAAGGAATCCCGCCGCTCGTATCCTGGGAAAATGTCGAAAACCTTTGTCGGTGCCCGGCTCCGCCAGTTACGTACCGAGCGTGGGCTGAGCCAAGCATCGCTGGCCAAGACTCTCGAGATCTCGGCGAGCTACCTCAACCAGATCGAGCATGACGTTCGGCCGTTGACGGTTCCGGTGCTCTTGCGGATCAGCGAGGTCTTCGGGGTGGACACCACGTTCTTCGCTTCGCAGGACGACACCCGACTGATCGCGGAGATGAGAGAGGTCGCGCTCGATCAGGAGATGGGTATCGACGCCGATGCCCACGAGATCGCGGAGATGGTCTCGAGTCATCCGGGCCTGGCCAAGGCAATGGTCAACATGCATCGCCGGTTCCGTAACACCACAGCGCAGCTGGCCGCTGCCACGGAGGACCGGTTCGCCGACGGGAGTGGCAGCGGATCGATCACGATGCCGCACGAAGAGGTTCGCGACTACTTCTACCAGCGCCAGAATTACATCCACGACCTCGACACCGCCGCCGAGGACCTCACCACGCGGATGCGATTCCACCGCGGCGACGTCGCAGGCGAAGTCGCTCGGCGCCTCGAGACGGTACACGGGGTGCAGATAGTGCGCCGTATCGATCTGGGCGAGAACATCCTGCACCGCTACGATCCGGACACTCGGGTGCTCGAGATCTCACCTCATCTTTCGGGCGGTCAGCAGGTATTCAAGTTCGCCACCGAACTTGCCTTCCTCGAACACGCCGATCTCCTGGACCGGCTGGTCGGCGAGGGCAACTTCACCAGCGACGCCTCACTCTCGTTGGCCCGGCTGGGGCTGGCGAGTTACTTCGCTGCCGCAACCGTCCTTCCGTACGGACAGTTCCACGACGTCGCCGAAGATTTCCGCTACGACATCGAGCGGCTGTCGGCGTTCTACTCGGCCAGTTACGAGACGATCTGTCACCGATTGTCCACCTTGCAGCGGCCCAAACTTCGCGGGGTACCGTTCATGTTCGTCCGCGTCGATCGTGCCGGGAACATGTCGAAACGCCAGTCGGCCACCGGGTTCCACTTCTCCACCAGCGGTGGCACCTGTCCGCTGTGGAACGTGTACGAGACCTTTTCTTATCCCGGCAAGATCATGCCGCAGATAGCGCAGATGCCGGACGGTCGACGCTATCTGTGGGTGGCCCGCACCGTGGAACGGCGCGCTGCCCGCTACAGCCAGCCGGCAAAGATCTTCGCCATCGGGCTCGGCTGCGAGATTCGGCACGCGCACCGCCTGGTCTACAGCGACGGCCTCGATCTGGACGAGTCGAATCCGGGGACGCCGATCGGTGCGGGCTGTCGGGTATGCGAGCGCCTGAACTGCCCGCAGCGCGCTTTCCCGCCCTTGGGTAAGGAACTCGACATCAGCGAACATCGAAGTTCGATCTCCCCGTACGTCATTCGCTAGTCGAGCGGCCCGCGTTCCCGACAGCGGAATGCGTCCGCAAGAACTCGATCGTGCGTTTCAACGCATTCTGACCGTCGGCGGTCTCGAGATCGAACTGGTACTCGTGGTCGAGTGGCGGATCGTGATCGTCGGGATAGAAGAGGGAATCGACGTCTACTCCCAGTTCGGACAGCTTGTCCGCGAACGGCTTCGACTGTCCTGCGGTCAATACGTCGACGTTGCCGCCGGTGATGAACGCCGGTGGAAATTCCGATGTGACGTGGTTGATCGTCGACATCTGGCGGACCGCCGGGGACGTGTCGAAGTGCCGGGAACCGGTGTACGCCCAGATCGACTGTCGGTCTTCGGTCCAGCCGAAGGTACCGTCCGGCGAGAGGAATTCGTTCATGTCGTACACGCCGCAGTCGAGTACCACTCCGCGCACCTGGCTCGGTGTCAGAGTGGGCACGATTCCGACCTCGGCTGCATAGGACGGGTCGGTCACCATGGCTGCCATCTGACTGGAAATCTGTGCGCCCGCCGAGTCGCCGCCGAGAAATATCGCCCGGGGATCGACGTGCAGACTGCTCGCGTTCTGAACGACGTAGCCGTATGCCTTGTCGAGTTCTTCGAGCACGGTCGGATACTCGCCGTTCGTGGACAGCGAATAGTTCACGGAGATGACCGTGAAACCCGCATCCGCCAACGACTGGTAGTACCCCGAGTAGTCGGACTTGTCACCGGCTATCCAACTGCCTCCGTGCGCCCAGATCACTGTCGGCAGGGCTGCCGGGGCCGACTGCGGGAAGTACGCGTCGAACTGTGCGTCCGCATCGTCGTCGTCGTACGACTGATCGGTCAGCGACTCCACGCCGGTCGGCGCGGTCTCGGCCAGCGCCGCGCTCACCGCGTCGGCATCGCCTTTCGACCACAGTTGGATGGCCACTGCTCCCGGCCATGGTGTCACGTAGGCGGCGACAGCACCGGCAACCGCCAGCACGAGCATCACGGACAGACCCACGACGATGCGTCGACGCCAACGCGTGACAGACGACAGATGCACGGCAACTCCCGGGTGGCTGGGGCGAACGCGGCCTAGGTTAGCGTAAGTAACGAACCTGGGAATCCGCTGTGATCACGCTCCCGATATGGTTGGCCCGTTTCGACCACATTCGCCCACCATCGGGGTGACCCACCTAACGTGAGTACCGGTCGAGAAAGTCCACCGTCCGCTCGAACGCGGTCATTCCGTCGGGGTTGTCGAGGTCGAATTGGTACTCGTGCCCGAGTACCGGTTGGTGATCGTCCGGGTAGAACAAGGTGTCGACCGCCACACCTAACCCACCGAGTTTGTCTGCCAACGGCTTCGACTGTCCGTCGGTCAACGGATCGCCGTTGCCGCCGCTGAGATAGGTCGGCGGAAATGCCTCGGTGACGTAGTTCAACGTCGACATCTGATCCGCCGCCGTGGAATCGAGGAACTCCCGGTGACCGGTATAGGCCCACAACGACCTGTCCACACCCCATCCGACGATCCCGGAACCGCCGGCAACACCGGCCAGATCGTAGATTCCGCAGTTCAGGACCACTCCACGCACTTGCTCTGGGCTCAGTGCGGGAGTTATTCCGAGCCGGGCGGCGTAGTCCTCGTCGGTGACGAGAATCGCCATCTGACTCGAAAGCTGCGCACCCGCGGAATCACCGGCCAAGAAGATCCGACTCGGATCGACGTGTAAGCGCTCCGCATTGGCCAACACGAACGCGTGCGCGGCGTCGAGTTGCTGCACGGCCGTCGGATAGTGGCGTTCGGGGCCGAGTGAGTAGTCCAGCGCCACCACGGTGTAACCGCGGGATGCGAGCAGTTCGTAGTACGTCGCGTAATTGGACTTGCTTCCCGAGATCCAAGCGCCGCCGTGGGTCCAGATCACCGTCGGCAGAGCCACGCTCGTGGACTCCGGAAAATAGACATCCAGATACGCGTCCGAATCGCCGTCCCGGTACTGCTGGTCCTTGATCGAGTCGACGCCGGCCGGCGCGTGCTTCTGCATCGCGGACGTGACCTCGGCTGCGTCCCGCTCGAACACCCAGCGCACGGCCAGAGCGCCCGGTCGCGGGCTGAGCACGAAAGCAAGTGCCACACCGCCGACGAGGAACACCAGCGCCCCCGATGTCCACAAAACTCTCCTACGCCATCGAGGCGTTGATCGGCTGGGCATCTCGTTTCCTGAACTCTCGGCGAAAATGTCGCGTTCAGCCTAGCCGTGAGGTCATGTTCACCGGCCCGAAACATCGGAGATCAACTCGTCACAGACAGTCATTTCTCGGAAACAACCCCCACCTAGTGTTTGCACTCATTCGAATACATCGCCGTATACACCACTCGGATACAGATCAACCCGCAGTTGACCGACCGACGAAAGGCCCGTACATGCGAAGCTTCTCCCGACGCACTATCGCCGCTCCCGCCGCCATCGCCGCACTTGGACTGATCCTGAGCGGATGCGGCAGCAAAGCCACCGACACATCGGCGACACCGGGTGCTGGATCGTCCTGTGTGGACACCTCCGGAGACACCGTCAAAGTAGGGTCACTCAACTCGCTTTCGGGGACGATGGCCATCAGCGAAGTCACCGTGCGCGATTCGATCGCACTCGCGGTCAAGGAAATCAATGCCGCCGGTGGGGTCCTGGGCAAGAAGGTTCAGATAGTGGCCGAGGACGGCGCGTCCGAACCGACGGTTTTCGCGGAGAAGGCCGAGAAGCTCATCAGTAGCGATTGTGTCGCAGCGGTTTTCGGTGGCTGGACGTCGTCGAGTCGCAAGGCGATGCTACCGGTCTTCGAGGACAACAACGCATTGCTGTACTACCCCGTCCAGTACGAGGGCCTCGAGGATTCGAAGAACATCTTCTACACCGGCGCAACCACCAATCAGCAGATCGTTCCCGCGCTGGATTATCTCGCCGAAAAGGGCGTCAAGTCGCTGTACCTCGTGGGTAGTGACTACGTGTTCCCGCAGACCGCCAACCGCATCATCAAGGCATATGCGGCGGCAAAGGGAATAGAGATCAAAGGCGAGGACTACACCCCCCTCGGTTCGACCGACTTCTCCACCATCGTCAACAAGGTCCGAACGGCAAACGCCGATGCCGTGTTCAACACGCTCAACGGCGATTCGAATGTCGCGTTCTTCCGTGAGTACTCCAACGTCGGTTTGAAGCCCGACACCATGCCCGTCGTGTCGGTGTCGATCGCCGAGGAGGAGGTCGGCGGAATCGGCGTCCAGAACGTGGAAGGCCAACTGACGGCCTGGAACTACTATCAGACGCTCGACACCCCGGAGAACCAGAAGTTCGTTGCGGCGTACAAGAACGAATACGGCCAGAACAAACCCACCTCCGATCCCATGGAAGCGGCATACACCTCCGTCTATCTGTGGAAGAACACCGTCGAGAAGGCGAAGTCCTTCGCTGTCGGTGACATTCAGAGCAACGCCGACGGCGTGAGTTTCGACGCGCCCGAGGGCACGGTCACCATCGACGGCAGCAATCACCACGTCACCAAGACCGCACGGATCGGTGAGATCCGCAACGACGGGTTGATCTACACCGTGTGGGATTCGGGTCAGCCGATCGCCCCGGACCCGTACTTGAAGAACTACCCGTGGGCAGACGGACTCGGCAACAAGTAACTCCGGACAGTTCGGAATCTACCGGTAGAGAGGAGGAATCCACGACATGGACATCGCAGTCGGACAGGTCTTCACAGGATTGAGCATCGGATCGATCCTACTGCTGGCGGCATTGGGACTGTCGCTGACGTTCGGCCAGATGGGCGTCATCAACATGGCGCACGGCGAATTCATCATGGCCGGTTCCTACACCGCCTACGTGGTACAGCAGGTGATCTCCGATGCCACCGGATCGCTGATCGTGTCACTGATCCTCGGGTTCGTCGTGGGGGGACTGATGGGCGTTCTACTCGAGGTCACCCTCATTTCCCGGATGTACCACCGCCCACTCGACACGTTGCTGGTCACCTTCGGCGTCGGCTTGATCCTGCAACAGGCGGCCCGGGACATCTTCGGAGCCCCGGCCGTCAACGTCACCACCGCGTCCTGGTTGTCCGGCGGAATCGACATCTTCGGGGCCGTGGTGCCGAAAACCCGTGTATTCATTCTGATCTTGGCGATCGCCGCGGTCGTCACCTTGTCGACGGTGCTCAAGCAGTCGTCGATGGGTCGCCGTATTCGAGCTGTGGTCCAGAATCGGGATCTCGCCGAGACCAGCGGGATCTCTTCCCGTCGAACCGATATCACGACGTTCTTTCTCGGTTCGGGCCTGGCCGGTATCGCCGGTGTGGCGCTCACACTGATCGGCTCCACCAGTCCGACCATCGGAGCGTCCTATCTGATCGACGCGTTCCTCGTCGTGGTCGTCGGTGGGCTCGGTCAGATGAAGGGCGCGGTGATCGCGGCGTTCACCCTCGGCATCTTGAACTCGTTCATCGAGTACTCCACCACTGCATCGGTAGCCAAGGTCATCGTCTTCGTCATCATCGTCGCATTCCTCCAGTTGCGCCCGCAGGGCCTGTTCGCCACCAAGACCAGGAGCCTCGTATGAACATTCTCGGCAATCCACGGGTCAAGGTCTGGGGCGGTTTCGCACTGGCAGCAGTGGTGTTGTTCGCGATCGCCCCGGCGGTGCTCTCCGATTTCCGGCTCTCACTGCTGGGCAAGTTCCTCTGCTTCGCGATCGTTGCGGTCGGCATCGGGTTGGCCTGGGGCAGAGGCGGAATGCTCACCCTCGGGCAGGGCGTGTTCTTCGGTATCGGCGCGTACGTCATGGCCATGCATCTCAAGATCGCCGACGCCGAGCTGAAAGGCGACGCGGTACCGGACTTCCTGGCGATCGCCGGGAAGACCGAACTTCCGGGGTACTGGCAGCCGTTCGCCTCACCGTTCGTCACCGTGTTCGCGATCATCGTCCTACCCGCAGGTATCGCGTACCTGCTGGGGCTCGGAATCTTCAAGCGCCGAGTCAAAGGCGCGTATTTCGCGATCCTGTCCCAGGCTTTGGCCGCCGCCTTCGCCATTGCCCTGGTCGGTCAGCAGTCCATCGGAGGCAGTAACGGACTCAACCGCTTTCGCACGTTCTTCGGATTCAATCTCAACGACCCGGCGAACAAGCGCATGTTGTTCTTCATCGCCGCAGGTGTCTTGCTCGCAGCGGTAGCCCTGATCCGTCAGTTGATGAACTCCCGCTACGGCGAACTTCTGGTCGCCGTCCGTGACCAGGAGGAGCGGGTCCGATTCCTGGGGTACGATCCGGCGAACGTCAAACTCCTCGCCTACGTCACCGCAGCCTTCCTCGCCGGTATCGCCGGAGCGTTGTTCGTCCCCATCGTCGGTATCATCTCCCCCGCCGACGTCGGAGTGGTCCCGTCGATCGCTTTCCTCATCGGGGTCGCGATCGGTGGCCGGGCCAGCCTGCTCGGTCCGGTACTCGGCGCGATCGGCGTCGCGTGGGCGCAGTCGGCTTTCTCGGAGAAACTGCCCTCCGGTTGGGTGTACGCCCAGGGATTGATGTTCATCGTCGTGGTCGGCTTCTTCCCGGCTGGTCTCGCCGGACTGGCCGCTCTGGCCCGTCGACGTAAACGTACTGCTCAGGAAACGGATTCACGGTCCGCCAGAGAACCAGCTCGAGTACCGGAGGTGTTGTCGTGAACGATCCGATCCCCACGCCGGGCGGCAATGCCGGAATGTCGTCCGAATATCTCGAGGTTCGCGATCTCGCAGTCTCCTTCGACGGATTCAAAGCCGTCGATGGAGTGGACCTGACGTTGATGCAGGGCGATCTGAGATTCCTGATCGGACCGAACGGGGCAGGCAAGACCACTGTCGTGGACGCGATCACCGGTCTCGTCCCGGCCACCGGCTCGGTCACGAAGTCAGGAGAAGAACTGCTGGGCAAGAAGGTTCACCGGATCGCCAGACTTGGGGTGGGTCGAACATTCCAGACGGCGAGTGTCTTCGAAGAGCTCTCCGTGCTGCAAAATCTCGACATCGCCGCCGGTTCCGGTCGCTCTCCGTTGACCATGTTGCGTGCCCGCAAGTCGGTCCTGCCTGAAATCGAAGAAGCGCTCGAGACCATCGGGCTCACCCACCTGAGGGACTCGCCGGCCGGGATTCTCGCTCACGGGCAGAAACAGTGGCTCGAGATCGGCATGCTACTGGTCCAGAACTGCTCGGTCCTGCTGCTCGACGAACCCGTCGCGGGTATGAGCCTCGAAGAACGTGAGGAGACCGGAAATCTGTTGCGCCGCATCGGTGGTGCGCGAACAGTTCTGGTGGTCGAGCACGACATGGATTTCATGCGCGCGTTCGCCACCTCCGTCACGGTCCTTGCGGGCGGAAAGGTGCTCGCCGAAGGAACCGTCGCACAGGTACAGGCGGATGCGAAAGTCCAAGAAGTCTACCTCGGTACGGCCGGCGCCGAAACGATCACGAAGGAGTGAATCATGCTCGAATTGAAGGACATACGTGCGGGATACGGGCGAACCGAGGTCATCCACTCGGTATCGCTGACCGTTCCGGGAAACGGAGTGGCCGCGGTGATGGGCCACAACGGCGCCGGTAAGACCACCCTGCTTCGAGCTGCCGTCGGACTGATCAAGCCCACCGGAGGAAAGGTCCTGCTCGACGGTGAGGACATCACAACCCTGCGGCCGAGCGCACGGGTAGCCCGGGGCCTGGCCTACGTGCCGCAGGGCCAGCAGTCCTTCGGTCAACTCACCACAGCCGAGAACCTGCGGGTGGTCGCGGACGGCCGCAAGCGCGGCAAGGCACTCATTGCGGAAGTCCTGGACCTGTTTCCGGCACTGACCACCCTTCTCGACCGACGGGCCGGGCTGCTCTCGGGTGGGCAACGGCAGCAGTTGGCGATTGCGCGGGCACTCATCACCGAACCGTCGATCCTCATCCTCGACGAACCCACCGAGGGCATTCAACCCAACGTCGTCGCGGAGATCGAGCGCACCGTCGTCGAACTGACGGGCCGCGGCGACCTCGGTGTGCTCCTGGTGGAACAGCACATCGGTTTCGCCCTGCAATCCGCCCAGCACTACAGCATCCTCGCCGGTGGGCGGGTCACCTCCACCGGCGACGGTGGTGTCTCCTCCACCGACGACGTGCGCCGAGCGATGGCGATCTGAGATGAGCACCCGAGCACCCAGGGACGAATCCCTCCGCGAGCAGGTCTACCTGGCGATCCGCGCCGATCTGATGTCCGGACGCATCGCACCCGACGAAAGACTGGGCGAAGAACGACTGGCACAAGCCCACGGCGTCTCCCGAACCCCGGTGCGGGAGGCTCTCGCCCGCCTGCAAGCGGACGGCCTCGTCCAACGCGACCAGAACGGCTTGTATCCGTATCGCCCGCGACTCGACGAACTCGGTGGGCTGTACGAATTGCGGATCCTTCTGGAATCGAGCGGGATTCGGCGAGTTCTCGACGGTTCGGCACCGGTTCACGATCGTGACGTCCTGGGACCGGAGCTGGACAGTTGGTACTCCCTTCGTAAGCAGATGCCCGATCCGGACGCCGGTTTCGTCTCCTTGGACGAACGTTTTCACACCGCCTTGCTCGCCGCGTCCGGTAATCCGGCGCTCGTCGATGCACTGGTGACCGTCAACGCCAAGGTCAGGCCCGTACGGATGTTCGACTACCTCACCCCGGATCGGATGAAGGCAACAGTGGACGAGCACATCGACGTCGCCGAACTCGTACTCGACGACCGACTGTCCGAAGCTCACGACGCTCTGCTCGCCCACATCGGCGAATCCCGGACCGTCGTTCTCGAACGCGCCCAGCAGGCCCTGTCGATGGCGGCGATGGCGAGTGCTGTCCGGCGTTGACCGGCGCAGCACTCGGGGCCTGACGGAAATATCGGCGGGTGCGCAGGGGTTGCAGAGTTCAGCGGTACCTCTGCACGCGCGCTCAGAAAGGCTCCACCCATGGCTGTCCCCCTGTCCATTCTCGACCTCGCACACATCGGGCCCGACGAAACCGCGAAAGACAGCTTCGACGCCAGTGTGACCCTGGCTCAGCGCGCCGAGAAGTGGGGCTACCGTCGTATCTGGTACGCCGAGCACCACAACATGAAGAGCATCGCCAGCTCTGCCACCAGCGTCCTGATCGGCCACGTAGCGGCGCACACCGATACGATTCGGCTCGGGGCGGGCGGCATCATGCTCCCCAACCACGCGCCGCTGACCATTGCCGAACAATTCGGCACTCTCGAATCCCTCCACCCCGGCCGTATCGATCTCGGGCTCGGTCGAGCCCCCGGCAGTGACCAGAAGACAATGCAGGCGCTACGACGCGATCCGAGCTCGGCGGACAGCTTCCCCCAGGATGTGCTGGAATTGCAGGGCTATCTGGGTGAGACGTCCCGAATTCCCGGAATCGCCGCCGTTCCCGGCACCGGAACCAACGTCCCGCTCTACATCCTCGGGTCGTCCCTCTTCGGTGCGAAACTGGCCGCCATGCTCGGTCTGCCGTACGCCTTTGCCTCGCACTTCGCCCCCAACGCCCTGCACGATGCGGTGTCGATCTACCGGCGTGAGTTCACGCCGTCCGCGCAGCTCGCCGAACCCTACGTGATCGCAGGCGTCAATGTCATCGCCGCCGAGACCACCGAGCAGGCGCAGGAGGAATTCCTACAGTCCAAGCGCGCACGCGTGAGCTTGCTTCTCGGACGTGGACGCACCTTCACCGACGACGAAGCGGACATGCTGCTCGACTCCCCTGCCGGTCAGCAAGTGCTGCAGATGGCGAAGTACAGCGCCATCGGCACCCCGACCGAGGTGCGCGCCTACCTGGACGAATTCACCGAGTTCGCCCAGGCGGACGAACTGATCACCGTCTCGACCGGAACCAACCGTGAAGCCTGGTTGCGTACCTTCGAGCTGGTTGCCGGCGTCAGCGATCTGGTGCCCGCCTAGGCTGCAAGCCATGGGCGATCCATCCCGTCGCGGGTACCTCTCGGTTCTGGCCGTACTGCTCTCGACGGGGTGGGCAGCCAATCATTTCGCATCCCTGATCCCGGTGCTCCGGGTCGAGGAGAACCTGTCCCACGCCGTACTCGACGGGGTCTTCGGGATCTACGCACTCGGGCTGCTACCCGGACTCCTGGCAGGCGGCACACTCTCGGACCGCACCGGTCGCGCCGCCGTCGTGCTACCCGGTGCCCTCGTCGCATCGATCGGCACGCTCGTCCTGTTGGTGTGGCACGACGCAGCGGGACTGTTGGTCGGCAGACTCGTGGTCGGTATCGGAGCAGGTCTGACAATCGGCGCAGGCACCGCATGGGCGGCTGATCTGCGCGGAAAATCCGGCACCGTCACAGCCGGCGTGGTGCTCACCTCCGGTTTCGCTCTGGGGCCGGTGTTCTCCGGGATAGCTGCGCAGTTCCTGGCGTTTCCGCTCGCCACACCATTTGTCGTCTCGGCCGTGCTGTCGGTGATATCGGTGGGCGCAGCTGCCCGCTGGAGCACCTCGCCGACACCTACCGCAGGCGACGCCGTCGTACCGGATCCGACCGACGCGAGGCGATCGGTCGGATCTGCCCTGAGTTGGGCTCTGCCGCTGGCACCGTGGGTGTTCGCCAGCGCAACGGTGGCGTTCGTGACCATGACCGCACGCCTCGGTGACCGATTCTCCGGGCCTCTGCTTCCCGGTGTAGGCGCTGCTCTCACGTTGGGCGCAGGCATCGCTGTTCAGTTCGCCGCCCGGCGCCGCAACTGGGGGCCGCAGGCAGGCGTAGTCGGTGCCGCGGCCGCCGCACTGGGCTACTGCCTCGCGGCGATCGGCGGCGCTCATCCCCGGCTCGAATTGTTCGTCGTCTGCACACTCGTTCTCGGCGTCGCGTACGGATTGTGCCTGCGCGAAGGCCTGCTCGACCTCGAGTCACTCGCTCCCGCCGCCAGACGGGGAACCCTGACGGGCATCTTCTACGTGGGTACCTACCTCGGTTTCGGGTTGCCGCTACTCCTGGTGGTACTCGAACCGATCGTCGGTCCCTCGGTTCCGCTGTTGGCACTGGCCGTGGTGGCAGGCGGCGCCGCCGCTACTCGCATGGTGCGGCTGCGGCGCCATCCGCCTGGTGACATCGCCCATCCCCGCCTCGTCTGATCTCCGTGTTAGCGTCGGGTGATCCATCGAGGCCGTGTGACCTCAGGGCCGTGTGACCTCAGGGCCGTGTGACCTCAGGGCCGTGTGACCTCAGGGGCCGTGTGACCTCAGGGGCCGTGCAAGGGACGGGGAGCAGCATGACCGAGAGCAGTAACCACACGGCCGACGATCGTGGTGCACGGACAACTCCCCGAATCCCCACCGGCCGATTGAAGGAACTCGGTCCGGTCAACTGGGTGATCTGGCGCATCCTCTCCAAGGCCGCCGGCGCCCCGGACGCCCACCTGTTCAGCACCCTCGGCCGTACCGGCGGATTGTTTCGCGGCTGGCTGCACTACTCCGGTTCCCTGATGCCCGGCGGCAAGATCTCGCGTCACGAAACCGAAATGATCATCCTGCGCGTGGCACACCTTCGAGAATGCGCCTACGAATTCGACCACCACACCCGCCTCGGACGCCGCGCGGGCATCGACGCCGCGGAGCTGGCACAGATCATCTCGGGCCCTGCCGACGCCGGCTGGAACAGTCGCCGTCGCGCGATTCTCACCGCAGTGGACGAGCTGGTCACCACCAAGGACCTCACCGATTCGACGTGGGCACAGCTCGCCGCACATTTCGACGCTCGACGCCTGATCGAATTCACCCTGCTGGTCGCACAGTACGACTCCCTCGCCACCACTATCGGGACGCTCCGGGTTCAACGCGACTTCCCGTGAACCAGTTCACCGTGAGTTGTTACTAACGCACCATTTACCAGGCGCAACGTCCACGAAACACCACCTCCCTAGCGTATACAGCTACGTCCACAGCGCTGAATACGCACTTCCGGCCGTGCACGCGCACTGTCGTGAGGTATCGGTCGGCCCGCATCGTCCACGACCGAAGGGCACACCGTTGACCAGTCTTTCCTTCGACACCGTCCTTGTCGCCAACCGAGGCGAAATAGCCTGCCGCATCATCCGTTCCGCACAGCAGATGGGTTTGAGAACAGTCGCCGTGTACTCCGACGCCGATGCGGCGTCGATGCACGTCGCCATGGCCGACGTCGCTGTCCGCCTCGGTGGTCCCGCGCCACAAGATTCGTACCTGCGCGCCGACGCCGTGATCGCCGCCGCACTGCGCCACGGAGCGGGCGCCATCCACCCCGGTTACGGGTTTCTGTCCGAGAACGAGAGCTTCGCCGCCGCCGCCGAAGCCGCCGGGATCGCATTCGTCGGGCCCACCCCCGAACAACTCCGGGTATTCGGCAACAAACACACAGCCCGCGAAGCCGCACTGTCCGTGGGAGTTCCGTTGCTGCGTGGTTCCGGGCTACTCGACACCGTCGAGGCAGCGCTCAATGCCGCCGACGACATCGGGTACCCCGTCATGCTCAAGGCCGTCGGCGGCGGTGGCGGAATCGGCATGCAAGCCTGCCATGACGCCACCGACCTACGCGGCGCCTACGATCGCGTACGACGGCTGGCCGCAGCCAATTTCGACTCGGCCGGGGTATTCCTCGAACGCCTCGTCACCCGTGCCCGCCACATCGAGGTACAGATCTTCGGCGACGGACTGGGGCGAACCCTCAGCCTCGGTACTCGCGACTGCTCCCTTCAGCGTCGCAACCAGAAGGTGATCGAAGAGGCACCGGCACCGGGGCTGAGCGGCGAACTCGTCGAACTTCTTCTCTCGTCGTCTCGGCAGCTGGCCGGATCGGTGGACTACCGCTCCGCGGGCACCGTCGAATTCGTCTACGACGTGGACCGCGGCGAAGCGTCGTTCCTGGAGATGAACACCCGCCTGCAGGTCGAACACCCGGTCACGGAGGAAATCACCGGTGTCGATTTGGTGGCGTGGATGCTGCGACTGGCAGGCGGTGACCGTTCGATGCTCACGGCGCTGCCCGACGGCGGGCCGCCGATCTCGGGCCACGCCGTCGAAGCCCGCGTCTACGCGGAGGACCCCGGCGTGAACTACCGGCCGAGCGCAGGCCGACTGACCAGCGTCGAGTTTCCGGCCCACACCCGCGTCGAGACCTGGGTGGAGCCGGGCACGGAGGTGAGCGCACACTACGATCCGATGCTCGCCAAGGTCATCGTCTCGTCCGTCACCCGCACCGGCGCTTTCGCCGCTCTCGGCGACGCGCTGGAGGACACTCGCCTGTACGGAATCCAGACCAATCTGCCGCAACTGCGTCGTGTGAGCAGCGCACCGGAAGTGATCCGAGCCGAGCACACCACGACGACGCTGGCAGGTATCCGCACCACCGGCAGGCGGATGGACGTGATCCGGCCGGGGACCATGACCACCATCCAGGACTACCCCGGCCGCCAGGGCCTGTGGGAGGTGGGTATTCCGCCGTCGGGGCCGATGGACGACCTGTCGTTCCAACTCGTGAACGCTGCCGTGGGCAATTCGCCCGGCGCACCGGGCCTCGAATGCACCATGCACGGACCGCAACTCGAGTTCTCCGATCCCACCGTAGTCTGTGTGGGCGGCGCACCGGCGACCGTCACGGTGAACGGCGAACCGATCCCGATGTGGGAACCGATCGAGATACCCGAACACGGGATACTCGACATCGGGGCACCGCGCGACGCCGGCCTACGCACCTACCTCGCCGTCCGCGGCGGAATCAATACACCTACCTACCAAGGCAGTTCGTCGACCTTCACCCTGGGCGGCTTCGGTGGAGTGACCGGGCGAGCCCTGACCACCGGAGATGTTCTGGGACTGTACGGCGATACCGGACATCTGGCACCACCGACGCCCGTCTCGGTCGAACTTCGCCCTGAACTGACCCACACCTGGCACCTTGCCGTCACCGAAGGCCCACAACCGGCGCCCGCCTACTTCACCGACGAGGACATGGCTCAGTTCTACGACACGACCTGGTCCGTGCAGTCACACGCCAATCGCACCGGAATTCGACTCGACGGACCCAAACCCGTCTGGTCCCGTAGCGACGGCGGCGACGCCGGCCTGCACCCGTCGAATCTGCATGACAACCCGTACAGCGTAGGGGCACTCAACGTCTCGGGCGACACCCCGATCTTGCTCGGACCCGACGGCCCCAGCCTCGGCGGGTTCGCCTGCCCGTTGACGGTGACCACCGCGAACCGCTGGAAGCTCGGCCAGATCCGCCCCGGCGACAAGGTCAGGTTCATTCCCGTCACCGATACCGGCGCCGATGCCCTGCGAGCGTCCGATTCGGTTCGAGCGCTCGCGATGCCGCCGATCTCCTTACGCTCCAACACTTCCGACGGAGGTATCCTGAGCCGACGAGATCAACTTCTGGATCGGCCCGCCGTCGTGTACCTGCGCGGCGGCGACGACAACATCCTGGTCGAGTACGGTGCCATGGATCTCGATCTCGGCCTACGAATGCGCGTCCACGCCCTGTCCAGCGCACTCGTCGAGCGAGCGTTGCCCGGCCTGATCGACCTCACCCCCGGTGTCCGATCACTGCACCTGCACTTCGATCCCGACGTGCTGCCCGCACGGACTCTCCTGGCCGCTCTCGAGGACATCGAAGAGCTCCTGCCCGCCACCGACAAGCTGGTCGTTCCCAGTCGCACCGTCACCCTGCCGATGTCCTTCGACGACCCCTCCATTGCCGAGGCCATCGACCGGTACCGCAGCGGCGTCCGCGACCAAGCCCCGTGGCTGCCGTCGAACATAGAATTCATCCGCCGCGTCAACGGTCTCGACTCGATCGACGACGTCCGCAAGGCGGTATTCGACGCCCAGTACCTGGTCCTCGGATTGGGCGATGTGTATCTGGGTGCGCCCCTTGCTGTTCCGCTCGATCCGCGACACCGTCTGATGACGACGAAGTACAATCCGGCCCGCACCTGGACACCCGCCGACGCCGTCGGCATCGGTGGAAAATACCTCTGCGTCTACGGCATGGAATCACCGGGCGGCTATCAACTGATCGGCCGGACGATACCGATCTGGTCGAGCTACCGAAAAACCGGGAACCCTTGGTTGTTCCGATTCTTCGACCGGATCACCTGGGAGCCCGTCACCGCCGACGAGCTCACACACTACCGGGCCGAAGCACGTGCCGGACGATATGCCCCGGCCGTGAGCAACGGCACATTCGCTCTCGCCGACCACCTGAAATTCCTCGCCGACAATGCCGCCTCGATCGACGTCTTCGACGCCCGTCAACGTGAAGCGTTCGACGTGGAGAAACAAGCCTGGCGAGCTTCCGGTGAATTCGATCGAACCGAACCCGAGCCGCCGGCCGCGCTGACCGCCACAATCGCCGACATTCCCGACGGCGCCACCGTCATTCACGCACCGATGGTCGGCAACGTCTGGCGCGTCGAAGTCGAGACCGGACAGATGGTGACCGCCGGACAGGACGCGGTCATCCTCGAAGCGATGAAACTCGAGATGCCGGTGACCTTCGGCGCCGCCGGTAAAGTCCTCGACATCCTCGTCTCCCCTGGCTCGAAGGTCGAACCGGGTACCCCTCTCGTCGTGATCGGAGCAGAATGAGCATCGGCAGCGCCCTCGAATCCTTGACCCCTACCGCGCGCGTCGAATCCGCCTACGAGCGCATCGGCGCCGTCGACCGGCCCGAAGTGTGGATCACCCTGCGCGCAAAGGACGACGTCCTCGCCGACGCGGCAAACGTGGAACGACGCCTTGCCGCCGGGGAACACCTCCCCCTGGCCGGTCTCCTGGTTGCGGTCAAGGACAACGTCGACGTCGCAGGCCTTCCCACCACGGCCGCCTGCCCGGAGTTCGCGTTCACCCCGCAGGCCACGGCCGCCGCCGTGACACGATTGACCGAGCACGGCGCCCTGATCCTCGGCAAGACGAACCTGGATCAGTTCGCCACCGGACTCGTCGGCACCCGCAGCCCGTACGGAGCCGTACGCTGCGCGTGGGACGAGACACTGATCTCGGGTGGTTCCAGTTCCGGATCCGCCGTCGCCGTGGCGCTCGGAATCGCCGATATCGGAATCGGTACGGACACAGCAGGTTCCGGTCGTGTTCCGGCAGCATTTCACGGACTCTACGGACTGAAACTGACCCTCGGGATAATTCCGGTCCACGGAGTGCTGCCCGCCTGTGTCGACTACGACGCGCTCACTGTCTTCGCCACCGACTTGGCTACTGCCACTACGGCCGCAGCAGTGATGAGCGGTCCGGACACCCGTGATCCGCGCAGTCGAACCTGGCCGTCCGACGTGCGCCTGGCCGCATCACCCACACCGCGAGTGGCGGTACCGCGGCCCGAAGATCTGACCGATCTCTCCCCGTCGTACCTGGCCGCATTCAACGAGACGGTGACCGGGCTGGAGGCCGACGGCGTCGATGTGCAGACCGTCGACATCTCCGGACTCCTCGACGCCGCCCGCCTGCTCTACGACGGTGCCGTGGTCGCGCAGCGGTATGCGGCCATGGGAGAGTTCCTCGAATCAGATCCTGCCGGAGCCGACCCCACGGTCTCTGCCATCGTGCTCGGAGCGAAGGCACCCACCGGATATCAACTGGTCCGCGACCTCGACGCACTCACCCACGCCAAGGCGGCGGCCACTGCCTTGCTGGCCGACGTCGACGCACTCCTACTCCCCACCACCACCGAGCATCCCAGCCTGGCCGCAGTGCAGGACGATCCAATCGGTGTCAACCGGAGACTGGGTACCTTCACCAACTTCTGCAATCTTCTCGACATGGCAGCCGTTGCAGCTCCTGGACGAGCCACGCCGGACGGTCACCCCTTCGGGGTCATGTTCGTGGTACCGGCCTTTCACGACCAGGTAGCGATCGATCTGGCCGCCGGACTCGCCGGCCTTCCGGCACCGCAATTGATCTCGGCTGGAATCGAACTCGCGGTATTCGGGGCGCACCTGCGTGGGCAGCCCCTCAACGCGCAACTGTCCGATCTGGGAGCCCGCTACGTCGAGGACATCGTCACCACCAACGCCTACCGGCTCTACGCCCTCGACACCGTTCCACCCAAGCCCGGCCTGGTGCGGCGAGGCGACGGCCTCGGCGCATCGATCGTCGGTGAAATCTTCAGAATCTCACCGGCCGGGCTCGGGGTCTTCCTCGCCGCACTACCCGCACCGATGGCCTTGACGAGCATCGAATTATCCGACGGCAGAACGGTAGTGGGATTCAGTTGCACCCATGACGCCGTCGACGGTGCGGCAGATATCACCGGCTACGGCGGCTGGGTGGCCTACACGCGGAGCTGAGCCCGTACGCGCCTTTCTGGTACTGCGCGGTACCAGAAAGGCGCACAGGGAACTAGTTCAATACGTCGGCAAATCGGGTACTGCTGCGGCCGATCAGTTTCTGCAGATCACCGGACTCGGTGTCCAAAGCGCCCTTGGCAATTCCGGCATCGGAATCGGCGAGGATCTGTGCAACCGGCGCCGGAAGTCCGGCACCTTCCAGAATCCCTTCGTAGGCCTTCTCGTCGACGAACTGGTAGACGACCGGCTTGCCCGCGAATTCGCTGATCTGCGCGGCCAACTCGGTGTACGTGAGCCTTTCGTCACCACCCAACTCGTAGATTGCACCGTCGTGACCGTCGGTCGTGGCGACTACCGCAGCAGCCTCGGCATAGTCCACACGCGCTGCGGCTGCGATTTTTCCGTCGCCACCCGCGCCGACCACCACGGCACGCTCGATCGTTCCGGCAAGGTCGGCGGTGAAGTTCTCCCAGTACCAACCATTTCGCAAAAACGCGAACGGAATTCCGCTTTCGGCGATGAGATCCTCGGTCGCCTTGTGTTCGGCCGCCAACTTCAACGGGGTGTGCTGAGCGTCCAAAATGCTGGTGTAGGCGATGAATCCGACACCGGCTGCCTTGGCCGCGGTGACGATGTTGGTGTGTTGCGGAAGCCGCGACCCCACTTCGCTGCCCGAGATCAGGATCAGCCTGTCGACGCCGACAAGTGCCGCTTCCAACGCAGCGACATCACCGTAGTCGGCCTCTTTGACATCGACGCCGTTCGCCGCGAGGTCGGCAGCCTTCTGCGGATTACGCACTACGGCGACGATGTCCGCGGCGGGCGTTCCTCTGTCGATCAGCGCTTCCACGACGTGCCGTCCGAGGTTCCCGGTTGCGCCCGTTACTGCGATGCTCATGTGAACTCCCAATCCAAGTTGAAGCGTAAACCCTGACTGTCATCATCATGCACTTATTTTTCGTAAGCGCAATACTTAGAATTAGCACTTCTTCTTCATGGGGCAGTACCGTGAAGGTATGACCAGCCCTGATACACCTGCACACGGTGTCGAATCGACCAGCGATCCGGCCACGGTGGACCCGACCTTGGAAGCTGACGTGTTCGCCCGTGGTTGTTACTCGCGGGCAGCCCTACAGAACGCAACCGGCCGCTGGGGCGCACTCGCGCTGGCAGCACTGAACGAAGGGCCGTACAGATTCAATGCCCTCCGTCGACGCGTCGACGGAGTCAGTGAACGGATGCTGTCCCAGACCCTGCAAGCATTGGAACGAGATGGACTCGTATGCCGCGACGTCCTCGAAACCATTCCACCGAAGGTGGAATACAGCCTGAGCACACTGGGGAGTTCCGTTGCTCTGCGGATCGCCGCGCTGATCGAACTACTCGAATCAGAAATGCCGACGATCATCGCGTCGCGAGAATCCTACGACGCCCGCACCACACCGCACGTCCCCGCCGGCCGATAGGCCGCTCACCCACGGACAACCGATCTGATCCGCACCGTCTCGGTGACACCGTCGAGAGTGAGCGTCACTGATTGCATGGGATCTCGGCTTGCCGCAACAAGTTCCGGACCGGCTACTGTGCCGGCAACGGCGTCCGCACATGACACCGGCACCTCGCCCGTGTACCCGGTACCGCCTTCCACTACACACTCGAGACCGTCGACGGTGGTGAAGCCCGTGATATCGCCCGGTGGCACCGCTTCTCGACTTGTGGTGGTCGTTGCCGTAGTACTGGGCGGCGTGCCGGAGGTGGTGGTTGGCCGGCTCGATGCCGGAGTGGTCACGGTAGTCCCGGTGACCGCGGGCTCCGCCGTCGTCGTCTCGACGGATCCGGGTTCAGCCGGCGTGGGCTCAGTCGTTGCCGCAGCCGTCGTGGTCTCGGGCGCTCGAGTATCAGCACCGCGTTCCACACCGAACGCTACCGGCAGGCTCAAGGGCGTGGACGGGTAAACCGACGTACCAAGCCCACATTGTGCAGTCACCAGGTTCAGCGCCACCCGGGTTTCGCCGAGCACCGCGGCACCGAGCGGCCTGTAGGGCTGCACCGTGAAGGTCACCGTCAACGTGCTTTGAACCGACGTCGCAGTCACCGTCCGTGTACTCACCAATCTGACGTTGCTGTAACGCATGTGGATCAGACCGAGGATGGCCTCACTCGAATCTGCCCCGTTTGTTGTTGCCGACGCACCTTCACCTGGTTGCGGGATCACCACTTCGCTCGTACCAACAGTGATTCTGCCTGAAGGGCTGCTCGCAGCAACCGTCGTCGGCTGACCCGGTCCACACAGCGCGGCCGCCGTGATAGCTGAATCAATCTTGACCATAGTCGAATTGACCACTCCCAGACCGAGCAGACCCAGTAGATGAATCGAGACCGTCATCGAATTCATCGTGGCAGTGGCGTCGCTGTCCGACGTCGTAGTCGGGCGGCATCGTTCGGAGTCTGGTTGCCCCGGCGAAAAAGCTGCACACGTGGAGACCGATCCGGTACGAGAAAACGCGTTGACCGTGAGAATCGGAACGACCGACAGATCCGTTGTCGTCGAAGATTTTCCGATCGTGTTCCGAGTAGAAGTTCCTTCGATCCACGATTGACTCAGCAGCGGAAGAGAAATTCCACCGGTCGCCGTGATGAGACCTCCGGCCGACCGACCGTATCCGCTGGTCGGCCAGGACCCCGTCGCCACCGACCCGCCAACGTACTCCGAATCGGTCCACGCCGCTTCAGTTTCCGTCACGAGTGGCCGCGCCGACCAGCTGACGAACACCAACAACACGGCCGTGAGCGCGATCAGCGCGGAGGATCGACGTCTGGTCACAGCTGCTCGCGCCCCTGGTTCGCCACCACCGGAATCGGTTCGGTGATCGGTTCGTCAGGATCTCCGCCATCCGGGTTTCGTGGCCAGAACACCGCCACCACCAGAGCCGACATGGCAACTGTGATGAGTCCCAGCACAACAGGATTGGAGAAGTACACGATTACCCGGGCGAGGCCGGGAACGTGCCAGAGTACCTTGCGGACCTCGGTGACCTCGTACGGCGCAGGATCGGGTTGTGGGTTGTCGTCACCTTTGAGGTCGAGGACCGTCACTCCGTCACTCCTGCTCTCGACGGAGACCACCCGATGGGTGACCGGCAGCTCCCCTGGCCCACGATTGACCGTCACCACCTCACCTACCCGGACAGTGTCGGCGGGCACCGCCCGAACCACTGCCAGCGAACCGGTGGGAATGGTCGGTGACATGGATCCGGTCTTGAACATGACGAGTGTGATGTTGAAAGCGAACGCGCAGATCACCAGGCCGATACAGACGATTCCGCCGAGAGCCAGGATCTGGAGCACCCCGTCGCCGACACGGGAGGTGAACGAACGTCTCGGCGCCGGATTTTTTTCGGTCATCACACTCCTCCGGAGATGGCGACGAACTGCCATGTCGGTGTAGCCACCTTGCTGATCAACGCCGAGTTGGACCAGTTCGCCTGGGTGTTCGGGAGACTGACTTCGAAGCACAACGGCACCGCAGCCCCCGGAGAATCACCGCCGGTGGGCAGGATGACCGCCCCTGCAAGGGATCCTGTGGTGAGAGTGGCAGGGCCTGCACTCCCCACCACGAATTGAGGTGTGCCGTTAAATGCCATGGCATTACAGGTCGCCGACTTGACGACTCGATACCTCAGCGCGCCGCCCAGTGCGGAATCCCCCGCCACGCTCGCCCCGTGGAGCGTCACCGATGCCTGTGACGCCTTCGCCACTGTACGTAGCGACACCGCCGCATAGCTGACGCCTCCTGGCCGAAAATTCGTCGCGGCAGGAGAATAGTCCAGAATCCCAGGATTGCTCGACGGATGCGATATCCAGTCGGTGCCGACTTTCGATTCGATTCCGAAAGGACTCGTCTGGAAGGACGTCGTACCGGCGACCGAGTCATGCCAGGCAGCGGCCACGGCACTCGCACTGATTCCCAGTACGAGTCCCGAGGCCGCCAAGGCGTAGATCTGACGTGCTCGACGAGTGGCCACGCAACGGTCAGCTGGACGTACCGGCGAACTGCCAGACCAACTCTCCCGTGGTCTGCCCTGACAACGTCACCGGATCCGCGTCTTCAGGCAGCGTGACCGCGAAGCACAAGTTGACGGCGGTCTGATCACCCGACAACAGGAGATCGTCTGTTGCCGAACCGACAGAGAGCGCGACCGGATTCGACGCGGTTCCCACCCAGGCGCTTGCGCCCGCGGCCGTCAAATCGCCTTGATTGCACTCCGATGCCGAAACCCCCTGGTAGACCGAGTAGCGAAGGGCCGCTGCGAGGTCGCCGGTCCCGCCGGTTGCCCCGAGCAACTGGACGTTTGCATTCGACCCGCTCGGGTCCGGGCCGATCCTCAGCGACACCGGTGCATGGACTGGGACTCCCGGCACGAGATCGAGCGGCTCGAGCGTGAACGAGAACACTCCGGCGTCGTCGGCAGTGGCGTACTCGTTCCACACCGGCGTTCCGGTATTACTGAAACTTCCCTGGATGTTCCAACTGGTAGTGGAAAACTCCGTTTTACCGAAGACGTTGTCGGACCACGCCGCCAAGGTCACAGCCGCACCGATTCCGAGTACCAACCCGCCGGCAAGAAGTGCCCGTATCTTGCGCTTGTTCGTCTCCTTACGGCCCGCACTTGCCGATGTTCCCGGGTCATTGCTCATCTGCGATCTCGATTCGTCATTGAAAAGAAAAGATGGGATAGATGCGCAATTAAACCCCACTTTTCATACCAAATGTCCGGAATGCGAATATTAACGCAAGCCGAAATCGGATGGAGGCCCGAGGGACCTCCATCCGAGATGCCTCGCCGCGACACCGAAATCGTTTCTGGCAGAAAGTGTTCAATGAGCGAACACGAGAAACACCTATCCCGTCAACTTGTCCGACAACTGAGCGATGAACTCGTCGAACGCATAGGGAACGCTCAACACCGTGGGCGCCGAAGTAGCCATCGCGTAGTCCATCCCGACCAGGCGCACAATGCGATCGTTCTTGACGGCAGTCAGGTTCGCGAACGGTCCGATCGCAGCCAGCTTGTCGAGATTCGTGCCGTCGGCGTCGACGAGGATGAACACGTCGGCGTCCAACGTGTCCACCGATTCCATACCGACGGTCACCGAACTGTCACCGGAAGCACACGCTGCCCGCACACCGGGCGAGACCGTGATCCCCAGCTGACCCAACAGTCGAATACGCGGATCGTTGTCGCAGAACACGATGATCCCGTCGTCGATCCGCATGCCGTATGTCGCAGTCTTACCTGCGAACGTCGGATTAGCCGCTGCTTGCCGCTCGAAATACGCTCCGGTGTCGTCGATCAACCGCTGAGCGCGTGCCGGCTGCCCGAGGGCCGCACCGATCATGCTCATCTGCGTGTCCCACGCGGTGTCCCACGGCCCGTCCGGGAAAGCGACCGTCGGAGCGATGTCGCTCAGACGGTTGTACTCGGGCTCGTCGATACCCGAGTACACAGCGAGGATCACGTCGGGGTCGAGAGCGAGGATCTGTTCGAACGGAACATCGGGGTTCGACGAGAGCACGACCGGCTTCACACCGTTCAGGCGTGCCGCATCCCAGGGCAGAATGTTGTCCTCGATGCCGTCGCCGGTGTACTTCTCCATTGCGACCGGCACCTTGTCCAGAGCTATCACCGCATCCTGGCTGCTCCACCCGAGGGTCACGATGCGCATCGGTTCGGAGTCGATGGTGGTCGACCCGAATGCGTGGTCGACGGTCACGGGGAAGGCCCCGGCCTCGGCCGAGCCGGTCGAGGCGATGTCGGAGTCAGAGTCCGTAGAGCCACTACAGGCGGTAAGCGTCAGTGCGGCACACGCCACAAGCAATGCATAACGAGTTTTCACGTGAGTCCTTCGGAAGCCGGATGATCAACTCGCGACGCTATTGCCTGACGTGCCGGAATCCGGTCTCGAAGGCGCGACTTGGCCGGTTTGCAACACACCTTGACACGAAAAACCCCTGTGCGTCTTTCCGGTAGTACGGACTGTCGGAAAGACGCACAGGGGCCGCAGGTCCTGCTCTCTAGAAGTTGATCATGTGGCCGGCGAGGCCATGGATCGCTTCTTGCAGCGCTTCGCTGAGTGTCGGGTGGGTGTGAACGTTACGAGCAAGCTCGTTGACCGTCAGATCCCACTTCTGAGCCAGGGTCAGCTCGGGCAGCAGCTCCGAGACATCCGGTCCGATGAGATGACCGCCGAGCAGTTCGCCGTACTTCTTGTCCGCGATCAACTTCACGAAACCGGTCGGGTCGCCCAGACCGTGCGCCTTGCCGTTGGCAGCGAACGGGAAGTTCGCAACCTTCACGTCGTAGCCCTCCGCAATGGCCTGCTCTTCGGTCAAACCGAAGGACGCGACCTGCGGCTGGCAGAACGTCGCCCGCGGCATCATCCGGTAGTCACCGAGCGTCTGCGTCTCCGCACCGCCGATGGTCTCTGCGGCAACAACACCCTGAGCCTCCGCGACATGCGCGAGCTGCAGCTTGGCCGTCACATCGCCGATGGCGAAGATGTTCGGAACATTGGTGCGCATGTAGTCGTCGATCGCGATGGCACCACGATCGGTCAACGCGACACCGGTGTTCTCGAGACCGAAGCCCTCAACTCGCGGCGCGAAACCGACGGACTGCAGAACCTTGTCCACCACCACGGTCTCGATCGCACCGGACTTGTTGTCCTTGATCGAGACGCTCACCTTGGAGCCGTCGTCGTCGATCGACTGCACGGCCGCACCTGTCTTGATGGTCACGCCGAGCTTCTTGTACGCCTTCGCGATTTCCTTGGACACGTCCGCGTCCTCGTTGGGCAGCGCCCGGTCGAGGTACTCGACGATCGTGACGTCGACGCCGTAGTTCTTCAGGACGTACCCGAACTCCATACCGATCGCGCCCGCGCCGACGATCAGGATCGATCCCGGCAGGTCACGAGTGAGGATCTGTTCCTCGTACGTGACGACGTTCTCGCTCAGCGACGTGCCCGACAGCAGGCGCGTGTACGAACCCGTTGCGATGATCGCGTTGTCGAACGTGATCGTCTCGCTACCACCCTTGCTCAACTCCACCGAGATGGAGTTGGCGTCGACGAACGTGCCCTTGCCGTCGAATTCGGTGATCTTGTTCTTCTTCATCAAGAAATGAATGCCCTTGACCCGCCCGTCCGCTACCTTACGGCTGCGATCGAAAGCGGAACCGAAATCGAAGGACACGTCTCCGGAGATACCGAACGTCTTCGCTTCCTTGGTGAACAAGTGCGCAAGCTCGGCATTGCGGAGCAGCGCCTTGGACGGGATGCAGCCGACATTCAGGCACACACCGCCCCAGTACTTCTGCTCGATGATGGCGGTGCTCAATCCCAGTTGTGCCGCGCGGATAGCAGCGACATACCCACCAGGGCCGGCTCCGAGGACAACGACGTCATAGTGTGAGGTCACGATTCACCAGGGTAGTCCTGCGCCGTTTCGCTGTCCCGCCACGGTGGCATTACCCACCGGTAGCCCACACCTGAGAGGCGACCCGCGCGAAATTGCCGCCGTACACGGCCTCGATCGCCGACTCGTCGAAGCCACGTTCGCGCAGCACCCGATCCAGCGTGAGGACCTCTTCCGGGGGCGTCCACTGCAAGGGGCCCCACCGTGTGTACGCATCGGAGAAGGACGACGCGTGTCGCTCGAGTTCGACGAGAAAGTCCTGCTGATCGAAGGAGTAGTCCGATCCGATCCCCACGTGGTCGATGCCGATCAAGTCGACCGCTTCTTCGATGTGGTCGGCCATCGCTGACAGCCGCTCGGCATTTCCGTCGGGTTCGTTGACTCCGAGGAAGATGCCGACGCCGTTGATTCCGACAACGCCACCGGTGTCGGCGCAGGCCCGTGCTTGGTCGTCGGTGATGTTGCGGGGGTGGTCCCACAATCGACGAAGGTTCGAGTGGCTGTAGATCATGGGCCGCTCGGTGCGAGCAGACAGATCCAGCCCGGTCTGCGTCGAGCAGTGTGAGCCGTCGACGGTCATTCCGATCTGGTTCATCTCGGTGACCAGATCGCGCCCGTAATCGGTGAGGCCGGTGTCGTCACCGTCCAGGCATCCACCGCCGGCGGCATTGGCATGGTTGTAGGTCGGGAGCAGGGAGCGCACTCCCAGGTCGTAGAAGTAGGCGACGTTGTCCAAGTCGCCGCCCAACGGCGCGGAATCCTCCAGATCGAAAGCCAACGCGATTCCCCCGCCGCCTGTGACTTCACGCACATCGGTCATGGTGGCCACCGGTGTGACGTCCGGGAACTCGACACGAGCCTGCCAGGAGAAGCTCTTCGCGACCGCGGATGCAGCGGCTCGATCGTGTGGTGAATACCCGATGTTGACCGATACGTAGCTTCCGCCCGGTCGGCGATAGCGGAGCAGGTCGGCAATGGATGCGTTGGAACGCAGGGGTAGGCAGCAATGCTGCTCCCATAGTCGATATGTACTGTTCATCCGAAATTCCCCTCCCCGTTCAGCCCGGATAACGTGAACTGGTCATACGTTCAGCAGATCAGTGTATCCCTGGCTAATACCGCGCCGATCCTGTACAAATATCAGGAATCGCAAGCTCTACACGCAACGAGAACCTGAAACCTCGGAACTCTCGACTTTCGACCGAAGCCAACAGTAGTTGCCGGTCGGATCTGCCGCGGAGTTGCAGTCAAGCAGTCAACTAGGTGGAGGTTTAACAAGGTATGCGTGCTCGCTCATTCAAGCGCGGCAAGTTGGTCGCAGCTCTGGCAGCAATGGCCGTGGTGCCCATGCTGGTCAGCCCAGCCATCGCTTCAGCCGCCGGTGACACCTCCGGAGCCCGCACCAGCCCCGCGGCCGACACCTCGGGATCCCACCTCGTCAGCAGCACCAAGCAGACCGATCGCAAGGTCTCCATCTCGGTGTACTCGGCATCGATGGATCGCAACATCCCCCTCGAAGTCATCACCCCCGCCGACACCAGCGCACCCCGCCCGACGCTCTACCTCCTCAACGGAGCAGGCGGCGGCGAGGACTCCGCCACCTGGCAGCGCCGCACCGACGTGACCGAGTTCTTCGCGGACAAGAACGTCAACGTCGTCACCCCGCTCGAAGGCGCATTCAGCTACTACACCGACTGGATCAACGACGACCCGGCACTCGGCCGCCAGAAATGGCAGACGTTCCTGACCAAGGAACTTCCCCCGATCATCGACAAGCAGTTCGGCACCGACAAGGTCCAGTCCATCGCTGCGATCTCGATGACCGCCACCTCCGTCCTGAACCTCGCGATCGCCGCCCCCGGCCTCTACAAGAGCGCCGGCGCCTACAGCGGATGCGCCGAGACCAGCACCTCCGTCGGCCAGACGTCCATCGAACTCGTCGTCGGCATGCGCGGTAGCGCCGATATCACCAACATGTGGGGCCCGCTCGACGGTCCCGGCTGGGTGGAGAACGACCCGGTCGTCAACGCCGAAAAGCTCCGCGGCACCGAGCTCTACATCTCCAGCGGATCCGGTCTGCCCGGCCCCCACGACAACCTTGCCAATCCGATCATCGACGGCCAGGTCTCCGATCTCGCCAACCAGATCATCGTCGGCGGCGCCATCGAAGCAGCAGTCAACTACTGCACCCACAACCTCGCAAACCGCTTGAACGACCTGCAGATCCCGGCCACATTCGACTTCAAGCCCACCGGAACGCACTCCTGGGGCTACTGGCAGGACGACCTCCACAACTCCTGGCCACTGATCGCCCGCTCCATGAACATCTGAGCACCAGGAACATCTGAGAACACCTGATTCCGTGTCTCGACCCCGCCCCGGCTTCCCGGGAGCGGGGTCGAGCCCGTTCGGGGACAAACGGTAAGAATGACGCATGACTTCCGATCAGCAGTCCCCCACCGCCGACGATCCCTACCTGTGGCTCGAGGACGTCTCCGGCGAGAACGCCCTCGACTGGGTACGTGAGCACAACGCCGTCACCGAGAAGCGGCTCACCGCCGCAGACAGCTTCGACCAACTGCAAGAAGAGATCCGCGAAGTCCTCGACACCGACGCCCGCATCCCCTATGTCCGCCGCCGCGGCGAATATCTGTACAACTTCTGGCGAGACAGCACCAACGTACGCGGATTGTGGCGGCGCACCACCTTCGAGCAGTATCGCACCGACACCCCGCAATGGGATGTCCTCCTCGACCTCGACGCACTGGCCGACACCGAGGGCGAGAACTGGGTGTGGAAGGGCACCCAACTACTGCGACCCCACCGAACCAGAGCACTGATCAGCCTCTCGCGTGGTGGCGCCGACGCCGCAGTAGTTCGCGAATTCGATCTGGAGAAGCGAGAATTCGTGGATCCGGACGGCGAATACCCCGGCTTCTACCTGCCCGAAGCCAAGACCGACATCGACTGGATCGACATCGACACCGTCTACGTCGGCACCGACGTTGGCCCCGGTTCCCTCACCGATTCCGGGTATCCGCGGCTGGCCCAGCGGTGGAAGCGCGGCACCGCGATCGAGAGCGCGGACACCGTGTACGAGGGCGAGAGCAGCGATGTCGCGGTATCCGTATCCCATGATCCGACGCCCGGCTACGAGCGTGACTTCGTCACCCGCTCCGTCGACTTCTACCGTTCGCAGCATTTCGAGCTCACCACGACCGGCGAACTCGTCCTGGTGGCGGTTCCGGAAGATGCCGGCATCTCCATTCACCACGACTGGTTGTTGATCCGGACCAAATCGCCGTGGACCGTCGACGGAACCGAATATCCCACCGGCGCACTGCTGGCCGCCCGCTACGAGGACTTTCTCGCCGGGTCACGGACACTGACCGTGGTATTCGAACCCGACGCACATTCCTCGCTCGAGCATTACGTGTGGACGCGCGATCACCTGATCCTGGTCGTCCTCACCGACGTCCGCACCACCCTGCGTATCGTCACTCCCGGCGAGAACGATTGGGAAGATCGACCTTTCGACGGCCTTCCGGAGCTGACCAGCATCGACGTCCTCGACACGGACCCGGACGTCGGCAACGAGTACTTCCTCAATTCCAGCGGATACACCTCTCCCGCAACACTTCTGCACGGAGTGATCGGAGAATCCGCACCGTCTGTCCTCAAACAGGCTCCGGCGTTCTTCGACGCGGACGGCATCACCACCGAGCAGTTCTTCGCGACGTCCGACGACGGCACCCGGGTTCCGTATTTCGTGGTGCGAGCGTCGTCGAACGAGCCAGGCCCCACCCTGCTCTACGGGTACGGCGGATTCGAGATCTCCCTGACGCCGTCGTACAGCGGTTCGATCGGGCGGGCATGGCTCATCCGAGGTGGCACCTACGTCGTGGCGAACATCAGGGGCGGCGGCGAATACGGCCCGAGGTGGCACACCCAGGTACTCAAAGCCGGTAGGCACAAGGTGCACGAGGACTTCGCCGCCGTCGCCCGAGACCTCGTCGTACGGGGCATCACCACTCCGGAACTCCTTGCCGCACAGGGCGGTAGCAACGGCGGGCTACTCATGGGCATCATGCTCACCAAGTATCCCGAACTGTTCGGCGCCATCGTGTGCCAGGTGCCACTGCTGGACATGCGCCGCTTTCACCTACTACTGGCAGGCGCGTCGTGGGTGGCCGAATACGGCGACCCCGACAACCCCGAGGAGTGGGAGTTCATCTCCGAGTACTCGCCGTACCAGAATGTCGACGCGTCGACGTCGTACCCGCCGATCCTGATCGCGACATCCACCCGCGACGACCGCGTTCACCCGGCGCACGCCCGCAAGATGGCAGCGAGGTTGGAAGAGTTGGGTAAGCCGGTGCTGTACTTCGAGAACATCGAAGGCGGCCACGGCGGGGCAGCCGACAACGCCCAACTCGCGTACAAGACGGCGCTGACGTACGAGTTCCTGCGGCAACAGCTCCGCTGACGTTTCAGCGATCGCGCAGCCAGGCCACGACGCGCTCGGTCACCGCGGCGGGTTTCCGGATCCAGCCGTTGTGGCCGAGCGGCTCGTCGACATGTTGCAACGTCAGCTGTGCACCGGAAAGTTTGTTCACCAGGTTTTTCGCGGATCGTCGCGGTGCCATGTCGTCGGCCTCGACGGTCAACGACAGCACCGGCAGGGTCAAGCGTGCGATCCGCTCCTCGTAGTCGATGTCGGCACCGGCAGGTTCGATCCGGCCGGTCCGCGCGAACCTCGCCCAGTCGGAGATGAGCACCTTGGACTGACGGCCGAATCCGCCCAGGTTCGCCCGATCGCCCGGCCAGAACCCGGCGATGTTCGCGGTCACCGCCATCGCCGACGACCCCAGATACAAACCCGGTGACCGGACGCCGGGAAACCCCCGGTGATACGGCGACCCTGACGCAACCAGGATCAGCCCACCGAGACGGCCCCGAATCCTGGATGCGTACATCACTGCGAGCTGACCGCCCATACTGTGACCCATGAGGTACGGCGTACTCGTCGGAAACCGCTCGCGCACCACCTCGAACGTCGCCGGACAGTCCACCGACACCAATTCCTGATACCCGTACCTACTCGACGCGCTCGGGCGGGGCCTACTGTCGCCCTGGCCGCGCAATTCACCGACCGCGACGTTGAACCCGGCATCGACGATTGCGTGCGCTATCGGATCGTAGTACCCGGCCGGAATACCGAGACCGGGAAGAATCACCACGACCGGAGCGTCCTCGTTCGGGCCGGGAAACAACCGGATCGGCGTCACAGTGCTGTCGGGTAGTTGAATCGGTACGGTCTCCATCCGAATCAGACTAACCCCGATGTCTGGAGAACCGCCGGAACCGCGGACCCCTTCGTGCACCCGAGAATCGAGGCGGCGTGGTCGGCCAATCTTTCAGCGCAGCGGTCACCGCGTCACCGAGCGCCGTGCACGTCGCGTAGCGCTCGGCCGGATTCTTCGACAACGCAACCCGAACCACCTCGTCGAGTGCCACCGGTAACTCACCTCGACGCGCGGTCACCGAAGGTGGCGGTGAATGCAGTTGAGCATCGGCGGTGGACAGCGGATCGGAATGTGGGAACGGCGTCGTTCCGGTCAACAATTCAACCAAGACGCAGCCGAGTTCGTACACGTCGGTACGCGGAGTCAACGGTTCGACACACAGCAACTCCGGCGGCGTGTAGTGAATGGACGCCAACACCGATCCCTGTCGCGCCAACGGCACCGAATCGTCGACCAGACGAGCAATCCCCCAGTCCGACAACAGGACCTGCTCACCGTTATCGACGGCGGCTTCAGTGGAGATCAAGATATTGGCAGGCTTCACGTCGCGGTGCAGGATGCCTCGACGGTGGGCGTAGTCCAGGCCGTGCGCGACCGATCTGACGATACGTGCCGCCCTCATCGGATCCAACGGAATCTGACCACGCGCCACCAATCTGGCCGCGCTGTATCCCTCGACGTACCGCATCGCCATCCACAACTGTCCATCCACGTCGCCATGCGCGTCGACGGAGACGATGTTGGGATGGTCAAGGCCACAAGATATTTGAGCTTCGGCGACAAAACGAGTTCGCAGCCGCGGATCAGCGGACGACTCTGCGTCGAGCAACTTCACAGTGGCACGTTCGGATTCGCGGGAAGCAAGATACACCTCGCTCATCCCGCCTCGACCCAACAGACGTTCGATCCGGTAGCCGGCGAACTCTGTTCCCAGTTCAACAGCCACGGAAAAGTCCCCTCCGAAGTATCTCGGTGAACGCCCGACCTACTCGAGACTACCCACGATCAGCGGATCAGGCGTTCCCACGATCTCATGATCCTTGTTGTCGTAGTCGAACTGGCTGAGAACGTGACGCATCGCATTGATCCGAGCACGCTTCTTGTCGTTGCTCTTGATCACAGTCCACGGCGCGCTCGCGGTGTCGGTGAACCGGATCATCTCTTCCTTCGCCGCCGTGTACGCCTCCCACTTGTCGAGCGAGGCGATATCCATCGGCGAGAGCTTCCACTGCCGAACCGGATCGACCTGGCGAATCGCGAACCGCGTCCGCTGCTCGAGCGGCGAGACCGAGAACCAGAACTTGATCAAACTGATGCCGTCGTCGACGAGCATCTGCTCGAACAACGGCACCTGCCGCAGAAACCTCGAATGCTCGTCGTCACTGCAAAAGCCCATGACCCGCTCCACGCCGGCCCGGTTGTACCACGACCGATCGAACATCACCAGCTCACCAGCGGCCGGTAGATGCTGCACGTACCGCTGGAAGTACCACTGCGTCGACTCGCGCGCCGACGGCTTCTCCAGCGCCACCACCCGCGCGCCGCGAGGATTGAGATGCTCCATGAAGCGCTTGATGGTGCCGCCCTTCCCGGCCGCGTCACGGCCCTCGAACACGATCGCATGCCGAGCGCCCGTCTCCTTGGACCAGTTCTGCAACTTCAACAACTCGATCTGCAACAGCCGCTTGGCCATTTCGTACTCGTGACGCGTCATCCGCGCCTCGTACGGATAACCCTCGCGCCAGGTGTCGACCTCGAAGCCCTCCGGCGAAGTCAACAACACAGGGTCGTCGTCGTCACTGTCGTCGACGGTGAACGCAGCGGTGTCGGTCAGGTCGACTGCCGTCGCGATATCGGCGAATGCACTGAAGAACGGGCGGTGCTCTGCTAAATCGGTCACCGCCGAGAACTTAGTCACCTACAGCGACCAACCGGTGACGCCACGGTTAACTGTCGGGGCCGAGATCCTGTCGCGAGAAATCAGGGTACAGATGGGGGTGCTCACCGATGGTGCGTCGCGGTAGCGAGAACCACACTTGACCTATGACATTCGAAACCGACTCACCTCGTACCTTCCTCCGCTCGCGCAACAAGAAAATGCTTGCCGGCGTCTGCGGCGGCACCGCCGAATTCTTCGACGCCGACGTCAATCTCGTCCGCTTGCTCGCTGTCGTCGCCGTCCTGGCCACCGGCGGAACCGCAGCACTGGTCTACCTCGCGGCCTGGATGCTGGTGCCCTCGGAGTGAGGTGTTACTACGGACTGGCCGTCTTCACGCTGGGAAGTAACGACGCAACCTTCGACTTCTGTCGCGAAGACGCCTACCTGATCTGGGCCGACAACCTCGACGAAGCACACCGCACATTCGCCACGAAAGCGCACGAACAGGAATACGCGACCGGCACCTGCGACGATTTGTCGTACGTGAAGCTCGCCCACCTGGTCGATCTCGCCCTGGTGGACGATCTTCCCGGCTCGGGCACGATGGACCTGTATTCGAGACACTTTGCATCTCTGGAGACCTACCGGGAGTTCGAGATCCACCTGGGTGGCCGTCGTCCCTTCTGACCGCCTGAACCTGCTCGCCCCGAACTGCCGGATTCGACTCTCGTAGCCGAATGCACTTCTCGAGTCAGCGATTCGGACAAGCGCCGAAGCGACTACTTCCCCGGCCGGCGATCGAAGACTAGTCTCGAGGTCTACATCGGTCGCATCCCGAGCACCTTCGGTTCCGTCAGCGCCCGAATCCGCAAACACGATAGACGGGCCTGAGTCGATGTTCATCGCAACCATTGTGATTTCTCTGTTCCTGGCGGTTTCGCTTTCTTTCTCCGCTGTGGGGAAGCTGACCAAGAACCCCAAAGTCATCCCGATCATGGAACACGTCGGAGTTTCGCCCGACAAGATCGCGTGGTTGGCGTACATCGAAATCCTCGGCGCCGTCGGGTTGGTCGTCGGACTCTTCGCCTGGCCCGTCGGCGTCGCGGCAGCCCTCGGCGTCATCCTGTATTTCGCCGGTGCCGTCGTCGCCCATCTCCGTGTCAAGGACACCGCCGGAATCGGCCCGGCCGCCTTTCTGGCCGTCGTCGCAATTGTCACCTTCTTTTTACGAATTCTTTCCTCCTGACTGTTGCGGCCGTCTTGGCGACGCGCTGTCGCTCGAATACATCCGTCGACAGGCAGGCGCTGCTCCGGCAAATTCGGCCGCCACCCTCGAACCTCATCTCGCCACGACGGGGCTAGGACCGTGTAAGCCGGCAGAAAAGGCACTTCACCCGTCGCCCGCTTTGGGACCATGCATGAGACCGGTCGATCCACACGACCCTGCTGTATCCACAGACGCGCTCGGTGGCGATGGCAAGGACCGCACACGCGCAAGAGTGATCTCGTGGCGATTCACACGAGAACGCAACTACTTGCACAAGGAATGAGCGGCAGCTCCATCTCCCGAGCCGTCCGGTCTGGCAGACTTATCCGAATACTGCCGTCGATCTACTCCACGACGGAACCCGACTACTTCGATCTGTGCTCGGCGCTCGTGCTCTGGAAACCGGATGCGATCCTCAGCCACAGCACCGGGGCCTGGCTGTGGGGTCTACTCCCCCAACCGCAGAGCATCGTCGAGGCAACGGTCCCGCGCACCGCACAAATACGAGGACCGGACTGGGTCGTGCTGCATCGGCGCGAGACCCCCGCAACATCGCACCTGTCTCACGGGCTACCGGTGGTGCCGATAGAGCAATGCTTCGTCGACGCGGCGACGATGCTCACCCGGCCCGAACTGGAAGCGCTCTTCGACTCGGCGATTTCGACTCGAGTTGATTGGAAGGCGATAGCAAGACACTGCGAGAGCGTGAAAGGTATGCACGGGATACCCGCTGTGCGCGAACAACTTCGACTGTGCTGTCCACAAACTTTGTCGGAAGCCGAACGGGTGGTGGCGCGCGAGCTCTCCGCGCGTAACTTTCCACTCGAGATCAACGGTCACGTCGGCCGCTACTACGGTGATCTGATCTGCCGTCGCGGGCGGGTGATCGTCGAGATCGACGGCCGCGAATTCCATATCGATCCGGACGTGTTCGACCACGACCGGCGACGCCGGAATGCCCTGATCGACGCGGATTGGCGAATCCTGCGGTACTCCGCCGCGACAGCAACGGCTCACCTGGACATGGTGGTGGACGACATCATTCGCGTCGTACGCAAGCGGCGACGCAGTCGGCGGGCTTGAAACGCCACCTCACCCGGCCACCACCTAACCCAGCCGCAGCCGCACCCAAGCACCCGTACACATTCACATTCGGCCACCTAACCTCCACCCCGGTGCACACCCGCCCACCACAACCCACCCCGGCCGCACAAAAAAGCCGGCCCACCCCGCAAGGGGTGGGCCGGCTCAAAGGTGGAGCTGGGGAAACGGACTCAGAAGTCCATGCCGCCCATGCCGCCGGTCGGATCGCCTGCAGGCGCTCCGGCCTTCTCCGGCTTGTCGGCGACAACGGCCTCGGTGGTCAGGAACAGAGCCGCGATGGACGCTGCGTTCTGCAGTGCCGAGCGGGTGACCTTGACCGGGTCGTTGATGCCTGCAGCGAGGAGGTCGCCGTACTCGTTGGTCGCAGCGTTGAGGCCGTGACCTGCGGGCAGGTTGGAGACCTTGTCCGCGACAACGCCAGGCTCGAGGCCGGCGTTGAATGCGATCTGCTTGAGCGGAGCGGACAGTGCAACGCGAACGATGTTCGCGCCGGTTGCCTCGTCACCTTCGAGCTTGAGGGCGTCCAGAGCGGGAGCTGCCTGGAGAAGTGCAACGCCGCCACCGGCGACGATTCCCTCTTCGACGGCTGCCTTGGCGTTACGCACAGCATCTTCGATGCGGTGCTTGCGCTCCTTGAGCTCGACCTCGGTAGCAGCGCCGGCCTTGATGACTGCAACGCCACCGGCCAGCTTGGCCAGACGCTCCTGCAGCTTCTCACGGTCGTAATCGGAATCGCTGTTCTCGATCTCGGCGCGGATCTGGCTGACGCGACCGGCGATGGCATCGGCGTCGCCGGCACCTTCGACGATGGTGGTCTCGTCCTTGGTGATGACGACCTTGCGTGCCTGGCCGAGCAGCTCGAGGCCTGCGGTCTCCAAGGAGAGGCCGACCTCTTCGCTGATGACCTCGCCACCGGTGAGGATGGCGATGTCGGCGAGCTGAGCCTTGCGACGGTCACCGAAGCCGGGAGCCTTGACGGCAACAGACTTGAAGGTGCCACGGATCTTGTTGACCACCAGGGTGGAGAGAGCTTCGCCCTCGACGTCCTCGGCGATGATCAGCAGCGGCTTACCGGACTGGATGACCTTCTCCAGCAGGGGAAGCAGATCCTTGACCGTGGAGATCTTGGAGCTGACGAGCAGGATGTACGCGTCTTCGAGGACGGCTTCCTGACGCTCTGCATCGGTGGCGAAGTACGCCGAGATGTAGCCCTTGTCGAAGCGCATGCCCTCGGTGAGCTCGAGCTGCAGGCCGAAGGTGTTGGACTCCTCGACCGTGATGACGCCTTCCTTGCCGACCTTGTCCATGGCCTCGGCGATGAGCTCGCCGATGGACGGGTCGCCGGCGGAAATACCGGCGGTAGCAGCGATCTGCTCCTTGGTGTCGATCTCCTTGGCGGTCTCGAGCAGGCGAGCTGTGACAGCCTCGACAGCCTTCTCGATGCCGCGCTTGAGGCCGAGCGGGTTGGCGCCGGCTGCGACGTTACGCAGGCCTTCGCGAACCAGTGCCTGTGCGAGGACGGTAGCGGTGGTGGTGCCGTCGCCTGCGACGTCGTCGGTCTTCTTGGCGACCTCCTTGACGAGCTCGGCACCGATCTTCTCGTACGGGTCGTCGAGTTCGATCTCCTTGGCGATGGAAACACCGTCATTGGTGATCGTGGGGGCGCCCCACTTCTTTTCGAGAACAACGTTGCGACCCTTGGGGCCCAACGTCACCTTGACAGCGTCGGCGAGGGCATTGAGGCCTCGCTCGAGGCCGCGACGTGCCTCTTCGTCGAACGCGATGATCTTTGCCATTGCGAAGTGATCCTCCGGATAGGGGGTGACACACAAGATGACCGCTCGTCGGGCCACCTCATCGGCACAAGGTGACCGGTTGCCTGGTCACCCATCTACGCCTGTGGTCTGAGTCAGTGCCCGCGACGGACGACCGGGGGTGTCTATGGTTCCCGGTCTCACTGCCTCGACCTGGCACTCACGGTTCGCGAGTGCCAACTGCATTTTTAGCACTCGAGCGAAGCGAGTGCAAGGTCGAGGGTCAGCCCGCGATGCAGAACTGTCCGTTACTGAAATTGATGGCAAACGACAGAAGTCCGACACAGTTGACGCCGTTTGCGTCTGCCGTCGCACCCGCGCCGTATCCGGCAACGGCGAACGTGTTGTTGCCGTCTCCGGCACCCGCCCGGGCGATCCCGCCACCGAGGGCGAAAGCCTGAGCCTGTCCGTTACCACGAGAAGCGCCGAGGGCGGTACCGAAACCGTTGGCGTAGGTATTGGTGTAGCCGTTGTCGGCGGCGACGCTGACGGCCGTTCCGCTGTCGGCAGCGCCGGCCTGGGCGCGCCCGGCGTCGACGGCCTGCGCCCCGCAGCTGGCCGTATCGGAAACCTGGATGTCGTTCGCCAACGGCGGCGACACGCAGGAGACCGGCGCAGCGGATGCCACGCCGCCGCCGAGAACCAGTCCGGCAGCGAGCCCCAGCCCGGCCGTCAACACCGCCCCGGTTCGCGCCAGTCGGGCCCTTGATCGATTACCGGACGTTCCATTTCCTCGAGCGGACGAACGGCGGGACCACGCTGACGAGATCAGGGGCATAGAAGACTCCTTAGCGGAATTCGATCATGGATTCGGGCGCGAGAGTACTCGCTCTCGGGACGTTCGTCACGCATTGCAGGTCACGACTCGAGCACGGTTGCCAAGAGCTTGGGCAGGTCCCCGACGGAGTCGATGACGTAGTCGGGTTTCTGCGGTGCCAGATCGAGGATCGGTTGCCGAAACTTCCCGGTACGCACCAGAACTCCGGTCAATCCGACCCTTTGCGACGAAAGGATGTCACCGGTCAGATCATCGCCCACCATGACGGTTGCCTCCGGGTCGACACCCATCAACTCGGTGGCAGCCAGAAACCCCGAGAGCGACGGTTTGCCCACCGACGCGATGTTGACGCCCGCGACCTCCTCGAGGCCCGGCAGATACGTCCCGGTGTCCGCCCGCAGACCCGCCTCCGTCTCCCACATCATCGCGCGGTGCATGGCGACGACGGGGACGCCGGCAAGCAACAACTCGAGCACCCGGCTGTACGCCTCGTGAGTGAACTCCGGACCGGCACCACCGAGGACGACGACCTCCGGATCACTCTCGACCAACTCGATCCCGTCGAGGTCCTCTGCCACGTCTCCACTGTTGAGCAACCAGGCCCGCGCCCCCGGATACGTGGATCTGACGTATTCCGCCGTCAGTCTGGCAGCGGTGACGATCTGCGAGGGATCGACGTCGATGCCCGCCTCGCACAGTCCGCGCGCGATCAGCGCCGAACTGCGTGAAGTGGTATTGGTGAGGAAACCGCATGCCAGACCGAGCCGGCGCACTTCCTCGACTGCAGCGTGCGCACCCTCTATCGGCTGCCAGGACGTCAGCAGGACGCCGTCGATGTCGAACAGAACACCTTCGATGTCGGCCATGCGCCCAGCCTATATTCGACCGCGCCCGCTCGCCGTGAAGAATTGGTAGGAGACGGACGTCGATCAGTAGGCTCCACGGTCATGGACCTGCGTACAGACGATCTCTTCTCCCTCGCGGGATCGTTGGCGGAACTACTGGGCGCCCCCGTCACCATCGAGGACGAGAACTCCACGGTGCTCGCCTATTCGGGCGGGGCTCAAGAAGTGGACGAGGCCCGTATCGGCACGATCCTGGGCCGCCAGGTGCCCAGCAAGATCCGTCAATTACTCTCCGAAGCAGGAGTATTCGACAGGATGCGCCGCGAGAGTGGCGCGATATACGTCGACCTCGACCATCCGGCGTTGACGCCGCGACTGGTCATCGCGGTACGTGAGAACGACCGCCCGGTGGGCTCCATCTGGGTGGCACTGACCGGCGAGGCGAGCGCGGCACAGGAAGCAGTACTTCGTGCCGCAGTCCCCCACGTCGCGGAACGTATCGCGAGTGAGCGTGACCGAATCGACCTCACCCGACTCGATCAGTCCCGTCGAGTGCTCGCCCTCGTCGGCGGTGGTCAGTCCGCATCCGCGGCGGCCGAGGATCTGCGCCTGACCGGCCCGTTGACCGTCGTTGCCGTCGGCACGGTCTCGGGGCCGGCGCCGGCCGGGTCTGCCGCCTCCCTGGGGCTGTACCTGGGCACTCTCGCGGTGGACGCCGTGGCGGCCGAGCTGGACCGGAACCTCTATCTGGTGGTGGCCGCCGACGAACTCACGACCCGAAGACTGGCCACCGACTTCCTGACCCGAGCACGTAGCGGCGCCCAGTTCGTCGTGGCCGTCGGACGTACCGTCGAATCTGCTGACGCAGCCCATCTTTCACGCGGCGATGCCGACCGGGTGCTCGGCGCCCTGCGATACGTCGGGGTCGGTGGAGTGGTCGCGGGCATGAAGGAGACCCTCGCGTCCGTGCTGGCGCTGCACGCCGCCGACATCGTGGGCGGACTCGCGCACACCACACCGCTGGCCGCACTGCGACGCCACGACATCCAGCACGGCAGCGATCTCGTGGCCACCGCACAGGCGTTCCTCGACCACGGCGGCGACGTCGCGCATTCGTCGGCCGCACTGCACGTTCACCCCAACACGTTGCGGAACCGGATCAGACGGTGCAAGCAGATGTGCGACGTCGACCTCGGTGACGCCGACACTCGGCTGATCCTGATGCTGCAGTTCAAACTCGAGCGCTGAAGTCGACCCCGAACCCTCGTTGTGCGAATCCACAACGAAGTCGAATCCGCAGTAGCCGAACGGCCACTGCTTTTGCCGTCTTCGCAGCTCATGCTTGAGATCGGAGCCGGTGTGACCGGCGCCTCGGTAGCGAGCAGAAGGAGTTCGAGATGGGAACTGGCAAGAGCCCCGACCGTGTGGTCGTCGTCGGGGCAGGTGTGGTGGGTTTGTCGACGGCGTGGTTCCTCCAGGAACGTGGAGTCGAGGTCACCGTCGTCGATCGGGACGGCGTTGCCGCCGACGCCAGCTGGGGTAATGCCGGCTGGTTGGCTCCGGCCCTGACTCTGCCGCTGCCCGAACCCGCCGTGCTGCAGTACGGGTTGCGCGCGATGCTCAGCCCGTCGTCGCCGGTGTACGTACCGCTGACGACCGATCTGAAACTGATCCGCTTCCTGGTCGGGTTCGCCCGACACTGCACCCCGGCCAAATGGGCGGAGGCGATGTCGGTGTACCTCGAGGTCAACAGAACCGCGTTGGGCGCCTTCGACGAACTCGCCGACGGTGGCGTGCAGGAGCAGACCCGCCTGGCCGATCCGTTCCTGGCCGCGTTCGCCTCCGAGAAGGACCGCGAAAATCTGGTCGCAGAGTTCCGCCACGTGCAGGACGGCGGCGGCGACGTCGACTTCGATCTCCTCGACCACGACGCCATCCATTCGCTCGAACCTGCTTTGGGACAAGGCGTGAAGGCGGGTATCCGGTTACGCGGACAGCGGTTCATCGACCCACCGCGCTTCGTGAACTCGCTGGCCGACGCGGTCCGCGAACGCGGCGGCGAAATCGTCACCGGCTTCGACGTCGCGAGCATCGACGATCACGCCTCCGGAACCGGTGTTCGCGCCGCCAACGGCGATTCGCGTGCGGCCGACGCCGTCGTGATTTCGAGTGGGGCACGGCTCAACAAGTTGGCTGCCCCGTTCGGGGTCCGCAAGCTGGTCCAAGCCGGCCGTGGCTACAGCTTCAGCGTCAAACCGGACCACCTGCCCAAGAACCCCGTCTACTTCCCCACCCAGCGTGTGGCGTGCACACCGCTGCACGATCGGTTCCGCGTCGCCGGGATGATGGAGTTCCGCAGCCCGGACGCACCGCTGGACCAGCGCCGGGTGCAGGCGATCGTCGACGCCGCCAAGCCGATGCTGACCGGTATCGACTGGACTGCCCGCGACGAGGAATGGGTCGGCTCACGCCCGTGCACGACGGACGGTCTGCCGTTGATCGGTGCGACGAAGTCGCCGCGAGTCCACGTTGCCGGCGGTCATGGAATGTGGGGAATCGCCTTGGGCCCGTTGACCGGGAAGATGGTGGCGGAGTCGATGACCGTCGGCACGATGCCTACCGTCATGCGTCACTTCGATCCGTTGCGTTGAGCGCGGGTTTGACCCACAGGTAGTAGGCGCCGGCCAGCAGAACCAGCCAGCCCGCGCCGACCGCCAGCGCACCTCGGGTGTCGGAGATGACACCGAGCAGAACTACGACGAAGGCCAGGAACGCTATCGCGAAGAGTTGGCCGTAGGGCCACAGCGGCACTGGGAACTTCAGTGCCGCTGTGTCGTCGGCGCTCATCTGGCGTCGTGAACGAAACTGCGAGAGCAAGATCATGATCCACACGAAGATGGTGGCGAACGTGGCCAGCGAGGCGATGACCACGAACACCTTGTCCGGGATCAGATAGTTGAGGAGCACTCCCACCAGTAGCGCGATCGTCATGATGACCACCGTCATCCACGGCACCCCGTTGCGGGACACCTTCTTCATCACCTGCGGTGCGTGACCGGACTGAGCCATGCCGAACATCATTCGACCCGCGCCGAAGACGTCGCTGTTGATCGCGGACAGCGCTGCGGTGATGACGACGATGTTGAGAATGGTGGCGGCGATACCCAGGCCCAGGTTCTCGAAGATCTGCACGAACGGGCTGTTGCCGGAGTTGATGCTCTGCCACGGGATGATCGCCATGATGACGGCAAGGGTGCAGATGTAGAAGACCATGATCCGCACCGGAACCGTGTTGACCGCTTTGCGGATGGTCGTGGCCGGATCCTCGGCTTCACCGGCGGTGATGCCGATGATCTCGGTACCACCGAATGCGAACATCACGATCGCGAAGCAGGCGACGAATCCGCCGAGGCCGGTGGCGAAGAATCCGCCGTCCGAGAAGAGGTTCGTTACTCCGACGTCGGTGTCGTGCACGCCGAAGCCGAACACGATGATGGCGATGCCGCCGACGATCATCGCCACGATCGCGGTGATCTTCACCAGCGTGAACCAGAATTCCATCTCGCCGAAAACCTTGACACTCAACAGGTTTATCGCACCGATGAAGAACACCGCGGCCAGCGCCCAAATCCATCTGGGCACGTCCTCGAACCAGAACTGCATGTAGATTCCGAAGGCGGTGACGTCTGCGAGACAGACGATGACCATCTCGAACGCATAGGTCCAGCCGGTCATGAACCCGGCCAGTGGACCGAGGTGCTTGTTCGCGTACTCGCTGAACGAGCCCGACACCGGATTGCGAACAGCCATCTCACCGAGCGCCCGCAGCACCAGGTACACCGCGACGCCGCCGATCAGATACGCCAGGAGCACCGATGGCCCGGCCCGCTTGATCGCTTCGGCGGAGCCGTAGAACAGGCCCGTTCCGATGGCCGAGCCGAGCGCGATGAAGCGGATATGGCGCGCCGTCAAACCTCGTTGGAGACCGCCCGTTTTGTCGGTCAACGTTTCGGCGTCGGTGTTCACTCGGTTCTCCAGTCGGACGGTCCACACAAAGTTGCGGGCACCATTGTCCACTACGGCGTCGACTGTCTCGGACAAACCCGGGAGAGCATCCCCGTGAACCCCGGCCGAAGCCCGTGCACTACGGCGTTGCCCTCATCCGCCGGACGGACCGCGGGCTGCGTTCCACGCGGCGCCGAGCGAGAACTGACTCGACACACCGTAGTGACGCATGGCGTCGGATACCCGTCTACGACCGGTTCTGGAGGTCAACCCCAAAGCCAGAGAGGCCGATTCCATCGTCTGACCGGTGTTCATCAGTTTCAGTATCGGATCCCACGGGTGCTCCCACCGGCGGTCGTGCGCGACGACAGGCACCGATTCCTCCCAGATGCGGTGGAAGATCCACGTCATCACCGCAGCGAGTTCGGGTGATCGAACGGACATGATGCTGCCGGGCCGGGCTTGCCCCCACTCGAAAGGGATTCCGATGCTCCCATGGTCGAGTATCCAGAAGAAACTCGGCGGATTCGGATGCATCCGCACCTGGGAGCCCGCATTGACCTCGCACCCGAGTCCGGTGCGCCCCAACTCGGTATTCGCGGCGGCGGTACCGACGATCAGTCGGATGTCGTGGTCCGTTCCGGAATTTTCGTCCCAGATCGAACCCGGCCCGGTTTCACCGAGCACCGTATTCAGCGGCGTGGTGTCGGGCACGCACGTATAGGAGGCTCGGGGCGTGGAGCGGCAGGCCTGCGATTGGTACATGTCCGCGGCCGCGAGCGGCCCGTGCATGACATCGACGGGTAGGCCGTGAACGTCGGTGTCACCGTGCTGCCAGGCTTGCAACAATGTCGGAAGCGTCTTCAGAATGCCGTGAGTTTTGGCGATGCCGTCGTCGAGATCGCGCGTCAAACCGGTCAGGATCCGTTGAGTGACGTCGGCGATGGTCGCGTCCGGGCGCCGGTAACTGATGGTTCCGTCCGCGACCGAGACGAAGCCGAGGTATTCGAGCTGCGATACGTCTCGTTCCGTCTCGACGGCTGATCGTCCGGTGACTGCGGCGAGCTCGGCAACGGTCGCGATCCGGCCACGTAGCGCGAGATCGAGAAGTTCCGCCAGTTCGATGGTCCGATTCACTCGGAACTCCTTCGTCCGGTCTGTCTGGAGCCTGGTACCACCGCACACGATCAACTCGTGGCCGCAAGTGTCCACCAGGTGAAATCGGGCCGGAACCGCACTATATCCGTATTACGATAAATATCCGTATTGCGCAACACTGTTCACGCAAGTGACCTGGGGCACAATGCCCGTTGACGGATACCTTACGATAGGTCAAAGTATTTGTAACTCGGCGTACCACAAATGACTGGAGTGAGACCTTGTCCAACACCCTCGAAGCAAGTATCGACATCGACGCGTCGCCGCAGGACGTCTGGGCAATCGTCGCCGACCTACAGCGCATGGGCGAGTGGAGCCCGCAATGCAAGGTCATGAAAGTCGTGGGCGGGACGGTCCGCGAAGGTGCCAGGACGATCAACGTCAACCGCAAGGGCCTTCTCGTCTGGCCGACGACGTCACGGGTCGTACGCTTCGAGCCCAACAAGTCGGTGGCGTTCCGAGTCGCCGAGAACCGAACGATCTGGTCGTACGAGCTCGAGGCCACCGAAACCGGCACCAAGGTCACCGAGCGCCGCGAAGCCCCGACCGGAACCTCCAAGGTCTCGCAGCTCCTGATCAAGACCGTCCTCGGGGGCAACGACGACTTCGAGGTCGAACTCGTCGACGGCATGAACGCCACCCTCGCCCACGTCAAGCGCGAAGCCGAGGCAACCGTGCGCGCCTGACACCACACCGAGCGCTCATCTCGCCGCCGCGGCCCCGCACCCGGCCGCGGACCGCTCCGCAACGGTCGACGTGCGAGAACGTGGCCCGACGCCGGCGCGGGGACCCGGGCAAGCCGTCCGTTCACACACCTCCGAGCGTCCGGAATGTGGCGCGCACCACTGACCCGCGTTCCCCGTGCGAGCATGATCACCGACCTCCTCACGTAATCTGTTCATTGCCCGACCGCCCCGCACTGCCTGTGCGGCCGGCGCCCGATCAACGAACAGTTAGAGGAGCCCGTGGCACGCCGACCCACTCCACCCGGTACCCCGCAACCGACCGGGATCGGACATTTCGTCGATCTGGTTCGTCATGCGATCCCGCCTCTGCATCCGGCCGGTCTGCCATTCGTCCTGGCACCCCTGGGCGTGGCCGTAGTGGGACGAAACCGCAAGTGGGTGCGCCGAGCGGGTCTGGGCGCTGCTGCCGCCTGCGCCACGTTCTTCCGCCATCCACACCGGGTTCCGCCCAATCGCATCGGCGTCGTCGTCGCTCCTGCCGACGGCGAGGTGGCCCTGGTCGACAACGCCGTGCCGCCCGCAGAGCTGAATCTCGGCAACCAAGCGCGCCCGCGTGTCAGCATCTTCCTGTCGGTCCTGGACGTCCACGTCCAGCGCAGCCCTGTCGGTGGCACCGTCAAGAACGTCGTGCACCAGGCAGGTAAGTTCCTCTCCGCCGATCTTGCCGATGCCAGCGAGGTCAACGAACGCAACAGCATGCTGCTCGAAACCGCGGACGGTCACGACGTAGCCGTGGTCCAAATCGCCGGACTGCTGGCGCGTCGCATCGTATGCGACGCGAAGATCGGCGACACCCTTCCGATCGGCGACACCTACGGGCTGATCCGCTTCGGTTCACGCGTCGACACCTACTTCCCGATCGGCACGACGCTGCTGGTGCAGCCGGGTCAGCGCACCATCGGTGCCGAAACCGTCATCGCTCAACTGCCATGAAAACGCCGAGGATCAAACCCGCCACGAAAAAACCCGGGGCGGCGGTGAAACCGCCGAAACGCACTCAGGCAGTTCGGTTACTGCCGTCGGTGGTGACGATCCTGGCACTGTGCGCCGGTCTGTCCGCCGTCAAGTTCGCCCTCGACGGACAGCCGGGTACGGCCCTCGCGATGATCGGAGCGGCAGCGATCCTCGACGCGTTGGACGGTCGCATCGCGCGCCTGCTCGACGCCACGAGCAAGATCGGCGCCGAACTCGACTCGCTGGCCGACGCCATCTCCTTCGGCGTGGCACCGGCCCTGGTGCTCTACGTGACGTTGTTGGACGGCACCAGTTTCGGTTGGATCGTCGCGCTCGTCTACGCGGTGAGCATCGTGTTGCGGCTCGCCCGATTCAACACCTTGCTCGACGACGACGGGGTGCCAGCGTACGCCCGCGAGTACTTCGTCGGCGTTCCGGCGCCCGCCGGAGCCTTGATCGCACTCACCCCGCTGGCCGCCGATTCTCAATGGGGCGACGGATGGTGGTCGTCGTACCCGGCCGTGGTGTGTTGGACGTTGCTGTCGGCTGCCCTGATCGTCAGTCGGATACCGACTTTGGCGATGAAATCCTTCTCGGTGCCGCCGCACATGGCGATCGGACTGTTGGTTCTGGTGGCATTGGCCGCCGCCGCGCTGGTCACCTTCCCGTACATTCTGTTGATCGTGCTGATCGCGGTCTACCTCGCCCACATCCCCTTCGCGATCCACTCCAAGCGATGGGTGGCGGCACGTCCGGAAACGTGGGACATCAAACCGTCCGAGCGGCGGGCCATCCGACGTCAACCGCCGACCGGTGGCCGTCGCTCCGCGGCGCGTCTGGGATTGCGGCGCCCCCGCTGAGGGCGCACACGTAGTCTCGAGGGGTGACTTCGCCGGAACTCGCCCTCACCGTCCGACTCAACACCTCCGCCGCCGACCTTCGACGCGGTGTGGTTCGCCTGCACCCCGAAGCGTTGGCGGCGTTGGGTATCCGAGAATGGGACGCCATCTCGTTGGTGGGTGCCCGGGCCACCGCGACGGTGGCCGGCCGCGCCCCGTCCGACTCGCCGGCCGGCACCATCCTGCTCGACGACGTCACCATGTCCAACGTGGGGATCACCGAGAACTCCGCTGTGGTGGTGGGGCCGGCGACGGTGTACGGCGCCCGCTCGGTGTCGGTCACCGGCTCCTCGATGGCCACCGCGTCGATCAGCGCGGCCGTGTTGCGGCAGGCCTTGCTGGGCAAGGTGGTCAGTGTCGGTGACACCGTGTCACTGCTGCCCCGAGATCTGGGCCCCGGAACCAGCACCGTCGAAGCCACTCAGGCACTCTCACGCACATTCGGAATTGCCTGGACCAGTGAACTGTTGACGGTCACCGCGGTGGAGCCCGCGGGTGGCCCGGTGAGCGTACAACCCAACTCCGCGGTGAACTGGGGTACGGCGATCGGCGGTTCACCCGCGATTACCACGCCGACGGCCGCTCCGTCGAGTGTCCCCGAACCCCCACCTGCCATCCCCCTCGACCATCTGGTCGGAGCAACGACGCAAGCGGCAAAACTGACCGAATGGCTCGGCCTGGCACTCGACGAGCCGGAGTTGCTGCGCACCCTCGGCGCAGCGCCGAACCTCGGCGTCCTCGTCACCGGTCCGGCAGGCGTAGGAAAGGCGACTCTCGCCCGTGCCGTTGTCGCCGATCGTCAGGTGATCGAACTCGACGGTCCCGGAGTCGGTGCCACGGAAGCCAATACGCGATTACAACGAATAGTCGACGCCGTTTCCGCGGTACGCAGTGGCGGCGTGCTCCTGATCACCGACATCGACGCCCTTCTGCCTGCCACCGCCGAACCCGTATCGGCCCTGATCCTCGAACAGCTTCGACTCGCCGTCGGCACCCCCGGTGTCGCCTTCGTCGCGACCTCGGCGCATCCCGAAGCGGTAGACGCCCGGCTACGCTCCCCCGACCTGTGCGATCGTGAACTGACACTGACCCTTCCGGACGGAGCGACCCGCAAGGCTTTGCTCGAACTACTGCTACGCAGAATCCCCACCGGAACCCTCGATCTGGACGCCATTGCCGCGCGCGCACCCGGATTTGTCGTCGCCGACCTCGCCGCGCTGTGCCGCGAAGCTGCACTCCGTGCCGCCACCCGCGCCTCGAAAGAATCCCGGACACCGGAAATCGCGCAGAGCGATCTGATCGGCGCGCTCGCCGTGATACGTCCGCTCTCCCGGTCGAGCACCGAGGAACTGTCCATCGGCAGTGTCACCCTCGACGACGTCGGCGACATGGTCGAGACCAAACAGGCACTCACCGAGGCAGTGCTCTGGCCTCTGCAGCACCCTGATTCGTTCACCCGCCTCGGCGTCGACCCGCCGCGCGGCGTCCTACTCTACGGACCACCCGGCTGCGGTAAGACGTATCTCGTTCGGGCACTGGCCAGCTCAGGACACCTCAGCGTGCACGCCGTGAAAGGCGCCGAGCTGATGGACAAGTGGGTGGGGGCCTCCGAGAAAGCAGTTCGCCAACTGTTCCAACGCGCCCGCGACAGTGCACCGTCCCTGATCTTCCTCGACGAGATCGACGCCTTGGCGCCGCGACGTGGACAGAGTTCGGACTCCGGCGTCTCCGATCGCGTCGTCGCCGCACTGCTGACCGAGATGGACGGCGTCGAACCGCTCCGCGACGTCGTGGTGCTCGGCGCCACCAACCGACCCGATCTCATCGACCCGGCGCTGCTGCGACCCGGACGACTCGAGCGTCTGGTGTTCGTGCCGCCGCCGGACGCGCAGGCCCGCGAAGCGATCCTGAAGGCGGCGGGCAAGTCGGTTCCGCTGGCGAGCGACGTCGATCTGAGCGCGTTGGCAGTCGATCTCGACGGCTACTCCGCCGCCGACTGCTCGGCGCTGCTACGAGAGGCCGCGCTGGCCGCGATGCGGCGGAGCATGGATGCGGCCGACGTCACCGCGGACGATGTCGCCGTTGCACGCGAAAAGGTGCGCCCCTCACTCGATCCCGAGCAAGTGGCGCACCTGAAGGCTTACGCGGACAACCGCGGGTAGATCACGACCAGCGGCCCAGGATCTCCGTCGCCCGATCAGCGAGGGCCTTCTGGAAGAACGGCCCGAAGCTGACGCGGGCCACCCCGAACTCACCGAAGCTCGCCGGATCGTCCTGATCCGGGATGCCGATCGCATTGATCGGCAGCGGAAGTTCGGCAACCAGACGCCGGTAGGTCGCCTCGTCGTGACGACCTACCGGGTACAGCACGTCTGCTCCGGCGTCGGCGGCAAGCTTGAGCCGATCGACGGCGCGATCGACCCGATCCGCCTCCGCACCGACCTGTTTGACGAACAGATCGGTGCGGGCGTTGACCACCACGTGCACCCCGGCGCTGTCGGCGGCCTGACGGAGTCCGCCCACGAAGTCCGCGTGTTCCTGCGCCTCGCGGAGCCGTCCGCCCTCGCTGTGGACGGTGTCCTCGATGTTGAGGCCCACAGCTCCGGCTTCGATCAAACCGTTGATCAGGACGGCAGGTTCGAGCCCGTACCCGCCCTCGACGTCGACGGAGATCGGCACGTCCACAGCCGCCGTGATCTGCGTGATCCGATGCAGGAGTTCGTCGAAGGTGATCCCCTCGTTGTCCGGCTTTCCGATGGAATCGGAAACCGGGTGGCTGCCGACCGTCAATGCGGAAAACCCGCTCGCCACCGAAAGGTTTGCCGACCAGGCATCCCACACGGTCGGGAGAATGACGGGGTTACCCGGCTGATGCAGCGCCAGCAGATTCTTCGCCTTGTCGTCGATCGATGTCATCGCACAATCCTCACACTTGGTTCGGGCATGAATGTTCGGCGTTCGGTAAGCGAAACGCTACAGATCGGCGCGGCATTCCCCCTACCGCCTTGATCGAATGCGAAGCCGATTCCGGAGATTGACGGTAGGTTCGAGAGATCAACAGCGAGGGGGCTGTACATGACGGCAACCGAAGCGTCGTCCGATGCTCGTAGAACGATTACGGCAGGAGTCTCGTCCGCGACCGGGCATACACCCCTGATCGAACTGACGGCCCTGTTTCCTGAGCACGACGTTCGCGTCATGATGAAGATGGAGATGCTCAATCCGGCGGGAGTGCGAAGGACCGGACCGCCGAGTCACTGGTGAACGACGCTCTGGCCACCGGCCGCCTGCACCGCGGGCAGACCGTGGTCGAGTCCAGTTCGGGGAACCTGGGACTGGCGCTGGCGCGCGCGTGCACGACGCGCGGATTGCGATTCATCTGTGTCGCCGATACCAGAACCAACCGGGCGACCATCTCGATGATGCGAGCACTCGGAGCCGACGTGCGAATCATCGACAGCCCGGACCCCGAGACCGGGGAACTCCTCACGGCCCGGATCCGTGAAGTGAAACGGATCGTCGCCGACAACGCGGACACCGTCAATCTCGACCAGTACTCCAACGCCGCGAACCCACGCGCTCATCGAGACGGCACCATGACCGAGATCGTCGACGCGTTGGACGGGAAGGGACCCGACCACCTCTTCGCCGCCACCAGCACCACCGGAACCGTCTCGGGCTGCCGTCAACTCGTGGACGCCCGGAAACTACCGACGCGCATCGTCGCCGTGGATGTGGAGGGCAGCGCGCTCTTCGGCGGACCGCCGGGGCCTCGGACCCTCCCTGGCATGGGGGCCGGTCAGCAGACGAGCATGTCGCGGCACTCGAGGCCGTCGTCCGTGGTCCGTGTCAGCGAACAAGACTGCATTCGCGGCTGCCGACTCCTCGCTCGCCGGGAGGGAGTACTGGCGGGAGCCTCCACCGGCGGCGTGGTCGCCGCCCTACGCCGTAGCCTGCCGAACGTCGACGCGGGAGAGACGGTAGTTCTGATCGGCCACGACAGCGGAATCTCTTATGCCGAAACGGTGTACGACGACCGGTGGGTCGAAGGCACACTGCACCTGAATCGAACTGAGGCGCTGGCTTGGTTGTGACCCACCGCATCGCCGTGGTCGGCGGTGGACCGAAAGCGCTCTTCGCACTCGAATCGTTGATCGCCGCAACCTCGAACAGCAGCGTCGACATCGCGGTGGACGTGTTCGATCCGCAACCACCCGGGCACGGTGCCGCCTACGATCCCGCTCAACCCGAATACCTCCGGCTCAACGTCGACGCGGGAATCGTCTCGGTGTGGCCGCTGAGCCGAACAGATGACCGAAGACCGGATTTCCGTGTGTGGGCAGCAACCTTCGATCCGAAATACGCCGACGCCGTCTTTCCGCCGCGCGCCGCAGTCGGACGGTACCTTCGCTGGGCTTTCGACCAACTCACCAGGCAATCCGCGGCGGTGCGGATCAGCCACGTACCGGCCACCGTCGACGATCTCGAACCTACGCCGGCCCGAGGCTGGACAGTGCTCGCCGATCGAAGACACGGACCGTACGACGAGGTTCTGATCGCCACCGGCCACGCTCGCAGTTGGAACGGCACCCTGCTCGACGAGTCGATTCCCGTGCACCGGGCATTTCCGGTCGAGCAGCTGGGCGCCGTCCCACGCGGAAGCCGGGTTCGGGTGCGCGGCGCGGCGCTCACGTTCATCGACGTGGCGCTCACTCTCACCGAAGGCCGCGGCGGCACCTTCACCACGACCGCCGACGCTCTGCTCTACCATCCGAGCGGCAACGAGCCGGCCCTGACCAGCCCCTACTCGCGATCAGGATTGCTACTGACACCGAAACCCGACGTGCTCCGACCGCTCCCCGACATCTCCCATGCCCGTCAACGGCTGGTCAGCGGCACACTCGACGCCCTCGAAACCGCCGTCATCGACCTCGCCGCAGACGTGCTCAGTGCCGCAGGCGTTCGGCCCCACCGAGGCGAGCTGGTCGCGGCCCTGAACACGGACGTCGACGTCGACGTCGTCGAACGTCTGCGCCACTGCGTTGCCGTATGCTGCGGAAGCCTCCCGCCAGGCCCGGAATACGCACTCGGTCGGGCGTGGTCGCTGATCTACCGCGACCTGGTCCGCCGGTTCTGCGTACCAGAGCTACCGATAGGTGACCGTGCCCGCTTCGCCGAATTAGCCTGCACCATGGAACGATTCGCGTTCGGACCGCCGTTGCTGAACGCACGCAAGCTGTTGGCGCTGATCGAATCGGGCATCGTCGACGTCGATCACCTCACCGGTGTCGCTACCGACGGCGGCCCGTACGATGTGCTCGTCGACGCCGTACTCCCACCGCCCGGGTGGCGGCACGTCACCGACCCCCTTGTCACGGCGCTACTCGCCCGGGGGCTCGTCACCATCGCCGACGGTGCGCGCGGGATCAATGTGGACGGCACCGCTCGCGTCATGGGCCCCGACGGCGCGACGATCGGGCTCTCCGCCACAGGCAGGCCGACCGAGGACTCGGTGATCGGAAACGACACCCTCAATCGAGCGATTCACGATCACCCCCAACTGTGGGCTGAGCGCCTACTCGACACGTTCGAAGGACGACATGACTGACAATGTTCGACAATTGTGCATCGGTACGACACCTCTGGACGCCCGACTCGAACCGTGGATCGTTGACCTACTTGCCGACCCGAGCCGGCTCGCCGACGCGGTTGCCTCCCACGGTTCACCACTGAACGTCCTGCATCCGGGCGCCCTCGCCCGCAACGCCGCCGAACTGGTCGACGCCGCCGCGACAGCCGACGTGGACCTGCGGGTCTTCTTCGCCCGCAAGGCAAACAAAGCGCTGACCTTCGTCGACGCCGCCAAAGACGCGGGACTGGGTGTCGACGTCGCCTCCGAACGCGAACTACGCCAGGTGTTGGACCGCGGCGTGGATCCGAGCGACATCATCGTCACGGCAGCGGTAAAACCTCGATCTGCGCTCTCCCTCGCACTACGCCACGGCGTCACCGTCGCGCTCGACAACACCGACGAGGCGCAGGCATATCTCGCCGTCGCCGCGGATTCGGAACCTGCGTCGATTCCGGTGGCCCTGCGGCTCGCGTCGTCGAACCCCGACATCGCCCCCACCAGATTCGGACTCTCACACGAGCAATGGCTGCAGTGGCTGGACGAGGTGAATCCGCAGGCCTTTCGAATCGAAGGGATTCATTTCCACCTCCACGGCTACGATCCCGCCCACCGCGCCGTCGTGCTCGGTGAAGCCATGGCCCTGGTCGACGAACTCCACACCCGTGGGCACCGGCCCACTTTCGTCGACATGGGCGGCGGAATTCCGATGAGCTACCTCGACGACAGCGATCAATGGGAGCAGTTCGGGCACGCGCACCGTCGCGCGGTGCTCGGCGAGCAGGAGCCGCTCACCTGGCGTGGTGACGGCTTGGGACTGAGCGCGCGCGACGGCCGGATCGAGGGGACGCTGCAGACCTACCCGTTTCACCAGTCCATGATCCGCGGCGGGTGGATCAGCGCCGTGGCCGAGGCTTTCTCGGCCCACACCGATGTCGCACTCGGAGCTTGCCTACGCTCGCGCGGTGTCCGTCTGCACTGCGAACCGGGACGATCCTTGCTCGACGGCTGCGGTATGACCGTGGCGTCGGTGGTCTTCCGAAAAACCAGCAGTGACGGCATAGCACTGATCGGCCTCGAAATGAATCGAACCCAATGCCGTTCCACCTCAGCCGATTACCTCGTGGACCCGATACTCCTCCGCAGCCCGCAGTCCGGCCCGCCCGGGCCACCGACCGACGGATTTCTCGTGGGAGCTTACTGCATCGAAGAAGAGCTGATCCTGCGTCGGCGGCTCCGTTTTCCCGCCGGTGTGGCAGTCGGAGATCTGCTGGTACTCCCCAACACAGCCGGCTATCTCATGCACATACTCGAGAGCGAGTCACACCAATTGCCCTTGGCCCGCAATGTTCTCGCCGACAACGATTTCGCGCTGGACGCCATAGATCTCTGAGTTCGATTCGGCAGCACCGAACCAAATCCGCTCACCAGGCTCGGGCACGGAAACGTTCAGCTCGGCCCGGCGTCGACCACCGCGCGACGACAGGCGAGCAGCCTCCAGTGCGGTTTCGTCGTAGCTCACCTGACACTTGTCCCGAGGTATCCACGCGATAGGTTGGATCGATGCCACTGGATCTGCGCGCGATACTGACCACCCTTGCCGCCCTGGCATCCGGATCGCTGGCGGCGTTCGCCCTGACCAACCCGGCATTGCGGGACTACGCCGTCATCGCCTCCCAATCGGAAGTGGACAGGTGGATCAGCAGCGGCCCCACCGCCGTCGCGATCGGGGCGGTGGTGGCAGCCCTCGCCTGCGTGCTGACGCAACGACGCGGCTCGACGCGGGCAGCGTGGATTGCGGTGACCACCGCCGTCGCCGTCCTCGCCATGATCCGCGTGGCGGTGCCCGAGGTCGCCGTTCTCGATCTCTTGATCGCACTCACCATCGTCAAAAGCATTGCCGCAGGCATTATTCTGGGATGCGCCCTCGCCGCGAGTTGGGGCCAGGCCACCGCACAGAACGCCCTGCTCCTCGGCGTGCTCACCAGTTTCCTCTCGGTTCGGGCATTCTCCGACGGTGCCGGACGGTTCAGCACCTCGGCGATCGGCGAACCTGCGTGGGGACTGCTCGCCGCGACGGCTGCAGTGGCCGTCGGCTGTGCCGTCACCGCCTCTGCCGGATTTCGTATCCGCCGGCCGGACTCCGGCGAGATTCGCATCGCCCTCGTCGTGACCGTCGCCCTCGCGATCGGGCATCGAGTGCTTGGCGCCGTCGTCGACGGCAACCAGTACGCTGCCGAGGCGACCATCTGGACGGTGCTCGTTCTCGCCGCGGGTGCAGCACTGGCACTGACGGCGATCGCCGCCAACCGCCTCGGCGATCAATCCGGCGCCGGTGGAAAATTCCTCTGGGCCACAACAGCACTCGCAGCATCCTCCGCTCTGCTGTTCGTCGACATCGCGCAGCAACCCGGGCTCTGGCCGTCACCGTGGATACCCGTGGTGGTAGCGGCGGCCACCGTGGCGATCGGACTGCGGATACACCGCCGGATTCCCACCGCACTCGCGTCGGCGGTCCTCGTCGCGGTACCGGTATCGGAACTTCTTCCCTTCGACGCCGCCCACGGGGTGTGGGCCACCACCGTCAAAGTCGCAGCATTGGGCATCGGCGGCGCGATACTGCTCGGATCACTCGCGCCGGGCAGCCTGGTGGACGCAACTCTCGGGCTGGCAATTCCATTTGCTGCCATGACCTTCGCCTCGATTGCCTACGTCACCCGCCAACTCTCGTTTCCGATACCGATCTACTCTGCGTACCTACAACAACAGATCGACATCGACGCGATCCCCGTACCCACCGACGCGTACGTCGCCAACCTGGTGCTCGCAGCTCCTGTCGACTACGTCACCGCCGAAAGCGTCGGCGCCACGGTACTGTTCGCGGTGACGGTGACGATCTGCGCTGCCGCGATCCGGAAGCGGCCACGCCCCGTCGTGGAGGCAGCGATACCCGACTGAGACCCGTTACCGGCCGGAACCCGTGACCGTCCGACTACGGTGAACCGATGATTTCGGACACGAACACGCCGCGCACGATTCTGGGTGCGCTCACCGCGTTCGTGGTGCTCGCGGTCGCTCTGGCACCACTGGCGAGCAGCAGATCGGCAACGGAGTTCGACGGCGGCGACTTCTTCTCGGTCGGCACACTCGCAATGGGCGTCACCGTGGTCCTCGCCGTGGCTGTCGCAGGTGTCCTGATGCGATACCGCCGCCGGACGGCTGCAGCAACTGCCGGCGTGGGTCTCGTACTCGAACTTCTCGGATTGCACTCGCTCACCGCTCCCGCGCTGATTCCCCTGGGCGCCGGGATTGCCCTCGGCGCTGTCACCGTCGCCACCGCGTCCGCCGTCGGGGCGGTGGCGGGAACGATGTCGGCGGTCCTTGCACCCGGCGCACTGACCGCGCCTGCGCTACCTCGCCGATACGCGGACTACTTGAGTGGCCCCTACCCTTTCCAACCCACCGGCGCTGTCGTGGCCGTCGTCGCACTCGTACTGATCGTGGGCACCGCAATCGTCTGGTGGAACGAGGCCGCACCCGATCGGCCACACGAGCCCGGTCACCGTCGAACGCTGCTGGTCGCCGAACTTCTGGTGGTATTCGGCCTCATCGGAACCTGGTGGGTCGTCGGAGCGCAGCTATGGATGGTCGTGTTGGTGGTGATCGCAGCGACTGCTATCACCGTCGTCAGTGCCCGAGCTCTACCCAGTGGCCTTCTGTTGATGGCGACCGCCGCCGCCACAAGCCTGATCGTGACCACGACCAACCGGCCCACGACTTTCGAATCGGTGTCGATCGGATCGGATATCTCGGCCGCGGTCCCGATCGGCATCGCGATCGTGGCAGCAGCCGCGATCGGCGCCTACCGGCCGGCGCCCCGCGTCGGATACGCCGTGCTCGCCATTCTTTCCGCTGCCGCGATCGTGACGTACATCGGTCCGCCGACACCGACCTGGGGCACATCACTGGTCATGGACGTCGTTGCCACCGCGCTCGCCACCTATGCCGTGACGAGCGCGGTGCGACGGGAACCCGGCGGCATCGATCCGCCCCGCCTCCTACTCGGACTCGGTGTCCTCTTCGGTCCCACGGCGTTCGCCGTTCTCCTGCGCAACCGGATGGACTTCGGATGGACCGCCTACACACCACTGACCTCCGCCACCTCGTACGCGCCCTCAGCAGACCTGGCGATCTCGAGTTGCCTCGCGCTGGTCGTCGTCGCCGTCTGCTGCTACGCACACCTGCGACTCGAGTCGAACAATCGACAAGGCCCCCCGATCAATCGATCAAACCCATTGCCGCCAGACGCCGAAACACCATGAGCGATCCGGGAGCCACCTCGTCCATCGCCGCGTACTCGGCGAGGGTGAAGTAACGGAACTCCGCGATCTCGCTGGTCGGACGCGGTTCCCCGACCATGTCGGCCAGAAAACAACTCATGTGCAGACCCACATCGGCCGGGTGTCCGAACGCATGGCATTCGACGACGTCGAGGAATGTGACGGAGTCGAGTGCGACATCCAACTCTTCCCGAATCTCACGGTGCAGCGCCTGCTCCGGAGTCTCTCCCGGATCGATTTTTCCGCCCGCCATGTAGAAGGCGGTCTTGCCGACCGAGCGGGCCTGAATGAGGCGTCGGTCACGAATATGTGCGAGGGCAGAGGTACGAATCACGGTCGTCGGAGTCTGGGGATTCACCAGCCCATTTTACGTGCACACAGCACAGCTCACCTGGACGGGACAGGTCCGCGTCGGTGACCGAATCGACTCGCTTCGCAGTAAAACTGCCACGCCCGCTAATATGGTTGCACAGACAAACACTCCCGCGTGGAGAATTGTCTTGGTTTTGACCGATAGGTTCGATTAGTTCGGACACCCCGCCGCCCGATACCAACACGACGGAGTGCCTCTTGCTCGCTGTTCTGCTCGCCCATGCCGTTGCCGCCCTCCTGGCTCCGCTTGTGGTGCGCAGGTTAGGGCGAAACGGCTTCTTCCCGCTCGCGCTCGTCCCCCTGGTAAGCCTCGGCTGGGTCATCGACAAATGGGGCAGCGTCGAGACGTTGCACATCGCCTGGGCACCCGGCTTGTCGATGGATCTCGACTTCCGATTCGACGCCCTCTCCGCGATCATGGCCGTGCTGGTCCTCGGAATCGGCACCCTGATCCTGATCTACTGCGCGCGATACTTCAACGACGACGAACCACGTCTCGGCATCTTCGCAGCCGAGATGGTCGCCTTTGCCGGCGTCATGTTCGGTCTCGTGACCAGCGACAACATGCTGCTGCTCTACACGTTCTGGGAATTGACGACCGTACTGTCGTTCCTGCTCGTCGGCCATTACGCCGAACGCGCCACCAGTCGCCGCGCCGCCACCCAGGCACTACTGGTGACCACCGCAGGCGGGCTGGCGATGTTGGTCGGCATGATCATCCTCGGCCAGGTCGGAGGCAGCTACAACCTCTCCGAACTCGTCGCGAACCCGCCGAGCGGATGGCTTCCGGCCGTCGCGATAGTGCTCATCCTGATCGGCGCACTGTCCAAATCGGCCATCGTGCCACTGCACTTCTGGCTGCCCGGCGCCATGGCCGCACCCACCCCCGTCAGCGGATATCTCCACGCCGCCGCCATGGTCAAGGCCGGTATCTACCTCGTCGCCCGCCTGGCCCCCGGATACGCCGACTCGCCACCCTGGCGTATCACCATCATCAGTCTCGGCCTGCTGTCGATGATCCTCGCCGGATTACGCGCGATGCGCGCCTACGACCTCAAACTCGTGTTGGCATTCGGCACCGTCAGCCAACTCGGCTTCATGATGGTGTTGGTCGGAATCGGTACCCGCGACGCCGCCCTCGCCGGCATGACGATGGTGGTCGCGCACGCCATGTTCAAAGCCACCCTGTTCATGGTGGTCGGCATCATCGACCACACCACCGGAACCCGAGACCTGCGAAAACTCGCACACCTGGGCAAACGAGCCCCCGCCTTGGCGATCATCGCGGCCCTCGCCGCCGCCAGCATGGCCGGGCTGCCACCATTGCTCGGATTCGTCGGCAAGGAAGCCGCCCTCGAATCGATCCTGGAAACCGATGCACTCGGATCCTGGGCCGCCATCACCGTCCTGGTGGTGATCGTGCTCGGCTCGATCCTGACCCTCGGCTACAGCATCCGCTTCATCTGGGGAGCATTCGGACGAAAGCAGCTCAGCCAGCCCAGCTCGGCCGTGAGCAAGATGCACGCACCAGGCGCGATGTTCCTCCTCGCCCCCGGACTTCTCGCCGTACTCGGCCTCGTCGCCGGCGTGCTGTCCCCGCAACTCGAAAAGCTGCTGACGCCGTACTCGACGAGCCTTCCGGCCGGTGAACACGCCGACTACCACCTGGCGCTCTGGCACGGATTCAACCTTCCACTGCTGCTCACCGCCATCGTCGTCGTCGGCGGCACCGCACTGTTCGTCGCCCAACGCCAATTCAGCCGCCTGCAGTTCGAGCATCCCCCGCTCGGCAACGCCGACCGGATCTACGACGCGACGCTGCGCGGGATGGACCTGGTGTCCATGCGCCTGACCGGCGCCACCCAGCGGGGCTCACTGCCGCGCACCCAGGCGACGATCCTCGCCACTCTCGTGATCGTCCCGCTGGTGCTGCTGATCGTCGACACGAACGACGGCGTCAAGCTGCGGATGTGGGACTCCCCCATCCAGATCACCATCGCCGTGATGATGATGGCTGCCGCCATCGCCGCAACCGTGATGCGCAACCGGTTGGCCGGCGTCATCCTCGTGGGCCTGACCGGCTACGGCTGCGGTGTGCTGTTCGCCCTGCACGGCGCGCCCGACCTGGCGCTCACCCAGTTCCTGGTCGAAACGTTGACGCTGGTCATCTTCGTACTCGTCCTGCGCAAGTTCCCGGCCGAAGTGGACGAGAGCAAGGCCATCGGCTTCAAGCTCCCACGCGCACTCCTCGCCGTGGCCGTCGGCTTCACCGTCACGGCCATCGCCGCGTACGCGGTCAACGCCCGCAACACCAGGCCCATCTACGAACTGTTGCCCGACGCCGCGTACTACCTCGGCAACGGCAAGAACGTCGTGAACGTGCTCCTCGTCGACATCCGCGCCTGGGACACCCTCGGCGAGATCTCGGTGCTCCTGGTCGCCGCCACCGGCGTCGCCAGCCTGGTCTTCCGCAACCGGCGGTTCGGCATCGCACCCCGCGTCGCCGACGCCCCATCCGTCATCGTCGACAAAGCAGCCGCCAACTCCGAGACCACCTGGTTACGCGGTGGAGACCTCATCGACCCCCGCCACCGCTCACTGGTCCTGGAAGTCACCACCCGGTTGGTCTTCCCCACCATCATGGTGTTGTCGATCTACTTCTTCTTCTCCGGCCACAACGCGCCGGGTGGCGGCTTCGCCGGTGGTCTCACCGCCGGACTGGCCCTGGTACTGCGGTACCTGGCCGGCGGTCGCTACGAACTCGGTGAAGCCGTACCCATCGACGCCGGAAAGATCCTCGGACTCGGTCTGGCGCTCGCCGCGGGCACCGCCGTGGTGTCGCTGCTGCTCGGTGCGCCCGCACTCTCCTCCGCGGTCTTCGAATTCACGCTGCCACTGATCGGCGACGTCAAACTGGTCACCGCCCTGTTCTTCGACCTCGGTGTCTATCTCATCGTCGTCGGCCTCGTCCTCGACGTACTCCGAAGTCTCGGCGCCCGCCTCGACGCAGAAATCGAGGTGAAAGCAGCATGAGCGCAAATATCGGAATGCTGATCATGATCGGCGTACTCACGTCCGCCGGCGTGTACCTGCTGATCGAACGCAGCGTCACCCGAATGCTGCTGGGACTTCTGCTCTTCGGTAACGCGATCAACCTACTGATCCTCACCGTCGGCGGTAGCGACGGCAATCCGCCGATCGTCGGACGTGAGTCCATCCACGACGACATGGCCGACCCGCTCGCCCAGGGCATGATCTTGACCGCGATCGTCATCACCATGGGTATCGCCGGATTCGTCCTGGCGCTGGCATACCGCTCGTTCAAGATCAACACGGCGGACACCGTCGAGAACGATCCCGAGGACACCAAGGTCATGCAGCGTCGACTTCCCGCCGACGCCCCCGACCACGATCGATCCGACGACCCGGTCACCGGTGCCCCCAGCATCGGCGGCGACGCATTCGACAAGGACGGTAACCCCATTCCCCTCGAAAAACTGGTCAACCTCGAGGACATCGAATGCTACGACGACCTCCACGACGGCGACTTCGAGGACGAACCGGTACCCGACTGGGCCACGGACCTCGCCCGCGAGAAAGAACGCAAACGCGAAGACAAGAACCGGCGAGACGGTAAGGGAGGTGCACGTCCGTGACCATCTCGCACAACCTGATGGGTACGCTCGCGCCGCTTCCCGTCCTCATTCCCATGCTCGCGGCTGCCGCCACCCTCGTCGTCGGCAGACGTCCCCGCTTCCAGCGCGTCATCACCTTGATCGCTCTGGTCAGCGTCGTAGCCGTGTCCGGTCTGCTGCTGTATCTCGCCGATCGCGACGGTACCGCCGCCATCCAGGTGGGCGGCTGGGACTCCCCGATCGGTATCACCCTCGTGGTCGACCGACTGTCGGCGCTGATGCTGGTGGTCTCGTCCGTCGTCCTGCTGGCCGTCATGATCTACGCGATCGGTCAAGGTATCCACGACGGCACCGAAGCCCAACCGGTCTCGATCTTCCTACCCACGTATCTGGCACTGACCGCGGGAATCTCCAACGCGTTCCTCGCCGGTGACCTCTTCAACCTGTACGTCGGGTTCGAGGTGCTGCTGGCCGCAAGTTTCGTGCTGCTCACCTTGGGTGGCAGTGCGGACCGCGTCCGGGCCGGCGTCTCGTACGTCATGGTCTCGATGGTGTCCTCGCTGATCTTCCTCGCAGGCATCGCCTTCGCATACGCCGCCACCGGCACACTGAACATGGCCGACATGGCGCTGCGCTTCGACGACATCCCCTCCGGCACCCGGACAGCGATCTTCGGTGTCCTGCTGGTGGCATTCGGCATCAAGGCCGCCGTGTTCCCGCTCTCCGCGTGGCTGCCCGACTCGTACCCGACCGCGCCGGCACCGATCACCGCCGTGTTCGCCGGCCTGCTCACCAAGGTGGGCGTCTACGCCATCATCCGCGCCCACTCGTTGTTGTTCCCCCAAGGCGATCTCGACGGCGTCCTGATGGTGTGCGGCCTGTTGACGATGGTGGTGGGCATCATGGGTGCCATCGCCCAGAGCGACATCAAACGGTTGCTCTCGTTCACCCTGGTCAGCCACATCGGCTACATGATCTTCGGCATCGCCCTGTCCACCACCGCCGGACTGTCCGGTGCGATCTACTACGTCGCGCACCACATCATCGTGCAGACCACGCTGTTCCTCGTCGTCGGACTCATCGAACGCCAAGCCGGATCGTCCTCGCTCCGACGCCTCGGTGGACTGGCCGCCGCGAGCCCGGTTCTCGCCGTCGTGTTCCTGGTACCCGCCTTGAATCTCGGTGGCATCCCCCCGTTCTCCGGATTCATCGGCAAGGTGGCGTTGCTTCAGGCCGGTGCCGCCGACGCCAGCTCACTGGCCTGGATTCTCGTGGCCGGTGGCACGGTGACCAGCCTGCTCACCCTCTACGCCGTGGCCCGCGTCTGGACCAAGGCGTTCTGGCGGGCCCGTGCCGACGCCCCCGAAGGTGATCTCGCCGATGTCAGCCCGTCGGCACTGATCGACGAATCCGAAGAGGACATCGCCTTCGTCGACCGCGAGGACGTCGGCAGGATCCCCGCATTCATGTTGATCCCGACCGTCGGCCTGGTCGCCGTCGGCCTGAGCCTGACCGTGTTCGCCGGCCAGATCATCGACATCACCGACCGCGCGGCCAACGATCTACGGGACCGCTCGATCTACATCGACGCCGTTCTCGGTGATCACCGACCCGTCCCGGCCGCCGACGGCACCCAGGAGCCGCCCCGATGAAACGTAGTCATGTTCTCCGAATCGGCGTGCTGATCTGGCTCACCATCGTGTGGGTGCTGCTGTGGGGCAACGTCAGCGCAGGCAACATCATCGGCGGATTCGTGGTGGCGGTCGTCATCACCGTCCTGCTGCCACTGCCTCGGGTACCGGTGGAAGGCCGAGTGCATCTGCTCTCGATCCTGCGTCTGTGCGGCCACATCGTCTACTACGCGATCCAGTCCAGCATCCAGGTGGCCTGGCTGGCGATCCGGCCGTCACCGCCGCCGGTCACCGGGGTGCTCCGCTACCAACTCGGTATCAAGTCCGATCTCGTACTCACCCTGTGCATCGACGTGCTGAACCTCATTCCCGGAACGATGGTGCTCGAGATCGACCAGAACCGTCGCATCGTGTACGTCCACGTGCTCGACGTCGGTTCTCAGAAAGCGGTCAGCGCGTTCTACCGCTCCGTCGAAGACCTCGAACGACTGTTCATCGCGTCCTTCGAACGTGATTCGGAGTGGCAACCGAGTCCATGGCACCAACGCCACTACGAATTCGACTCGTCCTGGAAGGAGGGCCAGGCATGAACGGGTTCGTCACCACCACCCTGATAATTTCCGGAGTGATCCTCCTGGTCGCCGCGGTACTGACCACATTCAGACTTCTCGACGGGCCGTCGTCGCTCGATCGCCTGGTCGCGATGGACACCCTGATCGCCGTCTCGATGTGTGGTCTGGCGGTGTGGGCGGCGTACAGCAAGGACACCACCCTCGTGCCCGCCATCGTGGCGCTCGCCCTGGTTGGTTTCATCGGCTCCGTCTCGGTCGCCCGATTCCGGGTGAGTGACCGATGATCAGGAACATCCTCGACATTCTCGGGGTCGTCTTCATTTTCCTGGGCGCACTGCTGGCTCTGACTGCGGCGATCGGAATCGTGCGATTCCCGGACACTCTGCGTCGTATGCACGCCGCCACCAAGCCACAGGTAGTCGGACTCATCCTCGTCCTGATGGGTGCGGTGTTCCTGCTTCGGGGCAGCGTCGACATCTGGATGCTGGTGCTGGTCGGCATCTTCACCATGCTCACCGCGCCGGTGATCGCGCACGTCGTGGGCCGAGTCGCCTACAGCGAACAGCGCGAAGAAGACGCCATGATGCAGATCAACGAACTGGAAGACCCGGACCCTCTCCCGTAACCGAATCTCGGTCCCCGCCGCGCTCGCCCCACACGGCGAGCGCGGTGCCGGGCCGAGCGAAGAACGTCGCGTAGAAGGCCACCGACATCACGGTCAGAGCCGCGATCAGCGCCGGACCGAACATCGACGCGTACTCGGCCATCTGTACCGACGCGAACCGATACGAGAGCAGTAACCCGCCAAGCAGCGCCGACCCTCCGAGCAGCAATCGCACCCGAAACCATCCGAAGCCTCGCTCCGGATCCCGCAGCGCCGCGTCGATCGTCAGCGCCAGCACCGCTCCGGCAACCAGATCCACGCCGTAGTGGAATCCGAATCCCAGGGTTGCGGTCAGTGTTGCAACCAGCCAGAAAGAACCGAGGGTGCGAATCCACCACGGCCCACTGCGCGAGTGGATGAACAGCGCGAGAGCCCACGCCGTGTGCAGACTCGGCATGCAGTTACGCGGCGCCTTGTCGTCGAACATCATGGCGGACGGACGCGCGAAGTCGAAGCGCGCGTCCACGTTCGGCCAGTAGTTACCGAGCTGGAATCCGAGGCCACGCGGACCGAACGCGAAGACGGGTCCGACCACCGGGAAGAGCAGGTAGAAGATCGGACCGATCAATCCGATGAGCAGGAACGTCCGCAACAGGTGATGCGACGGCCAGCCCTTGCGCAGCTGGAACAACGCAACCACGATGATCGCGACCGGCAGCTCGACGTAGATCCAGTCCAGCACGGCAGCGCCGAGCGGACCCATTGCGTCGACCACCCGGCCCATCACCCACGACGGATTACCGAGTGCTTGATCGGCGAGGTAGACGTACTGGTCCCACACGTTCGTGCCGAGGAGGATGCTGAGCTCGAGCCACGTCTCCGCTACCTTGGCGGCTATGACGAGCAACGCTCCGAACGCCACCCCGCGCAGCACGTTGCCACGCCGCTCACCGGTCAGTTTCCAGACCGCGTAGACCGCGATCGCGGTCGTCACCCACGTTCCACCGGTACCCATGGTGATCGGTCCGCCCGCAGCCCATCGGAGCGATCCGACCACCACGTCGATCGCCACTGCGGCCGATACCGCGTAGATCCGTTCCCGGGTATGCAGCCCGACGAGCGCGAGCGCCAGGCCGACCCACGGCATGGTCGCCGACCGCGGAACGAGGAAGTAATCCCCGAACAGGCTTTCCAACGGACCGAGGTAACCTCGCGACCAAGCGAAAATCTGCACGCCGACGACGAGCACGCCCACCGCCGCCGCTCCGATCAGCAGACGACGATGCGCACCTGGCCATGAGCGGTCGGCCGGCGCCACGATGTCCCCATGTCGGGAACGGTTGTCTATCGACACTCGCCAATAGTAAACGGCAGATGAATCGGTGCCGAACAACGGCGGTCCGGCAGCCCACTTCGCCGCACTCGAGAGGTTTTCTCAGGTTCCCAACTCGGCAACCAACGAATCGACCACCGAAATCAGGTCACCACCGGACGCCGCCGCGACACGCCGCTGACGCTGATAGGACGCACCGCGACGGGGAATGTCCGCCACCGACGCGAGCTCGTCGACACAGCCCATGGCAACCGCGATCGGCGTCAGATCCTCGAGTAAACGCTCCAAGTCGTCGGTCACGAGACGCTCGTTGGCGTCGGAGTCCAGGATGATCTCGGCGTCGAGTCCGTACCGTGCGGCCCGCCACTTGTTTTCCTTGACGTGCCACGGCTGCATGTTCGGCAGCGTCTCCCCGGCGCTCAAGCGCCGATCGAGATCGACGACAAGGCAGTGCACGAGGGCAACGAGCGCACCCAGTTCGGCTCGCGTCGACACGCCGTCGAAGACACGTATCTCGATGGTTCCCCACTTCGGGGCGGGGCGGATGTCCCAGTGCATCCCGCCGACCTTCGTGATCACCCCGGTCTTCATCTGATCGTCGATGAACGACTCGTACTGGGCCCACGTCTCGAACTGATACGGCAACCCGGCGGTGGGCAGTTGCTGGAACATCAACGCCCGGTTGGACGCGTAACCGGTGTCCACACCCGCCCACATCGGTGAGGACGCCGACAGCGCCAGCAGGTGCGGATAGCGCTGCAGAAGCGCGTTGATGATGGGGAACACCCGGTCGGCGGACGAGACACCGACGTGGACGTGGACTCCCCAGATCAGCATCTGACGCCCCCACCACTGGGTGCGCTCGATCAGCTCGTCGTAATCGGGGGTGCGGGTGACCAACTGCGTCGACCACTGCGCGAACGGGTGGGTGCCCGCACTGATGAGATCGACGCCCAAGGGTTGCGCTGCTCGACGCAACAGATGCAGCGACCGGTCGAGGTCGCACATCGCCTCGCCGACCGTGGCATGCACCCCGGTGACGAGTTCGACGGTGTTTCGCAGTAGTTCCTTGGTGATGTGCGGCGTTTCCGAGCCCGCGAGCTCCTCGACCGCCGAAAACACCTCGGCTGCTGTGTTGGAGAGATCTCTGCTCGTGCGATCGACCAGAGCGATCTCCCATTCCACGCCCAGTGTCGGGCGCGGCGAACCTGGAAATGGAACTACCACGCAGAGAATCCAATCACAGTGTTGCTCGGAACATCGGGATTGGAACTGCGTGGTAGCTGTGGAAGGTGATCGACAACTCAGCTCGAGGCGACGACTCCGCAGGCCACACGAGCGCCGGCGTCACCGGTGTCGAGGGTCTGCTGATCGGGGGCCGGCGCGTAGCGCGTCGGGATGTTGCCGAAGTTGTCCGCACCGGCGTGCACCATGATCGACGTACCACCGTCGGCCAGCAGATCCGCGACGGTGAAAGCGTCCGTGGTGGTCACGAGCGTGGCCGTGCCGTTCTCGAGCACCTGCAACGAGGTCAGGTCACCGCTCGCCGGGTGTCCGGTGTGACCGTCGGCCTGGAAGTGTCCGCCTGCGGAGAGGAAGTTGCCGGGCTCGCCGCCACTGGGCGCTACCGAATTGGCCTCGCACTTGGCGATCTGGTGAACGTGGAATCCGTGGAAACCAGGAGTCAGGCCCTTGGCGTCGACCGCGATCTTGACGTCGCCGTTTTCCTGCGTGAACGTCACGGTACCCACCTTGGCACCGTCGGCACCGTTGAGCGTCGCGGTTGCTGCGGCTCCGGCCGACGACGATCCGGAGCCGGCGGCGGATCCGTGTCCGGAACTGCCGTGCGAGCCCGGGTCGGCGGAGCCCGTCCACACGGCCGGGGTCGTACCGGGAACATTGCTGGGCTCTTCGCTGTTGCTGCAGGCGCTCAGGCCGAAGGCGGCGAGAGCTACAACTGGGGCAACGACGCGCCAGGACATACGCCGGGTGCTGCTGGGGGCCATCGAACCGCTCCTTTGGGGTGGCGAGGAAGTGCATCTGATCATAACGGCGTGCGTAGTAGCTGATACCGACGGGTCACACCGTTCGCGCCGTCGTCAATTGGAGGTGACGATCACGATCACCCCGGGAGTGGCACCGACGATCCCCTCGAAGCGAGGTTGCGCGCTGACACCGAGCTCGGCTGCGATTTTCTCCGCGGCTTCCTTTTCTCCCGCTGACGTCCCGTAGAACACTGTGGTCGAGCTTACCGTGCCCTCGCTGTAGTTACCGGTCTCGGCGACATTCCATCCCGATGCGGTCAACTCGGCCGCTGTCCCGGCCGCCAGACCGGAGATGGTGCTGTTGTTGAGCACCCGAACACTCACCGCCGACGGATCGACGGCCGGGGCGGTCGGCGCCTGGGTGGACGTCGTCACCGGTACGGCGGGCTCCACGGTTACCGAGGGCTCTGGCGTGGCATCGACCGGCGGGGCAGGCGGGGCGGGGGGCGGCGTCGTGGTCGCGCGGGCAACCGTCGTCGTCTGCAACGTGGTTTCCGTCGTCGTCGACTCGGCAGCTGTCGTCTCACTCGAGTCCGACCCGCCGAGGGACGCAGCCCCCAAGCCGAGGAAGACGATGGCGAGCGCGATCAAGACCATGGCGATCGCGCGAAGTGGAGGTCCGGACGGCTGCTCTTTCGGGGTGCTCACGTGTCGACCTTATCGCCCATCCGAGACAACGCCGGTCAACCGATCAGGTGACGTCGAAGCCGAGGCGGCGGGCGGCTCTGGCCTTCTGCCTACTCGCCCGCAGTCGCCGAAGGCGCTTGACCAGCATGGGATCGGCGGCCAATGATTCAGGACGATCGACCAAGGTGTTGAGGACCTGGTAGTAGCGAGTCGCCGACATGTCGAACAACTCCTTGATTGCTTCTTCCTTGGCTCCGGCGTACTTCCACCATTGGCGCTCGAAGGAAAGGATGTCGTGTTCACGACGAGTCAGACCGTCCTCGCCGACTTCGTGGATTCCTGCCGACGTGTCCGTCCCGGAACTTTCGGGCAGGTTTCGACCACGCGCGATTGCGCCGTCCATGTCACTCCTCGACTGCTGTGCTCGGCGTCAGCGAGATTCGTCTGCCCTGATCGATACTCGGCCATGCGAGCCCCCGGTCACCCCTACACGTATCCGGTCCCCCGACCTGAACGAGCATCGAATCACATCACTGTTCTTCGTCGACCATTGAACCACGATCGTGTGTCCGGGTCGTGACAAGAGCGCAGGCGCGCCGCACTATCCTTGTCCGCATGGCAATCCTCCCCATCCGAATCGTCGGCGACCCGGTGTTGCACAATCCGACGGAGCCGGTGTCGAAGACACCCGCCGAACTCGCCGAACTCATCGCCGACATGTACGAGACCATGGACGCCGCCAACGGCGTCGGTCTCGCCGCGAATCAGGTAGGCGTCCCACTACGACTGTTCGTCTACGACTGCCCCGGCGAAGACCGGACCACGCCGCGACGTCGCGGGGCGATCGTCAATCCCGTTCTCGAAACCTCCGAAATCCCACAGTCGATGCCCGACCCCGAAGACGACTTCGAAGGATGCCTCTCGGTTCCCGGTGAGCAGTTCCCCACCGGTCGGGCCACCTGGGCCAAGGTCACCGGCACCGATGCGGACGGAAACCCCGTCGTCATCGAAGGTACGGGCTTCTTCGCGCGGATGCTCCAACACGAGACCGGACATCTGGACGGCTTCCTCTACACGGACGTTCTGGTGGGCCGGAACGCGCGCGCGGCGAAGAAGGCGATCAAACGGTCCGGCTGGGGAAAGCCGGGCCTGTCCTGGACCCCGGGCACCGTCGACGATCCGTTCGGCCACGACGACCACGACGAAGACTGACAATCGTAACGAGGGCTGAGTTATCGCACTGAACGGCGATATTCCGATCGGCAGCCGGGTGGTGGTGAGGTACAAACTTCCGCCCGGCTACACGCATCCGGTGACCGACGTCATCGGTGTGCTCGAATCCCTCGACCCGATCGCCGTTCGCGGTAACGACGGCAGGTTGATCCAGGTGTCCGTCGGGCAGGTCGTCGCGATGAAAACGATAGGCGCGCGGCCGATTCGGATCGGCGAGATTCGAAATCTCGAATCGGCGGCCGCTCAGGCATGGCCCGGCGTCGATCAGGAGTGGATCGACGGTTGGTACCTCCGCGCCGGGCACGGGATCAGTTCCCGCGCGAATTCGGCGCTCCCCCTTGGCGGCCCGGGCGCGGTTGCCGGAACCGGCGCAGACGTACTGGACGCGATCAGGCAGTGGTACGCCGATCGCGGACTACGGACCGTACTGGCGCTGCCGGATCGACTGGCGACGGTACCGCCCGGCTGGGTGACCGAACGGGAAACCGTGGTCATGGCAGCCGATCTCGAGAACCTGACCTTGCCGATCGGTCCGCCGACGGCCACGGTGGCGCCGTCACCCGACCCGCGGTGGCTCGCCATGTACGGCGCCGATGCGGGCGGTCACGTCGAATCGGTGCTCCGCGCGGGCGCAGGCGATCTCGGCTTCGGACGTATCGGCAACGATCAGACGAGCTTGGCCATCGGCCGGGCGGCGGTCACCGTGAGCCCGGATTCCCGGCACTGGGTCGGGTTGTCGGCGATAGCCGTCGCGGCCGAGCACCGCAGACGTGGCATCGGTTCACTGATCGGCGGCGACCTTCTTGCCTGGGGCCGCCTGCACGGGGCAACCCATGCCTACGTTCAGGTGATCGACGACAACGACGGCGCCCGTGCGCTCTGGCGCGAGCTCGGCTTCGTCGAGCATCATCGGTACCGGTATGCCACCGATCCTGTCGGAGGCTGACGCTAGGCTGGCCGTCGTGCGCATCGCTACCTGGAACGTGAACTCAGTCCGTGCCCGTACCGACCGGATCGTCGACTGGCTGTCGCGTTCCGACGTAGACGTGCTGGCGATGCAGGAAACCAAGTGCAAGGACGCACAGTTTCCGTACGAGCGTTTCCAGGAGATCGGCTACGAGGTCGCTCACGTCGGATTGAGTCAGTGGAACGGCGTCGCGATAGCGTCCCGGGTCGGCCTCGAGGACGTACAGGCCGGGTTCGAGGATCAGCCGGGATTCGACAAGGACCCCGAGGCGGAGCAGATCCGGGAGGCCCGCGCGATCGGCGCGACGTGCGGCGGTGTCCGAGTGTGGAGCCTGTACGTCCCCAACGGCCGCGAGCTCGAGGATCCGCATTACACCTACAAACTGGACTGGTTGGCGAAACTGCGCGACGACGCGCGTGGGTGGCTCGAGCGTGATCCGCAGGCCCAGATCGCCCTGGTCGGGGACTGGAATGTCGCTCCCACGGACGACGACGTGTGGGATACCGCGTTCTTCGAGGGCAAGACCCACACGTCGGCGCCGGAGCGAGAGGCTTTCCACGCCTTCTCCGATGTCGGTTTCACCGACGTCGGTCGGGAGTTCACGCCAGGGCCCGGCGTGTACACCTATTGGGACTACACCCAGCTCCGCTTCCCGAAGAAGCAGGGAATGCGTATCGATTTCATCCTCGGCTCACCGGCGTTGACGGCCCGCGTGAGCGCTGCCGAGATCGACCGTGACGAGCGAAAGGGCAAGGGCGCCAGCGATCACGCACCGGTGATCGCCACGCTGGCCGACTGACTCTCCTCAGTCCTCGACGAGCAGGTCCATGTATTCCGGGTGCTTACCCAGGTATTGCTGGACGTAGGTACAGACGGGCCGCACCGACCAGTGGCGCTCGCGGGCGCAGTCCATCGCGTAGGTGACGAGCACGGCGGCCATGCCTTGTCCGCCGTATTCCTCTTTCACGACGGTGTGCAGGTAGGCGACGACGTCGGTGTCGGCGGCCCCGAAGTCCTGTTTCTCGTCTCGGTATCCGAGGATCCCGACCAGGTCGCCTTCGGCGGAAAGTTCGAAGCGGTCGTGGGACGGGTTGTCCACCAGTATTGCTCCGGCAGGGAAACTTGCGTTGGGGGTGTCGTTCACGATTGCGACCTCCGTCGTACGGTCGACGATCGAGGCGCCGACGCGCTCTCCGAGACTGTGATCCATGCCACATATAAAATCAGCTGTCGACGACGCTGTCCCGGATTCAGCTAATTGTCGCATCGGAATCGTCCGGATCGCAATGGAAACGTGCCCATGGTCCCGGTTCCGACAGCATTCGAACAGCGAGTGTGTGCGGCCTGTCGCCACCACGGACCGACCTGCGGTTTGCACAGGTCCGATCGGTAGGCTCGAACCTGTGAATCTGCTGCCCCTGACCCCCGCCGGCCAAACCCCGATTCGTGCGCTCACCATCGCCGGAACCGATTCCGGCGGCGGCGCCGGGATCCAGGCCGACTCCCGCACGATGGCGATGTGCGGTGTGCACGCGTGCGTTGCCGTTGCCGCGGTGACGGTCCAGAATTCGGTGGGTGTGAGCGGATTCCACGAAGTACCACCGCAGATCGTGGCAGACCAGGTTCGAGTCGTGGTCTCCGACATCGGGATCGGTGCAGCCAAGACCGGAATGCTGGCATCGACGCAGATCATCGAGGCAGTGGCAGCAGTAGCGGCCGAGGTGGGAATAGGCCGAGATCGGGCGATCCCCCTGGTGGTGGATCCGGTGTGCGCGTCGATGCACGGCGATCCGCTCCTGCACGAGGAGGCCCTCGACGCGGTGCGTCACACGTTGATTCCGGCCGCGACCGTGGTGACACCCAATCTGGACGAGATTCGTCTGATCACCGGGATCGACGTCGTCGACGAAAAGTCCGCGCGCGTCGCTGCCGAGGCCCTGCATGCTCTGGGCGCGCAGTGGTCGATCGTCAAAGGCGGGCATCTGCGGACGTCGGACGTCTCCACCGACCTGCTTTTCGACGGCGATCGATTCCTCGAGTTCACCAGTGCACGCATCGACACCGGTAACGATCACGGCGGCGGCGACACCCTTGCTGCGGCGATCACCTGCGCCCTGGCGCACGGCCGTTCGGTCCCGGACGCGGTGGCGTTCGGCAAGGAATGGGTTACCAAATGCCTCGAAGCTGCCTACGATCTCGGTGCGGGCCACGGCCCGGTGTCTCCACTCTGGCGCCTGACGGTCTAGTTTCGGCGCACCCGCCAGATTCCGAGATCGGTGGGTACACCGTTGGGAGTGGTGGCGAAGAATCCCCGCCGCCACGGCCTGATGGTCAAATCGAGTTCGTCGAGGGTGTCCGCGTCCAGCAGTGCGAGCGTGGTCGCGGACATCATCACGTTGCCGTCACCGCCAAGACCCATCATGCGGGCCGCGATGGTGACGTCGACACCGAGCCAGTCGTCGCCGATGCGGCGCGGTGTACCGGTGTGCAGTCCCACTCGCATTCGGGGCAGGTAGCCGTCGAGTTCGATACCGGCCAGCGCGTCCTGGGCGGCGAACACGGCTCGCACGGCGGCGTCGGGGTCGTCGAACACAGCCATCAGCCCGTCGCCCATACGTTTGACGACATGGCCACCGTTGTCGGTGATAGGCGTTTCGACGGCCTGCGCGACGGCTCGCAGCAGTGTGAGGGTGGCGCTGTCGCCGGCGTGCAGAGACCAGGTGGAGAATCCGACCAGATCGGTGAAGACGACGGTGAGCTCGTGATCGCCGCGACCACGACCGAGCCGTTCGAGCGCCGCTTGCCAGACCTGCAGCGCGCCCAGACCGACTTCTCGGGTCGCCGCCGGTTGCTGATCGAAGAACCGGTCGGCCACCCGGGCCACGGCGCGCGCGCCGCCGGAACCGGCCAGGGAGAGCGGGTCACCGAAGGCCGGGTCACCGGGCAGTATCTTCCGCAATTTCCGCACGGCATCGACCAGTTGATGCCGGCGGTTCAGCTCGGCAATCGCAGAAAGTGCCACGTCAAGCGCCGAACGCGCGGTTCCCGATGCGGCGGTGACCGGATTGCCGGTTTCCGCTTCACTCGGGGATTGATCAGCCATTACCCGAGGGTAACTCGAGGTAACAGACAATGCCCTGGTCTACTTCACACCGGACGGGCTCCGGATCGGTCGGTCAACGCGGCGGTGAAGCAGACATCTCGGCTCGCGCCGTCGTCCGCGCTGTGCCGACCGGAACTCCGTTGACCCCCTCGACGGAGTTCGCGTAGACGGCCACCGCATATGCGACGGCAATGGCGTTGACCGCGAGCGCTTCTCGATCGACGTTCGCGAGGATGTCACGAGCGGTGTGGTAGTTCGGATCCATCATCCGATCGGCGTCTCCACCCCACTTCTGGGCCTGGGCCCGTGTCTTGCGCTCGTCGGCACCGCTGAACACTCCGCCGGCCGGAATCCCGCTGCCGATGAACGGCCCGTAGTCCGAACGCCCGTCGAAATCGGTACCTTCGACCTCGATTCCACGATCGGCGAAGAACTCGGTGAACGTCCGCTCGATACCGTCCGACCCGTCGGGGCCCGGCCCCTCACCTTCGTCGTCCGAATCGTCACCGTCGTACACGAGATAACCGGCGTTGGGCGAGCCGAGCATGTCGAAGTTCAGATAGAGCGCGATATCGGCCCGCTCCGAGTCGGTCAGGTTCTCGACGTACGCCGCCGAACCCAGCAGTCCTTCTTCCTCGCCACCCCAGAACGCGAACCGAACGGCATTCTCGACGTTCGGTGATCCACCCAGCCGGAGAGCCGTTTCCAGTATCGCTGCGACTCCGGTGCCGTTGTCGTTGATCCCCGGCCCTGAGTCCACACTGTCGAGATGAGCACCCACGACCACCACGTCGCCGGTGGAACCGGTTCTGGTCTGGGCTACGACGTTGCGCGAGTGCCGAACTTGCGTGTGAGTGGCCAGAACCAACCTGGCGGGTGCATCGCTTGCGGCCAGCGCTCTCGCGTCGTCTCCGGTCACCGACCCGGTCGGTATCCGCGATGCACCCGGCTCGCCGACAGTCCCGTCGGTGATCGTTCCCCCCGACGGGTCGACGACGATCAAGGCCGCCGCCCCACGATCGGCTGCGATCGACTCCTTCTCCCCGAACCGACACTGTCCACGGTTCACCAGCACTATCGCGCCTGCCGCATCGGTACCGTCGTAATCGGTCGCGGCGCAACCGAGGGACGCGTCCTTCGGTAGCGCCATCACCGGAGCATCGATACCCTCCGGTCCCGTCGACACGGAATTCGTCAACGCGTGCACGGGGACAGATCGGCCGTCCCCACCGCGCAACGACTCCACCTCCGTGTCGAAACTGCCGATCTCGAATTCGGGGGCACTGACGTCGAATCCTCGGTCCGTGAGCACATCGACGACGTAGTCGACACTCGCGTCGTATCCGACGGTTCCGACAGCTCGATTGCCACCGTGCTCATCGGCGATCCGCTCGAGTTCCTCGAGGTGGCCGGTCACCGCGTCGACGGTGACGGTGTCGGCGAAATCCGACGGATTCAGTACGTCGACGCCGTCTTGCGTTGCCGTGCAACTGGCGAGAGTCAGGATGCCGGTCACCGTCACAGCCGCCACCACACGCAATCTCATGCGCCGAGCGTAACGATCGAAACAGCCGGAGGGGCGGGTGCGAATCGAATTCGCACCCGCCCCTCCGGGCTACCGCTGAGCGGGGTCTATGCGTCGCGTCGGTTCACAACGGCCACACTTGCCCCGAAGATCACCAAGACGAAAACCGCGAAGTAGATCAGACTTCCCCAGGGGCCCCAGTGGAAGTTGACGCTGCTCGAGGTGGTCGGGCTGTCGCTGAGAAAGTGATTCGCGTTCATGAAGGGCAGGAACGGCATGATCTTCTCGCCCACGCTGCCGAACAGGTTGAAGAGATTCTCGATGAGCAGCGGCCACAGGAGCAGCAGGGCGATGGCTCCGGCCGACTGACGCAGCAGCGCTCCGACCCCGACGGCGAGGATCACGCACAGGAGGGCGTAGATCGGGACGCCGTAGACCGCACGCCAGTCGCTGCTCGTCGACAGGGACAGCGCCGTTCCGGCGTCGCCGGCTGTCGCTTTGGTGAGCGCGTACGCGCCGAAGGTCAAGACGAGGGTCAGAACGGCGCCGAACACGCCGATCAGCAGCGCCTTGGCTGCCAGGACCGATCCGCGGTTGGGGACGGCCTGGAAAGTGGTGCGGATGATGCCGAAGCGGTATTCGCTGGTCACCGCGAGGGCGGCCATGATCATCAAGACCAGGATGCCGAATCCCGAGATACCGCTGGCAGCGTCCGACAGTGTCGGGAGGGTAGGCGTGAAGTCCGGCTTGCTACCGGCTGCGATGTCGTTGTTGTAGCGCGTCAACGACGACTTGGACGACAAACCGACGACAGCAGCCAGACCGAGTGCGAGGACGATGATGATGACCGTGCACCACAGGGGTGACTTGGTGGTGGTGATCTTGATTCTTTCAGCACTGAGGACAGCCATTACAGTGCACCTCCCATGGAATTGTTCTGTGCGCCGTCGACTCCGGTCGCCTGGTACTGGACATCGTCACCGGTGAGTTTCATGAAGGCATCCTCGAGTGAGCCCTGATGAGAAGCCAACTCGTACAACATGATCCCGTTCGATCCGGCCAGACCACCGATCACGTCGGTGGTGGAATCGACCACCACCAATGCCGGCGCCGCGCCGGTACCGTCCTCCCGGACCGTGAGCCCCTGCGAGGTCAACACACTGCGCAGTGCATCCAGTTGCGGGCTACGAACACGCACCGTGGACTCCGAGGAGCGATCCACGAATTCCTGGACCGAGGAATCGGAGATCAACCGGCCCCGACCGATGACCACCAGATTCTCCGCCGTGAGCGCCATCTCGGTGAGCAGGTGCGAGGACACCAACACCGTGCGCCCCTCGGACGCCAAGCGCTGCATGAACTTACGGATCCAGACGATGCCCTCGGGGTCGAGACCGTTGACCGGCTCGTCGAACAACAAAATCTTCGGATCCCCCAGCAGCGCCCCGGCCAAGCCGAGTCGCTGCGACATCCCGAGGGAGAATCCGCCCGCTTTCTTGCCCGCGACCTCGGACAACCCGACCAGCCCGAGGACCTCGTCGACGCGGGACTTGGGAATCGAGTTCGATGCCGCCATCCACTGCAGGTGGGCCCGCGCACTGCGGTTCGGGTGCACCCACTTCGCGTCGAGCAGTGCGCCGACGGTCCGTAGCGGGTCTTTGAGTTCGCGGTACGGTTTGCCGTCTACCAGCGCCTGCCCGGCCGTGGGGCGGTCCAAGCCCAAGATCATGCGCATCGTGGTGGACTTGCCGGCGCCGTTGGGTCCGAGGAACCCGGTCACCACCCCCGACTTGACCGTGAACGTCAGATCGTCCACCGCTTTGGTGGGCCCGTATGCCTTGGTCAATCCCCTCAGTTCAATCATGAGGAGAAGTTTGCCCTACGTTTGCGCTCCCCACATCCGCCGCAGGTCTAGTTCGAGGTGGTACTCAGGTAGGACACCGGGGCGGAGCCCCGCAGCGAAACCGGGGCGGAGCCCCGCAGCGAAACCGGGTCCGAGCCCGATGTCCTATCCGGAAGGGAGGCTACGACGAGGCCTGCGCCCAGAATCGACGCGGGATTCGACCAGCCCGGCGCGCTTCGTACCCGGCGACGACGGCGTGCCGCATCGCCGACGCCATCAGCGCCGGTTCCTTGGCTCGGGTGACTGCGGTGGCGAGCAGGACGGCGTCGCAACCGAGCTCCATCGCCAAAGTCGCGTCACTGGCCGTTCCGATTCCGGCGTCGAGGATCACCGGGACCCCGGCGCGTTCGACGATCATCTCGATGTTGTGCGGGTTGGCGATACCGAGCCCGGTGCCGATGGGCGAGCCGAGGGGCATCACGGCGGCGCAGCCGACATCCTCGAGTCGACGTGCGAGCACCGGATCGTCGGTGGTGTACGGCAGCACGGTGAAACCGTCGTCCACCAACAGCTCGGCAGCCTTGACCAGTTCGATCGCGTCCGGCAACAAGGTCCGCTCGTCGGCGATCACTTCGAGTTTGACCCAATCGGTCTCGAGTGCCTCGCGGGCGAGCTGGGCGGTCAGCACTGCTTCTGCGGAGCCGCGACAACCAGCGGTGTTCGGCAACGGTTCGATGCCGAGTGCGCGAAGCAGGTCGAGCACGCCGGTACCGCCGGCGGCGTCGACGCGTCGCATGGCCACCGTCGTCAGTTCGGTTCCGGACGCGACCAATGCCTCTTCGAGGACCGCGAGGTTGGCCGCCCCGCCGGTCCCGGTGATCAGGCGTGAGCCGAAGGTTCGGCCGGCGATGGTCAACAAGTCGTGTTCAGCCACCCTGCACCGCCGTGAGGATTTCGATGTTCGCGCCACGCTCGACGGACTCGCTCCAACGGCCGCGGGGGAACAGCGCTCCGTCGATGGCCACCGCGATGCCCTTCGTGGGCAGGGACAGGTGCACCAGAAGGTCCGACACCGTTACGGCCTGCGGAAACTCGAGGTCTTCGCCGTTGACGGTGATCCCGATCGGGATCTGCTCACTCATTACAATTCCTCACTTGTTCTAGACTTCGGTGTTCGCCAATCACGGCGATTCGGTATGTCGGCAAATCTCTGCGGTTCCGTTCCCTCGACTTCGGTCAGATTCGTTCCGTTGAGCAGAGCAACTGTGGCGTCCGCGGTGATCGGAGTGAGCAGGACACCGTTGCGTCCGTGGCCGGTGGCGGCGACGACGCGGTCGGACAGCCGTCCGATGAGCGGTAGGTTGTCCGGCGTCATCGGCCGGAGTCCGGCGTTGCACTCGTACAGCTCGTATTCACCGATGGCGGGCATGAGCGCTTCGGCGTCGTTGATCAAGTCGCGAACACCGGCGACGGTGACCTGGATGTCCTCACCGGATTCGTACTGTGTTGCGCCGACGACGATTCCGTCGGCGCGCGGCACGAGGTACGCCGGGCGCCCGTGGACGCTGCCCCGGATGGTGCGACTGGGCGCGGGTGTGACCGATGCCCGCGCGCGTAGTCGCAGGATTTCGCCTTTGACGGGCCGGACGGGTAGTCCCGGCCACAGTTTCGCGGACGCGATCCCGGCGGTCAGGACGATCTGGTCGGTGTCGAGCTCGTCGAGATCATGGACAGGCCGTCCGATCAGCTCGACTCCCTCGGCGACGCAGGCGTCCTGCAGCGCGGTGAGCAGTCGCCTGTTGTCAACCGCCGATTCCCCGACGGCCAGCAGGCCCGAGCGAATCCGTGGCCCGAGCATCGGCTCCAATTCCCGGATTCGGGCGCGCCCGACAACTTCCAGTTCGTGGCCTTGGGCGCTCACCCATTCGGCGATGGTCTGCAGATCCTGCGCGTCGGCGGCGTCGAGGGCGACGGTCAACGAACTGTCGGCGGTGAAGACCGATTGCCCGAACTTCTCCAGTTCGGCTCCGAAATCGGGCCAGCGTTGCAGAGAGGCCGCTCCGACGGCCAACGCAGTTTCCTCACCCGGCCACCCTTCCGAGAGCGGCGCAAGCATTCCGCCGGCCACCCAGGAGGCGCCGGATCCCAGTGCGGGGTCGTACAACCGGACAACCCAACCATCGCGAGCCGCGCGCCAGGCGACCGCGAGGCCGATGACTCCGCCGCCGACCACCGACACCGTCCGAGACTGTGTGATCACGTAACTTCCTCCACTTCCTGCGCCGGCATGATCCGGGTCAGGTCTGACGGTCGGGATCTCTCGCGATCCCCTCTCAGCCCCACGCTCCCGGCTATCGCGACAAAGCGGTTACCGGTTTTCGGGACTCCCGTGTTGAACCTTGCGCCCTAGAGGCTACCGTTTGCTCCGTGCACCCCACACATCCCAGTGACATCATCGACCGGCGGCAGCGCCTGGCAGCAGCGCAGCTGTACCTGTGCACCGATGCTCGGCGTGAGCGAGGTGACCTCGCGCAGTTCGCGGAGGCCGCGCTGTCCGGGGGCGTCGACATCATTCAATTGCGTGACAAGGGCTCGGCCGGTGAGCGGGAGTTCGGCCCGCTCGAAGCGAAGGACGAGCTGATCGCACTCGGCGTGTTGGCGGCGGCGGCTCGTCGGCACGGGGCTCTTCTCGCCGTCAACGACCGTGCGGACCTCGCGATGGCGTCCGGCGCCGATGTTCTCCATCTCGGCCAGAACGACATCCCGGTCCCCTATGCCCGCACCGTGGTCGGCGAGGACGTCGTCATCGGTCGGTCCACCAGCAGCCGGGCCCAGGCGAGCCTGGCCGCGATCGAGGAAGGCGTCGACTACTTCTGCACCGGACCGGTGTGGGCCACTCCGACCAAGCCGAACCGGAAGGCGTCGGGTCTGGATCTTGTTCGGTCCACTGCCGAGGCGGCGCCGCCTCGCCCGTGGTTCGCCATCGGCGGTATCGACGAGGAACGTCTGCCGGAACTACTCGAAAACGGTGCAACCAGAATTGTGGTGGTTCGGGCTCTCACCGACGCTCCGGATCCGCAGGCGGCGGCGCGGCGTATGGTTCAAGCGCTCGAAGCTAACGCCGCCAACAGTTAACGTTCGGCATTCTGATGGCCCGGTTTCGACATTTTCCGTGATGTCGATCGCAGTTTCCCCTGCGTTCACGCGACGATCCAGCAAACATTCCGAAACTAGTGATTTTGGTCACACTGGTGATTTAAGGGATGCTTCCGGCGAATTGCTCAGGTAGTTTCTCCCCAGTTATTAAACGACCTTTTAGGAGTTCACATGGCATCTCTCGGCAGCGGATCTCTCGGCGGCGGATCGCTCGACAGCGGATCTCTCGACAGCAAGAACCTCGACCAGATCGGCCAGCTGCTCAAGCTCGGCATCACCGCAGTCAGCTTCATCACCGCACTGACATCGCTGAGCTGATCTCGTCGAGATCACATCGCTGAGCTGATCTCGTCGAGCTCACGAAGCCAGACGAGAAGGGGCCGAATTCCCGTGGGAGTTCGGCCCCTTCTCGTCTGCGCGAACAGACCCGTCGTCTACCGACTGCCGGAACCCGTCTCCGAACACCCTGCGCGCAGGTGTCCGCTCGCGACATCTGACCCGGCATTGCCCGGCCACCAGCCGAATCGGCCGTCCGCCAACACCACGGTATGCGGGTGAGCCGGACCTGATCCGACCGCCGACGTTCGTAACTGCGGCCAGGACGATCCGAATCCGGGGTGCAACGGCAACGTATCGACCTCCGCTTCCCGTACCCACCGCAATTCGGTGCTCTCACCGTTGGCGACGGTAACGAGCGGATGCGAGGCGTCGGCGACAACTGTCGTGTACGTCCATCCACTTTCTGCGCGCATCGTGATCACCTCACCGCGTACCTCGACTGCTCCCTCGTCGATCCCGGCCTCTTCGTGGGCCTCCCGCACCGCTGCGTGTGTTGTGCTCTCGTGCGAATCCCGTGCTCCACCGGGCAGCGCCCAGGTTCCGCCCTGATGGCTCCATGCCGCTCGATGCTGCAGCAACACCATCGGCGACCCGTCGGAGTCCGGGGCTCTCAGAAGTAAACCGGCAGCGCCGTGGCGCCCCCAATGCCGTGTACCGTCCGGTCCGATCGACCAACCGTCACCGTCACCACGCATCGACTACCTCGCTCCGCCCGCTCTGACCGTTGTCACACACTAACGCGTGCAATCGGCTCGAGTCTCACGCGATCCTTATATGCTCGCGAAGATTCTCTGATTCTTTTTCTCTGCCACCGACGGTGAAACGAGGTGTTCGATGCTCGACCTCGTCGTCACATCCGTCGAACCTGCCGGTAGACCCCCTGACGATTCACTTCGACCACGGTTTCAGCGGGAACTGCGCTCGTTCTTCGCGTCCACCCCCGGACGACTGACCCTGCTCGGCCTGGTGTTGGTGGTGATCACGGTGGCGGCCGGTCTGCTTGCCGCTGCCACCATCGAGCGTCGCGAATCCCGCCTCTCGCTCTTACTGACGGAAACCGAACCGCTCGCCAATTCGTCCCAGACGCTCTACGGGGCGCTGTCGGTGGCCGACGCGGCCGCTGCGACGGCATTCATTTCCGGTGGACTCGAGCATGCAGACGTACGTGCCCGGTACACCCAGTCCATCGGCGAGGCGTCGGCCGACGTCGTCAGCGCCTCCGCCGGCCTCGATCCTTCGGACACCACCGGGCATCTCGAGCTGTCGAGTATCTCGACGCAGTTGTCCGTCTACACGGGTTTGATAGAAACGGCCCGGGCGAACAATCGAATCGGTAACCCGGTCGGTTCAGCCTATTTGAGTGAAGCGTCGAATCTGATGCAGACCTCGATCCTTCCGGTCGCGCAGCAGCTGCACGCCGAGCGGGCGACGGCGGTCACCAAGGTCCAACAAGACTCGCAAACTCCGCCGTGGTGGCCGATAGCGGCGTTCGTCGTGGTACTGACCGCGCTGGTACTGACGCAGTGGCATCTGGCCCGCCGAAGTCGTCGTACGTTCAACGGCGGGCTCGTCCTCGCGTCGATCGCCGTTGCGGCAGCATTGGTCTGGATCGTCGTGGTCGGCGTGGTGTCGGCGGTGTCCACCGGACGAGCCTTGGAGTCGAGTGCATATCCGTTGCACCAGCTGACCACCGCCCGCATCGCCGCGCAGCAGGCTCGGACGGTGGAGACGTTGGCGCTTGCTCGCCGGGACGCCGCTGCCGTACGAAATGACACCTTCGCAGGCGAAGTTCGCACTGTCGAGTCCGTGTTGGCAGGTCTGGCCGAGCACGATCGAGCGGAGGTGGATCCCGGTGTGCTCTCCCGCGCCCTGGACGCCCGCCAGACCTGGGTGAGCGCACACTCCCGGATGTCGGAGCGACTCGGGATCGGGGACTACACCGGCGCTTCGGACATCGCGACCGGGCCTGGGCCCGAGGATTCGGCTGCCGCCTACGGTGCCCTCGATCGAGAGCTGACTCAGGCGATGATCGACACACGAGACTCGTTGCGGTCCAACATCGCACATGCAGCCAAGGTGTTCGCGCTTTCCGCCCCCGGCACCACGGCACTGACAGCCCTGGGCGTGGCCGGAATTCTGATCGGATTCTGGCCACGTCTGCGGGAGTACCGATGATCCGATCCCGGTGCACTCTGTTCGCGGCCACGATGGCGTCCGCCGTACTCGTGACGGCCTGCGGAACTCAGTCGGTTCAGGATTCCTCGGTGCCCCCTTCCGCCGTGTACACGCAACCTCCGATGCCGGCCGGGGCGACGATCGCGCCGCCTGCGCTGCCGACCCCGGCCCAGAACTGCGGTGACCCGACGGCGAGCCTACGACCCGCGCGCGACCACGCCGGCCCGGCCGTCGACCGGATTCGTGCCCGCGGCAGGCTGATCGTCGGGCTCGACACCGGAAGCAATCTGATGAGTTTCCGAGATCCCGTGACCGGGCGACTCGAAGGGTTCGACGTCGACATCGCCCGAGAAGTGGCTCGAGATCTCCTCGGCGATCCCGAGCGTATCGAGTACCGAATCCTCACCTCCGACGACCGTATTCAGGCGTTGATGGACTCGACGGTGGACATCGTGGTCAAGACGATGACCATTACGTGCGAACGTCGCGAGAAGGTGGAGTTCTCCACCGAGTACTTCGCGGCCCGGCAGAAGATACTGGTGCTGCGCACCTCCGGTATCCGGGGAATCGACGACGTCGCCGACAAGCGCGTGTGCGTTGCGCGGGGTACCACCTCGCTGGCCCGCATCCAGGACCTGCAGCCACGGGCCACCGTCGTCGCCGTGCCGATGTGGTCGGACTGCCTGGTCGTGTTGCAGCAAGGTCAGGTCGACGCGATCAGCACCGACGATTCGATTCTCGCGGGATTGGCGTCGCAGGATCCGTACCTCGAGATGGTCGGTGGTGCGCTGGGCACCGAACCGTACGGAATCGGAATCAACAAAGCAGACACGGATCTGGTGCGGTTCGTCAACGGAACGCTCGACCGAATCCGGGCCGACGGCACGTGGACCCGGATCTACGACCGTAGGCTGGCCGTCCTCGGCCCGGCCCCTGTTCCGCCGCCTGCGGTCTACCGAGATTGAGGCGACTGTGAACGAGACGACCCCCAGACCTTCCGCGGCAGCGGATTCGGAAGCGACGCAAGCCTCTTCCCGTCCCGATCCCGACGCCACCTCGGCAGCAGTACGCGGCGATCCGGAGGCGACCTCGGCAGCACTACGCGGCGATCCGGAGGCGACCTCGGCAGCACTACGCGGGGACCTCGACGATGCCACTCGTGCCGGGGAACGCCCCGAGCGGACGTCGGCGCGTCGACGCGAGAGCGCTCCGTCCACCGGCTCGTCGCCTACCGGTCGCTCCACCCGCTCGCGGCGTTCTCGATCGGACCGAAGACTGCGGATCGGCGGCGGCCTGGTCGAGGTACCGCCGGTTCCGCAGGTGGATCCGGCGAGCGCCGTGATGACCGACGCCGTAGTTCCCGAACGCAAACGCTTCTGCTGGAAATGCGGCGAACCGGTAGGACGCAAGAGCGCGACGTCGACGGCCCGTCAGAGCGGTGTGTGCCCGAAGTGTGGTTCCACGTTCGACTTCCGACCGCTTCTCGACACCGGCGAGTTGGTGGCCGGACAGTACGAGGTACAAGGACCTCTCGCGCACGGCGGGCTCGGTTGGATCTATCTGGCCATCGATCGCAACGTCAGCGACAGGTGGGTGGTACTGAAGGGACTGCTGCATTTCGGTGACTCGGAAGCGCAGGCTGTCGCGGTGGCCGAACGCCAGTTCCTGGCCGAGGTCGCACACCCGAGCATCGTCAAGATCTTCAATTTCGTCGAGCATCCGCGTCCGGACGGCACCGCCATGGGCTACATCGTGATGGAGTACGTGGGCGGGCGCTCGTTGCGAGAGGTGCTGGCCACCTGTACCGATGCCCGGCACATGCCGGTCGACCAAGCCATCGGGTACGTCTTGGAAATCCTTCCGGCCCTGGGGTATCTGCACTCGACCGGCCTGGTGTACAACGATCTCAAACCGGAAAACGTCATGGTGACCGAGGATCAGTTGAAACTGATCGACCTGGGCGCCGTGTCCGGTATCGAGGATTACGGCTATCTGTACGGTACCGCCGGATACCAGGCCCCCGAGATCATCGAGACCGGACCGACGGTGGCTTCCGACATCTACACGGTGGGAAGGACTCTCGCAGTCCTCACGTTGGAGATGCCGTCGAAACACGGGCGGTACCTCGATGGACTACCGGACCCGGCCGACGAGCAGGTACTGCGTGATCACGAGTTCTTCCACCGTCTGCTCTTGCGTGCCACCGATCCGGATCCACAACAGCGATTCGGCTCTGCCGAGGAGTTGGCAGGCCAACTCACCGGGGTGTTGCGCGAGATCCTGGCCCAACGTAGCGGTCAGGAGAATCCTGGTCTTTCGCTGGTGTTCAGCAGGCAGCGCACCTCTTTCGGAACCGACGAACTCGCCGCGCAGACCGACGTGTATCTCGACGGCCGAACCAAGGCAGCGGAATTGACCCCGCGCGACGTCGTGCAGGCATTGCCGGCTTTGTTGGTGGATCCGTCCGATCCGAGTGCATTGTTGTTGGCTGCTGCCGTGCACAGCGAGCCCTCGCAGACCTTGGACGCCCTGCGTCACGCGCGGGAGAACGGGATCGACCGGACCGCAAGCGAGCACGGTACCGCATTCTCGAGCGAGGTGCGGCTGGCCGAGGCACAGGTCCACCTCGACCTCGACGACCCGGACACTGCGTTGGCCGTTCTCGACGATGCTGCACCACTTGTCGGCACCTCGTGGAAGATCACGTGGTACCGGGGTCTCGCGGCGTTGCAGCTGGGACGGTTCGAAGAAGCGTTCACCCACTTCGAATCAGTGCTGACGGCGCTGCCCGGCGAGACGGCGCCGAAGCTGGCACTGGCCGCGACGGCAGAACTGGTTCTCCAGCATTGGGAAAGCGATGATCCGGCGCAGTGGCGCAGCTTCGCCGAGAAGTACTACCGAACCGTGTGGAACACCGATCACAATTTCGTGAGCGCTGCGTTCGGGCTGGCCCGCCGGCTGGCAGATCGAGGCGAGACGAGGGCAGCGGTGGCCGCGCTCGACGAGGTACCGACCAGTTCGCGTCATCACAATGTCGCCCGTATGACGGCCGTGCTCGTTCTACTGTCCGTCGCACCGCCGGCCGGCCTGGACGAATCGACGCTGCGCGAGGCGGCACGGCGAGTACGGGCGCTGCCTGCCGACGAAGGCCGGGCGTTGCAATTGCGTACCGTCATGCTCGGAGCCGCCCTGGACTGGGTGATCGCCGGTAACACCTCGCATACCGAATCGGAACCGATCCTCGATCTGCCGTTCACCGAGAACGGACTGCGCGGCGGCGTGGAAGCCTGCCTGCGAGCCTTGGCCCGGGCTACCGAATCACGCTCGCACCGCTACACTCTGGTGGATTTGGCGAACCAGGTCCGTCCGCGAAGCCGGTTCTGATCCATCCCTGATCCCCCACACGCCACCGCCACCCACACCTGCCCAGGACGGGACGTCCACACCTCGACATCGGTGGCGGACGGCCGAACGGTCCTCAACCGTTCCTCGACAGATACCTCGTTGCGACGCCGATGCTCTCGTTGTCCAGCTCGACGTAGGTCAGCTGCGGAATCTCGGCAGTGAGATCCTCGAAGGCCCATCTTGCGACGTTTTCGAACGACGGGCGGAAGGTGAAGATCGTAGTCCACGGCTCGTTCGACAGCTTTCCGACGCATCGATCGACCGCGTCGTCGAGCGCATCGGTGTCGACGAACCACCCCTTCTCGCCGAGCTGGTCGTCCTCGAACGAAAACCCCACTCGTAGAGTGACCCGGAACTCGCCGGTCGGAGTCAGAACCGGCAGGTTCTTCTCCGCTCGCACCGGCGACGGGAGCCCTTGCCTGGCAACGAAGGTACGGCGACTCTCTACGGTGAACACGCCGATCACCTTATCCTGCTGTGCGCCTTTGTTAACCGCCGGCGGTTAACAAAGGCGTACAGCAGAGGCGACGGTTTTTGCCGCGCGGGCGATGGCCAGCTCCTCGTTGGTCGGAATCACCAGCACCTCGACGCCGGAGGATGCGGCCGAGATGCGGCGTTCCCCCCTGCTTTTCGCCTCGTTGAGGCCGGCGTCGACCTCGATACCCAGGCGCCCCAGGCCGGCGAGGCTGTCGCGTCGGACGTCCACGTTGTTCTCCCCCACGCCGCCGGTGAAGGTGATGGCGTCCACGCCGCCCAGTGCCACGAGGTAGGCGCCGATGTACTTGCGTAGCCGGTGCACGTACACGTCGTACGCGAGTTGCGCGTCCGCGTCGCCCGTGCCGATCAAGGCAAGTAGTTCGCGGAAGTCGTTGACACCGGAGAGCCCCTTGAGTCCGGAACGGCGGTTGAGTAGATCGTCGATCTGATCGACGCTCATCCCGGCGCTACGGGAGAGGTGCAGCACGATGCCCGGGTCGACGTCACCGCTGCGGGTCCCCATGACGAGGCCCTCGAGGGGCGTCAGGCCCATGGTGGTGTCGATTGCCTTGCCGCCCTTGACGGCCGACGCGGAGGCGCCGTTTCCGAGGTGCAGCACTATCTGGTTCAGCTCGGCCGGGTCCTTGCCGAGGAACGCGGCGACGCGGCCGGACACGTATTCGTGGGAGGTCCCGTGGAAGCCGTAGCGGCGAATCCTGTTCTCTTTCGCCACCTCACGGTCGATGGCGTACGTGGCCGCTGCGGCGGGGAGGGTGTGGAAGAACGCCGTGTCGAACACGGCGACGTGCGGCACGTCCGGCAGTGCTTCGCGGGCCACCTCGATACCGATGACGTTGGCCGGATTGTGCAGCGGCGCAAGAGCGGCGAGATCGGAGATAGCGGCCAGCACCGCGTCGTCGATCAGGGTCGGTTCGAAGAAGACGTCTCCGCCGTGCACTACCCGGTGTCCGACGGCGATGATGCCGGCTTCGCGCAGCGGCCGGCCCACTTGCGCGACGATCGCAAGTACCTGCTCGAGTCCGGTGCGGTGATCGGCGATGGGCCCGGTGCGGTCCTCGGTGCCGGTCCGGTGGTTGTAGACGATATGCCCGTCCGGTTCGCCGATGCGCTCGACGAGTCCGTGCGCCACCGATTCTGCCGTATCGGGATGTACCAGTTCGAATTTGATGGACGACGAGCCGGAGTTGATGACCAATACGGTTCCGTCGCTCACGACTGCGCTCCCTGTGCCTGAATTGCCGTGATGGCCACGGTGTTGACGATGTCCTGGACCAGCGCACCGCGCGAGAGGTCGTTGACCGGCTTGTTCAATCCTTGCAGCACCGGGCCGACGGCGATGGCCCCGGCGCTGCGCTGCACTGCCTTGTAGGTGTTGTTTCCGGTGTTGAGGTCAGGGAAGACGAACACCGTTGCCTTGCCTGCCACTTGCGAGTCGGGAAGCTTCTTGTCCGCGACGCTCTGTTCCACGGCTGCGTCGTACTGAATAGGACCTTCCACCAACAGGTCCGGCTCACGCTCGCGTACCAGTGCGGTAGCGGTTCGCACCTTGTCGACATCGGCACCGGTACCGGAATCGCCGGTGGAGTACGAGAGCATCGCGACGCGGGGGTCGATCCCGAACTGTGCGGCGGTCTGCGCCGAGGAGATGGCGATGTCCGCCAACTGCTCCGACGTCGGATCGGGAACCACGGCGCAGTCGCCGTACGCCAGCACTCGGTCTGCCAGACACATGAGGAAGATGCTCGACACCGTGGAGACGCCGGGCGCTGTCTTGATGATCTCGAACGACGGCCGAATGGTGTGCGCGGTGGTGTGGGCCGCCCCGGAGACCATTCCGTCGGCAATTCCCAAGTGCACCATCATTGTTCCGAAGTACGAGATGTCGGCGATCACCTCGCGGGCTCGTTCGACGGTCATGCCCTTGTGTGCCCGCAGCGTCGCGTATTCCTGAGCGAATTTCTCGGTGTACTCGGACTCGGCCGGCGCGAGCACCTGGGCGCCGCTGATGTCAACGCCCAGTTCGGTGGCGCGTCGGCGCACGCTGGTCTCGTCGCCGAGAATTGTCAGATCAGCGACCTGACGCTGCAGTAATCGGCCTGCGGCCCGCAGGATCCGATCGTCGTCGCCTTCGGGGAGCACGATGTGCTTGCGGTCGGCCCGCGCTCGGTCGATGAGCTTGTACTCGAACATCTGTGGCGTCACCACCGAGGGGATCGGCACCGCCAACCGCTCCAGTAGCACCTTCGGGTCGACGTGCTGTTCCATCAGGCTCAATGCGGTGTCGACCTTGCGCTGTGAGCCGACGGCAACGCGGCCGCGGGTTCGGGCTGCGGCACTGGCGGTCTCGTAGGTTCCGAGCGTCGTGGTCAACAGCGGCAACCGTTGCTTGAGGCCGGCCATCAATGCCGCGATCGCGGGGTGCGGGGTGATACCGCCGTTCATGATGATGCCCGCCAGTGACGGGAATCCTTCGGCCTCATGCGCATTCAGCAAGGCGAGCAGGACGTCCGAGCGATCACCCGGTGCGATGACGACCATGCCGTCGACGAGCCGCTCGAGAATGTGTTCGGCGGTCATGCCGCCCACCATCACCTTGAGCGCTTCGCGGTGCAGCAGTTCCGGGTCGCCGGAATACAATTCGCCGCCGGTTGCTTCCATCAATTCGGCCATCGTGGGTGAAACCAGTAGCGGAATCTCCGGCAGACTCCATGTCGGAACACCGATGTCGGACAGGGCTGCGGTTACCTCGTCCAGCTTGTCCGGATCGCACCTGTTGGCCACGACGGCCAGTAGGTGCGCGTGATTGGTCGCCAGTTCGGCGGCGCACAGGTGGGCAAGCTGCGCCACCTCGTCGACGGTACGTCCGGAACCTCGAACGGCCAGCAGTACCGGCGCCCCCAGGTTCACGGCGATCCGGGCGTTGAAGCTCAGTTCGCTGGGGCTGGCGACGTCGGTGTAGTCGCTACCGATGATCACGACGGCGTCGCACTGCTCGGCGACGACGTGGTATCGGGCGACGATGTCGGCGAGCGCCGCCTCCGGGTCTGCGTGTACCTGCTCGTACGTCACGCCCAGAGCGTCGGCGTACGTCAGATCGGCGGTGGTGTGTTCGAGGAGAAGCTCGAGTATGTAGTCGGTTTCCTGGGTGGATCTGGCGATCGGGCGAAACACGCCGACCCTGGCGACGCCCGCGCACAGCATCTGAAGCACACCCAACGCAATGGTGGATTTTCCGGTGTCGCCTTCAGCTGAGGCGATGTACACACTCGATACGGGACTCGGCGCTGACGACATGCCACCCACCCTAGTGGGAGCACCGCGTCACGAGAGCACGGTGTCGGCCGACCCACACCTCGACCGACCTACACCTCGACCGACACCGCATCCGCGATCAGCCCAGGGCGCGCAAGCGAGGGGCGAGGTCGCGTTCGAACAGTTCCAGGAACCGGCGCTGATCGTGTCCGGGAGCATGGAACACCAGGTGGTTGAGACCGGCATCTACGTATGCTTTCACCTGAGCAACGGCGTCGTCCGGATCGGAGGCCACGATCCACCGCTTGGCTACTTGTTCGATGGGCAGCGCGTCCGCGGCGGCCTCCATCTCGATGGGGTCTTCGATGCTGTGCTTCTGCTCCGGCGTCAACGACAGGGGTGCCCAGAAACGGGTGTTCTCGAGCGCTGCTGCGGGATCGGTGTCGTAGCTGATCTTGATCTCGATCATCTTGTCGATCTCGGCGACGTCGCGCTCTGCCTTCTGCGCACCTTCGGCGACGGCCGGGAGCAACTTCTCGGTGTACAGGTCCATGCCCTTGCCCGAGGTGCAGATGAAACCGTCACCCGCCCGGCCGGCATATCGCGCCACGACCGGTCCACCGGCCGCGATGTACACGGGAATGCCGCCTTCGGGAACGTCGTAGATCGAGGCGCCACGCGTGGTGAAGTATTCGCCCTCGAAGTCGACGCGGTCGCCGAGCCACAACTCGCGCATCAGACGCACCGACTCACGCAGACGCGCGAAGCGCTCTTTGAAGTCCGGCCATTCGCCCTTGAATCCGGTGGCGATCTCGTTGAGCGCCTCGCCGCTACCCACACCGAGCATGATGCGGCCCGGGTACAGACATCCCATCGTCGCGAAGGCCTGCGCGATCACCGCCGGGTTGTAACGGAACGTCGGGGTCATCACCGAGGTTCCGATCTGCACCCGCTCGGTGCGTTCGCCGACCGCCGTCATCCAGGCGAGCGAGAACGGCGCATGCCCGCCGTTGTGTCGCCATGGTTGGAAGTGGTCGGACACCGCCACCGAATCCATACCGTGCTGCTCCGCGAGAACTGCCAGCTCCACCAATTCCCGCGGCCCGAACTGCTCCGCCGAGGCTTTGTATCCGAGCTTGAGTTCCTGCGCCACTGTGTGCTCCTCGCTGTCGACCCCGTGTCTGCAGTACCGCAGACTTCTCATTGCAGACTATCGAGGACTCCGTGGAACTTCCACGGAGCGCATCACGCCGAAAGTCGGGTGAGGACGGTCGCCACACCGACCGACACCGCGATGGCAGCCAGCCCTACCGCGAACAGCCACAACATGTGTGGCGACGGCATGTCCGCACCGGTTTCGAGGGCCTTCTTCACCTGCAACCACCGCCGCATCCCGGTCAGCGCGGCAGCCGCGGCCATGGCAATGAGCACCAACGCGATGCCGGTACGTACCCAACCCGTGCTCCAGCCCGGAATCAGCTCGAGCATCGCGATGCCACCGGCGAGCAGCGCCAGTGCCGTCCGCATCCACGCGAGAAACGTCCGTTCGCTGGCGAGGGTGAACCGTTCGTCCGGCCGATTCGGCTCGCTCATCCGCGTGCAGTCACGAGTGCGCACCACCCGGTGCGGCGACGTCGGTGTCGACACTCCAGTCGTAGACCACCTCGGTGCGCAGGACGATGTCGTGCAACGATCGTCGACGCCGGTCGACGGCCGACCACAGCAGCCCGAACGCGAACAGCACACACAGCACCGCCCGCAGGAGCGCCAACGGCCATCGCACCAGCCGCAGCGACGACGTGATCACTCGCACCCCCATCACCACAGATCCCACGGTATGCCCGGTGGTCGCCCAGCACACGGTCAGGTAGGCGACTGCGGTCGCCAGAAATGCCGTCGTGGACCACACCACCCCCGGTTGAACGAAGGAAAAGTCCTGCGGTGAGAACAGGAGTCGCAGGAACAACACCCCCACGTAGCCGATTCCCAGTACCGTGAGCACCACTGCGACGTCGATGATTCCGGCGAGCCCGCGCGTCACTATTCCGGCCGGCCTCGAACTCGTCTCGATCACTCGAGCTCCAGTTTCCGAGATCCAGACGGCTCAGGCCCAGACGGCTCAGACCCAGACGGCTGGGGCTCCGGCGGCTCAGACCCAGACGGCTCAGGCTCCGGCGGCTCAGACCCAGACGGCTCAGGCTCCGGCGGTCGTCGGCGATCCCGCCCGAGTAACTTTCCGACGAAACCGGCGACGGCGTCATCAGCCTGCATGCTCTGTGCCCTGGCACCGCGGACCGCTTCGGTGGACAGCGATCCGGTGGATTCTCGAATGATCCGGGGAAGGTCGACACCTTCGATGACCTGATCGGCGATGGCGACCAGATCGAGGCGATCGACCTGCCGTTGCAGATCCACGGCATCTACCACCGCGTCGACGTCCACGTGCTCGACGATGATCTTCGTGATGTCGATTTCGGCCAGAGCCGCAGCCACGACGACGTCGACCACCGAACGGACGGTGGCGTCCGCGGCGGCGAGGCTTGCCCGGATCGCCTCTTCACCGAGCGCGGTCACCTCGCAGATCGCGGTGTCGAGCGGATTGCCGATCACCGGAATACGGTGAACCGAATCGAGGGTGGCACCAACTGTTCGACGCGCCACGGTGACCGCGACGGCCCCCAGGCCGAACGCCAACCGAATCACGTCGGATTCGGGGTGCTGCGACTGCGATGCCACGCGAATGTCTCCTGCCCTTCACTCGGTCTGCTGACAGTCTTCGCTGTCGACCGCATTCTGCCACCGTTGTCGTGCGCTTCCGCCCGCCCGGTGCGATGGACGGGAAGCGCAGGGGAATCGCCTCGCCCGGCGAAGCGCGGTGCGGCGCGGCCCTTGTTCCACTCTCGCCGAGAACATCGACGGCACTGTCGCCGAGAACATCGACAACCCTGTCGCCGACAACATCGACAGCCGTCCTGTCGTCCGGTCGAGCGTCGGTGCCGTTCACCACCGATACCTACCGATTTGCCAGTACCCGACAGGAGATCGTTGCACGGGCACTGAACGAGATCAGTGTTCGTCCAAACCCCCTGCCGACTATTAGCCCGCAAGGTCTGTTCGCGTCGGCCACCGCACCCGTGGCTGGTCCCCGCCCTGCGACGGCACGAAACTTTCGACCGTCGAGCCGGTGCCCCGGCAGGCGTCGGCGGCCGGGGCATGTCGTTACGTCTTCACGGTGCCGCGGTTGGTCGGCCTGGGCGCCGTGACGTGCTTCGGTCCTGCTGCGCGGACACGCCGGCGTCGCCGTCCTTATCGAACCGTTATCCGGACACGCCGCGTCGACGGCCGGACTGTGTCACTCTCGTTCGGACACAGTCGTTACGTCGGTACCATCCTGGGGGTGTTGTGAAGAGCAGTCGAATCACGGTGCAGTTGGTCATGGCGGGGGTGATGGTCGCCGGATTCCTCGGCCTGACCACGTCCACGGCCACCGCCGAATCGGTGGTCTCCCGCATCGACGTGTACTCGCCGTCCATGGACCGATGGATCAGCAACGACGTCATCTCCCCGGCCGGCGGCCGACCCGCCCCGACGTTCTACCTGTTGACCGGAGTGGGCGGCGGTGAAGACGGGATCTCCTGGTTCAACAACACCGGGGTTCGGGAATTCTTCGCCGACAAACACGTCAACGTCGTGATGCCGGTCGGCGGCAAGTTCAGCATGTACACCGATTGGAACGCCGACGATCCGGTTCTCGGACGCAACAAATGGCAGACCTATCTGACGAAGGAGTTGCCCGCCGCGGTCGATGCCCGGTACGGCACCACCGGCGTCAACGCCCTCGGTGGGGTCTCGATGGCCGGGGGTCCGGTGCTCGATCTCGCCGCTCAGGCGCCCGGCCTGTACCGTGCCGTCGGCTCGTACAGCGGTTGTCCGCGAACCAGTGATCCGCTGGGCCAGGCCGCAGTCCGGGCCATGGTGGAGGTGCGCGGCGGCGGAAACACGGCCAACATGTGGGGTCCGCCAGGCGGGCCGCAGTGGGTCGATCACGACCCCCTGGTCAATGCCGAAAGGTTACGCGGGACAACCCTGTTCATCTCCACCGGCAACGGTGTGCCCGGACCTGTCGACAGAATCGACTCGCCTGCGATGATCCCCGGCGTCGTTCCGGGCGCTGCCCTCGAGGCCGTCACCAATCTGTGCACCGCAGCCTTACGAGATCGCTTCCATCAGTTGGGGATACCGGCGACTTTCAGCTTCCGGCCGGAGGGAACTCACTCCTGGGGTCTGTTCGAAGCCGACTTGCGGGCGTCCTGGCCTCTGATCGCGAGTGCCGTCGGAGCATGATCCGGACTGCGGTAGACCGGACCACGAGTTGCGGGGGTGGACACGACGTTCGGCCCACCCCCGTTCACCCGACGGTGCTCGTCAGGCAGCCAGCAGAGCGGGTAGTCCCCACTCGCGGGCCAGCAGTTGATAGGAACGCAGTCGATCTTCGTGACCGTGCGTCACACCCGTCACCACTATCTCGTCTGCACCGCTGACCTTCTGCAGGCTGGCGAGCCTGTCCGCGACGGTGGTGGGTGAACCGACGAACTGGGTGATCAACCGATCCTCGACCAACTTACGCTCGGTGTCCGAGAGCGGTTGTGCGGTAGCGGGGTCCGGGAACGGTATCGCGCCACGCCCGCTGCGGATGCTGTGCGTCCACTGACCGTACGAGGACGCCAGTTCCTGTGCCGTCGAATCATCTTCGGCCACCACGACATCCGCCGATACCACGACGTATGGTTCGGAGAGTGTGTCGGACGGCCGAAATGCGTTGCGGTAGGCCTCGACGGCATCGAGAGTGCTGTACGGAGCCACGTGATAGTTCGCTCCGAACGGGAGCCCGAGCCGACCCGCCAGTTCTGCACTGGGCCCGGCACTGCTGCCGAACACCCACACCTGCACGTCCGCACCCTCACCGGGACTGACGTGCAGTTCGATGCCGTCGGAGCTGCGGTAGGTGCCCTCCAGCAGCGCCAGGATGTCACCGACCTGCTCTTCGTAGTCGGGCGCTTTTGCGCCTTCGAACGCCAGGGCTTCGTGCGATGCCTGAGCACGAGCCGAGGTGAGCAGGTTCCGAGTATCGAATGCCGCCGGTATCACGACGCCGTCGCGAACCTCGGTTTCCCGGCGCACGAATGCCGGCGCGGCGGCCTTGGCCGCCGCCACGGCCTCTGCCTGTCGTTGCCCGGAACGACCGAGCCCGATGTCGATTCGACCCGGATAGAGCGCCTCGACGGTACCGAAGGCTTCCACTACCTCCGCAGCGGTGTTGTGCCCCAGCAATACCGCGGCGCTACCGACGCGAATGGTGTTGGTGGCTGCGGCGATCAGTCCCACCAGCACGGCGGGCGCGGAACTGGCGACACCGACGAAGTGGTGTTCGGCCACCCAGTAACGCTTGTAGCCCCACGCTTCGGCGGCCCGTGCGAGATCCAACGAATTACGTAACGCTTGGCGAGCGGTCCCGCCCTCACTGATCGGCGACAGATCCAGAACTGACAGCGGAACCGTCATGTCAGCGCCCTTCTGGCGTTTTCTCGCCGGCCTCGACTGCGAACGGCAGTCGATTCTCGGCAGGAGCCACCGGGCACGTCGCGTAGTCGGTGAAGGCGCAGGGCAGGTTCGACGCCCGGTTGAAGTCGAGCACCACACCGCCACCCGGCGCCGGCTCGCTCAGCTGCAGGGAGCGAGACGACGGATAGGTGGACACACCGCTCGTCGCATCCGTGAACAGTATGTGCAGGCCACCGCCCTTGCCCGCGAACGCGACCAGTTCGTGCGGTGCTCCGTCGTACTCGAAACTGACCGTTCCCAGGGCATTGTGGTGATGTTCGAGACCTTCGACGACAGCGCCGGTCGTCACGGTCCGCGCCGTGTCGTACGCGGTGAACACGGCGTCGACAACCCAGTCCTGACGCGGTTCGAACGTGGGGATGCCCGTGAACCGGGCCAGTGCCGGTGCGGACGCGTCGTGAACGCGCAACGCCACGTCACCGGTCCGGCGGATCACCTCGACCAGACGAGAACCCTGCTTCACGATCAAGCCTGGTGCACCTTCGACCGGTTCGATCGTGACGGAGCCGTCCACCGGAATGCCGTCGACCGACAATTCGTCGGCAGGTGTTCCGGTGATGGTGGCGCCGTTGTCGTCGGCGCGCCATGCACCTGGCAGGTCTGCAAACGTGGAGTCGGTCTCCACCAACCAGTGCAGTGACGTCAGGCTCAGCCACCCGAGCGGCTCACCGTAGGTCGTGTTGCGCCCTTCGTGCCACGAATTCCATTCGGTGGCAAAGGTGTCGATCGAGGTGTCGGTGACGGTCATGATGCTCGAACTCCTTCGGACTGCTCGTGCGGATGGCGCAAGCCGAGATGGCTGCGCAGAGTGGTTCCTGCATATTCGGTTCGGAAGCTGCCGCGATCCTGCAACTCCGGCACCACGGTGTCGATGAACTCGTCGAGTCCGGCCGGGGTGAGGTGCGGGACGAGTATGAAGCCGTCACTGGCGTCGCCCTGGACGTAGCTGTCGATCTCGGCGGCCACTTCGGCGGCACTGCCGACGAACTGCTGGCGCGCGGTGACCTCGATGATCAGTTCGCGAATGCTGAGATTTTCCGCTTCGGACTTGGCCCGCCACAGGTCGGCGACGGCGCGCGGATCTTTGACGTGGCGCACTCGTCCGCGTGTGATGTCGACGTCGTCAGCGGGGTCTTCCTTGGGCAACGGCCCGTCCGCGTCGTACGCGGAAAGGTCTCGGCCCCAAACCTGTTCGAGGAACGCGATGGCGGTCTGCGGGCCGACCTGCTGACGACGGATGTGGTACGCCTTCTCCTGCGCGTCGGCGGCGTTGTCACCGAGAACGAAGGTGGCGGCAGGCAGGATCTTGAGGTCGGCGTGGCTGCGTCCGTACTTCGCGAGACGACCCTTGACGTCAGCGTAGAAGGCCTGGCCGGCCTCGAGTGTGCCGTGTCCGGTGAAGATGGCATCCGCCTTGGCTGCACCGAATTCACGGCCTTCGTCGGAGTCTCCGGCTTGCAGGAGCACCGGATGCCCCTGCGGGCTGCGTGGCACCTCGAAGCGGCCGGAGATGTCGAACTGCTCCCCGGCGTGCGAGAAGTTGCCGATCTGCTGATCGGTGGCGAACACGCCGTGCTCACGATCGACCCGCGGACGACCGACACTCCAACTGTCCCACAGCGTCCGAACCACGTCGACCAATTCGTTGGCGCGAGCATACCGCTGCGAGTGTTCCAGATATCCACCGCGACGAAAGTTCTCACCGGTGAAGGCATCGGAGGAGGTGACGAGATTCCAGGCCGCGCGACCGTCCGAGAGATGATCGAGAGTGGAGAACTGCTTGGCCAACTCGTACGGCTCGTTGAACGTGGTGTTGATGGTTCCGGCCAGACCGAGCTTCTCGGTCACCCCGGCCAGAGCGTTGAGGACACCGAGAGTGTCCGGCCGACCCACGACGTCGAGATCGTGGATCTTGCCCTGATGCTCGCGCAAACGCAGCCCTTCGGCAAGGAAGAAGAAGTCGAACAATCCGCGCTCCGCACTGCAGGCCAGGTGCTCGAACGAGCTGAAGTCCACCTGACTCTTGGAGGCCGGGTCGGCCCACACCGTCGTGTTGTTGACACCCGGGAAATGTGCGCCCAGATGAACCTGCTTGCGAATCCTGTTCTGTGTCATCAGAGTTCCTGTTCTGTTCGCAACATCACGCGAACTGATTTGCGGGCAGCTCGAATCCCAAGCGCTCGCGCAACGTCGGGGCGGTGTCCGGGCGCGGATTGACCACGGGGAGAACCTCGGACGTGATCTTGTCCACGCCCGCCGCCAGCGCGAGCGGCCTGAGCACGACGCCGTCCAGCCCGGCAGCTCCGTCGATCTCGCGTAGCAGGTCGACGAGCGCGGCCGAGTCACCGCGATAGAACAGCGAACGCGCGACGTACGGCACTGTCGCCCATTCGTCGAGTTCGGCGAGCGCGTCGTCGGCGGCACCGCGGTCGGCGCCGATCAGAACGTCCACATCGAGCAGTACCCGCACGTTCCGCCCGAGCGCGGCAGCCTGCTCGTGGACGAGCCTGGCCACGGAGGTGGCGTCGTCGACATCGACGGCGCTGATCCGAATGAGGTCGGCGCGCCGCACCGCCAGGTCCCTGGCCTGCGGCAGGCTCGCGTCCACCGCGACCAGCGGCTGTCCCTGTGGGGACCGCGGCGTGATCGACGGCCCCTTGACCGAGAAGTGTTCACCTTCGAAATCGATGTAGTGCAACTTGTCTCGATCGATGAAGCGGCCGGTCGCGACGTCACGAATCTCGGCGTCGTCCTCCCAGCTGTCCCACAGCCGACTGGCGACTTCCACGGCCTCGGCCGCTTCGGCCCACAGCGACTCTTCGCTTTGGGGCTGCTTCCGGCCGAACAGTGCGGCCTGCTCTGCCGTCTCGGACACCGCAACTTGCCAACCGGCGCGTCCGACCGACGAGAAATCGATACTGGCAATGGATTTGGAAACGTGGAACGGTTCGGTGTGGGTGACAGTGGCAGTGGGAATCAATCCGATTCTCGTGGTCAGTGCACTCACGCGCGCGGCGGTGGCAACGGCTTCGAGACGTCCACGTGTGGCGTGCCGTCCCTCCGACTGCACCGCGAACGAATCGGGGAAGAACGCCAGATCCACTCCGCTGCGGTCCGCAGCGGTGACCAGATCCACCCAGTAGGGCGCGGTGAACAGTTCTTCGGCGCGTGAATCAGTGCGCCGCCAGGACGCCGGATGTGCTCCCGTGCCCGCGAATTCGATACCGATCAGCAATGAGTCAGGCTTCGGGTCAGACATGTTCGACCTTTCCAACGGTATGGTCGCGCCCGGGGATCGCCGCGAGCAACGTTTGGGTGTACTCGTGCCGAGGCCGATCGAAGATCTCCGTAGTGGTTCCGATTTCGACCAAGCGGCCGGCGCGCATCACACCGACGATGTCGCTGATCTGCCGAACCACGGCGAGATCGTGTGAGATGAAGAGGTACGTCAGTCCGAGATCGCGCTGCAGATCGTCGAGGAGGGTGAGGATCTGCGCCTGCACCGATACGTCCAACGCCGATACCGGTTCGTCGAGCACCAGCAGGTCGGGCTTCAACGCCAGTGCACGGGCGATGGCCACCCGCTGTCGCTGGCCACCGGACAGTTCGGCCGGTCGACGCCCCAGGAACTGGGCGGGCAGCGCCACCTGGTCGAGCAGTTCCGCGGCCCGCTTCTGCTGTTCCTCACCGCTACCGACCTTGAACGCCCGCAACGGTTCCGCCACGATGTCCTGTACCGAGAGCTTAGGATCGAGTGACGCGTACGGGTTCTGGTAGACCAGTTGGATTCGCCGTCGTAGATCGCGCAGCTCGGCGCCCTTTGCGGCCGTGATGTTCTGCTGATCGAATGTGATGGTGCCCGAGTTCGATTCTTCGAGTCGGACCGCGATGCGGGCTGTAGTGGACTTGCCGGATCCGGACTCGCCCACCAACGACACCGTCTGGCCGCGCGGGACTGTCAGCGAGACGTCGTCCACCGCGGTGATGGAACTTCCGCGCCCCAATTCGAAGCGCTTGGTGATACCGGTGAGGGTGAGCAGCGGGGTCGTGTCGGTGCGCACGGGTCGCTCCACCGGCCCCGAGGACAGGCTCGGAGCCGATCCGAGGAGCTTCTTCGTGTACTCGTGCTGCGGATTGCCCAGAATATCGGCGGTGCGGCCGGATTCGACTATCTTTCCGCCCTGCATGACCAGGATGCGATCGGCACGATCCGCCGCGACACCCAGGTCGTGGGTGATCAGGAGAACCGCTGACCCCGACTCGGCGATTCGTTCGTCCAGATGATCGAGGATACGACGCTGAACTGTCACGTCCAGGGCACTCGTAGGCTCGTCGGCGATGATCAGAGCCGGCTTGGCGACGAGGGCGATTCCGATCAGTACGCGCTGACGCATACCGCCGGACAACTCGTGCGGGTACTGGCGCGCGCGGATCTCCGGGCGGTCGATTCCTGCCCGTTCGAGCACCTCGACGGCGTCCAGTTTGGCCCGACGTCGATCCGCCAGTCCGTGGATACGGAGTACCTCCGCCACCTGGTCACCGATGCGCGTCACCGGGTTCAGCGACGTCGTGGGATCCTGCGGCACCAAACCGATTCGGGCGCCACGGATTCTGCGCCAGGCTCGATCGGAGGACGAGTCGATCCGCTCGCCTTCGAATTCGACGGTGCCGCCGGTGATCCGGCCGCTGCCCGAGAGCAATCCGAGGATGGCATGCGCGGTAGTCGATTTTCCGGAGCCGGACTCACCGACCACCGCGACCACTTCCCCACGCCCGAGCGTGAAGCTGACACCGTGCACAGCCGGGGTGTCTCCGTACGCGATCTTCAGATCGGTGACGGAGAGCAACGGCTCGTTCACAGCGCTCGGCGATCCGTCGACAGTACTCATCGTCGATTACTCTTTTCGATCTCGTGGCCGATGCGATGGGCCGAGATCACCACGGCCACGATCGCAAGACCCGGAAGTGTGGTCATCCACCAGGCGTTGGCCAGGTAGTTACGGCCTTCGGAGACCAGCGATCCCCATTCGGGCGTCGGGGGAACGGCGCCGAAGCCCAGGAAGCTCAATGCCGACACCGCGAGTACGGCCTGACCGAACTCGACCGCGGACAGGGCGATCACCGGTGCGTACGAGTTGGGCAGGACATGCCGACGCAGAACACCGATCCACCGCACACCCGAACTGAACGCTGCTTCGACGTACAGCGCGCCGCGCACCCGCATCACCTCGGCGCGCATCACCCGGGCGAAGTTCGCGACCATCGACACACCGACGGCGATGGCGACGTTGATGGTGCCGAAGCCGAGCGCGGTCACCAGAGCCAGGGAGAGCAGCAGCGCCGGGATGGAGAGGAGAACGTCGACGATACGCATCAGTACCGCGTCCACGACGCCGCCGACGAATCCGGCCAGCAGGCCGATCAGCGATCCGACGACCAGAGCGATGCCCACGGCGACGAGGGTTGCGGTCAAGGACAGCGCGGCGCCGTGAACGAAACGGGTGTAGAGGTCACGCCCGAGATTGTCGGTACCGAACCAGTGCGCCAGGCTCGGTCCCTGCAGTTTGTCGGCCGGCACTCCGGAGAGCGGATCACCGCTGGCGAAGAAGTTGGGGAACAGTGCGAACCCGACGGCCAACAAGACGATCAGCGACGGAATCACGATGCTGGGCTTGCGGATCAGACCGAAGAATCTGGACCCGCGGCGACGCGGAACCACCGGGGCGTCTTCGGGGGTCGGATCGACCAGTACGGGTTCGATCAGCGTCTCAGACATGGGCCGGCTCCAGTTCGTTCGAGCTTTCGGACTGCGACTTCTTGGTTTGGACGATGCGCGGGTCGATCAGGGGGTAGAAGAGATCCACCGCGAGGTTGACGAGCACGAACACCAGCGACGCGAAGACGACGACGCCCTGCACCACCGGGATGTCCTGAGCCATCACCGAGGTCTGTGTCAGTCGGCCGACACCGGCGCGGGAGAACACCGTCTCCACGACCACCGAACCGGCCAGCAGGTTTCCGACGAGCACGCCTGCGATGGTGAACGCGGGAATACTGGCCAATCTCATGGCATGGCGAGTCTGGATTCGCCAGCGGCTTGCACCCTTGGCGTACGCGGTCTCGACGTGCGGCGAACGCAGTGTCGCTTGCAGGCTGGTCGTCAACACCTGTGCGATGACGGCGCCGGTGGGTATGGCGAGTGTGATCGCCGGCAGGATCACCGAGCTGAAACCCTTGTCCCCGAACGCCGGGAAGATGTGCAGCCGGAACGAGAAGAACTGCAGGAGAATCAGTCCTACCCAGAAAGTCGGCACCGCTACACCGAGCGGCGGCAGCGAGAACAACAGGTTCGCGAGCCAGCGCTTGCGGGTGTAGGTGGCGAAGAACGAGATGCTCACGCCGAAGATCAGCGAGAACAGCAGTCCGGTGAGCGCCAACGTCATCGTGCTCGGCAGAGCCGCGAAGATCGCATCGGTCACCGGCTGTCCGGTGGCGATGGAGGTACCGAAATCACCGCGCAGCGAGTGCGTCAGCGACGTCCAGTACTGCACCCACACCGACTGGTCCAGACCGTACCGAGCGCGAAGCTGATCCAGTGCGACCTGGTCCACGGCAATGCCCTGACCGGAGGCGTCGGCAGCCATGCTGACCGGGTCACTGGGCAGCAGGAACAAGATCACGAACGAGATGGTGAACGCCGCCCACAGAACCAGCGCGGCCTGTCCCAGTCGGGTGAGTACGTAACGAGTCATGTCACTTACCCGACAACCATGCGTCGAAGAACTGCAGACGCGAAGACGCTTCGAACTTCAGATCCTGAACGCTCGACGCGGCGCCGACGGCCTGCGAGAGCTCGATGGTCGGAATGGACAGTCCACGATCGGCGATCAGGTGCTGCGCTCGGTCGATCAGAGCGCCACGCTCGGTGTTGTCGGTAGTGGCGAGCTGCTTGGTCAAGATCGCGTCCAGTTCCGGGTCCGCCGCGCGCTTGTTGAGGTTGCGCCCGTCCAGACCGAAGGTGGCGCGGAGGATGTCGGCGTCGGCACGAGTGGAGTTGTAGTAGACCGCGTCGTAGTCACCGGAGTTCTGCTTTTCGCTCAGCTCTCCGTTGGAGACCAGGTTGAGCTGCAGATCCACGCCCACCTTGCGCAACTGCTGCTGGACGAGTTCGAGAATGGCCTGGTTACCGGCGAATACCGGGCTGAAGGTCACCGAGAAGGTCAGCTTCTGGCCGTCCTTCTCCCGGACTCCGTCACCGGTCCTCGTCCAACCGGCAGCATCGAGCAGCTTCGCGGACTTGTCCGCGTCGAAGGTGACGATGTCGGACTGGTCCTTGTAGAGCGGGGTGGTGTGCGCCAACGGGCTGGTGGCGGGGAAGAAGGACGGATCGAGAACGGTGTCGACCAGTTCCTGGCGGTTGATGGCCGGGATGATCGCCTGGCGCACAGCCTGATCGGCGAGAACACCGCGGCTGACGTTGGGCTGGAAGAAGAAGCTGATGCCGGGGTTCGGCCGCGTCAGGATTCGGCCGCCCGCACCTTCGATCTGTGCCGCGTCCTGCGGCAGCGCGTCGCTGACCGCGTCGAGCTGACCGGAGGCGAGGCTACCGGCACGGACCCCGGATTCGGGGACGACGGTGAAGTCGACGCCGTCGAGGTAGGCCTCACCCTGGTGTCCGAAGACTTCAGAACCCCACGTGTACCCGGCGCGCTTCTTGATCGAGACGCTCTTGTCCTGCTGCCAGTCCGAATAGGTGAACGGGCCGGAAGCGACCACGGCTGCGCCCGCGCACCGCTGATCAGAGGTAAGCGCTGTGGTGGAGTCGGCGAGGATTCCGAGCTGCGGCGTCGAAGTTGCCTGCAGGAACTGAACATTGGGTCCGGAGAAGTTGACCTTCGCGGTGTGCGAGTCGACCACGTCGGTGCCGGTGTAATCGGAAAGGTAGCTCTTGGCCAACGAGGCGTTGGGGCCGAGATCCTTGACGGAGTCGAAGGTCTTCTTCACCGAGTCCGCGGTGAGCGGGGTGCCGTCGCTGAAGGTGACGTCGTCGCGCAGGGTGAACGTGAAACTCGACGCGTCGGGGCTGATCTCCCAACTCTTGGCCAGCCACGGCTTGATCTCGCCGGTGTCGGTGCTCTGATCGGTCAGCGAATCCACCACGGTACGAGTGACGTACACCGTCTGGTTGGTACCGGCCTGACCGGGATCGGCGCAGGTAGGAGCAGTCGAGAGTCCGTATCGTAAGGTGCCGCCGGGCTGCGCGGTACCCGAAGCGCCTGCGGAATCACCGCTGTCGCTGCTGCATCCGGCAAGGACGGTCCCGAGAATCGAGATGGCGCCGATACCGGCGATGACAGTGACGCGGGAGCGAGCACCGTGAGATGACGAGGACACCGAAGAAACTCCTAGTGAGGCGCGCCGACGAACGCATTCGTCGACAGAGGTCGACTCGTACGAATCAGCTACGAAGAGAAGAGAAATGCAGGCTCACCCGATGTGACGAGTAGCCGTGGGAAACTGACCCAGGGGTCAGTACGTACAGAAGGACCCTGCGGTACGGCAGAGATCGACATGTCGACGAGACCACGCGGTGTCGAAACCGCCCTCAACTGCCTTCATCGTCCGTATTCCTCCATCGGTCCTGGCGGTAGCACCCGCACCCGATCGCTCGGGGGGTTGCTGCGACTTCACGGAGCCAGGTCTCTCGGTCGCTCTGGATGGTCGTCCGTAAGTTTACGAGTCGATGCCCGGGTGTTGTCAACCCGGGCGGTAGGAATTGCAGCTCGAGTCACACTTTCCAGGTGTTCGCTCGGTTCGGCGGCGCACACTTCCCGGCTACCCGTTCGAAGCCTCCACTACCTTCTCGAAGGGATGCACACCGATCTCGTCGGGCGTGAGATTTCGGTCGAAGAGTGGGGTGTATCCGCTCGCGAGATACAACGCCACCGCTTCGGGTTGACGCGGCCCGGTGGTCAGGTACACCTTTCGATATCCACGCTGGGCGATCACCCGTTCCAGTTCGCGGACCACGATCTTGCCCAACCCACGCCGGCGATACCGGTTCGAAGTCCATATTCTCTTCAATTCGGCAGTACCGGAATCGAATTGACGAAAGGCTCCGCCCGCGATGGGCTCGTCGCCGATGGTCAGTACCAGTAGCGCACCGTGCGGTGATGCGAACTCCTCCGCCGGGTACGTCTCGAGGTCCGCAAGCATCTCCGCTCGCGTCCCGCCGTATCTGGCGCTGTACTCCGTGGCCAGCTCGGCGATCAGCGGAGCGGCCAACCGGTCACTCTGCGCCACCGAACGAACTCGCAACTCGCCCAGTCCGTCCACGAACAGCGACCCCTCCTCGCGTACCCGCTGTTCGTCGACGGAACTCTCTCTCGATGCCACATCCTGGCTCAACGCAACCCCAATCGAAAAACTTCCGGGGCAAGGACATCTCCGCTCACCAGATCGGAGACGAGTTCTCCCAGCGCCGGACCGAACTTGAAGCCGTGACCGGAGAATCCGGCCGCGACGGTTACCGCCCCCACCCGGTCGATCACGAAGTTGCTGTCCGGAGTGTTGGTGTAGAGGCAGGTCAGGGATTCGACCTGCGCCGAATCGACGCCGGGTAGCCAGGCCTGCGCGTACTCCACCAGACGCTGCTCCCCCGCCGCGCTCGGGGTGTAGTCGCGCGTCGCCGGTGTGACCTGCGGACCGGTGGCGTGCTCGCCGATCTTGACGCCGTCCTCGGATCCGAGGCCGTAGATTCCGGCTGTATTCAGCTGGGCGCCCGGATGGTGCACGAAGCTGGGCCAGGCGACGGCAGGGTCGAGCGGCACGAAGTGCGCGGGCTGTTCCTGCGTCGTGCGCAGTTCCGGCAGGACGATCGACTCGCCGAGCCCACTGCGCGCGATCAAGTCCTCCGTCCAGGCCCCGGCCGCTATCACGACGTGCTTGGCGGCTGTGGTGCCACTGCCGGTGACCACGTCGACGCCGTACGAGGCTCGTGCGACCTGCTGCACTTCGCTCTCGTGTCGGACGTCGGCCCCGGCCAGCCTCGCTCCCGCCTTCAGTGCGGCCACCGCACGGTCGGCGTGCAGACGGCCCGCGTCAGGATGATGGAACACCGTCGTGTCGAACCTCAGACCCGGCCAACGGGCGCAAGCCTGCTCCGGGGTGAGGATCTCGCCCTTGATGCCCAGCTCCGCCAATACCGTCGCCTTGGCCTGAACAGCCTCGGGCAGGCCGTGATCGACCGCGCCGGTGAGCTCGAGGAAACCGGTGTCGGTGAGATCCTCGAGCTCGCGCCACAACGGCAGTGCCTGTGCTGCCAGCCGAGTGTAGAACTGGTTGTCGTACGCCTGTCGGTAGATCCGTGATGTGCCGTAGGACGCGCCGTGCTTGTGTCCGGGTACGTGCTGTTCGAGAAGAATTACACGCTGCCCGCGCGTGGCCAGTCGCCAGGCGGCGGAGGCCCCTACGAGTCCTCCGCCGATGACCACTACGTCGACGATGTCAGTCATGAAAGGCAGCTCACGAGGTCTTGGGGAGGCCGGGCGGGTTGATCAGGGACTTGTCCACGGCTTCGGTCGTGATGTTCCATCGTTCGAGAACCTGCTTGTACGTGCCGTTCTCGATGGTGTGGTTGATGGCGTCACTGATTGCCTGGATCAAACCGTTGTCCTTCTTCACCAACACTGCGATCTGACCCTGCAGACTGTCTCCGGCACCGGAGAACTCGCCCACCACTTCGGTTTCACCGGACTGCTTGGCGTGGAACTGCGAGGACGGGTTGGGACCGAAGTAGGCGTCGATACGGCCGGACTGCAGCGGCAGGTAGTAGTCGGTGGTGTTCTGGTAGTAGACGATGTCGGTCGGTGCCAGACCGGCCGCTACGTTGTCTTCACTCCACTTGACCAGCAGCGCTTCCTGATTGGTTCCGGAGCCGACCGCGATCTTGCGCCCGGCGACGTCCTTGGGTTCCTTGATGGAGATTCCGGAGCCCTTCTTCGCCTCGAACGCGAGCGTGTCCAGGCGGTAGGTGGCGAAGTCGTACTTTTCCTTACGCTCTTCGGTGACCGTCACGTTGGAGATGAACGCATCCGTCTCGCCCGAATCGACGCGAACGAAGTTCTGTGCCCAGTCCGCCGTCTGCAGATCCACCTTCAACCCGAGCACGTCCGCGATCAGGTAGGCGAAGTCGGTTTCCGATCCGATGAGGGTCTTGTCGTCGTCGGCGTAGAAACGCAGCGGCGGAGCGGATCCGGCGCTGCCGGTCACGCGTAGGGTGCCGCGGTCACGAATGTCCTGCGGGACCTCCGCCGCAATAGAATCCACCTTGTCGGTGGAGATCCGGTCCTGGTCCGCGGTGAGGTTGTAGCCGGATGCGGAAGTGACGGTGCCCGCGTCGGAATCGGCATCGGCACTGCTGCACGCTGCACTGAGCAATCCGACCGTGGCGAGTGCCGAAATCAGGAAGGTAGCGCGCTTGGATCGGGAAGACATCTATTTTTCCTTTCGGGAAACAAACTGAGTGCGCGTCAGAGAACGCGGGAGAGAAAAGCTTTCGTTCGTTCGTGGGTAGGGTTGTCGATCACCTGGGAGGGTGGGCCCTGTTCGACGATGACGCCGCCGTCCATGAAGACCGCGGTATCGGCCACCTCGCGGGCGAACCCCACCTCGTGAGTGACGATCACCAACGTCGCACCGTCGCGGGCCAGTTGCGCCAGTACCTCGAGCACTTCGCCCACCAGTTCGGGGTCGAGCGCCGACGTCGGTTCGTCGAAGAGGATGACGGCCGGCCGCAACGCCAGTGCCCGGGCGATCGCGACGCGCTGCTGCTGCCCGCCCGAGAGTTGACGCGGATACTGATCGGCCTTGTCCGCCACTCCTACTCGCTCGAGTAATGCTCGCGCCTCGCGATACACCTCGTCCCGATCACGCTTCTGCGCCGACAGCGGCGCCTCCACCACGTTTTCGAGGGCGGTCAGGTGGGGAAACAGATTGAAATTCTGGAATACGAAACCGATGTGCGAACGCTGCTTGAGAACTTCTCGAGGACGTAACTCGTGCAGTCGGTTTCCCTTGCGCCGGTAGCCGATCAGCTCACCGTCGATGCGCACCGTTCCCCGATCGACTTTCTCGAGGTGGTTGAGGGTACGCAGTAGCGTCGACTTACCGGATCCGGACGGCCCCAGGATCACGGTCACTTCGCCCTTGCGCACCAACAGGTCAACGCCGGCAAGTACTTCCAGGGTTCCGAACGACTTGTGAATCCCGCGTGCCTCCACGGCATACGCGGTGTCCTCGGTTACTGCGGTTGCAACTACCTCGGTTGCGGTACCGTCGACCAGTTCTGTGCTCATCGGGAAGCGCCTCTCGGAATGTCGAGGCGCGCGTCGCGGATCTCGACGAATTTACTTCGGATCTTCTGCAACGGCGTCTGTGGTAACGAACGTGCCGAGCCGCGGGCATAGTGCCGTTCGATGTAGTACTGGGCGATCGAGAGCAATGTTGTCAAGATGATGTACCAGATGGTCGCGACCATCAGCAGCGGTACCACGCGGCCGCTGCGTCCGAAGATCACCTGGACCTGGTAGAAGAGTTCGGCGATCGCCATGGTGGACACGATCGAGGTGCCCTTGAACAGTCCGATGACCTCGTTGGCGGCGTTCGGGAGAATGCCACGCATGGCCTGGGGAAGAACGATCTTGAAGAACTGTCGGGCCCGCGGAATCCCGAGTGAGTGCGCCGCTTCGATCTGCCCCTGATCGACGGAGATGATGCCGGCGCGAATGATTTCCGCCGAGTACGCCGCCTGATGCAGCGCCAGCCCGATGACGGCGGCGGTGAATCCGCCGATCACACCGCTGACCTGGAACGTGAAGAATTCGGGTCCGAAGGGGATTCCGAGTGACAAGCTCTGGTAGAGGTAGGTGATGTTGAACCAGAACAGCAACTGCACGATCAACGGGATCGAGCGGAAAGCCCAGATGTACGTCCAGGAAATCACCTGAAGCACGGGGTTGTTCGACAGTCGGCCGATCGCCAGGAAAATACCGATTCCGAATCCGAGGACCGTGCCCCACAACGTCAGCTTGACGGTCATCCACAACGCTGCCAGTACCGACTTCGCCGTGAAGTACTGGGCAAATGTCGGCCAGTCCCAACCCGGGTTGGTGGCCAATCCGTGAATGAACTGCGCAAGCAGCACCAGCACTACGACACTGACCACCCATTGGCCCGGATGCCAGGTCCTGGCGACTACCAGTTCGGAATCGGGCAGATTCTCGTACTCCGACTCTTTGCTGCGAACATCGGTGGGCGCACTCACTGTGAGCTCCGGGGGTGGGTGGACATCGCGAACAGGCCTTTCGAGTGCAGCTCGTCGAACGCCGTCGCGTCGAGCACGGGGCGGTGAGCCGGGGAGGAAGATGGTTTTCACTGCGGGGCGGCACCGTGGACCGGCCGGAAGAGCCGTGGTCCGCGCTGTCGACTCAGCGACAGTGACAGGAGGCTGTTCGGCACAGATCTATGTGACGACGACTGTGCCCGGCGTGCGAGGTGGTTTCCATGAGACTCCTCCATCGGTCCTGGCGGTAGCACCCGCACCCGATCACTCGGGGGGTTGCTGCGACGTCGACGAGCCAGGTCTCTCGGTCGCTCTGGATGGTGCCCAAAGACTAGACGCAGAATCGAAGATCGTCAAATTCTGTATTGCATTGTGCTGCAATAACAATAGTCGAAAAATAGTATTGGAATCGTCTTGATTTCAAGCCTGTCGCATCACCGGTGGGCCGTGTTTAATTCTTTGCCTGTCGACAGCAGACCCAACCGGGCGCTCGAAGCCCTCGACTGCTGCCGTAGCCTCTGCCGAGTGAACGGACTGGAAGCAATTGTCATCCTGCTGGCGGGGGTCGGCGCCGGGGCGATCAATGCCGTAGTCGGCAGCGGCACTCTGATCACCTTCCCGACTCTGGTGGCATTCGGAATGCCGCCGGTGACCGCCACGATGTCCAACGCGGTCGGACTCGTGGCGGGCGGAGTCTCCGGCACCTGGGGGTACCGCCGCGAGTTGGCCGGTCAATGGAACCGTCTCCGCTGGCAGATCCCCGCGTCCGTCGTCGGTGCGGTGCTCGGCTCCTGGCTGCTGCTGCATCTGCCGGAAAAACTGTTCGAGACCATCGTGCCGATCCTGCTGGTACTCGCACTGGCACTGGTGGTCCTGCAACCGCGCATCCAGGCATGGGCGAAGAAACGCTCGACGGAAGAAACCGGCCTCTCGGCGAACCGACTCGCGTTGCTCACCACCGGGACATTCCTGGTCGGCATCTACGGCGGCTACTTCACCGCCGCCCAAGGCATTCTCCTGATCGGGGTGATGGGAGCCATACTCCCGGAAACCCTGCAACGGATGAACGGTGCGAAGAACCTGCTCTCACTCCTGGTCAACATCGTCGCCGCTGCCATGTACATCACGTTACGATTCGATCAGATCAATTGGGCAGCAGTAGGTTTGATTGCGGCAGGCTCCCTCGTCGGCGGCGTACTCGGCGCCCGGTACGGACGTCGCCTCTCCCCCACGGCACTGCGCGCGACCATCGTCGTCGTCGGCCTGATCGGACTGTGGCGGCTACTGGCTTGACTGCCCACATTCAGGCCCGCTCGCTCATACTGGACACATGAGTACCACAGAGGAACAGACCGGCTGGACGTACCTGATGGACATGGACGGTGTTCTCGTCCACGAGGAGCACATGGTTCCGGGAGCCGACACCCTACTGGCCGAATTGACGGCCAACGAGATTCCGTTCATGGTGCTCACCAACAACTCCATCCGGACTCCGCGGGATCTGCGTGCACGTCTGCTCAATTCCGGCCTCGACATCCCGGAGGAGTCCATCTGGACGTCGGCATTGGCCACCGCGACGTTCCTCGCCAGTCAGCGCCCCGGCGGCAGCGCGTACGTCGTCGGCGAATCCGGTCTGACCACCGCACTGCACGACATCGGCTACGTCTTGACCGACAGCGACCCCGACTACGTGGTCCTGGGCGAGACCCGCACGTATTCCTTCGAGGCGATCACGACGGCGATCAGGTTGGTCGAACGGGGATCACGCTTCATCGCCACCAACCCCGACGCCACCGGCCCGTCCCGAGACGGCTCGTTGCCCGCCACCGGATCCGTGGCCGCACTGATCAGCAAGGCCACCGGCCGCGAACCGTATTACGTCGGTAAGCCCAACGCCCTGATGATGCGGTCGGCGCTGCGATCCATCGGGGCGCACTCGGCCAACACACTGATGATCGGTGACCGTATGGACACCGACGTCGTCTGCGGCCTCGAAGCCGGCCTACAGACCATCCTGGTCATGACGGGCATCTCCACCCGCGCCTCGGTGGAGTTGTACCCCTACCGGCCCACCATCGTCCTGGACTCGGTGGCCGACCTCATCGGAAAGACCTCCGATCCGTTCCGCCGCAACACCCCGAACAGCTAGCCCGCACAACGGCAGCCTGCATAACGACGGGGCATTTCACGTCAGCGTGAAATGCCCCCGATCAGCGTCCTCGAAGGGACATGCGACTTATCCCTCGAGTGCACGCCTGAGATCGTTCACCAGATCGACCGTATCTTCCAGCCCGACCGACAGACGGATCACACCGTCCGTGATGCCCACTGCTGCACGACCTTCCGGCCCCATGGCTCGGTGCGTCGTGGTAGCGGGATGGGTGATCAGCGACTTCGCGTCACCCAGGTTGTTGGAGATGTCGATCACCTGAAGTCCGTTGAGAACCTCGAACGCCCGCTTCTTGCCCTCACCATCGGCTGCATCGAGCTCGAAGGTGACCACGGTGCCGCCGCCGCCCATCTGCGAGAGAGCCAGCTCGTGCTGCGGATGCGACTTCAGGTACGGGTACTTCACCCACTTCACACCCGGATGGCCTTCGAGGAACTCGGCGATCTCGAGCGCCGACGCCACCGAATGCCGAACACGCACCGGCATCGTCTCGAGACCTTTGAGAAGGGTCCACGCATTGAACGGGCTCAGCGCCGGACCGGTGTGCCGCATCAAGTTCTGAACGGGGCCTTCGATGTAGTCCTTCGGGCCGAGGATCGCACCGCCCAGGACACGGCCCTGACCGTCGATGTGCTTGGTTCCCGAATACACGACGACGTCCGCACCCAGATCGAAGCTGCGCTGCAGCAGCGGCGTCGCGAACACGTTGTCCAGCACCACCTTCGCGCCGGCAGCATGGGCGAGTTCCGAGACCCGGCGCACGTCGACGAGTGACTGCATCGGGTTGGACGGGGTCTCGAAGAACACTGCCGTGGTGGGCTCGGAGAGCGCCTTTTCCCACTGCTGGTTGTCTTCACCGTCGACGAAGACGGTCTCCACGCCCCAACGCGGCAGGATCTCGTTGCACACCACGAAGCACGAACCGAAGAGACTGCGCGCCGCGACCAGACGATCGCCCTTTGCCAACAGGGCTGCCAGAGCGACGAATACGGCCGACATTCCGCTGGAGGTGGCAAAGCACGCCTCGGCTCCCTCGATCAGACGCAGACGCTCCTCGAACATCTTCACCGTCGGGTTGCCGTAGCGCGAGTACACGAAATGGTCGACTTCACCGGTGAACGCGGCTTCCGCCGCTTCAGCGCTCTCGTAGACGAAACCGGAGTTGAGGAACACCGCTTCCGAGGTCTCTTCGAACCCGGTACGCATCAGACCGCCGCGCACACCGAGCGTCGCCGGACCTACGCCCTCGGGAAGCTCCCGCGAAAACGCGCCGCCCTGGGGAATCCCACTCACTGCTGCCTCCACGGCAGGCCGCTCGCCCGCCAACCGACGTTTCCACGGTGACCTTCGGCGTCGACGCCGCCCTCGAAGCCGTCGAGCATGTTGTACGCCGGGCCGATACCCGCCGCCGTCGCAGCTTCGGCAGCACCGATCGAGCGCTGTCCGGAGCGACACACGAAGATCACCGGACCACCGGCCTCGGTGATCCCCGCTTCCTTCAACTGGTCGACGAAGTTGTCATTGCGCGCACCGGTCGGATAGCTGACCCATTCGACGAATGCGGTCTCGCGGCCGAGCGAGGACACGTCGGGAACTCCGACGTACTTCCACTCGGCGTCGGTCCGGACGTCCACCAGTGCGGCGTCGGGGTTTTCGAGGAGCAGCGCCCACGCTTGCTCCGGCGTCAGATCGCCTGCGTAACTCACGTCCACCATGTTTTCACAAGTGCTGCGGATGCGCTTACGTGACCCGCCGGACCTTCCCGAGCCTGCCTCGACTGTCAGTTGCAGACGAGCCAGCGGTCACCGCTGCGAGTAAGCGTCCAGGAAGACACCCGCTCGCCCTGTCCGCCGCCGGTGATCCGCACGTCGGCGCGAGCGGTGTCACCGTCGAACGTGACGTCGTCGACGCCCTGGAGTTCGACCTTCCCGTCGGCACCGACCAGCGGCCCGGCGTCCGTGTCGAAGTTCGCGCAGGTCAGCGTGTTGACCGTGGGGGTGTCTTTCTGGTTCTCCGCATCGACATAGTCGGTGACCGTGCGTGAGACCAGATCTGATTCGGTGACGTTCTTCTCCGCCGGGGAGAACACCGCCATGAGGACGATGGCGAGAAGGATGGCCCCTACGATGCCTACCGCGAGAAGAAACGGCCCGGCCGACGCTTTCTTCTGCTCGTGTGCGTCAAGGTCTCGAAGCTCGTCACTCATGAGGGCAATACTCCCCCACAAGGCGAGTTTGTGACCCGTCAAGGATCAGCCCCCTACCCGAGGACAGCACACGCGGGAGAGACTAGGAAGAAAGTACGGGTTTACCCACACTCGTTCGAGTGGGAGTGTTGACTCGATCGGCCGCAACCGACAGCCACATGCTTAGGTTCGGCTAAATTGGAAAATTATCGAGAACTTGTCCGAACTCCGAAGAAGGTAGCTGTCCTCACGATGACTGACTCCAATCGTCCGCTCCGGGTCGCGATCGTCGGCGCCGGCCCCGCCGGCATCTACGCAGCCGACGCCCTCATGAAATCCGACACCGCAGTCTCCGGTCGTGGCGTCAGCATCGACCTGTTCGAGCGGATGCCCGCCCCGTTCGGCCTCATCCGCTACGGCGTCGCCCCCGACCACCCGCGCATCAAGGGCATCATCACCGCGCTGCACAAGGTGCTCGACAAGCCTGCGGTTCGCCTGCTCGGCAACATCGACTACGGCACCGACATCACCCTCGACGACCTGCAGTCGTTCTACGACGCCGTCATCTTCTCCACCGGGGCCAACGCCGACCGCGCCCTGAACATCCCCGGCATCGAACTCGACGGCAGCTACGGCGCCGCCGACTTCGTCTCCTGGTACGACGGACACCCCGACGTTCCGCGTACCTGGCCGCTCGAAGCCGAGAAGGTCGCCGTCCTCGGTGTCGGCAACGTCGCACTCGACATCGCCCGGGTTCTCGCCAAGACCGGCGACGAACTTCTCCCCACCGAGATCCCCGCCAACGTGTACGAGGGACTCAAGAACAACAAGGCAGTCGAAGTCCACGTCTTCGGACGCCGCGGACCGGCTCAGGCCAAGTTCACTCCGCTCGAACTCCGCGAGCTCGACCACTCCCCCACCATCGAAGTCATCGTCGCCCCGGAGGACATCGACTACGACGAAGGGTCCGAGCAGGCCCGCCGCAACTCCAAGCAGGTGGACATGGTGGCGAACACCTTGCAGGACTGGGCAATCCGCGACGTGGGAGCCCGCCCGCACAAGCTGTTCCTGCACTTCTTCGAATCGCCCAGCGAAATCCTCGGCGAGGACGGCAAGGTCGTGGGGCTGCGCACCGAACGCACCGAGCTGGACGGCACCGGAAACGTCAAGGGCACCGGAACGTACAAGGACTGGGACGTCACCGCCGTCTACCGCGCCGTCGGGTACCTCTCCCAGAACATCAACCAGTTGCCCTTCGACGAGCAAGCAGGCACCGTCCCCAACGACGCCGGCCGCGTCGTGGCCGACGACACCGCCGAGGGTGCGGAGCGGTTCATGCCGGCCACCTACGTCACCGGCTGGATCAAGCGCGGCCCCGTCGGCCTCATCGGTCACACCAAGGGTGACGCCAACGAGACCGTCGCGAATCTGCTCGAGGATTCGGCGAACTTCGCCGGTGCTGCGAACCCCGACGAGAACGCCGTGATCGAGTTCCTCGAAGGCAAGCAGGTTCCGTACACCACCTGGCAGGGCTGGTACCGCCTCGACGCCCACGAGCGCAGTCTCGGCGAGCCCGAAGGCCGCGAGCGCATCAAGGTCGTCGAGCGTCACGACATGCTGAAGGCCTCCGAGCCCGATCGCGCCTGACCGTTCTGCTGTGCGCCTTGATCAACCCCCGGGGTTGATCAAGGCGCACAGCAGGTTCGGGCGATACGGATGCCCACCGACCACCACCATGTCGGTCATGACCTCTCGATGAACGATCCCCCGCTCGTCAACCGCGTCGCAGCACCGGATGCTCGACGTCGTTGTTCTCGAAGACCACTGTTGCCTGTTGCGCCGGCCGGACCACATCGAGATACATCTTCGATGCCGCGTGATATCGCTGATCGAAAGCCTCCTCCGCCTGCTCACGCCCACCCAACAGATCGGTATCACGCTCGACACCACGCCTGCGGGCGATACCGAGATCGGTGTCGACGAAGACAGTTGCATCCCAGTTGCTTCCGACCGGCTCTCGATGCAGAAAAGTCCCGTCCACGATCAGGACGCATTCGGCTGGAATCGCTTCACGAACGTCACTTGCCGGAGTGTCCGTAGCCAGATCGATGATGCTTCGTCGAATCCTGCGGTCACCGCCCGGCCCGCACGGTACGAGTACGTACTCGATCAGGGCGTCGAAATCGTAGGCATCCAGGTAGTACCCTTCGGCAGACAGACGTCCGCGGCGATGCCGATCCGCACGTCGGTGGTGGAAGCCGTCCATCGACAGATGCACGGCCGGTCTGCCCAGACTCGTGATCGCCCGCTGAATCTCGGTGGCCACGGTGGACTTGCCCGACGCGGTGACGCCGTCCACCGCCACCCGCACCGGATGCCCACATTCGATCTCGCACAGCGCTGCGGCCAACTCGCCGACCACGGCCTGCCGAGTTCCCGGTCCTTTACTCGCCCCGTCATCGGTCACGGGTGACAACAGTAGCGGCCGATCGATGCCCGAGAAAGAGCCACGACATCGAAACCGTCGCACGAAAGCCGCGCGCCGACTCGCCAGCTGGAGGACTGCAGCGGATGTGTCCGACGCGAGTATGTACCCGGGGGTGAAATCTGCCCGACGGCGGTCAAGCCGATCCCGATGAATGCTAGTCTTCGAGCCGACCCGATCGGCCGTGATCGGCGATCGAAACCGACTCTCCCACTCGATTCGAATGCGCCTCGAATCCTGTTGGTTTGTCTTGTGATTCGACCGGTGGACGCGCTCGAACGAGATCGTCACCTCGGCGAATCCGGTCTGTTACGTTTCCCTCCAGCCCGGATCCGGACGCTCCCGGTAGCAGGCATTACAGTTCGCCGATCTCCCGAACTCCGGCGAAGTTGCATGGTGCACTTGGTAATTAATCCGAACTACCCATGCGTCGACGCAGTCGATGACGCCGTTTGCCCACTCCACCCGACACGACCGACACAACCAAAGGACAACGATGAGTGACATGGAAACCGAAACAGAAGGCCCGACGCCGAATCCGGAAGGCGCGCTACTGCAAAGCGGCACCGGCGCCGGGCCCGAGCGGTCAGATCCGGTGGCGCCGAAGTTCAAACTCGCACTGAGCCTTCCGGGACGCGATATCGGCGGGGAGTGGTTGAGCAGGCTCACTGACGAGGCGCCCGCATACCGGAGCTACTGCAGCACCCGGAACCGGCCGCAGGAATTCACCACCTACGAGCAAGGCGGCAGGACATACCTGCAGGATCAAGACGGCTTGTGGTTGTCCCACGAAGGACTCTTCGACCTGCTCTACATGTCGTACTGGAACAACGCCGTCGCCTGGCGAATCGAAGGCAGGCGCCTGCTTCGGGAGAGCGACAACGCCCCGCTCACGTGGCGATACAAGCGTTGGCCCCTGGCCGGCGAGAGGAATTGGCTCCAGGCCGGGGGTCTGCAGGAAAACATTCTCGATGTGCAGAAGGTCGAGTTGTGACGAGCCGGCACCGCTGACCTCGAACGATCGGCACCCGCGCTCACGGCGCACTGCACAGCGGTCTGCCGGATCGCGTGTCTTCGCACATCGAGCTGCTCGCACGCGCATCTCGATGTGCGACTCGCCGTTCTCGTAGGACGAGAAACTCGGATTGATCGAGCACCGCCGATGCTCACGCTATCTGCTGTCGGCAACGCGAACAGCAACGCGCCGAGTGCTCACGCCCCGCTTGCGGCCCTCGAATATCGTGGGCTGGAGCGTAACAAGCAGGCAACAGTGACATCGAATTCCGAGGTGTGCGGCAAAAACATCACCCTCGAAGCCGCCCCGCGACAGCGGACGACAGCCCGGGTGGTGCCACCGTCAGTGTCGTCGACCCGGCCGGGAACACACTGAGGTTCTGCCAACCTGGATGAGAGGGAAAGCGACTGACATCACACCCGACCGGTGGGTGTGTGCACAGCCCCATGGTCACAAGGCAAAATAGACACCGTGTTTGACGCCCATGTTCACATCATCGACCCGCGCTTCCCGCTGGTCGAGAATCACGGGTACCTTCCGGAGCCGTTCACCGTCGCCGACTACCGCGCCCGAGTTGCCTCCACCGCGGGGTTACGGATCGACGGTGGAGCCGTCGTCACAGCGTCGTACCAAGGCAACGACCAGGAATATCTGAAGGCTGCACTGGCCGAATTGGGTCCGGGCTGGGTCGGTATCACGGCACTACCCCTCGACACGACGGACGCCGACATCGTCGCCCTGGACAGCATCGGTGTCCGTGGGGTTCGGTTCAACCTTCGCCGCGGAGCCACCGACCTTCGACTCCTCTCCGACCTCGCGAACCGGGCTTTCGACCTGGTCGGCTGGCACGCCGAGTTCTATGTCGACGCAACGCTCCTGCTCTCACTCGAACCGGTGTTCGCCAAGCTGCCCGCGGTCAGTATCGACCATCTCGGAATGTCCACCCGCGGGCTGCCGTACCTGCTCAACCTCGTCGATCGAGGGGTGCGGGTGAAAGCCACCGGATTCGGCCGCACCACCATTTCCGACGTCGGCACCGTTCTGCGTCAGATCCACGCCGTCAACCCGGAGGCGTTGATGTTCGGAACAGATCTGCCCGGCAGTCGAGCTCGCCGTGCGTTCGAGACGCACGACCTCGACGTGATCGCGGACGCCGTCGGCGATGACCTGCCCGCTGTGTTGGGCGGCAACGCCCGCTCCTGGTATCGATGCATGCGGGCGTCCGAAGCCGGTCTGGACGGAGCAGCTCAGACCAGCACGACGGCGCCGAGCCACAGCCCGGCCGCGATCAGCGCACCGAACAGTTCCACCAGCATCGACAGCCCCACCGCTTTCACGGCGTGAAGCGTCGACGACCACGCCGGCGCCCATCGGCGTAGGCGTGCGAGTTCCGCGCCGTAGGTTCCGAGAACGAAACCCAGGAACAAACCGAGCACCGGGACCACGAAGAAACCGATGATGCCGACGACACCACCGATCACCACCGACAGGTTCGGTACGCCACCGGCGCGCATCCGTTGGCCCGGCCAGGTGTATTTCACCACTGCGGTGACGACGAGCGCCAACGTCGCCAATGCAAGAACCACCCAGGCCGTTGTCCCTCCGGTCATCAACGCCCACAGCAGAATCGCACCGAACACCAGCAGCGTCCCCGGAATGATCGGGACGACGACGCCGATCACGCCGACGAGGATGACCAGCCCTACGACGATCTCGGCGCCCGGACTCATCCGATCGGATGCACCTTCGATGCCGCCTCACGCGCACGAGCACGAGCGGTGTCCACATCGCCTGCCGTGGACACCGCGACGCCCATTCGACGCCGGGTGAAACTCTCGGGCTTGCCGAAGAGACGAAGATCGGTCTCGGGTACCGCGAGTGCGTCCGCGACCCCGTCGAACCCGATACCGGCGGCCTCGACGCCGCCGTAGATGACCGCGGACGCGCCCGGGGTGATGAGCGTCGTGTCCACCGGGAGCCCGAGGATCGCACGAGCATGCAGCTCGAACTCAGAAAGACGTTGAGTACCAAGAGTTACCAAACCGGTATCGTGCGGACGGGGGCTCACCTCGGAGAAGTAGACGTCGTCGCCCTTGACGAACAATTCGACGCCGAACACTCCGCGACCGCCGAGCGCGGTGGTGACCTTTTCGGCGACGTCGTGAGTTGCCGCGAGCGCACGCTGGGACATCGGTTGCGGCTGCCACGATTCGACGTAGTCCCCGGACTGCTGCAGGTGCCCGATCGGATCGCAGAACGAGGTCTGCACCGCACCGTTCTCGCCGATCGCACGTACCGTCAACTGCGTTATCTCGTAGTCGAAGTCGACAAATCCTTCGACGATCACACGGCCGTGGTTGACTCGCCCGCCCGCCATGGCGTGATCCCACGCCGCAGGCAGATCGTCGGCTGAACGGACGGTGGACTGCCCCTTGCCCGACGACGACATGACCGGCTTGATCACGCAGGGAAATCCGATGCGATCGGTGGCGGCCTGCACCTGCTCGAGTGAGTCGGCAAACGCGTAAGCAGAGGTAGGAAGCCCCAACTCCTCGGCGGCCAACCGCCGGATGCCCTCACGATTCATGGTGAGCTGGGTAGCCCTGGCGGTGGGAATCACCACCGCCGCGCCACGCTCCTCGGCCAGTGCGAGCGCATCGGTAGCGATCGCTTCGATTTCGGGGACGACGAAGTGCGGCTTCTCGGATTCGATCAGCGCCAGCAGGGCGTCCGGATCACTCATGTCGATCGTGTGCGACCGATGTGCCACCTGATGCCCCGGCGCATTCGGATACCGATCCACCGCGATCACCTCGACGCCCAGCCGCTGCAGCGCGATCACCACTTCCTTGCCCAACTCCCCCGAACCCAACAGCATCACTCGAATTGCCGAATCGGTCAGCGGTGTGCCGAATTGCAGTGGCAGGACGGGCAGGTGCGAGGAGGTCGAATCAAGCTGCATGGTGGCACTATATCGTCGATCCGCATGGTCGAGTCGGTCCAGACGCCGGATCGCGGGCAGGTCGGCGAACGGTCATCGGCCGTCGGCCGTACCCAGTCGGTCGAATGCACGCCGGCTCGAACGCGGAGCAGTCGGTTTCCGGAACGTGCGTGTCTGGGTTCCCGGTTCCGGACCCTGCTGCGGTAATTCACCGTTGCTGACATTGCGTGCCTTGACGAGGTTGCGGCCACCTCGTTTGGCCTCGTACAGCGCCGCGTCGGCGATGCTCATCAGCGCGGGCAGGGTCGGTGTCGCGTGATCGACCCATGCCACACCGATACTCACGGTGCTCGTGATGCCGGTTGCCTCGGAGTACTCGAGTTGGGAAAGACGAATGGATTCGGATACGGCAACGGCGCGGGTGAAGCTGCAATCGAGCAGAAGGACGGCGAATTCCTCACCCCCGAGCCGACCGACCAGATCTCCCTCGGACAACAACCCTGCAGTTCGTTCCGCGAAATCCGCAAGCACAACATCACCACCCATATGTCCGTGGGTGTCGTTGATGCACTTGAAGTGGTCCAGGTCGAGCATCAACATTCCGGCCGGCGACTTGGTTCGGGCCGCGTAGGACAACTCGTCTTCGGCGTGACGGAGGAACGACCCGCGCGAGAGAACACCGGTGAGGTGGTCGTATTCGACAGCCAGGAACAACTCACGCTCGGCTGCCCGACGTTCCTGAGTAGCGCAGGCGACCGCAATCGGCCCCAGGGCGATGAGGGTCACCGCGATGGACGTGACGACATCTTCGTTCCATCTCGACGAGTTCGCGTCACCGATCGCCAGCCGGCCACTACCTGCCATCATCAGCGCCCACACCGACCACACCAAGGAGACCAGCGCGGTGCTGGGAACGGAAATACGCGTTGCGCACCACAGCAGAGCGGGCAACGGGAGAACCAAAGCGATGGGGCCTTCGATGTTGAAGGCGATAGGAACACAGGCGAGAGTCGCGAGCAGCGGCACAGCCATGGTGGCCAGAGTTTTGACCGTCAGGTATCGCCGCAGTTCGGCGAGGCCGGACGGGATTCCCACGGACAGGACGAACGGTAAGACCAACAGGTAGGCCATGAACTCGGTGCTTGCCCAGTGGAAAAGTGTCACGAAGAAGGGTTCGTCTCGAATCAACTGATCCAACAATCCCGCTGTTGCCGCCGTCGAGACAGCACTCACGGCCGCGACGAGCACCAGCCAGACCAGAGACTGTGAATCAGCCAGCCGTAACGGCATCCGCTTCGCGGAGCGGAGCAAGAGGACTCCGGCGAGGACACCGAGCAGATTCGCGCCGTTCAACTGCAAGGTCATGGAAAGCGAATTGCCGGTGGCCATGTCCGCTGTGACGTACGCGAATGCCGCGGTAACCCAGGTCGGCCATTCGATCAGAACCGGCCACCTAATCATCATTCCCAGCAGAAGCGCGTTTGCACACCAGAACATGGCGAGGAGCCCCGGCGGGCGGGTCAGGATTCCGACCAGTGCCGCTATCAGGACCACGACGAATACCACCGGCAGTCGGATGCTTCGACTCATCCTTGCCATTGGTCACCTCGCGGTCTGCTACATGTGAATCCGATGTGCTGCGATCGTCTGATGGGCGATCGGGCGCGCAGTGAATCCGGCGAGCGTCGTATTTCGGTTGTCCCGTCGAGCTATCGTACGCACGAATACAGACAGCTCGGACGAAAAACGAAAGTGCCCCCGACCACATCTTGGCCGAGGACACTTTCGTTACAGTTAAATTCAGGCTAATCGCCCATACGTACCCGTTGCCGAGTCGGATTACCCGAGCGAACCGGATCCACCCTTGCTCGAGGGCGACGAATCGCCGGACAGCGAACCGGTGGGGACAGAAGTGAGGAAATTGCCGAGCGCGGTCAACAGGGGTCCGAGTGTGGACAACGATCCGAACATGGGTGTGTCTCCTGTATGTCTGAGATGATGTGAACATCCAACACAATTCGCCTGTGAACAGCGACGGAAGCGATCCGGGGACTCCAGAGCCGGGGCGATGGAGATCATCCCCGGACGCCGTTCCGATTTGTGATGGAACACACTGACGCGTGTTGAGGAGCAACATATCGAGCCCGCATACCGACTGTCCAGGACCGCCGGTTATCGAATAGTTACTATTCGCTACCCGGAGTTACAGATTAAGGTGTTTGCACCTTTTCAATGGGACAAACTGTGACATAGGTCGAATTGGGTGTGATTTATATCACACTCAACGCTTCGAGGCTCGAATGGACGCGACCGCCAGTTGACATCTGGCAACAAATCGGATCGAACGGTTCTCGCCCGTCGCCGACGCCGCCTCGGCATCGGAGTACGAAGCCGGACTCGACGGCACATTTCGCGTCAGGTACGTGATATACGCCACATGTAAATGCGGCAAACCTCGACAAACGCAAGAGGTCGATGTCCGGCTACCCCACGAACTGTCATACCGTGTCTTTGTGACCTACCCGGAACGCGTGGCAACCCACACAGGAATGTCGTGTTAGCAAAACTGCTCAAGGCGTACCTGCCTCCGTACCGCTGGTTTCTCGCCGGGGTACTCGCGCTTCAACTTTTCGGTGCGATCACGTCACTGATCCTGCCCACTCTCAACGCCCGAATCATCGACGACGGCGTCGCCCGTGGCGATACCGACTTCATCCTCAGCACCGGCGGAATCATGATTCTGGTCTCGCTGGCCTCGATCCTCGCCTCCATCGCCGCGACATTCCTCGCCGCCAAATCGTCGATGGGATTCGGTCACGACGTCCGCGGCGCGTTCTACAAAGCGGTCGGCCGATTCTCCGACCGCGAGTTCAACGATTTCGGCGCCCCGACGCTGATCACGCGAAACACCAACGACGTCCTGCAGATCCAGACGCTCGTCATGCTCACCTCGTCGATGCTTGTCAGTGCACCACTGATGTGTATCGGCGGCGTCGTCATGGCACTACGGGAGAATCTCCAACTGTCCTGGCTGCTGACCATCTCCGTGCCACTGCTGGCGATCGCGGTGACCGTGGTCGTCGCCCGGTTGATCCCCCACTTCCGCACGATGCAGACTCGGATCGACAACATCAATCGTTCACTTCGCGAGCAGCTCACCGGCATGCGCGTCATCCGCGCTTTCGTGCGTGAGCCCGACGAAGCCATGCGCTTCGACAAGGCCAACAAGGAACTGACCGACACCGCCCTGCTCATCGGGCGCTACCAGGCCGTCTTGCTACCCACCGTGATGCTGATCGCCAACATGTCCAGCGTCGCCGTTTTGTGGTTCGGCGCCCACCTGGTCGACACCGGGGACATGCAGATCGGTCAGATCGGCGCATTCCTCGCCTACGTGATGCAGATCCTGATGTCGGTGGTGATGGCCACCATGCTCGCCGTGGTGATCCCTCGCGCCGCCGTGTGCGCCGACCGTATCGTCGCCGTACTCGAGACGGAACCGTCGGTACCGCCGCCGGCACAGCCTCTGCGCCCGACCAGTCCCTACGGCGTCGTCGAGTTCGGCGGCGCAGGCTTCTCGTACCCCGGCGCCGAGACCCCTGTGCTCAGTAACGTCTCGATGCGCTGCCTACCCGGGACCGTCACCGCCATCGTCGGCAGCACCGGCAGCGGAAAGTCGACCCTCGTCTCCTTGATCCCCCGGCTCTTCGACGTCACGGCAGGCGCCGTACTCGTCGACGGTCTCGATGTCCGCGGTTGGGATCAGGACGAGCTGTTCGCGAACTTCGGGTACGTGCCGCAGAAGGCGTACCTGTTCGCCGGAACGATCGCAAGCAACATTCGCTACGGAAAACCGGACGCCACCGACGAAGAGGTATGGGCGGCCCTGGCAGTGGCGCACGCGGACGGTTTCGTCCGCGACCTGTCCGACGGGCTCGACTCGCCGGTCGCGCAGGGCGGCAGCAACCTCTCCGGCGGGCAACGTCAGCGCCTGGCGATCGCCCGAGCCGTCGTCCGCCGGCCCCGGATCTACATCTTCGACGACTCGTTCTCCGCACTCGACATGCACACCGACGCCGCCGTCCGGGGGGCGTTGCACACGGTCGCAGCCAACTCGACGGTCATCATCGTCGCCCAACGCATCGCATCGATCGAGAATGCCGACCAGATCATGGTTCTCGAGGACGGAACCCCTGTCGGCCTCGGCGATCACGAGTTCCTCCAGGCAAATTGCCCGACTTACCAGGAAATCGTCGCGTCTCAAATACCCGCGGAGTCCCACGCATGACCAATCCGCACGATCCTCGACTAGGGACGCCCAGCAGCACCTACTTCGACGACGCACCCACAGTTGTCTTCGCCAGAATCCCCCGCCACCCCGAACCGGGCGAACCCGAGACACCGGCCGAGCAGTCCGGTCGAGATCCTGATCCGACAGCCAAACCCGGGTTGACGTCGACCGACACCAAACCCGCACATTTCAAAGCCACGATGAAGCGGTTGCTCGAGCTGCTGCGCCCCCACAAGGTCGCGGTGTTCTTCGTGGTCTTGTCGACCATCGGCAGCATTGCCGCGTCGGTCGCCGTCCCGAAAATTCTCGGGCACGTCACCGACCTCATCTTCTCGGGGTTCCTCGGCAAGAACCTTCCAGCAGGTCTGACCCGGGATCAGGCCGCCGAAGCGATTCGTGAGAGCGGAAACTCGACATTCGCCGACCTGATCTCGAACTCGGCTGACGTCGTTCCCGGTGTCGGACTGGACTTCGACGCCATCGGCAAGGTCGTCTCGATTGCCATCGGCGTGTATCTGCTGTCGTCGTTGCTCGCCTGGATCGAGGCGTACCTCCTCAATATCGTGGTCCAGCGCACCATCTACGACCTGCGTGCGTCGGTGGAAGCGAAGATCCACCGCCTCCCGCTGCCGTACTTCGACAAGACTCCTCGCGGTGAGATCCTGAGCCGCGTCACCAATGACATCGACAACATCTCCTCGACATTGTCGTCGACGTTGACCTCGCTCCTTACTTCGGTCCTGACCGTCGTCGGTGTGCTGACCATGATGTTCCTGATTTCGCCGATGCTCGCGGCGATCGCCTTGATCGCCGTACCGGTATCGGTGTTGTTGGTAGCGCGAGTGGCCAAACGAGCACAGGTTCTGTTCAAGGCGCAGTGGGCCGAGACCGGAAAGATCAACGCTCAGATCGAAGAAACGTACAGCGGCCGCGAACTGGTCCGCGTCTACGGGCACCAGGCCGAAGCGGAGCGCGAATTCGCCGAGCAGAACAAGAAACTGCTCGATGCCTCGTTCGGGGCCCAGTTCCTCTCCAGCCTGATCATGCCGGTGATGAACTTCGTCGGGAACATCACCTACGTACTTCTGGCTGTCGTCGGAGCATTGAAAGTCGCCAGTGGCAACATGTCTCTCGGTGACGTCCAGGCGTTCATCGTCTATTCACGGCAGTTCAGCCAACCGTTGACCCAGATCGCTTCCATGTCGTCGAGTCTGCAGTCCGGTGCCGCGTCCGCCGAACGAGTCTTCGAACTGCTCGACGAACCCGAACAGCCCGCCGACCTCGCCGCCCCTGAACTTCCCGAACCGGCCGGACGGCACCGCAGTGTCGGAAACGTGGAGTTCGAAGACGTCTCGTTCCGCTACGAACCCGACAAGCCGTTGATCGAGAACGTCAATCTGACCGCGCGGTCGGGGCAGACCGTGGCGATCGTCGGTCCGACCGGTGCCGGAAAGACCACCCTCGTCAACCTCGTCATGCGGTTCTACGAAGTAGATTCAGGACGCATCACCCTCGACGACGTCGACATCTCGCACATGCGCCGCGCCGATCTGCGCAATCATGTCGGCATGGTTCTGCAGGACACCTGGCTCTTCGGCGGTACCATCCGCGAGAACATCGCCTACGGCCGCACCGGAGCCTCGGAAGCCGAGATCCAAGAAGCCGCGCGGGCAGCATTCGTCGATCGGTTCATCCACACGCTCCCCGACGGCTACGACACCGTACTCGACGAGGAAGCCTCGAACATCAGCTCCGGTGAAAAGCAGCTCATCACCATCGCACGGGCCTTCATCTCGAGGCCGTCGCTGCTGATTCTCGACGAGGCCACCAGCTCGGTCGACACTCGAACGGAACAGCTTGTCCAGCAGGCCATGTCGTCGCTGCGAAACGGTCGAACCAGCTTCATCATCGCGCACCGGCTCTCGACCATCCGCAATGCCGACCTGATCGTCGTGATGGAGGCGGGCACGATCGTCGAGCAGGGTAACCACGCCGAGCTCGTCGCGGCGGGCGGCGCGTACTTCCGGCTCTACAACGCACAGTTCGAGGGTGCCACCGTCGAGTGACCACCGTCTCTGCGGCAGGCCCAGGTGCCCCGGAACACATTGTTCGGGGCGTACGGGTTACCGTCGGTGGTCAAGCAGTGCCATCGACGGAAGCAGGAGTGCACGTGTCTGCAGGATCAGCGGAGAAGACAGGCCCGCTCGCGGGTATCCGAATCGTGGAGTTCGCCGGCCTGGGACCGGGACCGCATGCAGCCACTCTACTTGCGGACATGGGGGCCGACGTCGTGATCGTCCAGCGCGCCGGCCAGATCGTGCAGGACCCGCGAGCCACCGACCAGATCAAGCGGGGCCGTCGGATCGTCGAGGCAAACCTCAAGGATCCGGCAGAGGTGGCCAAGGTCCTGGATCTACTCGAACGAGCCGATGTCCTCATCGAAGGCTTCCGGCCCGGCGTCATGGAACGGATGGGCCTCGGACCGGATGTCGTTCTCGAGCGGAACGAGCGACTCGTCTACGGGCGGATGACCGGCTGGGGGCAGGAAGGCCCGCTGTCCAACGCGGCCGGACACGATATCAACTACATCTCACTGACCGGCGTCCTGCACGCCGTCGGCCGCAAGGGCGAGCGCCCTGTCCCGCCGCTCAACATGGTCGGCGATTTCGGTGGCGGCTCCATGTTCCTGATCTTCGGGGTCCTCTCCGCGCTCGTCGAACGTCAGACGTCGGGCAAAGGGCAGGTCGTCGACGCGGCTATGGTGGACGGCGCCCTCGCGCTCTCGCACATGATGTGGGCATTTCGAGGCCGCGGCGTCTGGTCCGACGAGCGCGGCGTCAATCTCCTCGACACCGGTGCCCCGTTCTACGACACCTACGAGACCTCCGACGGCCGGTACATGGCAGTGGGATCGATCGAGCCGCAGTTCTACGCACTTCTTCTCCAGGGCCTCGAGTTGGACCCCGCCGATCTCCCCCAGCAGATGGACGTCACCAAGTGGGACGAGCTGAAAGGCGTGTTCACCGAGAAGTTCCTGTCCAAGACCCGAGACGAGTGGACCGAGATCTTCCTCGGCACCGACGCGTGTGTGTCCCCGATTCTGACCTTCGGTGAGGCATCGGGGAACGAGCACATCGCTGCCCGCGGCTCACTGATCGAATTGGACGGCGTCACCCAGCACGCGCCGGCGCCGCGCTTCTCACGCACGCAGCCGGGCATTCCGTCGGCACCGGCCCGTGCGGCGACGGACATCGACACCGTGTGGGCATAACCCCAGTGCGCCTTTCCGGTAGCGCACGCGACCGAAAAGGCGCACAGGGCCGAAGGTCCTACACCACCACGAGCCGCTGATCGGTCGCGTCCCGATCAGTGGCCAGGGTGTCGTATGCAGCAGCGATGGCAGCAACGCCGCGAATCAGATCCTCACTGCTCCTGGCGTACGGCACCCTGATGAAGCGCTCGAATGCACCTTCGACTCCGAAGCGTGGCCCGGCGGCAAGAAGCACGCCGAAGTTGGGGGCGACAGCAGCGAGTGCCGTCGACACCGGGGCGGACATCCGCATCCACACCGACATGCCACCCGACCCGGGAGTAGGTTGCCAGTCCGGAAGGTGCTCGGCGAACGCGCCCAGTAACGCCGCACGCTGCTGACGTAGGACGATTCGGCGCTGGTCGAGAAGTGCACTGTCGTCGGCAAGCAGGTACGCGGCAGCCAACTGGTCCATCACCGGAGTGCCAAGGTCGACGGCCGCCCGGGCACCGACCAATTGGGTGATCAGGGCCGAATCGGCACGGATCCACCCGACTCGCAGTCCGCCCCACAGCGACTTCGCCGTGGAACCGAGCGTCACCACATCGGTTTTCGCGGCCCCGCGCCCGTGCGAAGCTACCGGCGCGGGCGGCGGTGCGTCCAACCACAGATCCACCATCGTCTCGTCCACGACGAGGGTCATGCGAGTCTCGTGCGCGATCTTGGCCAGCTCCGCCCGCCCGGACGAATCCATACAGAGCCCGGTCGGATTGTGGAAGTCGGGAATCAGATATGCCATCCGGGCCGCAGTCTGCCGCGCAGCGCTACGGATTCCGTCCAGATCCCACGCGCCCGCCGCAGCGAACTCGGGCCGGACCGGAACCGGAACCGGGCGGGCACCGTTACGCCGAATCGCTTCCAGCGCATTGGGATACGTCGGATGATCGACCAGGACCCGCTCGCCAGGCGAGGTGAGCACCGAGATCAACAACCGAAGTGCATGCTGCGCACCGGAAGTCACCATGATCTGATCTGCGGTGGTCGGCAGTCCGCGCGCCGTGTACCGCTGAGCGATCACATCGCGCAGATCACCGATACCGATCGGTTCCATGCCGTGCGTGGGTAGAAAATTCGGAAGCAACGCCAGCGCCGACGCGTATGCGAGCTCGACCTGTGCCGCGGGTGCGGCCATCGCCGCATAGCTGAGGTCGACGACGGGCCCACTCGGGCCGGGCTGATGTGAACGGAACATGAGCCCGTTCGGTCTGGCTCCGGCGGGCAGAGCGACGGTGCTGCGTGAACCCTGTCGGCTGATCAGATAACCCTCGTCGCGCAGAACCGAGTACGAGGACGTGATGGTGGTTCGGCTCAGTTCCAGGACCGTCGCCAGTTCGCGCTCACTGGGCAGAGCCACACCCAGCGGTACCCGGCCGTCGTGGATCAGCAGACGGATACCGTCGGCCAACGCCCGGTAGGCGGGGCGACGCCCGGACTCCTCTTGCCAGGAGCCGAGATCGCGCGCGAGGGACCGGGCACCGAGAACTCGAGTCATCATGCAGTCCAGTATCGACATCTTGGCTATGTTTTTCAATACCAGTGAAGATGATGATTGGCCTATGACCACCTTCGCAACACTCATCGGCCTCGCATTGTTTGCCTGGCTGGTCTATGTCCTCGCCCCGACGGAAGGCGAGAGAACCTTCTTCCGAGCGGAACAGTTTCGCCTGGCAGCACCACTCGGAGGCGTACTCGACGGTATCGAATCGCACACTCCGACAGAAACCGACGGCACTGAGCGAACCCGTGTCGGCGGGACGAGTGATCGCGATTGCAGTCCAGTTGGCTGACACTGGACCTTTTCATACGACAAGAGCCTTGCAACTGGATCAGGATCGCCGGCACTTCCGGCCCGTGCCGACCGCCGTGGACTCTGCATCGGCCCCGACAAACGCGAATCCCCGCTCCTGAGAACAGGAACGGGGATCTCGACAAACGCGAATCCCCGCTCCTGAGAACAGGAACGGGGATCTCGACATACGCGCTTCGCTAGCGGATGACCTCGCGCCGGACGATCGTCTCGTCACGGCCGGGGCCGACACCGATGCAGGAGATGTACGCACCGGACAACTCTTCGAGCCGTAGCACGTAATTCTGCGCGTTCTGCGGAAGCTCCTCGAAGGTGCGTGCCTTCGAGATGTCCTCCCACCAACCCGGCATCTCTTCGTAGATGGGCTTGGCGTGGTGAATGTCGGTCTGCGACATCGGCATTTCGTCGTAACGAACGCCGTCCACCTCGTAGGCCACACAGATCGGAACCGTGTCGAGACTACTGAGCACGTCGAGCTTGGTCAGGAAGTAGTCGGTGATGCCGTTCACGCGCGTCGCGTAGCGGGCGATGACGGCGTCGAACCAGCCGGTACGACGGGCACGACCGGTGGTGACACCGACCTCGCCGCCCTGCTTGGCCAGATAGGCACCGTGATCGTCGAACAGCTCGGACGGGAACGGTCCGGATCCGACGCGAGTGGTGTACGCCTTGAGGATGCCGAGCACCGTGGTGATACGAGTTGGTCCGATACCCGAGCCGACTGCCGCGCCGCCCGACGTGGGGTTGGACGAGGTCACGTAGGGGTACGTGCCGTGATCGACGTCGAGCAGGGTGCCCTGCGATCCTTCGAGCAGGACCGTCTCACCTCGCTCGAGAGCCTGGTTGAGCAGCAGGCGAGTATCGGAGATGCGGTGCTTGAAGCCCTCGGCCTGCGTCAACACCTCGTCGACGACCTGCTGCGGATCGAGCGCCTTGCGGTTGTAGATCTTGACCAGAACCTGGTTCTTGAACTCGAGCGCGGCCTCGACCTTCTGGGTGAGGATCTTCTCGTCCAGCACGTCGGCCGCGCGGACGCCGACGCGAGCGATCTTGTCCTGGTAGCAAGGCCCGATACCGCGGCCCGTGGTGCCGATCTTCTTGGCCCCCAGGAAGCGTTCGGTGACCTTGTCGATGGCCACGTGGTACGGCATGATCAGGTGCGCATCGGCCGAGAGCAGGAGCCGCGAGGTATCGACATTCCGCTCTTCCAGGCCGGCCAATTCGGTGAGCAGCACTCCGGGATCAACCACTACACCGTTACCGATGACGTTGGTGACCGCCGGAGTGAGAATCCCGGACGGGATGAGGTGGAGTGCGAATTTGTCACCGTTCGGCAGAACTACGGTGTGTCCGGCGTTGTTGCCGCCCTGGTATCGCACGACCCACTGGAGCTGCTCGCCCAGTAGATCTGTAGCTTTGCCCTTACCTTCGTCGCCCCACTGGGCGCCGATCAGGACGATTGCCGGCATGACGTTGTCTCCTACGGTCGACGTGCAGCAGTTGTCCCGCCGCATTGGTACTGCCGGACTCCGTGCCCACGTTGATGCGACCGGAGTTGTTGCAGTGACCGATGGAGCAGTCTAGCCCAGAGCCCGAGAGCAGACCTTTCGGTCCGGAAAACTACTGGTCGTCGAGGCGAATACCGACGTGGCTCGGGTATCGCACTAGGATCGTGGTCGGCGATTCGGACGGCCATTTCCGGGAGGTTGACGGTCGGTGCCGAACGCAAGTGATCAAGAGAAGTCAAATCGAGCTAGGAGTGGCGTTGACCCCCGTTGTGCTCAAGTGTGGTGATTCACCGGTGCCCCTCCCGCTCGGCGAAATCACCTCGTTCGCGGTACCGGACGTGCCGGAGAAAGACCATTTCGACGACGCGCTGTCCTATCTGCAGGTCGCTACCGCTCCACGTTTGATCGTGGTGGGGACCGACGCCGCATTCGCTGCCGCGCTGACGCGGTTGATGCGCCTGGAGCGGCTGCACGTCGAACTGGCCTATGTCACCGAGACCCGTACGTCGGCCACCGATGCCTACCGTCTCGCCACTGGAGCCCGGGCTGCCAGGGCGGCGTTGAAAGGTACCGCGCACACCGTCCCACTGATCCGGGACGATGCAGGCGTCGCGCTGGTCGGCGCGGCAACCATCACAGGTCCGGGCGGTTCCGCGGAGTTGGTCGGCGAGGCGTACGTCGACGATCAGCGCTTGTTCTCGGGCACGGTTCCGGCCATCCGCATCGTCCCCAGCCCGAAATTGCCGGGTATCCGCGCGTCCACCGAACGGCGTCGACGTCTGGGGCCTCGACGGTGGTTGGACGGTCGGGCCGTTCAGCTCGGCTCACCTGCCGCGCATCTGGTGCGAGACGGAATCTCGAACCCACGTGATCTGAAGCGGTCCACCTTCTATCGGTACGACAAGACCTGGCTGTTGGTTCGATGACCATCGGCCACGCACGATCGACGTTTCGCCCCAGCCCGGTTTTTCTGGGCGTGGTGGCGATCGCGGTGCTCGGTGGTGCCGTGGCCTTCAACTCCGAGTGGTATTCGGTCACCGGCCGAGTAGGCGTGTTCGTGCTGGTCGTCGCCGGCTGGGTGGTCACGGTGTGCCTGCACGAGTTCGCTCACGCCTTCCTCGCTTGGCGTCACGGCGACACCGACGTCGCAGTCCGTGGCTATCTGACGCTCAACCCGCTCCGGTACAGCCACCCGCTGTTGTCCATCGGGCTTCCGGTGGTGTTCATCGCGCTCGGCGGCATCGGGCTGCCCGGTGGAGCCGTCTATCTGCGCACCGGCATGTTTTCGCCGCGAGTTCAGGCCCGGATCTCACTGGCGGGTCCGTTGACCAACGCGGCAGTCGCGATAATACTTCTCGTCGTCATACGTACGTATGGTGTTGATTCGGGTCACGAAATGTTCTGGGACGGTCTCAGCTTCCTCGCTTTCCTCCAGATCATGGCCACCGTTCTGAATCTGATCCCGGTCCCGGGCCTCGACGGTTACGGTGCGCTCGAACCTTTCCTCGCCACCCACACGAGGCGTCAACTCGAACAGTTCAAACCGTACGGGCTGCTGTTGCTGGTCGCGCTGCTCTTCGTGCCGCAGGTCAACGTCATTTTCTTCGACGCAATCTACTGGCTCTTCGAACTCGGAGGGGTCCCGTCCGACTATGCGGCACGCGGCAATTTCTGGATGCGTTGGTGGTCCTGACGCAGGGCAGCATTCCCGCGCGGCAGCCGCTCGTGAGATTCTGACAATTCGGACACAAGACAGTTTCGACGGCAACACAATTCGAGGAGTAGACAGATGATGTCGACCACGATTCAGTCCCACGGCGTGCAGTACGGCGTTCGACAGGCCGAAATCCGACACGTCGAAGCCCTGATCGACCTCCTCGCCGACGACCCCATCGGATCGACCCGCGAGACCACGAACCCCGACGCGCGGACGATCTACGAAGAAGCGTTCACCCGCATCGACAAGGACCCCGCGCACCTACTGGTGGTGATCACCGTCGACGACGACACCGTCATCGGCTCCATGCAACTGACGTTCATCCCCGGCCTGAGCCGGATGGGTGCGACGAGGATGCAGATCGAGGCCGTACGTGTGCACGAGGATCACCGCAGCAAGGGAATCGGCAGCGCGATGATCCGGTGGGCGTGCGACGAGGGTGCCCGCCGCGGTGCATTCCTCGCCCAGTTGACTTCCGATCGCACCCGGACCGAAGCGCACTCCTTCTACGAGCGTCTCGGTTTCGTCGATTCCCACCTCGGATTCAAGAAGTCTCTGAGCTAGCCGACACGTTCGGCAACCGCGAATAGTTCGGCGACACCCGAACCCGCGCGAGTGGGATCACGTCGCCGGACTCGTTGCGTACGTCCGCCCGGATCGGCTCCCCCGTGAAATCGTCCGCCAACTCGAGCGGTCCCCCCTTTCCCCCGTGCAGATACTTGTCACCCCATTGCATGAGCGCGACCACCGCAGGCAGCAGATCTCGCCCCTTCTCGGTGAGCAGATACTCGTGACGGGTCCGCTTGCCCGGCTCCTTGTACGGTGAACGCTCGAACAGACCAGCCTCGGTCAGTTCCTTGAGCCGCGCTGCCGCCACTGCTTCGGTGATACCGACGCGCGTCGCGAAATCGTCGAACCGTGTTGTGCCGTAATAAGCCTCGCGCAGAATGAGCATGGCCGATCGGGTGCCGACCACTTCCATGGCCCGCCCGATCGAGCAGTGCGTGGCCTGCCAGGCATTCCGATCTGCAAGTACTCCGGTCAGTTGTGCGGCTGTCATGAGCCCCACACTACCCCCTGGCTTGCCATCACCATAGTCAGAGCGTAGATTGCTGACTATGGAATTGACTAGCCAGCCGGTTCGGACCGGACCGTTACTCGCGATCCTGTCGGGTGCTCCGTTTGTCGCCAGCCTCGACCTCTTCGTGGTCAACGTGGCGTTCAGCGACATCGCCAAAAGCTACCCAGGCCATTCACTGGGCGAGTTCAGCTGGATCCTCAACGGATACGCCATCGTCTATGCAGCACTGCTGATTCCACTGGGTAGATGGGCCGACCGCATCGGCCACAAGCGGGCCTTCGTCGGCGGACTCGCCCTGTTCACCCTCGCCAGCGCCGCCTGCGCCCTGAGCCCCTCCCTGTGGGCGCTGGTCGGATTCCGAGTGGTGCAAGCCGTCGGTGCGGCCGCCCTCACCCCGGCCAGCCTGGGCCTGTTGATCAACGCCCTACCGGCGGCGAGACGTCAATCCGGCGTGCGTATCTGGGCCGCAGCCGGTGCAGCCGCAGCCGCATTCGGTCCCGTTGTCGGCGGCCTGCTCGTGGAGGCGTCGTGGCGGTGGGTGTTCCTGATCAACATCCCACTCGGAATCGTGCTGCTGTTCTTCGCCGTCCGGTTGGTCCCCGACACCACCGACAAGGATTCGGACGGCGGCGTCCACCTCACCGGCGCAGCCCTACTCACGATCGGAATCGGCTCTCTCGCACTCGCACTGGTCCAGGGGCCGGACTGGGGTTGGACCGACGATCGCGTCCTGACCGCCTTCGCGCTCGCCGTGCTCACCCTTGCCGTGTTCTGCTGGAGCAATGCACGGCACCGCACTCCGCTGATCGCCCCGGACCTGCTCACAGTCCGTTCCTTCGCCTGGTCGAACATCACCGCGATCCTGTTCAGCGCAACGTTCGCGGCCGGCCTGCTCTCGAACATCCTGTGGCTGCAAGAAGTGTGGGGATACTCGGCGCTGCGTACCGGATTCGCCGTGTCCCCCGGCCCGCTCATGGTCCCGCTGTTCGCCATCGTCGGTGGATCACTGACCACCCGGTTCTCCGCCGGCCGCGTCGCCGCACTCGGTAGCACGTTGTGGGGCGTCGGCACCCTGTACGTCATGTTCAGCGTGAGTACCACCCCCCACTACGCCACCGCACTTCTGCCCGGCTGGATCATCACCGGAATCGGCGTCGGCTTGGCACTGCCCACCATCTTGTCGCAGGCCACCGCCGATCTGCCTCCGTCCAGATCCGCCACCGGCAGCGCAGTGGTGAGCATGAGCCGACAGATCGGCACCGTCCTCGGCGTCAGTGTGCTCATCGCGATCCTCGGCTCCGCCGTCGACTACGACACCTTCCGCCGCGCCTGGTGGGTCATCTTCGCCGTTGCCATCGCGTCCGCCCTGGCCTCGTTCGGCATGACTCCCACGCGCGCACCCTCCCCCGATTCCGCTGTCACACCCGACAACGCCGCCCTATCCGCCATCCCTGAAAGGAATCTCTCATGAGAGACGCAGTCATCGTCGAAGCCGTTCGCACTCCGATCGGCAAGGGAAAGGCGAACGGAGCCCTACACGGCATCAATGCGATCGACCTTCTCGCGCACAGCCTCAAAGCAGTCGTCGAGCGCACCGGAATAGACCCGGCATTGATCGACGACGTGATCGGCGGCGCCGTGACACAGGTCGGTGAACAGAGCCAGAACGTCACCCGCACTGCACTTCTCGCGGCCGGCTATCCTGAGTCCGTCCCGGGTACCACCGTCGACCGTCAATGCGGCAGCAGCCAGCAGGCCGTGCACTTCGCCGCGCAAGGCGTCATCGCCGGAGCTTACGACGTCGTGGTCGCCGCCGGAGTCGAATCCATGAGCCGAGTTCCCATGGGCTCGAGCGGAATCGGCCGCGAGTCCTTCGGTCTCGGATTCGAAGAGCGCTACCCGGACGGGCTGGTGCCCCAAGGGATCAGCGCCGAACTGATCGCCGCCAAATGGGGTCTGAGCCGAACTCGGCTCGACGAATTCTCGGCCTCGAGCCACCGAAAGGCGGCGCTGGCGACCGAAAGCGGGTACTTCACCAAGGAACTCGCCACATTACCGCAGCTCGCAGTCGACGAGTCGATCCGACCCGGAACCACCGTGGAAACCCTGGCGGGCCTACGGACCGCTTTCGAGACCGACTACTACGCACAGCGGTTCCCGCAGATCGACTGGTCGATCACAGCAGGTAACAGCAGCCCGCTCTCCGACGGCAGCTCGGCGCTACTGATCACCACCAGCGAGATCGCCGCAAAGCTCGGTCTCACCCCGAAGGCGCGGTTGCACAGCTTCGCGGTGGCCGGCGACGATCCGCTGTACATGCTCACCGCCGTCATCCCGGCGACCGAAAAGGTTTTGGCACGAGCCGGATTGGGGATCGCCGACATCGACCTGTTCGAGGTCAACGAGGCCTTCGCCCCCGTTGTACTTGCATGGGCGGCCGATACCGGAGTGGATCTGTCGAAGGTCAACGTGCACGGCGGCGCCATCGCGCTCGGCCATCCGCTCGGCGGTAGCGGTGCCCGCATCATGACCACACTGGTCAACGCCATGGAGCAGCGCGGTGCACGATTCGGACTGCAGACGATGTGCGAGGCCGGTGGTCTCGCCAACGCCACAATTGTGGAACGACTGAGCTGAGTCGACGAGTCGGCGGCGGAGCCACGAAGGTTCCGCCGCCGAGCCGTGTGCGTATACTCGTCGAAAGCCTGGGGGGCAGGCTTGTGCAACAGGGGGTTCCACACGTGCACAACCAGACCGATGTCCAACCGTCGACCACTGTATTCGTGCCGGCTCGTGAAGACCCCGGACCAAAGTCATTCGACTCGAGCTTCGGCGAGCATCCGACGGCTCACGCCTGCTACCGGTGTACACATCCGCCGGCACGTTCGTTCGATGCTGCGGACAATTCCAGTCAAGCGTCCACATCAACTTCGCTGATCTACTCGACGTCAAACGCATCACCGGCGCAGATCTGATCGTCGTGGACGGCCACATGCCCGTACATCTGCGGCAGGACACCCCACCACGTCGTCACGTCCACGAGGTCGACGGCCCACCCGCTGCCTGGATGACGTCACTCCGACCAGAGCAGTCGGCCTGATGAGCGGCGGCGACCTACAGGTCGGGAACCTGAGCATCGTTGCCGCGCCATTGGCGCAGGTGAGCCAAGACATCCTCGGACTGGCATCTTCGGCGCCGGAAGCACCGAACGCCGGCCCTTCGACCGCACACGTCGGGGACTTCGTGTCCGCGTTGGCTCGAATGATCGCTCTGTTGTCACAGACGTCGGCAGATCTGGCGGATGCGGTGAACATCGGCGGTGAGAACTACTTCGACACCGAACAGTTGAACAACATTCGACTCAGCGCATCGGAACACCGCACCCAGACCTTCATCGGACCGAGCCAGGCCTACTGATGCCTCTTTTCGTGTGGGTCGATGTCGACGTGTCCTCCTGCCTCGCCTGCGCCACGGCATTGAAGAAGCTCGGAGACTCGATCGCCGACACCGCAAGAAGCTTCACCGACTCCGAAGCTCGATCGAACGAGGAATGGTCCGCAGGTGCGGGTGGAGAGAACTTCCGATCAACAGTCGGGACAGTCCGTAAGCTCTCCGACCGAATCTCGGAGGTCTCGGAAACCGTAGGCACGGCAGTCGGCGTGTTCGCCACCGACATGATGACGGTACAGGCGAAAATGAACACCGCCGTAGAAATCGCTGCCACCGCGAAACTCGCCATCACTTTTGCCGGATCGTACGCCGAATGGATCGGAGATCCGAAGCCACGCATCGTGGGCCCACTGACCGATACTGCCGAGGCTCGGTTCCAGTTGACCCACGCCACACAAGTCGATGCATACAGCCAGGCGCTCGAACTCGTCACCGAAGCAAGGAAACTCGAAGACTCCGCGCATACAGCGCTCCGGAAAGCAACCAACGAGAATCAATCTCTGCTGGTAGGCGTTGTCGAGCAACTGGAAAAGCAGGCACCCTGGTTGTGGATGAGCGCCCAGGGTGTTGCCGGAACCATCGGCGAAGCCGCCAAACGGTACGACACGTGGAACGAGATCGCTCGAACCCGGGCCGCCAACGTGTCCGCATACCGATCCATTGCGCTCGAAACCGTCAGTGACAGCTACCGAACCGCCGCAATCAATTCGATGATGAAATTTGCGGGAGGTGCGAATCAAGCAGAAGCAGTTGCAGCCTTCAACGCCAAACTCGCGGGTGGAAATCCTGATAGCAGAATCGCACGAAGTATGACTCTGAGTCTCGTCAATGACGTCGAGATCTCAAGGCTCCCAACATCTGTGTCCAATATCGGCAAGGCACTTCCTGTAGCCGGAGGGATTCTGGCAGTCCTTCAAACTGGATACGAGGTATACGCCGAAGCTGAAAACAGCGACGACGTCAGCCGAATAGTTACCCGCAATACCGGGGGTTACGTCGCGGGTGCAGCAGCCACCGCACTTCTGGCATCAGGAACAATCGGCGCGCCAGTACTCGTTGCAGTTGGCGCCGGCCTTCTCGTCAGCTACGGCGCGACAACAATGATCAACGCCGTTCTCGACTGAGATCCAGATGTGGAGTTCACGCAATGCCCAGACGACGAACCCGCCCCACCATCGCTCCCTTACCCGACCGAATCACCGGCGAACCACGGCCACCCGACGCACCCCGTAGATTCCGTGGTAGCCACATCACCCCCACCGATCGCGAACCGGTCAACCCACCACCCACCCCCGACGGCTACGGCCCTGCGCTCGAGTGGAGCCAGCTCACCCGCAACGATCGATGGCATTTCGTCGGATATCTTGTCCTCGCGTCCATCACCCTCGGCTTTGCCAACAACGGACTGACCCTGCACTGGCTCGTCGACTGGCCCTCCATCGGATGGATGAGCCTGCTGACTGCAGCTCTGTGCGTCTTGGTCTGGCGATTAACGAAAAGCGACTGGATGGCCGCAGGCGCGGATTGGGTCCAACACGACAAAGCGTTCGTAGACACCTACCACCTCACCCGCATCACCACGACCACCGCCGGCTATTACCCTGCGATCAACCTCGAAGACGACCAGGGACGAACTGCCACCATCTCTTTCGGCATGTACCAACGCCACACCGCAATGTGGAACCTGATCTACAACGGCATCGTCACCTCTATCGCCAACGGAACCTGCGACACCTCCCCCTACGCGCTCGACGCACTCCAACTCCCCGCCACCTTCGGGCCCGCCGGCACAGCGGAGAAAGGTAAGGCTTGGTGGCTGACATCCGGTGGTCTCGGCATGATCGTCTTCGGAGGTTTTTGTGTCGACCTGGCATTCGAGATAGACGACAAACTTTTACTTCTCTCCGGAATCGTGTCAATCGGAGCAGGCCTTTTCGTGTTCTGGAAACTTTATCTCTCGAAAAAGCGGAACACGCGCAACGAGATATTGTAATTCGGTCGAATGCAGAAGGGGAACAACACAAATGGTCGGACGACACACCCGCCCCACCATCGCTCGAGTACCCGACCGAATCACCGGCGAACCACGGCACCTGGCGCACCGCGAAAGCGCGCCGGCAACCGCACACCACCGATCGACTACCACCCCGTCAACCCATCCCCGGCGGCTACGGCACCGCGCGCGAATGGAGCCAAGTCACCAGACAAGACCGCCGATGCTTCGGCAGATACTTCGGCCTTCACGGAATGGCGAACAACCACTGGGATCGGGAACGACTCACCGACCGGCCCGCATCACCACCTCCACCGCACGCCGCTACGTCGCCATCACGAACACCTCTACCTCTCAGAAGTATTCGGGTAACCCTGAACACCGGAAGGATCGTTCCCCATCGGCGTCGGCATACACCGGCATACACTACCTGTGACGACGAACCATCGCCTCCCCGACGGATCGCATGGCTGTGCGCAGCGAAAGCGGTTCGAGCACTTCCACTTCTGCCCCCAACCCGACCAGCTGGGACAGGGCCACAGCTTCGCTCTCGAGCCTCAGATCCACGCTCACCCAGCCGTCGGAGTCGGCTGGTTCCGGTTTCACTCGCGCAGCTTCCTCGCCGACCACGTCGCGCAGCCCGCGCCACCCTCCGGGCGAGAGTCGCACCCGGCAAGGGTACCGGAGAAGCGAACGATCGAACGCCGCCCGCGAGGCGGCCCACCACGACGCCAGGTCGAAGTCGGCGGCGCGAGCGAACGAATCATCCTCCACCACTGCATGTTCGATCCGTCCGACCCGGAACGAGAGCACCGCCCCACCTACACTCGCCACGAGGTACCAGGTCCCCGCCTTGATGACCAGGCCCAACGGATCGACTGTCCGGGCTCGATCTCGGTAGGTGAACGAGACTCGGCGCGTGTCGAGCACCGCCGACGCGAGTGCTGGCAGCGCCGAAATGTCGTCGGTACCACCGAACCAGCCGGGCACGTCGACGAGGATGCGCTCCTGCCACAGCGTTGCGCCGTCTCGCAGTGGCCCGGGCAATGTTCGGAGCAACTTTTCCTGAGCGGATCCGACGGCGGCGGCGCGCCCGAGGTCTGCGGCGATGGACGGCACGCCGAGGAGCATGAGCGCGGAGGTCTCGTCGTCGGTCATCCCGGAGAGTTTGGACTGCCACCCGTCGAGCAACCGGATGCCGCCGCCCGGCCCGCTCTCGGTCCAGACGGGAACCCCGGCAGCGGACAGTGCGGCGACATCGCGGTAGATCGTACGTACCGAGACCTCGAATTCTTCTGCCAACTGTTCGGCGACGACGCCGCGACTGCCCTGCAGTCTGAGCATGAGTTGGAGGAGTCGGGCCGATCGCATGAAGGAAGGATATTCGAAATCACTGACAGAAGTTGTCAGGAATAGGTCGGCACAATGAGTGCCATGGCTACCTGGAAGCAGTTCTCCGAAGAAGTTCCCACCCTCGCCGCCGCTGTCGAAGCGCGGTTCACGGCGCACAAACATCATGTACTCGCCACACTTCGCAAGGACGGTTCGCCACGGGTGAGCGGTACCGAAGTGGAAATCCTCGACGGCCGTCTGGTACTCGGCTCCATGATCGGCGCGGTCAAGGTGAAGGACATCGTCCGCGACGGGCGGTACTCCCTGCACAGCAATCCGGGTGACGGCTCGATGGAGGGTGGCGACGCGAAGATCACGGGAACGGCGCGGGAAGTATCCGGCACCGAGTTCGAGACAGTGCTGGCGAGCTACCCGTACGAGGTTCCGCAGCCGCTACACCTGGTCGTTCTCGACATCGACGACGTGGTTCTGACCAGCGTCGACGGCGAACACATGAACGTCGACCTCTGGAAACCGGGCAAGGAGGTCACCCGATTCACCAAGTGACGTTCTTCTCGCAATGCTCGCCGTTGGCGCGCGTCTCGACCTGCACCGTCGCGTGAGACAGCCCGTGACTTTCCAGCACTGTACGAGCAGCCTCGAGGACGTTCGACGAGTTCGCGTCGCTGGTCAGGTGAACGGTGGCCACGTCCATGCCGGTGGTAAGGGTCCAGATGTGCAAGTCGTGGACACCCACCACGCCGGGAAGTGCGGCGAGGTCGGCTTCGACCGATTCCACATCGACGTCGGCGGGTGAGGCCTGCGTGAGGATGCGCAGCGACGCACCTGCCAGTTTGAGTGCGCGGGGCACCACCCACAGGGAAATCAACACACCGACGACGACGTCCGCCCAGGTCCAGCCGAATGCGAGGACGAGACCACCGGCGATGAGGACGCCGACGCTGCCGACAGCGTCGGCGAGTACCTCGAGGTAGGCGCCGCGCACCGCGATGCTGTCCTCGGCGTCGCCGCGAAGCATGAGCATGACCACGATGTTGGCCGCGAGACCGGCGGCGGCAGTGACGATGAGAGCACCACCGGGGATGTCCGGTTCATCGCCGATGCGGCTGACGGCCTCGTAGAACACCCAGGCTGCGACCGCCAGGAGCATCGCGGCATTCGCCATCGCGGTGAGGACCTCGGCGCGATGCCACCCGAAGGTGCGCGCTGCCGTCGTACTGCCTTTTTTCGCGAGCAGCAAGGCAGTCAAGCCCATCGCCATGCCGACCACGTCGGTGAGCATGTGCCCGGCGTCGGCGAGCAGGGCGAGCGAGTTGATGAGCAGGCCGACCGTTGCTTCGAGAACGAGAAAGACGACGAGGATCGCAAGGGCGATCACCATCTTCCTGATCCGTTTCGGCGAGGGGCCTACCCCTACCGAGTCCGCCGCCGTATGCCCGTGTGAGTGGCCGTGCCCTGCGCCCATGATCAGGCACCCCTTCCTATCGCTCCACAGGAGGGTATGCACACATTCGCATATATGCAATGGGTTCGATGTCCGGTGCCGTCAATGCTCCGGTTCGTACGCCGGGTGCGGCACAGTCGGAGGCAACGTGGCGATAGCCGAGATTCGCTTCACACCGGCAACTTGCATCAAGTCCACCACCACCGAGCGAATTTGGGCGAATACCACCGTCGCGGAGAGCCCGGCATCCGCCACCACCGACGGTTTCAGTTCCTTGGCCACCGAACGCAGCACACGGGCGCCCTCCGCCTGATCAGGCTGCTGCCCCGGCTCGGCGAGAATCATCTCCTCCAACACTTCGACCGCCTTGGCGAGTTTCTCCACCTGCACGACCAGCCGCGGATCGAGGATCTCGTCATCACGTACCAACGTCAGGGACCGACGTGCGAGAACACGAATATTGCGCATCGCATTGTCGATCGGATCCGCAGTCGCCGTCAATCGTTTCAGACGCGGACGACTGTTCCAGTACAGCGGTGAGATCCGACTGATCTCCCGACCACCCACGAGGTTGCTCCGCAACCCGTCGATCGCGGCCTGGGTAGCACGCGCCTTGCGTAGCGCTTTTTCGATGGGTTCGGGATCGTTTGCCACCAAACCATCGGCGACGAGACTCAGTACCGACGACGCAGTCGACAAGATGCCTGCCGCATCCTTACGGGCCCGACGGACCGGGTGCGTCGGAATGATCGCCACGACGGCCACACCGACAAGACCGCCGACCAAGGCGTCGAGCATCCGATCGACGCCGCCACTTCCACCTGGCGGGATCAGCGTCGCCACCAACACCGCGGAACTTCCGGCCTGCATCGAGAAGATGGGGCCGTTGTCGAGGAGCACGGCCGTCGACATCGCCAACGCCACCACCAGGCACAGCTGCCACGGGCCGCTGCCGATCCAGGAGATGATGAGATCGCCGACGCCGATGCCGACGGTCACTCCCGCGACCAGCTCGAAGGAACGCCGCAGGCGCGCGCCCAACGACAAGCCGAGCGAGACGACAGCAGCGATCGGCGCAAAGAACGGCGAGTGGTGGCCGATCAGCGTGGTGGCCACCCACCACGCCAAACCGGCCGCCACCGCACATTGCAGGATCGGCAGGGCTGACGTCCGCAGCCGCAGTGCCGATCGACGAGCGCGGTCCTTGGCCGAAGACGCGCTCGGGCGCAGTCCTCTAACCGAGGCCAAGCGCTTCGGCTGCGTTGGGATCGCAGTCCTCGAGCAGATCCAGGCAACGCGCGAACTCGTCCGCTTCACCGATGCTCTTCGCGGCCTTGGCGAGGACGGCTACGCACCGCAGGAATCCGCGGTTCGGTTCGTGGCTGTACGGGACGGGCCCGAAACCCTTCCATCCATTGCGGCGAAGCTGATCGAGCCCTCGGTGGTAGCCGGTGCGTGCGTACGCGTATGCGGTGATGGTCTCCCCCGACTCGAAGGCCGCTTCGGCGAGGTAGGCCCAGGCGATGGACGCCGTGGGATGGTCAGCCGCAACCTGGGCCGGATCGGCATGATTGAGCAGTGCGGACTCTGCGTCGTCGTCGCCCGGAAGCAGAGTCGGCTTGGGTCCTAGCAGGTCACCGAATTGAGTCATGGGCACATTGTGCCCGCTACACTCTCCGAGCACCGGACCGCCTCACCTACCGGACGCGATGACGCGCCCTTCGAACCGGTCGTTACGCTGGCAGTGACATCACCGGTTCAGCTGGTAGTCACTTTGCCGTTCAAGTAAAGCCTCCGAAGATCGAAGGGTTAGCCGTGCCGGACTCGAAAGACGACAACTCGAACGAAGGCGCGGCGAAAGCCCCCACTGCGAGCGAGCTACCCGAACATCCGACCACGAGCGATGCCTCCGACGTGCCCTCGACGGGCGAGACGCCGAACCCAGAAGCTCCGTCGGTAGCACTCCGGAAGGCGACTGCATCGTCCGACACCGAGCCCGAATCCGAGCCCGAATCCGAGCCCGAGTCCGAATCCGAATCCGAGCTCGAATCCACGGCGGTGAACCTTCGGAAGCAAGCCACCCCGTCCGAGACCCCGGCACCCGCCGACCAGGCAGAACCCGAAACCACGACATCCGCGGCACCCGAGGCACCCGAGGCACCCGAGGCACCGAGCGCAACACCGGAACCTGAACCCGGCTACTTCGCCGAGCCGCATACCGTCGTATTTCCCAAGGTGCCCAAGCTCGGTCCGGCACCCACGTCGTCCACCAGGCCGCCGCCGGCAGCGGAACCGAGAACTGTCGCAATCCCCAAGACGACCCAACCCCCGGCTCGGCCCGACCGTGCCCCCACCGAACCTGCAACCGTCGCCATCCCCAAGATCACGCAACAGGCTCCGCGGGCGACGCCGGAGCGGGTGGGAGTCGGAGCGCCGAGCCCTGCCCCCCAGCCGACTCCGACCCGCGTCAACCCCACCGAGCCGGCAGGAAATACGCGCAACGGAAAAGGTTGGTACATCGCGGCCGCTGCGGCGGCAGTCGTGATCCTCGCAATCGTCGGCATTGCACTGGCCGTCTCGACGAATGACGACGACAACTCGCCCGAGGGAGAAGTCCAGAGCGCCATCACCACCTATGTCGACGCCTTGAACAGCGGCGATCTGGCGACGTTGCGTACCTCCACCTGCGGCGGGCTGGCCGACTACTACCGCACCATCCCGGAAGACGCATTCAATCAGGTGCATCAGAATGCCGTGGCACAGAAGACCATCCCGCACGTCGGCGCGGTCGACACTGTCCAGATCACCGACGACAAGGCCATAGCGCAGGTTCAGGCGACGCTTCCCGCCACCGGTGAACAGTCGTGGCGCACGTTCAACCTCGAGAAGCTCGACGACAACTGGAAGGTCTGCGACCCCAACTGACGACGAACGCGCCGGGGATCACCTCCCCGGCGCGTTCGTAGTTCAGCGGTGCATCAGCCTGCCGAGACCGAACGACCTGCGGACTTGAGGTCGTTGCACGCCTCGACGACGCGAGCCGTCATGCCGGCTTCCGCCTTCTTGAGGTAGCTGCGCGGGTCGTAGGCCTTCTTGTTGCCGACCTCGCCGTCGACCTTGAGGACGCCGTCGTAGTTGGAGAAGAAGTGCCCGGCGATCGGACGGGAGAATGCGTACTGGGTGTCGGTGTCGACGTTCATCTTCACCACACCGAAGTTCAGCGAATCCTCGATTTCGGACTTCAGCGATCCCGAACCGCCGTGGAAGACGAAGTCGAACGGCTGCGAACCGGAGGACAGACCGAGCTTGGCGGCAGCGACCTTCTGGCCCTCTTCGAGTACCTCGGGCTTGAGCTTGACGTTGCCCGGCTTGTAGACGCCGTGCACGTTGCCGAAGGTGGCAGCGAGAAGGTACTTGCCCTGCTCGCCGACGCCGAGCGCCTCGACGGTCTTCTCGAAGTCCTCGCTCGAGGTGTACAGCTTGTCGTTGATCTCGGCTTCGACGCCGTCCTCTTCGCCGCCGACGACACCGATCTCGACCTCGAGGATGATGCGAGCCGCCTTGGACAGCGCGAGCAGTTCCTTCGCTATCGCCAGGTTCTCGTCGATCGGGATGGCCGAGCCGTCCCACATGTGGGACTGGAACAGCGGGTTACGGCCGGCGTCGACGCGTTCCTGCGAGATCGCCAGCAGCGGGCGAACGTAGGTGTCGAGCTTGTCCTTGGGGCAGTGGTCGGTGTGGAGCGCGATGGTGACGTCGTACTTGGCTGCGATCACGTGTGCGAACTCGGCGAGAGCAACGGCACCGGTGACCATGTCCTTGACGCCCAGACCGGAGCCGAATTCGGCACCGCCCGTCGAGAACTGGATGATGCCGTCACTGCCGGCGTCCGCGAAACCCTTGATCGCCGCGTTGATGGATTCGGAGCCGACACAGTTGATGGCGGGAAAGGCAAAGGAATGCTCCTTGGCCCGACCAAGCATCTCGGCATAGACCTCGGGAGTTGCGATAGGCACGGCGGGAGTCCTCCATTTACGTGTCGTTCGGAGCGCTCGACGATGTGAAAGCGCTTCGTGTGGTCTTAGCAGTATGGCAAGTCCCGTTCGTCACGTCTCTTCTCGGTCTCGACCCTCGCCGATGACTCCGTTACCTGCAGGGGTGGGAAACACTCAGTTTCGGCCGGTACGCTGGCCCCCGTGAATGCGCTGGCAGCAACTGAATCCGTGACAAATCTGGCCTTGCTGCCGGACTTCCTCGATCCTGTCCATCTGTTGAACTCGTTCGGGACGTGGTTCCTGCTGGGTCTACTCCTGGTGGTTTTCATCGAATCCGGGCTGCTGTTCCCGCTACTTCCCGGTGATTCGCTGCTGTTCACCGCCGGACTGGTGGCTGCGGCCGGTTCCAATCACAGTGAGATCGAGGGCTTCGCCCCGCTGTGGCTGCTGTTGCTGACCATTCCGATCGCCGCGATCCTGGGCGATCAGGTGGGATACTTCATCGGCATCAAGGGCGGAACCGCCCTGTTCAAGGACAACGACGCCAAGATCTTCAAGAAGAAATACATCGACGAGTCGCACGCCTTCTTCGAAAAGCACGGCCCGATCACCATTTTGCTGGCCCGCTTCGTCCCGATCGTGCGGACGTACGCGCCGCTGGTCGCGGGCGCATCGCGCATGAACTACCGCACGTTCATCACCTACAACGTCATCGGCGGCGTCGTCTGGGGTGCCGGCGTGACACTGCTCGGCTACTGGTTGGGCCAGATCGAGTTCATCCGCAACAACATCGACATCATCTTCATCGGAATCGTCCTCGTGTCGGTTCTGCCGATCATCTTCGAGGTCGGCAAGCGGCTGATCACTTCGCGTCGCAGCGGGAACACCCCGTCGAGCGATACGATTTCCCTGACCGACGACACCACTCACTGATCCGTTGAACGAGGCGACCCGCTGACCACCATGACGACTGCGTCCGGCAGTTTCTCCATGCTCGACTCCGCCGGGCCGCTACTGGTGTGGATAGTCGTCATCTCTTTCGTGTTCGTGGAATGTGCGATCATCCTCGGCCTGTTCCTGCCCGGTGATTCACTGCTGATCACCGCAGGCATCGTGCTGGCCGGCCATCAGTCCGGATCGAGCCACGTGTGGGCGCTCTCGGTCGGGGCGATGATCGCCGCCATCGCCGGCAATCAGGTCGGGTACGTGATCGGGCATCGCACGGGTAACCGGATCAAGGCCCGCAAGGGTGGTAAATACTTCACCGAGAAGAACCTGCATCGCGTCAACATCTTGTTGGAGAAACACGGATTCTGGGCCGTTCTGATCGCTCGTTGGATCCCGTGGGTCCGGACGCTGTGCCCGATGGTCGCGGGTGCGGCGAAGATGAACCACGCTCGCTACACCGTCGCGAGCACTATCGGGGCGATCATCTGGGCGCCGGTACTGCTGCTCATCGGTTTCTACGGTGGGTCGTTCCTCGACCGTGTCCCGTGGCTGCTACCGGGTGTTCTCGTCGTGATGACGGTGAGCCTGGTCGTCGGCACCGGCCTCGGCATCTGGCAGTACCGAAAGGAAATGGCTCGCCCCGCCGAGGAAGTCGAGGTCGAGGCGGTCCTCGACTGACCTCCGACGTCAGTGTGCGTGCAGGGCATCCCACTCCGGCAGCGGGTCCGGGTAGCGCGCCCACACCTCGGATCCGGCTGTCATCTCCTCGTCGGTCAACAGTGCGGGGTCGAGTATCCGGGCCGGCGTGTCGAGGTCGAGCCCGACGCCGATGAACACGATCTCCTGTCCGGGAACTTCTTCGGCCGACTCCCACAGTTGAGCGGGTTCGAAAACCAGATTCGGTCCGGCCTGCGACCAGATCGCCGCATAGTCGGATCGACTGGCGATCCAGCAGAAGCCTTTGCTTCGCAGTAAACCGGAGAACTGTTCCAGTGCCGCGGCCAGCCGCTCGGGATGGAACGGTTTCGATGCTCGATAGGTGACGCTGCGTATGCCGTACTCTTCCGTTTCCGGGGTGTGCCCGCCTGCCAGTTCTTCGTCCCAGCCGGGAACCTGCGCAGCGAGTTCCGGGTTGTAGAGGCCGGTCTCGAGCACCTGATCGAGATCGACGACGCCGTGGTCGGTGCGGATCAGCCGGGCGTTGGGATTGAGTCGTCGTAGCGTCGCTTCGACGGTGCCCGCCGCTCGCTCACTCACCAGGTCGGTCTTGTTGAGCAGGAGAACGTCGGCGAACTCGACCTGATCGACGAGCAGATCCGAGATGCTGCGCTCGTCGCCCTCCGCCGCCTCGAGTCGACGCTCGTCCAATCGCTCTCCCTTCGCCAGTTCCCCGAGGAATGTCGACGCGTCGACGACGGTCACCATGGTGTCGAGCCTCGCGGCGGCGCCGAGACTGAATCCGTCGTCGAACTCCCAGTCGAACGTGGCGGCCACGGGCATCGGCTCGGAGATTCCGGTGGATTCGATCACCAACTGGTCGTAACGCCCTGCCCGCGCGAGCGCACCGACCGCGTCGACGAGGTCTTCACGCAACGTGCAGCAGATGCAGCCGTTGGTCAGTTCGACCAGTTTCTCCTGGGTGCGATCCAGGTGTCCCTGGTCGGCTACGAGGGCGGCGTCGATGTTGATCTCGCTCATGTCGTTGACGATGACGGCGATGCGTCGGCCGTCACGGTTCGCGAGGATGTGATTGAGGAGGGTGGTCTTTCCGGCGCCGAGAAATCCGGACAGCACGGTGACAGGCAAACGCTTCATCCGTTAATGATAACCATTATCATCAATGGCGGTTTTCGACCGCCCCCCCTGCGATACGCATCCGGGCCTCGGCACCCGGAACACATGCGGGGAGCCCTACCCCACTGCACAGCAGATTCTCGGCCCTACCGCACCGCAGATTCGCTGCCCTACCGCACCGCAGATTCTCTGCTCTACCGCACAGCAGATTCTCGGCCCGCGTACTGACTGACCGGCCTGGGTAATCCGAAATGATCACGCAATGTCGTACCCGCGTACTCGGTGCGGAACAATCCACGGTCCTGCAGGATCGGCACCACTCGCTCGGTGAAGATCTCCAAACCACCCGGGTAGTACGGTGGCATCACGTTGAAACCGTCGGCAGCCCCGTGGGTGAACCAGTCCTCGATGGTGTCCGCCACCTGCTCGGCCGTCCCGGTGACGACACGGTGCCCGCGCGCCCCCGCCAACCGGTGTAGCAGAGCCCGTACCGTCGGCTTCTCACGTTCGACGATCCCGGCGATCACCTGCAGTCGGCTCTGCGAGTGATTGGTTGCGCCGCCCGCAGCGGGAAGTAGTTCGGCCGGAACCGGGCCGTCCAAGTCCAGCCCCAGAACGTCTGCGCCGATGAGACTGCCGAGCTGCTTCAGACCGTACTGCGGCGACGTGAGCTCGTTGAACTCGATTTCCAGCTCTCTCGCCTGCGCTTCGGTGTCACCGATGAACGGGCTGATACCGGGCAGGATCTTGACGTGATCGGGGTTTCGTCCGAACCGCTGGGCTCTGGATCTGATGTCGGAATAGAATTCCTGCGCATCCGAAAGACGTTGGTGGGCGGTGAAAATCGCCTCCGCGTACTGTCCCGCAAATGCCCTCCCGGCATCGGAGGCACCGGCCTGCACCAACACCGGGTACCCCTGCGGAGTGCGGGGCGCGTTGAACGGCCCACGCACTCGCAGATGCCGGCCCACGTAGTTGATCTCGTGGATCTTGCTCTTGTCGGCGTAGATTCCGCTCTCCCGGTCGAGCTGAATTGCATCGTCCTCCCAGCTGTCCCACAAGCGCACCACCGCGTCGACGAACTCCCGCGACCTCGCGTAGCGGTCACCGTGATCGGGATGGCGGTCCAGACCGAAGTTCGCAGCCGCCAATTCCGTGCCCGTCGTGACGATGTTCCAACCGGCCCGGCCGTTCGAGATGTGATCGAGCGAAGCGAACAATCGCGCCAGATTGTACGGCTCGTAATACGTCGTCGACGCGGTGGCGATCAACCCGATACGTTCCGTCGCCACGGCGATGGCCGTCAGCAAGGTGATCGGCTCGAGAGTTCCCGCGGGCCCGTGCTCGACGTCGCTGCGCAACGCCGGACCGTCGGCAAAGAAAATACCGTCGAACTTCGCCGCCTCCGCGGTACGGGCGATTTCCTGGAAGTACGCAGCGTCGAAGATCCGCTCCGGCGTCGTCAACGGGTGACGCCAGGCCGCCTCGTGATGGCCGGCCGGGTGAATGAACGCGTTGAGACTCAATTGCCGCCGTGTATCAGCCATCCCTCCATCGTGACAACTGCGACGGCACTCCGACAGGGTTCTCGTACGCGTGATTCCAACTGGACGGACACGGCGTCAACGTTTGCGTGGGTACCCGGCCGCCGACACGACGTACGCGGCCTCCATCAGCATCCAGCCGCCCACCTGGACCGACAGGTCGCGCTCCGGCACACTGGACGATCGAACCGTCCCGGCCGCGAACGTCGCGATATCGCCGGACAAACTCGGCAACCGGGCCTCGACGGTCCAGTCGTGGCCGAACAACGGCAGACCCTCGACCTCGAGGCGGTTGTTCCAAGCCGCCGACGCCGACTCCAGAACGATTTGAGCGGCGATCTCACGAGCGCGAATGTCCTCGTTGCTCTCCCACGGCAGGTGTACCACCACAAAGGCGAGGTACCGCGCCAAAATCGCATTGAACAGTCCACCGTCACCGCCACCACCGCCGGTGACGACGCCGCTCTCGGTCATACCGTCGTAGACGGCATCGACAAGGGCATGCACTCGCGCGCGGTGTCGCGGTTCGCCCAACCGGGTCGAGAGTTCGGTTTCCAGGCCCAGTGTGACCCCCTGACAGTACGAGTACAGTGCCCGTTCGACTGTGCCGTCACGCCGGATACCGTCGAAGATCAGACCGGAGTCACGATCACGCAGCGTCTCGTCGATCCAGTCCGCAGTTGCCTGTGCGCGCCACAACTTTCCGGTGCGGGCCAACAGAATTCCAGCCGGTCCGTTGGCCGGCGTGTTGAAGAAATCGGAGCCCTTGCACCACGGGATCCCACCGCCGTCGGCCGGTGCCCATGAATCGAACAGTTGCGATTCGAGCACCGAGACTGCCGCGCGATGATCTATCGAGAACAGTCGCTGGGCGCGCTCGAGAGACAGACCCAACCACGCCATGTCGTCGTAGTAACTGTTCGTCCACCCCGATATGTTGCGAAATCGCACACTGCGGGCAATCTTCGAGACTCGCCGCCGGCGCCGCGGTGTCGGATCTCGCTCGAGGGCGTCGACAGCGGTGTCGAGGAGGTGCGCCTGCCACCAGTAGTGGAACGGCGTGAACAGGCGCTCTCGGCGCACTGCCGGCCACGCCACCACTCCCAGTGCGGTCCGCGGCATTGCCCACACCCGACGAAGATGCCTGCCGACTATCGCTCCTTCGGCTGCGTCGGCTCGCTTGGCCCATTGCTCTTGCATGACCGTCATCCTGCCTGACCGAGAAACCGTGTGCCAGTGCGCATTGACGGATCAGCGCGCCTGGGACAGGTCTGCATGTTCCCGTACCCAGGCATGCATCGCGATTCCCGCCGCCACACCGGCGTTGATGCTCCGAGTCGAGCCGAACTGCGCAATCGAAACCGTCATGGTTGCAACTTCTTTCGCCATTTCGGTAACGCCAGGGCCTTCCTGCCCGAACAGCAATATGCACTCTCGCGGCAGTTTCGCGGTTTCGAGCGGGACAGATCCCGGCGTGTTGTCGACGGCCACCACGGCCAGATCGTGAGTTCGCGCGTAGTCGACCAACTCGCCGATATCCGCGTGATGAACTATGTGTTGATAGCGGTCCGTGACCATCGCGCCACGCCGATTCCAACGTCGACGACCCACGATGTGAACAGCCGCGGCCGCGAAGGCGTTCGCGGTGCGCACCACCGTACCGATATTGGCGTCGTGCGCGAAGTTCTCGATCGCGACGTGCATCGTGTGCCGGCGTGAATCGATGTCCGCGACTATCGCCTCGCGAGTCCAATATCGATACTCGTCCAAGACGTTTCGACGGTCACCTTCAGCCAGGAGTTCCGGATCGTACGGGTTCCCCAGCGGCGGCTCCGTGCCGTACTCCTCGATCCACGGTCCGACGCCGTTCGGGTTCTCACCCCACTCCGTCGGGCCGGGCCCCGCTTCAGGTTGAACTGCTTCGGACTGAACGCCTGTCATCTAGAACACCTCGTTCGAATCTGCAGCCACCCGGAAACCTCGGGCGGTCTGATCATTGACACACGAGACATCCGTCGCGGTGGTAGTGCACGTGAAACCCAGTTTGCTCAACGGCTGTCCGGCCGCCAGCACCGGGTCGGCACTGGGCCCGCCCGAGGTGTACAGCTCACCACCCGAACACATGAACCCGACGTCGTCGCCATCGGTGACCCGAATAGCATTGCCCCAGTTGATCATGCAACTATCCGGTCGAGGCGGGACGGGAGTGGTCACGCCCTCGCATCCCGCCTCGATTCTGGTGGGCAGTTTGATGACCGCGCACTGGAAGTTCCCGTCGGGAGTGGTGAAGTAGTACGACTCGTTACGTTCGAACTGCACGTCGGTCAGTGTCGTGGTGGGCGGGGCGATCGTCGTCGGCACCTGTTCGGTGGAGTCGGGTGGTGGCGCGAGCGCTGTCACCGCAAGTGGCGTAGCGCTGACAGCACTCGTGCCCGTCTGCTCGGGTGCCGACTGCGCAGCGTCCTCCGCACCCGAGCACCCGGCCAGAATCACCGCCGAACCCACACCGAGAATCGCCAACCCCACCCGCACGCGAACCACTCGACACCCTCCACAGCTGAACCACAGGCCGCACCACGGCCGACACCGCACTCTATCCTGCGGGCGATTACGTGCTGGTGACGCGCTTGTTCACCCACCGTGACAACCACGCAGGCGAGAACCGCGACATGGCGAGCAACGCCCCGGCGCGTGAACCGACCGGGTAGTGAACCTTGGGCAGTCGCCCCGATCCACGGGTCGCATCCCACAGTTCCCGCGCAACGTCGTCAGCGGTGAGCGTGATCCCCAACGAGCGGGTGGATCCGGTGTCCATCCCGACCACCATCGCGGTCTGCACGAACAGCGGCCACAGCGCGAGCACCCGAATGTCGTATGGCTTCCATTCGAGTTCGAGCGCCTCCGTCAACCCACGGATCGCGAACTTGGTCGCACTGTACGTGGCCAGTTCCGGTTGGCCGTAGATCGCAGATGCCGAGCACAGATTCACCACCTGGGCACCGGGGGTGTCGCGCAGATACGGAAATGCCGTGTGCGAACCGGTCAGTGTGCCCAGGACGTTGATGTTCACCATGCGCTCGTGTGCCGCCTGCGAGATCTCCTCGAACCTCCCCGAGGAAAGCACGCCCGCATTGTTGACCAGGATGTCCAGTCGCCCGGATTCACCGGTGAACTCCGACAGTCGTGCCGCCCAGGCCGCGGAATCGGTGACGTCGAGAACGCCGGTGGCCACCACACCACCCGCCGCCTCGATCTCGCCGGCGAGCGCCTCCAAACCCACCCCGTCCACGTCGTACGCCCCCACCCGGTATCCATTGCGCGCGAACAACAGCGCCGTCGCCCGCCCGATACCTGCGGCAGCGCCGGTGACGAAGACATTCGGTTTACTCATCCCGCGAGGCTATCCTGTATCCGGAGGAATTCTGATGAAACACCATCGCGTCGTACCCGCCGTCTGCTTCATCTCGGTCGGATACCTGATAGTTCTCGCGATCTGGCTCGGTCTGCTGATCGACCGAACACCGCTGGGCACCGTGCCCTATCAGATCGGCGGACTCCTGGCTGCCTTCGGATCCACGCTCGGATTCGGAATGGCGTGGGCCAATCGCCAGAGTCGCGCCGAACGCGCCCTCGAGAAACACGGTCTCGAAGGTTGGGCGAAAATCGACTCCGTCACCCGCATGCACAGAACTCCCGACGGCGAATTAACCACTCTCGCACTACATCTCACCGTGCCCGGCTCACCGTCCTACTCCGGGAGGATCGAATACGAGATCGCGGCCCGAACATCGAGATCGGATCTCGCCTGGGTCCACCGTCACCGTCCTGGTGGACCCTGAAGATCGTCACCGAATCATGCTGTGCCCTTGATCGATCAGATCTTCCGCCCCAGCGCCAGCATCCCCTCGACCAACAGCAATTGCGCACCGGCGTAGGACGCCAGAATCACTCCTTCGACAGCGGCCCGTGGACCTGCACCGCGAACGAACAGCCGCCGTACCACGATCAACCCGTCCGACGCCGTGAACAGCACTCCGCCCAGTCCCAGCCAGGACCGTCGATCCTTGTTCGGCACCACCAGATCCGCCGTCGTCCGCGACGACGGAGCCAGGCCCGGATCTGCAGCCAACGTCGACGTCGTGCCCAGCAGCAGCCCGTATCCCGTCAACGGCGTCGACACGCTGGGAGCTTTCGCTTTCAACAGACCCGATGCCGTGCTCCACCCGCTGATCCTCGGCATGATCGCAGCGCGGGTCGGGCGGGCGCCGCGGCGCAACAGCAGCGCCGAATAGCCGGCCTGCATCAGAGCGAACGAGGACGCACCCTTCACGAGACGGGCGTCGTCGTCGGGGTCGATCATGAAGACGTCACCGACAGTTGCCGCGGCCAGGCTTGCCAGGAGCAGTGCCGTATCAGCGGTGTCCGTCTCGGAACGCTTACGCAGCACCCGAACCGCGAGAGACGGTGCGATCAGAGGTTTGGCGATCTGTTGAACTCGCTCGTTTCCCAGCACCGCTCCGGCCACCGTCGCCATTGTTGCCGCCGCGAACACGGCATGCTCGAGGGCCCACTTTCCCGCCACCACGATCCTCCTGTCAGTCGTCTGTCCACCACGACCGTACTGGTGCGCTCACGCGGCGGACCCGTATTCGGTGCCGGTAGCGGAGTATCACCCTTGCGCGATCCCTTTGACCTGTGCGCCGTACACGTCGACGTATTCCTGACCGGACTGTCGCTGCAGCGCCGCCATCAGCTCGTCCGTCGCCGCGCGAACGACGATCGGGTGGCCTCGCAGTTCGCGAAATCGAGAGAAGTCGATCGGCTCCCCGATCGTGACTCGAACCTTGGCGTACCGCCACATCCGGGTGCCGGGTGGGTTGACGGCGTCGCCGCCGTGAACGACGACAGGGATGACCGGCACCCCACATTCGAGCGCAACACGGACAACACCGGTCTTGCCCTTGTACAAACGCCCGTCCGGCGAACGGGTCCCTTCCGGATAGATCCCCCACACTCCACCGCGCTCGAGAATCCCGACGGCGGTGTCCAACGCGGCGCGCGAGGCGTCTGCACCGCTCCGGTCGATCGGCACTTGACCCGAACCACGAAAGAACCATCGTTGCAGCGTGCCCTTGATCCCGGTTCCGGTGAAGTACTCGCTCTTCGCAACAAAGGTGATTCTTCGGCGCACCGCCAGGACCAGGTAGAACGAGTCCGCAACGGCACGATGATTACCGGCGAGGATCACCGGCCCGGATCTGGGGATGTGCTCAGCGCCCTCGACACTCGGGCGCCCGAGCAACCACAGCACCGGTCCGATCAGTAGGTACTTGAACACTCGGTAGAGCATGTCGGTCAACCCCTCACATGAAGTAGACAGTGTCTACTCGGGAAATGGTAGACGAAATGGTAGACACTGTCTTCCGTGACCGCCACCAGCCTCCGAGACACTCTCGTCAACGTCGGGGTGACCATCGTCGACGTCGACGGTCCGGCCGAACTGACCCTGCGGGAAATAGCGCGTAGATCAGGCGTCTCCCACGGTGCCCCGCGCCGATACTTCCCCACCCACAACAGCCTGCTCGCTGCCATCGCCACCCGAGGGCTCTCCGACCTGGCCGGACGACTCACACCAGCGCTGCACACCGAGCAATCCGTACGAGATCGAATCATTTCGGCTGCAACCGAATACGTGACCTTCGCACGAGAGCGCCCAGCCATGTTCGAGCTGATGTTCCGCCACGACCTCCTCGACGGAGCGGGCGAAAACCTCCGACAAACGTCACTTCCCCTGTTCACCGCACTACGGGCCGTCGTCGACGACGACGAGATGACAGCGCTCGCCGTCTGGACCGGAGTTCACGGCATCGCAGTGCTCGTCGCAAACCGGAGCCTCGACGCCGTAGCGCCCCACGCGGACGTCACCGCACTGATCGACGCTGTCGTCACTGCCCACCTGAGCTGGAAGATCGGATCCGCGTAGACGAACACGTTGTCGAGATAGTTACCGATACCGTCCGCAAGAACGGGCTTCGGTGCCGCCGGTCTCGAATCACCCTCAACCGCCGGCGATTGACTGATCACGAGTTCGACGGGACGCTCCAGTCGGGGCCCTCAACCGGAACAGGCACCCCGGGAACGGGAATCGGAACGACATCCACTCGAGTGGACGTCGGTGCCGTTGTCGGCGCAATCCACTCCGACATGGTCGACCTCATTTCGCACCATCGCATTTATCATAAAAGTAATGAGTATGCAATGATCAAGTCATGTCAGATTTGACCCTCAACGAACAGCTGATTCAACTGATAAGCAATGCTCACCGCTTCGCAAAGACGGCCAGTACGTTCGGTACCGACCGGCATCCGCGCGCATGGTTGCGGGCGCTGTCTTTGATGGACGAGCACGGCGAGATGCGGGTGAGCGATTTCGCACGGATGGATCAGTGTTCACAGCCGTCGGCCACGGCGCTGCTACGCAAATTAGCCGAGCGCGGCTATGTAGAACGCAGCACAGATCCTGACGATGCACGCGCCATCCGGGTCTCGGTGACCGACCGCGGCCGGTCTTTCCTCGCCGACGGTCGAAACGAAATCGCCGAAGCTCTGGTCCCACGTTTCGCAGACGTCGAGCCCTCGCAAATAGCAAAACTGTCCGAAGGGCTCAACGAGCTACGGGCGATAGTCAGGGCCTCCGACCCGGTGCGCACGTCGGGTAATGACCAGCACCAAAAAGGCTCACGAGCGCAAGCCTAAATCGTCGAGACCCAGCAGAGAGCGATACTCGACACCCTCGGCCGCGATGACCTCGTCCGCACCGGTGGCCCGGTCCACCACCGTCGCAACGCCGACGACGATCGCCCCGGCTTCACGAAGTGCTCGCACCGCTGTCAACGGTGAATTTCCGGTGGTCGTGGTGTCCTCGACGACGAGAACACGTTTGCCGACGATGTCCGGGCCCTCGATCTGACGCTGCATACCGTGTGCTTTGGCCGCCTTCCGGACGACAAAAGCGTCGATCGGGCGACCCGGGGCGTGCATGACGGCCAGAGCGACCGGGTCTGCACCCATCGTGAGACCACCGACCGCGTCGAACTCCCAGTCGGAAACCAATTCACGCAGCAAGGAACCGATCAACGGACCGGCCTTGTGGTGCAAAGTCGCGCGACGAAGATCAACGTAGTAATCAGCTTGCTTACCGGAGGACAACGTCACGGCACCGTGCACTACGGCAAGTTCGCGAACCAATCCGGCCAAATCTTCACGATCGCTCATGGGCGTTCAGCCTACCGACCACCGACACTCGGGTGAAAATCCTATGTTCTACCGCGACCTCGGCCGACGAGGTTGGTCATCTTGCGGACCAGAGTTTTGGGCACGAGACGGCCGGCGGTGGTGATGACCTTGTACTGGATTCCGGGGATGCTCACGACTTTGTCGGACTCGAGGTCTTTCATCGAGGCGGCAACCACCTGATCGACACTCAACCACATGGCCGACGGAATGGACGACATCTCGATTCCGGCCCTCTGATGAAATTCGGTGCGAATGAAGCCAGGGCACAACGCCTGTACCCGGACACCGGTCCCTGCCAGCCCGCCGGACAGGCCTTCGGAAAACGAGATCACGTAAGCCTTGCTTGCGGAGTAGGTGGAACCCCGGCCGGACAACAGACCGGCAACGCTGGCCACATTCACGATCGTTCCCCGGGCCGCTGCGACCATCGACGGTAGTGCGGCGCGCGTCAGTTCCATGACGGCGGTCACGTTCACGTCCAGTTGCGACCGTAACAGCGCGGGATCGGCAGTCCAGAATTCACCGGACGTCCCGAAGCCCGCATTGTTGATCAGCACTTCGACGCCGGTCGCCAACCGGTCGACCACACTCTGGCGACCGTCCGCCGACGCCAGGTCGACGGCCAGGATCTCCGACTCGGTACCGAACGTCGTGGACAGCTCTGCTGCGAGTCCGCTCAGTTTCTCCTTGTCACGCGCAACGAGAACGAGGTCGTAGCCGAGTGAGGCATATTTTCGGGCAAATCCGGTTCCCAACCCCGATGTCGGGCCGGTAACCAGCGCTACGGGACGTGCCGGGCGATCGGGATTCACAGTCGACATGTACGCCAGGCTAACGGCTCGACCGAGAAGATGTGTGGGTGATCCGGCTCAGTCGACCGGGCGCACGACGCCTGAACGCGGTGAAGTTGGGCGCGGGGTGGACGAATCGTCCCCACCCCGAGCCGAATCCCCAGGTTGTCGACGGTGTTGATCTCGGCGCGGCAGTGGTTCACGTTGCGGCCGCTGGACATCGGGACGGGATCGTTCCGGGTCGGGACGGGGACCGCTCGGATCGTGATCGACGTCGAGTTCCACCGGTTCACTGACCGGCGGCAGTACGTGCAGAATCCCGGACAGTCGCGCAACTGCCTCGACTGCGGCGTCCCAGTCCCGGCCGGTGCTGGAGACGGGCAGAGATCCCAGTGTCCACTGCCCTTCGCTCCACAACATGTTGATCGCGGGCGGAATCGACTCGGTGAACGCAACCATGCGTTGATCGCACACGCGACGCGCGATTTCCAGGTCGGTGGCAAACACCACCCGCGAGCCGATTGCGCCCAGGAGGTTCAAGTCGCTGTCCCTGGGCGGTGCGGTCGATTTCAGGCGCAAATCGATGTCGATGTCGGAGCCGATCTCACGGCGCACCGCGACGATCGTTGCAGCCTCTTCCAGGTCGAACAGAATGAACTGCTCGCCACGCCTGCTGCCACGAACCACATCGGTCGCGGTCAGATAGTCCTGTTTGGCCATGGCGGCGCGATGCCACTCCCCGGCCAGTTGATCATCGCTTGCCGTGTACGTGTAGCCCTGGGCTTTCGCCCAGATCTCCCGCACTCGGCCGGATTGATCTCGACGCGTTCTGTCCACGTACAAGAGGGCACCCGCGCCCACGAGTGCAACAAAGGCCAGTCCGAACCACATTCCAGTCATCGCTGTTCAGACTAGCGACTTAATGCGACGAACTCCCACGACACCCGTGTCGACTCGTCCTTATCTGTCCGAACTCGGCCGTCATGACGGGCCGGCCGCAATCAGTTCCCCAGTTTGGGAAGGCTCGCACTGACGATCGTGTTCGCCGTGATTGTGCCGTTTTCCAGCGGACTTCCGTCGACGACGACATTGTCCCCCGGCTTCAGATCGGCGACGGTCTTTCGATTGATCGCGATCAACGTGGTGTCGGCATTGGTCAGGACCGTCACCCGTGAACCACCGATCGACTCGATCACCAATGTGGAACCGTCATTGGATTCGACGGTTCCGATTGCAGCTCCAGCATCACCGATCACTTCACCGAGACCACCGGGTAGCTGACCGAGCGGAGAATCCGTCTTCGGCGCCGACGTAGGTTCCGGTGGACCCGTCCGCGGTGTTGCGGTGTCGCTGGGTGCAGCCGGCGCGGTGGAGGACGGTCCCGCGAAAGCCGTCTGAGTTCCGGTGGAATCGGAATTGAACATGTTGATTCCGATCACCACGATCACACCGACGAGAATGCCGACCACAGCACCTGCGATCCAGGTGCCCGTTTTACGCCGCTTGGGGTCCTCCGATGGTGCACCGTCCGAGTCGAACGGCCCCTGAGGGGGAACTCCACCACCTGCCGTTGTCTGATACTGGCCGGTCGCGCCGTACGGCTGAGCGGCCGTGTGCTGCTGATCCTGGTACGCGGGATAGGCAGCCGTGGCGCCGGGGTGTCCCGGCTGACCGTATCCCGGGTCGTAAGCCGGGAATGCTTGTGTGGGCCGGCTCTGTTGCCCGAGGTATTCGGTGTCATGACCCGCCCCGTACGGCTGACCCTGGTAGGGCTGACCGGGGTAGGGCTGACCGGGATTCGCCTGCCCCGGATACGGCTGACCCTCGTACTGCTGACCGGCATTCGCCTGCCCCGGATACGGCTGGCCCTGGTACTGCTGACCGGGATTCGCCTGCCCCGGATAAGGCTGGCCCTGGTACTGCTGACCGGCATTCGCCTGCCCCGGATAAGGCTGACCCTGGTACTGCTGGTCACCGGGGTGCCGATCGCTCGGGTACTGCGCGTCGGCGGGGTATCGGGAGTTGCCCTGGTGCGCGGCACCGAAGTGCTCCGTCGACTGTTCGGGATTGCCTGACACGGTGCCGTACTGCTCGGTCGGCTGATCGGGTCGACGCCCCCAAGCCTGGGTGGCGTCGGGGTCCTCATGTCGAGGCTGGTCCGAATTGCGCGGGTCGTTCTGATCAGTCATGGGTGGCCCATCGTCGGAGCGGACGGAAGCGTCCGCCATTGGAGCATCCGGCCATCCAGAGTAGAGCACGACGCGGGTGCGACGCCTGCCGTAAACAGACGACGCACCCGCGGGTACTCGCTCAGGACAGGACCAGCTGCCCTGCATCCTCGCTGACACCGACGTGCACGGTGTCACCATCCTGAACCTTCCCGGCCAGCAGCAACTTCGCCAACTGGTCGCCGATCGCCTGCTGCACCAGACGGCGCAGTGGTCGAGCACCGTACAGCGGATCGTATCCGCGTACCGCCAGCCACATCCGCGCCGCTCCGTTGACCTCCAGGGTCAGTCGGCGAGCAGCCAACCGCTTCTGCAACTGCTCGAGCTGGATGTCGACGATGTGCTCCAACTGCTCCTCGGAGAGCGCGTCGAAGACCACTACGTCGTCGAGACGATTGACGAATTCCGGTTTGAAAGCCCGACGGACCGCATCCATCACCTGTTCGCGATCACCACCGGATCCCAGATTCGACGTCAGAATCAAGATGGTGTTGCGGAAGTCGACAGTGCGACCTTGCCCGTCGGTGAGTCGACCTTCGTCGAGCACTGCCAGCAGCACGTCGAACACGTCGGGGTGCGCCTTCTCGACCTCGTCGAACAGGACCACCGAATACGGCCGTCGCCGAACCGCCTCGGTGAGCTGGCCACCGGCCTCGTAACCGACGTATCCCGGAGGCGCACCGACCAGCCTTGCCACCGAATGTTTTTCGCCGTACTCACTCATGTCGATCCGGATCATCGCGCGCTCGTCGTCGAACAGGAAGTCCGCCAACGCTTTTGCGAGCTCGGTCTTACCCACACCGGTCGGTCCGAGAAACAGGAAGGAACCGGTGGGCCGGTTGGGATCGGCGACGCCGGCCCTGGCCCGCCGAACCGCATCCGAGACTGCCGTGACGGCGTCGACCTGTCCGACGACGCGCTTGCCCAGTTCGGATTCCATCCGAAGCAGTTTGGCAGTCTCGCCTTCCATCATCCGACCGGCCGGAATACCGGTCCAGGCTGCAACGACATCGGCGACGTCGTCGGGCCCCACCTCCTCCTTGAGCATCACGTCACCGTCGGACGCAGCGCCGGATACCGCCGCGGCTTCGTCGAGTTCCTTCTCCAAGGCGGGAATTCGGCCGTACCGCAGCTCGGCCGCCTTACCGAGATCACCGTCACGCTCGGCGCGTTCGGACTCGCCACGCAGGGATTCGAGCTGCTCCTTGAGTACGCGCACCGAATCGATGGCCTGCTTCTCGTTCTGCCAGCGAGTGCTCAGTTGACTGAGCTTCTCGCGGTTGTCGGCCAATTCCTGACGCAACTTCGCAAGCCGAGCTTTGGATGCGTCGTCGGTTTCCTTCTCGAGGGCGACTTCTTCGATTTCGAGACGGCGAACCACACGTTCCACCTCGTCGATCTCGACGGGGCGTGAGTCGATTTCCATGCGCAGACGCGACGCGGCCTCGTCGACGAGGTCGATGGCCTTGTCCGGCAGGAAGCGGGACGTGATGTAGCGATCCGACAACGACGCGGCCGCAACCAACGCGGAGTCCGTGATCCGGACACCGTGGTGCACCTCGTACCGCTCCTTGAGACCGCGCAGAATTCCGACGGTGTCCTCGACCGAGGGCTCACCGACCAGCACCTGCTGGAAACGCCGCTCGAGTGCGGCGTCCTTCTCGATGTACTTGCGATATTCCTCGAGGGTGGTGGCGCCGACGAGGCGTAGCTCGCCGCGGGCGAGCATCGGCTTGATCATGTTGCCTGCGTCCATGGCGGATTCGCCGGTGGCTCCGGCTCCGACGATGGTGTGCAGTTCGTCGATGAAGGTGATGACCTGCCCGGCGCTGTTCTTGATGTCGTCGAGCACGGCCTTGAGCCGCTCTTCGAACTCGCCACGGAACTTGGCACCGGCCACCATCGACCCGAGGTCGAGAGATACGACGGTCTTGCCGCGCAACGATTCGGGAACATCACCGGCGATGATGCGCTGGGCCAGTCCTTCGACGATCGCGGTCTTACCGACGCCGGGTTCACCGATCAGTACCGGATTGTTCTTCGTCCGACGCGAGAGGACCTGCACGACGCGACGGATCTCGGTGTCGCGGCCGATCACCGGGTCGAGCTTGCCGCTGCGGGCCAGTTCGGTGAGGTCGGTGGAGTACTTCTCCAACGCTTGATACGTACCTTCCGGCTCCGGACTGGTGACGCGGGCGCTGCCGCGGACGGTGGTGAACGCATCGCGCAGCGCATCTTGCGTCGCACCGTGACGAACCAGCAGTTGCGCGACGTCGGAGTCGCCGCCCGCCAACCCGAAGAGGACGTGCTCGGTGGAGACGTATTCGTCATCCATCTCGGTGGCCAGGTGCTGGGCGGCGGTGAGCGCGGCAAGTGCCTCGCGGCCCAGTTGAGGGGTGGAACTCGCGCCGGTGGTCTTGGGGAGGCGATCTACGATCGTCTGCGCCTCACGATGGACGACGGTGGGATCCACGCCGACCGCCTTGAGTAGGGGCGCGGCGATACCGTCCGTCTGGTCGAGCAATGCGACGAGCAGATGGGCGGGCCGAATGTCGGGGTTGCCGGCCGAGGACGCCGACTGTAGTGCGGCCGTCATTGCGGCCTGGGTCTTGGTTGTTGGTGTGAACGAGTCCACTAGTCACCTCTCTGACCATGTCGAACGCGGCTTGGTCGATGTCGAACAGGATATGGCCGCGACCGGTTGGTATCGCAGCAGTGTCAGTCTGGTCAACGCGAACAAACTTGAGTCTATTCCGCTCAAGTTTGTTTTCGCCAGTGGCTTCGCCGATCTGAGGGCAGACTGTCCGCCGTACTAGAGTTGAGTCAGCGACAACGGGCACGAAAGGGGTACGGGTTGGATCCGGAAGTTATCTCCCGTCTACAGTCCAGCCTCGATTTCCTCGCCGACGACGAGGCCGGACGCGCCCAGTTCTCGACACAGTTCTACAACACGTTGTTCTCCAGGCACCCGCTGTACCGCTCGATGTTTCCCGCGGCGATGGATACCCAGGGCAGGCGGTTCTTCACCGCCGTCGCGTACGTGATCGAGAATCTGGCTCAGCATCGCCGGATGCGGAAGTTCCTCACTCAGCTCGGCCGCGACCATCGGCGCTACGGCGTCGAGCGTGAACACTACGAGGCGGCCGGAACAGCGCTCAGGCACGCGGTCCGCTCGATGTACGGCACAGGAACCCACAGCCGGAACAGTTGGACACCTGAACTTGCCGACGCGTGGTCCGAGTTCGCCGACTTCCTCGTGGGCACCCTTGCCGACGGCGCCGAGTCCGACACCTCGCCGGCGGTGTGGGGCGGCACGGTCGTCAGTCACGAACGCATCCTGAAGGATCTTGCGATCGTTCGGCTCGAGACCGACGAGCCGATCCCGTACGGCGCGGGTCAGTACGTCGGCGTGCAGATCCCGCAGCGGCCGAAGATGTGGCGATACTTCTCACCGGCAATTCCGACAAATCCGTTCGGACAGCTCGAATTTCACGTTCGGAAGGTGTCGGGCGGCTGGGTGAGTCCGGCAATCGTCGGCGAAACGAACGTCGGCGATCGCTGGGTGATCTCGACACCACTCGGCGGCCTGGAAGTCGATTACACCAACGACCGGGACGTACTCATGATCGGTTCCGGCAGCGGCATCGCCCCCCTGCGGGCTCAGGTCATGGAGATGTCGCAACGTTCCGACAATCCTCGCGTACACCTGTTCGTCAGCGGTCGATACCCGTGCGATCTGTACGATCTCGAAACGCTGTGGCACGTTTCGCTCAGCAACCCGTGGCTGACCGTGGTTCCGGTGTCCGAGGAATCGGAGAATCCCTGGTGGCACACCGGCCCCCCGCTCGAGGCGCCATTCGGAATGCACAGCCGACTCACCGGGCCGATCGGCAAGGTCGTGGCCCAGTTCGGCTCGTGGGCAGATCGGCAGGTGCAGATCTCGGGTTCGCCGTCGATGGTGAAGACAACCGTCTACGCACTTCGCGCGGGCGGCACTCCCCTCGACCAAATCCAACATGATCCGCTCGGCTGATCCGCCATACTCGTCTGAACCGCTGAACCGCTGAACCGCTGAACCTCTGCATCCGATTTCACCGCACCTCATTCACCAATGCCGGGAGAACCCACCCATGCCGCAACGCACGTGGTCGAGCACCGTCGTCGAACATCACCGCCTCCGTGCCGACCTGGCCGTGGTCCGTCTGGTCGGTGACGTGGTCCCGTTCCGGCCCGGCCAGTACGTGGACATCAGCGTTCCCCAGAATGCACGCCTGCTCCGACGCTTGTCGCCGGCGTTGCCGCCGTCCGGCGACGGAAAACTGGAGTTCCACGTCAAGACGGTTCCCGGCGGCTGGGTGAGCGGTTCGATCGTGAGGGACACCATGCCCGGGGACACCTGGCAGATTCTCGATCCGCGCGGCGAGATGTCGGTCGATCCTGGCGGCCCCCCGGTCATCATGATCGCGGGCGGAACCGGGTTGGCTCCGATGCGATCGATCATCCTCGATCTGGCTCGGACTCCGAACCCGCCGCAGGTGTACCTGTTCTTCGGTGGGCGGACTCGGCGCGATCTCTACGCCGCAGACATGCTCTGGCTACTGGCGGACGATCTTCCGTGGCTCCAACCGGTGCCCGTCGTGGAGGACGTGTCCGACGACGGTCCACCCGACGAGTGGTTCGACCGACTCGGTGTGGACATCGGTTTCGGCGACGACCATCTCATCGAAGGCACTCTTCCGGACGTCGTCACCTCTTACGGTGCCTTCGACCGGCATCAGGTGTTGGTCTGCGGTTCCGCAGCCATGGTCCGCTCCACACGCGATCGGCTGATCGCGACGGGCACTCCGGCCGAGTCAATCCAGTTCGACCCGTACTGACCCGTACAGGCATCAGTGCGCGGGATCGCTGCGGACAGTGCTCACGTCGATACCGACTGCACGTAACCGGAAGTTCGTGCTGTTGACCATGGACTCGCTGCCGACGAGTTGAATGTCGCGTCCGGACCAGTCACCGGACGCGGTGACGATCTTGCCTACTTTGCCGGTGATCCGCTTCTTCATCCCGATCGGCGGCAGGGGTTCTTCGTCGGTGTGCCACCAGGGATTTTCGGCTTCCTCCGACACCGGAACAACGGTCAGCCACGAATTCTTGTCGGCCAACTTCCACAACAACGGAAGGTCGTACAAGTCGCACGGATACTCACCGGAGTAGAAGACGTCCACCTTCCGAGTCGTGTTTCCCTGATCGACCAGTTGGAGGATCTGGGCGCGCAGTGCCGAGATCCCGGTGCCCGACGCGATCATCAGCAGGTCGCGGTCGTCGTCGGGCAATCCGAGGGAACCTATCGGTGAACCGATCACCCAGGTGTCTCCGACCGCGGTCTTCGTGACCATGGCCGGGCTGACCCAGCCGCCGCTGACAGCGCGGATGTGGAATTCGATGACCCCCGACTCGTCACACGGTGTGGCAGGCGAGAGGTATCGCCACATCCGTGGCCGGGCCGCGACCTGCACGCTGACGTACTGTCCGGCCCGATAGGTGAACGGTTCTCGGAGCTGGAGGCGAACCACGGCGACACCTTTGATCACCTGAGTGCACTCGATCACCGTGGCGGTGAACGCCGGCGGACCGTCCTGGGCGTTGGCGGCGTCCATCATCGCCGCCGAGATGACGGCGAGCGCGTCACGCCAGGCGCTGTCGAGCTCCTCGGTCCAGAGTTCGGCGCCGAAATCCTCGAGCGCACTGATCAGTGCATTACCGACCGCGGTGTAGTGCTCGTCCGTCACGCCGTACTTGCGATGATCACGGCCGAGTTGAGCCAGGTACTCGAGAATCGCGTCGGTTTCGTCGAGACGGTCGACGACGTACGCGATCGCGGCCACCAGCCGATCACGTTGAACATCCATGGCAGCGGGAAAGAACTCGCGCGTCTCGGGTGAACAAGCGAACAGAATCGAGTAGAAAGACCGTGCCAGTCGCTCCGGGCCGTCACTGACCGCGGCAACGGCTTTGAAGCTCGACCGGACCAGAGAGATTGCTTGCGAATCCACGCTCATCCTCGTCCCGAGTAGACGCGGCTACCCAGCCGCCGATTTCCGAGTGCAGCTTATGTCACAAATGTCTGACTCGTAAATCCTCCAGGCATCTTTCGATGGCACCCCGATTTCACGTCTGACCGTCTCTTTCTTATTCTTGCGTGCAAGATAGACAGGAGCATCGACGCGCTCAACCGCCGAGCTAACGCCCAGCGAAATCTCAAACAGCCAAACAGGAGTCTTGCCGTGGATTTTGTTCGACAGGACGAATTGCCCTCAGATAGCAGTCCCACATCCGGCATTGATCCCAATTCGCCTGTACCAACCGAGCTTCAACGCCGAGAACTCGAATGCGTCGAATTCTTCGATTCGCCGGAGCTGAGCCATCTCCCCACCTCGCGTCGTCGAGAGGTCCTGCGGGAACTTCACCAGAACGGCACGTACACGCACACCACCGAGGAGCTGCTGATCGGCGCAAAGATCGCCTGGCGTAATCATGCCCGCTGCGTCGGACGGGCACATTGGCGCACACTCAAGCTCATCGACGCTCGCGACGCAGTCACGGCAGCCGATCTCGCCGAGGCATGCTGGGAGCACCTACGGATGTCCACCAACAGTGGCGCTCTGCAGTCCGTGGTGACGGTCGGTCCACTTCCGAGAGCGGACGGGCAGCAATATCGAATCCTCAGTCCGCAACTGATCCGTTACGCGGGCTACCGCCAGGAGGACGGCACCGTTGTCGGTGATCCCTGGCACATCGAGCTGACCGAACAGGTCGCGGCGATGGGATGGAAGGGAGCGGGGACGGCGTTCGACGTGCTGCCGGTACTCATCTCGGTGCCGGACGAACCACTGCAATACTTCGACGTCCCGGCCGACCTCGTTCTCGAAGTGGAGATCGAGCATCCCGAATTCAGCTGGTTCGCCGACCTGGGCCTCAAATGGCATGCGGTGCCTGCGGTATCCGATATGGACCTCGACATCGGCGGCATCGTGTACCCGTGCACACCGTTCAGCGGATGGTATGTCAGTACCGAAGTAGGTGCCCGGAACTTCAGCGACAGCGATCGCTACAACATGCTGCCGATCGTCGCGGCGCGGATGGGTCTGGACATGAGCACGGACCGCACCCTGTGGAAGGACCGCGCTCTCGTCGAACTCAATCGCGCAGTTATCCACAGCTATCGCAAAGCCGGCGTGATCATGGTCGATCATCACACTGTCGCAAAACAATTCGTCGATCACATCGCCCGCGAGACGAAGGCGGGCCGTAAGTGCCCGACCGACTGGACGTGGGTGAACCCACCGATGTCGAGTTCGTTGACGCCCACGTTCCACCGCCTGTACGACGCTCCGGATCTCGACGTACGCCCCAACTTCGTGACGAAGAAGAACAAGGGAATCGGTGAAGTCGGAAAGTGCCCGGTGCAGCACTGACACTTCGAATCAGGCAGAATTCAATTCACTGCCCGATAGAGCCGGCACCGACGCGAAAACCGGCGAGCGCGAACCTACGCCTGTCGATAGAGCGCCCGAAACGCCATTTTGTCCAACTTTCCCAGCGGGTCAGCGGCTCACTGTCGACGAAGTCGATACTTTTCGGCGCGTGCACCGAACCTTTGGCCGTGTGACGCGGTCCATCAGTTCGCCGGGAGCACGATCAGGGCGCCACCGCGCAGCAGAGTCGGAATGAAGAAGGCTGCGCCCACATGCGAGAACGGGGCGCGGATGGGAAACGATTCTCCTCGGACCACTGCCGTTCCGACATCTGGATCTGATTGAGCGCAGCGCCGGAGCGGAACGAACCGACCACTCCCTTGTACTTGCCCGTCGTGCGCCGGTACGAACGCCATGCTGTCGGCGTCGACGTGCGCCGCTTCGAACGGGCCGGCAGCCTGATCAGATCGCGCATCTGCCCACCGGTGAGGATCGTGTCGCCGAAGTAGAGCGCAGGTTTGTCGCGGTTACGTTCCAGAACGGTAATGAGCAGGCCCGGACCGTAGACCGGTCGGTGCAGGTCTGCGAACCGATCGCTCATCTGGCGTCCTCCGGCCCGCCACGCGCCTGACCGACCGTATTCGGCCACGCACCAGATGTCCGGAATGACACAATATTGAAACATATTCCAGCATCGATCTGATGCCAACACCCTGATCGAACATCTTTGGTCCCGGCCGCAAACCTTCACCGTTCCCCAGCGCGACGACGACGGCTTCGACGTCCTTCCACCGATCAGGCGTCTTCGACAGCGGCTAGCTAACGCTGATTGCGCGGCTTCCACACGACCAGCGCGTTGTTACGCGGAATGGGCACGAGATCGCGGCGATATCCCGCATGTATCTTGGCGATCTCCTCGGCCATCTCCCGGACACGATGCTGCAACGCTTCCACCTGATTGGTCAACTCGATGATCCGTTTGATTCCGGCGAGGTTGACGCCCTCGTCCTGCGAGAGACGTTGCACCTCTCGAAGCAGCGCAACATCTCTCGGTGAATATCGACGTCCACCGCCGGTGGTGCGGTGTGGGATCACCAAACCGAGTCGATCGTAGTTACGCAAGGTCTGCGCGTGCATTCCGGCCAGTTCGGCCGCAACCGAGATCACGAAGATCTGGGCGTCCGGATCAACCGTTGCCTCTCTGGCGTTCTGTGGTCGTTCGTTCATCACACACCGGCCCACCCGGCCCGTGGATCGAATCCGCTCGCCTTCTCGGCTTCGAGATAGGTGTTCAGCGCTTCGATCGCCGGGTCGTCCAATTTCTGCGGAACAGATACCTTGACCGTGACCAGCAGGTCGCCGGCACCGTCAGGCCGCTTGGGGATGCCGCGTCCACGTACGCGCAGGATGCGGCCGTCTACCGTCCCGGCCGGAACCTTCACCCCGACACGGCCTTCCAGCGTCGGCACCGACAGCGTGGTGCCGAGCACCAACTCGCCGTAGCTGACCGGAACGGTCAGCGTCAGGTCGTCGCCGTTGCGGCCGAAAACTGCATCGGGTTTGACCCGTACGTTGACGAAGAGGTCACCTGCGGGAGCGCCACGCAGTCCAGCTTCGCCCTTGCCCTTGAGACGGATCTTCTGTCCGTCACTGACCCCGGCAGGCACTCGCACCGTGATGGTGCGCGTCCGGTTGGTGACGCCGCTGCCGTGGCAGTCCTCGCACGGTGAGTCGATGATCGATCCGGTACCCCGGCAGTCGTCGCACGGCTCACTGAATCCGAAGGCACCCTGGTTACGGCTGACCACGCCGGTTCCGTTGCAGTGCGGGCACACTCGCGGACTGGTGCCCGGCTTGGCACCGCTGCCGTGGCAGGTGGTGCAGGAGGTGGGGCTGGTGAGCCGCAACGGCACGGTGACGCCGAGCGCTGCCTCACGGAACTCGAGTGCGGTCTCCGTTTCGAGGTCCTTGCCTCGACGCGGTCGGTTGGGCGCGGCTCCGCGCTGGCCGCCACCGCCACGGTTGAACAGTCCGCCGAAGATGTCGCCGAGACCGGTGTCCTGACCGCCACCGCCACCACCGAACAGGTCGTTGATGTCGAAGCCGCCCGCACCTGGATTGAACCCGCCGCCGCCCTGCGATCGAGGACCGAATCCGCCACTGGCGAAGAGCCGTCGGGCTTCGTCGTATTCCTTGCGCTTGTCCGGGTCCGCGAGCACCGCGTGCGCCTCGCTCACCGATTTGAACCGCTCCTCGGCCTTCGGATCGTCCGGGTTGGCGTCAGGATGCAGATCCCGCGCCAACTTGCGGTACGCCTTCTTGATCTCGTCGGCCGTAGCGGTGGACGAGACGCCCAGCTCCTTGTAGAAGTCCTTCTCGATCCACTCCCGTTGACTCACTGGGCGTCTCCTCCTCTCACTCTTACTTCTACTTCACTTCTTCTTCCGAACCGGCGACGGGCGCATCGCCCACCCGGTCGGTCACGCCTACCATCGCGGTCCGCAGAACTCGGTCGCCGAGCTTGTAGCCCTTACGCATGACCGTTCCGAGAACCGGATCGTTTCCGTCACCTTCGTGCTGGACGGCTTCGTGCAGTGACGGATCGAAATCGTCACCCTCGGCGCCGAAGTCGCTCAACCCGAGACCGGTCAGGGTCGCGGTCAGCTTGTCGGCGAGGGCTCGCAGCGGACCCGTTTCCAGATCGCCGTGAGCGCGAGCACGATCGAGGTCGTCGAGGATCCCGATCAGCTCGGTCACGACCGAAGCCTTTGCGGTTTCCTTGATCGCCTGCTTGTCACGTTCGACGCGCCGGCGGTAGTTGGTGAACTCCGCCTGCAGCCGCTGCAGATCGGCGGTGCGCTCGGCAAGTTGGTCGGCCGCGGATGCTTCCTCCACGATCGCTTCTGCCTCGTGCACTACCCCTGTGTCTTCCGAGTCGAGGGGCGGCAGGACTTCGCCTGCCCCCTCTGCCTGTGCTCCGGTCTCGGGGTCGACCGGATCGTTCTCGGCGCGCTCCGAGGTCACTTCTTGTCCGTGTCGGTCGGCTCGTCGACAACCTCGGCATCGACGACGTCGTCGTCATTGCCTGCGGCGTCGGCGTTTCCGGCCTCGCCGGCGGCGGAAGCCTCGTAGATGGCCTGGCCGAGAGCCTGCGACTCGGTGCTCAGCTTCTCCACTGCGGTCTTGACCGCTGCGATGTCGGAACCGGCGAGGGCGTCGTTGACGTCCTTGACCGCTGCCTCGACCTTGGTCAGGATCTCTTCGGAGACCTTGCCCGCGTTGTCGCCCTCACGCTGCTCCTTGACGAACTTCTCCGTCTGGTGGACCAGCGACTCGGCCTGGTTGCGAACCTCTGCCTCTTCGCGACGGGCCTTGTCTTCCTCGGCGTGAGCCTCGGCGTCCTTGACCATCCGCTCGATCTCTTCCTTGGACAGACCGGAGCCGTCCTGGATCTTGATCGTGTTTTCCTTGCCGGTGCCCTTGTCCTTCGCGGTCACGTGCACGATGCCGTTGGCGTCGATGTCGAAGGTGACCTCGATCTGCGGGACGCCGCGCGGGGCGGGCGGCAGATCGGTCAGCTCGAAGGAACCGAGAAGCTTGTTGTGCGAAGCGATTTCGCGCTCACCCTGGAAAACCTGGATCTGCACCGACGGCTGGTTGTCGTCTGCGGTGGTGAAGGTCTCGCTGCGCTTGGTGGGGATGGTGGTGTTGCGCTCGATGAGCTTGGTCATCACCCCGCCCTTGGTCTCGATACCGAGGGAGAGCGGTGTGACGTCGAGGAGCAGAACGTCCTTGACCTCACCCTTGAGCACGCCGGCCTGCAGTGCGGCGCCGACGGCGACGACCTCGTCCGGGTTGACGCCCTTGTTGGGCTCACGGCCACCGGTCAGTTCGCGAACCAGGTCGGAGACGGCCGGCATGCGGGTGGAGCCACCGACGAGCACGACGTGATCGATGTCCTTGACGGCGATGCCGCTGTCCTTGACCACGGCCTGGAACGGTGCGCGGGTGCGGTCGAGCAGATCGGAGGTGATCTTCTGGAACTCGCTACGCGAGAGCTGTTCGTCGAGGAAGAGCGGGTTCTTGTCCGCGTCGACGGTGATGTACGGAAGGTTGATGGAGGTGCTCTGCGAGCTGGAGAGCTCGATCTTCGCCTTCTCCGCAGCTTCACGCAGACGCTGCAGAGCCATCTTGTCCTTGGTCAGATCGATACCGTTCTGAGCCTTGAACTTGTCTACCAGCCATGCGACGACGCGCTCGTCCCAGTCGTCGCCACCGAGGTGGTTGTCACCGGAGGTCGCGCGAACCTCGACGACACCGTCGCCGATTTCGAGCAGGGAGACGTCGAAGGTACCGCCGCCGAGGTCGAAGACCAGAATGGTCTGCTCGGTGTCACCCTTGTCCAGGCCGTATGCCAGCGCAGCCGCGGTGGGCTCGTTGACGATACGCAGGACGTTGAGGCCGGCGATCTGTCCGGCTTCCTTGGTGGCCTGGCGCTGCGCGTCCTCGAAGTACGCGGGGACGGTGATGACGGCGTCGGTGATGTCTTCGCCGAGGTACGCTTCCGCGTCACGCTTGAGCTTCATGAGCGTGCGGGCGCTGATTTCCTGCGGCGTGTACTTCTTGTCGTCGATCTCCACGTTCCAGTCGGTGCCGATGTGGCGCTTGACCGAGCGGAGGGTGCGGTCGACGTTCGTGACTGCCTGGTTCTTGGCGGGCTGGCCGACGAGGACCTCACCGTTCTTGGCGAATGCGACCACCGAGGGGGTGGTGCGCGAGCCTTCGGCGTTGGCGACCACTACGGGCTCGCCGCCCTCCAGAACCGAAACTACCGAGTTGGTCGTACCGAGGTCGATTCCGACTGCACGAGCCATAGTGTTCCTACCTTTCGTTCTGCGGTTCGCTGCTCGGGTGCCTGATCTCGAACATGACCGCGGGTTATTCGCTTAGTGAGCGTCCTCCGCTCAAGTTTGCCTCCAAGCATCGCCGAGAGTCAACTTGAAGTTGAGTGGAAGACGCTCAACCTTGTCGAAGTGCTCAACTAACGGCAGCGCCGGATTGTTCCCGACTTCGGAAAATATCCTGACCGTGTTCCACATCACCTGCGCCGGCTAGGATCGGCCGGTGACCGATCCCGACGACTCACCAGTCCGACCCACCCGGCCGGCGCCACCCCGACCCGACGTCTTCATCCGGCCGTTGCGAGCCTCGATCGACGACAAGATTCCCACCGCCGTCCAGGTCGCCATATCGACATGGATCGGCTCGACAGTCGTCCTTGCCGGTATCTTCGCCGTCACGGTCACCCGCCTGACCGATGTTCGAACCACGCTCGAGACCGCCACCGCCGTCGACAATCCCGGATACTCGGCGACCGACATTTCCGAAGCGGTCACCGTCGTCCTGGTCGGCAGCGGTGGCGGAGCGCTCGTCATGACCCTTCTGGTATTTCTGAGCGTGCAACTGCTGCGCGCCCGCAAGCAGGTCGGCCGCACCCTCTCCGCGATCGTCGGTGTGCTCGCCGTCGCCGGCGGACTGGGATTCCGATCCTTGACGACGGCAGCCACCGAGATCGGTGCGGGCGCCCTGTCCTGGGGGCCGATTCTGTACTGTGTGCTCGCCGCCGTAGCCGCAGCCACTGCCTTCGTCCCCGGCGTCGGCACTTGGCTCGACTCACCTCACCGCCCGCGCTGACACCCTCGACCCAGCCGTCGTCACTTCGAAGGCAGGACGTTCGCGGTCACGGATTCTCTTGTCGCCCGACCTTTCGTGCCAGTTCCACCACCGATGCGCGTGCAGCGGCAAGACTTGCCCTGCCCTGCGCCGCCAACGGCGCCATGGGAGGAAGGCGGTCCGCCAGCGTCAATTCCACGGTGACCACCGAGACATCCATCCCCATGGACACTCCCAACACCTGCACCAGCGGTGGCACGGTGTGATCGTCACCCTCGTTACCCGATCCGGGTTGGTAGGTGTTGCCTCGACTCGACACGATCACCACCGGCTTGCCGACCACCGGTAGATCGACGGTGTCGAACGGTACGGTCGTCCCGAGGACGTGTACGTGGTCGATCCAGGCCTTCAGCGTGGACGGGATCGACCAGTTGTACATCGGCGCACCGATTACCACGACATCGGCAGCGTCGAGCTGTTCGAGGACGCGCGCCTGCACCGCCTGGGCGTCGGCGTCCGGCAGCTCGCCCGGCACTCTCAACCGCGGGGCGTAATGCAACGCGGCATCAGGCAAGTGCGGCAACGGATCACGATGCAGGTCCAGTCGCACCGTCGTATGGTCGTCGCTGATCTCCGACCACGTCTGCGCGAAGAGCGCGGTGAGCTCACGGGACGTCGACGCGTGAAGGTCGGCAGACGAGTCGATGTGAAGTAGTTGCGGCATCCAATGCTCCTGGGCTGTGCGACAGCGGATTTTTCCGACACCTCATCAGTACCAGAGACCGGATACGACACCTACAACTGCGCAACGATGCCCTCGGCACTGCGCGCTGCGACGAGACAAGCGCGGGAAGTGAACCGGTCGAAAAGCGGATGTCCGGCAAGCTCTCGCCATCTCCGTACTGCCGCAGCCGCCTGAGCGCGTTGCACGTTCGGATCCTCGCCAGGTTCCGAGCCCAACCGATCACCGATCCGGATCCCGAACCCGCCGATCAGCCGCTGCAGCTGCGTGAGGTCCGCCGCCGACAGGTCCGTGTGGACCGACCGGAGCTTTCCGAGCAGTCGCAGCTCTCGAAAGCCGTGAACATCGGCCAACAACCGTTGTACCCGAGCCTGCATCTGTTCGGATCCCGCAACCGGCGTGGATCCGAGGATGCGACCGAGTGTCACCAATGCGGTATGCGATTTGAGCTGGTCTGCTCGCTGACCGAACTGAACGTCGATCACCTGCCGTAATTCGTCCAATCCGCTACTCGCCGACAGCTCGGCAGCCAGCGTCGGCGAATCGGTGACACCGAGCTTGATCGACGTTACGGCCAATCGAATACCGAAGAGTCCGAAGCGATCTGCCAGTTGGGATCGCATCATCGCATCAACCGGAAGCGGGCTGTCTTCCCGGGCGAACCGATCCGCGGACAACAACGCAAGACTCAGATCCTGCGCCGGCACTCTCGCCAGGGCCGTGAACGCCGCGAATTCGCTTTGCCGCATCGTGCGAGCGGCCAACGCGAGGAGACCCGCCACCGGAACCACCGACTGGCACAATCCGGTCCGCTCCAACTCCTCGGCGAATCGAGCCGCTACCTTCCTGGCCGACGTGAGGGCATCCAGACGGCCGGCACCTACTTCGTCAGCGCGTGAGAGGACGCCGATCACACCGAGCGGACCGGATTCGCCACCGACGTGATCGGCGATCTTCCCGAGAAACTGCACGTCACTCGCATTCAGTGCCCGTAGCAGGTAAACCACGGCATCGGCGCCGGATGCACCGTTTTGCGGTAACAGCATCTCCCAGGTGCGGGCCGACACCCCGGTCGAGAGCGAGGACGTACCGGGGGTGTCGACGATCGTCGTCCGCGCCAGTGCCGACGACGGCCAGTCGACGTCGATTCTGTCCACCGAGTCGGCCGTGCGTTCCCCTAGATCGAATGTGAGCCTTCCTTCCCGGCGCGCCACCGGAACGTTGAACTCGACGCCACCTCGCGCGGTGGCCGTCACCTGCGGCGTCGCCCCGTTGCGGTACCACGTGACGACACGCGTGCATTCTGTCGCATCTGTCGGCGCAATATCTTGTCCGACAATCGCATTGAGCAGTGTCGACTTTCCCGCTTTCAACGAGCCTGCCAACGCGACCCGCAGCGGCTGCTCCAAGCGGACCGCGCATTCGTCCAGTTGCGCTCGTACGTGCGGCTGATCGGCATACATCCGGCAGGCCTGGTGGATGAGGTCGTGAGCCGACTCCGCCGCCGTGGTCGCGTTCATACAGTGTTCGCCTTCGCCTCGGCCGGAGCGAGATCTTCGCCGATCAACGTTGCGGCCAGTTCGTCGAGTTCGGCGACGGCGCGCATGTCTGCTTCCAACCGCGATATCCGTGCCGCATGTTCGCTGGATTCCAACTGTGCGGCGTCCTGCGTTGCCCGCAGCGACTCGTTGATCGAACGCAGTGCCTGCTCCGCTATGTCGGTGAAATGATCACGAAGCACGCGCTGTACCGTCCGCAGTCGGTCTTTCGACTCCTTGCCCACTTGGAAGCCGACGTCGTCGGCGAACCGTCGAACGAGCATTTTCGCCTCTGCTCGCCGCGCCCGTATCTGCGCCTGCTTGTCTTCGCGGTACGCCTTGGTACCCAGCAGCACTCCGGCTCCGATGGAGATCGGGTTGACCAGAGCCATCCCCATCATGGTGGTGATCAGACCGAACATCAGCACACCGCCGTACGAGCCGCGCATACCCACCAGAACCTTCTGGGTGATCCCGATTCGGCCGGACTCCAGATCCGACAACGCTCCGACCGGTTCCAGAACGCCATCGGTATCGGCCACGTCGATGTGTGGCAGGGCGACGTGACCTGACTCGGAGAAATGTTGCGCCACCACTTCCGCCAACCATTGACCGCGATCGTGTGCCCACACGAAGTTGTCTCCGATCGCGGTCCCAATCTCCCGTTCGAGCCACTCCCCCAAGACATCCCATTCCTTGCCTGGGTCACCGCCGTCGATCGTCGCCTCTGCCTGGCGGGTGATTCGGCGAAGGCGATCGCGCAGATCGTGATCGATGTCGGCGGCTAGATCGGCGATGCCGTCGCCGAGACTCTGCTGCCAGAGCGAGGTCTTCTTGTGCAGGTCTTCCGCCGCCGCTCGCGCTCGTTGCAATCCGGCCACCGCGGCCTGGGCGGTAGCCGGGTCTCGCAGCGCTGCCAACTCGCTACCCAGCTCCAACGTCAGGTGCGCGGCGGTGGATCGCACGTCCATCGCGACCGCGCGACGGGTATTCGATTCGACCCTGGCCACTACGTCGTCCCGCAAGAAACGGTAGAGGTCCGAGAATCCGGATTCCGCGTCGAGTTCCTTGTCTTCCAAGCGAAGCGCATGTGATCTCAATACAGACGAGATGGGGATGAGCGGAAAGTCCAGCCCGTCACGCAGCAGGTGTGCACGATCTGCTTCGAGGATCTGCCGCCAGTGGGGGTAGAGGTCGATCTTACTGATCAGTGCGGCCACTGCCGGGCACAGGCTGACGATCTGGCGAATGAATCCCAACTCGGGCTCGGTGAACTCCTGACTGGAGTCGGACAGAACCAGCACGGCATCCGCGGCCGTGACCAAGCCCAATGTTCCTGCAGCATGCGGATTCCCGTGCCCTCCGACTCCTGGCGTGTCGATGAGTACCAGGCCGTCGGCCAACAACGGACTGGGGACGCCGACCTCCACGCGCAGAACTTCTCGTCCTTCCGCGCGTGGCGTGGCGGGGGTGATGCCCATCAGTTCTTCGAGAGGAAGCGGTACCCGGACGGGCGCTGCACCCGGTTCCGCGAGTACCAGTTCGGCGACGGCAGTTTCCGAATACTGGACCACCGTGGCCACCGCCGTGGTTTCGTCGTCGCCGACCGAGCAGACGTCGAGACCGAGCAGCGAATTGACGAACTGACTCTTTCCCTGTTTGAGAGGGCCGACGACGACGATACGAATGCGCGGGTCGTCGACTCTGGCCTGTGCGTTCGCGAGTCGACGCACGAGATCCGAACGTCCCGACCGCTGTGCCACCGACGACGCCTGCCCGAGGAGCGCTGCCGCCGAGGGCGCGAGGTGCGCTTTTCGACTGCTGACTCGATTCGCTGAATTCATGATGAGCTACTTTGCTTCCCGACTCGAATATCCGGCCCCGCACGCTTAGCGCGTGCGGCGCCGGATTTGTTACATCAGGACGTCTCGTCCGGTTCCTGGTTGGTGCGATACCTGATCAGGGGTGCAGGTGGTCGACCGACACGATCGGATCGAGGTGATCGACCGTATCGGTAGCCGTGTCCTGCGCGAACAACGAGTGCCCGGAATCAGCGCCGAGTCCGGACACCGAACCGGAACCGAAGGCGTCCGTCGCGTCGATCGACGACCACGGGTTGAGCGCCTCGGGCAGCGAACTGGTCAGGCCGGACACTCCGCCGAGCGCGCCACCCAGTGATGCGCCCAGGTCGGTGATGCCCCCACCGGCGACTCCCGCGCCACCGACGACAGACGAGCCGGCGCTGACCGATCCGCCCACCTCGGCCGCTGCGCCGACGGCGCCACCGACCGTCGCGCCCAGGTCACCCGTCACGTTGCCGATGTTCAGTACACCGGTGGCGACCTGCCCGAGATCGACGGACGGGAGGTCTGCGGTCAGCGGACCAGCATTTACCGCGCCGAGATCGATGTGGGGAAGCTGAACTCCGATGGGGCCGGCGTCGATTCCCCCGGTGGCCAGAGCCGAGTCGAGCGTGGCTCCGAGTGAACCCTGCGCGCTCAGTGCGCTGTCGAGCGACGCTCCAAGTGCGCTGTCGAGCGACGCTCCGAGTGAACCTGCACCACCGGACACACCGCCGAGCACCCCCCCGAGGCCGGCACCGGCAGAACCGGCCGCCCCCAGCCCGAGAGCGCCGCTCAGCCCCGCGTCCAGCCCGGCACCTGCGAGTCCACCTGCCCCGAGGGCCGCGTCGAGTGCTCCGCCGAGCCCACCGGCCAGACCTGCGTCGACACCCAGTGCCGAGCCGAGTATCCCTTCGAGCGTCGTCGACAAAGTCGCACCGCCGCCCAGAACCCCGCCAGCACCCAGTACCCCACCGCCACCCAGTACCCCACCAGCGCCCAACGCCCCACCAGCGCCCAACGCCCCACCGAGCAGACCTCCGAGTGCACCGCCCACGTCGGCTCCGACTGTTCCGCCCGTGCCCAGCGCTGCGGAGAGCGCCGTGCTGAGCTGCGCTCCGAGGTCCGCTCCGCCACCGAGAACTGCATCGAGGTCGATTCCACCGCCCAGTCCGACAGCCGCATCGAGAGCGCTGCCGAGAGTGGCCTCCAATCCACCACCGACCCCGAGAGCGCCGCCCAGTGCGCCGCTCAACACGGCACCCAGATCGACTCCACTGCCGATACCCGCCAGCGCACCCACGTCGGTGACGGCACCGAGGACACCGCCCAGTGATGCCCCGAGGTCGGCACCGATAGATCCACCCGCACCCAACACACTCGACAGGGTCCCGGACAGAACGGTGCCCAGTTCACCTGACAGTGCGCCGGCGAGGTCGAAACCACCGCCGAGTGCGAGTGCGGATTCCAACGCACCGGTCAGGCTCGCGCCGAGTTCGCCCCCGATACCCAGCAGACCGGTCAGGTTTGCCGACCCCCCGAGGAGACCGCCCAGAGCCAGCCCGAGTTCTCCGCCCAGTTCACCGCCCACCGCGAAGACCGGTCCGAGCGCTCCGCCGAGGCCGGCCGACAGATCGAGCCCACCCACCACTCCTATTGCGGCGTCGAGGGCTGCCCCCAACTGTGTGGTCAAACCGCCGGTCACGCCGAGTGCACCGCCCAGGGCAGCGCTTATCTGCGTGCCGATTCCGAGGGCACCGCCGAGGTCGAGGGCACCGCCGATCCCGAGTCCTACGTCGATCACGGCTCCTACGGCAGCGCCGAGCTGTGCGCTGACCTCGCCGCCGAGTGTCAGAGCCGCACCGAGGACCGTGGAGAAGTCACCGACAATGTCCAGCTGCCCACTCAGTGCGCCGCCGACACCGAGCCCGGCTCCGGCACCGAGTCCCACAGCACCGCCCAGACCACCGGTGAGACCGCCACCCACTCCGAGGCCGCCGCCGATTCCACCCCCGAGCGCGCCGGTGGCGGACGCACCGGCATCGAGGATCGCGGACAACCCGGCCCCGGCCCCGGCGAAGAGCCCCGACTCGGCGACCAGTGGCGCCACGGCGACGATGTCGGCATGACTGACGTCGCACAAGCCGGCCGCGTTCAAGGCAGCCGCCGGATTCGCGCAGTAGTCGGCGGCGGCTTCGTCGTTGCGAAGTAGCCCGAGAATGAATTCGAGGACGGCGTTCGTTGCCATGGCTGGTTCTCCTGAATGGTCGCTGCTCGTGGTCCGGCACGCGGTGCTGCCGGAGTCGGCGTGTGTCGTCAACGCTAGGAAGTCCCGTGGCGCAGGCCAACGGGGAGCGCCCCCCTTCTTTGCCGGTACGGGTGGGGAAGTCCCCCGTGAACAGATGGACATCGGATTAGGGGATTCGTCCTGATTAGGGGATGGACCCCTGCTGCACTACTTCTCTTCGAATCCGGTAACGAAATTAGTCCCTAAACCGACATCGCAGACAACTACGGCAGTAGGCATGCCGTTCATTCGACCGGGGAGTTCGTTCATGGCAGCAGGTCTCGGAATCAGCATGGGCTCGACGGAGCTCGTCGCTGTCACCGCTTGTTCGGTCGCGGACACTCGTTCCCCGATTCGATTGCCCAGCGCGTGGCCGTCTGTCGACGACCCGGCAGTCGTCACCGAATTCGTCGATCGAATCGGCGATCCGGTTCCGATACTTGCTGTCGACGGCTCCGAGCACCACGCCGCAGACCTCGCAGCCGCGCTGGTATCCGCACTTGTCGATCGGGCACGAGACGTCGAACCCCTCGATGCCGTAGTTCTCGCTCACCCCGTCGGATGGAACCGGCACACCGTCCTCGCGATGAAAGCAGCACTGATGGCTGCGGGCGTGGACGACGCACACCTGGTAACCGAGCCCGAAGCGATCATGGCTTGGCTCCACGCTTCCGAATCCGTCGCCGGTGACGGTGACGGTGACGGGCTGACCGTGATCTACGATCTGGGCGCGCGATCACTCGACGTGACGGTGATGTCCACTGCCGCCGGGGGGCACGAGGTCCTCGGCAAGTCGATCCGCAGCGAGGACATCGGCGGCGACGAGTTCGACCATCTGGTCACCGTTCACCTTCTGGACGCGATTTCCGATCACGTGGACGGTCTCGATCCTTTCGAACCTCGAACCGTCGCGGCATTGGAGTCATTGCGCGAGCGTGCCCGTATCGCCAAGGAAGAACTGTCCGTCGAGACCGAAACCGTGGTGCGGGTGCAGATCCCCGGGGTGGACAGCAATGTTCGACTCGTCAGATCCGAACTCGAAGATCTGTTCCGGCCGTCCCTCACCGAATCGGTGGCGCTCGTGGAAGAAACCCTGCGCACGGTCGGTGTCGAATCCGGTGACGTCGACCGGGTCGTTCTCGTCGGTGGGAGTTCCGCGATTCCACTGGTCGCGGAGATGTTGTCCACGCAACTACGCGTACCGGTGACGGCCGACGTCGATCCGGCTTCGCGTGCCGCCTCCGGTGCCGCGACGACGGCCGTCGCAATCGCATCGGCCAGCTCGTCCACCTCCGCCGGTCTAGGCGCAGCTACCCGGACGCAGACCCCGGTTCCGACATTCTCGACGCCACTTCCCGTGGAGCTCACCGAACTCGCCGACGCGCCGGTCTCGGCCCGCCGCCGATCGTCGAAGGTAGGCGTCGTGTCCGCAGTTGTCGGCGCATTCGTCGTGTTGGCTGCAGGCGCGTTCGGTATCGGAACCGCAATGGACGAGATCACCGTCCCGTCGAGTTCGGCGAACACCACCGGCGAGTCGACGCCGTCGTCCCGCGACTCCGGAAATGTTGGAATTGCGAACACGTCCAACGACGCCGAGGGCAGTTCGACGACGTCGATCGTGTCGATTCCCGGAGACGGCGGAAGCGATCGGCACACCGGAGATCCCCGCACCGGGGACACGGTTCCCGGTGATCAGACTGTTCGATCGGTTTCGGCGACAGATGTGGCGGTTGTTCCCGCCGCCGCGCCGGTGGGTGGACCCGCCGCCGCAACGGGGGCACCGGTACCCGGAACCCCGAATGCGCCCGCGCCCGGAACTGCACCAGGTCCGGCACCCGCACCCGCTCCGGCGCCCGCACCCGGTCCGGCACCCGCCCCTGCTCCTGGTGCAGGCGCCGGGATCGGTACAGGTATCGGAAATGCGGCCACCGGAATCGGCAACGGAGTCGGCGGACTGGTGGACGGACTCGGCAACGGTGTGGGCGGTGTGATCGGTGGCCTCGGCAACGTCGTCGGCGGGGTCGTCGGCGGGGTCACCGGGCAGACCCGCTGACCGGCCCGGTTTCGATGAATCGCCGTTCCGATATCGAATCACCTTACCTGTCAGGACTTCTCCGCCCCTTCGCGGCCTCGGCGTCCCCTGTTCGCCTGTTCGTGGTCGGTGCCGATACCACTGCTCGACTCCCGGTTTCGAGTTTGCTACGTCGAAGAATCGAATCCGGAGGAAGCGCTCCGATCACCACGATCACCCGAGACGTCGTGCCCGGCAGTGTCCTGTTGGTCACCGACGCGCAGACGCTCTCTCCTGACGATGTCCGCCTGGTGACCGAGCTGACCAAACGTGACGACATCGGGGTGATGGTGGTTTCGAATCGGATCGATTCGTCCCTCGGTCCGCTCTACTCGGCTGTGACCACATTCGGTACCGCCCTCCATCTGAATCCATTGTCCCGATCGGAAATCCGCGATCTGGCCGCAGAATACGACATCAGGCTCGACGAGGACACCGCGCACCGGTTGGAGCTGCTGTCGGCCGGATCTTTCCGCGCGGTGTCGGCGTACTTCGAGTCGACGCGGGTCCAGGGCACGGACATGACCGAATCGCTGCGGAATCATTTCCACGGCCAGATCACCGGACTGCCCGCACTCGCGCGCGACATCCTCCGGATCTCACTCGAGGTACCGGACGTCGACGCATACGAGCTGGATTTCGGGCGGAGCGTAACCGAGCTCGAATTCGCAGTGGACTGCGCGCGAGCAACCGGACTGTTCGGCACCAGTTCTCCGTTGGCAGCGGCGCTGTTGACCGAATCGACAGGCGCGGCCCGCATTCGAGCCTGTCTACTCCAGATCATCGAGTCACGCTCTGCAGCCCACACCCTCGATCTCGATGCCGCGCGGAAGTTGTTCGATTCGGGTGTGCGCCACCTGGCGCTCACCGAGCTCTTCCGCACTGCCGCCGAGAATGCGGCTCCCGCACTCGCTGCCGATCTGTTTCGCCGCTTGGCCTCGATCGAGACTCTCGATACCGCCGATATGTTGCGCTATGCCGAGAGGTCGGCTCGCGTCGGCGACCTCGATACCGCATGTCGGCTCGCCGACTCCGTTATTGTCGACACACACTCGGATGCCGCGGCTCTCTCGACCGCCGTCCGGATTCGTGGTGCGTCGTCGACGATCTGCGGTCAACTCCGGGCGTCGGCAGATCTCTACGCATGGCTGGGACACGACCGGCTCGGCGCGGAATCTGCCTTTGGCGCAATCACTTTCCTTGGCGACGGTCGGATCGACGATGCACATGCCGCATTGAGTGCACGCACCACCTTTGCTCCCAGCGCCACAGTCGGTATCACCACGCTGGCAACAGGTCTCGTGCAATCGGTGACCGAAGCGGCACCGATCGCCATGAACACCATGGCGCGGGCACTGTCGATGCCCGGCAGTACGGACACATCAGGATTTCAACCGGACACCATCCCGGCGCTGACAGCCCTGGCGTTGATACACAACGGCGGCAACACCCGCGCAGCAGCAGTGACCGGCATCGCGATCACCGGCGATACGCCCGACAGTCACACCTGGGCGCGTCATCACCTGCTCGCCGCGTGGGCATCGATGGTCGGCGGGAACGAGAACGCACGCGACACTCTGCCGCACTCGATCCTTCACGGCCCGCTTCCCGACCGGGACGCACTCTTCCTGCACGCACTGCTCGTGGGACTCGCCAGACGCTCCGGCGATCCCGCACAACTGCGCCACGCGTGGTCCGAGGCCGCCGGAGCGGTGGCCTCGTGCAGTGTCGACCTCTACAACCTCCTACCGATCGGCGAATTATGGCTCGCGGCCGTACGTCTCGGAGAAACCGATCAGACCGATCATCTCGTCGACCAGGCACTATCACTGCTCCTGACGCTCGGCGAGCCACCCCTGTGGGCATCGCCGCTGCATTGGTACGGAGTGCAGGCATCCATCCTCTCCCAGTCTCCCGAAGATCTCCTTCCACACGCACACGCACTGACCGAGGCCGCCAAGACTCATTCTTACGCAGCGGGTTTGGCCGCAGCAGGTCGGCAATGGCTGCTCTTACTCCAAGGCCACGTCGAAGCTTCCGAGATCGATTGCGCAGCAAGAATACTCGCTCAAATCGGACTTCCCTGGGACGCTGCCCGCCTCGCTGGTGAGGCAGCGCTGCGCACGCCGGACACCCGAACCGCGACAACACTCCTGCACCTCGCGCGTTCATTGCGGGCCGGTTCGACGTCCGCCCTGCAATCGCCAGGCTCTCCGATAACCGAGCCTGCCACCGCGTCGGCGGCACTGACCGAGCGCGAACACGAAGTTGCCGAACTGGTCGTGGCCGGCTTGACGTACCGGGAAATCGGCGAACGCCTGTATATCTCCGCCAAGACGGTCGAGCATCACGTCGCCCGTATCAAACGGCGCGTCGGAGCGCAGTCCCGCTCGGAGCTGCTCGCGACCTTGCGTAGCCTCACCCGAACGAGTCGATAGCCCGCTGCCTGAGCTCGTGCGGCCCACCCGGCGTCCCACCGCCCAGGGCCGCTACCTATCAATCCTCAGTTATCCGACTTTCTTCCAAAATGCCACTAACAGGGCATCTCTCACCTATCGGTTCGAAGGTCTTCGGGTAAATGATAGATTTATCCGGCACAGGGGAAGCCGGTAGGGACAGCAGTTCGACACCTGCAGCGTAGGGGGATCACATGATGTGGAGAGTCGGCCTCTCCGTCGGCAACACGCACAGCGTCGCGGTGCTGGCTCCGCCCGATGCAGATCCGATTGCAATCGAGCGCGAATCGATTCTCCATCACGGACCCGACGGTTCCGTCCGACTGGGCCGGGATCCTCAGGGCTCACCCGGCATGAGTGGATTCCTGGACCGAGTGGCCGCCGACGGGCCCAACGCTCCACAACATCACACTCGCGGCGAAGAACTGGTGGCCACGGCCATGTTCTGCCTACTGCGCGAAGTCGAGCAGTCGACGGATCAGCCACTGACGATCTACGCGGCGGTCCCCGAGAAGTGGTCCGACGGTTCGGTAGACGTGCTTCGCAGTGCCCTCGATCGTATGAATCTCACCGACATCACCCTCGTCCCGGAACACGAGGCGACGTGGCTGACACTGGTCGACACCGTTCACACCAGTCCTGCAGTCGCACGCACCAACAGCCACTCCGCATCGCCCACGCGCGGCCCGCGGCGACGTTCCACCTTCGTCGCCAAACGAGCCTCGGTTCGTCGTCGAGCCACGCCGTCCGATACGACAGCATCGAACAACGGGATTCACCGACCCGCCGTCACCGCGGCCGCGAGCGTCATGCTGTTGGCCCTGGCAGCGTGCGCCACCGTCTTCATCGTCGGAAGATCGGACTCCACACCGACCACCGAGCTCAGCGACGCCCGCTCCAGCGAGAATTCCGACATCGCGAACCACACCGATCCCGCGACCATCGTGCCGGTGAGCACTCCCGAGGCCGCCCCACCACCCGAGGAAGCACCTGCACCGGGCACGGCTGCCGCAGCGCACACAGATCCGGCTCCGCGTTCGGCAACATCCGGCGGCGGCGGTTCCACAACAGTGGCCCCCGCCCATCCGAATACCGGCGCATCGGAATCCGTCGACACGGGGCGGACCGCCTACACGGTCGACGCACCGGTGCCGACCTGGTCTCCGCCCGCGGCCGGAGATCGACACACCTACACGCCACCCGCGGCCGGCGTTCCGAATCTACCGTCCGGAAACGACAACAGCTACACTCCACCGGCCGCCGGAGTGCCCTACTCCTATTCACCACCGGCGGCCGGAGTGCCGTACTCCTACACTCCACCGGCAGCCGGAGTGCCCTACTCCTATTCACCACCGGCGGCCGGAGTGCCGAACTTCAATTGACCCTGGGCAGCCGGAGTTTCCACCACAACACCCGAGCCTCCCAACCGTCAACGATCTTCGAATAATGTTGCTGTTCAACATTATTCGACACATTGATGGAGACCGGCAAGCGTGACGATCGGCGATTGCCCTATGGTGGGTACGGACCGGTCGGGGCTACCGCCGGCGACTTGAAGGGAATTCATGCGTAACTCGTCGGCGATTCGTACCGTCATGGTCGGCGCCTCGGCGCTACTGCTCGCAGCGTCACTCTCGGCAACCGCGTCCGCAGATCCGTCCACGCCGTCGAAGGTCGACCAACTGTCGGCGGACGAGCTACCCGCCGAGCTCGCCGAAGCCATCACTCGGGATCTGAAGATCACTCCCCAGGAGTATCTCGACCGCGCGGCCAAAGCTCAAGAACTGGCAACGTACGCCCGCGACTTCAAAGCCGAACACCCCGACGACTACGCCGGATCCTGGATGGGCCTCGACGGCCGTCCCGTCGTCGCGGTCACCACGGCCGGTGCCGCTCATATCACCCGATCCGCCGGCTACCTCACTCATATCGCGCCGGTGTCCGCCAATGCCCTGGACCAAACGCTGTCCACTGTGAACGGATGGATCGCCTCGCTTCCCATCGCCGTTTCCACAGCGGTGAATTCTGCGTCTGTCGATATCGTGAACAACCGGATCGTCGTCGACGTGGTGAACAGCCCCGTCGGGCAAGCCCTCAATCTGCCGACGTTGCTCGCGGACGTCGTGATCCGGTTGAGCCCTGGAACTGACGGAACCATCGATCCGCGGCCGATGGGGGGCGATACCTACATCACCACTCCTGGCCCCATCCGGGACAGCCCAACCGAGAGCATCGGGATCTGCTCCTTCGGATTCAACGCTGTGGACGATCGAGATAATGCGCTCAACCTCAGTGCCGGACACTGCAATCCGTCAGAATCATCGGCCTCGCCGGTTTACCTTCCCAATCGAGCGGATGTCGACTCCAGCAGTCTCGTCGGTCATTTCAGTCAGTCGTCGGTCGGCGAGAACTCCGCAGGCCTCGACTACTCGGTCATCACGTTCAATCAAGCCGGTGTGGACGCCGGACTCGACCGACCCGAAGTCCGCGGCGCGCAGGGTACGACGCTCACCGTCACCGGAACCGCGAATCCGGTGGTGGGTGCCCCGATCTGCAAATCGGGGCAGACCTCGTCCTTCACCTGCGGTGTCGTTGCGGCAGATCGCGTCGAAACCCAACTCGTGATGGCCGACGGTGATTCTCGAACAGTGCGCGGCTTCGCCGGAACCGCATGCACCCTCGCCGGAGACAGTGGCGGTGCCATCATCACGGGAACCCTGGCACTGGGTATCACCAGCGGGTCGAACAGCAGCGGCGCACCCAACTGCAACGAGGCCAACCTCGTGCTCGCAACCTCCGGAGGTACCTCCAACCTCGGCATCGCGGTCAATGACATCGTCGCTGCCGCGGATCGCGCGTCGGGCGGTGGAGTCGGGTCCGGTATCCGAATCCGCACCGGATCCTGACGCCGGTAAATCGTGATATTCGTGACGCCTCGACGCGCGTCACGTCCATACAGGTGTGAATAGCTCCGGCCACCCCATATAGTCATGGGCGACTGTGATGACCCGCGTGCCCCGCGGAGTACATCCGTGTGCTCCCAGGGGGGTGGTACGCGGTCAACCACGTTAGGAAAGGCCCTCATGCGAAGCTCCATCGCACGCCGCGCCGCAGTGCTGGGTTCGACCGCGCTGCTGCTCCTCGTTCCGGCAATCTCGCTGGCAAACGCAGAACCTGCCGACTCCGGCGTATCGGACCAGGCCGCACACTTGCCGGTCGAGCTCGCCGAGGCGCTTCGGCACGACTTGGCCCTCTCGCCCGAGGAGTACCTCGACCGCTCCGAACTCGGACAGAAATTGGCCGAGTTCGCCTCGATCGCTCGTGTCCAGTTCCCCGATTCTTTCGCGGGCGTCTGGCTCGACGATCTGGGCCGGGGCATCGTCGCCCTCGCACACGGGCGCGATTCGGATGCTGCACGTTCGGCGGCAGGCGAGGCAGGCTTCAGCGTTCGAGATGTCGCACTGAGCGAAACGGCACTGCAAAGCCAAGTGTCCGCTCTGAACACCTGGCTGGATTCACAACCGCCTGCGGTCACCGACCTCGTGCGGGGCATCGCCGTGGACGTCGTCGGGAACGGTGTGGCACTTACCGCAGATTCCACTGCGGGATTGCAGCTCCCCGATTTTCTGAGATCGACCGTCGTCCATACTGCGGCGCCGCTCACCGTTCCGCCGATTGTGGCCGATCTGTTGCCTGCCACCGGTTCCATGACCGGCGACGCCCTACTGGGTGGCGACGCCTTCGGAGCGGCCTCGGGAAACAACGGTTTGCGATGCTCGTTCGGTTTCAACGGAACCGACGGGGCCGGGCGTGTCGTCAACATCAGCGCCGGCCATTGCGATCCCAACCGGGCCGGTGCCGGCACGTCGAACGCCAGCTCGGTCTTTCCGCTGATCAACGATCAGCCTGGCCCTCGCGTCGGTTATTTCGCCAAGAGCAGCTTCGACGGCCACGACTACTCGATCATCAACATCGACGACGATGCGAAATACCGATTCGAGAACAACAGCGTTCGAGTCCCGTTCAATCGGTCCGTCAATGTCACCGGAACAGCCGATCCCGTTGTCGGTGCCCCCGTCTGCAAGTCGGGATCGACCTCGGGATTCAGTTGTGGTGTGGTCACCGGGGTGAATCGCGTGGAAAAAGTCGGGGACCGGACGATGACGAACAGCTTCACCACCGATATCTGCGTTCTGCAAGGCGACAGCGGCGGACCCATCGTCACGGGCACTCTCGCGTTGGGAATCACGAGCGCGTCCACCGTCGCGACCGCTCCCGTGTGCGCACTCGTCCAGGCTCAGACCGCTCTGGGCCAGAGCGCTCCGGTTCAGTACGCAACGCCGATCAACGACATCCTTGCCGAGAATCCGGGCTTGAAGGTTCGCAACTACTGATCCCTGCACATCCGATACTGCGGAGTTCTCGGGTCAGCTGACCGCGCCTACCGTCGGGACGGCAACAAAGTACTCCTAGCCGTGGTCGTCGTCCGCCCGAGGGGCGACGGCGACCACGCAGTATTTCCGACCCTCCACCTCGATGTCGGCGACTTACCTCGCAGGCTCCGAGATCTACCGGTTCGACCGACAAACTCGACAACGCCGATCGCCGATACGGACGCCGTCTCCGGGTGAAAGTCCGTGTCCCGAGCGACGACGAGCGCCGCACCCGTTTGTCGGGTGCGGCGCTCGCGGTCGCTCGGCTGTGGACGATCTACTGGAACAACGTGCTCCCGTTTCCGCTGTTGAGTACACGCATCAGGTCGAATCCCGCGACGACAGCGGTTCCGCCACCGGCCAGAATGGTTCCGGCTATGCCGCCGATGCTCGCACCGGTTGCCATTCCCGGCAGGCATCCGACAATGAGCCCTGGCAGTCCGACGACGCATCCGATCACGGCGCCGATGATCGTTCCGGTGAGACTGCCGATCTGGGTGGCCAGACCGAGCTGCGACTGGAACATGTCCATCGCCGCCTTCTTCTCCTCGTCCGTAGCCGGCGGCGCCAACTCGTCCGCGACGGGCTTGGGTTCCGACCTCGCCGGGTCCAGATTCGGGGTCAGTGTCAGCGTTCGACCGTCTTCGCTGATGGTTCGGTCGAAGGGGAACTGGATGTTACCCAGATTGAAGACCAGCGGGAGGCTGACCAGCGTCGCGCCCTCTCCGTTCTGCAGATCGACCCTCGAACCGTCGCCGGAAAGACGGAACGCGCCGGCGTCGATAGTCGTGACCACCGCGTTGTCGACGATCCCCGCCGTGTAGGACACGTTCGGTGAGGTCTCCGGTTCCGCGTAGGAAACTCCGGATGCAATTCCTGTGGCTGCGACAGTCAACGCGGCGATAGCCGCGGCTCTACGAACGAACATTTTCCATCCTCCCCCGGGATCGAGTGACAACCGAAATACCGCCCGGCCCACCCGATTCCCCTGATACATGTCGGCGTTACGGTAGCAGGCCACTGCGCGTGTACGCGTATTCACGAGCAAGGTTAGGGCTGCCTGACGTAATGGGTGGCATCGACTACCGCCTAACGTGTCGATCAGATATGTCCGCTCGTGGCCCAGCCCGTCGCGCTGCGGATCGATCATCCTGCCAGGCCACAATCGGTTACCAGTCGGTACTCGAGCTTGGCTCCGACTGTTACTGGCGGGTAACATAGCGCAGGTTAGTATCAGTGGGCTGTCCCGAGGTGGCCGACGCGTCGCCCTGAACGAAAGGCCGCGACATGAATGCCCTGACGATCACGTTGGGCACGATTGGTGCACTGCTGAGCTTGGTGTGTTGGTACATCTTCCTCTCCGGTGCATTGAGGATGTTCAACACCGTGCGCATCGGCCAATCAGCACCCGATCGATGGCGCCCGTTCATTCCCCGCTTCAAGCAGATGATCATCGAGTTCATCGCGCACACGCGGATGAACAAGTTCCGCACTGTCGGCTGGGCCCACTGGCTGGTCATGGTCGGCTTCCTCGGCGGATTCCTGCTCTGGTTCGAGGCCTACGGCCAGACGTTCAATCCGGAATTCCACTGGCCGATCTTCGGTGACACCTGGGCCTGGCATCTGTGGGACGAGATCCTCGGACTCGGCACCGTCATCGGTATCACCACCTTGATCGTGATCCGTCAACTCAATCACCCTCGCCTACCTGCACGCCTGTCGCGTTTCGGCGGATCCAACTTCAAGGCCGCGTACGTCATCGAATTCATCGTGCTCCTCGAGGGCCTCGGCATGATCATGGTGAAGGCCGGAAAGATCGCGACCTATCACCACTCCAACCCGTGGACCGACTTCTTCACCATGCAGGTCGCCCGACTGCTCCCGGAAAGCCCGGTCATGATCTCGGTCTTCGCGTTCGTGAAGCTGATGACCGGCATGATCTGGCTCGCAATCGTGGGTCGCAACATCACGTGGGGTGTGGCGTGGCACCGGTTTTCGGCGTTCTTCAACATCTACTTCAAACGTGAAGACGACGGCGGTGTCGCGTTGGGCGCCGCCAAGCCCATGATGAGCAAGGGCAAGCCCATCGTGATGGAAGAAGCCGACCCCGACACCGACACGTTCGGTGCCGGAAACATCGAGGACTTCTCCTGGAAGGGTTGGCTCGACTTCACCACCTGCACCGAGTGCGGACGCTGCCAGTCCCAGTGCCCGGCCTGGAACACCGGCAAGCCGCTCTCGCCGAAACTGCTGATCATGTCGCTGCGTGATCACGGCTACGCCAAAGCCCCGTATCTGCTCGCCGGCGGGCGCAAGGACATGGGCGGTGACGAGATCGGTCTCGTCGACGCCGACGGCAATGTCAAGGAAGCCGCCCTCGCAGCCATTCCCGAGGCGGCACGGCTGGAAGCCGATCGTAAGCTGGTCGGGGAGACCGCCGAACTGGTCGCCGCCGGAGAGCAGGCACCGGTCATCGACGCCGAAACCCTGTGGAGTTGCACCAACTGCGGTGCCTGCGTCGAGCAGTGCCCCGTCGACATCGAGCATGTCGATCACATCATCGACATGCGCCGCTATCAGGTGTTGATCGAATCCGACTTCCCGTCCGAGCTGGCCGGGTTGTTCAAGAACCTCGAGAACAAGGGCAACCCCTGGGGTCAGAACTCCAAGGACCGCCTCAACTGGATCAACGAAATGGACTTCGAGATCCCGGTCTTCGGGCAGGACGCCGATACCTTCGAGGACTACGAGTACTTGTTCTGGGTCGGCTGCGCCGGCGCCTACGAAGACCGCGCGAAGAAGACCACCAAGGCCGTCGCCGAACTCCTCGCCACCGCCGGGGTCAAGTTCATGGTGCTCGGTGCCGACGAAACCTGCACCGGCGATTCCGCTCGCCGCGCGGGCAACGAGTTCTTGTTCCAGCAGTTGGCGATGCAGAACATCGAGATGCTCAACTCCGTGTTCGAGGGCATCGAGCAGCGCAAGCGCAAGATCGTCGTCACGTGTGCGCACTGCTTCAACGCCCTCGGTAACGAATACCCGGAAGTGGGCGGCGACTACGAGGTCGTGCACCACACCCAGCTGCTCAACCGTCTGGTCCGGCAGAAGAAACTGATCCCGGTCGCGTCGGTCTCCGAAGACGTCACGTACCACGATCCGTGCTTCCTGGGCCGGCACAACAAGGTGTACGACGCGCCACGTGAGCTGATGGAGGCCTCGGGCGCCACGCTCAAGGAAATGCCGCGTCACGGTGAACGCTCCATGTGCTGTGGTGCCGGTGGCGCCCGGATGTGGATGGAAGAGAACATCGGCAAGCGCATCAACGTCGATCGTGTCGACGAAGCGCTCTCGACCAATCCGAAGAAGATCGCCACCGGTTGCCCGTTCTGCCGGGTCATGCTCACCGACGGTGTCACTGCACGTCAGGAATCGGGCCAGGGTGAAGGCGTCGAGGTCGTGGACGTCGCGCAGATGATGCTCGAGTCCGTCACCCGCCTCGATCCCGCCCAGCTCACCGAGAACATCAAGGTGATCCCGCGGGAAAAGGCACCCGTCGCGGCGGAGGTCGCGCAGATCGTCGAGGAAGTAGTCGACGAGGCTCCGGCCACTCCTGCCCCGGCAGCAGAGGCCCCGGCAGGTAAGGGCCTGGCCATGAAGGGACTCGCCAAAGCCCCCGGCGCGAAAGCACCAGGCGGCAAGGGCCTCGGCATGGCAGGCGGCGCCAAAGCACCGGGCGCGAAAGCACCGGCAGCGGATGCTCCGGCTGCAAAGGCCCCGGCCAAGGGGCTCGGTATGGCAGGCGGAGCAAAGGCACCGGGCGGCAAGGGCCTCGGTATGGCAGGCGGAGCAAAGGCGCCGGGTGCGAAGAAAGCTGCGGCACCGGTTGCCGCCGAAGCTGCGGCTGCCGAGACACCGACGCCCGCAGCCAAGCCCAAGGGACTCGGCCTGGCAGGCGGCGCGAAAGCACCAGGCGGCAAGGGCTTGCAGATGAAGGGGGCCGCCAAGGCGCCGGGCGCCAAGGCAACTCCGGCACCGGCAGAAGCATCAGCAGAAGCATCAGCGGAGACCACTGCGCCGTCCGTCAAGCCGAAGGGACTCGGCCTCGCAAGCGGCGCGAAAGCACCAGGCGGCAAGGGCTTGCAGATGAAGGGCGGCGCGAAAGCACCAGGCGCCAAGGCAACTCCGGCACCCGCATCGGCCGCGGCAGAACCGGCTGCAGAGGCACCGACTCCGGCAGTCGAGGCACCCACGGTCGACGCGCCCAAGGCTGAAGCACCCAAGGCGCCGCCGACGCCGAAGGCCGGTGGGCTCGGATTCAAGTCCGGAGCAAAGGCTCCCGGTGCACGCAAGGCGGCGCCTTCCGCAGCCACTGCGGCGACACCCGCAGCTGAGCCGGTCGCGGCCATCCCCGCGCCGACAGCTGAGCCGGAAACAGAAGCGGCTGCTCCGGCGCAAGCCCCCAAGGCGGCAGCAGCCGAAGCTCCGGCTCCCCCGGCAGCGAAGCCTGGCGGGCTCGGCTTCAAAGCGGGCGCAAAAGCTCCCGGCCGCAAGAAGTAACAGCTCCACGATACGAATGCCCTCACCGACACGGTGAGGGCATTCGTCTTCGCGGCAGGTTGCGCGGCTCACCCTGCACGCGCCGACAGTCGGTGAGCCGCAGCGACCGCGCCTTACGCTTCTTCGGGACGCCAGAGTTCGAGCGTGGGTATTGCGGGCGGTGTGAATCCCAAGACCTGGCCGTAGAAGGACAGTTCGGCGTTACGCGAGCTGATGATCGTGGATTGCTTACGGAAGCCGTGCGATTCGCCCTCGTACGCGAGGTACGCATGCGGAATCCCCTTGGCAACCATGGCTGCCTGAAATCTCTCGGCCTGCGACGGCGGCACGATCGGATCGTCGAGGCCTTGGAGCAGCAGGACGGGGCAGTTCAGTCCGTCGACATTGTTCAGTGGCGCTCGTTCGGCGTACAGATCGGCGGATTCCGGTAGGGGACCGATCAACCCGTCGATATACCTCGACTCGAAGTCGTGTGTCTCCTTCACAAATCCTTCCAGTTCTGCCACACCGAAATAGGAAGCTCCACAGGCAAATACGTCAGAGGTCGTCAAGGCCGCCAGCACCGTCCAGCCACCGGCCGACCCGCCCTCGATTGCGAGCCGATCGGGGTCCGCGAACCCCTGCTCCGCCAGACCGGTCACCGCAGTGACCACATCTTGGACGTCGACGACGCCCCACTGACCGCGGAGCCTGTTGCGATATTCGCGACCGTACCCGGTCGAGCCGCCGTAATTGACGTCCACGACGCCGATTCCGCGGCTGGTGAAGTAGGCGTAGACCAGATTCAGAGCCGGGGCAACGTGAGAGGTGGGTCCGCCGTGAACGAACGCGACGTACGGCGGGAGTTCACCGTCGAGGCCGCGGTAGCGCGGATTGCGCGGCGCATACGCGACGGAGTGCACCTCGCGCCCGTGCCCGTGCGCAGTCACCGCGCGTGCCTCGGGGAGATAGGCGGATTCGGGCAGCGCCTCCACCGAGAGACGAACTTCGGCGAGTTCGCCGGTGCCGAGATTCAGTTCGCGAAGCCCGCCGGCCAGTTTCGCGCCACCGGAGACGAGTAGCACCTTGCCACCTCGGGCCTGCCCGATACCGATGCTGGTGATTCCGGGGGTCTCGATGTCGCGGAGTTCACCCGACGTGGGGTCGAGCAAGGCGAGGGTATCGGTGCCGACGGTTCGTGTGCTGAGCAGTTGCCCATCGTCGAGTTGAACGTACCAGCGAGCACCGAGTCGCCACGGCGGGCCGCCGAAATCCGCTTCGGCGGTGTGAATCGGGGTGATCTTGTCGCCGACACGATAGATGTTCCACCAGCCGCTGCGATCGCTGATGGCGTACAGCTCCTCGTTGTCGATCCACTGCGGCTGGAGAACCGATTCGTCGACTCCGCCGATCAACGACGTGTAATCTTGCGCCACACCGTCTTTCAGTTGAGCTACGCGAAGTTCGGTACCATCCCACGGCATCTGAGGATGATTCCAGGCTATCCACGCGACTTTGGTCCCGTCAGGCGATGGTCTCGGACTGGACAAAAAGTCTGAACCGCCCACAATGGACCGAATGGAACCGGAGCCGTCCAGCGGCACCGCACAGATGTCGCGGGTAATCGTCCCGTCCTCGGCGTGCGATTCACGAACCGCCCACACCTCGTCGCCGACGATCTGCAGGTCGCCGTATCGTATCGACGCCGGCCGCGGCGGCTCGGGAGTGAGCGCACGTGGGGTGGCGCCTTCGAGGAGATACAGCCGCTGGTCGGAGAATTCGCTGAAGATCAACCGCCCGGCACCGGAGACCGTCCACGAGCCGCCTCCGTACTCGTGCACACGGGTGCGCGCGTTCCACGGTGCGGGCAGAACGTCGACGGGTTGACGATCGAGCCCTGACCTGCGGATGGAGGTTCGTCCCCCTTCCGTCGGTCGCAGTTCGGCCCACCAGATGTCGTCACCCACGTAAGCGCCACCCTCGACCGGATGGCCGCTTGCTGCCAGGTCTGCTGCTCCGATCGGCGAAATCCACGATCCGTACGGGGCTGCGATTACGTCACTCGGAGTCATCGCTCGAGGATAGTCAACGCCGCTCCGTTCGCGGTCACCGGCAAACCACTTGCATTCGAGTGGAATCATGTAACCCGTGAGCACACCAGAACCCGTCCGCCATCGTCAGAAGCAGCGCGAACTGGAGCAGTCCTCGAAGCTCCAGAACGTCCTGTACGAAATCCGCGGACCGGTGCACGCACATGCCGCCCGGCTGGAGGCGGAAGGGCACCGGATCCTCAAACTCAACATCGGCAACCCGGCACCGTTCGGATTCGACGCCCCGGACGTGATCATGAGAGACATGATCGCCGCGCTGCCGTACGCGCAGGGATACTCCGAATCAAAGGGCATTCTTCCGGCGGCGGCGGGCGATCGTCACCCGCTACGAGCTCGTTCCCGGTTTCCCGGAACTCGACGTCGACGACATCTACCTCGGCAACGGCGTCTCCGAACTCATCACCATGACGATGCAGGCGTTGCTCAACAATGGCGACGAGGTGCTGATTCCGGCCCCCGACTACCCGCTGTGGACAGCGATGACCAGCCTGTCCGGCGGTACTCCCGTGCATTATCTGTGCGATGAGGAAAACGGCTGGAATCCCGATATCGCCGATATCGAATCGAAGATCACCGACAAGACCAAGGCACTGCTGGTCATCAATCCGAACAACCCCACCGGCGCCGTCTACTCGATGGAAGTCCTCCAACAGCTGGTCGACCTGGCCCGCAAACACCAACTCCTGCTTCTCGCGGACGAGATCTACGACAAGATCCTCTACGACGACGCCAAGCACATTTCGCTGGCGACCCTGGCACCCGATCTGCTCTGCTTGACCTTCAACGGGCTGTCCAAGGCCTATCGGGTTGCCGGGTATCGCTCTGGCTGGGTCGCGATCACCGGCCCCAAGGATCATGCTTCCGGCTTCCTGGAGGGCCTCGCCCTCCTGGCGTCGACGCGGTTGTGCCCCAACGTCCCAGGTCAGCATGCGATTCAAGTAGCTCTCGGCGGCCATCAGAGTATCGAGGATCTGATCCTGCCCGGCGGTCGACTGCTCGAGCAGCGCGACGTTGCCTGGGAGCGCCTGAACATGATTCCGGGCGTGTCCTGCGTGAAGCCGCGTGGCGCGCTCTACGCATTCCCCCGCCTGGACCCGAACGTGTACGAAATCCACGACGACGAGAAACTGGTTCAGGATCTTCTGCTCCAGGAGAAGATCCTGATGGTTCAGGGCACCGGTTTCAATTGGCCCGACCACGATCATCTGCGTATCGTCACACTCCCGTGGGCTCGTGATCTCGCAGTCGCCATCGAGCGGTTCGGCAATTTCCTCACCAGTTACAAACAGTAAATCCCAGCCGCCGGATTGTGACATTTCCGGCCCGTTCCGATTAACGACAAAGGTCCCGCGCCCCACTCGGCTCGGGACCTTTGTGCGACCTTGGTCACAATTTCCGCAAACCACTCGGTTTGCTTAATACTTCAACTAATAAGTGACCTGCCTCGATGCTGAAACCGTCCAACCGGTCTGCATACCGATGGCTAAATCAGTAGTTGGACAATGCACCAAATTCGCTCGTGATTGGGTACATTGGTTCTCAGCACTTCGGTGCCACGAGCACCTGGTATCCCTCCCCCCCCTGTGGATACCAGGTTGGTGGCGGGGACAACCCCCCCTGTTCCCCGCCACCCAGCTCGACAAACTTCCCGAAGCTGAGTATTTGCTTCGCAACAGATATCATTGCGCCGGTGCAAACACCACATCAGGCAAAGCGTTCTCGGTGAGTCACGGTCATGGCCACGACGGTCCGATCCACATCGGCCCGATTGCCGCTCGCATAGTCGTCAGCGTGCTGGTCGTCATCGGCGTCATCGTCGTCGCAGCCGCAGTCGCACTGTGGCCCGATCGGCATACCACCGCAATTCCGCTGCCCTTCCAAAACGCGGACGGTGGCTCGGTCGTCACCGAAGCAGGCACCGTCACGAGCCAGGACATCGGCAACTGTGGAAGCACCTCCGCCGGCCGGGTCTTCGCCGGAAATCCATTGCCGCCGGACACGGCCGCATACCAGTGTCAGCGCAGCATCGTCGACATCGAATCGGGCCCGAATGCCGGTACTCGCACTCTTCTCGAAGTCATTCCGGGAGTGGGTCAGCCCGATCTCCGCGTCGGTGAACACGTCCGCCTCGTCCGCCAAACGGATCCGTCCGGCACCACCCAGTACTCGTTCGAGGACTACTCCCGAGGACTCCCCCTGTTACTGATCGCGGCAGCATTCGCGTTGGTGATCGTGGTGGTTGCGCGATGGCGGGGATTGCGTGCGCTACTCGGACTTGTCATCGCTTTCGGGGTGGTCGTCGGCTTCCTTCTTCCGGCGCTGTTGGACGGCAAGCCCGCAATCCCCGTTGCGCTCGTTTCCGGAGCGGTGATCCTGTATGCGGTTCTCTATCTGGCGCACGGGGTCTCGCTTCGAACCAGTTCAGCTCTACTGGGAACGCTGGCCGCCATGGTCTTGGCGGCAGCCCTGTCGTATCTGTCCATCCGTCTGACGCATCTCACCGGCCTCTCGGAAGAGCAGAACACGAATGTACAGACGTACATCCAACACGTGGATATCACTGCGCTTCTGCTCGCCGGCTTCATCATCGGATCCCTTGGCGTGCTCAACGACGTCACCATCACTCAGGCATCGTCGGCCTTCGAACTGGCAGAGCTCGACAAGACCGCTACGCGCCGCCAGGTTTTCAGTGGTGCCATGCGTGTCGGACGCGATCACATCGCGAGCACCGTCTACACGCTGGTCCTCGCATATGCCGGTGGAGCGCTCCCACTGCTCCTCCTCTTCAGTGTGAGTGGAAGGCCGCTGGGGGACGTGTTGGTCGGTGATGCGGTGGCGATCGAGATAGTCCGCTCGGCCGTCGGAGGAATTGCGTTGGCATTGGCAGTCCCGTTGACCACCGGGATTGCGGTACTACTCGCCAGACCGCCGGGAGGTGCCGCGCGCCCGCCGATTGCACCGTCCAGAGGCAGGCACTCCAAACACTGACGGACGAGAAGCACCGACAAACGGTGCGAAGTCCGGTCAGAGTCCGGGGATCGGCGGAAATACCGGCAGCGGTATCGGTGGCAGCCCTGGGATGTACAGCGCCGGTGGTGGCGGTGGCGGTGGCGGTGGCGGCGGTGCCGGAGCCGCCGGTGGCGGCGGCGGAACGTACGTCTCCACCGGCGGTGGTGCCTCCACTACCGGTGGCGGCTCCACCGGCGGTGGTGGCGGCGGCAGAGTTGTTGTCGGCACAGTCGTGGACGCCGAGGGCGTGCTCACCTCTGATGTCACACGAGTGTCGGAGTCAGAGCCTTCGAAGAGGTTGCCTGCCAGGCCCCAACCCACTCCCACTACCGTTGCCGCTGCGAGCCCACCGAGACCAATCACGGCCAGCCGCTTGAGTTTTCGTCGGTCACGAGGCCCGGAATCGGAGTTCGAGGGCACCGCCCACGGTGGTGGAGTCGGCACAACGCCGAGTTCAGCCTGATGCACCGCCGAGTACGCAGGCGCATCGACCATGAAATTCGGAGCCGTCACTCCGGTGTAGATGGCCTCGGTGTCGGCATCGGAGTTCGCGACGTCGAGTTCCGATATCGAGTTGTGTTGTTCGGCTGCATGTCCTACCGGCGACCGGGCCTCCACCCGGGTGTATCCCCCGAACGGCGCGTCGTACCCGGTCTCTTCGGGGTCGTGCGCGTCGTACCCGGTCTCTTCGGGGTCGTGCGCGCCGTACCCGGTCTCTGCGATGCCGTGCTGGGGTGGAGATGCCGGGGGGCCAGGAGCGGCCGGGACAGACACCGAGCGGTCCGATCGCTCGGGTCCGGTGATGGTCGCAACTCCGCCGTGACTGAAGGAGGCTACCGGCACCGGTACTGCTGCGGGCGCATGGATGGGATACGGCGCGAACACCGGCGCTACGGACGCAACGGGCGCGGGGACCGAAACGCTCGGCCTGAGCGAGGGCGACAGCGAGGACTCGGCGATCAATGCAGCCCCCTGGGCAGCTACCAATTCCGGCTGTTCCGGCACGATGATCGTGCATCCGAGACTGGAGGCAAGCACGGAGCGGACGAGCGGAATCCGCGCTCCACCACCGATGAGCACGACGGCGTCGGGTTGCCGCCCGGACGTCGCAACCACTTCTCGCGCCTCGCCGGCCAGAGCTTCCACCGATGCGAGGACCAGAGAATCGAACACCTCGCGTGAAAGCAACAGCAGGCCACCAGGTCCGGGAAGGCAGACGGCACTGCGAGTCGACAGTTGCTCTTTGGCAAGCCGGCTTCGCGAGTACAGTTCTTCGATGCCTTCCGGATTCGGCGGCGCCACGATACGGCGTCGTACGGTTTGATCGGAATAGACAAGTTCGTCGAAGTGATCGCCACTGACCTGGCTCGAGCGCGCCGTGACGATCGTCGTTCCGCTGTACCGGTCGACGACGCTGATCGTGGATCCGGAGCTGCCGATGTCGACAATGACCAGAGTGTTCTGGTCGGTGAGAGTGCCCGGTTCCTCGAGCATGCGAAGAGACGCGGCGACTTCGGGGATCAGCTCGAAGCCTTCGACCGGTTGACGTTCGAGTGCGGTCTGCAGTGCGCCCGCTTGAGTTTGATCGCGATAGGCGATGACGGTGACCTTGTCCGGATCGGAGTCCTCGGCGAGCGCGTCTCGAGTCGCTTCCGCCGCTACGTCCTCAGGGATCTCGATGCCACGCTGGATCGATCTCGACCTGAATACCAGACCACTGTGGTCGGGGGTACCCGGACGTGCCAAGCGCACAGCGCTCGCCCCCACCGTCACGCCCAGCACCAAATTCATGTCCCACCTTCGTCAACTGCTGACGGTTCCGCAGTAGATCCGTCCTCCCCAGGCGGAAAGTCTACCCATGCGGGCACTCCCACGCGGGCCGTGCGCCCGACAAAGTGGACTCGGATGGCTATTATTTCGCTATCGTAGGGCCTGGTTATCGGCCCATTCCGCGATAGGTCCACCCGGCGTCACGCCACTGAGCCGGATCGAGGCAGTTTCTCGCGTCGACAATCGAACGAGACCTGACCAGCGCGGCCAGATCCTCCGGCCGCAGGGCACGAAACTCGTTCCATTCGGTGGCGATCAGTATCGCGTCCGCGTTGTCACACGCCTCTGACGTGGACGTTGCGTAGTCGAGGGTGGGGAAGACGCGGCGCGAATTCGCCGTCGCCTCCGGGTCGTAGACAGTCACCGTTGCGCCGTGGAGTTGCATCATTCCCGCGACATTCAATGCGGGCGAATCACGAACATCATCCGATTCCGGTTTGAAGGCCGCACCCAACACGGCCACGTTCACTCCCAGCAAACTCCCGCCGCAAGCCGCTGTCACGAGCTGAACAACTTTTGATCGACGTCTCATGTTTATGTTGTCCACCTCTCGCAGAAAGGACAGCGCTTGGTCGACTCCCAGCTCGCCTGCGCGCGCCATGAACGCCCGGATGTCCTTGGGCAGACAGCCACCACCGAAACCGAGACCCGCGTTCAGATACCGGCGTCCGATTCTCGCGTCGTGGCCGAGGGCATCGGCCAAGACGGTCACGTCCGCTCCGGCCGCCTCGCATATCTCGGCGACCGCGTTGATGAAGGAGACCTTCGTGGCCAGGAACGCGTTGGCAGCGCCCTTGACCAGTTCAGCCGTCGCGAGATCGGTGAGGACGAACGGTGTGTCTTCTCGCAGAGATTGCGCGTACACCTGACGAAGTATCCGTTCAGCACGCCCCGGGCGGTCTCGATCCACACCGACCACCAGGCGATCGGGGTGCAGAGTGTCCTGCACCGCATGCCCCTCACGCAGGAACTCCGGGTTCCAGGCCAGCTCGACGGCGTCGCCTGCCGGTGCGGTCGCACATATACGCCGCCGAAGTTCGGCCGCTGTCCCGACCGGCACAGTCGATTTTCCGACGACGAGCGCCGATTCGACGAGGAGTGGAGCCAGCGTGTCGACGACCGAATGAACGTGGCGCAGGTCGGCTGCGTACTCACCCTTCTTCTGCGGCGTGCCTACTGCCAGGAAATGTACGTCCGCGAAGTCGGCCGCTTCGCGATACGACGTGGTGAATCCGAGTCGCCCGGACGCCAGGTTCGACGCCAACATCTCGGGCAGGCCCGGTTCATGGAACGGCACCTGCCCACGCGTGAGGGCGGCGATCTTGTCCGCGTCGATGTCGACGCCCAGTACGTCGTGGCCCAACTCCGCCATGCACACGGCGTGGGTGGCACCCAGGTACCCGGTTCCGAACACGGTAAGTCTCATGCACAGTTCGTAGCCTGCAAAGATTTCCGCAGCCGGTCTCCCCGGCGGGCGGTAGGCCAATTTCGCGTATACGGCAGGTGTCGGAAGCTACGCACTAAGCTCGGAACATGCACATCCTCTTCGTTTGCACCGGCAACATCTGTCGATCTCCCACCGCAGAACGCCTCACCGCCGCGTTCGCTCGGCGGGCGGCGCCGGCGAACCTCACTGCCTCGAGCGCTGGAACATACGGCCTGCGGGACGCACCGATGGAGCCGACAGCAGCCGAAGTACTGACCGAACTCGGCGGCGATGCAAAGGATTTCCGCTCACGCAGATTGACCCCGGCGACCATCGGCGACGTCGATCTCGTCCTGACCATGACCGAACGTCACCGTGAGCACGTCCTGGGAATGGCGCCGGCATACCTGCAGCGCACGTTCACCCTACGTGAAGCCGTGCGCCTGGCCGAAGCCTCCGACGCGCGGTCGGTGGCCGAGTTGTCCGCTGCCAGAAGCCGCTTTCGCAAGTCCGGAACCGATGACATCCTGGATCCGATCGGATTGGATGTCAACATGTTTCGTTCGGTCGGCGGAGAGATCTCGGGCCTGGTGCACCAACTCCTCGAGCAGCTGGTCGGCGGCCGCAAATCCAGGACCTGACCGGTCAGCGCACATGGACCCCGACCGGATCGGCGGCCGCGAGTTCCGGACTCACCGCAGCGCTGTCGGTCCGGTCGCTGTAGTAGTACCCGTACGGGTCGACGCCTTTCCTCGCTCCGGGAGCCATGGTCAGAACGCTTCCGATGATCCTGGCCCCAACCGCGTTCAAGTTGCCTACAGCAGTGGATAATTCGTCGCGTTTCGTCGACCCGTGACGCACCGCGATCAGAGCTCCGTCGGCGACCGTCGACAATACCGCCGCGTCGGTCACCGGAAGGAGCGGAGAGGCGTCGACGATCACATAGTCGAAACGCGTCCGCAATTCGTCGAAAAGCGCCCGGGTCGTGTCGCTGCCGAGCAGTTCACTGGGATTGGGCGGGGTGACTCCGGCAGCGAGTACCGACAGCTCTCCGTCACCGACCGGTTGCAGTACCTCGTCGAGAGTTGCCTGACCGGACAACACCGAACTGAGCCCGACGGTCCCGATGATTCCCAGATAGGCCGAGATACGCGGCTTACGAAGGTCGCCGTCCACAAGACATACCTTCTTGCCCGATTCGCTCAGCACCAACGCGATATTGACCGACGTCGTCGTCTTGCCCTCGGCAGGAAGCGGACTCGTCACCACGATGACGCGCGGTGGGTTGTCGACGGAGATGTACCGAAGGTTGGTGCGCAGCTCGCGGTAGGCCTCGGCCTCGACGCTGTAACCGTCCGTGAAGTTCACCGCGGCGTGTGTCTCACGGTTCCGATCGAACGGCACTGCTCCGACAACTGCCGATCCCACGATCTCCTCGATGTCCGCTTCGGCAGTGAGTCTGTTGTCCGTACGGTCACGGATCACCGCGGCGGCGATACCGAGTAGCAGCCCGATCATGGAGCCGAGCAGGAGGTTTCGAGTAGTTTTCGGAGAGGTCGCAGTGGTAGGCACCTCGGCTCGCTGCTCCACGATCACTCGGGCGGGCGCCGCGCCGCCGTCCGCAGGTGTCCCGAGCTCACGCACCATCGCGACGAATTCATCGGAGAGTGCATTGGCGATGTCGCGGGCACGCTCCGGCGAGGTGTCCTGCACGCTGACATCGAGCAGGACCGTTCCAGGGGCCGCTGTCGCGGTTACTTCCGAAGCCAGCGCGTTCGCCGACATGCCACCGAGTCGGTCCGCTCCGATCGAGTCGATGGTGCGTTGCGCCAGGGTGGTGCCGGTCAGCAAACGCGCATACGAGGTGACCAACTGTTGCGAGAGTTGGTTGCCTTGCAGCGCTTCACCGACGGAAGTTCCCACCGACATCGAGACGAACAGTCGGGTCGAGGCCTGATAGACCGGCGTCGAGATCAGCGACCCGGCCAGCGCCGTCAGCGTCACCACCGCCGTGACCGCAGCAACCCACCTCCATCTCGCCCGCAGTACTCGAAAGTATTCATGGACGTGCATCGTCGAATCTCCTTCGTCTCGAACACGTCTGCGCGTGTCCGGATTGTCATTCGGGCCGACCGGATGGTTCAGGGTCGGCCCATTCCGCGATAGACCCAGCCGCCCGCGCGCCAGTCGGTCGGATGCAGGCAGTTCCGACCGTCGACGATGACCTTCCGGCGAACGACGCCGTCGAGATCCGACGGAAGCAACTTCCGGAATTCCGGCCACTCGGTCAGCACCAACACCACGTCGGCGCCGTCACAGGCGGCGAGCGCACTCTCGGCGTAGGTCAGCGTGGGGAACAGCGCTTTCGAGTTCGCCATGGCTTTGGGATCGTAGACACTGACGGTCGCACCTTGCAGTTGTATCTGACCGGCAACGTTCAGGGCCGGCGAATCTCGCACGTCGTCGGAATCGGGTTTGAAAGCAGCGCCGAGAACGGCCACCCGAGATCCCAACAGCGATCCGCAAGCCTCCCTGGCCAATTCCACCATTCGCGTCCGCCGTCGCATGTTGATGTCGTCCACTTCACGTAGGAACGTCAATGCCTGATCGGCGCCCAGTTCGCCGGCACGTGCCATGAAGGCACGAATGTCCTTCGGCAGGCAGCCGCCACCGAACCCGATGCCCGCATTGAGGAAACGGCGTCCGATCCGCACGTCGTGTCCGATGGCGTCGGCAAGGACCGTCACGTCCGCCCCGGCCGCCTCGCACACTTCGGACATGGCGTTGATGAACGAGATCTTCGTGGCGAGAAACGCATTGGCCGATGCCTTGACCAGTTCCGCCGTCGCGAGGTCTGTCACCATGAAGGTGATACCTTCGTCCAGAAGCGCCGCGTACACCTGCCGGGCAACAGCTTCCGCGCGTCCTGGCCGGTCTCGATCGACACCGAGCACGAGACGATCGGGATGCAAGGTGTCCTGCACCGCGAATCCCTCGCGCAGGAACTCCGGGTTCCAGGCCACTTCCACGTCGGCGCCGGCCGGGGCCAACTCTCGGGCTCGTGTACCGAGTCGTTCGGCTGTACCCACCGGAACGGTGGACTTTCCGAAGATGACCGACGGCCTGGTCAACAACGGTGCGAGAGTTTCGATCACGGAGTCGACGAATTTCATGTCCGCGGCGAACTCCCCGCGCCGCTGAGGTGTACCCACTCCCAGGAAATGAATGTCGGAGAACTCGGCGGCTTGCTCGTACGACGACGTGAATCGCAGCCGGCCGGCGTCGATGTTGCGCCGCAACACCTCTTGGAGACCTGGCTCGTAGAACGGAACCTCACCGGCCGCCAACTTGGCCAATTTGCCGGGATCGACGTCGACGCCGAGTACGTGGTGCCCCAACTCCGCCATACATGCCGCGTGAGTGGCGCCGAGATACCCGGTACCGAATACCGTCATCCGGAGAGCATCGTCGGGGGTGGCGATCTGGTCGGTCATGTCCTCGAAACCTTTCGGTGTAACCATGGTGTTCATGCAGTGAGTGAAGTGGACGACGCGCTGTCATCCGATCGGCACGGTGTCAACCTCGCACCTTTCGTACGGTGCCGGCCAGAACGGCGATGTCCGCCCGGAACGGTTTCGACAATCCCGCAGCAGCCGCCAGAAGCAGCAGGAACAGCAGCGCTGCGGCCAACATTGCCGCGATGTCGGACAGGTAAGGCCCGTACCAGTTCAGCGATACCGACCCGACGACGAATGTGAGGCCGAAGAAGATCATCGGGCGCAGTGCGCTCGCCATGACCGGCCGGGTGTCGATACCGATTCTCGGCACGGCGATCAGCGAATAGACGAGCCAGATTCCGACGAAGCCCACGCTGCTGCCGATCGCGGTACCGATACTGCCGAACACTGCTCCGATGCACACGACGAGGACCATCAGACCGCGACCGATGAGGCTGAATCGCAGATGCACGTCCACTCGGCCGGTGGAAAGGAATATCCAGTAGTAGATGTACGACAGGGCTTGAAAGGCTCCGCCGACGGCCAGTATCCGGAAGATCGGCGCAGCTTGGGTCCAGCCGTCTCCGAGCACGAGGTTCAACAGTGGGTAGGCGGTGACCGCGGCGTAGGAGAACGCCCCCAGCATGACGTAACACAGCACCTTCTGAGCCCTGACCAGATAGGCCATGTACACGTCGGGGTCGGTGATCCTCGACAGAACTGGTAGCGCAACCCTTGTCATCGGGGTGGCCAATTGGGCGACCGGGATCTTGAACAGTTGGTAAGCCCGGTCGTAGACTCCCAACTCGACGCTGCCGTGCAGTTTGCCCAGCGCTACCGAATCGACGTTGGCGCTCGAGTACGTGACCAGTTGGGTGACCATCGTGTTCGTTCCGAACGAGAGAAGCGAACGCATGTCGGCCTTCCGGGTCGGCCGTCCGGGAACCCACCGCAGAACCAGGGCGGAGCTGAACAGCAGCAGTACCGGGACCGTGACTTGTTGGGCGAGAAGTGCCCACACGCCGTGATCGAGCATCGCCACGGCGACAGCGACGGCAAGTGCCGTTCCGTGTGCGAAGATCTCGGTCAGCGTCAGTTGGACGAACTTCATGTTGCGAGTCAGATCGGCTCGAAGTTGAACGGTGAGACCGTTCACCAGGAACACCACCGATACGGCACGCACCAGATCCGACAGTTGATCGGTGCCGTAGAAGCGATCGAACAGCGGTGCCGACGCGAAGGTGATCGCGGTCAGGATCACGCCGATCGCGGAATTGATCCAGAAGAGGTTCGAACGCTGTTGCATTGTAATAGTTTTCGCCTGAATCGAGGCGAGAGAGAGTCCGAAGTCGCCGACGACTGTTGCCGCCCCCGCAACAGCCATCACCATGGCCATCTTGCCGAAGTCGTCCGGGCTCAGGATCCGCGCCAGCACGGCGATGGATGCGAATTGGATGACGAACTTGACCCACTGTCCCCCGAGGGTGACGGCAGATCCTCGTGCTGCGGCGGTGCCCAGTCCCACTGTGGTCCCTACCGGCCGAACAGATCGTGGGGAAAGGCAGCGGTCAGTCGCCGCTCGTCCCAGACAAGGGCGGGTGCACCGCCCATCGAGACTGCCTTCGCCACCGTCGCGGCGGTGGCGAGCTCACGGCCGGTTCCCAGATAGTAGTCCGCGTACTTGAAGTCGGACTCCTCGTCGGAGGGAATCAAGCGCGCCGGTATTCCCAGGGACTCCGCGATCACTATCGCGTGCAACGAGCTTCCGACTACCAACCGGCTCGAGGCGATGGTACGCAGACAGGTACTCATCTTGTCGGTCGGGTCGAGCACTGCTTCGGTTCCGAACCATTTCGGTAGATCGTTGAGGTTCGGCACGACGGTGAGGTCGCGGACCGGGTTCGCGGCCAACGTCACCAGTTCGGGGAACAACGCCGGGACGAGCAACCCGGGATCGCCGTAGACGGTCGGAGAGTCGATCCCCCGCTGCTGCAGGAACTCCCGAGTCAACGGCCCGCGTACCGCGCGCACGTCCAGTGTGTCGAATTCGTATTCGTCGGCTGGGATCTTGCCGTTGACGCCGGTCCCCCACACGGTGTCTCCGTTCCGGGCCAGATGCATGATCGAACCGACCGCGAGCATCCGGTTCCGGCGGCCGGGGCGCGGCAGCGTTCCGGGCGTGCGACCGGACATCCACGAGACGATTCGGGGCCCGAGGAGGTCACCGAAGTTGTCCACCCGTGAGCCCACGCGGACGGGCCGTTTCAGACCGGGAATCGCGACGAGTTTGCGTGGGTTCCAGTGCAGTACGTCCACTTCAGGCACGGGATTCCTCCACAGACTGCTCGTTGCCGAGTACTCGGCGGACAGCCTCGCTCCACTGCACCTGCGCGAGGTCGTCGTGGCGGCGGGCGCGAGCCGCGAGGTCGGCACGATCGGTTCGGCTAGAGGCGACTGCCCGCTCGGCGAGTTTCCTCGTGTCGCCGACGGGCGCCATGTTCTCGGCGTCGAGAGTGCCGAGCAGAACCGGTGATTCGAAGGCCGCGACCGGCAGGCCGACGGTCAGCGCCATCAGGACCGTTCCCGACGCGGTGACGTCGCGATACGGCGCCACCAGTACCGACGAGGTTTCCATGTAACGTCGAACGTCGGGGTCCGACATGTGCACTCCCACCTGGGTCAGTACCGTCACGTTGTCGGCGCGCTCGAGAAGAAGGTTCTCGTCGGCAGTGAGTCGTCCTATCGCGCAGGCAAGTTCGCAGTCGTGTCGTCGTAGGTCACCGGCAAGTCTGGGCACCAGATCGAATCCCTTGTCGACGCGCGCGCTGCCGAGGTAGAGCGCCGAGAGCCCGGCGGTACGGTCGGCGGCGCACCAGTCGGCGGTCGACGCCGCCCAGGCCAGGTATGCCGGATGCGCTGCAACCACGATGTTCTCGTAACCGGGCAGACCGCCGCGCAGTACGTCGTCGTGGATCAGCACCGCTGTTGCGGCACTGCGGATCGCGCGCGTGAGCGGATAGTCGTCTGCCTCGTCTCGTCCCGCGATCGGGTTGTGCACCACCACCAGGGTTCGACAGCGCAGGCGTTGCAGCGTCCGGATCATGGTCTGTTCCGCTTCGGTGTTCATCCAGCAGACCACGACAAGTGGCCGGCGCACCAGAACGTAGAGGCTGAAGCCGACCAACGCCAGGAGGTACCGAACCCGCAGCGACACGCTGCGTGATCCGGCGGCGGCGGGAGGCAACAGAGCGGTCGAGGTGAAGTTGTCGGAGGCGATGCGCTGGCCACGGCGACCGAACCGCCGGACGTGCTCTGACGATTCCGAGATCACCCGGGCAACTTCGACACCGTACGGGTTGAAGGGGTTGGGATCCCACACGGCAATGCGGTCACTCACGCCGGAACCTCCGGCTCAGGACGGATCTCCCGTGTTCGACGCCGCCGTGTGCCGCGACGACGAGTGCAGCAGGATGAACCCGCAGTCGGGTGAGTGTGCGGAGTGCGGATGCGGCGCCTCGCAGGTCTCCGGCTGCGAGCGCCGAGCGTAGAATCTGTGTCGCCACGAAGTCTCCGGCAGCCGTCTTGCCGAGGGCATCGGCATGCTTGTCGTAGAACGGCACACTGCGGCGCCAGTCTCGAACTTTCGACACTGATCCGTCACTTGCCTGTTGCACGTGTACGAGTGGTTCGTCGACGTAACTCATCCGCGATCGCACTTCGTCACTCAGGCGCACCACCAAGTCCCAATCTTGATGTTTGGCCAACGTCTCGTCCCATTCGACGGTCTCGGCCAGACGTCGAGTCAGCAGTAACGAGCTCGACTGCACGTAGCCGTGACCGTGCCGCAGTCCCGGTCGCAACACCAGGTAGTCGGCCATCGACGTGCCGTGCACGAATCGCGTGACGGGTAAGGCCCTAACACCGCCGCTGTCGTGGAAGTACGTCCCGGTATAGCAGAATTCGGTCTTCTCCTGTTTCATCCGCATCAGCTGCGCCTCGAGTTTGCGTGGCTCCCACCAGTCGTCGTCGTCGAGAAATGCGATCAGCTCTCCGGACGCCGCTCTGGCGCCCAGGTTTCGGCCGACTGCTGCTCCTCGACCGCCGCCGGTGGGGATTACCACATCGGCAGCTGCTGCCGGGCCCGCCGGATCTACGTTCGCGGCATCGAGATCCAGCACGACGACGATCTCGGTGGACCGGTGTGTCTGCGCCCGTACACTTGCTATGGCCTTCGCCAGTTCCGGTCGGCCGAGCGACGGTATGACGACGCTGACAGATTGTTCCTCGTTCTCGCTCATCTGTTCGCCCGTCGCTCACGCTGAAACGCGAGGGTCACCCGCAACAGCTTGAAGGGTTCGATCAGGTACCGAGATCCGAGCCGCCTGGGGTCCGACGCCAACCTCCACAACCACTCGACTCCGAGTTTCCCGGTCCATCGTGGCGCCAACGACTGTTCGCCGGAGAGTTGGTCTATGGCACCACCGATGGTGGCGAACACCGCGGTCGGCAGCTCGTCCCAGTGATCGAGCAGGAATTGTTCCTGTACTGGCATTCCGAGCCCGAGGAGTACCAGGTCGGGCTGGAATTGCTTCAGTGAGTCGAAGTTCTCGGCGATCAGTTCGTCCTTACCCCCGTACCCGCACCAACCGCGAACGGTGCAGCCTGCGGCGAGTCGTCCGATGGCCTGCACCGCGCGGGTGTTCGACGAGGCGTTCGCACCTATCACCGCGATCCGGGTGCCGGCTCCCATCTGTCCGACCAGAGGAATCCAGTCGGTGGACCCGCAGCGTCGAGACGGCCCGTACGGCGCCTGCCCCGCTTTCAGTCGCCGCAGGGACAGGGCCGCCAGGATCGGCATACCGTCGACGAGGGTGAGGTCGGATTGCGAGTAGAGTGCGCGGAAATGCTCGTTCGTCAGGTGAAGATATGTGCTGTGCAGGTTGTGATTGAGCAGCATTCTCTTGTGACCGCTGCTCTCCTGAATCCAGGAGATGACTGATTCCGGCGAGTACGCGTCCACGCGTATTCCCCACAAGTCGATGGTATGCATCAGACCTTCCTGTTCACGTGTTCGTCGGTGCGCTGGTGCGAGAACTGCATGGAATTGACCGATCCGGCGACGATCACCCAGAAGGCCAATGCGACTGAGCCACTGCTGAAATGGGAATGAAAGGACGAGACGAGCAGCATCCCGATCATGCATATCGCCAGAGGCCGGTATTCGGGGAGAGAGCGCTCGACGCTCACCGTCCAGATCGCCACGGTGGCAAGGACCAACAGTCCGCATTCCATGATCGCGATCGGAATGCCGCCGGCCATCGCCGTACGCATCCATTCCGATTCTGGTGACGGCCAACGAAGTTCGGGAGGAACCTGCCCGTTCGAAATTCGGTTGTACACGTTGGATCCGTGACCGAGCAGCGGACTGTCCATGATTGCGGGCACGGTCTCGTCACGCCAGATCGCCGTTCGGAATCGTATGGTTTCCGGAATCCAATACGGCAGACCGTCGTTCGAGTTGGGGTTGTCGAGCTGCGAGTTCAGCCGGTCCGCCACCTGGTCGTCGAACAACCGATATGCGATCGCTCCTAGCCCGATCGCGGCAAAGATACCCAGCGGACGGACGCGCATCACCACCGCCGTGTACACCATGACGACCAGTGCCACCAGAATCGGCGCAAACGTGAACGTAGCGGTTTGTGCAAGGAACAAGACGCCGACGCCGAGAATGACGCCCGCGGGGACGGCTCCGGTGCGCGACTGCCGGATGACGAGATAGCACCCGATCGATATCGCAATCGCGAGGTACCCGCCGAGCGCCGTCCAGTGCCCGAGGGTGCTGGTGGCTCGCAGTGGCCAGCCGAGGTCGAGTCGGGTCTGCAATCCGGGTGCGATGGTGAACCGGACGATGGTTTCACTGACGGCTCGTCCACCGACTACCTGGGCAATTCCCAGCAGTGCCACCGGTATCGATGCGAAGAAGAAGCAGCGAAGCACAACTGTCGCGTCGTGGTAGTCGACTACGGCCAGGCGGCAGGCGGTATATGCGGCCAGGACGGTGATCCAGTTCAGAACCGTGTACAGCGAGAACGACGCGGGGCCGTAGCTGACGTCGTAGAACTCGATCAGAACGACAGCGCAGATGTACAACACCAACCCGACGTCGATCGTTCCGAGCCGCAGCCTGGCGAGGTGGCCTCTCGGCACTCCCGTGCAGGCGAAGACGCATGCCAGGAGTGCTAGCGGCAGCGCGGCATTGACCGCAGACGGCAGGCCGGGCAACGGGACTCCGGCGAGGGACGCAGAGAGCCCTACCGCCACACCTACCCGTAGTGCCGTCGATGTGGTCCGGGTCGGAGCCGAACTCCCGGGGAGACTAGTACGCACCGTCACTGGCCACTACAGCTTTCAGCGTTTTCGCCACGATCAGCAGGTCACCGGTCATCGACCAGTTCTCGACGTAGGAAAGGTCCAGTCGCACCGTCTCTTCCCAGGAGAGGTCGGATCGTCCGCTGACCTGCCACAGGCCGGTGATGCCCGGCTTGACGAGGAGTCGGCGCTTGACGGTTCCGTCGTAGGCTTCCACTTCGCGTCGAAGTGGTGGACGGGGTCCGACGACGCTCATCTCGCGCCGCAACACGTTCACGAATTGAGGGAGCTCGTCGATCGAGTACTTGCGGATGATGCGGCCGACGGTGGTGACGCGGGGGTCCTCGCGCATCTTGAACAGAACGCCTGCACCGTCGTTGTCCTTCATCAAGGTGCCGACCTGTTTGTCGGCGTCTGCCACCATGGACCGAAACTTGAGCATGGAGAACGGAACTCCGTCCTGTCCCATCCGTTCGGACTTGTAGAACACCGGACCAGGACTGCTCACCTTGACGGCAATCGCCGTGGCGATCAGGACCGGGCTGATCAGAATCAGGATCGCACCGGCGAAGACCACGTCGAATGCGCGCTTGGCTCGTCGTGTCGCTCCGTGATAACGGGGCCGTCCGACGTGGATCAGCGGTAGACCCGCGACAGGGCGCATCGACAGCCGGGGCTCGGATACGTCCAGAATCCCTGGTGCGACAACCAGATCCACGTCCTTGCTTTCGAGCTCCCAGGCAAGTTCGCGCATCCCCGCGTAACCGAGATGCTCGGTGGCCGTCACCGCCACGGTGTCGGCGCCCACAAGTTCGAGCGCTCGGGTCACGTCGTGTTCGTTACCGAGAACCGGGATCTCGCGGCCGCCGACGACCACGGCCGCTTCGGTGCGGCCGGCCGGGCCGGGCATGCAGACGCCGACCACTCGGTAGCCGTCCGATGCGCCCTGCTCGAGAGTGCGAGCGAGGCCGAGCACTGCGAGCCGGTTGCCCACCACCAAGACGCTGGTCTGGAAGCTTCCGCTGGATCGTTTGCGGTAGATGACCTTTCGCCATATCCATCGACTTGCCGTCAATCCGATCAGACCGACAGGGAAGGCGAAGGCAAGATAAAGGCGCGCGATGTCGAGCTGGAACAGCAAACTGACGATCGCGATCAACCCGAACAAACGCACGGTGGCCGCGAAAATCCGCCGATATTCCTCGGGCCCACTTCCGATGACCCGAATCGAACGGGTGTTGAAGATTCCGAGCGAGGCCAACCAGCCGACGGCGAGCGTTGCGGACAGGACGGTGTAGGTCAACTGTTCCGGCCCGGCTGTGCTGATCACGGTATCCGAGCCACCGAATCGCAACACCTGCGCGAGAAACACCGACGTGACGACGATGAGCGTGTCACCGAGCCGGAGCCTGCTTCGGTACCAGGACTCCCATTCGCGCCTCGACGGTGCGGACAGATCCGGCCGATTCCCGGAATCGGTGCGCTCTTCATGGCCCAGCGCAGATACGTCGAGCGAAGTCACAGTGATCGGTCCCTTCAAATCTCCGGTGCGGTGGTGTCGAGGTATTCGTGATCTGGCTCCGAGAGCAGAATTCCCAGAACCGAAGAGCAGATAATTCGCTTCTCGATGAGAGAAAGTCGAGCGAGGCGATATCCCCGCTAACCTGTGTCCGAATCGTCCTAATTTGAGCATCAGCGGTACCGCAGATCAAACGGTACGAACAGTCAGATAGGCGAGTTACCGCCGGTAGAGCGGAAAAATCAGATGAAATGCATAGCCGAGGCAATCTGTCCACCGACAGGCCCAGCACCGTAATGCGGCCGCCTTTTCGCTCCCCGATCGCATATTGGCAACCTTTTGGCTATCAGTTGATCGGGACCGGGGCCAGTGGGACGTTACCCACGGGTAGGAAATAGCTCGGCACGCCGATCGCAGCGGAAGTGCCTGCATGTCGATCCCTTGGCTGCGATAGCCCTACTGGCCGCGTCTCGACACAGTCGGGGCCCGCCCGCCCGGGGACCTTCGTCCCCGGCAGGGAACTAGGTCCCCGAGATTCGGTTTACTTGCAATTTGAAAGCGAATCAACTTCCGCCTCTTGGAAATACGGAGCGTTGCACCAGCTGCGACGACCGATCGTGGCTAGGGCGCCAGAAATCAGTGCGCTGAAAATCGATTCAGCAATTCCCACTATGTGGGAATTGTGGTGCATTTGGGGACCTTCCGATCCGATGCGCCCCTTCTCGATCCGAGATTCCGACACTCAAGTAAGGTCGAAAAGTCGGGTTCTGCTCTCCAGCCGGCCGGACGCGAGATCCGCAAACCGTCATCTGCCGGTCGATGTCGAATGGGACCACACGTTGAAAATTCGCGAGTTCCGCACGGAGTCCGGAATAGTTCCTCGACTTGCTGTTCGCTGGGTGATGATCGCGCTCGCCACGATTTTCGCGTTCTGGCCCACCTGGAAGAACCTGTGGTCGAGCACTGCGGGCGGTACCGCCATCGGGTTCGTATTCGTCCTTCCGCTCCTGTGCGTGATCGCGGCGGTGGGCATCGACCTCCGACGCGGACCCGACTTGCCCATTCACGATCGCGAAACCGACAAGATCGTCGGCTGCATCGGGTTGGCAGTGTCACTGGGCACGCAGGCATTGCTTCTGCCGCGCTTCGCCGAGAACTACGAGCTCATGCACATCGACGTACTCTCCGCCTGGATTTTCGTCTGGAGTTCGGCCGTACTGATGTTCGGTCTTCGACCCGTCAACCGGTACTGGCTGATCTGGATCGTACCGATCATTCTGTCGCCGCTGGCATATCGGACGGTGGCCACCGAACTCGGCGGAACCCGATTCGACTACAGCATCATCATGGTTCTCGTCGCCTCCGCCGCAACCACGATTGCCGTCAGTCGCACCTGGACACGGGGCTTCGTCGGATTCCTCGCGTCGGTGGCATTGGGCACCGTCCTGGTTTACTACGTCGCCGACGCGTATCCCCTTGCGCCCCTGTTCACCGTGCAGCTCTTCCCCCCACTCGGTGCCGCACTGGCGATAGGTGGAGCCTTTTATCTCTACGAGCGACGCGGCAAGTCGTTGAAGCCGTTCGATCGCCCGCTACGACGACCGTCGACCCCGACCAGCAACTGGACCATCCTTGCCGTCTTCGGGGCTGCGGTACTTCTGTTCTTCACCTCGCTTCCCGATCCGAAGGGTGCGCCGGTCGCCGTCGGTCCACCGCCGACCGGTGAGCCCGGACTCGTGGTTCCGGCCGGCTGGCACCAACTCGCACTCGTCCGATACGACTGGCCGAAGCGCTATTTCGGATCCACCTCCGCTCTGTCGCGGCAGACGATCCGCGCCGACACACCCAACCCTGCCTGGGATTCACAGATGCGCCCACGCACCGTTCAAATGGATGTCGTCCAGGTTCGACGCCCGTCGACGCTGGCGGTGTATCCGAGCAGCTCCACATACGAGCTGCAGAACTCGCGGGTCAGCCCCACGATCGAGGTGGAGCTCACACGAGGAGTGATCGCACAGATGTACACGATCGTCGACGATTCGCTCCTACTCACCTGGACCAACCTCAATTTCGTGTGGGTCAGAGGCGACAATGTCGCCCAACGGGTCAGTCTCATCACCGTCGACAATCACGAACCGGACGCGCACTTTCCCCAACCCAAACCGTCGATGGCATCGAATGCAAGCAATACTCTGGCCGTTCTGCTGCGCGGACGAACGTCGACAGTCGACAACGAATCGCAGTACAAGGACCAGGCAATGCTCCAATCACTAGGACGTCACATCGTGGAGGCCCAACCGTGGTGAATGCCGACAGTCCCGTCGCCGGCGATCCGTCGTCTCCGGCCTTCAAGGCAGCTGCGCTCGACGATGCTGTCAACGGGCTACGTGAGCGGCGGCCGATCTCATCCGCCTCGGTGGCGTTCTATCCCTGGCAACGGAATACGCTCCTGCTGGCTCTGGCTCTGGTAATCCTCGGTCTGGTCTTCTTCCTGACTCCGACGCTGATCGCCCTGACGCTGATCTGCACTGTGGGTTACGTATGGACGATGATCGACCGATTGCTGCTCTTCACTCGCGGGTTGGATGCAGCGTCGATCGTCACGGTGAGCGACGAAGAGGCCAGAGCACTCCCGAACGAATCTCTGCCCACATACACGATCCTCGTTCCGGCGTACAACGAACCGGAGGTCGTGGCGGACTTGATCGCCGCCATGCGAGCCATCGAGTATCCGCCGGAGAAACTCCAGGTCCTCCTTCTCCTCGAGGAAGACGACGACGTCACCATCACCGCGGCCGAGGATGCCGGGGTCGACCAGGTGGTGAGCATCTTGAAAGTCCCGGCGGCGGACCCGCGCACCAAACCGAAGGCGTGTAACTACGGGCTGCACTTCTCCACGGGCGAGATCATCACGATCTACGACGCCGAGGATTCTCCCGACCCGCTGCAATTACGAAGGGTGGCTGCGACCTTCGCCGCAATGCCGCCGGAAACCGCGTGCGTGCAGGCGAAGCTGGCTTTCCACAACGGAACCCAAAATCTGCTGACCGCCTGGTTCACCGCCGATTACGCACTGTGGTTCAACTTCATCCTGCCCGGCCTCATGAAGAGCAACTCTCCGATCCCGCTCGGTGGCACCTCCAACCATCTCAAACGCAGCGTGCTCGACGACATCGGCGCCTGGGATCCGTACAACGTCACCGAGGATGCCGATCTGGGGGTCAGAATCGCCGAGAGCGGTTACCGGACAGCAGTTTTGAACTCGACAACGCTCGAGGAGGCTAACAGCGACACCATCAATTGGATTCGGCAGCGCTCACGCTGGTACAAGGGCTACCTGCAGACCTGGTTGGTGCACATGCGTCGGCCGGTAGCGCTGTGGCGCGGGCTGGGGCCGATCGGATTTCTGCGATTCTCCCTCCTGATGGCGGGCACTCCTCTGGTCGCTGCCGTCAACATGGTGTTCTGGCTGGTCAGCCTCGGCTGGATTCTGGGCCAGCCGACAGTGATCCAGGAGGTCTTCCCGAACTACGTCTACTTCCCGGCGCTGGCATCGTTGATCTTCGGTAACGCCGCAGTCATGTACATGAATCTCGTAGCGTGCCGGGAGACACGTAACGCCACTCTCCTGCTGGCATGCATTACTGCGCCGCTGTACTGGGTGTTGATGAGTATCGCGGCCATCAAAGGCACCTATCAGCTGATTCGAAACCCGTCCTATTGGGAAAAGACGTTTCACGGATTGAGTAGTTGAGCTGATCACGCTACCCAGCTCGGCGGCGTCCGCCACGACACGCCGCGATTGGTTCACCCCGAATTTCACACTTCCTCGAGCTGCGAAGGCATAACGCCAGGACAGTGGCGCACCAGCCTGCCACCGGGCGAGCTCACCGGCATCTGCACAGGGAGCGAAAACAGCCTGAGAGGTCTGTTCGGCTCGGTTGGTGGTGGATTCCCCGATAACCGTCGTGCAATATGACCTTTATGACCGGTTTCTCCGATTGGGTTAAGTACCAGCTCACCCTTCGCCTCTACACCGACGTGCCCGAAGCAGCGCGAGCGCTGAAACTTCGCCCGTCCGAGCTGAGCCGGTGGATATCCGCCAAACGCCCACCAACTCAGGACACGATTCGCGCTGCGTGCCGGGTCTTCGACGCCCCCGTCCTCGAGGTGTTGATCGCCGCCGGCTATCTCTCCGCAGAGGAAGCCGGCGTGCGAGAAGACCTCCCCGCGGTCTCGTCTCTCTCGACCCAGGACCTCGTCGACGAACTGTGCAGGCGCCTCGGACCGGAAGCGGTGTCGGCATCGGTCTCGCGCACGCTGTCGTGACATCCGCTCGTCAGGCAAGCTGGGGGTCAGGCTGCCGCAGCCGCTCCTCCATCCACACTCGCAACGCAGGGCCGTATTCTGCCCGCCCGAGCGCATGATCGAGCGCCGCGCGTAGAAATCCTCCAGGATTACCCAGGTCGTGGCGGGTACCACGGTGGACGACCACGTGGACGGGATGTCCACGACTGATCAACAGGGCAATGGCATCGGTCAGTTGAAGTTCGCCACCTCGACCGGGACGAATCTCGCGGAGTGCGTCGAAGATCGCACGGTCGAGCAGATAACGTCCCACTGCAGCCAACCTCGACGGTGCGTGCTCCGGCGCGGGTTTCTCGACCATACCGACGACTTCGAGCACATCGGGATCGCCGGTTGCCGGTTTCACGGCGAAGATTCCGTAGGAACTCACTTCCTCTTCGGGTACGTCGAAAGCACACAGCACCGAGCCGCCGCGTTCGGCCCGCACCCGAGCCATCGCATCCAGAACTCCACACGGGTAGACGAGGTCGTCGGGCAAGAGCACGGCGAACGCACTTTCATCTTCTCCCAGAACCGATTCCACCAGACCGACGGCATGGCCGAGTCCGAGTGCGATGTCCTGGACCACTGGCTGGACGGTGATCAAACCCGGCGCCTTCCGCACCTTCTCGAGTAGATGATGCTTTCCCGACTGCTCGAGCTTCCCTTCCAGTACCGCATCTTCGAGAAAATGAGCCATCACTGCGGCCTTGCCCGGTGCTGTGACGATCACGAGCCGGTCAGCTCCGGCTCGCGCCGCCTCGCCTGCCACCAGTTCGATCCCCGGCGTATCCACCACCGGAAGCAATTCCTTGGGAACGGTCTTGGTGGCGGGCAGGAATCGCGTACCCAAACCCGCCGCCGGAACCACGGCCGTCTTGAAGGAGAACTTCTCGGTTGTCGTCATCTGTCGCCTTTCCCGGCCTGCGTACCCGCGTGTCGCACATACGTAGTGTCAAGGTTTAATTCTTCAGCCCTCGGCAGGCAAGTCGTCGGTCGCACCGAATCCGGTGAGCGCGAACACCACTCGAGATGCCAGAACAGAGGTGCCACCAAACAGGTTGCGGATCACCGCTACTGGCGCGTTACCCGAGGCTGGAACCGGCAAGAACAGTCGCAGGGCATGAACCACGGGCCGGTAACGCCAGCACCGCACTCCCCCGGGCGGTCCGACTCGACGCCATACGTCCGGCTGCAGTGACGACAAAGGTCCCGGGCCTTTGGTCACGCGTATTACGTTCACAGTCAATACTATTCGACTCCGCTACTGGCAAGCGAACCGTCATGTCGAGCGTGTCGTCGAGGGTGCGACAACCGAAAGCGTCTCCGATCAGGGCGTTTGGCGGCTCATTTCGTAATCGAATTGTTACCGGATATCGACTCAGCCCCACTCGCCTTCGGCTTCGATCACGACGTGAAGCGGATCGTCCGGTCCGATGTCCATGGTGCATTCGCCGGGCCGTGGGTCCGGTACGAACGCCCACAGGAGGGCACCGGCAGTACCCGCCGCTTTCTGTCCCGCGATCTTGGTACCGATACTCTTCGCGCGAGTATCGAGCGATCCGCAGCTTCCGGCCGATTCACCGATCTCTGCCACCAACAGCGGCTTGCCGACCGCCTCGGCTTGGTCGATCCGCCGGGCGAGCCCGTTCCACTGATCACCCGGCAGCGGCACACCATCGGCTCCGTAGTCGTGGTATTGCACGATGTCGACATACGGCGACGCACTGACGAACTGGTAATCGTCTCCGGCAGTACCACATTGGCCACCACCGGTAAATCCTGCGGTAATCGGCGTCGAGGCGTCGACCTCACGCAACTCGGCCCCTGCCACATCGAAGAAATTGCGGAGGACGATCGCGGCATCGGCTGGGCACGACCTTGTCCACCAATGACAGGCCGCGTCGGTGCACGCACTCGTCTCCGGTTCACCGACGAGCTCCCAGGCGGCCAGGGACGGTGAGTCCTTCCACCTGGCAACGGCGGTGCTCATCCAGTCCTGGAAGCTCATCCGGGCACGCTCCGCACCCACGGTGTAGCGCTTCCAGCCGTCCACGTACCACTGCCGATCCTTGAACTGATCGTTCTCACACGCACCGTCTTGAGGGGCCAGTACCGGCACCACCAGCTGATCGTGCGCTTCGGCTGCGGCAAACACCCGATCCATCGGACCGAAATCGAGGGCACCGGTGAAGCGGTTGACCGCCAGTGCCTGGAACAGGTTGAAGCGAGTCAGGGAATGGGCGGGCAGCGCCGCGAAATACGCGTCGAGGTCTACCATCGCGCCACACCCCCAGTTGACCGACCAGTCGGTGGACAGCTGATAGGCGTTGAACCCGGTCGGCCACCACCTCTGCCCGTCCAACCGGATATCACCCGCTGCCACGGTGACCCGCGGGTGTGCCTGCGGGCTGGCATCGACGGAGCGAGCGTTGAAGCAAGCCGCCATGGTCAGCACTAGTACCGCCACGAACAGCAGACTGATAGTTCGCCGATATCGCGACACCGTGTTGTCACCGTTCATGGCTCACCTTCGCCTCGTACTCCGTTGATCACGCGGAGAAAGTGTCCCATATGTCCAGTTTTTAGTTACCGGACCGAGGTTCCCCGGTCGCTCGATACAACCGCCATGACGACGGCGCCATCCCCCCGTCGTTGGGTACCTCCAACACCAATGCTCCCACCCCGCCGGCTCCGGTGTCGAACATCGTCGGATAACGGCGGTTGATCGCATCGGACTCACCACGCCCGTCGTTGGGGACGGCCAGGATGTACTCCACTGCGAACGTCGTCGGATCGTTGAGAATCCGAACGAAGTCGCCGTCGGAAGGCACGACGAACTGGCGAGGATTGTCGGAGGCAGTCACCACCGCGTAGCTCTCGACGGTGTCGAGCAGAACCGACCCCGGTGGTAAGTCCAGATTGTCGAGGTACTTGGCAATACGACGCTCGGCCGCGAATGTCCGCAGAATCGCCTGCTCGTCGAGATCGTCCCGGCCTGGAACCACCGCACTGGCTATCGAGTGTTCCAGTACCGCCAGTCGCGCATTACCCATTGCCACGAAAGTCAGGGCGTTGGATCCGGCCAGTAGACAGAGCGCGACGATCACCGACAACGACGCCGTCGCCGGGGCTCTCTTCAGGCCGACGGCGGTACTCGCCGCGCGGCCCGGCCGTCGCGAGATCACCGGGGCACCCCGCGGATCGGTGAGCACCGCCAGGACGAAGCACAGCGGGATGACCGCGATGTAGAACCGCAGCAGCGGGAAGGTCGAGCCCATCGCGTACAGCAGTGTCTGCGCCCCCAGGATCGAACCGAAGACTGCCGATACGACGATCAGTTCCGGGTCACGATGACCGATGGCACGCACTGTTGCCAACACCAGCAGGACGGGCAGTGCCGGACCGAGAACTGCGATCTCCGTCGTGGAGAACACCACGCGCGTCAGCAGTGAGTCGGCATTGACGCCCGCTTGTTCGATGATCGCGCTGTTGCCGTACACGGACGAGAATTGTTGAAACGCCTGGCCCGTGATGAGCCAACTCGAGAACGACCATGCGATGAAGGCCAGCATTCCCGGCATCAACACGACTGTTCCGTCCAGTACAGCGGCCCACAGTCGGCGTACGCGAACACTGTCGTCGGAATCTGGGTCGACATCGGAAAACCGGATCCAACTCACGACGGTCACCAGCATCACGGCGACGAACAACGGCGCCAACGCGTCGTATCTGGTCAGATAGGCCAGACCGAGCGCCAGGCCGGCCGCGATCAGATCATGTACGTCGTCGCTGTGCATCCACCGCATCAGACGGCGAACCGCCCACAGCACGAAGAACAGGAACGGGGCTTCACTCATGCCGCTCGCGGCGTACATGACGATCATCGGGTTGAGCGCGAACAGTGCGGTCAAGACCACCGTGGTCCATCGAGTACACCCGCGGTCGCGGCTGATACCACGAATTTGAACCACTGCCCCGGCCATGAATGCCGCCGACATCACCGCAGCGGTGATGTTCCAGCGCAACAATTCCGGCCACCAGTGTCCCAGGATTCCCATGGGAATCTGTGCCGCTGCCGTCAACGGTGTGAAGATGAATCCGATGGCCGCGAAATGCGGGTCGCGGCTGAGGAGCATCGCCGACACCGACGCGACTCGGCTCAGCGAGTCGGTGAAGATGAACCCGATGCCGGCGTTCATCCACACCCCCACCGCGGCGTAGAGCACGAATATCGCAGTGTACAGCCGCCATGGCTTCCGAACCGGAAGATTGTGCTCCACAACGACCTTCATCGGCAGGTCAGCGACGGTCACTTCGCGCGACGCCTGGCCATCAGCACTGCCCCGACGGCAATCACGATCAAGGCCACGGTGCCGGCGCCGATCCAGCCCAGTAGCGCGCGATCGATACCCGAATCCACCGACATTGCCGGAGTCGAACCCAGCGGAGCCACGTTGACGCCGATGTCGAATGGCGCAACGTCGCGGGTGCCGACCAGCAGATCGCCTGTCAGAGCAGCGAAGCGGTTCCGATCACCGTCCAGCCAGTTCAGAATGTCGTCCGCATCGCCGGCGTCGCCGTTGGAGGTCAGCGCGAGTATCTCGTTGTGCGGCCCGGACACCACCTGCAGTGCTCCGTAAGCGCTGTCGAACGCGAATCCGTGAAAGCGGAGCAGCCCCTGATCCGCGGAGTCCATCGGCAGAACGACGGCAGTAGGCAGGTCGCCGTCCGCGGCGACGAGGAGAGCAGGCAGCGAGCTCGTCGCCGCGTCGTCGAACGACAGGACACGGGGCTGCAGCGGCAGGTAACTCAGTCGCTGCATCTGCACCATCAAACGCTGGGCCCGAACCAGATCGGCGAAATCGCCATGGCTCAGGCCCACGTCGATGGTGGGCAGCATCGACTGTGGAAGTGACTGGAATCCACCGGGCACCGGCGGGAACGCCGTCGAACTGCTGATCGTGCTCGACGGATCGAGAGTGAGCGTCGACGGACTACTGGTTCCACATTGGAAATCCCCGGTCACGTCCATCGCGAGCTGCACCACGTTGTCGCGTCGCAGCAATTCGTTCGCAATCGTGACGCTGATATCGAATCGCCCGCTCGAATCTGCGTTCTGCGAACCCAATCTCGTATCGCCGACGGAGACCGTGAGTTCACCGCTGCGCGAATTGGGCAGCGGGACATATGTTCCGATCAGACGCAGCTTGACATTCTCGAGGGATCGGCCCAACTGCGACTGACTGAACGGGACATCCACCTGAATGTGGGTCAGCCCCGACGCGCTCAACGTACCCAACTTCAATTGCCCGAGGGTGATCACGTCCTGGGATATTTCGGCCACTGCTCGATCCGGGGAGGCAAGCGCCTTACTGGCAGACCAGAAGCCGTCGAAATTTGCCGCCAGCAACGTGACCTGGGATACCAGTGACCGAGCGTCGCCGCTGATGCGCAGCACCGGGGCATGCCCGACCTGAGTGACCAGATCGATTCCGGCTTCACTGCTGTCCGACAGTACGATGCTGCGCTCGAACAACTGCGGATCGACCTGAGGCAGCGTTCGACCCGCTGGGAGTTGTTCGAGCACGACCGAATCGGGGCGGCCGTCGTATTGATTGACTATCGCGGTGCTCAGACGCAGCGCTGCACTCTGTTGCGCTTCCGAGGATCCGTCGGTCACGTAGACAGTCGCCTTACGCAGGATCGACGGGAAGAATGCCGCGACGGTTTTCGGCTGCTCCTCGACCCCGTCGTACACCACGCTCGCCCCGCGCACAGCCAGCGGCTGGTAGTTGGTTCGGTCATAGCAGCGGTCGTCGATCGGAACGAGATGAGCAACCATGGAGACGGTGACGCTTCGGTCCACCACCTCGAGTCCCGCCAGCGGGATCGACACCGGCAAGCCCTGACCCGCCTGAACACCGTCGAAGTCGAGGCGGTTCACCAACCTGCCCGCCGCGGTCACCTCGAGCCAGCCTCGACTGAAATCGGTCGGGGCAGTCAGCGTCCCGGTGATCGCAGATGCGGTGAGACCGTCCGGCACCGGGACGGTCACCACCACCGCGGTGTCGTTCGACGGGAACAAGACGTCGATCCCACGTCCGAGTTCGGTGAACGAGATCGGCACGGAACCAGCCGGGACGATTTCCGATTCCTGATCGACATCAACCGACTCCGGCGCTGAAGTGGTCGGCTCCGCGGAGTCCTGTGCGGCAGCGATTCCCGCGCCGGCGCTCACCAGGCCGAGAGCAACCACGAGTGCAACGGCCAGCGAGCGGGTCGAGCCGAGACCAATTCGTCTCATCGCCTTCTCCTCAGTGTCGATTCCTGGAGTACCCGAAGGTCTGTCACCCAGGGCACGTTCCCGCCGACCCGGTGGCTGACAGCTACCCGGCCGATGTAGACAAACAAACCATATCGAGGGTTTTCAGGGTTTGGCTAATTGTCCGGAAATTGATCTGGAGTCGAAAGTCCGTAAACGGAACTGTTCGCTTGGTGGGACTACCGAAAAAGCGGCCCACCGACGATTGCCGGTGGGCCGCTTCATGGAACGAGTTCTAGTTGGTGAGCGTGTCCTTGATGTCGGAGGCAGCATCACTGACCGCGTCGCCCACTTTCTTCGCCTTCGCCTTCACCTGATCCCCTGCACCTTCTGCAGCGAGATCGTCGTTGCCGGTTGCGTGACCGATCTTCTCCTTGGCCTCGCCGATGAGATCTTCGGCACGGTGCTTTGCCTTGTCGATGAAATCAGCCATATGTTCCTCCTGGAGAATTGCGTGGGTTGTACCGCCCGACGAGGCGGTTCGTGTGCCGGTCAGCGTCGTACGGTCAGCGTTTCCCCGTAACCGTCTTGACGATGAACAGCAGAATCACTGCGCCGAGAACACAAGTGAGGAAGCTGAAGATCAGGCCTCCGCCGTTGACGTCGACCCCGAATATCTTGAGCAGGAACCCACCGATCAAGCCGCCGACGATACCGACGACGATGTTGAGGACAATGCCCTGTTGGGCGTCCGTCTTCATGATCTTGCTGCCGATCCAACCGGCCAGGCCGCCGATGATGATCCATCCAATGATTCCTAAACCGAGCATTGCAACTCCTTGTGAAGGTTTTTGACGGACATTTGATGATAGGCGGCGAAATCGCAGCCGTCTGCCGTTTCAGTGCCACTGTCACCCGATCGAGATGTACGCCGACGATCGCTCGGATGCCGACGCGGAAGCGTCGTCGTACGAGATCCGAAACGGAACAGTGGCAACATCACCGCCTTTTATTTCTATCAGGACAAACGTTCGATTCCAAATCCGAACCACGGCAACATAATAAGACATTTCAGGCTGTTGCGGGTTCACCCGTCGCAATGGACCGAGAGCCCGAGCGTGCTACCAGCAGGAAGGTGCGAACCTCGATCGACGGGTCCTGTGCCATGTGTCTCACACTGTCCCGAACCGAGTTGATCGTGTCATACACCGCAGCAATGGAATCGGCGCTCCGAACTGCGGAACGCCGAACGGTGACGTTCAGTTCGACAGAGCGGACCCGCTGATCGAGAACAGCTTTTCCGCGCGCGCGAACAACATGTGGTGAACGTTCCAGCGCATCGGCAGCCGCCGATGTCAACATGCTCAGATCCGAGGTCACCTTTTCTCCGGTTCCGTGGTCCGCCAACACTATCCGCTTCACCTTGCGCGCCGGTCGATGCGAGATGAGCCACCACACGGACAATGCTCCGAGCCCTATCCCCGCAGCACCGACCGCCCACGGCCACCAGGATCTATCCGTTTCGGACAGGACTGATGACAGATTCAGGCGCTCAGGCATGCCGGGGAATCGATCGGTACCCCACACAACCGCGCCACCACCGATCGCGACGACGCTCAACGCCACCACCCCGGACACCACGCGGTCCACAAATTCGACTGTGCGAGACATGATCACCTCCTGACATCGCTACGTATCACGAGACGAGGAACAGGCGACAGAGATTCCGTCAGATGAGCGACCACCGCCCTCGCTTTCGCCTCGACATCGACGGGATCGACTCCGGCGATTGTCAGTCGAACCACCAGGCGCCGGCGACTGGCCTTCGCCTTCGCTGACAGCACACCGTCGACGGACTCGGCTCGCACCGTGGCCACTGACGCCACGTCTCGCGGCGCAATCCACAGATCGGGCTGCCCTACAACCCGATTGGCCCGCTTTGAGCGAGGCTTGAGGGACAACGTCAAGATGCAACCGCCCACGACGACGGCCGCGATCCCGGCCGGCAACATCCATGACTGATAGCCGATGCCGTCTGCCGCGTCGAGCGCGCGGACTATCCAGGACGGTCCGGCGAGCAAACCGGTGGCGACAAGGGTGTCTCGGATTGCGACAACTCCCACCGCCAGAACGCCCATTGCCAGAACGACACCGACGAGCACGGCACCGGCCGTCGCGACCGGGACCCGCTCTTCCGGGCTCGATTCCCTCGGCAGCACCTCGACACTTTCGTCTGGTCGCACCTCGGAATCTATCACCGCACACCCCTCCGCGACTCGTCCGTTTCCGGCGGGAGAACACTCACCACATCGACTTCGACTCCCGCCACTGTCAGACCCGACACCGTTTCGAGTTCGGTTCTGACATTGTCGCGCACCGCCGAGCCGATGAACGCCGGTGAGTCGGCCCATTGCACTGCGATATCCACCCGAACATGAACCACGTTCCCGGACAGAGTGACTCGGGCCCGAGGTAGACGGCGTCGGGTGAGTTTCTCGATCCCTCCCGCATGCCGCCGAACACCGGTCGTCTCTCGGGCAGCTTTGAGAACCAGCTTGTGCGCGACGTGATCGCGAACAGTCAAGGTTCCGCGCATGCCTGGCTCGACTGACTCAGCCACGACCGCGCCCTCGGAACAAGACGGCGAGATCGAACTCGCCGTCTCGTTGCCCGCCCACGAGATATCCGATCACTCCCAGCACGAGTGCGATGAGAAACCCGGTGAATCCGCCTGCTGCTGCGGCAATTCCCAGAAGTAGTCCGGCAATGAGACCTACCGTGGATGTGGTCATGACATGTCCTCCCGTGAACGCCTCGGCGTTCAGATCTCGGTATAGGTACGCGCGCCCGGCAATCGCGCTCGAAACTTCTTGTAACGAACCCGAACCGGCTTGGCCAACTGTTCAACGGTCCCGCGAAAAGATCTGAGTACGGTGACTTCGCCCGATGCCGAAGCCGAAGCCGAAGCCGATGCCGATGGCGCGTCGGCGAACAGTGCATCGATGTCGGTCAGAGCCGCTCTCAACGCATCGGCGGATCCGCCTATGTCCGGATGGAACTTCCGGACCGCCGCTCTGCGAGCAGAGCGGCGATCGGGATATGACGTCCATTCGATGTCGGCCACGAAAATCAGTGCTCGACTATGTCTTCCACGGTCACATTGACCGTCCCCGTCACCAGATGGGCCACAGCGGCACGAATACGTGCGGCAGTGTCGTCGATCGACGCCTCGGTGGTGACGGTGACGTGAATATCCGTGCCCGCGTCACCGACACGAACTCCCACCACCCGGTGGCCCGGTAGATACGTACCGACCTCACCGAACATTCCGGGATGTAATCCCGACACCCCCGGTACGGCCAGCACTGCCACCGCTATCGAATCAGCGACATCCGGTTCGGAATTCACTGCACCCGCGAGATCTTCGGATCGCCGCTGTCGTCGTCGTTGCCGTCGTCGAGATGGACGTCGTGGACGGTGATGTTGACCTCGGTGACCTCGAGCCCGGTCATCCGTTCCAGCGCTGCAATGACATTTCGGCGAATCCCCGTGGCCAGATCCGCGAGCGAGACCCCGTACTCTGCGACGATGTCGATGTCGACAGCCGCCTGCTTTTCGCCGACCTCGACCGAAACCCCCTGCGAGTGGTTGATGCTCGCGCCCGGAATGCGTTCGCGCAGGGCGCCGACCACACGAGAAGCACCGCCGCCCACGTCGTAGACACCGCTCACCTCGCGAGTTGCGATCCCGGCGATCTTCGAGACAACCGTGTCGGCGATCGACGTCTTGCCCTGTGAGCTGACCAGAGCCGAGTCGGTAGTCGACTCGACGTCCTTGCTCGAGCTTGATCCTGACTGTGTGCCGGCCATTACCGTCTCCTCCTGTTTGGTCTTTCCACCTGTGTAGTCGGTGGTCGAGCTCCGAACCGAACGTACGAATACTGTGACACCCATTACTTCTGCTCACCAGTTACCTTACGTAACATTTACCACCGATGCGGACGAAAGAATGAACTACCCGTCCGAAGTACCTACCTGTCACTCGAGAATTTTCACGAGAGGAGCGACTGTGGCGTCACCACGACCACAGGGGCTCACAGGGGCCTCGACACCGGGCGGGACCACGGGCGGTGAAGCCGGCCTCGATCAGCGGATCGTGGACGCTGCGATGCTCGACGATCGTGAGGCGTTCGAAGCCGTCGTTCACCACTACGGCCCGGCATTGCACCGCTACGCGCGAAGAATGCTCGCGGACGAGGGAGACATCCTCGAAGTCGTACAGGACACCTTCGTCGCGGCGTGGCGCCGGCTCGATTCCTTCCGCGGCGAGTCGTCCATCCAGACGTGGTTGTTCTCGATTTGCTCGCGCAAGATCATCGACACGTACCGGATCAAGCGGGCCCAACCGATCGACGACAAACTCCTCGATCCCCTGATCCCGTCGCAGGAGGCCGGACCTTTCGACACCACCTCCAATGTCGCATTCCTCGAAGCGCTCGAGGAGGCACTCGGCGAACTACCGTATCGTCAACGCGCAGCCTGGATTCTCCGCGAAGTGGAGATGCTGACATTTGTTCAGGTGGGCGAGATACTTCGACTTTCTGCAGACTCGGTCCGGGCCCACCACCATCGAGCACGTGCGAACCTGGGTGAACGAATGATGAGGTGGCGATGACGAAACCGGAATCGGATCAATTGCTGACACGAGCGGCGGACGTTCTGAAGACCCTCCCCGAGCCGGGATGGACTCGGATCAGCGACTCGGTCATCGGTGCTGTTCGATCGGCGCCGATGTCCGGGTGGCCGATCCGGGTCCGGAGGTCCCCGAGTGCGAAGCTCGGCTCGGTGTTCGTCAGCGATCGTGTCGTTCGGAAAAAGCTCGCAGCTCGGATTCGCCGGGACGATCGCTGCTCGCCGAGCGCTGTGGAGCTTGAACTGAGCGGGGTCGATCTGCGTTCGATTCGAATCGAACTGGCAGCGGCGTACGGGTCCGATCTCACGGAACTCGGGGCATCGGTCCGAAGGGACACCGTCGAACTCGTCAGCGAGTTGCTCGGCGAGTTCGACTCGTCGAGCTCACTGTTGCGGGTCGACGTGGAAATCACCGACATCATCGAGGTGCACGCGAGCACCGTCGAGGAGTAGCCGCCCGGCGGAACTCCGACACTCCTCAGCCGCCCAGTTCGGCAATCATCGAGGTCAGCGCCTGCGCCGCGACGCTCAGTGCGGCCTCGTCCGGTGCGGCCGATCCCACGATCACACGCTCGGCCAACTGCTCTCGACCGATCAACGACACACCGTCGAGTTGGAATCCTTCCTCGTCGGGGACGAAGATCTCGATCTCGCCACCGATGGCTACCAACTCCGACCGCGGACTACTGGCAAGCAACCTGCGTAGATGGTCCGTCGTGATCGTCAGTCCACTCATGGCGAGCCTCTCCCGGTTCTACAACTTTGCGCACACATGACTCGGTTTTCCGGCATGCCGAACCTCTTGACTACCAGCGCACGGTGAGCGGAATGCGTCGCCCAGTTGAACAGTGATCGGTACCGTGGATGATTCTCGAACCGGGAACACAGTCCCACATGGTGACGGTACTCCGAACTCATTTCTTCACAAGACTTTTCACTGCGATGCCTGATTCATGTACCGTAGAGGCGTCGAATGGTTCGGTCGAGTTCGCACCCGAAGACCGTCGCAGTACTTGGCAGCGCCACGCGTACGAGCCATCACACACAAGGCAAACACACACGACCACGAACACGAAAGACACGGACATCCGATTGACGACGGCGCCACGGCCTGACCGGGTCGCATCGCCGCCACGAACGAGAGGAAGAACATGTCGAAGTTCACGATCCCAGGTTTGACCAGCACCGACGGCGCAACTGTCGCGGCCGCCCTGCAAGAGCGCCTCAGCATGTACAACGACCTTCACCTGACACTCAAGCACGTTCACTGGAACGTCGTGGGGCCGAACTTCATCGGCGTACACGAGATGATCGACCCGCAGGTCGAGTTGGTGCGCGGGTACGCCGACGAGATAACCGAACGTATAGCGGCCCTGGGTAATTCACCTCGAGGAACAGCCGGCGCCATCGAACGCGACCGGACGTGGGACGACTACTCGGTCGAGCGGGACGATGCCACGGCACACCTGGCCGCCCTGGACCTGGTCTACACCGGCGTGATCACCACCAACAGAACCGTGATCGACACGGTCGGCAAGATCGATCCGATCACCGAAGACATACTGATCGGGCAGACTGCGCAGTTGGAGAAATTCCAATGGTTCGTCCGTGCACATCTGGAAAACTCCGGCGGCGGACTGGTTCACGAGGGATCCGCCACCGAGCGTGGTGCCGCGGACCACGCCCGGTCGAATTGATCGGAATTCCTGTCAAACATATTCTCGGACAAGACGATCGAACTCGGCGCGGTCGATGATGCCCGGTTGACCGATGTCGAGTGCCTCGAGGTACTTGTTCGCCAACCGGTAGTCGTGACCCCATCGACCGCCCTCGCCATCCTGATCAGGGCGTTTCACGCTCGATCCAGGCGGTACCTCGTCCCGCAATCCGTTGGTTTTCGAACCGATCAGCGTATCGAGCTTGGTGGAGACGACGGTCAGTGCTTCACGATCGTTCATCGTTGCCCTTTCGTTGCACGAATGCCGTTACACGGCCGGAACTACCTACACCGTACCTGTTTTCGACATCGAGAACTCTTGTTGCACTTTCTACTTGGTTCAACGGCGGTCGACATCCCATGTCACGGCACTACAACCGATGCACTTTCGAATGCGGTCATGCCCGGTCCGGTCGAGGCCACGCACAGCGCGGCCTCGGCCGTTAGCGGCTAGGGTTCTTCGAGCCGACGGCCGAACGAAAGTGACCGGACATGACGATTGCCACCCGCCTGGACGCGCTCCAGCAGAAGCATCCCGCGCTGGGATTCCCCATCGCCGTGCTCTACAAGTTTCTCGATGATCAAGGTGTGTACCTGGCGGCACTGATCGCGTACTACGGGGTCATCTCACTCTTTCCGCTTCTGCTGCTCCTGTCGACCGTGCTCGGATTCGTTCTCGCCGACAACCCCGACTTGCAGCAACAGATCATCGACTCCGCCTTGCACCAGTTCCCGGTCATCGGCGACGATCTGGGTGATCCCACTCAGATCGGCGGTGGAACCGCCGGACTGGTCATCGGGATCGTGGGCGCTCTGTACGGCGGCCTCGGCGTTGCGCTTGCCTGCCAGAATGCGATGAACACCGTGTGGTCGGTCCCGCGGAACATGCGCCCGGACCCGATCCGCGGCCGACTTCAGGGACTGCTACTGCTGGGAACCATCGGCCTCGCCGTTCTCGGCACCACAGCGGTCTCCGCCGTCGGTGGAGTCTTGCATCTGGCCGGTCCGTTCCAGTACCTGTTGATCCTGGCAGCCGTCGCACTGAACTCTCTGATATTCATTCTGGCTTTCCGTCTGACATGTGCTCGACCGCTTTCCTTCACCGACGTCGCCCCCGGGGCGGTGGCGGCGGCAATTCTGTGGCAGGCACTGCAGTCGTTCGGCGCCCTGTACGTGGACTCCGTGGTCCGTGGCGCCTCGACCACAAATGGCGTTTTCGCCATTGTTCTGGGATTGCTGGCGTTCTTGTTCCTCGCTGCCGCTTCGATAGTGATGTGCGCGGAGATCAACGTCGTGCGGGTGGATCGACTACATCCACGCGCGTTGCTCGCACCGTTCACCGACAACACCGAACTCATCGAAGGCGACCGTCGCACCTTCGCCGATCAGGCCAAGGCGCAGCGTGCCGTCCCCCACGAAAACATCCACGTCACGTTCGACCCACCCGCTTCCAAGACGCCCGATGCGGTGGCCGACACGACGCCGGAACCCCTTGTCGTTAGTCCCCATTGCGACGCAACGCGGGAACAGGACACATAGACCCAAGATTTAACACAACGATCCCAATTCTTCTTCGCAATCCCCTTTTCGGCACGTATTGACTGTTCAGAGCGGCCTTCAACGCCCGGCACTTCAACTGAACAACGTATCAATACTGACAAATTGGTCAAAAATTTCAACTCGCCATGGAGGTAATTGGAGACAGAAAAAGAACGGCATGGCAGGATCACTGGGGAGACCGAACTCTCGATGGGAGGGCTCGGCTCGATGGATCCAGGAGAATTTGGTTATGGCTCAGGGCAGTGTCAAGTGGTTCAACGGTGAAAAGGGCTTCGGATTCATCGAGCAGGAAGGTGGCGGACCGGATGTGTTCGTTCACTACTCGGAAATCCAGGGCAGCGGCTACAAGTCCCTCGACGAGGGCCAGAAGGTCGAATTCGAGATCGGACAGGGCCAGAAGGGCCCCCAGGCGCAGAACGTTCGCGCTATCTGAGTTCGACCCCCGTCTGACTTCAGATTGAAAAGGCTGGAACCGCACCCAGAGGTGATGGCTCCAGCCTTTTCTGATGTCGGACGCTCGAAGCGTCGCAGAGTTGTCGTTACAACAGAATCCTGTCATTACAACAGTATTCGTTCGTTTCACCTATCCGCGCTTGTCGAGTACCGGATCCTCACCGGTATGCAGTTCGGCTACTTCGGTCTTGAGGATTCTCATCGACCGCCCCAACCCGCGGGCGGCTTCGGGTAACTTCTTCGAGCCGAACAGCACGAGTAACACCACCGCTACGATCGCCCAGTGGGTCGGGCTCAGCGCGCCCATCAGGCCGGTTCCTTGTCTGCCGGGTAGACGGCGTCCACCTCGACCTCGACCAACCAACCCGGCACTGGCAGACCGGCCACCTCGAGCGCGAATCGGGTGGGCCTGGCGCTGTTTCGTTCGATCGGGGCACCGGGTTCGGCCGTGCCCAGTGGCACCAACTCCGTGTCACCGGTATCGAGATTGGTGTTGGCGAAGAATTGGCGATAGGCGCGGTTCCAGCCGGCGTAGTCGGCCTTGTCGGAACCCGGTGCGTTGTCGAGGAAGACGCGCATCGTGACGACGTCTTCGAGAGTGAGTCCCTGCGCTTCGAGATTGTCGCGAATCTTCTCGAGCACGTTGAGACCCTGAGCCTCGGTGACGGTGACCCCGGCCGGCAACACTCCCCCGGCGAACCGTCCGCCGATGTAGGACTCGGGCGATCCTTCCGGAGCGGCCTTGTTGCTCGCGGTCGGCCCGATGCCGCTCGTCTTGTATATTGCGGCGTTGCTCCCGATCGACACCCCTTGGGCGATCATCGGATTAGCTTGCCCGGCTTCGAGTACCGACTTCGAGACGAATGCGCTCGTAGGTGATGCGGGCTTGTCGGAATCGGACGAACATGCCGTTGCGGTACCGAGCAGGACGGTAGCGGCGAACGCCGTGACAACGGTCTTGGCGACTGATGATTTCATGGTGTGCTGACTCCTCGAAAATGGGATGGGTGATTCGCTACGAGCCCGACGCGACACGTTGATGCAGAGCCGTGACGACGTCCTGAGCGGAGGTGAAAGCGCCGTGCTGCCAGGCGATCGCGTTGGAAAGGTGATCGCCGGCGAAGTAGATCTTGTCTACTGGTTCGAGCAATTTGGTGTACTCGGGGGTGGCGACACCGCCATGAGAGTCCCCCGCGCCCGCCCACGACGCCCAGGCGGACTCCGAGTACTTTGTGCGACGCCAACTTCCGGAGAACGAGGACGAGATGTCGCGGGTGTACTTGTCGCCGTGAATCTCGGCACCTTCGGCGATCGCTTTGGCCAGCCGTTGGCGATGGGTGAGAGATTCGAATGCCTGCTGCCGCTTGCCGGAACTGTAGTAGGCGACGACGACTCCCCGGTCGGAGTTGTAGTGGTCGTAGGGGAACATGATCTGAGAGATGTCGCGGTCGGTGTTCGACGCTCCGCCGTAAATTCGCTCCTCGGTCTCCCACCACCGGCGCGAGTACTCGATGCCGAGCTTGCCGGACGACGACGGCTTGGCCGCATCCAAGGCCAGCAGGATGTCGGCGGGCAGATTGTTGTCGAGTCGCTTGATCAGATGCGGTGGAATCGTGCAGATGGCGTAGTCGGCGGTGATCGACTTCGTCTGCCCGTTCACGACGTAGTCGACGGTGACGCCGTCGGAGGTGTTCTTCATTCCCCGCACCTCGGCGCCGAACTCGATGTTGTCCATACCGATCGCGTCCTGGAACCTGTAGTAGATCCGGTCCATGCCGCCGACCGGTGTCAGCATCGTCATCGCCTGGTCGTACCCGAATTCGAAGGAGAACGCTCGGCCGATACCACCCTGGATGACGTCACTCATCCCGAACGGTTCGATCTCAGTTCCGAAGTTCAGTCCGGCTCCCGGCTCGGCCGAGTGACCACGTCTCGACGATCCGAGATAGCGCCCGTCGCTGGAGAGATCACCGAAGTCACTCAGGAACGAGGACAACGCTTCCTTGTCCTCCTTGCTGAGAACCTGGTCGAGCGCACCCTGGTTGGTTGCCTTCTGCAACAGTTCCGACATGTATCCGTAGGTGTCGGCCTTCGCTGCCCGGTAGGTGATCGACTGACCCGCCAGCGGCGTGTCGCCGGTGTAATTGACCACCGTGTTCGCGTTCTGGTTTCCGAACATCTGCAGTTCGACACCGAGTTCACGGCAGTAGTCGATGGTGTTGTGATTCTGCGGGATTCGGGTGGCTCCGAGATTGTAGAAGTGGCCCTCCGAGAATGTGCATGTCTGGGTCTCGCCGGCCAGATCTGTTTCCTGGGTTCCGTTACGGATCGACCACACGCGTCCGCCGGGGCGAGTGCGGGCTTCGAGGACGGTGACCTGGTATCCGGCCTTCTGTAGTTCGTAGGCCGAGCACAGTCCGGCCGGCCCGCCGCCGAGGATCACCACCGAGTGGCTACCCTTGACCCGACCGATGAGATCCCCAGGCGTCGGCGCTTGAAAGCGCTTCGGGCTCGCCGCCGCCGTCGGCGCCAGTCCGATGGACGACATCGCCCCGAGAGCCAGACCCGCTCCGCCGGTCAAGCCCAGTCTGCGCATGAAAGATCTACGTGTATATGGCAATTGAGTCTCCCATTCGTGGACCCGGCGACCCGGGTTGTCGGTGTGAGAGACAGACTTCAGGATCGGTGAGTCCAGAACTTGTCGGCTGCGAAACGCTCCGGGATGCCCGAGTGGGAATCCGATGCGTGCCGACGTCCCGTCCCCTCACTCGGATGCGATCAGCTGAAGCATGTTCGAAATCTCGGCGTTACAGAAGGCGACTAGCGTGACGCGACATGTCCGCCCTCAACGAAGCCATTGCGCTGTCCTTCACGACACGCGTGGACGAACCGCCTGCGCGGTCACCTCTTCGCGCCCTGGGCCGACGTCAACTCTCCGGCGTCGAAGTTCTCGCACAATCGGTGGCGACCACGGCCCCCGCCGCCTCCATGGTGGCGCTTCCGGTCATCATGCTGACACATGGGCGACTGCTGAGCGGGATGATCACCATCATGGTAGCCACCGTGTCGGTGACTCTGATCGCATTCTGTGTCTCCCAGTTCACGCGTCGAATGGCGGCATCGGGCGGCTTGCACAGCTTCGTCTTTCGCGGCCTCGGAACCAGAGCAGCGTTGACAACGGGCATCGCCATGCTGGTCAAGTACGTCGGTAGCGCCGTCATGACGCTCTATCACGGCGGTCAGGCCGCGGTGCTACTTCTCGGCTTCGCCGGTATCGGCCTCGACAGCGCGGCTGCTGTGATCGCCGTATACGCGGGGATCGCGCTACTGATTCTCGGAGCACTCGTTCGCGGTGTTCGATTCGCGGCTCTGGTAATCCTTGCCGTCGAGGTCTGCTCGTTGCTCTTCATCGTCGGGCTGATGGTGTTCGGCGGATCGGGAAGCCAACAGGCTCAGCTTGTTCCCCCTACATCTACCCATGGACTACTGCTCACCGCATTGACAGCGGTGTTCGCGCTGGCCGGCTTCGAGAGCGCCGCTTATTTCGGACCAGAAGCCAGAAGACCGCTGGTCACCGTCACTCGTACGGTTCTCGCGACTCCGGTGATCTGCGGATCACTGTTCATCTTTGCCGGATGGGCCGCCTGGACCGGGCGTAGCGACACCCTGGTCAACGCGTACTTGCACGGCACCGCAACGGGAGTCAGCTCGACTGTGGTGATCATCCTCAACATCGGCCTGGCGTGCTCGTGGTTGGCGTCGTCGATGGCGTCGTCGAATGCGGCTTCCCGGCTGGTGTATTCGTTCGGGGTGGAGCGTCTGCTACCGCGCCGGTTCTCGTCCGTTCATCGCACATTTCGCACACCGTATTTCGCATTGGTTGCGGTCGTCGTCGTAATTTTGTCGATCAGTGGAACTTTCGCCGTACTCGGCCAAGGATCGATCTTCGAAGATCTGAAACTCACAGTGCGCGCGGCCGTCATAGTCGCGTACGTTCTGGTTGCCGTCGCATCGGTCGTATTCCTCGTCGGAATCGGTGAGCACACCCCACTGGTGCTGGTTGCGGCGTCATGCGGCAGCGGTGCGGGCGCGGCCGTGCTCGGATATCTGGTGTATGTCAACGTCGTCGACGCACACATCGGTGCTCCGATTGCCGTTCTGGCAGTACTGTTTTCCGGCATCGCATGGCGGTTCTGTCTACACCGTCGACGCCCCGAGTGTCTGGCACACATAGGCGCATTCGACAGTGCCGAAACCGAAGACGTACTTCCCGGCGCCGGGGTGTTCAGCTCCGATGCTGCGGGCAACATCGTGTTGGTGGGCGAATCCTCCGCCGGCTCCCGCTGATGGTCGGAAGAACCCGTGATCTCGGTGGCCATGAGCCGAGAGCTGTGCAGCGCGCGTTGACGCTCCTCGAAGCGGCTGCGCGTCTCGGCTCCGGAGCCACCGCCAAGGACATCGCCGCAATGGCCCAGATTCCCCCGGCTACCGCCTACCGGCTGCTGAACATTCTCGTCGCCGACGGCTACCTGGTGAGAATCGCCGATCTGTCCGGCTTCGCTCTCGGTCGAAGGACCCGCGAACTGGCCGGGGCCGCCCTGGAACCGACGTCCATCGACAATTCACTGATCCTCGCGGAACTGCGCGATCAGCTTCGCTACGGCGTCTACCTCGCGTCGTACGTCGGCGGGAAGGTCCAACTGATCGACCGCGATCCCGATCACGAGCTGAGCGGCGAACGTACGGTGGTGAGTGCATTGCACGCATCGGCGATCGGGAAGATCCTGCTGTCCGCGCGACCCGAGCTGCTGGATGTGCCACTACGGAGAATCACGGCGCGAACAGTCACCGACACCGATCAACTCGAATGCGAACTGTCCCTGATCCGGCGGGGGGAACCGGCCCGCGAGGTCGACGAGGTTCGTCTCGGACGATCCGCCATCGCCGTACCGGTACTCGACGTCGACCGCTCGCCAGTGGGAGCTCTTACAGCGATCGGACCCACCGGGCGGCTCGCCGTTCTCGATCCGGACCTCGAATACCTACTTCGCGACTATGCCGGAAGACTCGCTACCCCGGCGATTTCCCGAGCAGGCTGATCCGGAGCATCAACTCTCAACTGACGGGTGGCGGGTTACGACGGTCGGTGCGAGCGTGCTCCGTTTCCGGTTCTTCCCGCATCCGCCTCAACACGTTGTCCACCCACCCGCGGTTGCGCCGCTCGAACTCTGTGTGGTCACGACGCGAAATCATTCGTCCCACGAGGATGGCAACAGGAACGGAACACACCACCCACACGAGGAGTACGCCGCCGACTATCCACCACATAAGCTGCAAGTATGCCCGATTTTTTCCGTTACGCCGGGTGCTCTTAACAAACACACAGGATAAAAGCGTCCCTTACTGCGCCGGGCGCCCGGTATCCGAGTTCCCGGTCAATCCGCGATGCTGCATCCACCCCCGTGCCGCGACGGCTATTGCCACGAACGACAGTAGATCCGAAACGGTGAGACCGTGTTCCCGGTTGATCGAGATCAACACGTTCCCTTCGAGAGGGCCGTTGAAGAACAGCCAGGCCACAGCCGAGAACACCGTGGCCGCCACGCTCCACGTGGATGGTTTGACCACACAGACCGCACTGGTCACGAACAACAGATTCATACAGACCAGCCCGTAGAAAAGCTGATTCATGGCACTTTCCCCCACCGCAAGACCGATTACGTACAGTCGTCAGCCACGATTGAAATTCAGGTACGCCTTCGACGGTGTCGGGCCGCGCTGCCCCTGATACTTGGAACCGACCTCGGAGCTGCCGTACGGATGCTCCGCAGCGCTCGAGAGGCGCAGCAGGCACAACTGCCCGATCTTCATTCCCGGCCACAGCGTGATCGGGAGGTTCGCGACGTTGGAAAGCTCCAACGTGATGTGCCCGTTGAAGCCCGGATCGATGAACCCTGCTGTCGAGTGCGTCAGCAGACCCAACCGCCCCAGGCTGGACTTACCTTCGAGCCGGCCGGCCAGATCGTCGGGCAGTGAGCACACCTCGAGCGTGGAACCGAGTACGAACTCCCCCGGATGCAGCACGAACGGTTCGCCCTCGGCGGGTTCCACCAAGCTGGTCAACTCGTCCTGCCGCAACGACGGGTCGATGTGTGTATACCGCGTGTTGTTGAAGACCCGAAACAACCCGTCCAGGCGCACGTCGACACTGGACGGCTGAACCAGGGCGTCGTCGAAGGGTTCGATCCCCAGACGGCCCACAGAAATTTCGGCACGGATGTCACGATCTGAAAGCAGCACGTATCGAGGTTACCGGTAGAGCACCGAGCGCTTTGACCTCGACCAGGTGAGGCTCTGCGCAACCGCTCCGGTGATCTGATAATCTTCCCGAGAGCGTTACGCCGATGTAGTTCAATGGTAGAACATCAGCTTCCCAAGCTGAATACGCGGGTTCGATTCCCGTCATCGGCTCCAGTACTTGGAATACCCCGCCTTCAGTTGCCCTGGAGCGGGGTTTTTCGTCCCTGGCTCGGGATCGTTCCGCGACGCTGAATCGGTAGGACGCACCGACGGACGATGGGCACTACACGATCGGCTACTTCGCCCTGTCGATCACATCGACAGGGCAGAAGACCGGTGCACTTCCGATTCCCGACACCGCGTGTCGACTGCCTGCACACGGAGCGCTGTGCGTTCCGGGCATCGGCCCACCGCGAGTTCTATCACCCCGGCAACTCCGTCGCCGCGCTGCGTCGTATCCGACGCGAAACCTGTCCGACGTGCAGGACGCCGCCTGTGTCGTGTCGTCGTCGTACGTCCGGGCAATTCGTTCCGGATCTGCGGTGGCGGTGAAGTTGAGCAACGAGTATCCGGCACTCCACGGAGACACCGCCTGCATTACCTGTTGCGTATGAGCAACTGTGGCCTCCGCGAAAGCCGGATCGAGCGCGCCGACCACCAATATGGTAAAAGCCGCATCACGGTGACAGAATACGCTGCGGTACAGCGGATCTCTGCTGAGCGCTCCACCCAGAAGTCGCAGTCCGACGACTATGTGCGGCGAGACCGAACCCGGGCCGACCACAGCGAGCAACTCATCGACAGCGTCATGGGGGCAGATCTCTCGTCAATGACACTGACTTCGTGTGCAAGCATGGGATCCACCGGATCAGCGTGTACCGCCGCGATTGCCGAATACGGCAAGTACACCGACACCGTCGATCAGTGGCGTTGCCACCGAACGGATTCGACCCATGATCTCCTCCGCCTCCGACTGTTCGGCAAGACTGCAAATCGGACCGCGAAGGTCAGCCGGCCGGCAAGCGGTGGAGGAACCTCCGGAATCGGCCGAAGTCGAAGAAAAGCAACAGCAGTGGAACTGGGCTCCGGAAGATCTGCACACCAGTCCAGCCACGCGTGCGCAACGACGCCCGCATCTGATCCGTCGACATACAGTGCACCACCGTAGAAGTTCTCGATCGTCACGAGATCGATCTCCGTCGCCGCAACGATACCCACCGTCGCCTTGCCGCCACGAAGTCCCGCGAACAGGTCGGGATGTGATCAGCCTAGATCGCAGGCAGTGACACAGGGCCTGGATTCGAGTACGGACTCGAGGGTGAAATCGGAAATCCTTGCTCGTACAGTCGAACCGAACCATCGCGGCCTACAGCACCCTCCCCCGGGTCAGGGAGTTCGCGATGTCCGAGAGGTCCGCGGCCAGTGCCCGCGCATCGGCCGCCGAGAGGTCTGCGGTGCACACGCGTACGAACGGGGGGCTCGACAACCGGGACAGCTCCCCGGCGCGAACGGCCCAACCCCGCGCCATCAACTCTGCGCACACCGTGGACTCGTCACCTACCGGAACGGTGAGGGTAAAGCCGGAACTGCCGATCACGTCGATACCTCTGATCGCGAGTTCGCCTGCAAACGCTTCTCGGCGAGTGCGGTACGCATCTGCCGCGTCGGCGATGCGTGCCGAGCATGCGGCGTCGGCGAGCATCGCAGCCACGGATCGCTGAACCAGGTGACTGACCCAACCCGGGCCCAGCGCCTGCCTGCCCTGGACGAGATCTGCGGTGGTCCGGTCGCTGGACATGACGGCAAGCCGTAAGTCGGGTCCGAGGATCTTGGACATCGACCGGATCACCGCCCAACTACGACGGCCGTGTGTGAGCGAATGCGCCGGGGACCCAGACACCAGGGAAACATGATCATCTTCCACCACAACACAATTCGGATATTCCTGCAAAATCTCACGCAGCTCTTCCGCGCGAGGGGCGTCCAACGCGGCTCCGGTGGGATTCTGGGCGCGAGGTTGCAGGAGCAACATCGCGCAGTGATGCTGCTTCATCACCGCCGACAAACTTGCGGGAATCAGTCCGCGCGCGTCGACGTCCACCCCGGCAAGGGCATACCCGGCCGTTCGAAGCAGTCCGTAACCGGCGATCCATCCGGGGTCTTCGACCGCCACTGTCGAGCCGGGTGCGACGAGGGCCAGCGCAATCCGCTCGACTGCATCGTGCGCGCCGTTGGTCACGGTGAGATGACCGTCGATACCGTCGCCACCGAAGAGTCCGCGCATGACGGCGCCCAATTCGGCTGTCACGTTCTGCATGGCGTACTCACCGCTGCGCGCACTTCCGGCACCGAGGAAACGGCGCACGTCGGGAAGCATCTCCGTATCCGGCGCGACCGTGCGCAGATCTCGGATTCCCGGCCTGACCGGCATGTCACCGATTGCCGGCACCGCAGGTTTTGCCGCAACCCGTGCTCGTTTGCGGTCCCCGGACGTGATCAATCCTCGTTCTCGCAGTGTGCGATACGCCAACGACACCGTTCCTGGACTGACTCCGAGGTCGGCAGCGAGGGCGCGGACCGACGGCAGTGCCTGACCGGACTGCAGTTCACCGTCTCTGATCGCATCCGCGATTGCATGATGGATTTCACGCGAGTATCTTTTTCCTACCAGCGCTTCAACCAACACAGTTTGAAACTGTACTAGGACAGATTATGTGGGTCAATCCCCTGTTTCACCGTGACCGCACCGCCGCGCTGGACTTCGTCGGCCGAAATCCCTTTGCCACCATCGTCGGCAGCACCCCCATCCAGGCGGCACATCTGCCTGTTCTTCTCGACGACCTGAACGATCCGCGATATCTGATCGGTCATGTTCCCCTCGTGGACCCCATCGTGGAACAGTTTCGGCGTGGCGCGAGGGTGCTGGCGGTATTCGGCGGTCCGGCCGGTTACGTGAGCCCGGCCGTCATGACCGGCACCGCCCTGCCCACCTACAATTTCGTGGCCGTGCACGTCACCGGCAGTGCTGAGGCGATCGACGACGAGGAGTTTCTCCTCGATCATCTGCACGCCCTCACTCGCGCCGCCGAAGCCGCCAAGAGCTACGAACCGCAATGCGCGTGGTCGATCCGGGGAGCGGCTGCCGAGCGGGCAGAATCCCTCCTCGAACACATAGCAGCCTTCCGTATCGAGATCGACACGGTGGATGCCAAGTTCAAGCTGGGCCAGGACAAATCCGTCGACGATCGCTCCCGGATTCAACATGCCCTCGCCGGCTCCCAGAATGCGAACGACCGTGCCGTGGCAGCTCTGATGAGTGCGAACTCTCGCCGATGCGCGACGCCGGAGACGCGGACGGTTCGCACAACCGAATCATCTGCCCACCCCGCTGTCGCGGACTAGAGTCGCCCATTCTCCCGACCGAGTGCAAAGACAAGCAGTTGAGCGAGATGCTCACCTCTGCGCTCCGTCAGATCCGACAGTTGGGTACGGCACGAGTACCCGTCAGCGAGGATCGTCGTATCTGCTTCGGCCGCTCGGACTGCAGGCAGAAGTTGCTGCTCGGCAACAGCAACCGATACCTCGTAGTGCCCCTTCTCGACGCCGAAATTACCCGCGAGTCCGCAGCATCCGCCGAGTCGATCCACCTGCGCGCCCGCGTTCTCGAGCAATTGCGCGTCGGCGTTCCATCCCATGACCGAGTGATGGTGACAATGCGGTTGCGCAACAACAGACTTCCCCACCAATGACGGTGGTTGCCAGTTGCTGTCCGTCAACAACTCGGCGAGCGTCTTCGTGGCCGAAGCCACCGACTCCGCCGAATCTCCCACCAACTCCACTGCATCCGAACGTAATACGCCGACACAGGACGGCTCCACCCCGACGATCGGAATTCCGGCATCGACGTACCCGGACAACGCCGCAACCGTTCGACCGAGAATCCTCCTCGCCGCCGTCAGCTGCCCGGTCGAAATCCAGGTCAACCCGCAACAGTGCTGCTTGTCCGTCAATTGAGGGCGGAACCCCGCCGCTTCGAGCACCTGCACCGTGGCACGTCCGACGTCCGGCGTGAAGTAGTTGGTGAACGTATCGACGAACAACACCACCGGCTTACCGGCGTCGACACGTTCGCTCCGCGTTGCCCTGAACCAGGATCGGAAACTCTGGCGAGCGAACGGCGGAATCGTACGTCGCGAGTCGACGCCCGCAGCGGACAACGCCAACCGACCCACAACGGGAATCCGTGCGCCCGCATTGACCGGCCCCGGTGCCAGGCTCGCAATCCTTGCCCATCGTGGAAGCCACCCCAACGAATAGTGAGACGTGGGCCGGAGACGGCCACGATAGCTCTGATGCAGCACCTCGGATTTGAACGCCGCCATGTCGACGCCGGTCGGACAATCCGAGAGACATCCCTTGCAGGACAGGCACAGATCGAGAGCGTCGTGCACTTCGGGTGAGCGCCACCCACCGTCGATCGCGGAGCCGTTGATCATCTCCTGCAGGACGCGAGCACGCCCGCGAGTGGAATCCTTCTCCTCTTTGGTGGCCTGGTAGGACGGGCACATCACCCCACCGGACGCGGTGTTGTCCGCACGACATTTTCCGACGCCGGTGCAGCGGTGCACTGCCTGGGTGAAATTGCCGTCGTCGTGGCGATACGCCAAAGCCAGATCGCGCCGCAACACCGGCGCTGCCGGTATTCGCAGATCGACGTCGATCGGTTGCGGGTCCACCAACACGCCGGGATTGAGGATGCCGTCGGGGTCGAAAGCGTGCTTGACGGCCGCAAACAGATCGAGGGCGGCCGGGGAGTACATCAGCGGCAGCAGTTCACTGCGGGCGCGTCCGTCACCGTGTTCACCCGAGAGCGATCCGCCGTAGCGGGCGACGAGTTTCGCAGCTGATACCGTGAAACTCCGGAAAATTGCTGCGCCGCCGAGCTTGTCGAGAGGCCAATCGATTCGGACGTGCATACAGCCGTCACCGAAGTGCCCGTACGGCAAACCCGTCACACCGTATTCGTGCATCAAGGATTCGAAGTCACGCAAGTAGGCGCCGAGCCTGGGCGGCGGCACCGACGCATCCTCCCAACCCGCATGAGCCGGCAGCCCGGCCGGACTGCGGCCCGCCAGCCCGGCCCCGTCGGCGCGAATTCGCCAGAGCTCCGCAGCCTTCGCGCGGTCGGTGACGACGAGATTGTCCACTGCCCCACAGGTGCGCCCCACCCGCTCCGCTTTGGCCACGGCCTCGTCGAGCCGATCTCCCACTACTTCGACGAACAGCCATGCCGCACCGGACGGCAAGGGTGGCACCGCATCCTGACCGCGACGATCGCGAACGACATCGACTATTCGCGAATCGATGCCCTCACACGCGGTGGGGTGATGCTCGAGGACCAGCGGAGCTGCGTCGCCGGCGGATGCGATGTCCGGGTAACCCAATGCCACGAGGACTCGATGCGCCGGTTCGGTGACGAGCCGAACAGTAGCCTCGGTGACGACGACGAGCGTGCCCTCACTACCGACCAACATGCGAGTGACGTCGAATCGGTGTTCCGGCAGTAGATGCTCGAGCGCATATCCCGACATCTGCCTGCCGAACCGTCCGAATTCCGTTCGGATGGTGCTCAATCCGGATCCGGTGACCGCTTGCAGCCTGTCGAGTGACGTAGACGCGTGAACCAGAGACTGCCACTGCCCTGCCGAATCGAAGACCAGAGATTCTCCGCTGCCACTGAGCACATGCAGACCCGTCACGTTGTCCGACGTGCGGCCGTAGCCGAGAGTCCTTGCACCACAGGCGTTGTTGCCGATCATACCGCCGATCGTGCAGCGAGTGAAGGTGGACGGGTCCGGACCGAACCTGAGCCCATGCGGTGCCGCTTCCTGCTGCAGCGATACTTGTATCACTCCCGGCTGCACCGTTGCGATCTTGGCATCGGGGTCGATCGACAAAATCTTGTTCATGTGGCGACTGAAATCGAGAATCACACCGGTACCCACCGCATTTCCGGCGACAGAGGTACCCGCTCCACGAGAGGTCAGAGGCACACCCGTTCGTCTGCAGACTTCGAGGGTCTGCGCTACGTCGTCGGCGTTCCGCGGGCGCACCACCACTAGCGGTCGCACTCGATACAGAGAAGCGTCGGACGAGTATGCGGCCCGCGTAGTACCGTCGAAGAGAACATCACTCACACCTGACCCACGCAGCAGTGCAGCCATCGAGCCGGCGGAGATCATGCTCAGTATGTTACATACTCCACCGTCCGGGCGGACTACCAAATCGATTGGACGCACCACGGCCGCTGTGGGAGACTGACTCGCAAACCTTTACCTGCCCTTGGGAGTTGGCATGGCCACCGCAGTATCGTTGATTCGCTCGAACACCCTCAGCGGCGTAGCCGAATACGCCTACGCTGCAACAGCTCCCGCGAATGCCCGCTTGATCTTCCTAGCCGGGGCCTGCCCGCTCGAAGACGACGGTTCCACAGCAGCCGTGGGCGACTACGCCGGTCAGGCCGCGAAAGCCGTGGAGACCATGAAGACAGCGCTCGCCGATGCAGGTGCATCCATCGAAGACGTCGTCAACACCCGCGTCCTCGTGGCATCGAGCGAACAAGCCGATCTGGTCACCGCCTGGGAGGTCGTCCGGGCAGCATTCGGTGATCACGACGCTCCGAGCACCTTGATGGGCGTCACGGTCCTCGGATACGACGATCAGCTGGTGGAGATCGAAGCGATTGCCGCCGTCGTGGACTGATGCTCAGCTCACTTGCCGGGGGGACGACTCGGTTCCGGTCCCGGTCAGACGAATCTGTGACGGCGTCAGGTCGTAACGGTCGCGGACAGCCCGACGCAGTTCACCGACCGACGAAAATCCGGATCGGACGGCAAGTTCTTCGAGCGGTGGCGGTGCCGCACCGCCCCCTCGAAGCAGCAGGGCTGCATAACCCGCTCGCTGATGCCTGATCTCACGAATCACAGTCCCGCCGACCTTTTCGAAAGCGCGCTGGAGTTGTCGCACGGTGACACCGAGCCGTTCGGCGACAGCGGTCGGGGTCAGTGACGGATCGCGATACGACGCGCCGATCGTGGCAACCGCACGAGCATGAAGTCCGTAGTCGAGTTCGGAACTGTGACCCTCGTAACCGAGTCCCTCGAGATGTAGCCCCACGAGCAATTCGAGTGCCGCAGATTCGATCGCTGCCGGAACCCGAGCGTCCGTCAGTGCCTGACCATGCAAGGTCGCCTTGACAAGCGCGGACAACGCATACGTGGTCGTCGTCGCAGTCGGCGGCCCGAAGCCGTCCGCCTCGGCCGCGATCCGCACACCCCGCTCCGCGAGAGAGCGTCGGTCGAGCCGGAGCATGATCAAGTCGACATCGGTGTCGTGAGTGCCATCGTGTCGATTCCAACCCACCTGAGCGTTGATCTGTCCAGGCAAGAAGACACTGTCGCGTTGACGGTGCTTGACCACCGTTTTCCCGCCCAGGACCAACGTCAGATTGACGATTTCACTGTCGACAATCTCTCCAGGCAGAAATCGACTGGGCGACATGCATATTCGACTGAAATTGAGCGATCCCACGTCGCTCGACTCGAGGCTGAAGTGGAACCGATCCGGGTCGGGCACGATTATCTCGGTTTTGTTTCCGGCCTCTGGGATCATTGCTTCGAACCCGGACCTTGCTCGGAGTTCGACTTTGTGCAACATCGTTTACTCCCTTCTCGGGATCTGTGGTCCCGTCGAAAGACTAAGCGAAAAGACGCGAATCTTACCGAAAAAGCGATGTCGCAATTGTCACTTTCTGTCGAGATATCAGGAATTTCGAGTTACATGTAACCCGTCGAATTACGTGGTCGAAATCCAACTCACCCGGGCGCGCCACTTGCCTTGTTCCAATTTACGACACCGTATTAGAAAATACGACAAATCGCCCATGCTTGTGCTGACCAATTGATATCTTGCGCAATGCTCACAGATCTCGTGCAGTTCGCTTAGTCCATCCGGAAACGAATGGTCGGTCCCGTCCCGATACATGAGTTTCCACCTTTCATCGAGGAGTTACCGATGCCCGACGCATCACCATTACTCAGTACTGCCCAGATCAAGGATGTTGTGGCCGGGTTGATGCCGGTGCTCGAGGCTGAGTTGGTGGGGCTGGTGGGGATTCCGTCGGTTGCGGTGGAGGGTTTTCCCGACGAGCCGTTGTTTGCTGCGCACGAGATGATTGTGGGTTTGCTTACCGATGCCGGTGTCGATGAGGTCGAGGATTTACTGATTCCTGGAAAGACTGCTCCGGTTATTCGTGCCTGTGTTCCGGGGCCGGTGGGCGCTCCTACAGTTCTCTTGTATTCGCACTACGATGTGGTTCCTGCTGATGATGTGGAGTTGTGGGATTCGCCGCCGTTCGAGGCGGACAAGCGCGATGGTGCGTTGTACGGGCGGGGGACGGCGGATTCGAAAGCAAACATCATCGCGATGATCGGAGCGTTACGGGTCTTCGGTGGGCGGCCGCCGGTGACCGTGAAGTTCGTGATCGAGGGTCAGGAAGAGTTCGGGAGTCCGTTCGACACTTATCCGCCCGAGGCGCCGGAGCTCTTCGCAGCGGATGCGATGATCATCGCCGATGTAGGAAGTGTGCGGCCGGGTTCGCCGACGTTGACGGTGGCGTTGCGTGGTTCGGCGCAGGTGGTGGTGGAGTTGACGACGCTGGGCACCGACAAGCACAACGGTTTGTACGGCGGTGCCGCCCCTGATGCCCGGTTGGCGTTGATTCGAGCGTTGGCGACGTTGCACGACGAGAGTGGCGATGTCGCGGTCGAGGGATTGTTGCGTGAGCCGTGGGCGGGCAGTACCTACACAGAGGAGGAGTTCCGCACTCTGGCCGAGGTTCGTGAGGGTCTACCGCTGCTCGGTAGTGGTGGTATCGGGGAACGGATCTGGTCGGGCCCGGCGATCACGGTCACCGGGATCGACGCCCCACCGGTGGACGGGGCGGTCAACGCTGTCGCCAGTTCTGCTCGGGCGGTGATCAATCTGCGGGTGCATCCGCGTCAACCCGCCGCGCAGGCTCAAGCAGCACTGGTGCGTCACTTGCAGGCGCTGCGTCCGTTCGGGCTCGAACTCACCGTCACCGCGGGGGAGACCGGCGACGGGTTCGCTGCCGCTCAGGGCGGGCCTGGCTTCGATGCGGCGTTGTCGGCGCTCTCCCAAGCGTGGGATGCGCCGGCGGGGTTGATGGCGGGTGGTGGTTCGATTCCGATCGTGATGGCCCTCGACACCGCCGTCCCGGGGGCGGAGAAACTGCTCTTCGGTGCCACGGACGGGTACGCGAACATCCACGGCCCCAACGAACGTGTCCTGCTCGACGAACTCGAGAAAGCAGTCGTCGCGAAAGCGGTGTTCTTCCAGGAATACGCCCGAACCTTCGACGCACGCACGCCCGAAGCAGACACTGCCGAGGGAAGCAAGTGAGTATCGGGGTCGACAAGGGCGCCGCGCAGATACCGGCGAAGAAGAAGTTCGAGTTCCCCGGTGCGGTGACGATGCTCGCAATCGTGACCGTGTTGGTGTGGGTTGCGGCGCTGTTCATTCCGTCGGGGCGTTTCGGTGTCGACGAGGACGGCTCCCCGATACCGGGCACGTTCGAGACGACCTCGTCTCCGCTGACGTTCGGCGAACGTATCGAGCAGTTGATCTTGTCGCCGGTCAACGGTTTGTACGGTGTGCAGGACTCGGTGACCGGGTTCGTCGACACCGACAACATCGGCCGGTTGTTCGGCTCGGTCGGTGTTGTCCTGTTCATCATGGCGTTGGGTGCGTTCATCTCGGTGAGCTTCGCTACCCGCAGCTTGGAAACCGCTGTCTCGCAGTTGGCGACGAAACTCGGAGACAAGGGGTGGCTGCTGATCACGGCCATCATGGTGTTGTTCTCGCTGCTCGGTTCGACCATGGGTTTCTCGGTGGAGACGTTCGGGTTCTACGCCCTGCTGATCCCGTTGATGACCGCTCTCGGGTACGACCGGATGGTCGCAGCGACGATGATCATCCTCGGTGCGTTGGTGGGGAATCTGGCCTCGACGGTCAACCCGTTCTCGATCGGTGTCGCGTCCGGTGAAGCGGGCGTCTCGATCGGCGACGGAATCGTGCTGCGGGTCGTCTTGTGGATCGTGTTGACCGCGGTGGCCGTGGTCTTCGTGCTGCGCTACGCCGCGAAGGTGAAGAAAGATCCCACCACCTCGATCGTCGGATTCGACATCGACCACCACGACAGCGACAGCGGCGCGGACTCTGCCGAGCCGCTCGATATCGACGGCAGGTTGACCCGGGTCCAGAAGCTCGTGTTGATCATCACCGGTCTCACGTTCGGGTTGATGATCTTCTCCGTCATCCCGTGGTCGAGCATTTTCGGCGGCTCCACCGGCCCGGCCGAGTACGACGCGTACCACGTCACCGCGGCCGAGCCGTACTGGTTCGAGTTGAACTGGTGGTTCCCGCAATTGGCGATGCTGTTCACCCTCGCTGCCGTCCTGGTCGGGATCGTGGCGAAGATGGGTGAGAAGAAAACGGTGTCGCTGATCACCCGCGGCGCGGGCGACATGGTCGGCCCGGCGATCGTGATCCTGCTCGCCCGCGGGGTATCGGTGATCATGACCAACACCGACACCCTCGACACCATCCTCAACGCGATGGAACACCTCGTCAGCGGCGCCTCGGCCGGAGTGTTCGCCATCTTGGTGATGCTGGTGAACATTCCGTTGGCGTTCTTGATCCCGTCCAGCTCCGGGCACGCCACCCTCGCGATGCCGTTACTGGCCCCACTCGGTGACTTCGCGGGTGTGAGCCGGTCTTTGGTCATCACCGCCTTCCAGATGGGCCACGGCCTGATGCTGATGGTGGCACCGACCAACGTCGTCGTCGTCGGTGGCCTCGCGATGGCAAAAGTGGGGTACGACAAGTTCCTACGGTTCGTGTGGCCGCTACTGCTGATCAACTTCGTGATCGTCGTCGTCGTCCTCGGCGCCGCAGCCGTCCTCGAATGAGCCCCGCCGCGATCAGCCTCCTGGTTCTGGGCTGCGTCGTCGTTCTATTCGTATGGAACCGGCTTCCGGTGGAAGTAGTGGCCATCGGATCGGCGATCGTGCTCTACTTCACCGGCGTGATCACCCTCCCGGAAACCCTGGCCGGTTTCGGGGATCCCACGATCGTGCTCATCGCCGCCCTGTTCGTGGTCAGCGAGGGCCTCGAAGCCACCGGTGTCACCACCTGGGTCGGGCAGATCCTGCTCAAAGGCGCCGGGGACAACTCCCGCCGGTTGGTGATCCTCACGATGGCGTTGGCAGCGACGCTGACCGCGGTGATCAACCTCAACGGGGCGGTGGCCGCCCTGTTGCCGATGGTTGTGGTCATCGCCGTCCGCAAAGGGATTGCGCCCTCGAAGCTGCTGATGCCGTTGGCCTTCGCGGGCAGCGCCGGATCACTACTGCTCCTGACCGGCAGCCCGGTCAACGTGATCATCTCCGAAAGCGCCGAAGCTGCCGGAGTCGGCGCGTTCGGGTTCGCCGAATTCGCCGTGATCGGTATCCCCCTGATCATCGGAACCATAACCTTGGTGACCTTCCTCGGGGATCGGCTCCTCCCGAATCGTGTCAGTGATCTACTTCCCCCAGATTTGAGCGCACACGCCTCGACGTTGGCCCGGCAGTACGCGCTCGAGCACATCACCCACCTCCGGTTGACCCCGCAGTCCCCGTTGGTCGGTACAGATCGGGGAACCTGGGATCTACGCGGCTACGACGGCATCAACATCGTCACGGTCCTCGACACCGCAACCGACAGCCCCGTCTCGGACGGTCGGCACCGCACCACCGATCGGCTCACCGTTGTCGGGGACTGCGACGTCGCCACCCGCTTCGCCGACGCCCATGACCTGATCGTCGACGCGGTCTTCGGCGACTCCGACGTAGTGGAACGGTTGATCGACCGTGGCAACGGCGTGGCCGAGGTGATGATCTCCCCCCGATCCCGCCTGATCGGGGAACCCGTGCGACCGGGCCGGGTCGTCGACGGGCGAATCGTGATCCTCGCGGTTCACCGGCAAGGTGCCGATCGCGGCGCGGAGACCACCGTCCTGAGGGTTGGTGACGTCCTACTCCTCGAAGGGCCCTGGGACGAACTCGACCGCGGTATCACCCGCGACGGATTCCTGGTCGTCAACGACCCCGATCTCGTGAAACGGCAAGCAGTTCCGTTGGGTAACCGCTCGGCACGCGCCATCGCCGTCCTGGCCGTGATGATCCTCGCCCTGGCCACCGGTATCGTGCCCCCGGTAATGGCGGCGCTCCTGGCCGCCGGAGCGATGATCGTGCTACGGGTGTTGACCATCGAACAGGCGTATCGCCGGATCGCCTGGACCACCGTCCTTCTCGTTGCCGGCATGATTCCCCTCTCGACGGCGATCCGAACGTCCGGCGCAGGGGAACAGGTCGCGGAACTGATCGTCTCAGCAGTCGGCGGCGCAGGCCCGACCGTGTTCCTCGCCGCACTGTTCACGTTGACGGTCGTCTTCGGACAACTCATCAGCAACACCGCGACCGCGCTGGTGGTGATACCGATCGCCGTCTCCGCCGCTGCGCAACTCGACATCTCGGCCCGCCCGGTGTTGATGTGTGTCTGCATCGCCGCGGCCGCCTCCTTCCTGACCCCCGTTGCCACCCCGGCGAACATGATGGTCATGAACCCGGCCGGGTATCGGTTCGGTGACTACTGGAAACTCGGCCTGCCCATGATCGGACTGTTCTTCGTCGTCGCCGTCGGCGTCGTTCCCCTGATCTGGAAGTTCTGACCAAAACATACATAGCGGACCATCCCGGCGGGAAGACTGACAGTTCGGAAAACAGAAAGGAACAAAAAAATGAAGAAGATTCTCAATTCCCTCAACGAGGACGAGTACGTGTTGATCCTCGAAACCAAGAAAGCTCAACTCCTCGAACTCGACGAAGACGAGTTGATCGCCCTGCACACCCGAATTCGTCGGGCCCGCAACAAATACACAAAAAACTATCGACGCGCCGGAGCCGGGAAAGTCGGCGCGAAGAAGGGCCGCGGCGCCGGCAAAGCAGCCAACGCGCGCAACGCCGGCAAGGCCGAAGTCTTCGAGGACGCCCTCAGCCGCGTCAGCCGCCGACTTGCCGCCGCCGCCAACCAAAGCGCTCGACAACTCAAAGAAGAACGCCTGGCCCGCGCCCGCAAGGACGCACCCTCCTTCAACGACATCGACACCGGTTCGGGGAAGGTCGGTTCCGCCGGAAAAGCCCGCGTAGACTCCACCCGTGATTCGTCCGGCAAGAAGAAGTTCGAAGCCTCCAGCATCGCGGCCGGTGCACGGCGGCAAACCAAGAAAGACAACCGCCCCTAGCGCACCACGCCGAGGGCACCGATAGATCGAGTGGAGAGAACGATGACGGCGGTCGAGGATCTGACCGAGGTTGCGTCCAGAGCCGTCGCCGCCGAGCGGGACGCTCGATCGGTGCGGTGGCACAACCGGGAAGCTGTCCGCAAAGCTGCGGCGTCCGTGCGAGATTCGCTGGACGACGAACGGTCGGCACTGCGCCGGCCGTCGTACAGCGGCTTGTCTCCGTCACCACACATGGCACGTCAACTCGAGTTGATCACGCGCCTGCAACCGCCACCGGTCGCCGACGACGGCGTCGGTGCTGCCGCCCAGGCAGAGGCCGACGCCGTCGCGGCGGTGACCACGGCGCGGATAGCTTTGCGTACCGCTCATCTGGCCGTACTCGAAGCCAGAGTCGCCGCGCTGGACGCCGGGGACTCCGATGCCGTGGCCGCTGCGATCCGTGGCTACGTCCCGTTCGACCCCGGAAATCCCGCGATCCGGAATCTGCAGGAACTCGGCGGGCGTATCCGCGAAGAGATACGGAATGTGTTCGTTGCCAAGCCTCGATCGATCGCGTTCCGACTCGGACTGAGCTTGGGAATGGGCATGGCCTACCTCGCGTTCATCCGGCTCTTCCAATGGGACGCCAAGGAAGATCGTCTGCCTTATCTTGCGCTGTATGCGCTTTCGGGCGTCGTCGGCAGTGTCGTGTGCACCAACGCACTGAGCTTCGACGCCGGTCGAGTGCGCGCCGCCTTGTCCGGAGGAACACGACTCTGGCATGTACTCGTCGCCAAGAACGCCGTGATGTTCCTGCTCGTCGGTTCGGCCGGACTTGCACTCAGTCTTGCACTTTCGTGGCACACCGGGAGCACCGCCGAGTTGGTGAAAGCCTGCGGGCAGGTATTGACCATGATCTTGTTGTGGCTGGGTGTCGCCAACGTCATGTCGGTCAGCCTGCCACTGCGGGCCGAACCGTTGACCGCGCGGCGCCACGACGGTACCTGGAAGCCGTTCCTGCTCTCCTTCGTGATCTCTTACGGCATCGGCCTGGTCGTCAATTTGATGCTCTACTGGCGGGTCTGGGCAAAGACGACGCTCCTCGAGCAGATGGGCGGACCGTGGATTCCGGTGCTGATGCTTGTGGCGAGTGCGGCGATAACCTGGCTGCTCCTGACGGTACTCGCCGTCCTACTGGCCGAGCAGCCACGATTCCGGCGCAGCCTTCAGCGCGAAATGATCGTGTATCGCCGTGCCGATCTCACCGCTACCGAGTAACCGAGTCCGAGGCACGTGACGGGGTCGACCGAATCCGGAAGTCCGCGTCGGCGATCCGGACGAGGACCCGCTGATCCTTCACCAACGGCCACCGCTCGAACAGCAACATGTCCACTGGATGCCACAGCGAAATCCAGCCGATGATAACGAGACCTTCGGTGGAGACCTGCTGAATCCATTCGGGGACGATCGACGCCAGCTCGAGACTTCCGGCAAGTACCAGACACACTGCGAGAAAGATCATTCCGAACATCAGTTCCTTGCGCCCACGACGCTTGACCCCTGCGATCTCGGATGCGAGCTCCGCGGAACGCACGCGGCAGTAGCCCTGCACCGCCACACGAACTCGCTGCTCGACGTCCTGATCCAGGGGTGAGGCAACCGAGATGTCGACAGTCAAGGGCTGCTGTCCCATTCCCCGCGCCTGGGCCATAGCCCGATCCATGCCGGAGGTGGATTCGAACTGCCCGGCCATCGGGTCGAGGTCCGGGGCGACAAAAAGTTCGTCGATGTCGTTCAGGGACAGTTCGACAAGGCCGGTGGATTCAGGTCCAGGCATGGATGGGTCTCTCTCGCAATACGTTCGAACTCCACGATCGACAGCCGCCGGCGTGGGCAATGGAACCTGTATCGTACCGCTACACCTCATCCCCTGTACGAAATACCCGACTATTTGGACATGGAGGCCGACGGATGGTACCCACACGCAGCAACGTCCCATTCGATCGACCGGACCACCAGAACGCACTCCTGAGCGGAAGACACCACCCGTTGGTGTCCAGGACGCCCCGGTCGGCGACATTCCACAACGCCCGACACCCCGCGCCACAACACTGTTCGAGCAATTCAGCGGTTCGCCGGAGTTCGCGCACCCACAGAATATCGGCTTGGCCCGGATCGAGGACTCCCCACCACTGCGAACCTGCGAATCCGAGGAAGACAGGTGAACCTGTAGCTCCACATTCGACTGCTTTCGCCAGGGTCGCCGGGTCGACACGTCCTCGAACCGATGGAGGTTGTCGGCAGTTGCGTCCCGCACTCCGTGGACGGCAGACTCTGCTCGAGTACCTGGCAGCTGCTATCTGTGCAGGTTCTGTGGTGTGCAGCCATGTCAACGACGGCGGCTTCTGGATGGCCGTCAAGTTCTTCAACATGACCGTCAAACAAGGACTACAGACGTTCACCGTGGTGACCACGATCCTCTCGCTCACCAGCTTCGCTGTGGTAGCAGTGCTGTACAGCCTGATTGCCTGAGCATCACATCGATATCAGAAGGAGATGCCGCTGTGATCGACACAGAACGGATCGACCGCCTGCACTCGACGACGATAGGCCCGGAGCACAAAAGCTTTCCAGCCCGCTCGTGGGGCATGACTGTGGACGAGTTCTTGGAAAGCTCACCGCGCCTGAGCGACCTACACACCCCCATCGCAACTCTCGACGCGAGAGCTCTCGACGCAAATCAGTCCGTGATGACCGGCTGGGTTCGTGGACTCGGTGTCGAGATCGCCCCGCACGGCAAGACGACCATGTCTCCCCAACTGTGGCGCCGCCAGCTCGACGCCGGCGCCTGGGCGGTCACTGTGGCCACGGGCTGGCAGGCACAGCTCGCCCGACAGTTCGGCGTCCGCCGCATCCTGGTGGCCAACGAAGTTGTCGACCCTATCGCGCTGTCGTGGATCCACGACGAGCTCGAGCGTGATCAGGAATTCGAAATCTACTGCTGGGCCGATAGTCCGCAGACAGTTCAGACCATGACCAGTGTCTTGGACGGCGGACGAGAGAGCCGAATCAACGTTCTGATCGACGTCGGGACCGGGGGTGGCCGCACGGGTGCGCGCGACCGTGCCACTGCCATGTCCACCGCTCGAGCAGTTGCCGCCTCACCGCACCTGAGGTTGGCGGGGGTCGCCGGATGGGAAGGTGTACTCGGGCACGACCGGACACCGGAGACCACGGATCGACTCCACCGATATGCCGACGAATTAGCGGCCGTACACCGCGAAATTCGCGGCGCAGGTCTGTACGACGGCCCTACGGTACTGACGGCCGGCGGCAGTGCGTTCCCCGATATCGTCGCCGAGCACCTCACCCCTCTGATCGACGAGAGCACGTCCGTCGTCATTCGATCGGGGTGTTACATCACTCACGACGACGGCATGTACGCCGAACTCTCGCCACTGCGTGCGAACCGCACCGATCGGCCGTTAAGATCTGCACTGCATGTCTGGGCGAGGACGTTGTCTCGACCGGAACCCGGTCTCGCAATTCTCGACGCAGGCCGACGTGACATGTCGTTCGATGCCGGACTTCCCGTTCCTCAACAACTTTCCACCGGCGAATCTGTCGGCGGTGACATCACCGCTCTCAACGACCAACACGCGTTTTACGCCGTGCCCGCCGACAACGAGTCCATCACGGTGGGCACCGTCGTCAGACTCGGTGTCTCGCATCCGTGTACGACTTTCGACAAATGGAGACTGATCCCGGTGATCGAGGGTGCGGACACACCCGATCCACGCGTCGTCGACGTAATTCACACCTTCTTCTGACGATCGGCAGCGTCGGATACGCTCGTTCGGCCTCGCCGCTCCCGTCGAGAGCGGCGAGGCCGAACGTGATGCTGACGTCGAGCAATGTCGTCGCGCAGACGATTCCCGGTTCCCGTACCGGTCACCCCGCCCAGGCCTCCGTAGCGTTTCCCGGTTGGCTCGTCTCCACTTGTCCGGGTGCTCGAGTCCGCTTGATTCCGAGAAGTCGGGAGGGTCGTGAGATTCACCGGCATTGCCCATTATATCGATATCTGTCAATATAGAAGAATGTCGAATCAAGGGTCACAAGGTGCCGACGCGTGCTGCACTCCGGTAACACGGGAACCCCTGGCCGAGAATCAGATCGCCGATCTCGCTCGAATGTTCAAGGCCCTCGGCGATCCTGTTCGCCTTCGGTTGTTGACCCTGGTGGCGAGCCATCCCGGCGCAGAAGCGTGCGTCTGCGACATCTCCGATACCTTCGACCTGTCCCAGCCGACCATCTCGCATCATCTGAAAGTGTTGCGCCAAGCCGGAATTCTCGAGTGCGCGCGACGCGGAACCTGGGTGTACTACTGGGTGGTTCCGCGAGCACTACAACAGCTCTCGGCGCTCCTACTGGTCAACAGCTCCCCCGCGCCGGCCTCCAACCGGTGCGCACAATGACCTCAGCCGCGGCTCCCCCGGTCATCGGGAGGCTGTCTACCCTCGATCGATATCTGCCGGTGTGGATCGGCGTCGCGATGGTCGCGGGCCTGCTTGTCGGCCGATGGATTCCCGGTGTCAACACTGCGATCGACTCGATCCAAGTCGACGGGATCTCACTCCCGATTGCCGTGGGCCTACTCGTCATGATGTATCCGGTGCTGGCGAAGGTGCGCTACGACCGTCTCGGTACCGTCACCGGAGATCGAAAACTTCTCCTCGGATCGCTGTTTCTCAATTGGATCGTCGGCCCCGCCGTCATGTTCGCCCTGGCCTGGTTACTGCTACCCGATCTTCCGGAGTACCGAACCGGGCTGATCATCGTGGGCTTGGCACGCTGCATCGCGATGGTGGTCATCTGGAACGACCTCGCGTGTGGTGACCGTGAGGCCGCTGCCGTTCTGGTGGCGATCAATTCGGTATTCCAGGTGGGGATGTTCGCAGTCCTCGGCTGGTTCTACCTGTCCGTGCTTCCCGGCCTGCTCGGCCTGGAACAGACCACGATCGACGCATCGCCGTGGCAGATCGCCTCGTCGGTTCTGATCTTCCTCGGCGTCCCACTGCTCGCCGGATTCCTCTCACGGCTACTGGGCGAGAAGATCAAGGGGCGCGACTGGTACGAGAACCGTTTCATACCGAAAATCAGCCCGTGGGCGCTGTACGGACTGCTGTTCACCATCGTCGTCCTGTTTTCGATGCAGGGTGCGCAGATCACGTCCAAACCTTGGGACGTCGTGCGCATTGCGCTACCCCTGCTGGTGTACTTCGCTCTCATGTGGGGCGGCGGCTACGTCGTGGGCGCGGCACTCGGATTGGGCTACGCGCGTATCACCACACTCGCGTTCACGGCGGCGGGCAACAACTTCGAGCTGGCAATCGCCGTCGCCATCGCCACCTACGGCGCGACGTCGGGTCAGGCACTCGCCGGTGTCGTCGGCCCTCTCATCGAGGTGCCGGTACTGGTCGGGCTGGTGTACGTCTCACTCGCACTGCGAAAACACTTCGGCGCCGCGAACAGGTCAGAGTTCGGATCGGTCCGTGGCTGAACGATCGGTGTTGTTCGTGTGTGTCAAGAACGGTGGCAAGTCCCAGATGGCTGCCGGGCTGATGAAACAGGCTGCCGGTGACGCGGTCGACGTGCACTCTGCCGGCACCGAACCGGGCAGTTCCGTCAATGCCCTGTCCGTCGAGGTGCTTCTCGAAGTAGGCATCGACATCCGCAAAGGATCTCCGAAACCCCTGGACCCGCAACTGGTGTCGGAAGTCGATCTGGTGATCACGCTCGGCACCGAAGCGACGGTCGAACAGGTTCCGGAGACCGCATTCGAGAACTGGGCGATCGACGAACCCTCACTGCGCGGCATCGACGGGATCGAACGAATGCGACTCGTCCGCGAAGACATCTCGGCACGAGTCACCGCGTTGGCCGCCCGCCTACGCCACGGCGTCAGCGAGTCAGACGGCCAAGACAGGCCGAGGCAACGACGATACTGATCAGTGCAGCGGCAATGAGAACCGCGAAATCGATCCAGTAGTTGGTCGGAACGCCGATCAGCAAGCCGCGCAACGCCGACACTTCGTAACTGAGCGGGTTGATCCGGCTGAGCCACTGCATCCACCCCGGCATGGCACTGACGGGATACAAAGCATTGGAGGCGAAGAACAGTGGCATCGTGATCGCCTGCCCGATCCCCATGAGTCGGTCACGTTTGAGTACGATTCCGGCGATCGCCACGGACAGGCAGGCGAAGAACGCCGCCCCCAGCACCACCACCACGAGCACACCGAGCAGCTTCACCGGGTTCCACGTCATGCTGACACCGAGCAATGCAGCGACGATCACCACGACAGCGGCTTGTGCAACGGCGCGGACGCCGGCGGCAAATGCCTTGCCAGTCACCAACGCTGCTCGTGGAGTCGGTGTGACGAGCAGTTTGGTCAGCACCCCCGCGTCGCGTTCCCAGATGATCTGGATTCCGTAGAAAATCGATACGAACATGGCCGACTGCGCGATGATTCCCGGCGCCAGGAAGTCGAGATACGGAACGCCTCCGGTCGGGATCGAACCGATCTTGCTGAACGTCGTCCCGAATATCACGAGCCACAGGATCGGCTGAATCGCGCGCGTGACCAACTCCGACCGATCGTGGCGGAGTTTCTGCAGTTCGACGAGGCAGAAGGTATAGATCCTCGACAGGAGTCGAACGACCGGATTGACTACTGGCTCATCCCATACGGTGAGCGGTACTGCGGGTGCTACGGACATCGCGAAGACCTCCTGACTTTCCTTCGGCGACATCGTCGCCGGTGTAGTGACGGAAGACGTCCTCCAGTGTGGCGTTCGGGCCGAGTTCTGCTGCCAGATCCGCCGGCCTACCTGCAGCGCACAGCTTTCCGTGATGCATCAAGGCCACTCGGTCGCACAGCACCGACGCTTCTTCCATGTAGTGCGTGGTGAGCAGTACGGTCATTCCGTACTGCTTCTGCATGTTCGCGACTCTCGTCCAGATAGATTCGCGTGCAATCGGATCGAGGCCAACTGTCGGTTCGTCGAGCACGAGGAGAGCCGGTCTGTTCACCAGCGCCTGCGCCAACTCCAGTCGACGAACCATGCCGCCGGAGAAACTCGATGCGAGTTTGCCTGCCACGTCGAGCAGATCGACCATCTCGAGCGCCTCGTCGACGCGATCCCGACGCTCCGCTCGCGGGACGTCGTACAGCCGAGCAAACCAGGTGACGTTCTCGCGGGCCGTCAGACCGCTTTCTATGGAAAGTTGTTGCGGGACATAGCCGAGAACTCGGCGTATCGCGATCGGTTTGGCGCGTAGCGATCGACCGAAGATTTCGATGTCGCCGCTCTGAACCGGAAGCAGTGTGTTCAACACTCTGATCGTCGTGGTCTTGCCCGCCCCGTTGGGGCCGAGCAGACCGAAACACTCGCCCGCGTCGATGTTCAGGTTCAACGAGTCCACTGCCGTGTGGTCACCGAAGCGGTAGGTCAGATCGGAAATGCGAACAGCCGACCCCACTGCCTTCATCGGGGCGGATGGATAATTCGAATATATAGTCACAGTTACCTTTCCGTTGTCGAGCCCTCCAGGGTGCGGAGTTCGTCGACAAGTCGAACAAGTGACGGAAGTGCCGCTTCGACGGATTGTCGATCGGCGGGCGAGAGCGCGGAATACGCGAGCGTGAGCGCGCTGCTTCGCCGAGCACGAAACGCGTCCACCCGGCGACTGGCGTCCGGGGAAAGACGCAAACGGGCCACGCGCCGATCCGCGGGATCGGCTACCCGTTCGACGACGCCCGCATCGGTCAACTGACGGACCAAGGTAGACACCGTGTTCGCGGCCAACCCCAGTTTGGCTGCCGCGTCTGCCACCGAGACGTCGGGGTGACGCCTGACCAACCGAACCAATTCCACTTGGGATCCGTTCAACGGCGAAGCCTCGAACGGGTGCCCGGACACGCGGCGACTCTGGCGTCGGATCTGACCGAGAACCTCGAACAATTCGTCGGCGACGTCGGCGGACGGTTCGATCGTGGATTCAGCCGGTGACATGCATCAAAATTACCTCTGGAACAGAGGCAGTGTCAACGATCGGACCTGATTCCGCCGAGACGGTGACAGGAGTTCGGAATGCGACTATCTTGGACGAATGTCCAGCTCAGAGTTCGGTCCGGCGCGCTCCGCCATGTCCGAAGCCGCGCGTGCACTCGCGCGCGACGGCCTCGTTCCCGGTACGGCCGGAAACATCAGCGTGCGAATCGGCGACGCCGTGGCCGTCACGGCAACAGGAGCTCGCTTCGAGTCCCTGACGGCCGATCAGATCACCGTCGTCGACCTCGACGGCAACACGATCGACGGCACGTTGGCGCCCACTTCCGAACTGGGCCTGCACCTGGCGGTGTACCGCACATTCGGCGCCGGAGCCGTCGTCCACACGCACGCAGCCACCTGTGTCGCGGTCACCTGCGTGACGGACGAACTGCCCTGCATCCACTATCAGATGCTCACGTTCGGCGGTTCGGTCCGCGTCGCCCCGTTCGCTCCCTTCGGTAGTGCCCAATTGGCCGACTCCGTGATCGACGCCCTCGAGAACAAGACCGCCGCGCTGATGGCGCACCACGGAACCGTCACCTACGGGCACGATCTCGAGGCGGCCCTGACCTCCACCCGACTACTCGAGTGGGCCGCGAAGATCTACTCGACAGCTCGCTCCATGGGTGAGGTACGCAGCCTCGACGTCGCTCAGCAGACCGCCGTGATCACAGCAGCGGTCGAACAAAAATACGGCTCCACCCGACCGGCCAGGACCTGAGGAGAACCAGATGAAAATCGTCACACTCGGAGTTCACATCCTCGACGTACTCGTTCGCGCGGTCGACGAGATTCCCCCCGGCCAAGGTTCGGTGTTGGTGGAACAGATCCGCCTCTCCCCCGCAGGTACCGCCGGTGGAACCGCACTGACCCTCGCGAAGCTGGGCGCCGAAGTACTCAGCGCCGGAGCCGTCGGAGACGATCATTCCGGACGAATGCTGATCTCCATGCTCGAGGACTACGGCATCTCGACCCAGCATCTGCTGACCAAACCGGACACCCAGACGTCCGCGTCGGTACTGCCCATCCGGCGCAACGGCGACCGACCCGCATTCCACGTCGTCGGCGCCACCGCCGCGTACACGATCGACGACGTACCGCTCGACGCCATTGCCGGCGCCACCCACCTGCACTTCGGTGCACCTGAATTCCTCGGTGGTGAAGTGGCGTCGAAGATACTCGCCCATGCCCGCGAGAACGGCGTCACCACCTCCGCCGATATTCTGGCCGAAGGAAATCCGGGCCTGCTCGAATGGATCGCGCCGGCTCTGCCGTACATCGACTTCCTGCTCCCCAACGACCAGCAGGTCACGGGATTCACCGGGACCGACTCGCTCGAAGACGGTTGCCTCGCGCTGCTCGAACGCGGAGTCGGTTGCATCGCAGCAACATCGGGCCCCAACGGCGCGTTGGTGGTCGACGGCACATCCGCCGTCCCGGTACCGGCATACGAGACGGACGTCGTCGACACCACCGGATGCGGCGACGCCTTCTCCGCCGGGTTCCTGCGTGGCCATTCGTTGGGCCTCGACCCGGTCGAATCCGCCCGCTTCGGTTGTGCCGCAGCCGCACACGTCGCGGCAGGCCTCGGCAGTGATCACGGCAATTTCGATCTCACCGCAATCGAGGCCTTCGTCGCCGCACATCCTCCGGTGGCCGAGTGACCTCGACGGACATGATCGACGTCGTCATCGTCGGCGCGGGCCTCTCCGGTCTGACGGCCGCACGAAGCCTGACCGCGCTGGGATTCTCGGTGAAAGTGTTCGAAGCCGACATCCGAGTGGGCGGCCGTACGATGAACCACGATCTCGGGGGCTGCAACACCGATCTCGGCGGTACCTTCATCGGTCCGGGCCAGGACCGAATCATCGCGCTGGCCCACGAGACCGGCGTCGGCTACCACCCCACGCACACGCGCGGTGACAGCGCGATCTCCTGGCGTGGGCAGATTCGTCGATACTCCGGCACCGTCCCGGCATTGGGGGTGTTCGAACTCGCCGACATCGGACGGTTGCAGTTCGCGATCAACCGACTCACCCGCCGTATGGTTGCGGGAAAACCGTGGCAGTCGCCCGGTGCCGCCACACTCGATTCGCACACCATCTCGAGTTGGCTCACCACACACCACGCCACCAGGGCAAGTCACGACCTGTTCTCGATAGTCGCCAAAACCACCTGGGGATGCGAAACCGACGAGATCTCCATGCTCTACGCGTTGGACTACATCCGCGGATGCGGTGGGTTCGACAGCATGCTCGACACCGAAGGCGGTGCCCAACAAGATCACTTCCCCGAAGGCTCGCACACTATTTCGTTGCGGATGGCTGCCGATCTGGGCGAACGAGTGATCCTCGACTCCCCGGTACGTCGTATCGACAGGTGTGCAGATGCCGCGGTCGTGCACACCGACCGGGAGTCGGTACAGTGCCGCTGCGTCATCGTCGCGATACCGCCGACCATGCGCTCGAAGATCGAATTCTCGCCGCCGCTACCCGAAGAGCACCGGAGCCTGATCCAGCGATGGCCGCAGGGCGTCCTGACCAAGATCTACGCCTCCTATCCGCACCCGTTCTGGCGTGAGCAGGGCCTCAACGGCCAGATCCTTTCGGACGCCGGTCCGATTTTTGCGACCTTCGACACCAGCCCGGACGTCGAGAACGGGCGGGGGGTTCTGCTCGGGTTCATCGGTGGCGACTATGCCCGCGAGTTCGACCGCCTCCCCGATGCCGAACGCCGCCTTCGGGCGCTCTCGTCGCTGTCGTCCATGTTCGGCGACGAAGCTCTCGACGCCATCGACTACGTCGATCAGCGCTGGGCCGATCAGGAGTGGATCGGCGGTGGTCCCACTGCCGTCGTCGGCCCCGGCATCCTGACTCGATACGGTTCGCGGTTGGCCGAACCGGTCGGACCCGTTCACTGGGCCGGTACCGAGACGGCCGATCAGTGGTCCGGATACATGGACGGCGCGGTGCGCGCGGGTGAGCGTGCCGTTCACGAATGTCTACCGCTGCTTCGCTCGACGCGATCGGCCGCCTCCGCAATGAAAGCGAACCTGCCATGACCTGGATCCGTACGTACAGCGTCGTCACCACCGCTGCCGCAAGTTCGGTCTACGGACGCTGGACGGACCTCGACACGTGGGCGATCGACGACGCCGATCTGCAGTGGGTGCAGGTCGAGGGCCCTGTCCGGGTGGGCGCGAGCGGAAAGGTGAAATCCGGCGGGCCCGCCCAGAAGATCACCTTCACCGAACTGGTACCCAACCGAGCCATGAACTTCGAGATCAAACTGCCGTTGGCGACTCTGTCGTTCCCGCATTCGATCGAGAAGCTCGACGAGGGTCTGCGAATCACCCACGGCGTTCGCTTCGACGGCCCGCTGGCTGGGTTGTTCGGCGCCGTCGTCGGGCGAAGCATCGGTGCCGGTCTACCGGCAGTGGTTCGAGCAGTCGTCGACCGGGCGGTTGCCGCCGAGCACGGAAACTCCTGAAACAGCGCCTTCAGGAGTTGGGCCGGCACGACACCACGACAACGGCACCGAGCATGGAGATCACCGCAGTCAGCACCGCCGCCGTGTTCCATCCGGCGATCAGTGCGGCGGCGCTCACCCCATGCGCGGGAACGGCGATCACGGACACCACGGTGACACCGAGTGCCGATCCGACGTATCGCGCGGTATTGTTTGCGCCACTTCCCATTCCGGCACTGCCGGCCGGGACGCTCGCCACTGCCTCACGGCCGAGGGCCGCGTTGATCACACCGCTTGCCAGCCCGGCGAGTAGAAGTCCCGGGATCAATCGCAGCTCCGACGAGCTTTCGGCGAGTCCGGTCAGTGCGAGCTGGCCGAGCGCCACGAACACCAACCCACCTGCCAGTTGGAATCGACCGGTCCACCGCGCAGGGAGACGACGGGCGAGAAGTGCCGCCACCACGCTGGTCGCCGACCAGGCCGTCAACAGCAGCGCAGCCGACGTGGAACTGGTCTGGTACGCGGCGGCGAGGAACCCTGCGAGGTAGGACATCAGCGCGATGATTCCGGCCCCGGTGGCGAAGGCCGCCAAGGTGGCCGAGAGGAATGCCGGAGCTCGGAACAGTCGCAAGTCCAGCATAGGCTCGTCCGAGTAGTGTTCGACCGCAACAAATCCCACCAGCGAGATCACCGATGTACCGAGAAGTACCAGCGGCGCAGGCTGCGACCATCCGCCTCTGCCGATCACCAGCGCCGCAAGCAGAGTACTGATACCGGCGACGAGCAACGTCGCCCCGAACAGATCCAGTCTGCGCCGATCGTCCGAGCGCGACTCGGCGAGACAACGACGGGCGCCCAGCACCAGAACGAACGTCAACCCCGCCAACAACCAATAGCACGCCCGCCACGACGAGACGCGATCCAATCCGACTGCCAGCAGCGGTCCGAGCATGATCCCGCCGCCGACACTTGCTCCCCAGATGCCGCTTGCGCGTGCCCTGCTCGGCCCGGCCGGAAAGGCGTGCGCGATCAAGCCCAGGCCGGCCGCGATGATCGCCGCACCGCCGACGCCTTGAACCACCCGGGCCAGAACGAATACGAGGGTATTGGGTGCTACTGCGGATGCGAGGGCGCCGGTCACGAGGATCAGCGCTCCCACCACGAAGGTGCCACGCCGACCGTAGTTGTCCGCTACAGCACCTGCCGTGAGCAGTGCCGCGCCCAGACCGATGCTCATCGAACTCAGAATCCAGATCCGACCCGACGCATCGGCGCCCAGGGACGACGCCACCGCCGCCATCGTGGACAGCGGTGCCGTGAACGCGATCAGCGCGAGAAGCGTACCGACAGCGGCGATCACCAGGGTCGCGCGCTGGGTGCGGGCGTCGGCGGGCCGAACAGGTGCGGTGAGAGTCATCGGACGTCCTTAAGTCTGTTCAACGAACCTTAGGTGGAGAATCCGGTTCGGTCAACAGACCGTCGCGTACGATTGGTCCATGGCGCTAGGACACGATTACGCACAACAAAACTGCTCACTGGCGCGAGCACTCGAACTGGTCGGCGAGCGGTGGACACTTCTGATCATTCGAGACGCTTTCTTCGGCGTCCGACGATTCAACGACTTCCAGGAGCATCTCGACATCTCCAAGGCCGTACTCACCCAGAGACTGTCCAAACTCGTCGCCAACGGACTCCTCACCCGCCAACCCGTCGGAGGTCGAGACGAGTACGTACCCACCGAGATCCTGACCGACCTGTGGCCCGCGCTGTACGCGCTGACCGCGTGGGGAGAGAAGTACGCGCCCGCGCCTCTCGGTCGGCGCAGGTTCTTCACCCACACCGAGTGCGGCGAGCGCCTGAGTGAGACCGGGTGGTGCACGCGCTGCGGCCGCATACCGCTACCCGAAGCAACGGTGATGCATCCAGGTCCCGGTACCGCTGCAACCGCAACCTCCGAGATATCGGTTGCACTTCGCGCACCCCGACGACTGCTCGAACCACTGCGATGACTGCACCTACACAGCCGTGAGTTCGGCGAGCAACGCTCGCGGGTCGTCGACGTGCAGACTCACCCCGACAACCGCTTTCGGGCCGCCCGCACCGACGCGAACCGACACCGCTCTGCGAAAGTCGATGTCGAGCACAGTCCCGTCCGGGCCGGGCAGGAACAATCGATCGTCGGCCACCACTTTCTGTGTGCGATCGAAACGTCGTGCCATCCGCACCGACTCGATGTCGGATCGATCCACCGTCGCCACTACCGTCGAACCGGAGCGGAGGATCAACTCCCGCTCGGTCACCAGATGCGGATGCACCACACGCGTCGCCAGCGTCCCCACCAGCAGCACGATCGAGAGAGTCGTCGCGACCAGCAGCACCCATCGCAGCCACTCCCACGGCACCAACAGGTGCACCGCGAGCGCCTCGATCAGACTTGCCACCACGAACGCAACGGGTATGACGAACGTTCCTGCGCAGTAGCCGAATCCGATCGCACTGCCGCCTCGGTCATCGACCTGCCCGCGACTCCACAGCCACACCGACGCGATCACGGCTCGGACCTCAGATCGCGTAGCACGAGAGCCAGAACCTTCTGCTGCGCCCGATCAGGCACGATGGACTCGACACTGACCACCGATTCCGGGAACGACGCGGAGTCGAACAGATCCACGTCGGCATACTCCCTGCGGAGCACCGACACCAGATCGCCGGCAAGAGTGCCGATCTCGATCTGCACCGCGTCAGGATCTGCACCGGCCACAGCGGCGAATCGTCGATAGAGCTCAATCGTCTCCGCTCGTTTCTCCGAATCGGCGAGCACCCGTGCCGCACCGTCGAACAATTCGGCCGGCCCCGTCCCGGAAATAGCCAGTAGCTCCCACGCATCGCGATCGCGCTCGAACTCCTGCCGCGTCGCCGGATCGGATTCGTCCTCGATCAACTCGGCAAACGCCATCGCCAAACCACTCGGCAACGGTGACACCGGCCGCCCACTGCGATGCGCGGCGAGCATGTCCTGCAACCGGCGTCGTTGCCCCTGCAGCCGCTCCAACTCCACGTCGAGGCTCTGCACGAGCGAGCTGAGGTCCGCTTCGAGATCGTCCGCGTCGGATTTCTCGCGAGTCGACGCCATGACCGTCGCTACGGAGCCGAGCGGAACACCGGCCGCCGCCAGCCAACGAATTCTCAGCAACCCGATCAGATCGGTCAGCGCGTAGTCCCGGTAGCCGTTCGAGAGCCTCGTCGGCTCGGCGAGCAGTCCCAACCGGTGATAGTGCCGAATAGTTCTCGCAGTGACACCGGCGGTGCGCGCAACATCGCTGATTCGCATGCAGCAAGCATCAACCATGACGCTACGTCATAGTCAAGCACCGGGTCGAGCGTCCGAAACGTATGACATTTGTCAGTGTCAACCGAGGAACGCCTCGGTACCGCAGTACGAACAGTTCTGTACCGAAGACGGATGTGCAAATCAACAGTTAATGATGAAATTTCGGTATGAAAACACACATACACCGAAACAGGCGACGGCCGCTGGCGCTGATCGCACTTGCCTCCGCAGCCGTACTTGCGCTCGGAGCGTGTTCGTCCGACAAGGACTCGACCCCCACCTCCGGTGGCACCACGACGGCGGGCACGACCACAGCCGCCACCGCCGGCGTTCCCGACAGCAGCGTCGGAAAGCAGATTTCGTGGCTGCTGGACACGATCAACTCCGACAAATCCGCAACGCAGGACGAGATCGACCAGCATTTCGGCCCGGCCATGCCGGTCAAGTTGACCCCGCCCGACTTCGACTCGCTGCGCGTGAACCAGCCTTGGACCACTGTCGCGTACTCCGGTGGAGACACCGACGGAACAGTGTCGATCACCAGCACCGGCGGCGGAGCGCTCGACGTCAACATTGTCGTGGACGGCACCGGAGTGATCGCCGGAATGCAGATCACCCCGACACCGGAACCCCACGTTCCGGCCACGTCCTGGCAGGAACTCGACGCGGCCGTGCAGGCATTGCCGTCACCGACCAACGTGACCGTCACCGAGGTGACCGGCGGCAAGAACACCGAACTCTTCTCGGTCGGCGCCACCGGGCCGCAGCCCACCGGATCCGTCATCAAGCTGTACGTCCTGGGCGCCGTCGCGACCGCCGTGGAAGACGGCAAGCTCAGCTGGGACCAGAAGTTGACCGTCACCGACGACCTCAAGTCACTGCCCGGCGGCACGATGCAGGACCTGCCGGCGGGAACCGAGGTCACGGTCCGCGAGACCGCCGGAAAGATGATTTCCATCAGTGACAACACCGCCACCGACATGCTGATCGCCGCAGTCGGACGCGAAGCCGTCGAAGCCGAACTCACCACCATGGGCATGGCCGATCCGTCCCTGAACATCCCGTTGAAGCCGACGCGGGCACTGTTTCAACTCGGTTGGGGCGACGACGGTGCCCACCGCGCCGAATGGCGTGACGGCACACCGGATCAGCGTCGCGCGATGCTCGCTGCCCTGCCCACCGGACTGATCGACATACCGCTGACCGCGTTCACCGATCCCGCCTGGCCCTTCGACGTCGACTGGTTCGCCGGCCCGGCAGACATTCGGGCCGCGCTGGTCTCCTTGCAGGCGAAAGCAGAAACCCCTGCGGGTGCACCGGTCCGCGACATCCTCGCGATCGATCCGGCAATCAACGACAAGGCAGCCGAGTACTTCGACTACGCCGGGTTCAAGGGCGGAAGCTCCATCGGAGTTCTCGCCGGCGCCTGGTATCTCAGCCACGGTGACCGTTCGTGGGTAGTGACGATGCAGACCTCCAGCCCGGACCTGGCGCTCGTCTCCCAGCCGAACTTGTACTTCGACATCACCGACGACGCCATGGCACTGATCGAGAAGGAAGCCGGACGCTGATTCGGCGAAATCGAAGGGCTTAACGCTTCTTCTGTCAACACAATCGGGAATCTCACCCGGTCGACCGGTGGCGGACGGGTGAGATTCCGGGTGATATCTCGCGGCTACCGCGAATCGGCAGGGCCTCCGCTCTACTCTGAATACCGACGCGCCATTCCCCGAACCACCCGACGCGTCTGGACCTGTTGACGCTCGCGGAGATGTTGACAAGACCGAGCACAGACCCCGCTCTCCCGGGAGGGCGGGGTCGCTTCGTGTCAGGAGTCCGCTCGAACGGGCATCACCAACGTCGTCAGGTCCCCGGCACCAGCGGAACGAATCACCACAGGCTGATCCGGGCCGGAGATGTCGACCATGATCTCCGGCCCTACGGCACCTTCGACTGCCGGGCGCAAAGTGGCCGGATCGAAGGTGAGAGTCACATCGGTACCTTCCACCGTCGCCGGAACGAGAAGGTCGTCGCCGCCGATCGTCGATGTCAGACCGCCGGACCCGAACCAGCAACGCACCGCCGTCGACCCGGCGTCGTTCAGGACCTGCAGTAACGCTTCACGCGAAAGAACCGCCCTGGTCGACACCGGGCGCAGCGACCCGAGCATGCTCCGGTAGTCGGGGAACACGTCGTCGAGCGCAGTGAATCGAAGATCGACGCCACCCCCGTCAAGTCGGAACTCCGCGACCGAGGCACTCACGCGGATGTCCTCGTCCCGCCTGACCGACGACAGCGCGGCGGCCAGTTCCGCCGCGTCGACCACCCGCGACCAGTCACCGCCACCGCCGCCTACGTCGACGAGCGTCCGCGTGGTGAGTCGGTAACGATCCGTTGCCGTCAGCACGAGCGAATTCTGGGTTGCCTCCACGAAGATCCCACGCAGCACCGGGAACTCCCCGCCCTGGGCCGCGGCCGGAAACACCTGTGCGATTGCATCCGCGAGTTCCGCAGCCGAGACGACGACGCCGGACCCGGAGCGGCCGAAAGCCATCTTGACCGTCTCTGCCACCAGCGCGGCGTCACGGGCTCGCTGTTCGAGGTCGCGAACGTGCTCGTCGAGCAAACGAGTCGCATCGTCGACGTCGCCGGCGAGAACGGCCGCCACCGTGTGGAGCGGCATCCCGATTTCCCTCAGACGCCGAATGGTCGACGCCCGCTCGCGCTGCGAGTTCGTGTAATACCGGTACCCGGTGTCGGGGTCCACTCTGGCCGGAACCAGCAGCTTGCAGTCGTCGTAGAACCGGAGGGCGCCGGCGGTGAGCCCACTCCTTCATGCGAGTACGCCGATGGTGATCAGTTGGTCGGATTCGGAATCAGTCACCCCGCCATCTTGGGGCTTCAACCAACTCCAAGGTCAAGCCGACAACCGGGGTACCCGCCGATAGATCGCTAGGGTGGAGTCGAGCCGACCCACAATCGACCGAGCAGGGGCCCGACGTGACTTCAGTACCCGATCGCAGCCGTATCACATTTCCCGATATCAGCTCGCGCGCCTGGGAGCACCCTGCCGACCGTGCAGCGCTGGTCACCCTCCGCACGCTTCGCGGATTCGATGCGGTGCTGCGAACGCTGTCGGGCCTCCTGCAAGAACGTCAGCATCGGCTCATGTACCTCGCGACGTCCGTCCGGGTGAACGAGCGTCAATTCCGCGATCTTCACGAGCTACGTCAAGACTGCGCCGACATCCTCGACGCCGACCAGATCCCGGAACTCTTCGTTCTGCAAACCCCTGTGGTCAACGCGTTCACCATCGGAATGGACAAGCCGTTCATCGTGATCACCACGGGTCTACTCGACGTGATGAACTACGAGGAGCAGCGATTCGTCATCGGACACGAGCTCGGACATGCCCTGTCCGGCCATGCCGTGTACCGCACGATTCTCATGCACCTGATGCGGTTGGCAGGAACTATCGGGTGGTTGCCGGTCGGCGGCTGGGCATTGCGAACAATCATCGCCGGACTCATGGAATGGCAACGCAAATCCGAACTCTCGGGTGACCGGGCCGGTCTGCTGTGCGGACAGGACGTCCACACGGCCATCCGCGTTCAGATGAAACTTGCCGGCGGCTCACGCGTGAGCGAGATCGACGTCGACGCCTTCCTCGAGCAAGCCGCCGAATACGATTCCAGCGGCGATCTGCGCGACGGCGTCCTCAAACTCCTCAACATCGAACTCCTCTCCCACCCGTTCTCGGTACTGCGAGCCGCTGAATTGAAGAACTGGGTGGACAGCGGCGCGTACTCCACCATTGTGCGCGGCGACTATCCACGGCGCGCCGGCGACGACGCCGCGAAGATCGGCGACGAGTTCAAGAACGCGGCCAAGAACTACAAGCAGAACTTCGACCAGTCCGAAGACCCCCTGATCCGGACGATCCGTGATCTCGGCAGCGGATTCGGCGGAGCCGTCGGGGCAGTCGGCAATGGAGTCAGCGATGTCGCCTCCGATATCAAGGACCGATTCACCCACTGGCGCAAGAATTCCGACACCACATCGGGAGGCGAGGACGCCTGACGTCACTTGCCGTGCGGGTCCAGGTGATTGAGGGTCGCAACCACCTGCGCATAGTCTCCCCTGGCTTCGCCGTAGCGAAGGAATTTGACGTTCTCCACCTGAATTTCGGTGGCATCGGGCTGCGAGTCGAGCAGTCCGATCACCTCGGTCACGAAATCGTCGAGCGGCATCGCGAAGGCGCTCTCTTCCTGGCCGGGCATGAGTGAGGTACGCACCGCCGGGGGTTCGAGTTCGAGAACCTGCACGCTTGTATCGGCCAACTGAAGACGTAGCGATTCGCTGAGCATGTGGATGGCGGCCTTGGTGGCGTTGTAGCTCGGAGTCGCCGCAAGCGGGGCGAACGCGAGACCTGACGACACTGTGAGAATCGTCGAGTCCGGGCGAGTGGACAGATGCTCGACGAACGCGCCGATCAACCTGATCGGTCCCAGCAGATTGGTGGTGACCGTCTGCTCCGCCGAGGCCAGGAATCCGTCCGGGGTATGCCAATCCTCCACGCGCATGATTCCCGCCATGGGGACCACGACATTCAATTCGGGGTACGCGGCGATCACTTCCGCTGCCACCGCTGTGATGCTCCCCGGATCGGTCGTGTCGATGGTCACGGTGTGGATGCCAGGGTTCTCGTGTCCGATCCGGTCGAGGAGTTCGGTCCGGCGCCCACCGACGATCACGGTGTTGCCCTTCTCGTGGAGCGCCAGAGCCAGGGCCAGGCCGATTCCGCTGGTAGCGCCGGGAATGAATACGGTGTTTCCGCTGATCTTCATTGTTCGACGATGACACCTCTGGTGCGCGTACAACAGGGTCCGTCGATCGGTGGATTCGCGATCCCTGGATAAATCGAGCAACCGCTCGGATGATGGAACGATGGACCGCCCTGCACTCGCCGACTTCCTCCGACGCCATCGGGAGGCCCTGCAACCTGGTGATGCCGGTCTACCGACTGGGCCACGGCGCCGAACCGCCGGTTTGCGCCGCGAGGAGGTTGCGGGGCTCGCCGTGATGTCGGTCGACTACTACACCCGGCTGGAACAGCAACGCGGCCCACAACCGAGTGTCCAGATGCTCGCCGCTATTTCGCGGGCCTTGCGACTGACCGACGACGAACGCGATTACCTGTACCGACTCGCCGGTCACAGCTCCCCCGACCGGAACGGTACCGGCGGTCAGGTCGCTGCTGCACTGCTACGGGTGCTGGACCGACTCGAGGACTGTCCGGCGTTGATCATCTCGAACATCGGTGACACCCTGGCCCAGAACCGGATGGCCGCAGCACTGTTCGGTGACGTTTCGCAATACTCGGGACTGGAACGCAACGAGATCTACCGCTGGTTCGTCCGCCCCACAGCCGAACGTCTGCGATACCCCGAGGCCGACCAACCGCGACACAGTCGTGCGCAGGTGTCCGCACTGCGCGCAGCATACGGTTCGATGGGTCCGATGTCGCGGGCCGGCGAACTGGTACTCGCCCTACTCGACAAGTCCGAGGAATTCACGGGGCTGTGGGCACAACACGAAGTGGCCAAACGATTCGAGGATCACAAAACCCTCGTCCACCCCGAGATCGGATTCATCGAGGTCGACTGCCAGGCACTGTTCACCGAGGACCAGTCCCAGGCGCTGCTGGTACTGACCGCCCCACCGGGCAGCGAGGGAGCCGACAAGCTGAAACTCCTGTCGGTACTGGGCCTGGAAACCTTCAGCGACCACTCGCACTGACACCTCTCGGGCCCGCCACCGCGGAAAGCGGTTCGGACGGAACGAGTATCACGTATGGTGTATCCCGGAACCGAATTCGCTTCCGCCAGTGAGCCGGTCGCCGCCTCGGCGGCTGCGTTCGTGCACCCACCCGGCAGGGCCTGCCAATGCCCGGGTGAGGCCGAGAGTAAAACGGCACCCGCACCCGCGCCGATGCAATCACCGCGGTAACCGCACAGCTCACCACCACCGAATCGTGCGGTGCGAGAGAACGTGCGGTGCGAGAGAACGTGCGGTGCGAGAGAACGTGCGGTACGAGAGAACGTGCGGTACGAGAGACAAGGAGAAGACAATGGGACGCCTCGCCGGAAAGATCGCTTTCATCACCGGAGTAGCCCGAGGTCAGGGACGCGCACACGCCATTCGCCTCGCTCAGGAAGGCGCCGACATCATCGGCGTCGACCTGGCTGGACCGTTGCCCGGAGTTCTGTACGATTCACCCACACCCGACGACCTCGCGAAGACGGTCGAACTCGTCGAGAACGAAGGCCGTCGCATCATCGCCGACAAGGCCGATGTTCGCGACCTCGAGGGCATGCGCGCCGTACTCGACCGAGCAGTCGGTGAACTGGGTGGGCTCGACATCACCGTGGCCAATGCGGGCATCTGCATCCCGGCAACATGGGACAAGTCGACACCGGAGATGTTCCGAGATCACATGGACATCAACGTCACCGGCGTCTGGAACACCGTCATGATCAGTGCACCCCACCTCATCGAACGCGGCAAGGGTTCGATCATCTTGACCAGTTCGTACGCCGGTAAGAAGGTCCAGCCGTTCATGGTGCACTACACCACCAGCAAGCATGCGGTGACCGGCATGACCCGCGCGTTCGCCGCAGAACTCGGTCGACACTCCATTCGCGTCAACAGTGTGCATCCCGGCGGCGTACGGACCCCGATGGGCTCCGGGGACATGCAGAGCGCCTTGGCCGCGGCGTCGGAATCGAATCCGAAGCTCGCGCAGATGGGCACCCCGTTCCTGGAGCAGTGGGCCGCCGACCCCGAGGAGATCGCCGCTGCGGTCGCGTTCCTCGCGTCCGACGACGCCGGCTTCATCACGTCCGAGCATTTGAGCATCGACGGTGGATCGCAGTACTTCTGACCGGCAGTACTTCTGACCGGCAGCACTTCGGGTCAATGTCCTTCTGGTTCGAGGAATTCGAGCCGATTCCCGACGCCGTCGTGAGTATGAAAGCGGCGGCGCCCGGGAATCTCGGCCGGATCGGCCCACGTGATCGAGAAGCCTGCGTCCTCGAGCGCCTGTGCCGCGGCGTCCACGTCGACGACGAATGCTGGATGAGCCTTGCGGGCCGGCCGAAAATCGGGCTCGATGCCGACGTGTAGTTCACCGTCCGGCCCGCCCACTCCCGGCACCTTGAACCAACACCCACCGCGGGCGGCGAGCAGAGGCGGCTTGGGAAGTTCCGTCCACCGCAGAGCGCCACCGTAAAAGGCGCGCTGTGCATCCTCGGAACCAGGCGGGCACCCCACCTGAACGTGATGGATCATCTCTCGACTCTACTCGGGATTTGAGTCGGCCAGGTGCACGCGCAATCGTCGCTTCACCGAATATGTTGTTCACCAACATATTCCGTCTCCAATTTCTACTGAACTCAACCTCCGGATAAAACCTGGGCCTTGCATGCGGTCGTTGTAGTGTATACCGTATCCAATACATGAGATGCGCGCCACTCTGCGCGTTCCGTGTGATGACTACGACAAATGCCCAGCAATACCGTGGAGGTACCGCGTGTCACCGTTCAATCACCAGGTTTCCGTCGAGGACGACTCGTTCCACACCATGCCTGATGGCAGTGGATTATGGAGTGAGAGCGTGCAATTCACGTGCTACGACCCGAAATCCCAGATCGCCGCGTACATTCACTGGGGCCTGCTTTCGCGCGAAATCTGGGAAGCCAATTTCGCGATCTACCTGCCCAACGGCGAGATTCTCGTCAGCCGAACCTTCGCACCCAGACGCGAAGGTGAGCCGATGTACACAGGCCAGGCCGAGACGAAGCCGCTGGAACCACTCGAGAAGTGGCAAATGACCTACGACGGCGTAGTTCGGCGCGTGCTGATGGCCGACCTCGCGAAGGGTCCGCTGACCGACGGGCTGACCGAGCGTGTGAAAGTCGACCTCGTCGGCACGGCGTCCTCGCCGGCATTCGGCAAAGGAATGCGTCTCGATCCCAAGACCATGACGGCGCACGACAAGAACCCGGCGGTCAGCGGATCCGGCCTGCACATCGAACAGTCCATGAGGGTGACCGGCCAGGTGGAAATCCACGGCGAAACGATCGAGTTCGACGCCGTCGGGCATCGCGATCATTCGTGTGGTCCGCGCAGCAACAGTCACATGTGGCGCGAATCGTGGATCAACGGAACCTTCCCGAGCGGAAAGACCTTCCACCTGCTCCAGATCCACGTCACCGGGCGTCCCACCTACTTCATGGGTTATGTCTGGGACGGTTCGGAATTCATCGAGGTGAGCAACCATCAGGGTCCGGCACTCACCGGTCCGCTGGGCGAGCCCCGCGAGTTCGAGACCACCTTCGACACTGCGGAAGGACCGCAGGTCATCCACGGTGAAATTCTCGGCGTACTTCCGATCACCGTGCTGCCACAGGGCATGTACCCCGGTGTGGAGCCTCGCGGCAACCTCGCCGCGGAGGCACCCACTCGGTGGACCTGGAACGGTGAGGTCGGTTACGGCTGGACCGAGCGGGTATTCACCAGCGGCGGTTGGGTGCAGTTGCGCGACGCCGACGCCAGGGCCAAGTGAGCACTCCGTCATCCGATCGACTCGGGTTGTCCGAGCATCTCCCTGACACGGCACGTTGACGAAACGGAACCAAAGAACATGCTATTCGACAATAAAATGGAAATGCCAGATTCGGTCGCATCCGAAAACCTCGGAGTCTGGCTGTCCAAGCACATGCCCCTCGCCGAAAATCTGACTGTCGACAAGTTCGAAAGGCCAGGCGAAAACGGCTTCTCGAACATCACGGTGTTGATCGACGCGTCGTGGACCATCGACGGGGTCGAGGAATCGAAGTCGATGGTTGCACGTATCGAACCCACCGGCGAGACCCTCTTTCGCAAGTACGACGTGGAATTTCAGTTCAAGGTCATGAAAGCACTCGCCGATTCGGAAGTGCCAGGTTCCGAATGTCCTCTGGTACGAGAAGTCGAACGACGTGCTCGGCGCACCGTTCTTCGTGATGGAGCACGTCGCCGGAAACATCCCGTCCGATGATCCGAGTTTTGCAGCACCCGGAAGCTGGGTGCTCAGCCTCGACGTCGCCGATCGCGAACTCCTGGTGAACAACGGCCTGAAGACCCTCGTCTCGATCCATCGGCTGGACTGGCAGTCTCTCGGCCTGAATTTCGCGGCGCGGACATTCGACGGAAACTCGGCAGCAGAAAAAGAAGTCAACTACTACGAGGACTTCTACACGTGGACCGTCGGAACCGACCGCTGCCCGGTCATCGACGAAGCACTGTCCTGGGCCAAGGCCAATCAACCTACCGGCGAAGAACTCGTGCTCTCGTGGGGCGACAGCCGAATCGGCAACATGATCTTCGGTGACGACCTCTCCGTCAGCGCTGTGATCGACTGGGAGGGCGCCACCTTGTCCTCCCCGGAGAAAGATCTCGGTCACTGGATTCATCTGTCGCGGGTGTTCAGTCAGTACTACGGTTTCGATCTCCCGGAAGGTTTTCCCAGTCGCGACGAGATAGTCGGACGATACGAAGAGCTTTCGGGCCGGACCACCCGAAATGTCCATTTCTACGAGGTGCTGTCCGGAATTCACGGGTCGATCCAGGCGAACCGCGCGCTCCGCCTGATGATGGAGTCCGGAGTCATCCCCAAGGACAAGAACGCCCTGGACAACAATCCCTTCACCCGTTCGCTGGCCGATCTGATCGGCCACGTCCTGCCGGAATCGGAGGGACTTGCCGTCATCTCCGGCAAGGGGTGAACACGTTACCCTGACCGGAGGACGAAACCTTCGTTTCCGAAGTGACGCCTGCCTGACAATCCGAAACCAATCGGTAGCAACAATTTTCAGATCCGATCGAATCCGGACCTAGTTCTACCGATGGTGCCGTCGGACTCCCCTGAACGGTGAGGAACAACTCGAGGTTCACAGCTGAAGGCAGTCAGCTGTGAACCTCGAGTTCGTGGCGGCAGTGATGCAGGCTTCCCACTGCACCACTGCCGCGCAGTAGAACGGTAACATTTTTCGAACAGATGTGCGAATGTATTACTTGGATGCGTGTCGGCCCACCGAGTCGGGGAAGCCCTCGGCGATCGCAGCCACCAACTCGAGATACGCCCGGGCGGTTCGCTTGTTCAGGAGTTTCAGGTCGATCGGGCCGCCTTCGCCCAGATGGTCGTCGTACGGCAAGGTTCGCACTGCGCGTACCCCCCGCTGCACGAAGACATCCTCGAGTTGATCCAGATCCAGCGACGACGACCCCGGCCTGGTCGCATTGATCGCCACCACCGACCTCGTCACCAGATCCGCATAACCGTGCTTCGACAACCAACTGAGCGTCGCTGCAGCACTACGTGCACCGTCCTGGGCTGTCGGACTGACGATGACCAGCGCGTCAGCCTCGTCGAGGATTCCGTACATCGCCGAATGCATGATCCGCGGTACCACAGTCGGTGATGATGATGTTGTAGTGAACCTCGAGTATGCGCAACGTGTCCAGGTAATCCTGCTCGTTGAACGACTCGGACGTTTCCGGGTCCGCCTCGCTGGCAAGAATTTCCAGCCGACTCTCGCCTTGCGACGTGTAGTACCTGACATCGCTGTAGGTCTTGATGTCGCTGTCCGCCAACAGATCTCGAACCGTCAGATGATGCTCGCGCTCCTCGCGATCGGCAAGAGTGCCCAGATCTGGATTCGCGTCGATGGCGACGACGCGGTCCCCACGAATCGATGCGAACGTGGAACCGACGGTCTTGGCGGCGGTCGTTTTTCCCACACCACCCTTGAGCGAGATGAACGCAATCTTGTACACCCCTCGGACCGTCTGATTGGCCCGGCGCACCAGCGCCTGGTGCTCGAGTTCGGCGGCCGACTGGCCCGTGTTGATCCGTCCACCGGACAACTTGAAGAGCACGCTGCCGAAGCCGCGCTCCGGTGGCCGCTTCGCTCGCTTGATGATGTCCAGATCGTCCACCGACGTCATGTCCTGCGGGCGTGCCGATCGAAAATCCGCCTGCTCGTCACGCCGTGACTGTCGCATCCGTTGACTGGGCAGGGGCTTGGCCGACGGCTCGTCGAACTGTGGCGTGAACGTCACTGTTCGCAACGACCTCACGTGTTCCTCGTCGGACGCGGCGGTGCCGCCGGACTGCGGCGTCGCCGAGCCGTCGCGGAGAAATCCCGTATTCGAGCCGTTGTTGTCGCTTCGCACCGTCGTCCTATGTCGAGTTGGGAGTAATCGGACATAACGTCTCGGACGTTATCACTGCTGAGGCCTCCGAGTTCGGCGGTCGATACCGTCTCGGAGAGAGAAACCGTTGCACCCGAACTTCGATGACTTTGGTCCTCTTCGACCGTCGACGTGCAGCAACTTTCCCGAAGGTGCCCTCGACGCAGCACCGACTCCACCCACGGGTTCCCGACGCTCGCCACGGGCAACGGGCGCGGCAAATGCCCGGGGTGAACTTTATTGTCAAATTCCGACTCGACGCCGCCGAAAGCCACCGCCATCGCCACAGGTATCTACTAGTTGCCGTAGTAGATACCTGTATCCTTCCGCGTATGACGCCTGGACCCCGCGATGTCGCGCAGTTGCGCGGGGCAGTCGTGGGCGGCACCTCTGGAGCAGTCAGCATCGCGGCCCACGCTCTGGGTGGCGGCAGCGCGCCTTCGGAGAGCGCGATGGCACTTCTGGTCCTTGCGTGCGTAGCGGTCGGCGCAGTGGTCGCATCCTTCGACACGAGACGCGCGCCTGTCCTCTCGTCGGCACTCATGCTCGCGGCCGGGCAGACAGTCGGCCACGCCACCTTGACCGTGGCATCCGATCATCACCACGGATCGCTGCGTACCCTCCCGATGCTCACCGCGCACGTCCTCGCCATCGGTGTCTGCGCACTCCTCGTCCGCGCAGCAGAGCACGGATACCGGGTGACCGCATCAACCCTGGCAGCCGTCGTGGCCGTCGTTCTGCGTCCCTGGGCACCTGCACCCGCCACTTCTACTGTCAAGACCCGCTACCGGCCCAAAGTTGTTCTGCGTCAACTCCTCACCTCAGGCCTGGGCACTCGCGGTCCGCCCGCATTCGAGTAGTTCGCCCCCTTTTCTCATTGCGCGCGGAAAGCCCGTGCGCCACTTTGCCGTGCGCCTTTGTCGACCGCCGGCGGTTGACAAAGGCGCACAGCGGGAGTGCTTTGCCGCACTGCCCCAGTGCAACCACCAGGATCAGCTCGCCTGCTGGTCCTGCAACCGAACTTCACCGATCACGGAGACACATATGTCTGCTCGACACACGATATTCGTTGCTGCCGTCTTGACCGCAGCATTGGCACTGACCGGTTGTTCCTCGGAGTCCGACAAGGAAACCGAAGCAGCACAAGCCGTCACGATCAAGGACCAGTGGGTCAAGGCCGCACCGGACGGAATGAGCGCGGCCTTCGCCGAGCTCGTCAACTCCGGCAGCAAGGACGTGCGCGTCGTCTCTGCGACCAGCCCGGCCTCACCACGGGTGGAACTGCACGAAGTGGTCACCGGCGACGGCGGAACGATGACGATGCGACCGAAGGACGGCGGATTCCTGATCCCCGCCGAGAGCACCGCAAGCCTGACGCCGGGTGGCGATCACCTGATGTTCATGGACCTGTCCGCACCGCTGCTTCCCGGCGCCGAGACAGACGTGACCGTGATCTACGACGACGGCTCGAGCACCACGTTCACAGCCCAGATTCGCGACTTCTCCGGCAACCAGGAGAACTACGACCCCAACCACGGTGGCTGACAACAGCAACCCGCACGTCCGAGCGCTCAGCAGGCGACGCCTCCTCGGAGGAGGCGTCGCCACGCTCGGAGTGGCGGGAATCACCTGGGGCGCAACAACAGCGATCGACCAACGCGGGCATGATCGACCGGCCGGGCAACTGGTGGAACCGTTCCACGGTGCGCACCAGGGCGGGATCACGACCACCCCGCAAGCACATGCCGTCTTCATCGGGTTCGACCTGTTACCGAGTACCGACCGTTCGGTGGCGGTGGGGATCATGAAGATGTGGTCCGAGGACGCGTCGCGGTTGACGGCCGGACAACCCGCCTTGGCTGACACCGAACGGGAGTTGTCGCTCGATCCGGCCCGCTTGACGGTTACGGTCGGGTACGGACCCGGACTGTTCACGAAGCTGGGACTTCAAGACAGCCAACCGGATTGGTTCGCACCACTTCCGATCTATGCGATCGATCGACTCGACGACCGCTGGGGTGCCTCCGACCTGCTCTTGCAGATCTGCGGCGACGATCCGGTGACGGTCGCCCATGCTGTCCGGGTGCTGTCCAAGAACGTCCGCGCCTTGACGACGATTCGGTGGACTCAACGAGGCTTTCGCAACGCTCGCGGAACCACCGCTGAAGGCGCCACGATGCGCAACCTCATGGGACAGGTGGACGGTACCGTCAATCCGAGACCCGGCAGCACGGATTTCGACTCCCTGGTCTGGCACGACGGCACCGACTGCCCCTGGCTCGCCGGGGGCACATCGTTGGTACTGCGACGGATTCGAATGGAGATGGACACCTGGGACGAACTCGATCGGCCGGGGCGCGAGATCACGGTCGGTCGCACACTGTCGAACGGTGCCCCGCTCAGCGGCACCGACGAATTCGACGAGGTCGATTTCGAGGTGACCGACGCGTTCGGAATCCCGGTGATTCCGCAGGGCTCGCACATCGCGCGCGCTCGTCACACCACACCGCAGGAACAGTTCTTCCGGCGGGCGTACAACTACGACGACGCACCGGAGGCGGGCCAGAGCAGCAATTCCGGGCTGATCTTCGCTGCGTACCAGCGCGACATCGCGGCGCAGTATCTACCCGTACAGCAACGGTTGAGTGATTTCGACGCCCTCAACGAGTGGACGACGCCGATCGGCTCGGCCGTCTATCTCGTTCCGCCGGGCTGCGGCGAGAACGACTATCTGGGCAGCGGACTACTCGGGTGACCAACTCCGGGCGGACTCTTTCGACGAGTCCGCCCGGAGTGGGCAGTCGCCCTACTTCGTCTTACGCGGACCCGGCATCGCTGCGCCCGGGCGGGCGGTGGTCAACCGGGTGACCCACCCGCTGACCGGCCACTTCTTGAGGCCCACATTGTGCGGTGTGACCTCGGTACCGACGTACGTACCGGCCAGCTCTTCGTCCGCGTCGCCGACAAATCGCCACAGCATACTGCCGTCGGCGTTGCGGGTCGACACCTCCCACGAGTGGGCGCGGAATGCTCCACGAATAATGCTGTCCGCGAACACCAGAACGGGGATCCCGGCTTCGGCTCGCACCGCCGCGCCCGCCGACCATTCCTGGCGCGCCAGCTCGTAGATCTCTTCCTGGGTGGCCCCGGCCGCCGCTGACGCCGGTACGTGCAGAACCACACTCGGGGTCGGCAGTTCCGGTGCCGGATCGGGCGGAGTACCGCAGCGCCAGTTCTTCGACCCTGGTGGCGCGCAAGTCTTTGTCGATGCTGTCGCCGGCAAGGTTGGTCAAGCTCGCGCCGCTCTCGCCGATACGCAGAACCTCGACGATGCCTCGCACGATCTCACCGGCAGTCCCCGACGCCTCGCCCGTCGGCGCGGTCGAACGAACAACGACGAAGTGTTCCACTGCCGACCCGGCATCGTAGATCTCTCGGATCCGTGAGATCTTCGCAGCGGTGACCTTGGTATCGGTTTCGACCGGACCGACTGCGCCCTCGAGTGCCGCGGACTCCCCCAGCGCTTCGAAGACCGGCGCGAACACCTGGTTGCCGCTTCCGTGGCCGACGTGGAACACCTGATCGTTTCGCGGATCACGCAGCGCAAAGACATACTCCCCCAAACGCTTCGCCACCTTGTCCGAGAACGGTCGCGGAGCAGGCTTTCTGACGATGACCTCGGTGGAGAGGGTTCGCATCACCGCGAGCCGAAGTGCGTCCGGAACCGTGCTGGAGCCGGCTGCGCCGGAAAAGATGGTGGCCGACGCCGTGCTGATCGAGGTGAATGTGCGACCTGTCAGCTTCTCCAACGACGCCGATACGAGGCTGACGGCGGCGAGCTTGGCGTCGAGAGTGCCGCCGTCGGCGGCGAGAAACTCCTTGACCGACGGTGCTACGAGCAGGGTGGGGCCGATACCGCGAGGAACTGTCCAGACAATTGCCATGGGACGAGCCTAGGCGATCACACTCGACGCCGAAGGCAGGTCGCCGCTCGTGTGAGCGTGCGGAGCCCGACCGGCCGGTAGCATCGATGTTCACCGCGTACTCGCCGAGAGGAACAGCTACCGCCGTCATGACCCTGTTAGTGCGCGGAATCGATTGGTCCGATTCGGCTACGCCCAAGATCCGCTGTGTCGACGACGACACCGGTGCGACGTCGTACTTCACGTGCGGTTCCACGTTCAGGTTCTTCGTTCACCAATCGCGTGGCCTCCGGTGTCTGGGCCGACAGGACGGCTCGGTTCGTCTTCCGTGCGATCGCGACGCGCAGATCGTCTCGGGCCGCCAGTGCGAGCGGTGCCGCGCACGGGACGGTTTCACCACCGTTCACCAGGCCCACCTCGACGGCGCCCGCATCCACCCCAATGTTCGCGCCTACCTCGCGCTCCCACAGTGGCTGTACGTCGATATCTTCGCGGGCGGTCGAATGAAGGTGGGCACTGCTGTCGACTTCCGCAGACACTCGCGAGTGGCCGAGCAGGGCGCGGTGTCGGCTTTTTTCCTCGCCCGCTCCCGTGACGGGGTAGCGGTCCGGGAATTGGAAGCACGTGTGTCCCGAGAATTTCACCTGAGTCAGGCAGTCAGGACCTCACGCAAGATCGAAGCTCTCGCCGCCCGAGTAGACCGCGGTGAGCTTCGCCGAGCGCTGCACGACTTCGTGGTCTCGGCAACGGCGGATCTGGCGGAGCTGTCCGACGGGATCGACGGAGTCGACATCGCCGGACCCGCCGAAGAATGGTCGCCGCCGGTATGCGCCGAACAAGTTTTCGATGCCGCTCCGCTCAACGTGTATCCCCACGCATTCGTATCCGGCGAGCACTCTCTGTATGTGACCGGAATGGCCGGTTCTGTCGCGATGGTGCGCACCCGACTCGATCCCGAATCGCCACGTTTCGTCGCCGACCTGTCGTCCCTGGTCGGTCGAACCCTCACTGTCGGAGAATTCGACTCACCAGGCGTGGCAGTTCAGGAATCGTTGTTCTAGCCGCGTCAGCAACTACCGTCCGCTGCGGCGCCGATGCCTCTGGTCACCTCGGACTGCTCGTCCGGCGACAAAGTAGACCACTCCGGGTACGCCTGGATCGAGGACAGCAGGTCGTCGGCAAGTGACTGACGCGTGATCCCCGTCTGGCTGCCGGTCTCGTCGATCGCCTGCTGATATCCGTCGAGATACTGCAGAACGTCGGAACACGCCTGCGCATAGGTACGCGGCAGAGCCGACCCGGCGGCAGGATCGACCGGCACGTCGCCTGAGGGCGCACCGTCTGCTGGGGGAAGATCGGCGGGCGGAGCATCGCCACTTCGGCTCTCTCCTGGAAGTGCAGACGGCGCCGGCGCGGCGACCGATTCCGACGATACGACCGTCGACGACCCCGACCCGTCCTCAGCCGGCGACGAGTCCCCCGACCCACACGCTACGAGGACAAGTACTGAGCAGGCACCGATGAACCCGGTGATCGTCTTCTTCATTCCACCAGCATGCCAGAGGGGCAGGCAGCGCCTTCCCACACCGAGGGCAATAGCGGCTTTTGGGAGAAACCAGTTCTACCAGCACTTTCGATGGAGATTTCGACAAAAGGGCCGATTCCCCGCCGCAAACTCACCGCAACCCGACCGATTGCCGGAGCTCTTGCACCCCTGTTGACGCCCGACATTGCGTCTAATACCGTGCTAGTGTTGCTTAACTAAAAAGTAACTGCGTAGCGAATGTCTGAGTTGTCGGACTATTTTCAGCAGTAACTATTCGGTGGGGATTCGTCTCGAAGGGGTAGAAAAGTGGGTCTGTTTCGCCGGCGGGGGTCGCGGGAGGAAGACGACGATCGTGGCAAGAATGTCGATCACGAAGATCCCGCATACGCAGCATGGTTCGCGAATGTCATCGATTCGAGCGGGCAGGCCATTCCCTACAAGCGCCCGCTCACCTCACCGGTGTATCCGCAACTCCAGCAGTCTGCACCGACGCAGCATTACGAGATGTACTCGCCGCCGCCGCAGACCGGTCGAGACGCGTGGACCTCAACGGCTCGCACCCATGAAGAACCCGACCAGAACGATCAGTTACCAGCGCATAACGGGATAATCCCGCAAACATCCCATCTTGGACAACGTGCGCTCGAACCAGTGGAACCATCGCATCCCCCACCCGAACCACCCCCACCCGAACCACCCCTGAGCAACCCGATCTTTTCCCCACCGAAACATCAACTGGAGACGCCGCCGGTGCCTCTGCCCTACCAAGGAGAACTAATGAGCAACATCGACAAAGTCCTCAACGAACTGATGCGCGTCGACGGTGCGACGGGCGTTGCCGTCGTGGACGCGGACAGTGGAATGGTTCTCGGCATGGCCGGAAACCCGGCTTTCAGCCTCGAGTACGCCGGGTCCGGCAACTCCGAGGTGGTCCGGGCGAAACTCCGCACGATGAGTAACCTGGGAATTACTGACACCATCGAGGACATCCTCATCACGCTCAGCACCCAGTACCATCTCATCCGCCTCATCGAGACCCCGGGGTTGTCCACACTTTTCACCTACCTCGTGCTCGATCGTTCTCGCGCAAACCTGGCGCTCGCACGCCACAAGCTCGGGGAGCAGACTCCCAAGATCGAAATCTGATACCACGTCGTCAGGCGGCCCGGAATGCGCGCACTCTGCGCGTTCCGGGCCGTTCCGGTTTCCGTAGCGTCCAAATTCCTTACTCCACACCATAATTGGTATTCGACACAGGGCTCGAGGGTCCGATGGTCGTCGTTCGCCGAATCACCTTCACCATGCACGGCCCGCTAGGGTACACAGGCGCCGAACACCGCCCTCGAGCCTGAGTCATTCGTATTTCATTGCCACACAGCATGGTCCGCTACATCCTCGACCACGTCCGATCGTTCGACGTGTCGAGATCGCAGATCCCTTCAGGCCCGGTTTGTCATAAATGACATACTTGTAGTTCACCTCTGAAGGAAGCGATTTCACACGCATGGCAAGCAAGACACACCGCGGTCGCGGCATCACTGCGGTCACCATCGGCGTATTCGCCGCTCTCACTCTCACCGGATGCGCCGGAACCTCGGCCGCCGGCGACGCACCGTCGACGAACGTCGGGTCAGGCGTCGGCGTCGGCGTCACCCCTTCCGTGAGCGCCGGATCCGGTGTCGGAGTAGGGGTCACCCCTTCGTCGGCGCCTACGGTACCGACACACACCTCCGCGACCTCGGACCTCCTGGCCCAGATCCCGATCAAGGGCCGAGCCCCCAAAACCGGCTATGACCGGGCGTTGTTCGGCCCGGCCTGGACCGACGCGGTCGACGTGGAGTTCGGACGCAACGGTTGCGACACACGTAACGACATCTTGCGACGTGACCTGACGGACCTGGTCGTCAAGGACGGGGCCAAAGCATGCACGATTCTTTCCGGAACGTTGCACGATCCGTACACCGGGAAGACGATCAATTTCACTCGGGGACAAGATACGTCGACGGCCGTCCAGATCGATCACGTCGTCGCGCTGTCCGACGCCTGGCAGAAGGGCGCACAGCAACTGGACACGCAGACTCGAACAAACCTGGCCAACGATCCGCGCAATCTACGCGCCGTCGACGGACCGACGAACCAGAAGAAGTCCGACTCCGACGCCGCGTCGTGGCTACCACCGAACAGATCGTATCGATGCGAATACGTCTCCGCTCAAGTGGAAGTGAAAGCGGCATACGGGCTGTGGATGACTCAAGCCGAGCACGATGCCATCGCCGCAATCCTCGAGTCCTGCTGACGGATCCGACGCCGAGGCTTCCGGCGCTGATCTAGGCTGGATACATGGCCAGATACTTCGATGTGCACCCGCAGAATCCGCAACCACGCTCCATCGGCCAGATCGTCGAGCTTCTGCGCGGTGATGCCGTCATCGCTTACCCCACCGATTCGTGCTATGCCCTGGGCACGCGGATGGACAATCACGGTGGAGCCGACCGCATTCGAGACATCCGAGCACTGCGGTCGGACCACCACTTCACTCTGGTATGCGCCGACTTTGCGCAACTCGGCCATTTCGTGCACGTCAGCAACTCCGCATTCAGAGCAGTGAAGAACGCCACACCCGGGCAATACACCTTCATCCTCCCGGCCACCAAGGAAGTACCGCGCCGTCTCGCACACCCGAAGAAGAAGACCGTCGGAGTACGCATCCCCAGCCATCCGGTCGTCCGCGCACTGCTGCAGGAACTGGGCGAGCCGATCCTTTCGAGCACACTGATTCTTCCGGACTCCGACGAACCGATGACCGACGGATGGCTGATCAAGGAAGAACTCGACCATCAACTAGATGCCGTCGTCGATTCCGGAGACTGCGGCACCGAACCCACCACCGTCGTGGACTACTCCTCCGGAGTACCAGAAGTCATCCGTGTCGGTGGTGGCGACCCGAGTCGGTTCGAGTAGCGCCTCGAGCGGGACACCGGCCCTTGTTCACGAGGTTGCCGGTCCATGCCTACAGCCGAGACTCGCTCCCACGGGGCGCGCCCTTCGGTATCGCCCGAAATCGGGCCGCCGATGAGGCGAGCAGTCCTGCAAAACAAGACAATTCGACGCGGATACACCTCCGGCCCGCTACCGCGAAGGTCATGCCTTCACGGTGGCGGGCCGGAGATTTCCGACTGCCGAAGCAGATCAGGAAGCGCTGTTGCCACCGAAGAGGGCAGCGAGGGTCGCGGCTGCACCGATCGCGCCGATGAGCGTTGCGACGGGTCCGACGACCTTGGCCAGATCGGTGAGCGGTCCGGTGGTTGCGTTGGCTGCAATGCTGCTCTCGTATGCCATGTCTATCTCCTCATCATGGAATGTCTACGCGGTCCGCGCGTCCGGTTGTGTAACGGCGCTCACAATATACGTAAGACAGCCGAAAGTTGAAACAGCCCCCTCATGTGCGATGTAACTCACACCTCACCCGATCGGAACCCGCCAGTAACTATGCGGGCCACGAACGACGTGCCGGAAACAAGCACGTGACGAACAGGCTAACAACCGTCGGCAACCTAGGACTGAAAAGTGGCTCCGATCACGATTGCCATATCAGATCGCAGCCGTGAAGCGGTGCTCACCCGACACCCGGAACCGACCGCGACTCAACGTAATCGGACACATTCACTATGAATCACTGTCACAGACATCTGCTCATCCGGACGATTCCTCCATACCGAGCCACTTCCCGAGAATCTGTCGGCGCACGCGCGTAGCGTGCGGTTCGCGTCCCCCACCTCTCACCTGTTCGACCGATTTCACTCGGCAACCTCGGCGAAAGAGAATTCAGATGCCTGCACGTACCCCTGTCGACGGAACACCCTGTTGGATCGACCTCACCAGTTCCGACACCAAGACGGCCGCAACCTTCTACACCAACCTATTCGGATGGCAAACCGACACGAACGACGACGACCAGTACGGCGGTTACGTCATTTTCAGCAAGAACGGTCAGCCGATTGCCGGACTCGGCGGTCGACAGCCGGGAAATCCGTACGCAGACGTGTGGACCACGTACATTTCCTCGGCCGACGCCGCCGCGTCGGCAGCCAAGGCCGAAGCCGCAGGCGCAACGATCATGATGTCCGCCATGACGGTCGGGCCGAAGGGCAGCATGGCGATCCTCGGCGATCCGAGCGGCGCCGTGGTAGGTCTCTGGCAACCAGACGAACATGAAGGGTTCGCACTGGCCGGTGAAGCCGGTGCGCCGGTGTGGCACGAGACCCTGTCCAAGGACTACGACGCCGTCCTCCCGTTCTACAGCGACCTCTTCGGCTGGCAGTATCACACGCTCTCGGACAGCGACGAGTTCCGCTACTCCCAGGCCACCCGGAACGGCACCGTCGTTGCCGGGCTCATGGACGCACGGTCGTTCCTTCCGGCCGACGCACCGTCTTTCTGGCAGGTGTATTTCGGGGTGGACGACACCGACGCGGCAGTGGCCAAGGTGATCGAGTTCGGCGGCAGCGTTCTCAGAGCACCGGAGGACACCCCGTTCGGCCGCCTGGCATCGGTAGCGGATCCGCTGGGTGCGGCCTTCCAAATTTCCACCAACGAGGGGTGACCTCGACCTGTTTTTCCGTTTCGGCACCACGCTTCATCGCTTACTTCTGGTCATTCATCCAGTAGGTGTGCGCTTTTCCCACTCCACCGCCTAATCTCAGTGAATGCCCGAACACACACCTCTCCTCGATGTGTACTCGCAGCCGACGCTGTCGACGCTCGCCCCGTCCGTTCTTGCGTCGTTGGGCGTCGCCGGTGAGGTGAACAGACTGAACCTGCCGCCGAGTAAGCGCACGGTGATACTGCTGGTGGACGGGCTGGGAGCGAACCTCCTCGCCAGGAACAGTGCGCACGCCCCTTTCCTGGCATCGCTGAGCGGAAGCCCCATCCGGGCCGGGTTCCCCACGACGACGGCCACAAGCATCGTCTCGCTCGGTACCGGCTTGGCTTCGGGCGCTCACGGCATCACGGGCTACCAGTCGTACGTCGAAGAAGCCGATTCGGTGTTCAACTGGCTCGGTTGGCACAGCACCGGCAAGTCGGCGGCGCAAACCGATTCCATCGTCCCCGAAGTTCTCCAGCCCTCGGCGACCACCTTCGATCGTGCACAAGCGGCCGGGATCGTCACCACCACGGTCGTTCCGTCGAAGTTCGACGGTAGTGGACTCACCAGGGCCGGCATGCGCGGTGCCAACTTCACCGGGGTTCAGGCCTATGGCGACCTGGTTGCCAAAACCGTCGCCGCGGCGCGTTCGGCCGAACGGACCTTCACGTACTGCTATGTCAGCGAGATCGACGCACTCGGTCACGTGTACGGCCCCGAATCCGAACCGTGGAACTATCAACTGATTCTCGTCGACCGCCTGGTCGAACAGTTGTCGACGGCGCTCGGACCGGACGTGACGTTGCTGGTCACGGCCGATCACGGCATGGTCGAGGTGGCCGACACCGACAAAATCGACTTCGACAGCACCTCGGCGCTGTCCCAGGACGTGGCGGCGCTGGCCGGCGAGCCGCGCTGTCGCCACATCCACACCCGCGCCGGCGCCGCAGACGACGTCGCCGCTCGGTGGCGGGCCGAACTCGGTGACAGAATGTGGATCGGTACCAGATCCGAAGGTATTGCTGCCGGGCTGTTCGGGTCTTCGGTGCATTCCGGCTATCACGGCAGGATCGGGGACGTACTCGCCGTAGCGAACGGTGACGTCGCTGTGGTCAGACGCTCCGTCGAGCCAGGCCTGTCGAACCTACCCGGACAGCATGGCGCTCTCACCCCCGACGAACTGCTGGTTCCGCTGCTCACGTCACGGCCGTAGCAGGACCCGCGCCCGACGCACCTCGGGCACGCCCACCAGTGAACACCCCCACAATAGAAGTGCGCCGCCTGCCACGGTTCCGGCCACCAGCGCGGCCACCGCCGCAATCCTGGGCTGGTGCACGGCGCCGTCGATTCCGAGCACCACAGCGAGTGCGAGCCCACCGGCCGGCACCGAGGCTGCGACGATCCGGCCGAGCGTTTCGCCGACATGGTGAAAACCCAGCAGTCCGTATCGTTTCCGCAGCAGAACGTGACCGAGAACAGCACCGACGACGAATGATACCGATCCGGCCGAACAGAGAGTCACGAAAAATGCGTCGCCACCGAGAGAGTGTGCAGCAACTACGATCACCGCGATCTTGACGGTCACCATGACGCCGTTGATCACGGCCGGTGTTCGAGTGTCGTTGCCGGCGTAGAACACCCGCAGTTGCAGCATCACCATCGCGAACGGAACGAGACCGAAGGCACTCAATGCCAGCGCCGTTCCGATCTGTCGCGCACTCGCCACATCCACCTGGCCGATGAAGATCACCGTTGTCAGCGACGGCGCCAACACCATCAATGCCACCGTGACCGGAATCAACGTCACCACCGAATATCGGGCACCCCGGCCGAGATCAGATATCACCGCACGGACGTCTCCGACGGAGATCGACTGTGCGATACGCGGCATCAGCACTGTCAACAACGACACCCCGAGAACGCCGTACGCCACCTGGAACAAGAGATCCGCCTGCAGATATGCCGCGAATCCTTCCCGCGCGAGAGCCGCCTTCATCGCGACCACGATGCCGATCTGGCCTGCCACGACGTAGACGATCACCCAACCGAGAATCGGCGCTCCCGCGCGGATCGGCCGCCAGGTGTGCGGAATTACACGAACCCGCAGCTTCCATCGGAAACCCGTGCGGTGCAGGGCGAGTGCCACCGCTGCCGCCTGTGAGACGACACCGAGAAGAGTTCCGACGCCGATCACCAGAATCTGCGGGACCGTCATGGTGGTAGGTGTCAATGTCACCGGACCCGGAACAAGAAGGAACACCGAAATACTCACCAGCAGAACGATATTGTTGATCACCGGGGCCCATGCCGGCGCGGCGAAGACCGCACGGACGTTGAGTACCGACGTCATGACGGCCGTCATTCCGTAGCCGACGATTCCCGGAAGCAACAGATAGGCGAAGAGCGATGCCAACCGCCGCTGCTCGGGATCGGAAACGAGGGCGCCCACGATCAGCGGTACGCAAGCCAGAGCGACCAGTGTGATCGCCGCCAAGGCAAGTGCTGCAACTGTGAGCAGTCGCTGCGTCTGTTCACGGTCGAGTCGGCGTCCGCGAGCCCGCTGACGGGTCAGGTAAGGAAGCATCACCGCAGCGAGCACGCCGCCGAGCAGCAACTGGTAGATCATGCCCGGAAGACTGTTTGCTGCACTGTAGGCGTCACCGACGAGCCCTACCCCCAACACAGCCGTGAGTGCGGTGGTGCGGGCAAGTCCGGTCAAGCGGCTGACGGCACTCGCCACGGTCATTTTCCCGCCACCGCGAGCCAGTCCCGCTCCGGATCGGTCTACCGCACTGATCCTCTCCATCTCGACAGAGTGCCACAGCTGAGGGCCGTCGAAACAGAAAGTGAGTGCCGCGAGCCGAGTTCGCGGCACTCACTTCGTCAAGGCGGAGCTCAGGACGTGGCGGCCGCCGCCAGCGGCGGCATCACGACAACCTGTCCGGCGAAGGACAGACCGGCACCGAAGGCAAGCAGCAGAGCCTTGTCACCGGTCTTGCACTGGCCCTCTCGCAGCATCTGCTCCATGGCCAGCGGAATCGACGCGGCCGAAGTATTGCCGGTCTCGGCGATGTCATTGGAGACCGGGAAGTCCTCGGGCAGCTTGAGGCTGCGCGCAATGACCTCGTTGATGCGCTGGTTGGCCTGGTGCGGCACGAACGCGTCGATGTCTTCGATGGTCAGACCCGAACGCTCGAGGGTACGGGTGGCGACCTTGCCCATCTCGAATGCAGCCCAGCGGAACACAGCGGTGCCTGCCATCTTGATCCACGGCCGCGGGCCGGCCGGATTCTTGGCGAAGTCGAGCCAACGCGGCTCCTGGACTATGGCATCGGACTGAGAACCGTCCGAGCCCCACTCGACCGGTCCGATGCCGACGGTCTCGCTGGGTCCGACCACCACGGCGCCCGCACCGTCGCCGAAGATGAAACGCACACTACGATCGGTCGGCTCGGTCGCCTCACTCATGATCTCGACGCCGACCACGAGGACGTTGTCCACCGTTCCGCCGCGAACGAGATCGTTCGCCACTGCCAGAGCCGTACAGAAGCCGGCGCAACCAGCACAGAGGTCGAATGCCGCCGGGCCCTTGATGCCCAGTTCGTGTGCGACGATGGCCGCTGCCTGCGGGGTCTGCATGTCCCACGTCGACGTCGCGATGATCACGGCGCCAATCTGCTCGGGCGCGATTCCACTGACCTCCATCGCCTTGCGGGCCGCGCTGACCGACATCGAGATGACGCCTTCGTCCTCGCCGATGAAGCGACGCGACTTGATACCCGAGCGCGTCTGGATCCATTCGTCACTGGAATCGATGAGCTCGCAGATCTCGTCATTGGAGACGACCCGCTCGGGGCGATGAACGCCGAGCCCGAGGAGGGCGGACTGCCGGCCTCCGATGACACTGGCTATCGGCTTACCCATTCGATCGATCTCCTCGTTCTGGTGATAATTCCGCTACGTCCATCACACGTTACGTAGTGGACTGCTGTCCCGGTCCCCCAGGTCCGTCGGGTCGCATCACGTCGACAACGTGAGGCGGGCTCACATTACGCTTCGGTAGGGTGCACCGTCCACAGTCTCGAGCACCGACGCCGACGGGCACGAACCGTTCCGACGCTTCGGCACGCTCCCGCACCGGATTTTACGACGCTGCACTCGGACGCAGTCCTTCACCACAACCCGACCGACCAGCGGTTTTCGGATGACGTGCCGACCCACCCCCGTTCCGGTCGTCGGTTCGAGCACCTCCGGCCCGCACGAGGCCGGCGTGATGATCCATCCTCCGCCTCGGCATCTGTTCACTGGATGGGACAGCGGTCGGTGAACCAACCGAACGCCTACCCGACGTACCGAGATTCCCCGACCCGAACGGCACCGAGGGGTACCACTACCGTCGTAGATCATGGACTCCGCTGCCTGGGACAAGAAATACGCACAATCCGAACTCGTCTGGGGAGCACCGCCCAACGAACTGCTCGTGGAGTACGCAACCGCACTTCCCGACGGCGCGGCTCTCGATCTGGCATGTGGAGAAGGTCGAAACGCGCTGTGGCTCGCCACCCGAGGCTGGTCGGTGACGGGAATCGACTACTCGTCCGTCGCCATCGACAAGGCCGCCGCAATCGCAGCCCGATCGCCGCGCTCGGTCCGCGAACGCCTCGATTACCGCTGCCTCGATGTGACCGATGCCGACTACGGCAGCGACTACGACCTGGCGATGCTTCTTTACCTTCATCTTCCGGCGCCGATTCGGACGCTGGTTGTGAACCGTGCCATAGATTCTCTCAAACCTGACGGAATCCTCATGATTCTGGGGCACGCGCGCAGCAACATCGAGGAAGGCGTCGGCGGGCCGCAAGATCCCGAAATCCTTTACGAGCCTGAAGATCTGGTGACGGAATTCAGCAGTCGTGTTCGATTCGAACTCGCCGGCCGGCCGCAACGCACAACCGAATCGGGCATTGCGATCGACGCCCTCGCCATCGGAAGGAAACTCGGTGTTGGCAAGGAACTGAACGCCAAGTAACATGTATTAAGTTACCGACGAGTAATAAACTTCGGGCGGTACTAGGAGTGCTGGACCGCACCACCTCACTGGAAGAAGCGAAGACATGGGCCATTACAAGAGCAACGTTCGGGACCTGGAGTTCAACCTCTTCGAGGTACTCGGACTGGAGAAGCCGCTGAGCGAAGGCACTTGGGGCGATCTCGATGCCGACACCGTCCGCAGCATGCTGGGCGAGGTCGCACGCCTGGCCGAGGGACCCCTCGCCGAAGCGTTCGCAGACACCGACCGCAACCCGCCTGTCTTCGATCCGGAGACACACGAGGCGACGTTCCCCGAGTCGTTCAAGAAGTCCTTCCACTCCATGTGGGATGCCGAGTGGTACCGCATGGGTCTGAGCGAAGAGATCGGCGGAGTGCCGGTCCCCCGCACCGTCGTGTGGGCAATCTCCGAAATGCTGCTCGGCGCTCAGCCCGCGGCATTCATGTACCAGGCCGGCCCGTCCTTCGCCGACGTGCTGTTCAACAACGGCACCGACGAGCAGAAGAAGTGGGCGGCCACCGCCGTCGAACGCGGATGGGGAGCGACCATGGTCCTCACCGAACCCGACGCTGGTTCGGACGTCGGAGCGGGCCGCACCAAGGCCGTCAAGCAGGACGACGGCTCCTGGCACATCGAGGGCGTGAAGCGCTTCATCACCTCCGCCACCTCCGACGACCTGTTCGAGAACATCTTCCACCTCGTTCTCGCGCGCCCCGAAGGTGCCGGACCGGGCACCAAGGGTCTGAGCCTGTTCTTCGTCCCCAAGACGCACTTCAACTTCGAGACCGACGAACTCGGCGAACGCAACGGCGTCTTCGTCACCAACGTCGAGCACAAGATGGGCCTCAAGGCCTCCACCACCTGTGAGCTCACCTTCGGTGGCCACGGCATTCCAGCCCAGGGATGGCTGGTCGGCGAGGTCCACAACGGCATCGCCCAGATGTTCGACGTCATCGAACACGCCCGAATGATGGTGGGCACCAAAGCTATCTCCACGCTGTCGACCGGTTACCTGAACGCACTGGACTACGCAAAGCAACGCGTCCAGGGCGCGGATCTGACCCAGATGACCAACAAGGCCGCGCCCCGCGTCACCATCACGCACCACCCGGACGTGCGTCGTAGCCTGGCCATGCAGAAGGCGTACGCCGAAGGCCTGCGCGCGGTGTACCTGTACACCGCAGCGCACCAGGACGAGGTAGTCGCCCAGCACGTCTCGGGCGCAGACAAGGACACCGCGTTCCGCGTCAACGATCTGTTGCTGCCCATCGTCAAGGGCGTCGGCTCCGAGCGTGCGTACCAGTACCTCACGGACAGCCTGCAGACCCTCGGCGGCTCCGGCTTCCTGCAGGACTACCCGATCGAGCAGTACATCCGCGACTCCAAGATCGACTCGCTCTACGAAGGCACCACCGCCATCCAGGCGCAGGACTTCTTCTTCCGCAAGATCGCTCGTGACCGCGGCGTCGCCCTCGCTCACGTCGCGGGACAGATCAAGACGTTCATCGACAGCGAAGCCGGGAACGGTCGCCTCAAGGCGGAGCGCGCATTGCTCGCCACCGCTCTCGAGGACGTCCAGTCCATGGCCGCCACCCTGACCGGCTTCCTCATGGGCGCGCAGGAACAGCCCACCGAGCTGTACAAGGTCGGCCTCGGCTCGGTGCGTTTCCTGATGTCCGTCGGTGACCTCCTCATCGGTTGGCAGCTGCTCCGCCAGTCCGAGATCGCGCTGGCCGCCCTCGACAACGGCGCATCCGAGAAGGACAAGGCCTTCTACGAAGGCAAGGTCGCCATCGCGTCCTTCTTCGCGAAGAACGTGCTGCCCGAGCTCACTGCCTCACGCGAGATCGTCGCGCACACCGAGAACGACATCATGGAAATCGACGAAGCAGCATTCTGATCCGAGTCGATCTTTCGACAGAACGGCCCCGAGATTTCTCGGGGCCGTTCTTCGTCGGCACTCAACCGTACGATATTGACGTAACCAAGAGTCACACATACAGTGCGGTAGGCAGGCGAGCTACGACGAAGGTGTGATCATGGGGACCGAGGACACGAACGCTCTGGCAACGCCGTTGACGCTGGCATGCGGACAGGTACTACCGAATCGAGTGATGAAAGCCGCGCTGAGTGAAGGACTGGCAACCGACACCCACGCGCCCGACGTGCGCCTCGAACGCCTGTACACGCAGTGGGGAGCTGGCGGGTACGGACTGATCGTCACGGGTAACGTCATGGTCGATCGACGCCATCTCGGCGAACCCGGCAACGTGGCCGTCGACGACGATCGCGACCTCGACGCTCTCACCCGGTGGGCGAAATCCACTCACGACGGTGGAGCCCCGATCTGGATGCAGCTGAACCATCCCGGCCGACAGGCGAACCCACTGGCGACGGGTACGAAACCCGTAGGACCGTCTGCGCTCGCTCCCGGCATTCCAGGGATTCCGGCACCACGAGCCCTGGAAGAATCCGAAATCCACGACATCATCGATCGGTTCGCGGTGACTGCCGCCGTTGCCGAAACGGCAGGATTCGACGGTGTCCAGATTCACGGCGCCCACGGATACCTCGTGTCGCAATTCCTCTCACCACGGTCGAACCGGCGCGAAGACTCCTGGGGAGGCGACCTCGACGGACGAATCCGATTCGCGGTCGAAGTGGTTCGCGCCGTCAGAGCTGCGGTGTCACCGGGGTTCGCGGTAGGAATCAAACTCAATTCGGCAGACTTTCAACACGGCGGCTTCAGCGAGCAGGACTCACGCACAACCGTCGAACGTCTTGCCGACGAAAGCATCGACCTGATCGAAATCAGCGGTGGGAGTTACGAATCGCCGGCGATGACGGGCCGACCGGTGACCGTCGGCGACAGTACCCGCAGTCGCGAAGCCTACTTCCTCGACTACGCCCGAACAGTCCGGGCCGCCGCAGGTGCCGTGCCACTGGCGGTGACGGGCGGCTTCAGAACCAGATCGGTGATGAACCTCGCCGTCGCGTCCGGTGACTGCGACATCGTGGGCCTCGGACGCCCGACTGCACTGACTACCAAAGCCGCAGGAGCACTGATCGACGAGAACACCACCCGACTCGACTCGCCCACGATCACTCTCGGCCTGCCGAAACGGATTGCCGCCCTCAAACAACTCGAAGGCGCGCTCGATCTACAATGGCACACCGATCAACTGCACCGGATCGGTGCCGGAGAGACACCGGACCGGAATCGCTCTGCGTGGCGGACGGCGGCAACCATGATCGAACGTAACGGGATCGGAGCATTTCGCAGCAGACGCGCGATATCGAATCGTCGCTACTCGCCTGCCGAACGAAAGTTTCAGCGCGAGAGAATCATCGGCAAGTACCTGGCCAATCCCGTCGTGCGAGGACTCGCCGCCCTCGGCTTTCGCGTGGCGTTGATGACCGATATCGAAACGATCGGACGAAAGACCGGACGAGTTCGCAGCGTCCCCGTGTCGGCGTCTTTCGACGCCGACGGCGCCTGGATAATCTCACAGCACGGCACCCGCTCCGGATGGGGCGCAAACATCTGCGACAATCCGAACATCAAGATCCGAGTCGGTACCCGCTGGCGCAGCGGTACAGCTGTTTTCGTGCACTCCGACGACGTATCGGCACGGGTCCGGACCTTCTCCACAAACAAGGTGTTCACGCCGATCATCGCCGCGGCATTTCGAACACTTCAGTCGAACCCGGTATCTGTGCGCGTCAACTTCACCGACCACCAGCCGTGAACCAATCCGCCACGGACACTTTCTCGATGTTCAGGCAGCCGGCCTGGCGAACGGCACGGCAGGATCAGCTCTCACGCGGCCAGAGCTCGACCACGAGCGACGGCCACTCCTGCTGCCAGCGTGCAGCTTTGGTCTCGTAGACCTCCCGCGGCGCAAGCACCGGATTGGGTCGCACGATCATGGCGAACAGATCGTCGTATCCATGCGGGGCGTACACGTCTAGATCTCCGCCCACGGTGCGGGTTATTCCGAAACAACACGTGGTCGAAGCAAAGTGGTCGATCGCATCACGGCAGCTGGTGAACGGAACACCGGGACTTCCGAAGTGTTCCTCGTACCAGAGATGCACCCGCGCCTCGTTGCGTACCTCGATCTCGACATCGGCATCGGCAAACAGCTCTGCCGCACTGCGGATCACTCGATCCTCGGCGTCGTAGGTCAGATCCGAATCGTCGAAGTAGAAGAGGTCATAGTCCTTGATGCCCGCCCCGAGTTCACGGCCGTCGAGGTGGTTCCACACGGTTTGGACCAGCCCACCGGCGGTCAGATACCACTCGCCGAGTCCGAGTTGCGGTGCGCGCTCGAGGATCGTCTCGATCACCGGATTGCCCAGAACTGTCTCGAGGAATCGATCACGCATGCGCTCAGCCTTGCACATGACAAGCAAACTTGACATATTTTGACAAGTATTCTTTACTTTTTTCATGCCAGCCCCGGTCGGAGACAACACAGTGCGCGAGCACCGACGCCTCGCCGGCCTCACGCAGGTCCAACTGGCGACCGCCGGCCGGGTCAGCCGTCAGAGCATCGTCTCGATCGAACGAGGCGACTACGCACCGAGCGTCTACCTGGCGCTTCGACTGGCCGCCGCCCTGGGAACGACAGTCGAAACACTCTTTCCGCTACCCGAACTCGAGGAGACGAGATGAACACCATCGTCAAGGCACTGCGGTTCGTCGGTGATCTCGACGACGACTTCTACCGCGACGAGCGTCAGCGTGACGTGTGGAACGAAGCCTCCGCCGTGGGATTTCAGTTCGCCTACTGGCTCGCGCTCGTCGCTGCCGCTATCCTGCCGTGGGCGGCGGGGCGAACCGGCGCCTGGATCGCGCTCGGCCTGCTCGCCGGATGGCTACTCACGTCGGTGGTGGTGATGGGCTACGCAAAAGCTTTCGATGTCAACGTCTACGACAGCTCCCGCTTGACTCCCCGCGTCGTCGTCGCAATCACCGTCTATCTCGTTGCCGCGGTGGGAGTGCTGGCCCAGTTGATGATGCCGCCGACCGCCGACACGGCAACCTGGGCGGGCGGTGCCGCAGGAGCACTGATCGGCGGCGGCGCCGCCGCTATGGGTGTGAAGTTGCACCAGCGCAACGTCGCCCGACGCGACATCAAGGAAGAATTGCTCTGACACGATCCGGCAATCGGGCGTAGCGTCGAACCGGTGAGCACTCGCCTCGGATACCAGATGCCCAACTTCAGCTACGGCGGATCGGTCAAGGACCTGTTCCCCACCGTCATCGCGCAGGCCCGCGAAGCCGAAGCTGCCGGCTTCGACACCGCCTTCGTGATGGACCACTTCTATCAACTCCCCGGCATCGGAAACCCCGACGCTCCGATGCTCGAGGCTTACTCGGCGCTCTCCGCGCTGGCCACGGCCACCGAGACCATCCAGCTGTCGGCGCTGGTCACCGGCAACACCTATCGAAACCCGCCGACCCTGGCCAAAACCGTCACCACTCTCGACGTCGTGAGCCAGGGGCGCGCCATCCTCGGTATCGGGGCCGGCTGGTTCGAACTCGAACACAACTCGTTCGGCTACGAATTCGGCACCTTCACCGAACGATTCCAGAAGCTCGAGGAATCACTGACGATCATCGAACCGATGCTGCGCGGCCAACGACCCACCTTCACCGGGAAGTGGTATCACGTCGAGGACGCGATCAACGAGCCCCGCGTGCGCGACGACCTGCCGATCCTCCTCGGCGGTGGTGGCGAGAAGAAGACGTTCGGGCTCGCGGCACGCTTCGCGAATCACCTCAACATCATCGCCAACACGTCCGAAATTCCCACCAAACTCGACGCGCTCGCGGCCCGCTGCGACGAGGTAGGACGTGACCGCGACACCTTGGAAACGAGTTTCCTCGCGTTCGTGATCATCGACGAAGACGGCGACAAGGCCCGTGCCCACCAACGCACCTTCCTCGCCGAACGGGGACTCGACATCACCACGGCACCGGACGACGTCGTCGCCCAGGCCACCGCACGCCAGTTCGCCGGTAACCCGGATGACGTCGCCGAGCAGATTCAGACGAGAGTTCTCGACCACGGTATCGACGGCATCGTCATCAACCTGGTCACCAACGGCGACGAGCCGGGCATCGTCGATCTGGCAGGGCGCACCCTCGGCCCACTCGTCGGCAGGTAGTCTCCTACTCGCACTTCACGATCGGCACCGGATCATAGGTGACGGTCCGCGTAGTCGAGGAAATCTGAGCACCACTGGCGACATCGGTGATCGTGCGGGTATCGCTGGTCGTGAAGCCGGGAGCACCGCCGGACGCAATGCAGCCCGGTCCCTTGGGCAGGACCACGGTATTGGGCGACGTCGGGGACGTCCGAGGACCGGTACTCGAGGTGACCTCGACGGTCTTCGTTCCCCAGATCCGCACCGTCACGTCGGACGACGTCGCGCTCGCCTCGATCAGCACACCGGTCTTGGCCGGATTCCGGAACTGGAGGTCGATGGCCCCGTCGAAGATGGTGGCCTCGCGCGCCGCCGGATACCGTGAGATGTAGTAGCTGTGTTCGGTGTGCGCCACGTCGTCCATCCCGGCGAAATACGTGGCGTTGTACAGCGTAGTGGCCAACTGGCTGATACCGCCGCCGACGGCCTTGTCCGGGCGGCCGTTGTTGATGATCCCCGATTCCACGTACCCCTCGGCCGCGCCCCGTGGACCGGTGAATCCGTTGAGCGAGAACGTGTCTCCGGGCTTGACCACCGCTCCGTTGATCTTCGACGCCGCCAGTGCGATATTGACTCCCGAGGCGTACTCGAACCCACCCGTGGTGTACTCGCCGATCACCTCGTTGATACCCAGACCTTCGGCTGCCTCGGTGGTGAGCGCAGGCGGAACCGGCCCGTACAGAGCAGGAGTCGCACGAGAAGCCTTGCTGGCGAGTAGAACCGGAAGATCCTTGACGGTGTCCGGCCAGTTGATCAGATCGCCGACCACACCCGGCACCACCGTCGGCTTCCCACCGGCAAATGTGAACGACGCATCCTTGGGCTGCTTTTCCGTCGAGACCAACTGCGGCGCCAACAGCTTGACCGCAGCATCGGTGTCGTACTCCGGCGTCAGTCCACCCGAACCGTCCGGGACGAATCTCAAGACCTCGCCGATCTGATTCGGCTCCAAAGTTGCCGCGGCAGCATCTCGACCGTTGACGACTACAGCACTCGACACCGCAGGCTGTGCCACATCGGTCAGAGCAGCATCCACTCCGGCCTGCGTCACCGTCACGGGCACATCTGTCACCGGTACGGTGATCGGACCACCGTCGGACCACCGTTGAGTGAAGGTTCGGCCGGCCTCGGCCACGTCAACGGACTGACCAGCCAGCGGAGACACCCCGTTGGCCTTGCCGTTCTCGATCACCACCGCGCCTTCGACGGGCGCTCGATCTGCAGCCGCGGCCACCTGCGTCATCGACGCGTCGAGCGCACCCTGATCCGCGCGGGAGACAACCGGCACTTCTCGTGAGCCGAAGAGCGAAGTGACCCTGGTGATCGGGTTGATCGGCTGAGCGTTGACGCCCGCCAGCGTTGCCGCCCAGTCCACGTCGACGCCCGCCGCCGCGGGGACCACCTCCACGTCGACTCCACCCGCGCGGACCTGTAGCGGCTGAGCCAGCCGCGGACCGAGATCGGAACGTAACTTCGCCTCGGCGTCGGCAGGGCTGAGAGCGCCGATGTCGACACCCGCAACCTGCGTACCTCGAGGCGTCTTTCCCGAAGAGGTGACCATGTCCACGCCGTACACCAGAACTGCGGCGGCAACTATCCCACCGACGATCAGTGCAGGCTTCGCCCAGTGACGCTTGGACGCCGGAACTACCTCGTCGGTCGGCTCCGGCTCTTGATGCACCGGTTCCGGCTCGGCCCACTGCGTCACCGTGTCCGCGTCAGTGGCCGGCCCACCTGGTTCGGAGATCACCCCCGGCACGAGCGGGATTCGCGCAAATTCCTCGGTCGCGTCAGTGGAGCCCCCGTCCGGTGCACCGGACGGGGCCACTAATTCAACAGTCGGCACCGGCTCGACAACGGGAATGACCGATGTGACTTCGGCTGCGGATTCGTCGGATTCCGACGGCGACAGCTCATCCGGCTCTTCTGCATGCGCGAGTTCATGCTCGTCCGGCGCAGCCGACTCGTCCGACTCGGCCGCGTGCGCGTGCGCGGGTTCGTGCTCGTCCGGCGCAGCCGGCTCGGCCGCGTGCGCAGGCTCGTGCTCGTCCGGCTCGGCCGCGTGCGCGGGTTCGTGCTCGTCCGGCTCGGCCGCGTGCGCGGGTTCGTGCTCGTCCGGCTCGGCCGCGTGCGCGGGTTCGTGCTCGTCCGGCTCGACCGCGTGCGCAGGCTCATGCTCGTCCAGCTCGGCCGCGTGCGCAGGCTCGTGCTCGTCCGGCTCAGCCGCGTGCGCGGGTTCGTGCTCGTCCGGCTCAGCCGCGTGCGCGGGTTCGTGCTCGTCCAGCTCGGCCGCGTGCGCAGGCTCGTGCTCGTCCGGCTCAGCCGCATGTGCGGGCGTCGTTTCGCTCTCCCCAGAGGCATTCTCGGCGGACGCGCCGTCCTCGTCACTCACCTGTAGGGCTCCCTCGCTGCATCCTTGCCTCGCTGCGGCGCTCACCGACAACTGATCACAGACTAACTGGACAGACGAGAGCCCCGTGTTGCTGCTAGGTCGGGGGTCAGGCAGCAACACGGGGCTGACATGTTTATCGGCCAACACCCACCGGCGTTACACCACCACGAAAAAACTTTGTACGAGGTCGGGGACCCGGTCACCCCTCGTGGCCGGATCCCCGATTTACCCCACCTTTTGCCGTCATCACTGCAGGTGAGCGCAGCAGCTTCGAACAAAAGGACGACTACTGGACCGCTACCGCTCGATGATCGCCGTGACGCCCTGCCCACCGGCCGCGCAAATCGAGATCAGGCCACGCCCCGATCCCTTCTCCGCAAGCAGCTTGGCCAGAGACGCGACGATGCGTCCACCTGTTGCCGCAAACGGGTGCCCCGCTGCCAGAGAGGAACCGTTGACATTGAGCTTGCTGCGGTCGATCGACCCCAGCGCGCCGTCGAGGCCCAGACGCTCCTTGCAGTACTCGTCCGACTCGAAGGCCTGCAGCGTCGCCAACACCACCGAGGCGAAGGCTTCATGGATTTCGTAGTAGTCGAAGTCCTGCAACGTGAGTCCGTTGCGGGCAAGCAGACGCGGGATGGCATAGGTCGGCGCCATCAAGAGTCCGTCCCGGCCGTGCACGTAGTCGACCGCTGCCGTCTCGGAATCGACGAGGTGGGCCAACACCGGCAGGTTCCGCTCGGCAGCCCATTCATCGGTGGAGAGCAGGACCGCCGACGCGCCGTCGGTCAGAGGCGTGGAGTTTCCGGCCGTCATGGTGGCGTCGCCCAGTTTGGTTCCGAAGACCGGCTTGAGGGTTGCGAGTTTCTCGACGCTCGAGCCCGGCCGGAGATTGTCGTCACGCGTGAGCCCGAGGAACGGGGTGACGAGATCGTCGAAGAAACCGCGGTCGTAAGCGGTGGCCATGTTGTGGTGGGACGCGGCGGCCAGTTCGTCCTGGTCCTCACGCTTGACACCGAACTCCTTGGCTGTGATCGCCGCGTGATCGCCCATCGACTTACCGGTCCGCGGTTCGCCGTTGCGAGGAATCTCGAGACCGAGCATGCCGGCCCGGACGTTGCCGAGAAGTTTGATGCGGTCACCGGTCGACTTCGCCCGGTTGAGGGAGAGAAGGAACTCGCGGGCCTGCTCGTTGACTCCGATGGGCGCGTCGGACGTGGTATCGGTCCCGCCGCCGACGCCGGAGTCGACGCGACCGGCGGCAATAGCGTCACCGACCGCGATGACGGACTGCAGTCCCGTGCCACATGCCTGCTGCAGGTCGTAGGCCGCCGTGTACGGGCTCAACGCACTGCCGAGCACCGATTCGCGGATGAGATTGAAATCACGGCTGTGCTTGAGAACCGCGCCGCCGACCACCAGACCCAGCTGCTCACCCTGCAGGCTGAACCTGCTGACCAGGCCGTCGAGTACCGCCGTGAACATGTCCTGGTTGGACGCTTGCGCGTAGGCCTTGTCCGACCGCGCGAAGGGGATCCGATTGCCGCCGACGATCGCGACCGGGCGTCGCTGACCTGCAGGCTTGGCCGAGGATGCGGAGGGTGCTGCCGGCTTTGCTGTGGAACGGGCTTTGCTGGTCACTTGTCTCTCCAAGGATGGTGCGATTACCGGTTGAAGACTATTCTTACTCAGTAGTAAGTTACTTGTCTATCGCCGCATTCACCCGAGTGCCCGGAAATCGACACATTGACACCGACAGAAGGTAGGACCGTGGCAGCCAGCAAGGGAGCTCCCGACCCGTATTCCCAGTTCCTCTCGTCCGCACCCGGCGCATTCATCGCGTCCAAGGTCGGCCTGCCCAGGCCTGAGCACCTACGCCGCTACCGGGCAGGAGAGCCCGCACTGGCCGGTCCCGTCCTGATCGGCGGCAACGGACGCCTCGCGGAACCACTGCGCGTTCTGCTCTCCGACTACCCGGCAGCACAGGCCCACGACACCTCTTACGGCGGACTGGTCTTCGACGCGACGGGCATCACCACGGTCGGGGAACTCGAGCAACTCTTCCAGTTCTTCCAGCCGGTCATCCGCAATCTCGCACCGTCGGCGCGCGTCGTCGTCCTCGGCACGACGCCGGAGGAAACGTCGAGTGTCGACGAGCACGTGGCGCAGCGCGCGCTGGAGGGGTTCACCCGAAGCGTCGGCAAGGAAATCAAACGCGGCTCCACCGCTCAGCTGGTCTACGTCTCCCCTAAGGCGTCCACCGGACTGTCCGGTGTCGAATCGACCCTGCGCTTTCTGCTTTCGGCCAAGTCCGCCTTCGTCGACGGTCAGGTCATCGTGGTCGGAGCCGAAGATTCCGTAGCCCCCGCGAGTTGGGACAAGCCGCTTGCAGGCAAGGTTGCCGTCGTCACCGGCGCAGCTCGTGGCATCGGCGCTACCATCGCCGAAGTTCTCTCCCGGGACGGCGCCCACGTCGTTTGCGCCGACATCCCGGCCGCCGGTGAAGCCCTGTCTGCGACTGCGAACAAGGTGGGCGGAACATCGCTCGCCCTCGACGTCACCGCCGACGACGCGGCCGAAGTTCTGGCAACGCATCTGCTCGAACGCCACGGCGGAGCGGACATCATCGTCCACAACGCAGGCATCACCCGCGACAAAACCCTCGCCAACATGGACGAGAGCCGATGGAACACGGTTATCGGAGTCAATCTCCTTGCACCACAGAAGATCACCGAACACCTCGTCGCGAAGGGTGCGCTCAAGGAAGGCGGCCGCGTCGTCGACGTCTCCTCCATCGCGGGCATCGCGGGCAACCGCGGCCAGACCAACTACGGCACCTCGAAGGCCGGCGTCATCGGTCTCGTTCACGCCGAAGCGCCCGTCCTGGCGAAGAAGAACATCACCATCAACGCCGTCGCTCCCGGATTCATCGAGACCGCGATGACCGCAGCCATCCCGTTCGCGACCCGTGAGGCCGGGCGCCGGATGAGCTCGCTGCTACAGGGCGGCGAGACGGTCGACGTCGCCGAAACCGTCGCCTACTTCGCGAGCCCGGCCTCCAATGCCGTTACCGGACAGGTCGTTCGCGTGTGCGGCCAGAGCCTGCTGGGTGCATGATGGCACCGCAGACCGTCTCGCTGACCGAGCAGCCGAAGACCCTCGACATCTATTCCCGCGCAGTCTGGGGATTGCTGCCGTGGAACACGTCGAACTCTCGATCGGTGCCTTCGCAGAACCTCGCTCTTCGCGGACTGACCGTGGATACGGATAATCTGGCGGCGTACTGCCGGGTCACCGGGCTCCGGTTCGGTGACACGCTTCCGATCACGTACCCGTTCACCTTGGCCTTCCCGAGCGTGATGAAACTGATGGTGGGCAAGGACTTTCCCTTTCCTGCCGTCGGTTCCGTTCATGCCGAGAACGTCATCGAATCACTGCGGCCCATCTCCGTCAGCGAACCGCTCGACCTGACCGTTCACGCCGAGAACCTGCGTGAGCACCGCAAGGGCTTGCTGATCGATCTGGTCACCGAAATCCGGGTGGGTCGTGAGCTGGTGTGGCGGCAGAAGTCCAGCTTCTTGAACCAGCAGAAGACCTCACTGTCCGGCGAGCCACGTCCGGAACCGAAACCCGACGAGATCCCGCCGCCACCGATGAGCACCATTCGTGTCGACCAAACCGCGATCAGCAAGTACGCTGCAGTCTCCGGGGATCGTAATCCGATTCACGTGTCATCGTTGGGCGCCAAGGCTTTCGGATTTCCGAAAACCATTGCTCACGGAATGTGGAGCGCTGCAGCGCTTCTACGGACAGTAGAGGGAGGCGTGGCGGACAAGGTGACGTACAGCGTCCGTTTCGGCAAGCCGATTCTGCTGCCGGCCACACTCAACGCCTATGCCGATCGCGTAGACGGCGGTTGGGATCTGGCACTGCGTCACCCCAAGAAGGGGTACCCGCACGTCACCGCGACGCTGCGCAGTTAGATCACGAACCCATCGGGGTGAGCGAGCCCTTCGACACGCAGGGGGCGTCGAAAGACTCGTTCACTCCGATTTCTTCTTGCCCGACAGACCACGCCAGGCCAGGGATTCGAGGAGATCGGCCGCCGCGTCGACGTCGATGTCGCCGCCGGCCACCCGGTCTGCGACCGCTTCGCCTGCACCCACCAGTGCGATGGCGATGATCTGGAAATCGTGCGAGTCGTCCGGCTCCCTGGTGCTGGATTCGAGCAGATGGGCCGTGAGTTCGATCAAACGATCACGACTGGACTGCACCGTACCGGCAAACGCCTGCTGACCGACGGCCTGACGGTAGAGCACCATCCACGAGTTCCTGTTGGCTCCGACAAATCCCAGGAACCCTTCCAACGCGACACGCAACTGCTCACGCGGAGACAGGTCGGGGGCGCCGGCCGGTGCCAGCGCCTCGAGGAAACGCAGCCCCTCACGGTGAATGCACGCGGCGAACAACTCTTCTTTGGATCCGTAATACAGGTAGAGCATCGGCTTGGAGATTTCAGCTTTGGCCGCAATGGCATCCATCGATGTTTCGTGAAAACCCCTGTCGGAGAATACCTCTACCGCCGCGTCCAGCATCTGCTGCTCCCGCACTGCGCGCGGGAGTCGCTTGGTGCCACCGGCCATTCTTCCTCCAACCACCGAAAAGAACTACCTTACTCTACGGTAAGATGGAGCGTCGAATCAGCAGGTGATCGCACCCTTCATCCGCGACACGGTGATCACCGCCTGATCGACCCGCTCGGCCGCAAGCGCACCCGACTCCACCGACGCCTCGAGATGGTCGAGGACCCGCGGCACGTCGTCGGTGGTCAACCACAATGCTTGATCGACCCCCGCCCCCAGAGCCGCCTGCACGGCATCGGCAATATCGTAACGGTCGGTGATCGCCTGCATACCGCTCAGATCGTCGGTGAAGACCGGCCCGGCGAACGGCGCTGCTCCGTAACCAACCCCGTCCCGAAGCAACGCGACTGCCGCCGGGCTGATACTGGCGGGCACTCCGGGTTCGGTCAATCCCGGAACCTCGAGATGACCGATCATCACTCCGACCCCGGTCCCGGACAACTCACGGAACGGAACCAGATCCGAGGCGATCAGATCCGCCAACGGCGGCGTCGTCACCGCACCGGTGTGCGAATCCCCCGAGGCGCTGCCGTGCCCGGGGAAATGCTTGATCACCGGAAATACACCGGCATCTCTCATACCTTTCGCGTACGCACCGGCATAGGCGACAACCGTCGCCGGATCATCGGAGTACGAGCGATCACCTATCACCGAATCGGCAGCCTGACTGCTGACGTCGACGTCGGGCGCGTAGTTGACCGTGATTCCGAGATCCCTGAGACCCTGCCCGCGTTTGAATGCCATGTCGTAGGTCTGCTCCACCGTCATCGTTTGCGCGGTCGATCGTGCGGACGGATCGGGCCCGAGGATGTCCGCGACTCGGGAGACCCGACCACCCTCTTCGTCGATGGTCACCATGAGCGGCAACTTGGAGGTCGAAGACACCTCGGCGACTTCGCGATTCGTCAGCATCGACTGATCCGTCCAGCTGCCGACGAAAATTCCGCCGATCTGCTCGTCGGCGACAACAGCCTTCGCATCGGCGGTTCCCGTGACACCGACGTTGAGGAGTTGCGCAAGCTTCTGACGAGTGGAGAGCGACGCGAGCAGATCACCGCCACACACCACCGGGGCAGGCTCGACCATCCCGGTCTCGGCGGCGATCGACGCCGGTGCGGTCGACGACACCGCACTCGACGGCGCCGCTGTCGAGCCCCCGTCACCACTGCCACACCCTGCGGCCAACACTCCGCAGAACACCAGGGCAGTCGCCGTCTTCACGCTCGAGATCCGCATGACCCGACCGTAACGGACCGGCTGACCCCACATCCCCTCGCGGGGTGGACCTGGAATGTAAAGTGACGACAACCGATACCCCCCACGAGGAGATCGTGATGTCCGAGAATCTGATGCTCATCGCCTACGACGGTTCCGAGAACGCCAGACGGGCCGTCGACTACGCCGGACGATTCCTCTCCGCACATCGTGCCGTGCTGGTGACTGCATGGGAACCGATGGCCAGACAGGCCGCCAGGATGTCCGGCCTGTCCGGGGTCATGGCACCGGAATGGATCGCCGAGGAAGACGTCGAAGACATCGCATACACCGAGGCGAAGGCCACTCTCAGCGAGGGCGTCTCGCTGGCCGAAGCCGCCGGGCTCACCGTGGAAGGCCGTAGCGCCGAGTGCACGTCCGCCATCTGGTCCGCGATAGTGGAGACGGCCGACGAACTGGACGTCGACATCATCGTGACCGGCACCCGAGGTACCACCGGGTTGCGCTCCTTGCTACAGAGCAGCGTGGCGGATCACGTTCTGCGTCACAGTCATCGGCCGGTACTGATAGTCCCACCGGGAAAGTGATCCGAAGCATCTCCCGGCGATGACCGCAACAGCCTCGTCGACAGTGGCCGATTAGGCTCGACAGCACTATGGACGGATTTGTGCTCTCTCGGCCCGATCACAGTGTGCTCACCCGCGGTACACGGCAAACGTTCGACGGTGCCGCGGTGGCAGCTCACGCGCTCTCCTCGGGTTCTGCACACATGGTGGTCGGTGCGCTCCCGTTCGATCCTGCCGGGCCCACTGCCCTGTACGAGCCGGTGGATTCGACGGTCTCCGATCACCGCTGGCAGGCCGTGGCGCCCGAACCGCTCCCGCTCACCCGGGTGCGGGACGAAGTCCCGTCACCGCACGAGCACTTGCGCCGAGTGGCGCACCTGGTGACCAGACTGCGAAACGGTGAGGCCGACAAAGTCGTCTCGGCACGCACCGTGGAATTGGAAGCGGAAGCCGCCTTGCAGCCGACGGTGCTCGCCGCGCGGTTGGCTTCGCTCAACCCGACCGCTACGACATTCGCCGTGGACCTCAGTGCCGCCGGACCCGGATTCCGGGGGCACTCGCTGGTCGGTGCCACCCCGGAGGTACTGGTCAGCCTGCGCGGAGACACTCTCACCTGCCGACCCCTCGCCGGCACCGCGCGTCGGGCGACCGAACCCGACGCGGATCAGGCCGTGGCTACGTCGCTTCTCCGGTCGACCAAGAACCTGGCCGAACACGCCTTCGTCACCCGGTGGATTCGCGCCGTGTTGGAACCACTGTGCAGCGATCTCTCGGCGCCGGAGACTCCCGTCCTCACCAGTACGCCTCAGGTGTGGCATCTCGCCACCGACATCCGGGGCACCGTGCGTGATCCACGCACCACTGCGCTCGATCTCGCCGTCGCCTTGCATCCGACACCGGCCCTGTGCGGAACACCCACCGACGTGGCGCTCGACATCATTCGCTCGACCGAGGGGCCACGGCGGTTCTACGGCGGCGCTGTGGGCTGGTGCGACGAATCCGGAGACGGCGACTGGGTGGTGGCTATTCGGTGCGCGGAAATAAGCGCGGACGGCCGTACCGCGTGGGCTTCGGCCGGGGGAGGAATCGTCTCCGATTCCGACCCTCAGGACGAATTGGACGAGACCACCAACAAGTTGCGCACTCTCCTGACGGCCCTCGGTGTGGACGAGGACAACTGATCGTCCACGTCGCGAAGCTAAACGTCCGGATTCCGGAATGCGGGTGATACCTTGACCCGAGCAGTTCCTGCGAGCCGGTACCGATGTGCGGCGGGTAGAGCGGCTGCGTCACGACCACGACTCACGACCACGACTCACGACCAATTGGGAGATCTGAGATGGCTTCGAAGTTCCTTGTCCCCGGTGTGGCCAGCGCCGTCATCGGTGCCGTTCTGGGTGCCGGTGTGATCTTCGGTGTCACTGCCGCAGCGTCGGACAACACCCGCCCCGACATCGATCGCAGCGGAAATGCCAATTCCTCCGTCCTGAACCAGGTTGAGTACGGCAGCCGCTGAGAACGCGCAGCCCTCGGATTCCCGTATTCGCCCCGACGCCGTATCCGAGGTGTCGGCGCAGCCGCTGTCCCGGCGGTGGCTTTTCGGCGCCTCCGTCGTAGCGTTCCTTCTTGCTTTCTTGCAGTCGCCCGGCCTGATCACCGCTGACACCAAATACGACCTGACCCAGAACCCGTTCGGGTTCCTCGAACGTGCGTCGCATCAGTGGAGCAGCCAGGCGCCACTCGGCCAGGTGCAGAACCAGGCCTACGGCTACTTCTTCCCCCACGGCCCGTTCTTCGCTCTCGGCGAACTCGCTCATGTTCCGCCGTGGATCGTTCAGCGTGCCTGGTGGGCGTTACTGCTGATCGTCGGCTTCTGGGGCATCGTCCGGCTGGCCGAAGTGCTCGGTATCGGCAGCAGCAGTTCACGGATCATCGCGGCGATCGCGTTCACGCTCGCGCCTCGGGTGTTGACGACTCTCGGTTCCATTTCCTCGGAAACCCTGCCGATGATGTTGGCGCCGTGGGTGCTGATCCCGGTGGTGGTGGCCTTCGCCCCGATGCACCGTTCCGGTAGCTCCCACGACCGAAAAACCGCACAGTGGAAATTGGCGGCACAGTCGGGGCTGGCGGTCGCGCTGATGGGCTCCGTCAACGCCGTCGCCACCGCCGCCGCCTGCCTGGTCGCCGTGATCTGGTGGCTCTCGCACAAACCCAACCGGACGTGGCTGACATTCACCGCCTGGTGGGCGCTGTTCGTCACGCTCGGCACCCTGTGGTGGATCGTCCCGCTACTTCTCCTCGGCAAGGTCAGCCCGCCATTTCTCGACTACATCGAATCTGCCGGAGTCACCACCCAGTGGGCATCGCTCGCCGAGATCTTGCGCGGCACGGACAGCTGGACGCCCTTCGTCTCCCCCGAACGCATCGCAGGCGCAGTACTCGTCACTCAACCGGCAGCCGTTGTCGCTACCGGCCTGGTTGCCGCTGCCGGTCTGGCGGGCCTCTGTATGCGGTCCATGCCTGCCCGTGGGCGCCTGACGATCATCTTGTTCGTCGGCATCGCCGGACTCGCCGCCGGATACGTCGGCGAACTCAGCTCCCCGATCGCAGACTCGGTCCGCCTGTTTCTCGACTCCGCCGGTGCCCCCCTGCGCAACGTCCACAAGCTCGAGCCCCTGGTTCGTCTACCGCTGGTTCTCGGGCTCGCCCATCTGCTGGCCAAGGTGCCGCTACCCGGCTCGGTTCCGCGCCGGCGCTGGCGGCAGGCATTCGCGCACCCCGAACGCGAGCCGATCGTTGCCCTCGCAACGCTGATACTCGTGGCACTCACCCTTTCGACGTCACTCGCCTGGACCGGCAAACTCGCGCCACGCGGCGCATACCCCGAGGTTCCGTCGTACTGGAACGACGCGGCCGGCTGGTTGCAGGAGAACACCTCCCCCGGTTCGGAAGCCGAACGTGCCCTGGTGGTCCCCGGAGCGCCGTTCGGCAGCCAAGTATGGGGCCTGACCCGTGACGAGCCCCTCCAGGCGTTGGCGAGTACACCGTGGGCCGTGCGGGACTCGGTTCCGCTGACACCGCCCGGCGCAATCCGGGCACTCGATTCGGTGCAACGTCTGATCGCCGACGGTCGACCGTCCGACGGTCTGGCACCGACGCTGCTCGGTCAAGGCATTCACTATCTCGTGATGCGCAACGATCTCGACGGCGACACGTCCCGCTCGGCCCGCCCCATCCTCGTTCACCAGGCCGTCGCAGGATCGCCCGGCATCACCAAGGTCGCGGAGTTCGGCGACGACACCCGGCGAGCACCGGTGGAAGGACTGGTCGCGGACAGCGACCTGCGACCCGGCTACTCACCGATCGAGATCTTCGAGGTCACACTGCCCGACGGCGGTAGTACCGTCGGTGGTCCGTACTCGGTGGACGTGAACGCAGTACCGCGCGTCCAAGGCGGTCCCGAAGCCCTGCAGCGGCTGCACGAAACCGGTCTGATCGCCGGCGCCGGTCCCGTCCTTCTCGCTGCCGATGCCGAGGCTGCCGGACTTCCGGTGGACACCACCATCGTCACCGACACCCCACGAAACCGCGAAACCGACTTCGGTCAGGTGGACAATCACAGCTCGGCGCTACGCACCCCCGACGAGGCGCGCCGCACCCACAACCTGGTGCCCGACTACCCGGTGGCGAACACACCCCTGGTCGAGGGTCGGTGGATCGGCGCAACCATCACCGTCTCCAGTTCGGCCTCCGACGCCACCCAGCTGGGTGGAGCGTCGCCGTCGAGCAGTCCCGCCGCCACTGTCGACGGCGATCCGGCGACGGGCTGGTTCAGTAACGGCATCGAGCGCGCACTGGGCCAGTGGTTGCAGCTCGATTTCGATCAACCCATCTCGAGTGGGCTGCTTCGTCTGACCACCAGCGCAGCGGCGATAGGCGCGCCGGTCAAGTGGGTGGAGGTGTCGACTCCCCGAGGCAGCACCGCCGTCAAAGTGGACAGACCGGGTGAACCTGTCACGGTCTCGATTCCCCCCGGGCAGACGCCCTGGGTGCGCGTGACCGCCACCCACACCGAGAATGGCTCTGCCGGAACACAGTTCGGAATCAGCGAGCTTTCCGTGGAGGACTTCTCCGACGCGAACAACCCGAAACCGGTGCCCATTCGATTCGACACCGTCCTGCCGACTACACCAGAGGGCGCATCGGTGCAGGCCTGGAACCTGAGCCAGGAGTTTCCCGGGCGCAACGCCTGCGCCGACTCTGCCGACCGCGTCCGCTGCAGCAATGCATTCATGGCGATCCCGGAAGAACCGGGCCGCTTCGAACGCACCCTGTCGGTGCCCGAGAACACCACGGTGACACCGAGTCTGACGGTGCGAGCACGCCAAGGTCACGCCCTGGATTCGCTGCTCACCGATCCGGATCGGATCACCGCCTCAGGATCGAGCGATATCGGAGACACCCGTGGATCGGCGTTCGCCGCGACCGACGGTGATCCACGCACCACGTGGTCGGCCCCGCAGAGCACCACCGAAGCGGGTGGCCCGAAACCCACCCTGACACTGAAACTTCCCGAACCCACGGTGGTGACGGGCGTCGACATCGCTCGTGGCCTCGGCGCCTTGCCGTCGACGCCGACGAGCGTGGCGGTCAACCTCGGTAACGGGCCTCAGGTTCACGATCTCCACGATGATCGGAGTCGGATAGCTCTCTCTCCCTTCTTCACCGACACTGTCGTCGTCAGCGTGACCGCATGGGACACAGTGCTCGACCAGACCGCACTCGGGTTTGCCCAGGCACAGCCGACCGGACTGGCCGAGATCGGAGTCCTCGGGCCGGACGGCACGCCGATCGCCGGTTCCGCAGTGAGCAACACCGATACTGTGGACGACCGACGGATCTCCGTCCCCTGCGGGCTCGGACCGACCGTTACCATTGCCGGGCAACAGTTCTCCACCTCGATCGACACCACCACACGCCTGCTCCGCACCGGCGCGCCGGTGCACGCTCACGTCTGCGAAGACCGCACTGTCGCCGCCTTGACGGCGGGTACCGCCGAAGTCGTCGTCGACCCCGGGCCGGCATTCTTCGTCGACAATCTCGATCTCACCGCCGCTGCATCCGACGCGGTTCAGGAACAGCGACCGCTGAGTTCCACCGTATGGACGGCGAACCACCGCGAACTCACCGTTCCCGAATCGTCCACCGACCAACTGATCGTCAACCCGGAGAGCACGAGCATCGGATGGATCGCCACGGCGCCGGACGGCACCGAATTGACCCCGGTGGTCGTCAACGGATGGCAGCAGGGCTGGATCGTGCCTGCCGGAGTCTCGGGAACCCTCACCCTCGACTTCCCCGGTGATCGCTGGTATCGACTCGGCATCTTCGGTGGTCTGATTCTGCTGATCCCGTTGCTGTTCGCGGCGCTGGCCCCCACTCGCAGACCGGCGAAGCCCACCGCAGCGCCCAGGCCCTGGCGCAGCGTCACCGCCGGCTGGGTGGGCGTCCTGCTCGCGGCCACCGTCATCGGCGGCGGCGTCGGTGCGGCGATCGTGGTGGTCTGCTCGGTGGTCGGGATACTTCTGCTGTGCACCGTCGGCGCCACCCGAACGGCCCGGATCATGGTCGCCACGGCCGGTGTGGCGACCATGATCGGCATCACGTTGCTCTCGACCGGCCCGTGGCGCGCGGTGGGCGGCTACGTGGGTGACTCGTTCGCGATTCAGTTCTCCGTGTTGGTAGGACTGGTGGTGGCCGGACTCGCCGCGCTGCCCGTGGCCGATTCACCGATGTGGCGACGTCTCTCCCAGCGGGTCACCGCCATGCGAGCCGGTTCCTCCACCAAGGCGTAACTCACCGATGCGACGGGAATGCTCAGGGCGATCGTCAGGGCAAGCACGTAGTAGAAGTTGCCCGAGAACGGCACGATGCCGAATACCGGGAACACCACGTTCAGTACCGCGAGATGCCAGATGAACAGTCCGTACGACCATCGCCCGATCGCGAGGGCGAACGGACTGGCCAGAAAGCGATGCCTGGCTCGATCGCGCAGAACCAGGGGCGCGATCAACGAGAAACTGATCACCGCACCAAGCGCCACCTTCACCGCGTACTGCCACGGCTGTGGCCGGACCAACCCTTCGGGGCCGGCCAGATCCGTGCACGCGAGCACGAAGGCGATCAGCGCGATCGCAGTGAGCAGCGCGCGATGACGAGCCAGTCGATGCATCCACGTCGACGGGCCGACGGCAAGTTCGGCGAGAATCATCCCGGCGGCGAACCACGGCAGATAACCGGGGAGCCAGTTGTCGTGATGGATGGCGTCAGGTGTGGGCACCGGGATGAACGCCCACGTCAAAGCGAACGCCGACATCACCAGGAGCAGCGGGATGCGAAACTTTGCCGAGTTCTCGCGCACCCGCACCATCAGGAGCGCGAACAACGGCAGAAGTACGTAGAAGGCGACCTCGACGGACAGACTCCACATCTGGGTGAGGCCCTCGGTCAGGGTCAGCGGCACGAAGACCTGCACCAAACCCAGATTCGCCAGCCACACCTGCACGCCGCCGCCTGCGCCTGGCAGAAACAGCAGGATGAGGACCACCGCCACCCAGTACCCCGGCAGGATGCGAGTGGCGCGCGAGATCCAGTACCTGATGATCGGTTGCGGGCGTCCGATACCGCGGGCAGCGGCCGCATGAGGGCGCCACAGCAGGAACCCGGACAGCGCGAAGAACACTGCAACCGCCAGATCAAGTCGCCCGTACGCGCGACCGATGAAACCCGACTGCACGTGGCCGGTCTGAAAGGCCACGTGTGTGACCAGCACGCCGAGCGCAGCCAGCCCACGCATACCGTCCAGTGCAGGTACGAATCCGCGTGCTTGCTGCGGTCCGGATTCCGACACTGTCGGGCTCGACTTCGTCATCGGTCAGTGCCCCTCGGCTGGATTTGGACAAACTGCCAAGACGGTGAAAGAAAAGCCTGGCAATCGGGACCTCGTACGACAATACGGGCCCCTGGACTGTTAGTGTTCTGCCACACATGGAGTTCACGGGGGCACCATGGGACTGAGCAGCTCATTATTGTGCCGGTTGGGGAACCTCGAACGACTAACGGGTTAGGAGTCACAGCATGGCGGAACGCTCAGGACCGAGCCGGATACTTCCTTGCATTCTGGTGGGCCTGGGGGCCTTTTTACTGGCCGTCGCCATTCTCATCCCTTCCTACACGGTGGGCAGGTTGGAGAAGACACCTCTCGATCTGGAGGTGACCACCATCGCCGACGGTAACGGCAGCGTCTTGAACGCCGCCTCCCTCGCCGCAGGCAAGGCCCAGGTCGATACCAACGTCCCCATCGTCGCTCAGCGATACGTGACGACGCAGGACCCGTCCAACGCCGACGTCATCACCGTCCAGGCCGGGCAGACCGTGCGCCGCACCGACAAGCAAGGCGATACCGGCCTGCTGACGGCAACCGTGGACAAGGTGACACTCGATCGCGTCAGTTCGTTGCCCACCAATGATCCGGCCGGCACTCTCCAGATCAGCAGCGACCAGCCCGCGACCGAAGTTCCGCGCGACGGACTGCAGTACAAGTTCCCGTTCAACACGGAGAAGAAGTCCTACCCGTACTTCGATCTGAACGCCCGTGCGACGCAGCCCATTGATTTCGTCGAGGAGACCGAGATCAACGGCCTGAAGGTCTACCACTTCTCCCAGACACTCGAGCCCGTCGACCTGTCCAAGGTCGTCGACCTTCCCACCAACAAGCTGAGCCTGCCCGCAGACACCTGGGGTGTTCCCGGTGGCGCAACACCCATCACGATGACTCGTTGGTACACCAACGTCCGTGACTTGTGGGTCGAGCCCAAGACCGGTGTCGTCGTCAAGGGTCAGGAAGCTCTCCACCAGTACTACGGACGCAACAAGAACTCTGTCGACGTCGAGGTCTTGAAGGTGACGCTGCCGTTCGACGAGGCAACCATCGAATACCAGGTCAAGCAGGCTCGGGACGGCATGGACAAGCTGTCGACGTTCGGACGTACCGTGCCGATCATCGCCGGTGTCGTCGGCGTGATCGCCCTGCTGGCCGGCATCTTCCTCGGTCTGCGCTCCGGTCGCGGTAATCCGCCGCCCGCCGCCGCGCGTAACACGAGCTCGACACCTCCCCCTGGACGCGGTAACGCTGCACCCGCCGCAGGTGCGCACGATTGGACTGCAGACGACACCGCAGTGATTCCGCGGCCGGATCTACGCAAGGACTGATCCGCACCACGACACGAGTAAGCGCCTCTTCCCGCACGGGAGGGGCGCTTTCTCGTTGCCCGATTGCCGTACAGGTTGGCGCGCAGCACGCTACCCGCGGCGTCGAAACCGCACGTAGCGTTTTCGAAGTAGTACCAGTTCTCGAACACAGGAGCTCCATGCCGATCGCTGTGAAACCCGCCCCGACCGACCTCGGACCCCGCACCTGCGTCGGTGGTCTGAGCAGGAGACGATTCTTCGTCGGCACCGCCGCGGTGTCCGGTCTCCTCGTAGCCGGATGCGCTCGATCCACGAACGCCGATGGCGCTTCCGTCGACATGCGCACCGTCACGTCGTCTCTAGGAACCTACGACATCCCGGTGACACCGAAGCGAGTGGTTGCCATCGATTCCCGGCTCGATCTCGAACCCGCGGTCGCGATGGGACTACCCGTCGTCGCATACAGCTTCGACGCCGCCGAACCGTGGGTACCCGCCGATCCCACCGCGCAGGTGTTCGAAGCACCCGTGAACGTCGAAGCGATTCTGGCCTTGGAGCCGGATCTGATCATCTGCACCGACATCGGCGAGGCGTCGGACATGTGGCCGCTCGAGCAGTTGAGCAAGACCGCTCCGGTCCTGCCGATGGACTTCACACGTCCGTGGCGCGAGAACATCGACCAGTTGGCGTCGTGGTTGGAGCGAACCGACAACTCCGAGGTCCGGCAGGTGATCGGAGGGTACGAGGACAAGGCTGCAGGCCTCCGCGAGCGTCACGCGAAAACCATTGCAAGTAAACAGATCATTCTTCTGAACTACGTGAACGAGAAGGTCAACGGCGTCAACCGGAAGGGCATCTCGGCGCAGGTGGCCGAAGACCTGGGTGTCCGGGTGCTCTGGCCGGTGGAGGGTCAGCAGGAGATCTCCACCGAGAATCTGGTGACCAGCCTCGACGAGGCCGACGGCATGATCGTCACCACCGCCCCGGGCGTCGATCCGGTAACCGATGATCGGGCCATGTGGAATCGCATCCGTTCCGTCCGCAACGACGACGTCGTGTACACCGGCGGCAACATCAACTACGGCTCCGTCTACACCGCGACACGCACCCTCGACTACTTCGACGACCTGTTCACTCGTCTGGAGAACTGACCGTGACGGGCAGCGCCGACTCGACCCGGTCGGCGCTGCGCACTGCGGCGACGGCGACGCCGATCGCCGTCACCGACGCGACGGTGACGCCGACGCCGATGAGTTCCCCCGGAGTCTTCGCCCACACCAACATGGTCGTCGCCTCCACGGCCAGCCCGATCCAGGCCAGCACCGCCACCCTGGTGCGTTCGGACGCGATGGCTGACAGCAGGGCGCCTTGGAGCACTGCCAACACCGCGCCGTGCAGTGCGAAGGCCCACAGCATCGGTGCCACGGCGGCGTAGTCGTCGCCGGCTAACATCGGCACGAGCGGTCCGGCGACCAGGGCGCCCACGACAAGCACACCGCCGATACCGACCAGTACCGCCAACGCCGACCGCACGGCCTGCGCGGACTGGGCGGGATTCGCCATTCTCGGATAGAGAACGACGCCGACCGCCTGCGGCAACCAGAACGCCACTTTGGTGGCGACGGCGCCGAGTGCGTAGACCCCAGCGTCGTGTTCGTCGAGGACAAGACGCACGATCAGCAGATCCAGTGACGAGAGGGCGATGAGTGCCAACTGGACCTGCGATGCGGCGAGAACCGACACGACACCGATACGAACCGGTGCGGCGTCGTGCGGCGTCTCGGTCCGATCCAGCACCCGCACCAGTGCGACAAGCAGTGCGGTTCCTGCCGCCCCGGCCATCAGAGCCGCCCCGGCGCCCCCACCGAGAGCTAGAACCGCTACCGCTGGAACCACTTTGAGCAGTCCCGCACCGGCCAGCACCGAACTGAGCGCGACAAAACGGCCCTTACCCTGGAGCAGGCCCTGTTCGGTCGCGAGGAGAACGAGCATCGGCGCGGTGACCAGCGCCGAGAACGCGGCCCCGATTCCGGTACCGAGCAGCCAGGCCATCGCCGGGGTGAGAGCCACGGCGAGTACGGTGACCAAGGCCGCACATCGATATCCCAACGAACGCAACGCGTCCGGGCTTCGACCGCGCACCGATTCGCGCGCGACCACGGTCTGCAGTGCCAACGCGGGAACGGCGAGCACAAGTTGCGCGGCCAGGAGACTGGCGAACTCCCCGTACCCGGCCGGACCCAACCATCGGCTCGCGAGCCAGGCCAGCAGGTAGGACACGACGTTGGCCGTCATCGACCCGGCCATGACCAGACTGACCCCGGTCGCCGCGGCGCGATCGAGTGGTTGGCGAGGCATGCGAACAATGATGCACCACGTATCGTGCGCGTCATGACAGTGCAAGCGAAACGCCGCACCACGATCCCGGCGGCGTACAGCTTGGCACTGACGCTGTTGATCGTCGGCCCCCTGCTCGGACCCGGCTACCTCCTCCTTCGCGACGCGGTGAGCACTCCTCGCTCGTACCTGACCGATTCCGCGCTCGGCCTGACCGATGCCGCGGCCCGCGCAGTTCCTCAGGACGCCTTGATCGCAGCGCTGAGCACCGTCGTCGACGGCGGTGTGGTGGTGAAGGTCATTCTGGGGGTGTCGCTGTGGCTGGCCGGATGGGGCGCGGCCCGCATGGTCACGACCCTGTTGCCGAGCGCCGGGATCGGTGCGCAACTGGTCGCGTCCACGGTCACGTTGTGGAACCCGTACGTCGCCGAGCGCCTCCTGCAAGGGCATTGGAGCCTGCTGGCCGGATACGGTGCGCTGCCGTGGATCGTCTGCGCGGGCGTCGGGGTGCGGCGGGCCTCGCCTGGTTCCTGGTGGGCTCTGGCCGCGGCGCTGGCCTTCGCCGGTTTGACCCCTACCGGCGCGCTGCTGGCGGTGGTGACCGCCCTGGTAGTGGTGGCGTCCCCCGGTGGCCGTACGACCGTGCTGCGCCGCGTCGGCGGGGTGTGTGGGCTCTTTCTCGTGACGGCGTCGCCGTGGCTGGTAGCGACCGTCGTGTCCGGAGGCGGCGGCGGTTCCGATCCGGCCGGGGTGGCGGCTTTCGCGGCCCGCGCCGAACCCGGGTTGGCCACCGTCGGCAGTGTGGCCGGGTTGGGCGGCATCTGGAACTCTCAGGCGGTGCCCGGAAGCCGCACGACGGTGTTCGCGCTCGTCGGGACGGTCGTGCTGCTGATCGTGGTGGTGGCCGGTCTGCCCGCACTGTGGCGTCGCCGTCGTAACCCGGTGATCTCAGGCTTGGGTGTACTCGCCCTGTTCGCGGTGCTGGCTCCGGCCCTCGCTGCCACGCCGTGGGGATTGGCGGCCGGACGGGTGTCGGTGGAGTCCTTTGCCGGCGCCGGTCTGTTGCGTGACGCACAGAAGTGGTCGGCGTTGGCGGTGCCTTTCTACGCGCTGGCCGCCGGGGCCGCCGGCCCCGTGCGACTTTTCGGTAGTCGGAACTACCAGAAAGGCGCACAGGCGGCTGCCGTGCTGGTCGTCCTGCCCGACTTGGCGTGGGGCGTCGGGGGTGCGTTGACGCCGGTGCACTATCCGTCCTCGTGGACTACCGTGGCCCAGGAAGTTCGCGGCGAAACCGGTGACGTGGCAGTACTTCCCGCCGGGATGTTCCGGACGTTCGACTACAGCGGCGATGCCCCGGTCCTCGATCCGGCACCACGATTGTTGCCACTCGATGTTCTGCAGACCGGCCAACTCGTGGTCGCAGGTGGCTCGGTGGGCGGTGAGGGAACCCGCGCCGGCCAGGTGGAGGATGTCCTCCTGACCGGCCGAGGCCCCGACGCTCTGGCGGAGTTGGGTGTCGGCTGGGTACTGCTCGAGCATCGGACGCCGGGCGAACTCGGCGAATCCACGCAGACCCTGAGTCAGCTCGAACGGGTGTTCGCCGACGACTCGCTCGAACTCTACCGAGTACCCGCGCCGATGCCCACCGAGACTGCGTCGCCGGCAGCCCGCGCAGCGGTGATCGCCGCACACCTTGTATGGGTGGCGACGGGAGTGATCGGGCTGCTCTCAGTCGGACTGCGCCGGTACCGGATTCGCCGCACGCACCGAAACGAGCCCTGACACTCGCTGTCCGGCATTCGTCGCCGTCAGAACTCCGAGAACTCCGGCACCGGTCTGTTCCCAGGAGAATTCACCAGACCACACCCGTGCCTTTTCCCCGAGCACGCCGCGCAATTCGTGATCGCGCAGCAATGTACCGGCGGCGTCGGTGAGGTCGGCGACGTCATCTGCTCCGACGCTCTCGCCACCTACCAGCAACCCGGTCACACCGTCGACGACGGAGTCGGTGAGCCCCTTGGAACTGCGGTATCCGACGGTGGGCACACCGTGCTGCGCCGCTTCGATGACAGCCAGTCCCCACCCTTCCTTGCGTGAGGGCATCAGGTGAATCCACGACTGCGCCAACAGTTCGTGCTTACGCATTTCGTCGACGTGCCCGTGAAAGGTGACGGCGTCGCCGATACCCAGATCCGCAGCACGTTCTCGCAAATTCTGCTCCCACCAGCCGCCGCCGATCACGTCGAGATGCAGGGTCGGCATCGTCGGTCGTAATGCCGCGACGGCGTCGAGTGCGTCCTCGATCTGCTTGTGCGGCACCAATCTCGAGAGAACCGAGATCGTGGGCTCGGCTGCCCGGGTGATCGAACCACCGGCGTCGACACCAACCGGAATCCGATCCGATCCGTTACGCACCACGGCAATTCGTTCACGGTCGACTCCCAGATCCACCAGCTCGTCGGCCGACGGAAGTGAGACCGTCAAGTACTGGCTGCGACGGTGGACGCGCGGCGACAGCACCGATTCCACCCACCAGCCGATCCGACCGACCAGTCTGCCTGCCACCGGCCACTGCTCGCGGTGACCGTGGTGCACCAACAAGGTGACGGGGGCGCCCACCACTGCGGTGGAGAAGAACGGGATGCCGTTCTGGGTATCGACGACGGCGTCGGGACGAATGCCTTTGAGTGGTCCGAAACCGAGGCGCCCGGCTGCGATGGCGACGAGAGCTCGCGGGTACACGGTGAACCGGCCACCGCCGCGGCTGACGGTGATTCCGTCGCGAATTTCCTTCGCTGCAGCACCCGGATACGACGCGGTCCGCAGCGTCACCTTGACGCCCTGTGCGGCCAGTTGCGATCCGACCTGTTCGAGGTATCGCTCGCTACCGCCACCTTGCGGGTGCCCGGTGTCTCGCCAGCAGAGCAACAGAACCTCGCGCACGTGCGTTACTCCCCGAATCGGTTCGACGATCACCACGGCCGGTGGCGATCCTGGCGGGTCGCCACCCTGACCGGCCGGTAACCCTGCGGAACACCCTAACTGTTCTCGCCGGAAAAACGATGCGCTACCGCCCGCGCCTCGGCGGATGCGGATACAGCGATGCCGACTGGCTAAAGTGGCTCTTCGTGACCAAGCCCGAAGTGACCCGATCGTTCGGCCGCCGGGCGACCTTGAAACGATCGGTACGACTGCTCGGCGACTTCCGCCACGAACAGAGCGCACCGGACATCTTCTACGGCGCACTGGCCAGAGATTCGGTCGAGCTGATCACGGACCTGCACAAAGGCCACACCGGCAGGTCCCTCGACGGGTTGACCGTTCTGGACGTCGGCGGCGGACCCGGCTACTTCGCCGAGGTGTTCGAAGCAGCAGGTGCCCGGTATGTTCCGGTTGAACCCGATCCGTCGGAAATGCATGCTGCCGGTCTCACAGTGGGAGCCGCTGTCCGAGGTTCCGGACTGGCATTGCCGTTCCGTGACGGCTCGGTGGACATCTGTTTCTCGTCGAATGTCGCCGAGCACGTGTCCGACCCGTGGTCGATGGCGGAGGAAATGTTGCGGGTCACCAAACCGGGCGGGCTGATGGTTCTCTCGTACACCCTGTGGTGGGGTCCGTTCGGTGGCCACGAGACCGGACCGTGGCATATCTTCGGCGGTGAGTACGCGGCGCGACGGTACAAGCGTCGAAACGGCCGTGAACCGAAGAACAGATTTGGTGTCTCGTTGTTCGAAGTGGGCGCGTCCGACGGCCTACGCTGGGCTCGTGGCACCGCCAACGGCTCGCTCCTTGCCGCTTTTCCCCGCTACCACCCGTCATGGGCCTGGTGGCTGGTGCGCGTACCGCTCGTGCGGGAGTTCCTGGTGAGCAACCTGGTCGTGGTTCTGGAAAAGCGCTGACCGTGCGGGTCGCACCTGATATTGCCGTGCGGGTCGCACCTGATGTTGCCGTGCGGGTCGCGCTCGACGTGGGTGGGACGAAAATGGCGGCCGGGGTCGTGGAAGCGGACGGCACGGTCCCCACTTTCGAGACGGTGTCGACGCCGCAATCGGGAACGTGGGAGGGGTGTGCCGATTTGCTGCGCACAGTCGCTGCGGGCCGCGAAGTCGACGCCGTCGGGATTGCATGTGCCGGCCCGGTGGACACCGTTGCCGGGGTCGTCTCGCCCATCAACATCGCCGAGTGGTCCGACGGCTTCGGGCTGGCCGAGTCGGTGTCCTCGATTTTTCCGGACGCTCGAATCAGCCTCGCAATGGACGGTGCAGCGGCGGCGCTCGCCGAGTACCGCCACGGCGCCGGTCGTGGCACCCCGAACCTGCTGAGCCTCGTGGTCTCCACCGGTATCGGCGGTGGTGTTGTCCTGGACGGTCGGATCGCGTCGGGCCGCACCGGAAACAGCGGGCATATCGGGCATATGGTGGTGCCGGGTTCCGACGAGAGATGCTCGTGCGGCGGTGCAGGTTGCCTGGAGACCGTGGCCAGTGGGCCGTCAACGGTGCGCTGGGCTCGTAGTCGGGGCTGGACCGGCGGCGGTGACGGACGCGACCTCGCCGAGGCCGCCCGTCGCGGTGACGTCGTTGCACTTGCCGCCTTGCACCGGGCGGGAACTGCACTCGGAATTGCCGTCGCCTCCGCGGCCGCACTGCTGGACGTGGATCTCGCCGTCGTCGGCGGCGGGTTCGCGCAGTCCGGGCCGGCACTGTGGGCACCGATGCTCGAATCGGCTACCCGACACGCTCGGTTGTCGTTCATCTCGAACCTTCGGATCGTGCCCGCCGAACTCGGGAGTCGCGGAACTCTGACTGGTGCCGGACTGCTCACTCTCTGACACTCGTTTCTGCAAGCGTTCGATACACAGATCCTGTGAAATCACTACCTTTTCAAGCTCATTTCTGTGATGAGTTTCAGGGTCTCCGGTGTGCACGGCACTCAACGGAAAGAAGGTGGCCGTTCGCGTCGAGCTTTCTGCCGATACCAAGCACCTCACTCGAAATGCCTGGGCCGGCACTTCACTTCGCGAAGGCGAGGGTCGACGCACACGGCGGGCAAGATCGGCGAGGTAATCCTCCGACCTCGACCTCCACCCAGGATCCGCACCGACACCGATGCGATCCACCGGGATGCCTTCGACCCCGGTTCATCGTTCGGTGGCTACAAGAATTCGAGCATCGGAGGCGAAAACGGACCGGAAGGACTCGAGGTGTTCGGTGAGACCGAATCGGTATTCGTAGCGCGTGGTTACACGGGCTGATCGTCGGACCGCACACCGACCAGTGCTCCGTCAGCATGAAGCGGGCGCTCACTGCCAGGAAATACTCAGCGGAGCGCGCTACCGTCAGGGACGAATCAGTCGCCTGACAAAGGAGCTTCATATGCTCACCAACGTCATCAACGCTTTCCTCGGTCTCTGGGGTAGCGCCTCCGTCGGCAGCAGTGGCTACCAGATAGACCCGGGAACTCTCCCCTACGGTTCCTGAGATCGGACGAGAACACCCGCTGGACCCGATGGGTTCCAGCGGGTGTTCTCGGTGGGGTCAACGCGGCAGTAGTTGCTCGCCCAAATCCTCGTGGTTCCCCTCGACCAGCGCCTGAGCATGATCGGCGGTCAGGTGACCGAACCACGACCCGTGCGGATTCTCGATCGCCAACGGCCCCAGGTTGCACGGGCTCAGGCAACCTGTCCCGGTCACCTTGGTGCTGGTGCCCTTGGACGCTGCGGTCAGAGCCCGGTGCAGGGGCCCGGCTCCGTACGCCATGCAGCGAGGTCCCTTGCACACCAGGACGTGGCGGTCATGCTCCTCGATCACCGACCACGCCGGACTTCGATACGACGCCGCGCTGACGGTGATCGGCCTACCCGGCTCGCCCAGTTCCCCAGCCACCGCGCCGGCCAGTACATCCTCGACCGATCCCGGCTCGTGTATCGAAATATTCACTGCCGCACCGGCTCTGGTTTCACGCCAGTTCGCCACGGCCCGCGCGGTCCAGGTGATCAGGTACTTGTCCCGCGGCACCGCAACCGGTACCAGCAACACACTCGCCGCCCCGTCGGCTTCGGCCAGATCGAGTTCCTCGTGCACACTCGGCGACGCCACGTCCAGGTACGCTATCCGAACGTCGGCGTCGGTGCCCGCGGTGATCCCGTCGATCAGCCGGTCGGCTGCGCCTTCGTCGATCCCGCTGACCGTCGGTCGCAACACGATCAGGACCCGGCGACGTTTGCTACTCATGCGGACGGCGCTGCGGCCCAGTCGATACCGCTCGCGGGAGCCAGCCCGAACGCTTCGATCTGCGCACGCAACTGCTCGGCGCCGTAGATGTTCGGAAATCCGCTGGTGAACATCGCCAACGGGAGGACGACAAATCTGTTCTGCTTCACCGCATCCAGATCACGAAGGCCCTCACGTGCCTTGATCGCGTCGATCTTGCCCTGCACCTCGTCGGCACTCTTCTTGTAGTCCATGATCACGATGACGTCCGGCTCCGCCTTCGCGACGGTCTCCCAACTCGCCTTGAACCAGGTGTTGTCGACGTCGGCGAAGACATTGGTGGCGCCGGCCGCGTCGATGATGCCGTTGGGGGCACCGTTTCCGCCGCTGGTGTACAGGTCTTCCTCACCGCTGTCGTAGATCAGCACCTTGGGCCTGGCAGCTGCGGCCGGAGCAGACTCCAAGCGCTCGAGGCGTTGGTCGAGTTCGGTGCGCGCCGACTTCGCCTTGTCCTCGGTCTCGAACAGCTTGCCGTAGTTCTCGATATCGGCGCGCAGTGCGTCCCACGGCCCCATCGTGCCGAGTACCGTGTCGTCCGCCGCATTCTGCCGGCAGCTGTCCGAGATGACATATGCACCGACACCGTTGTCCTTCAACGATTCCGGAGTGACTCCCGATGCGCCCTTGAACAGTCCGCTGTACGAGCCGACCACCAGGTCCGCATTCTTGCCCAGAACCGTCTCCATGGTGGGAGTGCCCTCGAGATGCGGAATGTCCGCGATACCGGGGCCGAACATGGAGTCCATGACAGCGTCGTTGGCGGTGTTCAGGGTGACGGCGGAAAGCTTGTCCAAGCCGCCGACCTTGATGATAGTGCCGACGTTGGCGGAGTTACTGGTGGCGATGACGCTGCGGATCGGGAGATCGAACGAGGTGTCGGTACCGCAGTTCTCCAACGTCACCGAGGTCTTCGCGGCTGCCTCGTCCACCGGCGCGGTGGCCGAGCATCCTGCCGCTGTGAGCAGCGCCGACACGGCGGCTCCGGCGTAGAGGGTCGACCGAATTCTCTTGGACATCAACGTGCACTCTCCGAATTATCTTGTTGGGTTTGACGTGTCGGTGACTCGAACACCAGATGCGTGCGTCCGGTCACGGGGTTGCGAAGCTCGAAGGCCTGCACACCGAAGACCGAGGCGAGAACCTCGGGGGTGAGGACGGCGCCCGGGCTGCCGAATGCCCGGGTGACGCCGCCGTCGAGGACCATGATCCGATCACACACGGACGCAGCCAGATCCAGATCGTGCAGGGCGACGATCACCGTGCGGTCCAGCGACCGGATCAGATCGAGAAGCTCGAGCTGATGCCGGATGTCGAGGTGATTGGTAGGTTCGTCGAGGATGAGCAGGCCGGCGTCCTGGGCGAGTCCGCGGGCCAGTACCACGCGCCGACGCTCACCGCCGGACAGTGAGTCCATCGAGGCGTCGCGCAGGCCGCCGACGCCGACCTCTCCCAGTGCCCGATCCACCACCAGCGCTTCGCTCTTGCCGCCGATGGTCCAGGGTTTGGCATGCGGGGTACGCCCGAGTGCCACATATTCGTGGACGAGTAGATCGGCCGGCGAATCTTCTTCCTGAGCAACGAACGACACGGCGCGGGCCCGCGTGCGCGCCGACATGGATCGCACCGGGACGCCATCTATTCGCACGTCGCCTGCGCTGAGCGTCGACAGCCCGGACAGCGCGCGCAGCAAGGTCGACTTGCCCGATCCGTTGGGCCCCACCACCCCGACGACGGACCCCGCGTCCACCTCCAGGTCCACGCTGTCGACGATCGTACGTCGGTCGATGCGTACCGAGACCCCGTGCGCCGACAGCGCTGTCGCCGCCCCGGTCACGAACTGCCGCCGAACCGGTAACGACGCCTGCCCAGCAAGAGCAGGAACAGCGGGGCACCGATCACACCGGTGACGACGCTGAGCGGGATCTCCGTGGGACGCAGTGACGTCCGTGCGATGACATCGACCCACACCAGGAACATGGCGCCGATCAGCGCGGCTGCAGGCAGCACCACCCGGTGCCGGGCACCGACGATCATTCGCGTGACGTGCGGGATGACCAGACCGACGAATGCAATGGCTCCCGATACCGCCACCATGGTGCCGACCAGTGCGGCCAACACACCGAACAGCACGTTCCGCAGGGTGCGGATCGGAATACCCAGGGAGGCTGCGACGTCCGGTCCGGCCGCGAGCGCGTCGAGCCATCCGTGCAGTGCGAACACCACAACCGTCAAGACCAGCACCACGGCCAGCGGCAGCCACAGTTTGTCCCACGACGCCCCGGCCAGCGAGCCCAGTAGCCAGAACAGCACCGACTGCGCTGCCTGGGAGTCATTGGTGCGCAACACCAGAAAGCTCGAGATCGCGGACAGTGCGGAAGCGGTGACGGTTCCGGTGAGTACCAGCCGCAGCGGCGTGATCCCGCCCTGCAGGGTGGCGATGGTGAAGACCAGTATCGCCGCACCGAGAGCCCCCACCATGGCGCCGAGGCTCAGCGCCCAGATCCCCATCCCGGCGAACAGGCCGGTGGTGATCACCGCCGTCGCACCGACACTCGCTCCGGACGAGACACCGAGCAGATGCGGATCGGCGAGTGCATTGCGGACCAGGGTCTGCACCACTGCCCCGGCGACGGCCAATCCAGCTCCGACAACCAGCCCGAGCAGGACGCGCGGCGCACGAATTCCCCACACGATGGCCAGTTCCGAGCGGGTGACGGCTGGTCCGCCGAACCGCGAGTGCACCACGTCCACCACCGTGGACACCGGCAGCATCTCCGCACCGAACGCCAGCGCGCAGATCGCCGAGGCGACGGTGAGCAGCAGCAGAACGGGCAGCGCCGTCCGCGCCCGCAACCGTCCCCGAACTGCACGTACCGGCGATTGCGGTACGTGTTCGCGCGGAGTCTGAACTCCTGGCGAAGGCATAGCTCCGCCTACAACTTTCATGGTGTGACTGTTCCATCCTCGTGGTCTGACACAACGTCGACGAGGGTGGTATCTGGCTGCGGCCGCCGTTACGGCGACCTCACAGTGGCGGGACCGCGTCGGGTTTGCACCGACTTCCCAGTACCTCGTTGATGACGTTCAAAACCATAGCGGACGATCATCGGTCGTCCGTACACCGGATCGGATGCCACCGAGGCGTCGGCGGCGGGGAGGGAACTCGGTCAGGTCGCGAATTTCTCGTACGCGCCGGCCGAGATCGATGCCCGGACGGGGCTTTCCGTCGAGCCGACGCACCCAGCAGTGCGCGTTGCCCGCCGACACGTCGCCACGAATATGGCGCGACACTGCACCCGGGGGTGAGCGTCACCTTTCGTTCCACTGCAACGCTGCCGGCGATACCGGACTCGCCGAGGTCCTCATCTGCGGCGGTGTCCCCGACATCCGGATCGGATTGCGGAGTTGCGGTGTCACGACGCCGTCGTAGTTGCTCACGTCGACGAAATCCTGCCGCAGCACGATCTGTTTGTCGGCGAGGACGTCACGGATGGAGTTGACCGGCGAATAGCAAACGTCGGCGTCGCCGAGTAGATCAGACCATTCGGCGCGGGTCCGGCTCGCGAACTCCGTCTCCAGCTCTGCCGCAACCTCGAGTGGATCGCTGTACCTCAGGGTCGGGAGCTCCGGGCGTCCCACCAGTTCGCACAGCCGAACGAAGAACTTGTGCTGAAATGCTCCGATCGCTACGTGCAATCCATCCGATGTTCCATAAGTTCGATACGCCGGATCATGTCCACGGTTATGGTCGTCCTCCTCACGGACCGGTTCGGGCGAGGTCGCTTTTATCACTTGTGGCGCAACTAAACTCAGCGCTGCACCGAGAAGACTGACATCGACATGCTGACCTTCACCCGTCCGATCACGGTGATGTAATGCTGCCAGTATCCCGACAGCCGCATGGAGTCCGGCGGTGATGTCGGTGACGGGTGGCGCTACCGGTACCGGATCGCCCGCCGCATCTCGCGACTGGTCCAGGAAACCTGAGCGAGCCTGGTAGGTGAGATCGTTACCGGGCGATCGAAGACTCGGATCGCTGTTCCCCGCACCGGAAACACTGCAATAGACGATATCGGGCTTGACTGCAACACACTGCCGATAGCCGATTCCCAGACGATCGGCAACCCCAGGTGTGAATCCCTCGACCACGATATCGGCCTCTCGAAGGAGCTCGAAGAACACATCGCGACCCTCCTCGGTCTTGAGATCGAGAGAGCGACTGCGCTTGTTCCGTCCCACCCAGTTGTGCAGAGCACTGTCCGAACCGACTCTCGGTTCGACAGACCGCGCAAGATCTCCACCTGGCGGTTCCACCTGAATCACGTCGGCACCGAGATCGGCCAGCATCAAACTCGCATACGGCCCCGGCAGATACATCGACACATCCAGGACCCTGATCCCGGCCAGCGCCCCCGGCGTGTGTCGTTCGGCCAGCCTGCTGCGCAGATCCGCCTTACGTACCTTTCCCGTCGCCGTCATCGGCAGTGCATCTATCAACTCGAGACGCTCCGGCAGTTTGAACGTTGCAATTCCTTGTTCGAGCAGGAATTGCGTCAACGAACGCAGATCAGGCGCATGCCCGGGCGCAGGCACGACCACCGCACAGCACCTTTCCCCGAGCCGGTGGTCCGGGTAGCCGACCACAGCGACACCGTCGACCGACGGATGCCCAGCCAGCGCTTCCTCGATCTCACGGACGCTGATGTTCTCGCCCCCACGGATCACGATGTCCTTGATACGTCCGGTGACGTGGAGCATGCCGTTGTCATCGATCAACCCGAGGTCGCCGAACCGGTACCACTCTCCGCGAAAGCTCCGTCGAGTCAGATCGGGGTCCCCCAGGTAGCCCAGAAACAATTGCGGACCGCGAGTCACGATCTCACCCGCACTACCTGCCGGTACCGGATCACCTTCCTCGTCGAGGATCGCAACCTCGATGCCAGTCAAGGGATTTCCGTCGGACATCGCCAACAGATCAGCCGAGCCCGGAGTGGTCGCCGTGGTGACGTAAGATTCGCTCGCACCGAACACGGCCAACAGTTCGGCGCCGAAAGTCTCGCGAACCCGAGGAAAGAGATGGCGCGGAATCGCCGCGCCGCCCGATGCGACGTATCGCAGCGACTGCCCCCGTACCGGTCCGGTGGACGCTGCCGAGAGCAGGTCGACGATGAACGGGGTGGCCGCCAACGTGTACGTGCAGCCGTGCGTGTCGATCAGGTCAAGCGCCACTTCCGGATCCCAGCGATCCTGCAACACCAACGGGGCACCCACGTAGATCGCAGTGCGCAACCCCCACTCCATGCCGGAGGCATGGCAGATCGGCGACGGCATGAACACGACGTCGCCGGCGGTGAGTCCGAGTCGGTCTCCGACGTAGGCGCGGAGCCCGTACATCGTGGTCTGATGGGTGTGCACGACCCCCTTGGGGAGGGCCTCGGTTCCGGAGGTGAATGTGACGGTGTCCCATGCTCGGGCATCGGGCGACCACCGCGGAACTTCGACACGGTCCTCCCACGACTCGGCGAGGATGTCGTCCAATGTTCCTTCGCCGCCTCGAACCCGAACGACCTCGATGACGGACTCACATCGCTCGGCTGCACGAACAGCAAGCGTCGCGGGCAACAGCCGACGATGCTCGTCGGCAGCGAAGACGAACCGTGAACGGGAAGTGCCGAACACGTGCTGCATCGTCGCCTCGTCCACCAGTGGCAGAAGTGGATTGACCACGCCACCGAGCAGCCCGACGGCCATGTGCACCACGACGAACTCGCGCCAGTTCGGCATGATGACGGTGACGACGTCGCCGCTGCGCACCCCGCGGTGGTACATGTACGCGCTGAGCCGTCGTGCGGCGTGCAGAACTTCACCGTGATCGAGACTTCCCTGTTCGTCGACCACCGCCGGCGCACGTGGGGTCTCTCGCCCCAACGCCTCCGCCAACTCGACCCACGTCTCGTCGGTCCAGTATCCCGCCGCCTCGAACTCCTGACGGACGGAGTCGGTGAGCCACGTCGTGACCGTCGGCCCGGCAAAACTCGATTGCGTGCTCACAGTCAGGACGTCTTCCATTTCAGTGTCCGGTTCTCGATTGCCAGCAGAATCGAATTGATCAGAGTCCCTGCGATTCCCAAGATTATGAGCATTGCAAAGACGCCCTCGGGTCTGAGCTCCTGAGAACTACGCACGATCAGCTGACCGAGGCCCTCCCGGGACGCGATCATCTCACTAGCGACGACGCCGAGGATCGAGAAGATCACACCGAGCCGAAGCGCACCGAAGATCGACGGAAGCGCACCGGGGAGGATAGCCTTGGTCAATTCGAACCGAGCGTTGCCACCGAGTAGACGCACGGCTCTGATCAAGTCTGGATCCGAACTCTTCATGCCGGCCTGAGTTCCGACCAGAACTACGAAGAACACGACGCTGACTGCCAGAACTACCTTCGCCTGCAAGGTGATTCCAAACCAGAGCAGGAACAGCGGTGCGAGCGCAATACGAGGAAGGCTGGCAAGAAACGTGACCCAAGGATCGAAGATTCGTCCGACAGTCCGCCATCGTTCCAAGACGATACCCAATACCAGACCGGCAAACGAACCGATGACGAACCCGAGCGTTGCAGCATAAAACGTCGCGACCGTATTGGAGATCAACATCGATCGTTCTTCGACGATGTAGTCCACAACCGCACTGGGACGACTGACGAACAACTCACGCATGATGCCCGCCCGGACCACCCATTCCCAGCCGGCCAGCAGAATGACGACCGACGCTACCTGGCACGCTCTGACGAACGCGGTGGTCCGTCGCCGTCTCGTCCGTGCCCTGGTAGTCCCCTCCGATACCGCGCGGACGACGTGGTCCGGTATTTCCCGTCCCTGTCCCTTGTCCAGCACCGCAGTCATGACACACTCTCTTCCGCAATCAGACCCCACAACCGTTGTACAAGCGCCGAGAATTCGGGGTCGAACCTGAGAACATCTAAATCCCTGGGCCTTTCGAAGGGGACGTCGATATCTTCTACGATCTCTCCCGATCGCATCACCACGATGCGATCGCTGAGCAGCGCGGCCTCCGAGAGATCGTGGGTAACGAAGACGACTGTTGTCCGTTCGCCTTCCCAGATACGCAGAAATTCGCCCTGCATGTTCGCCTTGGTCTGGGCATCGAGTGCACCGAACGGCTCGTCGAGCAACAACATGCGCGGCCGAACGGCAAGGATACGAGCAAGATTGACTCGTTGACGCATCCCTTGGGATAGTTCGCCCGGTCGTTTCGCACCGTGCCCGCCGAGGCCTACGAGTCCTAGCATTTCATCGGCTCGTGTCCGTCGTTCCGAGCGGGGCACACCACGGATCTCCAGCCCGAGTTCCACATTGCGTCGCGCACTTCGCCACGGCATCAGCGCATCTCGGGCGAACATGTACCCGACCTCACTCGACGGGGTGGGTTCCACACGTCCGTCGAGCAGGAAGTCCGCGCGGCCATGCCCGACTTGTACCGAACCTGCGATTGCATTGAGCAAAGTTGTCTTACCGCAGCCACTCGGCCCGACGATGGACACGAACTGCCCCTGCGGTATCGACAGATTCACCTCGTGCAGGGCGAATTTGGTTTCCTGGTCGACAGTAAACCACACCCAAAGGTCCTCGACCTCCACAGCGTTGCCCGTGAGCGAAGTCGCGCCCGTGGGGTCAGGTAGAACTACTTCATCGGCTACGTACGTCATCGTTCTCCTTCAGTCTGTCTCGGCCCGGCTCGAGCGCGTCTGCGTTTTGCACACCGACGCATGGGTGAAGCAACCAGTTATTGAGATGGCGCCTGCCACAACAGTTCTTGACCGGTGACATCCGACTTCAACAGACCGATCTGGCGCCAGAAATCCAGTGTCGTATCGAACGCTGCCGGATCAACTTCCGAAATGTATCCGGGGGCCAGTTTTCTGATCGTCGCGTCGAGTTCGGGGGAGTCCTTGGTGGCCGCCATGTTGTTCACACTTCGCAGAGCCACGTCGTGCAGGTACTCGGAGTTGGCGGGATCGTTGATGAGATCGACGGCCCGCTGAGTGGCACGCTGCCATCGAGCCTGCAGTTGTGGATACTTCTTCAGTGTGGTTTCCAACGCTGCAAAGCCTACGTACTGCAAGTTCGCGAAGTATTCGGGGATGTCGTCCGCCAGATCGAGTGCAACTTCCCCCACTCCCGAATTCACTGCCGTGATGGTGGTGGCGTCGGCGTGCAGGAATGCGTCCGCACGGCCACTTTCGATCGCACCCACAAGTGGAGCACCGGCCGCGGTCTCGATCAGTGTGTAGTCGCCGGACTTCAACCCGGACTCACCGGCTAGCATCTCGAAGATACGGCCACCCGAAACTGCAACGCCAGGAGTCGCGACCACGCGACCTTTCATCGCCGCCATGACGTCTTTCCACTCGATGCCGGGGTCACCCATCTTGGGGATGTCCAGACCCTTGCGAACGACGAGTTGCAAACGCAAGCCCTGGTAGAGGCCCGCGAACACACGCAGATTGATGCCACGGTCGAAGTTCGCGGCATGCACCGAATTGTCGTCGGCAGCTACGTCGACAGACCTGTTCTCGAGAGCCGCACCGATCACGCCGGGATCGCCGATCGTGATCACTTCGGGGTCGATGCCTTCGTCTGTGAAGAAGCCCTTGTCATGTGCGACGCGAATCGCCAGGAAACTGAGGGACCCGGCCGACTGGTGAGCAATTTTCACGGGGATTCGATCCGCGTCGTCGGCAACCTGGATGTTGTCGTCTCCATTGCCGCACGCAGCGAGCGTGACTCCGAGGAGGCTGATCGCGGCAACTACTGCTGCTGGGCGAATTATGTTCCGCAGCCAACTCACATGACGTTGTGGATTCATTCAATCTCCTCAGAAACTCGACTCACGCAAGACCGCGATGATGTCGCATTCGAGTATCCAAACACGCAAAAAACAATGCGTCAATACAGTATTCCGTATACGGTAGACCTACCAGCGAGTTCATTTCCGTGTGTCGAACAGAAAGCATGCGCAGGTGTCCCCACTCTCCTGCGCCAATATTTTTTCAATCCGATTGACATTCAACAAGAAGAAGGACAGCACGGGATCTCGATCTGCCCCTGGAAGCTCTGGCGAAAGTTGAACGCCAACTCCTCGGCGGGAAATCCGAAATCGTACATCGTTTCCGAATTCACGACTCGGTATTGAAATACATCAATCAGTACATTTTTTCAGCTCGTCACTGTCACTCATGCCCGAAATCGAAGGCCTACGCATTCCTGCCGGGCGCCTCGAATCCGTCAGGTAGTCTCGTCACATCGGCCAGCAGTGCGAGCTTGCACCCCGGCAGGATCTGCGCAAGCAAACAGCCGAGATTATCCAGCTCCGAACAAGACACAGGAGCCTCGGAGCGGCATCACAACACAATCGATGTTTCACGCCCTGTCTTGTCGATCCTGTCCAAGCCCGACAGACCAAGTTCACGGGCGGTGTTCGCAAGCGCAACTCGGTTGGTGACTCCAAGTTTCCCCATCGAATTCTCCACATGCCGCACCACCGTCTTCGTCGAGATTCCCAATCGACTACCGATCCAGTGATTCGTCGCGCCAGTTGCCAGAAGCGTGAGAACGTCGAGTTCTCTGGCAGTGACTGCATACGGAAGCGCATCACGTCGATGCATCACCATCCATCCGTCGACTACCGGCACCGCGAATACGTAATGCCATTCTCCGGCCGGATCCTGCCAATGCCACCTGGCATCGAGTGCAGCCATCGACGAGTGTGGCGGCAGCTGTCTGCGCACCGATTCCAACAGATCACTTGCTCTTTCGAGCAGATCACACGCGGCACGTCCCGGAATCACCTCGATTCCACCGGCCACCATCACAACGGCGCAGGTTCCAGGAGGTTGCTCGTCTAGCAGTCTTTGAGGAAGCGTGAAATCGTTGACCATCCCGGAGATGAGGGGGCCCATGAGGTCGATGACCGACAACGCCCGTGGCGTTGGCCAACGCGGATCCTCGGTACTTATGTGCAATTCGCCGACGTAGCGGCTCCGCACTTGAAGATGATTGGTCGATCCCCCCGAAAATCCGGCCGGACGAAACCAGATTCGCGCGGAATTGCTTGATGCATAGTCGAAGTCAGGAGCAAGCCAATTGAAATGCCGGGACCCGGATTTCAACATCCACTGATATCCGGGATCCTCGCGAAGGTAACTTCGATCGAGGAATTCGAGAAGCGACTGATCGTACCCACGCGATGCGATGGTCCGATGCTGTCCGACAACCGGACGTGGAACCGACAGTGACAGACCGGCATAAGGAACTAACCGCTCCAACGCATCGAACATCGCATCAGCGGTCGTCTCGACCGGAAGACCTTCCCCCAAGATCTCCGCAACGTCGGAAACGACTTCCGCTTCCGAGTGTGTCAACTCTCGCAACAGATCGGCACGACTTGCTGTGGGCATGCCTTCCACCTTTCCGATCATCTGACAACAACCAAAATCTATTACCACAGTCTAACTGAAAGTTCAATGGGAATTGAGTCCCATTCCCCATTCTGCGTGATCTGGATAACTTTTTCACCAGGTGATTCTCACCCTCCCAGACTCCACGGCGCTGCGTCGGATTTCACAGCCGTGGCGAACGATGAAGATTAGGAATCCACATGCCACGACAGCCCGCCCGACATCTGCCCGGTTATCGAGACCGTCAGCAGGACTGGGACGATCACTTCGACCGCACTCGTCGCCGTGAGATCGCAGCATTGATCGATGACGATGTCACCACCGAGCACCAACTCAATCCGATCGGATACCGCGCATGCCACAGTTGGAAGCTGCAGCGCGTTCTCAACTACATGCGCGTACAGCCCGTGCTGGGAAAGTACTTCGTCTACCCCGAAAAAGCGTGGGAGAAATACCGTATCGCAGTGATCCACGAACGTGGGCATCCGCCAGTCGTGCTCGATGAGCACATCTATCGCTCGGAGGAAGAAGCCATGCACGCAATTTTCCTTCTGCGAGCCGAAGAAATAGTCACCAGTGTGAAGGAGCACGTTCGATGAGTAACATCACGATCCGCGGCTACTGCGACACGCCAAGTGTCGCACCTGGTGAGGTAATCACGTTCCACGTCTCGAGCGACCTGCCCGGCCAGTACGAGGCCAAGCTCGTGCGTTTGATCCACGGCGACACCAACCCTCGTGGTCCCGGATTCAAAGAAATTCTGCTCGATTCCACAATCGACGGCACTTACCCGGCGACGAATCAACGAACCCAGTCCGGTGGATTCATCGAAATATCTGATCCTTCAGCCTCTTTAGCGCCCGACGGAGACTTCGGGGTTCAGCTTTTCCTGTGGTCCACCACACCGAGTAAGCATCGTCAAGGTGTCCTGGCACGCTGGACTGACGACGACCACCGAGGCTGGGCGCTCACCGTCGACGACGGCCATCTCACCTTCACAGTGGGTGACGGCACGCAACAGTCGTCCGTTCGCAGTGACATGCCACTGTTTGCCGAGGCCTGGTACGCCGTGACCGCAAGCTTCGATGCCACCAGAAGCGTTCTCTCACTGCGCCAATCACCGGTGGTGAACCGCGTCAACAGCATTTTCGGTCCAGTTTTTCCCATCAAATCGTCCTTCGCAGGGGAAGTGCATGACGCGGCACCACCGGCACCTGCCGAGGCGCCCGTTCTGATCGCCGGATTGGCAGAGTCGGCTCCCGATCACGGCCGCACGTGGGTGAAAGATCATTTCAACGGAAAGGTAGACAGCCCACGCATATTCGGACGGATCCTCACCGAGTCCGATCACTCGTCTTTGATCGACGACAGACCTTCTAGCGGAGCATTGTTGGCCCATTGGTCGTTTGCCGAAGGAATCGGTATCGGAGGCATTCCCACCGATCGAGTCGGTGATGTCTCCGGGCACGGACGCCACGGGCGATGCGTCAACCAACCCGACCGTGCCATGACTGGTTGGAACTGGAAGGGAAAGGAGGAGAACTTCGTTCACGCACCGGAAGAATACGGCGCGATCTGGTTCCACGAGGATTCCCTGGATGATTGCAGGTGGAAGCCCGCGTTCAGTCTCACGATTCCGGAGGAACTCCGGTCCGGGGTCTATGCCGTCAAAGTGAGTCAACTGGGAGGTGAGGACTACATTCCGTTCTTCGTCACCCCGGCCCGCGGGACCGCAACCGCGAAAATTCTGTTGCTGTTCCCCACCTGCTCGTACATGGCGTACGCGAACGGGCAGATCATGCAGAATGCCGATGCCGGACAGGCCGTCGCGGGCCACGTACCGGTACTCGACGAAAGAGACATCGAACTTCACGAACGATACAAGGAGTACGGGCTGTCGACCTACGACTATCATGTCGACGGGCGAGGTGTCGGATACTCGACTTGGCGCAGACCGATTCTCAACATGCGACCCACCCATCGACAGGAGTTCGGATCGCTGTGGCAGTTCCCGGCCGATCTCCATCTGGTCGACTGGCTCGAAACCCACGGTTACGACTACGACGTGGCGACCGATCACGACCTGTGCCGAGAGGGTGCCGATCTTCTCGGGCGTTACAACGTCGTCATGACGGGCTCCCACGCCGAGTACTCGACGTGGGAAATGGAAGATGCTTGGGAGGACTACCTCTCGGCTGGAGGCCGCGGCATGTATTTAGGGTCGAATGCCTTGTACTGGATCATTTCGATGCATCCGGAAAAGCCGTGGCTCCTGGAAGTCAGGAAGGGCGAGACCGGGGCGAAGGCCTGGCAGGCAAGACCTGGCGAGCTCTACCACTCCACGTCGGGCGAACGAGGAGGTTTGTGGCGCAACAGAGCCAGGGCGCCTCAGAAGATCTGGGGAACCGGATTCACCAGCTTCGGCTTCGACCATTCAGGCTACTTCGTGCCGATGCCCGACAGCAAGGATGCGGAGGTGAGTTGGATCTTCGAAGGATTTGCCGAGGACGAGCGGATAGGTGACTTCGGGCTCGTCGGGGGTGGAGCCGCCGGTTACGAACTCGACCGATACGACCTGTCGCTGGGAACACCCCCCAACACACGGTTACTTGCCAGCTCGTACGGACACAGTGAAAACTACACCGTCGTCCCGGAGGACATGATGTTTCCGCACCCGGGCCTCAATGGCGGTGAGAGTTCGTTGGTTCGAGCAGACATCACGTACTTCAGTACCGCCAACGGTGGCGCGATGTTCAGCAGTTCCTCCATCTCGTGGCTGGGAAGCCTGTCATGGAACGACCACGAGAACAACGTCTCCCAGATGATGCATAACGTTCTCCGCCAGTTCGAGAAAGACGAACCCGCTCCGACCGTCTGACACGTCTGCAGTCCACTTGTGCCGGCTGGCGACGCACCAGACTCCGCGTCGCCACCTGGTGCAGGGCCGATCGCCGGCAACCCAGCCCAGATGCTCGGATCACGGGTGAATGCCAAGCCGAACAAAGTCTGCTGATTGCCACCGCACGAATTCGGCCGATCGGGCCTAGCCTGAGGTTCGTGAGTACCGAAACCGAGGTCGAAACCGCGAGCGGGGACGAAAGCACAACGACGGTCGTTCTGGCTTTCGCCGCCAATGGTCTGGTGGCTGCTGCGAAAACGGTAGCCGGAGTGATCACCGGGTCGGCGTCGATGGTCGCCGAGGCCACGCATTCGTGGGCCGATACCGGCAACGAGGTGCTACTCCTCATCGCAAACAGGCGTTCCCGACGGCCTGCCGACAGTGAGCACCCGCTCGGATACGGACGTGAGGCGTACATCTGGTCGATGTTCGCCGCGTTGGGACTCTTCGCCCTCGGTGCTGGAGTGTCCATCACCCACGGCGTGCAGGAGCTGTTCCATTCGGAGCCCGCCACCGATTTCGGTATCGCCTACGCCGTACTCGCAGTGTCCTTCGTGCTCGAGGCGATCTCGTTCCGGCAGGCGTACCGGCAGCTACGCGCTGAGGCTCACGCGGTCGACCGTGACGTCCTCGATCAAGCCATGCACACCTCCGATCCCACCACGCGCGCCGTCTTCGCCGAGGACGCGGCTGCTCTCGTGGGCCTGGTCATCGCCTTCGCCGGAGTTCTCGCCCATCAGATCACCGGCTCGCCAGTCCCGGACGCAATCGGTTCCATCGGCGTCGGTGTTCTACTCGGTGTTGTCGCAATAATCCTCATTGATCGCAATCGCAGGTTCCTGGTCGGAGAAGAAGCATCACCCGCCCTGCGCGCTGCCGCGGTGACCAAACTCGTTCAGCTTCCGGACATCGATCGAATCACCTTTCTGCGCATGGAGTACCTCGGTCCCCGACAGGTCTACCTGGTGGCAAGCATCGACCTCGTCGGTGACTACGCGGAATCTCAAGTGGCGCAGACCCTGCGCAACCTGGAACGCTCGATCGAACGCAGCCCGCGCGTCGTTCGCGCGGTGCTGACACTCTCGACCCCCGAAGAACCCTCCATCTCAGTGTGATTCAGATTCGACAAAGCTCCGCGAGTCCCCTGCCTCGAGTTCGATGCTCAGAATCGGCCGCGTGGGTGCCTGTCGACAGGGCTCGCTCGCGCGTACCTCTACCAGAGCGTCGACCCAGAACCAGCTTTCGACTCGCAGGCCCCACCGAAATGAACTGGCAAATCCGACGAACCACAACGAGAACAGCCTATCGTCGAATGATGCGGACACTGGTGATCGTCTTGACCCTACTCGGCTTGGTCGTCGGCGCGATTCCGTTGGCGATGTACCTGATCGACGTGACGACCGACTCCGATTCGACCATCGTCTACCAGGGAGCGTACGAACCGCTGCACGGCGTCACCATGAGCCGCAACTACGAATCCTCGGCAAACATTTCGTTCGAGGACCGTTCCGCGGCGCGGCCAGAGTGGATTCTTCCAGCCCTCTTTCCCGTCGGCGGTGCCGCGCTCGGGGCTCTGACAGCCCTGACACTGGGTCGGGCAGGATGGCGTCTGACACGTAAGGGGTAGCTGTGGAAAGCCTTTCGGAATCAGCGTGGCGGCCCACCGTCGAGACGGAAGGCGGCCACCGGATTCGGAAACTGCACCAATCCTGGCCGAACGTCGGCCAAAGTCACGCGAAAGCCCTCGAAATATTCTGTTCCCCGACCGTGAGGATCACCTTCCCGTCGGTGCGACGGCTCTCCAACGCGGCATGCGCGGCCGCAGCGTCCGCCAGCCGGAACCGTGTCACGGTTGGGGTCAGGACCCTTGCTGCTGCCAGCGCGAGAGCTTGTTCCTGGAGTGCGCGTGGGTCTGCGTCGGGATACAGGTGTGGCCCGATCGCCCAAGTCGCGGTCAATCCGCGCTGAATGAGATCGTGCGTGTCCAATTCGGTCGGAGCGCCGGATGACCATCCGTACAGGAGGATTCGACCGCCGGGTCCGAGCAGTTCAAGCGCTGTTCGCCCGGAACGACCACCCACGCCGTCGAGAACGAGGCTGACCCGCCGATCTCCGAGCGCCAGGCTAATCCTGTCGGCCCAGTTCGGATTACGGTAGTCGACGGCAAGATCGGCACCCAACCGGCGGACGCGGTCTACTTTCGTCTCACCGCCCGCAGCGCCGATGACAAAGGCCCCCGTTTTCCCCAGAGCCTGGACCATCAGGCTGCCGATTCCCCCGGCTGCGGACATCACCAATGCAACATCGACTGCTTTTGGTCGGGCGACATGCAGGAATCCCAACGCGTTTGCGCCGGAACCTATCATCGCAACAGCGTGATCTGTGGAGAGGCTCTCGGGGACCGCGTACAGCGACTTCACGTCAGCGACAGCTTTCTCCGCGTATCCACCCCCATGGCCGAGTCGTGCCACCACGCGTCTTCCTCGCCAACTGGTGTCGACTCCGTACCCTGTTCCCTCCACGAAGCCGGCCACTTCTCCACCTGGAATCATCGGCAACACGGGTGGGGCGTGTGGCCCGACCGCTTCACCTCGTCGGAGAACAGTTTCGATCACGTGGACGCCGATGGACTGTACTGCGATGCATACTTCTCCAGCAGCCGGGACAGGATCCGGCAGCTGCTCGTATCGTAGATTTTCGGAAGACCCGAACTCGTAGAGCCTTATCGCCCACATATCAGGCCCTGTAGGGGTTCTCGGCACGAGCGGCTCGCAGGGTAGTGCCCCACCAATAAAGTTGGTCGAGCATGTTCTTTGCCGCACCGTCGCACACAGCGCTCTCGATCGGCATCCCGTCATCGCCGAAAATTCTTGCGGCGCCATGGAAGCTGACCGAATCCCGAACGGTGACGGCATGCAGCTCAGCGAAAACCAGGCGTAGGTGTTCGACCGCACGCAATCCCCCGCCTTGCCCTCCGTAGGACACGAAACCTACAGGTTTGGCTTTCCATTCGTCGCGGAACAGGTCGATCGTGTGCTTGAGTACAGCCGGAAAGCTGTGGTTGTACTCGGGTGTGACCACGACGAATGCATCGGACGCGGACAGCCGCTCGCCGAGTGCCGCCAGCTCAGATGTTGCTACCGTCCCAAATGCCGGATGCACCACAGGAAGCTCTATTTCGGCTGGATCTACGATGTCGATCGTCATTCCGCCGTGGCTGGTTGCCACATCGGTGAACCAGGTGGCGACAGTCGGGGCGAACCGTCCCTCCCGGGTGCTGCCGATGATAACGGTCGTATGCAAGGTCTCGTTGAACATACTGTTCTCCTGTACGTTTCGGAGTCGTCGGGCCGGAGCTGTTACTTGGTCGAAGTTCTGAGGAGAAGACGAACGGTGAGAGCGGCAACAACACAGAAGCCTGCCACCGACCAGAGAAGGATGTGCCAGGCATCGGTGAAATGGGTGGCCCACAGCAAATGGTCCTCTCCCAATGAAATTCCTGCCGTGACGTATTCGGCCGCGTCTTCGCCGATGTCGCGTTGGAGCAGGGTGAACAAAGCGGTTCCGAACACTGCGATGACAACCGCATTGGATCCACCTCTGACTGTGTTCAGGAGTCCGGAAGCCATCCCGATTCTCGATGGTTCCACCAGGTTCATCGCCTGCGCATCGATGATTCCGATCGCCAGTCCGTTTCCCGCGCCGACCGTGACCAGTGGACCTGCCAGCATGAACGCGCTGATTCCCGGGTGCAGCACGGTGAGCGCGGCGTTGCCCGCGGCGATCGCGAGTAAGGCGATCACGATCAGAAATCGAGGCGATACGCCGACATTGACCAGGCGACCCGCAATCGGCGACACAAGCAGAATCGGCACGGTGAACATCAACATCAGCGCACCTGCTTCACCGGCCGACGATCCATTGGCACCCTGAAGGTATGTCGGTAACGACACCAGAATTCCTGTCGAGCCGACGGCCACTGTAACGGACGCCAGGCACCATCCTGAAAAATATTGATTACCTAGCAGTTTCAGGTCCAAGAGCGGATGCTCACTTCGGCGCTGCAGAACCCGAAAACCGGCGAGTAATCCACCACCCACCGCGAACAGGCCGACGATCCGAGGACTACTCCAACCCGATTGAGAGCCTTGGGTGACGGCGATCATCACGGCCCCGAGCCCGAGCATGAATGTCGTTGCCCCTGGCCAGTCGATCGGCGACGAGCCCTCGGCGCTCGATTCGGCGATGAACACTGTTCCCAGGAGTATGAGAATGCCCGCGGCAGCGAACGCGAGAAACATTGCGCGCCAACCGACCGAGTCCACAAGCCCCCCTGCAAGCGACGGACCCAGCGCCAGTCCCATGCCTGCCGTGGTGCCGACAGCGGAGTACGCACGGGTGCGTGCAGCACCTGTGAATGTGACCGCCATAATGGCACTTCCGGCGGCCATGACCGCAGCTGCGCCGAACCCGGACAGTACGCGAGCGGCGTTCAACACCCAGATATTTTGAGCCAGTGCGGATATCAGTGCGCCGAGAAAAAAGGTCGACGCTCCGAGACGGAACATCCGGCGTCGTCCCAGCTGGTCGGACAGTGAGCCGGCGGTGAGCATGGACGTCGAGGCCGCGAGGAAGTAGCCAACGACCACCCACTGCAATGCTCCGCCGCTCGCACCGAGATCCGTTCCGATACGTGGCAGCGCGACCGTAATCCCGGACATGAGCATAGGTAGTACCAGAAATCCCATGAGGACCGAGGCCGCGGTGACCGCACGGCGGAATCGGCCCGATCGAGTGTCGATGACCGGATAATGCGTTGATTCATTCCCAATCGCCATAGTAAGTAAAGTACAACATGCATTGTACTTTTGTAAAACGGTCGTTGCATTACACTGAGAAGATGTCCGTGAAAAGCAAACGTGTGACACCACGACCTCGCACGCGCTCAGAGGAGAAACGGCAGGCTATCGTCGACGCCGCTCGAAAAGTCTTCGGGCGCGAAGGGTTCGCCCGCACCAGTATCGATGCCGTCGCCACCGAGGCGGGAGTATCCACCCGAACGATCTACAACCACTACGCCGGCAAGGATCAACTGTTCGCATCCGTCATCGAGGAAAGCGCCACTCAGGTCGCTGACAGCCAAGAAGCGATGATCGCGCACCACCTCACCGAGGTCGTCGACGTCGCGAAGAGTTTGACAGATTTCGGCTGCGCCTGGGTGAGCACACCGCTCTCGGCCGACTTCGCAGACCATTTCGCGATGGTCAGGCAGATCGGAGCCGAGGCCGCTCATGTTCCGCGAGCAGCTCTCGTCGCCTGGCGCGATGCCGGCCCCCGCCGCGCACATCGCGCACTCGCGACAGCATTCGAAAGACTTGCCCGCGACGGACAACTGTGCACAACCGACGGACCCCGTGCTGCACGTCATTTCATTCGACTGGTTGGCTCGGAGGTGGAAGATCGATCCGAGTTCGGGGCAGTTCCGCTCGGCGCTCGCGAAGTGCGGGCAGCGGTCACCGCAGGCGTGAACGTCTTTCTGCACGGCTATTCACCGAAAGAATGACATTCCTTCGGAAGCAGTGTGGCCGCCCACCGTCTGAACGGAGAGCGGCCACCGAAGCCTGAACGGTAACTCAGATGTACATGGCCGGGTCTATGTAGCTGTTGGGATCGACCAGTTTTTCCTTCGACGTCCGCGGACGAGCAACTGCCGGAATCCCGGTGGCGATGGAGTCGGCCGGAACATCGCGTGTGACAACGGCATTGGCACCGATGGCGCTGCCCTCACCGATCACGACGGGCCCGAGGATCTTGGCTCCGGCCCCTACGGTGACGCGATCCCCGAGCGTCGGATGACGTTTGACCTGCTCGAGGGAACGACCGCCGAGAGTGACCCCGTGATAGAGCATCACGTCGTCGCCCACCTCCGCTGTCTCCCCGATCACGACGCCCATGCCGTGGTCGATGAAGAACCGCCGGCCGATGGTGGCACCGGGATGAATCTCGATGCCCGTCGCGAATCGCGTCAGCTGCGCCAGTACACGCGCCGGGCCCCGCAGAGCGGGAACAGCCCACATCCGGTGTGCAATCCGATGCGACCAGACGGCGTGCAGCCCCGAGTAGACGAGGGCGTTCTCCACATTGCTGCGCGCGGCCGGATCCTGGCCACGCGCAGCCTGCAGGTCCTCGCGAAGTGTCCCGAGGATACTCACGAATATCAGTCCCGGATGTGTTCGAACAGCGGGGTGGAGATGTAGCGCTCGCCGAAGTCGCAGACGACAGCCACGATCAGCTTGCCCGCGTTCTCCGGGCGCTTCGCCAATTCGAGGGCGGCCCAGACGATCGCGCCGGAGGAGATACCGCCGAGGATGCCTTCCTGCGTTCCGAGTGCCCGCGCGGTCTCGATGGAATCGGGGAACGAGACGTCGACGATCTCGTCGTAGATCTCCCGATCGAGGATGTCGGGGACGAAGTTCGCGCCGATGCCCTGGATCTTGTGCGGGCCGGGCTGGCCGCCGTTGAGGATCGGGGAGTCGATGGGCTCGACGCCGACGATCTTGACCTCGGGCTTGTGCTTCTTGAGGGTGCGTCCCACACCGGTGATGGTGCCGCCGGTGCCGATACCCGCGACGAAGATGTCCACTGCGCCGTCGGTGTCGGCCCAGATCTCCTCGCCGGTGGTGGCCTCGTGGATCGCCGGGTTGGCGGGGTTCGCGAACTGGCTCGCGGAGACGGCGTTCTCGGTCTGCTCGACGATTTCCTTCGCCTTGGCCACCGCGCCCGCCATCCCCTCTGAGCCCGGGGTGAGCACGATCTCGGCGCCGTAGGCCCGCAGCATCACGCGACGCTCGGTGGACATCGTCTCCGGCATCGTCAAGATGACCTTGTAGCCACGTGCAGCACCGACCATGGCGAGAGCGATACCGGTGTTACCGCTGGTGCCCTCGACGATGGTGCCGCCCGGCTTGAGTTCACCGGACTTCTCGGCTGCGTCGATGATCGCGACGCCGATCCGGTCCTTGACGCTGTTGGCCGGGTTGTAGAACTCGAGCTTGACGGCGACCTGCGCGTCCAGGCCCTCCGTCAGACGGTTGAGTCGAACGATCGGGGTGCGCCCGACCAATTCGGTCACATTGTTGTAGATCCCGCTCATATCTGATCCTCCTGAAGGTCGACCGCGCCGACCACTCGATTCACTGATCACTGACAAAGGGCGTCAAGACGACTGATGCCGCATCGGTTCATCAAATTGAACCAATGCGGCATCAGGCCACTACAGACGGGTACGGATTATCAGCCCAACCGCTGCTTCAAGGCTTCGAACTCGTCACGGATACCGGTGGGCAGCTTCTCGCCGACGAAGTCGAACCACTCCTCGATGAGCGGGATCTCGGCCTTCCATTCGTCGATGTCGACTGCGAGCGCCTCGGTGACATCGGCATCCGATACATCCAAGCCGTCGATGTCGAGAGCCGCCGCGGTCGGAACGACACCGATCGGGGTGTCGATACCGGCGGCCTTGTGCTCGATGCGCTCCACGATCCACTTCAAGACGCGCGAGTTCTCACCGAAACCTGGCCACAGGAAACGTCCGTCGTCGCCGCGGCGGAACCAGTTGACGTAGAAGACCTTGGGCAGCTTGGACTCGTCGGCAGCCTTGCCGAGGTCGATCCAGTGCTGGAAGTAGTCGCCCACGTTGTAGCCGAGGAACGGCAACATCGCCATCGGATCACGGCGAACCGTTCCCACCTTGCCTTCCGCGGCTGCGGTCTGCTCAGAGCCGACCGTGGCACCCATGAAGACACCGTGCTGCCAGTCGCGAGCCTCGGTGACCAGCGGAACCGTCGTCTTACGACGCCCACCGAAGAGGATCGCCGAGATCGGCACGCCCTTCGGATCGTCCCACTCGGGAGCCATGATCGGGCACTGCGCCATCGGCGTGCAGTACCGCGAGTTGGGGTGAGCGGCGTGCGTACCCGACTCGGGCGTCCACTCGTTGCCCTTCCAGTCGATCAGGTGCTGCGGGTCTCCTTCGAGGCCCTCCCACCAGACGTCGCCGTCGTCGGTCAGAGCGACGTTGGTGAAGACCGTGTTGCCCTGGTCGATGGTGCGCATCGCATTGGGGTTCGAGGACCAGTTGGTACCGGGAGCCACACCGAAGAAACCGAACTCGGGGTTGACGGCGTACAGCTGTCCGTCGTCACCGAAACGCATCCAGGCGATGTCGTCGCCCAGGGTCTCGGCGCGCCAACCCGGAATCGTCGGCTGGATCATCGCGAGGTTCGTCTTGCCGCAGGCGGACGGGAAAGCCGCCGCGATGTAGTAGGCCTTGTCCTCCGGCGAAATCAGCTTGAGGATCAGCATGTGCTCGGCCAGCCATCCCTCGTCGTGCGCCATCGCCGAAGCGATACGCAGCGAGAAGCACTTCTTGCCGAGCAGGGCGTTTCCGCCGTAGCCGGAACCGAAGCTCCAGATCTCACGATCCTCGGGGAAGTGGGTGATGTACTTGGTCTCGTTGCACGGCCACGGAACGTCTGCCTGTCCGTCGGCCAGCGGCGCACCCAGCGAGTGCAACGCCTTGACGAAGAATCCGTCGGTTCCCAACTTCTCGAGAACCTTGGCACCCATGCGTGTCATGACACGCATGGAGACCACGACGTACTCGGAGTCGGTGAGCTCGACACCGAGCTTCGGATCCTCGGCATCGAGCGGACCCATGCAGAACGGCACGACGTACAGGGTGCGACCGCGCATCGAGCCGCGGTAGAGATCACTCATGAGAGTGCGCATCTGCGACGGATCCATCCAATTGTTGGTGGGGCCGGCGTCGACTTCTTCCTTCGAACAGATGTAGGTGCGCGATTCCACACGAGCCACATCGGACGGATCGGAATTACCGAGGAAGGAATTCGGCTTCTTCTCCTCGTTGAGGCGGGTGAACGTCCCGGCCTCCACGAGCTTGTCGGTCAGGCGGTCCCACTCCTCGTCCGAACCGTCGGCGAAGACGACTCGATCGGGCTGGGTGAGTTCGGCAACCTCACGTACCCAGGCAAGCAATTCTGCATGCTGGGTGGGAGGCGTGCTGTCAGTTCCATTGAGACCGGGAATAGTCGCTGAGGTCATCAAACTCTCCTGGGGTGAGCCGGAACCGGGTCCTCCCGGAATCGGACGCGATCTCGTGCAGCGCCCCGATGCCGGTCGATCCCGGTGTCCCCCTCTCGACGGGGTCCAGCCGCGTCATCCACTCACGTAGATTCCACGGACGCCGGGTGTCCAATGTAATGAGGCTAACGCCGGTAGTTCACCTGCAGGTAATCGGGTGTGGTCAGAATTGTCACAGAAACGATTCAGTTGGCCCTCTCGACCGCCCGTCAATGGTGTCCGACTCCGATACTGGCACCGAATCAGAGGCTTCCCGCATCCGTTTTCTCCCAAACGAGCTCACCATCAGGGTTTCGGCGGCATTCCCAACTCGTGTAGTCACCGTCGGATTCGATGGCCGACAGTTGATCGACGGTGCCGTCCCGATCGAAATCTGACACCACGAGAATGGTGTCCCCCACCTGCATGACGTGACTGTCGACGGCGCCGTCGCCGTCGAGGTCGAATCCGTACAGTTCGAAGTTGTCGACGCCGAACGTGACGTCTCCCGCCGGTCCGTCTCCGTGGGAATTCACACCGAGACCACCGGGATCGAGCGGTTCGAATCCGACACCGCCGACTTCGACGTCCACTGCTGACACAGAAAAAACATCCATGGCCGTCCCCCGCCCATAGTGCTGACCCGGCAACCCCTACCGAGCACTGACTGCTCAGTAGTACCAGATTGCGGTCACCCCGTCACCGCAATCCGACGCACCCCGTTATCGGCCCACGGACTTCAACACCGCAAGATCACGCTCACACGCTGCCAACCTGCCGGACCGGGATCGGGCCGTATCCCTGAGTTCGCCGTCGATCGCCACTATCCGCTCGTGCACCGACGCCGCCTGTTTCCTGCTCGCCGCCATGATCTGCGCACCCAGTTCCTCCTCCGCATCCACGAGAGCTTCCTGAACGCGCTGCTCCCATTGCGCGCGCACTGCCGACATCGTTTCCTCGACCCATCCCCTGGTTCGCGCCCGATCTGCCATCACCGACCGAGTACGTGTCAACCACCATGCCGCGACCCCGCCGAGAACGAGAGTCACCGGAACACTGGCCACGTCGAGCATCGGAACCATCTCGAGCGGAGCAACCACCATCCGGCCCAAACCCACGCCGGCCGAAGCTCCGACCACCACCGTGATTCGTTCCTCCGTCCCGCGCCGGCGTTCGGGCCGATCGGCGGGAATCTGCGGGGCCGACGAAAAACCACGCGCGGCAACCACACCCGGAACTATCTCGATCGACCCGTCCAAATTCCTTGTGGAGGAATCTATTTCCTTTTGCAACCAGACCGCAATCCCCTCGAGTTCGCTCGGTGAAGCTATCTCGATCCGCGACCTCGCGGACAACACGATGGTTCTGACCGCGTCGGAGATCTGCCTGCCCAGTTCCCCTCCGGCACGGTGAAGACGACTGCGTATCCGAACCAGCAGTTCGCCACGACGACCGTCTCGGTCGGCGAGAAGTCTCGACCGTTCGCTTCGTAGTTCGTCCTCGGACGACCGGTCGGACAACACCGCCATCTCGGCTTCGATCATCCGACGGGTGCGCGCGATCACAGCCGAAAATTCGTCCACCAGTAACGCCCCGGACGACGCAACCCGAGCTTGCGAAGCTCCGATCATGGCGTCGAGCAAGGCTTGTTCACCACCCGATACCAGTGGCACCGTCGTTACCGGCACAGCGCCGTGATGATCAGCGAGGATCTTCCGGTCCCGGACCAATACCTGCTGCCAGTCAGCGTGAGTGTCGATCCCGGTGAGCGCAACCACCACCGGCGTTCCACGCGCCGACGCGTCGTCGAGCAGCGTGAGCTCCTCACGCCCGATGACGCTGCTCGCATCGACGGCCAACACCGTCAACAACGCGCGACTCGAGGATCCGGCGAGAGCGAAATCCGGTGATGCCCGCACCGCGCACTCGACAGCGTCGCGACCGGACCGCGGCGGACCCACGACGGACACCGACCGGGGGGAGCATTCGCCGAGATTCGTGGAATCGAACTCTGCAGGCATCGCCGCCAGAGTCGACATCGCCGCAGGATTCCACCGACGCACCACCGCCAGCACCGATTCGGACAGCTGCACCGGGTCAGGCATCGGTTGCCACCGGAGCGCTGCGATCGCCACCGAGTCGAGCCCATTGCCGTAGGTAGGCGCGACGAATCGACGTGCATGCGGGCCGAGCAGACTCGGTCGCCTCGCCACCGTGGCGAGTCCACCACTGCACGCAATCCCACGCCTGCTGAGCCGTCTGCGGCGGTGGCGGCGATGCGTCGACCAATCCGGCCGAAAGTGGGCTCGCCATCGCTGCGGCGCCCGACAGCAGCACCGACTCGTCGGAGCACAGGTAGTCCTCGATCGCGTCGCGTCCAACGCCGTCGATCGACGGTGCAGCTTCCAACACCGGACCGATCAGCTCTACCCGCCGCCACCACTGCGCCTCGAGGAGGCCGAGTATCTCGCGGCGCACGCCGTCGCCTCCACGGCCGTCCGACGACGACACCGCAACGGTCGGTACCCCGAAATCTTCGGCGATCTCGACGGCTCGACGCTCGGCATCCCCCCAACCGTCACCGACCAGATCTGCCTTGTTCAGCGCCACGACAACCCTCCCGTGAGCGCCGGACACCGCGCGGCGATCAGCCTCGCGGATCGAATCCACCACCACATAGACCACGCATCGCTCCCGAAGATCCGGATCTTCGGCCCCCGGGACGTCGAAGGCCGCGAGTTCGGTCACCGAGATCGGACCCGAAGCGGTGGCGGCAAGACTCACATCTGCCCGGAGCATGTCGGCCAACCTCGAACGGCCGACTCCTGCCCGTCCCGCCACCGCCACCTCGAGAGGCGCACCGAGCTCATCGCGCACCGCCTCTACCGCATCTGCGAGATCGGCATCACCGGAGCGAATCCGCTCGGCAAGCTGATCCAAGGCACCGATCGTGTCGGTAGCGAGCGCGCTCAGCGACGTCGACGGCACCATCCGCGCCCACCGACTCGAATTTCCAGCTGTGTCCATCCCCACCCCACCCACACGTCCCAACCGTGCAGTCACCCCACCACACGTTCCCACCGTACGAAGCACGATTGTGTCAGTAACCAGGCGATGTCGGCAGGTCGATGTCAAGCGCCGCCGGCGTCTACATTCAGCCCGTTTTCCGAGAGTTCGCACGGAAAGTCTCAAGTCAAACTTCAGACCCGTCTGCGTCAAAACGCGATCATGCGTGACAATGGGTGAGTGAACGAAGCCGATCAGCACGCACCGCAAGCCCCGGAGACAGAGAGAACCGACGATTCCACCGGTTCCCGTCTCCACCCGAGAGTGACGAGTTTCCGCTCTCGCCGGGGTGCGCTGACCGACGCACAGCAGAAGTCCTGGGACCGGCAATGGCCTCTCATCGGCGCCGACGTCTCCGACACACCGCTCGACGCAACCACCTGGTTCGGTCGCGACGCGCCGTTGATCATCGAAATCGGTTCGGGTACCGGCACGGCGACAGCAGCGATGGCCAAGGCGGAGCCGCACGTCAACCTCGTCGCCATCGAGGTGTACCGGCCGGGGCTCGCGCAACTCCTGCAACACGTGGAGCGCGACGAGATTCCCAACATCCGTGTGCTGCGCGGTGACGCCATGGACGTACTGGAGAACATGGTCGCTCCGGGTTCACTGACCGGTGTTCGGGTGTTCTTCCCCGATCCGTGGCCCAAGGCCCGCCATCACAAGCGTCGGCTGCTGCAGCCGGCAACGTTCGCGATGATCGCCGATCGTCTCGAGCCGGGCGGCGTCCTCCACGTAGCCACCGATCACGCCGACTACGCCGAATGGATCGAGGAGTTCGGCAACGCCGAGCCCCTGCTGACGACCCTGGACTGGGAATCGCCGATGACCCACGAGCGTCCCGTCACGAAGTTCGAAGACAAAGCCCATAAGGTCGGGAGTGCTATCACGGAGCTCATATGGGGGAAGATCAGAGAATGAGTGTCAGCGAACAGCTATCCGACGACGTCGAGTCATCGGGATCTCCCCTCGACACCGGACGTGATTCACGCACCGGCAAACGCGTCCTCCTGGTGTGGGACGCCCCCAATCTCGACATGGGCCTCGGTGCGATTCTCGGTGGCCGACCGACCGCCGCGTACCGGCCACGATTCGATGCCCTCGGTCGGTGGCTGCTTTCCCGCACCGCGGAGTTGTCCACTCGAGGTAACGGCACTCTCGAGCCGGAGGCGACGGTCTTCACCAACATCGCCGCAGGCAGCGCCGATGTTGTGCGTCCCTGGGTCGAAGCTCTCCGTAACGTGGGCTTCGCCGTGTTCGCCAAACCGAAGGTGGACGAGGACAGCGATGTCGATTCCGACATGCTCGAGCACATCGCGCTGCGGCACGGTGAAGGTCTCGCCGGAATCATGGTCGCGTCCGCTGACGGCCAGGCGTTTCGTGAGCCGCTCGAAGACATCGCGGCCACCGGCATCCCGGTCCAGGTTCTCGGATTCCGGGAACATGCCAGCTGGGCTGTCTCGTCCGACATTCTCGACTTCGTCGATCTGGAGGACATCCCCGGTGTCTTCCGCGAACCGCTACCGCGGGTCAGCCTGGACACTCTGCCCGACGAGGGTGCCTGGTTGCAGCCGTTCCGACCGCTTTCAGCCCTGCTTATCGGGCGAAAAAGTGTTGCCGACTAGGAGTTGATCAGTGTTCGCCAGCTGGGGAAGCATCGTCTACCGAGCCCGCTTTACCGTTATCGCGGTCATGGTGGCGGGTCTGCTCGGGCTCGCTGCCTACGGTGCGAGTCTGCAGGACCACCTCAGCCAGAGCGGCTGGGACGATCCGAGTTCGCAGTCAGTGGAGGCGGCGAAGCTCGCTGACAGCACCTTCGGCCGCAGTACCACCGGCGATGTACTGGCGCTGTACACAGCTCCCGAGGGCAAGACTGTCGACGATCCAGAGTTCCAGGCGAAGGTCATCGACAGCCTGCAACGGCTCGTGTCCGAAAACCCGGATCAGATCCTCAAGATCAACGGATCGTATTTCAAGGTCGGCAACGCGTTGTCGGTCGCGGCCCTTGCCGACGAGAGTAAACAGCACGCAGTGGCGAGTATCGCCATCGCGGGTGACAACGACACCGCGGTGTCGAACAACTTCAGGGATGTCTCCGACGCATTCAAGATCGACGGCGTCGACGTGCAACTGGCCGGCCTGCAGCCGGTCGCGAACGCACTCAACGACACGATGGCAAACGACATCAAACGCATGGAGATGCTGGCGATCCCGGCCGTGGGCATTCTCCTGTTCTTCGTCTTCGGTGGTGTGGTTGCAGCGGCTCTGCCGCTGATCGTCGGCGGTTTGACGGTGATCGGCGCCAACGGAATCATTCGTCTGATCACCAACTTCACCGAGGTCAACGCCTTCGTCGCGCCGGTGGTCTCGCTGGTCGGTCTGGGTCTGGCGATCGACTACGGCTTGTTCATCGTCAGCCGTTTCCGCGAGGAGATTGCCGAGGGTTACGAGACTCCTGCTGCTGTGCGGCGCACCGTCATGACGGCGGGACGAACCGTGATGTTCTCGGCGACCATGGTGGCCGTCAGCCTCGGTGGTCTGCTGATCTTCCCGCAAGGCTTCCTCAAGTCGGTGGCGTACGGCGCCATCGCGGCCGTCATGCTGGCCGCTGTCTCGTCGATCACGATCCTGCCTGCGATCCTGGGGATCCTCGGCAAGCGGATCGACGCCCTCACCTTCAAGAGACTTCGGCAGACCAAGACGAACGAGGAAATCGAGAACGGTTTCTGGGGCAAGCTGACCCGCTGGGTGATGCGACATCCCCTCAAGGTCGCCGTTCCCATCGTGGCCGCGCTGCTGCTGATGATCATTCCGCTCAGTGGCATCAAATTCGGCGGAATCAACGAGACGTACCTGCCCCCGGACAGCCCGACGCGAGTCGCCCAGGTCGAGTTCGACGAACTGTTCCCCGGCAACCGAACCGAACCGGTTCGGCTTGTCATCGAAGGTGCCGACAACACCACACTCGGGCAGATCGTCAAAGCTGCCAACGCCGCCCCCGGACTGATCGAGACCTTCACTCCCGAGGTGGCCACCAAGGACGGGGTCAACGTCCTCAAAGCAGGTCTGACCGAACGGAACAACGCCCGCCCCACGATCGACTACCTGAGGTCTGTCGATTGGCCGGACGGCGCGACGGTGCTCGTAGGCGGGACCCCGGCGATCGAACAGGACAGCGTGGACGCGTTGCTCGACCGATTGCCCTTGATGGTGGTCTCGGTCATCCTGATCACCACCTTGCTGATGTTCCTCACCTTCGGATCGCTGGTGCTGCCCATCAAGGCGGCCCTGATGAGCGCACTGGGGCTGGGATCGACTCTCGGCATCCTGACATGGATATTCATCGACGGGCACGGGTCTGGCTTACTCAACTTCACGCCGGGTCCGATCATGTCGCCGGTACTGGTCCTGATAATCGCGATCGTCTACGGCCTGTCCACCGATTACGAGGTGTTCCTACTCTCCCGCATGGTCGAAGCGCGAGCCCACGGGGCAAGTACCACGGAATCGATACGTATCGGTACCGCGCACACCGGCCGCATCATCACGGCCGCGGCACTGATATTGATCGTCGTCACCGGAGCCTTCGGACTGTCCGAACTGGTGATGATGAAGTACATCTCGTACGGCATGATCTCGGCGTTGATCATCGATGCCACCCTGATCCGCATGTTCCTGGTGCCTGCCACCATGAAGATGCTCGGCGACGACTGCTGGTGGGCTCCGAATTGGATGAAGCGGATCCAGCAGAAAGTCGGTCTCGGGGAACTGATCCTGGACAACGAGTTGGCCCTGGCCAACGTGCCTCAGATCGCACCGGTCGGTGCGATCCCCGGTCCCGATACCCCGCGCAATTCCCCGCGTGCGGAAAGCACGCGTAGCTCGCGCGTACTCCCACCGCCCGCCGCAGCGCCTCGCGTTCGGACACCGGACCCGCTCACCGAGCCGATACCTCTCTCGGACATGTCGATCAAGGCGCCGATCGCCGTACCGACACCACCGGTCGAGTCCAGGCATCCGACCGTGGTGACCCCTGTCGAGACGCCCGCACCGATCGAACGGGCCACACGAATCCCGCGCGACACCGCAGAACCGCCGACGCAACGCGTCATCGGACGCCCGCAGTCCGGACAGACGGACAGATCACGACGCGCGCCTTCCGTCGCACCGGACGAACGCCCCATCGAGAGTTGGCTCTCGGACTTGCGTTCTCGCGAACAGGTTCCGCCGCCGTCGCGCCCCCTACCAGTGGTGCGGACACCCTCTCGGGTCAACGGATCGGCATCCACCAACGGATCGGGATCCGGTTCCTGGTCTGCGTCCGGCCCGGTCAATGGCTCTGCGCCGAGGAACGGTTCGGCGACCACGACTGACCACGCGTCCGCAACCGGTCCCGGGAAGAACGGCCTCACGAACTCCGCTGATGCCGCCTTCGAGGCCACACCGGCCCGTACCGACGTTCCCGAAGCACCGCCTGTCACACCGCCGCAGGCTTCGGAGGAGACGACACCCCAGTCGCCGCCTCCCCCGAGCCCCGCACCGAGCACCGGACGCAGATCGCGGCGATCGGAGATCGACGACACCGCTACCCAGCCGGACGGAACCACCGGCGGCAGGCACCGGGCCGACGACGGCCAGGCCGTCAGTGTCAGTGAGCTCATCGCTCGGCAGAAGCGGGACTGACCTGATCGTGCTTGCCGAATGCACGCGCGTAGCGTGTACCGACGAGCAGGAGAAGCAGCCCCACCACCAGGAAGGCTGATCCTCGGACGAGACCGCTGAGTGTGGCGAGGTCGAAGAGGAACAATTTTGCGAGGGCCGCACAGGTGAGTGTCAGACCCGCACCGAGTAACACCCGAGCCTGTCCGCGGTTGCTCAGGCCGAGTACCAGAGCGGAGGTGGCGGCAAGCATCCACACCACCGTGGCCACACTGTGTCCGATGACGAATCCGCTTGTACCCCCGAAGAGTTCGACACCGGACGAGACGAGCGCACCGGTCGCCGAATACAGGGCGGCGCATCCCGTCACCGCCCACAGTGTCGCGGAATTCGACTCGGTGACAAGCCCGAGACGGTGAATCGTCCACGTCAGCATCACCAGAACGCCGATCATGACCAGACTGGACAGCGCGGTGATGGCATCGAGGTACAGTGCCGCCGATCGCGCCGTCGTCATGGCGGTGAGCGGAACGGTGTCGAGGTAACCGACGGCGCCCAGTGTGGCGAACGCCGCACCGAGCGCGAAGACGAACCGCGATCCGGTTCGATCGGCAACTGCCAGGAACACCATCGAGATCACGAGCACAGCCGGAACCGCGAGAGATTCGGTCGCCCCGGCAAGCACTGCCAGAAGCAGCGCGAGCGAACCCGATCCGGCCGCGCCGAAGCGAAGATGAGTCGGCAAGGCGGTGCACACGGCAGACCCGGACAGCAACACGAGTGCACCGGCGCCGTAGATCGCAGCAGCCACATACTCCTCGAGTACAGCACCGACACATACCAGGGGAAGCACCGCGACGACAGCGGATGCAGTGGACCAGGCTCCGGCCGCACCGTCACGCAGGGGCGAGCCGGGGCGCTGGAGAACAGCCGCGGAACCGAATCCCACCGCCGCCACGAGTGCGGCAGCGATCACCAGTTGAGCGGCTGTACCTGCTGGTCGATCGAAGGCGGACGCCGAGGCAACGGCGAGGAGCAGTGCGAGCACCGCCGGTACGGTTCGAGCCATCCCGAGGTACTTCCAGTCCCGACCGACCTGCACCGAAAATGTACCGAGCTGGATCGCGACCAGAAACGCAATCAGGGTAATCGACACTCCCGAGGTGAGAACCGGGGCGAGTACGGACGCACCGAGCACGGCCATCAGCGCGAGCGGTTCGGAGTCCCATTTCACCGCCACGGCTACCCCGGCGGCCGAAATTCCGAGCGCGATCACGACGGCCGGCGCAGTGATCATCCAGCCGTACAGCACCGATGCCGCGACAACGTCCAGGAAGAGCCCGGCAAAACCGGTGGCGGCCAAGGCGACTGCGCCGACGGTACCGCCTGGTCTGGCGTGGACGCGCAAGGCGACGACAATCAGCGCCACGGACAGGATCGCGCCACCGGCGACCCGCAGCGGCGGCCCGAACAGTCCCGCTTGGGCCGCGAGCACCAGGAGCATCACGACTCCGGTCAGGGTAACCGCAACACCGGCGATCGCGAGAAGCCGACTGATCACACCGTCACGTTGAAACCACGGCAGCCGGTCGGTCGCGAGGTGCGGCGGCGGTGCCGGACGCGCCGGTCTCAGGGGTACCGGTCGAGCGGGTTCGAACTGCGTCGGCTGCACGTACACGGGCGCCGGTGGTGCAGTCTGGTGAGGCGCGGCGTTCGATGCCACGACGGGCGGAGCCGCGACGTTCGATGCCAACTGCATCTGCAGGATCGAGAGATTGCGGCCCATGTGGTGCAACTGTCGGCCGATACTCTCGCATTCAGCCGACAGCGCCGTCACAAGCCTCGGATCGACAGTGGAAGGTCGCGGTGAAGTCATACGTACAGCCTGACGGGCCGACACGACGATCAGATGCGTAGTTCTACTCGAATGCCCTGGGTGCTTCTCGCGTCGACGGTTCGGGAGTGCATGCGGGCACTGATGCACACCGGCGCGTCGCCGTCGGCTGAGGCATCACGGAAAGCTCAAGAACCGAACATCTTTCGGAAAGTGGTGCTGTACGGATATCTGGCTGTGATGTTGCCGAATCGCACCTTCCCGTGCACAACCAGGTGTAGCGGACCCATCCGCAGGCCGGAGCCGACCTTGTTGGTCGCGCTTCCGCCGACGGCCTGGACGCCGTTCATGTCCACCGTCGCCTCGGCCGGAACGATCAGCGTTATCGACGAGGCGTAGTCGTCGATCGACACTGTCACGATCTGAGTCTGCATCACTGCTCTGGTGAAATCGACGCTGATACTGGACATTCGGGTGTCGATCACGAGATTCGGTGGAACGCTCCACGCCCCGTTCCGATTCACCGTGGACATGCGCCCTCGGATGACTGCCGAGTTGGAGGGACCGTACGAGCTGTGCGCGGTAGTCGTATGCGGGCCCGGCGCCGGCGGCTGATAGGCAGGGGGCTGATACGGCTGCCGATATCCGGGCGGCGGCGAACTCGGGTACATCGGTGGTTCGTAATCCGAAATCAGGGTGATACCGGGAAGGTCCGCGAGGACGGAGTTCAGCTCCCCCCGGGTCTTGGATGCCAACGCCGTGTCCATACGTTCGGTGAACTCACCGAGTGAGAGCATCCCCTGACCGACGGCTTTCTGAAGCAGTTCACCGACATGCTCGCGTTCGGCATCGGACACACGCAGATTTCTGGCCTCCATGGATTCCAGAATAGGCGTTATTCCAGTCCTTTTTCTATTGCGTAGCGCGTCAATTCGACCCGGTTCGCCAATTGCAGCTTCCGCAGTGTCGCTTGTACGTGGTTTTCGACGGTTCGATGGCTGAGGGTGAGCCGCGTGGCGATCTGCTTCGCACTCAGACCTTTTGCCACCAACCTCAGCACTTCGGTTTCGCGATCGGTCAATTGCGGCACCTCGGGCACTCGGTCGTCGACCGGTGCAGCGGACATCCGGCGGTACTCCCCCAGCACCAGCCCGGCGAGACCCGGCGTGAAGACCGCCTGGCCGTCGAACGTCGCACGGACGGCCTCAAGCAGTTCCGTTGTCGAAGCACTCTTGACCAGATATCCCGACGCACCGGCCTTGACCGCGTCGAGTACGTCGTCCCGCTCCGAGGACGCGGAGAGCACCAGTACCTTGCTGCCCGGTGACACCTCGAGGACGGCGGTGGTGGCGTCGGCACCGTTACCGTCCGGCAGGTTCATGTCCATCAGGACGACCGCGGGGTGGACGGCGGATGCGCGGCGGCGCGCGCTCTCGACTCCGTCGGCGGTCGCCACGACGGTGACACCGGCGGCTTCGAGATCGCGGGAGACTCCGTCACGCCACATCGGGTGGTCGTCGACCACCATCACCGTGATCGATGTACCGCGCTGTTCGTCAGTCACTCGACTTCCCTTTCGGAACCGTGATCTCCCATTCCGTACCCTCACCCGGTCCGGTATGTAGATCTGCTGTGCCGCCGAGTACCTCCGCGCGGCCGAGAATGGACTTCGATACTCCCATGCGACCTTCGTTCCGGGCTTGGTCCAGTCTGCCCGCTGCGATACCGACACCGTCGTCGCGGATGCTGACGACCACCTCACCGGGAAGATCCTCCAGGAGTACGTAAGCCTTGGCGCCCGGACCTGCGTGCAGTTCGACATTGGAGAGTGCATTGTCGACTATCGCCGCCAATTCGATTGCGCGATCTCGCTCGAGCACGACGGGATGCGCGGGAGTGGAGACGGACACCGTCGTACTCGCCTGGGTGGTGAGCAGCGGGCAGAGGTCGACGGTCTGCCCGCCGACGTCGGAGGTGGAGCCGGAGACCTGTTCGGAGATGAGCGTCCGCAGGGCCACCTCCTGTTCCCCGGCGAGTTCGGCGAGCAGCGCCGCTTCACCACCGAGTGCCGTTCCACGCCGACGGACCATCGCCAGGACTTGCAGGACACCGTCGTGCACCTCGCGAGCAAGTCGTTCTCGCTCCTCCGTTGCCGCTGCCAGCCGTACCGCCTGTTCGAGTTGGCGGTGGGCGCGCCTGGCGGTGGTGGTGGCCAAACCGAGGGCGAGTCCGACGGACACGAGAACCGGCGCGGTGGCGTCTCGCCACAGATCCAGATTCAACTGATCACGTACCACCACGCTCGCTGTCGAGATCAGCACGCCCGATGCCATTCCGATCCACGGTCCGCCGAGGACTGCCGCCGATATGACGGCGTTGGTCGCCCAGAGTGTGGTGGGCAGGGTCTGGTGGTCGTGGTACCAGTCCGGATCGGCGACCAGACGCGTCGACGCCATCAATGCGATCACGATCACCTGGTCGGCGAGCACGATTCGGTATCTCGGCACCTTGCCGCCGGCAAGCATGATCGCGGACGCACCGGACCAGATCGCCATCAATGCGACGAGCGACCAGCTCAGACGCAGGTGGGTGTACTCCGACGCCGACGCGAACTGGTAGCTGACGGCGTACCCGAGTGTGACCAGACGGAAAGCCTGCGCCGCCCGCCAGAGCGGTGCGTCCGGGTGGGTGTCGACGCCGGACGCTTCACGCACGCTCGGACGATAGTGCAAGCGCCGACGCCGGCTCGGCTCAGTCATCGCCGGGTGGGTTGGGACGGTCGGCGCCGTCGCCGGGTGGGTTGGGACGGTCGGCGACGACGCCGGGTGGGTTGGGACGGTCGGCGCCGTCGCCGGGTGGGTTGGGACGGTCGGCACGCGGTTCGGTTCGTGTTTCGTCCGGTCGGGCGGGATGTAGGGGCGTATCCGGATCGTCGACGTGCATTTCGGCGTACGTGGCATCCGGATCATCGGCGAGAAGGGAGCGGATTGCCGTGTTCAACACGGCGACGATCGGTACGGCCAGCAGTCCGCCGATGATGCCACCGATCACGATGCCCGCGGTGATCGACAGGACCACCGCCAGTGGATGCAGGCGGACTGCCCGACCGAGCAGCAGCGGTTGCATGACGTGGGCTTCGAGTTGCATGACGCCGACGATGATTCCGAGAACTATCAGTGCCGTCAGAAATCCCTGAGTGACGAGGGCGACGAGCACGGCGAGGAATCCGGTGAGGAAAGCACCGATGATCGGGATGAACGCGCCGATGAACACCAGCGACGCCAGTGGCAGTGCCAGCGGTACGCCGAGTATCGCCAGGCCCGCGCCGATGCCGATCGCGTCGGCGGCGGCCACTGCGACGGTGGCGCGGACGTATCCGATCAGCGAACCGAACCCGGCCGCGCCGGCGATCCGGACCCGCCGCCTGGACGTGCGCGGCACGATTCGGGTGACGAACTCCCAGATCTGGTCGCCGCCGTACAGGAAGAAAATGAGAGTGAACAGTGTGAGCAGGGCGCCGGTGAATATCTCGCCGATGACGGTTGCGGTGGTCAGGGCTCCGCTGGTGAGGGATTCACGGTTGGATTGCACGGATTTTACGACGGAGTCGCCTGCTTGACGGATCTGGTCCTCACTGAAGTGCAAGGGTCCGCTGGTGAGCCAGTTCTGAATTTGTGTGACGCTGGCGGTGAACTGGTCGGCGAGTTGCGGTAGTCCGTCGATGAACTGTTCGACGACGAATGTCATGATGCCGGCGATGATGCCTATCGACCCCAGGAGAACCAGTATCACCGCGGCAGCGCGTGGGACGCCCCACCGCTGAAGTCTGTCGACCAGGGGAACGAGTAGGGCGGCGGCCAGCAGGGCCAGACCGACGGGGATGACGACCGTCTGCAATCGGTGCACGACATATCCGAGTACGAGGAGGCCGGCGAAGATCACGATCAGCCGCCACGACCATTCGGCGGCTATCCGCACTCCCGGATGTACTGCGCCGGCGTCCGCACCGGTGAGTTTGCCCGCCGAAAATCGCTCTCCACGCCTCTGCGTTGCACTCACCACGCGAGCCTAACCGCCGCGGGCTACCGGCGGCGGTCGGACGCATATCCGGGCGCGGATGCGACGATGTGGACCCGTCCCGGCTAAATTGAACGGTGTGCGGGCGTCATACAGAGCGATATCGGTGACCATCCGCAGCCGGTGGCCTCTCTACATGGTGTCGATGCTCGGCGCGAATCTGATCGGTGCCGTTCTGGTCTTCGCGTTCATCAGGTACGGCATTCCCATTCACGAATCCGCCTCGATCGTGCAAGACCGGGTTCGCAATTTTGCCGTCTTCGGCGTGTACCTGGCATTTGCCGGAGCGGTGAGCCTGACGGCAGCGGCGGTGATGCTGAGATCGGTCATCCGTTGGCGTCTGCGGGGTGGCCCACCCACCAGGTCGGAGCAGATGTCCGCCCTCCACGCTCCGCTACGGCAGGCCATCGTTCATCTGGTGCTCTGGATCCTCGGTGGAATCATCTTCGTTTTACTCACCGCCAAGGAGATGCCAGGTCTGGCCGTCGCCGTGATCGTGACCGTGTGCATGGCCGCGACCACTACTTTCGGTTTCACCTACATGCTGGGGGAACGAATCCTGCGGCCGGTGGCCGCGCAGGCACTGAGCGAGGGCGAGTTCGATCGCACACTGGCGCCCGGCGTCGGCACCCGGCTGGCGATGACGTGGGGTCTGGGTACCCTGATGCCCGTTGCCGGCATCATCCTGCTCTGCTCGACGCAGCTGACCACGGACATGGAGTTCTCCCCCGACTCCCTCGCGTGGGCGATCCTGTTGATCTCGATCATGGCGATCGTGCAGGCGTTTGCGCTCACCATGCTCAACGCCTCCCAGATATCCGACCCGATCCGTCAGCTTCGACGCGCCATCGAGCGCGTCCAGCGAGGGGCGACCGACGTGCGTGTCGAAGTGTTCGACGGTAGTGAGATCGGTCGACTGCAGGTCGGGTTCAACCGAATGATGCGCGAGTCCGACGAGCGTCGACTGCTCCGTGAGTTGTTCGGCCAGCATGTCGGTGAAGATGTGGCGCGTCGCGCGTTGAAGTTCGGCACCGAGTTGGGCGGGGAGACCCGCTTCGTCGCGGTCATGTTCGTGGACATGGTGGGCTCGACCGGGGCGGCGGCGGAACGTCCACCAGGTGAGGTGGTCGAGTTGCTCAACGAGTTCTTCCGGGTGGTCGTCGACGTGGTCGATCGTCACAACGGTTTCGTGAACAAGTTCATGGGTGATGCGGCGCTCGCGATTTTCGGCGCTCCCCTGGATCGACCCGATGCGCCGACGGCAGCGCTGGCCGCCGCTCGTGAGCTCCGGTTCAAGTTGGCCGAGATCACCGGGCTCGATATCGGCATCGGGGTCAGCGCTGGGCTCGCAGTCGCCGGAAACATCGGCGCTGCGGAGCGCTTCGAGTACACGGTGATCGGCGATCCGGTGAACGAGGCATCGCGGTTGACCGAACTGGCGAAACTTCGCCCGAGCCGAGTGCTCGCCTCGACGAGCGCACTGTATTTCGCCGACGAGGACGAGCAGGCCGAGTGGGAACTGGGCGAGCAGGTGCAATTGCGGGGTCGACGGCGGCTGACCCATCTGGCCTGGCCGGACAAGTATCCGGAGGTGGATCCGGAACTCATTGGTTAGGGTGAGTCGATGGCTCAGCCTGGAACTACCCCACCCCCGGCCGAACCCGGCCGGCGAAGCGGGCGCTTCCGGTGGCTGAAATGGGTGCTCGGTGTCGCGCTGGTCGCCCTGCTCGCAGTCGAGGGCACGATCATGTGGCCGCTCCTGAGCGAGTACTGGCAGGCGTTGACGGAAATCCATTGGGGCTGGGTTGCGGCGTGTGTGGCTGCGCAGGCGGTATCGCTGAGCGCGTATTCGGCAGTGCAGCAGCGACTGCTCCGAGCCGCCAACGTGATAGCCGGGCATTGGAAGAATGTGTCGGTGATCTACGCCAGCACGGCGATGGCGTTGACCTTGCCCGCCGGTCAGGTGTTCTCCACCGCGTTCACCTACAAGCAGACCCGCAAGTGGGGAGCGACGCCGGTGGTGGCGTCGTGGCAGCTGGCGATGTGCGGGGTGATCGCATCGGTCACGCTCGCTCTGCTCGGCGCTACCGGGGCGGTGGCGTTCGGCTCCAAGGTGAGTCCGGTGACGATGACCATCTCGATTGCCGGAATGATCGTACTGTTCATCGGCCTTCGGTACATCGCACGCAATCCGGGCAGCCTCGAGCGGATCGGGCATCGGATCCTCGCCTGGTACAACCGTTTCCGCAAGAACGAGACGGGTCGCGGGATGCGGCGCTGGTCGCAGATTCTCGGCCAACTCGACTCGGTTCAGCTCGGGAACACCGACACCGCAGCCGCTTTCGGGTTCTCGGTGACGCACCGCGTCGCAGACTTGCTGTGTCTAGGTTTCGCGTGCTGGGCAGTCGGCTCCGATCCTTCGTTCGCCGGGCTGCTCATCGCGTTCACCGCAGCCAAAGCTGTCGGTAGTATTCCGCTGCTGCCGGGCGGTCTCGGCGCCGTGGAACCCGTCCTGGCGGTGGCACTGACGGTCGCCGGCTCCTCGGCGGCACAGGCCGCCGCTGCCGTATTCGTCTATCGGATAGTCAGCCTCGTCCTCGTGGCACTGGCCGGGTGGCTCGTCTTCCTGATCTCCTTCCGCGCCACCCATCACGAGGATCCGGAGCTGAATCTCGCGTACGAGAGCCGGGATCAACCCGGCAACTGAGCCAGTAGTGCGTCCGCCAGACCGTCGAGATGCGCTCGGCTGATCCGCACTGCCGCATCCGCGTCACCCGCTTCGATCGCATCCACCAGCTGGCGGTGCTCGTCGGCGTCCGGCTGCTGCTCCGAGCGAAGGTCGAGTACACCGATCAGCTCGAGTAGCGCCGCGCGTAGACGCGGCACGAACGTCTCGAACAGCTCGGAGAGCACCGGATTGTGCGCGGCGAGAACCACGGCGCGGTGGACTGCGATGTCTGCGTCGACGAAGGCGGCGTCGCCGGCATGGGCGGCGGCGGAGCGCCCGTCGAGAGCGCGTCGCAGTGCGTCGATATCGGATGCGTCGCGGCGTAGGGCAGCCAGTCGGGCGGCTTCGAGTTCGACGGCGTTGCGCACTTCCACGACGTGCAGGATCGCCTCGGCTTCGAGCACTCGCGGCCACTGGTCCGGCGGGGTGATGCTGCGCAGGAACACTCCCGCGCCTTGACGCGATTCGAGCATTCCGAGCCCGGCGAGAGTGCGTACGGCTTCCCGGATCGTGGATCGGCCGATCCCCAATTCGGCAGCGAGAGTGGTCTCACCTGGCAGTTTCGAGCCGACTTCCCATTCACCACTTACGATGCGGGCGCGCAGCAGTTCCGCGGCCTGGTCGGTGAGCGGGCGTCGCTGGACTGTCGGTGGCACAAAAACTCCTCAGGTTGTCTGATAAGTGATTTCGCTCTAGTGTAGCCCGCATGCGCATCAGCGGACTTCTTCTCGACCGCCGCGGCGGGGCCTGACAGACCGGCACCCCGCCGCGGGGTTTCGCCGTGCCGGTCGATCGTTCACCTCGACCAGCAGGAGCCACCCGTGAGCACCACCTGGAACAACCAGAAACCCTCCCCCATGCCGTCCGGTCGATACCGCGCCGCGTGGGATCGCGTCGACATCCCGGACGTCGAACGCACCTGGCCCGCCGCCCGTACCACCGAAGCACCGTTGTGGGTTCCGGTGGATCTACGCGACGGCAATCAGGCGCTCGCCGAACCGATGGACCCGGCCCGCAAACGTCGCATGTTCGAACTGATGGTCTCGATCGGCTACAAGGAGATCGAGGTGGGCTACCCGTCGGCCAGTCAGACCGATTTCGACTTCGTACGCGACCTGGTGCGCTTGAATCTGGTGCCGGACGACGTCACGATCGTCGTATTCACCGCCGCCCGAACGGATCTGATCGAACGCACCTACCAATCCATCGAGGGTTTGCCCCGCGCGGTGGTGCACATGTACACCGCGACAGCCCCGACGTGGCGCAACGTCGTACTGGGAAAGGAACGAGAAGATTTGCACGCCATGATTTTCCGTGCCGCCGAAGACGTCGCGCGCGGCGGCGAAGGCCAGGACGGATGGCGTTTCGAATTTTCCCCCGAGGTGTTCAACCTGACCGAACCCGATTACATCCTGCAGGTGTGCAACAGCCTCACCGAACTATGGGACGCCAGTACAGATCGTCCGGTGATCCACAACCTGCCCGCCACAGTCGAAATCGCGACACCCAACATCTACGCCGACCAGATCGAGTACATGCATCACCACCTGACACGTCGCGAGTCGGTGATCTTGTCGGTCCATCCCCACAACGACCGCGGCACCGGTGTGGCCTGCGCCGAACTCGCGGTACTGGCCGGGGCGCAACGCGTCGAAGGCTGTCTGTTCGGAAACGGTGAGCGCACCGGCAACGTCGATCTGGTGACACTCGGACTGAATCTGCATGCGCAGGGCATCGATCCGATGATCGACTTTTCCGACATCGACCGAATACGTCGAACTGTCGAGTACTGCAACAGAATTCCCATCCACGAGCGACACCCCTACGGCGGCGACCTGGTGTACACCGCTTTCTCCGGCACTCATCAGGATGCGATCAAGAAGGGGTTCGCCCACCACTACGAACGCGCGGCGGCGGCCGGCGTCGACCCGTTGCACGCCCCGTGGGAGGTGCCGTACCTGCCGATCGACCCGGCCGACGTCGGCCGCGACTACCAGGCCGTCATCCGCGTCAACAGCCAATCCGGCAAGGGCGGGATCGCGTACCTGCTGCAGTCCGAGTACGGCGTCGAACTGCCGCGTCGACTACAGATCGACTTCGCATCGCGTGTGCAACTCGAGACCGACGACTCCGGCTCGGAGATGACCGCCGATCAGTTGTGGAACCTGTTGCTGCGCGAGTACGGATACCAAGGGGGAATACGCCGATACGCGGTGGAACACACCGAAGCCGGTGACCATCTGCTTGTCGTGTTGGATCAGGACGGCCGAGAGGCCGTCGCCCAGGCGAATGCCGCCGGCCCAGTGGACGCTCTGACCGAGATTCTGAGCACGTTCGGCACGAGCATCGAGGTCCTCTCACTGACCCAACACGCTTTACCTGTTGCCGCCGATGCGTCGGCGAATGCGGGCTCGGCGGTGAGCATCACCGAATGCGTTGTGAACGGCGAGAGTCGGTGGGGCGTTGCGGTGCACCAGTCCGTGACCGCGTCGGCTCTGCACGCGGTGTTCTCGACAGTTCGAGCAAATGTGATGCAGGACACCTGATGTTGCGGAAGTATTCCTTCGGGCTCATAGTTGAGAGAAGAAGAGCTTGAACCTTCAACTACTTTTAAAGGGGACATCATGACCACCACCACCTTGCCTGCACTGACCGCCGGAACCTGGGTCATCGACGCTGTTCACTCGACCGTCGGCTTCTCCGTACGCCACCTCGTGGTCTCCAAGGTTCGCGGAACCTTCGACGAGTTCTCCGGAACCGTCACCGTCGCCGAGGACGGAACGCCGTCCGTCGAGGCCGAGATCTCCGTGGCCTCCATCAACACGCGCAACGAGCAGCGTGACGGGCACATCAAGTCTGCCGACTTCTTCGACGTGGAAAAGTTTCCGAAGGCCACCTTCAAGTCCACGGCAGTGCGCGCAAAGGGCAGCGACTTCGTCCTCGCCGGCGATTTCACCTTGCACGGCGTCACCCGCGAGGTCGAACTGAACCTCGAGTTCAACGGCGTCAACCCCGGAATGGGTCACGGCCCGGTTGCCGGTTTCGAGGCCACCACCGTCATCAACCGCAAGGACTTCGACATCTCCATCGAAATGCCCCTCGAAGGCGGCGGAGCTGTTGTCGGCGACAAGATCACGATCACCCTCGAGATCGAAGCCGGCTTGCAGGCTTAGGGAAGAGGCTTCGCGCCCTGTGCGCCTTTTTGGTAGTGGTCACTACCAAAAAGGCGCACAGTCGTATTGTGGTCGCGTGAAGAAGTACGCACTCCCCTTGTTGATCGACGCCGTCCTCGTGATCGTCTTCTGCGCGATCGGACGCCGAACCCACGACGAGGCGAATGCAGTGGCCGGGCTGCTGAAAACCGCCTGGCCCTTCCTCGCCGGGCTGCTCCTCGGATGGGCGGCGACATACGCGCTCTACCGCGACAAGTTCGTCCCGGAGCTGATTCTCCCCACCGGCATCATCGCCTGGCTGTCCACCGTCGCGATCGGCATGGTCCTGCGCGTGATCAGCGGTCAGGGCACCCAATTCAGCTTCATCGTCGTCGCGACGACGGTTTTGGCGGTCCTTCTACTCGGATGGCGCGCGCTCGCTCCCCTCCTGAACAAGGTTCTTGCACGTTGACGACGTACACAGCACCTCTCGAGACAAGCGGGACCGCCGTTTGCCGTCACTTCCAGTCGAGTTGACCGTTCACGACGACCGGCGTCGCGTCACCACCGAAGGCAGTGCCGTTCTCGCGACTGTCCACGAGGTCGATGACCTCAGCGCTGACAAAACCCAGCGCGGGCCGTCGCCGGTACCTACCTTGTCGAATTTCGGTCACGCCCGTTGAGTGGGCCCGGTCTGGTGAGGCATTCCTGGGTCGCGTCCGGATCATTGTGATCGAATGCGCCGGGTAACTACGACAATCAACTCGAATCTGGCTGAAGTCCCTGCTCACGCTCTCTCGAAACTTCTTTGGGCTGCACCCGAATCGACTCGGAACGAGCGACCGAGGTGTCCCGGGTCGGTGAAACACCACTCCGCGGCCAGAACACCGATCCTCGTGCAGGATTACGTGCCGCACGCACTTCACACCCTCGACTCCTCTCGTCTACGACGCCCGCGAGACCGCCCCACCGTGTCGGGTTCCGTGACTGTCCGTCTCATACGTCTCCCCTGGTAAGACCGGCGCGAACCTCATGCAGACCGGAGGTCGGTATCCTGGGTTCGAACCGTCGACGACGAACTACGCTGGGGGCGACCGTGAAGCTCTGGACCTGGTTGATGATCAAGATTTCCGAAGTCGGTAGCTCGCCGCGGTTTCGCAAGATCGCCGATTCGCCGATCTGGGCAGGAAGTGCCGACCGGAAACTCTGATAGGCGAATCGCCCCCGGCGTCAGTTGCCGTCGACGGCGCGCCGATAGTCGCTCGGGCTCGAACCCAGGTACCGCTGAAAATCCTTCGCCAGGTGAGCTTGGTCGGTATAGCCGAATTCAGCGGCAATGGTCGCGAGGTCGGTTGCCGGATCGGCACGTGCCGTGTCGGCCGCCTCCTGCAGCCGTCGGCGCCTGATGAGTGACGTCGGAGTCAATCCCACGTACTTCCGAGCGAGCCGCTGCAAGGTTCGCGGCGAGACAGTGAGCCGCGCCGCCACGTCGCCGAGTCTGATGACGTCTCGCTCGGTTCCGATGAGTTCCGCCATGGTGTTCGCCAAGAGTCCGTCCGCGGTGATCGCGATGTTGCGGCCGACGAACCAGTCGACGAACACCTCGACTGCACGCGCTCGACGCGCGTGTGGCCTCGTTCCGCCCATCGCTGCGGCAATCGAGCCGTGCAGATCCGGAAGATCCAGCGGCACAACGGTATCGCACAGTTCGCTCGGAACGTCGGTGAAGTGCGCAATGGCCGCCGGCTGCAACAACGCTCCGACCGCCCAGCCCTTGCCGGTGAGATCACGGTGCGTGCTGCGCGTGGTAGGCCCGGCGAATTCGACGCCGCTGTCGGTGACGACGAGGTTCGATGTCGGAAACGACATCACGTGCTGGCGTGACGTGCATCCAGGCTGAATGTCCCACTCGGGGATCCAGAACCACCGGACCAGATCGGCGACCAGCTCCGGCGCGGGTAGCCGATGAAAGGTCGGCAGTCGCTCCGGATAGAGGATACCGGTGAACGATTCGACCATGAACGAATCTCCTTCCGGCCTGTCGCACATTTACAAGCGCCAGGGTAACTGCTATCCGTAGCGTCGAATACATGACCGAAACATCGAACGACTTTCCGACCGCCGCCAACGGAACCCACACCACGAATGGTATTCCGCACGGGTCGACGTCATTGACACCTTTCCTCGCCGTTGCCTCGGCAAAGGACGCCGTGAATTTCTATCGCGATGTCTTCGGCGCCCGCGTCGTCGACGCCACCGAGATGAACGGCGTCGTCGTCCACGCCGATCTCGATTTCGGAAACGGCCGCCTTCAAATCGGGGAACCCAATCCGGACTACCACCTCGTTCCTGCACCGAGTGGTGACGACGACTGCTACTCGCTCGGGTTGTACTGCGCCGACGCCGACGCGCTGGTGACCCGCGCCGTCGATGCAGGGGCGACAGTTCGCGAACCGCTCACCAATTTCGTTTCGGGCGACCGCTTCGCAAGTATCCGTGACCCGTTCGGTGTGCGCTGGTCGATCATGACCCGGGTGGAAGACCTCTCCGAAGCGGAGAGCGCCGAGCGCGTCGCGAAGTGGGCGGCCGAACAGGGCTGATTGATCGTCCTCTGCTCGCGCTCGACTGATTCGGTGGACCGAAGGCCGGCTCCTTATGAGTAGTGCTCTCGCAACGATCGCAATCATCAGCGAGCAGCCCGAGGGACTCGACCAACCGATTCCCTCGCATCTTCGCAACGTCAATCGGTTTCGTTCCACGGGAACAGCACTCAGCAGGATTAATGACAAACCGCTCGAGACGAGCACTGCACTGCTCATTGTCGCCGCCGTGATGTTCGCCGCCCACCCCGTGTTCCGGTCCTGTTCGAACGAGGCGGGATTGGACAACGCCCGTGCACCACCGGCACCACTCGGCTCGTCTCGCTCGGTTTCATTACGCGAGCCGTGACGCTCGGATCGACTTGCTCGGCGTTGGGCTTGCCCTCACTTCCTTCGACGCAACGGTTGCGGGCACTTGGGCTGCCACACTTAGTTCTTCGCTCCACCTGCCGTGCGCACAACGCACGGCATACTGACGGCTGTCGGTTGCCTGATCCTTGCGACGGCGTTGCGACGGATATCCGCCAACGGCGTCGTTTCACCGAGTCCGTAACCGGTCTGACGATCGAACGGGCTGCGAAACGATGCGGCTTCACCACCTCTCGTGGATTTGCCTCGGCGTTCGTCAACTGCCGGACGGGAACCTGCGTCGCTCCGGTGAAGTCGGTGATCGCCGCCGCAGTACGAAAGGCGTGATAGCGCCGCCATCGGTCACGCACTCGTTCCCAGCCTTCCGGCGGCCGATCGGCGGCCCATGTATGTCGCGGCGACGGCATAGACGATCGCGCCGACCCCGGCCGATACCGTCATCGAGACAACCCCGTGAGCCAACCCGACGACGGTGTCACCGACTTGCACGATCGCAGACAGAATCAGGACTGCGGTCAGGCTGACCCGTTCTCGTCGGACGATGACGAATATCGCCGCGAGACCCAGCGGAATATTGCGTACGGCGACAAGATCACCGAAAAACTTCGCAGACGAATCGGCGATGTCGTCGGTCGGCAGCATGGTGTCGGGGGCGAACACCGCGATGAAGCCGAATACGACGACCACAACGCTGAATACTGCAGCGAGCGCGAGCGCGACCACTGCCGCCCTCGAGTACCTGATATCTGAGGATGCGAGTGAAACCATGTCGTTCTCCTTGTCGTGTCTGCCGGAGGTTGTCAGGCCCGCGCGCTCGTGTGCGCATCTTCGGTCTCGGATTCGTTTGCGGGGTTGACATTCTCGTTGTGTTCCGACGCGCGGATGAGGGCGATCGAGACGAGCGCACCGACGATCCCGACCAGAGCGGCTGTGTAGAAGGTGATGTTCAGCCCGGCGGCGAACGCCGAGTGGACGACGCTAGCGAACTCCGCACGCGCCCCGCTCTGAACCGCTCCGATCAGTTCGTTGCCGCCTCCGCCGGCCACGGCGCGTGCGGCCGTGTTTGCGTCGGCGATCCCGGCATCGGCAAACTCTCGACTCACTCGGGCCTGGAAGACCGTGCCGAGCAAAGCGATTCCGAATACCAAGCCGAGCTGCCTGGCAGTGTTCACTGCCCCTGCCGCCATGCCGCCGCGGGTAGGTGGCACCGACGACATGGCAGCGGAGACCAGCGTCGGCGTTGCCAGACCCACACCGCAGCCCGCGACGACGAGGCCGGCGATCAGCCGCGTCCAACTCGAGTCGGCGTTGAGGATTCCTTGCAGTGCCGCGCCGATGGAGATCAGCAACAGTCCGCCGCCGATGATCCAGCGCGGATTCGAATCGTGCAGGTGCCTGCCGATCGCTCCACTGACAACGAAGCCAGCGATCGCCAGCGGCGCCGCACCTGCCAATCCTGCCGCGACCGGGCTCATTCCGCGATCGGTCTGCAACCAGAGTCCGCTGTAGAGCAGATAGCTGAACGCCGCAAAGTTGAGCAGTGCCGAGCCGACGAGGATGCCGGTGAACGATCCGTTGCGTAACAGACGAAGATCGAACACAGGGTCGGCCACGACCAGTTCGACCACCACGAACACGGCGAGCGCGAGGACTGCAATCCCCGCGGACAGGACGAACTCCGCGCTCGACCAGCCTTTCGCTCCTGCCTCGATGAGCCCGAAGGTGGCAGCGGCGGCGGCAACGGTGAACAGGATTGTTCCGGGGTAGTCGAGGCGACGCGATCGGTCACCCGTCCCGTTGATCCGGAATACCCGGTAGGACAGGACAATCGCGATCACACTGACGGGGATGTTTATGATGAACACCCATCTCCACGAAATCTCCTCGGTGAGAAATCCTCCGAGGACCGGGCCGATTCCGCCCGCCGCACCGGCAACCGCACCCCACACCCCGAAGGCGATTCCACGGTCCTTCCCCGAGTACGAACTGCTCAACAGCGCGATACCGGTCGCCAGCATCGCTGCTCCCCCGATTCCTTGAACGGCGCGGGCGGCGACGAGGATCGAGAGATCCGAGGCAATGCCGCACACCAGCGAGGCGAGCGCAAACACCACAAGCCCGCATACGTAGATTTTCGCGTGTCCGACGCGGTCGGCGAGCCCCCCTGCTCCGAGGAGCACGGCGCCCAATGCCAGTGCGTAGGCGTTGACCACCCACTGCAAGTCGGCCAGATCGGCGCCCAGGCTCCGGCCCATGTGAGGTATCGCGACGTTGATGATCGTGACATCGATCAACAGCATCAAGGTACCGAGCGCAACAGCCACTAACGGTGTCCATTTTCGCATGTCGGACCTCCTCGATTCATATGTACCGACGATTCGACTGTCGTCTGCGCAGGATGCTAGGAGGCGGTTGTCAGGCATTGACATCTGCAGTGACTCTGATGAGTATTTCTTCCATGCATCCCGACTACGTCGAGAAAACCGCCATTGTCGATGCCGTGGACATGCAGTTGATACAGGCGTTGTCGATTCACCGTCGAGCTTCGTTCGCATTGCTCGCCGCGGTACTCGGGTTGTCCGAGCAGACGGTCGCTCGCCGATACCGTCGCCTGCAATCGGAAGGGATACTGCGCATCGTCGCGGTGGTCGACACCGGTGATGCGTTGCAGACCAACTGGACCTTGCGGCTCCGGTGTAGCGCCCAGGTTGTCGAGCAGGTCTCGGCGACGCTCGCGCGGCGTACCGATGTGTCGTGGGTGTCGATTGCCGCCGGCGGCTCGGAGATCGTGTGCAACGTCCATTGCCGGACTTTGCAGGAGCGGGAGTCGTTGCTGCTGAACAAGCTTCCGAAAACACGGTTCGTCGACCATGTCGATGCCAGTGAGTGGATTCACGAGTTCAAGAAGGATGAAGGCGCGGACTGGCAGGCATACGGCGACTACCTGAGTCTGGATCAATGCGCAGTACTGGAAGCCGAGATCGTCGGCCGTGCATCCTCGACTGCAGCCAGTGCGTTGACCGCCGAAGACATGCCGATGCTCAGTCTGCTGGCCGTGGACGGCCGGACGAGCGTTGCTCGCCTTGCCCGCGCTACCGGGCACACGTACGGGCGAACCTCACGCCGGCTCGACGCGTTGGCCACCAGTGGCACAGTCGCTTTCGACATCGACATCGCCTATGAATTGCTCGGCTATCGATCGACGTCGTATCTGTGGCTGACGGTCCACCCGAATCACCTGGCCGAAGCCGGGCAGTTCCTTGCCGGCCAGCGTGAAGTCCCCTTCGTAGTTGCCATCACCGGTCGCTACAGTCTCGCGGCAGCGGTCATCTGTCGAACTGCGGCAGATTTGTACGATTTCGTCACCACGAAGGTGCGGATTCTCCAAGGGCTGAGCAAGTTGGAGGTCTCACCGATCATCAGAACAGTCAAACAGGCCGGAGCCCTACGAGACGGCCTGCGGCTTGCGCCACCGGCTCCGGCGGTCGGCTGACACCGGGAGTCCGGAACCTACGGCGCGAGATTGCCGGCTATCACGGTGTCTGCTTCCGCGTGTCCAACGATTTCGGCGGAATCGGGAAGTGCCGTGATGTTCCAGTCTGCGGACGCGACCGATCCGGTTCGATCGAGTCTGGCCGGGGGCGGCCAGACCGCCCCCTGAGACCGGAAGGTCACGTTCGGCGAGTCGTTAGGAGAGTTCGTATCCGTAGACCGGATAATTTTTCAGGAGGGCCAGAAACGAGATATGCCGACAAACTGCCATTCGAATAGGACACTTTCAGGATGAGCGATACCGAAACCGATGCCCGGAAAGATCGCCGCTTCTTCGGGCAGCCGTTTGCACTGGCTAATCTCTTCGGCGTCGAGATGTGGGAACGATTCTCGTTCTACGGGATGCAGGGCATCCTCATCTACTACCTGTACTACAGCGTCAACGACGGCGGCCTCGGTATCAGCCAAGGCGCTGCGACCAGTATCGTCGGCGCCTACGGCGGAACGGTGTACCTGTCCACCATTCTGGGCGCATGGATAGCGGATCGTCTTCTCGGATCCGAGCGCACCCTGTTCTACAGCGCGTCACTGATCATGACCGGCCACATCGCCCTGGCAATTCTGCCTGGAATGTGGGGCGTCGGAACCGGTTTGGTGATGGTTGCATTCGGCAGCGGCGGCCTCAAAGCCAACGCCACGTCCCTGGTCGGCGATCTGTATGCCGAGAAGGACGAGCGCCGCGACGCCGGATTCTCCCTGTTCTACATGGGTATCAACATCGGCGGTTTCGCCGGACCGCTGCTGACGGGAGCCGTTCAGAAGGCGTGGGGTTTCCATGCCGGATTCGCGGTTGCGGCCGTCGGAATGGCGCTCGGACTGTTTCAATACACCGTGGGCCGCAAGCATCTCCACGGTATCGGGACACATCCCGGCAATCCCCTTCCCCGCGAGAAGGGGCCGCTCTACATCGGTATCGCGGCGGGTGCCGTGGTGGTGATCGCCGTCGTCACGGTAACGGGGTTGGTCACTGCCGACAATCTCTCCAATGTCGTCGTCGGTCTGACGATCGTTGCCGCGGTGACGTATTTCGCCTTGATGTTCACCAGCACGAAGGTAACCAAGGTCGAACGCAGCCGCGTAGTTGCCTTCATCCCGATGTTCATCGCCAGTGCCGTATTCTGGTCGTTGTTCCAACAGCAATTCACGACGGTTCCCGTGATCGCGGACAAGTTGTTGAACCGCAATCTCTTCGGCTGGGATTTCCCACCCAGCTGGGTGCAGTCGATCAATCCGGTGTTCATCATCGTCTTCGCGGGATTGTTCGCTGCGATGTGGACCAAACTCGGACCCCGCCAACCATCGTCACCGTTGAAGTTCGCGGTGGGTACCGGCCTGATGGGATTGGCCTTTCTCGCGTTCATTCCGATAACGGGTGGCGGGCCGAACAGTGCTCCGATTCTCGGGCTGGCCGGGGTGCTGCTGCTCTTCACCTGGGCGGAACTGTTCCTCTCGCCGGTCGGACTGTCGCTGGCCACCAAACTGGCGCCCGAGCATTTCCACACACAGATGGTGGCGCTGTTCTTCCTCTCCGTCGCTCTCGGGTCGTCGTTGTCCGGCACGTTGGCGGGATACTTCGACATCGACGACAGTCGGCCGTTCTTCCTGATCATCGGTGGCGCGTCCATCGCCATCGGCGTGATCCTGGCCGTGATGTCGCCATGGATCAAGAAGTTGATGCACGGCGTCCAGTAGCCGTCACCTGACCGCGAGCCAGATCGCCAAGCCGAATCCTGCCAGCGCGACCGCCACTCGTAGAAGTGAGGGCGGGATCTTCTTGACCACCAGCGGCCCACACCAACCGCCTGCCAACGCTCCGAGAGCCATCGATGCCGCCGCACCCCAGTGCACCTGCCCGGAGAAGGCGAACAAACCGGCCGCTACCAGGTTCGCAATACCGAGGAAGAAGCTCTTGAGGATGGTTGCCCGCCAGATGCTTTCGGATGTCAGTATCAGTGTGGCGGCCAGGAAGACGATTCCGGCTCCGGCCCCGAAGTAGCCGCCGTACACGGCGACGCCGAACAGGGACGCCGAGTACAAGCCGGGGCGGTCCGCGCCACCGGAGCGCTTCCGAATCTTCGGTTGCAGGAGCAGCGCCAAGGCCGCGACAGCCACCAGTGCCGGAACCGTGGCCTCGAAGGAGCCTTCGGGCGCTGCCCACAACAACACCGCACCGACGACGCCACCGGCTGCCGAATAGAGCGACCATCGCACCAGCTTGGGTCCGGTGTCGGCCACTTCACGCGAGGAGTTGGCCAGCGCGCCGATGCCGACGGCGACGAGCGCGACGGTGTTGGTCATGTTGGCGCTGACCGGCGGCAGTCCCACTGCGAGCAGCGCCGGATACGAGACGATGGACGCGAGACCGGTCACGAAACCGACCAGACCGCTGAAGAAACCTGCTACGACGAGAAATCCGATATCAAGCAGGCTCACGAACCGACAACTTACCGGGAATCGTAGGGCAGGCTGTCGGCAGGGACTCCGCCGCTGACTACATCAGTTGGCCGCAGGTGCCGAGAGTTCTTGAAGGAACTTCGCCGTCATCTGCTGAGCCCGGTCGCCACCGTCGGCGTCGGCGACGAAGACTGCGAAGGCAAGATCGCCGCGTGATCCGAAGAACCATCGATCGTCGCCACTAGCTGCGCCGACAGCCTGCACGTCGGGATAGCCGACCAGACCGCCTGCTCCCTTCATGGCTTCGCGCAACCGATCGTTGACATCGGCGGGCAATGCCGGCGCAGATGTCCCTGCGGTCCCCGGTTGCCCGAAGATCATCGTCGGCAACACTGCGCTACCGCGCGCGATCGAGGCCGCCAGGACCGCCATGCCGAACGGAGTCACGGCCGGGCTGTCAGATCCGGTCGAGGTCCGCGAGGCCATCACGTTGCTGACTGCTTGATCGGCGGAGGGCCGGTCCGAGGCAAGCACCGCGGTCTGCTGTTCGAGCCCGGGAATGATCAAACCTGCACCGAGTCCGAGCTGTCGCCCGGTGTCGGCGAGCTGTTGGGGACTCACTGCACCCGGATCGACACCGTTCTGGATCGAACTCGCCAGACGCACCAGGTCCAGTGCGCCGCCGGCCGGTTGTAGGCCGGTGAAGGCAATGGGGCCCTGTTCGAGTGCCTGATTGTTCTGCGCGGTGGCCAGGATCGCGCCGTCGGACGGTCTGATCGCCACGATGGCGGCCGGGGTTCCGGCACTGACGACCGCTTCGATCGCTGCCAGTTGAGTTCGCGAATCGAGGGTTGCCGCGACATCAGGGCCGGGCGGACCTTGGAACCCGGCTTGCCTGATCCGGGCTCCGTTCTGATCGATCAGATTGACTGCCCAACCCGCCGTCGCATCGCGATTGTCCTGCCAACGCGTGCGCAGCGGGTCGAGCAATGGTGACGTGATCCGGCGATCGGAGGCGATCAGTTTGGGGGTCTTGACCACCACTACGCCGGGGATGGCGAGGTCGTCTTGCAGATACAGGTAGTCGGGATCACGCAACTGAACCGCGGTGACCTGATTTCCGGGGTTGGCGGCGAGCTCGGCAAGCATGGTGTCCGAGGTCACCAAGGGAGCGACGGGTTCGATCACCTCGGCAAGACGACGGGTGGTCTCTACCGGGTCGGCCATGGTAGCGGGGTCGAGGGTGATGCTGTTGATGGTCTGCTCGTTCATCAGCAAGGTTCCGGAGCTGTCTACGACCTTGGGTGCGGGTGCGTCGGTCCGGGTGTAAGCCACGGTCGCACCTCGGCCGAGGCCGGGCACCACGGCATTGGGATCCCACGAAACTCGCCACCCCACGGACAGGTCGCGAACCTCGCCCTGCGACTGGTAGCTCCAGTCCTTGCCTTCACCGAAATTCCAGGAGGCGTCGAGGGTGAAGTAGCTGGAATCCGACCCCAGATCCATCACCTGGGCGACACCGAAGTTCGCCGAGTCGGCCGGCAGTCCGTCGAAGATCTGCGCGATGGAAGTACGTGCCGCGTTCGGATACGAGGTGAGGGCGGCGGCGGCGTCGACGTCGTGGTTGTTCAGTGCATCGACGAAATCCTGCACCACGGAGGAGGCATCTGCCTTCTCGCCGCCGATCACGCACGACGCCAAGCCCACCGTCAGCACGACGGCAGTTAACGACGCCAGGACGAATTTTCCACGACGGTTGTGCAGTACTACGGGCCCCATACCTGCCACTCTTCACTCCTGTCACATGAGCCACAAGCACGACTTGCCTACAAACGTGTCACGGTTGAGATACGACGATACTGCGCCAGTGCCGTCCATGACGAGTTTCAACGGAGAAAAGCGCCCGCTACCTGCACCGCAGGCGCAGAGCTCTCACCACCTTCGACAAACACGGCAAAAGCCACGTCTTCCCGAATGCCTACGAACCACCCGTGCGCCGGACCACCCGCAGTTTCGGCGGTTCCGGTCTTGCCCAGCAGCCCGGAAATATCGTTCAGTGCGGTGGCAGTTCCACCCGTGATCGTCTCGCGCATCATGATCCGCAACTGTTCAGCCACCGATGCGGGGACAGGCGGAACGGTTTGGTCGGCCACTCCCGGTCGACCCTGAACGAGCATCGGAGTCGGGGTGGAAGAATTCGCGATGGCGGCGGCCACCAAGGACATACCGAACGGTGTGGCGGTTACGGCGCCTTGGCCGATCGCCGATTCGACACGTTCGGCGGGCGTGCCCGCCGCCGGAACATCGCCCGTCACCGTTGTCAATCCAGGCGTCACGTAATCGATTCCCAGACCGAATTGCAATGCTGCGTCGTGTAGAGCATCTGCGGGCAAACCGACCGCGAGTCTGGCCATCGTGGTGTTGCAGGACTTGGCGAATGCGGTGTGCAGGGGTACCGAACCCAGGTCGAACTCGTCGTCGTTGGGGATTTGACGGCCTTCGACGTTTTCTGTTCCAGGGCACGGCAGAACCGTGTCCGGAGTGGCTACTGCGGCCTGCAACGCCGCCGAGGTGGTCACGGTCTTGAACGTCGAACCCGGTGGATACAAGCCTGTGAGCGCGATCGGACCCTGGGCATCGGCGGCGGCGTTCTGCGCCACCGCCAGAATCGCCCCGGTCGACGGGCGCAACGCTACGACGGCCGCCGGCTCACCGACCCCGGACACCGCCTTCTCCGCTGCGAGCTGCGTCGGTCGATCCACAGTGGTCGCGATGTCCGGCGCCGCCGTGCCGTCCTGACCGGCCACGGTGTCGACACTTCCGTCTGCTTTCACCGACTGCACGGCCCACCCCGCCGACGCGTCCTGCCCCTGCTGCCACAGCTCGGTGAGGCCGCTGAACAGGGGCGACGACAACGATTTGTCGACGGTGAGCAGGCGTGTCTGGGGTGCGAGCGTGACGCCGGGGATCGCAGCCAATCGGTCACGGATCGGATTCAGATCTTCCTCGCGCAAAGTGATTGCGGTGACGGGCTTCCCCTTTGCTTCGGACAGGTCCTGCCGGAGCGAGTCGCCGGTGATCGTGGGAGCAACAGGCGCCACAAGTGCGGCGAGGGCATCGACGTCCACTGCCGGAACAACAGCGGGATCGAGATCGACGAGAGTCACCACCTGCTGCGTCAGGAGCGGTTGCCCGGCGGCGTCCGCTACCTGCGCCGGCGTACCGCTGGTGGGGGTGTAGCGCAGTGTCGTGGACGACGCCAGGCCCGGAGCGAGAAGGGCCGGGTCCCATCGAATCTGCCAGGTGTCACCGTTCTTGGTCGCGTTGCCGTCCGTGGAGTAGGTCCAGTTCTGTCCGTCGGCGAACGTCCAGGTTGCGCCGAGGGTGAACGTACCGGCATCGCCGCCCGACTCCTTGGCGTCCGACACGGTGAACTTTCCCTTGTCCTTTCCCAGTCCGCCGATCAACGACGCGATCGCAGCCGACGCCGCGGCGGGGTCGGTGGTCAGGTTCGCAGCCGTATCGACGTTGCCGCTCGAAAGCGCCGAAGTGAATTCCGCGGCAGCCGATTTCAGCTGGTCCACCCCAGCACTACAGGCCACCACGGACGCGGCGGCCACCACCGACACGGCAAGCACGGCGACGCTACGAGGAGAATTTACGAACCGACCGCGAGCTGGTGACGTACGCATCTTCTCGATCATGCCCGAATCCGCCGACCGCTGCGATGGCCCCACGCGTACTCGGCCAGACGGTGGCGCGATGCGCGATATCGGAGTAATCATGTAATCAGTGCAATGATCTACGGCCAACCCGGCTCCACACTTTCAGAGGAGTAAGAACATGAAGAATCCCTCGAGCCCCCGCGACCGCAAGTTCGGCCGCCCGGGCGGCTGGCAACAAGCGTCGGTTCCGGACGCGAGTGACGCGGCCGACTGGTTCGCCGGTCGCCTCCCGGACGACTGGTTCGCCGGCAACGCCGATGTTCAGGTCGACCGCGAGGAGATCGTCGTCATCGGCGAACTACCCCCGGTAGACGGCGGAGCCGCCGCTGCGGACGGCCGGATCTCACGATTCCGGGAAAGTACCCGAGATACCCGAATGACCATCGCCGACGAAGCAGAGGCGCGGTACGGGCGCAAAGTCGCGTGGGGAGTACGCATCGACGAAAAGACGGTCCTGTTCACACATCTCGCCGTTCCGGTGATGACACGGTTGCGTCAGCCCGAACGCAAGGTCCTCGACACCCTCGTGGACGCGGGGGTTGCTCGTTCACGGGCGGACGCACTCAAGTGGACCGTACGACTGGCAGGCAAGCACAGCGAGCAGTGGCTCGCCGAATTGCGAGAAGCAATGTCCAAGGTCGACGACCTACGGTCCGAGGGCCCGTCCATCTGATTCCGCAGGCGGGGCTCACACAGGAAATACCGCACCGGGCATACTGATCCGGTGATGCTGAATGTGACGAACCCGGTGGACGGAACACGTATTGCGTACCAGGTGATCGGTGACGGACCACCGTTGTTGATGGTGCACGGCACCGCACTCTCGCATGTCATCTGGCGCGGATTCGGATACGTCAAAGCGCTCCAGGATCACTACCGGCTGATTTTGGTCGATGTCCGCGGCCACGGACGGAGCGAGAAGCCGCATCACCCTGATTCTTACGCAATGGATCTGGTGGTCGGGGACCTACTCGCGGTACTCGAGACGGAGTCCCCGTCGGAACCGGCACACGCACTGGGGTACTCGTTCGGAGCTCGAGCAGTTCTGTCCCTCGCCGTCGGACATCCCGAGCGCGTCCGTTCGGTCAGCGCGGGCGGCGGAAGCAGCAGGCCGATGGCCGGCGCGTTCGACGCACTGTTCTTCCCGGGTTGCATCGACGCCCTCGAGACGCAGGGCATCGACGGCTTCCTCGCCGGCTGGGCCGCCCGTCGCGGATCGCCGGTCGATTCACAAACCGCGCTGGCCTTCCGCAGCAACGACCCGATCGCCCTCGCCGCCTACATGCGTCGATCCGATGTAGAGCCGGGCATCGACGATGCTGCACTGTCTGCGATGCAGATTCCCACCTTGCTGTTCGTCGGTTCTCGCGACAAACAGCGTATCGCCGACTCGCGGCATGCGGCTGCGTTGATTCCGAACAGTTCCCTGACTGTCGTCGAGGGCACCGATCACGCCACCGCAGCCGCTGCCTCCGGGCCGGTGCTGGCCGCGCTGATCCCCTTCCTCGACGACGTCTCCCGCAGCGGCACCAGCTGACGTCAGGCCAGGAGCCCTTTTGCTATGTGGGTGACCTGAATTTCGTTACTGCCCGCATAGATCATGAGCGACTTGGCATCTCGCGCCAACTGCTCTACCCGATATTCGGCCGTGTAGCCGTTACCGCCGAAGAGCTGCACTGCTTCCATCGCTACGTCGGTTGCGGCGCGGGAGGAATACAGTTTCATCGCCGACGCCTCCGCCAGGCTCACCTTCTGTCCAGCTGCACTGCGTTCGAGCGCATTGAACACCATGTTCTGCACGTTGATCCGGGCAATTTCCATCTCGGCGAGCTTGAGTTGGATCAGCTGGAAATGCCCGATCTCCCGCCCCCACAGTTTCCGCGACTTTGCGTATTCGACACTGAGTCGGTGACATTCGTTGATGATGCCCAACGACAGTGACGCGATGCCGACTCGCTCGGAGACGAAGTTTTCTCGGGCACTGGACTTTCCGTCAGATTTCTTCGCATCTTCCGTCTCGCCGAGCAGTCGGTCCTTGGTAATGCGGACGTTGTCGAAGAACAGCTCACCAGTCGGCGACGAGTTCATGCCCATTTTCTTGAACGGCGCGCCCTGGGTGAGCCCCTCCATGCCCTTGTCCAGAATGAAAGCGAGCACGGGGCGATCCCGCCGGTCGACGGAGCTGTCGCCGTCGTCGAGTTTCGCGTAGACGATCATCACGTCGGCGTAGGGCCCGTTGGTGATGAAAGTTTTGCTGCCGTTGAGGATGTAGTCGTCGCCGTCGCGGCGAACCGTGGATTTCATGCCACCGAACGCATCGGAACCGGAATCGGGTTCGGTGATCGCCCAGGCGCCGACCGTCTCGAACGTGACCAGACCCGGTAACCATCGCTCCTTCTGCGCAAGGGTGCCGCGACTGCGAATCGTCCCAGCAGCCAAGCCGAGGCTGACTCCGAGCGAAGCCACGAGTCCCAGACTGACCCCGGCCAGTTCGCTGTTGAGAACCACGGCGAAACTACCCGCGCCACTGAACACGTTCGGCGTCTCGCCATCCTCGTCCGGCGCCTCGCCGCGCTCGCGAGCCAGTGCCTTCTCCAATGAATCGCGTGCCAATTCGTCCAGACCGAAAGTTGCGTAGAGTTTTCGGATGATGTCGAACGGTGGCAACGCCCCGCTCTCGAGATCATCGACGTACGGCTTGACCTCCTTGTCGATGAACCCACGCAACGCATCTCGGAACATAAGGTCGGTATCGGACCATTCGTACATTCTTGCACTCCAGTCGACGAAGGATCTAGCCGTGCTCCCCGAATATAGAACACGTTCACCTTCGATGACCTACCTCAGCTGATCAAACCCATCCGCTGCGAGATCCAACCGAGTTCCTGTTCCACTCCCGCAGACCACACGGCGAAGCTGTGGCCACCCGGCAGTTCCAGATACTTGACGTCCATACCGGCAGCCTTGGCGGCTTCGTACACCTTCTGCTGGCCTGGTTTGAATTCGTTGTCGTCGGAGCCGACAACGAAGACACCTCCCGAGTCGGGGAATTTACGCGTGGCCAGTATGTCCATCGGGTTGACCTTCACGAAGGCAGCCTCGTTACCGCCGAAAATCTGGTCGACGGTTCGTTGCCGATCACCGAGCGTCGGCTCCAGCTGCCCGGAGAGGTCGAGAAAGGTGGGGTAGACCTCTGGATAGTTCGTCGCCATCTGGAGTGAGCACGTACCGCCGTACGACAGCCCGCCGATGGTCCAGGCCTTCGGATTCGTGTCGATCTGGAATGCGCCGGCCACCGCAGCCGGAACATCCTTGGCCAGATACGTTCCGACGTTTCCGGCCGGAGAATCAGTGCACAGTGGGTTCGCCAATTGTGATCCGGTGCCGTCCACGATGACGACGACCGGAGCCAGACCGGAATGCTGACGGGCAAACGAATCCATGGTGGCAGTGAGTTTTCCACCCTGCAACCAATCTTCCGGCTTGCCTGGCTGACCGGCCATGAGAACCAGAACCGGCAGCAACGGACGTGGATCCGTGAAATACGCCGGCGGCAGGTACACCTGTGCGTCCCGCGCGGTGAACCCCGAAATCGTGCCAGGCACCGGGAGCGTGGTCACGCGGCCGCGAATCGGCATGCCTTCCGGCGCTTTCCAGAGACTGTCCGTCGGATTTCCGGTGACGACAGGATCGGTGGGACCGGGTACGTCCGTGAGTGCGACTCGATCGAAATCGTCGTGACCGAGCACGATTCCGACGGTGGGATAGGCGGCGAAGAACAGATTGATCTGCGTAGCCGAGGTCAGGATCATCGACAAGGCCGCTAAGACACTGACAATCGCCCGTCCGGCGGTGCCACCTGCCTTGATCCGTGGCCCGAGGAGCAGCAGCGAGAAGATCCCCAGTCCGATCCATACGTAGACGGACATGGCAACCGGATCAGGGAAGGGCCTGATCACTTTCTCCACCGTGATCCAGATGGCGATCATGACGACCAGCGAGACCAGAGCGCACACCGGAACGGCAATTCGCGAGAACCACCGGGCCCTGGCGCCGAGAAGCCACACACCACCGAGCACACCCAGTACGGTCACGACAACCGGCAGCGGGCCGGAAATCACACTGATTCGGTAGAGCCAGTCCACGTCGAGCCTCTCGTATCTGTCATCCCTCACGCCGATGAAAGCCTAGAGCCAGGACGGCGGGTTCGTCACGATCTTGCCGGTGTGACCGGTACTCTGGTCTGAGTGACATTCATCAAGGTCTGTGGGCTACGTGATGCGGGTACCGTTGATCTCGCCGTCGATCTCGGCGTGGACGCCGTCGGTTTCGTCTTCGCCGAGAGCGTCCGCAGGGTCGAACCGTCCGCGGCCGCCGATCTGGCGAAGCGCGTTCCCCGTTCGGTGAACGCAGTCGGCGTGTTCCTGGGCAATTCCGTCGAACAGATACTGCAGGTCGCCGACACCGTCGGATTGACGACCGTGCAGGTTCACGACCTCGAGACTGCCGATCAGGTCGGCCGACTTCACGATGCCGGTCTAACCGTGATCCGGGCGGTGGTCGCGAGCCGTATTCGCGACGGCTACGACGCAGACCTCGGCGAGGACGGCCTTCTCGTCGACGGGGCCGACGCCGGTTCCGGGGTGGCGTGGGACTGGTCGGCGGAGCGATCGCGCCCACGCGGTGACTGGATCCTCGCCGGCGGTCTCTCCCCTGACAACGTTGCCTCAGCACTGGCCGCCACCGGAGCTTGGGGAGTGGACGTTTCGAGTGGCGTCGAGTCCACTCGCGGAGTCAAGGACCACGCTTTGGTGACCCGTTTCGTTGCCGCCGTTCGTGGTGGCGCCTAGTTCTTCACCTGTTCGCTGTTTCGGAGTTTCAGATCCTCGACCGCCCAGGCACTCATGACGGCTCGAACTCCGGTCACCAGTTGCAGTGGCTGATCGATCATCACGTGATGGCCGGCCTCGGGGATTTCCGCGATGATGGCAGTCGGGCCCAACAGTTCGACGGTCTTGTCCATCAACTCGTCGTCGATGATTCCGTTCTCAGCTCGAAAATAGGCTGTTCGGCAACGTGGTTGACGCTCCAATACGTCGTCGACCCCGGTACGAAGGAAGAATTTGGGGTCGAACTTCCACGACCATCCCCCGTCGACTTGCCTCATCGAGGTCTCGGCGACATGGTCGACCACCGCCGGGATGCCTTCGTCTTGCGGCGGCACGAATCTGAACCGGCCGATCGCCGTTTCTTTCGACGGATAGATCCGCTTGGGCCCGAACGCATTCTGCCGTCGAGCCGCTTCTTCTTCCGGCGTTCTCGCCCGGAGTGGAGAATCGATGATGACGACACCGCGCAGCTGCTCGCTGTGCTCGTGCGCGGCGGCGAAGGAGACTATCCCTCCCATACTGTGCGCAACAAGCACCGGCTTGCCCTCGACACCGCCTGCTCGGCCGGCCGCGAGAATCTCACGGCCCCACTGCAACATCGAGTACTCCGCGCGGGTGTCACTGTCGCCGTGCCCGGTCAGGTCAAGGGCGACCACTCGCTGATTCCGGGCGAACTGCGGGCCCACGTGATCCCACCATCGACTGTGTGCGGCACCGCCGTGAACCAGCACCATTCCGGGCCCTACCTGCCCCCAGGCACGGAATCGAACTTCGGCGCCTTCCACGTCCACCGATCCGGTCTCGACCGGCGCATCCAACGCGCGCGAGAACCAACCAGGTACTTCGTCGACTCGAACGTTACTCATCGTTCGAACATACATAGCCCCTGAATGTGTCTGCGCACCCTTCCCAGTTCAGGGTTCGTCGCCTATATTGAATCCGGCCTCGAGTTCAGTTCGCCTTGACGAAAGGGAGCGATGACCAACCGCCAAGTGCGCCTCGCCGCCCGCCCCACCGGACTTCCCGACGCGTCCACCTGGGAGTACATCGACGCCGAGATCCCGACAGCCGGGCCGGGCGAATTCGTCGTCAAGATCGAGTATCCGTCGCTCGACCCGGCGATGCGCGGTTGGCTCAACGACGTCAAGTCCTACGTCCAGCCTGTCGAACTCGGTTCAGTCATGCGTGCCCACGGCGTCGGACCCGTCAACGAGTCGCAACATCCGCCGTACCAGGTCGGCGACGTCGTCGCCGGAGCCTTCGGCGCGTCGGAGTACGGGGTGTCGGACGGGCGTGACGTGACGCGGGTGGACGAATCGATCGCGCCCTTACCCACCTGGCTGGGAGCACTCGGATTCCCCGGCATGACAGCCTATTTCGGACTCCTCGACGTCGAAAAGCCGAAAGACGGCGACACTGTCGTTGCCTCGGGTGCCGCCGGCAGCCTCGTCGGCCAGATCGCAAAACTGCGCGGCCGCACGGTGATCGGTATCGCCGGTGGTGCCGAGAAGTGCACCTGGCTCACCGAGGATCTCGGCTTCGACCTGGCGATCGACTACAAGAACGAGTCCGTCTGCAAGAGTCTCGAGACTCATGCACCCGACGGTATCGACGTGCACTTCGACAATGTCGGCGGCGAAATCCTCGGCGCGGCGCTGTCTCGCCTTCGCCTGGGCGCGCGAGTTGTCATCTGCGGCGCCATCGCGGGATACAACGCGACGGAGCCGCAATCCGGCCCTGCCCACTACCTTTCGCTGCTGGTCAACGGGCGAGCATGGCAGGCTTCGCGGTTTTCGACTACCTCGATCAGTGCTCCGAAGCGCAGAAGTAGATCGGAATGTGGATCAGCAGCGGCGAATTGACCGCTCGCGAGCATGTCGTCGACGGCGGTAGCGATGCCTTCGGCGACAGCCTCGATCTCCTCTTCGCCGGTGCCAACACCGGGAAGCTGGTACTGAAGGTCGACTGATCGTCGTCGGGTACGCTGCACAGCGCGAGGCACCCAACCTCCGTACAGTCGCATCCGGCACTGAAATTCTCCACTACAGTTGACGCGATGAAAACTCTCACGGCGGCGTCGCTGACCTCGATACTGTGCACGGCATCGGTGCTGTTGTACGCGGCGCCGCAGCTGCTGAGCTCCGGAATGATAGAACTCGGGCCGCTGTTCGGACTCATGGTGGTGCTGCCGACGCCGGTCGGGCTCATCGCCTCTCTGGTGGGTGCCGTGGCCGGCGTCGGTGGCCTGGTTCGGCGGACCGACCGAACGTGGGCCGCTGCGCTGACGACACTCGGGCAGGTGATCACCTGGGTTCTGGCAATCGTGATCGTCGTGTGGTCCCAGAATTTCGGCACGACGGGGTGGGAACTGCTGGCACTACCGGGATCCTTGCTCGTGGGGCAGACCGTGGTCGCTGCTGGTCTGATCACAGCGGCGATCACTCGGCCCACTCCGCAACGAGGCATACCCGCCGTCTGATCGCGGCCCGCCTTCGGTGGTCAGGAAGTCCAGTTCGCCGATCCGAAAGAACCGAGAGAGCCGGTCGGGTTCATGGTGGTGTCGGCGATCTCGAAGACCACCGGCAGCTCCGTATCATCGCCGAACGCGACTGCACTGAGACCTGTGGAGAGTTGGACTCGCCATCGAGGCGAAGATGATCGATCGACAACAGTCATGACCAGCGTGTCCTCCTGGTGCAGTCCGCACCGGCGGGGTGCGCAGTGGCCCACAAACGTAAGCCTCGCAAAGGAATATAACGTGCATCAAGCCCTAAACAGACCGCACGGACGGTGTGTGTAGCTCGATGTAGCGCCCTCGGCGCGGCCGGTCTGACCATGCCCTGCCTTCGGCAGTCAGGCAAGCGAGTTCACCGGTCGGCCGGATTCGAATCGCCAGATCGCGTGGTCGAGATGAATGAGGTTGTGACCGCAATTCTCGGCTACTGCTTTCACGAGCCCGGCCGCGTCGACGGCACCGACCGTTTCCGGCGCAACACCGAATGCGGTGGCGACATACCGGACATCCATGCGATCAGCCTTGACGCCGGGAATTCCGGCGAGCTTCAGGAAGTAGTCCCACGTGATTTCCGACCGCTGCCCCCGAGACTGCGAGCCACGCTTTCTTCGCATCCGCGAGGAAATCGGCGGTTGCCGAGCGGATGTTGTCGGTGCTGTCGATTCCGAGATCGTGAAGCAGACTGGCCGCGTCTCGAATGGCTGCTGTTTTGAGTGGAGGTCGGCGTCGCACCGCTTCTGCAGAAATTCTACGCGGGCATCGTCGGCATTTTCTGTCCTTCGGGTCGTTCCCATCGGGCGGCTTGACGACGCACTTTGCCCGAAATCACCGGCAATGGCGCGAGGACAGCGGTATTCAGTTGTCGAATGCTGCGACGGACGCCAGTGCTGCCACCACGGCGTCCGGGTCGATCCCGGCGTCGGCGAGTGCACTACGCAACACGTTTTCGATGGCGGCCAATTCGGCAGTGAGACCGGCGTGTTCGCGCCGCCCCGACTCACTGATCCGCACTTCCACCTTGCGGCGGTCGGTCAGGCTGGGCGCCCGGTACACCAGCGATCGACTGACCAGGCGATCCACGGCGCGAGTCAACGATGCACCTGCGGACAGCACGTGTGTCGAGAGCGTCGACATCGCAAGCCCGTCGGCGGAGGCAAGGGTGTCGAGGATCAGCCATTCGTCGGCGGACAGGCCAAGGTCGATTCCGGCTGCCGTGGCGGCCGCTTCGAGTCTCGAACCGCGCACGATCAACGACCGGAGCACGGAGGCTCCGATCTCGGGGCGCTCGACGGAAGCCGTCGCGAGTTCGCCGGTTGCGTCGGGCATGGTTCTTCCTCTCGATCCTGTTAGCTGAAATACTTTCATTTGAAGCAATACGCTACATACACTTCGAGGCAACTGTGAGACATGACCCATTTCGGTCGTGGCGTGACCTGGCCGAGATGGGAGGAAGTGTGATGTCGCGGATCATGTTCGGCACCGGCGCTTCGTATCGAATCGGCATGGTGATCCCGCTCCAGGGAACGGGCGGGATCTTCGGACCGTCGTGTATCGCCGTGTGCGAAATGGCGAAGAACGAACTCAACACAAGCACCGGGATCAACGGGCGTGAAGTCGAGATCGTCTACATCGACGGTGGTCGGGATCCCGCAGTGGTCGCCGCCGAGGTAGCGGATCTGGTAGATACCGGTGGAATCGACGCGATCACCGGGTGGCACATCTCGTCGATACGGCGGTTGTTGGAGCCGATCGTTCGGGGCCGCATTCCGTACGTCTACACCTCGCTGTTCGAAGGCGAGGAGAAGGCGCGCGGCGTTTACCTCAGTGGCGAGACTCCCGATCAGCAGATTCTTCCGGCCATGACGTGGTTGCGTGACAACCGTGGAATCCGGCGGTGGCACGTGATAGGCGCACGGTACGTGTGGCCGTTGCGGTCGCTACAGAAGGTGGTCAGCTTCGCGTCCACACTGGATGTGGAGATTGTGGACACTTCGTTTGTCGCGATGGGCTCCGGCGACGATCCGCGCCTTCCGTCGGCAGTAGCCGCGAGTGGCTGCGACGCGGTCCTGATGCTGCTGGTGGGTCAGGATGCAGTTGCCTTCAACCGGGCGTTCTCCGACGCCGGGTTGTCTTCGCGTATCACGCGTTACAGCCCGTTGATGGACGAGAACATGCTCCTTGCGAGTGGGCCGGACGCTACTGCCGACCTGTATTGTTCGGCCTCCTATTTCAGTAGCCTGACCAGTGGTGACGCGTTGGACTTCCTCAGTCGCTACGTGGCGTCGGCTGGTCCGGCCGCACCCTCGCTCAACAACATGGCGCAGTCGTGTTACCAAGGTATGCACACGCTGGTCGAACTGGCCAGGCGATCGGGGGCCTTCGGCGTGGACGACTTCGACCGGGTCATCGACGGTCTCACGTTCGTCGGACCGCGGGGTGTGGTGCGCTTCGACGGAAACCAGGCCGTGCAGGACGTTCATCTCGCTCGCGCCGACGTCTTCGACTTCGACGTCATCGGCACCCTCTGACCGCATGGGAAGAACGCAGAGCCCACCATCGCGGGTGCGACGGTGGGCGGTAGCCGGTCAAATCATGCGGGGACGGGCGCGGGACGGGCGGGTTCAGGTCGGGCGATCACGAAAACGGCTGCGGCCACACCGATCACCTGCGCGACGATGATCCAGCCGAGCGGCAACCCGCTCCACGATCCGTCGATCATGAGGAGCGCCGGGACGGTTGCGGTGGTGACCGACTGGGCGATCGCGATGACACCGGCCGCCGTGTCGAACCGGGGGTTCGCCGTAGTGGCGGACAGGAAGAATGCGAAGAAGAGAACGGTCCACGCCAGCCACAGCCATGCCATGTGGCCGTCGCCTGCGGCAAAGTTCACTCCTGCCAGTATCAGCGCCACCACCGCCGCCCAGCCGCAGTACCAACCGAGCGCCGAGCCGTCGGCTCCCAACAGGGATCCACTGCCGACGATCAAGTAGGTGACTCCGAACAACGCGAAGCCCACTGCACCGAACAGGGTGAGCCGAGCATCGTCACCGGCTGCGGGAATTGCCGCGAGCAGTGACGCGGTCACGAGGCCGGCGCCGACGATCAGATTTACCGGAACGGCTGCGCGCGCCGATACCCGTCCCAGCAGAACGAGACCGTTCACCAGCAGGACTGCACCGACGAACAGCAGAGCGAGACTGGACATGAGTTCTCCGAGCGGTATCGGCTCACCGACCGTGTCGGCGAGGGTGTGGGATGAACCCGCGGACGTACCGAAGTCGGCACGCCCGCGGGCAGTGGAAATCGTCTCGCCTGATCAAGCGGCGTGTGGGGCGCGCTTGCCCTGCAACGGATTCGATTCCTCGACCAACTCTCCGACACGAAGCACGGTGGCCTCGTCGAACGCCTTCCCGATGATCTGCAGACCGACGGGAAGTCCGCCGTTGAGTCCGGCAGGCACGGTGAGCGCTGGTAGCCCGGTCAGGTTGCTGGGTCCGGTGAACCGAATGAAGTTCTGCACCAGGTCAACTGGCGAACCGTTGAGGTCTGCCACCGCAGATCCGATGTCCGGTGCCATCACCGGCAGTGTGGGCGCCACAATGACGTCGACGTCGGCCAGCGCTACCGCGAACTCCTTCTTGATCTGGCGGCGCGCCTGCTGGGCTTGCAAATAGTCCACCGACGAGAACAGCTCGCCCAGGTAGAACAGGAATCGGATGTCGGCACCCAAGTCCTCGGGACGGTCGATCAAGTCCTGATGATGGATTGCCGACGCCTCGGAGAGGCTGGTTGCGAGTTCGGTCCACTCCGAATACCGCAGGGCCGGAATCGACACCTTCTTGACGGTGGCGCCGCGGGCGACCAGGTCTTCGATGCGAGCGCGCACCAGACGTTCCACTTCGGAGTCGACGTCACGGAAGAAGTATTCCTCCTCGATTCCGATCACCAGATTCGACGGGTCGCCGCCGAGAGCGCCCGCGTAGTCGTCGACCGGCACGTCCACCGATGTCGGATCGCGGTGATCGAAACCGGCAATCGCCTGCAGCATGACGGCGGCGTCGGCCACGGTCTTTGCCATCGGGCCGATGTGGTCGAGGGTCCATGCCAGCGGGTAGCAGCCGAACTTGGCGACACGGCCGTGCGTGGGCTTGAGTCCGACCAGTCCACAGGCCGACGACGGGATTCGAATGGAGCCGGCGGTATCGGTGCCCAGCGTCGAGAACGACATGTCGGCTGCGACGGCAGCGCCAGATCCGCCGCTCGACCCGCCTGGAACCTTGTCGAGGTTCCACGGATTGTGGACGGCACCGAAGTGCGGGCTGTTGTTGTCGATTCCCCACGCGTATTCGTGCATGTTGAGCTTGCCGGTCAGTACGATTCCCGCGTCTCGAAGTTTGGAGACCACGCTCGCGTCGTCTTCGGAGACGAAGTTGCCGTGGATCTTGCTCGCCATGGTGGTGACTTCACCGGCCACGTACAGATTGTCCTTGAGCGCCATAGGCACGCCATGCAGTGGTCCGCGGTGCTGTCCGGCGATGATTTCCTTCTCGGCTCTCTGCGCTTCGGCTATCGCTGCGTCGTCACGGAAGCTGACGTACGCGTTGATCTCGTCGTTGCGAGAGTGTGCGTGTTCGAGGAGCGCACGAGTGAGATCGACGGGCGATACCTGCTTGGTACGGATGAGTTCGCCGACCTCGGTCGCGGACTTGGAAAGCAGTTCCTCAGCCAATGTGATCCCCTCCCGGGATGTTTCGGACGGCGATGTCGGCGTCGGCGGTCTCGATGGTTGCCAGGTCACGGCGCAATTCCTGGTACCCGGCCCAGGTGGATTCGATCCGGGCGAGCTCGTCTGCGTCCGGGTGCAGCCCCTTGGCGGCGAGCGCGTCCTTGATTGACAGCGGCATCGAAGGTCTCCGTTCAGCTTGACCGTTTGAAATAGTTCCATTTGAAACTGTTTCAAAAGTAAGTGATCCAGACCACTTTGTCTCCAATTGTGACTTGAATCACATTTTAGGTTGATCGTTCGCGGTAGCCCCGGGTCCGCTGACCCTGACCCCACCGCGGCCGCGGCCGCGGCCGCGAGCACGAGGTATCGCGCCCGGCCTACCGTTATTTCAGCCGGCGGGCAGTGGCATCAGTGGTCAAAACAGTTCGAGTGCCTCTTCGATCATCCGGCGGCCCGGACGCTCGAACGATGTGTCGCCGACCTGATACGCCCAGACGGCTGTTCCCACGGCTTCTCGCAGCGACAACAGCGCCCAGAGTTCCGGCTCGCGCGGATCGGTGCCGTACCCCTCGAAGAATGCGCGTTCCAAGGAAATTCTGTGTGGTTGATCCAGCCATGCAATAGATTTCGCTACCAGGCCGGATACCGCGTCGTGATCGAGCCACTCCGACTGTCCGTGGAAGATTCGGAGCGCGTCCCCCGCCTGGCGGTAGATGTCGTGATCGCATTCGGCCGGAGTCCCCATCACCGGATCACCGTCCAGATATTCTGTGACGAGAATGTTCGCCGACCGTTGTAGTCGATCATTACGGCCGCCCGGCCGATGTCGACCAACACGGACGTCGAACTCTGGTGCGCGGTGATCTCGCGGCCGATGTGATGGTTATTCGGACCGGCGGCCTTGACGACGAAGCGACCGCGATCGGCTTCGACGTCGAGGACGACGGTCTCGACCAGATTCCAGCTCAGGTCCGCATTGAACCGCACTCCCGGCAGGCGACGTTCGACGTGCGCGGCCTGCTCCGCGCTGAGTCGTCCACGATGCCAGGAATCCACCCGAACGAAACTAGCAGGCCGCCGCTCCGTCCTCCCCCAGTCTCGGCGGTGCCGAGCGATAGGTGGCCGGAGTGACGCTGAGACGAATGGGGTTGGCCACCTGCCGGGTTGGCACCTCGCGTCGCGGATCGTCGATACTGACTACCGGGTCCAGATTCAGTCGCTCAGCCAGTGCCAGCGCGTCGGCGATGTCGTTGAGGGGGCCGCACGGAACGCCCCGTTCGGTGAGCGCCTCGAACCAGAAGTCCGCAGTACCACGCGAGAATGCCGCGGCGAGGGCCTCGAACAACTCCACTCGATGCGCAACGCGCGAGCTGTTGGAGGTGAAGCGCGGGTCCGACGCCAGCTCGGACAGGCCCAGAACCTCTGCCAGTGCGCCGAATTGACGGTCGTTGCCGACAGCCAGAACCAGTGGACGATCGGCGGTGTCGAACACCTCGTACGGTGCCACACTCGGATGCCGGTTTCCCATCGCCTGCGGCACCACCCCGGCCGCGACGTAACCCGACGACTGGTTGGCCAGCGCGGACAGCAACGAGGACAACAGATTGACCTCGACGTGCTGCCCCTCGCCGGTACGATCTCGGTGTCGCAGCGCGGCAAGGATTCCCACGCCGGCATGCAGTCCGGTGATGATGTCGACCACGGCGACACCGACTTTGGTAGGCGTCGCCGCATCCGGCCCGGTGATGCTCATCAGTCCACCGACTGCCTGGATCAGCAGGTCGTACCCCGGCAACGAGTTGTTGGCGCCGAAGCCGCTGATCGAGCAGTACACGGTGTGCGGATTCATCTCCCGTACGGCGTCGTAACCCAGCCCGAGGCGGTCCATGGTGCCGGGCAGGAAATTCTGCACCACCACGTCGGCGCGCCGAACGAGATCACGCGCACTTTCCACATCGGCACGCTCACGCAGATCGAGGGTGACCGATTTCTTGTTCCGGTTCACCGACAGAAAGTAACTCGACTCCTCCCCCACCCACGGCGGGCCCCACGCACGGGTGTCGTCGCCGACCCCTGGCCGCTCGATCTTGATCACCTCGGCTCCCAGGTCAGCGAGGATCATCGTGGCGTACGGTCCGGCGAGAACGCGGCCGAAGTCTGCGATCACCAGCCCGTCGAGCGCACCGGCAGTGCTCAACGGAATGCTTCCTCGCCCGTCAGCGCCCTGCCGATCACCAGCTGGTGTACCTCGGACGTGCCCTCGTAGGTGAGCACAGACTCGAGATTGTTGGCGTGCCGAATCACCGGGTATTCGAGGGTGATGCCGTTGGCTCCCAAGATGGTTCGGCACTCGCGAGCGATCTTGATGGCTTCGCGGACGTTGTTGAGTTTGCCGGTGCTGACCTGCTCCGGGCGCACGGTTCCAGCGTCCTTGAGTCGTCCGAGATGAATCGCGAGCAACTGGCCCTTGCCCAATTCGACTGCCATGTCGGCGATCTTGGCCTGAGTGAGCTGGTACGCGGCGAGCGACTTGTCGAACACCTTACGATCGCGCGCATACGAGATCGCCGTCTCGAGGCAGTCGCGCGCTGCGCCCATCGAGCCGAAGATGATGCCGAAGCGCGCCTCGTTGAGGCAGCCGAGCGGACCGGAGAGCCCTCGCGCCTTCGGCAACATCGCCGAGGCGGGCAGGCGCACGTCGTCGAGGACCAGTTCGGAGGTGACGGACGCGCGCAGCGACATCTTGTTCTTGATCTCCGGAGCCGAAAACCCCGGAGTGTCGGTGGGGACGACAAATCCGCGCACCCCGTCATCGGTACGCGCCCAGACCACCGCGACATCCGCGATGGAGCCATTGGTGATCCACATCTTGGTGCCGTTGAGAATCCAGTCGTCACCGTCACGCTTGGCGTTGGTCCGCATACCGCCGGGATTGGAACCGAAATCGGGTTCGGTCAATCCGAAGCAGCCGATGGCCTCACCGGCGGCCATGCGCGGCAGCCATTCCTGCTTCTGCTCCTCGCTGCCGTTGTGGTGGATCGCGAACATCGCAAGTGAACCTTGCACCGAGACGAGGCTGCGGATACCGGAATCGACGGCCTCGAGTTCCTGACAAGCCAGGCCGTAGGTGGTGGCGCTCATGCCGGCGCAACCGTAACCGTCGAGATGCATTCCGAGCACGCCCAGCTCGCCCAACTCTTTCGCCAGTTCACGGGCGGGCAGTGCAGCCGCCTCGAACCATTCGCCGACGTGCGGACGGATACGATCGCTCGCCATCTTGCGGACGGTGTCGCGGATCGCGATTTCCTCGGCGTCGAGCAGGGTGTCGACGGCAAAGAGTTCGGACAGGGACTGCGGCGTGCTCACGTGGCCTCCGGTGACGTAGTGCGCAACCGTTCGCGAGAACGATTGTGCAATCGTTTGCATCGCCTAGAGTAGGGGGCAAGCGCACCCTCGTCAATCCCCGATCCACTCCAGGAGCACCACCGCTGATGACGTCCGATCCGTCGACCCGCAGTAACGGCCGCCCGCCCACACTGCGCGAAATCGCCGACCGAGCCGGCGTCCACGTCTCGACGGCGTCGCGGGTGCTGCGTCAACCAGAACCTGCCGACGGCTGGTCGGACTCCGCGCTGCGCGTGCGGCAGGTCGCCGCCGAACTCGGCTACCAACCGAATCTGTGGGCGGCGAGCTTGCGCACCCGCAAGACCACCACCATCGGCGTCGTGATGCCGAGGCTGACCGACGTCGTGGTGGCCACCATGTTCCAGGGCATCGAGGAAGCTGCGACGGCAGCCGGGTACTCGGTACTGCTCTCGAGCCCACCAGACGATCCGGACGCGCAAGGTAAATCCGTCGAGTTCCTGATCAGCCGTCAGGTGGACGGCCTGATCCTGAGCAGCATCCACCTGCCCGGAGCCGATTTCGTGGACACACTTCCCGTGCGCTCCCTGCCGCTACTGCTGCTCAACCGACACACCGACGGCGGCCTACCGTACGTGAGCGGTGACGATCGTCGCGGCGGCTACCTCGCGGGGAAGCATTTGATCGACTGCGGCTACCGCGATCTCGGCGTCGTCGCCGGGCCCGACCATGCCAGCACGTCCCGCGAACGCGTCGCCGGCTTCCGGGACGCGCTAACCGAAGCCGGTCTGGAACTACCGCCGTATCGAATAGTGGCGTCCGAGTTCGAAGTTCAGGGTGGCGTCGACGCTGCGACCCGGTTACTCGGAGGCACCTCACGCCCCGACGCCGTCTTCACCGTCAGCGACACCATCGCGATCGGTGTACTCGGCGTGGCCCGCGATCTCGGCCTGAGCATTCCAGGTGATCTCGCTCTGGTCGGCTACAACGACATCCCGGTCGTCTCGCAACTTCCCGTGCCGCTGACGACGGTGCGATCACCGGCCCATCTGATCGGGGCGACCGGTGTGGACCATCTCCTGGCACTGATGGCCGGCCGCAGCCCCGAATCGGTGAAGCTGCCGGTGGAACTGATCGTGCGGGCATCCACCGACACCCACTGACGAGACTTGTCCGGCTCCCCTACTGCGCGATCAGGCCGATGATTTCTACAGCAGCTTTTCGAAGTGGCCGTTTGCGCAACCACACAGCATGTTGCGGAATCGGCAATCCGTTCTCCGTGTTCTCGAATTCGAGTTTCCGCAACAACCCGGAGTCGATCTGCGATTGGACACAGGCAACAGGAAGGTTGGCCCACCCAGCACCCCTTGCCACCAATTCGATTGCCGATTCGACGGAATTGGTACGCCACAGCGAGTCGGAGAGTTGCAATCGTTTATCCGATATCGGTCTCTCGTGACTCGCGACCAGTATTTGTCTGGCCCCGCCGAGTTCTTCGAGATACCTGAAGTCGGACCGAATGCCGGCGGTTCCGACCGTAGCCGAGACTACCGCCACAAACACCGACATACCAACATGCCTGAACAATTCGTCTCGATCATAGCTACTACCCGAAAACATTATCGCAAAATCTATCTGGCCGGAATGCAGCATTCCTTGAATGTCGTCCTGCTGCCCGAAGAAAGTGTCCACGGACAGTAGCGGGTATTTGATCAGTAGAGAATTCATCGCGTCGAGTATCGAATCTCGGTCTATTCCGGCCGATATTCCGATCTTCAATCCACTCTCCAGGTCATCTCCGAGTTCTATCGCGTGTGAATTCAGTACTCGCAATCTCCGGTCGATGGCGCGCGCCTCGGGTACCAAAGCCATCGCTCTCGAAGTGGGTATCGGCTCCCGCCCTGAACGATCAAAAAGTTGATAGCCCAACTCGGCTTCGATATTCGCGATTCCCATACTCACAGCCGACGGGACTCGGCGAAGCTTTCGCGCTGCGGCCGAAAAAGAACCGTGCTCGACGACAGCCAGGAATAACGTAATACTCTCGCTGGTCAACACCATGTTCCATTCCTATCATCAAAACTGACAGTAGCTGTCTTTTCCCGCACACACCACAACAGTACGGTGATCGGACCAATGAAGGATATCGATGCCGAAGAGGGTCACGTGCAAGGTTTCAAACGTAAAGTAGTCTACGTTCTCGGATACGAAGGCGTAGGGCTTCTCATTTCCACCGTACTACTCACAATTTTGTCCGGGAACTCCCCGACGTCGACGGGCGCGCTCGCGGTCATAATCATGACCATCGCCGCGACGTGGAACATGATCTTCAACTACTCGTTCGAGGCGTGGGAAAGTTCCCGAAAAAGCCGAACTCGAACATTGTCTCGGCGAATCCTGCACGCGATCTTGTTTCAACTATCGATTGTATCAGTACTGATACCCGTCATAGCGTGGTGGATGAACATCAGTCTCCTGGATGCGCTTCTACTGGACTTTGCGCTGATATTAATCTTCCCCGTGTACACGTTTTTCTACAATTGGGTGTTCGACAAAATCTTCGGCCTTCCCACTTCTGCGATCGAAAACCCCGAGCTCAGCCCATGCCGATGACGGTGTCAGCGGATGCCGATGGTTCGCGCCTCCACCGGCATCCGCTGATCTGCTACCAGACCTGGGACTCGTCGATACCCAATCGCCGGGCGTATCCGGAGTTAAGTGCATCCCAACCGTATTCGCGGGCCTTCGCTCCGACGACCGGTCCGAACGGCTTACCGGCGAGCAGGGCGTCGAGCACGTCGAAGCACAGGTGCCAACCGGCCGCGAGCGCCGACGCCATACCTTCGGCCCGCGATCGTTGTGTCAACACGACGCGAGTCCCGCCGTCGACGGCCGTCAGGTCCCACACCAACTCGTCCGGGCCCCACTCGTGTTCGAGACGCGATGCGTTCTTCACGACGCGAATAGCGGCCGGGAAGGACATTTCCGGATCACCGTTCTCGGCCAGCATGGTGATGACTGCCTCGCCGGTGCTGCTCAGCGCTCGATCTGCCGTGTACGGAGTCCACTGCGCCAGCAGCTCCGGATCGGTGATTGCAGCCCACACCTGCTCGACGGGGTACGGGAGCATCCGAGGAAAGGTGACGACGGTATCGTCGCCGTCCGCCTCGACCGTCACGTCGGCGAAGATACTGGGCTGATACTGCTGCGCGCTCATGCGTCGATCTCACCAGGAATCACCGTGTTCGGGCAAACGACCCTCGGAGTTCGAAGAGTTCGAGCACTGCGGCAACCGTCTTCTCCACCACCGGGAACCTGGTCACGGACAGATCGTGCCTGGCTCCGTCGAATTCCACGAGTCGTGTTGTCGCAGGTACGAGCGCCAGCGCAGCGGCCATCTCGTCGGTGGTGGCAAATTCGTCCTTCGACCCGTGTACGACGGCGGTAGGGGTGTTCAGTTCCGGTAGATGTTCGGTACGGAGCTTCTCGGGTTTCTTCGGCGGGTGCAGCGGATACGAGAGCAGAAGCAGACCGTCGGCGAGCGAGGGGTTCGCCGCTGCCGCCATCGACGCCTGACGGCCTCCGTACGAGTGGCCCCCGAGCAGCACCGGACCCGGCGTCGGATAGTCCTCACACAGCATCGCGACCACATCCGCGATGCCGGCCCGATCCTCACCGGCACGAGAAGGGTGCGGCGGACCTTTCGGCTTGCGCACCCGGAACGCGAGATCGAATCGGAGAACCTGAATTCCGGCGTCCGCGAACCCTTCGGCCACCGCACGCAACAGAACTGTGTCGCAGTCACTTCCGGCACCGTGCGTCAATGCGAGAGTGGCGACGGGCGAGGCCGTCGGTCGGTGCAGAAAGCCGCGCAACTCGCCGCTGTCGACTGTTTCGACGGTTGTCACGGTCGCATACTCGTTCGCCCCGCACGAGCCTGCTCGACGGCCGTCGTCATGGGGCCCCGGTACACGGGTCCGTGCCCGGGCAGAAGTACGTCGGCGGGCGCGGCCGAGATGTTGTCCAAGGCCGTGTCGGTGGCCGCACGGTCGTGATTGAAGGGGCACACCAGAAATTGTGGTCCGGCCAGGCTCGACGTCGCATGCCCGGTGACCAGAGCATCTCCTGATGCGATCACCCCGGCATTCGGGATCAGATAGGCACTGTGCCCGTCCGTGTGTCCGTGCGTGGGGACGGGGACGATTCGGCCGGGAACATCCAACGCCGCACCATCGGTAAAGCCCTGCGCCTGGGGAAGTTCCGCACCGTCGAGGGCGCCGGCCCGGATCACGTCGAACAACCATCGCGGAGCTCCCCTGCGCCACAACAACAGCGGAACCTTGACCGGAGACAGTTGGTGCAGGTACTCCCGCTTGGCGTGTGCCACTTCGAGCGGATCCATCAGGACCGGAACCTGATGGCGGGTCAGAATGTTCGCGATCCCACCGATGTGATCGACGTGCGCATGCGTCACCAGCACGGCGCGGACGTCTTCGAGTCTGCGACCGATCTGCTCGATCGAGCGCTCGACGTCGGCTCCGTTGTGCGGATAGCCGCCGTCGATGAGAGTGAGTTCCGATCCTTCTTCCACCAGCACCCAATTCGCGTGGCCACAGCGAATCAGGTAAGTGTTCTCGATCTGTGTGATGGACAGGTCCGCGTTGGTCATGGACCTCAGTGTGCGCCACCGACCGTCGAACTCGCTCGTGGAACGTCGACCTGAAGGATCTCCCGGACCGTGTCGACCAACGGACCGACGGGCAGTTCCGGATCGATCGCGCGTTGCAGCCCGAGACCGACGCCGACACTCAGAATGCGCAGAGCGGCCGCGTCCGGGTCCATGTCCAGCGTCACACCACTGGCGGTGGCCAGGTGGCGCAGGACGGTGGCGATCAGAGCGCGCGCGTGATCCGCACCGGATGCGATCTTGTCCTTGATCTCGTCACTGTGACGCGCTCGGACCGAAAACTCCACTTCCAACAGCGTCCAGCGTTTGTCGCCGATGGTCCGCTCCGCCCAGTGCTCGAAGTCGACGAGCGCAGCATCCAGGCTGGTCCCGGAGGTCAAGTGGCCGGCGATCTCACCGACCTTCGACATTCTGATCCGCCCGAGCACCTCGTCACACAACTGGTCCTTGTTCTTGAAATTCGAGTACACCGCGCCTTTCGAATATCCGGCGTCCTCTGCTATCTGATCGAGCGACGCGGCGGCATACCCGCATTCGAGGAAATGCTCGACGGCCGTCTCGAGAAGATTCTCGCGGGTCAGCGCCTGCGCTTCCTGCCTGCTCAATCTGGCCATCGATATTTCTCCCAGTGATCGGTTTCGGGATTCCCACGGTAGTCGAATACCGACAATGGGCCGACTCCGGACTCGGTCGCACAATTCCGAGTACTCATGTTATTCAAATACTGATAGTCTCCGAAATATGAATCGAACTGTGACCGACAACACGGTGCCGCCGGGTCGGCAGGCCAGACGCGGATTGGCCATCGGGTGCGGAGGCACTCTCGGTTTCGCATGGACGGTCGCCGCACTCGCATCGGTCCGAGACGCGTTGAACTGGGATCCGCGCGAAGCAACAGCAATGATCGGCACCTCGGCCGGCGCCGAACTCGTGACGATGCTCGGCAGCGGCGTCGGCGTCGACGAGTTGATCGCGATGCAACTCGGCGATTCAACAGTTCGCCCCGACCTCCTCCGACACCTCGAATCCGGACCCGGCCGCACGCCGCCACTCTCGCGCCCCCGAATCGGAAACCCGCGCCTGGCCATCAGGAGTGACCTTCCGATTCTGAGTCGAATGAGCGGCCTCGCACCCCGCGGTGGCGGCGATCCGTCCTGGCTGGCCGAACTCGCGGAATCCATGTCAGCGGGCGATACATGGCTCCCGCATCCGAACGCATGGATGGTGTCCATGGACTACCGGACCGGCGAGAGGGTCGCTTTCGGAGCCCAAGAGTCTCCGAAAGCGACTGTCAGCCAAGCGCTTCGCGCATCGTGGGCCATCCCCGGATGGTTCCCGCCAGTGACCATCGGCGGTACGAGATACGTCGACGGCGGCGCCGCGTCCACCGCTTCCGTCGACTTACTGCTTCCACTCCAGCTTGACGAGTTGATCGTCTTGGCACCTATGGCATCTCGAAATCTTCGAAAGCCCCGTGGTGCGGCACGAATCGAACGCGCCGCGCTACGGAACACCATGTCGGCTCAGCTCGATCACGAGATCGAACTGGTTCGTGCGGCCGGAACCACGGTGTTGCGGATCGACGCCACCGACGACGATCTGGCGGTGATGGGCGCCAATTTCATGGACGGCCGACGCCGTCTGGCCACGTTCGAATCCTCGCTACGCACCACCAGAGCGTCCGTGGCACAAGAGTTGGCGGTCAATCCGCTGCAACCGTCGAAAGCGGTAAGCCTGTGAACGAGAACAGCACACATTTCGAAGCGGTCGTCGTCGGAGCCGGAATCTCCGGCATCGGGGCTGCCATTCACCTGAAGCGAATCGGCGTCCGGAACTTCGTGATTCTCGAGAGGGCAGATTCTCTCGGTGGCACCTGGCGGGCCAATACCTACCCCGGTTGCGCATGCGACGTCCCGTCCGCCCTGTACTCGTATTCCTTTGCCGCGAACCCAGATTGGTCGCGGGCCTTCGCCGAGCAGCCGGAGATCCGTGAGTACATCGAATCCACCGCAGGCAAGCACGACGTGGATCGACATGTGCGCTTCGGCGTCGAGATGACCAATGCACGGTGGGACGCGGCTCGATCTCGGTGGCAGATCGAAACATCCGACGGCGACATCACAGCCCGATTCCTGATCGCTGCCGCAGGGCCGTGGAGCGAGCCGTTGACTCCGGACCTTCCGGGGTTGGATACCTTCACCGGCGAAGTGTTCCATTCGTCGCAGTGGAATCACGACTACGACCTGCGCGGAAAACGGGTTGCGGTGGTGGGCACCGGCGCATCCGCCGTGCAATTCGTTCCCAAGATAGTCTCGCAGGTTTCATCACTGCACCTGTACCAGCGAACTGCGCAATGGGTACTCCCCAAACCGGATCACTACGTTCCCCGGATCGAACGGTCGATCATGCGCTTGATCCCCGGCGCCCAGAAGACCTTGCGCAGCCTCGAATACGGAATGATGGAAAGCCTGGGCCTGGGCTTTCGCAATCCGTGGATACTTCGGATCGTCCAGAAATTGGGATCGGCTCAACTTCGCCTACAGGTACGCGATCGGAAACTCCGCAAGGCCTTGACACCGAACTACACCCTCGGATGCAAGCGCCTGCTGATGTCCAACACCTACTATCCCGCCCTCAGCCGCCCCAATGTGAGCGTCCATACCAATGCCGTCAGTGCCCTACGCGGCAACACCGTAATCGGTGCCGACGGTGTCGAAGCCGAAGTGGACGCCATCATTTTCGGGACTGGATTCCACATCCTCGACATGCCTATCGCCGACAAGGTCTTCGACGGCGACGGACGCTCACTCGACGATCACTGGAAGGGCAGTCCGCGGGCGTACTACGGATCGACAGTCACCGGCTTCCCCAATGCGTTCATCCTGCTCGGTCCAAGCCTGGGCACCGGCCACACCTCGGCATTCATGATCTTGGAAGCACAGTTGGACTACATGGCGCAGGCGATTTCGCATGCACGCGCTCGAGAGTGGGATACTTTCGACGTACGCCCTGAGGTACAGGCCGCGTTCAACGCCCACGTTCAGGATGCACTCGCCACCACCGTTTACAACGCAGGCGGTTGCGAAAGCTATTTCTTCGACGTCAACGGCCGAAACAGCTTCAACTGGCCGTGGTCGTCGGACGCCATGCGGCGACGGCTTCACGACTTCGATCCGAACGCCTACAACCATACGGGCCGATCACACGCCACCTCACCTGCTGCGGCACTGAACGAGGAGTACTCGGTATGAGCCTGTTCGGAACCACATACCCGAACATCGAACTCGGCGCGGTGGTCGTCGTCTCCTGAGGCGGACGCGGCATCGGCCGCGCCACCGCCGAACTGTTCGCCTCCCACGGCGCAATCGTCTGCATCGGCGATCTGGACTCCGGTACCGCCGCCGATGCCGCCGCGACCATCGTGGACGAGCGCGCGGATACACCCTCGACGTCACCGTACGAGAATCGTGGGACGGCTTTGTCGGCAAGGTGATCGACGAATTCGGCCGTATCGACATTTTGGTCGACAACGCCGCAGTGATGCCGCTGGGCGGCTTCCTCGACGAATCCGATGCCACCGGCCGCGTCACCCTCGACGTCTACGTCTGGGGCCGATCCACGGAATGCGCGCCGTACTACCGGGAATGGCCAGCGGTGTCGAGGCCATGTCGTCAACATCGCGTCGATGGCCGGTTAACTCCCGGTGCCCGGGATGGCCGTGTACAACGCCGGCAAGTTCGGGGCAGACGGCCTCTCGGCATCGGCACGAGTGGAATTCGCGGATTCGGGAATCCGCGTCAGCACGATCCTGCCGAGCGCAGTGCGCACCGGACTCTCGTCCGGGGTTCCGTCGGGTAAGGGAATGCCGACCGTCGAACCGGAAGTCGTCGCCGAAGCAGGGGTGGGCACGCTCCGTCATCGCAGCGCCGAAACCGCCGTTCCGCGATACCTCGCCGTCTGGGATCTCGTCGATGCCGTGGTCCCCGAATGGCTGATCAACGTGGGACGACGGTCCGTCGGCGACCGCCGCGCCCTGACTGCGGTCGATCCGGCAGAGCGCGCCGAATACACGCAGCGGGTAGCTCGCCAGGCGGAAAGCGGCGAGCACGCGCCGAGCAGGTAGTTTTGTCTCCGCGCCGTGAAACCCCGTCCGATCGAGAAGCGGTGTACTCCCTTCTCGATCGCGCATTCGCAGAACAGAAACCGCCAGGCCAGGTCCCGGTCGAGACAGAACTGACACGTCGACTCTTCGCCTCGTCCGAGTACCTGCCGGCCAGACCGGAACCTTCATCTACGCAGCACCCTTCGACGATCTGTGATAAGAGTTCTTTGGCATACGCGATTGCACACTCCAACCTTCGAATGTCAAAGAACTCTTACATAGGCGGATATGGTCATGACACGGACTACCAGGTGGAGCACCGTCGTCACTATCGGCGTCGCAGTGGCGCTGACGCTCGGCTTCTTCGCATTCTTGGCGACCGACGATCGCAAAGTCCTCACGTTCGTCGTCTTCGCGGTGATGACCGCTCCAGTCTGCATCGGAGCGGCATGGGCGTTCTTCACGTCCGAGAAAAACGCACCTCCGACTCACCCCGAAGACACCGTCGAGACGGAATGGAGTCGCAAAGCCGGGTTGGGGGCGTTCAGCGACCTGATCTGCGCCATGGGCATCGCCCTGACCGCACACTACGTATTCGGCGCGCCCGAGGTCCCGCTACCTGCATTCCTCGCACTCGGCATGGCCGACTTCGGAATTCGATATTTCGCTGCCACACGAGCACACCGCTGATGCACAACAATCTGCACGAACTCCGAACGGCAGCCGGACTGTCGCAGCAGGCCTGCGCCGACGCGCTGGGCATCACCCGACAAACTGTCGTCTCGATCGAGAAGGGCCACTTCGACCCACGGCTCTCACTGGCGTTCCGAATCGCCGAGTATTTCGGCAAGCGAGTCGACGACGTTTTCTCGGGCTGAGTTCCCGGCCATACGGCAACTCAGCCGCACAACAGCTCAGTCGAACAGAGTCGGCGATGCACCCTCCTCCGAATCACTTTCCACCGCAGCCGCTTTGTTGCCCGAGTTCTTGCGGACCACGGTCAAGGTGGTTGTTCGACGCGACAACTTGTGCCCGTCCGCGTGTTCGAGCAGAGCCATGCCCTGACGTACTTCGATCACCGTCCACGGACCCGCATGCCCTGCCGCCTGCACGAGGTCACCGGACTCCACCTCAGTCGCCATCACCACTCCTCGTCGCTCTCGTACTGCACGTTCTCCTTGTCACAGTATCGAGGTCGAGGTGTTGCCGCTCGCGCGCAGGTCCCCTATGCTGCGGCAGCCGACTTCACCGCCAGCCCCACTTCGGCACGAATGGCCGCATATTCGGGGGATCCGCGGAGTTCGTCCGGGGCAACTCCGGTACGGGGCAGGTCGATCTTCAGATCGAGTGCGACCTTCCCCGGCCTACTGGTGAGGACCACTACTCGGGAGCCGAGAAACGCCGCCTCCTCCGCACTGTGTGTGACGAACACGCTGGTTCTACCCGATTCTTCACTGACTTGACGAAGGTCTTCCTGCAATCGTTCCCGCGTCAGTGCATCCAATGCGGCAAACGGTTCATCCAGCAGGAGCAACGACGTTTCCGCGGCAAGAGCGCGGGCGATGGCGACCCGTTGTTGCTGACCACCGGAGATTTCCCAGATACGTCGATCTGCGGTTCCTTCCAACCCGACACGATGCAACAAGGCATCCCGTCGCTGCGCACGATCGGATTTCGCGACGCCCGCGTACTTCAGAGCCAAGTCGATGTTGCCGCCCACCGACTTCCACGGAAAGAGTCGTGGCTGCTGGAACACGACGCCGGCGCTGGCTCCCGGAACCGGGTCTGCCCCCGATACCTGCACTGCCCCGCTGGACGGAGATTCGAAGCCCGCGATGAGTCGGAGCAGCGTGCTCTTTCCACACCCCGACGCTCCGACAAGGACCAGGAACTCACCTGGGTCCACGTCCAGTGAGACCGGTCCAAGTGCGGTCACCGCGTCACGGCCGTGCCCGTATCGGTGCGAGACACCGCCGATGTGAATAGTGCCTCGGCTCTCGGACCGCACGCTGTCCGAGTCCGTCCTGGTCTCAGCCGGCAAGGACATCGGGAAGACCTCTCAGATAGAGAGCATTCTGGAATGTATTCAGATCCGGTGCCGCATCGATCTGCTTCTGCTCGGCCAGAAACTGTGCCGCGCTGTGCAGGTTGACCGCCAAGTTGCCCGGAGCGCCTTCCGTTCCCAACCATTCCGGTGAACTGATCTGAGCCGGGGTGAGGAATACGCCTTGCCGGAGCTGAGACGCAGCATCGTCCGTGGTGGTGCTCAGTTCAGCGGCAACGGCTTTCGCGGCAGCGTCAGGGTCGGTTTCGATGGTCTCGAGTGCACGTGACTGATTTTGCCGCCAGATGTCGACGACGTCCGGATGATCACCGGCGAACTTCGTGGCGACCACGCCGAGGTCCAATGTCGGTTTTCCTGCAGTTGCGAGCTCACGACTGCTGATCAGTTGCGTTCCGTCCTTACGAAGTTCGTCCAGGGTAGGCAACCAGGTGTAGACGGCGTCGATGTCACCACGCTGCCACGCGGCGAGAGAGGCTTGCGGCTGTAGGTCCACCAGTTGAACGTCCTGAGCGCCGAGTCCGGCCTGATTCAGTGCGGCCAAGAGGCTGTAGTGGGCTGTGGAGGCGAAAGCGGTACCGATCTTCTTGCCGCGCAGATCCGCAACCGTCTTGATGCCGGTGTCGTTACGCGCTACGAGAGCTTCGTTGTCGCCGGCCACATCGAGAACAAAGGCAACCTGATACGGAATGTTCAGTGGTGCAGACAATCCGCGGGCGACAGGACTGGATCCGATTGCGCCGAAGTCGATCTCACCGGCGATGAAGGCGGTGTTGATATCGGCACCGGAATCGAACTTGGTCCACTTCACGTTGTAGTCGGGAAGCGCGTCCTCGAGCCACTTGTTGTTCTTCACCACCAGATCACCGCTCGGGAAGGACTGGTAAGCAATGCGTATGGTCGGCTTCGACGAATCCTGGCCGGAGTGATCGACCGAGCAGGCACCGAGTACCAACGCGAGAACCCCGGCGAGAATTGCCAGCGCGGATTTGGATGCCACATCGGCGCTCCGCTTCTTCTTGTCGGTCATACTTTTCCCCTCCAGGGAACGGCGCGACGCTCGGCGACACGCAATAGTCCGTCGATGATCAGCCCGGAGAAACCGATGGCGAATATGCCCACCAGAACCACTGGGGTGTTGTTGTAGTTACTTGCGTCCTTGACCATCCCGCCGATACCGGGAATTCCGTTGAACAGCTCGGCAGCGACCACTGCCGAATACGCCATTCCGACCGACAGCCGAATCCCGGTGAACGTTTCCGGTAACGCCGAAGGAATCACCACGTCACGGATCACCTGAGCTCTCGATGCCCCCAGTGCCCGCGCCGCCTCGATCAGGCTCAGTGGTGCCGCAACCACAGCGGCCGTGGTGGCCACCGCGGTCGGCGGAAGCGCAGCCAACGCCAAGAGCGTGATCTTCGGGGCCTCGTCGATGCCCAGCCAGATCACCAGCAGGAAGAAATAGGCCAGCGGTGGCAAGGCCCGTAGAAATGTGAGCCAGGGCTCGAGGAGGCTGCGAACCCACTTCACCGATCCCATGGCCAGCCCGAGCAGAACACCGAGTCCCACACCGATCACCACACCCACCAGCACTCGGCGCAAGGTCATGTACAGGTGTTCCCACAACAGGTACCCCTGGTAGCCGCGCACTCCGTCGTGGGTGGTCATGGTGTTGACGAACGCATTCCACACCGTGCTCGGGTAGGGCACGAAGGTTTCGCTCCAGGTGCCACTGACCGCGGCCAGCTGCCACAACGCACCGAACACGATCACCGAGAGCACCGGCAGACCCACAGTGGTCAGGCCGGATTTCCAGGTTCTACGTGGACTGCGGTCGGTCTCCTGGACCGGCGGATCCTCGACTGCTTCGACAAGTGTCGACATTGCCATCTCTTCCTCGACGGATGGTCACCTGCGCATGCGGACAAGGCAGATGCGACGGTGCGAGCGCACACTGACGGGCGCCACGTTCTTTCGAACGGAGAGTCGGAAGGATCAACGGCAACAGCAGTTGGCGCCGAGACGGCACAGGTCGACGGCGATGCGTCGAGTCAGTGGCGTCGTAGGCATGAGGCAAATTAATGCATGTTCCACCCATTTACCGCAAGCGGAGGGGAAATACCCACCGATCCCACCGATCGATGTCCGAGAACGCTCGACCCCTGGGTCGCGCTCGCAATCGCAGCCTCGGTGACCACCAGCATTCGTCTCGGAGCGTCGGCAGCCGGACCGCTCGAACACGATCCGATCGCCCCCGCGAAGACCATCATGTCGCTCGAGCACCTCTCCGACGGCCGTGTGGTGTTCGGAGTCGGATTCGGGTGGAATGCCGAAGAACTCGCCGATCACGATGGTTTCGCCGAACACGCGGCGCACCGCACTGCGCGAATACCGCGAAAGTCTCCCCGAGAGGTTCTCGGCTACATCGAGCGACTCGCGGCCACACTCGACCGGTGACCGAGGTCACCACTTCTTGACCTCGAGTGCACTCGAGATCCTAGGGTCGGGTTCGCATGAAACGTGCATCAACCGCACACGGAAGGCTCCTCCACGATGACCGAATACGTTCTGCCAGAACTCGACTACGACTACGCAGCTCTCGAACCCCATATCTCGGGCGAGATCATGGAATTGCATCACAGCAAGCATCACGCCACCTACGTAGCCGGTGCCAACAGTGCGATAGAACAACTTGCTTCCGCTCGCGAGGACGGCTCGATCTCCACCAAGGCACCGCTGCTGAGCAAGAACCTCGCGTTCCACCTGGGCGGGCATACCAATCACTCGATATTCTGGAAGAACCTCGCACCCGCCGCCGGGCAGCGGCCCGAAGGCGAACTGGCAGCCGCACTCGACGAGCACTTCGGCTCATACGACGCGTTCGTCACTCACTTCTCCGCGGTCGCAACCACTTTGCAGGGTTCCGGTTGGGCAGTCCTGGCATTCGACACGATCGGACAGCGACTGGTCATCGAGCAGCTCACCGACCAGCAAGGAAATATCAGCATCGGCCTGATCCCGATCCTCATGCTCGACATGTGGGAGCACGCCTTCTATCTCCAGTACAAGAACGTCAAGGTGGACTACGTTGCCGCGTACTGGAACGTGGTCAACTGGGCCGATGTCTCGCAGCGCTACACCGATGCACGTTCCGCAGCTCGTGGGCTGATTGTTCCGGCCTGACCCCACGCTTGAGCCCGGTTCGGTACTCATGACACCGGTACCGAGTCGGGCCTGAGTAATAGCTTCCCCCGAGGACAAGTTCCTGTGAAGTCGGGTAACATGCAGCGTGGTCGCCGTCATTTCGGTCGACACGTCGATCGGAGGGGCGACAGTGGCAGATCTCGGTGAAACAAGTCGGCGCTGGCGACATGCTGCGCGCAATGCCTGGGGCCTGACCCTCGGTGGGGGCGTCGAAAAGCCGGACCACGCCACGTCGTATCTCGTCGAGAGCGGCCCGCACCGCGATCTGTACAAATTCGGCGCCCGCTGGGCGCCGAAGCAGCGCCCGGTTCTGCTGGTACCGCCGCTCGCCGTCTCGGCACACTGCTACGACCTTCGCCGAGGTCAAAGCTTGGCAGCACATCTGGCCGACGGCAGGTTCTCGACCTACCTCCTGGACTACGGAGCCATGCGATACGCCGATCGGGATCTCGGTTTCGAAGACTGGGTCGACGGCATTCTTCCGGAGGCAATTCGCCGAATCTCCGAACTCCACGACGGTGACGACGTAGCGGTGATCGGCTGGAGCCTCGGCGGAACGATGTCACTACTGACCGGAGCGGCACACCCGGACCTTCCCCTGGCTTCCGTCACCGCGATCGGTACGCCGATCGACTATCGCAAGATCGGCGCGATAAGCCCGCTGCGGCTGATCGGAAAGTACACGGGAGCCACACCGCTGACCACTCTCACCGATCTGGTGGGCGGACTGCCGTCACCTTTGGTCAAGGCGAGCTACCGGGTGACGGCATTGCAACGGGAGTTACTCAAACCGTGGTTCGTCGTCCGGAACCTGCAGAACACCGAAATCCTCGCCCGGATGGAAGCCATCGACAGGTTCATGGCCGAGATGCCCGGATATCCGGGCAAGGCATTTCGGCAGATCTGCGAACAACTCATGTTGGGTAACAACCTCTTCCACGACCGTATCGAGTTGGCAGGCAGAAAAGTTTCGCTCGCAGATCTGAAAGTTCCAGTACTCGCCATCGGTGGCACCTCCGACGTCATCGCACCGATTGCCGCAGTTCGAGCAATTACCACCGTCCTGACCGGGTCGCCGTCCGTCCGGTTCGAAACAGCGCCGGGAAGCCACCTCGGACTGGTCGCCGGACCGACCGCCGCCGGGTCCACCTGGGCTTTCATCGACGAATTCCTCGAAGGAATCGAAGTACGCACGGCCTCGACCGCGTAACTCGCTTCGATCGGCTACCTGTTTGTCACGACGAACGTGTCGGTCGGTATCGAGATGCCCGACTCCCATGCCGCAGCGACGAGTGGTCTCGGCGGTGCGATGACAGGGGTCACGGTCTGGGTTCCGGTAGCTGCAGCGGTTGCGTCGTTGGACATCGGGGGACAGATCCGACTCGGATGACGGCGGATTTCCGTGGACCCGCGCTTGTCGTTTCTACACATTGTCGCAGCGGTGAACGAATCCGACGATGTCTTCTCGCCCCGCCAATATGTCGGATATCTTCTATTTCCGTGGTTGTTCGTGATAGCCAGTGCGCGCACCCCGAGTTAGTTCCGACGGAAAGGGCGATAGGGGCATGGCATCATGTCGACGACACGAGAGCTTCGCATCAACCACAACGGCCTCGCGGACCCACTCGGCGACACCGTGATCGATACCGACCCGAATCGGCGGACATCATCGTGAGAGGGTCGCTCCAGACGGCCGGTGTCCGCTCGACCGCCGCCACTCGACCATGGTGAGCGAGTTCGGTCTCGGGAACATGGGAAAACGTGAATTCGAATTCACGACCGGGGCACTGCGCACTACCGGGTATCTGGGGGTTCTCAAGAGCGCGATCTGCGTGCTGTGCGTGTCCATGGCCGTCTTGGGGACGATCGTCCAGTTTCATCCCTTAGGCCCCCAAGGACTGGAAGTCAGAATCATTCACGGCACGATCCTGGCATCCGCAGTGGTGGTCGGCGTGTGGTGGCAGGTGCGGCCGTGGCCTGGTCATCGCAGCGCGATCGCCTTCGTGGTGTGGGCAGACGTGAGCGTGATCGCGGCGGCGGCACTGACGTCGGCTCCGCAAGCGAGGCTGTCCGCCACCACCCACATGGGGCTCATCGGAGTGTTCGCTGCGTTCCTGCTCGGCTGGCGCGTCCTGGCGCTGCACTGCGCACTGGCGACGACGGCTATCGTCGGATTCACCCTGTGGGCAGTATTCGCCGACCAGGCCACTCTTCTCGATCTTTACATCTACTACGCTCCGGCACTGTCATCTGTCGTGGTGTTGCCGATCGTCATTCAAACCGTCATCGAGGCCGGTCGACGATCCATCAAGAGAACGGCGCGCTTGGCATCTCGTGACCCGTTGACCGGCCTGCTGAACAGGCGGGGCATGTACGCCGCCGCCGACGCCTCCAAGCCGGCATCGTTCGAAGGTCCGATTCTGGTTGTCGTCGCGGCAATCGACGTCGACCGGTTCAAACAGCTCAACGACGGACACGGCCACGACGTGGGTGACCGGGCTCTGCAACTCGTCGCCGGACAACTGCTCGGCATGATCCGATCCGGCGACATTGCCGCACGAACCGGCGGGGACGAATTCGTGGTCATCGCGTATCGCGAGAATGCCAGTGACGTAGACAGTTTCGTCGATCGATGTGCAACTCTTCTGCTCAACAAGACCGACGGCGCAGTGGTCACTACCAGTATCGGCGTCGTGTGCGAGTCGAGCACCGATCGCCACTTCAGCCTCGACTCACTGCTGCGCAACGCGGATTCGGCAATGTACCAGGCCAAACGAAGCGGTGGTCGACTTCTTGTCAGCAAACATCACAGAACCTCGAACCACCACACCACGCTGTGAGGGGTGTGCCGACGGATCACCTGTCCATCAGTACGGCCGAGTCGGCAGTCACGCTCTCATACTCGGGTGTACTCTGCCTCGACGTCACCGTCGAACAGCCTCCAGTAGAAGGCGTTCATCCGCGCCGCGACGGGTGCATGCCTGGCCAAGATCTCGGCGACTTCCGGTGGTATGTCGTCCGCAATGACGCCGCCGGCGCAACGACGTACATACTCGTTGCGAGCGGTGGGGCCGCCGCTCGTCGGCGACGGCACTCCACCGACCGCGGTGACCAACCAGTCGACCAGGAGCATCGCGGCATAGTCGGCGTCATGGGTGGCGTGCCGGTTGGCGAAGGTACGCTCGGCGGCCGACAACTCGAAACGCGGTGATGTGGCCAGCCCGAAATCGCAGAGGTAGATCTGGTGTCCATCGGTACGCATGTTCCCGAAATGCCCGTCCATGTGCAGCAATTCCCTGTCCTCGAGAAATGTCACGACATCCGCGAACTGATGTTCCACCCAGGTGGCCTTGCCTGCCGGACCCTCACGCAGCCAATCGACCACCGAGTGCGGAATGTATTCGAAGAACAGCACGAGACTGCACGTTGCGGCGGCCAGTGCTTCGAGACGAGCGCGGACAGCCGGGCTGCCGCCGTGCGCGGTGACCACCGATTCGATATCGGCGTGTTCGGCGGCTATTGCCGAGCGGCCAGGCAGCACCCTCCAGTGGTACAGCACCGGAAAAGACCGTGTCCGGCCGGCCAGAACTGCGTCGGTGACGATGGTGTTCGCGGCCAACTCTCGCCACGCATTGAAGCTCGGTCCACCGATTCCGTACTGGCAGTGTGTGGGAAGGTCGAACAGATTGGCGGTGGAACCCGGATTGTCGAGCTCCCGATCGGTCAGTGGTATCCGCTTGACGAACACGCTCTCGCCGTCGATCTCGACAAGCACCGCCTCGCCACCGACACCGATGTTCACTACTCTCCCGACGCCCACGAGCTGATCGAGCTCGACATCGCTACGGGATGCCAACGCTGCCGAAAGCCGGTAGTGGAGGGAAGTTCGGCCGACTGTCATCGCACAATTGTGGCACGCTGGGCCCAACCGCCTGTGCGCCCTTTTCGGTAGTCGGGCCTACCGAAAAGGGCGCACACCGGGCGGAGCCCTCTTCAGAATGGAGTCAGTACCGATGACCGACGAACACCTCGACGTCCTGATCGTCGGAGCTGGGTTGTCCGGTATCGGTGCCGCGTATCGGCTGCAGACGAAACTTCCCGACAAGTCCTACGCAATCGTCGAGGCCAGGTCTGCCATCGGCGGAACATGGGATCTGTTTCGCTACCCTGGCATCCGGTCCGACTCCGACATGTTCACCCTCGGCTACCCGTTCCGGCCGTGGACCGGCGAGAAGGCCATCGCCGACGGCGATTCGATCCTGCAGTACGTCCGCGACACCGCCCGCGAGAACCGCATCGACGAGCGAATCCGGTTCGACCGGAAGGTCACAGCTGCCTCGTGGTCGTCGGAAGCTGGGCGGTGGACGATCACCATCTCACCGACCGACGGCGAAATCGAAACACTGACATGCACTTTCTTGTACCTGTGCAGCGGATACTACGACTACGACGCCGGGTATACGCCGAAATTCCCTGGTCTGGAGCGCTTTACCGGAATCGTAGTGCATCCGCAGACATGGCCGGAGGACCTGGACCACGCCGGCAAGAAGGTGGTGGTCATCGGTAGCGGAGCCACCGCAGTCACCTTGGTGCCCAATATGTCTCGCACCGCAGAACACGTCACCATGTTGCAACGCTCCCCCACTTACATCATGTCGCTCCCGTCTCGCGATCGAATCGCCGACGCTGTTCGCGCCGCACTCCCGAAGAGGCTGGCGCACAGTGCCTCCCGCTGGAAGTCCGTGCTGGCGCAGCAGGCGTTCTTCCAGTTGTGCCGACGAAGTCCGACCCGCGCAAAACGGCTTCTGAGGTCGTTGGTTGCACGCCAACTCCCGCCCGGTGTTCCCGTGGACCCCCACTTCCTTCCGACATACGACCCCTGGGATCAGCGGCTGTGTGTCGTTCCGGACGGGGACCTGTTCAGGGCGCTGCGGTCAGGTAGGGCCTCGGTCGAAACCGACCACATCGAGACGTTCACCGAAGCCGGGATAACACTACGGTCCGGCAAAAAGCTCGAGGCGGACATCGTGGTCACCGCGACCGGCTTGACGATGCTGGCGTGTGGTGGCATGTCGATCGAGGTGGACAGCGAACCCGTGACCCTCGGCGACCGGTTCGTCTACAAAGCGATGATGGTCAGTGGTGTCCCGAATTTTGCGATGTGCGTCGGTTACACCAATGCGTCCTGGACGCTGAGAGCAGATCTGACATCGCTCTACGTCTGCCGCCTCTTGGCGGAAATGGATAAGAACGGCTATGTGACGTGCGTGCCGCAGGTGACCGAAGACATGGATCGACTCCCGATCCTGGATCTTGCATCGGGGTACGTCCAACGCGCAGTGGAGGCGTTCCCGAAGCAAGGATCCAAATCTCCGTGGACGATGCGGCAGAACTACGTTCTCGATCGCGCCTGGACCTCCATGGGAAGCCTGAACGATCACATGAGGTTCTCGACGTCAGTCGGCCACGGAGCCTCGGTACCGAGCGGTAAATGACCGTTTTGCACCGGCGTGCCGCACCAGCGGGCAGAAAACTCGAACAGCGCCTCCGAGCACACCGATCGTCAAGCAGAGCAATGATCCGGTAACGGCCGCAACCAAGGCCCCCAGGACGACGATGGTTGACGCTTCCACCACGAGGCCGGCCATTTCGGAGTCGAGCAGGTGCGTTCCCTCGTCTCCAGCATCCATTCCGCTATCGTCCGTCGAATACACGAGGTGAACGTAGAGACTTAAGTCCTGATTAGTGCGAAAATCGGCATCTCATGCCCGCCACCTCGATAATCGCGGACGATCGAGGCGGTCACGACACACCCGCCCTCGGGCAACCAGTTCCAAGGTCACCGCTACCGAACACGTCTGTGCCAGCAACAATCCGCCGAGCACGAGAATTTGAACGGCGCCGGCCTGCAGCGCGGACCCAGTAGCCAGGAGTACACCGACAAACGCTCCCGGAAGGGTGACCAGGCCTACGGTGCGTGTCTGATCCACCCCAGGCAGCAATGCATCCGCAGCAGCCGTTCGCGCTACCTCCCAGCGTGCGTCACGCTCGGAAAATCCTAGGCTCAGCGCGGCTTCCACCTCTCCGTATCGAGCATCGACGGCATCCAGAGCACGTTTGGCAGCCATGGAGGTCGCAGTCATCGCCCCGCCCATCACGATCCCGCCGACCGGCACCAACGCCACACCCTCGAGTGGCACCACTCCGGAGAGGAGCATCAGTGGTAGCACCACACAGATTCCCGACGCCAGAGCCAGAGTCAGCCAGACCCCCGAGAGACCGGAATCCGAACGCCGCACTGCCGTCACCGACGCCGCCGCAAACATCACGACGAGCACTGCGACAGCGGAGAAGATGTGAGCCAAAGCCGCGGCAAGGACGAGTGACACGGCGGCCAACTGCAGTGCGCCACGCACGAGGGCGCCCGGTGCGACGAGCGGGCTACCCAGCTTCGTTACGTGGTAGACCAACGCCGCAAGTGCAACCATTGCGAAACAGAGCGCGAGGAGTCGGACGCCCGAGTCCGCCACGGAAATGCTCATGGCTCACAGTGTTCCCCACGAGCAAGGGCGACCGGGAGTCAGAACACCAGTCCGCGTAGCGCGACGAAGCGCAGGCCACCGACGACGCCACTGACCAATATCACCAGAGTTGCCTGGACCAGACCGTCGGCGCCCGGGAAGATCATGCCGAGCACACTGATCGCCGCTGAACTGGCCGCGAGACCGACCAGCGCGAGCCCTCCACCTTCCCACTGCGCAGTGAACCAGTTGACCCGATCTGCGGCATGGAACGTCAGTCTTCGGTGGAGTTCGTTGGCGAGGATCGTACTGAGCACCGCGCCTACCGCATTGGCGATCAGGGCCCCGTCGCCCCGCAATGCGAGGAAGGCCGCGAAGTACAAGATGTTGCTGGCGCCACCGACGAGGGCGAAGCGCACGAGTTGCGCGAAAGCACCGTCACTGCCGAGCCTGCGTAGCCGGGTGACACCAACGCTCGACATCCGCGCCATCGGGATCGGAGTGTGTCCGGCCCAGATGTCCGTCGTGCTCATATCGGCTTCTCTCGTACAAGTAATCGGAACACCACGTTCCGCTTAGAAATATAGCACTAACGGAACTTATGGTTCCGCTTAGTCCCGTAGGCTGTGTAGATGTCGACAACACACCCCGATGCGACTGTCGCGGGACATTCAGCCGACTCGGCCCCGCCTCGCCTCCGCTCGGATGCGCAGGCCAATCTCGGCAGAATTCTGTGTTCGGCCCGCGAGGTTTTCGCCGCCCATGGCCTCGACGCCACCCTCGCGGACGTCGCGCGCCATGCCGGGGTCGGCGTCGGCACCGTGTATCGACGTTTCTCGAGCAAGGACGAGCTGATCCAGGCACTGTTCGACAACCATTGCGCCGAGATCGAGTCCGTCGCAGCCGCCGCGGGTGACATCGCGAACGCCTGGGACGGACTGCTGTTCTTCGTCGAGACGATGGCGGGACGAATGGCGGACAACCGCGGTTTCGGCGATCTGCTCATGGACGCCCGTTTCGAGTCCGACACCTTCACCCGCGCCCGCAGCAGCATCTTCGGGCACACGGCGGTGCTGGTCGACCGCGCCAAGGAGCAGGGATCGTTACGCGCGGACTTCGACGTGAAGGACATTCCACTCCTGATGCAGATGATCAAAGCAGCTCAGCGGTTCGGCGGCGACGAAGCGCCCGATGCCTATCGCCGATTGCTCGGATTCGTGACCGACGGATTGTGCTCGTCTCGGACCGGGCACTGCGAGCTTCCGGTTCCACCGCTCACAGAACAGCAACTCGATCGCGTTCTGCACCGCTACAAATCGGGTCCGAGCTGCTGACTGAGCACTCTCCCACTCCGGAGAGCGCTCAGGGGACGAGCACCGGTTCGCCGTGGGCCCCATGGAACGTCGCGAAATAGCCTGTCACCCCCTGACCTTGCGCCTGACCGCGAACATTGCGACACCAGAGACGACGATCGCCAGGAACGAGCCGGCACGTACGCCGCCGCGTCGGATCCGTACGGAGATTGCTTCTGCGGTCGAGAAATTACGGTACACCGAAACGGAGACATTGTCTCCGCTTGTCAAGGTAAGGTGTTGGTCATGAGTACCGCAATCGAGCGCCCCCTTCGCGCTGACGCTGCACGAAATCGGCAGCTCATCATCGAAGCCGCCCGCGATCTGTTCGCCGAGGAAGGGATCGACGTCACACTCGACGACGTCGCCCGACGAGCCGGCGTGGGGGTCGGGACGGTCTATCGGCGGTTCGCGAACAAGGAAGAGCTGATCGACGGCGTATTTCAGCAGAACTTCGTCGACATGGCGGCTGCTACCGAAGCGTCACTTGCCAACCCGGATGCGTGGGACGGGTTGGTGACCTTCGCAGAGTTCGCCTGCGAACGAATGGCCGTCAACCGCGGACTCAAGGACGTTCTCAACGGAACCGACGAAGGTTGCACCCAGGTCGCAGACCAACGGTCCATCATCGAACCCGCCGTCGAACAGATCTTCACCCGCGCGCAGGATGCCGGAATGATCAGGTCCGACGCGGTACCTACCGATCTGTTCGGCCTCATCTACATGGTGGGAGCCGTTTCCGAATTCGCCCAGCCGGTCAATCCCACGGTGTGGCGACGGTATCTGTCGGTGGTGCTCGACGGCCTCCTCGCCGAAGGACGGCAACGTGATTCGCTTCCGCTTCCACCGCTGTCCGCCGATCAGTTGCAGTGCGCGAAGTTGCAATTGAGCAGACCACGCCGACGCTGATTCTTACCCGCCGGCCCGCGGGATGACTATCCACATCACCACGTAGATCAGGAACTGCGGGCCCGGAAGAACGCACGAGACGATGAACAGAAGTCTGACCGCCGACGGTTTCCAGCCCACGTAGGCCGCGATACCGGCGCACACGCCGCCGAAAATCCGGCCCGATCGTGCCCGAGTCAGCCGACGTCCGTTCGGAGAAGCCATGACGTAGGGCCTTTCTGTCGAAAATCAGGTTCGGTACCCTGCACTCTCCCCTACCTGGAGTACCGCCGCATCACCCTCCGGTACCGACGATTTCGCCGAATACTCAGGGCACTCCCCCAACCGCGTCACCACGAGACTGCCGATCCGATTTCGAACAGCCTTCCGCAGGAAGGTTTTCCGAAGCCCAGGTGGTGAGCGCTTCGAGGGCGGGCAGCAGCGCGTTTCCCGAATCGGTGAGTTGGTATTCGACGGACACCGGCGGCCCTGCCTCGACACTACGGACCACCAAACCGGCCGCGGAAAGTTCGGTGAGCCGGTCGGAGAGCACGGAATCACTGATGCCGGTCACCGCACGCTTGAGTTCGGAAAATCCCGAGGCCCCATTGGAGAGGAGGGTGCCGAGGATGATTCCGTTCCATCGTTTGCCGAGAAATCCGAAGGCTCGAGCCAGCGCCCCGTCGCAGGCACGAGGCTCGTGTCGAGGGTCACTGATACTTGTCATGCCGTCATCCTACCGGCGGTGCTACCGTATCCATAGTCACTTTGTTTTTACTAGTAACTCGGTTTCTCGAATAAACGAGATCGAGCCTTCACAGAAACGGATTCGCGATCATGTCGATCGACGCAACCACTTCACCGACCACCGCACTCGACGATGCGGCCCTGGCTCAGCTGTTCACACAGGCGCGCACGGCGAATACCTTCTCCGACGAGCCGGTGTCGGACGCCGAACTCACCGCGATCTGGGAACTGGCGAAGTGGGCACCCACCGCTGCCAATACCCAGCCACTGCGCGTGCTGTTCGTTCGTACCGAAGACGGCAAGGCGCGCCTGGTGGAGCACATGGCCGATGGCAACAAGGCCAAGACCGCATCGGCTCCGGCGGTGGCAGTGCTGGCCGTGGACACCCAGTTCCACGAGCACATCCCGACCATCTTTCCCATTCGTCCGGAAATGAAGGATTACTTCGCCTCCGACGAGGCCGCCCGCACCACCACGGCACAATTCAACGCGACACTTCAGGCCGCTTACGTGATTCTGGCGATCCGGGCACGCGGGCTCTTCGCCGGACCGATGGCCGGTTTCGATGCCGCAGGAATCGACGGAGAATTCTTCGAGGACGGTCGATTCAAGACAATTCTGGTGGTCAACCTCGGACATCCCGGCACCGATCCGTGGTTCGATCGCCTTCCGCGCCTGACCGATGACGATGTCATCAGCTGGGCCTGACACAGAGATCGATCTACCTCTGGTAGTTGATGATTCACCGAACGGGAAGGTTCCTCACGGAACCTTCCCGTTCGGCGTAGGGCCGCGATGGATAGCTGCGGAGCGGTCAACCATACACCTTCGGCGCACAGCCCGTGGGCACTTTGATCACGCAATCGTCCAGAATCCGAACAACATCCGACACGCTGCACACAGAATTAGTTGCGGTATCCGAATCTTTGGAGAACAGTCGTAGCAAAGCCCTTGTGCTCTAGCCAGTGTCGGTCTCCTTGTGCACCGGATGGAGTGAGGGGCTGTCCGTTTCGAGTGAGCAGCAGTCCGAAAGTGGGTGGGTTCGGAAAATGGGCACGCTGTGGAGTTTTGTCGTTGAACGAAGACAGCAGTTGTTGACCGATTCGTATCTTCACGTTTCAGCAGTTTTGCAATCCGTGATCATCGCGACAGTAGTCGCCGTCGCGGTCGGGATCCTCGTCTACCGAAGCCCGGTCGGCTCGTCGCTGGCAACCGCGCTGGCCAGCACCATCCTCACGGTCCCGTCGTTTGCACTTCTAGGCCTGCTCATCCCCATCCTCGGGTTGGGCGTCGCCCCTACCATCACCGCGCTGATCCTCTACGCGCTCCTGCCGATCATCAGGAACACGATCATCGGCCTCGATGCCGTCAATCCGGCTATCACCGACGCCGCTCGGGGTGTGGGCATGAATCGACTGCGGGTACTGAGCCGTATCGAACTACCGATAGCCTGGCCGTCGATCCTGACCGGTATGCGCGTCAGCACACAAATGCTCATGGGAATCCTCGCGATCGCGGCGTACGCCAAAGGCCCTGGCCTGGGCAACCTGATCTTTTCGGGACTGTCCCGCGTGGGCAGCCCCAACGCCGTCCCCCAGGCCCTCGTCGGCACCGTTCTCATCGTCGTTCTCGCCTTGATCCTTGACGGCGTTTACGTCGTCATCGGGCGTCTCACCACCTCGAGAGGTCTGAAATGACTGCAACCAACTCATCCGACACTTCGCACGGTGACAAAGTCTCCGGCGTCGAGATCGTGCTCGAATCCGTCACGAAGCGGTACTCGGGGCAGAAGACGCCGGCTGTGGACGATGTCTCGATGACTGTCCCGGCCGGCGAGATCGTCGTGTTCGTCGGCCCGTCCGGCTGCGGTAAGACGACGACCATGCGGATGATCAACCGCCTCATCGAGCCGACGTCGGGCCGCATCACCATCGACGGCCGCGATGCCCTGTCCATCGATCCGGACAAGCTACGGCGCGGTATCGGCTACTCCATCCAGCAAGCCGGACTGTTTCCACACTTCACCATCGCGAAGAACGTCGCCACCGTTCCCGGATTGATCGGTTGGGACAAGAACCGTGTCGCCGCACGTGTCGACGAGATGCTCGATCTCGTCGGTCTCGATCCCGACACCTACCGCAACCGCTACCCACGCCAGCTCTCCGGCGGCCAGCAACAGCGCGTCGGAGTGGCGCGGGCACTAGCCGCTGATCCCCCGATTCTGTTGATGGACGAGCCTTTCGGCGCCGTCGATCCGATCACTCGCGGACTTCTCCAGGACGAGCTGATGCGTCTGCAGTCGGAACTGGGCAAGACCATTGTCTTCGTCACCCATGATTTCAACGAGGCAGTCAAACTCGGTGATCGAATTGCCGTACTGGGCAGCCAGTCTCGGGTGATGCAGTACGACACCCCTGAAGCCATCCTGGCCAATCCGGCAAACGAGATGGTGGCCGGATTCGTCGGGGCCGACGCGTCGTTGAAGCAGCTGACTCTGACCCGGGTTCGACAGATCAAACTCGAGCAATGCCTCACCGCCGGCGAGGACGACTCCGTCGACGACGTCCGCGCGTCGCTGGCGGCGAGAAAGTGGAAGTGGGCCCTGGTGATCGATCAACGAGGACGCCCACTGCGATGGGTAAACCCCGCCCATCTCTCCCACGCGTCGTCGCTGCGCGGAATCGGCAACGAGATCGGTGAAGTCGTTTCCATCCAGTCGACCCTGCAGGACGCACTGGAAGCTCTTCTCGCCGAAAGTAATGCATCCACCGTAGTCACGGGCAGGCGCGGCGAATACGTCGGGCTGATCACCATCGATTCACTGGTAAGCCATCTTTCGGAGATGCGTCTCGAGCATCTACACGACCACGACGACGATCACGTTCCACACTCGGCACCGGGCACCGAGCCGAATCCACGAGTAGCGGTCAGCGAGGGTCACGCATGAGCGCCCCCGTCGACGAACAGGCTTCGCCCCCTGGCCCCGGTGGTTCCGTCCCCGATCCAACCACTCCCGATCCCACCACTCCCGATCCCACCACTCCCGATCCCACCACTCCCGATCCCACTGTGTCCGAGAACGCGGCAACGCGAAGAGCCGAACGTGCCCGACTGTTCGTCCAACCTATCATCGTCCTGATTCTTGCTGCGGGAGTAATCATCTGGGCGTTTTCACGCGATCTCACCGCAACTCAGAAGGCGAGTATCAACGCGAGCAACATCGCCACCCTGACGTGGCAGCACGTCACCATCACCGCGGCGGTGGTGGTCATCGTGGTCGCGGTGGCGGTTCCACTCGGGACCATGCTCACCCGGCCGAGATTCACCCGACTTGCCCCCCTGTTCGTCGGCGTTGCCAACATCGGCGCGGCGGCCCCTGCCATCGGTCTCCTCGTCTTGTTCTACCTCGCAACCAGAACCACCGGATTCTGGATCGGTGTGCTACCCATCGCGTTCTACTCGTTGCTCCCGGTATTGCGGAACACGATCCTCGGATATCAGCAGGTGGACAAGACACTGATCGACGCCGGACGCGGCCAGGGGATGTCTTCGTCGGCGATTCTGCGTCAACTCGAATTCCCGATGGCTGTTCCCTACATTCTCGCCGGCCTACGTACGTCGCTGGTGCTCGCGGTCGGTACCGCTACGCTGTGCTTCCTCGTCAGTGCGGGCGGGCTGGGCATCATGATCGACACCGGGTACAAGTTGCGCGACAACGTGACTCTGGTAGTCGGTGCCGTACTGGCGGTCTCCCTCGCCCTGCTCATCGACTGGCTCGGCGCTCTCGCCGAACGATACCTGGGGCCGAAGGGACTGCGATGAAAGCAAGACTCACCCACGGTTGGAAAATTGCCGTTGCAACACTGGCGGTCGTCTCCGTGGCATCATGTGGGCTCGAATCCGGAGGCGCGCTGCCCCTGTCCGTCAACCCGGGCAGTATTCAACCGATCCCCGAACTGCAGGGCGTCAAGGTCACGGTGGGGTCCAAGGATTTCACCGAACAGATAGTGCTCGGATACATCATCGAGTTCGCACTCTCCGCCGCCGGAGCCGACGTGCGCGATCTGACGAACATCCAGGGCTCCAACAGCACTCGCGACGCGCAGTTGAACGGCCAGGTGGACGTGACGTACGAGTACACCGGAACCGGTTGGATCAATTATCTGGGTAACGAAACCCCGGTCCCCGATCCCCGGGCGCAGTACGAGGCCACCCGCGACGCCGACCTGGCGACCCATGACATGGTGTGGAGTGACCCGGCGCCGATGAACAACACGTATGCGCTGGCGATGAGCCGGGACACCGCCACACGAACCGGCGTGAAGACGATCTCCGATTACGCCCGCCTCGTGGAATCGGATCCGGGTGCTGCGGTGACATGCGTGGAAACCGAATTCAACGTCCGCCAGGACGGGTATCCGGGTCTGGCCGCGAAATACGGCTTCGATGCCGGCCGCTCGCAACGGAGCATCCTCCAGTCCGGCATCATCTACCAGGCGACGGCCGACGGGGACCAGTGCAAGTTCGGTGAGGTGTTCACCACCGACGGGCGCATCATCGCTCTCGATCTGGTGCTACTCGACGACGACCTCGCTTTCTTCCCCAAGTACAACCCGGCGATCGTCGTCAAGAAGAACTTCTCGCAAGCACACCCGGAGATCTCACAAGTGATGGCACCCATCTCGGCGCTCCTCACCAACGACGTGATCACCGAGATGAACCGGCAAGTCGACGTCGACGGCCGCGAACCCGCCGACGTGGCGCGGGACTGGCTGGTGTCGGAAGGGTTCGTCACGGTCGGATAAGTCGGCATCGACAGCAATGCGCGAGATTGGCGCCGAATCGGTTAGGCGGCTACTGCTTTCGACCGACGCAGAACACCCGCCGAAACGGGAACAGTGTCCCGGCCGACGTCGGCGGGTACGCCTCCCGCAGCATGGCGGCGTACTCGCTTTCGAACTCGTGCGATTCGGCATCGCCGAGCACGTCGAGTACCGGGCGCAGCGCTGTTCCACGAACCCACTCCAAGACGGGGTCGGCCCCGGGAAGCACGTGGACGTACGTCGTCTCCCAGGCGTCCACGTCGAATCCGGCGGCCTGTAGTCGTAGTGCGTACTCGGCCGGGCCGTCGACACCCTCTGCTCCGCGCAAGAGCGAACCCACCCGAGTGTTCCAGCGCGGCGACGACGCCAACGTCCGCATCAACGCATGCGACGGTGCGCTGAAATTGCCCGGAACCTGCCAGGCGATCCAGCTGCCCGGCGTCATGGCCGCGGCCCACTGGTCGATCAGCTCGCGATGGCGCGGAACCCACTGCAGAGCCGCGTTACTGACGATCACGTCGAATCCGGTGGATTGGAAGCTGTCGATATCTCCGAGTTCGACGCTGACATTGGCGGGGAGCCCGGACGGAGCCTCGGCGACCATCTGGGGTGAGGAGTCGAAGCCGGTGACACTCGATCCCGGCCATCTCTCGCCGAGCAGTGCGGTGAGTGCGCCCGAGCCACAGCCGAGGTCTGCGACACGGTCCGGCTCTGCGGCACCGACTCGTGTGATCAGATCCACGAACGGTCTGGCTCGCTCGTCGGCGTATCGGCCGTACACATCGGGGTTCCAGGTGACGGTTGCCATTCCTCCATCCTCGCTCGCCTCCCCCACCCGCGCCAGGAGAAGGGCAGGTGCTTTCGGCGGGATCTGGATCGGGGAATACGCGGGGCTCGACTTTGTTGACGTCGAGTGAGATAGTTGAAATATCAACTACTGAGCACGAGGAGAACACCATGCCTGCAGTGACAGTCGACAACATCTTGACGCTGCCCCGCCTCGACGAGCCGTCACCCACATCCGTCGACCGACCGGTTACCGGCATCACCACCGCGCCGGTCGGCTACGAGGGCGAAGGCTTCCCGGTCCACCGGGCGTTCGCGGGCATAGACATGACCGCCCTCGATCCGTTCATCCACATGGATCAGATGGGTGAGGTCAACTACGCCCCCGGCGAGCCCAAGGGCACCCCGTGGCACCCCCACCGCGGATTCGAAACCGTCACCTACATGATCGACGGCATCATGGAACATCAGGATTCCAACGGCGGCGGCGGCGTCATCGGCGGCGGCGACACCCAGTGGATGACCGCAGGTGGCGGAATCCTCCACATCGAAACCCCACCGGAGCACCTCGTTGTCAGCGGTGGCCTGTTCCACGGCGTCCAACTCTGGGTGAACCTCCCGCGCGCGGACAAGATGGCCGCACCGCGTTACCAGGACATCACCGGCAGCAAGGTCGCTCTACTGTCTTCCCCTGACGGCGGCGCACTCGTTCGCGTCATCGCCGGAGAAATCGCAGGTCATGCCGGACCCGGCTCGACCTACACCCCCATCGCGCTCTCCCATGCGACAGTCGCCCCCGGTGCCCGCGTGACCTTGCCGTGGAACCCCGAATTCAATGCCATCGTCTACGTCCTCGCGGGCAAGGGCAGCGTCGGAGCCGAGCGTCGACCGATCCACGCGGGACAGACTGCCGTGTTCGGCCGAGGCGACACCGTCACCGTCGCAGCCGACGAGCAGCAGGATTCGCGTACCGAGTCGCTCGAGGTCTTCGTTCTCGGCGGCAAGCCGATCCGTGAACCCGTCGCCATGGCCGGACCGTTCGTCATGAACACCAAGGCCGAAGTCATGCAGGCATTCGAGGACTACCAGGCCGGTCGTCTGGGCTCTGTGCCGGCCGCGCACGAAACGCTGAGCTGACATGTCCTCGGCAATGGTCCAGCGTGCGGACGAACGTGTCCATCTGAACTACGGCTGGCTCACGGCGCGTCACAGTTTCCCCTTCGCCGGAAACTTCGATCACGCCGCGTATGCACACGGACTACTCCTGGTGAACAACGACGACATCATCGAAGCGGACTCCGGGTTCGACACTCATCCGCACCGCGACACCGAGATCGTGACGTGGGTACTCAGCGGGTCACTGGTTCACCAGGACTCCGCTGGGCACTCCGGCGTCATCCATCGTGGCCTCGCCCAACGGATGAGTGCCGGTTCCGGAATCCTGCACTCCGAGCGCAACGACCGTTGGCGGGCCGACGGCTCTCGCGTCACCGATCCCGTGCACCTGGTCCAGATGTGGATACCGCCGGACGCCTCCGGGGTGACACCGAGCTATCAGGAACTCGACATCAACTCCGAACTCGATGCAGGAGGGCTGATCACCCTGGCCTCGGGTATGCCTGCCCATCGGGGCGAGAGCGCGATCAGCCTGCACAACAAACACGCGGCACTACATGTCGCGCGTCTCGGGCCGGGCAGTTCGATCACGCTCCCGGATGCGCCGTACGTGCACGGGTTCATCGCTCGCGGCACCGTCGACGTGGAAGGGATCGGATTACTCGGTCCGGGAGATTCCTTGCGGCTCGCAGGAACCGGTGGCCACCATGTCGCGGGCATCGACAACGCCGAGATCCTGGTGTGGGAGATGCACGCTTCGGTCAACTGACCGCGCTACCGAGTACTCGTGCCGCCGGATCAGGGGTTCGCGGACTGCCACGCAAGTTGGCCGTAGGGTGGGTAACGGCCGTTACAGCAGTACCGCCGAACAGCAGGAGGAGCCATGGCATCCGGTCGAGCACAAGCCCCGCGAGCGGTACCGCACGTCGACGTGCACCGCGCCGGCGATCGCTTGAAATCCCGGGTGTCCTGGCTGGATTCGAAGCACTCGTTCTCCTTCGGACAGCACTACGATCCGGACAACACTCATCACGGCTTGCTGTTGGTCAACAACGACGACACCGTGCTGGCCGGGACCGGTTTCGACACCCATCCGCACAAAGACATGGAAATCGTCACCTGGGTGTTGGGAGGATCACTCGTGCACCAGGATTCGATCGGGCACTCGGGCATCATCTATCCCGGCCTCGCTCAACGGATGAGTGCGGGATCGGGCATCATGCACAGCGAGAAGAACGACTCCTGGCGGCTGCACGGGCACCGGCATACCGACCCGGTGCATTTCATCCAGATGTGGGTGGTGCCCGATCAGAGTGGGCTGACGCCTGGATACGAGCAACTCGAGATCGACGACGCACTCCTGCGTGGAGGATTGCTTCCCGTCGCAACGGGAATGGCACGATACAAGGATCATTCGGCCATCCGTATCAACAACAAGAACGCCGCACTCCACGTCGCACGCATCCAACCAGGAACGTCGGTGCACATCCCGGACGCGCCGTTCTCACACGTCTTCGTCGCGCGAGGCGCTGTCGACATGGAAGGTGTCGGCATACTGCACGAAGGCGACGCAGTCCGGCTCACCGACTCCGGCGGGCAGCACCTGACCTCCGCCGAAGGAGCCGAAGTCCTGGTCTGGGAGATGCATTCGCGACTGGGCGGCTGAGTACCCGCTCGCACCGGCCACCGTCGGCCCCGGCGATACTGGACCGATGAGTATCGACACCACCGCCACCCATGCCCATCCACTCAACACCCTGATGGACGTGCGGGTCGTCTCGGTAGCCCCCGGCAATCTGACCTTCTCGCAAGAGGTCGGCACCCGATTCCACGATCATCGCGGCCGCACCGTGTTCGGCTCCCTCGGTGTCATGCTCGACGGCGCTGTCGGCGGCGCCGTCTACACCGGCCTCCAGACCGGTCGGCAATCGGTCATCGCCCAGGTCACACTTGCCGCTGCCGCCGACATGAGATCGGACGGATCGGTCGCTGCCACCGGCACCCTCGTCCATCTCGACGACGGCGTCGGGTTGGCATCGGGAGAACTACGCGGCGAGGACGGCGCTCTTCTCGGCGTCATCGCCGGACGAGCAATGGTGGTTTCCCGCCCACCGACCGTGGACCACGACACCTACGTCAACGGTGAGGCGCTCAGCGTGCCGGAATCCGAACCCGTCAGCGACCTCGACGGGCTGAGCGGATCCGACATCGTGGACGGCATTCTGGGCGGGACGGTCCGACGCGGACCGTTGGCAGGGCTGCTCGATTTCACCATCACGTCGGCCTCCGACGGATCCGTGGTCGGAGAACTGGCTCCGGTGCAGTGGATGGCCAATCCATTCGGTGCCGTGCAAGGCGGCGTACTGATCTCGATCGTCGACGTCGCCACCGGGTTTCTGGCGCAAACTCTCACCTCGGACCGGCAGGACTATCGCATTCTCGATCACAAGATCGACTTCCTACGCTCACCGAACATCGACGGACCGCGGCTTCGCGCCGAGGCACACCTCCTGCGTGCGGGTCGTCGGCTCGCGCTCGTCGAATCTCGACTCGTCGACGCGTCCGGCCAGGTCTATGTTCGCTCGACCTCCAGCGTGCAGATGATCACCCGGCACAGCGCCCACCTCCGAGCGGAATCCGATCACGCCTGAACAACTCCTCGTCGGGCTCTCTCGTCCGGTGGCCGACATCGCCACCGGACGTTCTCTCGAGGTTTCGGTGGTAGGAATCGTGACGAAGTGCGAGGTCAGTTGCGGAGGGTGAGAGAACCTTAGGGTTTACTTACCTCATCGTCCTCGAAGAGGTCCTTACCGCTAGGAGCTTCATGCGCCTCAACATTTCGCGTCTCTCACCGCCGCGCCGCCGAATCGGCACTGCAGTGATCGCCACACTCGCCACCGCACTGGTACTCACCGGCTGCTCGTCCTCCGATTCCGATTCCGGGTCCGGCTCGAACACCTCGGCGTCCGACGGATCGTTCCCCGTCACGATCGAGAGCGCCCTCGGCTCCGTCACGATCGAGAAGCAGCCCACCCGCGTCGCCACCTGGGGCTGGTCGACGCAGGACGCAGTTCTGGCATTGGGAGTGGTACCGGTCGCCATGCCGAAGAATGTGTACGGCGGCAATGCCGACGGCGTTCTGCCCTGGAACGTCGACGCGATCAGCAAGCTCGGCGGTGACACACCCCAACTTCTGAGCGGCGGCGACAACGGAACCATTCCGTTCGAAGAATTGGCAAAGGCCGATCCGGACATCATCCTGGCCCCGTATTCCGGGCTGAAGCAGGAGGAGTACGACACCCTGAGCAAGATCGCTCCGGTTGTCGCCTACCCGGACAAGCCGTGGTCGCTGCCCTGGCAGGATCAGCTGTCCATCGTCGGTCGCGCCCTCGGCAAGACTGCCGAAGCCGACACGCTCCGCAAGGACGTCGACAAGCAGATCGCCGACCTCGCTGCCGCAAATCCGGTGCTCGAGGGCAAGAACTTCATCTACGTCTCCGCACGCGAGGCGGACAAGCTGAACATCTTCCGCACCAGCGATCCTCGCGTCGACCTGCTCACGCAGCTCGGTCTGGTTCCTAGCCCCGACGTCACCGAACTCGATGCCGATCCCAACGCAGGCACCTACTTCTTCCAGCTCAGCTACGAGAACCTCGGTAAGATCAACTCCGATCTCATCGTGGGCTACTTCGAGAACCAAAGCGCTGTAGACGCTTTCGTCGCCAACCCCAGCGTCGCCGCGATGCCCGCAATCCAGCAGGGACGTTTCGCGCCGGTCGTCGGCGAATCGTTCGTGATGGCCAGCAGCGCACCCACCGTTCTTTCCATTCCGTGGATGCTCGACCAGTACGTTCCGCAGTTGGCTGCCGCTGCGGAAAAAGTCGGCTGACACTCTCACCGATTTCCTGACCGTGATGCTCCCGCCCGACTCGGGTGGGAGCATCACCGGTTCCAGCTCACCACAGATTCCGCCGTCACAACCAGTCGATCACGGGCGAGCAGCATCGACCACCACATCGACGTGGTGTCGGACCTGCTCGCCCCAGCGTCGCAATCGGTGATGAGCAGGGCAGAGTTTCAGGGACCGTATCGGTTCGGCGTCCACTCCGGTCGCAGCGACATCCGCGAACATCGGCCAGGCACCACACACTGCGGGTAGCGATACGGGTGTAGTACGACGGCACTTGCGCCGCAGACGGCTGCATCGAGCAGTTCACCACGATCTTTCCCAGCTGGTATCGGTCCGCATCACCCACATTCACGTCGAAGTTCACATCGACAAGAAAACCGTTCTCGCCTCGCAGACGTTCTTCGACGAAGACCTGCTCGACCAGGTGCATTCCGTCGATCCCACGCAGCTCCTACCTCGCAGTCGTGAAGCTCGAGATCAACGCTCGACGCGGCGGCACACCCCTGGTCAGCCGACTCCCGAGCAAACCCGGCCCCGGAATTCGAGAACCCCACGATCGGTGTGCACACCTGGCACTTCGCCCTGATCGTGTAAGGATGGAGAAATGACCACGGCTCATCGCTCAGGCATCGACCTCACCCACCTCGACGGCGCCACCCGCGCACAAGACGATCTCTTCGTCCACGTCAACGGAAAATGGCTCGCCGAACACGAGATCCCAGCCGACCGCGCGGTGGACGGTGCATTCCGCACTCTCTACGACCGCGCCGAAGAGGACGTCCGGACCATCATCACCGAGGCCTCGGATTCCGCTGCGGCCCCTGGCACCGATGCACAGCGCATCGGCGACCTCTACTCGAGCTTCATGGACGCCGAGGCAGTCGAAGCCGCCGGACTCAACCCGATCGACGACGAACTCGACGGCATCGCCGACGCCCCGGACCGGTCCGCTCTGGCCACCGTGATCGGTCGTCATCAGCGTGTCGGTGTCGGCGGCGCCATCGCCCATTACGTCGACACCGATTCCAAGAACTCCGAGCGCTACCTGATCCACTTCAGCCAGTCCGGCATCGGACTACCCGACGAGTCGTACTACCGCGAGGACGACTACGCCGAGATCCGTCAGAAGTACGTCACACACATCGGGAACATGTTCGATCTGGCCGGAGTCGGCTACGACGCCCAGCGGGTGTTCGAACTGGAGAAGAAGATCGCCGCCGGCCACTGGGACGTCGTCAAGCGGCGAGATGCCGACCTGAGCTACAACCTCCTCGGCTTCGAAGAACTCACCGAGCAGAACCCGGGTCTGGACTGGGCCGCATGGTTGTCCGGCTTGGAAGCCGATTCGGACAAGTTCGCCGAGATCGTGGTCCGTCAACCCGACTTCCTGCATACCTTCACGGCACTGTGGGCGTCGGAATCCCTCGACGACTGGAAGGCTTGGGCGGCGTGGAAGGTCCTCCACGCACGCGCACCGTACCTGCACTCCGCTCTGGTGCAGGAAAACTTCGCGTTCTACGGCACCGCACTGTCCGGCACCGAAGAGAACCGCGAGCGGTGGAAGCGGGGGGTCGGGCTCGTCCAGGATCTACTCGGCGAAGCAGTCGGGAAGCTGTACGTGGAGCGTCATTTCCCCGCCGACGCCAAGGCCCGTATGCAAGAACTGGTCGCGAATCTTCAGGAAGCATACCGCCGCAACATCTCCGATCTCGAGTGGATGAGTCCCGCCACTCGCGAGGCAGCGTTGAAGAAGCTCGAGAAGTTCACCCCCAAGATCGGCTACCCCGACACATGGCGTGACTACTCCGGTCTGGAGATCTCCGCCACTGACGTCGTCGGGAACTACCGTCGTGGTTACGCCGCGGAGTACGATCGCGACCTGGCCAAGCTCGGCGGACCTGTCGACCGCGACGAATGGTTCATGACGCCGCAGACCGTCAACGCCTACTACAACCCGGGCATGAACGAAATCGTTTTCCCCGCAGCGATTCTCCAACCCCCCTTCTTCGATGCAGCTGCTGACGACGCAGCGAACTACGGCGGTATCGGCGCCGTGATCGGACACGAGATCGGGCACGGCTTCGACGATCAGGGCGCCAAGTACGACGGCGACGGAAATATGGTCGACTGGTGGACCGACGACGACCGCACCGAGTTCGGCAAGCGCACCAAGGCACTGATCGAGCAGTACAACGAGTTCGAGCCCAAGGACCTGCCGGGGCACACCGTCAACGGCGAATTCACGATCGGCGAGAACATCGGCGATCTGGGTGGCTTGTCGATCGCGATCGCGGCGTACAAGATCGCCACCGAGGGAACCGAACCGCCCGTGTTGGAGGGGCTTACCGGCCTGCAGCGCGTCTTTTTCGGTTGGGCTCAGGTGTGGCGCACCAAGGCTCGTGATGCCGAGGCGATCCGTCGTCTCGCCGTCGACCCGCATTCGCCGCCGGAATTCCGGTGCAACGGCGTGGTCCGCAATCTCGACAGCTTCCACGAGGAGTTCGACGTCAAGCCCGGTGACGCGCTGTATCTGGAGCCGAGCAAGCGCGTCCGGATCTGGTAGAAGCGGTAAAGCCCCTGTGTGCCTTGCTCGTAGTGCGGACTACCAGTAAGGCACACAGGGGCCTAAGGCTCTACAGTCGCGCGCCCGTCTCCGCCGAGAAGAAGAACACTTCCTCCGGGTTGGGCAGGAGCCGCAACTGCTCTCGGGCGGTCACCGATGTCTTCCGATCGACGCGGATCACGATGTGCCCCGTAGCACTCTCCCATGTCGCTTCCGGCGCGCCTTGTGCGTGAATGAACGATTCGGCACCCAACTCTTCGATCTGATCGACCGTGACGGAGAAGGCCCCTTTGCGCCACTCGCCCACCAGGTTCCATGCCTCCGGGCGCACACCGACGACGACCGTGCTGCGCTTCGGCGCCCCCGTCGGCAGCGGAATGCGCAGGTCACCGATCACCGCGACGGTACCTTCGACCGGCGCGGTGATCAGGTTCATACCCGGCGATCCGATGAACGAGGCTACAAACGTGTTGACCGGATTGTCGTACAGCTCACGCGGTCTCGCCACCTGCTGCAACCGACCGCCCAGCAGAACCGCAACGCGATCCCCCATCGTCATGGCCTCCACCTGATCGTGGGTGACGTACACCGTCGTGGTACCGAGACGGCGTTGCAATGCCGCGATCTGCGAGCGAGTGCTCACGCGCAACTTGGCGTCGAGGTTGCTCAGCGGCTCGTCCATGCAGAACACTTTGGGGTGCCGAACGATAGCTCGCCCCATGGCAACTCGTTGCCGTTGGCCTCCGGAGAGCTTCGCGGGTTTACGCCCCAGAAGCGGCTCCAGTTCGAGCATCTGAGCTGCTTCCAGGACGCGTTGCCGGCGCTCGACCTTGCCGACGCCGGCGTTCTGCAACGCAAAGCCCATGTTCTGCTCGACGGTCATGTTGGGGTAGAGCGCGTAACTCTGGAACACCATGGCGACGTCACGGGCGCGGGGCGCCATGTGGGTGACGTCCGTGCCGCCGATCTCGATCCGCCCGTCGGAGGTGGATTCGAGACCGGCGAGCATTCGCAGGCTGGTGGACTTCCCGCAACCGGACGGCCCTACCAGTACCAGGAATTCACCGTCGGCGATGTCGAGATCGAGTCGGTCGACTGCCGGTCGGTCGGTTCCGTCGTAGCGATGGGTGACGCCTGCGAACTGCACGTTGGCCATGAGTGGTCTCTCCTACTACTTCGGCAGCTTGGGGGTGATCTGCCGGTCGATGATCTGCTGCAACTGCGAGGTGACGCCGGCGAAGGTCGATGTCACCTCGGCATTCTGGAGCGCGACCTGTTCGAGCCCGGTACCGATGATCTGGTCACCGCCGGGGACGAATACGCGGGCGTAGTCCTGCGAGCGGGTACGTGCCAGCTGATCGACGGCGGTACGCGAATTGGGGTTCTTGTCCAAGAATGCCTTCATCTCGGGCTGCTCGGACGCGGACTTGCGCACCGGCATGTAGCCGACGTTCTGCGAGAAGTAGGCGGTGTTCTCACCGTTGGTGACGAAGTCGATGAACGTGAGTGCATTCTTCTTGCGCTCGTCGGAGATCTTGGCCGGGATGGCAAGTCCGGCACCACCGGTGGGGCAGCCGGGGATTCCGTCGACCGCAGGCAGGAAGGCGGTGCCGAAGTCGAAGGTGGCCGTCTTGGTGATTCCGGAGAGGTCACCGGTGGAGGCGATGGTGGAGGCGAGGATGCCGGTACCGAATTCGTTGGCGATGTCGGTGGACACAGCGGCGTACTTCTTGTCGTAGATCATCTGCTGCAGGAAGCGGCCGGCCTCGACCGTCTTGTCGTCGGTGAACTTCAGGTCCCACTGGTCCGAGTACGATCCACCGAACGTCCAGATGGGTCCCTCGAAGGTCCAGCCGAGGTAGTCCTTCGCGTTGCCCCAGCCGTGGGCGAGCTTGCCATTGCCGACGACCTTCTGCAGTTCTGGGCCCCACTGGTCGAATTCCTGCCATGTCGACGGTCCGCGATCGGGCAGTCCGGCCTTGGACCAGACGTCCTTGTTGTAATAGAACAGTGGGGTCGAGCGGGCGTAAGGCAGTGCGTAGTGCTTGCCCTGGAACAGGTAGTCGGACAGCAGTGAATCGACGTAATCCGCCGAGTCGACGCCTACTTCGCCGAACATGCCGTCGAGGGGTTCGATGGCACCCGTGAGCGCGTAGTTGAACCACCAGACGTCGGAGAGCACGACGACGTCGGGTACTTCACCGCCGGAGAGCGCGGCGTTGAACTTCTGGGCGACCTCTTCGTAGTTCTTGCCACCGTCGACCAGGTTCACCTTCAGATCCGGGTACTTGGCCTCGAATCGTTTGATCAGTTCCTTCTCGACGTCCGTGGACTTACCCGGGTGGTTCGACCAGAAGGTGATCGTGTTGGTCTCGCCGCCCGATGCAGCGGAGGTCCCGGACGAGCCCGCGCTCGATCCACCCGAGCCTGCACACGCGCTCAGCGCAGCGCCGGCGGCGAGTGCGCCACCGAGGCTGAGGAACCCACGTCTGTTCATGCTTGTCATTACCGCTCCTTGAAAAAATTACGGAAGAGAGTGTGATGGGAGTAAGTCAGCCCTTGACCGCACCGGAAGTGAGGCCCTTGATCATGTGCCGTTGCAGCACAAGGAAAATCACGAGAACAGGCAACATGGTCAGCACAGTTCCGGCCATGACCGGACCCCAGTTGGTAAGGCCGTCGTTGTTCTGCAACTGTGTCAGCCCGATCGGCAGTGGCGCCACCGACGAGTCGTCGGACATCAGGAACGGCCAAAGATATTCGTTCCACTCGTTGACGACGGTGATGATGCCGAACGCCACCATCGTCGGCCCAGAGATCGGCAGTACGACACGTCGCAGCAACCGCCAGTGACCTGCACCGTCCATACGCGCCGCTTCGATGATCTCGCCGGGAATGGACAGGAAGTGATTGCGCATCAGGAAGGTGCCGAAGGCCACGCCGGCCAGAGGAACGATGATGCCCTGAAAGGTGTTCCGCCAACCCCACTCCGCAACCAGTGCGTAATTGGAGATGACGGTGATCTGATTCGGCACCATCAGAGCGGCGATGATGCCGAGGAATACGAAGTTCTTGCCGGGGAACCGGAGGAACACCAGACCGTACGCACTCAGTGTTCCGAGTACGAATTTCACGGCGGCCAGAACGGTGGTGATCACTATCGAGTTACGCAGAAAAGTCCAGAAGGGGACGGTAGTGGTTGCCTCCGTGTAGTTTTCCGGATGCCACGACGACGGCCACCATGTGGCCGGCTGCGTGTAGATCTCCGGCCGATCCTTGAACGAGGTCATCACGATCCAGTAGAGCGGCAGCACGATCACGGCCAGCGCGATGATCATCGCGGCGTATCCGAGAATCGTCACGCCGATCTCACGCTTGCCGTGCGGCTTTGCATCCGCCCTGATCGCCGACGCGGTCACGACTGTTTCCTTCTCCTGCAATGCGGTCACGCGGTCTCTCCCCGGTCCATGACACGAACCTGATACACGGTGATGATCAGGAGAACCAGGAACATGACGGTGGCGACGGTGGCCCCGTAGCCGGCCCGAAAGTTACGGAAACTTTCGTTGTAGACCTGATAGACCATGGTGGTGGTACCCGTTCCGAGTGGGCCGCCGCGTGTCATCACGTTGATGATGTCGAACACTTGAAGCGAATTGAGCATCACCGTGATGGACAGGAAGAACGTCGTCGGCCGCAACTGCGGGAGAAGTACCCGGCGGAACTTCGTCCACGGCCGCGCACCGTCGATCTCGGCAGCTTCGTTCAATTCCTGCCGAACCCCTTGCAACGCAGCAAGATATATCACGAAGGTGTAGCCGAGATTCTTCCACATGTACGTCACCGTCACCATGAACAACGCCCAGTGCGGGTCCTGGTAGAAATCTGGCGACTGTATTCCCACGCGCTGAAGTAGATCCTGGATCAATCCGAAATGCGGATCGAACACGAACTGGAACGCGACACCGATCGCAGCACCGGAGATCACAAACGGTGCGAAGATCGCCGAGCGAACCAGATTGCGCCCCACCAGTTTGCGGTCGAGTAGCATTGCCAGCGCCAACCCGATCGCCATCGATCCGAGTACCGTCACAACCGTGAAGATCACTGTGTTGCTGACGATCTGCCACGTATCGCTGCGCCCGAACCACTCGCGGTAGTTACTCAGACCGATGAATGTCGCCTGAGGATCGGCGATGTTCCAGTCGAAGAACGAGAGCCTGATGTTGTCGACCAGGGGTCGGTAGGTGAAGATGACCAACAACGCGAGGTTGGGTCCCACCAGTAGCGCGAACAGCAGATAATCTCGCCAGGGCCTACCAAGTAGACCTGGCCTCCCTGTTTGGGGCAGCGTTCTTTCCGGACTCGACGGCACTGTGGAAGTCTGGACGCCTTCAACCAATGAACGGTGAACGAATGAGACATTCAGTCTGAACGGGATACGAAAAAGGTCCCGCACGAGTCATTCTCGTGCGGGACCTTCAGCTGTTGGTGTACTAACGGTTCCAGTCGCCCAGACCGTCTGCGCCGTTGAGGACTCCACCGGCTGTGTTCTGCACGATCACCGGATCACCCTTGCCCGCATTCTCGAAGAACCATTTGCCGTCGTCGGTGCTGACGTTGAGGCAGCCGTGACTGACGTTGGTGAAGCCTTGCTGGGCCACCGACCACGGGGCCGCGTGAACGAAGATGCCGCTGTAGGAAATACGCGTGGCGTACTCGACGTAAGTGCGGTATCCCTCCGGGGAGTTCACCGGAACACCGTAGGTGGACGAGTCCATGTACATGTCCCGTCGCTGCTCGCCGACGATGTAGGTGCCGTTCGGTGTCTCATGGCCCGGTTTGCCGAACGACGTCGGCATGGTGCGCACCACCTCGCCGTTGCGGGTCACGGTGATCTGCTTGGTGTTGTCGTCCGCGACGGTCACGAGAGCGTCGCCGATGGTGAACGTCGAGTGCGAGGCTCCGGCGTCGACCGTGACGGAGATGTTGGCGGGCCAGAACTGTGCAGGCTTCCAGCGCACCTGACTGTCGTTGATCCAGTAGAAGTTGCCCTCGACCGGCGGATCGGTGGTGACACGGATGGCGCGTTCGGCCGTTGCGCGGTCGCCGATCGCCTCGTTGAACCGGATGATGACGGGCTGCGCGATACCGACCGTCTCGCCGGATGCCGGATTGACCGACGGTGCGGAGAAGTTCGGAGCGCCGATGGGCGGCGTGAAGGGCTGACCGGGCACCGGGACCGCCGGATCGAAGAACGGCACACCGGGGATCAGCGGCAGTTGAACGTCGGGGCCACCGGGAAAGAGGGGCACCGCCGCTGACGGTCCGGCCAGTGCGAGTCCTGCGGCCACCGCTCCGACGAGTGCCACTGCAATCCGTGACGTCCGACGAACCTGTTTGCTGCGCATGTCACTTCTTTCGCTCGGCTACGTGTCCGGGAATGTGTCGACCTCTCGCTCGGCGCCTTACCAACGCACAAACCAGACCAAACCGAACATTTCCATAGCCATTAACACACAAATGCGGCAATCGAGCAATTCGCATGTTTGCCTGATCGTTGCCGACTTCGCGCGCACGCGCATCGGCTCGTCCGGTCGGCGACCTGTCGCCCGTCGATTCGGGGTGCCTGGTCAACCGCTCCTGTCCAGCTGACCGGGTCAGATCCGACGAACCAGCTCCTGGGCTTCCGCACCCAGCTTGGCCAGACGAAGATCACCGAGGGCAGTGACAGCGCTTCCGAGCCTGTTGGTGGTGAACGCCAGCGAGAGTCCCGTCGCCAGATCTGCGTATGCACCCGATCCACCGACGCCGTAGTGACCGATCGCGTGCTGAGGTTGCCGACGAGCGGCGATGATCGGCGGATGGTATCCGAGGGTCCAATTGGGCCGTATCGCCAGCACGTAGTCGCGGTCCCGGGTCTGGATCGTCGCCATCTGCTCGATGGTCGACTCCTTCAGGAAGACGGCGCCGTCGATCACGCCCCCGTTGGCGATCGCACCGTACATCTTGGCCAGCGCACGGGCACTGAAAACACCGTTCCAACCTGGCATGACAGCGTCGTACACCGCCGGGTTACGAACCATGACGTCGAAACCGTCCGGCATGGCCGCTTCCGCCAGACCTCGTGTCGGTCCGACGTGTGAGAGCACCGTCGACGCCAACGACCAGTTGACTCCGGCCGGATTGATGTGCGGGAACAACTTCGCGATCCGTCCACGATCAGGCTCCGGGACCCGATACCAGAACTCGTCAACTCCCAGGGGCCCTGCGATCTCCGCCTCGACCACGTCGACGAACGGGCGCCCCACAACCCGAGCGACAAGTTCGGCGACCAGCCACCCGTAGGTCACCGCGTGATATCCGGGCCCTTTCAGGCGACGTTTGTCCGGTGTGGTCGCCGCCAATGCGGCGACCACACTGTCGTAGTTCATCAGGTCCGTCGGATGCGGCACGAGTCCGCGGACTTTGTGGAGTCCAGCGCGATGCGACATGAGTTCTCGGACCGTGATCGACTCTTTGCCCGCTGCTGCGAATTCCGGCCAGTACCGGGCGACCGGTGCGTCGTAGTCGACGAGGCCGCGCTCGGCCAGCCGGTGCACTACCGTGCTGGCGACTCCCTTACCGGTGGAAAACGACAGTGAGACGGTGTCGTGGTCCCAGCGACGGTCACGATCGGCATATCCCGCCCAGATATCGAGCACCTTCTCGCCACCCAGATAGGCGACAAGGGCGCCGCCACCCTGATTCGACTGGCGATACATCGCGAAGAAACGATCGGCGAGCGGCAGGAACCTGCGATCTACATACAGCTCCGTCCGCGAGGGAACTGCAACATTCGCGAGTGAAACGCCCTGTGCGTCAGGTGCCATCACGCCCTCCGCTTCCCCTGATCATGCCCAGCCGCCTGATCCACGACCGGAACCTTTTCTCATTGTGACTACCGTCACGTCGTTGACACGATTCAGGGTGGGTTCAGGGCAGAGACCACACTCTCGCGCCATCGCTGACGCAACCTTGACCTGTGGCTACGTTGAAAACCAGACTGGGACCGCCTGCACAGATCGCACCGACCGATGCGTCGCCCACCGCAGCCCGGCCACCGGGACCGCTGATCACCAGAGCCAGCGGAGCCGAGTCCGTGCGACCGAGTGCCAGCGAATCGGGTCCCACCGCGATGCTCGCGAGGGCTCCCGCTCTCGATTCCGCAGCCGAAACACCCCCGAAAAGACTGATTCCGGCGGCGAATCCACCATCGCGTGAGTCGGCCGCCGCCACCCCGTCACCGTACACGCGGGAGATCGCGTTACTGGTGTCGTCGGCCACGGCCCGGCACGCGGACGCTCCGATCACCGTCGTCTGGTCCTGGCTGCGAGCCGAACAGTCGAGTGTCGCCGCTGACGCGGTCCCACCTGCCAGAACTGCGATCGATCCCACGGCTGCCACCGATGCCGTCGAGATGCCCAGCAACACTCGTACTGTTCGCTTACCGCCGCGATACATACCGTTCAACCCCACTGAGCCGTCGAAGTGCAGAAATATCCGAAGTGCAGAAAACCTAGGTGTAGAAAAACTGAAATACCCGACATTCGTCCTCGACGTTACCCGTCTTCACGATGCCGATCGCGATCTCGGCTCGGTTGCACGCGTTTCGGTTCGCCCGGCATCTTGGGATAGTTCGGCGGATACGGCAGGTCACTCAACCCGGCGACCACGTCGCGCTCGGCCATTTCCAGCAGAACGTCGAGCGAACAGGGGCTCTCGTGGATCGACGCCATCGGATCGCCGCGATCGGCCAACAGTCCGGGCACCGTCGCGATAGTGCAATCGTCCGGATGGACGTCGCGCAACTCTGCCCACGTCACCGGCGTGGACACGGTGGCAATCGGCGTCTTCCGGGCGGAGTACGCAGCCGCGATGGTTCGGTCGCGAGCGTTCTGGTTGTAGTCGATGAAGATGCGCTCGCCTCGTTCTTCCTTCCACCAGGCCGTGGTGGCGCGATCACCGCTGCGCCGCTCGACTTCACGGGCCAACGCAATCCCCGCCCGGCGAACCTCGATGAAATCCCAGTTCGGAAGGATCGGTACGTACACGTGCAGACCGCGCCCACCGGACGTCTTGGGAAAGCCGGTCAGACCCAGCTCGTCGAGCAGGGGCCGCAGAACGTCGTCGGCGATGGCAACCGCCTCGGCAAATCCCGTTCCCGGCTGGGGGTCGAGATCGATACGCAGCTCGTCCGGATGATCGACGTCCGGGCAGCGCACCGCCCACGGGTGGAAGGTGACGGTCCCCAGGTTGGCCGCCCATACGATATTCGCGGCAGTGCGGACTCGAAGCACCTCGGCCGTGCGCCCTGACGGAAAGGTCACGGTGCACGATTCGACATGATCGGGTCGCTTGGCAGGTAGTCGTTTCTGGTAAACCTCGTCGCCTTCGACGCCGTCCGGAAAGCGCTGAAGATGCGTCGGGCGATCCGAGAGAGCCCGCAGCGCGGCGCCGTTCTCGGCAACTGTGCGGTAGTACTCGACGAGGTGACGTTTGGTCCCGCCGTCGACGCCCAGTTGCGGGTAATAGATCTTGTCGGGACTCGAGAGTCGGACGGCGATTCCGTCCACCGTCAGTTCTTCTGCCGCTGCAGCCATCATCTACCGCCTGCCAGTACATCCGTGAATTCGTATCGCACCGGAACCTCCAGTTGCTCGAACGTGCATTCGTCGGGCACACGGTCCGGACGCCAGCGCAGGAATCGGGCGCCGTGCCGGAATCGTTCCCCTTCCATCTGGTCGTACGCCACTTCCAGTACCCGCTCGGGTCGGAGCGGAATCCAGGATCGTTCGGCAGCCGACCGCCAACGGCTCGCTTCACCTTCGGCAACGACGTCGTCGCCCAGGCGCAGCGGCTCGAGTTCGGCGAGCAATTCGATCCGCCTGGCAGCGGTGAACGCCGAGGCGCCGCCAACAGATATGAGTTCGGAACCGTCGAACAGGCCGAGTAGCAACGATCCGATACCCGGCACGCTCTTGTGCGGACGGTAACCGAGCAGTACGACATCTGCTGTCCTGGCGTGCTTGACCTTGACCATCTCGCGCTTGCCTGGCAGGTACGGTCCCAGGAGTTTCTTCGCGACGACGCCGTCGAGGCCTGCGCCTTCGAACATGTCGAACCAGCGCCGCGCCTCGGCACTGTCGGTGCTCGCGGCCGTGACGTGGCAGCGCGCCCCACCGCCGGTGTCCGCGAGCGGCGCCCCACCGCCGACGGTGTCCGCGAGCAGCGCCCGCCGCACCGCGAAGTCCTCGGTCGACACATCACGTGAGCTCAGGGCAAGGATGTCGAACGCGACGAATTGCGCCGGAGTCTGCTCGGCAAGCAACGTCACTCGACTGGTTGCGGGGTGAATGCGTTCGGACAGTGCTTCCCAACTCGAACGCGTGACGCCGTCCTGGGATCGAGTAACGACCAATTCGCCATCCAAAACGCATTTTTCGGGCAATTCATCGCGAAAGGCATCCACCATCTCCGGGAAGTACCGTGCCAAATCCTTCCCCCCGCGTGAACCGATCACAACCTCCTCGCCATCCCGAAACACTATCGCCCGGAACCCGTCCCACTTCGGCTCGTACGACCAGACCGGTTGTTGCCCTTCGGTTTGCGTCGGCACGGACGCCGCCGCCTTAGCCAGCATCGGCGCAACAGGCGGCATCACAGGAAGGTCCACCACCCCATACTGTCAGTCGGCTTGGCAATTCGACTACCTATGCAGTGGAATAGGTCCCGAACAGTTCGATCCAGCACACAGGGAGCACATATGCCCGGAACCCTCCGGCGCCTTCTCGTCGCCGCGACCGCCGCCTCGGCGGTCGCATTCTTCGTCGCAGGCTGTAGCAGCAGCAGCGACGGCACTCCGATGGCCGCAGCAGACTCCGAGACTGCCGTCACCTCGTCGAGCGCACCGACCACCACGCGGATCGTGGGCCAGGAAGGCGACGACGACGGTGGCCGAGTGAGCATCGACGTGGCGATCGGTGACTGCGTGAAACTCGGCGGAACGATGACCAATGCCGAGATAGACAAGGCGGACTGCGGTAGCGCCGATTCCAACTACAAGGTTGTGGCGAAGGTGCCGTCCAACTCACAATGCGCCTCCGACGTCGACTCGTATTACTACGAGACCTTCGGCGGCAACGAGCGAGGGGCAGTCTGCCTCGACGTCGACTGGGTGATCGGCGGATGCGTCGACCTCGGATTCGGCAGTACCGAACCCGCGCACGTCGACTGCGGAGCCTCGGATACCAGTAACGGCGTCAAAGTACTCGACATTCTGCAGAACACGTCGTCCATCGACGACTGCGGCGGCGAATCGGACTCGGGCTTCTCGTACCCCGAACGCAATTTCGCCGTCTGCGCCCAGACGCTCTGACCGTGGTCCGTGCGCCGACCTACAACCTCGCCGGTCGGCGCACGGCGAACGTCAGAGCCAACCCCGCCGCTTGAACACGGTGTAGAGCGTGCCGCAGGTGAGCACCATCATCGACAAGGCAAACGGATAACCCAGATGCCAATGCAATTCCGGCATCTCGTCGAAGTTCATTCCGTACACGGTTCCGATCAGCGTCGGCGCGAACAAGATTGCCGCCCACGCCGACACCTTCTTGATTTCCTCGTTCTGCGTGTAACTCGCGCGCGTCAGATTACGCATTTCCTCGTTCTGATTCTGCGACACCAGCGTCGCGTTCACGGTGAGGATGTTGCCGAGCAGCTGACGGAAACCGTCGGCCTGCTCGACGACCGTGGTTGCATGGTCGGTCACGTCTCGCAGATAACGCTGTAGTTCTTCGTCCGTATGGTACTTGTCGAATCCGGCTGACAGTCCGCGCAACATTCCGAGCAAGGGACGTGACGCACGTTGGAACTCGATGACCTCGCGGGTGAGCTCGTAGATGCGACGCGACACCCCGGGATCACCGCTGAATACTTCAGTCTCGATCTCGTCGATGTCGTTCTGCAGGCCCGCCACCACCGGTGCGTATCCGTCGACCACCGCGTCCAAGATCGCGTACAACACAGCTTCGGTACCGAGTTTGAGTAGCTCGGGATCATTTTCCATGCGGTGGCGGACGGCAGAGAGATCCGGCGACTCGCTGTGGCGAACAGTCAGGATGAAACTGGGGCCACAGAATACGTGCAGCTCACCGAACTCCACCCGCTCGGTCTCGTCCCGATAACGAGCCGCTCGCAGCACGACGAACAACGTCTCGCCGTAACGCTCGAGCTTCGGCCGCTGGTGCGCGACGATCGCATCCTCGACCGCCAGCTCGTGGAGATCGAAATGCTTTGCTGCATCGTACAATTGAGCATCATCGGGGCGGTACAGGCCGATCCACGCCATGGACTGCTCGTCCGGGACACAGGAGAGCGCCTCGGCCAGCGTCGACGGCGACGCGATCCTCGCACCGTCGCGGTACACCCCACTGTCGACGACGGTGGACTCGACGGCGATATCCGGCGACGGTGACGGACGCGGGCCACCGGAATGGCCGGGACGTGACTCGCCCAGCCCGGCGGAGCGGCGCGGGAGGATGGATCGAGGCTGACGAAATTCGCGCATACTGAACAGCTTTCACGGGAAGAGTGAACAACCTTGACTCGCCCGACAGCGAAGCAGAGGTCGATGAACACACGGTGAAGCTGCAGCGAAACACCCGGCTGACCGGATCGTCTGCAGCTTCAGTTGGTACTCGGAGGTTGGCCACGCATTACAGCCACACCTCCTCTTCCCTGGATTCCCACTCGAAAGTCGTGCCAGGACCGCGCACGACGCCAACACTCTACCCCGCGCCCTGCGGTAGGACAAACCTGCCGAGAGCGCGGGGCGGGCGCGGCTAGAGCGTGATGGCGTCGAGTCGCAGCTTCACGAAATCGGCCGACACCACGGGGTCGAGATCGGACACCTTTCCGACCGGCTCGGTCAAGGGAATCACCACCGCATCGTGGTTGAGTTCGTAGAAATAGATGAGCGATACCAGATCTTCCTCGGGTGCATCGGATTGGGGCGGCAGCACACGATGCCGGCCCGACGGCCACCGTCTTCCGCTCCAGTATTCGAGGAGATCGCCGATGTTGACGGTCAGCGCTTCCGGATCGTACGGCGCATCTTCCCAACCACCTTCGTCGGTGTACACCTGCAGTCCGCCCGAACCCGGTTCCCGGTCCAGCACGGTGACGGTCCCGAAGTCGGTGTGCGGTCCGATCCGGAACTGTCCGGGTTCAGGCTCACCCACGGAACTCAACGGCGGATAGTGATTGATGTTGCAGGTCCACGTCGGACGGTCGGCGAGTCCGTCGAAAGGATTCGCAGTCAGGCCGAGGGCGGCAGCGAACATCTCGAGCAGGTCGTCGGAGAGTCGCCGCATCTGCGCGGTGTAGACGGTGAGAAGTTCGCGCAGTTCGGTCACCTCCGTCGGCCAGACATTCGCGCGGAACCAGACGTCGTCGACCGCTCGATCACCGGTAGCCGTGTCAGCACCCACCGCGAAGGTCTCTTTGAGATCGGGCGGAGTTTGCGTTCCCTCCGAGTAGCCGTTGGCCTCCATGCCCGGCCCGATCCAGCCGCGTTCCCCGACCACTGCGGCGTACTTGTTCTTGACCTCGGTGGGCAGCGCGAAGAACTTCCGGGCGGCGGCGCGCACGTCGGCGGCCAGCTCCGCAGTGATCCCGTGGCCACGAACAAGAAGGAAACCGGCGCGTTGCAGTCCCTCGTCCACCTGCGCGGCCACATCCTGCGCTCCCGGGCCACCGGCACGCCAGAGGGAAATATCGATGGTGGAAACAGCTTTCATTCGGGTACTCCGATGTCTTCGTTCCAGAGAGCTGGACACGTATCGATGAATTCGGTCATCAGGTCTATGCAGCGTCGGTCGCTCAGCACGGTGACGTTCACACCGTGCTCTCGCAGCCACTCGTGCCCACCGGTGAATGTGACACTCTCCCCGATGATCACGGTGCCGATGCCGAACTGCCGCACCAGTCCGCTGCAGTACCAGCAGGGCGACAACGTGGTGACCATGATCGTTGTCCGGTAGTCCTGTTGACGGCCCGCGGCGCGAAAAGCGTCGGTCTCGCCGTGCACCGACGGATCGTCGTGCTGCACTCTGCGATTGCGCCCACTGCCGAGAAGGGTTCCGTCGGAGCCGAAAAGTGCGGCGCCGATGGGAATACCGCCTTCGCTACGACCCAGTTCCGCCTCGGCGATCGCGCACTGCAACATCTGTTGGGGATCGAGAGCCGCCCGGGCACTCGTCGTTGTCGTCGACATACCTCTACTTTCTGCGGTTACCTACCGGACCACAACGGACACATTGTGGTAACGAGCCGCTCCTAATGTGGACATACTGTCGCCCCGAGAGAGGAAGCCCTGCCCGTGACCCTGACTGTGCGCGAGCTGCTCGACCGCCAATTCCGCAGTGCAGATCCGCAGGTGTTGGCCGGCGGGCGGTCATTGGGGCGGGCGGTCCGGTGGGTACATTCGAGCGAAATCTACGAGATCAGCCCGCTGCTCTCCGGCGATGAACTGCTCCTGACCACGGGATTGGGGCTCTCCGGCGTCGACCCAGGAACCCGCAGGCACTATCTGCGCGAGGTCGGCAAACGCAATGTTGCAGGCGTCGCCGTAGAACTTGGCCGAACCTTCGACACGATTCCTCAGGACATGATCGAGGAAGCCACCGCCATGAACATGCCCTTGATCGCCCTGCGAACGGTCGTGCCCTTCATCGAACTGTGCCAGAACGCGAATACCGAGATCATTTCGCGTGAAGTTGCCGTGCTACGACTGCGCGACGAACTGGCCCGGTCCCTCGAACTAGAGTTGATGGCAGGCAACGGTGTGGCCAAGCTGCTCGAACGCATCAGTGCAGTGACCGGGTGCCCGCTCATCGTGACGAGCGGCAGCGGCGCGCTCGTCGCAGCGCACGGCGTCGACGACGATCGGTCGGCATGGCGGGCGGCCGACGCTGGAACCGCCACTGCCGCTGTACGTTCCAGGGACGGCGTGTGGGGCACGTTGACGGCTGGTCCCGGCTCACCGCTCGATACCGGTGCACTTCACGCTCTACTCGAGCAGTCCGCCTTGTCACTGGGTCTGGCGTTGACCTATTCGGGGAGTCTGACCGGCCGACCCCAACGCGCTGCCGCTGCTCTGGTCTCGGACCTACTGGACGGCGGCGACGTCCGCCACATCGATCTCCGGGTCCGGTCCGGCGCCGCAGGCTTTCACCCGGCACCGGGGAATCTCGTGGTGGCGGTCGCCGTCGATTCTCCGGGCTCGCGAATTGCCAGTCGACTGCTCGAATCCGCAGCTCGGCATCTGGGTCAGCCCAGCTTGTGCGCCGAAGTCCACTCGCGCACTTACGGTCTCGTCGCGGTGCCGGCCGGTACCGTCGACGCCGTCGGCGCCGTCAGCGATGCATTCGGGAAATCGTTGGCCGCCAACATCACCGACGGGGTGACGGTGGTGATCGGCGATCCGTGCCTGTTCTCGCCACCCGAGGTGAGTACCGCACTGCACGGGGCACGCTCGGGGCTTCGCCTTGCCACGTCGGCGCGTCGGACGTGGCTCGCAGGCCGAGTCGTGACCACCACGCGCGAGCTGACACCGGAACTGTCCGTCGACCAACTGCCCGCGCGGGCCCGAGATCGGATGCTGGACATCATTGCGCCGCTGATCAACTGGGATTCAACTCATTCCAGTGACCTGACTCGAACCCTCGAAGTGCACTTGCGGCACGGATGCAGCGCGACCAGTTCCGCGTCCGCACTTCACCTGGGGCGTCAGTCGCTCTATCAACGACTCGATCGCATCCGCTCGTTACTCGGATACGATCCGTCGACGCCGTCGATGTACGCGAGCCTGTTACTTGCGCTGTGCGCTTACCGTCTTGCCGCCGCTGATCCGCGAGCCGTTGATCGCCAGGTACAGTCCGGCCGCCATGACAAAGCCGACGAAGAACGTGATGTCCCCCAACTCCGGCACTGAGCGAACGAGGTACCCGACGAACTTCTCCTGATTGGAGAACAGTAGAACCGAGCCGACGAGCGCGATGAGGAAGGCCGAAAAGCCGCCCCAGTTCGAATATTTCGGATCGTAGAGCAGCTCGTCGACACGCTGCCCTCGGCGCAGGTACTGGTCGGCGAACATGATCCCGAGCCACGGCCCGATCCAGTAGGCGACGACGAGCAGGAAGGCCTCGTAGCTGGCGGCCGCATCAGCGAGAGCCCACCACGCCACCAGGAATCCGATCACACCGAACGCCATACTGACCACAGCGCGCTGCGTTTTCAGCGGCAAGGTCAATCCGATGGTCACAAAAGCCATGGAACCCGAGTAGACGTTGAGAGCGTTTGCGGCGACGGCACCGAGAGCGATTGCCAGGAGCGTCAAGTCGGCGAGCAGCGAAGGAAGGTTGGACGTGAACGCATCAGCCGGGTTCGTCGACGATACGCCACCGATCGTCACCGATGCCGCACCGACCACCGACAGCACCACGCAGGAGACGAACAGACCGGCCGAGGCGTACAGCCCGGTGCGAACGGTGGAGACCGATGCAGGTAGATAGCGGGTGTAATCGGCGGCGTACGGGGTCCAACCGGCGGCGTAACCGAACGCGGTACCCACGGTGAGCAGGAAGCCGCCGATTCCGCCGACACCCCCCTCGATCGCCGGTGCGCCCGGGTTCGACTTGGTCAGAATGACGATCGCGGTAATCGCGAAGATCACGGCGAGTACCGGAAATGCGTAGCGCTCGAATGCCTGGACGAGATTGTGACCGAAGAAGGCGAACACGGTCTGGATGACGACGATCACCAACAGCGACGGTACCGGCGGTAGCCCGGTCAACGTGTTGAGGGCGAATGCTCCGCTCACGCTGTTGGTCGCGAACCATCCGACTCCGCACATGATCGACATGAACGCCGACGGCAGGGCGTTGCCCCGATATCCGAATCCCAGCCGGCCCAACACCATCTGCGGAACCCCGTGCAGCGGCCCGCGAGCGGAGAGAACGAAGTGAGCGGCAGCTCCGAGTCCGGCACCGATCACCAAACCGAGCGCCGCCTGCCAGAACGTCATACCGAACACCGACACGGCGAGAACGCCGATGAAGATGGTGGCGAACTCGAGATTCGGCGACATCCACGTCCAGAACAGTTGTCGTGGAGTGCCGTGCCGATCTTCGTGCGGAATGAACTCGTTTCCGCCAGGCTCGACGGCGAGTACCCGATCTCCGTACTCGCGATCCGCCACGGCTCGTTCGGATGCACCTTCGGTAATTGCCATACCAGAACTCTGCGGTGCGGCGCCTCTGGCGACAACCGACAGAATGTCCGTCGCGGACCTTGTTCCGACGGACATTTCGAGTCGAGTCCGACCTTCTACTCCGCCGCCCGCCTATTTCGTCATCCGCCTACGTCGTCATCCGCCTATTTCGTCATCCGCAGCCCGCCGATCAACAGTTCGACGATCTCGGCGGCCAGTGCCGCGGTCTCCTCCGTCGTCTGCCCGTCGCGACGCCGAAACCACAGATCTGTCCCGTTGAGGCTACTGAGCAGTACCTTTGCCGCCATCCGCGGCGATGTCGTCACGATCGACCCATCCCGCACACCGGCCTCGATCACCTCGACGTAGCGGTCTTCGTAGTCCAGACGCAGCGAGTTCAGGGCGGCCAACTGAGCTTGTTGGCGCGGCTTGAGCGCCGAATTCATCTGACCACGAACCCCGTGATGGATGGTGTGGTGGTGCCCGAGGTGGGTCATCAAATTCACCAGATGCGCACGCGACATCGCCTCCAGTCGTCCGAGACCGCTGCCCTCGGCTGCCATCGGGATGTCCACGGCGGTTCGAAGCAGACTCATACCGCGTTCGTAGATTGCCAGGTAGATGTCGAATTTCGACCGGAAATGGTAATAGACAAGGCCTTTGGTGGCTCCGATCCTCTCTGCCAGGTCGTCGACGGTCGTCGCCGCGTAGCCGTCGTCGGCGAATGCGTCGGCGGCGGTGTCGATGATCACCGATTTCATGTCCGGCAGAACGGTCTCCATGAGCGTGTCGTCTCCTCGTGCGCCTTGACTTGTCTCGAACCTTGACCCCGGGAATACTCGAGAGCAGTAATACTCAGTAGTATCCCTGATCAGAGAGGTTTTCCAATGTCGTTGGATTTTTCGGGCAAGGTAGCGATCGTCACGGGCGCAGGCGGCGGTCTCGGCCGCTCACACGCGCTGGCCCTGGCTGCGCGCGGTGCACGCGTCGTCGTCAACGACATGGGCGGCTCGGTGAACGGTGTCGGTGGAGCCGACACGGCCGCAGCCAAGGTGGTCGCGGAGATCGTCGAGCAGGGCGGTGAGGCGATCGCGGACCATTGCGACATCACCGACGTCGACGCCGTAGCCGCCATGGTGGCCGCCGCGATCGAGAAGTGGGGCCGCGTCGACATCCTGATCAACAACGCCGGGATCCTGCGCGACAAGTCCTTCGTCAAGGCCGAACTCGACGACTTCCGCAAGGTGATCGAGGTTCATCTGATGGGATCGGTGATCTGCTCCAAAGCGGTCTGGCCGCACATGGTCGAACAGAACTACGGCCGAATCCTCATGACGACGTCGGCGTCGGGAATCTACGGCAACTTCGGCCAGTCCAATTACGGTGCCGCCAAGTCGGGCGTGGTCGGTCTGATGAACGTCCTCGCCATCGAAGGAGAGCGGAAGGGAATTCGAGTGAACTCGCTCGCACCGACCGCCGCCACCCGAATGACCGAAGACCTCCTGGACGAGAAGACGCTGGCGTTGCTGGCCCCCGAGTCGATCTCGCCCGGCGCGTTGTTCATGGTCTCCGACGACGCTCCCACCAAGACGATCCTCAGCGCCGGCGCCGGAGTGTTCGCCATCGCCCGGATGGAAGAATCCCAGGGTGTCTACATTCCGACGGATGCACTCTCACCGGAGGTCGTCGCCGAACGGTGGGCCGAGATCAGCGACATGAGCAATCCGGTTCAAGTTCCGTCGGCGTTCGATCAGACACATCGATTCGTCGAGAAGGTCGTCACGGAGCAGTCCCCCACCTGAGTGACAGGAGCTGAGAAAACCGCCTGGACATCTCTACTCGAGTGAACTCGCTCATGCCCGCACGCCCTGTTACCCGAGTCGGACCGCAAGGTTTCGGTCCGCGTGGGAGGTGTGCGGGCGTTTGTCGCTCTCCACATCAAGCGGTGACGACCGTCGCATCGAACCGGCATCTCCGCTGGTAGTTCCCGACCTCATCCCGAACGATGACCCCTGTTTGCCGGCGGCAACACACGTGATGCCGCTGATGCGCCGTTTTGCGGACTTTTGGTGAGAACCGACTAAAAACGGTTCGAATTTCGTGCGGATCGACAGAGATGCAGGTCACGCCATGGGACAAGATTTAGCAGTCAGTACTCGAACACGCCCAGCCGATCTCCACTCGGGCGACGGCTCCATCTCGGAGGCACCATGAAACACCGTTCTTACCCAACACTTGCAGCAGCCGCAGGGCTCGCACTCGTGTTGACCGCTTGTGGCTCAGGAGGCACCAACGCGGGTGGCTCCGGTGGTGGCGATCCCGTCACGGACGGTACGTTCCGATTCGGTCTTCAGGCCGATCCCGGCGCCCTCAACCCGATCATGGCGGCTTCCTCCGCGACTGCGGAGGTCTCCCGGTTGGCGTACGACTATCTCGTCTATCAGGATCCTGACACGAGTGTCGTCGGACCGTGGCTCGCGGAGAAGTGGGAAGAGTCGCCCACGTCGGCGTCCTTCACCATTCGTGACGGCGTCACCTGTACGGACGGATCCGCCCTGACCGCCCAGACTGTCGCTGACAACATCAATTTCGTCGCGGACCCCGCCAACGGCTCACAGATGCGCGGAACCAATGTGCCGGCGACGGCAACAGCCGCAGCCGATCTCGCGACCCGCACCGTCACCGTCACGACTCCCGCTCCCAGCCCGTTCCTGCTGCTCAACCTCGCTCGGTTGCCCATAGTCTGCGACGCGGCATTGAAGGATCCGACCGCCGCGAACAAAGCTTCGCTCGGCACCGGAATGTACAAGGTCACCGAGGTCGTGCCCAACGATCACTACACGTTCGAACGCCGCGACGGTTACAACTGGGGCCCGGACGAGACCACCTCGGAAACGCCCGGCGTGCCCAAGACGGTCATCGCGTCGATGATTCCGAATGTCAGCACCGCTGCCAACCAGCTGCTGAACGGTGAAATCAACGCCGTGGCGATCTCCGGACCCGACAAGGCCCGTGTCGACGCCGCCAACCTCACCGTCGTCGAGCGTCCGGTGCCCGCAGGCCAGATGTACTTCAATCACATCGACGGCAACCCGACCAGCGATCCGGCCGTGCGCAAGGCACTGGTCCAGGCTGTCGACCTCGACGACATCGCCCAGGTCTTGACCGCCGGTCAGGGTGTCCGGGCGACCAGCTTCGTCGCGATCGAACCCCGCGCCTGCATCTACGACTCGGTCGACGGCAACCTTCCGACGTTCGACGTCGACGGCGCCAAGGCGACACTGGATGCCGCAGGCTGGAAGGCCGGCTCCGACGGCAAGCGCAGCAAGGACGGCCAAGCCCTCAAACTCCGCATGTACTACGACGGTGTCGACGACTCACGCAACGCGGCAGTCGAGATGGCGCAGAACGCGTGGAACGAGATGGGCGCGGTGGTCGAGGTGACCGGTGGCGATTCCAACAAGGTCATCGACGTCATGGTCAGCGGCAAGGACAACACGGCCTGGGACATCGGCTGGATTCAGATCAACAACAGCGTTCCGAGCGCGTTCACCGGCTTCTTCGCCGGGCCGGTTCCGCCGGCAGGAAAGAACTTCTCCTCGATCAACAACGACGCTTACGAAGCAGGCGCAACCAAAGCCTCCGGCCTGACCGGTGCCGAAGCCTGCGATGCCTGGGCCGACGCCGAGTCCGAGATCGTCAAGGCTGTCGACGCGGTGCCGTTCGCGAACTCGGTCAACAACACCTACTTCTCCAAGTCCGGACTCGCATTCGGTAAGACGTTCACCGGCCCGGCGCTGCGCGTCTACCAGTAGGCCGTTCCACCGTCCCAGCATCCCGCCCCTCGGAAAGACAGCCATGAGTCAAACACTTGAAGCCGCGACACCACCAGCGGCACCGTCGGCTCGCAAGAAGTTATTCGAGTCCGACAGCTGGCCTGCGTATCTCCTACGCCGTCTCGGTACGTTCGTTGTCTCTCTCTGGGCGCTGGTGACGGCGGCCTTCCTGATGCTCCAACTGATTCCGGGTGATCCCGTCCGGTTGGCACTGGGATTGAACGCTCCCGTCGAACTCGTCGAGGCGACGCGCAAGCAACTCGGTTACGATCTGCCGCTCTACCAGCAGTACTTCCGCTTCATCGGCGGACTACTCACCGGCAATCCGGGTGACTCGATCACCTTGAGGACTCCGGTCCTCGAGGTGATCGGCACCCGATTGCCCGCCACGCTCGAACTGGCCTTCCTCACGGTCGTCACCGTGTTGGTCATCGGCATCCCGATCGGGCTCATCTTCGCGGCGCTGACCAGAGGTGGCCGGCGACGCGGAGTCGAAATCGGTTACACCGCAACATCGGGCACCATCGCCGTGATTCCGGAGTTCATGTTCGGTACGGCACTGGTCTACCTCTTCGCCGTCACCTTCCCGATCCTTCCCGTCGCCGGACGGGGCGGGCCGGAAAGCTACATCCTCCCCGTCGCCGCCATGTCCATCGGCACCATCGCCTCCATGTCACGGATCGTGCGCGCCGAAGCCCTCAGCGTGCTCGACATGGATTACATCCGTACCGCGCGCGCCAAGCGGATGTCCCCGGCGCGCATGTACTTCCGGCACGCCATGCCCAACCTCCTGACGTCGACCCTGACGCTGGCCGGTCTGCTGCTCGGTGGTCTCATCGCCGGAACCGTGCTCATCGAAAGCATCTTCGCTTGGCCCGGAATGGGATTGGCACTGGTCAAAGCCATCACCGAGAAGGACTATCCGCTCGCCCAGACGCTGGTCGTGATCTACGGCAGCATCGTCCTCCTCATCAATTTCATCGTCGACGTGGTGCTCGCTCTGATCGACCCACGATCCACCATCCGGGAGAACTGAGTTGAGCACCTCACCTACGGTCGAAACGGCCGCAACGACGCCTCCTCGTCGGCACTGGCTGGTCCAGACTTTCCGCACTCCGTTGGGAATGCTGGCTCTCACCTTTCTGACCGGGCTGATCGCACTCGTGATCTTCGGGCCGATCATCTGGGGTGATGCCGCTGTCGTCGGAAACCCCAAGGCCCTCTCCCAGGGTCCGAGTTCCGAACACATCTTCGGCACCGACGCCGGTGGACGAGACGTCTTCGCCCGCACCATGACCGCAGCACGGTTATCCGTTCTCATGGCGCTGAGCGCCGTGGGACTCGGCGTCGCGCTGGGCCTGTTCCTCGGAACGCTCCCATTGCTCGCTCCGCGCTGGATCGGCCGGTTCGTCGTGGCGTTCCTCAACTTCGCCATCGCCTTTCCCGGACTGCTGCTCGCCATCTTCCTGCTGGTCGTGCTCGGACAGGGTTCGGGCAGTGCCGTGATCGCGATCGGTCTGGCCATGGCGTCGCCGTTCGCCCGTCTGACCTACGCGCTGTCCTCGTCGGTGAACGGCCGCGACTTCATCGATGCCGCTCGCATCCTCGGAGTCACCAAGCCCGGCTTGCTGTTCCGGCACATCCTCCCCAACATCCGCGAACCTCTCATCGTCAACGCCAGCATCTCCGTCGGCAGTGGGCTCGTCGTCTTTGCCGGTTTGTCGTTCCTCGGACTCGGCATCCAGCCGCCGTCCTTCGACTGGGGTCGCATGCTCAACGAGGGTCTGTCGAAGATCTTCGTCAACCCCGCCACCGCTCTGGCACCGGGTATAGCCGTCGTACTCTCCGGTCTGACCTTCACGTTGGTCGGTGAAGCGATCGCCCGCGGCGCGGGTGTGCGCAGCCCGATCAGCAGCAAGCTCCCCAAGTGGAAGCCTCTCAACACGTCCAAGCCGGCGCCGAAATCGGCTACCGCCGAAGACGTCACGCCGTCGGCGCCGGTGGACAAGGACGCTGTTCTCACTGTCCGGAACATGTCCGTGGCGGTTCCCGCCGGTAATACCTGGCGTAGCCCGGTCGACAACATCAGCTTCACGGTTCACCGCGGTGAAACCGTCGGTATCGTCGGCGAGTCCGGTTCCGGAAAGTCGCTGAGCTGCATGGCGATTTCTCAGCTCACGGACTATCCGACCGTCGTCGACGCCGGCCTCATCGAATTCGACGGCTCGGTTCTGATGAAGGACGGCAAGCGGCCGGAAGGCACTGCCGCCCGCAAGATCGCCCGCCAACTCGGAACCCGTCTGTCCATGGTGTTCCAGGACCCCATGTCGTCGATGAACCCGTCTCTCAAGGTCGGCTACCAGGTCGCCGAGATCGGCTGGCTACACGAGGGAATGAGCAAGACGGAAGCCAAGAAGGCTGCCGTCGACCGTCTGACCGCCGTGAAGATCCCCGACGCCGAACGCCGGGCGAAGCAGTACCCCCACGAGTTCTCCGGCGGTATGCGTCAGCGTGCCATGATCGCCATGGGCCTGATGGGAAAGCCGGCATTGATCATCGCGGACGAGCCCACCACGGCACTCGACGTCACCGTTCAGCGCGAGGTCCTCGGACTGCTGCACGAGGTTCGTGAAGAGACCGGTGCCGCAATCCTTCTCATCTCACACGACATGGCTGTCATCACGGGTATGTGTACCCGAGTCCTGGTCATGTTCGCCGGCAACATCGTCGAGGACATCACCGTCGACGATCTGGTAGCCGGGCGCGCTCGACACCCGTACACCCGCGCACTCATCGCCGCAGTCCCCACCATGACCACCGATCGCGACAAGCCACTCGCCACCGTCGACGAGGCCTGGCAGGTCGAAAACCTCGGAACCCCGGCGAGCGCCGTGGACGTCGAGTTGGAAGAGCTGGTTTCAGCCGCAGAGGAGACGACCAGATGAGCAGGCTGGAATTTCGCGACGTCAACGTCCATCTCGGCACCGGCACCAAACGTTTCCACGCGGTCAAGAACATCAATCTCGATATACCGTCGGGTTCGATTGTAGGGCTGGTCGGTGAATCCGGTTCCGGAAAGTCCACCCTCGCGCGGGCAACCGTCGGTCTGGCGGAACCCAGCTCGGGCCAGATCCTTCTCGACGGTGTCGACGTGGCTCATGCTCGCGGCGCCACCGCCCGCCTGCGCCACACCATCCAGATGGTGTTCCAGGATCCCTATTCCTGCCTGGACCCGCGTATGACGATCGGACAGTCTCTGGCCGAGGCTCTACGCTCCACCGAACGACGTGACAAGACCAAGCGCAGTCGTGGCGAGCGTGACACCGAGGTGGCCCGGTTACTCACCACAGTCCAGCTCCCGGCAGAGAAGGCCCACGACTATCCCGGTTCGTTGTCCGGTGGTCAGCGTCAGCGTGTCGCGTTGGCGCGGGCGCTCGCTGCAGCTCCGTCGGTACTGTTGGCCGACGAGATCACCTCTGCACTGGACGTATCCGTACAGGGCGCCGTCCTGAATCTGTTGATGGATCTGCAGAAGCAGTTGGGCCTGACAGTCCTGTTCGTCAGTCACAACCTCGCGGTGATCCGCTACGTCTGCGATCACGTGGCGGTCATGCTCGGTGGACAGATCGTCGAGCACGGCCCGGTTCTCGACGTGATCGATTCTCCGCGTGAGGAATACACACGAAAGCTGCTCTCAGCCATTCCCCAGCTCGGGGAGCCGATGTTCCAGTGACCATCCTCGAGTCACCAGTGGCCTCTCCGAGTGCGACTGCGCGCCGAGCGGCAACCATCGAGGACTACGCCTCGGTGGTCACACCGAGCAGCATCGCCGTCGGCGCGTCGGGCCGCATTGCGTACGTACGCACTCGGTCGAACCTGGTCGACGACGTCGACGAGCACTCGATCTGGCTGGCGTCGCCGCAGGCGCAACTGACCGCCGGTCCTTTCGATACTGCTCCGGCGTGGCATCCCACGTCGACGCAGTTGGTGTTCGTGCGTCCGGATCGCTCCGGCACGCCGCAGTTGTGGTCGGTCGACGCCGCCGGTGGACAGCCGATACAGCTGACCACCGCTGCGCAGCTTCCGCTCGGCGCAGGCGCACCGGTCTTCTCGCCGGACGGCACCCGGATCGCATTCGGTGCCCCCGTCGAGCGTGCGGTCACGACGTCGACGCGGCCCCTGGTGACTCGAAAGCTCAACTACAAGATCGACGGGCCGGGGACGCGCGGCAGCGTTCGCGTGCACCTGTTCGAACTCGATCTCGCAGAGGGCGCTGTCCGCCGGTTGACGGACGGTGACTGGGACGCCGCCGATCCCGTGTACAGCCCCGACGGCAGCGAACTGGCCTTCACCGCCGCGACGGACGAGAACTCCGATCTGACGCTGGCGAACTCCGCCTGGGTCGTGTCACTGACGGAGATCAACGCGGCCCCGACCCGACTGGGGCAGGCGACGAGCATCTGCGGGCCGCTGGCCTGGGCACCGAACGGGGACGCCGTCGTCGCGGTCGGTCGCCACTGCCCCGATATCGGAAACAACGAACTTCTCGTCCTTCACCGAGACGGTCGGGTGACCGATCGCAGTCTCACCGCCGGACTCGATCGCAACGTCATGCCGGGAGGCACCGGATATCCCGGCGGTGCACCAGGTTTCACCGCCGACGGCGACGTCGTCTTCTGCCTGCGCAATCACGGCTCGACCGAGCTTCACCGGATCGGATTCGAATCCGGGGTGGCCGCACCGGTCGTCGCCGGTGAGCAGACCGTCGTCTCCGGACTGGCGCTGACCGACGGACATGCCGTCGTCTCCGTGTCGACGGCCGAATCGTTCAGCGAGATCGCCGTGGTCGATCTGGCCACTCGCGACATCGAGATCGTCACCGAACTGAACACGGAAACAACAGCGTCGGCTCGGTTCCCGGTCGCCACCGAGCGCTGGTTCGACATCAGCGACGGCACCCGCGTTCAGGCCTGGATACTGCGAGATCCGGCGGTCACGAGCGCCGGACCGCTGGTACTCGACGTGCACGGCGGACCGCACAACGCCTGGACCGGCACCCGGACCGTGATGCACGCCTACCACGCGGAGTTGGTGCGCCTGGGATACACGGTGCTGACCGTCAATCCCCGTGGCAGCGACGGTTACGGCAACGCGTTCCTGGACGGCGTCCGCGACAGCTGGGGTGACGCGGACCGCGCCGATCTGCTCGAACCCGTCGAGACCCTGGTCGCCGAAGGTATCGCCGATCCCGCCCAACTGGTGCTCACCGGGTACAGCTACGGCGGATTCATGACGTGCGCGCTCACCTCGATCACCGACCGGTTCGCGGTGGCAGTGGCGGGCGGACTGGTCTGCGACGTCGCGAACACGGCGGGCGCGTCGGACGAGGGCATCTTGTTGCAGACCGTCGAGTTCGATCCCCGGTCGGCTCGCGTGCAGGAAATCTCGCCGCTCGCACGCGTCTCGAAGGTCACCACGCCGACCCTGATCCTGCACGGCGGCAGCGACGTCCGCTGTCCCGTCAACCAGGCCGAGCAGTGGTTCGCCGGTCTGCGTCTGGCCGGTGTGGAGACAGAACTCGTCGTCTACCCCGAGGCGTCGCACGCATTCGTTCTCACCGGACGACCCTCGCACCGCTCGGATTACAGCAGGCGTCTGGTCGCGTGGGTGGAGCGCCATCTGTCTCCGACACCGGCACGGACCGCCGTCGATCCCGACTACTGGCAGTACCGCCTCGACACCCTCGTCGAGAAGTACGGTGTCGCCGGTGCCTCGCTGGGAATCGTGACGACCTCGCGCAGCGGCTTCGACCGCACCGTGGTCACCTCCGGCGTCGTCAACACCCGCACCGGTATCGCTGCTACCCCGGACACCGTGTTCCAGATGGGCTCGATCAGCAAGGTCTGGACCGCCACGTTGATCATGCAACTCGTCGAAGAAGGGCTTCTCGACCTCGACGCACCGGTCCGAAACGTGTTGCCCGAATTCACAGTGTCCGACGAGACGGCAAGCGCGGCGATCACGACACGGCACCTGTTGACCCATACCAGCGGAATCGACGGTGACGTCTATATCGACACGGGCCGAGGTGACGACTGCATCGAACGCTACGTGACGGAGCTGAAATCCGTCGCACAGCTCTTCACGCCGGGCTCCGCCTGGGCTTACTGCAATGCTGCATTCGTCGTCCTGGGAAGAGTCGTCGAGGTTCTGCGCGGCAAGGTGTGGGACGTCGTCCTACGCGAGCGGATCATCGAACCGCTCGGGTTATGCCGGACCACGACGCTGCCCGAGGAAACCATCCTGCACAGCGCAGCGGTCGGCCACGTCCGCTCGGGCGACGATCTCGTACCGACACCGCACTTCCTGATCTCGCGCTCGATGGGTCCGGCCGGACTTGTCAGCGCCGCCGTCGAGGATCTGCTGCTGTTCGCTCAGGATTCGATGCGTGACGATCCGATACTCCTTCGCCGCTCGACTCACCTGCAGATGATCGAGAATCCCTTCGACATCAGCACTGTCGCAATGGCCGATGCCATGGGGCTCACCTGGCAGATCCTGGATTGGGACGGCGCCCGCGCATACGGGCATACCGGTGCGACCCTGGGACAGAACGCGATCCTGCGCGTTATCCCCTCGCGCGGCATCGCGATAGCGCTGATGACCAATGGCGGCGGAACAGATTCACTCACCGCCGATCTCGTATCCGAGATCGCTCGAGTTGTCGGCGGCGTCACCGTCACTCCGGATTTCACGCCTGGCCGTCCAGAGAGTCGCCAAATCTCGTCCGATGTGGAACGTGACGCATTGTGCGGACTCTACCGCGATGCCGCCACCGACTACGCCGTCTCCAGAACCGGTAGTTCGATGACCCTGATCCGCACCGAGCACACGAATCCGTCCGGCTCCGAAGAACTCGCCCAATCCATCGAACTCGATCTGATCGAAGTCCAGCCAGGAGTGTTCGCGTCCAGACTGCCGCAGACGGCCGCCTGGGTGCGAATAACCGTCATCGACAACGAGAGTAGACAATTGCTGTACGTCGGAAGTCGCGCATACCCGCGAGTGGAGGATCAGTGACCACACTCCTCGGCCTCGCCGAACAACATCTCCCCCAGATCCTCGACGACGCCATCGCTCTCATCGAGATCGAGTCACCGTCGCACGATCTCGAATCGGTTGCCCGCAGCGCGAAGTGGACGTCGGACCTGATCCAGGAACGGCTCGGGGTCAGCCCGGATTGGGTCGTCGTCGAAGGCCGCACCCACCTGATCACTCGTTTCGGCAGCTCGCCGACGCGGCTGATGCTCCTGGGACATCACGACACGGTGTGGCCGATCGGCACCTTGCAGCGCCTACCTGCCGCCGTGACCGACGGCGCCCTTCGCGGCCCCGGCGGTCTCGACATGAAACTTGGCGTGGTGCAGGCAATTCACGCTCTCGCCATCACCAGGGACTTGCACGGGCCCGACGCCCTCGACGGCGTCACGCTCATGGTGACCGGTGACGAGGAGATCGGCTCGCCCACCTCACGTGCATTGATCGAAGAGCACGCAGCAGGCGCTGTCCTGGTACTCGAAGCCGGTGGCGACGGCGGCGAACTCAAAACGGTTCGTAAAGGTGTCTCACTCTACCGAATCCACGTTGCGGGGCGTGCCGCTCATGCCGGCCTCGAGCCGGAAAAGGGCATCAATGCAGCGGTGGAGCTTTCGCACCTCGTCGTCGCGATCAGCGCCATGTCGTCACCGGAGCACGCCACCACCGTCACCCCCACTGTGACGGCGTCCGGGACTACCACCAACACCGTTCCGGCGCAGGCGTTCGTCGACGTCGACGTCCGTGCGACCAGCGCGGCCGAGCAGGCTCGCGTCGACGCGAACATGAGGGCGCTGCGCGCAATTCATCCCGAGGCCGTCGTCACTGTCACCGGCGGCGTCAATCGCCCACCCCTGGAAGCCGCGATGTCCGCACCGCTACTGGCACTGGCAGCGCAGATTTCGCTCGACAACGACCTGCCCGAACCGGTCGGACTCGCTGTCGGTGGAGCGTCGGACGGAAACTTCACCGCCGGAATAGGCGTCCCCACCCTCGACGGACTCGGCGGCGTCGGCGGCGGCGCCCATGCCGAAACCGAGCACGCACTGGTGTCTTTCATCGCACCCCGAACTGCCTTGGTGGCCGGGTTGATTCGCACGATCACGACAGAAGGAGGCGACGGTGCAGGCTGACAACGCTGTCGAGTTCCGAGAATTGGTCGACACCCAGGAGATAGCCGAACTCTCAGCCGTCTTCGACGAGATCTGGGCGACCACTCCCGGTCCGGCACACTTCGGCACCGCGATGCTCGTGGCACTTCATCACGGCGGCCACTACGTCGTCGGCGCCTTTTCCGGTGACCAGATGATCGGCGGCTGCGTCGGGTTCTTCGTCGAGCCTCTCGGCGAGGTGCTTCATTCACACATCGCCGGCGTGCTTCCCAGGTTTGCCGGCAAAGGCGTCGGGCGCGCTTTGAAGCTCCACCAACGAGATTGGTGCCTCGAGCGCAGCGTCCCGACAATTCGCTGGACATTCGATCCGCTCGTTGCCCGTAACGCATACTTCAACATCGAGCGCCTCGGCGCCGATCCTGCCGAGTACAACCCGGATTTCTACGGATCGATGGTGGATGGAATCAACGCGGGCGACGCCAGCGACCGAATGCTGGTGAGCTGGAATCTGGCCGCCAGCGATGCGCCGAGTTCGGCTGCACGCGTGGAAGATATACTCAAGGTGCTCGAACCGTCCCCCGACGGTAAGCCTCACAAGATCCCGATACCTTCCGACTGCACGGACATCGCCGTCGGAATACCGCGGGACATCGAGCAACTGAGGTCACTCGACCGCGAAGCGGCGTTCGCATGGCGGCTGGCGCTTCGCGAGTACCTCGAACCGCTCGTCGCGTCGGACCAATGGCGCTCGACAGGCTTCGACCCCAGCGGCTTTTACATGTTCACGAAAATCTGCGAGACAACCGGAGAAGAACAAGTCCATGCACATTGAATCCGTAGAATTGCGCGAGCTGCGCATTCCCCTGGTCTCACCCTTCACCACGTCCTTCAGCACCCAGCTCGAGCGCAACACCCTCGTCCTCAAGGTCTCGGGAACGACCGAGGGCCCGAACGGTCCGGTCGAGACCGTCGGCTGGGGCGAGTGCGGTTCGCTCAGCGATCCGTACTACAACTCGGAATACACCGCCGGGGCACGAACGATGCTGCGCGAGTATCTCGTTCCCACTCTCCGTAAGTCACAGACGGACCAGCCGCTGTCCGCCGAGACGGTCGGCAGCGTCCTGCACGGCATCGTCGGCCACCAGATGTCCAAGTCGTCCATCGAGATGGCGATCCTCGACGCCGAGCTGCGTGCTCGTGGTCAGTCGTTCGCCCGTTACCTCGGCGCGACCCGCACCCGCGTCCCTTCCGGTGTGTCCGTCGGCATCCAGGACAGCATTCCCGAGCTACTCGAGACGGTCGGAAACTACCTGGCCCAGGGATACGTCCGCATCAAGCTGAAGATCAAGCCCGGCTGGGACATCGCTCCTGTCGCTGCCGTCCGTAAGGAATTCGGCTACGACGTACCGCTGCAGGTCGACGCGAACGCGGCGTACACCCTCGTCGACTCCCAACTGCTGCGTCGCCTCGACGAATTTGCGCTGCTGCTCATCGAGCAGCCGCTCGCCGAGGACGATCTGGTGCAGCATGCCAAGCTCGCGCAGACCCTGTCGACCCCGATCTGCCTCGACGAGTCGGTCGAATCCGCCAAGGACGCCGCCGACGCGATCACCCTCGGTGCGGCGTCGGTCATCAATATCAAGCCGAGCCGCGTCGGCGGATACCTGGAAGCCAAGCGCATCCACGATCTCGCCTCCGCGCACGGGATCGCCGTGTGGTGTGGCGGAATGCTCGAGACCGGTATCGGCCGCGCCGCCAACACCGCTCTCGCCGCACTCGACGGCTTCACGCTGCCCGGTGACATCTCGGCGTCCGACCGGTTCTACAAGGAGGACATCACCGAGCCGTTCGTCATCGAGGACGGCCACATCGCCGTTCCGCAGGGCCCCGGCTTCGGCGTGACGCCGCGTGAGGACGTCATGGATCGCTTCACCGTGGGTACCGAGATTCTGTAAGTCTCACAACTCGAGACAGCCATCTCCACCGATTCCCGGCGGAGGTGGCTGTCTTCTGTTTGTGTCGGTAGGGACGTGCATAGTGAATCGGACATCGACGTTCGCACCGAAAGGCCCCTGATGAGTAGCTGGTCCGATCGCCCGATCTGCGCGTTCGACCTCGAGACCACGGGGCGAGATCCGTCGACGGCGCGGATCGTCAGCGCCTGCGTTGCGGTTGTCGACGGCCCTCGGATCGAAACTCGCACATGGCTGCTCGATCCGGGAGTGGACATCCCGGCCGGGGCCAGCGCAGTTCACGGCATCAGCACCGAATACGCCGCTGAGCACGGTCAGGACTATCTCGAAGGATACGACGAGATCCGCGACGCCCTGCAGCACTCCTGGGCCAGGGACCACGCGGTAGTGGCATTCAACGCCTCGTACGATCTGACGATCATGCATTCGGAAGGGCTTCGCCTCGGCCGGGACGGACTTGTCCCCGGACTCGTGATCGATCCGTACGTCATCGACCGCGCCATGGATACCTATCGTGCGGGCCGCCGGACCCTCGCAGCCGTATGCGAGCATTACGGCATCACGCTCGAGTCAGCGCACGAGGCCGAGGCCGACGCGATGGCCGCAGCCGGTCTCGCCCGCGCACTGGCAGTGCACTTCCCGGAGATCGTCGAACGCGATTTGATGACCGATCAAGCCGACTGGCATGCCGAGCGTCAACGCGATTTCGCCGACTATCTGATCAGCCAGGGCAGGGAGGCTTCGGACATCAACGGGCAGTGGCCGATTCGCTTCACCGCCTGAGCGGTCAGAAAATCAGTCCCTGACTGCGCGCTTCGACGACGGCCTCGTGACGACTGCGGGCGTCGAGTTTGCCCATCAGATTCCGCATGTACGTCTTGACCGTCTCGACGCTGAGGAACAGCCGGTCGGCGATGTCGGCGTTGCGCAGGCCGAGGGCAACGTAGCCGAGCACCTGGCGTTCGCCGGGTGAGAGGACGGTCGCGGACTCGGCCGCCATCGGCGAGACGAGTGCTCGGAGTTTCGCTTCGACGGCCTGCACTTGCGCACCGAGGGCGGCATCGTCCAACCTCGCGACGATCTCGTGCAATGCCAGAACACTCTCGGACACTACGTCGCGGTTCGAATTGTTTTCCACTGCAACGGTATCGAGCATTTCCACTCGCCGGTCCACTTCGTCACGAATCTCGATCTCGCGAGCGAGTGCATACGAGGCTCGCATCATCTTGTCCGCGATCACGTTCCCGATCGGAAGATTGGCGCGCAGCCCACCGCAAATCGCGCCCCTGGTGACACCACGGACGACGATCGGTACCGCCATCAACGATTCGATGGCCTCGGCGCCCACTTCGTAGTCGTAGTCGTGGGTGATGTGCGACGAGTTCGCATAGTCCTGCACAGCGCCCGGGCGCTGTTCGGCGATCGCCCGACCACCCAGCCCGAGAGCGGCATCGATTTTCAGGTTCCGCAGGACGTTACTGCGGGTGCCGAGATACCCGGTGATGGTCAGCGACCGGTCGGCGGCGCAGCCGCCGAACAGCACCGGCAGTTCGGTCTGTGGGTGCAAACGTCACAGTTCGGCGCGTAACGCGTCGTCGTCGCTCGGCCTCAACACCCTGCTCACTCGCACTCCCTGTCACTGCGCCTACCCAATTGAGAGGGTAGCGGCCACATGTGCGAGGTCATAGCGTGCATGAAGAACATGCACCCCGACCACGCCGTCAGTTCCGGAGGAACCGCGTCCGCACCGATCGCTCTCGCCGCCAACAACACCCCGCTCAGTCCGCTGCGCTTTCTCGAACGCAGTGCGTCGGTGTTCCCGGACCGCATTGCCGTCGTACACGGCAACCGGGCGTCGGTATGGTCCAGGCCGAGAACGCCCGCGTCGTCGATACCGCGATGAACGACGTCCCTGCAGACGGCACGACAATGGGTGAGATCGTGCTGCGGGGTAACAATGTGATGCTCGGGTACTACCGTGACGACGCAGCGACCGCCGAGGCGTTTGCCGGTGACTGGTTCCACTCGGGCGATCTCGGTGTCATGCATCCCGACGGGTACATCCAGCTCGAGGACCGGGCCAAGGACATCATCATCTCGGGCGGCGAGAACATCTCGACCGTCGAGGTGGAGCAGGCGATCATGAGTCATCCGGCGGTGGTGGGCGTGGCGGTCGTCGGTGTTCCCGACGAGAAGTGGGGCGAACGCCCCAAGGCGTTCGTGGTACTCGGCAAGGATGCGCAGGCGAGCGTCGAGGAGATCGTCGAACACACCCGCACGTTGCTGGCCGGATACAAAGTGCCCCGGGACATCGCCTTTCCGCTCGACCTTCCCCGTACACCGACGGGCAAGGTACTCGAGTTCCGACTACGCGCCGACAGCTGAGTGAGCCTGCACCTGGATACTGGCATCCATGACCGAACGCGCCGACGTACCCGAAACTGATCCCACACAGTTTCGGGTGCACGTCGCCTCTCAGGCCATTCGCCTGTTCTCCGAGAACGGCTACGAGGCCACCACCGTCGAACAGATCGCGGCCGCAGCCGGAGTGTCTCGCCGTACCTTCTTTCGTCAGTTTCGTTCGAAAGAGGACGTGATCTTCGCTGATCACGAGTCCCTCCTCGCCCAGGCGGCGGAGTTCCTCACGGTCGACGCCCCGGATCCGTGGGCGCGGGTGTGTGATGCTGCGGGCCTGGTCTTCGATCGATTCCGTCAGAACCGAGATCTGTCCATGCGCCGCTACCGCGTCGTTCAGCACGTTCCGGCGCTACGCGATCGCGAACTGGTGACTGGCTTCCGGTACGAGAGATTGTTCGTCGACTATCTGCGCAGCTCGGTGCCGCGAGAGCCGGTACTGCGAGTGGTCGGTTTCGCCGCCGCTGTCACCGCGTGCCACAACTATCTTCTACGCAGCATGATCAAAGGTGACTCCGATGCCACCGCCGAGGCATTGCGAGCTGCACTGCTCGACGTCCGGCGCACGTATGCAGTGGTTCCGGGCGCGGACGTCGAGCGCCGTGGTGACGAGAAGTCCGTGCTGGTGGTGACGTTTCCGCCTGGTACATCCGCGGCAGAAATCAGCCGGCAGATCCACCGACAGCTCGATTGACGGTCCTCGTTTTCGTGATGATCTTCGACACTCGTTCATCTGACCACCCTTGACCTGGCACTCAGTGCCGTGGTTGACTTCCCCCTGTTGGTCCCAATTCGTCCATATCGCCGCCCCGGCGCGGTCGACTCGGACATAATTCGGACCAGATCTTCGCACCGCCCTGGCACTGAGTGCCTATATCGTCTTCGAACTAGGAGCGCCCCATGGCCGGAAATCCGGACTTCAACCTCTTCCAGCTCGGCGAAGAGCACGACGAGCTGCGGGCCGCGATCCGCGGCCTCTCCGAAAAGGAGATCGCACCGCATGCCAAGGACGTCGACGAGAACTCACGCTTCCCCGAAGAGGCACTGACCGCGCTCAACGCTTCGGGCTTCAACGCCATCCACGTCCCAGAAGCCTATGACGGTCAGGGCGCGGACTCCGTCGCCACCTGCATCGTCATCGAAGAAGTGGCCCGCGTTTGTGGCTCCTCCTCCTTGATTCCCGCCGTCAACAAGCTCGGCACCATGGGTCTGATCCTGCAGGGTTCGGAAGAACTCAAGGCCAAGGTTCTCCCGGATCTGGTGGCAGGCGCCATGGCGTCGTACGCCCTGTCCGAGCGTGAGGCCGGCTCCGACGCCGCCGCCATGCGCACCCGCGCGAGGGCAGACGGTGACGACTGGATCCTCAACGGCTCCAAGTGCTGGATCACCAACGGCGGCAAGTCCACCTGGTACACCGTCATGGCCGTCACCGATCCCGACAAGGGCGCGAACGGAATTTCCTCGTTCATGGTCCACAAGGACGACGAAGGATTCGTCGTCGGACCGAAAGAGAAGAAGCTCGGCATCAAGGGCTCCCCCACCGCCGAACTGTACTTCGAGAACTGCCGCATTCCCGGTGACCGCATCATCGGCGAACCGGGCACCGGCTTCAAGACCGCACTGCAGACCCTCGACCACACCCGCCCCACCATCGGCGCTCAGGCCGTCGGACTCGCTCAGGGCGCACTCGACGCGGCACTGGCATACACCAAGGACCGCAAGCAGTTCGGGAAGTCCATCAGCGACTTCCAGGCAGTACAGTTCATGCTCGCCGACATGGCGATGAAGGTCGAGGCCGCCCGCCTGATGGTCTACACCTCGGCAGCTCGCGCCGAGCGCGGCGAGAAGAACCTCGGTTTCATCTCCGCCGCCGCCAAGTGCTTCGCGTCGGACGTCGCCATGGAGGTCACCACCGACGCCGTGCAGCTGTTCGGTGGCGCCGGTTACACCACCGACTTTCCGGTCGAGCGCATGATGCGTGACGCCAAGATCACGCAGATCTACGAAGGCACCAATCAGATTCAGCGCGTCGTGATGTCGCGTGCACTGTTGAAGTAAGAAGGGTCTCCGGCCGCTGTGCGCCTTTTCGGTAGTTCCGACTACCGGAAAGGCGCACAGGGGCTTCGCCCCCCATTCAGAGGAGAAACATGGAACTCGTAGGCGTAGTCGGCGGCGGCACCATGGGTGCCGGCATTGCCGAGGTCTGTGCAAAAGCCGGTAGCTCGGTGCTGGTGCTCGAAACGAAGGAAGAGTTCGCGGACGCTGCCCGCGAGCGGATCACCAAATCCATCAATCGCGGTGTCGCCAAAGGCAAGATCACCCAGGAAGACGCCGATGCCGCGATCGCTCGCGTCCGCGTCACCCTGGATATCGAAGAGTTCGCGGACCGCGATCTGGTGATCGAGGCCGCCCCCGAGATCGAAGCACTCAAATACGAGATCTTCGGCAAGCTGGACAAGATCGTCAAGCCGGCCGGCATTCTGGCAACAAACACGTCGTCCATCCCGGTCATCAAGATCGCCAAGGCCACCACCCGCCCCGGCCAGGTTGTCGGCGTTCACTTCTTCAACCCCGTACCGGTCATGCCGCTGGTGGAGATCGTCGTCAGCCTCACGACGTCCGAGGAGACGGTGCTCGCCGTCACCGACTACGCGAAGAACACGCTGCGCAAGAAGACCGTTCGCGCGGGTGACCGCTCGGGCTTCATCGTGAACGCGCTGCTGATCCCGTACCTGTGCCAAGCCGTGCGGATGCTCGAATCCGGTTACGCCACAGCCGAAGACATCGACGAGGCCATGAAGGGCGGCTGCGGCTACCCGATGGGTCCGCTGACGCTGCTCGACACCGTCGGTCTCGACATCGCGCTCGCGGCCGCAGAATCTCTGTACGCGGAGTTCGCCGAGCCGCACTACGCACCGCCTGCTCTGCTTCGCCGCAAGGTCGACGCCGGCCAGTTGGGCAAGAAGACCGGTCGCGGGTTCTACGAATACGCCTGATCCACCCGCTGCAGCGGCGCCTCGAATATCGAGGCGCCGCTGCAGTCACGGTGTCGAGACTCGCCGCGCGAACTCGTCCACCGCATCGGCCGGCTGCTGCAGCCGCATTCCACCCCCGTCGACAGACTCTTCTCATCGAACGCGACGACGCCGGCCGGCGCAACCGAGCCCGGTATCGTGGACCCGTGCCGTCACTGCCTCCTACCTCACTCTCCGTTCGCGTGGACAGCTGGACGTGGGCGGTCCGCCTGTTCAAGACACGCTCGCAGGCTGCAACGGCATGCCGCTCGGGGCACGTCCGGGTGAACGGCGCGTCGGCGAAGGCTGCGCAGCAGGTCAAGGCCGGCGACGAGGTGCGCGTTCGGGTGGCCGGGGTCGAGCGGATAGTCGTGGTGGTCAAACCGATCACCAAACGAGTCAGTCCTGCACTTGCCGCGGACTCTCTCGTGGACAATTCGCCGCCGCCACCGCCACCTGAGGTCATCGCCTCCATACCTCGGCGCGATCGGGGTGCCGGGCGCCCCACCAAACGGGAACGACGCGATCTGGAGAAGCTCCGCGGACACGAGCTCTAGCCGTGTGTTCACCGCCGGCGTATTCGGACATTGTTGTTAACAGACCAATGGTCCTTTAACCTGGATGGAGTGAGCTCCCCTTCGGCGAATACCGCCCCCACCACGACGCGACCTCGACGACCGCTGCGTATCGTCACGATTTCCGCCGTCGTCACTGCCATCCTGATCTTGCTGTTCGGGGTGCCGTGGTGGACGCTCGTCGCCGGTGGACCGAACTGGCCGACACCCGTCGTCGTGGTCGGCACCCTCATTTTCGCGCTGGCCTTGGTCGGACTACCCGCGTCGATGTTCCTTTCCTACGGTCGCGTCGACCGTGACGGGCTGCACCGAGTCGGTGACACCCTCATCGGAGTGGTGTGGGTGGTGTTCGTGTGGTCGGTGCTCGGATACGTTCTCCGACTGACGTTGATGCTGTTCGGCGTCGACGATCCGGTCCGCTCGCGGATTTCCGCGCTTGCGACGATCGTGGTGTCCGTGGCCCTGGTGCTGTGGGGTTACCGCGAGGCCATGCGGGTTCCACGCGTCAAGTACGTGGACGTCGTCATTCCCCGCCTCGGCGCCGGCCTGGACGAACTCAGGGTCGTCGCGATCACCGACACCCACTACGGCCCGATCAATCGGGCACAGTGGTCACAGGGAGTCGTCGACGTCGTGAACGAACTGGACGCCGATATCGTGGCGCATGTCGGCGACATCGCCGACGGCACCGTCGATCAACGCCGCGAGCAGGCTGCGCCGCTGGCCACCGTCAGGTCGAAGTTGGCCAACGTGTACGTCACCGGCAATCACGAATATCTACACGAGGCCCAGGGCTGGCTGGACCACATGGACCACCTCGGCTGGGAAACCTTGCACAACAAGCACATCGTGATCGAGCGAGGGGGCGACCGACTGGTGGTCGCGGGCGTCGACGACGCCACCGCGCGCGGCTCCCGGCAGGCAAGTCACGGAGCCGATTTCGGTGCCGCGCTGGCTGGAACGGATCCCACACTCCCTGTCCTCATGCTCGCCCACCAGCCCAAGCAGGTCACCGATTCCGTTGCGGCGGGAGTGGATCTGCAGATTGCGGGACATACGCACGGCGGTCAGATCTGGCCGTTCAATATGCTGGTGAAGCTCGATCAACCCTCGGTACACGGCCTCAGCCGTCACGGTGAACGCACTCAGCTGTACACCAGCCGGGGATCGGGATTCTGGGGACCGCCACTGCGGGTTTTCGCCCCCAGTGAGATCACCGTCCTGACTCTGCGCCGCTCCTGAGCGAGGCCCGCACCGACGCTCCCACAACCTGATTGATCAAACTCTCTCGCAGGATGGACGCGAACACGTCCGCCGCCGGCGCCGACCCCATTTCCTCCTGCACGGTAGCGACGGCGGCTGCGGGTTCCGCGTGGGGCCACAGGCCCGCCACCAGCATCATGATCGAACTCGCAACCTGCCTGGCGTCGGCCTCCGAGAGCGCCGGAATCCTCGAACGGATCAGCGCCGCAGAACGATCGACGTTGGCCACGGCACGAGATTTGAAGTCGCGCGCAAAATCGACAGAGATATTTCGCTCGAGAACACCCGCCATGACGGAGACCAGTTCACACAGCAGGCGTCGTTCGACCAACGATTCGGCAAGTTGGGTGGCGACCTGGATCTCGGCCGCGTACGGAGCATCGGAATCGACGGCTGTCGGTGCGTTCTCGACGGCGTCGAGCCAGGACACCCAATTCTCGTCCAGCACCTCGAGGAAGATGGCCTCACGACTGTCGAAGTAGCGCAGCACATTCGACTTCGCGAGCCCGATGCTGTCACTGAGTTCCCGCAGACTGATGTCGGCCACCGGCTTGGAGCCGAGCAGAGCCCGAGCCGCGTCGAGAATCGCGCACCGCCGGGCTTCGATCTGCTCGGGTCGCCGCGCCCGCTGGAACCCTTGAGTCGACACCATGACGCGAGGCTATCAAACCGTCGTTCTGTTATCCGGATCCCGGACGGCAGCCACGGGTGCACCTGTCTCGGCTGCGGCGTTTCGGGACGCCAACTCACGACGCAGCGTCTCCGTGTCGACATGGCTGAGATCGACGTGGCCCAGATCGGTGGGTTGATGCCGCTCGGCCAGCGCTCGAACCTCTGCGGCCAGATCGGCAACCTGCTTTCGCGTGGCTACCTGCGCTGCCTCGTCCTGTTCGGCCACTCGATCCACCAACCACGACGCGAGGGTGGCCGTCACGATGCCCAACAACGCAATTCCGCCGATCATCAGCGCACCTGCGATCAGTCGACCAGTCGAGGTGACCGGGGCCATATCGCCGTATCCCACCGTCGTCACGGTCTCCATCGACCACCACAGCGCTTTGCCGTACGACGTGATTTCCGCACCTGGTGCATGTCGTTCCGTGTCCAGCATCGCCAGCGCGGCGACGCCGATCAACAACGTCGTCGCACCCACCGCGTACACGACCACCCGACCGCGCAAACTCGCGCCGCTGGAGCGGTACACGACGGCCAACAGAGTCACCAGACGCAGTAGCCGCAGGGGGCGCAGCATCGGAAGCACCACCATCGCGAGATCGAGGAGGTGGCGGACGAACCAGCGACCACGTTGCGGAGCCAACCACAGGCGAACGGCATAGTCGACCGCGAATACCACCCAGGCTGCCCACATGATCCGGTTGGTCAGCACGTACGCGCCACCCACCGGCTCGGCCAGCACCTGATACGCATAGGCCACCAGAATCAGACATGCCGCTGCCGTCAGCGGTAAATCGGTCAACCGCTGCCACCGCTCCGACGTCCACACGGTGCGATCATGCACCGGGTTCACTGGTTCGTTCATCCGGGCAGTCTGACACTCCGGCAACGGATTCGTCAGGAGAAGGTGGTCAAATCCGGCTTCGAGTCAGTATCCGCACGGCATCGGGCACGGCATCGATCGAGATCGGCAACGGGCCGACTCGATCACCGTCCGCGTACGCGGTGATACCTTCGCAGACCAACCGGACATGCGCAGACCGAAACGTCTGCACCTCGGGGAGATCGATGTGCGTTCCCTTGTACACCCGCGGAAAGAGCCGAACCAGTCGCAGCCTCGACCCGTGGCCGACCACTGTGACGTCGAGGAGCCCGTCCGATCTGGACGCGTTCGGCGTGATGAGCATTCCGCCGCCGTACGAACGCCCGTTCCCTACGGCGACCAGGCTCGCATCCACGTCGACGATCCGATCGTCGAGTTCTATCCGATAACTCAGCGGGCGCAGCTGAGCCAACTCCGCGAGCATCGCCAGGTTGTACCGCATCGGCCCCTTGGGCCAGGACATCCGATTGGCCCGTTCGGTGACAAGTGAATCGAACCCGCTTGCGACGATGGTCCCCGACCACACGATCGAACTGTCCTCGAGGGTGATCCGTGCCAGGTCCGACAACTGCACCAGACCGTCGACGACGACATCGGCAGCGGCCTCGGGATCACCGGTCGGAATCCCGAACTCCCGGGCGTGATCGTTGCCGGTACCTGCCGGTACCAGCCCGATCGGTATGTCGGTGAGCGCGGCCGCCTGCAAGCCGATGCTGATCGCACCGTCACCGCCGACCACCACCAACGCATCCGTTCCGCCCGCGATTGCCCGCGCTGCCAGTTCCTTGGCCTCGTCGGCATCGGTGCCGATGATCTCGCTGACGGCAACGCCACGCTCACGCAATCGGGCGACGGCCCGGCGCCCGGCGCCCGGCGCATGCCCGTGGCCCGCCAACGGGTTGATCAGAACGGTGACCTTCTCGATCCGGCGGCGGGTTTCGGTCAAGGGATCAGCTTTCCAGGGTTGAGGATTCCGGCAGGGTCAACTGCATTCTTGACCGCTTGCAGAATATTCGCACCCAATCCGCCGATCTCGTCTGCCATCCACGGCCGATGGTCGACACCGACGGCGTGATGATGAGTGATGGTCGCACCTGACCCGGTGATGGCGTCGCCGGCTGCGCGTTTGGCCGCCAGCCACTGACCGCTGGGATCAGTTGTCTGGGCGCACACCACGGTGAAGTACAGCGAGGCCCCGGTTGTGTAGGTATGCGAGATGTGGCACATGACCAGTGGAGACGTTCCCTGCGTGGTCAACGCGTCCACCAGTGCCTGCGTCACGGCGGTGCGCACGTTCGCCAGATTGCCCCACGTCGTCGCCGTTTCGAGGGTCTCGCACAGCGCTCCGGCGTCGAGCAGCGCGTCCCGTAGATACGGAGCGTCGAATCTTCCTTTTTCCCAGTCATTTCCGGGTTCCGGACCGAGCGACGTACCGCCATGGGCGGCAAGGACGGCGCGCGCCTGCGCCATCCGTTGCGACACCAGCTCTGCTGTGCCCTCGTACGTCGTGATACCGAGACATCCTCCGGCTACGGCACTCTCACCGATCTTGCCGGTGGTAGCCAGGTTGACGCCGGTCTCGGCTTCATCGGACAACCGCAATACCGTCGGTACCGAACTCTCCTGAACGAGTTGACGCAATGCCGCTGCCCCGGTGGCGAAGTCGGGAAAGTTCCAGCCTTCGCGTTCGATCGCCTCCGGCACGTGGTGCACTCTGACTCGAACCTCGGTGATGACACCCAAAGTCCCTTCCGACCCGACGAAAAGCTCGCCCAGATCCGGTCCGGCCGCCGACGCAGGCGCCCGGCCGGTAACGAGTACACCACTCGGCGTGACGACGGTCAGCCCGTGCACCATGTCTTCGAAACGCCCGTAACCGGCCGACGCCTGACCCGAGGAGCGGGTCGCTGCGAAACCGCCGATGGTGGCGAATCGGAAGCTCTGCGGGAAGTGTCCGATCGAGAACCCTCGGGCACGAAGTAGTTCCTCGGCCCGAGGACCCGTGATGCCGGCCCCCAATGTGGCTATTCCCGATTCCTCGTCCAGATCGGAGAGCTGGTCGAAGCGTCGCAGATCGAGGGACACCACTGCCTCGAACCCGTCTCGGACCGGGTCGAGCCCACCCACGACGGACGTTCCACCGCCGAACGGAACCACCGCGATGCGATGCTTCGAGCAGTACCGCAGAATGTCCTGCACTTCGTCCGCACCGCCGGGTGTCAGGACTGCGTCCGGCGCCTGTTGTCGGTCGACGCTTCGACGACGAAGCAGGTCGAGGGTGCTTTTCCCACCGGCGTGCAGGAGCCGATCGATATCCGAAACTCCGACGTGCGAGTCGCCCACCACCGCGGACAGCGCTCGGAGGTGGGTTGGGCCGAGAGCGGACGGTTCGACCGGGACCTCACCGATGCTTCTACGCAGGACCGGCGGCGCGGTAACCCCCAATGCGCTGGTCAACAGTGCCCGCACACCATCGGAGAGTTCACGCCTGCACGCTGGATCACCCCAGGCATCCCACTGCATCGGAGGGAGCGACGGAGCATTCTCGGTACTCATCGCCTCAGTGTTACACATCTGCTAGATGTGTAACACTGATCGTCCGTCAGCCCATCGTCTTCATGCCGTCGATCGATTCCCGCAGGATGTCGGCGTGGCCGGCATGCTGCGACGTCTCGGCAATTATGTGCAGGATTACTCGCCGCGCCGACCAGCTCGCATCGGGTTCGAACCACGGCGCCCGGGGTAACGGATGTGAGCTGTCGAGACTGTCCACCGTTGCCAGTATCTCGTCCGTCTCAGCTGCCACCCGCTCGTATTCGGCCAGGATCTCGGCCAGGTTCTCGCCGTCGACTACGGCGAACTCGTCGGCGCGCATCTGCTGCATCTCGGGCGTCCACGCCGTCGGATCGAAATCACCACCCAACCCGCGAGCTCCTTCCAGAATAAATGCAGCCCAACCTTTTTCGGTTGCCGCCACGTGTTTGACCAATCCGCCGAGGCAGAGTTCGCTGACCGTCGGACGGGACGCGGCTTGATCCTCGCCCAGACCGGCAACGGTGAACCGGAGGAATTCTCGATGCCGGCGCAGACTCTCGAGAAGGTCTGCGCGTTCGCCGGTGAGGGTGCTGTGGGTCGTGGTCATGACGGGAGTCCTGCCTGTAGGGGTTCGTGCTGATACCCACAACGCTAGAATCGATTGCGGACAGTTTCAGTCCTGAATTGACCGGAGGTGATCGCAACCCTTCTGATCGCGCCAACACTGCGATAGACACGAGCTGTGGATACGTCGTCCTGGTACCGATCGTTCGCAGAAGTCGAGGCCCGCGGGAACTCCGACATGTACGAACAGTGGGGCATCGGCGTCGCCGACGATCCGGAACTGCTCGCCCTCGTCGACCGCCTACCTCGACACAAACGGCAACCGAATCTGATCCTCGGCGCCAGTCGATATCTCGGCGCCCCGGCCGGGGCGTACTCGTCGTTTCGGCGGTGGGCGATCGATCATTGGCCTCAGATCGAGCACCTCGCACTCAATCGCTCCACCCAGACCAACGAAGCCGGCCGAGCGGCGGCCTTGCTTCCCGTCCTCGGACTTCTGGGCGGGCCACTGTCGCTGATCGAAGTCGGCTCTTCCGCCGGACTCTGCCTCTACCCCGACCGGTACAGCTACCGTTACGACGAGCATCAGCGGCTCGATCCCGTCAGCGGCCCGTCGACGGTGGTTCTCAACTGCACGACTACCGGACAACCTCCGATTCCCCGGGCACTTCCCGTGGTGACCCGTCGGGCCGGGATCGACCTCAACCCACTCGACGTCTCCGACGAGGACGATATGCGATGGTTGGACAGCCTCGTGTGGCCAGAGCAGGAACATCGACGCCTGCGCCTACGCGACGCCGCCGCCATTGCACGGACCGAACCGCCCCACCTTGTTCGCGGCGATCTCAATTCCACTGTTGCCGAACTGGTTCGGCAGTCGCCTCCAAACACCACCACCGTGGTCTTTCACAGCGCTGTACTGAACTATCTGGCACCGGACGAGCGAGCAGCGTTCACCGACACCGTGCAATCGTTGCCGTGCCACTGGATTGCGAACGAGGGCATCGGAGTGCTGCCCGCGGTAGACGAGCAGTTGACGACCTCCCCGGCCCGACAGCGCGGGAAGTTCGTCGTCTCTCTCGACGGAAAGCCGAAAGCGCTGGCAGGTGGCCACGGGCAATCGCCGGCTTGGCTCTAACCTGCTGTGCGCCTTCATCAACCGCGGGCGGTTGATAAAGGCGCACAGCAAAAGGTCAAACGGTTCGGGCCAACCGGTCGGCCAGCAGGCGGGTGAAGTGAGCGGGATCGCTCAGCTCTCCGCCTTCGGCGAGAAGAGCCATGCCGTAGAGCAGCTGCGCGGTCTCGGTGAGGTTGTCCGCGTTGTCGTTGGCAGCCTGAGCCTCACGTAGACCGGACACCAACGGGTGCTCCGGGTTGAGCTCGAGAATGCGCTTGCTGTGTGGGACCGGCTGCCCCGACGCCCGATACATCTTCTCGAGTGTCGGCGACATGCTGAACGCGTCACCGACGATGCATGCGGCCGACGTCGTCAACCGGGTGGAGAGACGAGTTTCCTTGATGTCGTCGGACAGGGTTTCGGTGAGCCACGTCAGCAGCGCGCCGAATTCCTTTTCCTTCTCCTCACGTTCGGCCTCGGCTGCTTTCTTCTCGTCCTCGGTGTCGAGGTCTACCTCGCCCTTGGCGATGGACTGGAAGGACTTGCCGTCGAAGTCCGACACCGCGTCGACCCACATCTCGTCCACCGGATCGGTGAGAACGAGCACCTCGAGGCCCTTGGCCTTGAAAGCCTCCATGTGCGGCGAGCTTTCGATGAGGTGGCGAGATTCGCCGGTCATGAAGTAGATCTGCTCCTGACCGTCCTTCATGCGCTCCACGTACTCGGCAAGAGTGGTCACACCCTCGTCGGAATGGGTCGACGCGAACGAGGAGACGTCGAGCAAGGTCTTCCGGTTGTCGGCATCGGCCATCAGACCTTCCTTGAGCGCCCGACCGAACTCGTTCCAGAAGGTCGAGTACTTCTCGGGCTCGTTCGCCTTCATGTCCTTGATGGTCGAGAGGACCTTCTTGGTCAGACGACGACGAATCGCCGCGATCTGCCGGTCCTGTTGCAGGATTTCACGGGAGACGTTGAGCGAGAGGTCTTGTGCGTCGACGACACCTTTGACGAAACGCAGGTAGTCGGGTACCAGCTCTTCGCAGTCGTCCATGATGAAGACGCGCTTGACGTACAGGTGAATGCCGGTCTTGCGCTCGCGCATGAAGAGATCGAACGGGGCTGTCGACGGAATAAACAGCAGCGCTTGGTATTCGAACGTACCTTCGGCCTTCATGGGAATGATCTCGAGCGGCTCGTCCCACGCATGACTGACGTGCTTGTAAAACTCCTTGTACTCTTCCTCGGACACGTCGTCCTTGGAGCGGGTCCACAGCGCCTTCATCGAGTTGACCGTCTCGGTCTCGATGGTGATCTCGGGTTCTTCGCCTTCGGCCGGCGTCGACGTCCGGGCCACGTCCATGCGGATGGGCCAGGCGATGAAGTCGGAGTACTTCTTGACCAGTTCCTTGATCTTCCACTCCGACGTGTAGTCGTGCAGGCCGTTCTCGGAATCCTCGGGCAGAAGCTGCAACGTCACAGAGCTGCCCTGTGGTGCCTGCTCGACGGTCTCGATCGTGTAGGTACCTTCGCCACTGGATTCCCAGCGCGTCGCATGCTCTTCGCCGGCGCGACGGGTCAGCAGCGTGACCTTCTCCGCGACCATGAAAGTGGAGTAGAAACCGATGCCGAACTGGCCGATCAGCTCTTCCGATGCGGCGGCGTCCTTCGCTTCCTTGAGCTTGCGCCGCACCTCGGCGGTGCCTGACTTGGCGAGGGTTCCGATGAGATCGACCACCTCCTCGCGCGACATACCGATACCGTTGTCACGGATGGTGAGGGTACGTGCCTCTTTGTCGATGTCTATTTCGATGTGCAGGTCGGAAACGTCTACCTGCAGTTCCTTGTTCTGGTACGACTCGAGACGGAGCTTGTCCAGCGCATCGGAAGCGTTGGAAATCAGCTCACGAAGGAAACTGTCCTTGTTCGAATAGATTGAATGAACCATCAGATCCAGCAGCTGGCGCGTTTCTGCTTGGAACTCGAGCTGCTCGGTGTGCGCGGTCACTTTCGAACCCTCTCTCTACTCTGAGTTGACTCGGAGAATTTTACGTCACCGAGATAGCTGCAGACGTGCAGCTCGGCCAGGAGCAGAACCAGGATCGACGACGACGCCCGTTACACGTCGTCGAGTTTGCCGAGCATGTTCACGAAGCCCCCCGCTTCGGGGCCGAGCCTAGCGAAAAACTCGCGATCAGTCGCCTCGACCACTTGATTTGCCCTGTTCACCAGGGTTGCCCCGGCCGGCGTGACGGCCAGAGATCGCGCTCGCGCGTCGGTGGGATGCCGGTGACGCTCAACCAACCCCTTGGCGGCGAGCGTCCTCACCACCTGCGACGTCATCATCGGATCGACCCTCGCATGGTCGGACAACTCACGCTGGGTGATCGCGGATTCGCCGTCGAGCCAGGCCAACGACGCCAGGAGAACGAACTGGACATGGGTGAGGCCGAATGGTTGCAATGCGCTGCGGATGACGGCCTGCCAGGAGTTGGTGACCCGCCACAGCATGAGACCGGGGCTCGCGGATTCGTCGTCGAACCCGGTTTCGAAAGTCTTCGTCACCGACACAGTCTGTCAGCTCATCGCCGACCTCAGGACCGCGACGTCGACGTCCGCCAACGGGATCAGTCCCCGCCGCAGTTGGTACCCCCAGTGCGGTGACGCGGTCAGTTGCAACCGGTCCTTCACCTCGTCGAGGCGAACCGGCTCGAGCCCCTCGTACCGCACGCGACGCCGGAACGGCGTGAACTCACCCTCGTCGGCTTGCCATATCTCGTCGTCTTCGACGGTTCCGAGCGCAGTGAACTGACGCAAGGGATTTCGGTTACCCATGGATTCGACGGGCGAATAGTAGACGAGGGTGTCGCCTGCATTCATTCTCACCAGGCCTGCCTTCTTCCCGTGCCCGATCTGCGCGATCCCCAGCGAGACCGCGCGCCGCACGTGTTCTGCCGACACCACCCCCAGCCAGGCGTTCATCGCCCCTCCACAAGAGCTACGAGACGATCCAGATCGGCCTGGGCCGATTTCTCGAAGCCGCGACGCAGTACCAGACCCCACACCAAGGAAAGGGGTCCGTCAATGGCCACGTGCACTGCGAGCCGAGTACCGTCGGCGAACGCCTCCGCAGTATGGCGGAACACCAGTCGGGCGCCGAAGAACAGTGCGGTGTCGGTGTATTCACTGTCGGGTTCGACAGTAGTGATCTCGAACCTCACCCTCGGGCCACCCTTGGCTCGTAGTACACCCCGAGCCCCCGCTCGAACTGGTCCGTCGACACGAACCCATTCGGTATCGGGCGACCATTGCGGCCAGGTCCGGTGATCGACCCATCTCGCATGAAACTCTGCCGGAGCGGACGTAGAAGTTGCTGAACCACTGGCAAGTTCGATCATGAATTTAGTATGCGCGCTTATTAAATACTTCGCAAGACCGCCCGCACCAACCTCTCCGATACTCGAGGTGGCACTACCGGCTACAGCCCGCCGGCAGTGCCACCGTAAGTGGCGATCTTGTATTCCGTCGCCGCCAGTGACAGAGTCAATTCCTTGATCTGACGACGAACGGTGTCGCGATGTTCGAGCAACATGTCGAGTCGCTCCGCGATCGTGCTGTCGCCTTCGTCGACGAGTTCGACGTAATGTTGAAGATCTCGAATTGCCATTCCCGAGAGCCGCATTCGCGTCAGGAATACCAATCGACGAATGGAATCCGGCTGGTAGAGACGATAGCCGGTGCTATCGCGCGCCACAGTCACGAGCCCGATTCTCTCGTAGTACCTCAGCGTGTGCGCCGAGGTGTCCAGCAGGTCGGAGACCTCGGCGATGGACATCGGACCTGCCACGTCCCCGGCATCGACGAGTCGGTGAATCACCTCGATCGACATCGGGCCGTCGACCTCACCGAGTACGGCGAGCGCCTTGCGCATCAGATCGTCGGTAGCCATACCGTCGAGCCTAGAACGGTCGGACCGGACCGGCAGCGTCGACGAAGTCCGCACTACCGGCGACATCCGCCCACACCTGCAACTCGGCGAGGTTCCGACGATACGAATCGGAGATCCGGCGGACCGCCTCGTTCCCCAACGGAAGGCGCAGCGGGAGCCGATCGCCGTGCACCAGATCGACGATGATGTCGGCAGCTTTTGCCGGGTCACCTTCCTGAACACCGTTCGCCGCGCTCATGTCCGCGAACACGGGTGCGAGGATGTCGCGATACGTCGCCGACAGCTCGGCACGGCCGAGCACTCCCGGTTCGTTGAATGCGGTTCGGAAGCGGCTGGGTTCTACGATCATCACCCGGATACCGAAAGACTCCAGTTCGCTCGCCAACGCCTCGGACCAGCCTTCCAGTGCGAATTTGGCCGCCGAGTAGCTGCCTGCACCACGGAACGACATGCGTCCGCCCTGGCTGCTCATCTGGACTATTGTCCCGCTGCCCTGCTCGCGCATGCCAGGAAGTACCGCACGCACCAGCGCGGCCGGCCCGATCAGGTGCACGTCCAACAGATTCCGCAGTTGCGCTTCCGTCACGTCTTCGGCGGCACCGATCATGCCGCTCCCGGCGTTGTTGACCAGTACGTCCACACCCCCGAACCGGTCCTCCGCCTGTCGGACGACAGCGGGCGCCGCCGCGGTGTCCCGCACGTCCAACTGCACCGTGGCAAACCGGTCGGGATACTCGGAGGCGATGTCGTCGACGGACTCCGGGCGCCGTACCGCGGCGAGAACCGAATCTCCCGAACGTAGAGCCGACTGTGCAAGTTCTCGGCCGAATCCCTGGGAGACGCCGGTGATAATCCATGTCTTGGTTGTCATGACGGCCACGCTAAGGCTTCGAGCGCGCTCGAACGCAAGCTCGGAGCGGCGGCCCCGCTCACCAACTTCGGTTTCCATGGAGCAATGCCCATCGACACGACGACCTACACAACGCTCTTCCGTCGGCTCACGGCCGGCGTCGGTATCGCCGGGACAGTGGTGGGTGGAGCTGCGCCGGCCGCCACGAGGCTCGACGTCGACGACGATGCGGTGATCATCGCGGCGCCCCTTGCCCCGCCTGCGATGATCGCCACTGCCGCAGGAGCAGCAGTCGCGGCGTTCGGTCGACGGTGGACGGTCGTCGCCGCATCGCTCACCGTCCTGGGGCTGTTCGGATGGTCGGTGAACCCGCTGTACGTCCCCGCGATCGCGGATCCACTTCGCGATGACGACACCTCGATTCGGATCATGCAAGCCAATCTTCTGGTGGGGTCTGCCGATCCGGACGCTCTGGTAACGACCGTTCACGCCCGCGGCGTCGACGTGCCGGCCGTCCCGGAGTTGACGACATCCGAGGCCAGAGCCTTCAAGGACTCCGGCCTCGAAGATCTTCTGCCCCATCACTTCTGGTTACGTATGCGGACGGGGGCGGCGGGACTGGTATTTGCAGTCGCTACCCGCTCTCCGATACCCGTGCCCTGGACGGCCTCTCTCCGCAGACCCTGGCCGCCGAACTGCACGTCGGAGCGCGACATCCGGTTACCGTGTTCTCGGTCCACACTGCCGTCCCGTACGTATCGCCGGCGACGGTGTGAGGAGCCGAGCAACGCCGACTGGGCGAGCATCTGAGGGGCACATCGAGCAGCGTGATCATCAGTGGCGACTTCAATTCGACTTACTTACACAAGCAGTTCCGTCGGGTGATCGCCGACCTCACGATCGAGGGCGACGAAGCGCTTCGCGGAGCGGACGAATCCGAACACCCTGCGCAATCAATTCCTTTCGCGCCTTGCCACGGGTGACCAGGACACCGGCGATACCCAGAATCCAGACCGGGTACTGCACCAGCCAGGCAACTCGGAACGCGTCGAACGTGTACCCACCGAGACGACCCAGGATCACGCCCATCACCTGAATCACGATGAGAGTCGCCAGAAATCCGCCGATGTTCACCATTCCCTGCGCAGTGCCCATCGACGAACTCGGATTGGAGGTGCGCGCGAAGTCGAATCCGATCATCGATCCTGGACCACCCACCGATATCACGATGATCAGAAGCACGAGAAGCCACAGTGGTGACGGACCGCTACGTAGAAGAACGACGGTCCAGATCACGGCGCTGGTGGTCATGATCGCCAGCACGAGCAGCGACCGGCGCATCGGATAGCGGCCGGTGAGAATGCCCAGTATCGGCCCGGCCGCTATCGCTGAGATCACCGACAACGTCAGGAGTGAACCGACAGTGGCCGAGTCGAGCCCCTGAGCCGACGTCAGATACGGCACACCCCACAGCAATGCGAATGTGGTGATCGAGAACTGGGTACCCATGTGGCTGAAGAACCCCAGCCGAGTTCCCGGCCGCATCCAGGCCGTCTTGATCTGACGACCGATGTCTCGGGCGCCGGCCGATACCGTCACGAGCTCTGTTCCGGGCGGCGCGTTCCGGACCACGGTCAACGCCAGAACGCAGGCCAACGCACCCAACGCGGCAGCGCTCACGTACGCCGCCGACCAACTCACGTTCGTCAACAGCATCATGAACGGCAAAGCCGAAAGCACCTGCCCCAATTGGCCGAGAATGCCGGTGAACTGGGAGACGAGCGGCACCTGCCGAGGCGGGAACCACTGCGGCACCAGTCGAAGTACCGAGATGAACGTGAACGCGTCACCTACGCCCACTGCCACGCGAGCAGCGATGGCGACAGGCAACGATTCCGTTGACGCCAACGTGAATTGCGCTGCCGCCATCACGAACGCACCGATGGCAATCATCACCCGCGAGCCGTACCGATCCAGCAGAACACCGGCCGGAATCTGCATTCCCGCGTACACCACGATCTGCAACACGACGAAGGTGGAGAGCACACTCGGCGAGATCGAGAATCTTTCTGCAGCAGAGAGTCCCGATACTCCGAAAGAAGTACGGTGGAGAACGGCGATCAGGTAGGAGAAAACTCCGACGCCCCACACCCACCATACTTTTTTCATCGAGGGTGAATACTACCCCGTTCTCCGGGGGCTTCTCGGTTCGACTATTCGCGCCCCTGCGACACCCAGTTCAGGTCTGCGGAACGCTGACCGACCGTTCGACCTGCCAGCGCGTCGAGTCGGGCGATCTGATCGTCGGAGAGCGTCACCTCCAACGCCCCGGCGTTCTCACTGACACGGGCCGCGAAACGGGTGCCGGGAATGGACACCGACGGCAGTCCGTAGTGCCGCCCCTTCGCGTCGAGCCATGCCAACGACACCTGCGCGGGCGTCGCTCCCAGTTCGGCGCCCACTTCGCGTACGACGTCGAGGACACGGTAGTTGGCCGGCAGCGCTTCGGCGGCGAAGCGGGGGAAGCGTCGTCGCAGATCGTTCTCGGCTGCACTCGCGTCGTCGTACGATCCGGCGAGGAACCCCCGGCCGACGGGCGAGAACGGAACGAACCCGATGCCGAGTTCGGCTGCCGCGGGAACCACCTTGTTCTCGACGTCTCGACTCCAGATGCTCCATTCCGACTGGATCGCGGCAATCGGGTGCACTGCGTACGCGCGCCGCAGCTCGTCGCCGGTCGCCTCGGAAAGGCCGATGTGGCGAACCTTCCCCGCCTTCACTTGCTCCGCGATGGCGCCGACGGTGTCCTCGATCGGGACGTTCGGATCGACACGGTGCAGGTAGTACAGGTCGACGTGGTCGACTCCCAGACGGCCCAGTGATTCTTCGAGTGCCTGCGACACGTATGCCGGATCGCCGTTTATCCCCCGCTGACCGTTGCCGAGAACACCGACCAGGCCGAACTTGGTGGCCAATTGCACCTCGTCACGACGGTCCTTGATCACCTCGCCGACAGCGAGCTCGCTGGCGCCCTCGCCGTACACGTTGGCGGTGTCGATGAACGTGATGCCGATGTCGATCGCATGATGAAGCGTCGCGAGTGCTTCGGCCGGGTCCACCGGGCCGTAGACCGGAGCCACCGACATCGCGCCGTAACCCTGAGCGCTGACGGTAAGACCTGCGGCCAGTTCGACGGTGGGAACAGACATGAAAACTCCTCGGGCTCGATTTCGAGAACAACCCTTTCAGTGTTCACGGAATCGACGCCGAACGCACCGGTTGTGCTCATCCTGACGAGTATCCGAACCTCACCGGCCCCGCGCCCCGGATTCCGGCCGCGAGAGGACACCGGCGGAAGCTTCGACGCCCACTCGAATGGCATTGCGATCGAACTGTCACCATCGCGGCCGCCGTAACGCGTTAGCCTGAAACTTATGGCATTCGATTGGCTCGAACTCGTGCTGGCTGCCCATCAGGAATTCGGTTCACGCCTGGCCGAAGTCGACGACTGGAACGGATCCACCCCCAACTCCGACTGGAATGTGGAGCAGCTGGTCCGGCACGTCATCGACGAACAGGAATGGGTGCCGCCACTGCTCGGTGGTCTGACCGTCACACTTGCATCCGCCCACATCGCCCCGATCGGTGATGATCTGTGGACCGAATGGCAGAAATACTCGGACGCCGCGATCAACGCCTGGCAGAGCACCAGCTTGTCCGCCAAGGTCCATCTGTCGTTCGGAACCGTGGGCATGGAGTACTACCTTCGTCAGCAGATCTCCGATGTTCTCATCCACAGCTGGGATCTCGGCCGCGCCGTGGGCTACGACGATCGACTGAACCCCGAACTGGTCGAGGCCGTGTGGTCCGACATGTCGCACCAGCAGGACGTCCTCGCCCAGAGCGGCCTGTTCGCCGCCCCTGTCGAGATCGCCGAAGACTCCTCGTTGCAGGACAAGCTGATTGCGTTGACCGGCCGCGACCCCCGCTAGAGGTTCAACGCCACACCAGCGGTGCGGGCCACACCGTCCCAACCACCTACCGGTGCACCGAGACCGAACAACGCTGCGACGGTGGGCGCGACGTCGATCGTACGCGCCTGCGTCGAGACGGACCGCCCGCCGTCGAGCGCCGGATGGCCGCCGCTGAGGAAGAACGGAATCGGCAGAGTCACGAAATGTCCGTGGTTGCCAGGGATCGGATTCGACAACGGGGTGGGGTCGCTGAACCGCCAACCCGGCGCGCAGAACGCCACGACGTCACCGGCATTACCACCGAGAGTGAATTCGGATGGGAGATGGGTTGACTCGACGCCGGGGACACCGCTCGCAATTCGACGGATGCGCTCGACGGCTTCGGCCCGTTCACCGTCCTGGCCCACGAAGTAGATCAGGTCGGCACCACCGTTCTGCGATATCCGAATCTTGCCGGACAGCAACGGATCCGCATTCAGTGGCTGGTCGAGCCCGATGAGTCGTGCCGGTTCGGACCAGTCCATCGAATGGTCGGCCAAGACAATGAGAATACTCCGATTCCAGCGGCCGGTGCCGTGGAGGAAGTCGACGAAACGTCGCACCTGGTTGTCGGTGTTCTGCAGGGCCGCCGTCCGTGCGATGCGAATCGACGGCCCGGTCAGATCCAGGTGCCCGACGCGGTCGACGTCGCCGAGATTGGTGAACGTCAATCGTGGTGAGTTCGCTCCGACGATCTGCACGAGTGCGTCGATCGTGAAGTTGTCCGGGGCATGAGCGGTACCGGGCACCAACGGTTGCGGATCCCACACCACCGATGCCCGATCTCCGAACAATCCGTGCAGATAACGTTTGGAGAGCACGCCGGCCGTGGTCAATCCGAGTTCGGTGCGGACGCGATCGAGCACTGTCGACGTTTTCAGATCCGACGCCCGATCGAGATCGCGCGTCTTGTCGATGGCGGGATCGTAGACGGAGTTGGCGGGCACACCCGAACGTGCGGGGAGAACGCCGGTCATCATGGCGGTGTGATTGGGTAGCGTCTCGGCGATGGTGATCGCCGTGGCATCCGGGTAGTGTATTCCGCCGGCCGCCAACCCGGTGAGGATGGGGGTGAGATCGGCGCGTAGCTCGTCGGGTCGCATACCGTCGATGACCACGACATGAACATCGACATCCGGAATCCCGCCGCGAGCAGGGACATTCGCGTGCGCGGTCGATCCGAACAAGGCGGTTCCGGCAGCTACGCCGCCGCCGATGAGGACGTTGCGGCGCGAGACTTCGATGCTCACTGGGTCACTCCTGGTCGGTACGATGCCGGGTCGAGGGCAACAGCGGTGGAGGCGACTGTACTGCCCGCCCCGGCCGGCTGCCGGTAGCTGACTGCGTAGTGCACGTCGCTCTGCGGGTTGGTGACGTCATCGAGGAAGTACCAGTCCATCTGGGTACCGCTGCGTGCGATGTCGAATACCCCGTAACCATGCGAATCCAACTCGACGTAGCGAACATGACGATTGATCGCCTTGAACGCCTCTTCTGCCGCCGGCGACACCGTGCGCGGGGGTACGTTCAGCATCTCGTCGATGTTCGGGGAAGTCACCGAGGGCACCACGAACTCGGCCCCCACTGTCGGTCCCCCCGGGTAGTCGGCGGCATTGATCGGCAGATCGCAGGCCCACGAGCTGTGAATATCGCCGGTGATGAAAACCGTGTCCGCGATGTTGTGGTCACGAATCGTGTCGAACAACCTCCTGCGGTCGGCCGTGTACCCGTCCCACTGGTCGGTGTTGTACGGGTATCCGGCCTGCGGGAGGCCGACCAGTTCCGTCAGCGCTGCCGTCGTCGCTGGTTCGAGCGGCGGGAACACACACGGGGTGATCATCACCGGATTGCCGACCACCTTCCATTGCGTCGGCGAGCTGACGATACCGCTGGTCAACCAATCCATCTGGGCTCTACCGGTAATGGTGCGGGTGGGGTCGTCGACCTGCTTCAGCGTCGGCTGCTCGTCACGATAGGTGCGCAGATCCAACATCGAGATCTCGGCGAGATTACCGAAGCGGAATCGCCGATACAGTTGCACGTCCGATCCGCGCCCGGACGGGCGAACCGGCATCCATTCGAAATACGCTCTGGCGGAGTGCGCCTTTCGATCCGCCCAGTCGCCTTCGATGCCAGGGGTGTGGTTCTCGGCGCCGTCCCGGTACGAGTTGTCGGCGGACTCGTGATCGTCCCACGTGGCGATGAACGGAAGCTTGGCATGCAGAACCACAAGATCAGGGTCGGTCTTGTACTGCGCATGGCGGATTCGGTAGTCCGCGAGCGAGATGATCTCGTGCGCGGGCTCGTGCAGACGCACCGCCCCACTTTTCGTGCCGTACTCCCCCTGCCCGTACTCGTAGATGTAGTCGCCGAGGTGAATGATCGCGTCCAGATCGTCCCGTAGGGCCAGGTGACGGTAGGCACCGAAGTACCCGGCCTCCCAGTTGGAGCAGGACACCACACCGAACCTGATCCGATCCAGGTCTGCCGAGTTCGACGGCGCCGTCCTGGTCTGCCCGACCGGCGACACGACGGAATCGAGCGTGAAGCGATACCAGTAGGCAGTGGCCGCCTTCAGTCCGGTGACGTCCACCTTGACAGTGTGATCGGAATCCGCCGACGTGTTTGCACTTCCTGATCGGACGACGTTCGCGAACCCTGCATCGGTCGCGACCGCCCAGTTCACCGTGACGGCCGGTCCGATCCCGGAACCCGGCGTCGCGGCGGCAGTGGGAGTCACCCGCGTCCAGATGATCACCGCCTCGGGTAACGGGTCTCCGGAAGCAACGCCGTGCCCGAAGACTGCACCGTCGGTGGGCGTTCCGGCTCCGGCACTGGTTGCCGACGCGACTGCGAACCCCACCGCACCGGCCAGCGCCGCCGAGCCCTGCAGGAGTCCACGTCTGGATATTCGATCGAAGGCATTCGTCTGCACGCTAGGAGTGAACCGGGAACTGAACAGGTGTTCAAGGGAGTTACCCGAAGTTCACCCAGGCTTCGCCTGTGCGCCTTTTTGGTGGTCCGCGCCGGCAGAAAGACACACAGGGGGTAGAGTGCCTGGCATGACAAATTTCCGACAGGCATGGTGGTGGCTGCGTCCGCAGTCCGACTGACCATGTTCACGGGCTGTACGTAGCCCGTGAATGCCTGCGATCGGCATGAGGGTTCGTGTAGTCCTCTCCCGATCTGGAGCTTGAATCATGAATTCCTACACGACTTCTCGTGCGCGTAGCGACGACCTGAACACCGACGTAGCCCGCGATCCGGCCCGGTATCGCATCCTCACCGGTGAGCGCCCCACCGGCCCGTTGCATCTGGGCCATTACTTCGGCACCGTCACCGAACGGGTGCGCTTGCAGAACCTGGGCATCGAGACATTCGTCATCTTGGCCGACTACCAGGTCATCACCGATCGGGACGGTATCGGCCGGGTACGCGAGAATGTCTACGCAGCCGTACTCGACTATCTTGCGGCGGGTATCGATCCCGAACAGTCAACGGTGTTCACCCATTCGGCTGTTCCGGCATTGAACCAATTGCTGCTGCCATTTCTGAGTTTGGTCACCGAAGCCGAGTTGCATCGCAATCCGACGGTGAAAGCGGAACTCGGCGCATCCGGGCGCGCGCTGAGTGGGCTACTGCTCACCTACCCCGTTCACCAAGCCGCAGACATCTTGTTCTGCAAGGGAAATCTGGTGCCGGTCGGCAAGGACAACTTGCCGCACGTGGAGCTGACCAGGCTCATCGCCAGGCGTTTCAACGAACGGTACGGCCCGATCTTCCCGGAGCCGCAAGCATTGCTGACACCATCGCCAGAGGTTCCCGGTCTGGACGGCCGAAAGATGTCGAAGAGCTACGGGAACGCAATCTCCCTGTCGATGACTGCCGATCAGACTGCCGATCTGATCCGGCGGGCCCCTACCGATTCCAACCGGACCATCACCTTCGATCCGGAGATCCGCCCCGGAGTATCCGCGCTGCTGACCACTGCCGCGCTCTGCTGCGGCGCCGACGAGAATGCCATCGCAGCCGAGATCGGCGACGGCGGTTCCGCAATGCTGAAGAAGCTCACGACCGAGGCTGTCAACGACTACCTCGCAGGCCATCGTCACCGTCGTGAAGAGTTCGCCGCTGATCCGGTTCTTGTTCGCGACGTACTGCGGGCCGGTAACGAACACGCGAACGAGATCGCACTCCGCACCCTCGACGAGGTAGGTCGGCCATGGGCACCGTGTACTAGAGCGAGTACAGGCGGCGTCCGCCGAATCGATCACTGCTCCTGTTCAATTCGTCGAGCGCTGCCTGCGATACGGCATCGGCCGCACGGTAGACGATCAACCTCAGATCGGGATCGTCCAGTGGATTCAGAACGTCGAAGGTCACAGTCAACGGACCGACCGTCGGGTGGTTCATCGGCTTGTCTCCTCGAGCGCGTACCGACACCTCACGAGATTTCCAATACCGCGCGAATTCTTCACTGCCGTGGACCAACTCTGCGATCAACGATGCCAGTTCACCATCCTCGCAGTGAGCTGCCCATGCCGCACGCAGATCCGCAACGGCGCCCCGGACAACATCCTCGCGTCCTCGATAAAAGTTTCGAAAACGCTCGTCCAGGAAGCACATTCGAAGAATATTTCGATCCTCGACCGGCCGCAGATTCAGGTCGAGAAGTAGAGCTGACATCACATCGTTGAAAGCGAGGACGTCGAGTCGGTAGTCGAGGATCATCGCGGGCAAGGGACTGACGTCGACGACCAGCCTCGCCAGGCCGGCCGGGACTCGCTCCCGTTCCGAGCGGCCCGGTGCACGATGGCCGGCGAGGGCGAAGAGGTACTCGCGCTGATCGTCGTCGAACCGTAACGCTCGACTGAGCGCTCGGACAACCTGCGACGACGGGCGAACGTTCCGGCACTGCTCGAGCCTCGTCAGATAGTCGACGCTGACTCCTGCGAGCGCCGCGACCTCTTCACGTCGCAGACCGGGCGTGCGTGTGTGCCCGATACGCGGCGGTAAGCCGACCTCTTCCGGCTGGAGCGCTTCCCGTCGATCACGCAACAACGCGGCGAGTTCGCGGCGGGCTATCGGAAACGGTGTGCTCACTCCTACGAGACTAGGCCGCTCGCGGTCATCCAGCCTGGTACCGGCCGTCCCAGGGTAGGGCCGGCCTGGTTGCGGGCATGCGTGTACGACACAGTCGACAGGCGTCAGAAGATCGACCCGTCGAAAGGAATCACGTATGACCAAGTTGAACGACTATCGGTTACTGGGCAAGTCCGGTCTGCGGGTATCACCGTTGTCGTTGGGTGCCATGACGTTCGGTGATGCCTGGGGATGGGGTTCGGACAAGAAGACCGCACGCAGAATCTTCGACGCCTACGTGGACGCGGGCGGCAACGCAGTCGACACCGCGAACATCTACACCGACGGCCAATCCGAGGAATACCTGGGAGAATTCGTTCGAGGTCGTCGCGAATCGATCGTTCTGGCAACCAAGTACACCGGCACCCGCAATCCGTCGGACCCCAATGCAGGTGGAAACAATCGCAAGAGCCTCGTCGCGTCGGTGGAATCGAGTCTGCGACGGCTGGGAACCGACTACCTCGACCTCTTGTACGTCCATGCCTGGGACGGCCTGACCTCTGGGGACGAAGTCATCGCTGCACTCGGGGATCTCGTACGCAGTGGAAAAGTGCTGTATCTGGGGATTTCAGACACCCCGGCCTGGCAGGTGGCCAGAATGCAGACCATCGCCGAACTCAGAGGCTGGGCGCCGTTGGTGGCGCTGCAGGTGGAGTACAGCTTGATCGAGCGCACCACCGAACGAGACCTGATCCCGATGGCGGCCGAACTCGGCCTCGGCGTCGTACCGTGGGCACCGCTGGGCGGCGGCGTTCTCACCGGCAAGTACACCGCCGCCGACCTGGCCGCCCCACCGGCGGATCGTCCGGGCGGCACCCGTCGTGATCACGCAACTGCCAACCGCACGCTGACCGCGCGTGGGCTCTCGATCGCCGACACCGTCGTAGCAGTGGCGAACGACCTCGGAATACGACCGGCGCAGGTGGCACTGGCCTGGACGCTGCAGAATCCGGCCGTCGCAAGCTCGTTGATCGGTGCTCGGACACCCGAACAACTGCACGAGAACCTCTCCGCTCTCGATGTCGAATTCGAGGTGGAGCACCTTCGGCGACTCGACGACGCCAGCGCAATCGACCTGGGTTTCCCACACGAATTCCTGACCCGGCCCATGGTTCGCGGGGTGGTGCACGGAAACACCCGTACTCGCCCGAGGGTGTAGGGACTGCGCCCCTGTGTGCTTTTCTGTCAGGCCGGTCTACCGGAAAGATGCACAGGGCGAAGCCTATGCTGAGGCAATGACCGAACCCGACATCAAGCCCAGAAGTCGTGACGTCACCGACGGACTCGAGAAGACCGCAGCACGCGGCATGTTGCGAGCAGTGGGGATGGGTGACGAGGACTGGGTCAAGTCGCAGATCGGCGTCGCCTCGTCCTGGAACGAGATCACCCCGTGCAATCTTTCCCTCGACCGGCTCGCGAAAGCCGTCAAGGAAGGGGTGCACGAAGGCGGCGGCTTCCCACTCGAATTCGGCACCATCTCCGTCTCCGACGGCATTTCCATGGGCCACGAGGGCATGCACTTCTCCCTCGTCTCTCGTGAGGTCATCGCAGACAGTGTCGAAACGGTCATCCAGGCCGAACGCCTCGACGGCTCGGTCCTACTCGCCGGTTGCGACAAATCACTGCCCGGCATGCTGATGGCGGCTGCCCGCCTCGACCTGGCCAGTGTCTTCCTCTACGCCGGTTCCACCCTGCCCGGAGTGGCCAGACTGTCCGACGGCAGCGAACGCGAGGTCACCGTGATCGACGCGTTCGAAGCGGTGGGCGCCTGCTCACGCGGATTGATGAGTCGTGCCGACGTCGACACCATCGAGCGCGCCATCTGCCCTGGCGAGGGCGCGTGCGGTGGCATGTACACCGCGAACACCATGGCCAGCGCCGCCGAGGCGATGGGAATGTCCTTGCCGGGCAGCGCGTCACCGCCTGCCCCGGACCGACGACGCGACGGATTCGCCCGAGAGAGCGGCAAGGCCGTGGTCGAATTGCTTCGCCGAGGCATCACCACCAGCGACATTCTCACCAAGGAAGCGTTCGAGAACGCGATTGCCGTGGTGATGGCGTTCGGTGGTTCCACCAACGCGGTGCTGCACCTGCTGGCCATCGCCCATGAGGCGTACGTCCCGCTGACGCTCGCCGATTTCGCCCGCGTCGGTGCGAAGGTTCCGCACCTCGCGGACGTCAAACCTTTCGGACGTCACGTCATGACGGACGTCGACCGCATCGGCGGCGTCCCCGTCATCATGAAAGCCCTACTCGACGCCGGACTCCTGCACGGCGACTGCCTGACCGTCACCGGACGCACCGTGGCCGAGAACCTCGCCCACATCACCCCGCCCGACCCGGACGGCAAGGTGCTGCGCGCGATGAAAGATCCCATCCATCCCACCGGCGGCATCACCATCTTGCAAGGCTCACTCGCACCCGGCGGCGCGGTGGTCAAGTCGGCGGGCTTCGATTCCGACGTCTTCACCGGGACAGCAAGGGTTTTCGAGCGCGAGCGCGCGGCAATGGACGCTCTCGAAGACGGAACGATCACCAGCGGTGACGTGGTCGTGATCCGCTACGAAGGCCCTAAGGGCGGACCGGGAATGCGTGAGATGCTCGCCATCACCGGCGCGATCAAGGGTGCAGGTCTGGGTAAGGACGTCCTGCTGCTCACCGATGGGCGGTTCTCCGGCGGCACCACCGGGCTGTGCGTCGGCCACGTCGCCCCCGAAGCTGTCGACGGCGGACCGATCGCCTTCGTTCGTGACGGCGATCAGATCCGGCTCGACGTCGGCTCCGGGCGACTGGACCTGCTGGTCGACGAAGCCGAGCTCGAAACCCGCAAAGCCGGATGGGAGCCGCTGCCTCCGCGTTACACCCGCGGCGTGTTGGCGAAGTACACGAAGCTGGTGGGTTCGGCGTCGGGTGGGGCGGTCTGCGGCTGATCACGAGCGCCGCAGACCACCCACGTCACTGGTCTGCGGCGCCCAGTGCTTCGAGCATCTTGCGCGCTTCTTCCAGTTGACGGCTCAGCTCGTCCACCCGGGCCGCGGCAACATCGCGCGCGGCGACGATGATCGACTCGACCGCCTCGACGGCGGTCGGTTCGCCCAGTTCACGGATTGCGCGCTCGACAGCGTCCGGGGTGACCGGAACTGCCTTACCAGGGCGCTTCGCCCCATGGGTAACCGTCACGCTCCAGTCGTTGTCGGCTCCGGCGTGAATGGTGACGCTGACACCTGCAGGCAGCTTCTTCGCGCGCTTGACCGCCGGCCGGGGCACCGGCACCGGAGCTGACGTCACTTCCGCCTGCACTGCGACTGCGCGCGGTTGTTGCCTGGTCCGGGGATTCGGGGTGAGAGGTTCCATGAGAGGTTCTGACTCCACTACTGCCGGTTTGGGGCGCTGCATCGGGGCGGCAGGCGTGGCCGAGACTCGATTGATTCGCAATTCCTCTGCCTCGAAGGGCAATTCGTCGTTCACACCCTTCGGCCGAATGAGCACGGTATTGCCATCGACGGACACCACCTTGGCCGAGGTGCCCGCTTCGATTCCCAAGCTGGGGGTGGCCTCACGCAGATAGACGGTGGCACGTTTTCCTTCGGCTACTGCCGAAGCCAGTGTCTCCAACTGCTCCGCGGTGAGATGATCCGGCGTCGACGCGGCGGCACCGGAACGTCTACGGGGTGGCATGCGCAAGTCCTTTCACGAGGTCGGTTGTGCTCTGTTGCGCAAACTCTTGCACATGCCACCGACCAACACTGCACCCCCTGCGCTCGGTTCATCGCCACCGGTAGTTCCGGACTGCGTCCAGGGCTGTGGTAACCCGCGGCGACCCGAATTCCGAACTCCGGTCCACCGCACTTCCGCCACCCGTCGAACACACCGGCGGTAAAGTCGGATCAGGCATTCGAGCTACCGCCCGATCCCGCAGACCGTGAAGTTCGTCCACGCCTGTGTGCACAACCCCTCCCGTTACCGTACGAAGGAGCCAGGTGAGCAGTTCCCGTTCAGCTCGGACCGACCACGCACCCGAACTTCTGACACCTGTCCGCTCCGGTGTGGACCCTCGGCTCCTGGCGCGAATCCAAGCCGACATCGAAGAGTCACTCCTCGGCGGTCCACCTTGCTTCAACCAGTCCCAGATCGCCGAATACGCAGGCGTCTCGCGCGACCGTGCCGATCGACTGTGGGTCGCGATGGGCTTTGCCCTCGACGAAGATCCAGATGCCGTCATGTTCACCCAGCAGGACGCCGACGCGCTCGCCACCATCACCGGCCTCGTCGACCGCGGCATCATCTCGGCCGGAAACGAGGTGGCCGCCGCGCGTTCGCTGGGTCAGACCATGTCTCGACTGGCCGAATGGCAAATTTCGCTGATCAGCACCCACATCGTCGACCAACTCTCGAACTCCGCCGATCTCGAGCCAGAGGAACTCAGGAAGATGGTGCTCCATCTGGGAGCCGACGTGATCCCCGCCGTCGAAGCACTCCAGACATACGTATGGAAACGACATGTCGCATCGTCGACGGGCCGTAACGTCGGCAATCCCGGCGAGGAAGTCGCCAGCAGGGTCGTCGTGGTCGGATTCGCGGACATCGTCGGCTACACGTCACTGACCGGCAAACTGGACCCAGCCGAGTTGAACGAGCTGTTGGAGCGTTTCGAGTCGGCATCCACCGAGATAGTCGGGCGCAACTTCGGATGGGTGGTCAAGACCGTCGGCGACGAGGTCATGTTCGCCACCGAAAGTGCACACCATGCGGCAATGTTGGCGCTGCAACTGCAGGAATTGGTCTTCACCCACCACGATGATCCCCAGTTGCGAGTCGGCTTGGCGCTGGGCCCCACTCTGGTCCGTTTCGGCGACCTCTACGGTTCGGTGGTGAACAAGGCCGCCAGGCTCACCAGTTCTGCTCGTCCGGGTACCGTACTGATCGACTCGGCGCTGGCCGAAGAACTCGAGTCGGATGCGAATTTTGCACTGCGCCATCTGCGTCCGCGGCGTGTGCGCGGGATCGACCGGCTCGAGCAATACGTGCTACGACGCGCGGCCGAGCAGTGACCGTCTGTTCCATCGCCGAGCGACCACTGCCACGGCGTTACGCAACTCCCGTACTGCCGGGCTGAGATCTCCCTGCCTCGTGCAGAGCTCGATCGAGCTGGGTTCGATGTCGGTGATCGTCACGAACCTGATGTCCGAACGGGTGTAGTACTCCGCGATGGTGGCGGCCGTGATCGCCACTGCCCGACCGTTTGCCACCACTTCGAGCTGTTCGTCCATGGTGCGCACCGACCGCCCGTACGTCACGGGGACGCCGCTCGGTCGCGGGTCCACCGACCACCATTTCACCCATTCTGCCGGGGCACTGTCGCTGGCGACCTGGATTTCGCCGTCCAATTCGTCGATCGAGATCACGTCACGATCGGCGAGCCGGTGCCCGCGCGGCAACGCGGCCACCCGCGGTTCGGTCCCGATGCGCTCGAGGACCAGGCCGTCGAGGTGCGGCAACGGTGGCCGTACGAACGACGCGTCGACCATCGCACCCGCGACCGCGCTGACCTGCTGAGTCCAATCCAGTTGCACCAGTTCCACTTCCGAGTGCAGGGAGTCGAGAACTTCGCGCCCGAGACTGCCGGCCGCCCCGTTGATGAATCCGATCCTCAACCGCCTCGATCGACGCCGGTCCAGCGCGTCGAGAACGTTCATGGCCCGGTCGGCCGAGTCGAGACACTCCCGCGCCTGCGGCAGGAACAACTCCCCCGCCTCGGTCAGCGTCACCGGATGGACACTGCGGTCGAGCAGACTCGCACCCACCTGCTCTTCGAGTCGACGGATCTGCTGACTCAACGCCGGCGCGGTGACGAACAACCGATCTGCGGCCCGCCCGAAGTGGCCTTCCTCGACGACCACCACCAGCGACGCCACCAGTCGCAGGTTCAGCTCACAGCCCCGTCGGCTACCGCTCTTCATTACCGTCCATTCGGTCGTTTTCTACCATCTCAACCAGCTCTTCGTGACAGCCATCACAGTAGCTGAACTGGAGTGTTAAGTGAAGAAGCAACATATGTACGGACTTCTACATGTACAGAACCGTGTGCTCCCGTCCACAGTTGTGACACATCCGGACAGCCCCCGGATCGGAAGACATCAGGAGCCTCGATGAGCAAATACGAGCACGAGTTCGTTCACATGATGGACGACGTCGAACGCCAGCTGGACACGATCACCAATCCCCGGCACCAGAAGATCCTTCGCAATTTCCGTCGCCACGCAATGCTGGAGGTCTCCGGTCGGTACAAGGAAATCCTCACTCCGGAGATGACCGTCGAGGAACCCGTCTACCGCCTGTTCGAGGACGGCCAGTCGATCGTTCTCGACGGAATGGACGAGGTGAGCAACTTCTACCAGTCGCTCGCCGTCACCGACACCCTCGTCATGTGGACGAGCAACTCCGATTTCGCAGTCAACGACAACGGATTCTCCGGCGAAACGCTGTTCAGCCAGTTCGTTCCCGGTTCCATCCTCGGTGACGGCGTGTTCGGCGCCGTCCACGATTCGGGTGACGCGGACTCGAAGGCCCCGAGCAACTCCGCCTCCGACATCGACCCGGACGGCTGGTATCTGGTGCGTCGCACGCTGGCCTTCGTCTGGCCGTACGACGAGCAGGGACGCCTGATCGGCGAGCACGTCTACGAGGACTCCGCGTCCAAGGTGGTCACCAAGGTGGACCCCAGCGAGGTGATCAGTGCGGCCCGCGCCGCAGAACTCCTGGCGCCACTGCTCGAAAAATACCTCCCGTGAGCGGCCAGGTCGCCCTCGTCACCGGTGCCGCAGCCGGACTCGGCGCCGCCATCGCCGAACGCCTGGTCCAGGACTATCCGATCCTGGTCCTGCTCGACATCCAGGAGGCCGCTCTGGCCGAGACCGCCGAACGGCTTCGCGGACTCGGCGCCGAGGTTCACACGTCGCGGTGCGATGTTCGCAGCGAAGCCGACGTCACCACGGCCTTCGACGTCGCATTGGCGGCGGGCACACCGGCCGCACTGGTCAACGGCGCCGGTATCGGTGTCTTCACCCCGTTCCTCGAGATCACGGAAGCTCAGTGGGACAACACGTTCGACGTGAACACCAAGGGCACCTTTCTGATGTCTCGCGAGCTGGTGAGCCGCACCGAGGGTGCGGCGGCGATCGTCAACATCGCGTCCATCGGAGCACGCCTGGGCGGTGACATGCTCGCCCATTACGGGCCGTCGAAGGCGGCTGTGATCGAACTCAGTCACAGCGTCGCCAGGATCGGGGCCCCTCGCGGACTACGGTCCAACACCGTCATGCCCGGTCTGATCCTGACCGACATGTGGCTGCGCACCATCGAGGAACTGCGACAGCGCGATCCGGCGCTCGAAGGCGTCTCCGATTCAGACGTGTTCGATTCGTTTGTCGCGCAGATGGTTCCGATGGGCCGGGCACAGACTGCCGGCGACATCGCCGAGATGGTTGCGTTCCTCCTCAGCGACAGGGCGCGCAATGTGACGGGTCAGACCATTGCGGTCGACGGCGGTGCCGTCATGACGTGACGGGCGGGATTATTCCCACTGCCACACCACTGCCGGGCGGCCGGTTGCGCTCACCCGCACCCGCTCGTCGGTGCGTGTCAGCCCCGGCACGGCTTTGAGGGTGCGATTGAGATTGCCGGGATCAGGTCGCTGACCGGACAGTTCGGCAGCCACGGCAAGCGCGTGGGATGCCGGGAACGACGGCCCGAGCAGTGCCCGCGTGAAACCTTGATCGCGCCACAGCAACGTGTTCGCCAGTATCGGGCGCGTATCGGCAACAATTCGGTCGTGGTCGAACGCGAGTGCATCCGTCCTCTGCCAGCCGGCCCATTCGATTTCGATCCCGGCGCTCTTCGCGCCGGATGCCAGCACGGCCCACATCGCGACCGAGAGCGTCGGTCCACGCGGATCCCGGTTCGGTTCGTCGAACACCGCGAGTTGGCCGGTCGCCAAAACTGCGTCGTCCGGCAGCCCTAGTTTCGTCGTCACCGCACGACGCGCTGCATCCCGGAGTTTCTCACCAGCACCGAGCAGGACACCGGGCAGTGCTCGTTGTCCGATGTACGGCTCGGCTACCCGTGCAGTGACGGCAAAGCGAAGTTGCCCGGGTTCGGGGTCGCCGAATCGCACGGCGACGACGTCGATCGAGACGAGTGACTGATTCACCTCACCATCATGCAGGCAGCGTTACACCGAGCCGACGGTCGGCCCGGTACGGTCCGTCGGCGGTGAGCACGACAGGCACACCGGCCACCCCACCGACGTACTCGACGAAGCCTTCCGGATCCGTCGGGATCGTCTGCGGTACAGCGGTTACCGACATGAGCACGTCGGTGAGGTACTGCTGGTGACCTAGATCCTTCCACCGTCCGACCGGAATCGACTGCCAGCGCGGCGCCTCGTACCTGGCCACACCGACGACAGGCACGGCGGCGTTCCGCGCCGTGGCCAGAGCATCGAGATGCGTGAGCGCCAACCCGTCGATCCCACCACACGAAGCGATCGCGTAGCGCATCAACAGTTCGTCGAAGTGGCCCACCCGAAACCCACCCTGATACTCGCCGTGACCGTTGTGCAGTTCCGGTAACACTCGACGCAGCGCTTCGTCTTCGGTCGGGAACGGGCCGGCGCCGTGCCTGGTGGTGTACGTCCTCGAGACGCCGAGTACGTATGCTTCCCGCCCTGATTCGGCGATCATGGCACGTGCGTCGACCGGCTCCACCGTCGACCACGTGGTATGAGGGTGAAATCCTCGCCATTCGTCGAGCAGCATCCCCTGGGCGCCCTCGAACACCATCCGCCCACGCCGAGCCAGAGTCGCCACCGCACCGGCATCGACAATCGACACTGTCGCAGCGAATTCCGTGTACATCTCCACCATTGCGTCGATCGGCGGCCACGAGTGCCCACTTTCGCCGATCATCGACGAATAGTGTTCTGCCAATTGGACGAGCTTACGTCGGAGAATCCCCGGCCGCCGACAGTCCCCGACGGTAGGGGCCTGGGCACACTCCAGCGCGTATGCCGCCGTCTCCCCGATCCCTTTGCCGCACGAACCGTGACGAGCGCCGCCACGAGCATCTTCCCTTGCCCGGTTTGCAGCAACGTGGATCGGTGTCGTCAGCAATGCCTCCTCGTCGATCTGGATCAGCGCGAACGGGTTTACAACACCGAGAGCGGCCAGCTTTCGCGCCTCCGACGCCAATGCGATGGGCTCGACGAGGACGCTCCGCGACAGAAAGGTCGAGATTCCCGAGAACGTGCCGGACCCGAACTGCGAGAAGGTGTGGTGCCGCCCGTCCACCTGGACATTATGTGCCGCCTGGGCGCCGCCGTTGAACCTCACGACCGCGGCCACGTCCAATCCGGCGGCGGGTGAGCACAACCAGTCGACGGTGGCACCTTTTCCGGCGTCGCCGAAGCCCAGGTCGACGACGACGATGTCTCGGTCACCGAATATCGCGTTCATCTCGATTCCTTCCTTCCGCAGACCGACCTATCCGAATTCGACGTCGTTCGAGCCGGTGTCGAGGTCGGCCGGCAGCGCGGTGGCCGTGGGACGAGCATTACCACCGACGACGGCAAGTGCCTTGCCCACCATGGCCGCTTCTGCCACCGAGCCCAGGTCGCGTAAGTCCGCCAGGCCGTCGCCTAGATCGATCCGATCCTCGCCGATCCCTATCGTCACTGCGATCAGCTCGCACACCGCAGCCGGATCGTCCAGTTTCACGAAACGCTCACCCAACAGCCCGTTCCAGTGTTCGGCAATCTCCGGATCGTCGAAGTACGACGATTGATCTGGCAATACGAAGTAGACGTTCCAGCGCCTCTCGAGCTCACGGTAGATCGACGGAACCGACACGTCGACGCGTACATCGTCCCCGATCACCTTACGGATGTGCCGCGCCGCTAGTCGTGGTTTGTTCAACTCGTCGCCGATGACGAACAGATATCCCTTACGTCCACGCTTGTCCCACGCATCGGTCGCCGTGTGCTTGGCCATGAAATACGCTGCCAATTCGTAGCTTTCCGATTTCTGGCCGCCACCACCGCCTTCGAGGAAGATGGTTCGCAACTGCTCGTCCATCGCGTTGCCCGATTCGAACTGCCCCATCTGCAACGGAACCCGGTCGGAGTCGGCATCGCCGATCCCACCGAACAGAATCTGTGGATCATCGGCGTATCCCTTTCGTTGGAGCAGCCCGTGCAGTTTCCCGAGTTTGTCCGCCATGATTCTCGGCACTGCGCCCATCGATCCGGTCACGTCGAACAGGACCGCGATCGGCAGCGAATCGGGGTGCCCCGCCGAGTCCCGGCTCTCACGCATACCCACGCCGAACGGATCCAATGCCGGATCCGCCTTCCAGTCCTTGACCGGTCGCGTCCGCAGTGCGTCGGTGTAGCCGAACGCATCGGTTCCGCGGGCAGCCCGAAACGTCTTGCCTGCCAGGTAGGTGTTGTCGTCCCAGTTTCCGTATCCCATGACAGTTCACTGTTCCTTTCGAGTGGGCAGGTCGAACGGACGGAATGTTCGTTCGCCGTAGAGAAGGTCGAGAAGGTCGTCGAACTCCGCGAGGAGGTCGGAGGCATCCGGCCGCATTCTCGGTGCGTCCTGCATGCACCCGGAAGCGAAGGCCCTCATGCGGTTCGGGATTCGGCTACCCAGCAGACCGAGCATCACCTGGTGCGCCATGTACACATCCCATGCCGGACTGACCGGACCACCGGCCTCCGGGGGATAGTGCGCTGCAGAAATCCTGGCGGACGGACTCTCGCCCGGGCGCGTCGCGAACGACCAACCCGCCAACACCACCCCGTGCCAGTCCGGATGAATGAGCACGTTCTCGGGAGTGAGCGCCGTGTGCACCCAGCCCACCGAATGAGCTGCCGCGAGTGCCCGCAGAATGCGGCGGTGCATCCAGGCGTAGTCTCGCGGGTCGAGTCCGTGCGGATACGCGGCCGCGACATCGGCCAAGGTTACGAATCCGACGCTCAAATCACCCAGAACCGTGATCTGACGCCTGGTTCCGGTACCGAGATCGGCGTGTGTGATGTGGTCGATCAGCCGCGGAAAGTAGGGCAACCACCATTCGCGTCCGCCGACTGCCGAATCCGCGATCTCACGCAGAGCTCGGCGCTCGTTCTCGATCAGCCCGTTCGCTCGTGGATCCCGCGGAATCTTCAACACCACCGGCTCATTCGATTCGCTCGTTCCGCGGTACAAAGTCGCAACCGAACCACGCGCCAGCAGATCGCCGAGCGAATACTCTCCCACTTCACCGCGGTAACGAATCGCAGTGCCACCGGCCGACCACTCCGTGTACAGCGCGCTCAACCGCGCGGTAGCCGCAACCGCGCGCCGATGGTGGATCGGGTCGACGCGATCGGGATGTACCGACAGCACCAGTCGGTGGTAGCGGCGCCTCGCAGCTCGCCTCTGTTCCGCATCGGCCCCGCGAGGCCCGAACAGATCGACCGACTCCTCGATCAAGGCCAATGCTTCCTCCGTCTTCATTGTTTTAGTCTAACTGACTAAAACAATGAAGACAAGTCCCCTGAACGAACACGGATCGGCCGGTCAGTCGTTCAGCAGGGCGCCGCCGAGGAGGTGCGGTTCGAGAATCCACTCGAACCGCACCGGCGATCTCAGATAACTGCCGTGGTGCGCGTTGCCTCCACGAATTCGGATATCCACGGTAGAACCGCAGCCCGTACGTCGACCGCCTGCGGCGCCAAACCGTTGGCGAACAACAGATCCGCCGCATGCTGCTGCTCGTCGAGGAATTCGTCGTTCACCGGGTTCAATCCAAATGGTCGGCCGCGCAGGGCGCGCTCCCAGCGATCCAGATCCGCCTGTCCACCACGTGCAACCACGTCGTCGACGAAATATCTTGCCGCCTCACGAGGGTTCGCCTCGATCCAGGCATCGGATTCTTGCAGCGCTGCGACGATCGCTTCCAGTGCCTCTCGGTTGTTCTCCGCGAAATCGCGACGAGTAAACCACAGCGACGGGTGGCTGAACAGTGACTCGGTATCCACGAGAGTACGCAGTTCGTGCGTGCCCTCGATCCCCTCCAGCCCCGGGTACGCACCGACCCACGCATCGAGATCACCACGTGAGAGCGCTTGGGCGCCATCGTTCACACCCGTGTCGACGGGTTCGATGTCGGCCCACGTCAGACCGACTTGCTCGAGTGCCAACAAAAGCAACGTCGTCTGCCACGAGCCGTGGGCAATCCCAATTCGCCTACCCTTCAGATCCGCCGCGGTCTGGATGTCCGAACTCGAGAGAGTCACAAGGCGCCCGTTCTCCACTCGTGGACCCGAAATACCGATATACACCACGTCGCGGCTATGTGCGAGTGCGGTGATCGGTGGCGTGAAACCGGTTCCGATCACGTCGTAACCCCCTGCGGTAAACAGCCAGTCCGAATGCAAACTCGGCAGTCCGGACTTCACGTCCACCGGATCAGACTCCGGAAGTTCGCGCAGGTCAACCCATTCCACGTCCGATAGCTTCTGTTCGAGAATGCCGCGGTGGCGCAGCACGAAAAGGGAATTGTTGTGCGGGAAGTAGCCCACTCGAACTGTCATGAGGATTCTCCTTGAGATGTGGTTGATTGCATGGCCGGCAAGGTCCACCCGCAACAAACCGAATTCGGTCCAGACATCAGGTTCTGACGCGAGATCACGGACACACTCAAATCAGACCGCGCTCGCGAGCCTTCTCGAGCAGTCCACTGCGCCCCCACTGAGCGACGAGGTTAGTGTCATCGAATTCGACTGTGCCTCCCACAGACTCGCCGATCGCTTGATACTGAGCCCCCTCCTCGAGGAGTACCACAAACTTGGCCAGCTCTAGCAACCCACTCCGCCCGATCACGTTGACACCGCCGTTCGCCTCGAAAATCGCAACCAAATCGGGGTCACGAAGGAGTTGTTCGAGAATGAAATCGCCGGCACTGACACTACGATCGATGTGAGGCGGGATAGATCGGGACAAGGTCAGGCGCTGCGAGGCAGCGTATCGGATCGGCAAGGTCCTGTGCGTCTGTGCGAAACCACCGAGCCACGGCGTATGCACGTGCACTACCGAGGTGATCTCGGGGTGCGCCCGGAAGACCTTGGCGTAGGCCGTGACGAATCCGGCCGATGCTCCACCCGCTAGCACCTCTCCGCCGAAGGTCGCCACGATCGGCGTCGCGATCGGATCATCCGCCCATGGGCCAGGCTCGTTGATTGCCACGGCGATTTCCTCGCCGGGGACGCGCTCGACGAAGTTCACGGTTCCGTTGGCAGAAACCGTTCCGGTCTCGCGCAACACCCGAAATGCCTTCTGCGCGTCGCGGGTGGTCGATTCGACGAATGCAGCGACGGACTCGTCGATGCGGGATTCGGCAGTGGTCATGGGATACTCCTCATAGGTTCGAAAGGGACAGCGACGATCAGGAAACAAGCAATTGTGAGCCCACTGCTGCAGGCTCCTGGCCGGGCGAACTCATCGGTGACGGTGTGGTCTGCAACAGTGGAAGGACTTCCTCGCCCACTCGGTACGCCTCTTCGAGATGCGGATTACCAGCAAGGATGAAGGCCTCGACACCCAACTCACGTAATTCGTCGAGTCGTTGGGCGACCTGCTCGTAGCTACCGACCAGACCGAACGCTGGTCCACCTCGAATCAGGCTGAACCCACACCACACATTGGGTTGAACCTCGAGATCACGATAGCCGGTGATCGTCTCCGGTACCCAGCCGGAGATTCGCGCAGCACCGATCGAATCTCCTTGCGCTGCACGATTAGCTGCGTCTCGATCGACGAACGCCCAGCCCTTCTCGATTTCTGCCCACGCGGCCTCCTCGGTATGACGGGCGACAACGTCGATTCGAACCGCGAATCGAGGAGTACGTCCTAGCTTCTCCGCGTATTCGCGCACTGCGCCGAATTTTGCCCGCAGATCTGCAAATGGTTCCAACCAGGACAGATAGTAGTCACTGTGCAATCCGGCAGCATTCACAGCGGCCCGAGACGAACCGGAGAAGTACACCTCCGGAAATGGCTGACCGGCAAGTCCCGGAGGTAGTGCAGCGCCGTCGGTCCGGAAGAATCGACCTTCGTAATCGTACGGTCGACCGTCCCAGACTCCACGAAGTACGTCGAGGAATTCACTGGTGCGCGCGTAACGGTCATCGTGGTCGACTTTGTCTCCCCACCACAACTGCGCCGGCCCGCCGCCGCCACTTATGATGTTGTACACCAAGCGTCCGCCCGTCGCGCGTTGCAGACTCGCGGACATTCGCGCAGCTTGAACCGGATGAAGGAACCCCGGTTGGAAGGCGACCATGAAGCGATACGTTGTGCTCTCGCGAGCCAGAACCGATGCAATCGCCCACGGATCCTCGGTGATGGGAAATGACGGTAGCAGACCACCGACGAAGCCGGCTGATTCCGACGCCCGAACGACAGCAGCCACGTGTTCGATGTAGCTGTAGCCGTCGAGTTCACCGTTCCTGATCGCCGGGGCGATATTTCCCGGTCCGTATCCGTTTGCGTGTCCACGGTTGTTCCGACGCGGGTTGCGAAGCGACGCGTGATCGCCTTCCATTCCGATGCGCCAGTAGAAGTCGATACTCATGTTCTGGTCTCCGTCAAAGTTCGGCCGACCGGGTCGGCGAGAAACAACAGATGTTCACCGATACGGTGCAGTTCTTCGATCTGCGGTCGTCCGTCGAAGACGAACGAATCGATTCCGGCAGCCTCGTAGTCCGAAATCTTCTGCGCTACTTGTTCGTAACTCCCCACTAGTCCGATCGCCTGCTCGTAGCCAATCTCGGAGAACCCTGCCCATCTGCCGCCACCGAGGTCGAGCGACCTGGCATCTTCAGCGTTCGGGTGAACCTCGCGCCACTGGCGCTCGACCCGCGCCCATGCCTCGTCCTCACTCTCGCGGGCAACGATCGGGAGCTCCAGCCCGGTCCGAACTACTCGGCCCCGAGCTGCAGACCGACTGCGTAATCTCTCCACCGCCTCGGCAACGCCCTCGACGGTCTCGCTGAACAGGTGTACGTCACCGTGGCGAGCCGACAGATCCAAGGCCTCGTCTGACGAGCCCGACAGGTAGACCGTCGGGAAGGGCAGCCCGGACAGAATGCTACGGAACCCACCGTCCACGACGTCGAAGTACTCGCCCTCGAAGTGGTAATCGGTTCCCTTGAATCCTGCTCCTGCGAAAGGCGTTTCGTTCCACACTCCGCGAGCGACGGTGAGAAACTCCGCAGCCCGCGCGTAGCGGTCAGTGCCCACGACCTTGTCCCCGCGGGATCGTGCATCGGCGTCGCCGGTATCGACTCTCAATCGCCAGGACAATCGTCCCGCCGCGATCCGCTGCAAGGTCGCGGACATCTTCGCCGCGTATACCGGCGTACCGAAGGACGGATGGAACTCGACGATCACAGCTGCATATCGGGTATCTCGCACGGCACCACCTGCAACGATCCACGATTCTTCACCCAACGGGTCGTACGGTGCGAGTACGCCGTCGAGTCCCGCCAGTTCTGCGGCCAGAACAATCTGCGACAACTCGTCGAACGGCCCGAAGTTTCCCGGACGTAGGTCGGTCGCCGGGGTGGGGGTCCGCCGGCCTCCGAATCCGCCGCGGTTATGTGATCCGGGGACAGCATGCCGGCCGTCACCACGAGACGTCAGGCGCCACAGAAACTCGGTCATGACACCGCCTCCCCCGACGCGATCACGTCGAGCGCCTGTCGAAGTGGCTCGCGGGAAACCCAGGACTCCAGATCGAAATCCGCGGCGAGAAATCCGTGCGCCAAAAGGAATTGCTTCTGGATTCCGATCAGCTCGACTCGTTCATCCGACAACGATGGGTGCAGATCCAAGTGGAATCCCTCCCGGTACGCGGCCGCGACTCCTTCCGCTCCGGAGAGTGTTTCGCGAGCAAGCACGTCTCGGACGGAGTCCAGGTTCTCCTTCGCCCAGTCCGCCGCTCGCAGGCTCTGCACGAGAAATCCGACCACCAGTTCAGGCCGGGACTCGAGCAGATCCGCATGCACTGTGATAGGGCGGGGGGTGCCGTTGTTCACACGTAACCGTTTTGCTTCGGTAGCGTCGAGATCCACCGCCACACGCAGTCCGTGTTCGCGGGCGGTCTCCTGCGCACGCGCTCCCTTGACGTAGACGGCGTCCACGTCACCGCGCAGCAACTCCTCGACACCCCATGTCGTCAAACGCCGTTCCGAAGTGACTCCGTTGCGCACCTGCGGGTTACGTTCCACATCCACTTCGACCACAGTCACATCGGCCAGTGTCAGGCCTCCCAATCGCAACGCATTCGCGAAACCGTGCAGCGCCATTGCCCGGGGAAAGCTACGAGCCTGATCCTGCGCCCAGGACGGAACCGCAACTCGCAGTCCCGCCAAATCCGCAGGTCCGGAGACCGTGGACTCGGGTCCGACGAGAATCGCCTGTGATTCGTCGATCCAGGTAAGGCCGATCAATCGCGTCGGTGAGCCCTGCGCCCTGGCCGCGATGGCAGGCACGTTTCCGCCCTCCCGCACCAGGCCTCGGAGTTGGTGATCGAAGTGCCGAACAGCCAGTTCCGGTCCGGCGTCCTGAAGTACACCCAGACTCGCCCCTCCCGATTCAGCTGCCACATTCAACCAACCGAGGCTGTGTGCAAGCCCGCTCGCTGTGGGCACCGGGCATCGGGTGTACCAGAGGGTATCGAGCGAGGTGTCGGCTGCAGTAGTCATGTTGCTCTCCTAAGGTGTTGTGGTAGTGATGGTTCGGCCGACTCCTAGTTCAGCGAGGAAGGCTGCTCGGTAGCGCAGAGTCTCCGGATCGGTGCGATCGCGCGGACGCCCGATGTCGACGTCGACGTCCACGGCGAATCGGCCATTGTTGAGGATCAGTACACGATCCGCGAGCCGAACCGCCTCGTCGACATCGTGGGTGACCAACAGTACGGCCGGCCGGTGCCTGGCAACCAGATCGCCGACCAGGTCCTGCATCTGCAATCTGGTCAGAGCATCGAGTGCAGCGAACGGCTCGTCGAGCAGTAGCAGTTCTGGCTCCCGAACCAGTGCGCGCGCCAACGCTACTCGCTGCGCTTCACCCCCGGACAGTGTGGCCGGCCACTGTCTCGCCTTACCGGCAAGATTGACCTCGGCGAGTGCGCGCTCCGCACGTTCACGGTTCGTCGCACTCCGACGTTGACCGATCGTGACATTGCCCAGCACGCGCTTGGACGGTACGAGTCGGGGCTCCTGATACACAGTGGTGCGTCTGCCCGGTACCAGCACCGAACCTGAATCGGGCTTTTCCAACCCGGTCAGCAGGCGCAGCAGTGTGGTCTTGCCCGTGCCACTGGGGCCGAGTAGGACCACGAATTCGCCACGGTGAATCTCGAGGTTGATGCCGTCCAGAATGACATTGTCCCCAAACGCCTTGTACAGACCCGTTATCGAAACTGCTACCGGCTCGCTCTTCCGTCGTTCGTCAGCGGTAGTGGCTGTCGGTACACGCTCGTCGAGCGGTGGTAGGGGTGCCTCCGGTACGACGTCCGACTTCCCAATCTGGCTGCTCTCGCGCATGATCGCATTCATCGAACTGCCACCTGTCCACGCCATGGCATCGAGTACCGCTCGATGATACGTACGACGCCGTCGAAGACGAGTCCGAGCAGGGCGTAGAGAACCACGCACAGCACCATGTAGTCGGTCCGGTTGTACTCCTGGGCAAGCGTCACCAGGTAGCCGATGCCTTCCCTCGTTCCGATCTGCTCTGCCGCGATCAAACCTGTGATCGAGATGGAGAGACAGATACGAAGGGCCATCAGTATTCCCGGCAGCGCCGAAGGCAGGATCGCACCGACTACCAGCCGCCAACCGCAAAGCCCGAAACTCTGTGCGGCCTCCACCATCTTGCGGTCGACGTTGCGCACTCCGAGATAGGTGTAGGCATACATCGGTCCGACCGTGGCGAACGCGATCAGCAATACTTTGAACGTCTCGTCGATACCGAACCAGGCTATGAACAACGGAACCAGAGCCAGGAAGGGGATGGCGCGATTGATCTGCATCGTCGAATCTATGAGTTCCTCACCGAGACTGGATAAACCAGAGAGGATACCCAGCACCAGCCCCACCGCGACACCGAACAAAACCCCCAGTGCAGCACGCTTGAAGGACGCGATGGAGAAGTCGATCAATTGGCCTGTCTCGAACAGTTCGGAAAATGCGGTCCACACCTTGGGCGGGCCGGCGAGCACCTCCTCCGGAATCGCTCCGGTAGCCGAACCAATCCACCAACCGACCACTATGAGAGCGGGGACCAGGAACCGCAATGGAACGGACAGCCAGCGTGGACGAGCGCGACCGACCCGGTAGCTCGGCGTCTCGAGAGTCAGATGCGTACCGTCTTCCTGCCCGGAAGTCGCGGCGCGCGCCGCCAGAACAGCCATCTTACTTACCCGAGTTCGGTTGTGTCTGCTGATATTCCGCAAGTTTTTCCTGAAGCGGATAGAAGAGATCCTCCGCGGTTACGGCGCGCGAGATGACACTGTTGGCGTAGAACAGTCCGGCTACGTCTTGCACATCAGCGAAATCCGCCTCTGTCGGGTACCTGGGGACTGTCGCCTTGCGCCCCAGTTCGACTGCCCTGCTCAGTCGGTCGCCGGACAGCGCCCGCGGGCCTGCCTTCTCGAATACATTTTGGTAGTCCTCGGGGTTGGAACGCTGGCTCTCGGTGAGCTCCTGCAATGTCTCGAGGTACTTGGCCGCGACGTCCGGTCGTTCGTCGAGTACTGCAGTCCGGAACGCGACGATGGTGTTGTCCTTGGAGCCGATACTCGCCTCAGTGGCGATCTCGACGCCACCACGGGCCTTTGCCTCCTGATACGGATCGTTGAACGAAGCCCAAGCGTCGACCTGCCCGGTCGAGAAAGCCGAGGCAGCGTCCGCCGGCTGCAGCGAGACCCTTTCAACCTGATCGAACGGTATTCCGGCCTGCTGCAAGGCTTTCAGCGTGATGTACTCACCCTTCGCTGCCGAGTTGACCGCGATCCGCTTGCCCACCAGGTCCGAAACCTTGGTGATACCTGATTTCGGAGTCGCAATGATGCCACTTTGATCCTGCTCCACCGGATCTGCAACGGCGATGATGCGAACCGCGACATCTTTGGACAACGCCCCGACCACCGGACTGTAGGCACCGCCTGACACATCCAACTCTCCTGAGTTGAACAGCTTCAGATTGGCACTGAAGGCCGGTGCGGTCTGCACCCACTCGATCTTCGCGCCGAGCGGCGCGAGCGCCTGATCGAATGTGCCGTCCCGCTTCCCCACCGCCAGCGGCCCGGCGTTTCCGGGGTCCGTGACCTTGAGAACGAAGGTCGGTTCGACATCGGAGCCGGCGGCAGACGCAGAGTCACCCGCGCCCGAACCACACGCGGCGACCAATGCGACAAGGGGGAGGATCGCGAGCGCTGCGCGGGCTCGGTGCAGTAGGCGGGTGCGGGGCATCTGGAGGCTCCTGTTCGAGGTCGGGTCGATCGGAGTCTCAAACTACTGTCTGCATTTCCTACGGACTATCTATAATTTTCCACTGATTGGAAAGGTTGCTCACTGGCCATTTGTTTTGAATGAAGCATCGGCCGAAATCCATCGATCCGCGGATGTTTCACTCGCCCAATCGAAAGCGTCGAAACGCCCCGAACCTCACACCGCCTCCGGTGTCGACGCCGCTCGCCCAGGCATCACGTTTACCACCTTCAAACGACTACGGTTTCACCATAAGGCGAAGGGGCCAAGACAAACTCGGGCTTGTTTCGCTAGAACAGATCCAAAAGGCGGATATACAACGGGGTGTGCAACTCGGATGGCACCAACTCCGACGTATCCGCCGTGACGCATCACCGGCAATAACATCTGAACGTCAACTGACATCACTGTTACCGCGATCGACCTTCATGTTCGCCGACCTACTTCTTCGATCAGAGGCGTACATGCATGCTTTCCGCTCAATGGAAAGATTTGAATTCGTCGTGACGAAAGACTGGAACGGCTAACACCGATGTCCGCTATGTTAGCCTCTCGCTCGTGAAGTCCCCCGGTATACAGACCGTAGCTCGCGCCCTCTCGGTACTAGGATGCTTCCGGGGCGGCGACGAACTAGGCGTCTCCGAGGTGGCACGCCGCCAAGGGCTTGCTGTCAGCACCACACATCGACTTCTCGGAGCGCTGGTCGAAGCCGGCTTCCTTGACAAGAATCCCGACTCGCTGCGCTATCGCCTGGGGGGTGCTCTCGCGGAATACGGCCAAATCGCGTACCGACAACATCGCATCTATCTCGCCGAGCCACACCTTGAACAACTTGCCACCACGACAGGCGCCAGCTCGTCGATTGCCATCAGACACGGTAACGACGCGGTGATACTGGGAACCAGTCATTGGCGAAAGGCAGACGGCCACCAATTGCAGGGACTCCGAATTCCACTGCACGCGAGCGCACTCGGCAAGGCGCTTCTTGCCTGGTCGCAAACTTCCGATGACGAACTGTCGCGACTTCCGTACGAACCTGGCACCGAACGATCCGTTCTGGGGCCCGAGGAATTAGGAAAAGAGCTCAACCTGACTCGTGAACGTGGATTCGCCTTCAACGACCAGGAACTCGCCCCCGGATACCGAACCATCGGCCTTCCCATCCTCACCGAGGGAGAGGTGCCGCGATTCGCCCTGGGCCTGCGGGGGCCGGTCGACCTCATGATTCCGGAGAGAATTCCGTTCTTTGTCGAACTGGCGAAGGTCACCGCCCACGAGATCGCCGTCGGCATGCGCTGACCGACTTCGATCTTCGCCGCCAGATCGACCGCCGGTCAGAATGATTTTTTCTCGACGTGACGCCTACCCGACATCGCCGTCAACTACACCCCAATTAACCAAGCGATTGCTTGTGATGGCGTCTGGTGGTGCACCACCAGGAGGGTTCCACCGGATCCTGCCAAGCCCTGTCGACTTCACCGCACGTTCCGTTCTCGTCTCCGGCGGAACCAAGGGCATCGGGTTCGTCATCACCACGACCTTGTTGACGGCGGGACAATCACGTACTGGTCTGCGGTCGAAACCGGCCGCACGAGTTGCCGCCGTTCGAATATCTGGCCGGTCCCTACCCGTCATACGTCACCGGTGCCGATCCGGCTGTGCACGGCATCGGCGAGCTTCCAGCCAGATATCTGGCCGTCCACACTTCCCGACACGCACCGAGACCAAGAATTTCGACTCCCTTGCACGTCCGGAGGCATGAGAACGCCCACCCTTCCGGCCGGTGAACAGCTCCAAGACAAGGGAATCGGGCTGCAACGACAGCGCTGTCACGTCAAGTTGCCTACCAGTGGATGTCCCCACTGCGCCTGTTGCGCGTCGATACCACCGAACAGATCTGCCGGGTGCCCGATTTGCCAGACTTTAGAATCCCGTTGATTCTGAATCTGGCCAACGGATCGGCTCCGCGTTATCTTTCACCGAATCGTCACGTCCACCCGACGTGGCAGTCCGCTATGTCTTGGAGATTTGCATGTCGCGCTTGCACGCCAGAAGATTCTTCGCCGCCGTCGCCGTCGCCGCCGTAGCGGTGGGAACGATGACCGCCTGCTCGAGCAACAGTGACAGCTCCAGCGCTGACGCGCCCCTGCGGATCGTCGCCTCTGCTGTTCCACACACCGAAATCCTGAAGTACGTCCAGGACAAGGGACTTCTGGGCGATACCAAGATCGACATCCGCGAGATCACCGGGGACCTCGACGCCAACGAGGTTCTCGAAGCAGGCGACACCGACGCCAACTACTTCCAGCACGTCCCGTACCAGGACTCGTGGTCCAAAGAGAAGGGTGTCGACGACCTGGTCGCCGTTGCCAAAGTCCACGTCGAACCGCTCGGTGCGTACTCCAAGAAGGTCACCAACCTTGCCGATCTCCCGCAGGACGCGACGGTCGCACTGCCGAACAACGTCACGAACTTCGCCCGCGGTCTCTTCCTGCTGCAGCAGGGTGGCCTGATCAAGCTCGATCAGCAGTTGGGTGCTCCGGGCACCGATATCACGCAGATCAGCGAGAAGAACATCATCGACAATCCCAAAGGACTGAAGTTCGTTCAGGTCGATCCGCCACAGTTGCCGCGCACTCTCGACGACGGCAAGGTGGATCTCGCGGTCATCAACGGCAACTATGCAATCGAGGGTGGACTCACCCCCGCCAAGGATGCACTCGTCCTCGAGAAAGCAGAGGGCAACCCTTATGCCAACGTCCTCACTGTCCGAAAGAGCCTCCAGGACGATCCGCGTGTGCAGAAGCTCGCCGAAGCCTTGACGTCCAAGGACGTTGCAACATACATCGAGCAGACGTTCCAGGGTTCGGTCATTCCAGTCAACAACGCCTGAGCAGTCGGGACATGGTCTTCACGATCGAGTCGGTTTCCAAACAATACGGTAGTGGCGCAAAGGTACTGAACGCACTCGATTCGGTGTCGTTGACCATCGACGACGGTGAGATCTTCGGAATCATCGGCAAGAGCGGGGCCGGGAAATCGACGCTGCTTCGCTGCCTGAATCTTCTGGAGCGTCCCACCAGTGGACGAATCCTGTTGGGCGAGACCGATCTGACACAGCTGAGCCCGGCCGAACTCCGGGACGCCCGTAAGCGGATCGGCGTCGTCTTCCAACATTTCAACCTGCTGCATTCACGAACAGTTGCCGGCAACATCGCTTTCCCGTTGGAAGTAGCCGGATACTCACGCGCCGATCGGCAAGCCCGTGTGGACGAGTTGATCCAACTCGTCGGCCTGAACGAACGCCGAGGCGCGTTCCCGTCTCAACTTTCGGGCGGACAGAAACAACGGGTCGGTATCGCCCGAGCACTTGCTGCCTCACCGGACGTTCTGCTGTGCGACGAGGCCACCAGTGCACTCGACTCCGACACCACCGAGTCGATTCTCGACCTTCTGGCCGATCTGAACCGCCGACTCGGCGTGACGATCGTTCTGATCACACACGAACTCCACGTGGTTCGCCGGATCTGTCATCGGGCGGCTCTGATCGAGCAGGGCCGGATCGTGGATGCCGGCGCGCTCACCGACCTGGTGGCCGACCCCGATTCCAGGTTGGGCGAGGCCATCCTCCCCACTGGCACGGCACGCGCGAAACCCGCCGGAGTGTCCGCGCTGCTCACCTTCGTGGATTCGCTCTCCACAGCTCCGGTGATTTCCCAACTGTCCCGCGATCTCGACGTCGACGTCACGGTGATCTCCGGCGGAATCGAAGCTATCGGAGAACATCAGGTAGGCCGCCTCCGAGTCGAGTTCAGCGCCCTCGATGCCACGAAGACGGACAGCCAAACGAGAGGCGTTGTCGAAGAGTATCTTTCGCAACGCGGGGTAAAGGTGACATTCTCGTGAACAAGATCTCCTGGCAAGATTCCCTGGGCGAGGCGTGGCAGGCTCTACTCGAAACGCTGTACATGGTGGGCGTGTCCTTCGTGCTCACGGTGATAGTCGGCATCGTCATCGGCGTCGTCCTGCACGTGAGTGCATCCGACGGCATCCGGCCAAACCGCATTCTCAACGCAGTTCTGGGCACCGTCGTGAACATCGGACGGTCTCTGCCGTTCGTCATCTTGTTGGTTCTTCTCATTCCGACGACACGCGCCATTGTCGGCACTGCGCTGGGGTCCACGGCGGCCATCGTTCCGTTGACGGTCGGCGCAGTTCCGTTCTTTGCGCGGGTAGTGGAAAATGCGCTGCGCGAAGTCGATTCGGGCCGGATCGACGCAGCGCGGTCGATGGGTGCCGCCGACCGCCATATCATCGTCAAAGTCCTTCTACCGGAGTCGGTTCCCGGTCTGGTGGCCGGAGCGACCCTGACCGCGGTGATGTTGATCGGATACTCGGCGATGGCCGGTGCGATCGGCGCAGGCGGCCTGGGCGACTTCGCCCTCAAATACGGCTATCAACGTTTCAACACACCGGTACTGCTCGTTGCGGTGGTGATCCTGATAGTGGTCGTCCAGGTAATCCAGTCGATCGGCGACCTGATCGTGCGCTCGCTGGCACACCGTCGCTGACCGGAACGTCCACTCCCGGCAGGCCACGGTAAACAACGTGCAAAGGCGGTCGGATTATGCCAAAGTCGGTAGATGTGAGCCATGACGACCAGATTTTGTTCCGTACCGCGACCGACAGCGACTGGGATGCGCTCAAACTGCTGATTTCCACCGGATTCGGGTTCCACCCGTCCGAGAACGACGCCACGATGATGCGGGCACTGCACAGTCCCGAGAACATCGTCGTGGCCACCGACGGCGGAGTACCGGTAGCGATGGCCGTAGGTTTCGACATGGAGTTCACCGTTCCCGGCGGCCACCAGGTACCCACTCGCGGCATCACCTGGGTGTCTGTCGCTCCTACCCACCGACGTCGAGGCATTCTGCGCTCGATGTTCGAGAAGCTACACGAGACGATTACCGCGTCCGGCGCACCGCTCGCCGCGTTGACCGCCAGCGATGCCGGAATCTACGGAAGGTTCGGCTACGGACCTGCGACCGTCGAGGAGCAGATCACCTTCGACCGTCGCTTCGCCCGCTTCCAAGCCGATGTTCCCGATCCGGGCGGTGTGTCGATCGTCGACGCGCGGACCGCTGCCGCCACCCTGCCCGACATCTACGACCGATGGCGCCTGCTCACTCCCGGCGCGCAGCAGCGTCCGACAGCGCATTGGGATCGCACCTTCGCAGAGTCCGCCGACGACAAGAACGGTGGTTCGGCACTGTTCTTTCTCACTCATGCGGACGGCTACGTCGCCTATCGACACAACTACGACGGCTCCGAGAATGTGGTCAAGGTCAGCCAGTTCGTGGCCATCACACCACAGGCCTACGCGGCCTTGTGGCGCGCGCTGATCGGCCTCGACCTCGTGACGCGTATCGAGGTCAACCAGCACCCCGATGATCCACTCCGACTGCTGCTGACCGACTATCGGTCGGTCCGCACGAAAAGTCGGACAGATCACCTTTGGCTTCGAATCATGGATGTGCCCGCCGCACTGCAGGCCCGGGACTACGCCGCCGACCTGGACACAGTGATCGAGATCGACGATCCCTACCTCGACGCCGGTGGAACGTTCCGGCTCCGAGTGCGGGACGGCCGGGCAACATGTACCCCGACGGACGCGTCGCCACAGGTCACGATGGCTTCGGACGTTCTGTCAGCCTTGTATCTGGGGACTCATCGCGCGCGCACTTTCGCATCGGCCCACCGTCTTCGAGCGACGGATTCCCGGGCGGTCGACGCAGTCGATGCGGCCTTCTCGGTGGATCGCCCAGCTGTACTCGGATACGGATTCTGAGGCGCCACCCGCGCAGCAGTTGTGCACAGGGGCATCGGTCGGGTTAGCCTCGACCAATGGCGTTTGTCGGAAAACTGGTGGCCAGGCTGCCCGAGAAAATACTCGTGCGGGTCCTTCCCCATGCCGAAATGCTCAAATTCCTGGTGGTCGGCGGCATAGCGTTCGTCGTCACCACCGTCCTGTTCTTCGGCATCAAGTGGACGGTGCTGCCTCAGCATCCGGTGACGGCGAACATCCTCGCCGTGCTGATCGCAACCGTGCTGTCCTACGTTCTCAATCGAGAATGGTCCTTCGCGCAGCGCGGCGGCAGGCAGCGCCATCACGAGGCAGCCCTGTTCTTCATCGTCGCCGGCATCGGCTTGGCCATCAACCAGGTACCGCTGTGGATTTCGAGTTACGTATTCCACCTGCGTCAACCCAACGTCTCACTCCTGATGGAGAATTTCGCCGACTTCATCAGTGGATCCATCATCGGAACACTCCTGGCCACAGCTTTCCGCTGGTGGGCGATGCGCCGTTACGTGTTCCCCGAACCAGTGGTCACCGAGTCACTACCCACACCCGCGGTGTCCGATTCCAAGTCCGCACCGCGCGACTGATACGGCAGGAACAGATCACAGCGGTGCTTGAACGCTGGACGCAGACTTGCCTGTGGTAGCGAATCATCAACAGAGTGAACAGATTTCACATTCAGTCTGGGTCCTTCTCATCAGCCGAGTCTCCCCGCCCCGAGAGGGCTCGTTTCCTATGGGGCTGGTCGGAAAGGGCACGTACCGGTTAGAGTCACTTCCGTGAAGGGAACCGACGCATATGCGACTGGCCCGCTGCTGACGCGGCGACGCCATGTCGATTTTGCGCATGTCTGTACATCCGGGTGTCCGATCTTCTGATCGGACCCACTTCCGTGGGCGCCGCTCGCGGGAGGTAACCGTATGTATACCCAGATCAGGGGCTATTTCCGCTGTGACCACCGCATCCGTTTCACACCTGACCTCCGTCGTGACCGCCAACGCCGACGCGATCGGCAAGGACCCAAGCAAGGCTCACGTCGTATTCAAGGCATCAGCCCAGGCGCACGACGCCGTAGCCAGCACCGTCACGCTCGGTAAATACAGTGTCGAGGTCGACGAGCCGCCGGCGCTCGGTGGCGAGAACACCGCAGCCAATCCGGTCGAGTACTACCTCGCCTCGCTGCTCTCCTGCCAGGTTGTCACCTACCGCGTATGGGCCGACAAGCTCGGTATCAAGCTCGACGACATCTCCGCGCGCGCCGAGGGCGATCTCGACGTCCAAGGTTTCTTCGGCTTCGACGATTCCGTTCGCCCGGGATTCTCCGAGGTTCGGGTTGTCGTCACACTGACCGGCCCCGAATCCCGTGAGCGGTATCTCGAACTGCAGGAAACCGTCGATGCGCACTGCCCCGTACTCGATCTCACTCGTAACCCGGTTCCCGTACATACAGTCGTCGAAACTGCCTGACCCAGCACCACCCACCTTCACCACGGAGTAGGAATTCATGAGCGAGAACACCCCCGTCGAAACGGATCCGACCGCGAACTGGTCGTTCGAAACCAAGCAGGTTCACGCGGGACAGTCTCCCGACAGCGCGACCAATGCCCGCGCACTGCCGATCTACCAGACCACCAGCTACGTCTTCGACAACACCGATCACGCCGCTGCGCTCTTCGGGTTGGCCGAGCCCGGCAACATCTACACCCGCATCATGAACCCCACCCAGGATGCCGTCGAGCAGCGCATCGCCGCCCTCGAAGGCGGTGTCGCGGCTCTCCTGGTCGCTTCCGGTCAGGCGGCGGAAACGTTTGCCATCCTCAACATCGCCGAGGCAGGAGACCACATCGTCTCGAGCCCTCGCCTCTACGGTGGCACCTACAATCTCTTCCACTACACCCTCCCCAAGCTGGGAATCACCGTCGACTTCGTCGAGGACCCGGACAACCTCGACCACTGGCGCGCTGCGATCAAGCCGAACACCAAGGCGTTTTTCGGTGAGACGATCTCCAACCCGAAGAACGACATCTTCGACATCCCGGGAGTCAGCGGCGTTGCGCACGAGCACGGCATCCCGCTGATCGTCGACAACACCGTCGCCACCCCGTACCTGATCCAGCCCCTGAAGCACGGCGCCGACATTGTCGTGCACTCCGCTACCAAGTACCTCGGCGGACACGGCACAGCTATCGCCGGTGTGATCGTCGACGGCGGCACCTTCGACTGGACCCAAGGCCGCCACACCAACTTCACCACCCCCGACGCCAGTTACCACGGCGTCACGTTCGCCGACCTCGGTGCGCCCGCCTACGCCCTCAAGGCTCGCGTCCAGCTCCTGCGTGACCTCGGCTCGGCGATCGCACCGTTCAACGCATTCCTCATCGCACAGGGCATCGAGACATTGAGCTTGCGCGTCGAGCGCCACGTGTCGAACGCCAAGAAGGTCGCCGAGTACCTCGAGGGCCGTGACGACGTCACCTCCGTCGCGTACGCCGGACTTCCGTCGTCCCCGTGGTACGAGCGCGGACAGAAGTTGGCACCCAAGGGTGCCGGCGCGATCATCGCGTTCGAGCTCGCGGGCGGCATCGATGCGGGCAAGAAGTTCGTCAACGCATTGACCTTGCACAGCCATGTCGCCAACATCGGCGACGTTCGCTCGCTCGTCATCCACCCGGCGTCGACGACGCACTCTCAGCTCACTCCCGAGGAGCAGCTCGCCGCAGGCGTCACCCCCGGCCTGGTCCGGCTCGCCGTCGGGATCGAGGGTATCGACGACATTCTCGCCGACCTCGACACGGGTTTCGCTGCCGCATCCTCGTAACCCGAGACATACAAACGTGCTCGACCCCGACTTCCGTCGGGGTCGAGCACGTTTGTATGTCCGCCTGGTGTCGATCCGAAGATCCTCGGCCCTAGCACCGAGAGATTGCTTACGTTGAAAGTTCGGGGTACCGAACTCTACAGTTCTTCTATTCGAATCGAATGGGTCGGTTCCGGGATCCAGGGAGTCCGATGAGTACGCCCACTCAGCAGTCGCCCACGCGGCGTCGACTTCCTTCGGGTAGATCGCTGGCACTGCTCGGCCCGGCGTTCGTCGCTGCCATCGCCTACGTCGACCCCGGAAACGTCGCCGCCAATCTGACCGCGGGCGCAAAATACGGATACCTGCTGATCTGGGTTCTCGTCCTGGCCAATGCCATGGCGGTACTGGTGCAATACCTCAGCGCGAAACTGGGATTGGTCTCGGGCAAGTCATTACCCGAGATGCTCGGTTTGCGCCTGAAGAAGAACAACCGGCGCGCGTTCTGGTTACAGGCCGAGGCCATGGCCATCGCCACCGACCTCGCCGAAGTGATCGGCGGTGCGATCGCCCTGAACCTGCTCTTCCACATCCCCCTCTTCCTCGGCGGACTCGTCACCGGATGTGTGTCGATGGTGATCCTGTCCGTTCAGAACCGCCGCGGACAGCGCACGTTCGAGTTCGTCGTGATGGGGCTGCTCGCGATCATCACCATCGGGTTCCTCGCCGGCCTCGCCTTCACTCACATCGACGGTGGTGAAGCCGCCTCCGGACTGGTCCCCAGCTTCGACGGCACCGAAACCGTGCTCCTCGCCGCCAGCATGCTCGGGGCGACAGTCATGCCGCACGCCATCTACCTGCACTCCGCACTCGCCCGCGACCGGCACGGCCACATCGAACCGGGACCGCGCCTGCAACGCCTACTGAAGATCACCCGCGTCGATGTCGTGATCGCGCTGGTCATAGCCGGCGGGGTGAACATCGGCATGCTGCTCCTCGCTACATCCGCGCTGCGCGGTGTCCCCGGAACGGACACCATCGAAGGAGCGCACGCGGCCATCGAGAATTCCATCGGCCCCGGTGTGGCCATCGTGTTCGCTGTCGGCCTGCTGGCATCGGGACTCGCTTCGACGTCCGTGGGATGTGCGGCCGGCGCCGAGATCATGCACGGATTGCTCGCCGTGCGGATTCCCGTGCTCCTTCGACGGATCGTGACCCTCATTCCGGCATTGATCGTGCTGGGAATGGGCGTCGATCCTACGCTCGCTCTGGTACTCAGTCAGGTGGTTCTGAGTCTGTGCATACCGTTCGCGATCATCCCACTGGTGCGGATGACCTCGGACGTCGCACTCATGGGAACCTCACGCAATACCCCGTTGACCACCGTCGCGGCCTGGGTCTCGGCCGGCCTGATCGTGGCATTGAACGGTGCACTGTTGTGGTTGACCATCACCGGTACCGGCTGAGCTGCTCACACCGAGAAGAGTTCCGCAGCGTTGTCGTGCAGAACCGAACGTAACCATTTGTCGCCCAGGTCCAATCGCGTCACCGATCGCAACGCCGTCAGATACGAGTACGGAATGTTCGGGAAATCGCTGCCGAACAAGATGCGGTCCTCGAGATCGAGCAGACGAGGTTTCGCATCCGACGGAAACGGTGCCTGTTCCTCGGTGAACTCGGTGAACGCCATCGTCGTGTCGAGTCGGACCTTCTCGTACTTCTCCGCCAGGACCAGAAACGGAAGGTACTCGGGCATTCCCATGTGCGCGATGATCAGCGGAAGTCGCGGATAGCGATCCAACAGTTTTCCGATCCGATCCGGACCGGTGTACTGCCCGGGAGCGGGCCCCGATCCGCAGTGGATCACGATCGGAATCTGCGCGTCCTGTAGCAGGCCCCACACCTCGTCGAGCAGCGGATCACCCGGGTCGTAGTTGCCGACCTGGATGTGCGACTTGAAGATTCGCGCTCCCGATTGGACGGCAGCACCTACGTAGCGCGGCGCCGATTCCTCGGGATAGAAGGTTGCCGTGTGCAGACAGTCCGGCGTTTGAGCGGCAAATTCGACGGCCCACTGATTGAGCCACTCGGCCATCGCGTTCTTGTGCGGGTAGATCATGGAGGTGAAGGCACGAACACCGAATTCACGCAGGCGCAGTACACGCTCTTCCTCTGCCAGTCGGTACGCGATGGGCCATGGCCGACCGATCATCGGGCCCGCCGAGTCGAAGTACGCCCATACCTTGTCCATGACACTTTTGGGCATGAAATGGGTGTGGATATCGATCAACCCCGACAACCCCAGGGACTGCTGGAACGCCCTGACCGCCACGATCTCCTGTGGTCCGGTACTCGAAACCTCGTCGGTGCACACCTGACGCACTCCTTCCGTTCGCTCGACCATACCGACCGCCTTAGCGCTCGCTACAGCAGGCGACGGGGAGAGCTCAGAACAGAGTGAACAGACCCTCGGGTTCCTCGGACGAGCTGCGCCGACCGCCGTACTCCGCGCTCACCGCTGTTACTCTGCCCTTGACGGCCGTGCCTGCACCCGTGTGCGGCGGGACCGTCGACACCGTCAGCGGGACCGATGCGATGATGCCTGCCACGATGGCGCGGGCGGCCTCACCGGCCAACTTGTCGGCCATCTCGTTGTAGTGGTTTCCGACGTGCCCTCTGACCCAGCGGAACCGAACCGGTCCGACGCGATCGGTGATCGCACGATCGATACTCTGAACCAGCTCGAGATTCTTGACGGCACTACCGTTCGCGGTCTTCCATCCCTTGCGCTTCCAACTTGCAAGCCATTCGGACGCGCATTTGATGGCGTACTGCGAATCGGACTCGATGAGCAGTGGATCAGATCCCGGGTGCGCCGCTACTGCTTCGAAGAGCGCGCGCAGCTCGGCCGTCTGATTGGTTCCGGATGCTTCACCACCTGAACAGCTCGGACCCTCGTGATTGACCCACGCCCAGCCCACAGCCCCACCGGGGTTACGCAGACAGGATCCGTCGGTGCTCACGATGATCATTGCTCGGACAATACGTTGCGCCACCGACAAAGAGCTGAACACCCGGCGACAGTCGCCTATACGCTGTCCTGGATGACGCAGTTGACCGACGCCGTCGAAGTTGTCGTTACTTCGGACCGGCCCCTCGACGCCGCGCTGACGCTCAGTCCGCATCAGCGTGGACCCGCCGACCCCACCCACCGTCGCACCGCGGACGGCGCGATCTGGCGAGTATCCCGACCAGCATCCGGACCGGCGACCTACCGCATCACCCAAGCCGATCGGCACACGGTTCGAGTACAGGCGTGGGGGTCGGGCGCGGCCGAGTTCCTCGAGGGCGTCGACGCCCTCCTCGGCACCGACGACGACGCCGACGACTTCACACCGGAACATCCGAAGCTGGTGGAGGCGCATCGACGGTTCCCACACCTGCGCCTCGGCCGCACCAACCGAGTGATGGAGGCTCTGATCCCGGCGATCCTCGAACAGCGAGTGCACGGGAAAGACGCATTTGCGGCCTGGCGAAGGCTGTTGACCATTTTCGGTGAACGCCCACCAGGTCCCGCGCCGGAGGGGATGCGTGTTCCGTTGACCGCGGACCAGTGGCGGCGGATGCCGTCGTGGGAATTTCACCTGGCCAACGTGGACCCGGCGAGGGCCAAGACGATCGTTCGATGCGCCCAAGTGGCCGACCGGCTGGAACAGGCGTCGGCCTTCACCCGGGCAGCGGCCTCGGCGCGCCTGAGAGCAGTTCCCGGCGTTGGCATCTGGACTGCGGCAGAGGTCTCACAACGCGCGTTCGGAGACGCGGATGCGCTGTCGGTGGGCGACTATCACCTCGCTGCCGTCGTCGGCTGGTCATTGCTCGGCGAACCGATCGACGATGCGCGCATGGTGGACTACCTTGCACCCTTGAGCCCGCACAGGTACCGCGCCGTACGGTTGTTGCAGGTCAGTGGGCAGGCGGTCAAGCCGAAGTTCGGGCCACGGACAGCGGTGGCAGATCATCGGTGGCACTGATGTACCGAGAAACTGACGGACCGAGAAACTGATGTACCGAGAGACTGATCGTGACGCCGACATACGAACAGAGGGTGGAGATCCTGACCGACCCTTACGCCCCCCGTAGAGAATCCCGCATCGACCGATAGTTCTATCCGGGCGATCGCACGATCGCCCGTTCGACTGTCCCCGGAGGATCGCAGATGGCCCAGTACACCGCCCCGTTGTCAGGTCTGCGCATCATCGAGATCTCGAGCTTCGTCGCCGCGCCACTGTGCGGACTGACACTTGCCCAACTCGGCGCCGAAGTCATCCGTATCGATCCGATCGGCGGAGCCGCCGACTGCAATCGGTTGCCCGTCACCGACAACGGCGACAGCATCTACTGGTCCGGTCTCAATCGCGGAAAACACTCGATGTCAGTGGATATGCACTCCCGACAGGGCCGGGATCTGATCCGCCGGATCGTCACCACGCCGGGATCGGGCAACGGCATCCTGGTCACCAATGCCGGCGGCCGGAACTGGTGCAGTCACGAATCCCTCGCCCAACTCCGCAGCGATGTCATCACATTGGAAATACTCGGCCGCCGCGATGGCACCCCTGCAGTCGACTACACCGTCAATGCCGCGCTGGGATTTCCATTCATCACCGGACCCGAGAATCATTCCGGTGTCGTCAACCACACCTTGCCCGCCTGGGACGTCGCGTGCGGCCTGCACGCGGCGCTGTCCGTCACTGCGGCCGTCCGCCATCGAGATATCACCGGCCACGGCAGCGCGATCACTCTCCCTCTCGAAGACGTCGCACTGGCAACCGCCGGAACCCTCGGATATCTCACCGAGGTGCAAATCAACGGACGCAGTCGCGAAGCCTGCGGCAATGCCGTCTACGGGATATATGGAATCGACTTCGTCTCCGCTGACGACGAACGGTTCATGATCGTCGCACTCACCACCCGTCACTTCCGTGACCTCACATCGGTAACCGGCACCACCACCGCTGTCGAAGCGGTCGAAACTGCCCTGGGAGCAGACTTCTCGGCCGAATCAGATCGATACCGTCACCGAGAAGTCCTCACCGCTCTGTTCACCCGCTGGTTCCGCGAGCACAGCAGTACCGACATCGTCGCGGCACTGAAGAACACCTCCGTGCTGTTCGAAAGATACCGCAGCTTCGCCGATGTAGCGGCATCCGACGCTCTGACTGCGAATCCGATGTTCACACCGCTCGATCAACCGAGAATCGGTACGTACCTGGCCGCTGCCAACCCCGCCGCGTTCGACGGCATACATCTCGGCACCGGGCCGGCGTCTCCAGTCGGTGGCGATACCGTTGCCGTTCTCCGCGACCTTCTCGGGTCCACCGACCAGCAGACCGCTGCACTGATCGAGAGCGGAACGATCGCGATTGCACCGAACTGAGTCACCTCGGTCTACTCACCGGTACAGGCATTGTGTTACGAGCCCGACCGGCACACCGACAGCGATTTCAGAGGCCGAGATCCTTGGCGATGATGGTCTTCATGACTTCACTGGTGCCACCGTAGATTCTCGTGACACGCGCATCCGCATAGAGTCGCGCGATGGGATACTCGGTGACATATCCGTATCCACCGTGAAGTTGCAGGCATTTGTCGATCACCCGCCCCGCCGTCTCGGTGCAGAACAGCTTCGCTTTCGCAGCGTCGGGAATTGTCAACGTACCGCGGTCGTGGCATTCCAGGGCATTGTCGACGACCAACTGGATGGCATCGACATCGGTAGCGCACTCCGCCAGAACGAATTTGGTGTTCTGGAACGCCGCAACGGGCTTGCCGAACACCTTACGGTCCTTGACGTAGTCGAGGGCGAAACGAAGGGCGGCAGCCGCAGTGGCAGCGGCACCGAACGCAATGGTCAATCTCTCCTGCGCCAGATTGTGTGTGAGATAACTGAACCCGTCGCCCTCCGCACCGAGCAGATCCTCCACCGGTACTCGCACATCGGTAAACGAGAGTTCTGCCGTGTCGGATGTCTTGAGACCGATCTTGGCGATCTTGCGTCCGACCTCGAAACCGGGTGACGACGTGTCGACGACGAGAATCGACAATCCGGTTCGCCGGTTCTCTGCCGAACTCGGCGACGTCCGGCACACCAGGAGTACGCGATCGGCCAACGCGCCGCCGGTGATGAACGTCTTGGCTCCGTTGACCACGTAATGGGTGCCGTCGTCGGACAACTTCGCCGTGGTCGCGATACTCGCCAAATCCGATCCGGCTCCCGGTTCGGTCATCGCAATCGCGAACATCAGATCACCTGATGCGAAACCGGGTAACCAACGATCCTTCTGTTCGTCGTTCGCATACTCGAGCAGGTACGGCAGGATGAGATTGGTGTGTACCGACTGCGATCCGAACGACGCACCAGCAGCAGCGATTTCCTCTGCGACGACGGCGTTGAACTTGAGAGATTTCTCGCCGCCGCCACCGTACTGCTCCGGCACCTGGATGCCGAGGACTCCCAATTCCCCCAGTCGACGGTAGAAGTCACGGGGAGGATGCCCATCCACTTCCCACTTCTCGTGTACCGGAGTCACTTCTTTTGCGATGAAATCTCGTAGCATTACTCGAAATGTTTGGTGATCGTCGTTGAACACGTTGCGTTGCATACGAACTCCAGTCAATTGGTGACGGCGCGGCCACTGATCCTGTCGCCGGCAAAGACACAGCACACTGCCTTCAGTCTGCCGTGGTGGCGGCACTCGGGTCCAACACTTGTCGGCTATGTGTCGGATAGGACGAACCAATATCACCGATCGGCTCCCATCAGTGACTGCCGCTCTTGCGACCGAAGGTCTGATTACCTGGTGTTCCGATGGTGCCACGATCCTGCGGGGGGGTGATCGCGTCCCCGACAGCCGTTCATCTACACAGTCATTCACGGAGAAGCATTGCCGGATCGTGGTTACTCGTGATCCACTCGACGTGCTCCGTACCGAGATCGAACAGCAGGAGAGACACATGCGAGATGCCGTCGTCGTCGATGCCGTGCGTACCCCGATCGGACGGCGCGGCCGAGGCTTGGCCGATATTCATCCGGCCGAACTCACCGCTCACGTCCTGCGAGCGCTCGCCGAACGGACCGGCCTCGAACCGTCAACCGTCGACGACGTGATGTGGGGATGCGTCGGACAGGTCGGCGAACAGGCCGGAAACATCGCGCGGACGGCGATACTGGCCGCCGGTTGGCCGCAGAGCATTCCGGGGGTAACGCTCACCCGGGCCTGCGGCTCGAGCCAACAGACGATTGCTTTCGCCGCTGCCACGGTGATCTCGGGCCAGAACGAGGTGGTTGTAGCCGGAGGCGTCGAGTCGATGTCGCGAGTACCGATGGGATCGGCTGCCAAGCACGGCGAGCACTTCCCTCCTTCTGTTCTGGACCGCTTCGGCGTCAGCGGATTCAGCCAGGGTGTCGGTGCCGAAATGGTGGCCGAGAAGTGGGCACTGTCACGAACTGAACTGGACGAATACTCGCTCCGGTCACATGATCTGGCGGCAACTGCAACAGACAGCGGTGCCTTCACCTCTCAGATCGCCCCGATTGCCGAACTGTCCCAGGACGAGGGCATCCGGCGCGGTGGGACGTTGGAGTCGATGTCGACGCTACCGGCGGTCTTCGATCCCGACGGCGTCATCCACGCCGGCAATTCGTCGCAAATTTCCGACGGGTCGGGTGCCACACTGGTAACCACCAGCGAGTATGCACGAGCTCACGGCTGGCAACCCCTCGTCCGTATCCACACGGCGGTAGTGGCAGCCGACGATCCGGTCATCATGCTCACCGGCCCGATCGCTGCCACCGCAAAGGCATTGAGCAGGTCCGGTTTGCGCATCGACGATATCGGCGCTTTCGAGATCAACGAGGCATTCGCACCGGTACCACTTGCCTGGCAGAGGGAAACCGGTGCCGACATCGCGCGCGTGAATCCACTCGGCGGAGCCATCGCCGTCGGCCACCCACTCGGCGGCTCCGGCGCAATTCTGTCTACCCGACTAGCGCATCACATGCACGACAACAACATTCGCTACGGTCTTCAGTCCATGTGCGAAGCTGGTGGTATGGCCAATGCCACCATTTTCGAACTGATCTGATCTCGAACCTCGTTCATCTCGATTCGACTACCCCCAGAGAGAAGTATCGACTCGTGAAACTCGACGGAAAATCCATCGCGGTCACCGGCGGCGCATCAGGTCTCGGGTTGGCCACTGCTCGGCGGCTACTCGATGCCGGAGCGCACGTCACCTTGATCGATCTCCCGTCGTCCGAAGGCAAACAGGTCGCAGATGATCTGGGCGCAGCAGCTCGATTCGCCGAAGCCGACATCACCGACAGCGAGCAGTTCTCCCGTGCGCTCGACAGTGCACACGAGCGTGGTGGATTGCGTGCTCTCGTTCACTGCGCAGGAGCCGGGCGCCGCATGCGAATCCTCGACAAGGACGGTAAAGCCGGGTCTGTCGAAGATTTCGAGTTCGTCGTGAAACTCAATCTCGTCGGTTCTTTCAACGCACTTCGTCTGGGCGCCGAGCGGATGGCCGAACTCGTCGCGGTGGACGGTGAGCGAGGCGCCGTCGTCATGACAGCGTCAGTAGCTGCCTTCGAAGGTCAGATCGGGCAGATCAACTACACCGCATCCAAAGCAGGCATCGTGGGAATGACGGTCACTGCGGCCCGCGATCTGGCAAGCCGTGGTATCCGTGTCAACACCATCGCTCCCGGCGTCATGGACACGCCTCTCCTGGCCCGCTTGCGCGCAGACGTACGCACGTCGCTGGAAGCGTCGGTCCCCAATCCTTCGCGGCTCGGTCGCCCCGACGAATTCGGGCAACTGGCAGTGTCGGTTCTGGAGAACGGCTACCTCAACGGTGAAACCGTCCGACTCGACGGCGCCATCAGAATGGCCCCCCGATAGCAGCGACGACCCGAAAAACCCGCTGCCTCACCATGTACCTGCGTCGAACACGGTTGCCACCGTCAGTGGCTGGACAGGTGTTCGTCGACCAGATCCACGAATGCCCGTCCGACCGGCGAGAGCGTCGCCGGGTCGAAGGCGACACCGTATTTGCGCACCAGCCTCGGCTCGCACGAGCGCTCGACGATCTCGGCACTCTTCGCCCGCGCCACCGATCGCTCGACCAACGATCCCCCCACTCCGGCGACCACCATTGCCAGGCGCGATTCTCGCTGGTCGGTGACTACCGCGGTCTCCGTTCTCGTACCGGCTTTTCGAATCGAGTCCTCGATTGCATCTCCCATTGCCGCGCCGCGTGGGACGAAGATCATCGGGATGTCCGGCATGGTCGAAAGGTGCACCGGACCGGGCGGCAGATCGGTTCCGGCGGGATACACCAGACAGTATTCCTGCTCGCCGAGCTCGACGATCTCGACCTCCTCTCCGGCCGCGAGCGGAAGATGGGCGATCACGAACTCGCACTGTCCGTCGCGAATGAGGTTCTCCACGTTGTCCTCGCGCTCGAGTTCCGAAAAGCTGACTCGTGCTTGGGGATATCGTCGACAGAACTCCTCGATCAGATCGACCACCACCCCCAGGGTGAGCGCAGGAAAGGCCATGATGTGGAGACGGCCGACAACCGCACCGTCGGAGGCCGTCAACTGCTCCGCCGCTGCGGCTACATCACGTAGAACCTGTCGACTCGGTCCCACGAGACTGCGCCCGGCTGCGCTGAGAACCATGCCGCGCCCGATCCGGTGAAACAGCCGCACCCCCAGCTCTCGCTCCAACCCGCGCAGCGCTTGCGAGACCGTGGGTTGAGCAACGCCGAGAGCCGCTGCTGCGCCGCTGATTCCGTTGTTCTCGACCACCGCGAGAAAATACTCCATCTGACGGAAGTCCACCGTTCAGCCCTTGCCCGTGGACTGCGTGGCGGCGGCCATGTCCACCGCCGTCGCGATGAAAGCCGCTGCCGCGGGTGACTGTTCGCCGCGCCGGTGTACCACTGCGACGCAGCGAGCGAGGGGTGGATCGAAGGAGAATATCTGCATGTCGGAAATCTGCTGTTGTGCGACCTTTCTCGGTAGTATTGTCGCTCCGATTCCGCGACGCACCAATTCCCACGTCGTCACCTCGTGCGCACAATCGACGACGACATTCTCAGAGCCCGCGCAGAGTAGACCTCGAACCCAGCTGGATTGGTCGCCCAGATCGATCACCAGTGGCAGGGTACGAAGCAGCACCCGCGGCACCGGATCGGTCAACGGTTGTTCGAGACGATCGGACATCGACGAATGCGTGGCAAGAACCAATTCCTGAGTGACGATCGGAGCGGCGACCAAACCTTCGTAGCCGACACTCAGATCGGTGACTCCCACTTCCGCGGACCCGTAACGCAAGGCGGTTTCCACCCCGGACGGGCCGAAGGTGTCGATAACTCGCACGACGACCTTCGGGAAATCCGTGCGGAATCGCCGCACCAGTTCGACGATCGGATCGATCGAGAATGCCGAGTACGTCGCAATATCCACACGGCCGAATTCGAGGTCACGAACTGCAGCGACCTTCGCCCTGGCACGGTCGACGTCAGCGAGAATTCGCCTGGCTGCCAGATCGAAATCCCGGCCTGCATCGGTGAGTACCAGTCCTCGACCGGTCCGGTCGAACAAAGTAGCTCCCAACCGGCGTTCGAGTGTCCGAATTGCTTGCGAAAGGGATGGTTGCGAAATGTAGAGAGCACGAGCGGCCTTCGTTACCCCACCGTGGTCCACCACAGCGACGAAGTAGGTGACGAAATGCAGGTCCACGCGCTCATCATACGGTTGGCAATCGGTCTCTGACCCCACTGGAGACAAGCGGTGAGGGGCAGTGCACTCGCGCGGATGCCCGGACTCCACCACGTTGTTCGTCCTCATTCTCGGACAAAGCGGGCTACAGGTCAGTTGTACGACCGCAGTAACCCCTTGGCGATGATCTGCTTCTGGATATCGCTGGTCCCTTCGCCGATCAGAAGGAACGGGGCTTCGCGCATCAACCGTTCGATCTCGTACTCCGTCGAATATCCGTATCCACCGTGAATACGGAAGCTGTCCTGAGTGACCTCCGAGCAGAACTCGCTCGCCAGGTATTTCGCCATACCCGCAGCTACGTCGTTACGTTCCCCCGAGTCTTTGAGTTTCGCGGCATTGACCATCATCAGATGAGCCGCTTCGACCTTGGTACCCATCTCGGCAATCCGGAACGCGATCGCCTGATGCTCGGCAATCGGCTTGCCGAACGTCTCACGCTGCTTGGCGTAGGTGAGGGCCAACTCGAACGCGCGCTGGGCTATTCCGCACGCACGGGCGGCCACATTGACCCGCCCGACCTCGACGCCGTCCATCATGTGCCGAAATCCCAGCCCCGGGGACCCGCCGAGCACCTCGTCGGCACCTAGTTCGAATCCGTCGAAGATCATTTCCGTGGTGTCGATTCCCTTGTAACCCATCTTCCCGAGCTTGCCCGGAATGGTCAGACCTGGAAGTACTGTACCGAAACCTGCGGGCTTCTCGATCAATACGGTCGTCAAGTTGTCGTGTGGTCGCTGCGCGCCTTCGTCCGTCTTGATCAGAACCGCCACCAACGTCGACGAACCACCGTTGGTCAACCACATCTTCTGGCCGTTGATCACGTAGTCACCGGATTCGGTACGACTGCCCCTGGTACTGATCGCGGCAACATCGGAACCCAGTGCAGGTTCCGACATCGAGAATGCGCCCGTGAGTTCTCCGGACGCGAGCCGCGGTAGGTACTTCGCCTTCTGGTCCGGTGTGCCGTGGGCAGAAATCATATGGGCCACGATGAAATGCGTGTTGATCACTCCGGACACACTCATCCAACCCCGAGCCAACTCTTCGACGCACAACGCGTACGTCAGCACAGACTCGCCGATCCCCCCGTATTCGGGATCGATGGTCAGCCCGAACAGGCCCATCTCCTTCATCTGCGCGACGATGTCGGTCGGGTACGTGTCCGCGTGTTCGAGCCCCTGTGCTGCGGGAATGATCACGCGATCGGCGAATTCCCGCACCGCGCGGACAATGTCGGTCTGGGTTTCGGTCAGTCCTGCCGTCTGCGCCAAACGAGTCACTGTTTCACCTGTCAGTCGGTCCTCATGCGATCGTGTCGATGAAAACAACTCGAAATCAAGAACTTTCGCATTTTCCACGATTGTGTCGAGCAGTGATCGCACGTTCATTCAATCGCCGAAGGCTCGACGTGTCAAAGTTGATCTCGTTCAGGGGCCTGGTGGTGGAAACTATATCCGCCGCTTTCGTTGCGACGCGCAGATAGAACAACTCCGGCACTGCCACTGTCGTCACGGCGGCGATCGATGCCGAACGACTCTACTTACGACGTCCGCGAAACCGGCCCGCCGGCGAAGTACATCGTCACCGGACAAGGGACGGCCACAGCGTTCGAGAGCTCACACCGACGTAGGCCTATCCGATCGTTCCGTCGCGGCGCAGGTCCGCGATCTGGTCGTCGGTGCGCCCTAACTCCACCATTAGCGAGTCCGTCTGCATACCGAGCGCCGGGACATCACCCATGCGCATTTCGACGTCCGAGTACGTCATCGGCGGCAACACGGCATCGATCGGACCAACTTCGGTGCCTACCGATCTCCATCGAGCCCGCTCATTCAGTTGTGGGTGTTCCACAAGACCTGCCATGTCGTTGAGTGCCGCAGCGGGGACACCGGCGGCGGCAAGTCGTTCATCCAGCTCTGCCGTCGAGTACCGACGCGTCAGAGAACCCACCACTTCGTCCACCTCCGCACGGTTGTCGACGCGCGCGATGTTGTTTCGGTAGCGCGGATGGTCCGCCAGGTCTTCGCGCTCGAATACATCGATCATCAGCGCGCGCCACCCCCGATCGTTCTGGACGCCGATGAGGATCTCCCCGTCGGCAGTGGGATACGAATCGTACGGAACGATCGCCGCATGGCCGAGGCCGATTCGCGGAATCTGCTTGTTCGCATACATTTTCATGTACATCGGATGGCCGAGCCACTCGGCGGTGGCATCGAACATCGAGACCGCGACCAGCGCCCCGTTTCCTGTCCGTTCCCGGCGGAAGAGGGCGCTGAGAACCGACGTCAACGCGTACATTCCAGCGGCGAGGTCCGAGACCGGGACACCGGTCTTGGTCGCGGTCTCGGGTGTACCCGTCACAGAGATCATCCCGGTCTCGGCCTGCACCAGCATGTCGTAGGCCTTGCGCGCACGACGCGGGCCGTTACTACCGTATCCGGACATGTCGATCACGACCAGACGCGGGAATTCCGCATGCAGTTCTGCTGCACCCAATCCCAGGCGCTCGGCCGCGTCAGGGGCCAGGTTTTGCACGAAGACATCCGCCCGAGCAATGAGATCGAGAACTATCTGACGTCCGGACTCCGACTTCACATCCACGGCGATCGATTCCTTGGACCGGTTGAGCCACACGAAATGTGACGCTTGCCCGCGCACTGCATCATCGTAGTGACGAGCGAAATCGCCCTCTCCGACTCGTTCTATCTTGATCACCCGTGCACCCATATCCGCTAGATGCCTGGTTGCGAGCGGAGCCGCCACGGCCTGTTCGAGGGCAACAACGGTAATGCCGTCGAGCGGTAGATCCGGGTTCGACTGTCCCATGTCATTGCCCATCTCTGCATTCACAGAATCGAACACGACCGCTCACAGGTGGCGGCCACCGGTGATCTCGAGAACCGTGCCCGTCATGTAACTCGACAGGTCACTTGCCAGGAACAACACGACCGACGCCACCTCCGACGGCTCACCGGCTCGTCCCATCGGTATCTCGGCGAGCTTCTCGTCCCAGATATGTTGCGGCATGGACTCGGTCATCGCCGTGCGAACCAGTCCCGGCTGAACAGCGTTGACACGAACGTTCTTGAACGCGACCTCTTTCGCCGCAGCCTTCGTCAACCCGACGATCCCTGCCTTAGCCGCCGAGTAATTCGTCTGTCCGAGCATGCCTACTTTTCCGGAGATCGACGAAATATTGACAATGGCGCCGGTCTCCCGCTCACGCATGCGGGCCGCAGCAGCGCGGGTACCGTTCCAGGCCCCCTTGAGATGCACGGCAATCACGTCGTCGAAATCCTGCTCGGTCATCTTCCGCATCGTGGCATCGCGTGTCATCCCGGCGTTGTTGACCATCACGTCGAGTGGACCGAAGTCATTTTCAGCCAGATCGAGCATTGCTTCCACCTGCTGTGAATCCCGCACGTCACAGGAAACGAACCGGGCGACCGACTGGCCACCGAGTTCATCGACCGCAGCCGTTCCGACTCTTTCGTTGATGTCACCGATGACGACGGTTGCGCCTTCGTCGATGAAGGCGCGCGCGATCTCGAGTCCGATCCCTTGCGCTCCACCGGTCACCACTGCGACCTTGCCATCCAACAATCGCATGTCCACTCCGTTCTCGAGGTTGACGTCAGTCAGGCAGAAATCAACGCTGATTGCGTTTCTTCGCTTGTGCGACGAGCCCACCGCCGAGAATCAACCGCTGAATTTCACTGGTACCCTCGTACAAACGCAGCAGACGAACATCCCGATAGATCCGCTCGACCGGCACCCCCCGCATGTACCCGCTACCCCCGTGGATCTGTACGGCAAGGTCGGCGACCTTTCCCACCATCTCCGTGCAGAAAAGCTTTGCCGCCGACGGTCCCAGACGCCGATCCTCACCACTGACGTATCGCGCGGCAACCTCACGCACCATCGCTCTCCCGGCCATGACACCAGCCTGCTGATCGGCCAACATCGCCTGAACCAACTGGAATTCACCGATCACGGTACCGCCCTGCTCCGTGACCACGGAGAACGCGACGGATTCGTCGAGCGCTCGCTGCGCTGCTCCCACCGACAGCGCCGCGATGTGGACTCGTCCGCGAGCGAGAGAGGTCATCGCTGCGCGGTACCCCGCGTCCCGATCGCCGCCGACCAGGGCTGACCCGGGAACGCGAACACCGTCGAAGCTGACCTCCGAGGTCCACGCACCCTCCTGCCCCATCTTCTTGTCCTGAGGCCCGACCACGACACCCGGCGCGTCGGCCGGAACCAGGAACACTGCAATTCCCGGACCGTCGGAATCAGCTGCACGAGTGCGCGCGAACACCACGAACAACTGCGCCAGAGGAGCGTTCGTGATGAATCGCTTGCTACCGTCGATGACCCAGTCCGATCCATCCAGAACGGCTGTGGTCCGCAGCCCGGCCGGATTGGAACCAGCGCCAGGTTCGGTCAAGGCAAAGGAAGCAACGACATCACCGGAGGCGATCAGCTCGAGCCACTGAGCTTTCTGCTCGTCGGTGCCGAATCCGACCAGCACTTGCCCCGCAATTCCGTTGTTGGTGCCGAACATCGAGCGCAGCGCCAGGGACGTATAGCCGAATTCCATTGCCAATTCGACGTCTTGGGTGAGATCGAGCCCGAGTCCGCCCCATTCCTGGGGAATTGCATAACCGAACAGACCGATGGCTGCGGCCTTCTTGCGTATGTCCTCGGGAATGGCGTCGGTATCGGCTATCTGCTGCTCACGCGGGACAACTTCCTTCCGGATGAACTCTCGCGCCGTCGCCAAGATATCAGCGAAGTCATCTGCATCGACCTGCATACCCACCACTCACTTGTCATCCGAGTCCATGTCGTCTTCCGAAGTCAATACCGTCAGCCCACCGGAGTCAAAGACCTGAATACGAAACGAAGGTAAAGCAAAACCTATAGTGGGTCACGAGCTACGCAATTCCCGCTTGAGCAGCTTGCCACTCTGATTACGCGGAAGCTCGGAAACGAATCTGACGTATTTGGGCACTTTGAACGGCGCGATCTTCTCCTTGACATGGGCGATCAACTGGTCTGTCGTCGGTGTATCCGACCCGTCCTTGAGAACAACCACTGCGGTGATCGCCTCGATCCATTTCTCGTCCGGGGTCCCGATCACCGCGACTTCTGCGACCGCCGGGTGTGTGTACAGCGCATCTTCGACTTCGCGTGATGCGACCAGGATTCCGCCGGTGTTGATGACGTCCTTGATTCGGTCGACGACGGTGATGAACCCGTCCGCATCTCGGACGACAAGATCTCCGGAATGAAACCACCCGTCTCGAAAGGCTTCTGCCGTCGCCTCCGGATTGTCCCAGTAGCCGTTGCACAACTGTGGTGACCGGTAGAGAATCTCACCTGATTGCCCGTCGGGAACGGTGTCACCGTTCGCGTCGACGACCCGGGTTTCGACGAAAAACACCGCCCGCCCGCATGATGCCGGTCGATCGTCGTGCTCGTCCGGCTGGAGCACCGTTGCCAGCGGACCGATCTCGGATTGCCCGAAGCAGTTGTAGAAACCGATGTCCGGGTATCGTTCACGAAGTCGGTTCAGCACCGTCACCGGCATGATCGACGCACCGTACTGCGCCTTCTTCAACGAAGACAGGTCACGGATCTCCAGGTCCGGGTGGTTGGCCAGTGGAACCCACACCGTTGGAGCCAAGAACAGTGAACCGATCTCCTCCGCCTCGATTCGGCGAAGAATCTCCGCAATGTCCGGGGCTTGCATCAGACTTACACTCGCCCCCACCGACAGGTACGGGAGCATGAACACGTGCATGCCCGCCGAGTGGTACATCGGCATGCAGATCAACGGATTATCGTCCTTGCCGAATCCGAGTGCGATCACCGACGACACGTACTCGTGAACCAATGAACCGTGAGACATCATGGCGCCCTTGGGCTTCGACGTGGTCCCCGAGGTGTACAGAAGCTGCGCCAGATCCGTCGACGACGCCCGAGGCTCGAACTCCGGCACCTCGCCCGCACCCGCGATCGCCAGTAGCGACTGCTCGTCGTCATGCAGCGCGATCACGTGGTCGACGTCGAGGTCTGCGCGTACCGCGTCGAGCGTCGCAGCCAACGCCGGGTCGACCAGCACCGCCCGCGCCCCCGACTGGGCGACCAGATACCGCAACTCTTCGCCGGTCAGCGCGTAATTGACGGGAACGTGCACCAAACCTGCTCGCGCACAAGCGAGGAAGGAAATCGCATACGCATCGGAGTTCTTTCCGTACGCCGCCACCCGATCGCCGTGTTCGAGCCCGAGACCCGACAGGTGCGCAGCGGCCCGCGTCACCGCATCGTCGAGTTGCCGGTAGGTGTGCACTCGACCGTCGAATCGGACTGCAACTCGGTTCGGATACTTCGCCGCCGAGCGCCGGAGCACTCCGTCGACGGTATTGGTACGCGGGTCCAGGCTCATGCACCCCAGGCTATAGGTCGCAGATCCGATCCGGCTGAGAATCTCGACTCCACTACCGAGGAATGTTCGCGGACACGACCTTCACTCTGACTGCGCCGGATCGCCACATCACCGCTGCCGGCGGGCGCACCGGTGCTTACTTCAGTCATGGCAACCGATTTCGACTTCTCCTGGGCACAGTTCGTCTGGATCGTGGTTGCGTTTGTGGGCGTGCCCACCGCCGTCGGGATCAGCATCATTCGCTCCGCTGTGCGACCGGAGCAGAAAGAGCTACTCCACATCACGAACAGCAAGAATGTCGCCGACCTACGTACGCGCAGGGGCAGGCTGGGGCTGTGGGCAACTGGCCTGATCGCGTTTCCCCTGGGATTTCTGTCCGGTGCGGGTTGGCTGAGCTGGTCCGCCGATCACAAGGGCGAATTCCGCGGCCCCGGACTACCGGCACCGAATCAGTTCCCCACCTGGCAGGTGATCGCCTGTGTAGCGACGACGGTGCTGGTTTGTCTCGCCGCCGCCCACCTCTCTCGCTGGGCAGTCGCCGGGGGACTCGCCGCTGCTGCAGGGACGGCGTCAGGATTCGCCACTGCATCAGCCGTGAGCGCCGCAGCCGATATCACCGGCCAGTCGGGAGTGGGTGTAGCGCTCTCGGAGATCGGGTGGGGTCTCGTCCTGGGCGTGCTGATGCTTGCTCGAGGTGCATGGCTGACGAGGCGACACACCACGTCGGCGTCGCAGATCTGAAACACCGGCGACCGTCGAACTCTGCGGGTGGACGGTCACCGTCCGGTCCACTCGGGTGCCCGCTTGTCCACGAAAGCCTGCATCCCTTCCTGCGCGTCGCAGGTCATCGCATTGGTCGCCATCGTTTCGCCCATCGCCACGTACGCCTGGTCCTGCGGCAGATCGATCTGGTGATAGAACGCCTGCTTGCCGATACGTACCGTCAACGGGCTGGCCGTGGTGATCTGCGCGGCGAGCTCACGCACCTTCACCTCCAGGTCGTCGGCGTCGACGACGATGTTCACCAGGCCCCAGTCCGCGGCGGTCTGCGCGTCGATGGTCTGACCGGTCAACAGCATCTGCATCGAACGCTTCCGCCCGATCGCGCGGCTCAACGCCACCATCGGCGTGGAGCAGAAGAGCCCGATCTTCACTCCCGGCGTACCGAAGACCGCATTCGACGCCGCAACCACCAGATCGCAGGACGCGGCCAGCTGACACCCTGCCGCGATGGCCGGACCCTGCACCGCTGCGATCACCGGTTGCGGTATCCGCTGTACGGTTTCCATCATCTCCGTACAGCCGTCGAAGATCGCCCGCTCGTCGTCGAGACTCCGGCCGATCATCTCCGTCAGATCATGCCCGGCGGAGAACACCGGCCCCTCGGCGCGCACGATCACCACCCGTACCCGCTGGTCCGCGGACAGTTCGGTCAATGCGGCCGTCACCTCGCGCATGGTCTGCGCCGACAGCGGATTTCGGCGGCGCGGCTGGGTCAGTGTCACGAACCCCAGACCCACCGCCTCGTCGACGGAGGTGTCCACTGCACTGTTCTCGAGATTCGTCTGCGACATGACACTTCTCTACCAACCGAACCCGCGCCGGTCAACGGGCCTACTCGGCAGGCGCCACGGCGAGCCCCCGGCTCAGGAACTCCACGAGTTGTCCCGGCGTGGTCTCCTCCGACTCGAGCAGTTCGATCAACGCCTCGCGATCCTGGGCGCCGACCGGCTCGATACCACCGAACGTTCGCATGGTCGCGCCGACGGGAAGGATCCGTGCGCACACCAGCATTCCGGCCTCGAGGTTCAGGCTCCCCCACTCGTCCGTGACGTCCGCGACGTCGCCGCTGCGAACATCGCGCAAAGTCAAGGAACTGCCGGGATCGGTGGACACGACTTCGTACACCGAGCGCGCGAGCGTCAGCCAACGCCGCGCGAGTGCACGCTCGTCCAAGGGAAGAATCTCGCCACGCCGATCGAGGAAGGCCTGGAAAATCCCGGCGTCGAACAACGCCACGTCCACAGCCAATCCACCTTCGACCGCCCGAGTGAGCGCGTCGTCGTCCCCGAACTGCTCGGCCCGGATCAACGCGAGGTCGAACACGTCGTCGAAGAATTCCGCTGTCCGCGAGAACAACTGAGCCTTCACGTACAGCCAACTCGCCCGGTCCTCGAACGTGATCTCGGACTTTCCCAGATGGCATATCTTGTACTTGCGACCGGATCCGCACCAGCACTTGTCATTTCGTCCGAGCTCCGGATGATCCTGCGGAGCGTACCGACGAAGGACCTCGTGCAGGATTTCCGATTCGCCGCCCTCGATCCGTCCGAGCAACGCCAACGCCCTGGCAGCATCGCTGCGGTCGGCCGCGAGAAGCGCGAGATCGAAGATTGCCGGTGTCCAGTCCGGATCGCGGTCGTGCGCCTGCTCGTATGCCTTCTCCGCGTCGAGAATCCGGCCCAACCGGTCATATGCCTTGCCGGTCAGCCAATGCGCGGCAGGTTTGACACGCCGCGACCCCTTGTCCGCCAACACGGTCGCAACCGCGAGCAACGCATCCTCGTGGTATTCGAGTTCCGACGCCAACTCGAATGCCGCTGCCGCAGCTGGAGGTTCCGCAATCCCCACGAATCTCGCGGGGTGATCCTTGATGTATTTTCGTGCCCAGTCCTGCGCGAGCTCCGGATCCTCGTCGGAATTGTCGTGCGCCGCTGCGACCAGATCGACGAACGCGATCACCGCAGCAGCTTCCTCCGGGTGCAGGTTCTCCCGGATCTCGAGCATGCGCGCACGGTTCGCGAGATGGAACGCGTCGAAGTCGAAACCCGCCTCGGCAACGTAGTCGCCGTCGCGCACGTACCCGGCGGCCTCGATCAGTTCACCGAACGGCGCAGTCGGCCGGCGAAACAACGTCTCGTCGTCGAGCATCAACTGCCAGATGATCGCGTCCAGCGTGCTGGCGTTGCCATCGGGGATCGCTGCGGCCAAGGCGTCTACGAAGTCAGGCGAACGATCGATCACCTCTGCGACAGTGCAGAGCGTCAACTCCCGATCGGCGACGAACACACCGACAAGATCACCCGGTGCGCACTCGGAGAGCGTGTCGGGGTCGAGGAGAAAACCCTCGTCGACCGGGAAGTCCGGTTCCTCGATCTGCCGCTCGGCCAGAACGACGTCGTCGATACCTCGATGAACCACCCGAATACCCGCCGAGTTCTCGGCGTCCTCGGCCCCGGTTCGGTCGAGGAACACTCGCAGCATCATCAGGTCGGGGTTCGCGTCGAGCACACCGGTCCGGATCTCCGTCTCGGAAATGCGGTGCGTCAGGACCCGGTGTTCGAACAGGGTGTCGAGTGCCGCGTAGCGATCCCCGCTGAGATATCCGAGGAGCGGGTCTTCCACGTACTCGACGAACTCCGCCATGTCGTCCGGCGTACCGTGCCCGGCGTCGGCGAGCAGTGCGCCCCAGCTCACAGCGGTCTGTGGGCCATGCGCGCGCAACAACTCCATCGCCGCCTCGGCGATCAAGTCGTTGGGGTCAATCAGTTCGGTCACCCCTCCAACTTTAGAGGTGTTTGCCTGCGAGAGCCCCATCGCCCGACGTTGCTGTGCGCCTTCACCAACCGCCGGGGGTTGACAAAGGCGCACGGCAAGCGCGCACCACATCACCCGCGTCGACCGGTTCGCCGGATTTCAACAGCTCGCCCACCGCCGCTACCTGCTGCTCCGACGCCAGCACGACGGTACCGACTGCGAGCGCCGACAATGGTGTGGGCAGGATCCGCGTGCACACCACGTCACCTGGGCTGACCTGCTCGAACGGCCCGGCCAGGACGGCCGTCACCTCGCCCGTGGAATTGTGTCGACGCAACGTCGCGCGGTTGGCCACGACATCGACCACGTCGTAGACGTCACGCGATGCCCCCACCCAGTCCGCTGCGATGGCCGCGTCTGATTCGGAGAGAAGTGCGCCGCGCCGAGCCACGAATTCCGTGAGGATGCCGCCTTCGAACAGGGCCACGTCCAGCGCCGGGCCGTCGAAGATCGTTCGGGTGATCAGCTCGACGTCGTCGAGATGCTCCGTGGAGATCTCGTCGAGTCCGGTAACCGTGTCGACGAACTCGGACGCGAACGCGAACAGGCACGCCTTCTTGTACAGCCACCGGCCGTCGGACTTCACGGATTCGTCTGCCTTGCCCAGATGGCAGACCTTGTACTTACGTTCCGATCCGCACCAACATTTGTCGTTACGTCCCAACTCCGGGTGTTCGGCGGGAACGACCTCCTGTAGCACCGCGTAGAGGTCCTCCTCCGTGCCGCCGTCGATCCGGCCGAGCAGCGACAGCGCCCGGGTCGAGTCGCCGCGGTCGGACGCGAACTGGGCCAACTCGAACAATGCGGGCCCCCAATCCGATTCGGTGATCGCCTTCTCGTAGTGGCCTTCCGCTTCGAGTACGCGCCCCAACCGGTCGGCGGCTTTGCCCGCCAACCAGTGTGCGGCTGCTCGGACAGCTCGCGGTCCTCGTTCGGCCAGTTCGACGGCAAGGGCTTCGAGGACCGTGTCCGACACCGGATCGTGTGCGCGAAAGCCCAGGTCGAACACGGCGACGGCGGCTCCAGGATCAGCCAGCGAAACGAAGGAGTCGGGGGACGCGCCGATGTGGCGGCGTGCCCAGTCTGCGATGTCGAGGCCGTCGATCGCAGCGTCGGTGTAACCGCGATCTGCCAGATCCACGAATGCCACTGCAGCGATGGCCTCGTCGTGGGTGAGACCGTACGTAGAAGCAACCGAGGCGGTGTGCAACTGGACGTCGTACGCGTCGAAGTCGAAACCTCGTCGGGCCAGAAGTTCACGGCGGTGCACGTAGCCGGCGGTGTCGAACAGTTCGGTCAATGGGGCAATCGGGACCGTGAACAACGTCGGGTCCTCGATCGCGAGTTGCCAGCACAGCGAGTCCAACGCCTCGACACCGCCTTCCCCGACAACGCCCGCGAGGATCGGTGTCAGATCGACGTCGTCCTCGATGTCCACCGGGCGACACGCGAGTTGCCCGTCTTCGACGGCGATCCCGATCAGGTCACCGTCGCAGTGCCCGTCGAGAGTGCCGGACGGCAGCACCACCACCCGGCGACCGGACAGTGCCTGCGCTCCGCGTTCGAGGAGCATATCGGTCTCGAATTCGGCTACTACCACCTGAATTTCGGCGTCCACGCCTTCACCGAAGGCGAGTAGCGGTTCCAGGTCGGGGCTTGCGGCGAGAACGTCGGACGCAATTTCCGGGGCACTGAGCCGATGCGTGAAGACCAGTCCTTCGAGGGTGGTGTCGAGAGCGAGACACCTGCCTCCGGGAAGGCGGCCGAGCATCGGTTCGGACAGGTAGTCGAGCATGTCACCGACATCCGCCGGTGATCCGTACTCACCGAGTGCGTGCGCCCACTGTTCGAGACTCAGCGGGCCTCGCTCGCGCAGAACAGCCATGGCAGCGGTGGCGAGGGCGTTGTCGTCGAAATCATTCACCGGCCAATGGTAGGCGACCTGCTACGGGCCGCTGAGCCCGTCTCCCAGCATCATCGCGCCGAGTTGCGTCAAGATCACGGCCATCATCACCGCACTGTTGGCGGTGAGCCACATCTTCGCCGCCGCGAAACGGGCGTCGGCGCGATCACCGGTGTAGGTTACGGTTCACCTTGTCGGATCGGTGGTTTTTCACCAGCGCTTTTCGGTTTGCATGTCGGTTGGAGATTCCGGATTAGGTGTCGGATTCTTCCAACGAATCTGAATGCACGCATCATTGGGCCTCCAATATCGAAATTCACCGCGAAACCGCTGCCAACCACTGTGCGGCCGTCGATTACACGGTCGGCCACTACAACTAGTTCTCACCTCCCTCCATTTGTGCGCTGCAGGCCGTGAATGTGGACCAAGTGCCGGCCGGGATTCTGCACGGTGCTGCTGGAGGACCGCCGCGGTGAATTCTATTTCGTAGTCGCGCCCATAAATCGTTTCGGCAGGAACCACTCTCGTCGTTGACTTCTAGTGTGCGACCGTGCAGGCACCTCATGTTCAGTGACCTCATTGCGCGAACCCTGCTGTGGTGCAACAACGGGAATGAACCCGATTCTGTCTGTGATGCGATCGATCAATAGTTCCGCCTGCGTTACCAGTGAGATCGGCCAGTAGATGTGCGCCCCTGGCCCAATCGGAGCTACACCGACTCCAAACATCTAAAATCTCCATCGGACCGGCATTCTCCGCATGCCGGCAGATCAGATCGGATGCAGCCAAGTTGCCCATCGACCCATTCTTCTCGACCATGCTCGCCAACCTCGACGCAGCCGGCAAACTGGTTCCCGCCAGTCACGGGACCGCCCAGCAGGCGCGGGACCGGTTCAAAGCCAATTCCATGGCTCGCCGCGGCTCTGGTTACGTCCCGGAGGTTGTGGCTGGCATATCGGATCACGTAGTGGACTCCACGTCGGGGCCAATTCACGTCAGGGTGTACGTGCCAGTCGAGGATCGCGGGCGAGTTGTCACCTACGCACATGGCGGCGGGTGGGCGTTCGGCGACATCGATACTCACGACCCGGTTGCCCGCCGGATCGCCAATGGACTTGGTGCGCAGGTTGTGTCGGTCGATTACCGGCGTGCTCCCGAGTCGCCGTTCCCTGCAGGTCTGGTCGACGTGGCGGCTGCCCTGGTATGGACGGCCGCCGCGTACCCCGACCAGGCCCGTATCGTGGCGGGTGACAGCGCCGGTGCGCAGCTGGCGATCGGAACCGCTATGCGTGCGCGCCTCGGTGGACCGCGTGTCGACGCCGCATTGCTCCTCTATCCGTTCGTCGACCCCACGATGTCTTACCCGTCAATCGATGAGAACGGCGAAGGTTACTTCCTCACGGCGGATGACCTGCGATGGTTCTACGATCAGCTTCTGCCCGACACCTCGATGTCGAAAGCCTCGGAGGTCGACCTGCTGCACGCCGACCTCACCGGGCTTCCGCCGACAGTGGTGGCTACTGCAGAATTCGACCCACTTCGAGACGAGGGTGTGGCGCTCGTCGAGCGACTGAGATCGTTCGGTGTGACGGTCGAGCACGTGCCCGGTCTGACACTGATCCACGGCTTCGCATCATTCGCGAAAGCTCTTCCCGCCGCTGGAAGTTCACTACAGGACGCCTTCGACGCGGTCGACGGGATTCTCGCGGACACTGTCGGCCGATAGCAGCGTGGATCTATCCCGCCGCCATCGACACAGTGCGATGGCGGCGGGGTAGGTTCAGTGCAGGTGGAGTGATCGGGTGTCGAGTTATCTGGGGAAGGCCGCTGTCACGGCGATATCGCGTGCAGTTTCTTCGAAAGATACGGTCTCGCACACCGCTGGACTGCGATCACCGTGCCGCGCCCAAAAGCCGGTGTGCTGTCCCTCCCGCAACGGATACCAGATCCTCTCCGGCCAGACCGGCCGCGCGCAATGAGCCGATGACGGCGTCACGGTCGACGTGTTCAGCGACGATCGGTGAGTCCGATCCGACCACAATGTGATCAGCACCCACCACCTCGATCAAGTAGCGGATGCTCGCGGGGTCGAAACCCATGGTGTCGAAGTAGACGTGCCGACGCGCGTCGGGTGTTGCGTGGCGAGTGATCGGCTCGATTAGCTCGGTGAATGCACCGGCCAGTAGTGCCGGTGCCCCGATCAAAGGCAGGACCAGTCGCAGTTCCGGCAATCGGTCCAGCACGTCCGAGTCGAGTAGCGCCAGTAGGCTTGCAGCATCGATTGCCCCGCGGGCCAGCAACGATCCTGGTAATCCCAGGCCGGCAAGTTGTTGGGTGAAGCCTCGCGGATTGATCGGGTGTACGAACACGGGAACGTTCAGTTCGGCGGCAGCACGCAATACCGGAAACGTTGCCGGGTCGTCGAGCAGGCGATCGCCGCCTGCGGTTGCTGCATCCACGACCACACCGGACAGGCCCAGATCTTCCACCGCGCGACGGATTTCGTCGGCGGCGGCCTCACCCTGCCACGCATCTATCGTCGCCAGACCCCGTAGCCGTGTGGGATTTTCTTGTACTTGGCGACCGAGGTGGGTGTTGATCGCGCGGATCGTTTCCGGCGGTAGCGGCGCACCGGAGGGAGCCACAATCGCCGGCGGTGCATTCAACACCCGGACCGCGACCTGATCGCGATCGGACGACAGTACGTCCTCGATATCGGTGAGTCGAGCAACCAACTTCTCGTTTGCGCGCGCGAGTTCGGGAGTGGTCGGCACCCAGATCGTCGGAGGGTACGCAGGATTGACGTAATGGACGTGAAAATCCACGATTTCGATGTCTTCGGCCATGTGCCTACCTGAAATCCTCTCCGTGGCGGCCTTTGCGCGCCGGAGTTCTGCGACAATCCACGCTCGTTCTCTCCGTTCGGGAACGAGCGTGGATGTCTTGACCGAAGTGCGTTTGCACCCTGACGACTAAAATGGTCAGGCGATCGTGACCTGACGCGGTATTGGAGTGAGGCTGGCTTCACCCAGGCCGAGATGGTCGCGCAACGTTGATCCGGTGTAGTCGGTGCGGAACAGCCCGCGGCGCTGTAGCTCGGGCACGACGAGGTCGACGAAGTCGTCGAACGTTCCCGGCGCCTGCGCGGCGGAGACGATGTAGCCGTCGGCTTCACCACCGTTGAATCCCTCTTCGATCTGGTCAGCAATCTGGGAGGGTGTTCCGACGAACTGTGGAAGCAGAACGCCTTGGGCGTACAGCTTTCCGATATCGCGCAAGGTCAGAGAGTCCTTGTCGCTCAGGCGCTGCGCAAGGTCGAACAGACCTTGGCTGCCCGGTACGGAAACCTCTCCGATCGGTGCGTCGAGGTCGTACTGCGAAAAGTCGTGATCGGTGTGCACCGACAGTGTGATCAGGCCCGAGATCGGGTCGGCCAATTCGTTGTGGAAGGCTTGCTTCTCGCGTGCGATCGACTCGGTTTCACCGATGAACGGCACGAACGACGGGAAGATCTTGACGTCGTCAGGGTTGCGTCCGAAGTTCGACGCGCGCGATTTCACATCATCGTAGTACGCCCTCCGACCCTCTGGAGTCGGGTCGATTTCGAAGATTGCCTCGGCCCAGCGCGCGGCGAAATCCTTACCGACACTGGATGCTCCGGCCTGAATCAGAACCGGCCGATTCTGCGGCGAACGCGGCACGGTCAACGGGCCGCGGGACCGGAAATACTTCCCCTCGTGGTCGATCGTGTGCACTTTGTCGGGATCGGCGAAGACACCGGTCTCCTTGTCCTGCACGAGGGCGTCCCGATCCCAGCTGCCCCACAGCTTCAACGCGACCTCGACGAATTCGTGTGCGCGTTCGTAGCGCTGGTCGCGGTCGATGTGGTTGTCGAGGCCGAAATTCTGGGCTTCTGCTTGGCTGACCGATGTGACGATGTTCCATCCGGATCGTCCCCGGGACAGGTGATCCAGCGTAGCGAAGACTCGCGCTACATCGTAGGGATGGAAGTACGTGGTGGACTTGGTTATCGCGACGCCGAGTTTCTCTGTGACGTTCACCAGGCTTGCTGCGACGAGCATCGGGTCTATCGCCGCCGAGAACTGGGTACCACTGCTGAGCGGAACCCGAATGTCGTTGCCGTACCGCACCGGAGTTGTGAGGGCGTCCGCGAAGAACAGGAAATCGAACTTGCCTCGCTCGAGGGTCTGGGCGACGCGGCGGTAGTAGTCCGGGCCTAGATAGTCCGTCTCCGATCCGGGGTGCCGCCATGACGCGTGCGAGTGCGTGACGTGGGAAGCAATCAGAAAGCCGGCCAGATGTAGTTCACGCGCCACAGGAAATCCTTAGAGTGTAGAAGATTTTGAACCCCGAGCGGGGCAGGTGCCTTTTCGGCCAGCAAACGACCCCCTACGGGCGCCTACACCCCGCACCGGCGGGTGCGGAATGTTCGCAGACCCCTGAATGCGGAATCAGAAGAAGCAACCGGCGGGATAGATGACATGCACAATATGTAACCCCATATTTGGGGTGCTAGGTGCAGATGCACTGCATTATCCGCCTGAACCGCCGACCATCCCGTTGATGCATTCACGCCTTGACCAGCGTTGATGCGAAGACGACACGGGTCGGCAATCAGGGAAGGTCATTTAAATTCACTCTGCGCGGATTTATTCAGAACATCTCCCAACACGGATTCGATACGTTCGAGGCGTGCGGCCATGGTGGACAGCATCACCACTGTCGGACTGCTGTGACGCTCAGTTGCACGGCCATAGAGCACAGCCCCGCGCACTGTGGCTTCAAATGATTCCGTGAAGATCCGATCGATCCCGAGCGCCCGCAGAGTGTCACCGGCCGCACCCTGATCGTCCAGCAACGCTTTGACGATGTGAACCCCGTCCACCGCGCCGGCTGCCTGCGCTAAAGCTTCTGCGCACGCGGAATCTGCCAACGCCTGCAGCTCGTCCGACAGTCGATCGGGAGCAGTGATCGAATTGCCATTCTTGTCAGGCAACGGATCCCGGGAATCAAGCTCGGCAACAATCGAATCGCGACTGACTCCGCCCTGTTCTATCAGCAGCAATGTGAGGCTGCCACCCTCTGCGACAAGGCCTCGCAGTAGATCGGTGACCTCAACTTCGACGGCGCCGCGCGCAGCCGCGATATCGACAGCGCACGCGAACATGGCACTGACATGCATCCCCAGCGGCACCTCACTCACCGGTTCGACCGTCGCGTGCCCAACGGCGATCTCCGCGTTAGTAGTTGCGAAAAGCGCATTGCGTAAAGCATCCTGACAGATCCGTGAGACAGACAGATGTGCGAACTTGACGTCGGCAGCCAACTGGTCCGGCAGGTAAACATTGATCTTGGGCATTGCTTCAGGCTTTCACACCGAACCGCGGGAGCACACGACCTGACCGGACCGACAACAGTGCCTTGCAGCTCACATCACGCACCGATTGCGCGAGCAGCGCAGCAGCATCCTGACCCCTGACCTCATTGGGCGAGCAGCCCGATCTGGGCAATACCTTCCCGATCACCGAAGCTGTGGCGCTACCTCACCCGATCCGGCAGGCAGGCAGGGTGAAAGTTCATGTGGATACCAATTGCAGGAACCCTGCGGAGCGTCACGCATGAAGCGTCCGGATCACGAGCGACTCGATGTGACATCGCAACAGTATTGAGAGTAAACCTGAGAGATGACTGGGTGCCGTTTCCACACAACACCTTTCGAGTGCGGCAGCTCTCTTCGGAGAGTCTTAGGCTCATCGTGATCCCATGTCGTGACGGTAGTCCGAGATTGAAATAAACAGTAGAAATGACATCTACAGTCGAGCAAGCACGTGTCGTCGTACCCGGAACTCCGGAGTACCGCCAACTGTTAGCCAGCATCGCCGAGGGGGCAAGCGCTCGCGACCTCGCGGACGAGAATCCATTCGAACAGATCGAACTGCTACGCAGTGCAGGGTTCGGCGCGCTGAGGCTTCCGGCAAGTATCGGCGGCGGAGGTCTGAGTATTCGAGAACTGTTCAGTGTCATCATAGATCTGGCAGAGGCCGATCCGATCGTCGCGCATATTCTGCGTACGCACTACTGGTTCGTGGAGGAAAAACTGCGTGCCGCAACAGCGGATGACTACGTCGGCTTCGACAATGATCCCTGGATCCAGCATGTCTTGGGGGGAAAGCTTTTCGGCAACGCTACCAGCGAGCGTGGCACCGAAGCTGTCGGCAATTTCAAGTACGGAACACGTCTGACGAAGGCCGGGGACGACTACATCCTCGACGGCGTGAAGTTCTACAGCACCGGAACCCTGTTCTCCGACTATGTGAGCACGTGGGCAGACGGCGACGGCACTACCGTCGCCCTCGTGATTGTCCCCACCGACCGCGAGGGAGTCACGATCATCGACGACTGGGATGGCATCGGCCAGCGTCGCACAGGTAGTGGAACAACACGATTCGAAAACGTCCCGATCACCGATGCCGACATCGCATCTCACATCACGCTCGAGCAGGCACCGGATCCGACGTACCAATTCGCCTTGCTTCAGTTGTACCTACACGCTCTGATCAGCGGAGTACTGCGCAATGTCGTCTCTGACGCCACCGAGCTGATCCGGACGCGAACTCGTGGTTTCTCCCATGGCCCAGCCGAGGAACTGTCGCGGGATCCACTGTTGCAGAATGTTCTCGGGAAGCTCGCGAGCACCGCATTCGCGTCGGAATCCGTGGTTCTCGCTGCAGCTGACGCACTCGACGCAGCCTACGGATCATTGAACAATGCGGTCCCAGACGCCGATCTTTCAGCCCTCGCCTCGCTCCGAGCGTCTGAAGCCAAGGTGCACATCGACGAGATCGCGACACACGCTGCTACCGCTCTGTTCGAGGTCGGAGGCGCGTCTGCGGCTTCGCGCGCAAGGAACCTTGATCGTCACTGGCGGAACATTCGAACGATTTCGGTGCACAACCCGGTTCTCTACAAGGCTCAGGCCATCGGCAACAACATCCTCAACGGCGAACCGTTGCCCCTCAACGGCTACTTCTGATTCAGTTCGGCGACCAAAGAAAGAGCGGTACCCCAGACAGACAACCATTATCTACGCTGCCTTCAGCGTCGAATCTGGGATAACTGTTACTCCACCGCCGAAACTCAGACGATACGCCGATATCTGATACCCGAGCTTGTCCGAACGTCGACAACACAGCTGGCGAAGGCCTGCGGTCAAAGCTGCCGCGGGCCTTCCGTCTGTGGCAGGCACCAACGAACATGTACGCAACAGTCCGAGCACTTCCGACCTGCAAAGTGCGCGAGAAAGAATCAGCCTGCATTTGTCTCAAACCTACAAAACCGCAGTTGTTTGTCTCAAAATCTCATGATGTCCGATTTTTGTCTCATCATCAGGCGGTGACGGCAGCTTGCCCCGACATCACATCCTGTCCGCTTTATGCCCCAACTTTCGACGATGGCGGCATATTGACGCTTCGGGTGCTGGCGGGGCTCTCGGCCCGACACGTTAACTGGAAACGAATGGATCCGACATCTAGCCCGACGCGTTAATGGGAATCCGACATCGCGAACCAGAACCTACACCGGAGAACGCTCGCACGAGAAATGGGTACGCAACCCCGATACTCGCGAGAGCGGTGAACACCAGAGCTGTGATCACCTGTGCCGGAACGTCATTGGTGGCGGTATCGATGGTTTCCGCCCCGGACACTGCCGGCGCCGCATTCTTGGGATCGACTGCCACGGACACCAAAGACACACCGAGAGCCTTGCCAGGTGCCGGCGAAGCGATGCTCGCATCCACGCCGGAACATGCGGTTCGGTTCCGGGCTTCGGACGTGATCGCCCGAGGTGATCATGAGAAGCACGATGACGGCCATAGGTGCGGAGACGGCGAGCAGGCCGAGCGCGAGAGGTATGGACTGTCCGATCGCAGCGAGCAAGGGATGCCTCCGAATGGCGGACGAAATGCGACAAATCAGACTCATGTCGATAGCGCGGCTTCGGCGGCGTCGGCACCGAGTCGGCGGTGGTCACCGAACGTCTGCTCCATCCCTTCAGCCACGCCTTCAGGTCGTCGATGGTCGAACTCGAGCGGCCCCTGTCACCGCACCCTCGAACAGTCCCAGTACCGCGCGCATCGGCGGAACCGAATCGAGCGCCGCGACGAAATGGATCTCGGTCCTTCCCGGAAACCGAAGCACACCTCGACTCCAGACTCCGGATCAGCGTCTGAGCACAGTTCGTGTCGCCACCGCTCTCCCGTGCATTCGCGCCACCCGTGACAGGCCGCGACCGAAACGACGCGCGAGACTCGTAAAACGAGTGAGCGGCATCCCGTTCGCCTAGTCTCAGCCACGGTAATGCTGCTCGAGAGAAAGTCGGTCGATTGTCGATGAGCGAGAATTCCAGGCCGCCCGCCCCCTCCGTTCTGCGGACGCCACGCTTCTGGCTGGCACCGGTGATCGTGGTGACGCTGTTGATGTCCGCACTCGCCGCGCTGTACATGGGCGGCATACTCGACCCGAAGAAAAACCTGGACCACTTCCCGATCGCCCTGGTCAATCAGGACGAAGGCGATACCGTCCCCGGCAGCACTCCACCCGAACGCAAGAACTTCGGCAACGACATAGCAGCTGCCATCGACAACGGAGTAGATCACCAGAAGATCGATCTCCAACAGATCGGCATCGCCGAAGCTCAATCGAAACTCGACTCCGGGACGCTGTACGGGGCAATAGTCATACCCAGCGATTTCTCCAAGCGAACCACCATTCTGGCGCAGGCAAGTGTGGTTCCCGGAGAGGTCGAACAACCGATCATCACCATTTACACCAATCCTCGGGCCGGTACCGTCTCGGCGTCACTGGTCCAATCCATCGGCACCACGGCCTTGGAAGCGGTCAACAAGAACATGGGCGAGCAACTCACGGCGCTCGTGACCCAACAGTTGGAAGCCGGCGGTGCGGGCACCCAGATGTCCGGAGCGAGTCGACTCCTCCTCGAGAACCCGGTGAACGTGCTCGTCGTGGCACACAACCCGCTTCCCGACGGCACCGGATTCGGCTTGGCTGCTTTCTACTTCGCACTCTTGCTGGTACTCGCCGGATTCACCGGAGCGACCGTCGTCAACACCTTGGTGGACGGCATGCTCGGATATGCGCCCACCGAAGTGGGTCCGTTGTACGTGCAGAACGACGTGGCCGGGCTGACGAGGTTCCACACTCTCCTCGTGAAGTGGGCGTTCATGATCGTGCTCGCCGGAATCGTCTCCGCGTTGTTCCAATGGATAAGTCGTGCACTCGGTCTGCCGGTGACACACGGACTTGCCTTGTGGGAGTACAGCACACTGGTCATCGCCGCCGTCGGAATCACGGCGATGTCGGTGATGGCGGCCTTCGGCTCGGTCGGCATGCTCGTCAATCTGTTCATCTTCGTGATCCTCGCGCTGCCGTCGTCAGGTGGAACCATCCCCCTCGAGGCGAGCCCCCGCCTGTATGCGTGGTTGGCACAGTTCGAGCCCATGCATCAGATCTACATGGGATGCCGGGCGATCCTGTTTTTCGACGCACGAAGCGACTCGGGCCTGCTCCACGCCGTCGTGATGACGTTGGCAGGTCTGCTGATCGGTCTGATACTCGGCTTCGTGGTCACACGTTTCTACGACCGCAAGGGTTTCGATCGCACTCACCGGCCCAAGGGTGCCTGATCCTGAAGGAAATCGTCGAGTATCCGGTTCAGCCGGCCTGCCGGCACCATCGGCAGGCTGTGATGTGAACTGTTCGGCACGGTGACCACCTGAGCGTGTGGAATCGATTCGTGCACGACGTCGGCGACTGCGTCGACGTCGTGCACGCGAGACTGCTCGGCGAGAACGACGAGTGTCTGCGCTCTCAGGGTGGTGAGTTGCGCCGCCGAAGGCCGCGGCGGCACTACCAGTTTCCGTCTCGTCGAGGCACCGAGTTCGAGCAGTGTGAACCAATCCTCGTCGAGTGCGCGAGAATCGGCTTCCCACGTCACCAACCGACGCTGCCGTGCGGGTGTCGGTGCGAGGAGAAGCGGCACCGCGCGCAGCAGGTAGCCGAATTTCATTCCGGCGAAGCATGCAGTGGGATCGAGCAGAATCAGAGTCCGCACTCGGTCCGGGTTCGCGACGGCGTAGGCGAGCGCGATCTTCGCGCCGTACGAATGCGCCAGCACGTCGATCTTCTCCGAACCGGTGTAGTGGACGAGAGATCCGACCCACTCGACGAGATCGGCCAGGGATCTCATCCGTTCGGATCCCGGAACGCTACGCCCGGCATCACCGAGGATGTCGACGGCGCACACTCGGTGGGACTTCGACAACGTCGCCACGTTGTCGAACCACACTGTCGAGGTTGCGCCGCCACCGGGCAGCAGCAGAATCGGCGGCGCGTCGGTCGCGCCGCACACGTTGAGATGCGTCGTCCCGAACCGGCCGTCGATGTCGACCCCGGCAGTTGCCGCCGGCCACTTGGCCAGAACCTTCTCGTACCTGTCGTCGAAGTCCGACACGATCATCCCCCCATTTCTCTCGTTTATCGAGATATTAGACAATCAAGTAAACAAGTGGAAGAGGTGAGCACAGTGACCGAGAGTGCCGGAATATCGGTGGTCCATGCTCTGCGCGCACTGACCGTGGACTTGAATATGTTCGCCGCGGAATTCGCCAGAAAGCACTCGTTCAACGTCACCGACGTTCGGGCGTTGATCTGTCTACTGGATGCGCAGCGCTCGAACACTCCGGCGACCCCGGGCTGGTTGGGCGCGCAGCTCGCGATCAACTCGGCGTCCGTCACCGCACTGATCGACCGGATGACGCGGGCTGGTCACGTCCGGCGAGAACGTGACGTCGTCGACCGCCGACGCATCCTCCTGCACCTCACGCCCGCTGCGGTGACTCTGGGTGAGAATTTCTTCGGGCCACTGATCGCGCGCGTCGTCGACACAGCCGACACCTTCACATCAGGCGAGCAGCAGACGATCCGCAGGTTCGTCACGGCGATACGCGACGACGTTGCAGCGGTACGCGAAAGCTCCTCCGATGAGTAACGCCACGATTCTCTCGGCGGGCGAGCGGGCACTGTTGATCGAGGTCTCCTCCCCCGCTGACGTATTCGACCTCACCGACGCTCTGGCACGGCGAACGCCGGCCGGTGTCGAGGATTTCCTGCCTGCAGCTCGAACCGTTCTGGTGACATGCACCGCCACAGCAGACCTCGCGGAAGTCCGCAGAGCCTTGCTCGAACTGGCTCGGCATCGCAACCGAACGACGACACCACCCGACGACGCGCTCACGGTGACGATCCCCGTTCACTACGACGGCCCAGACCTCGACGACGTTGCTCGAATCCTGGGCATGACTCGTGCAGAGACGATCTCGTTGCACACCGGCAATAGATGGCGCTGTGCATTCATCGGTTTCGCTCCGGGTTTCGCCTACCTGACGCCAGACGATCGTCCGATGGACGTCCCTCGTCGAAGACAGTCACGCACTGCGGTTCCGGCCGGCTCCGTAGCGGTGGCAGGCGGATACAGCGCCGTGTATCCGCGAGCGTCACCGGGCGGTTGGCACGTCGTCGGCACCACCGATCTCTCGATGTGGGACCTCGACGCCGAACCGCCTGCCACCGTTCAGCCCGGTACGGCTGTGCGCTTCGTGGACGCGACGACGCTGTGACGGGGCTTCGGACGGTGCATACCGGTCCGCTGAGTCTCGTTCAGGATCTGGGCCGGATCGGCCATCTGCGATCGGGGGTCGGGGTGTCCGGTGCGGCGGACACCAGTGCGTTGCGGTTGGCGAACCGGCTCGTCGGCAATCCTGACAGCGCTGCGGGCATCGAAGTGTTGATGGGCGGATTGGAAATCGTCGCGGAAAGATCTGTCACCATGTCGGTGACCGGAGCGCCCGCACAGGCATATCTCGACTCGACGCCGGTGGGCCACGCGAGCGTGATCCACGTGCGCCCCGGCCAGACCGTTCGACTCGGGTACGCACCGATCGGAGTTCGTGTCTACGTCGCGGCACGCGGCGGTATCGCAGTGCCCGAGATACTCGGATCACGCAGCACCGATACGCTTTCCGGTATCGGTCCACCGCCACTGCGACCGGGAGATCTACTTCCGATCGGGCCGGCCCCCGCACACTACTCGGCTGTCGACCTGGCACCCGTGCCACCCGTGCCAGGCGGGACGCTCGACATCACGGTGCTGTTCGGACCTCGCGAGCGATACTTCGTCGACCCGGATGTCCTGACGCGCGGCGAATGGATCGTGTCTGCGGAATCCGATCGGGTCGGAATCCGACTCGACCGGTCCGGCAGCGAGCAGCCTCTTCGGCGCACGGATCAACGCGAACTACCGACCGAAGGGATGGTCGTCGGCTCGATCCAGGTACCCCCCAGCGGTCAACCGGTGGTGTTCCTGGCCGATCATCCCATTACCGGCGGCTACCCGGTGATCGGCGTCGTCACCGCCGCAGACGTGAACCGTCTCGCCCAGGCACGCCCTGGTCAGCACCTGCGATTTGTCCGCGGCGTCCGTTCGTGACGGACCCACCGGGCAGACTGAGATCGTGAGAGTTGTCCTGGTTCCCGGTGCTACGACGTCCACGGGTGCCTTGACGGCAACCGTACTGCGCACCGACGGCGACGGAACCCTTCTCGCCGAACCCGTCGAACACCCCGACCTGACGGCTGCTGTGACCGCGATCGAGGCTGTCGAGCATCCTCGCTGGGTGTGGCCGAGTACCGCGTCGACGTATCCGATGCTTCTTCGAGCCGGAGTTCGGGTCCGGCGCTGCCACGACATCTCCCTCACCCGCGCGATCCTCGGGATGCGTGCCGGCCGTCCGACTCCTCCGGCCGAGGAGTTCGACGACGATCGGCTCGGGCTCTTCGACACGGCACCCGTCCTCGATCCCCGCTCAGTTCTGGCCGAGTTCGCCGCGCAGCGCAACATCATCGGCGGCGATCGCCGTCTGGACCTGCTCGTCGCCGCCGAATCCGCCGGGGCGCTGAGTGCAGCAGAAATGACGCACACCGGGCTGCCGTTCTCGACGCAGAAGCATCGAACTCTGCTCGAGGACCGTCTCGGGCCTCGCCCCACCGGATACGACGTACCGCCGCGCATGCAGGAACTGGCCGCACAGATCAGTGACGTGTTCGGGCGCACCGTCAATCCGTCGTCGTCCGCCGAGATCACCGAGGCATTCGGGCGGCAGGGAATCGATCTGCCGTCGACCCGTAAGTGGTTTCTGCAGGAACTCGATCATCCGGCAGTACCGCTGTTGCTGCGTCACCGCGAACTCGCCAAGCTCTACAGCACCAACGGTTGGCAGTGGATGGACAGTTGGGTGCGCGGGAACAGGTTCCGTCCCGTCTACGTACCCGGCGGTGTCGTCTCCGGCCGATGGGCCAGTCGCGGCGGCGGCGCGCTGCAGATTCCGAAGACGATGCGATCGAGCGTCGTCGCCGATCCCGGTCACCACTTCGTCGTCGCCGACGCCGGGCAACTCGAACCGCGAATTCTGGCGGCGATGTCGGGTGATCGCCGCATGATGGCCGCCGCAGGTGACGACGACCTGTACGCCCTGGTCGGCGCCGACGCTTTCGGCGGTGACCGCGCCAAGGCCAAGGTGGCCGTTCTCGGAGTGCTGTACGGGGCCACGGCAGGCGAAGCTCGCGCATTACTCACCTTGCTACGCAAGAGATTTCCGGTGGCCGTGGACTTCGTCGAGAAAGCCGCCAGGGCAGGTGAGCGGGGCGAGGTGGTCCACTCGCTGCTCGGACGGGCCTGCCCCCCACCGTCGCCGAACTTCTACTCTCACGGTGACGCCCATGCTCGTGGCCGGTTCACCCGTAACTTCGTCGTGCAGGCGACTGCATCGGAATGGGCGCTGTCACTTCTGGCTGATCTACGCCTTCGACTCTCCGACGACCCGGACGGTGAACTGGTGTTCTTCCAACACGACGAGGTGGTCGTGCACACTCGAAATCCTTCGACGGGAGCCGCCCACGTCCTCGCCGCTGCGGCGACCGCCACCCGCTTGCTGTTCGGAGATACCGTCGTCAGATTTCCCATGGACATCGGTATCCGCGACTGTTATGCGGAGCAATCTCAACCGGCCTGAAGGCTTCCACCGCGCAGGTATCGCGTGTTCTACTGGACGACGTCGCTTTGTTGGTGCTGGTCGAGTGCGTTCGAGGAGAACCATGACCAAGCTGGACACAACTGACGCAGAACCGAACGACACCGGGGCGCTCCGACGCCACCGTGTGCCGATCTTCACCGTGATCGCGCTGGCGATCGTCGCCTTCTTCGCGGGAGGTTTCGGCGGTTCGTTCCAGGGCAAGCTGTCCGAGGTCCAGAAGAACGACAACGCCTCGTATCTTCCGAGTTCGGCGGAATCCACGATCGTCGGAAACGAGTCCGCGAAGTTCCTCTCGGTCGAGACCATTCCCGGTTTCATTGTGTTCCATCGAGATTCGTCGTTGACCGATACCGACAAGTCCGCGATCGACGCTGCCCACCAGGCCATTGCAGGCATCTCCGGTGTCGATACCGACGCGATGGCGCCTACGCAGTTCTCCGACGACGGCACCACGGCGTCGATTTTCGTGCCACTGATCGCGAAAACCGGCGGAACCACCGTCACCGGCGACGTACTGGCCACCACCGAGCAGAACGTCATCGACGCCGCGAAGGCCGCGGCGGGAGACGTCGAAGTGCTTCCGGCCGGGCCCGGCGGACTCCTGGTCGCGTTCATCGATGCATTCGCCGGACTGGACGGCGCTCTGCTCGGGGCGGCGTTGCTGGTCGTGATCCTCATTCTGCTGATCGTCTACCGCTCGCCCGTGCTGTGGTTCTTCCCGCTGTTCTCCGCCCTTCTCGCCATCGGTCTGTCCTCGATGGTGATCTACTACCTGGCCAAAGCCGACGTACTGACCCTGACCGGACAATCCCAGGGCATTCTGTTCGTCCTGGTGATCGGCGCGGGAACCGACTACGCGCTTCTGCTGATCTCTCGATATCGCGAGGAATTACACGCCTGCCCCAGTCGGTTCGACGCGATGGCCAAAGCGTGGCGTGAGTCGGCGCCCGCGATCACCGCGTCGGCGGTCACCGTGATCCTCGGCCTGCTGTGCTTGACGTTTTCAGAACTCAACTCCAACAAGAGTTTGGGGCCGGTCGCCGCCATCGGAATCGCCTGCACCTACCTGGTGATGATGACATTCATGCCCGTGGCTTTGGCGGCCACCGGACGCTGGGTGTTCTGGCCACGCAAGCCCACGGTCGACCAAGCGGCAGACCTCGCGACACACGGGATGTGGGGCAAGATCGCCGCCACCGCGGGCAACAAGGATCGCCCGTTCTGGATCGGCGCCACAGTTGTGCTGATCGCGCTGTTCGCCGCCGGAATCGGCAGCCTCCACACCGATGGGCTCACTTCCACCCAGAGTTTCACCAATCGACCCGATGCCGTTGTCGGGCAAGAACTCTACGATTCGAAGTTCGATCCGGGAGCGGGCGCACCCGCCGTCATCACCACCAACGCCGACCAAGCAGATGCCGTCATCGCCGCCGTCGCCGCCGTCGACGGCGTCTCACGCGACGCAGGCAGCGTGTGTATCCAGGCGGATATCGCCAAGGTCGCCGGCCTGATCAAGTCGAACCCCGCTACCGCAGCACAGATCGCCGCCGGCGGTTGTGTGCCCGCCACACTGACCGTTGCACCCATCGACGGCCGTACGGTGATCAACGCGAACCTTGCCGACTCGTACGATTCACCGCAGGCGCTCGCCACCGTCGAACGACTGCGGGCCGCCGTCCACGACGTTTCCGGTGCCGACGCCTTGGTCGGGGGCAGCACCGCCACCACCGTCGACGTTCACGCCGCTTCCGTGCGGGATCGCAATCTGATCATCCCGATCGTGCTGGTGGTCATCTTCCTCGTGCTGGCAGCTCTCCTGCGAGCGCTGCTGATACCGGTAATCCTCATCGTCACCGTCGTACTGTCCTTCGCGGCAACTCTCGGTGTCAGTGGATTCTTCTTCACCCACGTCTTCGGCTTCGCCGGCGCAGATCAGTCGTTCCCGCTGTTCGCCTTCGTATTCCTGGTGGCACTGGGCATCGACTACAACATCTTCCTGATGACGCGCGTGCGGGAGGAGACTCTCGCATTCGGCACCCGCACCGGTGTCCTACGTGGACTTGCCGTCACCGGCGGCGTCATCACGTCGGCCGGAATCGTTCTGGCGGCCACGTTCTCGGTACTCGGCATTCTCCCGCTCGTTTTCCTCGCCGAGGTGGGCTTCGCCGTCGCATTCGGGGTTCTCCTCGACACGATCATCGTCCGAAGCATCTTGGTGCCGGCCCTCTCACACGACATCGGCAAGCTCATCTGGTGGCCGTCGAAGCTCGCCCGGCGAACCGACTGACTACTTACAGAAATGCTTCCGAGGTCCACAGGTGGAACAGTGCATAGGCCCGCCACGGACTCCACCGCTCCGCCACCGCCGCAGCTTCCCTGCCCGACGACACCCCGAGCGCACGTTTGAGCACCAGATCGTCCGGCACGAACGCATCACGATCACCGAGAACGCGAACCGTGAGATAGTCGGCTGTCCACGGTCCGATTCCCTTCAATGCCAGCAGATCCCGACGAAACTGCACGGGGTCGCCGTCCCAGGACAGATCGAGGCCGTCGACGGCGGCAGTAGCCAAGGTATGCACCGTCTGCGCCCGAGCATTGGTCAACCCGACAGACTTTCGAATGACGTCGGGTGTCTGAGCGGCCACCACAGAAGGCGTCGGGAAAGCTCGGAACTCGTCATCCACCGGTTCACCGAAGGCACCCACGAAACGAGAGCCGAACGTTCTGGCAGCACCGAGCGAAACCTGCTGGCCCAGAACGGTCAGGATTGCCGCTTCGAATCCGTCCACCGACCCGAGTACCCGCAAGCCGGGGCGCGCTGCGACCATCGGCGAAAGCACCGCATCGGATCCGAGGAATCGGTCGATGATCGAATGATTGGCATCCAGATCCAGCCACCGCCGCACGATAGTGACGAGTTCGGCCGAATCTCGTTCGGCAATATCCCCCGTCACCACGACGTGATCGTCGTCCCACGACACGGACACGACAGTAGGGCCCGAGGACAGCGGAATCACCCTGGTGTGTACGCCGTCGTCGTGCCGCTCGAGACCGGACACACAATGCGCGCGTAACGCGCTCACCAACGGTTCGAGCGCGTACGGCGGGGAAAAGGGGACTTTCACCGAATTCACCTGCCGGATTCCAGATTCAGCAGGACAGCCTTGAGTTCGGGTCCGCCTGCGTACTGACCGAGACTACCGTCGCTGCGCACCACACGATGGCACGGAACAACCACCGGCAGAGGATTCTTCGCGCAGGCAGTTCCTACCGCCCGCACCGCCCTCGGGCTTCCCGACGCGGCGGCAACCACCGCATAGCTCGCGGTACTGCCGTATTCGATCTCCGGGAGATGACGCAACACCTCTCGGCGAAATCCCGTGGCCAGCTGAAAATCCAAATCCAGATCAAAAGCCTTTCGCGTCCCGGCAAAATACTCGTCGAGTTCCCGCGCTACCGGATCGAGCCGTTTCGGGTAGCGCAGCACGCGGGGACTGACAGTGGACGAGAGCCGATCCAGGACCAGATCGTGCCCCTCGACGGCAAAAGCCACTCGCACCAGACCGGCACCGGTAGCGGCCAGCAGCAGTTCCCCCAGCGGAGAATCGACGGTCCGGTAGGCCACGTCGATCAGGTTCGCCTCCGCAGCATCCCTCGCCAACCTCGACCGTAGACGCGCGAGCGCGTCGGTGTCGACGACGGGAAGCGCGTCGAAAACGTCGGTTTCGGTACTCACAGGTGACTCCCTTCGGGGAAGGCGTTGGGCAGATATGTTTTTCGGAGTGCGGCGATTCCGTCGGCACCGGCCCGCCTGGCTGCGGCCGGAGTATTGCCCAGGATCTCGGCGACAGCGGCATAGGGCAACCCGCCGAGAAAGTGGTAGGCGACCGCCGATCGCTGCTTGAACGGCAACTTTTCCAACGCATCCCACAATTCGTGATCCCAGGCACCAGGCACACCCAACCCTGACGGTGCGTCCGGCACCACGTCCGTCGGTACCGCGCTGCGGCCACGTACCCGCGTGATGTCGATCGCCTTGCGATGGGCAATGGTCACCAACCAGGCCTCGACGTTGGCGTCGTCGTCCAGTGCCGGATACGCACGCATTGCCGCGATGAACGTCTCGGACCACGCGTCGTCGGCCTCCGCCGGACCGACCACTGCTCGGCAGACCCGAAGAACGACCGCGCCGTGCTCGGCGACGACGTCTTCGAACGGCTTCAGAGTCACAGCACGTAGACGCGTCGTACGCGCATTGTGTGAGCAGCACTCATCAGAACAGGACTTCCGAGACCCCGCCGTGTTCACGATCGAGCAGGAAGCGTTTCCGTTCCAACCCACCGGCAAATCCGGTGAGGCTTCCGTCGCTGCCGATCACCCGATGACAGGGAACGATGATGCTGATCGGATTCTTTCCGTTTGCCGCAGCAACAGCCCGAATAGCCAAAGGATTGCCCAACTGCTCGGCCAACTCCAGATATGTCCACGTCTGCCCGTACGGAATGGTCCGTAAACCCGCCCAGACTCGCTGCTGGAACTCCGTTCCGACAGGCGCCAACGACAGCGAGAACTCCGTCCGTTCGCCGTCGAAGTACTCGGTCAACTGCTCCTGGACGTCACCGAACATCGAGTCCGATCGCGCACCAAACGTAGATTCGTCCGGTTTGTGACGATGCTCTGCCATGTACAGTCCGCACAGGCCACTACCTGTTGCTACCAGCGTCAACGGTCCGATCGGCGAGTCGATCACAGTGTGGGTACGGGTATCGGGCATTCCTCGATCCTTCCAGGTTCGGTGGCGCCGCGAGTTGCGAGCGAATCCGATATTCGCGCGGGCACCGATACTTCGAAGACGACACGCAGCACCCGGATGTGAGATTCGCGCGCACTTCTGCGTCACATCAGGCAGGATCGGGTGATGGCCTTAGTTTTGCCGGGACCCTCGACTGTGGTCCGTTCCGTCGGTGATGTCGTGCACTGGTCGCTGTCCGCGGTCGCGTTCGCCGTCACGTTGCCGACTCGACTCGAGGCCTTGCTCTTCGACATCGAGCGTCTGGTGGCTCGCATCAGTCAGATCGCCGAGAACGCCGACCGCGTGATAGTCGGCGCTGCGTCGGTGACGGTTCGGGCCGAGACGTTGATCGAAGCCGTCGAACAAACGTCGGATATCGCTGATCAGCTCCTCGAAATCTACGAGCCGATCGCCATGAGCCTGGCACCGCTCGCCGCCAAGTTCGCCGACGAGCTCAGCGAAGACGAGGTGCGCGCCGCGATCAGGCTCGTCGATCAGCTCCCGGAGCTGACCGATCGAGTGATCGGGCTGCTACCGATTCTGTCGACCCTGGACTCCGTCTCTCCCGAGATTCACGAACTCCTCGGAGTGGTCAAGGACTTGAAACAGGTCATCGTCGGGGTTCCCGGCTTCCACTTCTTCCGCCGACGCGGCGAGGCGAAGCAGGACTGATCGGACCCGGTTTCTGTCAGGCGCTGTGCCCGCCGGTACCCGTCAAGCGCTGTACCGGCGGTACCCGTCAAGCGCTGTACCGGCGGTACCCGTCAGGCGCTGTACCCGCTGGTGCCGGCTCGATTGACGACCACTTTGGAGATGACCGACCTGGCGGACAGGCGCAGTAGTCCGTCGACCACCTCGACGATGTCGTCCACCTTGATCATCGATTCGGGACTGATCACATCGTGCGTCCACGCCGACATGTCGGTGTCCACGTATCCGGGCGCTACGGCGGTTGCACTGATCCCGTTGCCTGACTCTTCGGCATTGAGGGTCTCCACTATCGAAATCAGGGCGGCCTTGGTCGCGCCGTACACGGCAAGGCCGCCCTCGGCGAATACGCCGGTCATCGACGACAGAGCGATCACCTTGGCGCCGCCGGCGGGGTCCGCCTTCACAGCGGCATGCAGCAGTGGCAGGGATGCCTGCAGGAGAGTGAACGGGGTGCGCAGATTGACGGCGACCGTCTTGTCGAACCGGCGCATCGGGAAATCGGCGATGGCGCCGCTGGTTCCGACTCCGGCGTTGAGGATCAACGCACGCATCGCGCCGTAGTGCTCGCCGTGTGCGGCGGCGAGCCGTACCGCGAATTCCTCGTCGGCCATGTCCCCCGCAGCGACCACGACGTCGGGAGCGCCTGCCGCACGCAGATCCTCGGCAACCATCTCGAGTCGTTCCGCATCGCGAGCGGTGACAGTCAGTCCGTATCCCTGAGCGGCCAGTCGGGTGGCGATCCCCAGACCGATGCCTTTTGACGCACCGGTGACCAGAGCTGATCTACTCATTCGAAATCGCCGTTCAACGCGCGCAGCCCGGCCGAGACAAGTTCGGGGACAGCAGATCCGGCAGTATCGAAACCGGCACCGATCGTGGCACCGGCACGGTAGCGGTGATCGATACCCTGCGACACCACGGCAAGTTTGAAGAATCCGAGCGCCATGTAGAAATTCCAGTGCGCGAGTTCTCGACCGGAAACTGTCGAATACCGTTGTGCTAGTTCAGAAGCAGACGGCAGCAGGGAACTGGTCCACGCCGCGGGCTCGCCGAGCACACGATCCAACGACGGATGTCGATACACACACATCATCGCGATGTCGGCCAACGGGTCACCGAGAGTCGACATCTCCCAGTCGACGACGGCCGCAACCTTGGTGACGTCCAGTGAATCGAGGATGGTGTTGTCGATCCGGAAGTCGCCGTGCACGATCGACGAATCCGACCGAGCCGGAACAAGCTCCGACAGTGCTGCCGCCAGAGTATCGACGTCGGCGCTGTCCTCGATCTTGACCCTCGACCATTGCCCGGCCCACAGCTTCACCTGTCTGGCGACATAGCCGTCGGGCCGACCGAGCTCTCCGAGACCCACCGCGGTGTAATCGATCTCGTGCAGCGCCGCGAGTGCGGCCACCAGATTGTCCGCGCACCGATCGATCTGTTCGGCCGAAAGCGGTTCGAGGTCTGCTTTGTTGCGGATGACCTGTCCGTCGACGAATTCCACCACGGTGAAGGAGGCACCCGTCACCGCAGCGTCCTCGCAGAGCGCCACGGTGCGGGCAACCGGCACCGCAGTGTCCTGCAACGCCGAGGTGATCCGGAACTCGCGAGCCACGTCGTGCGCCGACGGGGTGAGCCCGGCGGTCGGTGGTCGGCGCAGAATCCACTTCGACTCCTCGTCGAAGATGCCGTACGTCAGATTCGACTTACCACCCGAGATCAGCTCTGCGCGTAGATCACCGGAAACGGGGACACCGGAGTCGAGCAGATACCGTTGCAGCGACGGGAGATCGAGGCCGGGGAATTCACTCATTTGGCCGACTCCTTCGCTGCCCGCTTCGCCGCACCGACGACACGCTTGGCGATGGCCCAGCGGTGCACCTCTGACGGTCCGTCGTACACCCGGAAGGGGCGCACCTCGCGGGACAGACGTGCCAACGGCAGATCGCCGGAGACACCCATGCCGCCGCACATCTGAATGGACCGGTCGACGATGGCGAAGATGGCCTCGGCAGCGTACGTCTTGGCGATGGAAGTGGAATTGCCCGCGTGGCCGCCCTGGTCGAGTTCCCAGCAGGCCTGGATCAGGAGTGCGCGCGTGGCGGCAATGTCGATCTCGTTGTCCGCGATCATCTTCTGGATCATGCCGAGATCGCCGAGTTTGGAACCGAAACCCTCGCGTTCGGCGACCCGCGCCACCGCGACGTCGTGGCCGCGTCGTGCGGCGCCGAGCCAGCGCATCACGTGCGTCATGCGGGCGGGGCCCAGGCGAACCTGTGCGTAGGAGAATCCCTGGTCCACCTCACCGAGGACCGCCTCGTCCGGTACGACGAGATCCTCGAAATCGACCTCGCAGTGGCCGCCGATCATGGACTTGTCGAGAGTGTCGATGTGTCTACCGACGTTCAGGCCCTTCGTCTGCGCTGGAGCGAGGAACATGGTGGCACCGCCGCGGTGACCCGGTTCGCCCGACGTGCGCGCCATGATGATGAAGAAACCGGCACCCTCGGCTCCGGTGATGAACCATTTCTTACCGTTGATCTTCCAGCCGCCGGGCACTTTCTCCGCGCGGGTGTTCAGTGCCGACGGGTCCGATCCCGCACCGGGGGCCGGTTCCGTCATCGCGAAGGCAGATCGCACGTCACCGCGAGCGAGCGGGGCGAGGAACTGCTCCTTCTGCGCCGCATTGGCCACGTGGGCGAGCATGTGGACATTGCCCTCGTCGGGAGCGGCGATGTTCAATGCAGTCGGCCCGAAAAGCGAGTAGCCGGCCTCTTCGAAAACCGGGGCCCGGTCGCTCATGTTCAGTCCGTGTCCGCCGTACTCGATCGGCGCGTGCGGTGCGAAGACTCCGGCAGCCTTGGCAGCGGCCTGCATCTCGATGCGAAGGTGGTCGCCGCCTGCGACGGCGATATCGCCTGCGCTCTCGTCCTCGATGGGAAGAACGATGTCGCGCGTGAAGTCGCGCGTCTTTTCGACAAGCGACACCACCTCGGGCGCATACGTCAGATCGATTGCCACCAGACACCTCCGAGAGACCAGATACACGACCGAGCGAACGATCGGTCAATGCACTCTGGCACATCTCGGCCGCCGAGGTCAACAGCGTGCACGCAGGTCAGTCGCCGAGAGTGGCCATCTGCTGGTCGAAGCGCCCGGCTACGACCATGTCCCGATACAGCTCGTCACCGCCCATCAACTCGTCGTGTGTACCGATGTTCCGAATTTGCCCATCCTCCATGACAACTATCGAATCGGCGTGCCGCACCGTCGACAGCCGGTGCGCGATGGTGACCACCGCGCCGGTGCGCGCGCGCTCGTTGACAGCACTCACGATCGCCGCTTCGGTGAGCGTGTCCACCTGGGCGGTTGCCTCGTCGAGCAGAAGCAGCGCCGACGGGCGCAGCACAGCACGCGCCATAGCGATGCGCTGCCGCTGACCACCCGACAGTGACGTGGCGGTGAGCGGTGTTTCCAGTCCGTTCGGCAATGCGTCGATCACCTCGTCCAACCGAAGCAACCGCAGCACCGCCCGCACCTCCTCGTCCGTCGCGTCGGGATGGCTGAAAACGACGTTCTCGCGGATCGTCCCCGGTACCACCGGCGTCTCCTGCTCCACGTACGCCAAACTTTCGCGGACGACCCGATGATCGAGTGCGTCGTACCGGACCCCACGCAGGAGCACCTCGCCGGATTGTGGTTCGACGAATCGGAGCACCGTCGAGAGCAACGTGGTCTTCCCCGCTCCCGATGGCCCTACTATCGCCATGTGCCCCCGCGCCGGAATGATCAGCGAGACATCGTGGAGCGCCGGATCACGTGATCCGTGATAGGTGACCGTGACGTCTTTCAACTCGATCAACGCGGTGTCGGAGCCGGCGCTGCCAACCGATACGGGCACGGTCGAGGTCGTTCGCTGCTCGATCTCCATCGACTGCATTTCGCGAATTCGGATGGCCGCGGCGATACCCGACTGCACAGATGTCACGTTCTGAGCGAGTTCGGAGACCGGGCCCATCAACGTGAACGCGTAAAGCAGGAACGCGATCAGCGTGGACACCTCCATCGCGCCGTCCGCTACCCGCCAGGCCCCGAACCCGAGGATGGCAATGATGGCGCCCTGAATAGCCGTCCATGCAACGGTCCACGCCGTCGCCGAGACCCGCACCGCCGTGATCGCATGTTTCCTGGCATCAGCGGCGTTGGCCGTGACCTGCCCGCCGACGCGATCTTCCGCCAGCGACACCTTCACGGTACGAATGGCCCTCAGACCACCTTCGAGCACGCCGCCGAGTCGGCCGAGCGATTCCTGGGTCCGGGCTTCCGCTGCGGAAATACGTGGCATCAGCAGTGCGAACAGAATCCCGGCGAGCACGATCGACACCATCGTCACACCCAACAACGACACGTCGAGCACACCCATGAGAATGATCGTTCCCACCGTCAGTGCGGCAGCGTTGAGAATATTCACCGCAGCCGACGACGCAGCCTCCCGAAGTAGCAACGTATCCGAGGTGACGCGGGTAACCAGCTCCCCGACCGACCTGCGCTGCAACGAGGGAACTGTTGCCGCCAGAAACCGCCGCACCAGCGAAGAACGAGCGTCGTAGACAACCCTCTCGGCCGCCGTACCCAGCACGATCCACTGCGCACATCCGAAAATCGCGCCGACGACCAACAGGACCAGGAGCGTCAGGATCGGGCCCTGCAACGAGGCGCCGGTATCGAGTGTGTCCAGTACCCATTTGGTCACCATCGGAGTTGCCAGGGTAGCTGCGGATCCGCACAACGCCAGGATCAATCCGAGCACGAGCGAGCGTAGGTGCGGCCGAGCGAAGTCCGCCAGGACCCGAAGATTGCTCCACTTCAACGAGGGCTTCGACGTGTCGGTTGCTGGTTCGTCACTTGCGAGCATGAAATTATGGAACAGGAATGTTCCATAAAGGGCAAGAACATTCCGATCGAGAACTGATTGATACCTCAACCAGGCAGGGCTACGCTACGGATTTGTGACAACGATCCACCGAGTACTTCAACAGCGCTCACCCGAACCCAGCGCGACCCGAGAACGCACACGCAAGGCAATCCTCGGAGCCGCCGTCTCCGTGCTCGCCCGCCAGCCTGCCGCAACGCTCGCCGATATCGCAGCGGCAGCGAAAGTAGGGCGAACCACCCTGCACCGCTACTTTCCCGAGCGCTCGGATCTGGTCGCCGCGGTCTCCACCGAGGCGGCCCACGCGGTCCGACGCGCTGCGACGGCAGCACGACTGAACCAGGGCACGGGAGCCGAGGCGCTGACCCGGCTCTGCCACGAGTACTTCGAACTCGCCGACCTGCTGACGGTCCTGTTCTTCACTCCCGGTGTGTACCAGGAAGATTCCTTCGCCGAAGCCGCCGCCGACTACCGTGCCGTCAACGACGCCATCGAGCGCGGCCACCTCGACGGCACCGTTGACCCCGCGATGAGCTCCGACTGGGTCCACAACCTGCTGTGGTCACTCATGTACACGTCCATCGACTACGTCAACCGCGGAGCAGGCACCCGTCTACAGGCATTGGAGCTGACCCTGCGCAGCCTCCGACGCTCGATCACCCCGGACCCGATGCCATAGCCCCCACCGTCACTCCCCCACCCGCTTCGCCCCCACCATCACTCCCCCACACCCGCTTCGCCCCCACCATCACTCCCCCACCCGCTTCGCCCCCACCATGCGCCGGGCGATCGCCAGATACCTGGCCACCAACTCGTCCGGCGAGAGCTCCCCGTCCGGGCGATACCAGACGGCTACCGCTACACACATGGTCACCACGGCGCGGCTGGCATCCTCCGGGTGGCCCGCCTCGAAAGCACCCGAGTCGATTCCCGCGAGCACGATCCGATCGACCTGCGCCTGCTGCTCGTCCCGCTGTGCAACATAACCGGCGCGACTCGCCGGTTCCATACTGCGAATCTCCGACGATGCGACGAAGGACTGCTCGCGCCGAAACATGTGAAACCGCAACAGTGATTCGATCACCGCATCGAAACGGTCCGACGGGTCGTCGCCGGCCTCCGACTCCGCTGCACGGCAGCGCTCGAGTAGCTCGTCCATCACCACGGTGGTCAAGCCGACCAGCAATGCCTGCTTGGACGGGTAGTGGTGGTAGAGGCCCGGTACGGACAGACCCGAACGCGCCGCGACGTCTCTGATCGACGTACCGTGATATCCCTGCTCGACGAACGCCGCCAGTGCCGCGGCCAGCGGCTTCGGTAGACCCAGATCTTCGTAGTGGCGCCAGGATCCGTTCGGCGAAGGTTCGATCGTCATACCGTTACCGTAGATCGCTTGCGCCGCCGCCGAAAACGTCGGAGCCATTGGTTACAGTCGATGTCCACCGAAAAGACAGGGACCAGTCATGATCCATGTTCGCCACACCGCAGTCGCCGCCGTACCGGTCGAGATCGCCTTTTCCTACATCGACGATTACCGCAACGTCCCCACCTGGATGTTCGGTGTTTCGAATTTCACCCCCATCGGCGAATTCGATCAGGGCCTCGGGGCCACGTTCGACGCCGCCATACAGATCGGGCCCACCACACTCGACACGACGCTCGAGGTCACCGAGTGGGAGCGAAACCGGATCATCACGCTGTCGTCGCTCAGCGGCGTCTCCAACTCCTCCACCTGGGAGTTTTCCGCGGTAAGCGAGACACAAACCGAATTGACGGTGGACTTCGCGTACAAGCTTGCGGGCGGTTTGGCCGGTAAGACACTGGGGTTGCTGGTCGGTCCGTTCGTCGACACTGCGGTCAAGAACAGCGAAGAAACTCTGCGGCGCAAGTTGGAAGAGCAGTTCGCCACAAACGAGCGCTGAATCAGGTCGGCTCGACCTGAAGTTCGAGAGCATTCGCCCACACCCGGGTAGCCGTCTCGACCACGGCCTCGAACGGCACCGGCTCGCCGTCGGAACCCAGTTCCTCGGAAACGAAGGAGCTGTAGGCGAGTCTGCTCACCATCGCCGACAAGGCGCGTGAGGCCAGCAGTGGATCCAAGGTCCGGTCGGCCTTGCCCTCGGTCTGCAAGCGTTCGATGGCACGCGCATTGCGGTTGATGAACGTCTCGGCCCGATCGCGACGAAGTTTCGCGAACGCCGGGTCGATATGCGAGACCTGTTCGAGCAACCCCATCAGTTTCGCGTTACGTCGAAACGCCGTCAGGTACGCCCGATTGCTCGATTCCAGCACGGCATACGGGTTGTCGACGTCGCGGACTCGTCCCATTCCGGGGTGGAGCATGTCTTCCTGTGCCACTTCCAGAACCGCGGCGAAGATCTGTTCCTTGTTGTCGAAGTACGTGTAGAACGTTCCAGTGGAACAGTTCGCTTCCTGGGTGATGTCCGTCAACCTGGCGTCGAGATAGCCGGCACGTTCGAACACCGTCCTGGCTGCCGCAACAAGAGAAGCCCTGGTACGAACACCACGAGCCGTCACCGGGAGCTCACGTAGAAGGCCTGCCGCAGCCATCGACGGTGGCGGACGGTCTTCCCAGTTCTCCTGAGATTCGGATCGAGAAGTCACCTGCTACTTATACGCCAACAGCAGTGTGCTCACGGAATCGGTGTCAGGTGATGGTGATCCCGCCGTCGACGGCAATGGTCTGCCCGGTGACGTATCCTCCGGCGGCGGAAGCAAGCCACACCATGGTGGCCGCAAGCTCCTCCGGATCACCCATCCGGCCCATGATGAGGCGCGGCGCCATGGAATCGAGATACCCGTCCTGGTACTGCTCGGTCATCTCCGACTTGAAGAAGCCGGGTGCTATCGCGTTGACGCGGATGCCCTTGCGCGCGCCCCACTGTTGGGCGAGATCACGGGTCAATCCGATGACACCTGCCTTGCTCGCCGCGTACGCCGCCTGCGGAAGCCCCGCAGTGGTCAGGCCGAGAATGCTGGCGATATTGACGATGGAGCTGCCCGGCAGCATCACCCTTCCGCACGCCTGTGCCGCCCAGTAGGAGCCGTTCAGGTTGATGTCGATCACCGAGCGGAACTGCTCGGGGGTCTCACGAGTGGCAGGGACGGCAGTTCCGACGCCGGCGTTGTTCACCAACACGTCCACGCGCCCGAATTTCTCCATGGCGGCGTCCACCATGTGCTGAGCCTGCGCGGGGTCGACGATGTCGGTGGCGACGCACAGAGCCTCCCGGCCGGCTGCACGGACCAAGTGCGCGGTGTCCTCGAGTTTGTCGACTCGACGTGCGGCGAGCACGACGTCGGCGCCGGCCTCGGCAGCTGCCTTCGCGAACGCCACTCCGAGGCCTGAGGACGCACCGGTCACGACGACCACTCGATCGGTCAACGAGAACTTGTCGAGAACAGACATATACGCAGTACTCCTCGGGCGTCGGGGCTGGTGGTTTCGGAACGAAGTTACAGGCCGAGATCGCGGCCGATGAGTTCCTTCATGATTTCGTTGGATCCGGCCCAGATCTTGGTGACACGGGCGTCCATCCAGGCGCGAGCGGCCCGGTACTCGGTCATGTAGCCGTAGCCGCCGTGCAACTGCACGCAGTGATCGAGAACTTCGTTCTGCACCTGCGCCGTCCACCACTTGGCCTTGGCAGCGTCGATGGCGGTCAGCTCACCCGCAGCGTGCGCGGCAACACAGTTGTCGACGTAGGCCTGTGTCACCTCGACCCGGGTCACGAGATCGGCGAGGAGGAACTTGTTCCACTGAAGCGATCCGATGGGCTGCCCGAAAGCCTTGCGGTCCTTGGCGTACTGCAACGTCTCCTCCAGGATCGGAACGACGTGTGCGATATTGGAGACCGCAGCGCCGACGCGCTCCTGCGGAAGCATCTCCATCATGTGGATGAAACCGCGATCGAGCTCACCGATGATGTTGGCGGCCGGAACCCGCACGTTCTCGAAGAACAGTTCAGCAGTGTCGGATTCGTGCTGGCCGACCTTGTCGAGCTTGCGGCCACGCTCGAAACCTGCCATGCCGGTCTCGACGGCGAAGAGCGTGATGCCCTTCGACTTCTTCTCGGGGCTGGTACGGGCGGCGACGATCACGAGGTCGGCGTTGTAACCGTTGGTGATGAAAGTCTTGGAACCGTTGATGATCCAGTCGTCGCCGTCCTTGACGGCGGTGGTCTTGAGCGCGCCGAGGTCCGAACCGCCGGAGGGCTCGGTCATACCGATTGCGGTCAGCATCTCACCGGTGCAGAACTTGGGCAGCCAACGCTGCTTCTGCTCCTCGGTGGTGAGTTGGACGAGATACGGTGCCACCACGTCGGCATGAATACCGAAGCTCGATGCCACAGCTGCACTTGCCCGCGACAATTCTTCGCCCAGAACGGCATTGAATCGGTAGTCGCCTGCTTCACTGCCGCCGTACGCTTCGGGCACTTCGAGCCCGAGGAAACCGTTCCGGCCTGCTTCGAGCCAGATCTCCCGGTCGATGAATCGCTGTTCGATCAGCTTCTCGGCCACCGGAAGGATGTTCCGGTTGACGAACTCGCGAGCAGATTCCCGGAATGCCTCGTGATCGGGTCCGTACAGAGTGCGACGCATGATCGGTTGCTTCCTTTCGACACGGCAGCTACTGCCACTGCTACCTAAGCAGGTGCTTAGAATCTAAGCACTTGCTTATACTGATGTGGACGCGGGATATTGTCAACATCGACATCTACGACGCGGCGACGTGGACAAGACTGCGAACTTCGTAGACCTGCGATCTTCCTAAGACCTGGAGGAACCTGTGAGCGATTCACCCGAGACGGTGATCAGCACCTCCAAAGCGGCAGCCCGCATCCGCGCGGCCGCCGTGGAAGCCTTTGCCTCGACCGGCTACGGCGGCACCACCACTCGCGACATCGCAGCTCGTCTGGAGATGAGTCCGGCCGCGATGTATCCGCACTACCGCTCCAAGGAGGATCTGCTCTTCGCCATCAGCTACGAAGGCCACACCGAGGCCCTGCGGGTGGTGCGGGCCGCCGATCGACCGGACGCGCGCACACCGGTTCGGCTCCGAGTGCTCATCAGCACCTTCGTCAGCTGGCAGGCCGAACACCACTCTCTCGCGCGTGTGGTGCAGTACGAACTGACCGCACTCACCCCCGAGCACTACCGGACGATCGTCGGACTACGCCGACGCACCACGCAGATCGTCCGCGACGTCCTCGACGCGGGAGTCAGTTCGCGTGAATTCACGATCCCCGACGCCGAGGGCGTCACGCTCGCACTGATGTCCCTGTGCGTCGACGTCTGCCGCTGGTTCCCGGCCGGAAATTACACCGACCCGGAAGAGCTCGGAAAATTGTACGGAGACTTGGCTTTACGAATGGCGGGCGCGGCCTGAGCGGTACGGATACTCGCGAGAGACACGGCCCGGGAAGTGCGTGGTCGGAAATACCCGGGGCGGATGCGATTGCACCGAGGCAGTCGCGAGATGGCTGAACGTGACATCAGGAGGACGGTTGGGTGCTCTCAGGCCCGCCCACCGCGTCGACGGATCGCCGCACCAGATCGACATTTCCTACCACCCCGGTTGACAATACCCGGACGCCGACTCGTAGACTCTCCGTTGACCATCCAGAGCGACCGAGAGACCTGGCTCCGTGAAGTCGCAGCAACCCCCCGAGCGATCGGGTGTGGGTGCTACCGCCAGGACCGATGGAGGAGCACGAACGATGAAGGCAGTTGAGGGCGGTTTCGACACCGCGTGGTCTCGTAGACATGTCGATCTCTGCCGTACGTCGGGATCATCCTGTACGTACTGACCCTCCGGTCAGACCCTGGACTTCCCGACACTGCGGGTAAGTCCCCCTTCTGCTCTCGCCACAGCCGATACGCACCCGGCGCACAGGTCGACGCGTGCGCTGTTCGGCATCCCTGCTTAGGAGTTCCTTCGGTGTCCTCGTCCACTTTCGGTGCGCGCTCCCGCGTCACTGTCCTCGCCGGTATCGGCGCCATCTCGATTCTCGGAACCCTGCTGACCGGCTGCAGTAGTGACAGCAACAGCAGCTCGAACGCAGGTCCCGCGCAATCCGGCGGCATACTGCGATACGGCCTTTCCCAAGCGCCGACGTGCGCCGACCCCGGCCAGGCCGGTACCAATCAGACGGTGTACGTTGCTCGAACCGTGGTGGATTCGCTGACCGATCAGAGTCCGGAGACCGGCGAGATCAAGCCGTGGCTGGCCAAGAGCTGGGAGATCAGCCCCGACGCGTCGAGTTTCACCTTCCACTTGCGCGACGACGTCACCTTCAGCGACGGCACCCCGCTCACCGCGGACTCGGTGAAGAAGACCTTCGACTCCGTCAAGGATCTCGGTCCCAACGCCTCGTTGGCCAAGAGCTACCTTTCCGATTACACCGGCACCGACGTGGTCGACTCGCACACCGCGAAGATCAACTTCTCCGGACCCAATGTTCCTTTCCTACAGGCAACTTCGACGCCACAGCTCGGAATCCTCGCCGACTCCACCACAGCGCTGACCTCCGATCAGCGGTGCATCGGCGACGCGGTGATCGCATCCGGACCGTTCGTCTACAGCAGCTGGCAACAGGACAAGAGCGCTTCCATCACAAAGCGCAGTGGATACAACTGGGGTTCGGACGTCTTCGACCACCAGGGGGAGGCGTACCTCGACGGCGTCGACTTCACCGTCGTTCCCGAATCCGGGGTCCGTGCCGGAAGTCTCGCCTCCGGTCAGCTGGACGCGGTCAGCGATGCGCTGCCGCAGGACGCAGCTCAGGTCGAAGGTGCGGGCGGCCGAATCCTGACGCGGCCGAACCCTGGCACCACATTCGCGTTCCAGCCCAACGTCAGCCGCGGCGTTCTCGCCGATCAGGCTGTGCGCCAGGCAATCATCCCGGCCATCAACCGCCAGGAACTGGTCGACACCGTTCTCGATCCGTCCTTCTTCCCCGCCACCAGCCCGTTGGCGCACACCACCCCGCTCTACAAGGACCAGTCCGATATCGTCACCTACGATCCGGATAAGTCGGCCAAACTGCTCGACGCTGCCGGCTGGACCAACGGCAGCGACGGCATCCGCGAGAAGGACGGCCAGAAACTCTCGTTCAAGGTGATGTTCGGTGCGCAGTTCGCCGGTAACCAGGCCATCCTCGAACTCGCCCAACAACAGCTTCGCAAGGTAGGCGTGGACTTGCAGCTGGATCTGGTGTCTTCCGGCGAGTCCACCGCACGTACCAACAGCGGTGACTACGACGCCAGTTACGGAAACAGCACCCGGGCCGACGCCGACATCCTGCGTACCACTTTCGGTCTCGACGGACGCAATACCAACCGACGCACTGCCGATCCCGAACTCGACAAGGTCTTGACCGAACAGCTATCGGCCACGGACAACGACAAGCGCAGCGAATTGGTGGCCACCGCACAGAAACTGATCGTCGAGCGCGGATACTCCATCCCGACCATCGAACTCTCGCAGGCCGTCGGAGCCGCGTCGAAGGTTCAGGATCTGAAGTTCGAAGCGTCCTCACGTCTCCAGTTCTACGACACCTGGTTGTCGGGTCAGTAAGTCACGACTCCTCCTTCGTCTGCCGGTCGACGTCACCCTGATTCGGGTGGCGTCGGCCGGTCACTTACCAGCTCCGCCAGTTTTCGTTCCACGTAGACCCGTTCCGGTTCACTACCAACCAGTTTCAATGCATACCGAAAGGAAGAAATCGCCGAATCGGTTCGCCCCGATCTCGCCAGGAGTTCACCCCGCGCCAGGTGATACGGGCGATACTCGGCGAGCTTCGGTTCCCCGGACAATTCGTCCAAAGCTTCGAGGCCGGCAGCATCTCCGTCTCGCATAGCCAGCGCCACCGCATGATTGACGCCGACGACCGGCGACGGTGCGAGAACGCGCAGCACCGCGTACAAGGCACAGATCTGCTCCCAATCCGTATTCTGCACGTCCTCTGCCTCATCGTGCAGCGCAGCAATCGCGCCCTGTACGCCGTACGGTCCCGGCGCTCCCCCGGTCAACGCGATCACGACGAGATCGCTGCCCTCCTCGATCATCGATCGATCCCAGCGGGCGCGATCCTGGTCGTGGAGAAGCACGATCGCGCCACTGTCGTCGACTCGAGCGTCTCGACGGGCGTGAACCAGAAGCATCAACCCCAGCAGACCGGCGATCTCCCGCTCCGCGGGGAGCAGGCTTCGCAGGATCCGCGCCAGTCCGATCGCCTCGGACGCAAGGTCGACACGCAGCAGATCCGGTCCGGAACTGGCCGAATACCCCTCGGTGAACACGGAGTAGACGACTTGCAGGACACCGGGCAGCCGGCCCGCAAGCTCGTCGGAGTCCGGGACTCGAAACGGAATTCGGGCCTGACGGATCTTCTTCTTCGCCCGAACTATTCGCTGTGCCATCGTCGCGGTGGGCACCAGGAAAGCCCGTGCCACCTCCGGTGTGGTGAGACCGGCAAGGCAACGAAGCGTGAGCGCAACCCGGTCGTCATCGGCCAGCGCCGGGTGCGCGCAGGTGAAGAACAGTTGCAGCCGCTCATCGGGCAGCTCACCGCCTCGTACCGAAGGCGCCGGAGCAGCTCGGTCCGCATCGACCTGCATCACCGCCAGCCGTGCGGCGTAGGCCTGGTCGCGTCGCAGCCGGTCGACGGCCTTACGTCGGGCTGTGGTCAGCAGCCACGCACCCGGTTTGGCCGGCACCCCGTCAACCGGCCAGGACACCAGGGCCGCTTCGATCGCCTGGGACGTCACTTCCTCGGCCAGGTCGAGATCTCCGTACCGTCGCACGAGCGAGGCCAGTAACCGCCCACGTTCTTCGCGGAACACGGACTCCACCGAACTCCGGGCGGTCATGGCCTGCTCGTCCACGACGGTTCAGTTCTCGTATTCGGCCAGTGGGCGTACTTCGACGCTGCCGCCGTCTCGTGCGCCGGGACAGCGAGCCGCCCAGTCGAGTGCCACATCCAGATCCGGCACGTCGATCACCTCGTAGCCGCCGAGAATCTCACGGGTTTCGGCGAACGGCCCGTCGGTGACCGTCCGCTCGCCACCGGACACCCGCACCGTTGTCCTGGAGGTCAGGTCGGCGAGTGCGTCGCCGGACACCCATACTCCGGCGTCTTTCATGTCCTTGCCGAATTGTTCCCATTCCTCGATGGTGCACTGCGGTTCTGTTGCCGAGCCTGGTGCGGTGTAGATGAGCAACATGTATTTCACGACGTATCTCCCGAGATAGGTGTTCGTTCCTTGCCTGACAACATGACGACGAACGGGCTCCGCGGAAATCGACAGGTCTCCGGGAATTGTTTTCGCGAGTCTGCGAGTCTGCTGCCGTTAGGGTGAGTGTATGACCGAACGTGACCGTGACGTGGCCGGAAAACCGCTCAACGCGCGGCCACGCGACGGTCTCGGACGGCCGATGCCGCGAGACGCCGTGGGCGGTATCCCCCGGATTGCGGACGACGTGCGGTTGCCGCCGGACGAGTCGATCACCGAAGCCCAGCGTCTCCTGGACCACAGCATGCCTTTTCACGCGCACGAGATCTTCGAGGGAACCTGGAAGGACGCGGCGGCCGGCGACCGGGATTTGTGGCAGGGTCTGGCTCAACTGGCGGTGGGGCTGACACACCTGATGCGGGGTAATCTCGTCGGTGCGCAGTCACTGCTCGGGCAGGGCAACGGCAGGATCAGGCATTACGAGATCGACTGTCCGCACGGCCTCGACATTGCGGGGCTGTTGACGTGGTCCGAGCATCTGCTCACCGAAATCGCTCGCGGCGGCGAGATAACTGTCCCCCCTATTCCGAGGTTGAGAATCCCCTGATGCCCACCTTCCCCATGTTCCCGCTCGGTACCGCGTTGTTGCCGGGCGAAGTGCTGCCGTTGAACATCTTCGAGCCCCGGTACCGAGCACTGGTCGAGCATGTTCTCGAAGCCCCGGACGGCCCGCTGTTCGGAGTTGTCCTGATCGCCCGGGGACACGAGGTAGGCGGCGGCGAGTCACGACACGACACAGGCACTCTCGCGCGCGTCGAGTCTCACGTGGCGATGGGCGGTGGGCGGTATCAGTTGTTCTGCCGAACCGAGGACCGCATTCGCGTCCGGCAGTGGCTACCCGACGATCCGTATCCGCAGGCAGAGGTCGAACTGTGGCCGGACGAGAACAACGGAACACCGGTCACTGCTTACGAATACGAGTCCCTCCTCGAGCGGATCGACTTTCTCTTCGGTCTACTCCGCAAGCTCGCCACCCGCGCGGGTAAACCGGTACCCCGTGTTCCGACGCCGCCACCGGTACTCGATCCGTTGGGATCCCGGCTCTACGCGCTGGCCAGGGGCATTCCGATGGGTGATGCGGACAGGCTGGCGATACTGACTGCGCCGGGTGCGGACGAACGCATCCGCACCCTCTCCGAAGCTGTGGAGAACGCCGTGGAGTTGGCGCAGTTCAACCTGTTGTGACGGGTTACCGTGGCGACGGCCCGGTGACCAGAGGCAGGTCCGGATTACTCGACCACGCGGACATCGATCCGTCGTAGACGGCTACGTCGTCACGACCGGCCAGAGCCAGCGCGTGGGCTACCCCGGTGGCCGCAATTCCGCCGCCGCAATACGTGACGACTGTGCGATCGGTGTCGAGCAGGCCTGCCTCGGTGAACAGCGTCCGTAGCTGGTCGACCGATTTCAATTCACCGGTCTCGGAGTCACGAATCTCGGAGACCGGGAGATTCACGCTTCCGGGGATGTGGCCACGTCTCGGCGCGTCACTGTTGTCACCCCGGTACGACGCCGGATCGAGAACGTTGACCAGGATGGTGTTCGGATCGTCGAGAGCGGCTGCAACATCCTCGGTGGAACGGATCAACTCGGGGCGACGTACTCCGGTGAACGTGCGGGCCGTCGGAGTGGATTCTGCATCTGTCACCGCTCGCCCCGATGCCTGCCAAGCAGGTAGTCCACCGTCGAGCACTACAGCCGAATCGAATCCTTCGAAGCGGAGATGCCACCACAAGCGCGTCGCCCAGTACCCGTCGTGCTGGTCGTAGATCACCACGATTGCGCCGTCGCCGATACCCAATGCTCCAGCGGCTGCGGCGAACTGCTCCGAACTCGGCACGGTCCACGGCGCGGCGGCGTCATGGTCTGCGAAATCGGTCAGCAGATCGGCGAACACCGCACCCTCGATGTGGGCCGCGCGATACGACTGTTCCCCCGATTCGATGGCAGGTTTACCGTCGGGAAAGGAGAGATGGGTGGTCGCGTCCACCACGACCACGTTCGGATCACCGAGGTGAGCCTCCAGCCAGGCAGAATCGACGGGGGACGGCAGTTCGTTGCTACTCATGTTCGCTTTCCTCGAGCTCTCGAATCGGACAACCTGTTCGCAAGGCTAACCAGCATTTCGCTCGACGACAACGACCCGGGCTGCACTGACTCGAACCATTGACAACAGCGGCTAGCCGCTCACGATCACGACATGCAAGTTTCGCGGACCGTGGACACCTTCGACACGTTCGAGTTCGATGTCGGAGGTGGCCGACGGGCCGCTGATCATGGTGGTGGGGCGCTCCGGTGTCAGCTTCGCCATCGCTTCCGGAACTCCTACCTCGACACTAGTGGCGAACACGACGCAGACATGGGTGTCCGGTACCAGTGTCAGTGCACGCCTGCCCTGGTCCGGGCCCGCGTCGAGGAAGATCGTTCCGGTTTCGGCGCTCGAGACCGCCGATCCGGTGACAACCGCGTCGAGTACCTCCAACTCCGGCGCCGGCACGTTCGAGCTGTCCACCACCACCGCACCACCGAATCCTTCCGTCCAGGATCTGTCCAGTCCGGCCGGGATTCCCACGGCATTCAGGTTGTTCTCGGTCAGAACTCGAACGATGGTGGCAGCGATATCCGTTGCAGCACACTGGTGAACGTGTGCCTTGTAGTCGACCAGCCGGTTGACGAACAGCGCGATGCGTTCTGCATCGGGCAGAGTTCGCCCCGTTCGGTAGTGTCGCGGAATCTCGGATTGCCGGGCGGGGGCCAAGGTGATCGCATCACGGATGCGGCCGAGGACCAGATCTCGTGAACTCACTTGTCGTCCTCACCGTTGCCTGCTGAACGGGCTTGATCGAGAGCGGCGCGCCCTTCGTCGGAATCCCACCACGAGCGAAACGTCTGCTTCGGCGGCGCCGGAATGTCGCGCGCGTCCGTCCACCCGGACAGCGGCGGCGGCAGTTTCGAGATCTTTCCCTTCTTCCCGGCGACGACGCGGCCGAGGCCCGCAGCCTTCTGGGCCAGGATCCAGCGGCCGGGCGACGACATCGCGAACGACGCGGCCTTCATCGCCACCGACTCGGCAGTGAGCCCGGACTGCTCCACTTTCTGATGGCGCAACTCCACCAGCAGCGACGGGATGTCGATCTTCACCGGGCACGCATCGAAGCAGGCGCCGCACAGGCTCGATGCGAACGGCAGCGTCGAATTGGGGTCGTCCTTGCCGTGCATGCCCGCGAGTTGCGGTGTCAGGACCGCGCCGATGGGCCCGGGATACGTCGACCCGTAGGCGTGACCGCCGGTGCGCTCGTACACGGGGCACACGTTCAGGCAGGCGGAGCAGCGAATGCAGTTGAGTGCTTCGCGGCCGATCGTGTCGGCCAGTGCCGCGGTGCGTCCGTTGTCGAGAAGGACCAGGTGGAACTCCTGCGGACCGTCGCCGGGGGTGACTCCGGTCCACATGGAGGTGTACGGATTCATCCGCTCACCGGTCGACGAGCGCGGCAGCAGTTGGAGGAACACCTCGAGATCCCGGTACGTCGGCAGGATCTTCTCGATTCCCATCACCGTGATCAGCGTCTGCGGCAGGGTCAGGCACATACGGCCGTTGCCCTCGGATTCCACGACGGTCAGGGTGCCCGTGTCGGCGATACCGAAATTAGCACCGGAGATCGCAACCGGCGTCGTCATGAACTTGTGGCGCAGAAACTTTCGGGCAGCAGCGGCGAGTTCGGGTGGATCCTCCCCCAGCCCGGGATCGACATCGGGCATCTCGCGTAGGAAGGTGTCCCGGATCTCGGAGCGATTGCGGTGAATCGCGGGAACCAGAATGTGCGAGGGCTTGTCATGGCCTAGTTGCACGATCAGTTCGGCCAGATCCGTCTCGTAGGCGGTGATGCCCTGGGTCTCGAGGTGCTCGTTGAGCCCGATCTCCTGGGTGGCCATCGACTTGACCTTGATGACCTCGTCCGATCCGGTGGCCCGAACCAGTTCCGTGACAATCGAGTTGGCCTCGTTGGCGTCAGCGGCCCAATGGACGTGCCCGCCTCGGGCGATGATTGCCGCCTCGAACTGCTCGAGCAACTCCGGAAGCCTGGCCATGACGTCGGTCTTGACGGCCGAGCCGGTATCGCGCAGATCTTCCCAGTCGGGCACCTCACCGGTGACGCTGATGCGCTTGGCTCGAATCGTGTGCGTGGCTTTGCCGATGTTGCGGCGCAGCTGATCGTTGGCCAACTCGTGATGCGCGGCCTTGGGGAACGTCTCGGTGCCGCGCAGGAATCCGGCGCCCTCGGGTGCGCGCGGCGGGAAGCTGGGCAGCCCCAAAGTCACGCCGCTCATGCCGTCACCCGACTGTCCACCGACGCAAGGATTTGCGCGAGATGAACGGTCTTGGCGCCCATCCGCAGTCGCGACATTCCGCCGCCGATGTGCATGAGGCAGGACGAGTCGCCCGCACTGCAGAACTCCGTGCCGGTGTCGGCGACGTTCTTGATCTTGTCGGCCAGCATGGCCGTTGACGTCTCCGCGTTCTTGATCGCGAAGGTACCGCCGAATCCGCAGCACGAATCGGCGTCGGGGAGTTCGATCAGGTCGATACCGCGCACAGCTCTGAGCAGCGCCAGGGGTTTGTCCCCGACTCGCAGCATGCGCAGCGAGTGACACGTCGGGTGATAGGTGACCCGGTGCGGAAAGTACGCGCCCACGTCCGTGACGTCGAGGACGTCGACGAGAAATTCGGAGAGCTCGTACGTCTTGGCCGCCGTCGTGGTCACCTGTCCGCACAGCGACGCGGTCCCGAACCGCTCGGCAACCGCCGCGTGCTGGTGACGAACCGATCCCACACACGATCCGGACGGGGCCACGACGGCGTCGATCGAGGTATCACCGAACGTGTCGGCGAAATTCTTCACCAACGGCAGCGCATCCGGCTGGTATCCGGTGTTGACGTGCATCTGTCCGCAGCACGTCTGCGCGGCGGGAAACACCACCTCGTGTCCGAGCCTGGTGAGCAGGAGGGCGGTGGCCTTGGCCGCGTCGGGAAACATCGTGTCCCCGATGCAGGTGGCGAACAGCGCGACTCTCATATCGTTCTCCGCAATCTTTCGGTGTGGTCTGACCACAGTAGAACACACGCGGGAACGCCCGCAGCCGAACGGCCCGGGTAGCGGAAAACGACAGATCAGAGTTCGGTGCGCTCGTCCATGGCGATGGAACGCAGACCTCGGGCGATGACCGCACCGGATACGTCCGGGGCCACGGCACGCTGCAGTGCAACACCGAGAATGAGGCCGAGCATCAACGTGCCCGCCGCATCGGGATCCATCCGAGCGGCAGCACCCAGTCGCGAAGACGCCACCGAGATGACACCGATCAGCTGTTCGCGCAGCCGCGCATAGCGTTGCGCCATAGCGGTTCTCAGCTCTTCCCGCGCGGACATGGCACCAGCGAGTTCCAGTTCGAGGCGCGCCCACGCCGGATCGCCGATCGTCTGTTGGGCCCACTCCCCGATCGTGACGAACCAGGAGTCGATCGAGCTGTCCGCAGCCCTGGCGAGAGCCTCGAGAACATTCTGCGTCTCGCGCGTGTACAGATCTTCCACCACTTCGAGTGCAAGTTCGGCCTTGCCGCCGAAGTTCGAGTACACCGCACCCGTCGAGAATCCGGCCTCATCCGCGATCTGCTCGAGTGACGACGCATGAAAGCCGTGCTCGAGGAATCTCGCGGCCGCAGCCTCCAGAATCAATCGCCGTGTTTCTTCTTTGCTCTCGGCCCGGCCACGTCGTCTCACGACCCCATCCTAACCTTGCCAATAACGCGATTCTCTGCATAATTGAATTATCTGAATACTGCGATCATCCGAACTGAAGGACGCATCATGCCGGTACGGGACGAATCTCGAACTTCGGAGCAGCACCACGAAGTGGTGGTCGTGGGCGCCGGATTGGCGGGAATTGCCGCCGCGGTCAAACTCGAGCGCGCCGGGATCACCGACTTCGTGGTTCTCGAGAAGGCCGATCGCGTCGGCGGAACCTGGCGGGACAACACCTACCCGGGGTGCGGGGTGGACATTCCCTCGCCCGTCTACTCCTTCAGTTTCAACCCCAACCCGCAGTGGAAGCACAACTTCGCCCTGCAACCCGAACTCCTCGAGTACATCGAGGACACCGTGAAGAAGTTCGACGTGACACGGCGCCTTCGCCTGAACACCGAACTGATCGAGGCGCAGTGGTCCGACGCCGATCGGCGCTGGCATCTCGACACCAGTCAGGGTCAGATCACCTCGCAGTTCACGATCTTCGCGGGCGGACCCATCTCCGCCCCGTCCATCCCCGATGTCGACGGTATCGACACCTTCGAAGGCGAGATCTTTCATTCGGCACGCTGGAATCACGATTACGATCTCGCCGGCAAGCGAGTCGCCGTCATCGGGACCGGCGCGTCGGCGGTGCAGTTCATTCCCGAAATCGCGCCGAAGGTGGAGCAGCTATTCGTGTTCCAGCGGACACCGTCATGGGTGGTGCCGCGCCTGGACATCGACTTCCCCGCGCCCGTCCGATCCCTGTTCGCTCGAATCCCCCTGGCTCAGCGCGGTTTCCGCGAGGCTCTCGACATAGTGCTGCGGTCACTCACCATGACCATGCGCCGCGACACCACCGCCAGACTTCTCAATCCGATCGGCCTCTGGCATCTCAAGGCGCAGGTTCCGGATCTTGAACTGCGGCAAGCACTCACACCGGACTTCTCCCTCGGGTGTAAACGCCTGCTGCTCTCCAATACCTACCTGCCGACGCTCGCGAAACCACACGTCGAACTGGTTCCTCATGCCTTGACCGCCGTCGGCACCAACTCCGTTCGCGGCGCCGACGGCGTCGAACACGAAGTCGACGCCATCATCTTCGGAACCGGTTTCGACGTCAGTCACCCGCCCATCGCCGGCCGTATCCGCGACCGCAATGGAAATCTTCTGGCCGATCGCTGGAAGGCCAGCCCCGAGGCGTACCTGGCCACCACCACTCCCGACGTACCCAACGCCTTCATCATGCTCGGTCCGAATATCTTGGTGTACAACTCCTTTCTCGGTCTCGCCGAATCCCAGCTCGACTACGTCATCGACGCGATCACCCAGGCTCGGGCCGACGGCATCGAGGTGTTCGACCTCGAGGAAGAACCGTTCCGCACGTTCAACGACGACGTGCAACGCGACCTCGAGCCGACGGTGTTCAACAACGGCGGCTGCAGCAGCTACTACCTCGACGCCAACGGGAAGAACTTCGCGGCGTGGCCGTGGTCCACAGGTTCGCTGCGGCGCAAGCTCTCCCATTTCGACGCCGAGAACTACACCGCCCGACGGTACGAGAAGGCCGAGAGCGCGAGCTGACCAGTTCGCTCCGCTGTCGGGTTAAGCTCTTGCCTCATGCCGACCGAGTCGAGCCCACGCGCGTGGGAACAAGTACTGAGCCATCTCGAGCGTCGACTCGTCTCGGGTGAACTGGTACCCGGCCGGCGGTTGCCTGGCGAGCGCATCCTCGCAGCAGAACTCGGGGTGAGCCGATCTTCGGTGCGGGAAGCATTGCGCGTCATGGAGGCTCTCGGCCTGTTGAAAGCACAAACCGGATCGGGGCCCACCGCCGGCGCGATGATCGTAGCGCGCCCCACCGGTGGCATGGCCATGCTGATACGTATGCAGGTTGCAGCACAAGGCTTTCCAGTCTCCGACGTGGTGAAGACCCGCCTGGTTCTCGAATCCGAAGTGATGCACCTTCTCGCATCGCAGCGCCCGGCGCCCGATTTGAGTGCCGCGATCGAATTACTCGAGTCGATGGACGATCCGGGATTGTCGCCCGAGGAGTTCCTGATCCTCGACGCGCACTTCCACCTGGCTCTGGCCCACGCAGCGGGCAACCAGGTGATCGCGGCGATGATGACCGGGCTTCGCGAATCCATCGAGTCCTACGTCCTTGCCGGCGCACCCGTCGACAGCTGGCCCACCACCTGCACTCGGCTGCGTCACGAGCACCGCGAACTGGTCGACGCCGTCACTGCCGGAAACATCGAACTCGCACGTCAACGCATAGTTGACCACATCCACGGCTACTACTCCGAAAGCACACGTTCAGGCCACTGACAGGGGGTGGTAATTGCACCTCCGAAAGTCGTGTACTGTTGGTTTCACACCGACGCGGGGTGGAGCAGCTCGGTAGCTCGCTGGGCTCATAACCCAGAGGTCGCAGGTTCAAATCCTGTCCCCGCTACAAAGTGAAAGTCCGTAGGTTGCGAACTACTCGCGCCCTACGGACTTTTTGCTGTGCGCAGCAAGATCAGGACCGAGGCACCCGGCCCATCAGATAGAACTCCGGATTGGGCATCATGCCGGAGAAACTGGCCATCCTGTTGCTGAGCCCGAAGAATGCGGTGATCGCTGCAATATCCCAGGCGTCTTCGTCACCGAAGCCGTGTTCCCGCAGCGCGTCGAAATCTGCGTCGCCGATTTCATGGGAGGCCGAATTCACTTTCACCGCGAAGTCCAGCATCGCTCGCTGACGTGCGGAGATGTCGGCCGTGCGGTGGTTGACCGCGACCTGGTCGGCGACAAGCGGATTCTTCTCGTAGATGCGGAGAATCGCGCCGTGTGCCACAACGCAGTACGTACAGTTGTTCGCCGCGGAGATCGTGGTGACGATCATTTCGCGATCGCCCTTCGTCAACGCCGAGTCTTCCTTCGTCATGATCGCGTCGTGGTAGGCGAAGAATGCCCGGAACTCCGCCGGCCGACGCGCGAAGGTAAGAAACACGTTGGGTACGAATCCCGATTTCTCCTGAATTTCGAGGATGGTCGCGAGGATGTCTTGAGGCAGGTCGGCGAGTTCGGCATGCGGGAATCTGGCGGTCATGAAAGCTCCTGAACTGTCGACGAACATGAGATTTCAAGATAATGACGATTAACTGAGCTGTCCAGGGCTTCGGCGGATCCTCACGCTCCGACCTGCGAGACCCCCGGATCGCCGAGTTCGCCCTGCAATCCGTCGAGGAGAATCCGCAGTAGGTCGGTGAGGCCCTCGCGTTGCTGCTCGGTCAGCACTGCCGTGAGCTCCGCTTCACGCCCGAGCACGCGGTCGACCAACTCCTCGACGAGAGCGTGCCCAGTTGCGGTAAGAGCAACGTTCACCATGCGCGACCCGCTCACCGACGACCGCTCGACAAGGCCGGCCCCCTCGGCTTTGGCCAATCGCTGCGAGATGGCACCAGCGGTGACACCGGTCCGCTCGGAGATCTCGCGGGTCGTCAGTCGATACGGCGTCCCGGACCGACGCAACACGCTCAGCAAGTCGAGGGTCGCGGTATCCGCACCCGCTCCGGCGAGCACCCGGCGACGATCTTCGCCGAGAAGTTTGGCGCACATCCACAGCCTGGTCACGATCCCGATCCCAGCCACCGGCGTGTTCGGACGCTCACGTAACCAGGCCAGGGAAATCGCGTCGACTGCGTCGGCCGGGTCGTACTCACTCATGTCCGCTCGTTTCGTTTAGCTCTAAATGATAAACTCTCGTATAGATCTAAACGTAACTTATCGGAGGTTTGCCATGCAGCGCACAGTTTTGATCACCGGAGGCGGAACAGGTATCGGCCGCGCCGTTGCCGCGATCTTCGCGAACGACGGCGACACCGTCTTCGTCACCGGCCGGCGCACTCCCCCACTCGAGCAGGCCGCGGCCGCACTGGGACCGGCAGTTCACGCGATGACCTGCGACAACACCAATACACATGATCTGGAGCAATTGATGCGGGCACTACCGGCATCTGTCGACGTCGTCGTGAATTGCGCCGGCGGCAACACCGACTTCGACCGCGAAGCTCCTCACGATCTCGAATCCCTCGCAGCGAACTGGCGCTCCAATCTCGACTCCAACCTTCTCTCTGCGGTTCTGACGACTGCAGCAGTTCGTGATCGCCTGACCGACGGTGGCAGCGTCGTCACCATCGGGTCAATTGCCGCTGACAAGGGAGCTGGTGCCTACGGTGCAGCCAAAGCCGCCGTGGCAACGTGGAACATCGACCTCGCTGCCGAGCTCGGTCCGCACGGAGTCACGGCGAACATCGTCTCGCCCGGCTACGTCGCCGACACCGAGTTCTTCCGCGACGCGCTCACCGACGAGCGTCGGCTCTCGTTGATCGCATCGACCTGCACCAAACGGGCCGGAACGCCGGCGGACATCGCCGCCGCCGTACATTTCCTGGCCTCACCCGGGGCTCGTCAGATTACCGGGCAGGTGCTCGCCGTCAACGGCGGCGAGCGAACTACCCGCTGATCATCGAAGGTGCTCGGTCAAAAATGCATCGATCCGGATCCACGCATCCGCCGCTGCTTCCGGGTCCGGACCGACACCGAGAATTCGCTCGATCGGGTGCAAAATCTTCGGCCCCCGCCGGGGCGTCGTTGAGAAACGCATGGCCGGCGGTCGGATACTCCTTGACATCATTGACCACTCCGGCATTGTCCAACGCCCTCTTCAGTTTCACCGAAGCTCCCCGCAGCGAGAGGTCCCGGCCGCCGAAACTGCCAACCACCGGGCACGAATCCGCCACTGCAACGTCGATGTTTCGCGGCAGCTGCCCGTAGTTGACGGACGCGACATCAAAATTCGGCGCGCTGACCATCGCGAAGCCGCCACCCATGCAGAATCCGACGACGCCGACCTTGCCCGTACATTCGGGAGAAGCGAGAAGCCAAGTGCGCGCCACTTCTATGTCGATACAGGCCTTACCACTCCCGCGCAACATCGACGCCATGGTCGGCACCAGGCAGCGTTTCGCTCCGCCGGCACTGTAGAGGTCGACCGCCAACGTCAGAAATCCCGCTTGTGCCAGACGCAGTGCCTGCCGTCGCATCACGGCGTCGAGGCCGAAGGCCTCGTGAATCATCACCACACCTGGCCACGGACCGGCGGTATCCGGGAACTCGACTACGCCACGTAAGGGCTGGGATCCGCCGACCCCTGCAGCTTGGTTCGTGAGATCGATGTCCGCCACGTACCCGATGCTAGACCGGTCGCGTCTGGTGTGCGCGCCGAGCAAATCGGATCGACGCCCCCTGTCTCGCGCCGACCGCCACGCAGGTCACCTCCCGTAACTGCGAGTGCATAAGGCCTAGTCGACGGCCTGGATCACGGGCTATCGGACCACCTGGAATGGTTATGGGTACTGCGCGGTACACCTCGCTTGCGCGGCGTGGGAGGATAGACAACATCGAGATCGGGACTTCGATGTGAGGGCCCGGATCGAGTTTGTAGGGAGTATCGGTATGGCACAGGGCATCGTGAAGTGGTTCAACGGCGAAAAGGGCTTTGGTTTCATCGCTCCCGACGACGGAACGCCGGACGTGTTCGTTCATTACTCTGAAATCTCGGGCAACGGCTACAAGTCGCTCGACGAGAACCAGCGTGTGGAGTTCGAGGTAGGCCAGGGCCAGAAGGGTCCTCAGGCCACCAATGTGCGCGCTGTTTAGTCAGTGACACTGAAAGTGGGCCGCACCCGCGAGGGTGCGGCCCACTTTCGTTCAGGTCACCCGGTTCCGATATCCGGCGCTCACCGCCGTCGATCTGCGCTGTCGACTACTCGCCGTCGATCTGCGCCGCCGCCGACTCGACAACGTTTGCCTCCACAGCAGACTTCTGAATACCCAGCGCGGCCAACACCCCGGAGCCATCTTCGAGTTCGAGCAACGCAAGCAGTACGTGTTCGGTTCCGATGTAGTTGTGGCCCAATCGAAGAGCTTCGCGGAAGGTCAGCTCGAGCGCCTTACGGGACCGGACGTCATACGGAATCAACTCGGGCAGCTCCGATACCGGGGGCGGAAGTACACCTTCCACCGCGCGCCGAACTGATTCCGGTTCAACTCCCCCGGCAACAAGCGCCCCGGCCGCCAGTCCATCCGACTCGGCAAGCAGTCCGAGAACGAGATGTTCGGGCCGAATTTCGGCATTACCGGCAGCGCGAGCCTCGTTCTGCGCCGCCATCACGACATTTTTCGCACCCGGCGTGAATCGACTGAATCCGTCGTTCGCGTTCATGGGCTTGTCCGCGCTGGAAGGCTTGGGCACGAATCGCTTCTGTACCGCCTGTTTGGAGACACCCATACTGGCTCCGATCTCGGTCCACGACGCCCCGGACCTGCGCGCCTGATCGACGAAGTGACCGATCAGATGATCCGCCACCTCCCCGAGGTGATCGGCGGCGATCACTGCGTCGGACAATTGGTCGAGCGCATCGGTGTGCACATTCTTTATCGCTTCGATCAGGTCGTCGAGCCGCACCTTGTTCGTCATCTTCACTGATTCCGTCATTCGTCAACTCTAAGTTGACGAATGTATGTCGTCAACCCAAGATTGACTTTGCTCCTTCACGAATACCGCGTGTATTACCGACGGTGCTCCGGCGAACTGCGCACATCGGAGACCGATCGGACCACCATCTCGAGCGTCGAAAAGTTTCTCGCCGCGTCCGAAAAACACCGCAACACCCCCACACTCCGATGATCGACCAACTCGGCTCGCAGACAAGCCTGGACGGTTGCGGCGGCGCCGCCGATCTGCAGCAGCTTCGACGGCTTACTCGGGCGCCGATTCGCTTCCTTCGGTGACGAAGTGGAACGTGGTGCCGCCTTGCATCACCAGCAGTGGGCTCCGATAGTGCGGGAGGACGAAAGTCGGGTGATGATGAGCGACTCTTCCCCCACGACCCTTTCGACTCGCCGCCGTCCCACTCACCGTGAACGGGCCTGACAATCGTGTGGCCCATGATCTTTACTCGACATCGTCGTCCCCGATCACCAGGTGGTCGCCGACGCCTGCGAGGCCGCCGGACTCACCGTGCATCGAACGCCAATGCTGCGGACGCGAAGACTCAGTCGAACAATTTCAGGCCGTCGACCTCCAATGCTCGGTCCAGGCTCTGATCGGATCCGGCCAGGTAGCCGTTCAACGACATTGCGATGTCGCGCACTCGCAGCTTCGACATCTCAACGCCCCGTCGACGATGCGCCAGAAAAGAAGTCGCGCAAGAGCGGAACGATGGCGTTGTCGTCGACACCGTGCCCCTGCCCTGGTATCCCAAGGCACTTCGCGCCGGAGATCCTTCCCGAAATTCTCTCAGCCGCAGACTGTCCCCACGGCCCACTGGCGCCGCCGTACATTGCCAACGCGGTCACAGTGATCGAAGACAGCCAATCGAGTGACGAGGTGCCGTGGTCACAGATGGCCACGTCGTACGGCAGCGTATGCGCGATGGCGCACATACCTTTCCACTCCGGGCGCTGCTTGGTCAGCTCGATCTCCTCCGGTGAAGCACCTGTCAACGTGAGGAACCTGGTCGCAGCGCCCGCCATGTCGCCGGCATCGACCAGCTGTCGGAGATCTCGCAACACAGTGCGATCCACGTGACCTTCATCCATGTACGGCGCTTCGTACACGGCAAGCCGCTTCATCGGAACACCCCTGGACGCAGCCTCCAAGGCGAGTGCACCACCCGAGGAGAGTCCGTAGACCAGCGGCGCCTCTCCGATCGCTGCGACGACAGCGCGCATATCGTCGCTCTCGGCCTCGATCGAGAACTCACCGTCACCACTGTCCCCGCGTCCACGCCTGTCGTAGGTGTACACGGTGAAGTCGGTTGCCAGCTCAGCCGCGATCGAAGTGAACCATCCGCGATCACAGAAAGCGCCCGCGACGAGAAGTACTGCCGGACCGGTACCGCAGCTCTCGTACGCGATGTTAGTTCCGTCCTTCGATGTCACTGTCTTCACGAAGTTCTCCTCGAGTCGAAGTAGGCGCCTACGAGAGGAGACCTCTGACACCCACGAAATTCATCGTGCGTGCCGCTGTGGCGCGCTGATCGGCGGCGGCCCATACCGATCATCGCCCCCGACGTCCGGTCCGTTGATCGCGTCCACATGATCGCGCTGTACGGGCATCCCATCCCGGTACGACGTGCGAGTTCGGGTAGATCCCCGGTTGGGAATCTCGGGCCGGAACGGAACCCACGGCGTGCGCATACCCGACGATCGGAAGTTCACGCGCCACAACCGGTTCGAGATCCACACTCGAATCGATGGCAACCACCCGCTGGGGAGGGTGAGGGGAATGCCGTAGGTACCGAGAGGTGTGTCACGGACCACGTTTCGGCGTTACCCGACCTTCCGGACAGATCAGGGTGCCCTGACAGGTTACGCATGCCGCATCGTCGCGGTCGGCCCGAAACTCTTCGATTCAGGCCGACCGATACGTTATTTTTCGTTTCTACGTATCTCCACGAAGTACACGGCACCGAACGCCACGTACGTCGCGAGCACGGCAAGTACCGAACCCAGGAATAGCAAGACCAGAAGCAAGGTCATGGCGTCCCCATTCGCAGAAATATCGCTTCGTTTGCTCGTGAAACGAGACCTGGCAGATGCATCTGCGGCATTGCAGTCGCGAGGTGATGGTTTCTGCGCACCACAGTAACGGTTTCACATCCGGAATCGGTGAACTGCGCGTGAATTCTGAGGCACACTCGTCATATTTCGACGCTCAGTTCGCCCCGAGTACCTGCCCTGACCACTCCACCAGTGGCGTCAGGGCGCGCCATGCCTTACGCACCTCGGTCAACGTTCGCGAACTGTCCAGCCAAGACGGGCTGGGGTAATCCAACGATGCGGTCAAGGACTTGTGCCGCAGCAACTCGATCCGCGAGTGGTCGACCGTGTATCCGCGCGGTGCCGTCTTGAGGGAATCACCACCGATCGTGAAACCGGCCTTCTTCACTCTGGCGAGAATCTTCTCGAGTTCGGGGCCGCGAACATCGTCGTCCACTGCGGCACGGTATCGGGCGATGGTTTCCGACGTGCTGGCATAGAAACCACCGGCCACCATCAGGCCTGACGCGTCTATCTGCAGGTAATACCCGCAACTGTCGGCGAGCGCGACGAAAGCACCCTGATGGGTCTTGTACGGAATCTTGTCCTTCGAGAAACGAACGTCTCGGTAGGGCCGAAAGATCTTCCCGGTACCGAATTCCGACTCCAGCTCCGACATCAGCGCGGCGACCGGACGCCGAACCACCTCGTCGTAGGTGTGCTTGTTGGCAGCCCACCACACCTTGCTGTTATCCGCCTCGAGGTCTTCGTAGAAATCAAGGGCGGCGACGGGGATTCCGGTGAAGTCAGCCATGGTCCCAGCCTAGCTGGCCGCCGTGGTCGACTCGTTACCTGCACCGATGCCGCACACACCCGGAGTCCGTAGACTGCTTGGGGATGATTTCAGATGTATACGCCTGGGAACTGACCGAAACCAATCGAGACTGGCTCATCCACCGGCCGATCGAGATTGCCGTCTACACAGTACTTGCGGTGGTGTTGAGATTCGTACTTCACCGCATGATCGATCGAATGTCGAACAGACGCAGATCAACCGACACCGCGGTGAACGAACGCCGGTCACAGCGAACCCGAACCATCGGTTCGGTTCTCAAGTCGACGGTGTCGATCGCAGTGCTGACGTGGTGTGTTCTGCAGATATTGGGGATACTCGGAATCAATGTCGCGCCGTTCATCGCGTCGGCCGGAGTTGTCGGCCTCGCAATAGGTTTCGGTGCCCAGAATCTTGTCCGGGACTTCCTGTCCGGCATCTTCATGTTGCTCGAGGATCAGTACGGCGTCGGCGACGTGGTCGATCTCGGTGACGCCGTCGGTACTGTGGAGACAGTCGGCCTTCGGGTGACCACGGTACGAGATGCGAACGGGACACTCTGGTATTGCCGCAACGGAGAGATACTGCGGGTGGGCAATATGAGTCAGGGTTATGCGAACGCCGTTCTCGACCTTCCGGTTGCCCATAATGCGAACGTACACAAGGCATGTGAGGTCGCAACACGCGCCGTCCTCGATGCAGCAGCCAGTGCGGAGATTCGAGCCGACGTGATCGACACACCCGAAATGTTGGGCGTCAACTCCGTTACAGCCGAGTCGATCACGATACGGATAACCGCGCAGGTGAAACCTGGCCGGCAGTGGGCAGTACAACGTGCTTTCGCGCGCTCGGTGCTGAGCGCCTTCGAGAAACACGGCATAGAAGCCCCGTACCTGCCGTCGCCGCACCGATCTACGATCTCTCCTACGGCCGACATATCTCGATGAACCACGTGGACACACTCGCTAAGCGGGCCTGTCCGACGGCATGTTCAGGAGAATTCCGAGGAAGTTCTCGATGTCACCCCGAGTGCGTAGGACGACTATCGGCAAAGCCGGTACGTCGACGGCGAGAGTGGCCATGCGCTCGGCGTTGTGCGAATCTGTTCGCCACCCCCACCGCACCACATGCCCCGGATCGTGCAAAATAGTGTGAAGTGGTGGTTCGATATTGCCGTTGAACAACACTTCTCGCCGAGCCCGTCGACGGACGGTACGGATGATCAACTGACTCATGACCTTCCATTTCGGCAGGTCCAACCACACCATCAGATCCGCCCGTTCGGCGAGCAGAGCGCGCACCGCGGAGTACTGCCATTCGGTGACCCATTCCGAACCACTACTGAATCGTCGGACTTCGTCCTCGAAATTTTCGAGCGGCGTCCAGCTCGGGCCGTGGAACAATCCGTCGAGCTCGATGTGCTCGATACCGAGCACCGCACCGACTCGCCCGGCGAGCGTCGTCTTCCCGGATCCGGACGTACCGGCAATCAGGACTTTTCGTGGACGGTGAGGAAGCATGGCCGGCTCTGTGAACGACACCCCTCACCGTAACGCGAACCTGAGTCGCAGCTACGGGCCGGCACTCAGCACGCAACAGATCGGATGTGCACCGGATTCCACGACATGTAACTGGACAGGCGAATAACATGTGAACATCCGCGCACCGGCGCCGGTCGCAGAGAGGGCGCACCATGCAGCACGAAGAGTCGTCGTTCACCGGTAGAGCCGGGACCAGGATCGTCTACGACGTGTGGTTCCCGGACGTGGAGCCCACCGGTATTCTCGTTCTCTGCCACGGGCTCGGCGAGCATGCCCGGCGCTACGATCACGTGGTCGCAGCTCTCGGTGAACTCGGCCTGATCGTCTATGCACCCGACCATCGTGGGCACGGCCGCTCCGGCGGAAAGCGCGTTCACCTGAAGGAATTCTCCGACTTCACCGACGATCTCGGAGCCTTGTTCGCCATCATCGACGGCGCGCATCCAGGCAGGAGGAAGTTCCTGCTCGGACACAGTATGGGTGGCGCGATCGCCCTGTCGTACGCCATCGATCACCAGAGCGATCTCACCGCGCTGGCGCTGTCGGGCCCAGCAGTGATCATCGCGACCGACAAACCCAAGCCGATCATTCAACTGGGCAAGTTCGTCGGAAAGTATCTCCCCGACCTACCTGTGGACAACCTCGACTCTGCTGCTGTGTCTCGCGATCAACGGGTCGTCGACACTTACAACGCCGACCCGTTGATCCATCACGGGAAAGTGCCTGCGGGTATCGCTCGTGGCCTGATCACCGCCGCTGAAAGCTTTCCGGCTCGGTTGCCGTCGTTGACAATTCCGGTTCTCCTTCAGCACGGATCTGCCGACCAACTCACCGATCCGGCCGGCAGCAAGTTGGTCGCAGACTTGGCAAGCTCCACCGATGTGACATTGAAGGTGTACGACGGCCTCTACCACGAGATCTTCAACGAACCCGAGCAGAAGCGAGTGATCGAAGATCTCGTCGACTGGCTGCGTCCGCGAGTCGCCGGAGCGTAGCCGGTGGAAATGTGCGCCGTAGTACTGGCAGCTGGAGCCGGCAGCAGAATGGGCATGCCCAAGGCACTGGTGCACGACGCCGACGGTCGTTCGTGGCTTCGCCACGCCGTCTCGGTGCTTCGTGATGCTCACTTCTGTCCCGTGATCGTCGTGCTGGGCGCCCGAGCTGAGGAAGCCAGGTCCATCCTGGCGCCGGGAAACTCCGATGTGATAGTCGTGGAATCCGATTGGCGGGTCGGGGTGAGTTCGTCCATCCGGTGCGGGCTCGACGCCGCACTCGACCTGCCCGACGTCGACGCCGTTGCGGTCACGGTGGTGGACGTTCCCGATTTGAATGTCGCCACCGTCGAACGTGTGGTGACGGCCGATGCAGTCAATGCGGACACCTTGCGACGAGCGGTCTTCAACACCGAGCCCGGCCATCCGGTCATCATCGGACGCAATCACTGGCGAAATCTGATCGCAACACTGACCGGGGATCGGGGCGCGGGCGCGTATCTGCGTGAAAATGGCGTCGTGGCAGTCGAATGCGCAGATTTGAGTACCGGCCTCGACGTCGACTATCCCGCCACCTGAACTGTCGGGTGGTGGGTGCCCGACTTCAGTGCGAGGATGAGCCGATGAAACGTACCGTTGCCGCTCGGCTCGACATCGAGATAGCCGAGGCAACGAGCCTGGAATTCAAGATTGCCGTTGCGCGATCGCCGGGTGTCCAGTTGATCGAGACCATGACGTTCATCCATGACGGCGCCGCGGTCACACCCCGCGAATTTCTCACCGAACACGGTACGAGAGTGCACTTGATCGACTGCACCCCAGGAATTCTCGTCGTCACCTACGATGCAACCGTGATCGGTCAGACCGACGCGGGGCCGGTCTCGGACAACGACATGTCGACATATCTACGACCGAGCAGATACTGCGAGGTCGACAAGTTCCTCGGTTTCGTCGCAGGACAATTCAATCTGTCCACGCCACCGCGACAATTGCTTCTGGAAGTAACTCGATGGGTCAGCTCGCACCTGAGCTATGTTCCCGGCACCAGTCGCGGAACCGACAGCGCCGTCGACACGTTACTTGCGGGCGCCGGGGTCTGCCGCGACTACTCGCACCTGACGGTCGCGCTCCTGCGCGCCGTCGGTATCGCAGCGCGACTGGTGGCGGTCTATGCACCGGGCTGCGACCCCATGGACTTTCATGCCGTGGTCGAGGCGAACATCGACCGAACCTGGCGCGTGGTCGACGCCACCCAACTTGCCCCACGCAGCAACCTCGTTCGGATTTCCACCGGACGAGATGCTGCGGACACCGCATTTCTCGACAACCACGGCGGTTCGATCACTTTGAGATCGGCAGAGGTTCGCGCCGTCGTCGACGGGGATCTCGCCGCCGACGACTACACCGAACTGACGTCGATCGGCTGAGCTGGTCCGGATTTGCTCGCGGCAAGCGTGCGTTCGATGAAGTCGACGGTGAGCGAGACAATCGTCCTACCTTCGCGGACAAGGGTTCCGAGCACCGGGAATGCGTGTATCTGTCCGGTCCAGATGTGCGTCTCCACGGGCCGGCGGGCCGCAACGAGTTTCTCCGTCATCACTTCGACATCGGGTCGCAGTAGTTCGTACTCGGCAGCTACCAGAAACGCCGGAGGGACAGCAGCCGAATCGGCATTGACGGGAGACTGTTCACCTTCGATGACGTCGCCGCCGAGCCAGCGACTCTTGAGCTCGACCACTTTCCTCATGGGCAGATAGGCATCACGTTTCATGTAATCGGGATCGTGGTTTTCGAGATCGACGTTGAGCAGAGGTGAGTACCCGATCACCGCGGCCGGACGAGTGATACCTCGAAGTGCAGAGATCTCGGCGACTTTCATGGCCAGGTAGCCGCCCGCAGAATCGCCGGCGACGACGATCTTGTCCGGATCCTCGGCCGATTCCAGCAACGCCGTGTATGCCGACATCGCGTCTGTCACCGACGTACCGATCGACCCTTCCGGAAGCTGGCGGTAGCGGACGGATATCACGGGAACCCCCGATTTGGCTGCCAGCAGTCCGCACAGCGCCCGATGTGTCGCCAACCCGCAGAAAACGAAGCCGCCACCGTGGAAATACAGAATCGAAGCCCCGGCCAGTGCACCGGTGGCCGAGCGCGGGTGGGTGATCTTCTCGCACGGCACACCGCCGAGGAGAAATGGTTCTACCATGAGATTCTTCGGCGTCGGCAGCTTGTCCGCCCACATATCCAGATATTTCATCTGCTCGAGCCCCCGATCGCTGCTCGGCCAATACGAGAACACGGGCTTCACGAGCACCTTGCAGATGATCAAGGCAATACGCGAGCTCAGGCTCGCATCCCAGTGCCACGTCGTCGAACCGTGCGATCTCATAGTGTCCCCCCTGGACAAAACCGAGCCGGAACCCGAGTCACGTGTACTTTCGAGTATGCCGTGACCTTAACCGGCCATCATCGACGCCGCTCGACTTCCGCGCACTCTCGCGTTATCGGAGATAGCGCGAGAGTCCCGCACATCCGCCACTCATCATCAGTTCGTGATTCCACGCGAACAGCGGTTTGGCGATGTGTGAAAGCACTCCGAGATTGCCGACTACGGTCACTTCCTGCTCGAAGTACGCTCGTGAACGCACACCCGATGCCTGAATCGTCCAGCTGCTCCAGCCCGTCATCGCACCGGACAGCGTGGCTCGCAGGTAGCGCGACATCGGGTCCTCGACCGCACGCCGACCCACGATCCGGAAGGTCCACGGAACGGCGCTTCTGATGGTCATCACACCGGAACCGGCATCGATCGTGCTCACATCACGTACTTGTGGCCACCACCGTGCGTAATTCGCAACGTCTGCGAGTGCGCTGTAAACCCGGTCTGCGGACGCATCCAACTCCCAGACGCTGTGAAATGCGAAGTCGGTCACGTCCTCCACAGTAGAACCGATCAGTAGTCGAGCGCTTCGACGCGGCGCAGGATGATTTCGGCGATCGCGGCCGGACTGCCTCCCACGTCGACGACGATCGATTGTTCGTCGGGTTCCAGTGTTTCCAGCGTCGAGATCTGCGAGTCGAGAAGCGACGCCGGCATGTAGTGATCGAGACGTGCCGTCAGTCGTTGGCCGATCTGATCCCGCGAACCGGCCAGGTGCACGAACACGACGTGTTCGCCTCGGAGCACGTCCCGATAGCTTCGTTTGAGAGCGGAGCACGTGACGATGCCGGGCCTACCGGCATCGGTGTGTTCACGTATCCAGTGTGCGATCTTCTCCAGCCAGGGCCAACGGTCGTCGTCGTCCAGGGGGTGCCCGGCCGCCATCTTGTCGATATTGGACTGCGGATGCAGATCGTCGCCCTCCTGCAGGTCCCATCCCATGGCACCTGCAAGCATGCCTCCTACCGTGGACTTTCCGGAACCGGAGACCCCCATCAATACCAGCACCGGGTATTGCTTCTGTTGTGTCGCAGTTTTTTTCACGTATTTCTCCACCTAGACTATTGCACTGAGCGCCAGGACACCGGCAAGCCCGGACACCGAGATGACACACTCCATCACAGTCCAGGTCTTGAGATTCTGCACCACACTGACGCCGAGGTATTCCTTCACCAACCAGAAGCCCGCGTCGTTGACGTGCGACAAGAACAGCGAACCCGCACCGATCGCCAGAACCATCAGCGATACGTGCGCAGACGAGAGGTCCGCGGCCACCGGGGCGAGGATTCCCGAAGCCGTTACCGTGGCGACGGTCGCCGAACCCGTTGCCACGCGGATCAATACCGCCACCAACCAGGCCAGGAACAGCACCGGCAGGCTACTTCCCTTGATGGCGTCGGCGATGACATTTGCAATACCGGTGTCGATGAGGACCTGCTTGAATCCGCCACCGGCACCGACGATCAGGAGGATTCCCGCGATGGGCGGCAACGAACTCTCGAGAGATTTCGAGATGGCCTTTCGGTCCATCCCGCCGCCGCGACCGAGGAGAACCATTCCCACCAGAACTGCGAGACCCAATGCCACGACGGGTGTTCCGAGGAAATCGAGAACCGATTTCAGTGGCGACGCAGAGTCTGCGGCAATCACATCGGCGAGCGCCTTGCCCAGCATGAGCACGACCGGGATGAGGATGGCAACGATCGTGGCCGCGAAGGTCGGACGCTGCTTTTTCTCGTCCTCGTCCAGATCTTCACCGGTGACGAACAGGTCTGGCACCTTGACGTCCACCCAACGCGCGGCGATCTTGCCGAACACCGGGCCGGCGATGACGACAGTGGGAATGGCGACGAGCACGCCGAACGCGAGCGTCAGTCCGAGATTGGCGTCGAGGGCCGATACCGCGACCAGAGGGCCGGGATGCGGCGGCACCAATCCGTGCATCGCCGAGAGACCGGCGAGCGTCGGGATCGCGATACGGATCAGGGACTGTCCGGACCGGCGCGCCACCAGGATGATCACCGGCATCAGCAACACCAACCCGATCTCGAAGAACATCGGCAGTCCGATGACTGCTCCGACCAGCGCCATGGTCCACGGCAACGCCCGATCGCTGGAGCGCCCGACCAGGGTGTCCACCACCCGGTCTGCGCCGCCTGAATCGGCGAGGAGTTTGCCGAACATCGCACCGAACCCGATCAGTATTCCGACGCTGCCCATGGTCGAGCCGAATCCCGTGGCAAACGCGGCGACGGCGTCACCCGAACCGAGTCCGGCAGCGATTCCCACACCCACTGCTCCAATGGACAAAGCCAGGAAGGGGTGCAGGTCGAGCCAGGTGATCAGGGCAATGATCACGGCGACGCCGGCAACGGCAGCAACGATCAGTCGAGCGTCGCTGCCGGCCGGGACGACGTCGGCCGCAAGCAATGCAGAGGTGTTCATAGGGGACTCCCAGTCCGATCAGTGATGGCAGTCACTGTTCCTTAATTACCCTACAATTTCAAGGCTTCATCTTTATTTGTAGTATGTATATGGCCGCGTGTGATGTTATCCGTACGCATGGGACGATCTAGTGATGGCCACTGCCCCGTTTCAGCAACTGCACGACACGATGCTGGAACAGCTCGGTCAGGACATCGTCGGCGGCCTCCTCGCGACCGGCACCACCGTCTCTGCCGACGAGATCGCAACCAGGTACGACGTCTCGCGAACGGTAGTCCGAGAGGTTGTGCGAGTACTCGAATCACTCGGGCTGGCATCGGTACGTCGACGTGTCGGCATCACCATCCTCGGACCCGACCACTGGAACACACTCGATCCCCACGTCATCCGCTGGCAGCTCGCCGGGCCACACCGGTTCGAGCAGCTGTCCATCCTCAGCGAACTTCGATCCGGAATCGAACCGCTGGCAGCGAGACTGGCCGCGACCCGAGCCACGCCGCAGCAGTGCGGAGAACTCACCGCCGCCGTCATCGGCATGGCATCGACGTCCCGTGCCGCAGACACCGATGCCTATCTCGGCCATGACTCCGACTTTCACCGAACCCTGCTGGCCGCGTCGGGAAACCCGATGCTGCGCGCGATGTCGCAGATTGTCGTCGAGATACTCGCAGGCCGAACCCGTCATTCCCTGATGCCCCACGAAGCCGATCCCGACGCCGTTCACCTGCACGGCGTCGTCGCCTCTGCCGTCCAGGCCGGGGATCCCGACGCCGCCGAAGCCGCCATGCGATCGATCGTCACGGAGTCCGCCGAGGCCGTGGCGACCATGCGCAAAAGCCCCAGCGACGTGTAAGGCGAACCACAGACTCGGCGGATTCGGCCCGCAACCGCGCGGCAAGTGGAACGCTTGGCGTCATGACTGCACTCACCATCTCGAACGTCGCACTCTGATGGCCCGCCCCGTACGCGTCGTCGTCCTCGGTGCCGGATCGTGGGGAACCACCGTCGCCGGTCTCGCCGCCCGCAACACGCCGACCCTGCTGTGGGCACGCAATTCCGAAGCAGCAGACGAGATCAATTCCGATCGCACCAACTCCAAGTATCTCGGTGAGCGCAAACTCCCCAAGACCCTCAAGGCGACATCCGACCTGGTCGAGGCGGCCCGCGAGGCCGACGTTCTCGTCTGCGGTGTGCCGTCACACGCGGTGCGGTCCACTCTCTCGGAAATCGCCAACGAGGTGCGCGCCTGGGTTCCGGTGTTGTCCTTGTCCAAAGGCCTCGAACCCGGCACACGTCAACGCCCCACCGAAGTGATAGCCGAATGCCTGCCCGGCCATCCCGTCGGACTGCTCGCCGGACCGAACATCGCCAAGGAGATCGTCGACGGTATGGCTGCCGCCTCCGTCGTGGCCACCCAGGACGACCGCGTCGCCGCAGCGCTGCAACCTCTCTTCGCGTCGTCGGTGTTCCGCGTCTACCGCAACACCGACGTCCTCGGCTGCGAACTCGGCGGCATTCTCAAGAACATCGTCGCCATCGCCTCCGGAATGGCCGACGGGTTGGGCGTCGGCGACAACACCCGGGCTATGGTCCTCGCTCGCGGACTTGCCGAGATGACCCGTCTCGGCGAAGCGATGGGCGCCAACCCACGCACCTTCGCCGGATTGACCGGCGTCGGCGATCTCATCGCGACGTGCATGGCACCGACCTCACGTAACCGACGCGTCGGCGAGGCACTAGCACAGGGTCTGACGGTGGAGGAAGCAGTCGCGAAGCTCGGGCAGGTCGCCGAGGGCGTGAAAACCGCACCCACCGTTATGGATCTCGCTCGTGAGTACGGTGTCGAAATGCCGATTGCCGCGGAGGTGGAAGCCGTGATCGCCGGACGACAGAGCGCCAGCGACGCCTACCGCGGCCTTCAGCGCGTCGCTCCTGGCGGCGAACACGAGGTGGCCTGACCGACTCGTTTACATCGCGCCGCTTGCGCTCCAGTCGAGCGCCGGAGCGACTTCGGTGGCGATGTTGCCCAGCAGCCGAAGGTTTTCGGCCGGTCCGAGCAGGTTCGGAATGGTGATCAGAACGGTGTCCGCTGCGCTCACCGCTTCGTCGTCGGCCAACGCTGCCGCAATGACGTCGGGTACACCGACGTAGCTTTTCCCGAAGCGTGACACCACTCCGCCGAGAATACCGACGTGTTCGCGGGACATGCTCGCGCCGAAGAGATCTCGGTCCCGCGCCGAAACCAGCGGAAGAATACTCCGGGTCACGGCGACGCGCGGCGTGCCCTCGTGCCCGGACTGCTGCCACGCCTGACGGAAGGTGTGAATCTGCTCGGCTTGAAGTTGCGCGAAAGGTACTCCACTGTCTTCCGAGAGCAGCGTGCTGCTCAGAAGATTCATCCCATGCGTTCCGGCCCAGTGCGCGCTCTGCCGCGTCGCCGAGCCCCACCAGATCCGTTGCGGCAGAGTCTCCGATCGCGGCTCGATCGGGAGCGGAACACAGCCGAAGTAGACGGCGAAGGATCCTGCGAAGCAGTCCCGGTCGAACAACCCGCAACAACAACCACCGTCAGCCCAACCAACATCATCAAACCCGGCCTCGATCGACAAAGATTCAGCCGCCGAGTCACCACCCCGGATACGCCGGAACAGTCACCGGCGGAACATCACTCCTTACCGTACGAGAACCGCTTACCGGAGCTTTCGGCACAATCGCGTACCCCCAATCTTTGCACGCCTGCATAGCCGCCGATTTTCCACCGGTACTCACCGACCACCCCGAAAACACGTTCTCCGACAGACGCTGCCACTGCGGTCGCCCACTACTCGAGGACCGATCAACACCAAGTGAACTGGGCCCCTTCGATTCAAAGGAGACACTCTCGTTCGATGACGGAACCAACACCCGCTCAAACGTCACCCTCTCACTCGAAGCGGGACCGAAACTAGTTACATAAGTATTGTTTTCACGCAACTCCGCAATGCGTGAACTCTGATTACACACAACGGCCTCGAAGCCTGCCGAGGTATCAACGATATCGAGGATATGCCAATAAAAGGTACCCACCACCGGCCAACGCTTACGACCCGGATCATCGAACTTGAACACACCGTACGAGCCGACAGCATCCATGAAACCCGGATACGTCTCCCCCGACCCCACAATGAGCCCGATCCAATCCGACTCCTGCGCCGCCCGCACCATCCGACCCCGCTCGTCGAACAAGTCGATCCCCGGCTCAGCAGACCACACCACCGTCGCATCCCGAACCCCCACCGGACCCGCATCCTCCACCACCACAGCCGAAGTAGACGGCAAGGCGTCCGGCAAATCAGGCCCGGTCGAACAACCTGCAACAACTATCACTGTCAATCCAGCGGCCCAACGAGCACTTAGCCGGCATCGACTCATGACGGCCACCTATTCACGTTTTCAGATCCCCGACCGTTGAGTAGCACCAGATTGAACGAATCGCGCGCATCGAAATGATGCGGATAGATGATGCCATCAAGACCCACGCCAGCTTCAGTAGCAACCCTCAGGTAGTCAAGGCGACTCGTGGCAGAAACTCCCGCGCCCATCAGTACGTCGGGTAGTTGTTTCGTCAAATCCAGCGAGGACAGGTCTTGCGTCATCCCATCGAACGTCTTCAAACGCCCGTCTTCAGTCAATTCTTCGTTCAACATGTTTGGATCCACATGCCCATCTGCGACCAGTGCGCTGAGCATGGAATACATTCGATTGTTGCTCGCTCCTGCTGAACTCTCGGCCAACGATTCCCCCGAAAATCCCGAAGTGTCTCCGACAAATTGAGCCGGGTTGTTGACATAGTCGTCCTGCAGCATCAGAGCAACAGAATTGGCCAGCGGATTCACCACCGCTCCACCCGGAATGAAGCTCACCGCGCCCGACGCCAGCCATTGGCTCACACCGTAGGCGGTTGAGCGTTGCTGCCGCATAGCGGCGTCCGCGTCTTCCCCGTTCAAGTTTCGATCGGTGACTTCCGAGCCCAAGCCTGCTTCCACCAGCCCTCTCAGATTTCCGGAACTCACTCCGAGGGACAGGTCGGTGTCCCCCTTCACCGCCGATACGGCGAAGGCCCCGTCGATCTGTGCCGCTTGGGCCAGCGCTGCACCGTTGAGAATTCCGCCCGCGAGAGGGTCGCCATCAACCAGGGTGAAGACCCGAGTTGCTTCGACTGGCCCAAGGTGACCGAAACCTCTGGTATCAGTGTATTTTTCGTCAAGTCCCACGATATCGCCCGTGTAGGGAGCCAGCGCACCGGCGATCTGCTGGGTCAGAGCCGGATTGACTTGGCCCATCGACAAGTTTCCCGGACGATCAGCGCCCTCGGCGATATCGATCAACGATCCGAAATTGTTGCCACCATTCCCGGATTCGGTGGTCGAGAGCACTTGCGCCAGACCGTATGCGGATTCACCGGCCCGCGTAGCTGACGCGACATCTGCTGGATCATCCGGATTATGCACCACCGCATCGGCATTGATCCAATCAACCAACGCACCGGCACTGGCGCCGTCGTCGCTCCATTCGTGTGTGAGAAGCGGAATGATCACGCTGTCACGGTGAAAGTCCAGTGGATTGCCGTTCGAGTCGAGACCGGTGAGGATGTGCGACGACGATTCGTGATTGCGGGTTCCGACGTCGAGGAATTGTTCGGCCGTCCGTTCGACGTCCATCCCGTAGGGCATCGTCAGGCCGATCGTCCCACTCGATTGGTTGGACATGTCCGCGATATGCGCTGCCACCCGGTCGAATTCCACACCCAACTCGGATCCCGGCTGGTTCCCCGGCGTTGCCTCACCTATCAATTCGCCCAACCGGTTCAGGTCTGCCCAGTCACGGGAATTGCGGTCTCCGTTCGAATCCGGTTCGTATCCGTGATACACCAACTCGCGGACGTCGGACGGTACCTGCCCGTATCCGCCGGTTTCCGTTCCCGTGCCTACCTTTTCGTCGGAAAGGGTGAGCAGTCCGTTCGCGAGCGCATCGAGGCGGCCGGCCGCCAGCGGGTCCCCGCTGTTCTCCTGCTCACGAAGCTTGTCGGCGAGATCGAGTAGCCCGCCTTTACCTGCCTCGTTGTAGAAATTTCGCACGTAGTCGAAGGTGCTCTGAGGAAGATCGTCGACCCGCTCACCGCGCGCGATCGCATCAAGCTGCTCCGGTGTCAGCTGGGCTTGTACCAGCGCGTCACTGATCCGGGCCAGATCAGCGTCCGAGGCCTCACCGGAACTGACCAGATCGCCGTCCTCACCGCCCTGCGCCCCGGAAAGTACCGTCCCGGCAGAGCCGGAAATCGGATTCTCCCGCAGGTTGCCCGCTGCAGCGTTCACTGCAGAGGCAGCGCTTCGGTCAGCTTCCTCGAGACCGTTCAACGCTTCGCGAATAGTCTGCTCGTGCTCGCGCGCAAGCCTTTCGAGCTCGGCCTTCGCCGCGTCTGCCCCGTCCGGTCCCGCTTCCGTGACAATCCAGACATACAGGTCGGGGGGTACCGTCACGGCCCCGTCGTCGGCCACGACGAATCCCGCAGATTCTGCAGCGGCCACACAACCGAGTACGTGCCCGCGAGCCGCAGCGATGTCGGCCGAGCCCAGACGTGCAGCCTCCGACGTATCTGCCAACGACGAAACCAGTACGACGGTGTCGATTCCGAGCTCGTCGGCGGACTGTCTCATGGCGTCTGCGCCACGTCCACGCCAGAAGTCCGGCGATTCCGACACCCTGTTCGACAGCGCGCGCCGCTGGTCATCGACGGATTCCGATGCCGCTGCCCACAGCGCGGCCTGTGCATCCAGCGCAGATGTATTCCACGATCGAGCCTTCGACACCGTGACGGTCATGTCGATCCACCGCCGGCGTGGGCTACGGCCGTTCCCGCCTCCGCGTCGGTGCGGACGTAGTCGTCCACCGCGCTGGTGGAACTGTCGGCGAGCGTCGCTATTCGCAAAACGAGGGCAGTCGCCGAGGCATCCATCAACTGCGACACGTCGGCGCACGCCCCGGCCACAGCAGAATCCGTCAAACCCGCCAGAATTCCGTCGCTCTCGGACACGACGTCGACTCCTGCTACTGCACTGCTCGTTGCCTGGACCGTTGAAACGAATTCCCTGGTCTGGTCAACGGACATCCACAATTCATCCGGCATCGGTCCCCCAACCCGCCTCGATATGTACTGCCGCACCCTAACACCGACCAGTCGTTTTCCAATAGACTGTTCGCCGACGCAACAACCTAAGTCCCTGCGCGCGAGCATCAGCGACCGAACCGGTACCTGCCGCCACCCGGTTGACCGGGAATCGTCAGCTTCCCACAGGGCGCAGAATCCACCACCCACCTACCGCCAGCACGCTCAGGTTGACGAGCATGAACAAGACCACCCAGACGATCGCGGGTACGGGTGAGAGTCTGGCCAACTGATCGGCGTCGGAATCTGCGGCACCGCCACGTCGCATCCGTTGTCGCTGCAACTCGACGACAGGTCTCGGACCGGCGAACAGAAGGAACAGCGTCAGAAAGTAGGCGGCCGCAACCTGTTGATCCTGTGTCCCCCACCAGACGAGGACGAACAGCACAGCCCCGACGACGGCAAGCGAGAACATTCCGTAGAGGTTGCGAATCAGAGCCATCATCACGGCGACGACGACAAGACCGATCCACAACACCGACACGGCTCGTTGCGCCCCCAACAGCAACGCCGCGCCGATACCCAGAATCGACGGCCCGACGTATCCGGCGAACGTCATCACGATCACGCCGGGACCTGTCGGTTTTCCCGACGAGATAGCAACACCGGACGTATCCGAGTGCAGGCGAAGACCGTTGAGTCGGCGGCCGACCAATGCTGCGACTATCAGATGCGCCCCCTCGTGGGCGATGGTGACGACGTTGCGAGCGATCCTCCACAGGTGCGGCTCGAGCACCACGACGATCGCGCAGACTGCGGCCACCTGGACTACCCATGCCGGCGGATGCGGGCTGACGGCCGCCACGCGGTCCCATACGCTGTGCGCGGTGTTCACGACGACGATCCGCGTCGTCGAGATTCGAGGTGCCTGTCACGGATTGATTCCATGACCGTCGACGGTACAACCTCCGGTCACCTTCACCGCGAGTAGCGAGCACACCAACGCTTCGGCTCACTCTGCGTCGGCGCCGAAGTGCCGCTGACCTACTTGAACCGGGAAGTACGTCGACGCATGCTCCGACAACCGCGTACAACTCGTTCGGAAGAGCCGGGGTCGATTGGCGACCGTCTGACCGGGACCGACTGAGCTAGTCAATTGCCAGTGGACAGAAATGGAGTCCGAACCGGCCCGGACGACACACTCGACGCCTGCACCAGACCACGCTCGATCAGGATCGGACGCACTCCTTCGCCGAAGTTGTAAACCTCTTCCAGGTGCGGATAGCCGGAGAGCACAAAGTGATCCAGACCTATTGCCGCGTATTCGGCGATCCGATCCGCCACTTCCCGATGCGAACCGACCAGCGCAGTACCCGCGCCTCCTCGAACCAAGCCGACGCCGGTCCACAGGTTGGGTGCGATCTCGAGAGAACGTGCACTGGCACCTTCGCGGTAAGAGGAGCCACCGCCGTGCAAGTCCAGCATGCGGCGCTGCCCTTCGGATCCCGATCTCGCCAGGCTCGCCTGCGCAGCGGCGACGGTGGCCGGATCCAGCGCGCCGAGAAGACGATCCGCCTCCGCCCAGGCCTGTTCCGAGGTGTCTCGGCTGATGACGTGCAGTCGGATTCCGTAGTCGAGGCGTCGGTCCTGCACTTCTGCCAGGTCACGTATCCACGTGATCTTGGCCGCCACCGCAGCGGTGGTTTCACCCCAGGTCAGGTAGGTGTCGGCGTATCGCGAGGCAACCGTACCCGCAGCCGGCGAGGACCCACCGAAGAAGACGGGCGGAATGGGGTCCGGAATACGTTGCAAGACAGCGTTCTCCACCGTCACGTAGTCGCCCGAGAAGTTCACCGGGCCTGTCCCTGACCACAACTGACGAATCACGTCGAGGAACTCACCGCAGCGTGCGTACCGCTGGTTCTTGTCCAAGAAGTCGCCGAACGTCCGCTGCTCGTGATCCTCGCCGCCGGTCACGACGTTGAGCAACAATCGCCCACCGGACTGCCACTGAAAGGTCGCCGCCATCTGGGCCGCCAGCGTGGGGCTGAGCAAGCCCGGTCGGAGCGCGACGAGAAACTTGAGTGTCTCGGTGGTCTCGATCATCATCGCCGTGGTCAGCCAGGCGTCTTCACACCACGCCCCGGTCGGCGTCAGAACCGCTTCGAAACCGTTGGTCTCGGCCGCTGCACCGATCTGATTGAGGTACTTCAGCGTCGCCGGCCTGTCACCCGACATCGAACTACCGTGCCCCCCTGCCATCAGGTTGCGAGAGTCACCGTAGGTGGGCAGGAACCAGTGGAAGCGCAGTGACACGATCTTTCCCTTCGTGGACAAAATCGGAACGGCAGAGTTCGGTTCTCATTGAATCGGCCTGTCGACGGTACGGCCAGGGTTGCAATCACGGAGATCGCCGGCAGTGATCGAGCGGGAAACTCTCGATACACCGACGTATTCGATACACCGATGTATCCTTTGAGGTAGAGGATCGAAAGCGAGTTGACTGTGACGGACATCGACCACACCCCCGTCAAACGAGTGACCAAACGTCGAGATCAAACGCGTCAACGGCTACTCGACGCGGCGGCTGTCGTCTTTGCCGAGGTAGGTTTTGGACGCGCCACGATCGAGCAGATTTGTGAGCGCGGCGGGTACACGCGCGGCGCGTTCTACTCCAACTTCGATTCACTCGACGAATTGTTCTTCGCCATGTGGGAGCAACGCTCGACCTCCATGTTGGCCGATCTGCGAACCGCCGCCGATTCTGCGATCACAGCGATACCCGTCGACCTCGAGAGCATGGTTGCCCGCGTCATCGCCGTTGTCCCCGTAGATGCGGCGTGGTACCGGATCAATGCCGAATTCACCGCGTACGCACTTCGACATCCCACTCTGCGCCGGGCCCTGGCCGATCGTGAAGACTCGATCCTGCGCACGATGCTTCCCATCGTCGTGTCCGCCCTGCGCGACGTCGGACGCCGCGTCGCCGGGGATCCGACGGCGCTCGGACGAGCCCTCGTCGCCGTACACGACGGCACCAGCATCCAGTGCCTCGTCGACGGTGACAAGGCTGCCGCTCTCGAACTGCGCCGCGACATCTTCACCCGAATCCTATTGTCGTACAGCGAATCCATCACCATGTATCAACCAGAAGAGGAGTTGCCGTGAGTGAACAAGCCGACGTCATCGTGGTCGGGGCCGGACTCGCCGGTCTGGTTGCCACCTACGAGCTGACCCGTGCGGGCCGTCGAGTCCTTCTCGTGGAACAGGAGAACGCGGCCAATCTCGGCGCGCAGGCATTCTGGTCGCTCGGTGGACTGTTCCTCGTCGACAGCCCCGAGCAGCGCCGCCTCGGCATCAAGGATTCACTCGACCTGGCGATGCAGGACTGGATGGGCACCGCAGCATTCGACCGGGACCGCGAAGACCACTGGCCTCGCCAATGGGCCAAGGCGTATGTCGAATTCGCAGCCGGCGACAAGCGGCAGTATCTGCACGATCTCGGCCTTCGACTCATGCCGAACGTCGGCTGGGCTGAGCGCGGACGCGGAACTGCACTCGGGCACGGTAATTCGGTTCCGCGTTTCCATCTCACCTGGGGTACCGGTCCTGGTGTCGTGGACGTGTTCTCGACCAGGGTCGTCGCGGCTCAGAAGCGTGGGCTGGTCACCTTCCGTCATCGTCACCAGGTCGATCAACTGATTGTCACCAATGGTGCCGTCACCGGAGTGCGGGGTACGGTTCTCGAACCGTCCGCCGAACCACGTGGGGTGAAGAGTTCCCGAGATCCGATCGGCGAATTCGAATTCACTGCCGGGGCCGTCGTCGTCACCTCCGGCGGAATCGGAGGTAATTACGAATTGGTGAAGAAGAATTGGCCGGAACGGCTCGGCAAGGCCCCGAAGCAGATGCTCACCGGTGTGCCTGCCCATGTAGACGGCCGGATGCTCGAGATCACGGAGTCCGCCGGCGGCAACATCGTGAATCGAGATCGCATGTGGCACTACACCGAAGGAATCCAGAACTGGAATTCGATCTGGCCGAATCACGGGATCCGCATCATTCCCGGCCCGTCGTCGATGTGGTTCGACGCGGTCGGTAAGCGCCTTCCCGTTCCCAATTTCCCCGGCTTCGACACCATGGGCACCTTCAAGTACATTCTCGACAGCGGGTACGAGTACACCTGGTTCATCCTCGATCAGACCATCATCGAGAAGGAATTCGCGCTCTCGGGTTCCGAGCAGAATCCAGACTTCACCAATCGCGATCTCAAGCTGCTGCTCCAACGCATCAAGAAGGGCGCACCTGCTCCGGTCGAAGCATTCAAGCAGAAGGGCGCGGACTTCGTGGTGCGCAACAACCTACGCGACCTGGTGGACGGGATGAATGCACTCACCGACGAGCCCTTGCTCGATTTCGAGGGCATCGAGCGTGAGATTGTTGCACGCGACCGCGAGACGGACAACAAGTACAGCAAGGACTTCCAGGTCACCGCCATCAACAACGCCCGAAATCTGCTGGCGGACAAAATCGTGCGGGTCGCGACGCCACACAAGATCCTCGATCCCAAGAACGGCCCGCTGATAGCGGTTCGCCTGCATCTGCTGACACGAAAGACTCTCGGCGGCTTGGAAACCAATCTCGATTCTCAGGTGATCAAAGCCGACGGAAGCGCATTCGACGGGCTTTACGCCGCCGGGGAAGTCGCCGGCTTCGGCGGTGGCGGCGTCCACGGATACAGCGCACTGGAAGGCACCTTCCTCGGCGGCTGCATCTTCTCCGGTCGTGCAGCCGGACGCGCACTGGCACGCGATCTGTAAGCATTGCGTGCCGATCGACGTCGGGATCTCACAGCGAAGTACCGAACAGCATTCCCAGAAGGTAGGTCGCGCCCGCAGCGCCGTAGCCGATGGCCAGCTGGCGCAGCGCACGTTTGAACGGAGGTCCGCCGGACAACAGACCGACCACCACGCCTGTTGTCAGTAGCGCGATTCCCACGAGCACCGAGGCGACGATCAGGGCTGCGAGCCCCTGCAGACCTAACAGGTACGGCAGAACCGGAATGATCGCGCCCGACGCGAAGAAACAGAAACTTGCCGCGGCCGCTCCCAGTCCGGTACCGACCGCTTCGTGGTCGTCGACGGTGTCTGCAACTCCGAAGGTGCTGTTGGCGAGCACCTCGGCGGCACGGATGTCGGCATCATCGGCCGACATGCCGCGAGCCCGGTAGACCAGGGCCAGTTCGTTCGCGTCGACGTCGAGCAGTCCGATCGCGTCGCTCGCTGCCTGACCTGGATCGGACGCCTCCAACAACTCCCGCTGGGAACGAACGGATACGTACTCGCCCGCTCCCATCGAGAGGGCACCGGCCAGTAGTCCGGCCATACCGGTGATCAGCACGATCTGGTTCGAGACACCACTTCCGCTGATACCGAGGACGAGAGCGAGGTTGCTGACCAGACCGTCGTTGGCCCCGAAGACAGCGGCGCGAAACGTTCCCGAGAGCCGGTTGCGCCCGCGCGTCGCCAACGCCCGCACCACTTCTTCGTGAATCTTCTCGTCCGCGCCCATGGACGCGGTGGCGTCGGAGTCGTGCGGATAAGGCGAGCGGGTTTCCGCGCGTTGTGCGAGGGCCAGTACGAACACGGACCCGAAGCGTCTGGCCAGAAAGCCCAGTATCCGGGTGCGGATGTCGCCGCGCAGCGGTGTACCCACGTGATCGCCGAGAAGTGCTCGCCAGTGCGCCTCGTGCCTGCCCTCGGCATCGGCCAGTGCGAGAAGGATTTCCTGTTCCTCTCCGGTGCGCCTACCCGCGAGGTCTCGATAGACGGCCGCTTCGGCCCGTTCGTCCGCGAGGTACCGTCTCCAACGCTTGACCTCTCGCGGGTCGGGATCGGGTCGTGCTGCCGGAACTGTGGACATGTCGTTCCCCTCCGATGCGCACGCCGAGCGTCGAAGTCTCGGCTCGTCGCGTCGTCCTCATGGTAGATCCGTGTCCGCGATCTCGAACATTTTCCGATCCTTCGGACACTGATCAGGCGGTACCGCACGCACGGGCCGACGGGCAGGCGGACGATGAAGCGACGACGTCGGTCCGAACGCGAACCGTCGGCATCCTGCCGTTGCGGACCTGAAGGAGTATCCGCCGGGCAGTTGCGACTCCGTCTTCGTCGTACAGCCCGTCAGCGGGTACTCGATGCCCGGTGGAAACACCAACCAATTGACGGTTGCACCGGTCACTCCTCGAGCGTCATGTCACCGACAGTGCTACCTGGACCGAATCTTCAGGCGGTGATGTCACCTTGGCATCGCGGTTCCGAATCATGTCGAGCGCCGCTTTCGGTTTGGAGAGTATCCATTCACGAGCCGCATTCTTGATCAAAGTTGCTGCAGCACAACCACAATCACTGTTCACGCCATCCGTATCGATGCCTGCATCTCGGCACAGCGACACAGCCCGCGGAACATGATAACCCTGTGTGACAATCAAAGCTTTCGTCACACCACACGTATGTATTGCCCTAAAGCAGGTGTCATGCGTGTCGAGACCGTGAGGATCACCGGCAATCCGGCGCCCGTCGATACCCTGTTCCACCAGGTAGTTCGTCATAGCGGTGATCTCGTCACCCGATGCACCGTTCGCGTCACCGGAGACGAGAACGGCACGGGCCTTGCCCGCGTTCACCAATTCGACGGCCACATCCAGTCGCCCTTTCAGGAAGGCCATCGGTTTGCCGTCTTTGATCTGCGCCCCCAACACTATGGCGACAGGCGCCTCGGGTGCGTCCGCGGCATCGAAGACATGACCGGACGATGCCACCGAAATCCAGATCGCCACTCCGGCGTAGGCCACCGCGCCGACGACTACGAGTCCGGCAATCCATCCGAGCACCGTGCGCCTGTGTGGTCGATCGATCGGATTTGCGGCGGGTTCGTCCATCGACTGATCAAACCACACAGCACACCAAACGGACTCGGACCGAACACATGCGCCGTCACTGCTGCGAATTCGAGGTCGATTGCGCCTACACTCGGCCCGGTCCCAGACCCCGAAAGAAGCTTCCACTGGCCACGCCGAATTTTGCGATCGCGGACAGTCGTCATCCGGACGGCCGTATTCTCCGGCGAACCGGACGAGAGGTTTCACGAAGAGGTGCTGCTGGGAGCAGCTTCTGTTCGGACAAGGTGATCGTTTCGTGGTATCGACTAAATACACACTCTCGCGCGACGGGACGGACCCGAACGCCGCAGGCGGTCACCGCAAGAACCTGTCCGCGTCTCTTGAAACCAGCCTGAAGCGATTGCGCACCGACTACATCGACATCTATCGGGTTTACGTAGGGGAGAGGCATACACCGCACCGATCGAAGAGACCATGCGAGCACTAAAATGACGCTGTGCGTCAAGGCAAGATCCTGTACGTCGGAATCTCGGACACTCCGGCTCGGGTGATCTCGCGCCCGGCAACTCGACGACAATCTCGGCAGAATCGAAGTGCCTTGTCTGCAGAAGCGGTGACTCGACTCGGCTGCGCAACCGACTTCGCTGTCGACTTTCCCGGTGACTTCATTGCCTGGCTGGGCACCGGAGTGTTCGGCGCCGCGTCAGCCGGTCTCGACGGTCGACGAAACCCCTAGCTCGAGAACATGGTTCGCCTACCAGGTAAACCTACTTCTCGTCGATCGTCAGCGGAACAGGTCTGCCACGAACGGGACGGTGTCCGCTTGCGATTCGACCAACGCTCCGCTGTGGTCGGTGTTGTAGGTCTTGAACGTCACCGGCTCACCGTTGGTTACCAAGGCGGCAACCAGCGAGATTGCGGCCGGCGCAGGAACATCCGTGTCCAGCAAGCCCTGGCCGATGAAGATCGGACGATCGTATCCACTGGTGGGCACACCCATGTAGTCGGTGAGCAATCCTTGGAAGTTCGGGATCTCGCTCAACGGCCGTGAAAAGATGTCACCGAGGACCAGTTTCTTCGACGCCTCCGCCAGTTCGCCTGCGCAGAGTTTCTCGGCGGAATCGACCTGTTCCTTGCCGAGTGGGGTCAGGTAGGAATCGAGGTCGATCTCGGGATGCGCCGCCCGCAGTCCGGCAAAGATGTAGAGGGCGTACGACGTCAGGTTGCCACCGAGCGCGACGGGCGGGAAACCCGGGCCGGCAGGCAGGAACGCAAGTTCGATGTTGGCGGGCACTCCCGTCCCGACGCCGCCCCGGTAGTCGAGGGTGTCGCCGCCGTATTCGGTGGCGTATCGCGCAGTGGTGATTGCAGCACCGCCACCTTGCGACTGTCCGACCACCGCCCAGCGATTCGAGATGGAGGGATCGATGACGCGCGCCGCCTTCACCGAGTCGACGACGCTGTGTGCCTCCACCTTTCCGTCCAGGTACGGCATGACGCCCGGGGTGCCCAGGCCGACGTAGTCGGTGGCCACCACCGCGTACCCTTCCGAGAGCCAGCGTCCCAGATAGGGGTAGTCACGTTCGGGCAGGCCCGGTCCGGCGAGAGACGGTGCGCAGGAGTCGTCCAGACCGGTGGTGCCGTGCGCCCAGGCGATCACCGGCCACCCACCGGCAGGAGCCGGGCCGGCCGGTACGTAGTAAGCGCCGCTACTCAGCGCCGGCCCACCGTCGGAGCCGATGGTCCAGTACGTGAATCGCTTCGCGTCGACGGCACCGGGGATCCACAGGTCTTTCGGCAGTGGTTCGGTCGACACGACGGTTCCAGTTTCCTGCGAGAGAGCAGACGGTGCGGCCGATGCCACCGGCGCGGCAACTGCGGAACCGATCGTCGCAGCGCAGAAGGCCGCCAAAGACACGCGGGCAATAGATCTCGACAGGTTTTCCACGTCCGACACTTCCGATTCTTCGACGAGCGATCCAGTGAAGAGCATCGTAGATATTGATCTACCAATCGGTCAAGCAATAGTTGGTGGCGTGGTCCACGCCACGAACAGCGCCTGCATCGATTCCACGAACACACCGAAGGCGGCGTCGACACGCTCTCGATCTCCGGTCGTGAGCAGATCGAGTGTCAGCCCGCGTATCTGTGCGAGGACGATGGTCGCGTAACGATCCGCCTGCACCGGCGCACAGCCCTGGGCCACAGCCAGGTCGGTCAAGTTTCCGAGCCAATCCGCGACCACGTGCTCGAGAAACTCCCGGTACCGATCCTGGTGCAACAACGCTTGACCGTAGATTTCGAACATCACCCGGAAGGCGGGCAGCGCCTCCGGCGACGTTCGCTCGCGCCAGTACCGATGCAGCAGTTCCACCCCCGCAGTCGAATCGTCGTTCCAGCAAAAGGACTGATCACGCAGTACCGCAACGACTTCGGTGAGTAGTTGCTCTTTGGAACCGAAATGATGAATGAGTGTGGCATGACTGATCCCCAGATCCTTGGCCAGCGGACGCATCGACAATCCTCCGACGCCATTGACCGTGACGTATTCGGTGACCTGAGCCAGTAACTCGGCACGTCGATGCCGGTATCGTAATTTCCGGCCGTCCACGCCTACTCCCTCGTCCACTCCTGCGAGGGTACGCAACCACGTCACGACTCGAGATGTCGGTAATCGGATCGACTGATCGTCGCTGCCGCGAGGGCTATTCCTGTCACCACGCCGATGACCGTGTCGACCACTCGGGTCAGAGCCACTCCTGAATCAACGGGCGCCCCGAATCCGATGAGCGTCAACGCCATCGGTGTCACCGCCAGTGAAGTCAGGGCATAACTTCGCATGACGAGCAGTTCGGCAGCGGTCTGGAGAACGACCACCACGACGACGGCCTGCCAGTAACCCAACGTCAGCGCTATCACCACGGCGGCGATGGCAGCACCACCGATATTGCCCACCAGCCGCTGAATTCCGCGTTGCACGGTGTGCCGATAGTCCAATCCCTGCAATGCGGCGATGGCACCCATCGACGCCCAGAGAGGATGCTCCAGGCCTGCCCCTGCCGCAACCCATCCGGCGAGGGCCGACGCCGAAGCCACCCGAGCCGCATTCACCGCCACCGACGTCGAACAGATTCGCCGAAGCCCGGCAACGAAATGTCTCTCGTCGATGGTGAGCGCGCCGACAGACCTCGAACCACTTCGGATCACATTGGAGTGCTTGATCTTGCGCAGATCATCCTCCAATCCCGACAGCCGAAGAATCGGCGCCGCGTCCCCGAAGCCCTGCCAGTGCTGCACGGCGGATTCGAGTTCGTCCAAGACGGCAGTCAATTCACCGCAGTGCTCGACAGTGGATGCGATTCGCCCGCTCGATGTGATGACGGACCGCGCATGCGCTATCGACGCTCGAACGGAAGCGACGCTCGATCCACTCGAATCCGTCAGCCCACTCGCGGCAGCCACCGCGCGCGCAACGGCCAGTCTCGCCGGACCGGTCGGCACGATCAGAGCCGGGAACATCGCCGCAGCCCAACCCACGAGCACACCGACTGCGCCCGACACCACTATGGCAATCAAGTCCGAAGCGGTAGATGCGTACCCGGCGGCACCGGTAGCGGCGAACACTGCGATCACCGGCCCCGGACCGTTGATACGGAAACCGGACATGAAGCTGTAGGCCCCACCTGCCAGTAATGACAGGGCACCGATTTCCAACCACACAGGGGTTGCGGCTACTCCCATGCCTGCCCCGAAGGCAATGGACCCCACCAGCAACAAACCGACCATCGCCAGCTTGCCTGCCAACCGCGGGTACGGTTCATATCTGCAGAAGGCCGAGCACAACGCACCGAAGGTGGCGAATCCGGCCAGGTCGTAGCGCCCGAACACTCCCCCGACGATCAACACCGTTGCAGATGCGAGCCCGACCCTGAGAGCTGGTGCCACCGTCGCGTCAGCCGGCGCAAGCCGAAACGCATCCCGCCAGGTAGTCCCGGCCACTGAATACTTCACAGCCCTTCGCGAGCTGGTGCGGCGGCGGACCACAGTTGTCGTGTCGGTACTCGGCATCGTTCGAGAGTACATTTATTTCACTAGTAAATTACATGTGAAATATTGTGAGATGAATCGCTACACTACGAAAATGCCTCAACCTGCCACCTCCGAGGGCGACTTCATCGACCGCGTACGACGCGACTGGATCAAGAGCTACCCCGACATCGACACCTCTCCCGTCGAAGTCATGGGCCGAATCACGCGAATCAGCTCACAATCGCTCAACCAACTCGACCGCGCACTGGCTCCCAGCGGAATCTCACGCGCCGAATTCGACGTGCTGAGCGCTCTCGCGCGCAGCGATCGTCCCTTGCGTGCCAGCGAAGTGACCGCGGTGACGATGTTCAGCGGCGCCGCCACCACCAAGCACGCCGATCGACTCGGCAAACTCGGCCTGGTACAGCGCACCAGGTTCGAGCACGACGGCAGAGTGGTCCTGCTCCAACTCACCGCCGCCGGCCGCGAACTGGTGAAGACCGAATTCCCGAGACGCATCGACCGTGACCGACGAATGCTTGCCGGACTCGACGAAAACGAACTCGTACAACTCGCCGCATTACTCAGACGAATATCCGTCAACGCCGAATCCGCAGCGCTCGACTGAGCAACTGGGGCGAACTCGCCAACGTGGGCAGGGGCACGTTCTGCAACGCACCTGCCCCCGCGCAACGTCCTTGCCCGTTTCCGGATCGGCGATCACCACGGACCACAACTGCCGAATCCGCCCCTGCCACCAGACTGCGAACACTCGTCGATTAAGGAGTGCTCACGAAGCGCCTGTACGAACAACACCCGCCGCGCTACGACTACGTCGCCACCGAATCCGGCAATGCGTCGTACCTGATCCTCATTGCTCTCATGAATTGGGGCGACTCCCTACGCAACCACCGGTCCGCCACCCATCGTCCTCGAACATCGTTGCAGTGCAACGTTACTTACAGAGGTAACCTGCGGGCACGGCAAGGAACCACTGTCGGCGCGCGACTCGACCGTAGACCACATCGCGCCCGCGCCACGGTAGGTCAGCGCGGCGGCGGGAATCCGCCGGTTGCAATCGGCCCCCACGAATCGACGGTGACACGAAGGAGGCTCTTCCCCTGCTTGCGCATCGCGGCGCGGTACTCGTCCCAGTCGGGGTGATCGCCGGCGATGGAACGGTAGTAGTCGACCAACGGCTCCACCGACTCGGGCAGGTCTATCACCTCTGCTGTTCCGTCCACCTGAACATAAGGTCCGTCCCATTCATCGGAGTGGATGCACAGCGACACCGCCGAGTTCCGGCGAATGTTCACGGCCTTTGCTCGGTCGGGGTAGGTCGAGATCACGATTCGACCCTCGTCGTCGACGCCACAGGTGACGGGCGAGATCTGCAGTCCCCCCGACTTCTTGACGGTCACGAGAGTGCCGCGATGACGTGGGCTGACGAATTCGAGAAGTGCTTCACGGGAAACGCGATCGGCGCTGGCAATTTTCGGCATGCCGTCAAGCCTAGTTTCGATCCATGTCCGATGCCGGGACGGTCAGGGCATTTCGATGGTCTGAGCTCGGGCGATCTCGCCGATGGCCCTGGTGACGTAAGCGGCCGGCGACTTCTTCGATACCGTCGACAGGTTGCCGATCACCAGCACAGCGGAGCGTAGATAGGCTCCGTGACCGACCCGGAAGGAGTCGTCTTCCAGGTCGGAGATTCCGAGTGCACCTGTGTAGACCGCCGCGAGCGCCTGCACATCGAGATCGGGCAGCCAGACGATTGTCGCCCTGGCACACGAGGTAAGCGCGTCTTGAACATCCTCGCTGGACAGACCATCCGGATGCGTGTCCTCGAGTAATTCGCGCACGATCGCCGCATGCACCGAACTCACCTGTTCGAACGACAACCCACGAAGCTCGTCGACCGCATCGTCGAGTGCGTCGCGTTGTGCACTGCGCACTGCGGTAAGTGCGTCGAGAGTGGCATCGGCGATGTCACGGGCTACGGGTGGCCACTCGACGGGCCAATTCCGATCAGGCTTCACGGTTCGATCTCCCAACAGTGCTCGTTGTCGATGGTGTCATGCTGGTAGGACAGCGATCCACCGGTACCGCGCATCAGCCTGCAGTCCCAGGTGATACTCCCGCCGTCAAGGCAACTGACACCGGAATCACGGTCAAACAGACCACGGCCGAAGCGAACAATGCGATCACCAACCGTCTGTCCCACTTGCCTCGGGCACCGCTCGCTGCCAACACGAAGATGACAAAACCCACGCACACCGACACGATCGTCAGAATCACCGCACTACCAACCATGCAACGATTGTCCCTTACCCGCTGCCGGACGAACGGTCGCACCACCGGGCCGAGCGTCCGACGGAATAGATCGCATCTTCGGAAAGTTGGACCGACCGTGACCGACACAACACAGACACCCGAGCTGGGCACCTACGGAATTTGGCGCGGAGCCGACGGCTTGACTCCCGAGCTGGCGGCGGCAATCGAGAATCTCGGCTTCGGGACCATCTGGATCGGCGGGTCACCTCCGGCCGACCTACAGATCGCGGAGGATCTTCTCGATGCCACCGAACGCATCGTCGTGGCGACCGGCATCGTCAACATCTGGACTGCGACGGCCCCGGAGGTCGCAGAGTCCTACCATCGGCTCGAAGCCAAACACCCCGGACGATTCCTGCTCGGGGTGGGCGTCGGACACCCGGAAGCGGTGGGCGACTACACAAAGCCGTATGCGTCCCTCGTTCGGTATCTCGACGAATTGGATGCCGGCCGGGTACCGGAATCTCGACGGGTTCTGGCAGCGCTCGGCCCGAAGGTCTTGAAGTTGTCCGCCGATCGCGCCGCCGGCGCCCATCCGTACCTGACCACTCCTGAACACACCGCTGAGGCGCGCGAGATTCTCGGCGCGTCGAAGATCCTTGCACCCGAGCACAAGGTCGTTCTCGAAGCAGATCCGGAAGCGGCCCGCGCGATCGGACGGCCGGCAGTGGCGTACCCCTACTTGCACCTTCGTAACTACACCAGCAACCTCGAGCGCCTCGGCTTCACTCCGGACGAGCTGGCGAACGATGGCAACGACCGCGTGATCGACGCGCTGGTAGCGCACGGAGATGCTCGTTCGATCGCGGGACGGCTACGCGAACACGTCGACGCCGGCGCCGATCACGTGACGATTCAAGCGTTACCCGCCAACGGCGATCCGTTAGCGACATATCAGGCATTGGCGACCGAATTACTGCCCTGACCGGGTACCGTGACGGTAGACGGCGGAAAGGACTTTGCCATATCACGACCTCATCTCGCTGACGTGGCTATAGCCGTCGGCTCGGCTGCCATCCTCGGTGCGACTGTCGGGATACTGCTCGCCGACGTCGTGGCAGGACTTGCCGTGGGCGCCGGCGCCGCGATTGTTTTCCGCTTCACCCTTCGAATGATCAACGGGCGGCGGTGAAGACGAACCAAGGAATTGCTCCGGTCTCCACGTGCAGGTTCTTCACCGTCTCTGGCGAGTCGGGCACGGACGTCCGGTGCGCGTCGAACGCGTGACGAACGCCTGACGTTCATCACGCGTTCGGGTCCGATCACATGGTGAGTACCGTCTTTCCGAATCCCTCCCCCGATGCCATGGCACGAAAGGCATCCGCAGCTTCCTCCAACGGCCGAACCGAGTGCACCACCGGAGTGATCGAATGTTCGGAGACGAACTCGAGCATGGCAAGGAATTCCGGTGCGCTCCCCATCGACGAGCCCAGCAGTGAAATCTGCCGAAAGAACACCTCCCGAAGCGAGAGTTCCAGGTCGGGCGTTGTCGTGGCGCCGAAACTTATCAATGCCCCACCCGGACGGAGCGCACGCAAACCGGCAGGCACGGTCACGGCTCCGACGCCGTCGAGAACCAGGTCGGCAGGGCGCGTCAGCTTTCGGTCGAACTCGTTGTCCGCTACCACTGCGTGAGCCGCACCCGCCGCCAGAGCTTTCTGGGCGTTCTGCGCACTTCGAGTGACAACCGTAACCTCGGCGCCGGCCGCCACCGCCATACTCAACGCCATGACAGCTGCGCCGCCGCTCGCTCCCGTAATCACCAGATGGTCACCGGCACTCAGGTTTCCCTTGGTGAACAGCGCTCGATACGCGGTCAACCCCACCAACGGCAGCGCCGCAGCCTCGTGCACGGATAGATGCCGGGGAATCTGGTGCACATTGACAGCCGGGACCGCCACGTACTCGGCGAAGGTACCTTGCAGCGGCCCGCCGAGAATCGTCGGCACCTCGGGAACGTCGTCGGTGACATCCCACCCGATGCACGGGTTGATCAGCACGGTGCGTCCTTCGTCGGCACCTCCGCCACTGATGACACCGGCGGCATCCGCTCCGACGATGTGCGGTGATTCATCGCCGCTCCGTGCGTCGACGACGAACAGTTCGTGTCTGTTCAGCCCTGCAGCCATGACATTCACGAGTACCTCGTCGGGCCCCGGAACTGGTTGTGGGACTTGCCTGATTTCCAAGCCGTCCACACCAGAACGTCCTGAGTGGACCAGCGCGCGCATCATCTTCTCTTGGGACACTTGATATTCCTTCGTTATTTTTTTCCGTGTCGAGAACTCTGTTCCCGACGAATCGCGTCGAGTACCGACGCGAGCACTCCCGGTGCCGCAGAGTTGATCTCCCCGACCCGAAGGTGATTGAACTTCCGCCCCGATCGAGCGTATTGATCGAGGACTCCCGCGTTCCGCAGTATCGAAAAATGGTATGAAGCAGATGATTTGGCCACATCATCGTACAGTTCACCGCAGGTGAGATCTTCCGGCGAGTCCGCCAGGCGGCGAATCATCTCCAACCTCACCTCGTCGGACAGCGCATGCAGGATTCCGGCAACGGACATCTCGACCACTTCGCCTCCAAGTTTCCGACCGCACCCCGGCGAGGGGTTCGATTTTTTCGAACACCAGCGTACCGTGGCGGTAGAGGTTCGAAAAATTCGAACCAACTGGAGGTCGATTCATGCCATTGCGTATCGGACTGGTGGGCGCGAACATCGATCGTGGTTGGGGATTTCGCGCACATGTTCCAGCCATCCGAGCTCTCCGACAGTCGAAGTCGGCAGATATCGCCCTCACCGCCGTGGCGACGTCACGCCCGGAATCAGCGAGGGCAGCAGCCGATGCCACCGGAGCGGAACCGTTCACATCAGCAGCCGCTCTCGCCGCGTCACCCGACGTCGACCTCGTCGTCGTCACCGTGAAGGTTCCCGCACACCTCGACCTGGTCAGCGCGGCCCAAGCCGCAGGCAAACACGTGCTGTGCGAATGGCCGCTCGGCCTCGACGTCTCCGAAGCTCGCGCCATGAACAGCCGAACCACCCCGTCTTCCAGGGGTTTTGTCGGACTACAAGCACGGATGGATCCGGCGGCATCTGCCCTTCGCGATGCTCTCGCCGACGGGCAACTAGGTACCCTACAAGCGATCGACGTCCGATCGTCCAGAACGAAAGGTCTCGAAGTACCCTCCGAAGCGCCGCGCTACACACTCGACCGTCGCAACGGTGCCGGCGCCAGAGAAGTGCATACCGGTCATGTTCTCGACCTGGCCGATCAGATCCTCGGCGGTATCGTCGTCACGGCCGGTTCGGCAATCGTGCATCGGAAAAGCTATCGCCTCGCCGGCTCCGACAAACAGGTGGCGATCACTGCACCCGACACCGTCTCGCTGTCGTTCACTGCCGGAAGAGCACTCGGGGCCGCGCTCATCTGGGACGGCGACGAACTCGCGGAGACGGTCGTCACCATCCAGGGAGATCTGGGAGACAAGTACAGATGGCCCCCATGCAGGCGGTCATTCAATTGAACGGATCGGACTCGACAATCACCTTGCTCGACAATGCAATCAGCCCCGAAGGTGTCGGTGACCCCGCTTCCGCGAACGTTGCTGCCCAGTACCTGGCGATCATTGCCGATCTGGCGGATGACGGCAACCGTGCCGCGACATTTGCAGATGCGGAACGCATCCATTCGTTCATCGAACAGATCACCGAATTTCCGCAGTGGTAACCGCAGTTCGATTGCCTTCTCGCGGATCAGGTATCGGCCGAATCGAGTCTCGAGGTCGCTCTGAGCGAACAGGGTACGAGCGATTGCACGTTCTCGACATTTGCGAACTGTTCGTCTTCAGGTACGCGAACGGCGCCGGGTTTCGGCCGTGGGATGTCGGCGGACGTTACGATTGTTCGACGGGTCTCCGCAACATCGATACCGCCGCTCCGAAACACCTCGACAAGCCCCTGCCGTCCGGCCTGCGCCGACCAACCACAACTGCCCAACACCACACAACGATCCGAAATCTGTTGCATTCCAGTCATACTACCGGTTTACCCACCATCGCAGATATGACACCATCAGTCCATGGAGCCACTCGATCCCATGCGAACTGTGAGCGTTCGACCCGATTCGCAGACAACGCCGCCTACATGGAAGGTTGTCGCCGTGCTGGTTGCGGTCGTGACGGCCGCAACAGTGGCCCTCGTATACTCGGGCACCGGCCGATCGGCCGTTCTACTCGGAATCGTCATGGCTCTTGGAGGGGCCGCGCTCACGGTGATGTCAGAACGTCGAATACTGCGGGAAAATGCAGGCCGGCGCATGTCGTTGTTCGGTTCACCTCCGGTCCGGCCGCGCCGCTTCGACCTTCTCAGCGGAGCGGGCGTCCCACTGCTGATGTTCGGATCGGCGATATCGGTTCAGGCATCGACGGGACCACGGCCTTACCTTCTCCTCGGAGTACTCGCAACAGCCACGATCTTGGCGATGACCTTCGCATACATCGTTCACAACCGGCGGATCAGCCAGGTGCCCGAAGCGTGATCACCGCGGTTGCGTCATGCCGGTATCGCGCAGCGTGATATTCAATCGGCCAGTCGCCAAACCGAGTGCAGAATCGGGTTTTCCGGCAAGAATTTTCGGCACACCATGATATGCGAATCGTGACGGTCCACCGAACACGAAGAGATCACCCGACTGCAACTCGACGTCGACGTACGGCTTGTTCCGGCTCTCCGTGTTTCCGAATCGGAAAATGCAACTCTGCCCGATGCTCAACGAGACCACGGGTGCGCCGGAACGCTCCTCCTTGTCCTGATGCATCCCCATCCGGGCGTTTTCGTCGTAGAAGTTGACCAGCGCCGTATCGGGTGTGTAGGACTGCGCTGCACACTGATCGTCGTATGCCGCCGCTACCGCTGATTGCCCCAATTCGACCAACCATTGCGGCACGGCCGCGACCGGAGCACCGTTCACGTCGTCGGCGGTTCGCGTGTACCGGTACGGCTGCCAGTGCCAACCGAGGCAGACGGTCTGTGCCGACATCCGGTGACCACCGGGAACTACAGCGGCCCGCATCGGCACGGGTGAGGTGGCCCACCGTCGACACTCGGCGACCAGACCGTGCTGCTGCTTCAGGTCGAGCCAGTCCGGAACGTGGACTGCGCCCGGTACCACTACCGTCCGCGGCCGAGGGATCAGCGCATTCATGATTTCCACGTTAGTTCGTCGCGGTCGCGTTGACATCGGTCGGCCACCCTCGAGGCTCTCACCCATGGATAGATCGATATCGACTGATCCACGAACAACAGTTCCGCACGCTCGATCCTCTGCTCAGCACTACACCGAAGGAGACATAGCCGTGGATACCACTTCCAACCCCGTCACGATCACGGCACCCGATTCAGTGCAGTTCATCGACATCACCCGCGAGTTCGACGCACCGGTCGGTGACGAGTTCGGCTTCAACGGAGTGTTTCACGTGGTCCGGGAGAACGAATTCGCGGTCCAGACATTCGAATTCGATGGATATCCCGATGCGGTCAGCATCGAATCACTCTCTTTCGATGCTCTGGACGACAATCGTACTCGGCTGTCCATCCATGCCGTCTACCCGAGCCTCGAGGCGCGCGACGGCATGATTTCGAGCAATATGGAGCGGCGGCGTCACCGAAGGCTACGAACGCCTGGAGAAGGTCATCGCCGAAAGCTGATCCCCTCGACACACCTACGAAGAACGGAAGGCAGTCTCATGGATTGGACCCTCGAAGTAGTCGTAGTTCCCGTCGCCGATCTAGGCCGATCCATCGCGTTCTATCGCGACAAAGTCGGATTCGACCTCGACCATCACACCGTCAACGAACACATGACGGTCGCCCAGTTGACCCCGCGCGGGTCCGGTTGTTCCATCGTCATCGGCAATTTGCCTTCACACACCGAGATGCCTCCTGGCTCTCTGAAAGGCCTCCAGTTGGTGGTTGCCGACGCGGCGGCAGCCCGAGCGGAACTGATCGATCGTGGCGTCGACGCCAGTGAGATCACGGTCTTCGACGAGCGTGACGGTGGAACGTTTTTCGGATTCGCCGATCCCGACGGAAACACCTGGGCAGTACAGCAGCTGAAGGTTCGTCGCGAGAAGCCTCTCATCCCACAGGACTACCGGGACCGCTTCAGCGCTTAGCGTTCACCCTGCACCGCGTCCAGTCATCCGGCATACACACGACGCAAGGGCGGTAGCCGGCGTCAATCGCAGTCGACTCGTCGGTAGAGAACACACGGCTGATCAGATTCCGCCGCGCACAATCATCTGGGCCCCGATCGTGTTGATCTCCTCGATCAGATTGTCAGCACGGCGCCGACCCGATGACCCCACATTCCCGACCCGCCGTTCGGTGCACGCGAGTAGCAGTCAAGCCATTCTCCAGACTGTCGAGGCTCGTCACCGGCCGAAACCGGTCTTCACCGCATCCGCTGATCGTAGACTCGAAGGGCAGGCGATTCCGGTCGGTACACGTGACTTGTCATACTGGCGTACCGGAGGGGTGGAGACACGGCCTTCGGTGGAACACCGTTTCTGCTCGTCGAACGAGGGAGTGCTGTGCCGGAACCAACGCGACATCCAGTCGGACCTTACGCATCGGGAGTACCCTCAGATGCCCTGTATGTTCGGATTCCCGAATTGGAGCGATTCGGTCTGGCCCAGCTGTGGCGTTCGGCAGTCATCGCGGTGGTGCTGTCCACCTCGATAATGCTCGCTCTGATCGTCTGGCCGTTTCGCAAGGACGGGCGCACATGGGCTGACGCCGCCTCCGACGGACTCGTCGACGGCTTCATCAGGCTGGGCCCGACGTTCGTCAAACTCGGTCAACTGGTGGCGTCCTCATCCGGTCTCTTTCCCGCCCCCGTCGCCAACGCATGCCTTCGATGCCTTGACGACGTACCGCCGTTTCCTGCCGACCAAGCGCGCAGCGTCGTCGAATCCGATCTAGGGCATTCCGTCGAGGAACTGTTCGCCGATTTCGACGACGTGCCCCTTGCCGCTGCATCAGTGGCGCAAGTGCACGCATGTGTTCTGCACGACGGACGCGAAGCTGTCATCAAGATCCAGCGACCTCACATCTACGCGCGCATGTTGATCGACCTTCGCGCCGCCTACTGGGGTGCCAACATCCTCGAAAAGTTCGTCGAATTCTTGCGAATTGCCAATGCCACAGCCATCATTCGCGATCTTCACAACGCCACGATGACCGAACTCAACAGTGCCGTCGAGGCTGACCGGCAAACCACCTTCCGAGACAACATCGGCGCGTTCGGCGACAACACCGGTGTCACGACTCCCGAGGTGTACTGGGACTACTGCGGGCCGCACGTGGTGTGCATGGAGCGAATGCGCGGCGTGCCCCTCGATCGCTTCGTCGCGGTCGCCGACGAGACGGACGAGGCATCGATGCTCGTCCGACGCGGAGTCAAGGTGTGGCTCGAGTCCGTCATCGTCCACGGACCGTTCCACGGCGACGTCCACGCCGGGAACCTGTGGGTTCTCGACGACGGCCGAATCGCAATCCTCGACTTCGGCATCGTCGGTGTGCTGCCCCAGACGTGGCGGACGATTCTCACCGACATGATGCGTGCGACCCTCATCGACGGCGATTTCGCACGGGTTGCCCGCGGCATTCGTGCCCTCGGATACGCCACCGACTACGAGGTCGACGACCAGCAACTCGGCCTGCAGGTCGCCGGCGCACTAGCTCCGATTCTGGGACGCGATCTCGGGGAGCTCCGACTCAGTGCGCTGATCATGGCTCTTGTTCACCTCGGCAAGCAGTGGGGCGTCGCCAGCCCCGAAGAGCTGGTTCTCTTCGGAAAGCAACTGGGATACTTCGAACGTTATGCCACGGCCCTCGCGCCGGGCTGGGTGATCGGCCAGGACCTGTACCTGTTCAAGAACATCTTTCCCGACGCGGTCAAGGCCAAAGCCGAGGAATTGGGAATCAAACTGCCCGACCAGTGAGGGGATGGATCAGCCCCCGTCGAGCAGTCCGGCTCAGCCGAGTGACGAGGCAATCGCCTCTCGCCCTGCCGACGCGCACGCGTGATCCTGCATACCGTCGGGGGCGCCCCCGACTCCGATTCCGGCGATCGACGACGAACCTGATTTCAGAGTGACGCCACCGGCGAGAAAGAGCGTTCCCGGTAGGTCTGCGATGGTGGATCCGTCACCTTTTGTCCGGGCCGACAGGTCGGTGGTGTCCGCCCCGAAAGCAGCCGAAGTGTATGCCTTCTCGCGCGATGCTTCCACTGTGTGTTGGGCAGCATTGTCGCCGCGCACCATGGCGATGACGTTTCCGCCGCGGTCCACGACGGAGACCGTCACGAATCCGAGTCCGTCGGCGCGGCACTTCGCGAGGGCCGCGGCGGCTGCCTTCACCGCCGCGTCTGCGCTCAACCGGTTCTCGGTGATCACCGCCGAGTCATCAGGCGACGAAGGCGGCACGGCGGCAGTAGTCGACGACGCACTCGAGGCGTTCGCCACCGGAGTATCGGCGGTCGAGCACGCTGCGCCTGCGAGGATCGCGACTACGGGAACGACTATGGCGAGCGTACGGGGCACTCGCGTGTGAAAACGGTGGTTCATGATCGGCACCTTCGTTCTGGAATGTTTCGAGTGGTTCGAATCCGTCCACAACAGCGTCTCTTGACCGACTCTGCGGGCGCATCGGACAACCAGCGGACGAATCGTGCACCTTTCGGCGGCGGATATGTCATCCGATCGGTTGATCCGACGGTCCGAGGCGCTCCGTAAGATCCGAGGGATGAGTACCGGAGCCACCACCAGCACCGACCTAGGACTCCGTGGCCCGTTGTCGTATGCGATCCACGCATCGTTCTTCGTACTCCTGGCAACGTCCGGGATTCGGTACGTCGCAGTGCACGGCACCAGTGGCCGCTTCGGAGTGGTGCTCGCCCTGTCCGTGGTTCTGGGCATTCTGTACGGCGTCATGGCGGTGACGTCCTCTCACGGAATGTTTCTCCGGCGACTGTGGATGTGGCCGGTACTGAGTACGTGGGCGGTACTGGTATGGATGGCACCGAGTTTCGCGTGGAGCGCGTTTCCCGTCCTATTTCTGTGCATACGTTTGTATCCGAGCAAGATCGCATACCCGATGGTCGGCCTCCTCGGCCTCCTTGCCGGTATCTCGTTCTACCGTGTCACCGGTCGAGCCGAGTTGGTGACGCTGCTTGGGCCGCTGTGCACGGCAGCACTGGTCGCAGCGGCATACGGTCAGATGGAACGGGATGCACGAGAACGTCTTCGGCTTCTTCGTCAGGTGGCGGAGGCGCAGTCGGCGTTGGCTGACACCGAACGGGCAGCAGGTGTGGCGGCAGAACGCGAGCGCCTAGCTCGAGAGATTCACGACACGGTGACCCAGAGCCTGGCGAGTGCCCTCCTGAGGCTCGAGGCAGCCGAACAAACTTGGAATACAACAGGTTCTCCGTCACGGCCGGATATCGAGGCCGCCGCGGCGAACATCCGAACCAGCCTCGCGCAGAGCCGCGATCTCGTCCACGATCTCGCTCCCACCACGAGCAATGCCGGCGACTTCGAGGCCGTCGTCGCCGCCGCTACCCGTCAGTTCCTCCCGACGGCTCGGATCCGCACCGTGGGAGAGTCTTTCATCGTGCCGCCGGATATAGCGCATGCGATCGTGCGAGTGATCTCGAGTGCAACATCGAACATCGTGCACCACGCGATGGCCGATACTGCCGGAGTGACGATCACGTATCTCGACGATGCGATTTCCGTCGACATCTTCGACGACGGCATCGGCTTCGAACCGGGGAATTCGTCGAACCATTCCCGGGACGGCGGGTACGGTCTTCGCGCGATGCGAAGCCGCGTCGCGCAACTCGGTGGAGCCTTCACGGTCGAAAGCACCCCGGGTGACGGCACTGTGATCGCAGCTCAATTCCCGATCGAACGGAGAAGTCGATGACCGTCATTCGCGTGTTCCTCGTCGACGACCATCTGGTCGTGCGCACCGGCCTGAGCGCCTTACTCGGTACTCAACACGATCTCCAGGTGGTAGGCGAGGCATCCTCCGGCGAGGAGGCAGCCGCGGTGATACCTTCTGCCACACCCGATCTGGTGATGATGGACCTGGACATGGGCGCAGGCATGCACGGGGCCGATGCGATCAGACAACTTCGCGCCGCGGGCGTGGAAGTCCCGGTGCTCGTCTTCACCACCTATGACACCGATGCCGACGTCGTTCGGGCGCTCGATGCCGGCGCCATCGGTTACCTCCTCAAGGATTCCGGGCCTGACGAGATCTTCGGTGCTGTACGCAGTGCGGTCGCCGGGCGCAGCGTCCTCTCTCCCACCGTCGCCTCGCGTCTCGTTCAGCAGATGCAACGCCCACAGGAAGCACTCACCGCGCGTGAATCCGAATTGCTGAGCTTGCTGGCCGACGGAATGTCCAATCGCGAATTGGGGAAGGCACTTTTCATCAGCGAAGCGACCGTGAAAACCCACCTCGGGCACATCTACGCCAAACTCGGCGTCGATACTCGCTCCGCCGCGGTGTCGGTCGCATTGCGCCGCGACGGAATACGCTGACTCCGACCTATCTCCGTGCCGCAGATCCGAGATTCGGCCCGTCTGGCAAGGAATCAGCGGGTTACCTCGAACCGAGGATCGAGCCCGGCCTGACTCACGCCTGCCATCGATGCGATCATTCGCATAAGCGACTTTGACAATCATTTACATTAGTGGCTACATCTATCCCCATGCACCTCACTTCCCACAGGTCACGGCGTCTGAGCACCCTGATGTCCATCGGCGTCTGCCTTGCACTGATCAGCAGCTGCTCGAGCACTTCCGACAGTTCGACGCCCGACAGCGGGGCGACATCCGACAGCAGTGCCACGTCCACAACCACATCGGCACCCATCGAGCAGTCGGCGGCCTCGCCTCGTCTCGCCGTCTCGTACGACGGTGGCGTGCTCGTTCTCGACGCCAACACTCTCGATGTCGTCGGCAAGACCGAAATCGACGGGTTCACCAGACTGAACGCAGCGGGTGACGGCCGTCATGTCGTCGTCTCCGCGGGAGACAAATTCAAGATCCTCGACACCGGCACCTGGTCTTCAGCTCATGGAGACCATTCCCATTACTACACATCCGATCCGGCTATGACCGAAGTCGAGTTCGCCGCCGACAAGCCCGGACATGTCGTCCGACACGCAGGCAAGACGGTTCTCTTCAACGACGGCTCGGGGCTGGTCGAGATCTTCGATCCGACGCAGTTGGCGAAGCGTCAGCCCCGAGTCGAGACGTACACGACACCCGAGGCTCATCATGGCGTCGCAGTGGCGCTCTCCGATGGGACGCTGTTGACGACGGTCGGAAATACGGAGTCCCGCAACGGTATCGTCGTACTCGATGCGGATCGCCAGGAGATCCTCCGGAACGAGCAGTGCCCCGGAGTGCACGGCGAAGCTGTCGCAGCCGGTGAAGCCGTAGTGCTCGGATGCCAGGACGGCCTACTCGTCTACAAGAACGGTGCAATCACCAAGGTCCAAAGCCCGGACGCGTACGGTCGCATCGGAAACCAGGCAGGCTCGGAAGAGTCGGATGTCGTTCTCGGTGACTACAAGACCGACCCCGACGCCGAACTCGAGCGACCGCAACGTATCTCACTGACCAATACCGTAACTGCCGAACTGAAACTAGTCGATCTGGGAACCAGCTACACTTTCCGCTCCCTCGGGCGCGGACCCCACGGTGAAGCACTCGTCCTCGGTACCGACGGCGCGATTCACGTCATCGACCCGGGTACCGGCAAGATCGTGCAGAAGATCGCCGTGATAGGCGAGTGGACCGAGCCGACACAATGGCAGGACCCGCGACCAGCGCTGTTCGTGAGCGACCACACTGCCTACGTAACCGATCCGGCGTCGAAGAAACTGTTCGCCGTAAATCTCGACGACGGAACGATTTCCACTCAGACGACGCTCGAACATACTCCCCACGAGTTGACCGGCGTCACGGGCTGAACTCCTGGACGACACTGTCTGCCTTCATCCTTCGACTGAGGGCAGACAGTTGGCAATACCCGCCTCCGCTCATGACATAGATGTCTGATACTTACAATAAATTGCCTTCATATCACCGAGACCATCGGGTTCTCGAGGGTTAAATTTACCTACGTCGGATCAACACACTCGAGGGAGAGGCAGTTCATGTCCAAGATCGCAGTATTCGGTGGAAACGGCTTCGCGGGTAGCGCCATCTCCAAAGAAGCCGAATCCCGAGGCCACGACGTCACCGTTGTGGCCCGAAGCGTAACGGATTCCGACGGCAGCCGGCTCGTGCAGGGTTCGATCCACGACGCAGATACGATCGAGAAGATCACAGCCGCCAATGACGTGGTGGTGGTTGCCATTCCGGCCCGCGAGATCGACGGTAAGCAACTCATCGAGGCAGTCACACCGCTCTCGGATGCTGCGGCGAGGAACGGAACGCGCATCGGTGTGGTCGGCGGCGCCGGAAGCCTGCTGGTCACCGATGGAGGTCCACGGGTGGTCGACACACCCGATTTTCCGGACGCGTTCAAAGGTGAGGCGCTGGCCCATGCGGCCGTCCTCGATGCGCTGAGCGCCACCGACGACAAAGTCGACTGGTTCTATGTGAGCCCGGCCGCGTCTTTCGGTGCGCACGCAGGTGTTGCCGCCACCGGATCGTTCCAGGTGGGCGGCGACGTACTCTTGACCGACGCTGCGGGAAACTCTGCTATCTCCGGGGAGGACTTCGCGCACGCCTTCGTCGACGAGATCGACACTCCCGAACACAGCCGCCGGCGCTTCACCGTCGCGCAGCGATGACGGTCGGGATCATGAAGAAGATCACCTGGATTGCGGTTCCGGCCGTGGCGGCGATACTGCTCGCCGGATGCTCGAGCAATGACGACCCGGCAAGCACGAGCAACTCGAGCACCGCGTCGCCGACAGTGGCGCCAACACCGTCCTCAGGACAGGACCAGTTGGCGGCAAACAAGAAGGTAGTCACCGACTTTTACGAACTCGCATTCAACGAGCGGCAATTCCAGCAAGCCGCCGACCAGTTCATCGGCGATACCTATATACAACACAATCCAGGTGTCGCCGACGGAGCTGCTGCGTTCGTCGAGGTAGTGGGAGGTGCTCTCAGCGCGGCGCCGGACACACACGTCGAGGTGGTGCGGGTCTTCGCTCAGGACGACCTGGTGGGCTTGCAAACCAGGTCCACCGGAGCACCCGACAGTCCCGACGGGGCCACGTTCGACATCTTCCGACTTCGGAACGGGAAGATCGTCGAGCACTGGGATACAACGCAGGCGGTGCCGGCGACATCGGCAAATCCCAACACGATGTTCGACGGGCCCACGACGTCGGAGCCCCGCTCTGCGGACGTGTTGGACCGCAACTCGACCAACGCCGTGGAGTTCCTACAGCTCGCATTCAACGAGGGCAAGGCAGCGGAGGCAGCCGACAGGTACATCGGCGATACTTATACGCAGCACAATCCGTCGTTCGGTGACGGAAAAGAGGCTTTTGTGCAAGCCCTGTCCGGACTGCAACCGGCCGCCGGAGACAAAGCCGCAAAGTTTCCTCGTACCATCGCCGAGGGAGACTTCGTCTTGCTGCAGACGTTCTCGTCTTCCGGCGACGGGACGGCCGGTAGTGGGTCGATGGACATCTTCCGCTTCGACCAGAACGGCAAGATCGTCGAACACTGGGACGCAGTCCAGGATTTCCCGGCAACCACGGCAAGCGGTAACACCGTGTGGGACAACGGCCGCTGACGGCTCGAAGCTGGGGTGGTGCGCACCGCAGTCGTGCGCATCACCCCGAGGTACGCCGTCAGAGCTTGCTCAATACCGTGGTTTCGACGTCGTTCAGCCACGCGTCGGCGGTGACGAAGTCGGTACTGCTGCCCTGGAGACCGAACACCCGCCCGGCCTGAGCAGCAGGCAACCGGGTGAAGAGATTGTCGTCGAGAATCGTCTGTACCGCAGCGCTAGTCGACCCGTCCGCGTTCAAGGGATACAGCACGACGCTGACACCGTTCATGATGTCGGCCAACTGTTCCATCGGGTAGGACTGATAACCCCCGTCGCTGTAGTCGGTCGGCACTCCCGCACCGTAGGACAGCCCCAGTTCGTTCACGACGAGGTTTCCGACGGCGCCGGTGGGTTGCTGCACGGAGAACGATCCCGGCGCGTCACCGAGCGAGATGTGAATCCATGTGTTGTCGGCAATAACCTGAGAGTACTGACTGCGAAGTCGGTCCAGGTTCTGATCGTAAGTGGTGCTGGACTTTTCGAGAACGTCCGACTTCCCGACAGCGTCGGCGATCTGGGTGGCGACGGACTTCCAGTCACCGCGACTGTGACCTTGGACGATGACGGTGGGGGCGATTGCGGAAAGCCGGTCGAAGGACTCCTTGTCGATCTCGTACGCGTCGCCGACGATGACGTCGGGGTCGGCCGATGCGACAGCTTCGAAGTTGATCTCGCCAAACGGACCGACCGTGGGTATCCCCTTGACGAATTCCTGCTGCGCAGAGGTGAATTCACTCACCCACTTGCCGTAGTCCTGAACACCTACCGGCTTGACGTCCAACGACATCAGCTGCCACGGCGTGTCGTAGGAGACCGCGACGACACGCTCAGGCGTCACCGGAACCTGAACGTCTCCGTAGGCCGATGGCACGGTACGGGTATCGGCCGACTCCGAATCGGCTGTCGAGGACGAGCAAGCCGCCAGCATGACTGCCACCGCCACTGCGGATGCTGCCCGCAGGAAGTACGAGAATGACCTTGAACGTGAAGCGGGCACGCAGAAACTCCTACCAAATCCGATTGTTTAGCCAACCCTAAGTTGACTGTGCAGGTAGATACAAGTCTGATCGGGTCGATCACAGTCGCAGTTCGGCCTATCCCTGTAGCGGATCAGCCAATTCGCGTGGATCGGAGTCTTCCACCAAAGTTGCGAACTCACCGGGTGTCACTCCCATGGTGCGCCGGAAGGCGACACCGAACGCGCTTTCGGAACTGAACCCCGTCCGGCGCGCCACATGGGAGATACTGCGTCCCTGCGCCAACAATTGCATTGCATGATGGGCTCGTGAACGCATTCGCCACTCGGAGAAGGTCAAGCCGGTCTCCGCAGGAAATCGTCTGGTAAGTGTTCGCGTGCTGACCCGAGCGCCGGTGGCCCACTCGGCTACCGATCGAGTGTCTGCCGGCGCTGATACCAGCGCGTCGGCAATTCCTCTGAGCCACGGCGTGCTCGGTAACGGCAGTTCGAACATCAGTTTCGGTGCGGGCTCGACCAAATCGATGGCGAACGCTTCCGCGCGCCGGCGCGCGGCATCGGTCAGGTCGTCGCGGGTGAGATGATCGAGCACCTGCTCGAGCAGAGGTGGGGTGGACAGCGCGACCACTCGATCGAGTCCGGTGACGTCGGACGATGCCAGCCAGGTGCACGAAAGCGCCGTTCCACTGCGCGCTGTCACCTCGTGTGGAATGAACGAAGGGATCCACACGCTGACGCCGCTCGGCACGGTGTAGACCGTCCCCGGCGTCCGGAGTTCCAGCACACCCTCGATGGCCCAGAGCAACTCGTGATCGCTGTGCCTGTGCATCGACCAGGTGTAGTCCTCGTCCACGACCAACCGATTGGTGGCAAGTCGAAGATGCCCGTCGGCGCTGACACGAAGCGGGCGCACCACCCGTTGCCATTCGGACAACTCGTCGAGGGGGCTGGTGAGCGGATACTCGCTCACCGCTGCTCAGGCACCGATTCGATACTGGACGTGGTCATGGGCACCACATTAACCGCCTGCCCGCGCCGTGATACTCGACTACAGTCGGTATGCGGTACACCTACAGTCAGTTCATGGGAACTTTCATCACGACCGTACATGACGTGCCGCTGACAGTCAGTCGACCGGATTCGCCAAGCGCGCAGCATCACGCCGTGGTTGTCCTCCAAGAAGCCTGGGGCGTGAACAGCCATATCGAGACCGTTCTCGAGCGACTGTCCGACGCGGGATATCTGGCAGTGGCGCCCCACCTCTATCACCGAGGGTCGCAGACCGCGTTCACGGATTTCCCGTCAGCCAAGGACGCGCTGATGGCTTTGGACGGCGACGGCATCGGCCACGACGTACGGGCCGCTGTCGACTACAGCCGATCCGAGGGCGCGGACCAGGTCGGCTCCCTCGGATTCTGCATGGGCGGCACTGCCTCGCTCTGGTGTGCCGCCGTGCCGCTCGTCGATTCTGCTGTCACCTACTATGGCGGCGGGGTGGCCGAGGCCAGGTGGAACGGAATCGCCTCTGGAATCGAACTTGCTGCACACCTTCAGGTTCCGTGGATCGGACACTACGGCGACCTGGATTCGAGCATCCCACCCGACAGCGTCGAGCAATTGCGGACGACGGCCTCCGATCTGGCCACGGTGTACCGCTACGCCGACGCCGGTCACGCGTTCAACAACGACACTTCTACCAGCCATTACTCCCCCGAGTCCGCCGCGCTCGCGTGGACGCGCACCATGGAGTTCTTCGCCGAAACCCTCTGATTTCCCGGTCGACGTCGGCGGCCCGTGAGGCGGTGGGGGACACCGGCGTCGGTGCCCCCACCTCTCGGTCGTATCAGGATCCGGCGCGGATCCATTCTTCGAGATGTGGCGCTTCGGTACCGATCGTCGTACCGTCGCCGTGCCCGGTATGAACTGTCGTCTCGGCGGGAAGCGCGAACAGCCTGTCACGAATGGAACCGATGATCGTCGGGAAATCGGAGTACGAACGGCCCGTGGCACCGGGACCACCGGAAAACAGGGTGTCGCCACTGAACAGCGCGGCCGCTTCCGGAAGATGGAGACACGTCGACCCCGGCGAATGACCCGGAGTGTGAATCGCGAGGACGTCCGTGCCCGCCACGGCAATTCGCTGCTCGTCTTCCAAGCTCAGATGCTTCACCCCTGGATGAGTCATCTCCCACAGGACATCGTCTGCCGGGTTCAGGTAAATCGGAGCGTCGAGCTGCTCAGCCAGTTCCGGTGCCACGGTCACATGGTCGTTGTGACCGTGCGTACAGACAATTCCGACAACCTTCCGTCCACCGACGGCGTCGATGATCGGCTGCGCGGTGTGAGCTGCGTCCACGATCACCACTTCGTGGTCGTCACCGATCAACCAGATGTTGTTGTCGACGTCCCACGTACCACCGTCGAGACTGAAAGTGCCCGAGGTGATGACGCGGTCGACACGCAACGTCACAGGACCACGACCGAACGGAGGACCTCGCCGCGGTGCATCGTCTCGAACGCCTTCTCCACCTCGTCGAGCTTGATGCGCTCGCTGACGAACTTCTCGAGCGGCAGACGCCCCTGCTGATACAGGTCGACCAGAACGGGGAAGTCGCGCTCGGGCAGGCAATCTCCGTACCACGACGACTTGAGTGCGCCGCCGCGCGAGAAGAAGTCGATCAGCGGCATCTCGAGCTTCATGTCCGGAGTCGGAACACCGACCAGAACAACGGTTCCCGCGAGGTCGCGGGCATAGAAGGCCTGCTTCCACGTCTCCGGACGGCCGACTGCGTCGACAACCACGTCGGCACCGAAACCGCCGGTCAACTCCTGCACGGCTTCCACGACGTCGTCGACCTCGGTGGCGTTGATCGTGTGTGTGGCACCAAGTTCGGTTGCCCACTCCAACTTTCGACGATCACGATCGATCGCGATGATGGTACCCGCACCGGCCAGGCGCGAGCCCATGATCGCGGCGTCGCCGACGCCGCCGCAACCGATCACGGCCACCGAGTCACCGCGACCGACGTTGCCGGTGTTCATGGCAGCGCCCATACCGGCCATGACGCCGCAGCCGAGCAGTCCGACGACAGCAGGATCGGCGGAGGCGTCGACCTTGGTGCACTGCCCTTCGTGGACGAGGGTCTTGTCGGCGAATGCACCGATGCCCAGTGCCGGCGTCAGCTCGGTCCCGTCGTCGAGGGTCATCTTCTGCTCGGCGTTGAACGTGTCGAAACAGTACTGCGGACGACCGCGCTTACACGCACGACACTGGCCACACACGGCACGCCAGTTGAGGACCACGAAGTCGCCGACCTCGACGTGCGTCACGCCCGTTCCGATACTCTCGACGATGCCCGACGCCTCGTGGCCGAGCAGGAACGGGTACTCGTCGTTGATCCCGCCGTCGCGGTAGGTGAGGTCGGTATGGCACACACCGCACGCTGCAATGGCGACCACTACCTCGTTGGCGCCGGGATCGGGAATCGTGATGGGAACGATCTCGACGGGGGCACCTTTGGATCGGGCGATGACGCCGCGTACCTGTTGTGGCATGGTTCTGCTCCTGGCTCGTGCGTGTTTTCGGACGTGTGCGCACATAGCGATATGTGCACTACCTAGAAGGTTAGCCCGTCCCGCGGGCTCGAAAACCTGGCCGAAATGACGGGCAGACCTGGCCGAAAGAACTACGTGGCCGGTTTGATGCCTGCTTCTGCACCCACTGCTGCCGCCGCACCACGACTTTGCACACCCAGTTTCTTCAGTACCCCGGCAACGTGGAACTTGACCGTGCTCTCGCTGACACCGAGCCGCTCGGAGATCGCCTTGTTGCGCCTGCCCGCCACCAGATGTTCGAGCACTTCGAACTCGCGTGGACCCAATTCGGTGAGTACGTCCCGATTGGGCACGATCATCGGGGCCGTCAGTGGAATACACACCCCGAGCCGACTTCCCCACCCCCGGACGGATTCAGATTCGAGGGATCCGCCCAGGGTTTCCACCCGCGCCCGAAGTTGATTCTCGACAGTGTCGATGTCGATCTCGCCACCGCCGTCGTCTCTGATGTCGATCGACAGCGAGGCCGCGTCCAAGTGCCACGCGATGCGAATGCGCGACAAGCCCGGCTGTTCGGAAATCGCCAGAACCGCGCCTCGGACCACTGCCCGCGCGCCATGCGCCACCTCACCGGGCAGTCCTCGGCCGCCGACCGGCGGTTCCACCAGCTCCAATTCGATGTCACGGTGTTTGAGCAGCGATTTCAGCTCGCCCCTCATACGGGCGAACGCGGTGGTTGTCGACTCCTCGGCAAGCTCACGATGCCCGTCGACGGCGGTAGCAGACCGATCAGCGCCGACGACGCGGTCTCTCGCGCCGACGTCCGGGCACGAGTGTCGTCGAGGTCCGGCGATCGTAGTGTCGCCAGAATCGTTTCGAGTGTCGCCGCATGCACCTCGGTCATCTCCGCCACAGTGCGGGCCCGTTCGGACGACGCCGCCCTGGATTCGGCCAAGTACGCCGGGCTCGCATTGCGAACCTGAAGCTGGATGCCCGTGGCGACGACGGCGAACAGTGACTTCACCAACTCGAGGTCGCCGGCCCTGGCCGGCTTCTCGGTGGCTGTCAGCACCAGCAGTGTGTCCGCCCGGTCGAGCATCGCGTACAGCGGCCGTTCACGGCCCGCGAGCATCGATTTTCCACGAAATATCTGTCCGACAACAAGATCCGTGCGTATCCGGTCCAGCTCGGCGATGGTCACTCGGTCGACGACGGTCGGATCGCCGGCAACTTTGCGCGGACGCCCGGTGCATTCGCGAGTGAAGATCACCAGCGCGGTGTGCGGAACCATGTCGGCGACGAGATCGGAAAACCGTCGCCCGATTTCGGGCAGCGAACCCACCAACACCTCGCGCAGCGCGATGATCAGGTTCGGAGCGTTCACGGTGGTACTCACGAATCCACGATAGCCATCTACAGTGCCGACACCGACTGCAGCCATTTCTCCATGACCACGACGGCGATACGGAGCGACTGTTCTTCCACGTCGCCGAGTTGTTCCGCGAAGATCTTCGGGCCGTCGACGCCCAACGACTCGTGCAGTGATCGGCGGTATTCGTCGAGTTCCATCCACTCCCGAGCCACATCCGTCGACGCTTCCAGGTGGAATTGCACCCCGTAACTGTTCTCGTACCGGAAGAGTTGGTTCGGGTACTTGGCCGAACCTGCCAGCCGCAGCGCACCATCCGGAATCTCGAAGGTATCGGAGTGCCATCGCATCGCAGGGAAAATCGCGGGCAGCGTTCCCCACACCGGATCTCCTCGCCCCTCGGCGGTGAGAACGATGTCTTCAACACCCACTTCCGGCACCTCACCGGTGTAGACGCGAGCACCGAGTGCGGCAGCCAGCAGTTGGGAGCCGAGACACACACCCCACACCGGGATCCTGGCCGCCACCAAGCCGCGAATGAAGTCGATCTCGTCGCTCAGCCACGGCACCGTGCCTCGATCTCCGACACCCATGGGCCCGCCCATCACGATCACGGCATCGAAGCCCCGACGTTCCGGCAGCGGATCGGTACCCATGAGGACCGTACGCACTGTGCCGTAGCGTTCGAGCACCGGAGAATACGCGGCCGGGGGCTCGCATTGCGCGTGACGAAGCTCCAGGATGTTCATCGTTCGGCAGACCTCCCGTTCGGATTCGTGAAGCATAGTTTTCCGATGGATGTGAGGCGGATTCAAACGCTCCGGCACCACCCGAGACCGAGACAATCCAACCATTAGGATTATTTACTCGATTCGCCAAATAGTTGATCTTCTCGATTTATGCTCTTCCAGAACTCCGAAGCATGCGACGTATTCGCTGCATGAGTCTCATCCCACCACTCGACGAAGGATCATCTATGCGCACACCTCTACCCTGCGCCCGCCGCCTGCACAGCACTGTCGCCAGGATCGCGGTGGCCGCGTTCGCGATGACCGTCCTGGCCGCATGTGGCGGAGAGTCCGGCACGAGTGCTACCGAGGCGACCACCACGTCGAGTAGACCGCCGATCACCACGTCGAGCGCCGCCCCGGCCACGACCACTCCTGAGCCGGTTGTCATCACACCCGAGGCCAGCACCACGGGTGCTCCACCACCCGCAGCACCCGCACCCGCAGCCGCGCTCATGCCGAACGTGGTGTGCATGAATCTTCAAGCAGCCCAGAATAAAATCCAGGATGCCGGTGTGTTCTACTCCAGAAGCAAGGATGCGACTGGAGCCGGAAGGCGTCAGGTTGTCGACTCGAATTGGGTGGTCGTCGCCCAGAATCCCTCTCCCGGAACTCCGTTCGGTGAGGGCGATGCCGTGTTGTCCGCGGTGAAGATCGGCGAGCCGAACCCCTGCTGACACCGGCGTGTCGACGCACGGCGATCAGGTCACTACGACACTTCCGCGTCAGGCGCACAATCCAGAATTTTCAGGTCCCATCCTTCGATCCTGGTGGACGCCGCAATTCCTCTCTCCTCGAGAATCTCCGACACCTCGTTCAGAAGGCGAACCTTCGGCCGGAGATCCGGGCCGTCCACTACCGCAACTCCTAAGGCGAGCCCGATCAGGGAACAACCCAGAAGAGGCTTGCGACGACCAGGGCGAACGGTAGCGCCCTGACTCCGCGAGCACCAGACTCTCGTGAACGACGCTGGACACGATCCGCTCGTCAATGGCTGAATCCACCCCTCACGCTGTGCGCCTTCATTAATCGTCCGCGGTTAACAAAGGCGCACAGCGGATGTTCAGGGTTGGAAGACGACGCGGCCGACGGTACTGCCGTCCCCGAGTCGACCGACTCCGTCCGAGACGTCGGACAATGCCAGTCTCTCACCTATCAACGGCATGACCAGTCCCGCATCGGCGAGCCTGGTGAGCTCGACATGGCAGTCGTCGATCGCCTGCTGGTTGTATGCTTTGTACAACCCCCAATGCAGTCCGATGATCGAATAGTTCTTGATGAGAGCATGATTGAGAGCAGGCTGCGGCACAGTGCCACCGGCGAAGCCGATGACCACGATCCGCCCCTCGAAGGCTATGCACTTGGTGGACTTGGCGTATGCGTCCCCGCCGACCGGGTCGAAGACCACGTTTGCGCCCTTGCCGCCGGTGAAGTCCTTGACCGCAGCGATGATGTCCTCACTGTGTCGGTCGATCACCAGGTCCGCACCTAGCCTTCGTGCGTACTCCACCTTGTCCGGACCACCGACGACACCGATGACCTTGGCACCTGCTGCCTTGCCGAGCTGTACGGCAGCACTACCCACTCCGCCGGCCGCCGCGTGGACGAGCAGGGTCTCTCCCTCGAGCAATTGGGTCCGGCGATGCAGAGCGAACCATGCCGTCTGATACCCGATACTCAGGGCTGATGCTTCGGCATCGTCCAGAGCGGCCGGTGCCGGAAAAGTGTTGTTCTGATCCAGTATCGAGTATTCCGCGAAGCCTCCGTCTGGCAGACTCGGATTGCCGATCACACGGTCTCCGACTGCGAATCTGCTCACTGATTCACCCACCGCGACAACTTCCCCACACAGTTCGACGCCCGGTGTGAACGGAAGCGGCGGCTTGATCTGGTATTCACCGCGACACATGAGCACGTCGGGAAAATTGGCAGGCGTTGCCAGCACTTTGACGAGCAGTTCGTTTGCCTTGGCAGTGGGCTCCGCAACTTCTTCGAGGGTGAGAACATCTCGGGGTTCGCCGAGTTCGTTGACGCGCCAAGCCTTCACAATTCTTCTCCAGAGAGGTGGTAGGTGACATTCATGACGGGATCCGACGGTCCACGAGTTCCGTCGCTTCGCCTCGAGCTATGACGACTCCCGATCTTCGGGATACCGATCAGGAACACCAGGCGGATCGAATTCAGTCCTTTGGCCCGCCTGCAACGTAGACGACCTGGCCGGAAACAAACCCCGCACCGTCGCTGACGAAGAAGGACGCGGTGTGTGCGATATCTTCCGGCTGACCGACTCGGTTGACCGGAATCTGAGACGCAGCTGCCGCTTTGAACTCTTCGAATCCGACTCCCACACGCTCAGCGGTCGCGGCCGTCATCTCGGTTTCGATGAATCCAGGCGCAATCGCATTGGCGGTGACGCCGAACTTGCCCAGTTCGAATGCCAAGGTCTTGGTGAAGCCTTGCATGCCCGCCTTGGCTGCGGAGTAGTTGACCTGGCCCCGGTTACCGAGAGCCGACGTGCTCGACAAATTCACGATGCGGCCGAACTTGGCTTCCACCATGTACTTCTGCACGGCACGAGACATCAGGAACGCGCCGCGGAGATGAACGTTCATCACCGAATCCCATTCTCCGACACTCATCTTGAAAAGCAAGTTGTCGCGAGTGATACCGGCGTTGTTGATCAGCACAGTCGGCGCACCCAGCTCTGCAGCTACCCGTTCGACCGCCGCCGCCACCGATACCTCGTCGGACACATCTGCGCCGACAGCCAGCGCTTCACCACCCGCTGCCTTGATCGCGTCGACGGTGCTCGCACAGGCGATCTCGTCCAGATCGAGTACGGCAACGGCAAAACCGTCGTCGGACAACCGTTTTGCCACCGCCGCACCGATTCCACGGGCGGCGCCGGTGACAATCGCTGTTCTACGTTCCTGACTCATCTGACCTCCAATTTGTCGTGACTTGACCGGTACCCGGCGCCTGACCAGACCCCGTTCGATTTCTGCTGTGCGCCTTTGTCAACCGCCGGCGGTTGACAAAGGCGCACAGCAAAGTGGTCAGCCCGCCTTCACCTCACGATACTTACGCAGTTCCTGCCTGGCGATCGCACGCTTGTGCACCTCGTCCGGGCCGTCCGCCAACCGGAGGGTGCGCATGTGGGCGTAGGCCATCGCCAACGGGAAGTCGTCGGTGACGCCGCCGCCGCCGTGAACCTGGATGGCGCGGTCGATGATCTTCAGCGCGATATTCGGCGCGGCAACCTTGATGGCCGCGATTTCTGTTCGTGCTTCTTTGTTGCCCACCGTGTCCATCATGTGCGCGGCTTTGAGAGTGAGGAGTCGAACCATCTCGATGTCGATGCGTGCCTCGGCTATCCAGTCCTGGATGTTGGCGTTCTCGCTCACCGGTTTACCGAAAGTAGTACGTGTGGACGCTCGCCGGCACATGAGTTCCAGCGCTCGCTCTGCCATCCCGATGGCGCGCATGCAGTGGTGGATGCGGCCGGGGCCGAGTCTCGCCTGACTGATGGCGAACCCTTCGCCCTCGCCGGCGAGGACGTCTTTGGCCGGAACTCGAACATCCTCGAACGTGATCTCACCATGGCCTTCTCGGTCCTGGTATCCGAATACCGGAAGATTCCGCACAATGGTAACCCCGGGAGCGTCGATGGGAACAACCATCATCGATTGCTGCCGGTGCGTGGCCGCATCGAAGTCGGTCTTGCCCATGACGATCAGTACCTTACAGTTCTGATGTAACGCATTGGATGCGAACCATTTACGACCGTTCAATACGTAGTCGTCACCGTCGCGGTCCATCCGAAGTTGAATGTTGGTGGCATCGGAGCTGGCAACCTCGGGTTCGGTCATCGCAAAAGCCGAACGAATTGTTCCGTCGAGGAGTGGCTGGAGGTACTTCTCCTTGTGCTCGTCCGTGCCGAAGAGTGTGAGCACCTCCATGTTCCCCGTATCCGGGGCCGAACAATTGGTGGCTTCCGACGCGAGATGGCTGCGGCCCAGAATCTCGGCGAGCGGCGCATACTCGAGGTTCGTCAAACCGGGCCCCCATTCCGGATGCGGATGGAAGAGATTCCACAACCCGCGCGCTTTCGCTTCCTTCTTCAACTCTTCGATGATCGGAGGCTGGAAATGCGGATTTCCGGACTCACGCATCTGCTGTTCGTACACCGCTTCCGCGGGATAGACGTGTTCGTCCATGAAATCGAGCAGTTCTGTCTGATATTTCTTGGTGCGATCCGAGAACTCAAAGATTGACATGTGGACTCCTGACGGAAAGAGATGGAAAATTCGGAGCTCGACGTTCGAGATGGCTGGAAATGCCTTCGCCGACATCCGGCCGGCGAAACGCCTCCAGCATCAACGATTCCGCTCGCCGGGCCGCCTCCGGGAATGTGGAAGATGCATCGGCGCTCAGCTGGGATTTGACGACGGCAAGCGATGTCGGGGAACAGTGGACGGCGATGTCCTGCGCATACGCCACTGCCGCATCCAGCACACTGCCCTCAGCGACGAGATGGTCGATCAAACCGATCCGATGAGCCTCGTCCGCATCGACCATGCGGCTGGAGAGCAACAGATCAGCAGCACGACTGTGACCGACCACGCGCGGCAGGATCCAGGATATTCCGTACTCCGCGATCAGCCCTCGACGAGCGAAAGCAGTGGTGAATCGTGTGGCAGGTGAACCGAAACGTACGTCACAGAAGAGCGCTTCCACGAATCCGAGCCCGGCTGCAACACCGTTTATCGCGCCGATCAATGGCTTACGCAGGCTTACCGGGAAATCGCGATCACGCGGACGCACAAGGTCCGCTTCGGTGAAGCCCCCCGCGTTTGCCAATGCGCCCAAGTCCGCTCCCGAACAGAATCCTCGGCCCGCTCCGGTGATCACCACTGCTCGAATATTCGGGTCGTCGTCAGCTGCGGCAAGGTGGTCGAAGTACTGGTCTTCGAGTTCATTGGTCCACGCGTTGAGCACGTCCGGGCGATTGAATGTCACAACCAGTACCGCTCCACGACGGTCGACGAGTACCGGATCTGCTGTCATCTCTCTCCCGCGAGCAGCGACGCCTGGAAACGGCGCATTCCACGCAGCCACCGGTCGTAGTCGGCGCCTTTCTGACGGTACATGTCCAGGACACTCGTGTGCGGCAGGATCAGAAATTCTTCGACATCGATTGCAGCAAGGACGATTTCGGCGCACTCGGCAGGCTCGAGTACCTTGCCTGCGGCCAGGACGGCACCGGTGGCCGCCTTACCCACCGGATCCCCGGAGTTCTCGCCTTCGTAGAGAAGTTTGGTGTTGATGCCCATCGGGCACAAACAGCTGACATGGACGCCTTGATCGCCGTACGTGATGGACAGCCACTCGGCGAACCCCACTGCAGCATGCTTGGTCACCGAGTAGGCCGCCGAACCCACCTGGCTGAGCAGACCGGCAGCAGACGCAGTACTCACGAAGTAGCCCTCACCGCGCTGGATCCAACCCGGAACCAGGAGTTTGGCAGCGCGAATGTGCGCTCGAAGGTTGACGTCGATAGTTGCATCCCAGAGGTCTTCGCTGATGTCCAGTCCGGAACCGCCGGAGATACCGGCGTTGGCGAAGTACAGATCTACCGGCCCGAAAGCCGCCTCCGCCTGTGCGATGAGACCCGCGATAACGGTTTCGTCGGCGACGTCACCACCTGCCGAGACTGCTGCTCCCGGATGCTCGGCGTTGATCGCGCCTGCAACTTCCGCCGCGGTGCCCGGATCGAGATCCGCAACCACGACGCGCGCACCTTCTCGAGCCAACCGCTGGGCCAACGCGCCGCCGATCCCACCACCACCGCCGGTGACAACTGCAACCTTCTGGGCAACCTTCACAACAGATTCCTCTCGCTTGCATTCACGGGCACGCACAGACAGTGACTCACGTCTCCCCTCATGTATAGTTGAATCCGGCGTCAGTTTCAATCCGCTGTCGAACACCGCATGTCCGAGCACACCGTTCCGTCCTCCTGAACTGCGAACACAAGGGATCAACGATGACCGACCATGAACTACCTGTCCGCCCGGCTACATTTGCCGAACTCGAAAAACTGATCGGGCAGGAGTTGGGCCCCACACAGTGGTACGACGTCACCCAGGAACGAATCGACGCCTTCGCCGATGCCACCAATGATCATCAGTGGATTCACGTGGACCCGGCGCGTGCCGCGTCGAGCCCCCTCGGCAGCACCATCGCCCACGGGCTCTTCAGCCTCTCCCTGGGACCACAGTTCTCCTACCAGCTCATCGCGTTCGACGGGTTCGCGCACAGCCTCAATTACGGGTACGACAAGGTGCGCTTTCCGGCCCCCGTCCCGGTCGGGTCACGAATTCGCATGCGTTCGACCATCATCTCCGCCGAGCAGGTGTCCGGTGGAATCCAGATCACCACCAAGCAGGTGGTCGAGCGCGAAGGCTCGGACAAGCCCGTCGTCGTTGCCGAATCCGTGGCTAGAGTCGTCGAAAGCAGCTGATTCCCGGTATTGCCTACTCCCCAAGGCGGCCGGAAGCGCTCTCATGCAGAGCACTTTCGGCCGGGGTTCTTCCCGTGGACGGTGCGACTATCAGGACCGACTCGGAAACTTGAGCGCGTTCGCCCACAGATCAGTGACAGTCGCGACTACCTTGTCGAGATCGGGCGGGTGACCGTCCACCCCGCCTTCCTTCAGCGTGAACAGGCTGTACGCCAGTCGACTCACCATGCCGAACAACGCCATCGACGTCGTCATCGGATCGAGTGTCGCGTCCGCGATGCCACGCCGCTGAAGATCGGCGATGCCACGCGCATTGCGCCGAATGAAGGTATCGGCCCGTTCGTTGCGGAAACGTCGGAAGTTCGGGTCGATATGGGCGACCTGGTCCATCAGTCCCATCAATTTTGCATTGCGTTGAAAAGCAGCAAGATACGCTCGATTGGCAGCTTCGAGAACCGCATAGGGGTCATCCGAGCTTTCCACTCGCCCCATGCCCGGATGCATCATATCGTCTCGCGCGATCTCGAGCACTGCGGCGAAGACTTCCTCCTTGTTGGCGAAGTACGTGTAGAAAGTCCCTGCCGCACAACCTGCTTGCTTCGTAATGTCGATCAGACGCGCATCGAGATAGCCGCTCTTTTCGAAGACCGTACGAGCCGCCTCGACGAGCGCGGCGCGGGTTCGCACACCACGACGTGTACTCGGTAGGTCCCGCGACAGCGCAGTCGATATCGACGACCGATCTGTCACACCCGCATCGTCGTCGAGCACTTCACACTCCTTCACTCCCGTGAGCCAGACCAATTGCAGTGCAGTCACGCAAGACTCAATGTTGACGCCGGATTCAAGTGTACGCTTTGGTGCGGTCGAGGAATCCGGCGGATCGAACCGGCACCGGGCTGATCGGTTTCACCGACAGCCGGACCCGTCGAATCCTGGTGGAATTTCGCGACCACGACAGAAATGTCGGACCTGCAAGAACAGTCGAAGAGGTGCTCGCCAAACGGCCCACAAATGACGAAGGGCTACCGGAAGTGGCAGGCGGACGGCGCTCCGGCCTTGTCCGACGATGGCCGGCTCCGTACAGGTAACTTGGGTGAGGCCGATGCCGACGGCGCCTTTCCTCTGGTCGACCAGGAAGTGGCAGCAGGGCTCGCACTTCGCCACGGAGCGAGAGTCGATTCCGCAGAGGTCACCGAGTGATCGCGCGAGAGACTTTCCATCTCAATGATTCCCCAGTTGGTTCAGTTGGTCGACTCACTCTCGCGAGAGTCCACCGGAAAGATCGTCGAGCGCTCGATCAATCGCAACATACCGACCACGTCGACGCGAGAGCGAGTTCGCGGACAGCCGGTGCGGCCGGCCATCTCGTCGAGTAGCCCGCCGCACCGGAATAGATACCGCTACGGCGCTACTCGTAGTTCACGTCGAAGGATCTTGCCGCTGACTGTCTTCGGAAGATCGTCCATCACCTCGACGACACGCGGATACTTGTACGCCGCGAGTCGTTCCTTGCAGAACTCGATCATCTCGTCGGTGGTGGCCACGGCGCCGTCTTTGAACGAGACGAATGCCTTGACGGTTTCTCCCCGGTAGGAATCCATCACACCCACCACCGCAGCTTCACGAACTGCCGGATGCTCGTACAGAACGTCCTCCACCTCGCGCGGCCACACCTTGAATCCCGAGGCGTTGATCTGATCCTTCATCCGATCCACGATGAAGAACCAGCCGTCGGCGTCCATGAAGCCGATATCACCGGTGTGAAAACGTCCGCCCGGCATGGCATGTGCGGTTTCTGCCGGCTTGTTCCAGTAGCCGACGGCCACCTGCGGACCCGAGATCACTATCTCACCGTATTCGCCGACCGGAAGGGGGTTGTCGTTCTCGTCCACCACCTGGGCGTGGGTGTTGGAGACCGGGACGCCGATCGCCACGGCACCCGACGACGGATCCACCGGCGCCTGACACGAGTTCGGCACCACGATCGCCGGACTGTTGGTTTCGGTCAGCCCGTACCCGTTGTGAATGTAGTGGCCGAACTTCGCCCGGAACGCCTCCAGCGCTGCATGCGGGATGGGTGCGCCACCGGAGTACACCGATTTCAGGGGGTCGAGCAGTTTCTTCGGCACCGCGGCGCTGTCCGTCCAGGCGATGAACACAGTGATCGCACCGATGATCGCGGTGGCCTGGTGCTCCGAAATCGCCTCCGCTGCAACAATCGGATGAAATCGGCAGGTCAGAATGGTCGGCACACCCGCGAGAAGTGGGGCCGCGAGATGTCCGATCAGTCCTGTGATGTGGAAGAGCGGGGCAACGGCGAACATTGCGCCACCGCGTCGAAGCCCCAACCAGTCCCGATAGATCTGCGCCGCGAACACGACATTCGAATGGGTGTTCATCGACCCCTTGGGAGGTCCCGTCGTGCCGGATGTGTACGGCAGGTAGGCAAGATCTTCCGGTCCCGGATCACAAGGAGCCGGACTCCGCCCGCGTGTTGCCTCGATCAATTCGAGAAAGTCCGGGAATCCGTCGTGGCGAGACCTTACCGAGTAACCGAAAATACGTTCGTCGACTCTGGTCTGAAAGTCCAGTTCCGACGTGGTGATCACGCGCCGAACATCGGTACCGACGGATGCACGTCCAACCGCGCCTGCGACGGATTCCAGGCAGATAACTGCCACCGCCCCGCTGTCGGTGAGCACCGTCGACAGTTCCCGATCACGATACATCGGGTTGATCGGCACCACTACGGCACCCAGTTTCCACACTGCCACAGTAGAAATCAGGAACTGCGGTACGTTCTGCAGGACAAACGCAACCCGATCGCCGAAGCCGATACCGTCACTCGCGAGCGACACCGCGAGAGCGTCGGACAGCTCGTCGAGTTCGCCGAACGTGAGGGTCCGGTCGAAGTACCGCACCGCCGGCGCCTCCGAGTCCTGTGCCAGTGACGCCCTGAACATCGCGAGTGCGCTGCGATGTTCGATGTCGACCACCGGCGATGTGTGCTCGTCGTATCGGGTCAGCCAGGGTTTGCCCGCGTATACGTCGTCCACGATCAGCTCTCGAAGTAGCGACGAGGATTGTCCACCATCATCGCAGCGACCTGATCTTCGGTGACACCACGTTCGAGCAGTGCGGGGATGACGTCGTCACTGATATGGGTGTAGTTCCAGTTCGGCAGCGCCGCCTCACGAGCCGCACTCGGAAAGTAGTCGATGAAACACGAAGCATCGTGTGCGAGAACCATTTTTTCCGCGTAGCCGCGACGTGCCATCTCCACGACGGTGTTGACCCGATCCTCGAACGAGAGGAACGGTTCCAGACCGAAACGGTCCATGCCCAGGAGTGATCCCGCATCGGCCAGGGCGCACAGGTAGTCGAGATCGGTGGTGTCGCCCGAGTGGCCGATGACCACCTTGGTCAGGTCTGCACCCTCTTCGGCCAGCACTTTCTGTGCAACCAGTCCGGATCCGGTGTGCGGGTTGGTGTGCACGGTGACGGGCACTCCAGTTTCCACCTGCGCCTGTCCGACTGCCCGCATGACCCGCTCGACTCCGGGTGTGAGACCGGGGATCTCGATGGCACACTTGAGGAAAGATGCCCGGACACCCGTTGCGGCGATGCCCTCCTCGATGTCCTTGATGAAGAGTTCGACCATCGGTTCCGGCCCGTCGAACAGCAGACCCGGTCCGGTGTAATGGAATTGGAAGGGAATGTCGTTGTAGGTGTAGATTCCGGTGGCAACGATGATGTTGATGTCGACCTGCTCGTTGATACGCACGATACGGGGAATGTACCGACCGAGGCCGATGACCGTAGGATCGACGATCGTACTGATTCTGCGGGACTTCACCTCGGTCAGCTTCGCCACCGCGTCTGCAACCCGCATTTCCTCGTCCCACCGTTCGGGATAGTCGGGGTAGTTCTGACGCAATTCCTCGCCGAGGACGAAGACGTGCTCGTGCATCAGCACCCTTCCCAAATCCGCTACGTCCACCGGGCCACGCACGGTTTGTACTGAATTCATCGATCGAACCCCTGACTGTGATCGGCATCACTAAATGAGACAATGAGCTAGTGTGTCTCACGCCACGGCTTTCGTCAACAGGTCCAGCGAGCACAGATCTCGACCCGATCCCAGCCTCGACCGGACCGCACGAGAGAATGGCTCTATGCCCTCCGACCTCGACCGCAGGCGCGCGATCGACACCGCCGCCAGCATGTACCTCGCCGAGGAACCCCTCGACATGTCGGCGCTCGCCGAACGACTCGGCGTCGGCCGAGCAACTCTCTACCGGTGGGTCGGCAACCGAGAAGAACTGCTCGCAACGGTGCTGTCCGAAGCCACGGAACGCACTTACCGCAAGGCGATAACGCAGGCATCCGGCGAGGGCCCCGCCTACATCCTCGACATCTTCGCCCGCGTCATGCGATCGGTCGAGGCATCCGCCGAACTGCGCGCCCTCACCAGGCGCGAACCGATCGTGTTCGTCAAACTCGCGATGATGCCAGGCCCGATCGAATCGATCTCGTCCGCGATCACGGCCGAGATCCTGCAAGCGCAAGTCGACGCGGGCACATTGACCATCGCACTCTCCCCCCAGGTACTCGGCAACGCACTCGTCCGCATCTGCGACGTTCACCTGTACGCCCCGCTTCTGGGCCGCGAGAATGCGGAGATCGAGACGGCACTCGACCTGATTGCGCTCTTGCTCGGAGTCATTCGTACCTGACACTCGAACTGCAGGTCGGGCAATTGACACCACTCTCAGTCCTCAGACGTCTGAGGACTTGCTAGGCTGTGCAGATCCTTCCGAGAGGCAGTCATGTCCGACAACCATCTGGCATTCACGCTTCACAATGGCCCGTTGGTGCCGCAGCTCGAACAGCTGCTTCGGTCCCGCATCACCGAGTCGACATGGGCGCCGTCCGAACGCATACCGAGCGAGGCGGCACTTGCCGTCGAACTCGGCGTCGGCCGGTCATCGATCAGAGAAGCCGTCCGACTCCTCGCCCGCGAGGGACTCCTCGACGTTCGCCATGGTGTCGGAACTTTCGTCGCCGCAACACCGGCAGTGGAACCGGCCGTCGAATTCACCGCCCTGCTACGACGTTCTCGAATCCTGGAGGTATTCGAGGTGCGGCGCGCACTCGAGGTAGAAGCAGCGCGTCTTGCCGCCGAACGAGCACACATCGGCGATCTCGTCGAGCTCGAACGTCGACTAGCATTGCGGCACAGCAGATTCAAGGGAGAAATCGACCATTTTGTCGACGCCGATCTCGATTTTCACACCGAAGTGGTGCGCCTGTCTGGAAACGCCGTTCTACTCTCGCTCTTCGAATCCGTTCGACCACTACTGCGAGAGACTCTCGTCGAGATGACAGCTCGCGTCGACACCGTACCCGATACCTCACACGCTCACGACCAACTACTCGACGCACTTCGAAACGCCGACCCCGACGCAGCTGTCACAGCGACACGGGCCAACATCGACACCATCGTCTCCCGACTGCGGGCGCTCGACACCTAGAAAGGCACCATCGTGCAACATCCCGACGGCACCGTACTGTCGACCGAACACGTGGACTTGGTTCGCGACGGTCGATATCTTTTGCGAGACATCAACATATCCATCGAACCCGGACAACACTGGGTACTGCTCGGCGCGAACGGAGCAGGTAAGAGCACACTGTTGAGCCTGCTCGGCGCCACGGCGCACCCCACTCGCGGTTCGGTGTTCGTGCTCGGTCACAAACTGGGCCGCGTCGACATGCGCGAACTGCGGATGGACATCGGCCACGTGAACCCACGACATACCATCGGCATACCCATCACTGTCCGAAACGTCGTCATCACCGGCCTCACCAACACCACCGAGGTGATGCCTCGATGGTCGCCGACGCCGGAGCAGGAGGCTCACGCGGACCAGTTGATCGAGCTACTCGGCATGGGGCCACGATCGGCTGCTTTGTGGCCCAACCTCTCTCAAGGAGAGCGCGGTCGCGCCTTGATCGCACGGGCGCTGATGGTGCAGCCCCGACTCCTGCTGCTCGACGAGCCGGCGACCGGACTGGACCTCGCTGCTCGAGAACAGCTGCTGACCGCCCTGGACGACCTTCGATCTCAGAACCCCTCATTGGCAAGCATTCTCGTCACGCACCACATCGAGGAGATTCCGACGACCACGACTCATGCGCTCCTGATCAAGGACGGTGCCGTGACCGCGAGTGGGCTCGCCGACGAGGTGATCACCACAGAGAACATCAGCAACTGTTTCTCACACCCCATCGAGATAGAACGACGCGGCGGCCGATGGAACGCGCAGTCCCGGCCGCGAGAGTCATTCTGAGACAAGACATTCAGAGGCGTCTGGCGCCGGGACCGTCCCGGCCCAGCTCGTCTTCCGGGTTGAGCAGGTTACACGTCATCAAGGACAGGCAGCCACAACCGATACAACCGGTCAACTCTTCCTGCATTCGCGCAATGGCCTGCTTACGATCTTCGAGCCGCTGATTCCACTGCGTCGAGATCTTGCTCCAGTCCTTCTTGGTAGGAGTGCGTCCCTCCGGGAGAGAGGCAAAAACCTCGCCGACTTCCGCCAGCGAGATCCCGAACCGAACTGCCACCTGAATCAGTGACACGCGCCGAATCGCATGCCGGGGAAACTTCCGCATGTTCCCCGCCGTCCGCTCGGCGGGCACCAATCCCAACGTCTCGTAATAACGCACAGCAGACACAGCGACGCCAGTTCTCGCCGCAACCTCGCCGATCGAGAGAAGCTCGTCACTCTTTCGGATCATTCGGCCTCCAAGACGGTGCTCGACATTGACCTCGAGCGTACTCGAGATTTTACATTCGTCGGCATGCATTCTCCTACCGAAGTTCCTGCCGGAACCTGGCGGCAACTCCTCGGTGGCCGCTACCTCGGCACGGCCACCGTCCTCGCGGGCGGCGTCGCTCTGTACGCGACGAACGTCTACCTCACCACGAGCCTGCTTCCCACCGCGATCGACGACATCGGTGGACAGCGGTACTACGCCTGGACGGCTACCGTCTTCCTCATCGCGTCGGTCATCTCCTCGATGGTGGTCACCAAACTTCTCGGTGCACGAGGCTCGCGCGGCGCCTACCTGATCGCACTCTCGATCTTCGCGATCGGCACTGTCGTCTGCGCTACCAGTCCCACGATGGAAGTGCTGTTGGTGGGCCGAGCAATTCAGGGCTCGGGCGGCGGACTGCTGGCCGGTCTCGGTTACGCCGTCATCAACGCAGCCCTACCCGAGCACCTCTGGACGCGCGGAGCCGCCCTGGTATCGGCGATGTGGGGCGTCGGGACCTTCGTCGGTCCGGCCGTCGGCGGAGTTTTCGCCCAGTTCGACGCCTGGCGTTGGGCATTCGGGGTACTGGTAGCGGCAACGACAGGCGTTGCCGCACTTGTGCCGAGCGCCCTACCTGTCCGCACGACCGGTAGCGGTGACGATCATCCGATTCCCGTTCTCTCGCTCGCGTTACTCACTGCGGCAGCGCTGCTGGTGAGCATCGCCGGACTTCTGTCCAACCTCACGGTGACCGTCGTGGCAGTGGGCATCGCCGTTCTGTTCTTGATCGCTTTCGTCGCCGCCGAGCGCCGCGCCGGGCACGGAATCCTGCCCCGGTCGACGTTCACGGCGCCGTCACTGAAATGGGTGTACCTCACCATCGTCGTCCTGGCCGTCGCGTCCACCGTCGAGACGTTCATCCCCCTGTTCGGTCAACAACTGGCCGGCCTGGCTCCGCTGGCAGCCGGATTCCTCGGCGCCGCACTCGCACTCGGATGGACCCTCGGCGAAATCCCGAGCGCCTCGGCCACGTCGCCGTCCGTCGTACGACGGATCGTCGTCGCCGGACCCGTTCTCGTCGCCGTCGGTCTCGGCATCACCGCGGCGTTCCTCACCGAGCACGCCGGGGCTGGGGCGGTCACCACGTGGGTGATCGGTTTACTCGTCGCGGGCATCGGAATCGGGATCGCCTGGCCGCACTTGGCGGTGGGTGCGATGTCCGCCGTCGCCGATCCCGCTGAAGGCGCGAACGCCGCTGCCGCAATCAACACCGTGCAGTTGATCGCCAACGCCTTCGGGGCAGCGTTGGCCGGCGTGCTCGTGAACATCGGCGAACCCTCGACATTGCGCTCTGCTCAACTGCTGCTGATCGCCTTTGCCGTCATCGCGGTGATCGCAGTGCCGATCGCCCGTCGCGCGCTTCCCCGATCCCGGAAAAGGAGTCCGGCGCTAGACTGACTTCTATCATTGACTCCTCTCGAAAAGGGCCGTGACGTGACCGACTCGAACGCCGTCGAGGCACTGACAGATCTTCCGAAAACCGGTGCGCCTGCACACCGGGCCCTGCTGGCCGCAGGATACACCGACCTGACACAACTCACATCGGTGTCCGAGAAGGAACTGGGGGCACTGCACGGAATCGGCCCGAAAGCGCTGAAAATACTTCGTGAAGCACTCGCCGAGCGCGGGCTGACGTTCAGAAACTGATCGACTTACAGTTGCCCCATCGGTTCGGTGCCGCCCCGTCCGACAGCGACAACGATCAGCCGACAGTCACGAGAGCCTCGTCGTCGCTCTCCGCGGACTCGAACTCCCGAACCAGTGGAAGCACCTTCGCTCCGAAGTACTCGATTTCTTCCTGGAAGTGCAGGAAACCACCGAGTATCAGGTCGACACCCCGTCTCCGGTAATCGACGATTCGGCGCGCGATCTGCTCCGGAGTTCCGATCAGTTGGGTGCGGAATCCGTCGTTGTACTGAACAAGATCCTCGAACGTCGAATCGGCCCACATTCCGTCCTTGGCCGCAGTGGATGCTCCTGCCTGCTGCACGGCATTCTTGAATCCCTCGACTGCCGGACGATTGGCCTTGGCGATGATCTCGCGAAGCGTGTCCTTGGCTTCAGCCTCGGTATCGCGAGCAATGATGAACCCGTTGAGTCCGAATTTCACCTCGCGCGCGTGGGCACGCGCGACCCGTCGCAGATCGAGGAGTTGCTCGGTGACCCCGTCGAAGTCCTTGCCGTTGCTGAAGTACCAGTCCGAAAACCGGCCGGCGTTCTCACGTGCCGCTGACGAGTTACCACCTTGAAAAAGCTCCGGATTGAGGCGCTCCGGCGTGTTGAGCGGTTTCGGTTTGAGTGTGAAATCGTGAATGCGGTAGAAATCGCCGCGGAAGTCGACGTCGTCCTCGGTCCAGATCTTGCGTAGGACTTGCAGGAACTCGGCGCTTCGCCGGTACCTCTCGTCGTGCTCGAGCCACGGCTCCCCCAGATGGGTGAACTCGTCCTTGAACCAACCGCTGACGACGTTGACGGCGAAGCGACCATTCGACAGGTGATCTGCCGTAGCACCGAGCTTCGCCAGAACCGCAGGCTGCCACAGTCCCGGATGCACGGCAGCGATGACTTTCAATCGCTCGGTGGCAAGAAGTAACGCCAGGCTGAAGCTCGTCGACTCGTGTTGGAACTCGGCACCGTAACTGGCTTCGTACCGCACCTGACTCAGGGCGTACTCGAACCCGTTGTTCTCCGCTGTCTGCGCCAATTTCTTGTTGTACTCGTAGTCCCAATCGGTTCGCTGCTCGATGTCCGAAGTCACCAGACCACCGCTGACGTTGGGGACCCAGTAGGCGAACTTGATCTCGTCGGGGATTCGTTCTGTTGACATACCCGCCAGCGAACATCCAGTTCACGACTGGTTCCAGGGTCGCGATCACACAGGTTGTAAGTGTTTCGAACCGGTACAGGCTGTGGAACGGTGGCAGCATGAGCGTCGTGGACATCCATGAGAGCGCACATCGCATCGCCGACGACACCGAGGCACTCGAAGTAGCCGAGCGACTGTCCAGGCGCTTCGCAACCGAAGCAGTTGAGCGGGACGCGCACCGGATCCTTCCCCACGCCGAGATCCGCGAACTCGCACGTTCCGGACTGCTCGGGCTGTCGGTGCCACGAGAGTTCGGCGGAATCGACGTGAGCACCGAAATCTTGGCGGAGGTGTTCCGGCTTCTCGCCGAAGGGGATTCCAGTATCGCGCAGATCCCACACAGCCACTTCACGTTCCTGGAAGCCCTCCGATTTCAGGGCTCCGACGGCCAGAAGAAATTCTTCTACACGAAAGCTCTTGCCGGTGAGCAGTTCGCCAACGCACAGAGTGAACGGGGCAACAAGACCATCGACATCGACAACACCACACTTACCCTCACACCCGGGGGTCTTGTCCTCAACGGTCGCAAATTCTACTGCACAGGAGCACTTTTCGCCGACTGGATAGTGGTTCGGGCCGCGCACGCACAGGAGTTCACCGCGAGCGGCGCTCAAGTCAAATCCATCGTCTTCCTTCCCCGCGACACACCAGGGCTCGCCATCGTCGACGACTGGGACGGTATGGGGCAGAAGACCACCGCAAGTGGGACGGTAACTCTGGAGTCGATTTCGGTTCCGGCTTTCAACGTCGTACCCTTCACGCCACTGTTCACTCGCCCTACCACCTACGGAGCTCGCGCTCAGATCCTGCACGCTGCGATCGACACCGGAATCGCGTCGGCCGCGCTGCAAGAATCCGTCGAACAGGCAGCGAGGGCCCGGCCATTCTTCGAAGCGAAAGTCGACACCGCAGTGGAGGACCCCCTTCTCGTTCAGATTGTCGGAGAAGTTGCCGTCGAGGTACGCGCGGCCCGGTCCCTGCTCGCCGACGCCGCCCGCTCGATCGATGCCGCCAGACTGGACCCCACCGAGGAGTCCACGGCACGGGCATCCATCGACGCCGCGACGGCAAAAGTAGTGGGAGCCCGAGCTTCGCTGGCCGCGACGAGCACCCTGTTCGAGGCAGGTGGCACGCGCAGCGCCGGCGATTCGGCGAACCTGTCCCGATTCTGGCGGGACGCCCGAACCCACACCCTGCACGACCCGACGCGCTGGAAGGTCCAGCACATCGGCCGGTGGACTCTGTCCGGAACGACACCGCCAAGGCACGGCCTACTCTGACACCCCCCGCCCGTCCGACTCTCGGCCGAATCGTGCGATGTATCCGTCGATCAGAATATCGAGACCTTCGAGATAGTGCTGCTGCGTCGTGCCCTGCGGCCAATCCTCGAGGACCGCTTTGAGAGTAGGGAGCTCACCCGCATCGGTCGCGCGAATCTTCTGCGCCAGTGGTGATGCACTGCCGTCGGCAGGTCGATCACCATCGTAGATGTTCAGTAACGCACCGAGAGCGTAGTTCCACAGGGCCCGGTAAGTCAGCAATGCACGGCGCGGCTGCATACCGAGTTCGATACACGCGGCAATCGCCTGATCGACCATTACCAGAGCGCCGCTCCCGCCGCGCCCACCTCTCTGAAGCAATTCGATGATCCACCGCTCCGAGGCGAGGACGTCGAAGATGGCTGCGAATACGCTCCGCAACCGATCGCCGGGATCGTCGGGAAGATCGAGCGCGCCCAACCCTTGCGAGTACGTGTCGAGTACAGCGCTGATCAACTGCTCCTTGTCGCCGACGTGGCGGTAAAGCGCCATCGGAGTCGTGCCGAGCGACTTGGCCAGTGCACGCATGCTCAACCCATCGGCACCACCGGCCACGAGATGGGTGCGCGCCTGCTCGACGATTTGCTCGGACGTCATGGTCGGCGGGCGTCCACGGCGTGGCGTGCGAGTTCTACTCGTGTCGGACATCCCTCGATTGTGCGCGTGGCCGACTCGTCACCGCACATCGGGGAACGCTTGCATCCCATCTCAGAGTAAGGTAAACCTAATTAATTATGAGAACACGTATACAAATGGAAATCAGGACATGACCGGTGACACCACGGCGACCTCCGCCGCAAAACTTGTACTGATCGCGGCCGCCGCAGCCCAGTTCTTGGTGGCATTCGACATGTCGGTGATCAACGTCGCGCTCCCGGACATCCAGGAATCCCTGCACTTCTCCGATGCCGGACTCTCGTGGGTGGTCAACGCATATGCTCTCGCCTTCGGTGGGTTGCTCCTCCTCGGCGGTCGACTGTGCGATGTCGTCGGCACCCGGCGCGTGCTCGTATCGGGTTTGCTCTTCTTCGCATGTGTCAGCGTGATCGGCACCTTCTCCACCTCCGCGTCGATGCTGGTCGGCGCGCGCGCCCTGCAAGGTGTCGGAGCGGCAATGATCGCGCCCGCCGGTCTGGCCGCCCTGAGCCAGGCCTTCCCCGAGGGACGCGCTCGCGCAAAAGCCTTCGGTATCGGCGCCATGGGCTCGGCACTGGGCGGCGCACTCGGCGTCGTCCTGAGCGGCATCCTGACCGAGGGACTGAGTTGGCGTTGGGTGATGTTCGCCGGAGCACCCATAGCCCTGGTGGCCGCGATTACCGGCGCGTACGGGTCGGCCGCGAGCCGATCCGGTTCGGTCGGCTCACTCGACTTGCCTGGCGCCGTACTCGCCACAGCCTCGATCACAGCGCTGATCGCAGCCGTCATTGCCACCGAATCCCGTTCCTGGACTTCCGGTTACGTTCTCGGTGGCATTGCTCTCGCTCTCGCACTGCTCTTCGCCTTCATCTTGGTCGAGACTCGATCATCCACACCGCTGGTGAGATTGGCCATCCTTCGGCGGCCCAGAATCGGTCTCGCCAACGCAATCATGTGCCTGGTCTGCGCTGGTCAGTTCAGTGCCTTCTTCTTGGTTTCGCTGTACCTGCAACGCGGACTCGGATATTCACCGTCCCGGGCCGGTCTGGCATTCCTACCGTTCTGCGTCGGATTGATCATCGGCATCGTGTCGTCGACCAAGATTCTCCCGAAGTACGGACCTCGCCCGCTGCTGATGTTCGGTACGGCACTCGCCGCGGTCGGCACCTTCGGATTCGCCACCGTGAACGCCGACAGTGGCTTCTGGCTCCTGATCGTCGGCCCCTCCTTGGCGACCAGTATCGGCATCGGACTCTCCTTCATGCCGCTCAGCAACGTCGCCACCGCCGACGCCCCGGTAGACGAAGTGGGAATGGCATCCGGCCTTCTCAGTACCTCCCGTCAGATCGGCGGGTCACTCGGGCTTGCGGCGACGGTCAGTGTCGCGGCAGCAGCCACTGCCCGTGCCGATGGCGGCCCGGTCGAATCCCTCGTCGCGGGTTATACACAGGCCCTGCTGGTATGCGCCGTCCTCTTTGCCATCGGAACCCTTCTCTCCCTGGTTTTTCCACGAAAGGTAACCTGATCCTCGATGTTCGGCACGAAAACAGCTTTCGGCATCGTCGCCGCGTTGATCCTGACCATCGCAGGTGCCACTGCCTGCGGTAGGACCTCCACTACCGAAGACCAATCACAAACACGTCCCGTCACTCACGAATTCGGAACGGTCGAGGTTCCCACCTCACCGCAACGCATTCTCGCTCTCGACGAGTACGCCGGACTGAGCGCTCTGACACTCGGAGTGAAGCCGACCGTCGTCTTCAGCACGCTTCGCTCCGATGTCGCGAAATCGATTCTCGCCGAGCAGGGTATCGAGGTGATCGACAAGTCGGGATTCTTCGCCAATCCGGCGATCGAAGAGATCGCCACGATCGAACCTGACGAGATCCTGATGAGCAATGCCGGCCCTCTTCCCGGCCTTTACGGCCAGATCAACGCGATAGCACCGACTCTGGTGCTGCCCTACTCCGCACCCTGGCGGGACGTACTCTCCGCCGCCGGTACCCAACTAGATCGCGAATCGGAGGCGAACGCCGTCATCTCGAAGCTCGAAACTCGTCTCGACACGGTGAAAACCGCTGCAGCCGGCAAGAGTCTGGCGATTCTAGGAGGGTTCGCCGGCTCACTGTTCACCGTTCCACCGACAACACCGCTGTCCACCCTCGTCGGCGAAGCAGGCTTCACTCGACCGGCCGCCGAATCCGACGCGACTACCAGCATGAATTCCGGCAGCATCGCGCCACTGTCAGCCGAATTGTTGTCACTGCACGGCGCGGAGAACGTGGCCGTCATGTCCGGTCGACAATACGATTCCGCACTGGTGCGCAATGAACCGCTCTTCGTCGACCTGACCTCGGACCCGTCCCGCGCGTACGACGTGAGCGGTGACCTGTGGTTCGGCAGTCACCCGTTTGCCGTCTACTGGATCATCGAAGATCTGTCCGCAATCGCCGACGGACGCGGCCAGAGCAGCATCGGCACCCCGGAGAATGCCGCCGCACGATGGACGGCGTTCAGCGCGCTCTGATCTGACGCCGAAAAGCCAAGGGCGACAATCCGGCCCGGGTGGCAAAAAATTTGGTGAAGTTTGCCGAATCGTCGAAGCCGAGAGACGACGCCACCTGGGTGACGGTGTCTGTCCCGAAGGACAGCAATCGTTTCGCCTCCAGCACTACTCGCTGATCGATGTATTGTTTGGCCGTCATTCCAGCGGCAGATCGAGTGGCTCGAAGGACCGTCTTCTCCGAGTACCCGATCCGTTCTGCGTACTCCGACACGGATCGGACGGTAGCGAACTCCCGCTCGACTGCGTCGTGGAAACGTTCGAACACGTCGCTGTGCCCCAACGTCGACGTATTGGCCTGCCCACCCATATCGGTGAGTTTCAGCAGTATCGCCGTCAGTGTGTGGCGCAGTATCGCCGCCCGGATTTCCAGCGACGAGGCACTCGTGGAACCGTATTCGAGCACCAGATGACGCATGCCTGCGGTGATCGTCTCCAAGTCCGCACCCCCCAACGACCAGACTGCCTGTCGACTGTGGGCACTGCCGTACAGGACTTGCTGTGTCAATGCGTCGAGCGAGGACGGCGTGAACAACGCTACCGTCGCCTCGAAATCGTGAATCCTGCCCCACTGCTGAACTTGACCCGGACGGACCCAGAACACCGTTCCCGGACCGATCGCGTAGTTCACGAAGTCGATGGTGTGGAGCGCCGAACCTGCTGTGACCAGAGCCAACAGATGAAATCGTGGACGTTGAGGTCCGACGAACTCGGCCCGACCACCATTGGTACGAATCGTGTCCAAACTGAGCAACTCGATCTCGGTTGTGCTCGCCACCGACGAGGCGTATCCGATATCTCGCACATCATGTTGTCTGTTTTTTACCATACCGAGACCCATCTTGACCGTGACCGAAGGCCCAAATAAGACATACCGTCACACTATCAATCGGCGTGTGTCCGGAGGGGACAAAGATGGCATCATCATCGGAAAAATCGCGTGTCACATATGTGTTCGATGCATACTGCGGCTGGTGCTATGGCCTCGGACCTGCAGTGAGGCAGTTTGCACAGGATCATTCCGACACCGTAACCCTCTCCGTCGTGAGCGGCGGCCTCTACATCGGGGACCGCACGGTACCGATGTCCACCATCCCGCATCTCGCGACCGCCAACGCCACTATCGCCGAGCGGACCGGAGCGGTATTCGACGACCGATATGTACAATTTGTAACAGATGGAACATTCGTTATGGATTCCATGGACGCCGCGATCGGCCTCGCGGCGTTGCGAGCTCAAGCGCCCAGCAAAGCTGTGGAGCTGGCATCGGCTATGCAGTCTGCGTTCTATTCACAAGGCCTGAGCCTCTCCGACCCCGAGACCTACCGCGACATCGCCAGACAATTCGGGCTCAACTCGACGCTCGTCGTGTCCTCCCTGTTCGACCCGGAGGTGAACAACGATGCCCGAGCCGACTTCGCCCTGGCACGCGAACTCGGTGCTACGTCGTTTCCGACGCTCTTTTTTCACGGCAACGACGGATCGACGGTCAGATTCGGCTCACCGACCAGCACTGCGGCCGAGCTTGGCCGTGACGTGAAGTCCTGTATGCGCGCATACGCCGCAGCCTGACGAACGACCCCTTCGTCCCAGCACAACAAGTACTCCTCGCCGACTCGACGACGTGGAACACTCCACGTCACGAGGAGCCATGAATGCAGGGGAGTCGGATCCGATCATCGGCCTGGAGACGGAAACAGCTCAGAATTGACATCACGTCCGCAGCCGGCGACTCGCTACGCATCGAGGTCCCCTCTGACCGGACATCGGACCGGGTGCCGTTCTGTCCGTCGACCGAGACCACACCGGGTGCCTGCCGACCGATGACGGCCGTGCAGGTACACCCCCGAGGTGATTTCTGTTCGAGGAACGAAGGTCACGGGGCAGCGATGACTCCGGCAACGGGAATGCTTCCCGCGACGGCATCTCGGAAGTCGATCATCGCGCGTTCTACGTGATCATTGCTGGATACGACCACCACTCCGGTGGCTCCACGATCAGCAAGTATCCGGGCCGTGTTGTCGGCATTCTCCACAGTGGATCCGGACCTACCCTCTTCGGTGATCCGATCCTCCGGAATACCGTTGGAAACCAGCCAATTACGCATCGCCTGAGCCTCAGTAACCCCGGACTTCGGCGCGCCGCCGCTGGTGATGATCGGCGCTGTCGGATACTTCCGAGCCAAGGTCAGTGCCGCGTCCAGTCGGTCGACCAGTAACGGCCGCATGGTCCCGTCGTCGAACAGTCCGGCGCCGAGAACCACGATATTGGTTCCTATTGGGTTGAGGTCGAGCATGACCGGTGACTGCGCGGTCAACGTCTCCGCCTCGGTGCACTGGACGATCAAGGATTTGATCGGACTCTGGCACCCCCCGAACGTGGACAATATCCCGTTGACGATGGTGGTCGGTGTGACGTCGGCATGCGCGCTCGGCGCCATTACGACACCTGCTGTCGCCACCAACGCTGCAACAGCCATTCCCCGCACGGTCGATCTGCGCGCATTCACCATTGAATCGTGCCCCCCAAAAATTCCGAATGTGCAGCACACAGTAGCGAACATCGAGACGGTTTTCGCTACCGACCCCAAACTTTAATGTTTACTTCAAGTTATATTAAGTCATTTGACGCAAATAGGACTTCTACCTGCGATGATAGTCGGGTTCAGCACCTAAGGCCCGCTCAAATATCCGGGCTCAGGCATCGACTGCGGACATCAAGACGCCACCCCGGAACGCCGGCGGTTTCACCGATGGGACAACATCGGTGAAATCGCATCCCGGACTCCGAGACGTCGAGCAATCAAGTCCCGCCGCAGACGGTTACGCGGCGCGAGATCGAGGCTGTCGACGAGACACTCTCCCGTAGGAAATGCAAAGCAGCAGTCAACTTTCGCATCTTCCAAAGCCGGAGGATGCGGTTTCCCCGACGAAAGGACACGGACCCGGCGATCCGCCGGATCCGGACTTGAGATTCATCGAAAGATCTTCTTCGTCAGAATATTCGGGCCGATGCCAGCGGGCGCGTCGGTAGTGATCGAATCCTCGAGCCCAGCGCGCTCACGCAGGATTCGTGGCGGCGCAGGACGCGGAAAACACATCGACAAGCACCTGGGAAAGACTCGAACGACAATTCGGTTACCACACCCGATGCGGGCGATCACCCGACAATCCGCCCACCGGACCCACGTATCGTTACGGCCATGAGCGTTGCGTACGAATGGGAGCGAATAGTCGCCTGGTGTGAGAAACATGCACCGGTGACGGCCGCGGCTCTGCAACCCGGCTCGACTGCCGACGTCGTCGACAAGTGTGAAGCATCGACCGATCTGGTGTGGCCGGGCGACCTCAAGGACCTCTACCGAGTACAGAACGGGAGCATCACGCACGACGACGAAACCGGACTTTTCCTCGGCTCGGTACTCCCCGACAAGTTCCTGTACCCGATCGACGTCGCAGTCGAAGTCCGGCTGGCGCTCCTCGAATCGTGGGACGACACCATCTACGACAATCCCGATCGATATGCCGAGGACGAGATGGATCAACGCGACCGTGACGATGCAGGAACTGCTGCAGCCATGTTCATTCCGACGTTCATGCCCTTTGCCGGACTCGACGAATACCACTACTTCACCGACACCCGGGCCGGCGCTCTCCGTGAATGTGTCACCGAGTACGGGCGTGACACCGCAGACGGCGGTGGACCGATCTGGGCGTCGATCTCGGTGATGCTGGCCGCCCACGCGGACGCACTCGAGAACGGAAGTACAGTCGGTGTCTGGAAACCCTTGGTGGCCAACGGTGTTCTGGAGTGGGAAGTCGACGCCTGAGTCCGGCCGGTCCACGGCGACCGAACTGGACCTTGCCGGTACCTCGGCGATCGATGTCTACTCGGATCGAGTCGAGAGAGCGGAGTCGAGCATGGTCACGTCAGCGTCGGTAGCGGGGGTAGCCCTCGTCGCCACGGCCATGGTCCTGACCCCGGGCCCCAACATGATCTACCTCATCTCACGCAGCATCAGCCAGGGCCGCCGTGCCGGTTTGATCTCACTCGCCGGTGTCGTTCTCGGGTTTCTGTTCTACCTGGCCGCGACCGGGGCCGGCCTGACGGTGGTGTTCGTCGCAGTCCCGACGCTGTTCACCGTGGTGAAGATCGCCGGAGCCCTGTATCTCGGCTGGCTCGCCTGGTCGATGGTGCGCCCCGGCGGGACATCGGCATTCGAGGTCGGAGACACTCCACGGCACAGTAATGTTCGCCTCTTCGGGATGGGTCTGACGACCAACCTTCTGAATCCGAAGATCGCCCTGATGTACGCCGCGCTCATCCCCCAGTTCGTGAACCCGGCCGCCGGTCCGTTGTGGCAACAGGTCGCGGTACTCGGCGCCGTGCAGATCGCGGTGGCGGCATCGATCAACGCACTGATCGTCTGTGGCGCCGCCGCGATGTCGAGGTTCCTGACCGCGCGCCCGTCGTGGCTACGCGCTCAGAAGTGGCTTGCAGGTGGCGTACTCGCGGTGTTCGCCACCCGCATGGCCCTCGAGTAAGGAGCGTCAGTCCTTCGGGCGCTGGTCGATCAGCCGACGTGCCTTGCCGACCGACCGCTCGAGTCCGCCAGGGTCGACGATCTTGACGTCGACGGTGACGCCGATCCTGTTCTTGACCAGTTTCTGCAATGCCTGTGCGGCACCGGCATGATCGTCGAACGGCACATCCGCGCGGGATTCGACCCGGACCGTCAGGGTGTCCATCCGGCCATGACGATCGAGAACGCACTGGAACTGCGGTGCCAGTGCCGGGACGGTGAGGATCAACTCTTCGATCTGGGTGGGAAAGAGATTGACACCACGCAGGATGATCATGTCGTCGCTGCGACCGGTGACCTTCTGCATCCGCCGCATCGATCGCGCGGTCCCGGGCAGCAACCGCGTCAGATCCCTGGTCCGGTAACGGATGATCGGGAGTGCTTCCTTTGTCAGCGAGGTGAAGACCAATTCCCCTTCCTCCCCGTCGGGAAGTACCTCACCGGTCACCGGATCGATGACCTCCGGATAGAAGTGGTCCTCCCAGATATGCAGTCCGTCTTTGGTTTCCACACATTCCATCGCCACGCCTGGGCCCATGATCTCGGACAGCCCGTAGATGTCGACGGCGTCCATTCCCAGCTGCTGCTCCAGCTCGACACGCATCTGTTCGGTCCACGGCTCGGCACCGAAGACACCGGTGCGCAAGGACGTCTTCGACGGATCGATACCCTTCTTGATCATCGCGTCGAGGATCGTCAGCATGTACGACGGCGTCACCATGATCGCATCGGGCTCGAAGTCCTCGATCAGCTGAATCTGGCGCTCGGTCATACCACCCGACATCGGAATCACTGTGCAGCCGAGCCGCTCCGCACCGTAGTGGGCTCCGAGTCCGCCGGTGAACAACCCGTACCCGTACGCGACGTGCACCTTGTCGGACGGGCGCACACCGCCGGCGGCGAGGCTGCGGGCAATCAGGTCGGCCCAGTTGTTCAGATCGTTCGTGGTGTATCCCACGACGGTCGGACGCCCCGTCGTTCCCGACGAAGCATGGATGCGAGACACCTGACCCTGCGGTACCGCGAACATCCCGAACGGATAGTTCTCACGTAGATCCGCCTTGGTGGTGAACGGGAACTTCGCCAGATCACTCAGATCCTTCAGGTCACTCGGGTGTACCCCGGCGTCGTCGAACGCCTTCCGGTAATGCGGAACGTTGGTGTACGCGTGCATCAGCGACCACTGCATACGCTCGAGTTGGAGCGTGGAGATTCGGTCGCGACTGGCGTGTTCGATGTCGTTCGGGGCGGTGGCGAGGTCGGTCATGATGGTCTCCGGTTCGAGCGAATGTGGTGGCGCGAGTTGATGGATCAGGCGTCGAAGTCGACGGTGACCTTCTCGCCGGTGGGGAAGGTTTGACACGTCAGGACGAACCCCGCATCGACCTCGTAGTCTTCGAGTGCGTAGTTGCGCCGCATTTCGACGTCGCCGCACGTCACCTTGGCGCGGCAGGTTCCGCACACTCCACCCTTGCAGGCGAACGGCAGATCCGAACGGTACTGTTCCGACGAATCGAGGATCGACTGATCGCGCGGAAGTGTCGCGGTGGTCGATCGTCCGTCGAGAGTGATCGTGACCTCGCTGCCCGGCCCCTCGATCCCCTTCTCCCGGTGCACAGCTTGCGGCGGCGCGGCATCGTCGACGTAGAACAGTTCGTGATGGATGCGAGCCTTCGACACCCCCAGTTCACCGAGCACATCCTGAGCGTCGTTCACCATGCCGAAGGGTCCGCACAGCCAGAAGCCGTCAACTTCGTCGCAGGGCACCAGCGACGTGAAGATCTCACGTAACCGATCTGCGTCGAGCCGGCCCGAGAACAGTTCCACTTCCCGGGGCTCACGGGACAAGACGTGGATGACATCCAGTCGTGACCCGTACCGGTCCTTCAGATCGGCGATCTCCTCGGCGAACATCACCGAACGCGTGCGCCGGTTGCCGTAGAGCAACGTGACGTCGGTGTCCGGGTTGGCGAGCAGCGTCGCGGCGATGGAGAGCATCGGGGTGATCCCCGAGCCGGCGGCGATGAGAACGTGTCTGCCGCCGACGGCGGGATCGGCAACGAATGCGCCGGAGGGGCCCTGCACGTCGACGAGTTCGCCCACCTTGACATCTCGCACCAGCCAGGTGGAGAACAGGCCGCCGGCCACCTCACGCACACCCACACGAGGAGCAGCACCGACCGGAGAACAGATCGAATACGAGCGCCGATGCTCGACGCCGTCGACCATGCGTCGCAGCGTGAGAGACTGGCCGGCGTCGAACGCGAAGGTCTCGGACAGCTCGTCCGGCACGTCGAAGGTGACGGCGACAGCGTCGTCACACAGGGATTCGACTCCGGACACCGCCAAGGTGTGAAACGGTTTGTTCCGATTCGAAGTCCCAGCGGTCCTCGAAGTCACGGCAGTCATGGTTCAAATCTCCTTCACGTGATCGAACGGTTCGAGGCAGTCGAGGCAGCGGTAGAGCGCTTTGCACAGCGTGGCACCGAATTCGGAGCTGAGCTGGGTGTTCGCGGAATCGCATTGGGGGCAATGAATCTTGCGGGGCTTGGCGATCAAGGTCAGTGCGATCGGCCCGGCGGCGCGGCGCGGCGCGGCCCCTGGAACCGAGTAGCCGGCCTCGCGTAGCTTCTGCCTGCCGTCCTCGGTGATCCAGTCCGAACTCCAGGCAGGCGAGAGGGAGGTCTTGATCTGGACTCCGGTGTAGCCCGCGTCTCGAAGCGTGTGTTCGATGTCGTCGCGAATGGTCGCCATGGCCGGGCACCCCGAGTACGTCGGGGTGATGGTGACACATACCGTGTCGCCGGCGACGTCGACGTCCCGGATCACACCGAGATCGGTCAACGTCAGCAGTGGCATCTCCGGATCCATGACGGCGGCGACCACGTCGCGCGCGGACATCGTGTGGGTGGCAGTCATGGCGTCACCAGAGCCCTTCCGGATGCGCCCGAGCAACGCTCTGCATTTCTGCGAGCACGAATCCCATTGCTTCGGTGTGCAACCCGGCACGCCCGCCGCGACCACCGACGAATCCCACCGAGTGCGGCGGCGGCGCGTCGAGCTCCGCCGCGTGCAGTACCTGGGCCAGTACGGCGTCGAACTCCGGGCGGACGTCACGAGGATCCACGGCGACGCCGGATTCGGCGAGCGCAAGTTCCTCCGTGGTCGGCACGAAAAGTTCGTCGACGAACGGGAACACCGCGACCAGCGCGTCTGCCGTACGACGCTTGGACTCCTCGGTACCGCACCCGAGGGTGACCACCCAGCGCGCCGCGTAGTCGCGGTGGTAGGTCAGCTCCTTGATGCCCTTCTCCGCCACTGCGGCGAGGACCGGATCACGGGATTCACGAAGGCGATCGAACACGGCCAGGCGCCACGTCGAGAACGCCAACAGTCGTACGACGGTCTTGGCGAAGTCCCCGTTGGACAGCTCCACCAATCGCACGTTCCGGAACGCCGACTCGTCCCGGAAGAACGCCAACGCGTCCTCCGCCGGGACGGGTGAGGTGTCCGAGATGAACGGGGTCACCGAGGAATCCGCAGCAGCGGCGCGGGCCAACAGGAGCCTGGCCTGACCGATCAGGTCCAGACCGACGTTGGCCAGCGCCACCTCCTCTTCGAGTTCCGGTGCCCTGGTGGACCATTCCGCGAGGCGCTGCGAGCTGACCAATGCGTCGTCGCCGAGCATGAGGCAGTACTGCGCCAAGGCTGCAAGGTCGACGTCACCGGGAACGGTGGTGTCGATTCCGGCGAGCGGATCGTCGAAGCTGGTTCCGAAAGCCCACTGGCCGTGGCCGTCACCGTCGACGAGGCCGTCGTAGGCACTGTCGTGATCGTTCATCTGTTGGTCCTCGAATCGAAAGTGGGTCTCACATGTGGGGAACGGAATCCGGGATCTCGTAGAACGTGGGGTGCCGGTAGACCTTGTCCCCGCTCGGTGCGAAGAACGGGTCCTTCTCGGAGGGGCTCGATGCCACGATCTCGTTGGACGGCACCACCCAGATGCTCACGCCCTCGTTGCGGCGGGTGTACACGTCACGGGCGTGACGTAGCGCCATCTGGTCGTCGGCAGCCCGGAGCGATCCGACGTGGACGTGGTTGAGTCCGCGCTTGCCTCGCAGGAACACCTCGTACAGCGGCCAGTCCCCGCGTATCTGCGAACTGTTTTCGGTCATGACTGCTCCTTCGTGGTGTGCTCGCGCGTCGACTTCTCCCGCTGCGCGAAGGCGTATGCCGCGTCCCGGACCCAGGTTCCGTTCTCGTGGGCGGCTTTGCGATTGGCTATCCGTTCCGCGTTCGACGCACCGTTGCCCTCGAGTACCGCCATGAACTCGCTCCAGTCCGGCTCACCGAAATCGTGCGCCCGACGCTCGGCGTTCCAACGCAGGTCCGGATCCGGGAAGGTCACGCCCAGTACTTCGGCTTGCGGGATCGACATGTCGACGAAGCGTTGCCGCAGTTCGTCGTTCGTGTGCCGCTTGATGCGCCATTTCATGGACTGCTCGGTGTTGGGCGACCGATCGTCCGGCGGGCCGAACATCATCAGCGCCGGCCACCACCAGCGATTCACGGACTCCTGCACCATGGCCCGCTGGGCGTCGGTGCCGCGCATCATGGTCGAGAGCAACTCGAAGCCCTGACGCTGATGGAAGGACTCTTCCTTGCAGACGCGGATCATCGCGCGAGCGTACGGTCCGAAGGAGCTGCGACACAACGGAACCTGGTTGCAGATCGCGGCGCCGTCCACCAGCCAGCCGATGACTCCGACGTCGGCGTACGTCAGGGTCGGGTAGTTGAAGATCGAGGAGTACTTCTGCTTTCCCTCGATCAGCTTGTTCGTCAGATCGGTACGGTCGGCTCCGAGCGTCTCGGCCGCAGAATAGAGGTACAGCCCGTGCCCCGCCTCGTCCTGCACCTTGGCCATGAGGATCGCCTTGCGGCGCAGCGACGGCGCCCTGGTGAGCCAGTTGCCCTCCGGCTGCATTCCGATGATCTCGGAGTGCGCATGCTGGGCGACCTGACGGATCAGGGTCTTGCGGTAACCGTCCGGCATCCAGTCGCGCGGCTCGACACGCTGGTCGGCCGCAATGGTGTCGTCGAACAGGTCCTGCAGGTCTTGTGGAGCATCCACATTGGTCATCGTACCCACCTTTTATTACCGAATGATCGGTTGGTAACTAGTATGCACCGAGGCGCTCCGGCACACAAGGAAATCTTTCGGAAGCCCTGAGCTTTCAGAAACCCACGACTTTCAGAAACCCACGACTTTCAGAAACCCTGGAAAACCGGCTTCTGCTTGGACAGGAATGCGGCGACGGCGCCCTGATGATCGGTGCTCGCCCCCAGCTTCACCTGAGAGACGGACTCTGCCGCCAATGCCTCAACCAGACCCGGGGCCTGGGCCTTGATCAACGACTTGACCTCGCGATACGCCGCCGTGGGACCGTCGGCGAGGCCACGCGCCAGCGCGGTGGCCTGCTCGGCGACCTCCTCGTCCGACACGACGCGGTGCACCAATCCCCACTCCGACGCCGTCGGCGCGTCGAAACGATCGCCCAACAGCAACAGTCCGCTCGCCCGGCTGGCACCGAGCGCCTGCACGAGCGCGAAGCTCAACCCGGAATCACTAGCCAACCCGATACCGGTGAAGGCCGTGGCGAACGACGCACCGCGCCCGGCCACCCGAATGTCTGCCGCCAACGCGATCCCGAGCCCCGCGCCGACACACGCACCGCCGATTCCCACGACCACCGGAACCGAGATCCCGGCGAGAGCGGTGACGATCGGGTTGTAGTGGTCGGCGACCGTGTCCATCGCGTGGGCCGGATCGGCCTTCAGTGCCGCGGCATGCTCGGCCAGATCCTGACCGACGCAGAAGTGCCTGCCCTCGGCCAGCACCAACACCGCCCGAACCTGTGAATCCTCCCGAATCCGGATCAGTGCGTCGAGAAGTTGCTTCTTCATCGCGCCGTCGAGTGCATTGGAGGACTTCGGTCGGCCGAGAGTGACTGTCGCCAACCCTCGCTCGATCTCCAGGCGAATCACGTCGGTCATCGGTGTTCCTTTCGAATCGGGTCGCATCGCATCAGTTCCACGTGTGAAATCCCTGGCCGGTCTTGCGGCCGAGCTCACCGCGCGCGACCTTCTCACGCAGCAGCGCAGGCGGTTCGAAACGGTCACCGAGCGTGGCAGCCAGGTGCTCGGCGATCGCCAGGCGTACGTCGAGCCCGACGAGATCGGTCGAGCGCAGCGGACCCATCGGGTGGCGGTAGCCCAACTCCATTGCGCGGTCGATCGACTCGGCGTCGGCAACGCCTTCTTCGAGCATTCGGATCGCTTCCAGACCGAGACCGACTCCGAGCCGGCTGGTGGCAAAGCCGGGTGAATCGTTGACCAGGACCTCGGCCTTGCCGAGCAGTGACACCCAGCCGCGAACCGCATCCACGACGTCGGGACGGGTGTGCGGGGCCCGGACGATCTCCACCAGCAACGACGCCGGTACCGGATTGAAAAAGTGCATGCCGATAAAGCGGCTCGGGTCGGTGAGTGCTGCGCCGAGTTCCGCGATCGACATGGAGCTGGTGTTGCTGGCTATCACTGTTCCCGAATCCGCGACAGCCTCGACGGCCGCGAGGACCTGCACCTTCAGGGCCGCGATCTCCGGCACCGCCTCGACGATCAGATCCAGCGCTGGGGGCAGGGCCGCGACACCGTCGACGACGCTCACCCGACCCAGGATCTCCGCCGGATCGGCGCCGCCGAGCTTTCCGCGCTCGTGCGCGCGATCGAGCCCGTCCGACACGCGTCGACGAGCGGCCTCGACGTCACCGCTCTCGGCGATGGTGACCTGTGCGCCGAGGACGGCGAACACCTGGGCGATCCCGGCACCCATACGGCCACCGCCGGCAACGCCGACGGACTGGGGAACTACTGCTTCGGTCATGATTTCTTCTTTTCCAGGAAGGCCGTCATCCGATCGTGTTTGTCCGGGCTCTCGAACAAGACGGCTTGGGCGATATCGTCGGCAAAAGCGTGCGATCCGGGTGCGTCCACGATGATCTTCGTCAGTCGCAGCGCCATCGGCGAGAGTCGAGAGATGCGATCGAGCAGCTTGTGAGCTGCGAGCAGGTGCCCACCGGGTTCGGTTACCTCGATGACCAGTCCGGTTCGCAAGGCTTCTTCGGCGTCGAGATTCTTGACGCCGAGAAGTACTTGCTTGGCAACCGAGACGCCGACAAGTTTCTGCAGACGGTAACTCGCGCCCGCTGCGGCCATGATGCCGAGGTTGGGCTCGGGATTGCCGAAGAGGGCGGTGGAGGTGGCGACACGGATATCGCAGGCGTAGGTCAGTTCGGCACCGCCGCCGAGTGCGTACCCGCTGACTGCGGCAACCGTCGGCAGGGGAAGTTTGCCGATCCGGTCGAACAGGGTGCGATTGATTCCGGCCAGCGCGTCCTCACGACCGCGCTGACGGAGCTCGGCGATATCCGCGCCACCGGCGAAGTGATCGCCAGTTCCGGCGAGAAGAAGCAGCTTGGGCTCCCGCTCGAGCCCGCCGCAGATCTGATGCAGTTCGTCGATCATCTCGGCGTTGATCGCGTTACGTTGCGCCGGCCGATCGAGGGTGACGACGACGCGGTCCTCGCGCTCGTCCACTTGCAGAGTTTTCACGCTGACTCCTTCTCGTGCATCATTCATTAATAACCGAACATTCGGTCGTTTGGCAAGAGTGGAGACAACGTTGATGCGTACTGGTACCCGAACTGAGAAGATGTCTGCATGACTACGGCACGCCCTACCCGACGCACCGGCCTGCCCGGGCGCCCCGGCTACGATCTCGATTCCCTGCTCGCCGTGGCCGTCAAGGTGTTCAACGACAAGGGTTACGACGGCGCCAGCATGGAAGTGCTCGCCAAGAAACTCGGCATCACCAAGTCGTCGATCTACCACCATGTGTCCGGCAAGTCCGAACTGCTCGAACTCGCCCTCTCGCGGGCACTGAACGCGCTGTTCGCGGTTACCACCGAGGACGGCGCCACGACCGGACCGTATATCGACCGGCTCGAATACCTGGTCCGCCGAAGTGTCGAGGTTCTGGTCGCCGAACTGCCCTACGTCACGCTCCTGCTTCGAGTGCGTGGGAACACGACCGTCGAACGCGCCGCTCTCGCTCGTCGGCGCGAATTCGACAATTTCGTCGGCGGACTGGTCGCGGCAGCAGCAGCGGAGGGCGATCTGCGCCCGGACATCGAGCCGGCCCTGGCCAGCAAGCTCATGTTCGGCACGGTGAACTCGCTGATCGAGTGGTACAAACCACGATCGGGTGAATCCGTCGCCGACATTGCCGACGCCGTCGTAGCAGTGACGTTCGACGGACTGCGCAAGGCCTGATCCTCAGGCGATCGAGTCGATTCCTTGACATCTCGAAGATCCCGCGCGATGGTAATTACCGACCGAACGTACGGTGAGATGGAGATATCGTGAGCAGACTGTTGGAAAGCTACGTGGCCGGCCGTTGGGTCGCCGCCCAGGACGCGGGAACCCCGCTGCCGAGTGCCCTGGACGGATCGGAGATCGCCAGAATCTCCTCGACCGGTCTCGACCTGGGCGAGATGGTGACCTACGCCCGCGAGGTGGGTGGTCCCGCACTTGCCGCGATGACCTTCCACGAGCGCGCCGGGGCACTCAAAGCCCTCGCCCTCACACTGATGGCGGGCAAGGCCGAGTTCTACGCGGCGTCCACCTCGACCGGTGCAACCACGCGCGACTCCGGCGTCGACATCGACGGCGGCTTCGGCACCCTCCTGAGCTACGCCGGCAAAGCCAAACGTGAACTTCCCGACGCCACCGTCCACCTCGACGGAAACCTCGAGGTTCTCGGCAAGGGCGGCACGTTCCTCGGCCGGCACATTTACACCTCGCGTCGCGGCGTCGCCGTACAGATCAACGCCTTCAACTTCCCGGTGTGGGGCTTCCTGGAAAAGCTGGCCCCCGCCTTCATCGCCGGTGTGCCGTCCATCGTCAAGCCCGCCAGTTCCACCGCCTATCTCACCGAACTGGTGTTCCGGCGCATCATCGAATCCGGGCTCTTGCCCGAAGGTTCCGTACAGCTGCTCTCCGGTAGCGCTCGCGGACTACTCGATCACCTCGGCGGCCAGGACTCGGTGGCCTTCACCGGATCCGCCGACACCGCCGCCACCCTGCGCGCGCATCCGAACGTCGTCGAGAAGGGTGTGCACTTCAACGCCGAAGCCGACTCGCTCAACGCCTCGATCCTGGGCGCCGACGCTCTCCCCGGAACACCCGAATTCGACCTGTACGTCAAACAACTCGTCACCGAGATGACCGTCAAGGCCGGACAGAAGTGCACCGCCATCCGGCGCGCGCTCGTACCGCTCGCACTGGTCGACGCGGTGATCGACGCCGCATCGGAGCGCCTCGGCCGCGTCGTCGTCGGACACCCCGACGCCGACGGTGTCACGATGGGCGCACTCGCCGGCCTCGAGCAACTCGACGAGGTTCGCAAATCCGTTCGCGGCCTGCAGAAATCGGCCACCGTCGTCTTCGGCGACCCCGACAACGTCGAGGTGGTCGGCGCCGACGCCGCTACCGGAGCCTTCATCTCCCCGATACTGCTACGCGCCGACGCCGATTCGAACGAGGTCCACGAACTCGAGGCATTCGGACCCGTCAGCACTGTCATCGGCTACGAGAGCATCGATCATGCCATCGAATTGGCGGCCCGCGGCGAAGGCAGCCTCGTCGCCTCGGTCGTCACGAACGACACCGAAACGGCCCGCGCCCTGGTACTCGGCCTCGCCGCGTTCCACGGCCGCGTTCTCGTCCTCAATCGCGAGGACGCCAAGGAATCCACCGGTCACGGGTCACCGCTCCCCGTCCTGGTACACGGTGGTCCCGGACGTGCGGGCGGCGGCGAAGAGCTCGGCGGGATTCGCGGTGTCCTGCATCACATGCAGCGCACTGCCGTTCAGGGAACACCCGACGTCCTCACCGCGGTCGGTCAGCGCTGGGTCACCGGATCCCAGCGCAGCATCGGCGACGAGCACCCCTTCCGTAAGAGCCTGGCAGAGCTGAAGATCGGCGACACCATCGTCGGCGGACCCCGCCTGGTCAGCCGCGCCGACATCGACCACTTCGCCGAGTTCACCGGCGACACCTTCTACGCCCACACCGATCCCGCAGCCGCAGCCGCCAATCCGTTGTTCGGCGGGATCGTCGCACACGGGTACCTCATCGTCTCGCTCGCCGCCGGCCTCTTCGTCGACCCCGCACCGGGTCCAGTGCTGGCGAATTTCGGCGTCGACAATCTGCGGTTCCTCACGCCGGTCAAGGCCGAGGACAGCCTGACGGTCACCCTCACCGCAAAATCCATCACACCGCGCAGCAGCGCCGACTACGGTGAGGTTCGTTGGGATGCCGTCGTCACCAATCAGGACGACGAATCCGTTGCGACGTACGACGTCCTGACGTTGGTGGCCAAGACCCGGACCGAAGGGAACTGATCGACATGTCCTACCTGGTAGCCGTATGTTACGGACGCCCCACCGACCCAGACGCCTTCGACGCGTACTACCGCGATGTTCACATCCCGCTCGCCCGCGCAGTACCGGGGCTCTCGGACTTCACCTACGGCAAATGCGCGTCGACAGACGGTACGGAGCCGGCCTTCTACGCCGTCGCGAACCTGGTGTTCGCCGATGCCGAAACCGCGCGAAGCGGCATGTCCTCGCCCGAGATGCGGGCAGCCGGAAAGGACGTGGCCAACTTCGCGACCGGCACCGTCACCATGTACACCCAGGAAGTTTCGTCCTTCCTCTGATCGAGAGCAGGAACCGCCCGTGAGTGCGAGCCAGACCGCCCGAGAGATGTTCGACGCAGACCTCGCGTCGAGAGCTCTCGGGATCGCCGTCACCGAATTGTCGCCCGGCAGCGCAACGGTCACCGTCTCGGTGACCGAAACGATGGTGAACGGCCACGGAATCACTCACGGCGGGTACGTCTTTCTGCTCGCGGACACCGCATTCGCGCTCGCCTGCAATGGCTACGACGCAGCCGCCGTTGCAGCGCGCGCGGACATCAGGTTTCTTCGTCGCACCGGACTCGGTGACACACTCGTCGCGACAGCGACGGAAAAGTCACGTCAGGGCCGCACCGGAATCTACGACGTCACAGTACGCAGCGGTGACGTCGTGGTTGCGGAGTTCCGCGGCGACAGCCGCACCATCGGTTCCTGAACCGGCGGCGGTAATGTGGTGCGGTGCCCAATGCACGCACCACGAACCACTAGGACGCCCGATGACCACCACCGAGATCGAGACCAGCCACGGCATCATGGCCGTCGACGACAGCGGCACCGACGGCTTTCCCGTCGTGTTCGTTCACGGCAACTCGGCGAGCCGCACGATCTTTCGGCACCAGGTGGATGCGGAGTGGGCAACCGACTACCGCATGATCGCCCTTGATCTGCTCGGGCACGGTGACTCGCAGGACGCACGCGACCCCGAGGTGGCCTATACCCAGCGCGGGTATGCGGATTCGATCGTCGAGGTGCTGACCCAACTCGGTATCGACCGCGCCGTCGTCGTCGGCTGGTCACTCGGTGGGCACATCGGCCTCGAGATGATCGCCAAGTTCCCGGGCCTGACCGGGCTGGTTGTCACCGGTACCCCGCCTGCCAACGCCGAGACTCTGAACGAGGCGTTTCGATCAGGCGACGGACTCGCTGTCGGCGGCACCGAGATCATCACCGAGCAGGAAGCCGAACTCTTCGCACGACTGGCCGCCGTCCCGTTCGAGCAGGGCGCTCTCGATGCTGCGATCCGCACCGACGGGCGGGCACGGAAAGTGATGTTCGACGCGTTCGCCGCGGGCCGGGAATCCGACCAGAAGCAATTGGTGGCAACGTCTTCGGTGCCGCTCGCGGTCATCGACGGCGCGCAGGATCCGTTCGTGAACACCGAATACGTGGCGTCGTTGACGTACGCGAACCTGTGGGAAGGGATCTACCACGTGATCCCCGGGGCCGGACACGCCTCGTTCTGGGAAGCCCCCGAAATCTACAATCCGGTGCTTCGTCGATTCCTCGTCGAACACGCTCGCTGAGAAGACCTACCGTGCTGTCCACACTGCCTCTCGCCGCTCGGTCGGGCTAGGCCAACGATCCGACAGCTTCCCCGCGGTCCTGCTCGGATGCCAGGTATGCCGCCACCCGCTCCCGACTCATCGGGCGGCTGATGTGATATCCCTGCACCAGTTCACACCCGGCCGCACGTACCCTGCGCAACTGCTCGGGTGTCTCGACACCCTCGGCCAGAGAACGCATTCCGAGGGCAGCAGCCAGTTCGACCATCGACTTCACCACCGACATCTGCGGATCGTCGGAACCGGCCACCAACAGGCGATCGATCTTGAGCACGTCGATCGGCAGTCGCTGCAAGGTTGCAAACGACGAGTACCCGGTACCGAAGTCGTCCAGAGCGACGGTCACTCCCAGTTCACGCAAGCGATCCAATTCGAATATCGCATGATCGTCCACGACACCGGTCTCGGTGATCTCCAATTGCAGCGATCGGGCATCGAGCCCTGACCGAGTGAGCGCGTCTCGCACCATCTCGCTGAATTCTCGCGACGCCAACTGAACCGGCGAGACGTTCACCGTCACACCGATCCCGGCCGGCCAGCGGACAGCGGCCGCACTCGCCAGGGCCATCGCCTGCGCGCCGAGGGGAATGATCATCCCGGTTTCCTCTGCCACCGAGATGAACTCGCTCGGGCCGATCAAACCGCGCTCCGGATGATTCCATCGCAGCAGCGCCTCGAACGCGACGACCGCCCCGGTGGCCATGTCCATCTGCGGTTGATAGTAAAGCTCGAACTGCCCCTTTTCGATGCCCTGGTCCAATTCCTGCAACGCTGCGGCCCGGATCGACGCGCGTTCGCGTAACTCGGGTGAGAACCGGCCTACCCGGTTTCGCCCGGTGGCCTTCGCTTCGTACAGTGCCAGATCCGCTGCCATCACCACTGCGTCGGCATCGGAGGCATCGTCCGGCGCGAACGCCCAGCCGATTGTCGCCCGCACTTCGATTCGATTTCCTGTCACGAAGAACGGTTCGTGTAGCGCGTCGAGATACCGGTCGAACACCGGATCAGGTTCGCCGCCCGGCATCACCTTGACGATCAACCCGAACTCGTCTCCACCCATACGCGCGCACAGGTCGGATCCGAAGACCTTTCGCAAACGTGCCGTCACCTCGATCAACAGTTGATCGCCTACCGGGTGTCCCAGGGTGTCGTTGATCGACTTGAAGTTGTCCAGATCGAGAATTCCGACACAAACCATTGCCCCGGCGTCGCGCCCTCTGATCGCCTCCGCCAATGCAGTGGAGAATGCCCGCCGGTTCGGCAATCCGGTCAACGTGTCGGTGCCGGCGAGCCGCAGAATCTCCTGCTCGTGGACGTACTGCTCGGTGATGTCGGATCCGACTCCACGCCATCCCAGTGTCGTGCCGTCGTCCAGGGTTCGAGGATTGCCCGACAGTGACCACCAGCAACGTTCACCGTCGACGCGGACCGCGACCACGACGTCACGGAACGGAATTCCGGCCCGCAATTTGTCGAGCAGGGATTCGGCATCGGACTCGCCATGCGAAGGACTCGGCGCCTGGAGGCGAATGAGGAGCTCACCGAAGGTAAGTGTCTGCAAGTCGGCGACGGTCACTCCGGCCACCTCTGCCAGGCGCACGGACGCGTGCGAGAAGCGGCCGTCGTTGTCGCACTCCCACAGCCAGTCGCGAGAGCCACCCTCGAACCCGTCGAGGAGCAACGTCACGGTTTGGCGTTCGGATTCAGCCTGGAACTCGGCCAGGCATCGCCGCCGAAACGATGCCGAGAGATAAATTGCCCCCACAGTCAGGGCAAACATGTAGATGGTCAGTTGCACGAGAAGGACACGGATATGTGTCTCGGTGATCGGTACGACTACGACGAACAGTCCGAGTCCGTGGACGAAGATCCACGACATGGCCAACGAACGCACACTCGACAGCGTGACAGTGCCCGCTCCCATGATTCCGGCCACCGTGGCGATCAATATCAGGTCGCGGTACACATCGCTGTGATGGAACAACAACCCGAACAGCACCATGTCCAAAGCTGCCAGGACCACGACCTCGAGTAACAACGCGCGGTAGTCGAACAGCGGCGTCCGCGCGGAGCGATGCCGACGAAACGGTATCCAGATACGAAGGGAGTTCACGAGAAGTGCCGTGATCAGGAATCCGAGGAGCCACACTGCCGGTTCCCCGGCCGATGTACCGACGTAGGAGAGAATCACTCCGAGGCTGAGCAGGTATGCGGCATTCGAGAACGGCACCACAGCCGCCGCTTCGTCGATCTGTCGGCGAAAGAGCCGCTCCCGTTCGGTCCGCGAGGAGGTCGGCAGATCGCCCGACCGTAGTACGTCGCTCACCACCGTGCGACCTCGAATCGGGAGGTTCGGTGTTTCGTCGTCAGGGCTTCGACAGGGGTGTACGCCGGAGAACACGTACCCGCGTGTCGAGACAATCCGCACCTCCCTGACTACGTCACCGAACAGAACATTCGATACGCCCGAGTGCGTCCGACCGCCGTCAGTTTCTCACGGCTAACGGTAACCACCAAAGGGCCCAAATGCGCCAAGATGACTATATCGGGAGGTGGCGCACACCGACACCGTAGCCGAGAACTACTAGCCCTTCAGTAGCCACGGTCGACGACCGGTTCGGGCGCTCAGCCCTGGCCTGCGGTATTGCGGTCCGCCCACTCCCCTACGTCACCTCGCTCGAGAGCCACCGCCAACAGGTCCGGAAACTGGTCCGGGGTGCATGCAAAGGCCGGAATGCCGAGAGCCCCCAATGCTGCGGCGTGATCACGATCGAACGACGGCACTCCGTCATCCGACAATGCCAACAGCACCACCACTTGGACCCCGGAGGTTTTCATCGCGGCCATACGCTTGAGCATCTCGTGTCGGATTCCGCCTTCGTACAGATCGGAAACAAGCACGAACATGGATTGATCCGGACGAGAGATGAGCGACTGGCTGTAGGCGATGGCTCGATTGATATCCGTACCGCCACCGAGCTGCGTACCGAAGAGTACGTCGACCGGATCGGCCAGCTTCTCGGTCAGATCGACTACTGCGGTGTCGAAGACCACGAGGGAAGTCTTCAGCGCACGCATCGATGCAAGAACGGCACCGAACACCGACGCGTAGACCACACTGGACGCCATCGACCCCGATTGGTCGATGGCCAACACCACGTCACGCTGCACCGCATTCGATTTCCTACCGTAACCAACGAGTCGCTCCGGCACCACAGTTCGATATTCAGGCAGATAGTGCGATAGATTTGCCTGAATAGTGCGGTTCCAGTCGATATCTCGGAGCTTCGGATTCGTGGTGCGGGCCGCTCGGTTCAGTGCACCTGTCACCGCAGTCTTCGTGCTTTGTGCGATCCGTTCCTCGACCTCACGGACAACCTTTTCCACCACCGTTCGAGCGGTCGCTCTACTCGCCTCCGGCATCACCCGATTGAGGCTGAGCAACGTACCCACCAGGTGGACGTCCGGCTCCACCGCGTCGAGTAACTCCGGCTCGAGAAGCAGTTGCGCCAACCCGAGACGATCGATCGCGTCTTTCTGCATCACCTGGACCACCGAACTCGGAAAATAGGTTCGGATGTCGCCCAACCATCGAGCGACAGTCGGCGCCGACGCTCCGAGACCTGCGGAGCGTCGCTTCGATTTTCCACGGCCGGACGAGTCGTAGAGCGCTGCAAGAGCCGCATCCATTCGGGTATCGCCCGGCAACGCCGGCGTGCCCGTCGATTCCTCGGCCGAACCACCCAGCATCAGACGCCATCGCCGCAATCGTTGCTCGTCGCTCACCCGCTCACCCCCAGAATGTCCGCGACGACCGTCATCGCCGCTCGGCCCCGGATCACGTCGGTCTCGACTTGCCGCCCAGTACCCCGACCACCACGTACCGCCTGACCTATCGCCCGGCGTTCACCCGGCTCGAAAGCTCCGAACGTACGCCGCAACAAAGGGAGGGTGTCGATGAAATCCTGCTCCCGCAGCCGGCGTACCCAATCGTCGATCAACGTCAGCAATTGACGATCATGGATCAGAACAAGCCCCCCACCGCCGATAAAACCGTCGACCCACCCGGCTTTGTCGACCGGCGTGCTTCCGATCGACAATGCGCGGGACAATCGCTCGGCCGCTTCGACTTCCGGTATCACCCCGGCGTCACGCAACAACCTCACCATTCGTCCGACAAGTATCCCGTTCACGTCGCCGCGATCGATCAAACCGGACAACGCATTCAGCCACCGCGCGCTCGCGGCCACATCGTCGCGGGTCATGACTGCCGCGTGTACCTTGTCGAGAAGTTCTCGGAATTCCTCGGCACCGTCGTCGCCCAGCCCGGTTACCGCGATACCGAGACCGGTACAGATACGGATCAACAGTCCGTCCCCCACCTCTGTCAGAGCCGGCAAGTCGGTCCCCCGCACGTCCCCGTAGCGCAAAGTCCTGGTCAACGCCGGAAGTGCCACCATCAAGTGAGCGACGTCGTTGTCGAGGGCCGCAACAGAGCTGATGGCGGCAAGAACATCCGTCAGCGCTTCGGGTAGGTCCGCAAGCAGCGAGCGCTCCAACAGTTCGATCAACTCGGCGAGACCAATTCCAGGCTGACGCACGGTCGAACCGATTTTCATCGCTGCCGCAACTGCCACCGTGGTGCCCCACAGGGATGCCTCGATCACCGAGACCGCGCACTCGGGTTTCCATTGCAGCGACCACGTTTCGCGGAACGTACCGGTGGAACGTACGTCACTGTCCACCGGCACCGCCCAATCGATCCCGAGTACTGCCAGACGATGCAGAAAGTGCGACCGCTCGACGTCGATGGTTCGCCGTAGATCCAGATCCAGATTTTTTGCTCCGGCTTGTTGTTTGAGCCGCAACGTCTTTGCCCGCGCTCGCAAATCGGCGTCCAACGGCACAGTCGGCGTCTCCTCCGGTACGGCGCCCAACGCCTCGCCGACGACCAACCGGCGCGTGACCAGATCGAGCAGGACGTCGTTGCCATCGCACATCACCGACCGCGTCGCTTCCGTGACCTCCGACAGGCCCGCCAACGGACGCGACCGTATCGCGGCCAAGGTATCTGCCAGCCGCACCGCTTCGATGACGTGTGCACTCGAGATCGGCAGATCTTCGGAACGCAGCACGCGGGCAACTTTGGTGAGCCACCGAGTGATCATCTCGTCGGGCGCCGTGAACAGGTGGTGATACCAGCCTGGTGAGGTGATCCCCGCTCCATAGCCGGACGCGGACGCCAACCTCGAATGTGTCCACGGCACCCACGTCAACGACGTCTTGACCTTGGCCATTCCCTTGAGGATGCGTGCATCAGCCGTGGCCGGCCCCAGGCGGCCGACCAACGCCGGGGCATGCCACGCACCGCAGACCACGGCCACTCGCTGCGCGCCACCCTTGAGTGTCCTTCGCAGCACCTGACGCATGTACGCCTCGCGGTGTGCCGTCTCCTCGTCGATCGGTACCGACTCACGCAGCGCTGCCATTGCCTCGGCAATCGCCTCGAACGAATCCGATCCGGAAGAACCTGTGTCGGAACCTGATTCGATAACGGAATCCCACCAGCGCTCGGTATCGTCGTGACCGGCCGCCGCCGCCAGCCGAGCCAAAGGATCACCGTCCCGGGCGGTCTGGGTAGCCTCGCCGGCCAACACGTTGAACGCCGGTAGATCACAAAATCGGGCCTGCGCACCGTTGCTCGCAGCCCAAGTCAATGCCTGCCATTCGGGTGAGAACACTGCGAACGGCCAGAATGCCGCCGTGGACGGCTCACCCGTGGCATAGGCAAGCAGGGCCACCGGCGGCTCCATGGCCTCCGAGGCTGCCAACATCACCAGCGGATCTGCGTCCGAGGGGCCTTCGATGAGGACTACATCGGGGGCGAAATCCTCGAGTGCATGCCGAACCGCACGCGCAGATCCCGGACCGTGATGTCGAATCCCGAACACACGCACCTGCTGCCCGGTGGCCGTGACGGTCACCCGGTGACCTCGCGGCACGCCCGATAGAAGTCGGACCACTCGCCGCGCTCACGTACCACTGCTTCGAGGTACTCGTTCCACACCACTCGGTCCGCAACCGGATCCTTGATCACCGAACCCAGGATTCCGGCAGCGACGTCGGATGCCCTGAGCACACCGTCACCGAAATGAACCGAGAGCGCCAAACCGTTGGTCACCACCGAGATTGCCTCAGCCGTCGACAGGGTGCCGGACGGCGACTTGATCTTGGTGCGACCGTCCGTGGTGGCACCGGACCGTAGTTCACGGAACACGGTGACCACTCGACGAATTTCCTCGGCCGCCGCAGGCACCGCGGGCAGCTCCAGCGCAGCACCCAACTGCTGCACCCGACGTGCCACGATGGACACCTCGTCCTCTTCACTTGCAGGCAGTGGCAGCACCACGGTGTTGAAGCGTCGACGTAACGCCGACGACAGGTCGTTGACCCCCCGGTCACGATCGTTCGCAGTGGCGATCAGGTTGAACCCCTTGGCGGCCTGCACTTCTGTCCCGAGTTCTGGTACCGGTAAGGTCTTCTCGGAGAGAATCGTGATCAGCGCGTCCTGGACGTCGGCCGGGATACGCGTCAATTCCTCCACTCGGGCAATCTTTCCGGTCCGCATCGCCGTCATGACCGGAGACGGCACCAATGCACCGTCGGACGGGCCCTCGGCGAGAAGTCGCGCGTAGTTCCAGCCGTAACGAATGGCTTCTTCCGGAGTGCCGGACGTCCCCTGGACGAGCAGCGTCGACGCGCCGGAGATTGCCGCCGAAAGATGTTCGGACACCCACGTTTTTGCAGTTCCCGGCACTCCCAGCAGTAGCAGGGCGCGGTCGGTCGCGAGTGTCGCCACCGCAACTTCCATCAGTCGACGAGGCCCCACGTACTTCGGTGAAATCACCGTTCCGTCGTCGAGAGTGCCGCCGAGGAGGTAAGTGACCACCGCCCAAGGCGACAGATTCCACGACGGCGGACGCGGCCGTGTATCGGTGGCCGCCAGTGTCGCCAACTCGCGAGCATATTCCTGCTCGGCGTGCGGGCGGATCAGCTTCTCCGGCTCCGTGGATCGAGGGGACGGGGTGATAACACTGTCAGTCACTTGAGCTCCTCGAGCAGAGTTCTGCGGTAGGTGATGGCGTGTGCGGTTCTGACGAAGGCCTGCTGCCAGTCAGGGTCGCGGGCGCGTTCGGCGGCTTTGTCGAGCAGAGACACTGCGGTGTACGGGAACCTGTTCTCCGCCAAGCGTAACGAGGCCGCATATCGGTGACGGGAGAACTCGCCCGCCTTGGATCCACCGTCGGCGCGGCGAGCTCCGGCTCGCTCCCATTGCCCCAACACCGCACGCGTGATGTCCTCGGGCCACGGACCCGGCAAGGCTTCGTAGACTGCGGCCCGATCAGGATTGAGCACGTTGGCGTCGCCGTTTCCGGAGCGGAGCAGTGTCGCCAACTCCTGGGACGGCACCAGCCGGAGGAGACGCCGATCGGTGGACAGACCTCTGGTGTGCAAGATAGCGAGCGCCCACTCCGAATTGCGTTGCGCCAACGCGGCCGAGGTCCACGCGTCGTGCAGTACCGGCTCCCAGTCCGGGTCGACGGCGGTAGCCAGAACCTTTCGAGAATCGCCGATCACACTGTCCCACAATGCTAACGGTGCGCACGAGATAGCCTGCCTGACATACTCCACCCGGTAGTCGGTCTGCGGATTCGGCCGATCCTCGATGCCGTCTCTACGCGCCGACGCGTCGATCTCCTCCGGTGGCTGAATTACCAGCTTGGACCGGAGCAGCTTACGTTCCACCCGCACCCACGAGAGGACCCTTTGCGCCATTCGCTCGGCGAGCGGCGAGCTGGGAATCCGGCTGGACAACACCGCGGCTTCGCGTCGTACGTCTTTTCGCTTGTCGTCGAGTGCCCGCTCCAGCAGAGACGCGTCGGCCGGGCTCGAACCGATCGACAGCGCGGTAACGAATGCGACTTTGTGTTCGCCTCGCTCGGAATCCCACGACTGTTCGAGTTCGGACAGCGCGGCTGCCGGATCGATTCGTCGGGTGTCTCTGAGCCACTGGACACGCTCTTGCGGTGTTCCGTGACGCCAGAGGTCCACGTCCGAATTCTTGTGGCGAACAAGTTTCTTCCACTCCGGATTGCGAGCGGCGAGCCAACGTCCTCGTTCACCGACGATGTGCAGAATGCTCTCACGATGTTGCTCACTCTTGTGAGCGTGGGAAAGTAGTTCGGCGACAAGATGATCGGGGGCGCGAAAATCACGTTCGAGGGCGAGAACGAACCAGTCGTCGAGCAGCGTCGCTTTTGCGGCGAGCAAGGACAGCAAGTGCGCTGCCGACGACTGCGGAAGCGTCGGCCTGGGGTCTTCCGGTGCCGGTGGGGGTACGTCAGCGGTGACCGCAACTGCGCCACCGCGTCGGTAAGCGCGTTCCAACGCAGCGGCAGCGAGTAACGTCCGCGCGGGATCGTCGCCGAGTGTGCCCACAGCGTCGCGAATCTCCGGCGGCAACGAGTCGAACGCGGGCGCAGTGCGCGAAGTTCCCAGCAGTGCCGCTGACAGCAACGAGCTCACAGCATGATCACCCGACCTCCGGTGAACACCGACACCGGGGTGTAGGCCACTGCATTCCAGGTTCCACACACAGTGACGGGGTGGCCGCCCGAAACAGCCGACAACGTCCACATCACCTCAGGATCTCCCGCCGCGGCGATCGCCGCACCCTCACCGTCCACGAAGAACCAGTTGCCCGAGTCGACGGACGGAACGACCGCACCGATCACAGCCGGCCACGACCGCAACCACGGATCAGCGGCAAGCGCATCGGTGTAGTTCTGCAGTGCAGTGTCGATGCCGCCCACCGGCATGGTCGTGAACGGTTCCGGCTCCCCGAAAGTGGTCCCCATCCTCGCGCGCAGCGGTGCCGCACCTGGATAGAAGTGGAGTTCCGCGTCGATCAGAAAGCCGACCGGTGGCGTCGTACCGGAGAAATTGGCCGATCCGTGGGAAAAATCGAGCAACTGAGCCCACCGACCGGTGTTCCGCCCGAGCAGCCACACGATACGGGTGAACAAGCGGTTGTCTTCAGAGGTCGAGGAGCTCAGCACCATCCAGCGCTCCCGAACCGGCGCCGACTCCATGACGCTGTCGGTCGAGACCGGGTATCCGAGGTGAGATCGCACCGAATCCTGAAGACTCCCCGGCAATTCGTCCAACCGTTGATGGGCGACGATCAGGAGATGAAGCCTGGAGAACTCGTCCAGTACCCGCTGTGGCCAATTCTCGGTGGATGCCACGACGGCGGCCAATGCTCGCAGTGCCGTCGCTGCGCCCGGTACCTGCGCATCGACCATACGGCCGGCGATCGCATCGAAGCTCGTCCAGGACGTGTCCATCGACGCCAGGCCACCGCGAATCTGATCGGTGATCCACAGATCCAGTTCGACGAGTCCGCTCGCAACTCGCTCCGCACGCTTCTGCGCAGTAGCTGAATCGGACGCAGGCTTCGTGAGCGCAACTGCCCTCTCGGTGGCTCGCTCTGGCTTCTCTTGTCTGCTCAGCAGCCATTGAGAGGCAAAATCGATCGGGTCGGCGGCATCCGGCACTCGCCCTTCGGACCATTCGACCAGCAGCCCCAACGCGTGCTTGCACGGAAATTTGCGGCTGGGGCACGAACACTTGTATGCAGGCCCGGTCAAATCCACCACCGCCTGGTACGGCTTGGACCCGCTACCCTGACACAGCCCCCACAATGCGACGCCGTTGCATCCGGTAAGCGTCCACGAGGCGACAAGTTTTCGTGCAGCAACCAGCGAGGCGGTGTCGGAGGCGACCGACGCCACCTGCCCAGCGGTCCACGGTGAAGTCACTCGAACACCGTAAGGCACCCCACAGACAATGGGGCACCGGGCCAGGACAGCGAAGTCGAACACCCACTCGATTCGCCGCTGCGCGCATCCACCCGTCTTCAGGCGGTCGAAGCCGATCCGCTGACAGCGCGAACGGACTGCTTCGCCGGGACGGCCCGGTGACTGATCAACGAGTGGGCCGCAGCACCGATCTGCCCAGTAACTCGCATACCTGCAGTGCCAGCGCGAGGTCGAGTTTGTCGCGGCCTGCCGCAACCGGATCGCCGAGTGCCTTGTTGATACGGTACTTGACTGTGTTCCGGTGCAAATTCATGTGATTGGCGGTATGGAGGTGGCTTTCACCGTGCGCGAAATACACACTCAACGTAGTCCGAAGTGACGCCGCCGCGGGAGTGTCGCCGGCCAACGGGCCGAGTACCTCCCACACCCAGGCCTTGGTCGATTCCGGATTCTGCGAGAGCAGGGACACAACCGCCACACCACGGTCCCCAAAGCTCACCACCGGGCGCTGCGGGGTATCCGGAACCGCTGCAACCGAATATGCGGCCCGCGCTTGCTCGTGTGAACGGATGAAGCCGTCCACACCGGCTCCTGGCAGCCCGATCGCGACCCGAGTCCCGCTGTCCAGCGGCATCGACACGGACAATGTCTCCGAGTCGGGAGCGGGAACCCGCCTACCGAACGGCAGCCACGCCCAGACCGTTCGACGGTCGATGGCGGTGATGATCGGCGGCTTGTCCGCGCTTGCAGCCGAACCCAGGTCGTGCACGAGGCGATCGAGAGAATTGATTCCCAACACGTCGGCATCCCGCGTGGACCAGATGATCAACGCCAGGTGATTTTGACCGAGACGGTATCCGGTCTCCGACTCGAAAGCTGTCACATCGGTGCTGTTTCCGGAAAGCAGGGCGTGAATGGCCGCGGAATGCAGATTTCCCTGCGCGTTGATCCATCTGCTGCGCTCCTGCTCGTACGCATCGAACACGTACAGCGTGATCCAGTCTATGTAGCTGTAGACGACGTCCGAAATATGCTTCAGTACAGCCGAAGTGAGGTGCGAGGAGATGTCGAGCGCGCTGACCTCGTCATGGCAGATCCGCATCAGGTCGCCCTGCCCCATGTGGTAGGCACGCACCAACGAGTTGGACGGTACGTCTCGCTGAGCAAGGCGCAGCGCGTACTCGACCGCAGCCGTGGTGGGCTGGAGGTGATCGATCGGAATGTCGTTGGCCAGAACGTGAATGATGGTGGTCACATTGCCCTGCACACTTGCCTCGAGCATCTCGACGAGGTTCGCATCGGCGTCCAGCTGGTCGATCTCGTGAGCCATCATGATCGCCATGGCGCGCGCGATGTCGGCTGCCCGTACGTCGAGTCGTCGTGCCACCTCCGCCACGACGGCGAGTACCTCTGGTTCGGCGGCTGCAGGTACTCGGGCGAGGCGCCGTATGGCTCCGGCGCCTCTGTCCTTCGGCGGACTACTCACAACACCTCCGAGCCCTGCTTCCGTAGATACTTCAGAGCCGATTCAGCCGCGTTGTACCCACACATTCCGTGCGCACCGGCGCCCGGCGGCGTCGATGCCGAGCACAGGTACGTACCCTCGATCCCCGTACTGTACGGATCGAGCGCGATGCGTGGGCGCATAACCACCTGTAGTTCGGAATTGGCGCCGCCGATGATGTCCCCACCCACCTGATTCGGATTGTCCGCGGCCAGTTGCGTGGTACTGCGACTCGACGACGCGACTATCCGATCGCGGAATCCGGGTGCGAAGCGCTCGATCTGCCGGATGACGGCCTCGGTGGCATCGCCACTGTATCCGTACGGGACGTGGGCGTAGGCGTACAGCGGATGAAAGTCACCTGCGGAACGGGTCGGGTCGGCCAGATACTGCTGGCCGACGAGAACGAACGGCCGCTCGGGCATGCGCCCGGAGTTGACGTCCCGCTCCCCTGCCACGATTTCGTCGAAGCCGCCGGCCAGATGGACTGTGCCGGCGCGGGCGCAGTCGGCATTGGTCCAGGGAACATGCCCCTCGATCGCGAAGTCGACTTTGAAGGCGCCGGGCGCCCGCCTGAACTTCCGGTAAGCTTTCGCCACCCTGGCCGGTAACCGGTCGCCGAGAATTCGGAGCGCACCCCCCGGGTCGACATCGAGCAGAACCACATCCGCGTCCGGTATCTCGGCGGCGGATCGCACCCGTATCCCGGTCGAGATCTTGCCGCCGTGATCGGTCAGCATCGCCGCCATCGCGTCCGTGATGGCGCGCGATCCACCTTCGGCGACCGGCCAGCCGTAGCGGTGACCCGCACCGATGATCATCAGCCCCACCGCAGAGGTGGCCGGCCGGTCGAGCCGGTAGTAGGCATGCGCAGCGACGCCACCGAAGAGCGCCCGACCCTTCTCCGTTTTCCACAGCCTCGCGGTCACCGTCGCCGGAAGCAGCGCGCGCGGCCCGAACGCAGCCAGCCGCAGCGGATGACGCGGAACATTGACGACTGGGCGCATCAAATCCGATGCCAGTGCGTCGAACCCGGTAGAGAGATCGCCGAACATCCACTGCCAACGCGAACCGTCGACGCCGAGATCGGCTGCGGTGTCCTCGAGTGATCGGAACAGAACACCGGCATCACCGTTGTCGAGCGGGTGTGCGCAATCGACGTCCGCCCACCGCCACGTCAGCCCGTACCGCTCCAAGTCCAACCGGGACAGATACGGAGACCCGATGCCCATCGGATGAAATGCCGAGCAGTGATCGTGAATCAGTCCGGGAACGTCGATCGGCCCGGATCGGGTACCGCCACCGATCTCGTCGGCGGCTTCGAGTACCTGCACGTTCACTCCGCTTCGCGCCAGGTGCACCGCGGCAGCGAGCCCGTTCGGCCCGCTGCCGACCACCACGGCCGTGGTCACTTACTCACCTCGCTCCCGTCGGTGCTCCTCGTACGCATCTGTGGTTCCGCCACGACCTGCGGGTCGGTGATCGCTCGATCAGCGTGCACCTCGAGGGTCCACTGCACGTCGAACGGTATGGGGCCGTTGGGCAACCACGGCTGTTCCGCAACGGCGTCGGCCACCTTGTACGTTCCACGCTCGATGACACCGAGTGCCGCGTCGATGACTTTGTACGCCTGCGTACCCTTGTGAATCGGCTGCGATTCGATCCACGTCACCAGGAACTCTCCCGGCGCGAAGTTGCATCGTCGTTGGATCGCAGCGATCAGCTTCTCGTCGTGGAGGTGCCCGTCACCGAAGTTGAAGGCAACTATGGAGTTGCAGCAGAACTCCGCTTCACGCAGTGAGTAGGTGTTGATGTCCTCACCGAGGTGCCGGATCATCAGCGAGAACAGTGCCCGGCCTTGACTGTGCATGGAACGCCAGCCGAGAAGTTGGTGTATGACGACGTCCGACACGTCTTCGGGGTAGGTCGCCAACAGCTGAGTCCGGGTGATCGTCGCGGGACGTTCGATGTACTGATCGATCTTCGCTTCCGCTCCTGGCGCGAACGCCCACGTTGCCGACGCCCAGTTACCGGCGTACTGGCGCATCGATGGAAGGAAAGAGACCAGATCCGGTCGCAGGTTGCCCACTATCGGGAAGAAGATCAGTGCCGCAACGATTCCCACGGTGAGCCACGGCGACGACATAGCTCCGATACCGTACCCGTCCCAGGCCGGGAAACCGAGGAACAAAAATGCTGCGGCATAGGCGAAGAGCAGGTTCCATTCGAGCGGGACGGCGAGCGGGAACGTAGAAGCGATGAACAGGTGGAATCCGACCATCAACAACACCGCGAGCAAGGTCAGCGTGTGGTTGGTGGAGAACAACAAGATCAACGGCGTCACGATCTCCACCAGAGTGCCGGCCACGTGCGCCACCCCGCCGCCGAGTCGAGACGGACGCAGGTCCTCGGGGAAGTTCCGGTAGTGAGCGCGCTTGATCTTTTTCGACGGAATCCACGGTGTATTGCTGATCATGGGCGGAATCACCAGCGAGAAATGGCGGCCGAACTTGGAGATGCCCGCGCAGATCCACACGGTGACGATCAGGAGTTTGAGTGCGAGGATCATGTCGACGAACGGCAGGAACGTGAAGAAAACGATCGCGGGCAGGTACTGCTCGCTTCGAGCCGCGATGAACGGGACCTTGTCGCGCAGACCGGAAATCACCATCAGAACCAGAAACGAATAGAGGGCTGCCGGGCGAACCAATCCGGAGTTGCCGTCGACAGCGGCGTCGATCCCGCTGGTGTGTACTCCCGGAAGAGTAACGGCGACAATAAGATTGATCACTGCCGCAATGTAGATCACGACGTCGAAGACCGTGCGCGAATCACCGGACGTGAACGGGACCTTACCGGGCCACGGTGCCAGCCGGATGGTTCCCGGACGGATCCAGTAGAGGACACCGCCGGTCATCGGCTTGAAATGCCCGGCGAGCGGCCCCCACGAGCCGGCGAGACCGAGCATTTCGAGCATCATCGTCCACATGATCAACTTCTGGTAGACGATGGGCTGATTCCACCAGGACCCGATGTCGAACCACGAGAGACCGGACGTCAGGGTCGCGATGGCCGTACCGGCGGCGACGTACAGGAACAGCAGCTTCATGATGTAGACGGTGTGCACCATCTTCGGTGTACCGAACCCGTAATCGACCCAGTGCGTGGACATCTCGCGTAAGCGCAGGAGAAAGGGTTTGTCCATGAACGTGGCCGGGTCTACGGGAGGGAAGTTTCCTTCTTTGAATCCCATGATGTACTCCTGACATGTGGGCATGACGGTTCGACTCGACGGACGTCGTCGAGGTTCGAGGTTCGAGGTTCGAGGTTCGAGGTTCGAGGTTCGAGGTTCGGTGGAAGCTACTAGTTGACTGCGGTCGCCTTCAGGTCTTGTCGCATTCTCGGCTTGTCGATCTTGCCCACCGGGTTTCGGGGAAGTGCATCGACTACATGGATCGCCACCGGTACCTTCACTCTGGTGAGCAAGCCCGTGACATGTTCCAGCAGTTCGTCTTCGGTAACCGGCGTGTCCGGATATGCGACGACATAGGCTACGGGAACCTCTCCGTACACGGCATGTGGGCCACCGATCACGGCCGCTTCCAACACCGACGGATGCGAGGCGAGCGTGTTCTCGATCTCCTTGGGGTAGATGTTCTCACCGCCGCGAATGATCATATCCTTGATACGATCCACCAGAGTCAGGTAGCCGTCGTCGTCCAGAACTCCGACATCACCGGTACGAAGCCACCCACCGTCCAGCGCTCTCGCCGTCTCATCGGGTTTGCCCAGGTATCCGCGCATGATGTTGACGCCCTTGATGATCACCTCACCCGACACTCCGGCCGGCGCGTGCGTACCGTCGTCGGCACGGATCGCGATCTGCTGCCCCGGCAGTGCAGGACCAACGGTACCGAGCTTACGAACCCCATCGACCGGGTTACACGCAGACGCGCACGTCCCCTCCGTGAGCCCGTACCCCTCGACGATCACGAAACCGAAACGGCTCTCGGCACGTTCGAGGAGTTCCTTGCTGATCGGGGCGGCACCACACACCGCGAAGCGAAGCGACGAGGTGTCGATCGGGACCTCGTCCGGCTGCGATGTCAACATCGCGTAGATCGCGGGCACCGCCGAGAAATACGTGGGCCGCAGGCGGGCGACGTCGTCGAAGAACCGCGACACCGAGAATGCTCCGGTGATACTGACCTGTCCGCCGACGACGAGCGGAGTCAGGACGCTGACACAGATGGCGTTGACGTGAAACAGCGGCAGGATCAACAAACAGTGATCGTCGCCGGTGACGCCGATAGCGCCGCCCATGGAGGATGCCATGAACTGCAGGTTGGCGTGGGTCAGCATGACGCCCTTCGGCCTTCCGGTCGAGCCACTGGTGTAGATCAGCAACGCCAGGTCGTCGGCGTGCGGTTCGACGGCCGAACGCCACCCGGCGGACGACACTGTGTCGAGGTCGTCGACATACAGTGCGGCTCGATCACCGGTCGGCGCGTCCGGCCCCACCGTGACTACAAGTGTCGCATCGGAATCCGCTATCTGGTAGTCGGCTTCATTGGCTGTGAACATCGGGTTGATCGGAGTTGCGGCCGCACCGAGACGCCAGGCCGCCATGATCACGATCAGTAGTTCGACCCGATTCGGGAGCATGACGGCAACGACGTCACCGGCGCCGATTCCCCTACCGTCGAGTTGTGCTGCCACTGCTGCAGTGCGATCGGCAAACTCCGCGTACGTCAGCTCGACGCGATCGTCGCGAAGGCACGGCTTCGGGCCGTGAGTCTCCGCCAGGTCCCAAGCCAGATATCCGATGTCCGTCACGAGAGTCAGCACCTTTCGTTCCTGTGTGACTCAGAACACTATCCATACTCGATGGGCGAAGAAACGGTCCCCGGAGCTCAATTTCATGGCTCTTTTTGTCCTGCGAGCACAATGATCATCGAGTCGGCTGATGGAGAACGTCACGGGCCCGAGCAGCCACGGCCTCGGCTATTCGAGCCGACATCGGCGACGACAGTTTCCACTGCTGCCAATAGAGCGGGACATCGTCGACATAGTTCGAATCGATTACGACCAACGCGCCGGACTTTCGCGCCTCCACCGTTTGCAGGTCCGGGAGCAGTCCCCAGCCGTAGCCGGCGAGCACGGCATCCGCGAAATCCGCAGACGACGGCACGAAATGTCTTGGTGTGTCTCGAGAACTCTCGGACACGTGATTGAGATAGCGGTCCTGCAGGAGGTCCTTACGGTTGAAGACCACCATCGGAGCCGCCGACAGCGACTCCGGCCTGACACCGTCCGCGAACCAGCGCCGGCAGAACGTCGGCGTAGCCACCGGCCGGTACCGCATGACCCCGACCGGCCTGATCGTGCATCCCTGGATTGCGGTAGCCGTCGACGTGATCGCCGCGACAACGGACCCGTCACGAAGCAGGTCAGTCGTGTAGTCCTGGTCGTCGAGATGGAAATCGAACATCACCTCGTCGGTGAATTCCGCGAGCGCCCCGAGCACCCAGGTCGACAACGAGTCCGCATTGACGGCGATGGATACCCGAGCAAATCGACCGGCAAGATCCCCCAACCCCAATTCACGCATGGTGCCGTGCGTCAAGGATGCAATCTGCCGGGCGAGCCGCAGCACCTCCCGCCCGGAGTCCGTGACCCGCACAGGTTTGGTGCGCTGCACGAGAACTCGACCGACCGAGGTCTCCAAAGCTTTGATTCGCTGACTTATCGCAGAAGGGGTGACGTGAAGTTTCTGCGCGGCCGCATCGAAGGTGCCCTCCTCGACCGTTGCCTTCAACGCCGCAAGTTGCTCGAAATCCCACATGATATGAAGCTACGTTAATGCGACGTAAGAATAATTAGCTGGACGATTGAAGGCCCGGTCAGCACGCTGTAAAGCATGTTCCACTCTGTTGATCTCAGCTCGGTTTTCGTAGGATTCGCCGTTGGTCTGTCCTTGATCGTCGCCATCGGCGCTCAAAATGCCTTCGTGCTCCGCGTGGGACTCACCCGCACACATGTACTTCCCGTTGTCGCCATATGCGCGCTTTCCGACGCGGTTCTTCTTTTCGCCGGAGTGAGCGGGATCGGAGTTCTTCTCGAACGAGCGCCGACGCTGATCACTGGAACTCGAATCCTCGGCGCGATCTTCTTGCTGGGCTATGCAGCCTTCGCCGCCAGGCGGGCGTGGCGGCAGCCGACATCGAACCCGGAAGGTCGCGGACCGGGCACTGCGGTGGCGGCGGTGACGACGGCACTTGCGTTGACCTGGCTCAATCCGCACGTCTATCTCGATACGGTGATCTTGACGGGATCGATCGCCAACGGCAGACAAGCCGACGGGCGGTGGTGGTTCACCGGTGGGGCCGTGGCAGCCGGCGTCGTGTGGTTCTCGGCGCTGGGTTACGGGGCCCAGCTGTTGACGCCGTTCTTCGAGAAACCCGGAACTTGGCGCATTCTCGATGCGGCCATAGCCGTGATGATGACAATTCTCGGTATCAGTTTGCTGGTAGAGCTCTGACCAACTGGTGGTGGATCCATGCTGATCGGTACATCACCGCATTCGAAGCAAACACCCGAAACCCCTGCATGGGTTGCACCGACCAACAACGTTTTCGGCGACTGGAAAGTCTCATTTCCCGTCGACCTCGAGAACCCTTACAACCAGCAGTGCCGAGACTGGGGCAACACCGTCGCCGCCACCCCCGTTCTCAACAAATACGTCGGTGTCGACACCCCGCACGAAACCCTCCCCCAATACCCCACCTGGTAACGGATACGCGCCCACTCGCAAACCGAACCGTCCCGACGTCTCACCAATGCAACTGCAGCACAACATGATCAATACGACGCATCGAATCACACCGAAGCCTCCTAGGAACCTGACGGATCCCGAGCCCGAGGTAATCGACATGATCGAGATGACGACACTAGAAGGACTCCCAACACCGACTGCCTGTCGCGTTGATATCGGAGGCCGGCCGCCACGAGTGGCCAAGTCGAACGCCCAGGAGAGGCGCATCGTGCACCCACGATCCCAACCACGAGAAGTGATCGCATCCACCAACCAGGCGCGATAGACGATCCGCTTGTCACCCCCGACACAATCAGCCAACCAAAACTTCGTGGGATCGAGGAAAATGCTCTTGCCCCGAACACGTCGTGTCCGGGGCAAGAGCCGAAAAGAGCCTAGGCGGAAGGGACTAACGCGGGTTTGTCCTCGACCACCGACGTTTCAGCTGGTTCGTCGTCATCGACCACCGGCGGTACCGCCGGTACTTCCATTGCCTCCTGGGCGTAATGGAAGTGCGGGCGACGATGTCCGATGAAGGAACCGAACCACGACATGATCGCAACGGCACGATTACGGAAGCCGATCAGGTACATCGCGTGCACGGCAAGCCAAATCACCCAGGCGAAGAACCCCTTGAGTTCGACCTTGCGCACGCGGACGACAGCACTGAACCGGCTGATGATCGACATGCTGCCCTTGTCGAGATACTTGAAAGGTGTGCCGGGCTTACGCTTTCCGTTGACGATCTTGGCCACATGTCGACCACCCTGCATCGCGACAGGCGACTGGCCCGGAAGACCGTTCAATGATGTCATGTCGCCGACGGCGTAGACATTGGCGAACCCACCGACGGTGAGGTCGGGATTGACGAGCAGACGTCCGGCCCGATCGGTGTCACAGCCGGTCGCCTGGCCGAGCACCTCGGCAAAGTCGTTGGCTCGCACGCCCGCCGACCAGATAACGGTTTCGGCGTCGATGCGGGTCTCTTCCTTGGTCTTCGTCGACGAAACGGTAACTCCATGCTCGTCGATCGCGGTGACCATGGTGTTGAGGACTATCTCGACTCCCGACTTCTCGAGCGAGTTCTGAGTGTACTCACTGAGTTTGCCACCGAAGGCAGGAAGTGTGACGCCGGCACCTTCGACCACGGTCACCCGTACGTCGTCGGCAGTGAGGTTCCTGACGGCCTTGGGGAAGTAACGCCGGGCCAAGCCCTTGATCTCACCGGCCAGTTCGACGCCGGTGGCGCCTGCACCGACGACGACGAAGGTGAGAAGGGCTTCCCTGGCGACCGGGTCGCTGGTGGTGTGCGCTTCCTCGAAACAGCGCAGGATCTGCGTACGCAGCGCCTCTGCGTCCTCGACGGTCTTGAGTTTGTAGGTGACCTCCTCGAACTCGTCACGGCCGAAGTACGCCTGGGTAGCGCCGGTGGCCGCGATGAGTGAGCGGTACTCGATGGTGTGACGCTGTCCCGATGCCTCGTACACGAGTGTCTTGGCCTCGGCATCCACCTCGACGACGCGGCCGAGTCGGACGTCGGCGCCGGGCACCTTCTCGAGGATTGCCCGCACGGGCGGGGCAATCTCTCCGGCCGAGAGAACACCGGTCGCTACCTGGTAGAGCAAGGGCTGAAACAGATGCTCGGTAGTCGCAGAGATGAGAACGAAGGGGGTTTTGGACTTCGCCAGCGTCTTCGCCGCGGCGAGGGCTCCGAAGCCCGAGCCAACGATTACTACCTGCGTCTTCTCGTGCACGGCCGCGTCGACATCCGCGCGCCCGGCAACTGTGCTGCTCACAACTCACTCCTCAATCAAATTGAAAGTATGACTATTACGGTATGGACTGATCATGGGTCCAGTCCAGCTAGCTGCAGCATTCGCAAGACTGTTATCTCGATTGCTCATAAGTAAGGTGTATTCATGGATTTTCGACAACTCAAGTATTTTCTCGTCGTGAGCGAGGAGTTGAGCTTCAGTCGCGCCGCGGAACGGTGTTTCATCTCGCAATCCGCGATCAGTCATCAGGTGGCGCGGCTCGAGAAGGAGCTGGGGACGACGCTGTTCGAACGATCGACCAGAGAGGTCCGGCTCGCTCCTGCCGGGTCTCGTCTCGTCCCCATCGCTCAGCAGGTACTGAGTCTGGAAACGATGGCGTATTCAGTGGCCCGCGACCCGCGTGCTCGAATCCGCATCACCGGAAACATGAGCTTCGCCGCTCAAACTCTCGATGCGATAGCCCACGTCCGCGAACGTCACCCGGATCTGGACGTCGAGTTCGTGATCAAGAGCTTTGCGCATCGCATGGACGCCGTGGCCTCCGGTGATGCAGACATTGCACTGATTCGTGGAGGCGTCGACCGACCCGGGCTCGAGCCTCTCGATCTCGGAGTCGAGGACCTGCTGATCGTAATGTCGAGTCGACACCCGCTGGCCGGTCGTCAAAGCGTCGACCTCAACGATCTGGCCGCCTATCCCCTACTTCTGCCACCACGACAAAGTCAGGTTCTGATCCACAAAGTGGTCGAGAATGCATTCCGGGAGATCGGTCGCCGGGTGCAATTGGGGCCGGCGATTCCCAGTGACCACACTGCGACGCTCGATGTGATCACCAACCCGAGCGCGTGGACCCTTCTGTACTCGATCACCGCAGGAGAGTCACCTCGCGCGGGAATTATATTCATGCGAGAAACTCACGGCCGCTTACGGATTCCTGTTTCCGGAGTGACACGAAGCGGAGCAGCGCACTCACCGGAGTTCGTCGACCTGATCAATGCACTGAAGAACGCGATGAACCCCTCGTTCACCGACTGAGTCCTCTTTGACGCGGAAACGTGCGCCGATCTACTATCCGAGAAATTACTTCACAACATTAAGTATTCCGGCGCAGTACCCGAGAAGGACTCCTTGACGAACACCCCCGCCACACCCACGGACACCGAGCCCGACTCGACACGCCCGAATCGATCACCGCGCAACGAAGCGGTGATCATCGCGGTCCTGAGTCTGTCGGCGATGATCGTCTCGATGATGCAGACCCTGCCGGTCCCCATCCTCGGGCTCATCCAAGCCGATCTGGGCGTCTCGGCGGCAGGCGTGAGCTGGGTGACCACGGCGACCCTCCTCTCCGCCGCGGTCTTCACTCCCCTGTTGGGCCGTTTCGGTGATCAACACGGCAAGAAGCGCACTCTGATCGGCGTGCTGATCGTGATGGTGATCGGTTCGATCATCGCAGCACTGGCACACAATCTGCCGTTACTCGTCCTCGGACGCGTACTACAGGGAACCGCGACGGCGATTTTCCCATTGGCACTGTCCGTACTACGCGACGAAGTCAGACCTCAGAAACTGCCAGGTGCAATGGCTTTGGTCAGCGGAACCTTGGCATTCGGCAGCGGACTGGCTCTGGTTGCGACGGGGCTCCTCACATCCGGACCGGACGCCGACTACCGCAACGTGCTGTGGATGGCTGCCGGAATCGCGGTGCTGGCGCTGATCGCCGTCGCCTGGTTGATCCCGGATTCTCCACACAAGATCGGTGGCCGTACCGACGTCGTCGGCACGCTGAGCCTGGGTGCCGCGCTACTGCTTCTCCTGTTGTCGATTTCGCAAGGACACCAGTGGGGTTGGGGATCCCCGTCGACCATCGGTGTGTTCATCGGGTCGATCGCGATGTTCGCAGTCTGGGTGTGGGTCGAGCGCACCGTCGACGAACCTCTCGTGGACATGCGAATGTTCGTGTTCCGCCCGGTGATGATGGCAAACATCGCCGGGCTCATGGTGGGTTTCGGCATGTTCGCCAATTTTCTGGGCGTCTCGTATCTCGCCCAATTACCTACCGAGCTCGCCGGTTACGGATTCGATGCGAGCATTCTTCGGGCATCGGTTCAGTTCCTGCTCCCCGGAGCAGTGGTCTCACTGATCGCCGCGCCCATCGGCGGACGACTGATTCGATTACGTGGGCCGCGTTTCGTTCTCGGACTCACTGCCCTGTTCGGCGCAGTTCCCTTCGCCTGGCTCGCTGTCGACCACACGCACACCATCTCCGTTGTCGGCGCGAGTATGGCCGTCGGGGCTGCCGTGAGCCTCGGTTACGCAGCGATGCCCGCCATCATCATGTCGAGTGTTCCCAATCATCAGAGCGGGATCGCCAATGGCATCAACTCGATCTCCCGGTCCACGGGCAGCGCGACGGGCAGCGCCGTGGTGACGACGATTCTGGCATCGATGACCATCGCGAACCTCCCTGCCGGTTCGCCGGCGATACCGAGCGAATCCGCGTTCACTGTCGTGTTCGTCATCGCAGCCGGCGCGTTCGTTCTGGTCGGCGCCGTCGGCTGGTTGGGTCTACGCCCTCGCCCATCAGAGTGACCGAATTCTGTCGGTGATCTGATCGACGGTCTTGTCGCCTACTCGCTCGAATGCCCGTTGCGCGATCGGATCGATCAGAAATGCCCACTTCTTGAATTCGATGTGCGCCTGATACGTGATGGTTGTCGACTCACCGGTCGACTCGAACGCCAGATCATCGGTGGAATCGGCGGTCTTGTTCGATCCCTCGAAAACGATGCGATCCGGTTGATCGAGAACCAATTCGTAGGTCAGTTCGGTACTGATCCCGAAGAGTTTGGACACGTTGCGCCACCGCGTCCCCCGTACCACCGGGCCGCCACCGAGCTGAGTGCATGTCTGCGTCCCCGGGTCCCACTCGACCGCATGGGCGAAGTTGCGCAGGTAATTCACCACTTCCTCGATCGGTCGATCTACCGTGAAAGTACGCCGAACGTCGACAGTCATGGGACAAGTCTGCACCCCGTTACGGTTTCCGCAAGAAAAAAAGGAGGCCACGCCGAGACGTGACCTCCCTGTGGATCCGACTGAAATCAGGCTGTTCCGCGTCCGGTAGTCGAATCGTCGTCGACGCGCTTCGGCCTGACCGACTCCGATTCCGATTGCGTCGCGATTCCCGGTGTGACGTCGCCGGCTGCCACGTCGGCATCCGGTTCCTCCGGCAACGGTTTCTTCAGGCTCAGAATGATCGAACCCGCCAGCACCACGATGATCACCACCAAGCTCACCAACGACGGAATCTCGGGGATCGAGGTACTGATCACCTTGTGACTTGCCTGCATGATCAGCTTGACACCGATGAACGCAAGGATGATCGACAAGCCTTTCGAGAGGTAGTGGAACTTCTCGAGCAGTCCGGACAGCAAGAAGTACAGAGCACGCAAACCTAGGATCGCAAAAGCGTTACTGGAGTAGACGATGAACGGATCGTCACTCACCGCCAGAACAGCAGGGACGCTGTCGACGGCGAACACCAGGTCGGCCGCCTCGATGGCGACGACCACTGCGAACAACGGCGTCGCAACACGCTTACCTGCTTCTTTGACGAAGAACTTGGTTCCGGCGTACTCGTCTCGGACCGGCATGATCTTGCGCAGCAAGCGAACTGCCACCGAGGTTCCGGGGTCGAAACTGTCGTCGTCGTCCTTGAGCAGCTTGTACGCGCTGTAGAGCAGAATGGCAGCGAAGACGAACAGCACTGCAGTGAACTTACTGACGATGGCGACACCGGCGGCGAGAAAGATTCCGCGGAAGATCAGCGCGCCGATGACACCGAAGAACAGCACCCGGTGCTGATATTCACGCGGCACCTTGAAGTAACCGAAGATGAGGGCGAACACGAACAGGTTGTCGACGGACAGGCTCTTCTCGAGCAGCCACGCTGTCGTGAATTCGACACCGGAGTTCACCCCCAAGGTCAAGGTGACGACCAAGGCGAACACCAGTGACAACCCGACCCACAGCGCACTCCACCAGGCGGCTTCCTTGAACCCGATGACGTGGGCCCCACGGTGCGCCAGTAGATCGATGAGCAGCATGACGACGATGACGGCGGCGAATGCGGCCCACGCCCATGCGGGGACGGTCATCGCAGATCACCTTCTCGACTGTTACTGAGATATCCGGTCACAATGCACTCCTTTACAAGGTGTCGAACGGCCGCCTCGCCGCCCCTTCCAGTGTTCCTTGCCGAATAAGGGTCATGCACGGTCGATTTCCAGCCCAGTTTCACCTCATACTTTGCCGGGTTGCGGCAAACATGATGGCGGAAGGAGTGAGATCAGGACAACGGCTTCGTCGGCCAGTCCAGAAGCTTGGCACCGAGCACCGCTGCGTGGAGCGCAAAGCTTTCGTCGGGGTCGTTGACGTTCTGCCCGGTGAGCTCTCGTATCCGATCCAGTCGGTACGTCACCGCACGTACCGACAGGTGCAGATCGCGGGCGGTCTTCGCAGTGTTCCCTCCGGCTGAGAAATACGCGAGGAGCGTCTGCACCATCGGCTCGGCTCCACCACGCGCGGCGAGAAGTGGGGTGAGCAGGGTCTGGATCAAATCCGCTACTGCCTGCCTGTCGTTGACCAAGACCCGGTACACCAGCAAATCCCGTGCGTCGACCACGTCGTCGGCCAGAGCAAGCCGCTCAGCGAGATCGAGGGCGTCGAGGGCTTCGCGGTACGACGCCACCACCCCCGTCGCCGTCGGCCGCGGCCGTCCGACCGCAGCTTGCCAGTTGCCCGCAGTCGTCCGGCGGTGCAGGTCCACTCGATCCTCGACATCTGCTCGGGGCCCGAGCGATGACCTGATGCCGCGCAGCACGTGCTCGACCGCGTCACGATCCGGGGCGGCGAAGACGACCACGAGCTTGCCCGACTTGCTTGCCACCAACGCGTCCGCGTCACCCTTACTTCCGAGGATAGCGCGTTCGAGCACACCGACGAGCGGGTTGTCGTCGGTGAACTCGCGGGATGCAGCAATCACCGCGACAGCATGAGGCCCACTTAGATGAAGACCGAATTCGGATGCACGAGACAGTATTCCAGCGACGTCAGCGCCGCCGACAAGTAGATCGTCGACGAATTCACGTCGCGCCGACACCTGCGCGCGAACCAGCGTTCGACGAGCCAGCTGGAACCCCTCGGTCAACTCCGCCACCACGTCGTCGACCGCTTTGAGCATCACCTCACCGGCTTTGACCACGGCGAGCGGATTCGATTGAGCAGCAAGGACAACGGGCAGTTCGCTCCACAGCCGCCAGACCGAGGACAGGTAGAGGTCGAGCAGTGCGCGAAGCGCTACGCCCTGCTCGGCCGCAGATTCTCCGTGCACACGGAAGCGACGAAGCGCACGCCGCTGTAACGGCTGACCGAGGTTCACAGCTCCGACAAGGGTCTCGAGGAAATCACCGAGCAATGCCACCGGTAGGCGACCCGCATCCTGCGCTCCAGCATGACTGACCCGGTCAAGCACGTCCGGGGGTACGCCAAAGCTGTTCACGCGTTCATTCTCGCACTCACCACTACCCGATGTCCTGGTGCTCCTCGAAGATTCCGGACAACACCCACGTACCCTCGACCCACGTTGTGATTTTCCTCGAACGGCGATCCCGCATGCGTCCGGCACCACCGACCGTGAGGCTGTCCCTCGATGGCCTCACGTCGCGATCAGCGACGCTCGCGGGAGGCGCACGACGCCGAGCCCTCGGTATCACCGGTCCACCGGGAAGTCGACTCGATCACGCCAACGCCCACCTGATCGAGTCGACACGCCGTCGAGCAGATTTGATCATCGAAATTCTGACCACCTGATCCGCGCCGACCAGGGACTTCCGCCCGCGACAACGGGGGATTCCGCCCTCCGGACATCATGATTCGAGCGAGCACCGACTACACTGAGGCGCGAGTATTCACCCGAGTAGCCGAAAGGATCAGGCCATCGCGCACCGCCACCGTGTCCGCTTGGTCCGCTACCTCGCAGTCGCTCTGATCACGGCTTTCACCCTGGCCGTCTCCATCAGTAGTGCGGCCGGGTTCACCAGATCCGTCGATCCCATTCGCATCGCCTATTCGACTACCGCCGACACGTTCGGCGACCTGTACCTGCCGCCAGGCAACGACGATTCACTACCGGTGGTGATCCTGGTGCACGGTGGCGGCTGGATCCAGAAGAACAATCTCGACTACGCCGGGGCCTGGGCGCGAACGTTGACGCCGTACGGCGTCGCGGTCTGGAACATCGAGTACCGCCGCGTCGGCGGGCTCGGCGGCTGGCCGACGACTCTCGAGGACACTGTCGCCGCCACCAATGCACTCGCCGACATCGTCCAGGAACGAGCGGCCGGGCGCCTGGATTTGAATCGTGTTCACATAGCCGGATACTCGGCGGGAGGGCAACTTGCCGCGTGGACTGCCAGCCGACCGCAGCAGGGTCCTGACGCTCCCGCGCCGCAGCTGACCGTCCCGATCCGATCCGCAACCATCATGGCCGGGGTGTTCGACCTTTCGCTCGCAGCCACTGCAGGCAAAGACAAATACGTCCGAAATCTCTTGGGCGGCATGCCTGTCGATCACCCGGATCGATACCGAATCGCATCACCGATTCGACATCTTCCCGTCGGAATTCCGGTGACGGCGATTCACGGCCGCAACGACCGTGTCGTTTCGATCGAGCAGAGCCGCCGATATGTCGCGGCCGCTCGATCAGCCGGAGACGACGCAGTTCTGATCGAACTACCTCGGGTCGGTCACGGCGAATTCGGAAATCCGACGTCGAGCGCCTGGGCTGTCACCAAACGAACCATCCTCGATCAGGTCAGCCGATCCCGATAGCGGGGACGGCTGCTACCCGGAAACCGCACTGCACAATGTGATACCGCCGCGGTTGAGATTTCAGTGCAGCCCAGATTTCAGTGCAGCCCAGATTTCAGGGCAGCCCAGATTTCACGGCAGCCCGAGTTTCGACACGCGAAGGACTCGCCTGCGAGCACGTTCTCAGGACTCGGAGCAATCAAGAATTGCAGCCCGCGAAGTGTACGCACGACGTCGACGGTGGACCGACTGATTGGGTTGCGCACACTTCGCGAGCTGCGCTGCTCAATGTACCCGAAAATTCAACCGACAACGCGATCTCGAATGCCAGATACGCAGATACGCATTCAACTGCGCTCGCCTACACGAATGACGTCGGCCGGATGTCTGCGCTTACATCTCTACATTGGCAGCTAAGCCCGCCTTGTCCGGGCCCGCGATTCCGACAGAACACAATATCGTTGACTACGAACAGAAATGATCACATCCGATCGACAAGACGGTCCGACGCGACCTCCGCCGTCGAGCGGCAAACCGAAATCGCAATGTGCGTAGTGCACGGAAGAATCGGCAACGAAGTGATGTCTCGATGAGCGTACGGGCTGCGGGAACCTCGGTTCTCGCAGCCCGACGGAAGACTGTCGACCTTCTGATTCCGCGCCTGAACTGGTAGTTCCGTACCGAAGCCGGTTAGTCCCACGACAGGGAATTGGCCGAAACAGTCTCGATGACGTACGGTGTGTTTATCAGAGGGCAGCCGTCAGTCAGGCAGCCGGTCGCTTAGCCCTACGAGGCAAATCTTCCAGTTCGGTGCAAATCCGCGCCTTTGGTCACTACGCACTTTCATCAGTCCCGCAGATTGTTGACCAGGCAGAAGACTCCACGCGAGTCCGCCGCCAATCGCGTACCGACTGCACCAGTATCAACATGCGCTACACACCGCACGGAATCGAAATCCGTGCGGTTCAGAGGAATACCATGAACGACACATTGACCCACCCCAGCCCGACCGTGAGCAAGTCGATCCGCACCCGAGCACGGGCCGCCGAGATCGTCTGCACCCTCTATCGGTGCACACCGGACGAGGCCTCAGCTCTGCTGATCCAACTTTCTCAGACCAACAATCTGAAGATCGCCAGTCTTATCCGGGCGCTCGTCGCTATCGTCGACGACACGTCGGCGGCGGGTATATACGGGAACTCGGATGCATCTGCCTCGCATTTCTGGCTGCGTGAGATCCGAGAACTGAGCAAGATTCACCGACGAAGCGATCATTTCGAACGCCACTTCGCAACTCCCGCCAACCGCTGTGCGCCTTTGTCAACCGCCGGCGGTTGACAAAGGCGCACAGCAGGTGCGTGGATCAGGGCCGGAGGAGTGTGCACATTTCTGATCAAGTCGGTGGCGATGAGCTCGAATCTTTCCCTCGTTACCGCACCTGGCTGCATCCTTCGTCAGCATGTACGCGGTCTCGACGTTACGAAGCAGAGACTCGGGCTGAGCGCACCCGACGTTCAGACATGCACCATCCCAGCGCTTCTCCTCGAAGGTCGTCACACTGGGACCGAGTTGCGCAGCCCGGATCGCAGCGACGTATCCCACCGCTCGGCGGCGAGAACCACCCCCTGGTAGTGGGTGTTCACGTCGGCACTTCCTACTCTCACACCGAGCGCCATCCCAGGCAAGGATCTGAATTGCCGCTCGCCCAGTCAACTCGACGTCGCTCGGAGTCGCCGGACAACCGAGCCGACCGGAATTCGGCCGACAGTCACCGTCGGGGACGCGCAGCCTCCGCCCTGGACTGATTCCAGCGGGGACGCGGCGGCCCGTATTTCCGGTGTCATCTTCGCTTCGGACATCGCGCGTGGACTTGCCGAAATGACTCGGGTGACCAACTCTAGCGGAACACTCTGCGTTACAACGTGGTCCACGAACGCGTGGTCTGCCGCGCTTCGCTACCAGGCCGCACATATCGGGGACGGCATCACCGAATTACCTACGCCGTGGTCGACCGGCAACTATTCGGTTCCACCGCAAAGACACTGATCGACATACAGACCCACATGCGCACTCTCGAACTGCACACCCCGAACGGGTCGGATCCGATCGAGCACCTGTGCGACAACGCTCCCGCACTGAACCGCTTCCGTAGCGCCATGCACGAACTACGGAATGCCATGCGTGGGCTACGGCCACGGGGACCCACTGCCGCGCGACTACACTCGGCGTTGACACCGGACCGACGCACCATCAGCGCCGGTGTAGTGGCAGTCAACGACTATGTGATTCACATCGGCACAGTGGCACGATCTCGGTAACTTCGAAGAACCACGACGTGCGGGTAACCACCTCGGCCGGATACCGTTTCTTCACAGTCCCCGATTTTCGAAGAGGCCCACGTGATGAGCGAGCCCAGGCAGACCCTGTCCATGACCGTCCTCATGACCCCCGACATGTCCAACTTCTCGGGCAACGTCCACGGCGGAACAATCCTCAAAATTCTCGATCAGGTGGCATATGCCTGTGCCAGCCGGTACGCCGGCACTTACGTGGTGACGCTCTCTGTCGATCGAGTCGTCTTCCGGGAGCCGATACACGTCGGTGAGCTCGTGACATTCTCTGCGGCGGTCAACTACACCGGTCGGACGTCCATGGAAGTCGGGATCAGGGTCGAGACCGAAGACATCCTCGAGGGTCGATCCCGGCACACCAACAGTTGCTATTTCACGATGGTCGCGATGGGAAACAACGGTAAACCAGTGGAAGTGCCGCAGTTACAGCCCGTCGGCGACATCGCCGAGCAACGGTTCGAGGCCGCACGTCGACGACGCGAACTGCGTAAAGAGAATGAAATACGCGAACAGTCAATACGCGATGCAGCTCGCAAACTGCCGCAGGGCGAGGCATCTCAGAACGTCGTTGAACGATAAGTTATCGATTGATGCATTAAACTTCCCGATGTGACTTCGACGAAGAGAACGAATTACGACGTCGTGATTGTCGGCGCGAGCATCGCGGGATGCTCGACCGCCGTCATGTACGCCCAGCAAGGATTGCGCGTGGCACTTCTCGACGCGAGTTCCGATCCGAACAGTCACAAAGTTCTCTGCACCCACCACCTGCAGCCTTGTGGCGCGCCAGTCCTCCAACGAGTGGGCGCGACCGAACAACTACTCGACTTGGGCATGGTGGAAACCATCCCCAACTTCTGGACACCCTGGGGCTGGGTTCGGCCGGGGCTCAGTTCCATCCCGCCGCCGGCTGGATTCAATGTTCGCCGCGAAACGCTCGATCCCCTACTACGGCAACTGGCCGACGATTACCCCAATGTCGAACTCCTTCTCAGCCACAAAGTATCGGGTCTACTGACCGCCAAAGAAGGCACTGTCGGGGTCTTCGGCACCACCAAAGGAACACCGTTCACCGTCACGGCGAAGCTGACGGTCGGCGCAGACGGCAAAGATTCGGTAGTGGCGCAGTCTGCTCGCAGCGAGAGTGCCACGATACCCAACGGCAGATTCAGCTTCTTCGCACAACTGTCCGGACTGGACCGGGACGACGAAGCCGAATCGCTGTCTTGGTTCCTGGATCCGGACGTTGCGTATCTCCTGCCCAACGACGGCGACATCACCGTTCTGGTGCTCTTCCCCACTCTCGACAAAATAGAACCGTTCACCACAGATCTGCGGTCCGCTTTTCTCGATTACGCGAACTCTCTACCCGGCGGCCCCTCCATCCGGAGTGAACACATAGTCGGAAAGATCGTGGGAACCAAGCACTTCCCGATGACCGTCACCGACCCCGTCGGAAACGGTTTCGCGCTTGTCGGCGACGCAGCAGCGACCAACGACCCACTCTGGGGGATCGGTTGCTCCTGGGCGCTCGAAAGCGCCCAGATGTTGGTCGACGCCACCGCCGACGCTTTGCACGGACACGGCGATCTGACGTCATCCTTGAACGAATACCGTTGCGCACGAGACAGGATGGGCGATCATATCGAATACATGCGCGGTTACGCCGGGGCTCGAAAGTTCAAGGCAACCGAACGCTTACTCATCTCGGCGGCCGCTCACGATCCCGAAGAGGCAAAGCAGTTCTATCTGTTCGGATCACGCTTGATCCCGGCCGAAGAGTATCTGTCGGCTCGATCGCTGGCCCGCGCAGTGCGGGTTCACCTACGTCGTCTTTTTCGGAAACACACAACAGGCAGGCACATGGCGATATCTCCTACGTGATCTGAGAACACTTCTCACCCATTGGGTGTCGCGAAGTACACGATGTCGGATCTCACCTCCGGATCTTGACGACCACCGCCGTGACCATGCAGGTTCAGGTGAACTTCCTCGATAACTTTCTGATCGAAGTCCGTGTGACCACCAGCAGATGCGACTTCAGTGGTCGTACGCGGGGATACTCCACTCAGAGTTTCCGGGCAGGTCAGGCACCCCCTGTCGGTGAACCGGATTGACAGCGACGAGCCGTTGTCGATGAAATAAGTCATGACTTACTCGTACATCGACCTCCGTTCGGACACCGTGACCAAGCCGGATGCGCAGATGCGTCGGGCAATGGCCGCAGCCGAGGTCGGCGACGACGTCCTCGATCACGATCCGACCATGATGGCACTCGAAGAGCAGGTTGCCGAACTTCTCGGCCTACCGGCTGCACTGTGGGTGCCCAGTGGATCCATGGGAAATCTGATCGCGTTGATGATCCACCTGCGTCGCGGTGACCAGTTCCTCGCTCCCGAACACTCCCACGTCCTGGGCTCGGAACTGGGCACGGCCGCCTGGCTCGCCCAGGGCATGCCAGTGGCGCTTCCCCACGACGGCGGCCCCGGCCGGCCCACCCCGGAGACGGTGACGCGGGCGGCCGGCACCGCCGGACCGTACTTCGCCTTGAACACCACTCTCCTATGTCTCGAGAACACCCACAATTTTGCCGGCGGCTCGGTGACGACCCCGAGGCAATGGGCTGCGCTGGTCGATGCTGCCCGCGCCCGTGATCTGCGGGTCCACCTGGACGGCGCACGATTGTGGAATGCGGCTGCTGCCCTCGATGTTCCACTCACGGAATTGACGGCGGGCGCAGATTCCGTGCAGGTGTGTCTGAGTAAGGGCCTCGGCGCGCCCGTCGGCTCGGTACTGGCCGCGTCGACGAATCAGATCACCGAAGCCCGTCGTATTCGCAAGATGCTCGGCGGCGGCGTACGTCAAGGCGGGGTGCTCGCAGCCGCCGGACTGCTGGCACTGCGCAGTCGGGATCGTCTGTCCGACGATCACGCCAACGCCGCCAGGCTCGCTTCCGGGCTGCGCGATCGAGGGTGGACGGCCAGCGAACCTGCCACCAACATCGTGTTGGCCGAGAGCGCCGACCCCGTCGCCACCGTGGCCGCGCTCGCAGCAGTCGGCGTCGGGGCGGTGACAGTCGCCGGTAAGGTACGCTTCGTGACGCATCGTGACGTAGACACCGCCGCAATCGACGACGCACTGACCCGAATAACCTTCTGATCGATCATGGCAGAAGTGGTTGAACATCCTGCGCGACAGTACGAATGAACTCCCGAATGTCAGGTTCGTCGGCGGTCGGTTGAAGCACCACGGTGGTCGCTCCGGCATCCAACCACCGGCGCACGGCTGCTGCGACGTCCGCAGCCGTGCCGACTGCGACCGCCTCCTCAGGTGAATCGCCTTCGGCAGAAACAACTTCGGCAACCGCTCGCTTCCGCGAGTCTCGTCCGAACGCGCAGACGAGATAGACGATCACCTCGTGGTCCTGCGCTGCGATGTGACCGAGTGCCCGACGCACCCCGTCCGGCGTTGTGCCTCCGCTCAGGATGGTTCCGTCGGCAACTTCACCACTGAGCGCAAGAGTCTTGGGGCCGGTGGCGCCTATCAGGAGCGGCGGAACCGCTGCAGGAGGCCATCGCAAGATGACATCGTCGAGGTTCACGTAACGTCCGGACACCGTCACCGTCTCGCCGCGAAGTAGCCTCCCGACGGCAGTGAACTGTTCGCGCAAAAGAGTCAACGGCGATTGCGCCTTGGCGCCGATCTGCTTCATCCAGCTCTGAACGCCGTGGCCGAATCCGACTCGAAGTCGCCCCGGATGTACCCGAGCGATCGCCGCTATCTCCATCGCCGCGATCGCCGAATTACGCATCGGCGTCGGGAGTACACCGATACCCAGTGCCATCGTCTTGGTACTCGCCAATATCTGTGCGGCCACAGCAACCCCACCGGAGAGGAAGCAGTCCTCCCATATCCACGCCTCGTCGATGCCGAGCTGGTCGGCGAAAGCCGCGAGTTCGGCAAGATCTTCCGGCGGCAGTTCCGGACGCAGAACCACTCCGATCCGCGGCGTACTCACGCCGCCGCCAGAAATACGGTGATCTCACGGGCGATGCGACGACCTTGCTCACGTCCGAGTTCCGCAGCAGGCCGCCTGGTGGCGGGCGAGAGCGAATTCGGGCCGATCGCGTCGATCACGGCCTCGTCGGCGAACACAGCCAGAACGGAAGTCCCCGACATCGAATCGATCTCGTCCCGCAAGCTCCCTCCCAACAGATGCACCCCTGGGTCTTCCGCAGGTGACAGCACCACAACGGCGTCACAATCGTGCGCCAACTGCAGATTCGATCCACTTCCCATTCCGCCGTCCATGTATCGGCTCCCGTCGATCGTCACCGTGGGCCACACACCCGGCACCGCGCAACTCGCCCCGACCGCGTCGATCAGATCCACACCGCTGCCGTGCTCGAACACCGTCAGCTCTCCGGTCGCGGCATCGATCGCCGGAATGCGTAGAATTCGATCTGTCCACCGGCAATCGGAAAGTCTGGCCTCGATCACCGCCCTTCGTCGCGCGGGTTCCACGGTATCGGCATCCAGGGCCGCCGCCCCGAGTGATTTCAATTGCTCGACACGTTCCGAGGCGCCATCGATCGCGTCGACGAACATCTGCCCCAGACGTTCGGCGTCCACGTTCGGTTCGATTTCCGCAGTCTCTTCAGCCGTTTGAATCTCGAACAGTTCACGCAGGCTCACACCTCCGGCTATCTGGGCGGCCACCGTCGAACCGGCAGACGTACCCACCAGAACATCCGCAGCCAACAAGGCAGCCGCAGTTTCCGGAGCGGCGTCCTCGATGCCCGACAACACGCCCGTCTCCCAGGCGATTCCTGCTACACCGCCACCTGCCAGTACCAAACCCAATTTCAACTCGCTCACCTTTCCCTCGCAACTCTGCCGTCCGAACTCGACGGTAGCCTTACTCTTGAATCATGTTCATGCGCAGCGCGAAAACTTTTGTTCCCGATGCACTCCGCGGATTGATCGCGTCCACCGACGACATCGCCTGGACTCCGGACCCCGGGTATCTCACTCGTGCACAGCCCCTCACACCGGGCCGTGTCGCTCTGATGTCCGGCGGTGGATCCGGCCACGAGCCACTGCACGCCGGATTCATCGGTGAAGGAATGCTGACCGCGGTGTGCCCAGGCCTGGTGTTCAGCTCGCCCAATGCGCTGCAAATTCACGAAGCCGCCAAAGCTGTCGACGCCGGCGGCGGTGTCCTCCAGATCGTGAAGAACTACACCGGTGACGTTCTGAACTTCGGGATCGCCCGGGAACTTCTCGGTGAGGACGATATCGATGCGAGCGTGGTCCTCGTGGACGACGACGTCGCCACCGAACGCGCAGACGGCAGCGGTCCGGGGCGTCGGGGAACAGCTGCCACTGTCGTGGTGGAGAAGGTGTGCGGCGCTGCCGCCGAGCGCGGAGACGATCTTGGCGAGGTCACCGAGATCGGTAACCGCGTTACAGCCAACGCGCGCAGCATGGCGGTGGCCCTGCGTGCATGCACTCTGCCCGGTGCAGACAGTCCGTCCTTCGAACTTCCGGCCGGCCAGATCGAACTCGGTGTCGGGATCCACGGCGAACGGGGCCTGGAGCGAATCGACTCGCTGCCTGCACCTCAACTCGTGCGTCGCCTGACCGACCCGATCATCGAGTCACTCGGCCTTCACGAGGGTGAGGCGGTGATCGCAGTGGTCAACGGACTGGGCGCCACTCATCTACTGGAACTGCAACTGCTCTTCGCCGAGCTCGCAGACTATCTGAACGAAAAGGGAATTCGGATCGAACGAACCCTGGTCGGAACGTACGTCACCGCCTTGAACATGTCCGGCGCATCCATCACGCTAGTCAGAATCTATGAAGAATTGCTTGAATTATGGGACGCGCCAACAAAAGCGCCGGCCTGGCCCAATTCCGTCGCACAAGGATTCCGGGGAATCGGTCCACGCGAATCCTTCGGGCCGACGTTCACACCCCCGGACGGGCAGCACCCGGACAGCACTCTCGTCGGCCCCTGGGTCGCCGACTGGGCGCAGAAGGTTCTGGATCGGGAACCAGAGCTCACCGATCTCGACCGACGTGCCGGAGACGGCGACTTCGGCACGAACATGGTGGCGGCGCTGGAGCAGATCGATCTCGTTGCGGTACGTGATTCTTATTCGTCTGCAACCATTTTCGACGCCTTGTCGCTCGCGTACCTCGGACATGCCGGCGGTACCTCCGGGGCACTGTTCGGCATCTGGTTCCGACACTTCTATCGAGTCGCCACAGAATCCGAACTGGACTTGAACGGTATTGCACACGCTGCACGGGCGGGCTTGGACAATATCACCGAACTCGGCGGTGCCCGCGTCGGCGACAAGACGATGGTCGACGCATTGGTGCCCGCCGTCGAATCTCTGGAGGAGTCCGTCCGCTCCGGAGCCGATCTGGAAACAGCATTGCGCAGCGCAGCAGATGCTGCGTCGACCGGCGCTGCATCAACCGAATCCATGCTCGCACAGCGTGGACGTGCAAGTTATGTCGGCGAAGCTGCTCGCGGAGTGATGGATCCGGGGGCACTTCTCGTCTCGTGGTTCTTCGCCGGCGCGGTGGGCAAGTAGCCGGCGCGGTAAGGGTGTGACTAATCTGGCACTCACAGCACACCGTGAGTGGTGACCGGCGCCCGGTAAGCGTGGGTCTCACGTATCAAACAGGAGCAGCCCCATGCTGAGCACGATGCAAGACGCCCCACTCTCCACCACGCAAATTCTGCGCCACGGAGCCTCCGTGCACAGCACCGCAGAAGTAGTGACCTGGACCGAGGCCGGTCCCCGCCGCCGCACTTACGCCGAAGTCGGCACTCGTTGCGCCCAACTCGCCCACGCCCTGCGCGGACTCGGCGTCACCGGCGACGAACGCGTCGCGACCTTCATGTGGAACAACGCAGAGCACCTCGAGGCCTACCTGGCCATCCCCTCGATGGGGGCCGTGCTGCACACACTCAACATCAGGTTGTTCCCCGAACAGTTGATCCACGTCGCCAACCACGCCGAGGACCGCGTCATCATCGTGGACCCTTCGCTGATCCCGCTACTGAACCCACAGCTTCCGTCGCTGAAGACCGTCGCGCACATCGTCGTCACCGGCACCTCCGCTGCCGGACTCGAAGTGCCCGAGGGCGTGCAGGTGCACACCTACGAGGATCTGATCGCCGGTCAACCCACGGAGTTCGATTGGCCCGAAATCGACGAACGCAGCGCTGCCGCCATGTGTTACACCTCCGGCACCACTGGTGACCCCAAAGGTGTTGTCTACTCGCACCGCTCGATCTACCTCCACTCCATGCAGGTATGCATGAGCGACGGACCCAACCTCGAGCAAGGTGACCGCGCGCTCGCTGTGGTCCCTCAGTTCCATGCCATGTCCTGGGGACTTCCCTACGCCTCGTTCATGATCGGCGCATCCCTCATCATGCCGGACCGCTTCCTCCAACCTGCTCCGCTCGCCGAAATCATCGAGAGCGAGAAGCCCACCTTCGCCGCAGCGGTACCCACCATCTGGCAGGGACTGCACCTGCATCTCGAGCAGAAGCCTCAGGACATCTCCTTCATCCGTGAGGTCCTGATCGGCGGCTCGGCCGTTCCGCCCGCGCTCATGCATGCCTTCGAAGACGACCACGGCGTGTCAGTTCTGCACGCCTGGGGCATGACCGAGACATCGCCCCTCGGCTCCGTGGCTCGCCCACCCGCCGGAGTCACCGGTGAAGAGAAGTGGAAGTACCGCTACTCGCAGGGCCGCTTCCCCGCCTCCGTCGAAGCCCGCTTGATCGACGACGACGGGAACGCCGTTGCCCACGACGGTGTCTCCGTGGGTGAACTCGAGGTTCGCGGCCCCTGGATCGCAGCCTCCTACTACGGCGTCGACGCCGAGGACAAGTTCAACGACGGCTGGCTCAAGACCGGCGATGTCGGGTCGATCACCTCCGATGGGTTCCTCTATCTCTCCGATCGCTCGAAGGACATCATCAAGTCCGGCGGGGAATGGATCTCCTCCGTCGACCTCGAAAACGCCGTCATGGGTCATCCCGATGTCGCGGAGGCTGCCGTTATCGGCATCCCGGACGAAAAGTGGGACGAACGACCACTCGTCGCAGTCGTTCTACGCGCCGATGCGAAAGCCACTCTGGCCGATCTCCAGCAGTATCTCTCGGACAAGGTTGCGAAGTGGCAACTCCCCGAGAACTGGGTGGTGGTGCAAGAGGTTCCCAAGACCAGTGTCGGCAAGTTCGACAAGAAGCGTCTGCGCTCGGACTTCCAGGACGGTGGACTCGACGTCACTCGTCTCTGATCGGATTCGAACTCCGAAGGAGAGATGCCGGTTTCAGATCTGGCATCTCTCCTCGTCGAGTGGTGTAGCCGACGGTGTGCAGTGCAATGTCCACGTACCGCTGCGCGACCTCGCTGTGTGTCAACGGGCCGTCGGGGTGGAACCAACGAGGCACCGATTGGCACATACCCAGAAGTGCCCGCACAGATTCCCCGGTGTCCGTGACCGAGAATTCACCGGACGCAATTCCGCCTGTCACCACCTCGCGCATCAACACCTCGAGTCGCTTCCGACTCGCCGCGTATCTGCTGCGACTTTCGGGAGAGACGTGCCTGATCTCGGTGTCTAGTGCCGCATGGCGTGCGCGGTGAGTCATGTAGAGGACAATCGCCTCGACCAGAAATGAGAATCGAGCCACCGGATCGTCGCCGGCATCTTTCACCGCGGCTTCGGTTCTCGTGTTCAACTCTCGCATCGAGACCTCGAACAACTCCACGAGTAACGCTTCTTTACTCGCATGGTGATAGTAGAGCGCCGGAACCGTCACCCCCACGTGGTTGGCGATCTGCCGCACCGTCGTACCGTGATAACCGTTCGCGTCGAACAACTCCAGCGAATGTCGAAGGATATCGCTCATCGGCAGCGGTGGGAACGACCGCCAGTCCAGCGCTGCCGACTCCGCACTCATCCGTTGCCTCAGCGCGGAGCCATGCGAATGGCACCGTCGAGCCGGATCGTCTCGCCGTTGAGCATGGGATTGGCGACGATGTGCGCGACCAGAGCTCCGTACTCGCTGGGATCTCCGAGACGGGCGGGGTGGGGCACTTGCGCACCGAGTGAAGCCTGTGCGGCGTCGGGCAAGCTACCCAGGAGCGGGGTCTTGAACAGACCTGGCGCAATGGTGTTGACCCGGATCAGGAGCGACGCCAGATCGCGGGCGACGGGCAGCGTCATTCCCACGACACCACCCTTGGATGCGGAGTACGCCGCCTGCCCGATCTGGCCGTCGTAGGCGGCAACAGAAGCGGTGTTGACGATGACGCCACGTTCGCCGTCAACCGGTTCCGTTTTCGAAATGCGCTCCGCTGCAAGACGGATCACATTGAAGGTGCCGATCAGGTTCACCGACACGATCTTGGTGAACGCATCCAACGGGAACGCACCCTTCTTCCCGACGGTCTTGATCGCGTTGCCGATCCCGGCGCAGTTCACCGCAACTCGTAGCGGGCCCAGGGTTTCGGCGAGATCGAGCGCGGCGACCACTGCGCCCTCGTCGGTCACGTCCGCAGCAGCGAATCGGGCACGATCCCCGAGCTCCGCCGCAACTGCTTCACCGTTCGACGACGGCAGATCGATGATCACGACTCGGGCACCTTCGGCAAGAAGAGCTTTCGCGGTGGCCAAACCCAGGCCGGAGGCTCCGCCGGTGACGACGGCTACGTTGTCATTGATTATCACGGGTAGTCCTTTCGAAGGATTGTGTCTGTCAAATGCGTTCGATGATGGTGGCGTTGGCCATGCCTGCGCCCTCGCACATCGTTTGCAGGCCGTAACGCCCGCCGGTGGCCTCGAGCTGGTTGACCAGCGTGGTCAGCAGACGAGTACCGGAGGATCCGAGGGCGTGCCCGAGGGAGATCGCACCGCCGCGTGGGTTGAGCTTCTCCGGATCGGCACCGAACTCGTGAGCCCACGCCAGCGGTACCGGTGCGAATGCTTCGTTGACTTCGTAGGCGTCGATGTCGTCGATACTCAGCCCAGCGCGAGCGAGCACCTTGTGAGTAGCCGGAATCGGCGCGGTGAGCATGAAGATCGGGTCGTCGCCGGCGACGGAGAACGAATGGAATCGTGCCCGCGGAGTCAGACCGAGCTTGGCCGCCATCTCTTCGCTCATGATCAGCGCTGCCGAAGCTCCGTCTGTCAGCGGCGACGAGTTACCGGGGGTGATCGCCCACTGTGCCTCGGGGAATCGCTGTGCGTACTTCTCGGTGTAGAACGAGGCTTTCAGACCGGCCAGGCCGGCAGCGGTGGTCGAGGCGCGGACTGTTTCGTCGACGACGTGCGAGACGACCTCACCTGCCGCATTGGTTGTCGAGATCGGCACGATCTCCTTGTCGAAGAGCCCCTGCGCTGCTGCGGCAGCTGCGCGCTGATGGGACTGCGCCGCGTACGCGTCGAGGGCATCGCGATCGAATTTCCATTTTGCAGCGATCAGTTCCGCGGAGATACCCTGGTTGACCAAACCGTCGGGGTAACGCGCGGCGATTCCCGGTCCGCCGGTGTCCTGGCCGAGCGTGGTGGTTCCCATGGGTACACGGCTCATGGATTCGACGCCTGCCGCTATGACGATGTCGTAGGCGCCGGCAATGACTCCCTGTGCCGCAAAATGCGCCGCCTGCTGACTTGATCCACATTGGCGGTCGATGGTGGTGGCGGGGACGGACTCTGGGAATCCGGCCGAGAGGACGGCGCTGCGAGTGATGTTCAGGGCCTGTTCGCCGCCCTGGCCGACACAGCCGCCGATCACGTCGTCGACCAGTGCGGGATCGAGGTTGTTACGTGAGGTGATCGAACGCAGGACATGCGCCATCAGCTCCACCGGATGTGTGCCCGACAATGCGCCGCCGGGCTTACCTTTTCCGGATGCGATCCGCACTACGTCGACGATCACTGCTCTGGTCATCTTGATTCCCTTCGAGGACGCGCAAAGTTGGGACGGTCCGGCGGTCGAGAGGTTCACACCGGTCGCCGGACCGCGCTCGTGGACCAAGTCAATCTGCTGACTTAGCGCTCGTTAAAGAGTTATCACGAAGGCGTCCACCCGTCAACGGAGGGCAACCCCGAAAACCGACCTCGAAAAAATCTCGGGAGGTTTCTCAACCGATCAGATCCGCCTTTTGTGGATCGCACGCCTCGGCTGAACGAAAAGAAAACGCGCTGATCAGGAGGTTTTACGCACCGAACACAGACTACCGGTGAGTAACTTGCCGGCCGGCCGGCCGGCATGCCGACGGCCGAGTTCCACCGGGCGAATCAGCCACTAGCTTTTTCTGATACCTACAGTTACATTAAAAGGAGCCTGAGTGCCGCCGATCACATCGTCGAGCACTCGATCCATGAGTTGCACGACGAAAACTCACGAGAAACGACACAAGCAGGGAGAGGTCATGACGCTGACAACTCAATTCGACAAAGCCGCAGAAGAATCCGAAGACTCGTACAACGAGACCCTTCGCCTGCTGTCCGAGGGATCGGTGAACAAGCACTTCGACCCGTACCTCGACATCGACTGGGACTCCCCGGAGTTCGCCGTCACCCCGAACGATCGCCGCTGGATTCTTCCAGCGGAGACCGACCCGCTCGGCGCGCACCCTTGGTACCGGGCCCAGACCGAAGCCAAGCAGATCGAAATCGGGATGTGGCGTCAGGCCAACGTCGCGAAGGTCGGCCTGCAGTTCGAGAACATCTTGATCCGCGGAATGATGCAGTACGTCTTCTCGCTGCCCAACCAGTCCGCCGAGGCACGCTATTGCACCCACGAATCGGTCGAAGAGTGCAACCACACGATGATGTTCCAGGAGATGGTCAACCGCATCGGTGCGGACGCTCCCGGTATGAGCCGCCCCATGCGAATGCTGGCTCCGTTCATCCCTTTGGCGGCCGGGCCGTTCCCCGAACTCTTCTTCGTCGGTGTGCTCGCCGGGGAAGAACCCATCGATCACATCCAGAAGAGCATCCTTCGCGCCGGCGGCGACGTCCATCCGATCATGCAGCGCGTGATGGCTATACATGTCGCGGAGGAAGCACGCCACATCTCGTTCGCCCACAAGCTCCTCAGCCGCCGTATCCCTCAGATGGGGCGCTCGCGGCGCTTCGTACTTTCACTGCTCTTCCCCGTCACCATGCGCATCCTGTGCGATGCCATCGTCATTCCCCCGGCATCGTTCTGGAAGCAGTTCGACATCCCCAAGTCGGTAAAGAACGACCTGTTCTGGGACCTTCCGGAATCGCGTCAGACCTTGCGTAACTACTTCGGCGATGTTCGGATGCTCGCCACCGAGACCGGTCTGATGAACCGTGCTTCGCGTCTGGTGTGGAAGGCCTGCAAGATGGACGGCCGCGCTTCCCGTTTCCGCAGCGAACCCCACCGCGCCGCCGCCTGACCTCGACGATCGGACTGACGAAGAGATGCCTCACGTAGTCACGCAGTCCTGCTGCAGCGACGCCTCGTGCGTCTACGCCTGCCCGGTCAACTGCATCCATCCGACGCCGGACGAACCCGACTTCCTCACCGCCGAGATGCTGCACATCGATCCACAGGCCTGCGTCGATTGCGGGGCCTGCGTGTCGGCGTGCCCGGTGGACGCCATTGTTCCGGAGTCGAAACTTGCTGAACCGCAGCGGGTGTTCCTGTCCATCAATGCGGACTTCTACAAAATGGATCGACCCCGGCCGATCCTCGCCAAAGTCATACCGGCAGCCGCTGTCGACCAGAACCGGCCACCGCTTCGGGTCGCGATAGTCGGGTCGGGGCCGTCCGCGATGTACGCCGCCGACGAATTGCTGACCCAGCCCGGTGTGCAGGTCAACGTCTTCGATCGGCTCCCCGTTCCGTACGGTCTGGTGCGTGCAGGGGTGGCGCCGGATCATCAGAAGACCAAACAGGTCACCACACTCTTCGACAAGATCGCCGACCAGAAAGGCTTCCAGTTCTATCTGAATGTGGAAGTCGGTAGGCACGTCTCCCACGACGAACTGCTCGAAAATCACCATGCGGTGCTCTATGCGGTGGGTGCATCGGCAGATCGTGAACTGGGCATCCCCGGTGCGGACCTTCCCGGCACGGCGTCGGCAACGGACTTCGTGGCCTGGTACAACGGTCACCCCGACCACGTGGACGACGTCTTCGACCTCTCGCATCGTCGAGCCGTCATCATCGGCAACGGCAACGTCGCCCTCGACGTCGCCCGCATTCTCACCGCTGATCCCGAGGAGTTGGCGAGCACCGACATTTCCGCGCACGCCCTCGACGCACTACGCAACAGTCGTGTGGAAGAAGTTGTCATCGTCGGTCGACGTGGCATCGCACAGTCCGCGTTCACCGTCCCCGAGTTCACCGGCTTGATGGCTCTACCGAACATCGCTTTGTCGGTCGGGCCCGACGACATGGTGCTCGACCCGGGCACCGAGAAGCTGGCGGAACAAGGTTTACTCCCGCACTCCGCCGAGCAGAAGCTCCGCTTGCTCGAGGCACTGAAGAACCGCGATCATGTCGACGTCGGAAACAAGCGCATCACCTTGCGGTATCTACTCACTCCGACGGCAGTCACCGGAGACGGGCACGTCGACGGCGTGAGGTTCACCCGCAACACGCTCGTCGACGACGGCGGTGACGTACGGATCGAGCCGACCGCCGACACCGAGACCATCGACACCGGCCTGGTGCTCACATCCATCGGATATCGCGGCATTCCCGTGGCCGGAGTTCCGTTCGACGAGCACGCCTCCGTCATCCCGAACGAGCGCGGGCGAGTCCTGCAGTCACCGAACGGCGATACGGCTGCAGGCGTCTACGTGACAGGTTGGATCAAGCGCGGGCCGAGCGGTTTCATCGGTACCAACAAATCGTGCGCCCAAGAGACTGTCACCGGGTTGGTCGACGATTTCAATCACGGTCGACTACGCAACCCGGTAGCCGAGACCGAATCGGTGGATCGCCTGATCAGGGCCCGTCAACCGGCAGTCGTCGACCGTGCCGGATGGCACGCGCTGGATCGGGCCGAACTGACGCGAGGCGCTGCGCACGGGCGGGTGCGCGAGAAGATTCTCGATCAGTCCGAGGTGGCGGCGATAATCGATTCGGTATCGACCGTTTCAACGACTCGCCGATTCCGCCGCCGGCTCCGTAACGGTTGAGCGAACGTCCCACCCGCGCATGCCACACGGCGCGACATCGGTGGAAGTCGCTCCGATCGAATAGCAGATCGGGAGCGAATCTCACCTCTACTCCCAGCGTAAACCCGACTTCCCGAACCCGACCACTGCCGAATCCGAGGTCCAGTCGAGACTGTGGACACGGACCTTTCCGGATTCGTTTCCACCGACGGTCACCGCCGTGTCCCCGTCCACCGACACGATGAAATTGGTGTGCTGCCCGATCCATCTGGTGCTGTCGTAGATCACGACGTCACCGACCTCCGGCGTGTAACTGCCGTCGTTCTCGGCGTATGCGTCTATGCCCTGGTAATACTCCTGGAGCGTGTAAACACCAGGGATACGCCAACTTCCCGAATTCAGATTCGACAACGGCCTTCCGGATTCCTTCATGATCCAACTGACGAAATCGGCGCACCACTGCTCGTCGACACCCTCCGAGTAGTAAGTTCCGGGCCGACCCGCCTCGTGTTCGACAGCAAGCAGTTTCAGTATCCGGACTTGTTGCGACGAAAGTGCACTGCTCTCGATCGGCGGGAAGTCGGCGGTATCCCACGGCAGATACCGCGACGGCGCCACCCAGACGAGTGCGGCACCGATAGCGACGACCACGGCGAGAACGCCGCTCAGAACGAGAAGCATTCGCAGTCGGCGGTTCGGTTCGGCAGAAGTCACCTTTCCGAGTGTGCCGGCCCGAACGCGCTCACCGTGTCCCCTCGGCGAACGCGAAACACCCGACCCTCGAGAACGGGTACCGATTCACTTGTGCCCAATTCCGATGCGACTGCCACATCGTCCGGATAGCCCATCGCCGTCAATTCTCGACCGGACGAGCATTCGCGCAACCGTTCGCCGACGTCATCGGACACCGCCGACCACGCGTCGGCCGCCATCCGCGCCTCCGGCGACACCTCACCGGCCCAGCCTGCCCCGAGTAAACCGGCGACGACAGCGCCGGCACCCCACAGGTCTTCCACCGCCGGACGCAATTCTCCGCCGGGCCACTTCTCCCCCGATGCGAGCACCGCGACGGTGCACCGTGAACCGTGTTCGCGGACAATCCACTCGGCAGCCGAGCGCGAATTGCGCAGCGACGCCCCGACACAGATCGGTGCCATCGAGGACAGCAGGAACGAGATCGTGGATCCGTTGGGCGAGGGCAACACCAGCCGTCCGGGGTTGGAGGCTCGGCGAATTGTTCCCGGAGACAAACTGATCTGCCCCGCGGCCGCTACGGATCGTCGCACCGCGAGGGCGGCACCGGATTCGCGGGCGTATGCAACGGCCGTTTCGTCGTACCTCTCGTACGGGAGTACGTCGATTCCCTCGTCGGCGGCAACTGTCAGGGTTGTGGTGAAGGAAAGGACGTCGACGACGACCGCGACATCGCTGTCCGGGGCGACCGCCCTGGCCCCACTCACACCCCAGTCGAATCGCAGACCGTACGCGCGCTGCTGATGTTGAGGGTTCACTGCGCGCTCACCGCTACGTCAGTAACTTCTCGAGACCTGTGGGGGCTACGTTGCGCGCCTGCGCCGACAATCGACATCATCGTGTAAGCCAACCAGATCTGCCCACGCAGTCGAACAGAACACCCGATCTCACCGACACGGACCGGCGCTGCCTTCGTCCACGGTCAACCGTCGAAGACAGCCTCGGCCTTCGCTCGGCAGCGCCGGTGATGAATGGTACTTTTCCGTCGAGCTTTCCGTGAGCGAAATACCGTGTTCGAGTCAGTGACAACACTACGAGCGCACAGTGTTTCGGCCTAAGAATCCAGACTCGAAGACGATCGCGGCAAGATGACCGGAATCGAGGGCCTGAGCACAAATCTATGCAACACCGAGTGCGACAGTTGGCGAATTGATTGAATTGTCTACATATTCGAACAGCCGCCGAACCAGGACGACCGTGGGGAGCCGAAACAACTGCCATCGGGGGGCTCGAGTCCTCACCACCGGGTCAGCCCTCGACAACGAGAGCACTCACCGCGTCGGCGAAGGAATCGTTGAATCCCCCGCCGCCATGACCGGCGTCCTCCAGCACCACGAGCTTGCTCCCCGGCCATGCTCTGGAGATCTCCCACGCCGTGTCGAGCGGACCGGAAACGTCGTAGCGACCGTGAATCAAGATCGCCGGCACTCCGGCCAGCACCGGCATGGCGTCGAGAATCTGGTTGGGGGCGAGAAAGCAGTCGTTACTCCAGTAATGCGTCACCAACCGGGTGAGCACTCGCCGGAACGTCTCGTTTTCGTAGCGGGCGGTGGGGCTGAAGCCGGGCATCAACGACACGTGCACGTCTTCCCACCTGCACCACGCCACTGCTGCTTGGTCACGGATCGCGGGATCAGGATCGGCCAGCAGTTTCGCGTAGGCGGTCGCGATGTCACCGTCACGGTCGGCCGCCGGAACGGGAGCGACGAATTCTTCCCACTCCCGAGGGAACACCCGACGCATCGACCGAGTGATCCAGTCGATCTCCTTGCGTGTCCCGCTGGTGATCGCACCCAATGCCATCGCCGTCACCCGCCCGGGAAACTGCTGTGCGTACACCAGAGCCAGGCTGACACCCCATGAAATACCGGTGACTATCCACTGCTCGATGCCGAGGTGTTCGCGCAGCGCCTCGATATCGGCGACGAGATGCGCAGTCGTATTCACGGTGAGGTCGATATCGGGGTTGTCGGCGAGCGGTCGACTACGCCCGGTCCCTCTCTGATCGAACAGGACGGCACGGCACCGTTCCGGATCGAAGAAACGTCTGGCTCCGATCGTGCAACCGGACCCTGGACCACCATGCAGATACAGCACCGGGACGCCGGACGCCGCTCCGACGCTTTCCCAGTACACGCTCTGGCTGTCTCCGACGTCCAGCAGTCCGGACTCGTACGGCTCCACTGACGGAAACAGTCCATCACTCATGTACCGGATTCTTCCACCGATCTACGCTTCGGTATGCCACGAACACACCATGTGGCCTAGCGTGTGACTACACAGCAGCGTGTTGACCACACGGCGACGACAGGAGACTCGCGGATGCGCGACGGGTTCCGCCTACCGGGGTACGGCGGCGCCGCCGTTTTCCTTCGCAGTCACGCAGTTCCAGCCGGCTCGCTCGCGGAAGCAGCGGATCGTCAGACGCAGGCGCCCACGCTGGTGTTCGACGTCGGGCTCCTCAGCCCGGACCACTTCGCGCAGTATCTCAGTCGCCTCGCCGGTGAAGATTTCGTCGAACGACTCGCCGCGTTCTTCTTCCGCGCTGCGGCGGATTTTCATCCCGAACAGACTCTGCCGACGTTTTCGGACGAACGCCTCGGCTTGACGATCTCCGTACGCTCGAGCACTGACCGCACGGTCGAGCTCGAATTCTCCCTCGCCGAGGACGCCGACACCGAAGGCGTGGAACGGGACGATCTGAATTTCGAGACGAGTCGCGTCGTCCTGGCCACCTCCGCTCAGACCGTGTCTCGCCTGACCGGCGATGTGGCCACTCATTTCGACCAGGAGCTGTGACTGTGGGACATCTCTTCGACGTTCTCGACTTTCCGGACGGCAGTCGCATGACCGACCTGTGGAACAACACGTGGGCAGACGCACCCGCAGGCGAGGAGATCGCCTCCGGCCACTTCATACACCTCGGCGACGATCAGCACGTGGACGTCGAGACGGATTTCCTCGGCAGCCACCTACCGTTCCAGATCGCCGGCCTGGGCGGTGTCTTTCCCGACGGCAATCCCTGGATGTTCATCATGCAGAAGGCGCCGGCGGATCTGGCGGTGCGTCTGCGCGGCGAGAACGATCCGCACTCGATGCTTCGAAGCTCGCTCGATCGCGCTTTGTCGTTCAATGCGGATGCGCTGGTCGCTGAGGAATTGTCTTGGCGGCAAGCCGATCTGGTCGTCATCTACGAGGACGAGGGTATCCCGGCCGAATCCGTGGAGTACTGGCCGGTCGCCGATCTACTACGCGGGCTACTGGCCCAGTGCGCCGGGGCTGAACTCTCCGATATCGTCACCGGATATCCCGAGTGCGCGTATCCCGACACAGCGCACGAATGCGAGTTGGACGTATTCACCGACGTGTTCGCGAATTGGGTGCGCAGACCACGGTGACGCGAATTCACCACTCGGCCATCAACTCGACAGATTGCGTCCGCCGGACGGAAACTCACCTGAGCGATGGTGACCCCGGTCCTTTCCGTCGGCAATCACCCATTCCAGGAGTCATCGTTCAATGTCCACCGTGCGCGGTTTCGCCGTCTCGACCCTGACCTCGATAGTCCTGCTCGGCGCGACGGCACTGGCCGGTAGCTCCGGCATCGCCGGTGCCGCACCGACCTCGTGCAACGCCCCTTCCACCGGCTCCTGGTCCGGGTCCGCCGCTCCTGCCGCCTCGCCTTATCTGTGTGCCGAACCCGGCGATCTCGTCGACGTACGGATCGGCGATGTCCACGCCACCCAACCCTCCCTCGGGTACGACGAGGTGTACTACAAGCTCGGCCGTTACACCCTCGGAAAAGATGCGATCAACAAGAAATTCGACGACTGGTGCGAGGCGAACGGCCAAGGCGCGGCAGCTACCGCGACCGATACCTCGACGTTGCGAGATCCGGCATCGTTCACCTGCACGATTGCGCTGGGTCGGGAAACCACCGAGAGCATCGCGGCCATGAAGACCGTGGTGATAGGTCCGCGTGGCGACCTGTACCTCACGGACGGGCATCACACGCTCACCTCCTTCTACGAGACACCGGACGGTGGCGCAGATCTGCACGTTCGGCTTCGCGTGTCGGGCAATCTCAGCGGACTGAGCAGTACGGCATTCTGGGCCGAGATGGACAAGAACAAGTGGGTCTGGACCAAGGACGTCGACGGCAAAACGGTTCCGTTCCAGTCACTGCCCACAGGCGTCGGCCTGAAGAACTTCGCCGACGACAAGTACCGCAGCCTTCTGTACTTCGGCCGGGACATCGGCTACTCGGCCGGTTCCATTCCGTTCCAGGAATTCTATTGGGGCGCTTGGGTTCGCGACAATCCTTCCGTCGATATGAATACTTGGAACAGCAACGAACTCGGTAGTTATCTGGACACGGTCAAGTCACTGACCAAGGCGCAGACGGCACTGCCCGGATCGACGGTCGTGGACAGCGGATTCACCGCCACCGACCTCGGTGTCCTCGCGGCCTGGAACGACGGCAAGTCCGAGACCAAGGGGGAGTTCGCCAAACTCTCCAAGCCGTACACGGATGAGAAGCCGGGCAAACTCGCGTACGCCCTGGCCTACAAGGCAACTCTCTGACGCTGCAGAAACCCGCTACACGAGAAGGGCCCGGATCGCCGTCGACGATCCGGGCCCTTCTGATGTTCGCGCTGCTTCACCCGGCGTGTACTGCTCCGAGTTCGATGAACAGCACTCCCGCGATGATCAACGCTATGCCCAGACCCATTCGAGGAGTCAGCGGCTCCCGGAACACGATTCGGCCCAGGATCGCGGTCAAGGCCACCCCGCATGCCACCCAGATCCCGTAGACGACACCTACCGGCATGCCCCGGCCGAGCACCATCGCAATCAAACTGAACGCGATGACGTAACTGATCACAGTAGGAACCAGCCACCACCGTTTCGCCATTCCGTCGGACATCTTCAAGCACAGTGTGCCCGTCACTTCCACCACTATCGCCACGATGAGCAACAGCCACGTCACAACGAAACATCCTGCGCAGCAACGTCATCGGAGCTCAATACCGGATCACGGGAATCTGAGCCCATCTCGACGAGCAATACCCCGGCAATCACGAGGGCGATGCCGACCCCCATCAGCAGGGTCAGTGCATCCCCGAAGAGCACCGCCGCCAGAATCGCGGTGAGGGTGATTCCACACGCCCCCCAGATGCCGTAGGCGACGCCGACGGCCATGCGCTTGAGCGTCCCGGCGAGGAACGCGAACGACGCAAGGTAGCCCGTGACCACCAGCACATACCACCCGGGATGGTCCGTTGCTGCGCGCAGGGACAACGTCGCCGCGACTTCACTCACTATCGCGCCGCTCAGCAGCCACAGTCTCATTCGAACAAGGTACATCGAACCCCTGATCGAGCATGTCGCTATCCACCGTGAAAATGGTCAAGAACGAGTAAATGCGCAAATTTAGGACGCCCTGGATTGACTTTGCGTAATTATCTACGCATGCTGTTACGCAACCGCATGTGAGCTGCCTTACACGTGAAGCTCGCGACGAAGAACAGGAAGTGCGATCGGTGACCATTCACATGGACGACATTCGAGCAAAATACGAACTGCCGACAAAAGACGAGATGCTTGCGTCGTTGGCCGCCGGCGAGACCTTGCCTGCAGCGTTCTACTACGCCCCCGAGATTCATCAGCTGGAGCAGGAGAAGATCTTCGCCAAGTCGTGGCAGTACGCCTGCCACGAATCCGCAGTGGCCAAGCCCGGCGACTACGCCGTCACGAAGGCCGGATCGATACCCATCATCGTCACACACGGCAAGGACGGTGAACTCCGCGGATTCGTCAACGTATGCAGGCACCGTCTGCACTCCATCGCCGAGGAGAACGGCAACAAGCCACTACTCCAATGCCCCTACCACGGTTGGACGTACGGTCTCGACGGCCAACTCAAGACCGCACCCCGCTCGCAGCGCGAACCGAACTTCGACTGCTCGACCATCTCGTTGCAACCCGTGTCGGTAGCACGATGGGACCAGTGGATTTTCGTCAACCCCGATCCCGATGCCGCTCCGCTGGAATCGGTGACCGCCGACATTCGTACCCGTACCGATGCGATGAACGTCGATCTGCGCGAGTACGAGTTCCAGGTTCGCTACGAGTACGACATGGAATGCAACTGGAAGTTGTGGGCCGAGAACGCCGTCGAGTGCTACCACTGCCCTACCCTGCACAAGTCCAGCTTCGGGATGACTTATCACACCAGCCCCGACGACTACGCGATCGATTCCAGCGAAAACACGATCTGGCATCAGGGACCGATCAAGTGGATTCCCGAAGGCGTGGATCCGTCGACGTTGGAAGGTTTCCGATTCGCCTTCACCTTCCCGTCCTCGTTCTTCGCACTCGACGACTACGTGGGATTCATCGGTAGCGTCCAACCGGTCAGCCCACAGAAGTGCTGGGCGTTCGTGGACATGTACGCCAAACCCGGCGCCGATCCCGAAGTGGTCAAGCAGTGGCTCGAAATGTGGGACCAAACCCTCATCGAGGACAAGCAGGCCACTGACATCCAGCAGATCGGTTACAACTCGGGACGTGTCCCCGCCGGCAAGCTTCTTCTCGACAGTGAAAGCCCGCTGCAGAGCTTCATGCAGACCACACTCGCTGCACTCACGTCCTGAACTCTCCCGCCCACGAAAGACTGAAGATGGCTACAATCATCGCTGACCTGCATAAATGCCAGGGATACGCCAATTGCGTCGTCGCAGATCCTGATACGTTCGATCTCGACGACGACGGCAAAGTAGTACTGGTACGAGCACACATCGCAGACGGAGACCTCGCGGTTGCGGAGGAAGCAGTTCGCTCCTGCCCGGCGACGGCGCTGACGCTCGATTCGAGTGCCTCGTGACGCACATCGCCGTGGCCGGAGCGTCACTCGCTGGTGTGCGGGTAGCGGAAGCTCTGCGCAACAAGGGTTTCGAGGGAGACATCACCCTCATCGGCGATGAGGACATGCTCCCGTACGATCGCCCGCCCCTGTCGAAAACGATACTCACCGACGCGGCCCCGACGGCGATACCCACATTTCACGAGCTCGACTGGTATCGCGACAACAACATCGAACTCCGCCTCGGCGTGCCGGCATCGAGCTTGTCACCTGAGCGACGTGAAGTCGAAACAGCAAACGGGACAGTCAGTTACGATCAGCTGGTCATCGCAACCGGCGCCAGAGCTCGTAATCCCTTTGCCGACGCACCTGTCGGTGTGCACACCCTACGGACATTCGACGACGCGCAGGCACTACGTGCGGACATCACTGCCGGGAGCCGAGTCGTCATCATCGGCGGCGGTTTCATCGGCCTCGAGGTTGCCGCCTCGGCACGGACACTCGGTGCTGATGTCACGGTAGTCGAATTGGCCCCGATACCCCTCTCCCGCAACCTCGGCGCCGACGTGGCACCGCTCATCGCTCAGACCGCAATCGATCACGGTGTCCAGTTGATCTGCGAACGCTCCGTCACCGAACTCGTCGGTTCACCGCGCATCCGGCAGATCGTTCTCGACAACGGAGAGCGCATCGACGCCGACGTCGTCGTCATCGGAGTCGGAGCAGCGCCCAACACCGAATGGTTGGCCGGGTCCGGTTTGACCATCTCCGCCGCCGGCGTCGTCTGCGACGGCTTCGGCCGTGCGGGCAGAGGGATCTGGGCTGTCGGCGACGTGAGTGCCTGGACCGATGCCGACGGTGTTCCCCGCCGGCACGAGCACTGGACATCCGCCGCCGAACAGGCGAAAGTAGTCGCACACAACATCATCGGATCCGACGAACCACGCCGCGCCATGGCCGCAGATTACGTCTGGTCGGATCAGTTCGGTCGCCGGATCAATATCGTCGGCGATACGACCCGACACGACGGTATCCGTTTCATCTCCAGCGATCGTGAAAATCTGGCGGCGCTGTATTCGTTCGAAGGCATACTCGTCGGCGCCTGTGTCATCGGCCAGGCACGCCTGATGCTGAAATGCCGCAACTGGATCGCGCAGGGCACGGCCATCTCGGAGATACCCGAATGGAACGCCGCCCGTGCCGAAGCGGCGCCGTAGCCTGAGCCCCTGTCGTGCACAGCAACTCTCGAGAGAAGTCCAATGAGTTCAGCTGAAATACCGAAACAACGCACTACATCAACTGAAAAACCGAAGATGGTTCGCACGCTCACCTGGCGCGACGGTATGGTCTTCGCATTGAACATGCCGATCGGCCTGTTTCTCACTCTCGGTTACACCGTGGGTGCGATCGGCGGGTGGACGGCAATCGCGATCTGGGGTGTCGCCTGCACGTTGGCGTTCCTGCAGAGCAACCTCTTCGCCGAGATGGCCTCGATGTTCCCGGACAAGTCCGGCGGCATCTCGGTGTATGCCTATGAGGGCTGGAAACGTCACTTCGCTCCCCTCGGCGCTATTGCGGCCTTCGGCTACTGGATGGGGTGGTCACTCTCCCTGTCCGTCGAGGGAGTTGTTCTCGGCACGCTCATCGAGCAAGCGTTCTTCCCGAAGAACAACATTGCCGTCCACCTGCCGATCGGCCACGAACTCGGTTTGCCGTACCTCATCGCCATCGGCGCCATCGTTGCCGCGTGGGCGTTGAACTACTTCGGCGTGAAGTTGGCCGCAGGGGTCGCACGAGTTACGGGCGCGCTGCTGGTGATCGGACTGGTCGTCCTCATCGCCGGACCGTGGCTCTCCTCCGGTGCCGATTTCGACATCAGCCGCATCACCTGGACCGGTACGAGCTCACCGTTCGACTGGAAAGTCATCGTCGTCTGGTTCTACATCACGGCGTGGACGACGTACGGCACCGAGGTGTGTGCCAGCTTCGCGGCGGAGTACAAAGACCCCGTCAAGGACACCGCCCGGGCACTACGTGCCTCTGCCGCAATGATTCTCGGCCTCTACATCATCGTGCCGTTCATGGTGGTCGGAGCTCTCGGCGAAGAAACGATCGGCGCCAATCCGGTCAACTACATCGGACTCGCCTTCGATCAGATCCTCGGCAGCTACTCGTGGCTCGGGCAATTACCGGTGATGGCGGCCTTCATCATCGCCATGATGACCGCTACTGCCGATGGCGGCCGCTCGCTCTACGGAATATCCCGGTCCGGCGGCACGATCAAACAACTCGGTACCCTCAACAAGTTCGGAGTGCCCGGTAGAGCGCTCACCACCGACATGACGATCAACGTCGTCGTCTTGATCGTGCTCGGCGAACCTATCGCCATACTCCTGGCCAGTAACCTCGGATACCTGACCGCAGTCACGCTGGCAGTGGGCGCCTTCGTCCTGCTACGGCGTGATCGCCCGGATATCCCGAGACCGATCAAGTTGTCCCGGATCTGGATTCCGATTGCGTGCATCCTGTTTGCCGTCAACAGCTTCGCCATAGTGGTCGGGGTGCTGAACCCCGGGCTGACCGGATACGGCGGGCTCTCCGAAACCATCACCGGTATCGGCATTCTCATGATCGCCTGCGTTCTCTGGTACTACCGGCAACGAGTGCAGGACAAGACCCGGATCGAATGGCGCGTCCGCGACGCCCACCAACCACGGAAGAACAAGACACTCTCGAAAAGCACCACCGACAAGTCCGACACCGGACACAGGAGTTGAGCAACACATGAAGGCAGTACGAGTTCACCAGTACGATCGACAGCCGACCCTCGACGAGGTTCCGAAGCCCGTCGTCGTAGACCCGCACGACGTGATCGTGAAGGTGGAAGGTGCCGGCGTGTGCCGCACCGACCTCCACATCATCGAAGGCCAGTGGCAGAACAAGAGCGATGTTCGTCTGCCGTACACGATCGGCCACGAGAACGCCGGAACCGTAGTCGAAATCGGAAGCGCAGTCACCAATGTCGCCGTAGGTGACTGCGTGATCCTGCACCCGCTCGCCACGTGCGGACTGTGTCTGGCCTGCCGCAGCGGCGACGATGCCCATTGCACCAATTCCGATTTCCCGGGAATCGACACCGAAGGCGGCATGGCCGAATACCTTCGGACCACCGCACGTAGCGTCGTCACACTCGATCCGTCCCTCGCCCCTGCCGATGTCGCCGCACTCGCCGACGCCGGACTCACCGCGTACCACGCCGCCCGTAAAGCCGCAGCGATCCTGCGCCCTGGCCACACCGTGGTCGTCATCGGTGCCGGCGGACTCGGGCACATCGGCATCCAAGCCTTGCGCTCCCTCGCGTCCGCACGGATCGTCGTCGTCGACCGCTCCGCCGAAGCCCTCGAACTGGCGCGAGAGATCGGTGCCGACGTCACCGTGGTCGCCGACGGCACGGAAGCCCAGCAGGTACTCGATCTCACCGCCGGTGCCGGCGCCGAGGCTGTACTCGATTTCGTCGGCGAAGGAACCGCCATCGCGGCCGGCGTGGCGATGCTGCGCCGCGCAGGCACTTACTACGTCATCGGCTACGGCGGGAACCTGGAGATTCCCACCATCGACATCATCAGCACCGAGATCAACTTCGTCGGAAATCTGGTCGGAACGTACAACGACCTGGTCGAACTCATGGCTCTGGCGGCCCGCGGGGCAGTCAAACTGCACACGGTGAAGTACCGATTCTCCGATTTCCAACAGGCTCTCGACGATCTGCACCACGGCAATGTCCGTGGGCGCGCGGTGCTGGTGCCCGACGATCAATTCACGGCGCCCTGAAGCGCCGCGAGGACACGTGGAACGGATCGTCCCGGTTATGCAATGCGTAGGAACTAGACTTATCTGGTGCGCAAAATGACGATCCCCGGAGATTCAGAGTCGATCGGTCGCTGCGAGAGCGCCGCCGAGGAACTCGACGACGTCGATCGCGGGATACTGCGGCTCCTCCAGGGCGACGGCCGGATCCCCTACCGTCAGATCGCGCGTGAGCTCGGCATCTCGGAGGGAACCGTCCGTATCCGGGCCGGACGTATGCAGGATTCAGGAGTGCTGAACATCGTCGCGATAGCCGATCCGTTCCGCCTCGGCTATCGAGTGCTCGCATTTTTGCTGATCAAGGTCGAACCCGGCCGCCACGATCACGTCGTCGAATCGCTGACCGAGTGGGAAGAGGCCACCTACGTCTCGACCTGCGTGGGCAACGCCGACATCTACGTACAGCTCGTCTGCCGTGACAACAACCATTTGAACGAACTCCTCCATACCCGGGTACCCGACATCGGTGGCGTTCGCGAGTGCCAGACCTACATGGAACTCAAGATGCACAAGGTCTCGTACGGATACGAACCCTCCTGACCTGAGGCCGACACCCGACCTTCATCAGATCCACTTCCCGCACCACGCACCACAGCGCGTGGGCTCTCTTCGGCGAACCCGAAGAACATTTCCACAGATCGGACATTCCATGATCTTCATCGTCGTCAAATTCACCGTTCTTCCCGAACACCAGCAGAATTGGCCGGACATCACCGAAGCCTTCACCGCCGGAACCCGAGCCGAGCCCGGTAATCTCTGGTTCGAGTGGTCCCGCAGCCTGGACGATCCGGCACAATACGTTCTCGTCGAGGCATTCCGCGATCCGGAAGCCGGCGTACAACACGTGCAGAGCGAGCACTTTCGCGCCGGCCTCGAGGCCATGCGCCCCGCACTGAGCGAAACACCGAAGATTCTCAACACCGAACTCCCCGGCGAAGACTGGTCACGCATGGGCGAACTCGATATCGCGAACTGAGTTCGTCAACCATTTACACTGAGCTGGAACAGAATTGGACAATCATGAGTAGAGTTGCAGGAAAAGTAGCGTTCATCACCGGAGCCGCCCGCGGCCAAGGCCGTAGTCACGCGGTCAGACTGGCGCAGGAAGGCGCCGACATCATCGCCATGGACGTCTGCGGCAAGGTCGGCCGCACGGCCGATTTCTACGCCCCGGCCACCGACGAGGATTTGGCCGAAACCGTCCGACTGGTAGAAGCAGAAGGACGTCGGATCGTCGCATACAAGGCCGACGTACGTGACTACGACGCCCTGGCAGCCGGCCTGAAAGATGGCGTCGAAAAGCTGGGCAGGCTCGACATCGTCGCCGCCAACGCCGGAATATTCCAGTTCGGTGACGAAGTTCCGGAGATCCTCGGCGGCGACTGGGACGACGTCATCGACGTGAACCTCACCGGCGTGTTCAACACCTGCAAGGCCGCGGTTCCCCACATCGTCGGCGGCGGGCGCGGCGGAACCATCGTGATCACGTCATCGGACGCCGGCGCGAAAGGTTTTGCCCGCTTCGGCCACTACGTCACGTCCAAGCACGGCGTGATCGGCCTCATGCGCTCTCTGACAATGGAGTTGGCACCGCATTCCATTCGTGTGAACGTGGTGTCCCCGACGAACTGCAACACGGACATGATCCAGAACGATGCCGTGTACCGTCTGTTCCGTCCCGACCTGGACAAGCCCACTCCGGAAGAGTTCGCTGTGGCATCGGCTACGCTGCTCGCCCTGCCGGCGCCCTGGGTCGAACCCATCGACGTCTCGAATGCATTGCTGTTCCTCGCCTCGGACGAAGCCAGGTACATCACCGGAGTCAATCTCCCGGTGGACGGCGGATCTGCCGCGATCTGATCGACCCGACGGCCGCACCGGTAACCCATATCGGCGAGGTGGTACGTGGACGACATCCACACTCGGCCATGGCATCGAAACCCAATCGGTCCGATGCCATGGCCGTCACCTCGGCTGTTCAGTACCCGCGTGCCGCTCGAACCAGGCGAGAGTGGTCGACCACGCCTGCGCCGCCGATCCCGGCTCGTACGTGGTTCGCACATCGCAGTGAAAGCCATGCCCTGCCGCCGGAAAGCGAACCACTCCCCCGGGACTGTCCGACAACGACAGTGCAGCCTCGAGGACGTCCACGTCGGCTTCGGGTATCCAGCGGTCGAGTGCCCCGTACATACCCAGAAGTGGAGTTCGCCGCCGCGCAGCGACACTCGTGAACGACGGAACTGCAAAATGCGGTTCATCGATACCGGCGCCGTAGAAAGCCACTGCTGCTCCGACCGCACGGACACACGAGGCATACAGCGCTACCGAACCACCGAAACAGAATCCGACAAGCCCTATCCGCTCCGTCGTAATTCCGCGAGCGGCCAGCGTGTCCACGGCGTCGTCGACATCGGCCATGACACCGGCTTCGGTCAACTGCAACGCATGCGGGCCGATTGCCCGACCTGCGGCTTCCTCCGCCGCGGGCCTGCGGTCGTCAACTCCTTCTCCTTGCGCAACGTCGTAGGAAAATGTCGGCGAACCACTGCGATGATATAGATGCGGGATGACGGTGGTCCACCCTGCCGCCGCGAATCGTTCACCGACACTTACGATGTGAGGCGTCACCCCGAATGCTTCATGCAGAAGGACCACCCCTCCTCGAGGGGTTTCAGCCGCATCGATGACCGACAGATGACCACTCACTGCGGTGCGCCTCCGAATTCCATGTTCGACCGACATTCACGGATTCCCACGTCGACGATTCAGCCATCGACCGACGGACCTTCGACGTCAACTATGTGCTCCACATCACGGTATTGCGCTCGCGCATTCATGTCAAGTAAGCGCTGTACATATTTAAATCGAGGGAGCGCTCCGCGTCGGCATAGTCTCGCCGGTGTTAACCTGAAATTGTCGAGAACGACGACGGCCCAGTGCACAGTTGCACGCACAGAACGGATCTCACCGGCTCGACGCCCGCAGCACCGCATCCGCCCTCGAAGGAAGCCTCGAATGACATCGATCCCCACATCGTCCATCGACCCCGCTCGCACCGCGCTGCTGGTAATGGATTTACAGAACGGCATAGTCGCTTCGCTTCCGGAGCCCGAAACGTTGATCGCGACCATCGAACGAACTCTCGACAAAGCGCGTTCCCGAGGAGTCACAGTGGCGTACGTACGTGTCGCATTCACTCCGGAAGATCATCTCGCCGTACCGTCGATCAACAAGACGTTCAGCGGCGTCGCAGCAGCAGGGATGATGGCGGACGACGATCCGACCACGGCCATTCATCCGCGACTGACGCCGAAGGACGGCGATATCATCGTGCGTAAGAAAAGGTTCGGGGCCTTTTCCACTACAGATCTCGACGAGCAGTTGCGCGCCCGCGGCATCGAAACCCTCGTCCTCACCGGCATCAGCACGGGCGGTGTGGTCCTGAACACCGTTCTGGACGCAGCCGATCGCGACTACCAGGTTCTGGTACTGACCGATGGAGTTGCAGATCCGGATTCAGAGCTCCACCGCGTCCTGATCGAAAAGGCATTCCCGCACCGAGCTCACCTGGTCGACAGCAGTCAATTCGAAAGCCTCTTCGCTCGGTAGTACCGATCGGCCGAGTGCTCGTACGCAGGTGCCGGCCGGACTTCCGTGTGGGTGTTACCTCACCCCACGCGCACGGAAGTCCGGCCGCCGCATCGGCAGCGAAGACATCTCACTGCGCCGTACGATTACACAGGCGCCGGCTTCAGCATCGCCCCGGCATCGACCCTCAGGTTCAACCCGGTCATGTATCGCGATTGCTCGCTTGCCAGGAAAGCGACGATGCTCGAAACGTCCTCCGGTTCGATGTACGGGACAGGCATGGCGTGCATCGCAGGGAAAGCATCGATGACATCGTCTCTTGTCGGACGCTCCAGATCCGGCCGAAACGCCTTGTACACGTCGATATTGTGCAGCAGTGGCGTGTTGCAGTTGGTCGGATGGACGGCGTTGAGCCGAATCATCTGCGGCGCAAGCTGAAGCGCCAGTACCTCGACGTAACTTGCGATGGTCCTCTTCGCCCACGAGTACCCGGAACCACCAGGGCCCAGCTTGTCGGTAGCGCCGTCTATCATTCCCGCGGTAGACCCGGTCACGATGATCGATGCACCGGACTGCAGGTGTGGCAGACTCACCGCCACCGTGTTCATGACTCCGATCAGATCGACATCCGTCGCGTCGACGAAGGCCTCGCACCGAGTGCCGCCCTGGCCGGGATAGATACCCGCATTCGCAACAACGACGTCCAGCCGGCCGAAGCGCTCCATGCCGGCCGCGACCACCGACTCGAGATCCGGCCGCACCCGCACGTCGGCCACAGACCCCACCACTGCGCGACCGAGAGCTTCGACTTGTCTTACGGTCTCGTCGAATTCCGCCTTCGTCCCTTGCGGATAGTTGACCGTGTCGAAGTCCGCGCACAAGTCGACGGCAATGATGTCCGCGCCCTCGGCTGCGAGCCGTAGCGCGTGGCTACGACCCTGGCCCCGCGCCGCCCCGGTGATGAATGCGACCTTGCCATCCAAACTCCCCATCGGAAAGCACTCCTTTTCATGTTCGCTGTTGTTCGTACTTACCCGTGCGCCGACACTCGATGATGGGAGCGCCGGGTCGACCTACGACCAGGTCAGTGACTTCAGTTCGGTGAACTCGGACAACCCGTACCGGCCCCACTCACGACCGACACCGCTTTGCTTGAACCCGCCGAACGCGCCCGATGTGCCGATAACCGCAGGCTCTCGGCCCCATCCCGGCCCTTGATCGCCGCCGGGCGGCGCCACCGTCACCGTGCCGTTCACTTCGGTCTGCACGGTGACGTACCCGCTACGAATCCTGCGGGCTACGTTGAATGCTCGTGTCGTGTTCGCGGATACGACCCCACCCGCCAGACCGTAGACGGTGTCGTTGGCCAACCGGATCGCTTCCGTGTCATCGCCGTCGTACTCGATGACGGTGAGCACCGGCCCGAAGATCTCCTCCTGCGCGACGTGCATGTCGCTTCGTGCATCCATCAAAACCGTGGGCTCGTAGAAGTATCCGCGTTCGAGATGGTGCGGTCGCTTACCGCCCACCAGCACGGTAGCGCCGTCGTCCACCCCGGACTGGACCATCTTCTCCACGCGATCGCGCTGTTCGGCCCTGATCAGCGGGCCCAGCGTGGTCGTCTCGTCGCGGGGATCACCGATCTTGATCGATCGGTACGCCGCCTTCACACCCTCGACATACGCCTCACGCAGTCTCGACGGGAGCAACAGCCGACTTTGCACGACGCACGCTTGACCACAATGGGCCAGGACGTCGCCGAACCCGATCGTGGCCGCATACTCTTCCGACACGTCCCCGAGCACGACCCGCGCACTCTTTCCCCCGAGCTCCAACTTGACTCGCTTGATCGTCGATGCCGCATTGGCCATGATGCGTCGGCCGGTTTGGGTCGATCCGGTGAAGGTCACCACGTCCACCATCGGGCTGCTGGTCAGGATGTCACCGACCTCAGCGCCGCCGGGCACGACATTGAGTACGCCCGGAGGAACACCGGCATCCGATGCAGCACGGGCAATTTCGTATGCGTCGAGCGGAGTCCACGGATGGGGTTTGAGGACGACAGTGCAGCCGGCGGCTATCGCCGGTATCAGCTTGAACAGATTCAGCTGGAACGGAAAATTGAAGGGGGTGATCACAGCGACGACACCGGCCGGTTCTCGGACAACGGCACTTCCGCCGATCCCGTTCACCCCGCCGACCGGCACTCCCATCTCCACCCATTCGAGGGCGTTGTGCAAGTTGTCCCCGAACCAGCGCACAGTGTCCACGGCGCCCGCACATTGAATGAAATCTGCAGTTCCCATGTTGTTTCCGCCGGCGATGGCTCCCGTCTCGGAGACGATGAGTTCATGCAGTTCAGGATGGCGTTCGGTGAGAATCTCGGCCATCCGCTTGATGATTCGGCCTCGTTCTGCAGGTGTTGTCCACGGCCACGGGCCCGTGTCGAAAGCCGATCGGGCTGCGCTGATCGCACGCTGAACGTCGCCGGTAGTCGAGTCCGGAACAGTGCCGATGACCTCCTCGGTTGCAGGATTGAGAACCGTTATCCGATCCGACGTTCCCGCCGGAACTTCTTTCCCGTCGATGAACAGATCGAAATCCCACGTCATAGTGCTATCCGCCTTTGCTCGTCGGGTGGAGTGAACACTTCAGATGATTCGACGAATCGAATGACGAAGTATCACGTTGCGTTGGAACATCTCTGACAGAAGCCGAACCGATCGTCGGCGCCGATACGAGTTGCGCTGCTTCGACACCGGTACGGTCTCCACCTTCAGGGGCAGCGCCCTCACCAGCCACGCGACCCCGAGAATACTGCATGTGTGACCTACATCCCACGCTACTAGGCAAAGTTTTGTAAGTAAACTCTATACATCCAAGCGGAGGTCTGCGAATATGCACCGGACTGCCGGTCGACAGCCGTGAACCCGCATGACACACCCGAGCGTCCAACGCCCGGACGGCAGCGTTATCGCACGGCAGTCGAGGTAGCCTCCGACCGCCGGCGGTCCACCTACGTTCGGAACACCACAGTTGAGCTGTTACCGACACCGACCAAGAATCATTCCTGAACAGCTACGACGTAACTCACACCCGAACCGCTTGACTAAGGTAAGCCTCCTCTCAGTATTGTGATGATGTTCGGGTGCCGCTTCATCGAAGCAGCGACGCCCTGCCCTGACGGAAATCCACCGTCATATCTGCCCGGCCGAATTCTCGCCGGGCAACCAGGACAGGGAGAAGGTTGCTGCATTGAGCACGTCCACAGTCGGCTTGTACGACCCCGCAGATGACAAGAGCAGCTGCGGAGTCGGGTTCATCACGCGCAAGGACGGCGTCCAGACTCACGACGTGCTGGTCAAGGGCCGCGAAGCGCTGTGCTCGGTACCGCACCGCGGTGGTATGTCCTCGGAAGGTGTCGGCGACGGCGGCGGCATCTCGGTGGACCTTTCGCTCAGATTCTTCCGCAAGGTCACCGGACGGCCGGACCTGCGGGCCGGACGCTTCGGCGTCGGCAACTTCTTCCTGCCCGACGACACGTCCCAGCACGAGTACGCAGTCGCACTGGTAGAGCGTGAACTGGTGGACAGAGGCTTCACCATTCTCACTGTTCGCGATGTCCCGGTGGATAATTCGTCCATCCGCCCCGCCGCAGTGAAGCATCAACTCCCGATTCGACAGTGGATCTTCGAGATTCCGAATCCCAGATCGGAACCGGCTGTCGTCGATCGACTCGTCCACGATGCACTCCTCGCCATCGAAGCCGTCGCATACACCACGCCCGCACTGAGCGGGCTCTACCCTCTCTCGCTCAGCGCCAGAACACAGGTCCTCAAGGGACGATTGAACTCGGACGAGGTCATCTCGTACTTCTCCGACCTGGTCGATCCCGACCATGCCGTACACACCGTCTATTTCCACACCCGCTTCTCCACCAACACCGATCCACATCCCACGATGGCTCAGCCGTTCCGGCTCATGGCGCACAACGGGGAGCTGAACACGGACAAGAAGAATCGATTGTCCGAAGCTGCCGTGGCCAGCGCCAAACGACGGGCTATCGTGCGTCCACCCGGTCAGTCGGACAGCTGCCGACTCGATCAGAGCCTCGAAGCCCGCGTCATCGAGGACGGCGTCGATCTGGTGACCGCCGTCGTCTCGATGATGCCGCCGGCCTGGGAGAACGACGACACGCTCTCCCCCGATGTGCGTGCGATGTTCGAATACTTCTCGCTGTACGAGGAGAAGAACGACGGGCCTGCAGCCTTGGTGTTCGGCGACGGCACCATTGTCGGTGCACGCTTGGACCGCCTCGGTCTGCGTCCGCTGCGTACCGTCGAGACGCACGACTACAGTTGCGCATTCTCCGAGGCCGGGCAGATCGCCTTCGACCCGGACACCGTGATCCACCGCGGCCGAGTGGAAGCCGGCGGAATGATCTACTTCGACCACCGCGACCGCCATACGTATACCGCGCACGAGGCACTGGAAAAGATCGCCGCGCAGCGTGACTACCGATCCCTGCTGGCACAGGCACGGATCGACCTCGCCGATGTCGACGCCGTTCCCGCCGAAAAAGTCAGCTCGCCCACCCGGTACAACGGTACGTTCGACGTCCACCAGCGGTACATGGCGTACTCCCTGGATCAGGAGAGCTTCAAATTCCTGATGGACCCGATGCTCACTCACGGCGCCGAGAAGGTGTCGGCCATGGGGTACGGGAACGCGATCAACGCGTTCACCGATCGAGAAGGCGGTGTGGCCCGGTACTTCTCGCAGCGTTTCGCGCAGGTGACCAACCCGCCGTTGGACAGTATTCGCGAGGCGGACGGCATGACTCTTCGGGTCGCTTTGGGCGCCAAGACGTCCGCGGGCGGCGCCAAGCAGATCATTGTCCAGTCCCCCATCCTCGGCCACCTCGACATGCTCAAGATCCGCGAGCAGGGTCACACGCCGCATCGCCGGTTCGAGATGCTCTATCCCGCCGGTGGCGGCCCGCAGACAATGGTCGACGCCATGACCGCGCTCGGCGACGCCGTGGTCGAGTTCGCCCGTGAAGAAGGCGGGATCGCCGTCGTCACCGATCGTCACGTGTCCCATGAACGGGCAGCTCTTCCGGTGATCATGGTGGTAGCCGCGGTCAATCAGCGGCTCATCGACGCCGGATTGCGCCTGCGGGTGTCGTTGATCGCGGAGAGCGGCCAGATCGAGTCGTCCCATCACGTGGCTGCCGTACTCGGCTTCGGCGCGTCGGCCGTCTACCCCCTGTCGGCGCAACTACGTGCGGAAGAAAAGTTCGCAGCCGATCCGGACACTGCATTCCGGCGCTTCGCGAAAGCCGCCGAGAAGCAGCTCATGAAGACAATGGGCCGCGTCGGCCTGTGCACTGTCGAAAGTTACATCGGCGGCGAGTTCTTCGAACCGAACTTCCTCGACACCACCGATCCGGTTCTGCGGCAGTGGTTCCCCAACATGAAGTCGCCGGTCGGTGGTATCGGCTTCGACACCGTTGCCGCCGCGTCGCAGCACTGGCACGCACACGCGGGCGATGTCACGGGCGAGAAGGATCTGCCGCTGTTGGGTCTGTTCAAGGAACGAGGTGACGGCGCAGGACACTCCTTCGGCACCACCGCCGTCCGTAAATACGTCGAGCTGACCGAGGAGAAGATCTCCTTCGACAGCCCGTCCAAGGACGAGCAGTTCGACGCTCTGCGTCTGCTGCCACTCGGTCGACTCGACGACGCGTTCCGCTTGGACGCGGGTGCCTATCGCTCGACCAGTTTCGATCGACTGACCCCCGAGCAGATCGACGAATTCGAAATCACGGCCGGCTACCGTGATTTCAGTACTGTGATGGCTGCCGAGCGATCACGCCGGCCCGCTGCCCTGCGGGACGTACTGGCCGTACCCGCCGACGTCACGTTCGCCGTCACGGCAACCGAATTCGCGGAACAGATCGGCCGATTCTCGGTGCGCGGGAACACCAGCATCGTGATTCGCGGAATCGACTGCGTCCGAGCGGGGGCCGACCGGTTCCGCATCGGCCTCGACGGCCCGTTGGCAGACGATTACGCTCGCATCGCCGCACTCTCCGAAGCTTTGACGTCGGTCTTCGGCGACGTCTTCGAGTTCGGTGGCACATCAGGAGAGTTGGAAGTGACGGCTGCCGGTATCGGCGCCGACTTCCTCGCCAAGCTTCGGACGGCACCGGCCGGTGTTCCGCTTTCCGAGGTGCAGAAGGCCAGCACCATCACACCGATGTTGGCTTCCGGGGCCATGAGTCACGGCGCCCTGAACGCACCGGCACACGAAGCGGTCGCACACGGGACGAACATGGTGGGCGCGATGTCCAACAGCGGTGAAGGTGGCGAGCATCTCTCGCGGTACAACACGATTCGGGCCTCCCGCATCAAGCAGTTCGCGTCCGGGCGCTTCGGTATTTGGGCCGGGTATCTCGCCGACCCCATGCTCGAGGAAATCGAGATCAAACTCGGGCAGGGCGCGAAGCCCGGTGAGGGCGGACAACTTCCGGCCGCCAAGGTCACCGTCGACATCGCAGCGGCCCGTGGTGGCACTCCAGGCGTCGAGCTCGTGTCGCCGCCACCGCACCACGACACGTACTCGATCGAGGATCTGGCGCAGCTCATCCACGACTGCAAAGCTGCACGCATCCGGGTGATCGTGAAACTCGTGTCGTCCGAGGGCATCGGCACCATCGCCGTCGGTGTGGCCAAGGCAGGCGCGGACGTCATCAACGTCGCCGGAAATACCGGCGGAACCGGTGCTGCGTCCGTCACCAGCCTCAAGTACGCAGGTCGGGCGGCCGAGGTCGGCATAGCCGAGGTGCATCAGGCTTTGAGCGCCAACGGTCTTCGGCAGAAAGTGCTGCTTCGATGCTCCGGTGCGCACCAGACCGGCAGCGATATCGTCACCTCTGCGCTCCTGGGGGCGGACAGCTTCGAGTTCGGCACGTCCGCACTGATGATGATGGGCTGCGTCATGGCCAAGAACTGCAACATCAAGTGCCCGGCCGGACTGACCACCAACCCGGAACTGTTCGACGGAGATCCGCGGGCGATGGCACAGTACCTGCTCAACATCGCTCACGAAACCCGAGAACTGCTAGCGAATCTGGGAATGCGGTCTCTGCAGGAGGCACGCGGGCGCAGCGATCTCCTGCATCTGCTCGATCACCCGTCCATCGTCGGGAACCTGAATCTGGCGGCCATGCTCGAAGTGGCACCGGATATCACGATCGACAACCCGGTGTATCTGGAACGTGAATACGCCCTCGACGACAAGATCATGGACGAGGTCCGCACTGCCCTGTTCGCACGCGGCGAATCATCCGTCACCGTCAGCGGTCCGTCGTTCTTCGGCGGAGCACTGCATCTGGGTAACCGTGACAAGAGCGTCGGCGGGCAGTTGGCCGTCGACCTCGAGCGCGAACTCAACTACGGAACAGTCGATACGGACGTACCCAGTGTGCTCAGCGACGGGCGTGGGCGCCGCTACCTGGCGCCAGGAAGCGTGCGTGTGGAGACGACCGGCTCTGCCGGCCTGTCCTTCGGTGCCTTCTGCAACGACGGCATCCACCTCGAGCACACCGGCACGTGCAACGACGGCGTCGGAAAGAGCATGAGCGGCGGCGTCATCGCGGTTCGCAGCCCCGGCGGCGGTTCCGTCGAGGCCGGTGGCAACGTACTGATCGGCAACTTCGCACTGTTCGGGGCGACCGGCGGTCGAGTGTTCGTCGAAGGAGAGGCAGGAGATCGCTTCGCCGTTCGAAACTCGGGCGCAACCGCAGTGGTCGAGGGCGTCGGCGACTTCGCCTGCGAGTACATGACAAATGGCGCTGTGCTCAACCTCGGCGAGTTCGGCAAAGGCGTCGGCAACGGCATGAGCGGTGGATTCTTCTACCAGTACGACCCACGCGGCGAGCTCTCCCGCCGCGCCAGCACCGATTCCGTGCTGCTCGGATCGATTGCGGACGTCAACGACCCGCTGGCAGCGGTCCACAATCAGGCCGTACAACTGCTCCTCGAAATGCACGTCGCCGAAACAGGATCCGCCATCGGAGTGCGACTGCTCGAGAACTGGGAAGTGGAACAACACTGCTTCGTGTACGCCATGCCCCGGGCACTGCTGCTCTACCAGGACAGTGATGCCATCCTGGCAGCGAAAACGCACAGGGAACTACTCGACGAACTGGCAGCAGCCATCGCGGCACGACAGGTGCGATCGTTCAAACTGTCCGTGCGGGACAACCGTCCGGCACTGGGCGGAGCGGTGCCGGGCTACGGCGAGACCGACACCTCCACCATGTACGCACTTCTGAACGAGTACACGGTGCTGCACTTCGCTCAGAAACTGGCGGCCGCTCGCACTCCGGGTGCTTCGGGGCCGGCCGATCCGGCAGTCCAGAAGGCGGCACGAAACCTCGTACTGACGGAGGACTTTGCGCTCGTCCAGCAGTTGGTGAAGTACTCGAAGGAGATCCTCGCCGACTACGACGCCGAACAACTCGCTGCGCTGATCGCCGCCAAGCGAGTGGACGACTACAAGCAGGCGTTGAGCTTACGGAACGTCCTGGCCATGGACAGTCCCGCCACGTACGGCTGGATCATCCATCAGGACAACAAGAATCGTGACAAGCTCGGGTCTCTACCGAACTTCGACGAGCTGTTCGCTTCGCGCGCTGTCCCCGACCTGGTGTCCTGACCTCTCACCACACACGAAAGTAGGTGAACTCCACTCGTGGAAATCCCGTACATTCCCGAATACGCGCCGTTCACCGGCGATCAGAAGGCGTGGCTTTCCGGCTTCCTCGCCGGGCTGCATTCCCGTACCGTCATGCCGGGAACTGCCGCCGCTACAACCACGGTGGAGAAGTCCGCCGGAGCAGCAGTACACATCCTCTTCGGAAGTCAGACCGGTAACGCCGAGTCCGTGGCCGAGGACGCGGCCGCCGCAGCACGGGCGCACGGTCTGCAACCCCTCGTCGCCGGCCTGGACACGGTCGACATGAACACGCTCTCCGCCATGCGCCGGATACTCGTGGTCACCTCCACTTACGGCGAGGGTGAGATGCCCGACAATGCCCAGTTGTTCTGGGACGCGCTCGAGGCCGCGAGCGCTCCCCGACTCGAAGGGCTCTACTTCGGTGTCCTCGCGCTCGGCGACACCAGCTACGACGGCTACTGTCAGTCCGGCAAGAACATCGACGCCCGTTTCGAGGCACTCGGCGGCACCCGCGTCGTAGACCGCACCGACTGTGACGTCGACTACGAAGATGCTGCGGCAGAGTGGATCACGCGTGCAGTCGGCGCCGTCGCAGTCGTGGACGGTGACAACGACGCCGCGTCGACGGCCCTCGCCCCGGCACCGGCGAAGGTCAAGTCCCAGTGGACCCGGAAGAATCCGTATCCGGCCACCGTCCTCGCCAATCGATTGTTGTCCGGAGCGGACTCGGCAAAGGAGGTCCGGCACTTCACGTTCGCGCTGGGCGCGGACGGTCTGGACTACGAAGCCGGTGACGGACTCGGCATCCGCCCGATCAACGATCCGGTACTCGTCGACGGCATCATCGGGCAGCTCGGCGTGACCGGCGAAACTTCGGTCACCACGAAGGACGGCTCGTCGGTACCGTTGGATCAGGTACTGACCGGTGACTACGAGATCTCGATTCCCTCAAGGGATCTGATCGAGGATATCGCGCGCCGCAGCGGTGACGCCGAACTGAACCACATCCTCGACACCGAAGACCGAGAAGCCCTCGACGCCTGGCTGTGGGGCAAGGACGTGCTCGACCTCTTGCAGTTGGACCCGACGGTGAAACTCACTCCCGACGAGCTACTCGGGTTGCTGCGCCCCTTGCAGCATCGGGTGTACTCGATCTCGTCGAGCCCGCTGGCACACGAGGGCACCGTCCATCTGACGGTGGCCAGTGTGCGATACCGGTCGGCCGAACGAGATCGGGGCGGAGTGTGCTCGACCTACCTGGCCGATCGCGTCGGCGAGGGTGACCGTGTCGGCGTGTTCATCTCGAAGAACAACTCGTTCCGGCTCCCCGCCGACGACGGCGCACCGGTCGTGATGATCGGGCCGGGAACAGGTATCGCTCCTTTCCGTGCGTTTCTACACGAGCGTCGCGCCCGAAACGCATCGGGGCAGAACTGGCTTTTCTTCGGCGATCAGCATCGGGCGAGCGATTTCATCTACGAGGACGAGCTGAGTGGTTTGACCCGCGACGGCGTACTTACTCACCTGGACTTGGCATTCTCTCGTGATCAGACCGAGAAGGTGTACGTGCAGACTCGGATGCGCGAGCGTGGCAAGGAACTCTTCGACTGGCTCGAGAGCGGGGCACACGTCTACGTCTGCGGTGACGCCACGCGAATGGCGAAGGACGTCGACGACGCCCTGCACGAGGTGGTAGCCACCCACGGCGGGTTGAGCTCCGACGCAGCCGAGGACTACGTCAACGACCTCAAGAGAACGAAACGTTATCTGCGGGACGTGTACTGATCGTGATCAGTCGCCCGGTGTCGGAAGTACGCATCGGGTGTCGATGCCAAGGACGTGGTCGAGTCTGTCGAAGGCCAACCACGATCCACGGCACTCGGTCGGTTTCACGATCGCCGTACCATTTCCACCGGCTGAATCGGTTATCGCCCTCGTCGGTTGCCGCGATGCCGGTCTCGATGCGAAGTCTGTCTTCGAGAATCACCCTGCGTGCACCGGCGCCGCCGTCGGGCGGCAGCGGCCAGACACTCGCACCAGCGGGGGTGGATACGGGTGATGCGTTCGATGACTGTCAACCGGCCCGCCGTCGACGGGATACCCGGCGACACCGCCGGCGATTGTGCGAGCAACGCATCGACGTCGTCCGTCGCGGTAATGCCGGGCTCGACGCCGAGATCGGCCAGTCACCGCCATCGCGAAGCACTTTCGCCGGATTGGCGACGACACCGACAAGACCGAAGGCAGGGTTGGCGGCGACGGCACGGATCGCCGCGCGACCGACATTGCCGGCCTCCCCACACGAGTCTACGAACGCCGGCGAAGCCGTGGCCATGAATCGGACACTCGCTCAGGCTGCGGGAGATTCTCCCGGAAACGCCGTGAATTGATGTCTGCGAGGTGCTGTGATGCCTGCGGAACCCTCACATCCCACAGGCATCACAGCGGGTCGGACAACTACCGGTGCGACCTGGTGCGCATCTGCCGACTCAACTGCCGACCTCCGAAGTCGAGACCTGATCCGTCCCTCGTTGCCAGCACGGTCAGTCCTGCAGCCACCAGTACGGAGATGAGTACAACACTCATGATCGGTCCCCTTTCTTCCAGTCGTGACAGCGGCGTCCGCCTGAACGTAGATCGGCAGATCCACGTCGTCCAGACCACCTCAAAGTACCTGTAACCAACAGTTACATTCAACGTGTGGCTGCTCACTACTGCGCAACCACGTACTCCAGCTCACTACGACCTCGATGCCGTAACCCGGGTCACCGACAAGGCTGGACATTTGTCCAGCACTTTCGTAGCGTGAACGCCACAGGACCGTCGGACAGAGAGGCACTCATGTCGATTCAGGACCGGATTGCAGGAGCGGCACTCGGGGTTGTCGGCGGACTCCCGACCGCAGCGCAGCGACTCCTCGGCGGGACGCCGAAGGCCATCGACGGACAAACTCTCGATCCGGAAATCCAACTGGCACTGCGCCTTCTCAATGCGGTCGAAAGCTCCAGTTTCGAGAATCTGCCGCTACCGCAAGCGCGCGCTCAGATCGACGCGGAATCCAGATTGTTCGGCGGTACCCCCATCCCCGTCGAGACCGTCCGCGACATCAGCATCCCGGCAGACGGGCGAACCATTCCAGCCAGGCTGTACCGTCCTGCCGGAGAGTCGGATTCAGCTTCACTGCTCGTCTACTTCCACGGCGGCGGCTTCGTTCTCGGAAGCCTCGAGAGCGGGGACAGCGTGTGCCGCTTCCTCGCCGAGCACGCCGACGTGACCGTACTGTCCGTGGACTACCGCCTCGCCCCCGAACACCCCTTCCCCGCCGGTACCGACGATGCCGTCGCCGCATTCCGGTACTGCGTCGACCATGCGCCCGAACTCGGAGTCGACCCCAATTCCATTGCGGTGGGCGGTGACAGTGCGGGCGGCAATCTCGCTACCGTCGTTGCTCAGGTGACAGTCGACGACGACACCCCGCCGGTATTTCAACTGCTCTTCTTCCCGTGGGTCGATCTGTCGGTCAAACGCCCGTCGCACTCCCTCTTCGCCACCGGATTCTTCCTCACCGATGCCCAACTCGACTGGTATGCAGCACATTACCTTTCCGGCGGCGCATCGACCCTGGACCCGAAGGTGTCACCGCTGCTGACCGAAGACCTCGGCGGACTGCCGCCTGCCTACATCGCCGTCGCCGGTTTCGATCCACTTCGCGACGAAGGCGAAGCGTACGCACACAAACTCAGCGCTGCCGGAGTACCGACAGCATTGCGTCGGCACAGTGGCCTGATCCACGCGTTCGTCAACTCGACCGGCGTCGGGCACACCGGCCGAGACGCGATGCTCGAAGCCTGCGGCGCGTTACGCGTCGGCCTGGCGACTGCTCGCGGAGCGGAATCACGAGACCGGTAGTGCGAGGTCGGCCCACACGACCATCGCTTCGAGCACCGACTTCAACTCCATTCCCGTCGCGGTCAGTTCGTACTCGACCCGCGGCGGGACCTCTGCGTATGCCGTCCGGGTCACGAGATCGAACTCCTCGAATCGCTTGAGCCTGGCCGAGAGGGTGCGAGGACTGATACCCGGCAACGCTTTTCGGAGCTCGGTGAAGCGCATCGGACCGTGCGTCAGTTCACGGACGATGAACGTCGCCCACGGACCGTCGAGGACGAGCAGGAAACGGGCAACCCCACACTCCGGCAAAATATGTCCTGAATCACTCATCGATTCTCCATTAGTTCACTTGAAGTAACTGGTTCCCGATGTGAACTATAGGCGTCATGACATACACAGTGCACGGCGCAACCGGAGCGCAGGGCTCCCCCGTCCTCGCAGGTCTGGTCACAATCGGAGCCGACGTCCGAGCGATCACCCGCGATCCGTCCCACACGTTCGGCGGTGCCACCACCGTCGTCGCCGACAATGCTTCGGTCGACGCCCTGACCGCCGCCTACCGCGACAGCGACGGCGTGTTCTTTCACCTGCCGCTGGCCGGCGACGCGGAAACCTACGCCGAGAACGTGCTGGCGGCAGCCCAGTCTGCCCGACCGGCGCGGTTCGTCGTCTCGACCAGCGGAACGGCAATCAGCGACGCAACCTCACCGCTGGCCGGCCCCAACACCCCGGTTCTTGCCGGTCTCGTCGACGGACTCCGCGCCGCCGGAATCGACACCACAGTACTGAGCCCGCGTCTGTTCCTGGAGAACCTCCTCGCCCCCGATGTGACCGCCGGTATCGAGAACGACGGTGTTCTGCGCTATCCCTTGCGGACCGATCTCGCCGTCGCCTGGAGTTCCCACCTCGACGTGGCAGCCGTCGCCGTCGCCGCGCTGACGGCAGAGCAGGCCCCCGAGGCAGTGCAGATCGGGCAGATCCCGGCGCTCACCGGCCCCGACCTCGCCGAGGCCTTTGCCCAGCACCTTTCCCGCCCGGTGACGTTCGAGAGCCAGAGCCCGGAAGAATTCCGCGTTGCCATGGCGCCGATCATCGGCGAACGAGCAGCGGCAGAAGTGGCCGCCCTCTACACGGCACTCGGCACCGCGGATGCGGTCTCCTACGATCCGGCCGCCGGATCGGCCGCACTTTTGGGAGTCGATGCCCGCAGCACCCGGACCTGGTTGGCCGACCTCGCCGTCAACTGACCGAACCGAAAGCTGCACCGGTGGTCAGTGGACGTCGCGGCGGTCATCCACCGACCACGCCTGCACATCGAGTTCGGGATGGTGCTCATTCTGGACGGTGTTGCCGCGCTTGCGCATCGAGGATCACCGCGGCCGTGACCGAGACCGTTCGGTCGTCGTCTTCGGCGAACACGCCGAGCGCGTCCATCGCGGCCGGTCCCGGAATCTCGGCCAGCGCCTGCACGAGGCGCAGGCGAACTGACGGTTCGGCCGCACCGGAAAACCTGCACGCCAGAGCGTCGATCACATCGACGGCGGAGCCGACCGCTTCGGCGATCAGCCCCAGCCGTTCGGCGGCCTCGACGTCGCTGCGGCCGCCGAAGACCATGTCGACGAGAATCGGAATCGCGTCGACACTTCCCCGGTCTCCGAGTGCGAGCGCCGCGCGATCACGAACTGTGGCATCGGAATCCGCGAGCGCCGAGCGCACCAACTCGGTCGCCTCGCTGCCGTGCAGGGCGGCGATGACGTGGACGGCGCGCCGCCGAATCTCGACGTCCGCCGAACTCAGACCGGCAGCCAGCTCACCCAGACCCCGATCAGCGGTGCGCCCCAATGCCCACTGCAATGCACCGGCCACGTTCAGATCCCGTTCCGACAGCGCAGCCTCGGCCAACACGGTCGCCGGTATCGGGGCATCCTGCGTCAGCACCGCCTTCTGACGGTGCGCACCCGAATCCGATTCGAGAGCACGCAGCAGCGAGACCAGGCGCAGGACGTCGTCCCATCCCCCGGCTGCAGCCGAGTCGATCCGAGCCAACCTGACGAGCAGGTCCTCCTCGGCGGCGATCCGCTCCCGGGTATGCCGGATCAGATCTGCCACCAACGCACCGGGCGCGAAATCCGGCTCGTCGAGCGCCCGCTTGACGTCGTGCAACGACAACCCGAGCGTTCGGAGACTCTCCACGTGGAAAAGTCGCCGGACGTCGTCGGCGGAGTACTCCCGATAGCCGCCGGACGTGCGACCAGTCGGTCTCACCAACCCCAGGTCGTCGTAGTGCCGCAGCATCCGCGCACTGACGCCGGAGCTTCGCGACACCTCACCGATGAGCATTCCGCTACCCTTCCACCCCGATCACCGAAATACGCTTCGCCAGCTCCGACGACGGATCGAAACCGCTCTCCGGATCCTGGCACAGCTGTACGGTAGCGGCGGCGTGAGCGCGCACCAGCGGGTCGGCGCTCGACTCCAGCGCAGCCAGGACGGGTAGTGCGTCGTCGTCCAGACTCGCCAGCGCGCGGCTGAGACTGAGCTGCATCTGACGATCACCGCGCCCGAGCTCCCGCACCAGTTCGGCGGCAAGCGCAGCCTCGCCACCGATCGGGACGAGAGCCACTGACGCCCGCCACGCACTTCGCGCAACCTCGGCGTCACCGTCGTGGACGAACGTGACCACCGTCGGCCACGCCGTGCGATCACCGATCTTCGACAACGTGTGCAGAGACTGGCTTCGCGCCTGAGAACTGCCTGACGACAGCTCCGCAAGCAGTCTCGGAATCGTGACGTCGACCGGAAGCCTGGTCAAGGCCCAGGTCAGCATGTCGCGGACGAAGAAGTCCGGTTCGAGTGCGCAGCGGAGAACAAGTACATCCGCCATCCCCGGATCACCCGCGGTACCCGCAACCAGTGCTGCCTTCAAACGCACCGAGGAATCGGTAGCTGCCAATGCTTCGTGAAGCCGTATGTTCTGGGTGTCGTGGTTGGTCGTGTTCATCAAAGGTGCCTCCTTCGACGACAACACAACGCCTTCTCACCGTGTGAAGGTCAAATCCTTCGCACTGGTCAGTCGTCGGGGCCACCTTTGAGCTCGAGGCTGATCTGATCGGCGTCCAGCACCTCGAGTACGGTCGCGAGCATCCTGCCGTCGAACAGTCCGTCGTCGCGCGCGTCGAGCACGGCCTGACGTTGGGCGTCGAGCACCGCGAGTTGATACCGCTTCGACGAACCGTCCGAGACGACGGCCACTGCCGCACTGTCGAGGAGCTCGAGTATCCGTCGACGCTCGTCGATATCGGAATCCACGGTGGTGCCGGGCGAAGACCCCACTCCGAGCACGACTCGTTTCAGCGTCCCACCCTGCAGGATCAATGATCCGGCGGCAACCAGGAAGGCGATCAGGATGAGCAACGGTCGACTGGGCGTATCCTCCGGAAGTGTCTGTGCCGCAGCCAGGGTAACGGCACCTCGCATTCCGGCCCAGACGACTACAGTTCCTTCACGCCAACCCAACGGCGCGGCAAGATAGTAGTCGATATCCGCGGCCGTGCGTCGCAGTCGTGTCTTGAACCTCTCGAGCTGATTGTCGGACGGCTCCCACGGTTTGTCGCCGCGGCGGCCCTTGAACTCACCGTACTGCTCCGGATTCTCGAGTTGGTTCGTGTAATCATGCAAAGTGGGTTTGATCTTCTCGCGGCGACGGGCCACCGCCTGCAATGCTCGCAGCAGCGGCGCCACGTACACAGCTCGAACCACAACCGTCAGTGCAAGAGCGCCTGCCGCAACGAGTATCGCGGCGGGAATACCTTGGTGCTCCGCTCGAACGTCCTCGATGATCGACGAGAGTTCCAGGCCCATGACGAGAAAGACGCTGCCTTCCAACACCAACTCCACAGTGCGCCAATTCTGCGCATCCGACAGTCGATGACTCGGCGACAGTGTCCGGGGCGCGCCGTATCCGGTGACAAGCCCGGCGACGACTGCGGCAACCAGGCCGGAGGCACCCAATTCCTCCGCCGGAATGGACGCCAGGAACGGCACGGTGAACGAGATGACCGTGTTGGCCGTCGAATCGGTGATTCTGGCCCGGACCATCAGATTGACCTTGCCGACGAGGAAACCGATCACAACGGCAACGACGACGGCAAAAGCGAACTTGCCCAACACACTCCACAGCGATACGGACGCCGCAGTACCGGCGATCGCGGTGCGCAACAGCACCAGCGCCGTCGCGTCGTTGAGCAGGCTCTCGCCTTCGAGAATCGATACCACCCGTGGCGAGACCGGCAGCTTCTTGGCGATAGACGTCGCCACCGCGTCGGTCGGGCTCACGATCGCACCGAGGGCAATGCCCCACCAAATCCCCAGGCCTGGGATCACCCAGGTGAAGAACGCGCCGAGGACAAGGGAACTGACCACCACGAGCAGGACGGACAGCGCACCGATCGAACCGAACTCGCGACGAAAATCCATGGACGGCATCGATACCGACGCCGAGTACAGTAGCGGCGGAAGGACTCCGGCCAGAATCCATTCCGGATCGATATGGACGGCGGGAACCCACGGCAGCAGACTGACCCCGATTCCGACCACCACCAGAAGCAACGGTGCTGCCACCCCGATCCTTGCTCCGAGCGTCGAAGCCGCGACGATGCCGAGCAGTCCGAGAACCACGATGATCAGAGCGTCCATTGCTGTCCCCTTAGAGCGCGAATTTTGTCAGCTCTTTTTACACCCGCACCGATTCTGCGGGGGATACGCGCCACGCCACGCCGATCAGGACAAGGGCAAATGCCGAAGCCGGCCACAGGGCGTGAAGACCGATACCTCGGTGCGCCACTGCTCCCAGAACAGCACCGGCGATCAATCCGGCACACATTCCGAAGTGTTCCAACCACGCCCACTTCGGACCACCCAGAAACGCGCCGGTAAGTCGCTGGGCCATCTTGACCAACGCGCCCGTCATATATGTGACACCGATGGTGACCTCACCGTCCCGCTGGAACACGGAGTTGACCGCGCCCATCGACAACGCCATCGCTGACACCGCCCCGGCGGTGACGGCGAAGCTGCTCAGAACCGACCCGATACCCAACAAGACTGCGACGATCGCCAGCACGGTCACCTTGCGTGTGCGTAGTGAATACCGCTCGGTGACGTGAGTGACGACGGTACCGAGTGCAATTCCGACGAGAAACAGCGCAATCACACCGCCGGCCACCCCCGCAGCCGACCACAAGCCGTCCGCCGCCGAAACGCTTGCCTGGGTCATGTTTCCGCTCATGAACGAGACGAACGGGCCACCCAAGACGATGAAACCCAGAGCGTCCACGTAGCCGGCCAAACCGGCAAGAGCGATGGCCAGACCGATCAGCGATCTGCTGTAGCCCGGCACCGCCCCGACCGTCAGCTCAGTTTGCTGGTGCGCAGTTCATGGCCCTTGGAGGTCTTGCACCGGCCGGTTTCGAGATCCCACTGCCAACCATGCAGATCACAGGTGAGGTTTGTTCCGTCCACCTTGCCGAATTTCGACAGATCAGCCTTCAAGTGCGGGCAGCGACGCTGGATCTCGTATCCACCGAGTTCGATGGACGCGCTGTCGTCATGAGCCTCGGAGAACCAGCCGTCCGCATACGCGATCCGCTCGTCGGTGAGGCACTTGAAGAACGTGTAGAGGAACTCGTTGTAACCGCCGATACGCCACGCCGTGAACCGCGTCGACAGGAAGATGGTGTTGACCCAGTCCGGCTCGTCGTCACGCAGAACCGTGCGTACCAACTCCGGTGCGATACGGAAACCGTAGCGGTACTTACCTTCTCCTTCGATCGGCTCGCGAACGATCCGCTTCGGGAAGTCGAGAACGACGGTCTCTTCGCCCATGACGAGTCCGACGGGGTAGCCGATGCCGTCGCAGATCAGATCGGACTGCGCCATGATCGGCTCGAACTTGGCCTTGAGCCCGTCCAGAAGCGGCTCGCCTTCCGCCGGTGCCCACGACGCCTTCTGCGCGTCGATGACCGGAGCCATCTTCTGCGCCATCTGCTCGATGTACTCGGCCTTGTTCGAGAAGATGCGGTCGACGTCGGCGTCGGGAATCGGATGCGTCAACCCGACCTTCTCACTGCCACGAAGCTCGACGGTGGAACCGGGGATCATGAGAAGCCCGCGGTCGTTGCCGTTGATGTGCATCTGCTCGAGGAAGGTGATCTGATCCGGGAAGATGTTTCCCTCGTCACCATGATCGTCGTTGAGGTAACGCAGATCGTCGTCGAGGAATACCGGCGGTCCGGCAGAGGGAACCACCCAGCTCGCGTCCACCTGCGCGATGTAGTTTCGGCACCGGTCCATGCCGCGCTGACGCTTCTGCTTGCCGAAGTTCCGCTTGGTGCCCTTGGGGATGTCGTAGACCATCGGGTACCAGATTGCGCCCGAGTACTGCAGAAGGTGAATGTCGATCTTGCCGAAACCCTCGGTCATCGGATCGAGGTCCACGGGGCGGGCGTCGTTCATGTTGAAACAGGTGGTCTCCCCGTCCGAGACGATCAGCCCGGAGTCGCCGATCGGCCCGTCGGCAGGCGCGCGCAAGGCGATGATCATGATGTCAAGGTCGCCCTTGGGGCCGGACACCGTGTGCTTGACCGAATCCTCGGTCTCGAAGAACTTGTGGAAACCGAGCTTCTCCAGCTCACGCTTGAGATCCGGGACCGGGTAGTCGGGGAGCAGAACCGTTGCGTCCTTGTTGACGTGCGCGATCAGGTTCTTCGGGTCGAAATGATCCTTGTGCAGATGCGAGACGTACAGGTAGTCGCAGTTCCCGAGCGAATCCCAGTCGAGCTCGGTGTTGTCCGGAAACGGTACCCAGGACGCGAAGTACGTCGGAGTGACCCACGGATCGCACAGGATGGATCCGGCCGCCGTCTGGATGTGAAATCCCGCGTGGCCGACACTGGTGATCTGCATAACAACCTCCGAAATCGTACTGCTGGTCGGAAACCAGCATAGTCGGCGAAATCAGGGCCGAATCGCGATCCGGCAGGCCACGGTTGTGACGTCGAGTACCCGTTCAGGCGGTCGGTGCACACGCTCAGATCCGAATCGCGGCCTGCCGCTATCACTATGGGCGTTGAAACGTCACTGCCCGCAATCCATCTGTTCATCCTCCCGGATCACGAAGCAACGGCTTACGCCCGGATTCGTCTCCGCAAGCAGTCTCTCGCCCTCCGACGCTTGACGCTCTCGTAACGTCAACCTCTAGCGTCGAGCGTGCCGGAAGTTCCGGTACGAGTTCAGCGAAGGAACGTGACATGGTCTTCTCGATCGTGGAAGTAGCGCGAATGTCCGGAGTCACGTCGCGGACACTTCGCCACTATGACGCCATCGGCCTGCTTCCACCTGCCGGTGTCTCCGGCAACGGGTACCGCTACTACGAACAGGAAGAACTGCTGCGGTTGCAGCAGATCCTGGTGTTGCGCGAATTGGATCTCGGCCTCGCCGAAATCGCCTCGATTCTCGACGAGCAGACCGATCGAGTGCAGTCGCTGCGAAACCATCTGGAGAGGTTGGTCCGCGAACGAGATCGCCTCACTCGCGTGGCCGACACCGTTGCACGAACCATCGACGAACTCGCGAGAAACGAGGGGAAGCAAAACATGTCAGAGATTGCACGACCGGAGAATCTCTTCGACGGCTTCGATCCCACCGAGCACGAGCACGAAGCGCAGCAACGGTGGCCGGATCAGTGGGCACAGTCGAAGAAGTTCACCGACACGCTGACTCCGACCGACACCGAACGCATGCAGCGCGAACAAACCGCTGCCATGATTCGGATGGCCGAACTCATGACAGCCGGTCTGGGAGTGGACGACGCACAGGTCCAGGTGGAAATCGAACGTGCGTACCAGTCGATTCGTCGAATGTGGACGCCTGATGCGCAGGCATTCAAGGGTTTGGGGCAGATGTATGTCGACGATCCACGCTTCGCCGCGACCTACGACGCGATAACACCGGGACTTGCCGCCTTCTACCGTGATGCCATGGCCGTGTACGCCGACGCCCGCTTGGGTTAGGGCAGTCTCACCGATCCCGGGTATTGCGGTTATCGGCAGTCGATGTACTCGATGTAGGCCACACCCGAGACTTCACGGTCACGGTAGCGCCCGGTGTAGTCGTACGTGCCGACGTACCCGGCACCGAGACCGTAGGAGTAGCCGCCTCCGGACCGACCTTCGACGGTGATCAGCTCACGACCGTCGTCGTCGAGAACGTGCCAGGAGAGCGACGCCGGAAGCCGCATCGTGCGGCCGTCGGGTGTGCGGCGCGGTTCCGGTTCGTATTCGTCTACCCGGAAACCGAATCCGCGAGTGAATACCGTACCGGGATCGTCGAGTGAGCGGATGTACACCGCCTTCTGGACGGGGAATCCGGCTGGCCCCAGAACCTGAACCAGCAGGGCCTGGGTGCGGTCGTCGAGATTGAGGACATGATAGGTGAAGAACTTTGCCGGCACCCGGGGGCGCATAGACCTTGTCAGACTGTGCATTCCGATACCGGAAGCATATTCGACGGTGCACAGCCCCTCGACGTCGATGCGACCCCCCTGATGCTCGACGTACCCGCGATACGTCGACAGCAGACTCCAATGCCGATACACGCCTGGAACGTTAGCGAAGTGCGAAACCGTGTCCGTGGCTTCGATCTCGAGTTCGACGGTCACATCCTGATGTGACCGTCGAACGGTGAAGTACGGGTACACGCCGTTGATCTCGAGTTCGTTACCGAACCTCAGACGGCTGCCGTCCGGGGCGAACTCGCAGTCGTGAGCAATGCTGTGCACCAGAAACTGTCCGCTGTCCATGGATGCGGTCGCAGACGAGGTGTAGACGGTATCCGGCGCCGTCGTGGTGATCTCGAGGTCATTGGCGAAGATCGTGACACCGGGGGTGCCGACGATCGACATGACTCCGAACGCGCGATGCGGCTCAGGAAGATCCGGCACCATCACTCCGTAGTGCACCCAGTTCCGCAATCGACCTTGTGGAGGCGGCATCGGCGTACCGGGATCGAACGGCTTGCCGTTCACCCGGCCCGTCCGGTTCACCAACTCCGTCAACCGCCTGGCCACACCCGGCGAATCAACCACTGTTCCCCCCAGTATTCGAAGAAGATCCGAACTACGTGAGCGCGTCGGCTCGAGCAACCGTTCGATCCGAGGAGTTCCGCCGCGGCACCCGCTCGCGGATCTCGGCCGGTGTGACCACGCGCGGATCGACAGGCCGATCGTCACGCAGATGACGTGCGAGCACCTTCCCGGTCATCGGCGCAATGACCTTCAATGCCTTGGTCATGTTCTTCGGTGAGCTACCGGCACGGACAGCCATGCGGGTGGCCGGCACTATCGCCTTGTCCACCAGGGCCGGCTGATCGAATCCGCCCATGGTGCGCATCCACTGCGGAAGCGTCGCGATGGTGGCCGGAGCAACCATCCGGCTGAACGCGGCAAACTTGGTCTTGCCCTGCGCGCGTGGAGTTCTCAACAGATAGTGCATCGCCCGATTCGCCCGCTCGGACGTGCACAACCTCGGCCTGACCTCGGCGAAGTAGTCACGGACCTCGGCACGTGAGCGTGGAACCTCGGACGGCTTACACGTCTGCAGTTCTGCGGCGATCACACATTCGTCCCAGTACCGCTGCTCGTCTGCTGCGGAAAGCGGTCCCGGTCCGTACATCTCGTAGCACTTCAACACCGAATGCCAACCCGTGACGTGAATCCACAGCTGCGATGCCGGATTGTTGGCGCTGTACCGCGTGCCGGTGATCGGTTCGATTCCCGTTGCCTTCGCGTGAACGGTCATGAGGTGGTCGGACAGTTCCATCGCTGTTCGGCCGTCTGCAGTGGCAACGGTGAGGAAGTATGCCAGCGTGCGGTCCAACCGGCCGGCAGGATCGCTGTAGATGCCACTCATGTCGGCGACCGCCGCAGCCAGATACGGATCGAAGTGTTCCAGAACAACCGAGCGCTGAAATCCGATCAGCGCGGTGGGCGCCGCCCAGATCTTCCAACTCGGCGAGCCCGGGCCGAAAAACCCGTAGTCCTCGCGCGGCCGATTCCCGAAGTGCTCAGACATTGTGCGATCCTCCGTTCATCGCGTATGCACCGGACAGTCCGACGACGTGCTGCCAGACGTTCTCGAATCTTTCAGCCGCGAACTCGGGACGGCGGATTGCAGCGAGCGCCAATCGCTGCTGCGGCACACTGGCACTGGGCTTTCCGTGCAGCTCGACCGCCGCCGCGCTGAAATCGCGGACGAGGACGTCGAAGATCTGGTCGAGGATGTCCCCGGTGGCCAACCCGCTGTCGCGGCCGAGGATCTCGGCCTGTTCGAGAATCAACTGGCCGTAGACGACGAGAGTGAAGAGTTCGGTGATCGCCAAGCCGAAGTCGAGGTCCACCTGCTGAGCCGCGTCCGGCGCGGCTTCGGCGAGCAGCGTCACCAACGACTCCGCCTGCGAGACGAAGAGCGCGACGTTGGGAATGTCCGCCGATCGTGCGTACACCGCGCGCCAGTCGCCGAACCGGACCTTGGACAGCCCTCGCGCCGGTCCCTGACGGAAGAGGAATTCGTCGTCGGCGCCGTCACGTCGAGTCGGAATCTCCGGGAAGTTCTCCGGTGCAAAGAGATACGCAGGCATGAACTTCGCGATCAGTGCCAGGTTGACGGCAACGGTGCCCTCCAACTTGGGCAGGCCGTCGACGTCCATCTTGGCCACTGCCAGATAGCTGTCCTTCTCGAACCCCTTGGCTGCGGCGATGTCGGAAAGCAATCCGATCACCTTCTGCGCTTCGGTGGTGACCTTCATCTTGGTGACCGGATTGAACAGCAGGTAGCGGCGATCGTCCTCGGATGCGCTGCGAAAGTAATCCACTGCTCGGTCCGAGAAGAGTCGCATCGCGAGCAGTCGAGCATACGCGTCGACGAACTCGCGCCGCACGTGCGGGAAATTCGTGACGGGATTGCCAAAGAGAATTCTGTTGTGAGCGTGGGTGATCGTCTCGTAGAAGGCGTGGGTGGACATCCCGATTCCACCGAAGCACAGGTTGAACTTGCCGATGTTGACGGTGTTGAGCGCAGCACTGAACGCAGCCTCGCCGGTGTGCAGAATATCGTGGGCCGCAACAGGGTAGTTGTCGAGCGAGAACTCGGCGACGTACATCTGGGCGGGCACGATGTTCTTGACGACGGAGAATGCGGGATGCTCGAAGTCGGCGTAGAAGAACACGTACTGGTCAGCGCCCTCGACGCCGTTCACCCGCCCGAAGACGGATACGGTGTTGGCGCAGTTGCCGTTTCCGATGTAGTACTTCGAGCCACTGGCCAGGTATCCGCCGTCTCCGTCCGGCGCCAGGACCATGTCCGTCGAGTAGACGTCGGCTCCGTGTTCCTTCTCCGACAGACCGAATGCGGCGACGCCGCCCGCCTCGAGCGACGCGGCGGCCCGCGCCCTGGCCGGTTCGTTCTCGCTCTGCCACACCGGACCGAGACCGAGGATGGTTACCTGCCACGGGTACCAGTAGTTGAGACCGTAGAAGCCCAGAATCTCGGACAGCGCGGCAATGCGACTGGTGTCCCAGCGCTTGTCCGGATCACCAACGGCATCACGCGTCGGAGTGAGGAAGGTGGCGAACAGTCCTTCTTCGGCCGCGAAGTCGAGGAAATCCGAGTAGAAGACCTTCTCGTGGTAATCGGAAAGCAGCCGATCCTTTCCCCTCGACTCGAACCATTCGACCGTAGCTCGGAGCAGCTTACGGGTGGTTTCGTCGAAATCCTGCGGGTCGTACGCAGTCGGTTGAAGCAGAAGTTCGTTCGGCGACGTCATTGCGATGGTCTCCCTCGAAATCTCGGCGCGACTGCGCGGGCAGCCACTCGAATACAACGCCACCGTAACAATTGCGCCGACTGAATACAACGGTTGTGTATTATTCATCCGAAAGGTGCAGGCAGATTAAGGTGAGAGCCGAGGTGAGGCACACGATGACCAGGTCAGAATCCGACACAACGACGACCCCCCGGCGGAAATACGCACCCCGCATGGCACCTGAGCAGCGCCGCGAGCAACTCCTGGATGCAGCATTCGAGGTCACTGGACGCATCGGGCTCCACAACTTGAGCATGGAGGCCGTTGCCACCGAGGCCGGCGTGGGCAAGCCGGTTCTCTACACGGTCTTCGACACCCGCACCGATCTGGTGGAAGCGCTGCTCCGACGTGAACACGAGCGCGCCGTCGCGCAAGCACTGTCCACGATGCCGACCGACCTGAGCGAACTGGGCCCGGCGGCGTCGTACGCCGGAACGGTCGGAGCCTTCGTCGACGCCGTACTCGAGAACCCCACACGCTGGCGACTGATTCTCACGACACCGGAAAACGCGCCCACCGAGTATCACGAACTGCTCAGACTCGCCCGTACCGCGATCCTCGCCCGAGCCGAAGAACTCGCGCGGGCGGGCATCGCTCTCGAACCGCACCTCGAGGGACTCGATCCTGTCCTGCTCGCGCACACCATGCTGTCGTTCGCCGAGATGCTCGGCCGGTTGGCGGTCGGCGATCCAGAGGTCTTCACCCGCGAGAGGCTCGCAGCGTTCGCCGTCACCCTGGCCCAGTCGGTCGGTCGGCGACGCGAGTTGTCGGCCGACTCTGCTTCAATGCCCTCATGACATCACCCTCGATCGAACCGCTCCAGCTGTTCGAGACCTCCGCAGGCACGTGGTCCCTGATGCTGACGGATCAGTATTTCGGGAAAGTCGCATCGGTCTTCGAGCAGACCGAGGGGTTCGAGGGCAACGGATACGACTGGGGCTCCGTCGCCGAGGCAGTGGTCGGGCGCGATGCACCACACCTGAAAAATCGCTTCGGCACCGATCCGGAGGCCGGCATGTTCGTCGCCTACGGAACCGACCACGAAGCGCTTACCGAACTCGGAATTCTTCTTGCCAAAGCCTATTCGGATGTCGAATATCTGAGCGGGCTGATCGAGATTTCGGAACCCGACTAGATCCGCCCGGCCTGTCCGTAGTCGGCCACTGCGGACAGGCCGTCGCCTCAGGCTCCCTGAAGTGCCGCGAGTTCGACGGCAACGTCGATCAGCATGTCTTCTTGCCCACCGACGTACCCTCGTTTGCCGACCTCACGCAGCAGTACGTGCGAGGGCACCCCGTATCGCTGGGCCACGCGCCTGGCGTGAAGGAGGAACGACGAGTACACCCCGGCCCGGCCCTGGATGATCGAATCGCGATCCGCCCACGGCACCTGCGTGAGAAACGGATGTACGACGTCCGCTGCTGCGGCCAGTACGAGGTCGAGGTCCAGCCCCGTCTCCACCCCCAGACGTTCGAACGCAGCGACCAGCGCCTCGGTGGGCGAATTTCCGGCACCGGCTCCCAACGCGCACAACGTACCGTCGATCTGACGCGCACCCGCCTGGTAGGCCACCAACGAATTAGCCACGCCGAGAGTGAGATTCTGGTGACCATGCAGACCGACCTGTGCCTGACCGCCGATCTCGGCCACCAGCGCCTCCACCCGCGCGCGGGCGTCGTCGGGCAGCAACGCGCCGGCCGAATCGACGACGTACACACACTCACAGCCCGCATCGACCATTATTCGTGCCTGCGCCGCCAGAGCTTCGGGGCTCACCATGTGCGAGAGCATCAGGAAACCCACGGTTTCCATACCCATTCGGCGCGCCGCGCCGAAGTGCTGCGCCGCAACATCCGCCTCGGTGCAGTGCGTGGCTACACGCACTATCGATGCGCCCGCCTCCTGCGCGCGCCGGAGATCGTGCAGCGTACCGATTCCCGGAACGAGCAGGACCGCGATCCGCGCTCGCTCGGCGGTGTCGACTGCCGCCCTGATCAATTCGATGTCAGGTGTCGACGAAAACCCGTAGTTGAACGACGAACCACCGATACCGTCGCCGTGACTCACCTCGATCACCGAGACGCCTGCTACATCCAATGCGCGCACGACGTCCGTGACCTGCTCCACGGTGAAACGGTGCGACACTGCATGACTGCCGTCACGCAACGTCGTGTCGGTGATGCGTAGAGGTACTGTATCGATACTCATGTCAGACAGCGGCTTTCGGAGTAGTGGCGATGGTCTCGGCGATGCGGGCGGCTGCGGCGGTGATGATGTCCAGATTGCCTGCCCATGGCGGTAGGTAATCTCCGTTGCCGCGGACCTCGAGCAACGTCGTCACCCTCCCCCATCCGTTCCACTCCGGCCTCGGTGAATCGAACTGCGGGTCCGCCCGCAACTGGTAGCCCGGTACATATTCCTGCACCCGCGCGACCAGCGTGTGGATGGACTCGAGAACCTCGGCGTGATCGGCGTCGGGAGTCAGCGCACAATACACGGTGTTACGCATGATCATCGGCGGATCGGCCGGGTTGAGGATGATCACGGCCTTGCCCGATCGTGCGCCGCCGACCGATTCCACCGCCCTCGAGGTGGTCTCGGTGAACTCGTCGATGTTGGCACGGGTGCCCGGCCCGGCCGAACGCGAGGAGATAGTCGCCACGATCTCGGCATAGGGCACCTCGGTCACTCGGGAGACCGCATGGACGATCGGAATGGTCGCTTGCCCGCCACACGTGATCATGTTCAGATTGGGAGCAGCGCGATGTTCGTCGAGATTGACTGCCGGACACACGAACGGGCCTATCGCAGCAGGCGTGAGATCGACAGCCTGAATCCCCGCCGCCGCATATCGTGGCGCGTTGGCCGAATGTGCTCCGGCCGATGTCGCCTCGAAGACGATGTCGGGGAGAACGTCGCGCTCCAACAGCCAATCCACCCCACCTGCACTGGCTTCGACGCCGCGCTGACGGGCTCGCTCCAAACCGTCGGAGGTCGGATCGACCCCCACCATGTAGGCCACGTCGACCGCGCCGGAGTTCTGCAGTTTCGCAAGTAGGTCGGTGCCGATGTTCCCCGGGCCGACGATGGCTGCGATCGGTTTGCTCATTGATGCTCCTGTTCGTCTCGATTGCCCCTCGACAATCCCGCAGCGAGCGGCCAGAATGCTATCCGTGAGTCCCATTCATCGGACCGAGGGCGAAATTTCCGCCATCGGTCGATCCACCGAGATACTGAAGACATTCCGAGACAGCTCAGGCGTTCTCAGCGCTGCCGCCCTGGTCCGGCGCACCGGCATGGCCAAGACCACCGTGTACCGAATGGTGGACGATCTCGTTCGCGTCGGCCTGCTCGAGCGGCAGGGAACCAACTACCGCCTCGGATTGCTTCTTTTCGAGATCGGCGAGTCGGTGCCGCGCCAGCGCAATCTACGTGAAGCCGCGCGCCGACATCTCTCGGCTCTGCGTGAAGCCACCGGCCACAACGTCGGGCTCGCGGTGCTCGACGGTTTCGAAGTGGTCTACCTGGACGTTTTCCGTGGCGATGACGGGCCTCGACTGCCGCAGCACATCGGTGGCCGCTGGCCGGCTCACGCGAGCTGCTCCGGCAAGGCGGTACTGGCGTTCACCGATCAGGCGGATATCGCCATTCCCGCAGTACTGAAAGCGCACACCGAGAACACCATCACCGATCCGGCACTCTTCGAACGTGAACTGGAACGAATACGCAAGCGCGGCGTAGCTTTCGACCGGCAGGAGGCGCTGCCGCGAATAGTCGGGGCCGCAGCACCGATCCTCGGGCCCGAGAACGAGGTGCTCGGAGCCATCTCCATCTCGGGTATGGCAGGCCGGATCAACCTCACCCGGATCGACGCGGCCGTACGTACTACAGCGATCGCGATTTCCCGTGACCTGGCGGGCGCACAATCGGTGGTCCGGCCGGTACTGCAGCGGCATTGAGCAGTATCTGCAGCGACACTGCGCAGTACCTGCAGCGACACTGCGCACGTACCGACCGGGCCGAGCAGGAAAGCGTCAGCCGCGTCCGACGTACGGCATTCGATTGGCCATGATCGTCAACGTCGGGATGTTGACGTCGAGTGGTAGATCAACCAGGCGCACAACGGTATCGGCCACATGGCGGGGATCGAATGTCGGCTCGGGCCGCGTGGAACCGTCAGCTTGCCTGGCCGAGGTGCCGATACCGACCGTCATGTCCGTCGCAGCATTGCCGATGTCGATCTGGCTGCAGCAGATGTCGAACTCCCGCCCGTCCAGCGAAATCGACTTCGTGAGCCCTGAGACGCCGTGTTTGGTGGCCGTGTAGGCGACACTGGCCGGGCGGGGCGTGTGCGCGGACAACGAACCGTTGTTGACGATGCGTCCACCGCGAGGGTCCTGAACTTTCATGATGCGCACCGCTTCACGAGCGCAGAGGAACACGCCGGTGAGGTTCGCGGCCACCGTGGCGCTCCAGTCAGCCGGGTCGATCTCGTCCACCGTCCCGGACGGACCGAACGTTCCCGCGTTGTTGATCAGCACGTCGAGCCGTCCGAATCTGTCCGAGACGGCAGCGAACAGTTCGTGAACCGAGTCTGCCGACGAGACGTCCGCAGTCAGCACCACGGCGCGATCGTGTCCGGCGGCGGTCGCCTCCAGGTTGTTCGTGTTCCTCCCGACCAGCACGACGTCGTGCCCGGCGTCGAGCAGCCCGGTGGCCATTGCCCGGCCGAGTCCGGAGCCTGCCCCGGTTACCACGACGACCTGCCGCGTCCGTTCAGTGATTGTCACCATGAACCTCCGTTCCACGTTTACCGACGAGGAAATCGAAATCGACTCCACGATCCGCCTGCATGACGTGATCGACGAACAGTCGCTGATATCCGCTCGTATTCTTCTGTATCGGGAGCGGCAACGCGAGTAGCCGCCGCTCGAGTTCCTCGTCGTCGACGAGTACCCGCAGCACCCCGCGCGGAACGTCGAGTTCGATCATGTCACCGTCCTGCACTGCAGCCAGCGGACCACCCGCTGCCGCTTCCGGGGCGACGTGCAGCACCACTGCCCCGAAGGCGGTTCCGCTCATCCGCGCATCGGAGATCCGGACCATGTCACGCACACCCTGTTCGAGGAGCTTGCGCGGCAACGGCAGGTTACCCACCTCAGGCATTCCGGGAAAGCCCTTCGGCCCCGCGCCGGTCAGCACGATGACGTCGTCGGCTTCGATGTCCAGATCAGGGGAGTCGATACGGGCGGTGAAATCGTCCATTCCGTGAAAGACGACTGCGCGCCCGACATGCGAGAGTAACTCGGGTGCTGCGGCCGACGGTTTGATCACCGCACCATCTGGAGCAAGGTTACCGGTCAACACGACGATTCCTGCTCGCTCACGAAGCGGCGTCGCGGTGCTGCGGATGACTTCGGCGTCCCACACGGGAGCATCCGAGTTGTTCTCTCCGAGGCTCTTCCCGGTGACCGTGACGGCGTCGGTGTGCAGGGCGTCACCGAGTTCTGCGATCACGGCGGGCAGGCCACCCGCGTAGTAGAAGTCCTCCATCAGGAAGGTGCCGGAGGGCATGAGATTGACCAGCAGCGGAATGTCGCGACTCTGCTCACCGAAATCGGCTAATTCCAAGGGTATTTCGAGTCGTCCGGCGATTGCGAGAAGATGCACGACCGCATTGGTGGAACCACCGATCGCGGTATTGACCCGAATTGCGTTTTCGAACGAGCGTCGATCGACCACCGCGGACATCGTGAGATTCTCCGCGACCATCTCGACGATACGAACACCACTGTCGCGTGCCAGAACTCGCCGCCGTGAATCCACGGCCGGGATCGCGGCGTTGCCGGGAAGCGTCAGTCCCATCGCTTCCACTATCGACGCCATCGTCGATGCCGTCCCCATCGTGTTGCAGTGCCCAGGAGAGCGCGACATCGCCGATTCGGCGGCCCGGAACTCGCAGTCGGTCATACAGCCGGCCCGGACGGCTTCGCTCATCTCGAACACCGATGTACCCGATCCGACCGTCTTTCCTTGGTGCCTGCCGTTGAGCATGGGCCCACCGGAGACGACGATGGTCGGCAGATCACAACTGGCCGCACCCATCACCAGCGCCGGAGTGGTCTTGTCGCAACCGCACAGTAGGACGACGCCGTCGATCGGATTGGCCCGGATCGACTCCTCGACATCCATGCTCACCAGATTGCGGTAGAGCATTGTCGTCGGCCGAATGATCGTCTCCCCCAGAGACATCACCGGAAACTCGACGGGAAATCCGCCGGCTTCGATGATGCCGAGACGTACCTGCTCGGCCAGATCGCGGAAATGTGCGTTGCACGGTGTCAGTTCCGAATAGGTGTTGCAGATTCCGATGACCGGGCGGCCGTCGAACATCCGATCCGGTATGCCCTGGTTCTTCATCCACGAGCGGTGGATGAACGAGTTGAGATCGTTACCGCCGAACCAGTCCTGCGAACGCAGCGTCCTGCCGACTTCAGACATCGGAGGACTCCAGACCGAGAATCTGCCGCGCTTCTTCGCTGGTGGCAGGCTGTAGACCCAGTTTTTCGATGATCGAGACGATGTTCTCGACCAGACGAACGTTCTCCGCCGGTTCACCGTTCTCGAGGTACGGATAGTCCTCGATACCCACCCGGACGTGTCCGCCCAGTACGAGCGCATGGGTGAGACCCCGCAGTTGGTCCGGGCCGCTGATACTGACGGAGAACACCGAATTCTCGGGTAGGTAGTCGATCATCTCCTGCAGGATTCGTGGCGAGTACGGCATCGCATTCTGGAACGTCCGATCGAGACCGAGCACCATGTTGACCAGGTGCGGTCCCGGCGTCCCGGCCGTCAGATCGCGGATCTCCTGCAGGAGATGAGAAGGGCTGAACGCCTCCCATTCCGGCTTGATACCGAGATCCCGCATGGCTTCGGCAAGTTCGGCAGCCCGGCTCGGGGGGGTGTCCATCAGGATCTCACCCACCGGCGAGCTGACATACGCGGTGATCGCGTCCAGCGTGCAGGTGTCGGCGCCGCCGTGTAGTCCTTGCAATCGTGCGTCCCAGTCCACGACGCGAGTTCCGTCGGAGCGGGTACGCACCATGTCGCCGTTGACACCGCCGCCGGTCGAGTTGTTGAGTACGATGTCGCATCGCTCACGGATCAGGGTGTTCATCCGGCGGTAGATGTCACCGTCGCAGGTGGCCTGGTCGTCGGGCAGACGCGCATGCAGGGCAGCAACACTGGCTCCCGCGCTGTGACACCGCGCGACGTCGGTGGCGATCTGTTCGGGCTGTGTGGGAATGAACGGGGTGTCCGCCGTTGTCAGGAATCCGCCGGTCGGAGCCACCGTGACGATCACCTTGCCCGCCAGATCACTCATGCCGTAATACCTTTCGATTGCGCTGCCGCGAAGAACATGGCGATCGCCGCCGCGCCCGGATCTTCCACACCACGCGCATGCTCACCGACGTAGGTGGCCCGGCCGCGACGCGCCAGCATCGATCGCGTCGATTCGGCGCCGCGGCGTGCACCCTCCGCGGCAGCCTGGAGTGCGTCGAGAACCCCGGCATCGGCCGCTGCTGCGGCCGTCAACGACTCGGCGGCAGGCACCATCGCGTCCACCATCGTCTTGTGACCGACCTGGGCGTTACCCAGACGTTGAACTGCCACCGTGGCTGTATCCACCGCTGACGCCAACTGCGTTGCGGTGACGTGATCTCCGGCCACGGCCGCGATCTGCCCGAACCACAGACCGAGCAGCGGCCCGCTGGTACCGCCGGTATCGAGGAAGGCATCGGAGACCCGCGCGAACACCGAACCCGGATCACCCGGCGGATCTTTTGCTATCCGTCCGGTGGCACTGCGTAGTCCCGAACGCAGATTCATTCCGAAGTCACCGTCTCCGACGAGCCGATCCAAGTCGGTCAGCGCATCGAACTGGTTCTCCGACTCCTCCGCGAATCTACCGATCCACGATCGGGTGTCGAAAACGTTCAGCGTTGTCATCTCGAGCTCTTTTCGATTGTGCTGTGGGGGTTACCAGGACAGTGCAGCGGTGTGGACTGGTGCGTCCCACAGATCCAGGAACTCGTCGGTCGATCGGACGAGAGTGATGGAGAGTCCGTGCATGTCCAGTGCGGTGACGAACGATCCGGCGATCACCCGGTCGAGGGAGATGTTCGCAGCCGCGAGATACGTGCTCAATTCTGCTGTGGCGATCGCCAACTCGATTCCGTGAGCCGAGCCCAGCCCGTTGACGATCGCGATGACACCGCCGCCGTCCGAGACTCCGATCGCCTCGAGAATCGGGGCGCTGAGCATCTCGACCAACTCGGCCGCCGGCACCGCCGGGCGGGTCTCCCGGCCGCGCTCACCGTGAATGCCCACACCGAATTCCATCTGACCCGGTTCCAATTCGAAGGAGGGCCGACTCTGACCGGGCGGGGTACAGGAGCGGAAGGCGACGCTCAATGTCGCGGCAGCGGCCACCACTCGCCGGCCGAGGTCTGCGATCTCGGCCAGCGTCTGTCCGCGCTCCGCGGCGGCGCCGCAGATCTTCTCCACTGCCAGGACGGCCGCAGTTCCACGTCGTCCCGGACCACCCTCGTCGGTACTCGCCGTCGCGAGATCGTCGTCGACCAGCACGATCTCCACTTCTCGATCCTTGCCCGCCAGTTCGGCGGCGATGGAGAAGTTGAGTCTGTCGCCGGTGTAGTTCTTGACGATCAGTAGTGCGCCGTGGCCGCTTTCGACTGCTTCTATCGCGGCGCGGATCTGAAAAGCCGTCGGGCTGGCGAAGACGGCGCCTGGAACTGCCGCGTCGAGCATCCCGGTGCCGACGAACTCGGTGTGCAGTGGTTCGTGCCCAGCCCCACCACCGGAGATCAGCACCACCTTGCCCCGACCACCGGTTGACCGAGTTACGAACAGGGGATCGCGTCGGTAGTCGATGATCGCCGGATGCAGTATTTGCAACCCTTCCAGGGCATCCCGGACGGCGTTCTCTGGCTCGTTGACCACATGACTCATGACGATCTCTCCGATTCGGCGGCGATACTCGGGGCAGGTGGGGTGCGCCCGGCGAATCCGACGACACTCGAGTGAACGTCGTCACCCACCCGAATTCCGGCGGCGGCCGCCGGGCCGTTGACGTACGAGATTATTCCGTGGTGCCACATGTCCATTCCGTTGCTGATCTCGGCGGAGTCGTGACTGACTGCCACCCCGGCAAGGCCGGCCTCACCCATGTGGACGATTCCGATGATCCCGGCGTCGTCCTTTCCGACGCCCGCGTCGTTCATCACAGCCAAGGCACACCCGGTGGCGATCGCCATCCGGCCCGATTCCTGTCCGCCGTTGGAGGCGGCGACTACTATCCGGTCGCGATCGCCGAGTTCGATCTGCGACATGCTGTCCATGACAACGATCTCTCTGCCGTTCTCCACGCCGACAATGCCCCTGAACATCAGTGGAGCCCTCTCTCGATCAGTGTCATAATCTCTTGCGACACAGGCTCTCCCACCCTCACTCCGGCAATACCGGCAGTCTTGTTGACGTAAGTGACGATGCCGCTCTCCCATACGTCGGCGCCGTCGCCGATACGCGAACTGTCGTGTCCGACGGCAATTCCCGCAATCGACTGTGCGTCGATTGCCGCCAATCCGGCAACTCCCGCCTTGTTCTTTCCGATACCGGCGTCGTTGCAGACGACCACCCGCACTCCGAATCCGGCGGCGTACTCCCCCGCGCTCGTACCGCCGTGCGAGCCCGTCACGATCACGTCACCGGCCTGTGCGGCGGAGGCGAAGGCAATCGAATCCATCACCCAGACCCGCAATCCGTTCGCGGCGTGCACCAACTCGGGCGCACTTGCTTCCGTGTCAACTATGCGCATGAACGTCAACTCCCAGGATTCGGCGAGCCTGCTCCGGCGTCGCGGGTTCGCGCCCGTACCGGCGTGCGATGGCCGCTACTTCGGACACCAGTTCGGGTGTGGACGGATAGCCGAGTTCGGCGTAGTGATAGTCGCCCGCACCGATGGCGACGTGACCGCCGCGCTTGACGGCCTCTTCGGCAGCCTCGAGGACATTGCCTCGATAGGCGGAGACGATCCATTCGATCGCCAGGTCGGCCGGAAGCAGGTCCAGTTGCGCCCGCAACCCGGCGGCACTCGCCGGATGCGCGGCGGGAAATTCCGCGCCGCCGAGGATGAATGCGACTACCAACGGCAACGGCAGTTCCCGCGCGGCGGCGTGCGCGACTATGGCGCGGGTCCAACTGACATTGAATGACGTGAGGTACGGCTTCATCCCCAGTTCTTCTGCCCGGGAAAGTAATTCGATCTGAGTTCGGGTGTCGTTGACGAATACCTTCGTCTCGGTGGCATATCGGCCGGTCGCCGGGTCCAACAGATCCATAGCGGCGCAGCCCATGTCGATCACCAGAAAGTCCGAGCGACGTTCCGGATCGGATTGATGTGGAGCGAGATTCGACAACCGCTCCGTGACGGTACTGCCCGGCAGGTTCGCGAGCGACGGCGCCAACAGCAGATCCGACACCGCGCGCACCCGTTGCGCAATCGCCCCGTACGTCGACGCCGAGTGATCTGCACCACCGTCCGCAGTGCGGCCGTGAACGTGCATCAGCGACGCTCCCGCGTCCTGACCGGCGCGCGCGGTCTCTGCGATTTCGTCAGGTGTCCACGGGATGTGGGGATTGGGTTCACGCATCGTGTTCTCGTTGACGTGGATACCGATCACCACGGGTTTACCGCGATGCGGTGAGATCACTTCAGTTGTCATGACCGTCCTTTGCTGGTTTCCATCCGGCACTCGTCGACTGCCCACCGTCGACCGTCCAGGTCTGTCCGGTGACGAATCCGGCTCCTGGGCTCGCCAGGAACCTCACGACCTCGGCGATCTCGGCCGGGTCCGCATAACGGTGCAGCGGGATCGACTCCAGAATCGCTTCGCGCATGCGTGGGCTCTGCGCTCGCTGCGCCAGGGGTGTGAGGGTGGAACCCGGGGCAACGCAGTTCACCCTGATGCCTTCGCTCGCCAACTCGAAGGCCAGTTGAGTGGTCAACGCGATCACTCCACCCTTCGACGCCGAATACGACGCCCGGTCGACACTGCCTCGCAGCCCCGACACCGACGCGATGGTCACCACTGACCCGCCGCCTGCCGCCAGCAGGTCCACGAACTCCCGCACCACTGCGAACGTGGACACCAGATTCAATTCGAGTGTCCGCCTGAAACGTTCGGGGGTCGTCTGCCGTACTGGCGCGTTGTCCGCGGTTCCGGCGGATGTCACCACCGCGTCGACGCGGCCGAAGGTCGACTCGGCGATCTCCCGGAGTCGGCGGACGTCCCCCTCGTCGGTGACGTCCGTCCGAACCTCCACCGTGCGCCCCTCAACCGGTACTGCCGGTTCTGTGGACGAGTGCACCAGATCAGCCGAGACGACGTTCCAGCCGCTCTCGAGGAAACTCGTGACCGCCGCCAATCCGATTCCGGAAGCACCTCCCGTCACCACGGCAACCTTCTTACTCATGGCTACAACACCTTCCGCATGTCGCGGACGGGATCCGACCCGTCCCATCCGGTCGACGCCGCCGCGACAGCCCGGAAGAGATCACCCTTGCGCCCGCTGATCTCCGAGAGTTCGAGAACGGTGCCGGGGTGCGGGCCCTCCTCGAAGTACACGAACCGCTCGTCCGGTGCGCCGCTGCCGGAGCGGCCGCTCTGCACTTGCGTCAGACCACGCTCTGCCGACTCTTCCAGTAATCGGTCGAAATCCGTTGTCCAGTAGGCGACGTGCTGCAATCCAACGCGACCGAGGTCGGTGAATTCCTTGAACGCGGACGGCTCGTCGTTGTGCTGCTGGATCAATTCGATCTGGACGTCTCCGCTCTGCGCGAGAGCCACGCTGAAGCGTGGCGCACTGGATCGGCCACGAAAGACGAAGTTGTTCAACGGCTGGTCCTCGACGAAGTAGAACGGTCCGACGCCGAGGCCGATCCAGTACTCGAGTGCCGATTCGATGTCTGTGACGACGTAGCCCAATTGGCGTAAAGGTCCTAGATATCTGCTCACGCAATCCTCGTCAGAAAGTAGGCAGTCGCCGAGTACGGTCGACCTGCGGTTCGAATAAGGTGATGATGCCCTGGTCGACCGATCGAAAAGAATGTAAAGATCCCGTTCATCGGGACTTTCATCGCCGACGGTTCGCGCCGGTCTAGTCCGGTTCGACCAGCGACCCTTCGCGCTCAGCGCGATAGTCCCGAGTCAGTTGAGCATTCGCACGATCGGCATTTCTGGTGACCACCTTGAGCGCCAACACGATCAGCGCAGCCATCGCCAGGACTCCGGAGTAAACGCCGATGGCAGGTGTGAAACTACCCGTGGCGTCCTTGATCCAGCCGGTCACCTGCGGGCCGAAATAACCGCCCAGGTTGCCCATTCCGTTGATGACACCGAATCCTGCAGCCAGGGCGACACCGGTGAGGAAGCTCGACGGCATGGTGATGAAGATGCTCATCGAACTGTAGAGACCGATTCCGGCGATGCAGAATCCGACGATCGCGACGGCAGGAGTGGTGAAGAACAGTGCCGCGATACCGAAGCCGAGCGCCGCGACCACGGCGGCGATGGCGAAGTGCACCGGTCGCTCGCCGGCACGATCCGAGTGCCGCGTCCACCAGATCATGGGGCCGATGGCCAGTAGTGCCGGTAGCGCGGCAACCCACCCGATCTGCGTGGTACTCAAACCGAACTGAGCGTAGATCTGCGGCATCCAGATCTGGAAACCGTTGAGACTGAATGTAAAGCAGATGAAGACGGCGATCAGGACGAGAACTCGCGGATGAATCAGGCCCTGGAAGAAGCTGTGCTTACCTGCCACCGCCTCTTGCTCCTTCGCTTCCGCCTCGAGAGTGTCGCTCAACCATCCACGTTCCTCTTCGGTGAGGAATTCGGCTTCGGACGGCTTGTCACGAAGCACCTTGAAGATGACGAACGCCATCACGACGGCCGGAACGCCGGTGAGGATGAATACCCACCGCCAACCGGAAAGACCGAAAAGACCGTCCAGGTGCAGCAGATAAGTCGTGAGAGGTGTACCGAGACCGGAGATACAGATGAACGTCACGATCCACGCCATCGCCTTGCCTCGATCACGATTCGGGAACCACTTCGAGACGAAGAACAACATGCCCGGCGAGAATCCGGCCTCGGCGATACCGAGCAGAAAACGCGCAGCCACAAGACTGGTCGCATCTTGCACGAACGCCGTCCCGATCGTCACCAGGCCCCAGGTGATCATGATGCGAGTGATCCACCGTCGCGCGCCCACCCGCGTGAGGATGTAGTTGCTCGGCGGCTCGCAGATCGTGTAGCTCCAGAAGTAGATTCCGGCGGCAAAACCGAACATCGACGCCGAGATCCCGAGTTCCTTGTTCATCGTCAACGCTGCGACGCCGATGTTGAGTCGGTCGAGATAGAGAATGATGTACGCCAGACCGATGATCGGCATGAACCGGAACATGACCTTCCGGACCGTCCGAGCCGGGAGCGGCAACAGCTCCGTGGGGGTTCTATCGAAACGCATGATTCACCTCGTTGTCATTCGAACACATCGTTGTGATGGCCGACACGGAGACGATGCGTGTCACAGATCGAAGTTCACATACACGATTCCCGATGATCGGCACTCGGGGTTGCTCGCCCGCCCTGGCGATCGCAGCACCTGCTCCTCGAAACCTGTCGGGCGGCAACCGGTCCGGGGGATCCACACGGCACGGGTCGGTGATGTCCGACGTCAACTTGTAGAGGAAGGCGAGATGCACTGGTCATGGCGCCGTGTCTGAACTATCACGAGGTAGTCTCCGTCGATGGCGCGAACGAGACCGTGCTCATGATCGATTCGACGCGAAGATGCACCGGAAAGTGCGGTTTCCACTGGATCACGCCGGCGGCGGCGATCAGTTTGTCTCTGCACCTGCCGATGACGGTCGGCAGACCGCCGGTACGACCCCCGCACCGCCGCCACACTGTCGAACAGATGACGTGCGTTGGCACGTTTGGACAGACCTTGGTACATAACGAGGTACCACCGACTCGTACCGTGCGCCCGACACACGACGGAGGCCCCGCACCGTAGCGCGAGGCCTCCGTCGACAAAGAGCCGGCTCCCTGAGGAAACCTGTCAGCCGACCAGCAGCTCGGCGATCTGAATTGTGTTGAGCGCAGCGCCCTTACGCAGATTGTCGCCGGACACGAAGAGCGCGAGCCCACGCCCCTCGGGAACACCCGGATCCTGACGGATACGACCGACCAGCGACGCGTCCTTGCCTGCAGCGGCAAGCGGCGTCGGCACGTCCACCAGCTCCACACCCGGCGCGCCGGCGAGAAGTTCCTTCGCCCGCTCGACCGAGAGCGGATTGGCGAACTCGGCGTTGATGGCCAGCGAGTGCCCGGTGATCACCGGAACACGGACACAGGTGCCCGAGACCAGAAGATCGGGGAGCCCGAGGATCTTGCGGCTCTCGTTGCGGAGCTTCTGATCCTCGTCGGTCTCGCCGCTACCGTCGTCGACCAACGAACCTGCCAGCGGCAGCACGTTGAACGCGATGGGCGCGACGTAGTTGTTCGGTGCCGGGAAATCGACGGCACTGCCGTCGTGGACCAGCTTCTCGGCGTCACCGACGACAGCACGCACCTGACCGAGGAGTTCCTCCACACCGGCGATGCCGCTACCGGAGACGGCCTGATAGCTGGAAACTATGAGGCGTTGCAGACCGGCCTCGTCGTGCAAAGCCTTCAGGACCGGCATAGCCGCCATGGTGGTGCAGTTGGGGTTCGCGATGATGCCCTTGACCAGGTTTTGCGTGTCCTGCGGGTTGACTTCGCTGACCACGAGGGGAACCTCGGGATCCTTGCGCCACGCGGAGGAGTTGTCGACGACCGTCGCGCCGGCCGCGGCGAATCGCGGGGCCTGGGCGCGCGAGAGCGTCGCGCCGGCTGAGAAGAGGGCGATGTCGATGCCCTTCAGATCTTCGTCGGACGTGGCAGAGGCGTCTTCGACGACGATTTCTTCACCGCGGAACGGCAGCTTCTTGCCTGCCGAGCGAGCCGATGCGAAGAACCGCACCTTGTCCGCCGGGAAGTTCCGTTCCTCGAGCAGTGTGCGCATGACGATGCCTACCTGGCCGGTGGCACCGACTACAGCGATCGTGGTCATCTGAAAACTACCGTCCTGTTCCCGCGTGTACTACCGCTTCTTCTTCGCCGCCGAGTCCGAAGGCTGCATGGATGACGCGTACGGCGTCGTCCAGTTCGGTGTCCTTGACCAGTACCGAGATACGGATCTCGGAGGTGGAGATGAGATCGATGTTGATGTCGGCCTTCGCGAGCGCTTCGCAGAACGTGGCCGTGACACCCGGATGGCTCCGCATCCCTGCACCGACGAGTGACACCTTGCCGATGTGGTCGTCGAACAGGATCTGCGTGAAGCCGATGTCTTCCTGACGCTTGGTCAGAATCTCCACCGCTCGCGGGCCGTCGGCCGTCGGCAGCGTGAAGGTGATGTCCGTCTTGTTGGTCTCCACCTTGGAAATGTTCTGCAGCACCATGTCGATGTTGATCTCGGCATCGGAGACCGCGCGGAACACCTTGGCAGCGTGTCCCGGGGTGTCCGGCAGTCCGACAACGGTGATCTTCGCTTCGCCGCGATCGTGCGCGACTCCGGTGATCAGGGCCTCTTCCACAGGAATGTCCTCCATCGATCCGGACACGATTGTTCCGGGCTTGGTGGTGTATGACGAACGGACGTGCACTGGCACGTTGTAGCGACGGGCGTATTCGACGCAGCGGAGCATGAGCACCTTGGCACCGCATGCTGCGAGTTCGAGCATCTCCTCGAACGACACCGTCTCGAGCCGGTGAGCGTCGGGCACGATGCGCGGGTCGGCGGAGAAAACGCCGTCGACGTCGGTGTAGATCTCGCAGACATCGGCATTGAGCGCCGCAGCCAATGCCACCGCAGTGGTGTCGGAGCCCCCGCGGCCGAGCGTCGTGATGTCCTTGCTGTCCTGACTCACACCTTGGAACCCGGCGACGAGAACGATCGAACCTTCGTCGAGCGCGGTACGGACCCGACCCGGCGTGACGTCGATGATCTTGGCATTACCGTGGCTGCCGGTGGTGATGACGCCGGCTTGCGAGCCCGAGAACGAGCGGGCCTCCGCACCGAGGGAATGAATCGCCATGGCGACCAGGGAGTTGGAGATACGCTCACCGGAGGTCAGCAGCATGTCCATTTCACGGGCCGGCGGGGACGGGCACACCTGCTGAGCCAGGTCGAGCAGCTCGTCGGTGGTATCGCCCATCGCGGACACCACGACGACGACGTCGTTGCCTGCCTTCTTGGTTTCGACGATCCGCTCAGCCACTCGTCGGATGCGCTCGGCGGTTGCCACCGAGGATCCGCCGTACTTCTGGACGACGAGAGCCACGCGTTTCTACCTCCAGGTCGAAATTGGTTACAGACTTTTTCAGGGCAAGCTTACCGAGGCGGTGCTGGGACTTCCCGTTGCGTACTGCTGTCGTCGTCGGATCCGCGCCCGATCCGTTGCGTGACTGCGTTTCGCATCCTCGTGGCCGAACGCGATCCTCCCGCCAGATAACCGATCACCGCGACCCCGACTCCGCAGGCGAGCAGCACCCGAATGCTCGCAACCAGCGGGGCTGTCAGCGTGCCGAAGACCGCCGCTGCCGCCTCGGGCGTCGGGATGTCGAGGTTCTGCAGGTGGACACGCCGCACAACGGCCAGTGCCGTCAGGGCCGCAATGCTGGTCAGCGCGGTTACGAGGCCGAGGAGTGACACCGCACGTAGTCGGTTCGGCGCGAGGAGGAGCGCGGCCACTGCGAAGACAACGGTGACCAACGGCAGCCAGGTCGCCACTCGGTCCAGGGCGTTGGACAGATCCTGGGCTTTCGCCAACTCGTCGGATTGCAGGATCTCGAACTGCGGATCGAGCGCCGGGAGGCGATCGGCCGGTGTGAATCCGCGATCACGCAGAAGTGACCGCAGTTCGGTCATGACCGGTCCGAGCGAGACGGTGACCGACCCTGTGTCGTCTACCCGAACTATCCCGTCGGTGGCACGGCCGGTGACGGAGTCGGCGAACCTGGAGTGCGCCTCGCGGTTGATCGCCGTCCAGACGGACGCGAACCGATCATCGGAAACGACGGCCAGCGCGACCTCACGGACGTAGCCTTCGGTCTGTCGAGTCAGTACCGGAGCCAGGCCGGTGATCCTGTCCGATACACCAGGGAGGTTTGCGACGGTGCCCAACGCATCGGTGATCAAGTGGTCGAGATCGAGCCGTTCGGTCACCGCCTCGGTGAGTCGGTCGGCGACCGCGGACTGCACCGCCGGGTCCGACGCCAACGGAGCCACCGTCGCGACATAGGCATCGGTGTCGTTGACCTGGATGTGCACGAACAGGGCCACTGCGGCGACCGCACTCCCGAGGGCTGTGAGAAGCAGGAAGAGTGCACTGAAGGTCCAGCGGACCGACGTCCTCACGCTGCCGCGTGACGGGCAGGGCGGATCTTGACCGCGACGCGATCCTCGAGATCACGAGAAAGGCTGCGACGCAAGTGATTTCCAGGAAAGCCGGCCCGCGCGCCGAATTCGTGACGACCCGCGCCCGGCGCGCAGGCGACCGAACTGTCGGCATGAGCACGAAGCGCGTCGAGGTACGCACTCGCCACCGCAATGTGAGGATCCATACCGGACAGTCGACCATTTTCTCCGATGAAACAACAGCTAAAAAAACGGCAAATCGTGCGGATAGGGGCACCCGGCCGGGTTTTCTCCGATTCCGGGGGTAGAGTGTCGAGAATGCAGCGCGCACTCCTTCTTGGTTGCCGCGACGGGGTCTGATCCAGACTGGCCTCCCGTCGCGGGGTTTTGTGTGCGCCGGTCGACCACGCCTTCCGGACTCACGGTCCCGACCGACAGGTCGTTCGACCAGGTCCACAATCCTGGAGATCACCACCATGCCCCCCGCTGACGCATTCACCACCGGCACTCGCACCATCACCCCGCCCAGCAAGCCCGCACCTTCCGACCAGCCTGCGTGGAACACGCAGAAGAACTCGTCGATGCCGACGTTCCGCTACCGCCCGTTCGCCGAAGAGGTCGAGACGGTGACGCTGCCCGACCGCACCTGGCCGGACAAGGTCATCGACCGCGCCCCCCAGTGGTGCGCCGTGGATCTGCGCGACGGCAACCAGGCACTGATCGACCCGATGAGCCCGGCACGTAAGCGTCGCATGTTCGACCTGCTGGTCCGTATGGGATACAAGGAGATCGAGGTCGGCTTCCCGTCCGCGAGCCAGACGGACTTCGACTTCGTTCGCGAGATCATCGAAGACGGCGCGATCCCGTCCGACGTCACCATCCAGGTGCTGACGCAGTCGCGTCCCGAACTGATCAAGCGCACGTTCGAGGCGTGCGAGGGTGCCGAGAACGCGATCGTGCACTTCTACAACTCCACCTCGATCCTGCAGCGCCGCGTCGTGTTCCGCGCCGACAAGGACGCCATCAAGAAAATCGCGACCGACGCAGCCGAACTGGTTCTCGCCGAGTCGAAGAAGTACCCGGACACCAACTGGCGCTGGGAGTACTCCCCCGAGTCCTACACCGGCACCGAACTCGAGTACGCCAAGGACGTGTGCGACGCCGTCACCGAGGTGCTGGGTGCAACTCCCGACAACCGCGTGATCTTGAACCTGCCCGCCACCGTCGAGATGGCCACACCCAACGTGTATGCCGACTCCATCGAGTGGATGCATCGCAACCTGGCCCGCCGCGATTCGGTCATCTTGTCGCTGCACCCGCACAACGACCGCGGTACCGGCGTCGCCGCAGCCGAACTGGGCTACCAGGCCGGCGCGGACCGTATCGAAGGGTGCCTGTTCGGCAACGGTGAGCGCACCGGCAACGTCTGCCTGGTCACTCTGGGCTTGAACATGTTCACGCGTGGTGTCGACCCGCAGATCGACTTCTCCAACATCGACGAGATCCGTCGCACCGTCGAGTACTGCAACCAGCTGCCCGTCCACGAACGTCACCCCTACGGCGGCGATCTGGTCTACACCGCATTCTCCGGTAGCCATCAGGACGCCATCAACAAGGGGCTGGACGCGATGAAGGTCGACGCGGACAGCCAGAACTCCGACGTGGACGACATCCTCTGGCAGGTTCCGTACCTGCCCATCGATCCCAAGGACGTCGGCCGCAGCTACGAAGCCGTCATCCGGGTGAACTCGCAGTCCGGCAAGGGCGGCGTCGCGTACATCATGAAGGCCGACCACGGCCTGGTGCTGCCTCGCCGTCTGCAGGTCGAGTTCTCGCAGGCCGTACAAAAGATCACCGACGGTGAGGGCGGCGAAGTATCACCGAAGGAAATGTGGGACGTCTTCCACGAGGAGTACCTCGCCCCCGTCCGGCCGCTCGAACGCATCAAGCAGAAGGTCACCGCGTCCGAGGAGGACGGTGGCACCGATTCCATCACGGCCGTGGTGAAGGTGAACGGCAAGGAGCAGGAGATCTCCGGCACCGGCAACGGCCCCCTCGCTGCATTCGTCGACGCGCTGGCGAGCATAGATCTCGACGTGCGGGTTCTCGATTATTCGGAGCATGCGATGTCCGCGGGTGACGACGCCCAGGCCGCCGCATACGTGGAGTGTGCCGTGACGCGACCGGACGGACAGAGCACCGTCGTGTGGGGCGTAGGCATCGCCACGTCGATCACCACGGCGTCGCTGCGCGCAGTGGTCTCGGCAGTCAACCGCGCAAGCTGACGTGATCGATATCGAATAGAAGTGGCCGCCGACCCGTTACGGGTCGGCAGCCACTTCTATTCGGCCGGGTGGACGACGGAAGACCGATCGACCATTCCGCGTCCTAATGCCACAATTCACCCAAACAGGTAGATGCAGACATCGGCTTCGCGTGAGATAGTTCAGCTCAGATAGTTCTTTCACTGCGAAATGGAGCTCTACACATGGATTCGTTCTGGGATTTCCTCTGGCTGATCATCATCAGCTTCGCGTTCATCGCGTATCTGATTCTTTTGTTTTCGATCATCACGGACCTCTTCCGCGATCACAAGACGTCCGGTTGGGCGAAGGCGATCTGGATCGTCTTCCTGTTCTTCATTCCGCTGATCACCTCGCTCGTCTACCTGATCGTGAAGAGCGACGGAATGTCCCAGCGCTCCCTGCAGGCAGCGCAGCAGGTGAGAAATGCACAGGAGAGCTACATCCGTGAGGTTGCCGGAAAGTCTCCCGCCGAATCCATTGCCGACGCAAAGGCGCTACTCGACGCCGGCACGATCAATCAGGCAGAATTCGATGCGTTGAAGGCCAAGGCACTGGCCTGATCCGCAGTTACGGAACGAGAAGAAGGGTGAAGTGACGCCGCGACGTCACTCCACCCTTCTTCTATTTCACCGACATTCTCGCAACCTGACGAAAAGTCTCGAGCACCTTCGCTATTGCCGGACTACGATCAGCGTGAACGCGGGTAGCCAATTCGTATATGCGAGCCGCCCGAACACCCGCCAACGGCTTTCTCGACACATCTCGATGCCTGATCGCATGGCGAGGCATCAAGGCAACCCCGTGCCCGGCCGCCACCAACTCCTCGATAACCCGGAAATCGTTGATCCGCTGAACGACACGGGGCTGCACTCCCGTGACCGCGGTGATCGACAACAAGACGTCGTCGACCGGGAATCCCCCGTGCACACTGATCCAGCTCTCGGCCGCCAAATCCTCCAACCGCACCGAATCCCGCTGAGCCAAAAGATGATCCAACGGTAAAACCATGTCGATCGGCTCACGCATCAAAGCTTCGACGGCAACCCGCGGGAAGGACGTCTCGGCGGCGCGTTCGTCACGGTGTGTCAAGATCACGTCGTGATCGGCCAACAGACCCGGCACCGCCGACGCCGGCTCGTCGACATCGCGGGCGTCGATCGTCACCCCGGAATCACGCAGCGCGGTGAGCACCCGGGGTAACAGCATCGCCGCGCCGGACGGAAAGAGTGCCACCCGAACCCTGCCGCGAGGCGAGCCGCGATACGACGCCATCTCGGCGTCGGCTCGCTCGAGTGCCGCCACCACCTCGTCGGCTCGTAGTACGAGCGCCCTTCCGGCATCGGTGAGCCGTAACCGTCTGCCGTCCGGCTCGAGCAGCGCAACACCGGCTTCCCTTCCCAGGATCTTCAGTTGCTGTGATACCGCGGACGGCGTCATGGACAGTGCGACAGCCGTCGCTGCAACGGTTTCGCGATCTGCCAGCTCCCGCAATACCCGAAGCCTGGTGGCATCCATCAATGCACGCTCGATTTCATACAGAAAAACTACATTGTCAATCAAATTATATTCGCTTGTGCTGATGCTTTGTTTTACTCACGATTGACAGCATGACTCCCCGCGACCGACTGCTCGGACTGACCGTGATCATCGTGTGGGGGCTGAACTTTCTGGCGATTCGCGCCGGCCTCGATCATTTTCCGCCATTTTTCTTCGCCGCACTCCGATTCCTCGTCATCGCGATCCCGGTCGTCATCTTCGTGCCCCGCCCCCGAGTACCCCCTCGATGGCTACTTCTCTACGGAGCCGGTTTCGGCATCGGCCAATTCGCATTCCTGTTCTGGGCCATGCATATCGGCATGCCGACCGGGCTCGCCTCCCTGGTGCTGCAATCATCGGCACCGTTCACGGTGATACTCGGCGCTTTCCTGCTGCGCGAGCGCCTCGGCATCTGGCAGATCTGTGGGATCACCGTCGCCGTGGCCGGAATGGCGCTGATCGGCTGGGATCGCTCCCACCATGCAGCCCTCCTGCCCGTCTTGCTCACCCTCCTCGGCGGATTGGCCTGGGCGTTGGGCAACCTCGGCAGCCGATTGGCCGGATCGAACACCGTCGGCGATCCCACCCCGATGCGTCTGATGCTGTGGGTATGCGTCGTTCCGCCACTGCCCATGCTCGCCCTGTCTGCCGCCGTCGAAGGACCCACCACGGGTTGGCACGCCCTCGGCACCGCATTCAGCTCCGACGGTTGGACATCGTTGATGGGCCTGCTCTACGTCGTCCTGCTCGGCACCGTCGTCGGTTCCGGCCTGTGGACCTATTTGATGGGCCGCTACCCGGCCGGAACGGTGGCACCACTGACCCTGTTGGTTCCCGTCGTGGGGATCGGCGCATCCTGGCTGCTACTGCACGAAAACCCCTCACCACTCGAACTGGTCGGCGCAGTGATCGTCATTGCCGGAGCAGGCGCTGCGCAACGGCGTCGGACCCCCACCGAAACTGTTTCCTCGAGCACATCGGCGGCCCCGTTACCGGCGCGACTCGGCGTCTGAGCACGGGCTGTGCCAAACTCGGGCCGTGGGAACTGGACTAACGATCACCGTGCGCGGAAAGCTCGCCATGCGCGCCGCAGCAGCGGCATCCTGGGCGTCGCAGAAAGCCGGTCGCGGCAAAGGTTCGATGATCGGTGGGCTGATCGCTCTCAAGATCGACCCGACGCTCATGACGCAACTCGGCCGCGGTAAGCGCACCGTCGTCGTCACCGGAACCAACGGTAAATCCACGACCACTCGGATGACGGCAGCAGCGCTGGCCACTCTCGGTGACGTCGCGACCCAGGCCGACGGCGCCAACATGGACGCCGGGATCGTCGCCGCACTGTCGCTGCATCCGGACGCGACACTCGCCGCGCTCGAAGTCGACGAACTGCACGTCCCGCATGTCGCGGACTTCGTCGATCCCGAAGTGATCGTTCTTCTCAACCTCAGCCGCGACCAACTCGACCGGGTCGGCGAGATCAACATGATCGAACGCAAATTACGAGCCGGCGTCGCCGCGCACCCGGAAGCGATCATCATCGCCAACTGTGACGACGTGCTGGTCACCTCGGTGGCCTACGACGCCCCCCACGTGGTGTGGGTGGCCGCAGGCGGCGGTTGGGCAGGCGACTCCGTCAGCTGCCCGCGCACCGGCGAGCCCATCGTTCGCGAGGGAACCCACTGGCGTAGCACCGGATCCGACTTCGCCAGGCCGGAGCCGGCGTGGTGGCTCGACGACGACAATCTGTACGGCCCCGACGGGCTGGTGCTGCCGATGACCCTGACACTGCCCGGAAAAGCGAACCGCGGCAACGCAGCCCAGGCCGTAGCCGCAGCCGTGGCCCTGGGCGCCGATGCCGCCGGAGCCGTCGCAGCTGCATCCACCGTTCAAGAAGTGGCCGGGCGCTACAGCACCGTCGAAGTCGGACCGCACTCCGTGCACATGCTGCTCGCCAAGAACCCGGCCGGTTGGCAGGAAGCCCTGTCCATGATCGACCCCACCGTCGACGGCCTCGTCATCGCCGTCAACGGGCAGGTGCCGGACGGCGAGGACCTCTCCTGGCTGTGGGACGTGAAATTCGAACACTTCGAAGGCGTGAAGGTGATCGCCGCCGGCGAACGCGGCACCGATCTGGCAGTACGACTCACCTACGCCGGAGTGGAGCACACACTCGACCCGGACCCTTTGCGCGCCATAGCGTCCTGCCCACCCGGCCGCGTCGAAGTGCTCGCCAACTACACCGCATTCCGCGACCTGAACACCGCCATCGCCAAGGAGACCCGCAATGTCTGACTCGACAGTGCGTATCGGTCTGGTACTCCCCGACGTCATGGGCACCTACGGCGACAACGGCAACGCCCTCATCCTGCGTCAACGACTACGCATGCGCGGCCACGACGCCGAAATCGTCGAGATCACCCTCGACGACCCGGTGCCCGATTCGCTCGACGTCTACACCCTCGGCGGCGCCGAGGACTCCGCCCAACGCCTCGCCACCCGCCATCTGGCCAAATACCCGGGCTTGCAGCGTGCCGCCGAGCGCGGCGCACCGGTGCTGGCGATCTGCGCCGCGATCCAGGTGCTCGGCAACTGGTACGAAACCTCGAGCGGCGAACGAGTGGACGGCGTCGGCATGCTCGACGTCACCACCTCACCTCAGGAGAAGCGCTCCATCGGCGAGGTGATCAGCACTCCCCTCGTCCCCGGATTGAGCGCACCTCTGTCCGGGTTCGAGAACCATCGCGGCGGAACAACTCTGGGTAATGCGGCGACCGGATTTGCCCGCGTCACTCACGGCGTCGGCAACGGCGTCGGCGACGGGCTCGAAGGCGTCGCACAAGGTTCGGTGTTCGGGACGTACATGCACGGACCGGCGCTCGCGCGTAACCCCGAACTGGCCGATCTGCTTCTGACACGGGCGCTCGGTGTGGACGAACTCGAGCCACTGCACCTGCCCGAGGTGGACAAGCTCCGCAAGGAACGCCTCGCCGTCCGCTGACATCTCGGTGGCCGCGGCCGTCACCGATCGACGGACTTCCTTCCTTCCGTGAGGTAGAGCTCCACACCCAACAATGCGGTACAGGCCAACCCCGCGATCAGTTCCGGCACCGGCGTGAATGTCGCGGCCAACACCACGGCGACGGTGATCGAGAACGGAACCAGAGTCCGTGCCGACGCGTCGTGCGGTCGGATGTGAATCAGCCACATCGCTGCAAGGAGCACCGCCACCGGCACCGTCACCGCGGCTCCGGTGACAAGCGCACTCTGATCACCCTCGTGTGACCAGAAGTCGACGCGAACGGACAGGCCTGCCCCGACCGCCGCTGCCGCCGCGAAGATGAAGTAGTGCCCGAAGCCCCAGACGAATACGGAATTGTTCTCGCCGGCTTCGAGTGCATCCCCGGCGCTGCGCTGAAAGTAGAGCCACCACAAGCTGAAGACGATCAGGACACCGCCGATCACCACGAAATAGACACTGCCTGCGGGGTGCTCCGACTGCACCGAATCATGAATGGCCAGAGTGGCGGCCAGAATGGTCTCGCCGAGCACGATGATGAAGAACAGCGAGTACCGTTCGGCCACGTGATGCGGATGCCATGGGGTCATCCCGGATCGCTCGGAGACTACCGGCACCGAAAATTCGAACAACGCCAAAATCACGAAGACCGGGATGGCGACTGCCGTCGGAACGAGAAAATAGAAACCGATCCAACCAAGTTGGACCACGACGATGCCCAGTGCATAGCTGCGAGCAGTCCGCGCCCGCTCCGCGTCGTTTCGCGCTACCCGAATCCACTGAATCACCAACGCAATACGCATGATCACGTAGCCGAGGATGCCCAACAGCAGGTCGCCCTCGAAGAACCGCTCGATGCCCGCCGCCATCACCAACACTCCGATGATCTGGACCAGCGTGAGCAACCGGGTGATGCCGTCGTCGTTGTCGTAGGCCGAGTTGAACCAGGTGAAGTTGAGCCAGGTCCACCAGATCGCAAAGAACGCCATCACGAAATATCCGACACCTGAGGCCGCGTGCCCCCCGCTCACCGCATGGTGCAGGCCCGCGGCAGCCTGGCCGACGGCCACCACGAAGCACAGGTCCGTCAACAACTCCAACGGGGTCGCAACTCGGTGCGGCTCGTGACGATCGCGGGGCACCAGCGGCCGTATGAACGACCCGATCCTAGTCATCAACGCACAGTAGCGCGACGATTGCCGGCGCGCATTTCCGGTGAACAGGTGAAAAATCAGCCGTCGAGCAGTTCCTGCACCAGCGGCGCGTACCTCATGACCACGTCGGCTTCGCTTCCGGTCGCGTGACCGGCCATCATCCGGCGCCGCATGATGGCAAGACCCACCACCATCGACATCGCCAACTCGGCCCGCAACCGCGCGTCAGGACCGGACAGACGCGCCGCGAGCGCATCGATGACCTGCGTCGAGTAGTTCTCACGCAGCTTTCGGTTGCTCTCCTCGCTGACTCCACTCATGAAGAGCAGACTCATCGACAACGGTTTGTACGATTCGAGGGGTTTGGCGAGCAGCGACACCATTCGCTCACCGAGCGCGTCGTCGGCGGCGTCGAGCAACGTGCGCGCGGCAGCTCTGAAGTCGACGAGTTCGTCGTACAACTGTTCCTTCGAGCCGAAGTACTTGATGATCAACGGCGCACTGACACCCGCATCCTCGGCGATGTCCTTGAGCGTGATCTCACGGTACGGCCGAGTCGCGAAGGCCTTGCCCGCCGATTCGACGATCTGTGCGCGTGTCTGTTCCGACGTTCGACGGGCGGACCCAGAGCCCACCATCAGGCGTTCCTGGACAGCTCACGACGTCCGGACAACGCCCGTCCGAGAGTCAGCTCGTCGGCGAACTCCAGGTCACCACCCATCGGCAGCCCCGACGCCAACCGGGAAACGGTCAGCCCGGGGATGTCGCGCATCATCCGCACCAGGTATGTCGCCGTGGCCTCGCCTTCCGTGTTGGGGTCCGTAGCGATGATCACTTCCGAGACGTCCACGCCGTCCTCCTGATTGGCGATGCGCGCCAACAGCTCTCGAATTCGCAGCTGGTCCGGACCGATCCCGGACAGCGGGTTGAGTGCGCCACCGAGAACGTGATAGCGGCCCTTGAACTCGCGGGTGCGCTCGACCGCCTGGACGTCCTTGGGCTCTTCGACGACGCAGATGACAGTGCGGTCACGTCGTGGATCTGCACAGATGCGGCACTTCTCCTGATCGGAGACCGTGCCACATACCGTGCAGAACTGAACCCCGTCGCGAATGCGCTGCAACGCGTTGTTCAAACGGTCGATCTCGGGAGGCTCGACGGAGAGGAGGTGAAAAGCGATACGTTGAGCACTCTTCGGCCCGACTCCCGGCAGTTTGCCGAGTTCGTCGATCAGATCCTGGACCGGACCTTCGTACACGCGAACTCGTTTCTAGAAACCGGGGAGACCGGGAAGGCCTCCGCCGAGCCCGCCGGCCAACGGGCCGAGTTTCTCGGCAGCCACTTCCTGTGCCTTGCGGGATGCGTCTTCGATCGCACCGATGACCAAATCCTGCAGGGTCTCCACGTCCTCGGGATCGACGACCTTGGGATCGATCTGCAAGCCGACCACCTCACCGGTGCCCTTGACCGTGGCCGTCACCAGGCCGCCACCGGCTTGGCCGGTCACCTCTGCCTGTGCCATTTCCTGCTGTGCTGCCATCAGTTGCTGCTGCATCTGCTGGGCCTGAGCCAACAGCGCAGACATGTCCGGCACTCCACCTGGTTGCACGAGGGGTCCTTTCTCACAGTGTTGTCCCACCAGCGTAGTCGGTGAGCATTACCGTGAGCAGATGCGCCGAATCCCGTCGAAAACGCCGACGCGGACGAACGTTGCTTCCGCCGGTGGCCGGACTGGCAGCCGTGGCCCTCTGCGCGGCCTGCACCATCGCCACCGGATCCGACATTCCGGCGACGACAACCCCTGAAACGCCCAACCCTGTGGCCGTCATCTCCCCCGACCGGCTGACGGGAAAATCGCTTTTCTCGACCCCGGCCACAGCGGTGCAAACGACGCGACGATCGACACTCGGGTACCCACCGGACGCGGCGGCACGAAGAACTGCCAGACCACCGGAACCAGCACTGATGCCGGATACCCCGAGCACACCGTCAACTGGGACGTATCGGCACTGGTGAAGCAGAGCCTCGAACAGCGAGGGGCCACCGTCGTTCTGAGCCGCCCGGACGAGGTGAGCATCGGGACCTGCGTCGACGCGCGCGCAATTGCAGCCAACAACTCCGGAGCCGATCTGGTGGTCGGCATCCACGCCGACGGTGCCGCTGCACACGAACGCGGCTTCCACATTTGCTACTCGGCGCCTGCGCTCAATCCGGTGCAGGCCGGACCGTCCGTTGCCCTGGCCGAGCGTCCGTCGATTCTGATCGAACTCGGTAACCTGCGCCATGCCGACGACGCCGCCCGCATGAGCAGCCTCGACGGCCGGCGCGATTACGCAATGGCCATCTCCGTCGGCATCGAGACGTTTCTGCCTGCCGACTGAGCCGACTCTGTGGACAGACCCACCCTGTCCCCAGGAGAAAATTCGGCCCACCGCACCGGGTGTCCCGCGAATACGGTCCGATCATGGCTCCGATACTCCAGGTAGACGTAGACGCACTTCGGCAACTTGCCATCGACATGGCCCACGCTGCTGACACGATCCACGAATTCGACCTCACCCAACCGGCCACGGGCGCCGCCGAAAGTCTCGAATCATCCTCTGTTGCAGCAATATCGCAGAATGTTTCGTGGTCGCTGCGCGAGGCCTATCGCCACCTGGCCGCCCTGGTCGACCAGATGGCGACTGGAACGGAATCCGCAGCGCGGATCTTCGAAGCCGCGGAACGCTCGTTCACGGGCGCACTGCGAAGAATCCACTGATGCGCCCCGGAATCTCCCAACTGCGACGGTGGTCACCGGACGAACTGCGAGATGTCGGTACCACACTGATCGCCGTCGACCGTGATGCCGAGGAGATTGTGAGGCAAGCGCGGCGAAACCTGAACGACGTCAACACCTTCTGGCTCGGACATGCCGCCGCGGCGGCCGCGATGCATTGGTCTACGGTGACTGTCGCGGCCCAACGACTATCCGTTGCGATTCGAACCGTGTCCGCCGTGTATTCGAGCACTGCCCACGAACTCGCCGATGCCCGCCGAACCGTGCTGGATCTGGTCGACGACGCCGTTCGCGGTCACGGCCTGACGGTCACCGACACAGGCGAGGTGATCACGCCGGAGCCTGACGACCCCACGACTCTCGCCGCGCTACTGCCGCACAACCGATTCCAGGATTGCGCACCCGAATTTAGGCGCAGGATCGCCGACGCTCTGGCGTCCGTCGACGAGACTGACCAACGCGCGGCCGAGGCCTTACGGCGAGCACTGCAGGACGTGTGCAGCCTGCTCGACGATCGAGCCGCACCGACAAACCGTTACGTGGTGGACGTGCTCGACGGAAACGCTTTCCTGCCCGACGATCCCGGTGAATTGAACAGGTTATGGCGCTCGCTCTCTCCCGGCGACAAGGAAGCGTTGGCCGCCTGGGATCCGGCCATCGGCCGCCGAGACGGAATACCCGCCGCCGATCGCGACTACTACAACCGCCGATATCTGATCACGCTCGAAGCCGGCGCCGATCCGACAGCCGCCGCAGCAGCCGGCGCCGTGCGGGACGAACTTCGACCCGACACCTTCCTCTTGTCGATCACGCCGAGCCATGTGGTCATTGCCGTCGGCGATCCGGATTCCGCAGACAACGTGGCCACTCTCGTTCCCGGAACAGGGTCCGGAATCAGCAGTGTCGGAACAGACCTCCAGCGCACGCGGGTCATGTTCGACACGGCCGGGACAATCGCCCCGACCGAAGCGACAGCGGTGATCCTGTGGTCCGGATACGAATCTCCCAAGACAATTCCCGAAGCCGGACGCGACAGCTACGCAGAGTCCGCAGTCGACCCACTCGATGCCTTTCACGACGGGTTGCGCGCCTCGCACGAGGGCCCCGTATCCCACAACGTACTCATCGGCCACTCGTACGGCAGCACGGTCATCGGTGCCGCATCGACCGGCGAGAACTCACTTGCCGTGGACGATCTGGTATTCGTGGCAAGCCCCGGCGTCGACGCTCATCGCGTGACCGACCTGCATCTGGACGGCGTCAGCGCTGCCGACCTGCCACGACGGGTGCACGCGACGACGGCATTCTGGGATCCGATCCGGCTGGTCCCACAGATACTCGGCATACACGGCTTCGATCCGGCCGACCCCGCGTTCGGCGCTCAGGTGTTCGCGAGTGCGCCCGGGCGCCCGGGAACAGACGTTCACAGCGACTACTGGGAACCAGGCAACACTGCGCTCACCGAACTCGGGCGCATCATCACAGGTAGTCCGCCGAGATAGTGTTCGGCTCGATCGTGGCCGAGGCAGCCGGTGACAGAGTCAGGTCCCTCGCCGTTCTCGTACCGAGCGGGGAAGATGCCCGTCTACCGAACCGCGGATCGGGGTTCGGTAGACGGGCCGGTTCGGTCGAATCAGCCGAGCTCACGCTTGAGGTTGCCCAGAACCTGAGCCTGAATGCGTTGCAAACCCTTCGGCGCGAAGGTCCGCTCGAAAAATCCACCGATACCGGTAGCACCCTTCCACTGCGTCAACGTGGTCACCGTCGTACCGGTTCCGTTGGGCGCCACGGTCCACGTGGTCACCAAAGTGGAGTTGGCATCCTTTTCCGTGATGACATTGCCGTCGACCGTCACAGTGGCCTTGACGTTGCGCGAACGCTTCTCCGTGGCCTTGAGCGTCCACTGCGCAACGGTGCCGTCGCCCTGGCCGCCCTCGAGCACCTTGTAGTCGAGGTACTGCTCGGAGAGGATCCGCGGGCGAACCGTTTCGTAGTCCGACAGCGCCGCGAGCACCTTGTCCGGCGCTGCCGTGACGACCACAGAACTCATTGCGTTGACCTGACCCATTGCCTACTGTCTCCTTAGATCGACCGATACCGAAAAACCTGGGTAGAAACTCGTGTCCATACTGCCCCGTCTGTACCGTTGCCTCGACAATCGAGTCCGCCGATGTGGGCTGGTTCACCTCGACGTCGCGCTTTGATCCCACGTTATGCAACAACTCGGGTCCAATTCCGGCATTGGACCCCCTCCGGATAGCTTGCCTACACAACTACCGATAGCGTCAGGGTGTGACTCTCTCACTCAATGGGGTAGTTCAGAAGCTCGCCCGAATCCGGACTCAGCAAAGCCCGGATTCCGATGCTGCGCGGGAAACGGGGTTCGAGCAGCACGAAGTCGGCGTCAATCGTCTGCTCGACTCCTACCGCGCCATCCCCGTCGACGCTCCTGTACGCCTCGCCAAGAAGACATCCAACCTGTTCCGAGCGCGTGCCAAGTCCACTGCGCCAGGGCTCGACGTCAGCGGCCTGGCCGGCGTGATCGCTGTCGATCCGCAGGCGAGAACCGCCGACGTCGCAGGAATGTGTACCTACGAGGATCTCGTCGACGCGACGCTCCCCTACGGCCTCGCGCCGCTCGTGGTCCCACAACTCAAGACCATCACCCTCGGTGGCGCGGTGACCGGTCTCGGAATCGAATCCACCTCGTTCCGCAACGGTCTCCCCCACGAGTCCGTTCTCGAAATCGATGTCCTGACCGGAAGCGGTCAGGTGATCACCGCGACCCCGGACGGGGAGCATGCCGAACTTTTCTTCGGATTTCCCAATTCGTATGGAACTCTCGGATATTCGACGCGTCTGAAGATAGCCCTGGAGCCGGTGAAGAAGTATGTGGCGTTGCGTCACGTCCGATTCGATTCGCTACGCGCCCTTCAGGACACGATGGATCGCATCGTCGTCGAACGCGAATACGAGGGCGTCGCCGTCGACTATCTCGACGGCGTCGTGTTCACCGAGACCGAGAGCTATCTCACCCTCGGAGTGCAGACCGACGACGACGGCCCGGTGAGCGACTACACCGACCAGAGCATCTTCTATCGCTCGATTCAGCACTCGTCGCGCGAGGAACCGAAAACCGATCGACTGACCATTCGGGACTATCTGTGGCGATGGGACACCGACTGGTTCTGGTGCTCGCGCGCCTTCGGCGCTCAGAACCCGAAAATTCGGCGCTGGTGGCCCAAACAGTATCTGCGCAGCAGTTTCTACTGGAAGCTGATCGCACTCGACCACAGGTACGACATCGGCGATCGGCTCGAAAAGCGCAAGGGCAAACCGCCGCGCGAACGTGTCGTCCAGGACGTCGAGGTACCCATCGAGCGCACCGCCGACTTCGTCGAATGGTTCCTCGAGGAAATACCCATCGAGCCGTTGTGGTTGTGCCCATTGCGACTTCGTGAACCAAGCCCGGCCGGAGCTTCGGCGCTGCGACCGTGGCCCCTCTACCCCCTCGAGCCCAAACGTACCTACGTCAACATCGGATTCTGGTCTTCGGTGCCGATCACGGCGGGCGAGCGCGAGGGTGCAGCAAATCGACTGATCGAGGAGAAGGTCAGCGATTTCGACGGACACAAGTCACTCTATTCGGATTCCTACTATTCGAAGACGGACTTCGAAGAGTTGTACTACGGAGGTGACCGGTACGTCGGACTGAAGGGCCGCTACGACCCGAATTCCCGTTTGTTGGATCTATTTTCTAAGGCGGTGCAACGTAAATGACCACGTTCAAGGACTCGAAAAACCAGGACAAGCTCTCCATCGCGGAGATTCTCGAGACGCTGTCCGACGGAAACCTGCCGCTCCGCTTCACCGCGTACGACGGTTCCAGCGCCGGCCCGAAGGACGCCGACTACGGACTTCACCTGAAATCCACCCGCGGAACCACATATCTTGCAACCGCTCCCGGTGATCTCGGAATGGCCCGCGCCTACGTCTCCGGCGATCTCGAGGCCGAGGGCGTCCACCCCGGCGATCCGTACGAGATCCTTCGCATCATGGGCGACGAACTGCACTTGCGGCGGCCCTCCGCGCTCACCCTCGCGAGTATCACGCGTTCACTCGGTTGGGATCTGCTGCGCCCGATCGCCCCACCGCCGCAGGAACACCTTCCCCGATGGCGGCGAGTGGCAGAAGGGCTGCGGCACTCCAAGACCCGCGACGCCGAGGTCATTCACCACCACTACGACGTATCCAACGCCTTCTACGAGCACGTTCTGGGTGAATCCATGACGTACACCTGCGCTGCATACGAAAACGCGGAACAGACCCTCGAGGAAGCCCAGGAGAACAAGTATCGCCTCGTATTCGAAAAGCTCGGACTCCAGAAGGGCGACCGACTACTCGACATCGGCTGCGGTTGGGGATCGATGGTGCGCTACGCCGCACGCCGCGGCGTCAAGGTGATCGGCGTGACGCTGTCCCGCGAACAGGCAGACTGGGCACAGAACGCCATCGAGAAGGAAGGCCTCGCCGACCTCGCGCAGGTCCGCTTCTCCGACTACCGCGACGTCACGGAAACAGGCTTCGACGCCGTGTCCTCCATCGGGCTGACCGAACACATCGGCGTCGGAAACTATCCGGCGTACTTCGAGTTCCTCAAGAGCAAGCTGCGCGAAGGTGGCCGCTTGCTCAACCACTGCATCACCAGACCCGACAATCGCAGCGGCGCCAAGGCAGGCGGATTCATCGACCGGTACGTCTTCCCGGACGGCGAGCTCACCGGTTCGGGCCGCATCATCTCCGAGATCCAGAACGTGGGACTCGAAGTGCGGCACGAGGAGAACCTGCGCGAACACTACGCGTTGACGCTGGCCGCCTGGTGCCAGAATCTCGTCGACAACTGGGAGGCCTGTGTCGCCGAGGTCGGCGAAGGCACCGCCCGCGTATGGGGCCTCTACATGGCGGGTTCACGTCTCGGTTTCGAGCGCAACGTCGTTCAGCTGCACCAGGTCCTGGCCGTCAAACTCGGACCAAAGGGTGAGGCGCACGTACCGCTGCGCCCGTGGTGGAAGGGCTAGGGGCGATCCGCCTCCGTGCGCCTTTTCGGTGGTTACCACTACCGAAAAGGCGCACTGGCGCCGCAGTGGCTGGGGATTTGCGTCTCCAGCCGCCACGGCGCAGCACCATTTCCACTCAGGCTGACTAGGCGGATTCAACTGATCGTCGCAACACCGTCCAGTGGGAGTGAGTATACTTGTTCAGCAAGGACTTCCGCGGGCGTTAGCCATTTGAGTTCTTTGCGAGGCCGATTGTTGAGCGCGTCAGCGATTGCATCAACTTCACGTCGATCGTATCGGGACAGGTCGGTGCCCTTCGGAAAATATTGCCGAAGAAGACCATTCGTATTTTCGTTCGTCCCACGCTGCCACGGACTGTAAGGTTCGCAGAAGTAGACACTGATCCCGGTGGCCGCGGTGAGGTCCGCGTGTCGCGCCATTTCCTTCCCTCGGTCCCAGGTCAACGATCGCCGGAGATGCTCCGGTAGAGGCAACAACGCCTTGGTCAGAGCATCACGGACAGCCTCCGACCCGTACCCGGACAGTGCCGGCCCGTTCTTCACGGGTGGTATCGTTCCATATCCGATCTTGCGCGGCAGGTGCAGCAGCACCGTGAATCTGCTGGTCCGCTCGACCACCGTGCCGATCGCCGAACGATTCAATCCAATTATCAAGTCCCCCTCCCAATGTCCCGCAATGTCGCGACTGGCGACTTCCTCGGGCCGCGCGTTGATGGTGACTTCGTCGGTGATGAACCCGGCCGGTCGCTGCCGCGCCCGGGCGCGAGGCCTACGCAACGCTCGCCCTGTCCGCAAACAGGTCACCAACTCCCGCTCCAATCCGCCGCGCCCTTCGATATAGAGCGATTGGTAGATCGCCTCGTGCGAGATACGCATCGACGTATCGTCAGGAAAGTCGATACGTAACCGATTCGAGATCTGCTGCGGACTCCAGGCAGTCGCCCACCGACGATCACGACGCCAAGGCTTATTTCGACCTTTCCATCCCGCGACGTCCGGTCCGGCGACCACTGTTCCGTCTTTGGCATAGACGTATCCGGAAAGCTTGTCTTGCACGTACTCTCGCAACCGTTCGTGCTCTGCGAGCTTCGCCGGCTTCGGGCGCCTCGCTGCGAGGTCGGCCTTCCATTGCGCGGTAGAGGCGCGGTACTCGATCTGCCCGCTTCGGGTGGCGGCGTTGCGTCGCAGCTCTCGCGAGATCGTCGACGGCGACCGCCCGATGTGGCGCGCAATTTCCCGTACGCCGATCTTCTGGGCTCGCAACATCGCAATTTCCCTCGCGCTCGGTGAAGGAAAGGTATCTCCCCGAGACCGGGGTCAGCTCAATGGGCGGCATACCCCCAGCGTGCCGGAACCACCGTGTGCCAACCGGTGCCGACACGCCGCATGCGATAGCAGCATCCTCGCTGGTGAGCCCCTTGACGATCTGCGACCAGAATGCCCGTTCGAGGTCCCTGCGTACCGGGGGACGTCCCGGTGACCGCATCACCGCTCGCCCGGTCAACGCTGCCGCCCATCCTGATGGTCGTCCCATCTAACACCTCCATTGTCGAGGTGTTGCGTCCACCGGTTGAACCTGGCCTATCAGCGGCACTGCAATGTCGCTGATAGTCGCAATCCTCGTACAGGTCCAGGCAATTCCGCACGACGCCTCGCTTGTATCAGCAATCCGAGAGTTGTTGCTGACGTACAAGTCCGGATCGAGAGTCGAGGAGGGGAAGAAATTCGCTCGCACCATGAGGTGTACTCATGGTGCGAGCGTCTGTTCGAACACCGACAAAGACCGATATGGAACCTGTCGGCGACGTTCGTCTGTGGATAGCCCTTGTTGTTGGTGCGGGTAAACCCGTTGTGCGCCTTTCCGGTGGCGGTAGCTACCGGAAAGGCGCCCAGGAACTACGCGCCCAGCGACGCCGGCGGGGTGAACCGAGGGCCGTACTGCGCAGCGAGTTCCTTTGCGCGAGCGACGAAGCCGGCCGTGCCACCCTCGTAGCCGACGATGAACTGGTGCACGCCACCCGTCCAGGCCGGGAATCCGATGCCGAAGATGGAGCCGATGTTGGCGTCGGCCGTGGTGATCAGGACGTTCTCGTCGAAACACTTCTGCGTCTCGATGGCCTCGATGAACAACATGCGGTCGATGAGGTCCTGGATCGGCGCATCCGACGTTCCGGGATTGAAGTTCTCCCGCAGCCCCGACCACAGTCCGGTGCGCTTACCGTCGGCGTAATCGTAGAAACCGGCGCCGCCGAGCTTGCCCTTCCGATCGAACTTCTCGACGAGGGTGTCGATGACTTCACCTGCCGGGTCGGCAGGCAGTTCCTTGCCCTCTGCCAGCAACGCCTCGGCGCTCTCCTTGCGAATCTTCTGCATGAGCGTGAGATTGAGTTCATCCGAAAGCTGCAGTGGCGCAGCGGGGTAACCCGCCTGCAGGCCGGCCTGTTCGATGGTGGCCGGCTCGACGCCCTCGGCGAGCATGCCGATGGCCTCGTTGATGAAGGTGCCGATGACGCGCGAGGTGAAGAAGCCACGCGAATCGTTGACGACGATCGGTGTCTTGCGGATGGCCTGCACGTAGTCGAACACCCGAGCCAACGCTTCGTCGGAGGTCTTTTCACCGCGGATGATCTCCACCAACGGCATCTTGTCGACGGGCGAGAAGAAGTGGATGCCGATGAAGTCCTCCTGACGCTTCACACCAGTCGCGAGGCCGGTGATGGGCAACGTCGAGGTGTTCGAGCCGAGCAGCGCCTTGGGATCGACGATGTCCTCGATCTCCTGGAACACCTTGTGCTTGAGGTCCTGGCTTTCGAAGACCGCCTCGATGACGAAATCGACGCCGGCAAAATCTGCCGGATCTGCCGTCGGGGTGATCTTGGCGAGTAGCGCATCGGACTTGTCCTGGGTGGTCTTGCCACGCGAGAGCGCCTTGGCTTCGATACCTTCGGAGTACGCCTTGCCCTTGGTCGCAGCTTCGATGGTGACGTCCTTGAGGACGACGTCGAAACCGGCCTTGGCGGAGACGTACGCGATGCCCGCGCCCATCATGCCTGCGCCGAGAACGCCGACCTTCTTGATCGTGGTCTTCTCGACGCCGTCGGGACGCGATCCGCCGCCGTTGATGGACTGCAGGTCGAAGAAGAAAGCCTGGATCATGTTCTTCGCCACCGGGCCGGTGACCAGCGAGGTGAAGTAGCGGGCCTCGATGAGCAACGCATTGTCGATGTCGACCTGCGAGCCCTCGACCGCGGCGGCCATGATGGCGCGCGGTGCAGGCATGGGGGCACCCTTGAGCTGCTTACGCAGATTCGCGGGGAACGCCGGAAGGTTCGCGGCGAAGGCCGGGCTGGACGGAGTTCCGCCGGGAATCTTGTAGCCCTTGACATCCCACGGCTGCACCCCGCCTTCGGGGTTGGCCTTGATCCATGCCTTGGCGGCAGGTACCAGCTCCTCGATCGAACCGACGATCTCGTCGACGAGGCCGACTTCCTTGGCCTGCACCGGGCCACGCTGCTGGCCCTGCAGCAGGACCTGCATGAGGGCGTTCTGCAGGCCGAGCATACGCACGGTGCGCACGACACCGCCGCCGCCGGGCAGTAGGCCGAGTGTGACCTCGGGCAGACCGATCTTGCTGCCCTTGACATCTGCGGCGATGCGGTGATGGGTGGCAAGCGCGATCTCGAGCCCGCCACCGAGTGCCGCGCCGTTGATGGCGGCAACTACCGGCTTGCCGAGGGTTTCCAGGCGACGCAGGTCTGACTTGATGGCGACGCTGTGCGCGTAGATCTCCTCGGCCTGCTCGGGACCGACCTTGATCATGTTCTTGAGGTCGCCGCCGGCGAAGAACGTCTTCTTGCCGGACGTGAGAACGACGCCGGTGATGGTGTCCTTCTCCGCGACGAGACGGTCGACGGTGGTCTTCATGGACGCTATGTACGCGTCGTTCATGGTGTTGGCGCCCTGGTTGGGGTCGTCCATGGTGAGCACGACGATACCGTCGGCGTCTTGTTCCCAGTTGATGATGTTCTGATCAGTCACTTGCTCGACTCCTGGTAGGCCACGTTGGTGGAGGGACGCCGCGTCAGACGCGTTCGATGATGGTGGCAACGCCCATGCCGCCGCCGATGCACAAGGTGATGAGGGCGCGCTTGCCGCCGCGACGTTCGAGCTCGTCGACCATGGTGCCGAGGATCATCGCACCGGTCGCACCCAACGGATGGCCCATCGCGATGGCGCCGCCGTTGACGTTGAGCTTCTCGTCCGGGATGTTCAGATCCTTCTGGAACTTCAGAACGACGGAGGCGAACGCCTCGTTGATCTCGAAGAGGTCGATGTCGTCGATCGTCAGACCGGCTGCGGCCAACACCTTCTTGGTCGCCGGGGTGGGGCCGGTGAGCATGATCGTGGAATCAGCGCCGCTGGTGGCGGTGGCGACGACGCGGGCACGCGGTGTCAGGCCCATGTCCTTGCCTACCTGCTCGCTGCCGACCAGTACGAGCGCCGCACCGTCGACGATGCCCGAGCTGTTGCCACCGTGGTGGACGTGGTTGATCTTCTCGACCCAGTGGTACTTCTGCAGCGCCACCGCGTCGAATCCGCCGATCTCGCCGATCACGCCGAATGCGGGTGCCAGGCCGGCGAGGTTCTCGGCTGTGGTGCCCGGACGCATGTGCTCGTCGTTGTCGAGGACGGTGATGCCGTTGACGTCCTTGACCGGCACGACCGACTTGGCGAAGTATCCGCCCGACCACGCCTTGGCTGCGAGTTCCTGGGAACGGACGGCGTATGCGTCGACGTCGTCACGCGAGAAGCCTTCGATGGTGGCGATCAGGTCTGCGCCGACGCCCTGCGGAACGAAGTAGTTGTCGTAGTTGGTTGCCGGGTCCAATGCCCACGGCCCACCGTCGGATCCCATGGGAACGCGCGACATCGACTCGACGCCACCGGCGATGACCAATTCGTCCCAACCGGATCGCACCTTCTGAGCTGCGGTGTTCACGGCTTCGAGACCCGAGGCGCAGAAACGGTTGAGCTGCACACCGCCGACGGTGTCCGGAAGTCCGGCGTCGTTGACTGCTACGCGCGCGATGTCCATTCCCTGGTCGCCGACGGGGGTGACGACGCCCAGGACGAGATCGGAGATACGATCCTCGTCGAGATCGGGGAAGCGTACGCGCAGTTCCTGGATCAGACCCGTGACCAGCGAAATCGGCTTGACCGAGTGCAACGACCCCGTCTTCTTGCCGCGTCCTCGCGGGGTACGGATGGCTTCATAAATGAATGCCTCTGTGGTCACTGTGAGGTGTTCCTTCCGTGTGTTTCGTCGAACCGGCCTGCAGTCGTAGTTCGTCGCCTGAACGGCATCGCTGAGCCGAGGTGCACACCCCAGCTACTCCACTGTAGAACCGGTTACAAAAAAACGGGAAGGACCGAAGCGATCGTGGTCGGTGACCGAGGCGATCACACACTTCGATGTTCGAGGTCAGCGTTTGTCGGGATTTCGGATGCGCTCGATCTCCGATTCGGTCAGGGGGGCCGAATCGAGGTCGCCTGCCCCCGGACGCAGCCCGGCGAGAACGACGTCCAGGTGGCGTCGCCATCCAGCGTCGGTGACACCGCGCGTCATTTCGACGACGCCTCGAAGTCCCCAGAACACGACGTCGATGTCGGAACTCGTCACGTCGGATCGAATTCGGTTGTGCGCTTGCGCTCGATCGAGAAGTTCGGCGATCAGTGACCTGAACTCGTCACTGAGGGCGACGGTATCCTCGTCGCGCCACAACCGGGTGAGGCAACCCCGATGGCTTGCGTTGATCTCACCGGTGCGGTGAAGCACTTGCTCGAGCCCGGTTCCGTCGGTCACGTCCAGAGCCTCGCGTGCCACCGCGACCAGGTCGGTGATCAGCTGGCGAACCAATTCGCTGATCAGAGCCTCCTTGGTGGGGAAGCGGCGATACAGCGTTCCCATCCCGACTCCGGCTCGAGTGGCGATGTCTTCCACGCTCGCATCGAGCCCCTGCTCGGCGAAGACGTACGCCGCAGCTTCGAGGAGTCGACGACGGTTCTCGGCCGCATCGCGCCGTAAGGTCGGTGCGGTCACTTCGACGTAGCCCCCCCGACAGCACTACCGGAGACCATTTCGAAATCGTCCTGCCGCGGTTCGGCAGACGTCTCGAGCCGCAGCACACTGGTCCGCTTGATTCGGGGCACCAGCAGGGCTGCTGCGGCAGCGACGATGCTGACGCCGCCGAGCATCAGGTATCCGTTGACGTATCCGGATTCTTGCGGAAGTCCGGAATCGGACGCTCCGACCGTGACAATGCTCGCCATCACTGCGGCCCCCAAAGCACCGCCGATGGTTCTGATGTTGGCATTCATACCGCTGGCAACTCCGGTCTGCTCGGCAGGCACTGCAGTGACGACGACGTTGGACATCGCCGAGAACGCGAGCCCCAAACCCACTCCGATGACGGCAGTGGAAAGATACATCTCCCATTTGTAGTCGTGCATCAAGGCGACCATGAAGAATCCGGCGGCAGTGATCACAGTGCCGATTGCGAGTATCCGCTTGGATCCGTATCTCTCGGCCAGTCGGCTCGAGAACATACTCAAGACGAACATTCCCACCGTCATGGGCAGCAGCATGAGACCGGCTTGGGTGACCGACGCACCGAACCCGTAGCCGGTGGAGGTCGGCGTCTGCAGGAATTGCGGCAGGAAGCCGAACGACGCGTACATTCCGACACCGAGGAGCAGGGCGACGAGGTTGGCGGCCCACACCGATCGGATTCGCATCATCCGCATGTCGATCAGCGGATTGTCCGAACGCGATTCCGCGATCACCCAGACGACAGCCAGCACGATCGAGAGGGCGACAAGTGCGAGGACCTTCGCCGAACCCCATCCCCACGACGGTGCCTGGCTGACTGCCAGGAGCAGGGCGACGAGCCAACTGGACAGCAGACCGGCAGTGATCCAGTTGATCTTTCCCGGTGTGACTACTCGCGACTCCGGGATCAGGAAATGCGCGGCCACGGCGGCGACGGCGGTGATGATCATCGGAAGCAGGAACAACCAGCGATAGCTGAGCAACGAGACGATAGGCCCGGCCAAGACGATTCCGAAACCGGACCCCACGGCGGTGAGAGCCGCGATGATACCGACTGCACCGGCAACTTTGTGGGGCGGAAACTCGTCACGAACGATGCTGAATGCCAACGGTAGTAGTCCACCACCGACACCCTGAATGACTCGGGCGACGAGCATGACCGGAAGCGAGGTCGCCACGGCTGCGAGGAGCGAACCGGCGGTGAGCACGATCAACGCAATGACGAAGACGCGCTTTTTCCCGGTCATGTCACCGAGGCGACCGAGGATCGGAGTGAATACCGACGCGGAAAGCAGGTAGGCCGTCAGGACCCACGTCACGTTGGTCTGGTTCGTGTTCAGTTCACGCTCGATCATCGGCAACACCGGCGTGACCAGTGATTGCAGAAGCGAGAACGAGGCAACTCCGAGGCAGAGAACCACGTATGCGACGCGGTACGACGAGCCTCTCTTGTTGCTCGTGGTGCCCACTGGTGAGGTCTTCATCGAGTCGAATCTCCAAGGTGTATCGAAATAAGCAGTGCCGTGCGACGGCCAAGAAGCGGAGTCTCAACTCCGGATAGGACTCATTAGATCACCCCGGCGCTCGCTAAGCGGAGTTTGAACTCCGGATAGTGGGCGCAATCACATGTAGTTACCTTTTGTAACGGTCCCCTCCGGGGGATCAGTCACGCCCGGCTGCACTCGATGCCCCCGGCAGCTCGGATATGGTCGTTCACGTCACCCTGAAATTGTCCACAATAATGTAGGAGAAATGAGTGAGTTACGTCGTCCGAGCAATCTGGACAGCCACCGCGGAATCAGTGGACACAGTCCGTGAGGTGCTTCGAGAGCTCGCACCACTGTCTCGTCGAGAACCGGGAAACGAGCTCTACATAGTCCATCAGGAACCTGACCTACCCCTCGTTTTTCACCTGTTCGAGGTGTACGCCGACGAAGAGTCCTACCGGGCGCACGGCGAGTCGGAACACTTCCGGCGTCTCGCCGTCGACCGGGCCATTCCGCTGCTCGCCGGTCGCGAACGCCAATTCCACGAAACGCTGGACTTCTAGAAAATCTGCATTGGGGCACAGTGGAGCTACCGACGGCGAGACGCCGTCGGTAGCTCCACCGAGGCGGATCGAATCAGATGGTGGTCCAGCCGCCGTCGCTCGGCAGAATCGCTCCGTTGATGTTCTCGGCGTCGTCCGACAACATCCAGAGAATGGACTTGGCCACGACCTCGGGCTCGACAGAAGGAGTCGGCATCGTTTCCAACAGCTTTCCGGTGCGCTCGACGGCATAGCTCGAATTGAAGGCGATGTCGATGTTGGTGTTCACGCCGCCGGGGGCAACAGCGTTGGCGCGCACACCCTTCGGTCCGTAGTAGAACGCGACCGACTTGACGAAGCCGTTGAGCGCATGCTTCGAACTCGTGTACCCCGCACCGGAGATCGAGGAACGGAATCCGGCTTCGGACGAGACGTACACGAGCGCTCCGGCCCCACGCTCGATCATCTGCGGCAGCACCGCACGCGTCAGACGCATCGGCGCTGTGAGATTGACGTCGAACACACGCTGCCAGGTGTCGTCGTCCATCTCCGCGGCCGGTAACCAGTTGTCGGTGATACCGGCAACGCTGGCAACACCGTCGACGGTGCCTGCCGCGGATACGATCGCGTCGACGGTTGCCTGGTCGGTGAGATCTCCGGCAACGGTGACGAGGTTGTCCGTACCGGTCTCGACCGCGAGTTCTTCGAGTCTGGGAGCGGACACGTCAGCGCCCACCACCCGCGCTCCTTCGGCGAGCAGGCGCAGGGTCGCCGCTCGGCCGATCCCTGATCCGGCCCCGGTGACGATGATGGTCTTCCCGGTGAATCGTGTACTGAAATCGGTACTCATCGATTGTGGTTTCCTTCTCGATTCTCGTGGTGTCACTCGACAGCGCAAGAACCGCGAGATACCCCTACCGGGATGCGAGCCCGTAGCTCTTGCGTCATACAGATTTATTCTAAGTGTAAAACCGTATGAACGCTCTCGGCGGGCCACGATGCACCGACCTCTCGGAGAAGCTGCCTTCCGACGGGAGCCCTGCCGGTCGGGGCCTCGGTCCGGCTACCGCGGACGGGAACCACCCTCGGTAACCGACGCACACACCGCCATGACAAGAGTGACGATCAAATCATCGAGATGACCACGAGAAACCGCGAACTTCTTGATCCCCTGCAAACTCAAATTCACCACCTCCGCCAACCGACGCGGCTCGAGCTCACGCGGCACACCCACCACACCACCGAAAAGCCCCGTCAGAAAATCCTCGAAAACCCGATTACTCGCCCGCACCGCCGGAAACCGCGCATCGAACATGTCCGCCGCATCCGGATTCGCCTGAACCAACTCGTAACCAGCCAACACCCACAACGAACACGCACGCTCGACCCTCGACACCAACGACCCACACCGACCGACCTCAGCCTCGATCTCCGCGACCAACGCCACCGTCATCGACTCCAACACCGCCGCGAAAACCGCATCCTTGTCCGGAAACTCGGAATACAACGTCGGCCGAGACATCGAAGCACCACGAGCGATATCCGCCATCGTCGTCCGACTGTAACCATGCCGCCGAAACAAATCAGCCGCCACATCCACGGCCTGCACACGCCGCCCCGTCGTCTCACCCACCGACACAGACTACCGCCACCACCACACACGCAATCACATTTACGTAAAGTGTCAGTTTGTCAACACGCGGTCGCGACGACAGTGCTGTCACCGATCCGACGGCAACTCGCGGCTACGGCCCGGAAGAACAGGCCGCAGCAGCTATGATTCCCGACAGGTCCGAAACGGGTCGGCCGACACCTCCGCGAAGCACTACCCGACGGCCACTGCCCTCACGAAGCTCGAAGGCCTCACCCACCTACCCGAGCCCGGCAATCGCCTCCACGATCGATTCGATCAGCGACGACGGAAGGTGCGACGGTGACGGAAGATTCAGACCCCCGGGAAGGCTCGGCATCGTCCAGATCGCTTGCTGCCGACCGATTGCCAACTTCTGCCGTGAGCCGTCCCCGTTGACCTTGTAATACTCGAACTCGAGATCCATGCCCTTCTCGTACAGCGCGGCGAGAGACATCGTCACGTGGACGGTGTCGAAGGGCATCACTTCCCGAAGGTGCTCGACGCGGCTGTGTACACAACGCAACTCGCCGAATGCGCCACGCGCAGCAAGGCTCTCACGCTGAGATCGGACCAGGAATTTGTCCCGCACCCTGGCCTGCCAGATGTAGTAGTTTCCGAAATACACGTTTCCGACCGCGTTTCCGTCCTGCAAAGTGGTCTCGAACGTCTCCTCCTCGAGTCGATACGGATTGCGCGGCACCATCGGAGCCGATCGGATCAACGCGCCTCGGTCGACATCTCGCGGTTTCTCGGGAACCGTGTCCTGCTCGGCTCCGGTCCGGGTGGTCATCGGCTCGATGAAATCGTGAAAATACTGCGGCATGGGCCGCGCCGCAACCACTCCGTGCGAGAGGATCTCCACCCACGTGGTCTGCATTGCGCCCCAACCGATGTGAATACGCCGATCACCGTCGACCTTGCACCATTCCATGTTCAGATTCGTCGTAGCCTGGTCCGGGCCGGTGAGTTCGGTGATCCAGATGGTCCCTTCGACGATCTCGTCGGTGTAGAGGTTCGCATCGATGAAGACCTCGGAATTGTTGGTCACCATTCCCCATCGGCCTGTCGCCATGTCCTCGACTATCCGTTTGGACACCGGACCCGTACCGCGCTCCCGCAACGCACCCAACCAGAGTGCGAAACTCGCGAAACCCACCGAGCCGCCGATATTGGTGGCATCGCGAAAACCTACCGGGAACCTGATCGAAACAGCAGGGTAGCCGCTCCGCGACACGGGGCGGACGTCGGAACCGTATGCCATCGGGTCGAAGAGCGACATGGATCGAAGAATGTCCGGCCCCGCATTCGACGTCTCGACAACCGAATACCCCTCACCATCGGCATCGGCATCGGCATCGGCATCGACATCGACATCGACATCGACATCGACATGCTCTTCGAGAGCATCCTCTTCGATGACGAACGCCAACATCCTCTCCTCGTTGTCCGTGAGCCGCACCGGGAAGGTCAACACCACGACATCGTTCGACCCTTCACCGTTCCCGAACGTGACAGCGTCACCAGCTCGATCTCTCCATTCGATTGTCACCGAACGACTTCCGGTGGCCTTCCGAATCACCTCCGCTGCGGACCACAACCTGGTACCCGCGTGATCGAGCGAATCCCCCTCCCTGACAAGCCTTTCGAGCAGCGGAATGCGAGCGTTGCCCAGCAGCGTCTTCCACTGCCCCTCGGTTCTGGACCTGATCGGTTCGATGTCACAGCCCTGTGGCCGATCACCGACGGAGCCGAGTAACTTCCGCCCGTCGTGCGACATCGACACCTCCACAGCTGAAGGCACATCGCCTACCACGGTCGGCTTACCGGAGTCCTGCCATTCGACGCTGAAAGCGCTACTCATCCCCCGATGCCCTCTCACCCAGATACATGCTCACGGCAGCTTCGACGATCGGCTTCTCCTGCTCATGACGCTCGGCCTTGGACAGATCGTGAATCCCTGGAACATGAGCCACCATCACGTGAGGATCCCGCACTCTCAGTGCCCGACTGTGCCCGGCCAGCTTCTCTCTGATGATGCGCGCGTCGCGCTCCGTCGGATCGGCAATGTCCTCTGCTGTCGGCCGGCTTTCGTCGTGTGAGAGGATCTGCGCCCGGTAGCCCTGCAATTGCATCACCACGCGATCGTCGGCGAATGCTGCCAGATCGAATTGCATGTGGGAAGCGGACTGCACCTTGTCGTACCCGAACGCCTTGAACGATCGGTCTGCGAACCGGCCGTCGTAGAGATCGATGCGATCGATGGCGACCGGTAGGCAAATGTCACGCGGAACAATGATCTGACCCGATTGCAGGAGCGAATCGAGGAAGTACGGATCGCCGAGCAAGTGCCGGCGATGGTCGGTTCGGGTGATCGCATCGAAAACGATATGTTCGGAATCGAGACTCGTGATGCGCTCCAGCCGACGGAATTCCCCCTCCTGGAACAACAACCAGGAATACAGGTCTGTGCGCGGATCGATGTCCAGAACTTCTGCGGGCACCTCCCGTTCGAACGTCGGCGGCGTCTCGTCCAGACCGAAGATGAAGTCGGCAGCGAAATGCGGTCGGCTGAATCCGGTCCGCTCGGTTCCGATCGTCACGTGAACCTTGGTGCCGACGGCGTCTGGATCCGACTCGGCGACCACTGCGCTGATCTCGATCGCGGTGCCCTCGACGGTGTCGACGACGATCGGTCGCTCGAGCAGGATGTCGTCGATCCGTACCCGGCCGAGCGATGCTCGTCCCGTTACGTACGCGGCAGCTTGAGCCATCGCCTCGAGACCGAATACCGTGGGGAACAGTGCTGATCCCTTCCACACGTGATCGAGGACGAAGGGATCGGCGGCCACCGTCAAACGCGTTCGTGAGACCAGTTCCACCGATGGCTCGAAGCTCGTCACCTGGTCGATGTACCGGGAGACGACCGGTAACTCCGGCACCGACCGGGCCCAGGTATCGAGTCCGCCGAGCCTGCTCGTGATCACGATTCTGCTCGAATCCGGTCCGCTTTCGATCAACCGCAGGAAATGAGCCACCCCGTCGGCAGTCGAGATGGGCATGACGCCCATCTTCGCCAGATGATCGACGCTTCCCATCCGCGCACCCATTCCGGTTTCGCCCCACACGCTGTACGCCAGGGAGAAGGCCCGAGTTCGCGGATGCGCTTCGGCGTATCTCGCTGTCAATTCGTCGAGCAACTCGTTTCCGTAGGCGTACCACGCGTTCCCCGGCATCCCGGTAAAGCCGATGATCGAGGAGATACCGACGAACAGTGCCAGATCGTGATCGCCGAGAGCCTCGACGAAGTTGATCGCTCCCAGCACCTTGGGCGCCACTTCGGCGAATGCCGAATCCGTGTCGACTCTTTCGAACAGACGGGGCACGTTCGCGCCCGCACCGTGCACGAATCCGGTTATCCTGCCCACTTCGGACTCTATCCGATCGACAGCCTCGATTACCGCTTTCGCGTCCGTCACATCACACCGGTAGTAGTGGGCTTCGAGCCCGGCGTTCGCGAACTCGTCCAAAGTCGCACTGATCTCGTCACCGTCGCGGCGCTGCGAACTTCCCACCAGAATTGCCCTGACACCGTACTTCTCGCCCAGTGCACGGGCGCACCGAGCCATGATGCCCTTGGCCCCACCGGTGATCACGACGACGTCCGAACTTCCCAGTGCACACTCGCGCTCGGTGTAGTCGGACGGACCGAGAGGACGAGGACGCCACTCCTGACGTTCGATTGCGTGATCATAGGTGGCAAATACGTACGGCGCCGACGAATCCAGCTCCGACACCACGGACTCGGCCACTCCCCCGGGTGGTGTGCCCCCGTCGAATTCCAGCACCCGAACATCAAGGTCCGAACGCTCGTGATGTATCGACGCTGCCCACCCCGCTGAGCTGGGAACCCGAGCGCTACCGTCACCCCGCTCGCCGGCGAATTGGACGATCACCAACGTCGAACGCTCGTCGCCACCGATTCGGGCCGGCACCACCGCATGCATCGTGTCGATGTTGCGGCGTAGAACAGCATTCGCGGCGGCCACCGTGTCGGGCCTGCGCGGCAACACTGCAACAACGTGACGGGCCGCCAATTCCCGTACCGCGTCGTACGTTCCGGTCTGCACCGACGCGCCGCGGTCACGGAGCGCTCCGCTGACACGATCCGTCACCTCCGGGTTCTCCCCGTCTCCGACAACCACAAACGAAAGGCCTGCCAGGTCCCGGACATGGGACATCTTCCGATCGCCGCGTACCACCTCGAGCGAGAAATCCCGAACCCAGGTGAACCGTTCTGCTGTTACGGACTGCTTCCGCTTCGCGACTGCTCGCGGCCTACTTCCCACGGAAATCGAACGCTCGAGCAGTTCGATCAATTCTCCGACACTGGCGTTGACCCATTCGGCAGGGTCCAGGTCGTCGTGTATTTCCAACCGGGCTGCCACGGTGGCTATCGCGTCGGCGGCCTTGATCGAATCCATGTTCAGGTCGTCGAGAAGATGTAGGTCGGAATCGAGTGAATCCACCGGGAACCCCGTATGTCCGGCGATGACGTCCAACAACATTTGCGATACATCCGACCGTGAAGTCGAGGCCGATACCGACGGGGCAGGGTCCGAGGGGGCAGGGTCCGAGGGGGCAAGGTCCGATGAACCGCTGCCGGTCGACTCGGCCCGGATCAGCGCTGCCGCCTCTGCGACGGTCGCATTGGCCAACTCGGCAGGATCAAGATCCGTTGCGCCGAAACGAGTGGCGATCTTCGCGATCGCCTCGGCCGCGCTGATCGAGTCGAGATTCAAGTCGTCGAGCAGACGCAGGTCGGAGCTGATCGACTCGACCGGAAAACCGGTGGTCGATGCCAGCACCGAGACAAGCTGCTGCTCGACGGAATCCGATCCCGCTGCCACGGACCCCACCGAGGGCTCTAATCGTGCAGTAGCAGCGGGTGGTCGCTTCTCGTCGATCACCCCCGCAACGACTGGAACGACCTCGACCGGCGACACCGGCGCACTACCGATGTCGGCGCGAATGACGTCGACGAGAAACCCGCCTCGCCTGGTCAGATAGTCCGCCAGCGCAGTGGCCGGATCTGCGCCCGACACACCGACCGACAGCGGGTCCGGCGTCGACGAGACCGACAGATGCGATTCGGCGAGATTGCCGATGAACGTCTTTTCACGGGCAGGCTCGAAATCCTGAACGAAGCGGCCCTCGTACAACTCTTTCCATCGAATCGGTGCGCCGTGCACGAACATCGCTGCCAGGGCCAGATTGAAATCCTCGTCTCGTCCGGGCTTCGCGGACACCGGAAAGCACTGCACACCTTGCGATCCGTTGATCGACTTGGTCAGACTCGTCAACACCGCACCAGGCCCGACTTCGATCAGAAGGCCTACTTCAGCCGAGACCGCTCGGGTGGTGGTGACCCAGTCGATCGGGGAAACCACCTGCTCGGTGATCATCGTCTTCAGGTCCAACGGCAATTGGACCCGAAGTCCACTGACGCACGAATACACCGGAATGCGTAGCGAATCGATCCGGTCGTGCACCGGAGCCGTCGACTGCAAGGTTGTCTCGGCGTCGTCCATCATCGCGGAATGAAACGCGTTGGACACGGCAAGTCGACGAGCCGAAACGCCGTTCCGCCCGGCTCTGTCGACAACCTCGTCCACGGCACCACGCGCGCCCGAGACCACGGTCTGGGTGGGCGTATTGAGATTGGCGACGGTCACGTACCCCTGCACCTGGCCGACGAACGACTGCGCAGTTGCGCGGTCGCAGACCAGACTTGCCATGGCTCCGTCGCCGCCACCGCTGACCGTCATCGCTGCACCTTTGGCCGCGGCCAGCGTGATCAGCGTTTTCCGATCGTAGGCCCCGGCAGCATGGAGCGCGGTGAGCTCGCCGAGGCTGTGACCGGCCACGGCGGCAGGCTCGACGCCGAGACGGCGGAGATACTCGAGCCACAACAACGACGCCAACACCACAGCCGGTTGAGTGATCTCCGTTCGTGCCAGATCCAGCTTCCAGGCTGCCAACTCGTCGGCGTCGATACTCCGCACCGGATCGCGCAACACATACGGTGTCACCGGATCGGCTCCCACGCTGCTCAGCCAACCATCAGCCTCGTCGGCAAGTTCTCGAGCCCATCCGAACCGATCGATCAGGACCCGGGCCATTTCCAGTTGCTGAGAACCCTGGCCGGGGAAGACGAATCCGATGTCACTGCGGGCCGAATGCGAGACCGAAATCTCGTTACTCACCGCCGTCACCTGCCCGACAGCCGGAGCCGAGGTACTACATCTGTCTGCAAGTAGACGGAGTCGCTCGGCCAACTGGGCTGGGCGACCGGCTACCACAGCAGCGCGCACCGGTGCCGAAGCCGAGACCGCAGTGGACAGCTCGGCAGCAAGATCGAGCATCTCGGCCGAACTCAACGGAACAACGAGATCGGCCAAGGCCAGTGCCTTCGATACGAGATCTACCATTGTCTCCGCTACGAGAACGAATATCTCGGTGTCCTGGTAACTCGCCATCACCGCCCGGGTGTCGTAGTTGATCTGCAATTTCGGTGAGGGCGCATCCGCGGATTCCAGCGCCACATGGCAGTTGATACCGCCGAATCCCATCGCCTGCACTCCCGCTCGCAGCTGAGTCCGAGGATCTCGGATCTCACCCTTGATCAGCGGATACAACGCCGGTGCTTCGGTCTGGAACACGGGGTTGGGGTCGGTGCACCCGGCGATCGGGGGAAGGATTCGCTGGTTGACGGCGCCGGCCGCCTTGATGAGCGCCAATATCCCGGAAGCCGCCTTGGTGTGTCCGATCAACGACTTGAGTGACGTCATACCGATGCTCCGTCCCGGCGGCGAGGCATTCGTTTCTGCTGCTTGCTGAATCCCTGCCAATTCGACCGGATCTCCGACTGGAGTTCCGGTGCCGTGACCTTCCACGAATGCCACATCGTGGATGCCGAATCCTGCTCCCGCGTAAGCCCGGCGGATCATCTCGGCTTGGGTTTGCGAACGCGGCTTGGTGATCCCGCCCTTGCCGTCCGTCGAGATACCCCACCCGCGAATTGTTGCGTACACGTAATCGCCTGCAGCCCTGGCGTCTTCGAGGCGTTTGAGGACGACGAACCCGCACCCCTCGCCGGGGATGAAGCCACTGCGCTTGGCGTCGTAGACGTTCATGTCCCCTCGTGTCAGAGCGCCGAGTCGAGAGAAACCGACCAATTCGAGGGGGTCGAGGCTGACGTCGACTCCACCTGCCAGAACAAAGTCGGCCTCTCCCGAAACCAGCTTCTCCGCAGCTGTCGCCACCGCCAGCATTCCGGAGGCACATGCACCGTCGACGACGTATCCACCACCGTTGAAGTCGAGGTAGTTGCAGATCCGCCCGGCGATGGTGTTGGACAGCACGCCGGCCAGAGTGTCTTCACTCGGTTCCGGCAGCGGAGCTTTGTAGACCTCCTCCATCGTCTCCGCGAGTGCGTCGATCAGTGCACCGTCCAAGCGGCGAGCCTCGCCTGCAACTCTCAAAGCCCGTTTGACGTAGGGCCAACGCAGTCGCATCGACCACATCCGGGACTCCTCACCGGTCAACGAATTGCCTACGATTGCGGCACTACGATCACGGGGCACCGACTCGCGGGTGTATCCCGCGTCTTCCATTGCCGAGAGAGCTGTTTCCAGGGCCAGCCAGTGAGTGAGGTCGGTCGATCTGAACGTTCGCTCGGGAATTCTGCGCTTGATCCAATCGAATTCGAATCCGTCGATGAACGCACCACGATCAGCGTACATTTTATCCAGATCATCCGGATTGTCGCTCCAATAGTCTTCGAGCGACACTCGCCCCGCGGGAAACCTTCGAAATTGCGTTCGACGTGCAAGAACGTTCCCCCAGAAGCTCCGCAAATCGTTTGCGCCAGGAGACCGCACGCTCATCCCTATTATCGCAATTGCCGGCTTCGTCGAACTTTCAGTCATTCGCACACTTCCTATCTCGCGCACATCTTCGGAAGACCCCATCAGCCGAAAGCTAGCCACATTCGGCGATATGTCGTAAGACCAAGGATTACCTTAAAGCATAAACAAATAACAAATACCGAGCCTATTCGACAAAAGCCGACAGCTACCGTCTGGATATGTGAGTGTTAGCTGAAATTTCTGGCCGCAAGCTTGCCGGCACAGATGCCGACAGAGACACGGCGCGACGTTCAACTGGACGCACTCCCCCATCAAACAGCCACTATCCCCACTGCTCAGCATTAATAAATCTGGCAATGTGGGACTAACCAGTCAATACCGGCAATTTACTTCTTTGCCAATTCGGTCAATTTACGTAAAAGAATATGGCCCTTCGTCTCGAACCTTAATAATTCGACCAGCCTGGAATTAACCAGTAAAAACCTCGTTCGAGGATTTAACGCCAAACGCGAAGTTGAGAATACAGCGCGCATCGCCACACGTCGGCATTACGTTACACAACCCGGAATGCATCGAGCGCTCAGCAAACCGTCGACGAATATTCGACCGAGGCACCCGGTCCGGTCGGCACGACAAACACCCGCCGACCGCGCACGTGAGCATATGTAACGATTCGATAACAGTAGGAGGAGCGCGACAGGCGAGCGTGCCTTACTCAGGCCGAACAGACCGAGCGACATCCGGCACAGCGCAGTCGTCGCACGGGCCATGCATCGCGAGATGTCCCGGCCGACAGCTCTCGCCGCAGCGCATTCGAGTTCGTTCGATTTTGCAGATACGCGTCCGAGCGCTGTCGACACCGGCATTGCAGTTCGACACCGTCGCTACCGCGGACGGGAACCACCCTCGGTAACCGACGCACACACCGCCATGACAAGAGTGACGATCAAATCATCGAGATGACCACGAGAAACCGCGAACTTCTTGATCCCCTGCAAACTCAAATTCACCACCTCCGCCAACCGCCGCGGCTCGAGCTCACGCGGCACACCCACCACACCACCGAAAAGCCCCGTCAGAAAATCCTCGAAAACCCGATTACTCGCCCGCACCGCCGGAAACCGCGCATCGAACATGTCCGCCGCATCCGGATTCGCCTGAACCAACTCGTAACCAGCCAACACCCACAACGAACACGCACGCTCGACCCTCGACACCAACGACCCACACCGACCGACCTCAGCCTCGATCTCCGCGACCAACGCCACCGTCATCGACTCCAACACCGCCGCGAAAACCGCATCCTTGTCCGGAAACTCGGAATACAACGTCGGCCGAGACATCGAAGCACCACGAGCGATATCCGCCATCGTCGTCCGACTGTAACCATGCCGCCGAAACAAATCAGCCGCCACATCCACGGCCTGCACACGCCGCCCCGTCGTCTCACCCACCGACACAGACTACCGCCACCACCACACACGCAATCACATTTACGTAAAGTGTTAATCTGTAAACACGAGAAGGAGTGAACAGACATGACCACCAACAAGACATGGTTCATCACCGGCGCCGGCCGAGGGTTCGGAAGACACTGGGCAACAGCCGCACTCGAACGCGGCGACAACGTGTGCCTGACCGCCCGCAACAGCGACACCTTGACGGACCTCGTCGAGCTTTTCCCGCGAACCGCACTACCCATCGAACTCGACGTGACCGATCGCGACGGCGTGTTCGGTGCAGTACGCCAAGCCCACGACCACTTCGGACACCTCGACGTCATCGTGAACAACGCCGGATTCGGCCAGATGGGCGCAATCGAAGAAGTTGACTTCGAGAGTATTCGCGCGAACTTCGACACCAACGTCTTCGGCACACTTTCGGTGATTCAGGCCGCACTCCCCCTGCTTCGTGAACAAGGCAGCGGGCACATCATCAACGTGTCCAGCGTCGCCGGAGTCATCGCCGTGCCCACCGCCGGAATCTACGAGGGCGCCAAATTCGCGATCGAAGGCATCTCGGAAGCCCTCGCTGCCGAAGTTGCCGCATTCGGTATCAAAGTCAGCATTCTCGAACCCAGCGGCTACGCAACGGATTTCCTTACTCCAAGCTCCATCGGAAACGCGCCGACGATGCCCGTCTACGACGCCTTGCGCGAAGAACTCTCCGCATCCCTGACTCCCGACGCACTGGGAGACCCGTCCGCCAGCGCCACCGCGATACTCGCGCTGGTCGACGCCGACCAGCCACCACTGCGGCTGATGCTGGGCAATCTACTACCTGTCGTGAAAGACGTCTACGCTCAACGCATCAAAACCTGGGAGGACTGGGACCACATCGCCCTGGCCGCCCATGCGCACCCCGTCGAAGCGGCGGATGGACGGTAAAATCCACACGCGCCAAGGGAAAGAGGTTACGCCAGTGGCAAACTGGAAAGAACTGAAGACACAAGCACCAGATTTGGCGTCGGTGATCGCCGGGCTCTTCAACACGAAATCAGCTGTTCTCGCCACGTTGCGCCGCGACGGCTCACCGCGAGTGAGTGGAGTCGATCTCACTATCGACGACACGGACATCTGGTGGCCGATGGGTGAAGGATCCGTCAAACTCGCGGATGTACGCCGCGATCCTCGCGTAGCGCTTCACGCCGAACTCCGTCCGGCACCCGACGGTCCGGCGTCTCGATGGGACGGCGATGCGAAGCTGGCGGGCCGTGCCAGAGTCGTGGCGTCGGAAGGCGATCAGCCACCACGGATCGAACTCGATATTCGTGAGGCAGTCTGGGCGCACGTCGATTCGGACGATCGCACACTGCTGGTCGATTCCTGGATCGAAGGTCGAGGATTCGAGCGTCGTATCGCACGCGGATAACCCCGGCCGATCAGCTCTCCAGCCGCCGGGCCCCCAGAACATCCTTGAGCAGCTCCTTGGCCACTTCCTCCGGATCGCGGCGATCAGCGGGGCTGCCCGGCTCGGCGGCCTCGGCGAACATCTCGTCCTCGTCCTCGGGGGACGGCGGTGGCGGGGCCGATTCGTAGTCGACCTCGGGGGCCGGTCCGGGGTCTTCAGGATAGTCGGGAGCTTCGGGCGGCGGAATGTCGTCCGAATCGCGATCCGAACGACCTGAGCCCTGCTGCGGCAGCACGGTCGGCGACGCCGCCGCCCGCTCCTGACTCGGCCGCGAGAACCTCGGAGTGGCCGTGGGCCGCTCCGGCGCACTGGCAGTCTTGACGGTCGCCGACTTCGACGCCGGCGCAGGTGCCGAAGCGCCATCCTGGTACTCCACTTGCCAAGTCCCGCCGAACATCTCGGACAGAACCTCGCAGATGACCGCAGCATTGTGCGGTTGCGTCACACGCGCGCCGAGCAACGGGGATCCGTGCGCAATCACCATGACGTGACCGCGCACGTCATGTACGGTAGCTGCAGACAGCATTGCCGGAAGAACCTTGTTACGTTCACCGACTTTGTTACGCAAGGCATTCCAGGCTTCCCGCAGCGTTTCCACCGTCGGTCCGGCGGTAGCCGGTTCCGGATCGGGGACAAGCTCAACAACGGGTTCCGTCGCCGCCGGTTCTGCAACGGGCTCCGTCGACGCAGATTCTGCGACCACCTCGTCCACGGTATCGGGCACTGGTTCCGATGATTCAGGCACCGCTGCAACCGGCGGCTCAGGTGATTCAGGCACCGCTGCAACCGGCGGCTCAGGCACCGCTGCAACCGGCGGCTCGACGTTCTCCGCGTGCGCCGCCCGCTGTGAAGGTCGCTGGAACTTGGACGCAACCTCCGGCTCCAGTGGACGAACCGCGTCGTCCACCACGGGGGCCGGTGCCGATGCGCCCGAACCCGCTGCCGGAACACCACGCTCGATGCGTTCGAGACGCTGCAACACAGCGGACTCGTCGTCCGATGCCGACGGCAGCAGCATCCGCGCACACATCACTTCGAGAAGCAGACGAGGTGCCGTTGCACCGCGCATTTCGCCGAGACCGGCGTGAACCGTCTCCGCAAACCTGGTGAGAGTGGCTGGGCCGACGCGCTGGATCTGCTCACGCATCGTGATCAGTTCGGCTTCCGGTGCGTCGACCAACCCGCGTTCACTGGCGTCGGGCACCGCCTGCATGAGAATGAGATCGCGGAGTCGTTCGAGGAGATCCAAGGCGAAGCGTCGTGGATCGTGACCGGCGTCCATCACACGATCGACGGTGCCGAAGAGTGCGGCGCCGTCACTGGCGGAGAGTGCGTCGACGGCCTCGTCGATGAGCGCTACGTCCGTGACGCCGAGTAGCGACAGCGCGCGAGAATACTGCACGCCCTCGTCGCCTGCACCGGCAAGGAGTTGATCGAGAACACTGAGGGAATCTCGCGGTGATCCGCCGCCGGCCTTGATGACCAACGGATACACCGACGGCTCGACCGGAACGTTCTCCTGGGCGCAGATCTTCTCGAGCAGCCCACGCATGGTGGACGGGGCCAGCAATCGGAACGGGTAGTGGTGCGTACGCGAACGAATCGTCGGCAGAACTTTCTCGGGTTCCGTCGTCGCGAAGATGAAGATGAGGTGTTCCGGCGGTTCCTCGACGATCTTGAGCAGTGCGTTGAAGCCTGCTGCGGTGACCATGTGCGCTTCGTCGATGATGAACACGCGGTACCGCGAGGCCGCCGGAGCGTGGAACGCCTTGTCGCGGAGTTCACGAGTGTCGTCGACACCGCCGTGGCTGGCCGCGTCGAGTTCCGTGACGTCGAGATTGCCGGTACCACCGGGACCGAGGGATACGCACGAGTCACACACACCGCACGGTGTGGAAGTAGGGCCTTCGGCACAGTTCAACGACCGCGCCAGAATACGAGCCGACGACGTCTTACCGCAGCCGCGCGGACCCGAGAACAGGTAGGCATGATTGATGCGCCCACTGTCGAGTGCTGTGCTCAGCGGGGCAGTGACGTGCTCCTGCCCCACCACCTCGGCGAAGGTCGCGGGTCGATACTTCCGGTACAGGGCCACGCGGAAAGACTACCGGCGAGCGGCGACAGACTCTCCGCACGGGGCGCACTGCCACGGTCATCCGAAACATGTTCGCAACACATTCGCAGCGCAGATGAAACCGTGCGCATCCATCGTGGGTTCCGTGCATGCGGGCTGATCCGTGTGCGTGAGGAGAAAACCGTGCCCGCCACCATCGATGCCGGAGCAACTGCCTGGCTGCTCGTCAGTACCGCCCTGGTACTTCTCATGACACCGGGACTCGCACTGTTCTACGGCGGCATGGTCCGCTCGACCGGCGTGTTGAACATGATCATGATGAGCTTCGTCTCCATCGCGCTCGTCACTGTGGCCTGGCTGTTCGTCGGATACAGCCTGGTGTTCGGGGACGATCACGGCGGCGTCATCGGTGGGCTCGAGCACCTCGGCATGGCAGGTATCGACCCGTCGACGGTGCACGGAAACGTCCCGGAGGTTCTGTTCGCGACATTCCAACTGGCGTTCGCCATTCTGACCGCGGCACTGATCAGCGGTGCGATCGCCGACCGCGCCAAGTTCTCCGCCTGGATGATCTTCGTTCCGATCTGGTCGTTGCTCGTCTACGCCCCCGTCGCGCACTGGGTATGGAATCCGCAGGGCTGGCTGGCCAGATTCGGTGCACTCGACTACGCAGGTGGTCTCGTCGTCGAAATCGTCTCCGGGGCGTCCGGCCTGGCTTTGGCCCTGGTACTCGGTCAGCGCATGGGCTTCAAAGCAGAGTCGATGCGACCGCACAATCTGCCGTTCGTGCTACTCGGTGTCGGATTGCTCTGGTTCGGCTGGTTCGGTTTCAACGCCGGATCAGCCCTGGCCGCCGACGGTATGGCCGCGCAGATCTTCCTCAACACACTCGTCGCCGGCTGCACCGGGCTACTCGGCTGGTTGCTCGTCGAACAGAATCGGGACGGGCATCCCACGACGTTCGGCGCCGCATCCGGCATCGTCGCCGGCCTGGTCGCCATCACCCCGTCGTGTGGAACTGTCAACATGTTCGGTGCCGTGATCATCGGTTTGGTGGCAGGCATCGTCTGCTCCTACGCCGTGGGCTGGAAGCACAAACTCGGCTACGACGACTCTCTCGACGTGGTCGGCGTGCACCTCGTCGGCGGAATCATCGGCTCGCTACTCATCGGTTTGCTCGCCACAGCGGTCATGACCGGCGGCCCGGAAGGTCTGTTCTTCGGCGGCGGGTTCGCTCAGTTGGGCAAGCAGTTGGTCGGCGTCGTCGTGGTGGCGCTGTACGCCTTCGCCATCACCTACGGTCTCGGGAAACTCATCGACAAGACCTTCGGTTTCCGCATCTCGCGTGAAGACGAAGCCCGCGGCATCGACGTGGCATTGCACGCGGAGTCGGCCTACGAACACGGCGTGCTCGGGCACGGTCCGATCGGTGGTCAGAACCCCAGCCCGTTCCTGCAGCGTGCGCGTGAGCGCGAATGACCTACTTCGCCTTTGCCGCGGCTTTCGCCGCTTTCTTGAACTCCCGCACCTCGAGCAGGGACTGTTCGTCGACGACGTCGGCGATGGAACGCCGCGAACCGTCGAGGCCGTAGTCGCCGGCAGCGGCCCGCCACCCCTTGGGCTGGACTCCGATCTGCTTGCCGAGCAACGCCAGGAAGATCCGCGCCTTCTGATCTCCGAAACCAGGCAGTGCCTTGAGTCGTTTCAGCACCTCCTTGCCGTCCGGATCGCCGGACGTCCAGATTGCTGCCGTGTCACCGTCGTAGTTCTCGACGACGAACTGGCACACCGACTGGATGCGCTCGCCCATCGACTTGGGAAATCGATGTACGGCCGGCGGTTGGGCGCAGATCGCAACGAACTCGTCCGTGTCCATGTCGGCGATCCGCCGGATATCGAGATCTCCGAGTCGGTCGACGAGTTTCTTGGGCCCCAGAAATGCCGTCTCCATCGCTACCTGTTGATCGAGGAGCATTCCGACCAGCAGTGCCAAAGAATTCTCGGCGAGGAGAGCATCAGCTTCAGGGTCACCGACGAGATTGAGTGAAAGCGCCATAGCTCGATACTGCCACTTCAGGACGGATGTGCCGCTGGCACGTAGGCCGTCGGAATCGGCACCGTCCACTTCTTCCACCCGAACACGATCAACGCGGCCAACGCCACCGCGACGAACACCCACAGATAGATCCCGCGCGTCGGAATCCTCAAATACTCGGGGGTGACGAACATGAACAGACCCATCCCGACGAAACGATCCGTCCCGGGAATGACCGTGGGATCCCACCAGGTGTGCGACCAGTTCAGAACGGGCAACAGACAGAACAGAGGGAAAACCCAGGCCCAGAGCTTCCCGGATGCCAACGCGTAGTGCGCGGCCAGAATCACCAACGGCACGAACCACACCCAATGATGACCCCAGGAAAAAGGCGAGACCGTGGTGGCCGTCATACCTGTCAACGTCAATCCCAACAACTTCTGGCCCTGGCGATGCGCGAACCACGCAGCGCTCAACCCGAGACAGACCGCCACCAGGCTGACGGCGATCACCAGCACCTTGGACGGTGTCGGCGTATGGGTCAGCTGCGCAATCAGCCCGGACACGGACTGATTGCTGGGTGTATCCGTCCGCCCCACTCGATCGCTCTCGAACAGCGTGCCTGTCCAGTACTTCTTCGCGTCACCGAAGATGAACACAAACCCCAGGGCGATCGTCGCCCCGAACGTCGTGACCGCGATGACGAGCGCCCGCCACTGTCGGGTGACGAACAGATACACCCAGAAGAACGCCGGTGTCAATTTCACACCGGCAGCGATACCGGCACCTATACCGCGAAGCCGACTGCTCTCCTCGCGCCCCAGATCCCACACGATCAGCAGTAACAGGAAAATATTGATCTGGCCCAGCCACAATGTGGTTCGAATCGGCTCCATGAACAGAAAAATGGCGGTGGCCAGCACACTGACCGCGTATGCCCGGACGTCGAGCCGATAGCCCAGATACTTCCAACACAGGACAACCACCGCCAGCAGCGCCGCAACGTTGAGAACCGTCCACACGACCGCCGCGTCCTGCAACGACAAGACCGCCCAGCCGGTGAACAACAGTGCAGCAAACGGCGTGTAGGTGAACATCATGCCCTGCAGGACCGGGCCGTCGTACAGCGGACGACCCTGTACCACCATGCTGCCACCGTGCCGATAGACATCCAGATCGAGGAAATTGTTGAATATGCCCCAGTAGCTCGCGCCCATCGGGACACCGAGAAAAACCATCAGTACCGAGCACACTGCCAGCACCGTGAGGATCGAGAACCCAACAAAACCGAACGTCAGCCGACGTTTCTCATCGGTGCCCACGACAGCACGGTTGTCCGAATCCTTGATCGCGCCCGTCACTGCAACCTCCGGTTCGCACCCTATGCCGGGAACTGGCTGTCCCGAAGGCTACAAGGTTCTCCCCGATACCGCCCGACAAGCGGCCGAGTTGACGACTCGACCGCTCAGTCCTCGACCACTCAGATTTCAGTCAGCCGTGATTCCGTCGCAGCCAGCAACACGCAGGTTGCCACGCCGTCCATCGCAACCTCGAGTTCCGCAGTGCCCGGGAAACTCGGCGCCAGACGAATGTTTCGGTCATCGGGATCAGTGCTGTAGGGGAAGGCGGAGCCGGCAGCGGTGAGCGCGATGCCCGCATTCTTGGCCAGCTCGATCACGCGCTTGGCGGTCCCGTCGACTACGTCGAGGCTGATGAAGTACCCGCCCTTGGGCTCGGTCCACGACGCGACCTTGGAGGCACCGAGGCGATCCTCGAGAATTCTGAGCACCAGTTCGAACTTCGGAGCCAACAAAGCTCGATGCTTGTCCATGTGTGCACGCACACCATTCGCATCACCGAAGAAACGCAGGTGCCGCAACTGGTTGAGCTTGTCCGGGCCGATGCTCTTCTTACCCAGGAACTTCTGGTACCACGCCAGGTTATCGGCGGAAGCACCGAAGAAGCTCACGCCGGCGCCGGCGAAGGTGACCTTGGACGTGGAGGCGAAGACCAGTGGACGATTGGGGTGTCCGGCCTCGGCAGCCATCGAGAGAACGTCGTACGACGGTGCGGTCTCGCCGACCAATGGATGGACGGCGTAGGCGTTGTCCCAGTACAAACGGAAATCGGGGGCAGCAGCCGGCATCGACGCGAGCGCACGCACCACGTCCTCGGAGTACACCGCCCCGGTGGGATTCGCGTACACGGGAACTGCCCACATGCCTTTGATCTGCGGATCGGAAGCGACAAGTTCGGCAATCTTGACCACGTCCGGACCATCCGGGTTCATCGGGACGGCGATCATCTCGATACCCAGCGACTCGGTGATGGCGAAATGGCGGTCGTAACCCGGTGCCGGGCACAAGAACTTCACCGTCTCCTCACGCGCCCAGGGGCGAGCGGAATCCGGTGTGCCGTGCAGCAACGAGAAGACCACGTTGTCGTGCATGATCTCGAGGCTCGCGTTGTTGCCTGCGAGAAGATTGGCTACCGGGATGCCGAGAAGTTCACCGAAGATGGCACGCAGTTCGGGCAGACCTGCAAGGCCACCGTAGTTACGGCAATCCGTACCGGTTCCGTCGCGGAAGTCCCCGTCGCCCGGCAGCGTCAGTAGCCCGGACGAGAGGTCGAGTTGTTCCGGTGACGGCTTGCCTCGAGTCAGATCGAGTGCGAGCTTCTGCGCCTGGAGCTGCGTGTACTTCGCGCTCTGGCTCTCGTGCTCGGAAGTGAGTTCTTCATGGCTCATCAACCCGATTTGGGTTTGGATAGGCATCCGGAGCGGCCTTTCACCGACGAGGCGGGGTCGGGATATGCGAAAAATAAGAGGACCCCGCGCACCCGGCAGAGCCCGTTGACCCTTGCTGCCTTCCGGCCCTGGGGGAGTTCACAGGATGCGCGCCGCGCGGGATCCAATGAACAGTGTAGACGGCCGACGACAGTCTTGGCACACCACCCACCCGCGCCTGCTCGACATGTCGACAGCCGGACCTCTTTGCGCAGCTCAGGCACCCGTTTAACGCTTGGGGGAGATAGTTGGGTATGCTTCTGCACGGAGGATTCGCCTAGTGGCCTATGGCGCTCGCCTGGAACGCGGGTTGGGTTAACGCCCTCAGGGGTTCAAATCCCCTATCCTCCGCCAAGGGAACCCCTTGTGACTGCAGAAGTGCAGATCACAGGGGGTTCTTTTCTGCTCTCGTACGACCGGCCGATTCGAGCCGAAACTGCCGTGGGGGAATGCCTGCCCCGACGACGGTTCACGTCTGCGCCGAGGTCATGGTGAGCATTCGATTCCTCGGCAGCGTGTCCGCGCATAGGCTGCCCGGGCGACAATTGCCGCACTCGCCTTGCGCGATCGGGTCGGTCACATGTGCGGCGATATCGAGATCCGGGAGTCGGCTGTAGTCACCGCCACAGTTCCCGTCTTGGTCGGAGTCCTGATTCCCGCTACAGGTACGGCACGTCGGCTGCTCGGAACCGGTCGGCGGCACCCACCCGCTGTTCGACAATCTCGGCACTGCCGTACTTCCCCCCTCACCGAGCCGCGCAAATCGTTTGACAGTCGCCGCACCGAGACACACACTTCGAGCGAACCACGACTGTCAGGAGAAACCTCGCGTGCTCGATCAGACCAACCTGCTCGCAGACTGCAGCAACTGCTTCGGGCTGTGCTGTGTTGCGCTCCCCTTTGCCAAGTCGTCGGATTTCGCGGTGGACAAGGACGCCGGTCGGCCGTGCAAGAACCTACAGGACGATTTTCGTTGCGGAATCCACACCAGCCTACGACGCAAGGGATTCACCGGCTGCACTGTCTACGATTGTTTCGGTGCGGGACAAAAGGTTTCACAACACACCCATGGGGGAACGAGTTGGCGAGATGCCCCTGAAAGTGCGTCCGGCATGTTCGAAGTTTTCCCTGTCGTTCGCCAGCTACACGAACTGCTGTGGTACTTGTCCGAGGCAAGATCGTTACAACAGACGCGAATCATCTTCTCCGAGTTGGATGCCCAAATCGAACGCACGAAGAATCTCGCCGACGGTCCCGCGTCCGCCATTCTACGAATCGACGTGGCAGCGCACCGGGCCGAGGTCAACGTTCTACTGTTGCGGACCAGCGAGCTGGTTCGATCGTCATTGGGCGGCAAGAGAAGTCGCAAGACGGAGCATCGCGGCGCGGACCTGATCGGCGCGAAGTTTCGTGGAGCAAACCTTCGCGGCGCGAACTTTCGAGGCGCATATCTGATCGGCGCAGATCTGCGCGCGGCGGACCTCGAGGGGGCAGACCTCATCGGCGCTGACCTACGTGGCGCCGATCTGCGCGGGGCACGACTGCGCGGCAGCATCTTCCTTACTCGATTTCAGATCAACGGAGCAATCGGCGACGCGGCCACCGCCTTGCCCGACTCACTCCCGAGACCCGCCCATTGGTCCTGAACCGGTCGCACCACCCGTACGCCACCAAAAACGGCCCTGACGTGCCGATATTCTCCATACGTGGGTATTGTCACCGTATGCCCGAACGCCGAAACTCCGCCACGAACCCCGAATTGCTCGCAGCGGCCCTGTTCGACGTCGCCGCAGAGTCAGGACTCGACAATGCGAGTGTTCGCGAGGTGGCAAAGAGTGCGGGAGTCTCGATCGGGGCCGTCCAACACCATTTTTCGACCAAGGACGAGATGCTGGCCTTCGCCCTGCGAACCCTGGTAGACCGCCTGCTCACCCGGCTGCCCGATGCCGGCTCAGGCACCGGCCCGCACCGTGAACTGTTCGACGCCTTGTCCCAGCTACTCCCCCTGGACGAACAACGCGGGCGCGAAGTGCACGTCCTCTCAGCCTTCGCCGTGCGGGCGGCAACCAACTCCGCATTGGCCGAGATCAGACGCACGTTCTTGTTCACTGCCAGGACCGCACTGTCCGGGGCACTGATCGGAGTAGGGACACCGGAGGCCGAGACCCGCGCAGCACTGCTTCTGGCAACAGTGAACGGATTGGCGCTCGATGCGGTCTCGAATCCCTCGATGTACCCGGCCGACTATCTCACCTACGCATTGGAAACCCAGATCCGGTTGACGCTGCACGATGCCGACATCTCGCGTCCGTCCACGGATCTGGTCGGCTGACACGGTGAGCGCAGGCAGATTCGCACCCAGCCCGTCGGGCGACCTGCATATCGGCAACCTTCGGACTGCCCTGCTGGCCTGGCTCTTCGCTCGCACGACCGGCCGCCGCTTCCTCATCCGCGTCGAGGACCTCGACCGAGTACGACCAGGTGCAATGAAGCGACAACTTGCCGATCTCAGCGCGATCGGCCTCGAGTGGGACGGCGAAGTAACCCAGCAAAGCAACCGAATCATATTGTACCGCAATGCCATCGATATATTAGCCGAACAGGGACTCACCTACCCCTGCTACTGCACTCGCCGAGAGATCCTACAAGCACCGTCGGCACCCCACGCTCCCGCCGGGGCCTACCCCGGAACGTGTCGCGATCTCACGGAAGACCAACGTGCCGAAAGGCTTTCGTCAGGACGCTCACCCGCTTTGCGACTCCGCGCCGACAACCGCCGAATTTGGTGTACGAGATATATTGCACGGCAATGTAACCGGATCCGTCGACGATCTTGTCCTACTTCGCGGTGACGGAGTTCCCGCATACAATCTCGCAGTTGTAGTCGACGACGCCCACCAGGGCATCGACCAGGTGGTCCGCGGCGACGACCTACTGTCGTCCGCGCCCAGACAGGCATACCTCGGACAGTTACTGGGGACAGCCGATCCGACGTACGCCCATGTACCCATGGTGCTCAACAGGGAGGGGAAACGTCTGGCCAAACGGGACGGGGCGGTTACCGTTGCCGACATGGCCGCCACAGGCGTCGGCCCAGCAGAAGTATTGACAGCAATCGGCGTCAGCCTGGGCCTGGCCGCGCCCGGCGAGAAACTGACGCCCGCCACTCTTGCCGACCGCTTCGATCCCGAAGGAATACCACCCGATCCGTGGATCTTCATCCCGCCCGCCATCGGATGACAATCCCATCTGTTTTGCGCTAATTGTCTAATTATAAAGAACTATCGATTATAGCTATTCATTGGCAATTCACGCCGAGTGAAGTACCGTTAGCAACGGCTGACATTTGTGACCGAAAGCACGAAGTCACGGCAAGCGTCATCCAGGGTCATCCCCCGACTGACCGCTACACCCGTTTGCAGCATTCAGGCTGTCACTCTCGTGCGGCAGGAACGGCAGAGGACGAAAAGGAAATCCGTATGGTCCGCGAGCTTCGCGAGGCACTCGACGACCATCAATTCGAGGTGTTGTACCAACCACAGGTCAACCTGCATTCGTCCGCGATCACCAGTTACGAAGCACTTTTGCGCTGGAGACACCCGCTCCGCGGGTTGATCGAACCTCAGGATTTCATGCGATCCGCGGAATCATCCGGACTCATCATCCCGATCGGCCTCCAGGCTCTGGACATGATCTGCGTACAAACCGCGACATGGCCGTCACACCTGAGCGTGGCAGTCAATTTCTCGCCTCGCCAACTGGCCACGCCGCACGCAGCAGCGGAGATACTCGACGCCCTCCACAGCTCCGATACCCCGCATAATCGCGTCATTGTCGAGGTCACCGAACTGGGAGTGGTGGGGCGACACGCGGCGAAGACGCTCCGAATACTGCACGGTGAGGGAATCCGGATAGCTCTGGACGACTTCGGCGCGGGGTTTGCGTCCTTCTCCGCCCTGTCGGAGCTGCCACTCGACATCCTCAAGATCGACCAGTCACTGATCTGGTCCACCGGACTGGACGGCGACGCCGGAGACCGCGCCTTCATCGTCGTGGAGTCGATTGCGGACATCGCCCGGAAGCTGGGCTTCGAATCCATCGCCGAAGGCGTCGAAACTCCCGATCACGCCGCGAGCGCACTACGTGCGGGTTGCGACCTGGGGCAGGGCTACTACTTCGGCAAACCACTGCCGGCCACCACTGCCGTCACCATGGCCTGAACTCGTCAGATCGCCCCCACGTCAGCTCCACGCGCTGCCGGTCAACGCCAACAGAAACAAAAGACCATAGGCCGCGAAGCCGGCAACACCGACGCAGATTCCCGCTATCGCCAGTCCGCGACCCTGCTCACCGGTCTGCTTGATCTTGTTCAGCGCCACAATCCCCAAGACGATCCCGACAATCGACGCCAAACCGAAGCACAGGCCGACTATGGATGTGACCAACGACCCGATAGCCATACCGTTGGTTCCCTGTACCTGCCCGGGCGACACATAACCCGGACCGTACGGCGGTTGGTATCCGCCAGGCTGTTGATACTGACCGGGTTGCTGGTATCCGCCGGGTTGCTGGTATCCGCCGGGCTGCTGGTACCCGCCGGGCTGCTGGTACCCGCCGGGCTGCTGGTACTGGTTCTGCGGCGCGGAATATCCAGGCGGGAGGTAGGGGTTGGTCGCGTCTACGTGAGACCCGTAACCGCCCGGCGCCGGCGGCGGCTCATGTGGCGGTACCCCGTACGTTGGGGGCGGGTAGCCGGGGTACTGCTCGCCGGGCGAGACGTATCCCGGAATTTCTGGTGAACTACCGGTTTCCGCGGGCGACACGCCGTAGCCCTCCGGCGGCAGGCTCGGGAACTCTCCGTATCCAGGTTTTGCCTGGTAGTCACCCGAAGGCGTCTCGTTATTCCCCCCGGGAGTGCTCATGAGACAAAGCCTAAACCACCAGTGGCCCCGGAATCCAAATGAATAGATGTAATGCCCGACGACATACAACCCACGTAGGGTTTGATCCATTGCCATGGTCGAAGGCGTCCGCGAACGGTCACGCCTTCCATTACAGAGGGGAACACATGACAAGCGGTGGGTACGATCCCAACCAGAATCCCGGCGGCGAGCAATTCCCGCCACAGAACCCGTACGGGCAGCAAGGCAACCAACCGCCCGGTAGTTACCCGCCACCGGCCGGACCTCCGCCTGGCGGCAACTACCCACCGCCGCCCGGCAACTACCCACCACCTGGCGGCAACTACCCACCACCGCCCGGCAACTACCCACCACCTGGCGGTAACTACCCACCGCCGGGCAACTACCCGCCACCCGGCAGCTTTCCGCCGCCGCCCGCCAACGATTACGGCGTCGGATTCGGCGGACCGCAACTCTCGGTAGGTGCCGCGCTCGGGTACGGCTGGGAACGGTTCAAGAACAACGCGCTGGTCTGGGTGGTAATCACCTTTGTCGCGGTTGCCGTTTCGTTCCTGATCAACTTGCTGTTCGGTGGATTCAGCGCGTCGGCCGACGCCTCGTTCTCCGCTCTGAGCATCCTCGGATCGCTCGTCTCCGTCGTGGTCGGGTTCCTGATTCAGGCCGCATTCGTCCGCGGTGCACTCCACGAAGTCGACGGCAACAAGCCTGCTTTCGGCTCCTTTTTCCAGTTCGCGAATGTCGGCGCAGTGATCCTGGCCAGTATTCTGGTGGGCGTCGCGACCGCGATAGGCTTCGTGCTGCTGATCATCCCGGGAATCGCAATCGCCTTCCTGACGTACTTCACGCTGCAGTTCGTGATCGACCAGAATCAGGATCCGGTCACGGCGATCAAGTCGAGCTTCTCGGTGATCTCCAAGAACGTCGGACCGCTACTCCTTCTCGCCCTCGCCGCTATCGGTATCAACATCCTCGGTGCCATTCCCTGCGGGCTGGGACTGCTGGCCACCGGACCGATCACGCTGATCGCCGGTACCTACGCCTACCGGGTCGTCACCGGCAGGCAGGTTGCCCCACTGCACCACTGATCCACCCACCGAAGGCCCGGCCGGTTCGCTCGAACCAGCCGGGCCTTCGGTGTGTTCCGGACAACCCGACAGGCACCTCGACGCTCTGAAGTGCTTGGATGGCTGTCGTGACAGCACCAGATCAACCCGAAGATTCGACTCCCGACACCAAATTTGCGCACGTCAGCCTCGGTTACTACCCGACGATCGTCGCCCTGTTCACCGCAACGCTGTTGATATCGAATATCTGCGCGACCAAGGGGGTCGCATTTTTCTCCGGCACCGAGTTCGCCCTCGGCCCGCTACAGATTCTGCCCGTCATCACCGACGGCGGCTTCTTCCTGTTCCCGCTGGCCTACGTGCTCGGTGACGTTCTCAGCGAGGTGTACGGCTTCAAAGCCACCCGCCGCGCGATCTACATCGGTTTCGGTGCCCTGATCCTGGCGGCAGCATGCTTCTGGGTAACGGTCCAACTGCCCTCTGCCCAGTTCTACGACAACCAGGATTCTCTGGAAACCGTCGTCGGCGTCATTCCGCGACTGCTCGTTGCAGGTCTGGCAGCGTATCTGGTCGGCCAACTGCTGAACTCGCTCGTCCTGGTGATGATGAAGAAGCGGATGCAGGAAAAACACCTGTGGGCACGTCTCATCGGTTCCACCGTGGTCGGCGAATTCGCCGACACCCTCATCTTCTGCTCCATCGCCGCCGGCGTCATCGGCATCGACACGTGGACCGACTTCGTCAACTACGTGCTGGTCGGCTTCCTGTGGAAGACCCTCGTCGAGGTTCTGGTCATGCCGGTCACCTATCGCGTCATCGCCCACGTGAAGAAAAACGAACCCACCTACACCTGAGTGACGGTTTTCGGGGAGTAGAACCGTCCGAGCATGTCGGCCTTGAATTCGTGGAAGTACCCGCCTTCGATACCGGCTCGGATGTCGTCCACCAACTTCACGGTGAACCGCTCGTTGTGGATCGTGCAGAGCGTCGACGCCAACATTTCCTTCGCCTTGAACAGGTGGTGGATGTAAGCGCGGGTGTAGTTGGCGCAGGTGTAGCAATCGCAGTCGTCGTCGATGGGTGTGAAATCACGGCGGTAGCGACTGGTGTTGATGTTGAACCGCCCGGAGCGCACGTAGATCGCGGCGTTCCGGGCCACTCGTGACGGGTTGACGCAGTCGAAGGTGTCCGCACCGTTCTCGATGGCGACGAAGAAGTCGTCCGGTTCGCTGATACCGAGCATGTGGCGCGGTTTGTGCTCGGGCAGTTCCTCGTTGCACCAGCGCACGATAGTGCCGAGGTTCTGCTTCTCGAGGGCTCCGCCGATGCCGTAACCGTCGAAGCCGTGACCGTTCTCGTCCATGACGGATTCAAGGCCGCGGCACGCTTGACGACGCAGGTCCTCGTACTGCGCACCCTGCACTACACCGAAGAGCGCCTGGTAGGGCTTGCCGACACGTTCAGCGGTGAGTTTGGCGTGTTCGGCCAGGCAGCGCACGGCCCACGCTTGAGTTCTCTCGACGGAGCGTTCCTGGTAGGCGCGCGTATTGAGCAGGGTCGTGAGCTCGTCGAAGGCGAACATGATGTCTGCCCCCAACTGATGCTGGATCTGCATCGACACCTCGGGGGTGAACCGGTGTTTGCTGCCGTCGAGGTGTGACTTGAAGGTGACCCCTTCGTCGTCGACGGTGGCGAGACGTTCCTTGCCTTTGGCGATGACGTCGTCGGACTGCACACCGACGGCTTCCATCGCGAGCACTTTCTTGAAGCCGACGCCCAGGGACATGACCTGGAATCCGCCGCTGTCGGTGAAGGTGGGGCCGTCCCAGTTCATGAATTTGCCCAGGCCGCCGGCTTCGTCGACGATGTCGGGGCCCGGCTGCAGGTACAGGTGGTAGGCATTGGCCAGTACCGACTGCGCGCCGAGTTCCTTGACGGATTCGGGCACCATGGCCTTGACCGTCGCCTTGGTTCCCACCACGACGAACGACGGAGTCGCGATGTCTCCGTGCGGGGTATGGATGGTGCCGGTGCGGCCAAGCCGGTCTTCGAGCCTGGTACCGATCGTGAAAATCGACTCGGGGCGCTCGGCGGCGGATTCGGACGGTGTCGGTACAGCGGTGCTCACGTGAGTAATCCTGTCACAGCCGCCGACATCGCCAGGTCACGTGCCGGACGACGCGGACGCGGCAATCGCGGCAGCGGTAGCAGCCTGGGTGGCTGCGACGGATGTCCGGACCGCGGCACTGGCCCAGTTGCCTTCGGGCAGCCGCTTCGCGCGGGCGCGTGACCCTGTGAACTCGTGCGAGGGGACGATGATTCTCAACATGCTCGCCCCGGTGAGGACGGCGACGAGTGCGGCCTCGTTCGGTGCGGGTTCGCAGGTGCCGTCGAGGATCTCACTCAGTGTGGCCCGTGATCGGTCCTCTCGTCGTGGATCGGTGGTCATCCACCGGGTACGTGGGAAAACACCGAGTACCCGGTGGGCGGCGGCGAACACCAATGCTCGAGATTCGAGATTCCGATAGGTCGTTGCGCGAGGACCAACGCGACCAGGAGAGCGCCCCCGAGCCCGGCGTCCACGTACGTCGCAGTTTTCCGCTCTCGGGATCGGTTGCGAGAAGTAACATCTCTTCGCCGATCAGCATCGCTCCCAGACCAGTCGGCCGGTCACGTCAGCACGTCGTCGAAGTGGATGACATGAGCCAACTTCTCGGGCAGTTCGATCGTGTCGAGCCCGCGGACGAGATACGACCGTCCACAGGCCGTGATCGTGACCCGCCCACCGGGAATGACGCCTGCCGTGATGAATCGAGTGATGAGTCGACTATCGGCTTGAGCGTGTTCGGAGATACTTCGAACCGTACTCGTCACCGGCATACCGGAAACCGGAATGTCAGCGAGTTGCATTGTTGCAGAATCAGGTTCGACCTCGATACCGAAATGATCGAGACCCGGAATCGGGTTACCCCACGGCGACGTGGTCGGCCCGTCGAGAATGCAGATGATGCGACGCTCGACCGCTTCGCTCATCACGTGTTGCAGGCGACGGGCTTCGTCGTGCACGAGAACAGCAGGCATGTCGAGGATGTCGGTGAGTAGTCGCTCGGCCAGCCGGTGCTTACGCGTGACCTCCACCGCGCGCGCACGGCCCGCGCCGGTGAGTTCGACGCGATGACCGTCGGCGAGCGTGACGAGGCCGTCTCGCTTCAACCGTGCAACGGTCTGATTGACCGTCGCACTGCTCTGACGAAGGCGCTCGATCAGTCGGATCTGCCGCGCCGGAACACGGTCTTCTCCCAGATCGTAGACGGTGCGCAGATACATCTCGGTGGTGTTGATGAGGTCCCTCATACGGTAGAGCACATTCTCGAGTGATTTGCCGGTGCCGACACAGGGTCACGAACAGTGGCGTGAGCGGGACCGTGGATAGTAGAGCCGTGCGAATACTCGTGGTGGACGACGAACACAACGTCGCGGAAACCGTGCGCCGCATGCTGGTCGCCGAGGGTTGGGTCGTGGATGTGGTCCACGACGGCGTTCTGGCACTGGAAAAGGCGACCACTGAACATTTCGACGCCGTCGTGCTCGACATCATGATGCCCAAACTCAACGGGTACGAGGTGGTGCGGCAGTTGCGCAGCGTCGGCGTGTGGACGCCGGTGTTGATGTTGACCGCGAAGGACGGCGAATACGATCAGGCCGACGCCTTGGATTTCGGTGCCGACGACTATCTGACGAAACCCTTTTCGTTTGTCGTACTGATTGCCAGATTGCGCGCCCTGGTACGGCGCGGCGCACCCGAGCGCCCGACCGTGATGACCGCGGGAACGTTGACTGTCGATCCGGCAGCCCATATCGCCAAGCGTGGGGACGTCGAATTGGTTTTGACACCAAGAGAATTCGGAATGCTCGAATTCATGATGCGACGCAAGGGCGAGGCGCTGACCAAAGCCGAGATCCTCGACTCCGTCTGGGACATCCACTACCGAGGCGACGAAAACGTCGTCGAGGTCTACATCAGCTATCTGCGCAGACGCATCGACACACCGTTCGGGTGCAAAGCTATTCAGACGATTCGGGGCGTCGGATACCGATTGGCCGCCGACGGCGGGGGCTAGCGATCCCACGACTGCACCGGAACGGTGAATCCAACGGTGGCGCCGCCCCCCGGGGTGTCGGTGATGACGATGTGCCCGTCGTGGGCGCGAACGATCTCGTCGACTATCGCAAGACCCAAACCTGAACCGCCACTGCTACGTTCCCGAGCGTCGTCGAGACGCACGAATCTCCCTGTTACTCGGGTTTTATCGGGATCGGCGATCCCCGGACCGTTGTCGGCCACCGTCACTCTCACCTGGTCCCCGTCCACCGACATGTCGAAGGCGAGGCGGTCCACAGTGTGCCGGGTCGCGTTGTCCGCGATATTGCGCAGCGCCCGAGCAAGTTTCTCCTCGTCACCGCGCACTCGAGCCGGGACGACAGTGGCGGTGATCTCGTGTCGGCCCAATGCCTCGAGGCGGGCGACCTCCGCGCTCACCAACTCGTCCAGATCGAGGTCGGCGCCACGTAGCGGCACACCGTTTTCGTCGGCACGCGCCAGGAACAACAGGTCCGAGACCATCCCTTTGAGCCTCAGCGCTTCAGGCAGCATCACTGTCTCGACTGTCTCGACGTCGATGGGTTGCCTCGTCTCTCGAGACAGATCGAGCAACCCGACCAGCGTGGTCAACGGACTGTTGAGTTCGTGGGACGCATCGCCCACGAACCTCATCTGCTGGGCACGGGCGGCATCGATACGGTCGAGCATCCCGTTCATGGTGGCCGCCAAGGTCGCGATCTCGTCGCCGGTGGCGGGCACCGGAACTCGACGATCGAGATCGCCTCCGGAAATGTCGTCGACCTGTCGACGAATCTCTTCGACGGGCTCGAGGACTCGGCCGACGAAGTAGTACGTCAGCGCCGCCGCCGCTCCGATGATCGGAATCAAGGCAGCACACAACGCCCCGACGTGCACGAGAACCGAATACAAGGGGCCTTCCGCTGCACCGACTTCGATCGTCATCGGCCCGCTGTCCGGACTGTCCACCCCGATACGTGCCGCTCGGAACTCCGAACCACCCGGTTCTGCAGCCAGGCCACCTTCACGTAGCTGTTCCCCCGGGCGCAATACCGGACCCAATGCCGAACCCGGACCGCCTGCGCTACCGAAGACGACCCGGCCTCCACTGTCGAGAACATGGATGACATCGACGTACCGGCCGGCGGTGAGTAGAGATCCGTCGAGCGCACCGACACCGTCCGATTCGACGACAGCCGCGATCTGTCGTGCTCGCGCCGTCGTAGCCACATCAGCGGAGTGGTGCAGCAGCTTGTGTACGACGAGAAGCGTCACACCGGCCGCGACGGCCAGAGTGACGGCAACGAGGAGGGCAGCAAGAAACGTCAGACGATTGCGCACCGGTCGGAAGTGTCGCCGAACTCGGCTCCTCCACTCTGAGATTCGGGATGGCACAGCGTACGACACTAACCGTGACATGCCGTCCACCGAAACGCTCCTCAGCGTCCCTTAAGCATTGCTCAGGAGTCGCTGCACAATACCGAGTCCTGCCCACTCGCTGCCCGGCACTGACGCACCGAACCGACCGTACGGCGCCCCGCAGCTACGTCGCCGCGAGAGCGACAGCGCCCGCGGACTGGCGTCGGCCCACACCGGTCCAGGTCAGACCGGCTCGCGTCAGGACGTCCCGGTCGAGCAGATTTCGGGTGTCGATCACTCGTGGAGAACCCATCACTGCGGCGATCTTCGGCCAGTCGAGGGTGCGGAATTCCGGCCATTCCGTCAACACCACCGCGGCATCTGCCCCGGCGACCGCGGCATACGCGTCAGCCGCCAGTTCGATACCTGCCAAATCCGGATGTGACATCGGAACGGACAGAGCAGGATCGTATCCGACCAACTCGGCGCCTGCCTGCCGCAACAAGGCCGCGATCATCAGGGCAGGCGAATCACGAAGATCATTCGTGCCGGCTTTGAAGGTCAATCCCAGCAGTGCCACGCGGGTATGGGTGAGTGATCCGTTCCGGTTGCCGGTGACTGCCAGTCGAATCTTGTCCACCATCCGCTGCCGTTGACGGGTGTTGGTGTCGATCGACGCCCTCATCAATCGGAACTCGAAATCGGCGGCGTCCGCTACTTGAAGTAGCGCCTGGGTGTCCTTCGGTAGACACGATCCACCCCAGCCCGGACCTGGATTCAAGAACTCACGACCGATTCGGCGGTCGTAACTCATACCTTCTGTGACATCCGAGATGTCCGCACCGAGTCGTTCACACAGTTCGGCCACCGCGTTGACGTACGACAGCTTCATCGCGAGAAACCCGTTGGCCGCATATTTCACCAACTCCGCACTGGCCGAGTCGGTGAGCACCGTCGGCGCTCCGAGTCTGGAGTACAGCGCCGCTACGCGCTCCGCCGCATCCTGCGCTTCCCCTCCGACGACGATTCGATCGGGGTTGAGGAAGTCGCGAACCGCACTGCCCTCTCGCAAGAACTCCGGGTTGCTCGTCACCGCGACGTCGGACCGCCCCAACAACTCCGCGGTACGGATGGCTGTGCCGACAGGCACTGTGGATTTGTTCACGATCACGCATCCCGACGGCACGGCTTCGCGAATCTCGTCCAGCACGGCCTCGACGGCTCGCAGGTCCGCAACACCGCCGACGCCCATAGGGGTGGGTACGCACAGGAATATGACCTCGACGCCCTCGGAGTGTTCTTCGACGGCAACGGCAGCTCCGAGCGTGAACGAAAGACGTCCCGCGGCAAGTCCTTCCACCACTAATTCCGACAAACCAGGCTCGAGAATGTCCACTTTTCCCGCCTGCAACCGTCGGATCTTTTCTTCGTCGACGTCGGCGCAGACGACGTGGTGACCGAGCGATGCCAGGCAGGCGCCCGTTGTCAGCCCTACATACCCTGTTCCAACAACAGTTATTCGCCGTGCAAACACTTAGCCTCCACTGATATCGACAAGAACCAGGCAGCAAAATATGTTGCGGTTAAGTTACCGAAGACACCAATCGCTGCGCTATCCTCTAACCATACATTGGTAAACCCGACATCAACCCAGGTCGCTGGAAAAATCTCGGGAAAGTCAGCAATCACTCAGCGACCACAACGGCGAAAACGGACATACATGAAACAGTGGCCAGCTGGAACATTCAGCAAATATCGGGCAGGAATCGTGAAGTGACCCGGCGTATCGGATATGCACCTGGCGTATACGACATGTTCCATATCGGACATCTCAACATCCTCAACCATGCGGCAAGCCAGTGTGACTACCTGATCGCAGGCGTCGTATCCGACGAGATGGCTCATCTCGCCAAGGGCCGCAATCCGGTGATTCCCCTCGCCGAGCGGATTGCCATCGTCGCAAGCATCAACTGCGTCGACGAAGCCATTGCCGAAACCAAGCCCCACAAAATCGATACGTGGCGCGATGTGAGATTCGACGCGATCTTCAAGGGCGACGACTGGCGGGGAACTCCGAAAGGTCTTGCACTGGAGCGCGAATTTGCCGCAGTCGGTGTCGAGGTTGTCTATTTTCCCTACACACTCGACACGTCGAGCACCCTCCTACGCGCAGCCCTGGAGAAGTCCGTCAACGCACGACAGACCGGCACAAACTAACGTATGTCTCACTGTAATCAACACGAATCGGGCAGCAATCCATGAGAAAAACTCAATCCGCTCGTAACTTTGCGCGATCGCCTCGGATGGTCGGAATGTCCGCACTGTTGGCGATTGCGGTGTTTACCGGGTGTTCCAGCCCGGATTCCGACGCGGCCGATGTCCCAGCCGGGCCGCCACCCTCGGCAGGCATGACGGAAGATCGCTCCGAGAGCATCACCACGTTGCCACCGGTGCCGGTGGATCAACCCAGCACTCTGTCCAATGATCTCGAGGTCACGGCCGTAGGAACCGAGCCTCTCGAACTCTCCGCCAACGGACCAGGAGAGATCGGCGGCAGCGGATTGAGCGTGACACTCGAATTCGTCAACACTGGCACCACGGACATTTCACTCGACGACCTGACCGTGAACGCGTACTACAACGAAGGCCTCCCCGCTTCCCCTGGTTCAGCGGAAACCGCAGCACCCGTCGGCGGGATTCTGGCGCCCGGAGACCGTGCTCAGGGAGTCTACCTGTTCCAGATACCGGAAGACGGGCTGGACTCGACGGTATTCGAGGTCAGCCACAGCGATTCCGAGAACGTCATCGCCGTAGCTCGCTGAGAACTGCTCGGCGAACGCCGACCACCTCGCTCAGGTCCATCCACCCGAACGGCCCGTCTGCCAGTGGCAGACGGGCCGTCTTGCGTCGGCACCGGATTCCATGACCGAGATGCTCAGAAGACGGAGCCACGGCACCGCCACGCAGACAGACGTTGCCTGCCTCTCGCATCGCAAGAGACAGGCAACGTCGGCACTGATCGCTACTGAGGGACGACTACCTCGAAGTTGTCGAACCGCGCAACAACCTGTTCGGTGGACGACGCCGAGATGTACACGGCCAAACCGGTCGAACCCATATCTTGCAGTCCCGAGCTGGAATCGGTTACAGACCTGGTCCAGCCGGCGGGCTCAGGCTTGCTCTCGTCCCATACCTTCACCTGCAAGGTCGACGGTGATGCACCGAGGATCTGCGCGCGTACTCGTAGACGCGTGCCTGCCGAGTAGGTCAAGCCGGGCAGCGTAGTGGAATTACCGAGCACCGTTTCGGTGCCGGCCACCGTCTTGGCCAACGATACCTGCACCGAACCGTCGGCGAGGATCCTTATCCGCGAACGGTAATCGCCACCAGGCCCACTGCGCAGCACGGTCGACAGGTATGCACCGCCGCCGGTCGGCATCGCTTCCAACCACACCGAATGCGTCACGTCGACATCACCGGTGGGAACCGCGGGCAACAGCATCGTCGCCGAACGACCGGCAGGCACTGTCACTTTCGCCGAGCCCGATTCAACCGAAGCTTTGGCCCCGGCACCGGTCACCGACCATGTGCCGCCCACCTCGGCCGCACCCAAGCCGGAGGCCGTATCCCTGCTGAAATCGTCCTTGGCCACCAACTCTTCGCCGTCTGGTGGGTCGACCACAGGCGGATCTACTTCCGGCGGATCGACCACAATTGGCGGATTCGCGGCATCCTTCACGGTAACGGGGTGCGACGTAGTGTTTTTCGCTCCGCCGTTGTCCACGACCGTCAAGGTCACGGTGTACGTTCCGGCCGCCGCATACGTGTGGTCCGTCTTCGCGGTCCCCACCGTCGTCGTGGCTCCCGTTGCATCGTCCCCGAAGTTCCACTCGTACGAGGCAATGGTTCCGTCCGGATCAGTGGACGCACTGGCATCGAAGGCAACTGCCAGGCCGGTCACCGCCTCGGTGAAAGCTGCCACCGGCGGCTTGTTCACCGCCACTCCCTGCCCACGCTGCCAATGTGTCTGCACCGCATCAGAGTTCAACGCCATGTTGTAGACGGCAACCTCGTCGAGAACACCGGAGAAGTTCGCGGTGCTCGGCATCGAGGGCCAACCCGACATGTTGTCACCACCTACCCGCCAATAGCCGGACGTACGGTAAGAGGCCTGGATCGTATCGGCACGGTCGGCCACCTGCTTGCCGTCGACGTAGAGCTTCATACCGGTTGTGTCCAAGGTGCTGACGACGTGATGCCATTGCCCGTCGTTGTACGATGCCGGGCTGGTCACCGTCCGGACTCCGTTCACATTCACACCGAACGTCAGTTGACCCGAATTGCTCATGTACACAACACGATCGTTGACACTGCTGTTGTTGCCGTTCGCGTTACCGAAACCGACGATCGCGCCTCCCGAACGGGTGGTTGTCTTGAACCACGCCTCGGTGCTGAACGTCTGCGGGGCGAATTGCGCCCTCCCTCCGGTGCTCGATCCGGCCGAGAATTGCGTCGACTTGTTCGGGTCGCCGACGATCGCACCGTCGACGTTGCGCTGGGCCGATCTAAACGTCAGATCCGAATCACCCGCCCAGTCCGATGCGACAGCTCCCGTAGTCTCACCCAGTCGCCAGTAGTGATTGGCACCGTCTGCGGCAACCAGTCTTTGATACTCACTCGGTGACGCACTGCCGGCCGGTACCGTGGCCGTCACTGTCTGACCGATCATGTTGTTACCGAAAGCATCTGTGACTCTGACCCGATACGATTGGACAGTTCCGGGTGGTGCTGACGTATCCGTGGCACCCATCCGGCCGCGATTCCACCACTGCGAGTCGTTGGCGGTGGTAGCCACCACCGTCGCAGTCGACAGTTTCTCACCGCGAAGCAGCTCATAGGTCAAGCGACTGTTGTCGCGGTCCCACGCGGCCGTCCACGTCGCCCGAATCGCGCCAGGGCCCACCGCCGTCAGATTCGGCGTGAGCTCGTTGTAGCCGTTCGGCCCTTCCTTGTTCGGAGACTGATCTTTGATCGCAAAACGGACAAGTCCTTCTTGCGGTACACCGTTGACTCTGGGAAATTCACCACCGACAACGATGTAACGATCATTCCCCGCGATCGACCAACCTGCCTGAAACTGTTTGGTTTTGACTCCGGGGGCCAACGTCGGCAACCAATGCAACAACTCCGGAGCCGGTCGCCCGGGAAAATCTCCACCCATGTTGACTGCTCCGGTCACGTTCTTGCGGAAAGCCAAGCCGTATTGGTAAGACCACGGATTTGTCTGCGGCTGACCACCGATCGAGCTGCAGTCGTGCGGGTGCCCGACCGCGTACATCACGTCACCCACGAGAACATTGGAGTACGTGTCACCTCGGCAGCCGCTGACCCACCGTAGATTTCCGGTTGCGACATCGGAGGAGAAGACGTTCTCGAGGTTTCCCGACCCGTACGAATAACCGGTGCCGTAGATCGCGTCGGCGTCGCTGCTCAAGCTGTAGATCGAGGAACCCGTGCCGTAGTTGCGCACAACATTGTTGGTGGGAAAGGGGTATGCGGCAGCAGTGGTGGCGTCGAGCGAACCGACGCCGACATTGTTCACACCGTTGAGCGTCGTGAAGCGCCCACCTACCACCACCTTGTTACTGCCGGGTGGCGCGGTTATCGCCATGACCTCGGCGTTGGCCTTGGGCGACCAGGGAAGGACCACTCCGGTCGAGACATCGAATGCTGCCAGCCGCTGCCGGGCCTGCGCTCCGACACTGTTGAAGATGCCGCCGACGTACAGCGTGTTACCGCTGACCTCGAGAGATCGCACGCCGGCATCCAACGCCGCAGTCATCATGTTGAGAACCGCACCGCTGTTCGCGTCGACAGCGACCAACCGATACCGATTGACACCACTGACGTTGGTGAAGTCGCCGCCGATGAAGACGGTTTTTCCGTCTTCCGAGACTTCGATAGCGCGCCCCTGTGCGTTGAGCATGGGCGCCCACGGCTTCAGTTCACCGGTGTCGATGTCGTACGCCAGCGCGTTCGATCTCGGAATGTTATTTGTTCCATTCGCTGATCCCGCAGGTCTAGCGTTATCGAAGTTGCCTGTTACGTACACCGTGTTACCGGCAACGACCTGGGACCAGACCACGCCGTCCACCTGAACGGTGGGCAGCGCGTCCGAGGACACTGTGGGTGGGGTGGATGGACTCGGTGGCGCGGAATCAGCGGTTGCTGTACCTACACTCAACGATCCCACGACCGCCAGAACTGTCGTCACCGCTACCCACGCAGTGGTCAAACGACGCCATCTCTTCCGACGATCCTGATATCCGTCGGTACGCGTACCGGCGATGTCGACCATTCGAACTCCTGATTGCAGGGCGTAACGCACCCGGTTTCATCCCCCGGACACGAGTTGAAGCCACGGGCGAGACGCCTCTGGCAATCATCAGGCTACTCTATTTTTGGAGAGAATTACTCCACTTTCCGATATGATTACTTTGTCCCTACGAGCTTCGTACTCGAACTGGACTTCCGCCGGCGAGCCACACGTTTCTCGGCCAGTCGCCGACTGACGATTTCGGTGCCAGAATCCCGCAATCCTTGATTCCCGACTTGCCGAACCTGTTGTTCTTTATCGTCACCCCGACCGGACCGCGTCCCTTCTCGTCGATGTTGATCGCGCACTGGCCGCCGGAAATGATGTTGTCGTTGATCTGGATGTTCGCTCCGCGTGCGTAATTCTGCGTGATCATCACAGCCGCATTGTGTGCCCCCTCCAAGCGGCTGTTGTGCACGGTGATGTTTCGGCCGCCCTCGATCTGCACGTTGTCGTCGTGCGTCTGGTTGTCCCACTGCTGCGGCCACGGCGAATAGTGAAGATTGTCGTGCAACCAGCTGTACCCGAAGTCGACGTTGTCACCGAAGATGACCACCGAATCGACCACGCCGGAGATGTCGAGACCCCGGGCGGAGAAATTCCTGCCCTTGATACCGTCCACATACGGCGAACGCGTCGTCGGCTTCAGCGTCGTGTCCTCGATCCGGAAATTCCGATGGTCTCCGTATGCAGCCACCAACGCCTGATTCGTCTTCTGTGGATCTCGCCCCCGAATGATGGACCGGCGGATCGTGACATTACTGGCCTCGACCCGGACGAAACCCCGAATATCCAGATTCTCGATCACCGTACCGGCGGTTCGTATCGTCAAGTCCCCATTGTGAACTTTCAACGGTGTTCGCGGAGGTAGACCGAAAGAAGTGGGTACTTCGGCGTCGGCCTCCGCCGCCATGTCGACGTTGAATCCACCTATCGTGAGTAATACGGCAAATACCAGGCCGGTAGTTCGGAAAAATCGTCCAGGACGTGTTGTCCACTGCATTGTCGAAGCTCCCCCTTTTGCCGCCCCTGCTGCGGGGCAGGTCTCAGCAAACACGTAGCGCTATCATATGACAGGTGATCAGCAATGCCAGTGCCTCCTCAGACTCAGACGGCGGGTCCGACTGCCAGATGTCCGGCTTGTCGGTCGTGATAGCCGTTTTGACGTATCGGCGGCCAGACGACCTGATCGAGCTACTTCCACAGTTGCTGATCCATAGCTGCGAGGTCGCCCAGATATACGACATATCGCCCCCAACCATCCTTGTCATCGACAACGATCCCGACGGCGGCGCTCGCGAGACCGCAACCCGATTCGGCGACGGCGTCACCTACGTGCACGAGCCGACTCCCGGTATCGCGGCCGCCCGCAACCGGGCACTCACCGAATCCCGAGAATTCGATCTGCTCGTCTTCATCGACGACGACGAGCGCCCGACACCTGGCTGGTTGACGTCGCTACTGGGCACTCGCCTTCGAACCGGCGCAGACGGTGTAGTCGGTCCAGTCGTATCAGCATTCGCGACTCCGCTCGATCCGTGGATCGCCGACGGCGGCTTCTTCGAGCGACGTCGACTGCGTACCGGTACCGAGGTACGGGTGGCCGCAACCAACAACCTGCTTCTGGATTTGCGTCTGGTCCGCTCCATCTCGTTGCAATTCGACGAGAGCTTCAGCGCCAGCGGTGGATCCGACAGCCTGTTCACGCGCCGATACACCGGTGCCGGTTTCACACTGGTGTGGTGTGACGAGGCTGTCGTCACCGACGTAGTGCCCGCAGACCGCGCTACTCGCGACTGGGTGATACGTCGACGCTATCGGATCGGCAACTCGTGGGCTCGAACCGAACTCGCACTTACTTCAGGCCGCGCGCGGATCGTTCGGCTACGGGTGGCACTGCTGATTGCCGGAACAACTCGCCTGCTGGGCGGAACCGCTCGCGGCGTGCTCGGTGTGTTGGGCCGCAGCCCTGGCAATCAGGCCAACGGAATCCGAATCGCCGCTCGCGGAGCCGGGATCGTCGCAGGCGCAGTCGGCCGGACCTATCTCGAGTACCGTCGCCCGGTCGGCGGTTGACACCGGTGAATCTCGCGGACAAAGCCGCTCGTGGCGGCGGTGTCACGCTTGCATTCCAGGCAGTGAAGTTCATCGTCCAGACCACGTCTCTGATCCTGTTGGCCAGGCTCCTGACGCCGGAGGACTTCGGCATCGTCGCCATGGTAGTCGCGATCACCGGCGCCGCCGATTTGATCCGTGACTTCGGCCTCTCGCTCGCTGCCGTCCAGGCCAAGAATTTGAGCGATGCCGAACGAACCAACCTGTTCTGGGCCAACACCGGTATCGGCACCGTCTGCTTTGTCGTCGTGTCCGCGTCAGCGCCCCTCATCGCATGGATCTACGGAGAATCCCAGCTTCTACCCATAGTCTTCGCCGTTGCGGGCGTATTCGTCCTCAGTGGCGCAGCAACCCAGTTCCGCGCCGAACTGATGCGCAGTCTTCGATTCACCGCCTTGTCCACGACCGACGTACTCGCAAGCGCCATCGGAGTCGGCACAGCGGTGGCGCTGGCACTGTCAGGTGCCGGATACTGGGCCATTGTCGCGCAGTTGATCATGGTGGCCGTTGCCACCCTGGTACTGAGCGCCTTCATGTCCAAATGGCGTCCCGGACTTCCGCAACGAGACGTGTCGATCAAGCGGTTCTTTCGTTTCGGTGGCGGACTGCTCGGTACCCAACTCCTCGGATATGCCACCAAGAACATCGACAGCATCGCCATCGGTGCGATGTACGGCCCCACCACACTCGGGTTCTACAATCGCGCATACCAACTGTTGATGACCCCCCTCAACCAGATCAACGCCCCGCTGACCAACGTCGCGCTCCCCATCCTCGCCAAGGTCCAGGACAATCCGGTGACCTACGGGCGGTATCTGGCAAAAGCCCAGCTGATCGGCGGATACATCACCGCGTCGGCTCTCGCGGTCAGTGCCGGAGTTGCGGAACCCCTGATCAAAGTCGCCTTCGGCGATCAGTGGTCGTCCGTGGTGCCGATCTTCGCGCTCTTGGCAATCGGCGGAATCTTCCGCTCGGTATCTCAGATCTGCTACTGGGTATATCTGTCACACGGGTTGACCGTCGCGCAGCTGCGCCTTTATCTGTTCCTCCGACCAGCGGTAATCGTGATCACCCTCGCCGGACTGCCTTGGGGGGCTGTCGGAGTGGCCGCGTCGTCGTCGATCGGTTTTCTGGTGGACTGGCTGGTCACCTTGTGGCACGTTCGCCGAGTCTCCGGCGTGGACACCATGATGTTGTTCCGCAACTCCTTGCGAGCGATCCTGCTGTTCGGTGCGCCCGCCGGGCTGCTCGCATTTGCCGGATCTCGGCTGTTCACCGCACCACTCGCCGCCCTGGCCGCCGGCCTCGCCTGCGCCGTGGGTAGCGCCGCGGTATCGGCCCTCGTCTTTCCCGCTGTCCGGCGCGACCTGACAACGATGCTCGAGTTCGCCGGCCGGGCGATCGGCCGTGGTCCTCGACCGAAGAAACACGTCGAGCACGCCGTCGAACCCGTCGAGCACGCCGTCGAGCGAGTCGTCGTCGATCGAAGTCCACTCCTCATACCGAGCCGCCTGGATCATCCCCGCTTCTCGACACCGATATCGGCTGACGGCGACTCTGGCGCGGACTCGGCAGACACCGGTGCGCCCGAGGATTCGTCCGGCACCATCACGCTGTGGAACTACCTGACCATCATCCGGAACCGGTGGCGCATCTTCGTGGCGGTCCTGACCGCGACGCTGGCCGTTGCCCTTTCCATATCGATGTTCACACCTCCCACCTACATCGCCCGCGCGGACGCCGCCCTTCAACTGGGCGTGGTCGGTACACCACGTCAGATCAGTGACAGGTACCCCCAAGCACTCTCGCTCACCCGATCCTATGCGGCCTTGACCACCACCTCCGCCGTTCTGGAACCGGTGATCGACCGCCTGCAGCTCGACGTGTCCGCCGAATCACTGGCCCGAGACATCGAGGTCACCATCCCGAACGACACCGTCACCATGAAGCTTGCCGTCAAGGCGAGCACTGCCGAAGGTGCAGCACAGATCGCCGACGCCGTCGCCGAGCAACTCGCAGAAGTCGCCGCTCAATTGACCCAGACCGAACAACCCGAAATGCTCAAGCTGACCGTCACCCGCGCATCCGTGCCGGCGTTCTCGACCACACCGCGCCGTGGCCTGAACATGCTGACCGGTACCGCCGTCGGACTGATGCTGGCGGTGATCGCCGCTGTCTCGAGGGATTGGCAGCTCCAACGCGCAGCCCGCCGCCAAGGCAAGCACGTGGACATACCTGGTTCGGATCGCCGGACTCACGAGAACGACAACGCCACAGCGGTGCGCTGATCCCATAGAGCACGCGCGCGCACTCGATCGTCCCGTCCGATCGACGGTTCACCCGGCTCGTGACAGTCAGCGTCGATACCGTGAAATACGTTCCGGGAGAGGTGCGAACATGGCGAACATCAGTGGAAGCACAGTCACCGCTACGAGAAACGCGCGGTCGATGAAACCGAATGACACCTCCAACGTGGACGAAGCGAACAGCGCCACCAGCAGGGCAACCGGCTGGAACACACCACGCGCACTCCACTGCGATGCCGCCCAGGTGATCGTCACGAACATCGCAGTCACCAGAACCACGAAGACCAATCCACCGGTGGCAATGGTCTGCACGAACTGATTGTGCCCGTGGAACGCGAAACCACCGAGGCTCCCGACATTTTGCGGCAGAACCGAATACCAGTTCGATCCGGACCCGAACCAGGGGGTGTTCCACCAGGCCGCCAGACTGTGGCGCCAGATCGCGCCGCGATTGGTCCACGCGTCGTCGGCGGGGCCGGACAACGGCCACCACATCATCACTCCCACGCACGCGGCCACCGCACACCAGGTGGCAAGTCGGCGCAGCACCGACGGCGTGACGGACATCAACGTCCAGACAATGCAGGCGATCGCGGCGGCAGCCAAGGACGACCGCGACGACGTCCACACGATCGCGAACAGTACGACGGCGACACCCATCGCACGTACCAGCCGGCGTGGAATCAGCATGACCGCCGGCAAGCCGAGTACCAGGTACTGTCCCAGATTATTGCCGTCGGTGAAAATTCCGATCAGAATTCCCAGCGGCAGAATCTCTTTCGGCGGCGCTACCGCTGAACCTGCACTCGAGATGAGTATCCCGCTTTCCGGCAGTAACGCCCCCAGGGCGATACACGCCAATGCGGTCAAGACAACCAGATATCCGAGTGTCGCCAGCTTCTTCAGCTGTGGCCGCAGTATCCAGATCGCAACCACCAGGAGCGGATAGAGCAGGCCGCCGCGTGTCGGCACCTGGTCGTTGTACAAGTCCCTGATCACGATGTACACCCATGGGGCGAGCATGAGCACCAACGGCACTCGCCGATCGGTGGGCATTTCTGCCGTTCCGCGGATGACGATGTACGCACACAACCCGAAGATCAGCAGTAGAAACAGCAATTCCAAGTTGACGGCCAGCGGGGTGAGCGGCATGGCCTCGCCGACCGTGGCCCGTCTTTTCACGCCGGTCAGCGACTGCACCAGCCGCGGTATCGCATACAGCGCCCACACGAGAACGATCAACAAGGAGGCGGTGTCGGGGCGAAAACGACTGAAGGTCATGGACACTCCTCGGCGCGGTCATCGTGCGCCACCGACGCCTGCGAGGAACCGAGTCGTTTAGGATACGGTCGCATGAGACCTCGAATCGGCACCGACGAAAGCCAGTTGCAGGTCATGTTGTCCGTTCGCGGGCCGCACAAGACCACCAACCCGTACGTAGTGAAACTTGCCGACTCGATCCGCGACCATGGTGTCAGTGTTCGATATTTCAACTGGAACACAGCCCTTTTCGGACGCTACGACCTGATCCACATTCATTGGCCGGAAGTGATGATTCGTCGAGACGGCGCGCTCGCCCAGGCAGCTGCCCGGGCACGATTCGCGATGTTGATGACGCGCCTGCAGTTCACGAAGACCCCGATCGTTCGTACCGCACACAATGTTCGAGCGCACGAATCCGGCAGTCGCATCGAGGGCATACTTCTGCGATGGTGTGATCGCCGAACCCGAACCTGGATTGTGCTCAACGAGTCGTCGGCTGTGCCGTCCGGTCGAGATCGAGTACTGATTCCACACGGCGACTACGTCGAGTGGTTCACCGGATACCCGAAGGCCGCATCCGTTCCCGGACGGATTGTTTCGTTCGGTTTGATCCGGCCGTACAAAGGAACCGAAGTTCTGCTCGAGTCCTTTGCCCACGTTGCCTCGGGCGATGCGAGTTTGCGGATAGTCGGTAAGCCGAGCACCGACGAACTCCGAACCGTCGTCGAATCCGCGGCCGGGCGGGACAGTCGGATCAGTGCTGTGCTCGAATACGTCGACGACAGCACCTTGGCGCTGGAAATCACCGCAGCACAATTGGTTGTCCTTCCGTACCAGAACATGCACAATTCGGGTGCCCTGCTCCTCGCGCTCTCACTCGAACGTCCGGTATTGGTTCCGGATACCGCGATTACCCGAGCACTGGCCGACGAAGTCGGAGCGGGTTGGGTTCACCTGTACGCCGGCGCGCTCACAGCGACCGCACTCGAAGTCGCGCTCGCCGCACCCGCGCCGGCGCGATCTCCCGACCTGTCGGCCAGAGCGTGGCCTCGACTCGCCCTCGCCCACATCGACGCGTATCGAGACGCCGTGGGACGGGCCGATCTCGAACGTGTGGATCAACGTCGACCGTCCTGAATCCGGCTCTTCGTCCCGGACAGAACACGCGAGATGCCCGAGCGCCGCTCCACCAGGACGATGCCTGCGACAATTCCACGCGATCCGGACAACCGGTCCACGGCATCGGCGAGGTCACGACGCCTGGTGTGTCCACGCCGCGCAACCAGGACCGTGACCTCGGCCGCGGCCGCCAATGTTGCACCGTCCGCTACCGGTATGGCCGCACCACCGACCGTCAGAAGCATCTTGTACCGCCCCGACTCGACCCGGAAGAAGGGCTTCAACCACGAGCTCGCCAACAACTCGGCGGCGTCCCCGTCGGCCTTGCCTGCGGCGACGAAATCGAGCCCGCTCGTCGGTTGCAACACCTGGCCGAGTTTGGCGGTACCCCTCAGGATTTCCGCGAGACCGGGGGCCGGTTCCGCGTCCATCATTGTTGCGACGGATCCCGATCGTAGATCGGCATCGACGAACAGGATCCGCTCCCGCGCCCGGGCCATGACTGTCGCGAGGTCGACGGCAACCGCGCGCGCATCACCGTTCGCAGTCACCGGAACAACCGCCACGGATTTGACGCCTCCGCGTTTTTCGCACGCCGCCATGAGGTTGGTCCGCAGCACGAACGTCCCGACGGCTCCTTCGGATCCACGGGGACCGTCGGACGCCGCTACCCGGTCACCGTTGAACGCAATGGTCGCCAGTACCGGCATCGACGTCACGAACTCGACGTCCGACACCGATCGAACAGGTCGGGTCAACGACTCCCAGATCCCCACTATTGCCACTGCCAGAACCAGACCGCCGACGGCGCCTACCAGCCCGAAGGTCAGGCTGCCCACGGCCGACTGACTACCCGACGCCACTGCCGGAGATACCGACGACATCTTCATTGCGGGGTTGTCCTCGTCGCCGCGCGGTGACAGGGTCCGGACCGCGTCGTCGAGGAATCTGATCACCATGTTGGCCGTCGTCGCCGCACCCGCGCTGGTGGTGTCGGTGACTGTCACGTTCATCACCGTCGTATTCGACGGTACGTCGACCTGGATGCGGCCGGCGAGACCCGAGGGGGTGGTCTGCAAGTCGAGTTCTCTGATCACCGGGTCGAGGACGACCGGCGATTTGACGATCTGGGCGAACGAGGGCATGACACTTTGCGCGAACGAGCTGCCGGCGGTGTAGTCACTTGCCGTCTTCGCTCGGTCGACGGCGAAATACACCACTGCCGTCGAGCGGTGCTCTACGACGAGTGTTCCCGCGTACATCACACCGCCGATCGTGCCGAGCAATACACCGGCAACCAGCAGAATCCACCGGGCACGAACGAGATCCCATAAGTTTTCCACTCATTCTTCACTTTCTTCCGAGTTTCGAAGGCCAAAGTAGACAACGCCTTGTGCCGACGACTAACCTCGCTGCAACTATACGGTTACTATCGCTGGTCCAACGCTTCTGCACTGAGGAAATCCCATCCGGTGCGAATATTCCGGGAGTAATACTTGGTTCACATCGGGACACCTGCCTACCGCGCACTAGTGGCCCACCCTGGGGCCGAACTGTACGGTTCCGATCGAATCGTGCTGGAATCGGTCACCGCCTTGACCGCCGCGGGCTGGGGTGTGACGGCCGTTCTGGGGTCCGACGGGCCGCTGGTGCCGCTGACGGAGGAATCCGGGGCCGAGACCACGATCATGCCGATGCCGGTTCTCCGCAAATCGAAGATGTCCGCTCTCGGACTGCTCTCGCTCGCCGTGGAAGCCGCTCGCTCGACACCTTCCATCGTGCGAATGCTACGACGCTGCTCGCCTGACGTCGTCTACGTCAGCACCGTGACCATCCCCTGGTGGGTGGTGGTCGCGAAAACCTTCGGCTACCCCGTGATCTGTCACGTACACGAAGCCGAGGACACGGCACCCAAGCTGATCCGAATCGGGCTGGGCGCGCAGCTGCTGTTGTCGCGGCGAATCATCGCGAACAGCAACGCCTGTCGCGAACTGATTCTGCGTGACATCCCGAGGCTCGCGCGCCGAATGCACGTGATCTACAACGGCGTCGCCGGCCCGACAGTCGAGCCGACACCCCCCAGGCAGACGCTGACCGGGCCGATTCGCCTGGTGCTGGTCGGGCGCATCGCTCCGCGCAAGGGCACCGATGTCGCGGTTGAAGCGCTCGGGATCCTGGCCGGCCGCGGATTGGACGTGACCCTGGACCTGGTAGGTGGCGTCTTCGCCGGCTACGAGTGGTTCGAGGCAGATCTTCGCCGGATTGCCGCGGCCGCCGGCGTCGAGAGCCGTATCCGCCGCGTCGGTGTGGTGGCGCAGGTGTGGGAAGCGCTCGATTCCGCCGACATCGCCCTGGTTCCGTCGAGAGCTGAACCGTTCGGCAATGTTGCAGTCGAAGCTCAACTCGCCGCGAGGCCGGTGGTGGCGTCAGCGGTGCAAGGACTCGTCGAGATCATCGACGACGGCCGAAACGGCCGTCTAGTCGAACCGGGAAACGCCGTCGCGCTGGCGGACGCCGTCCAAGCGACGATCGACAACTGGGAGATCTCGCGTGAGCAGGCCCTCGAAGCGCGCATCGAGGCGTCGACGAGATTCTCCCCAGAGCGCTACCGCACCGACATCACCGATGCATTCAACGCGACAATCGGGAGTATCCGAACATGAGCACTCGTCAAGACAATGCGCGACCCGAAGAATCGTTCGCCGACACCGTACGACGGTTGGCAGGCGCTCAGAAACCACCGGCCAAGGGCTCGCCCGCGTACTCACGGTTCGTCAACAGGAAGATCGGACGCATCATCGCTGCGGCCGCGTACCAACTCGGTATGACACCTAACCAGGTCACCTACATCAGCGCCGGATTCAGCGCCGCGGCCATCGCCGCCATCGCCCTGGCACAGCCACATTGGTGGGTCGGCATCCTCATCGCGGTCGGACTGCTGCTCGGGTACGCATTCGACTCGGCCGACGGTCAACTGGCACGCCTACGCGGCGGCGGTACACCCGCCGGCGAGTGGCTCGATCATGTTGTCGACAGCATCAAGACCACCGCGTTGCATCTCGCGGTTCTGATCGGGTGGTATCGCCACTACGACATCTCGCATATCGAATTGTTGCTGATTCCAATCGGCTTCACACTCGTCGCGTCCGTCTTCTTCTTCGTTCAGATCCTGACGGATCAGTTGCGCCGCGCGCACCCGGACCGTGCACCTGCTCCGGCAGATTCCAGCGCCGGCGCCACCCTGCGATCGATTCTGGTCATTCCCACCGACTACGGCGTCTTGTGCGCAATCTTCGTGCTCTTCGCGTGGCCGTCGATCTTCGCCGGTGCGTACGTAGCGCTCCTGGCGGGAACGACGCTGTTCCTCTGCGCCGCGCTACCGAAATGGTACCGAGAGATTCGCCGCTTCCACGAGCCGGCCGCTTAGTCGCTCGACAGTAACCATAAGTCTGATTTGTAACCATTTCCCCGCCCCAAGTGCTGATAAATGTTAGCCATGAGTTGTCTGTAACTTGGATATTGGTTCCCCTTTTGGTAATCTTTTAGAAATCTCGAAGCGCTCGGCTCAGCAGTCGCCCCGCAACGTGCCACACCCGAACAGCGGTGCTACACGTGGATCAGGCGTCGCGCCCGGCGATCCGAGTACAAGCCAACAAGGGAGGGATCGCCGATGCGGATCGCAATGATCGGGACACGGGGAGTGCCCGCACGGTACGGCGGATTCGAAACTGCGGTGGAGGAGATCGGCTCACGCCTGGTCGAAGGCGGACATGAAGTAGTGGTCTACTGCCGAGGTGACGACCGTTCATCGACTTACCTTGGTATGCAACGAGTATCACTTCCCGCCTTGAAGCACCCCATCCTCGAGACATTGAGCCACACCGCATTGTCCGTCGGGCATCTTCTCCGACGCCGCTGCGATGCTGCAATCGTCTTCAATGCCGCGAACGCCCCACTCCTACCAGTCATCCGTGCAGCCCGCATTCCCGTGGCCGTGCATGTCGACGGCCTCGAGTGGAAGCGCGGCAAATGGGGGCCGGTCGGTCGTCGATACTATCTCGCCAACGAACGTGTATCCGTCTGGCTTGCAGACGAATTGATTTCCGATGCCGAGGGAATCGCTGAATACTATCGCCAGCGCTACAACACCCCGAGCATGTTCCTGCCCTACGGTGCACCGATCCGCGACACCGTCGATCCGGGCCGGCTGGCAGAACTCGATCTGACCGAACACGGTTACCATCTGATCGTTGCCAGGCTCGAACCCGAGAACCAGGTGGACAAGATCATCGAAGGCTACCTGCAGAGCAACGCAGAGCTCCCCCTGATCGTCGTCGGATCCGTTCCCTACGAGAGCGAACACGAAAAACGAATCAACGAACTCGCCGCTACCGACTCACGCATCCGCCAACTCGGCGGTGTCTGGGACCAGGATCTCCTCGATACCCTGTATGCGGGAGCGGCGAGTTATCTTCACGGACATACGGTCGGCGGCACCAATCCTTCGCTGCTGCGCGCGATGGGGGCCGGGGCCAACGTGATCGCCTGGGACGTGAACTTCAATCGCGAAGTACTGGGGGATCACGGAGTCTTCTTCAGCGACCTGCCCGAGCTCGGCACGGCACTCGAGGAGACCGAATCCGATCCTGGCGCCGCTGCCGAACGTGGGCTACGGGCACGGGCGCACGCCGCCGCCACCTACCGGTGGGACGAGGTCACCAAAGGTTACGAACAGCTCTGCGAAGAGATGCGCGCAGGAACTCGAAGCCGAAAGCTACGCAAGCAGTCTCGTCGCTCCCCCCTGCCGTCCGGCGGGGTGACGCGACCTAGCGGGCAGCACACCGCCTGACGGGCAATTCGGACGGAGGGAGCCGGTCGCCTATATCTCGGCTCCCACGAACTGACTGTTGTACAGCCGGTAATAGGCACCTCGTGCCTGCAACAGTGCCTCGTGACTTCCCTGCTCCACAATTCTTCCCTCTTCCATCACAACGATGAGATTCGCATCCCGGATAGTCGAAAGACGGTGTGCAATAACAAAACTGGTCCGATCGTTACGCAGCACCGCGGTGGCGCTCTGAACGAGCAATTCGGTGCGTGTATCCACGGAACTGGTGGCCTCGTCGAGGATCAGGATGGACGGTTGCGAAATGAAGGCGCGGGCAATGGTGATGAGCTGTTTTTCGCCGGCGCTGACGTTGTTGCCCTCGTCGTCGATGACAGTGTCGTATCCGTCGGGCAGTGAATGCACGAATCGGTCGACGTAACTCATCTGCGCGGCACGCTGGATTTCTTCCTCGGTGGCATCGGGCTTGCCATAGGCGATATTCTCACGAATCGTTCCGCCGAACAGCCAGGCGTCCTGAAGAACCATTCCGATTCGAGAGCGCAGATCGTCGCGCGCCATGGTGGCGATGTCGACACCGTCGAGAGTGATACGGCCTGAATCGAGTTCGTAGAACCGCAGGATCAAGTTGACCAGAGTGGTCTTACCCGCGCCGGTCGGGCCGACTATCGCCACCATCTGACCTGGCTCCGCTGTCAGGCTCAGGTTCTCGATGAGTGGTTGCTCCGCCTTGTAACTGAACGACACTTTTTCGAATGACACGCGGCCTTCGGACTTCGCGGGCGAGTCGGCGTCGACCGGGTCGGGAGACTGCTCGTCCTGATCGAGGAGCGCGAACACGCGCTCGGCCGACGCTACACCGGACTGCAGCAGATTGGTCATCGACGCTATCTGAGTCAGTGGCTGAGTGAACTGGCGTGAATACTGAATGAACGCCTGCACGTCACCGAGAGTCATCGTCCCCGACGCCACCTTCACACCGCCGACGACGGCGATTGCCACGTAGTTGAGGTTGCCGAGGAACATCACGGCAGGCATCACGAGGCCGGAGATGAACTGCGCCTTGAAACTCGACTCGTACAGTTCGCTGTTCTGCTTGCGGAACCGCTCCTCGACCTCGTGCTGACGGCCGAAGACCTTGACCAACTCGTGGCCACTGAATGCTTCCTCGACCTGAGCGTTGATGCCGCCGGTGCTCTTCCATTGCGTGACGAAGTGCTTCTGCGATCGTTTGGCGATGAACGTGGTCACCAGAATCGACAAGGGAATCGTCGCCAACGCAATCAGGGCCAGCAGCGGCGAGATCACCAGCATCATCACCAGAATGGCCAACACGGACATCACCGACATCACCAACTGGCTGAGTGTCTGTTGCATGCTCTGGGCGACGTTGTCGATGTCATTGGTCACGCGCGAGAGCACGTCACCGCGGGCGTGGGAGTCGAAGTAACGCAGCGGAAGCCGGTTGATCTTGTTCTCGATGTCCGAACGCAGACGACGCACGGCACGTTGCACGACAATGTTGAGCAGGTACGCCTGGAGCCAACTGAACACCGCCGCACAGACGAACAGGAGCAGCACGATCGTCAGGACGTGCCCGACGGCCCCGAAGTCGATACCCTGACCGGGCACGACGGCCATGCCGGACACCATGTCTGCGAACTTGCCCTGACCCGAGGCCCGCAAGCTCGCCACGGCTTGTTCCTTGGAGATACCGGGCTGCAGTTGTTTGCCGACGATACCTTCGAAGATGAGGTTGGTTGCGTTGCCGAGGATTTTCGGTGCAATCGACGACAGTACGACGCTGATCGCCACGAACAGGAAGATGAGTATCACCATCGGCTTGTCCGGTGCCAGACGACCGAGGAGTCGTTTGAGGGAAGGCCCGAAATTGATGGCTTTCTTGGTGGGATCTCCCCCACCGGGCGGGCCGATGGGCGGTGACGTCGGGCGATTACTCATGATGCGTCCTGTACGGCTAGCTGCGAGGCGACGATTTCGCCGTAGGTGGCACAACTGGTGACGAGTTCGTCGTGAGTACCGACTCCGACAACTGCGCCGTCGTCGAGCACGATGATCTGGTCGGCTTCGACGATCGTGGAGATACGCTGCGCGACAACGATGATGCAGGCGTCCTTGGTGACGGGGCGCAGTGCCGCGCGCAACCGAGCGTCGGTGGTGAGGTCGAGAGCCGAGAACGAATCGTCGAACAGGTAGATCTGTGGTTTGCGGACGAGCGCCCGCGCGATGGCCAGTCGTTGGCGCTGTCCGCCGGATACTGTAGTACCGCCTTGGGAGACTGCGGTGTCCAATCCGTCGGGCATTGCTCGCACGAAGTCCGCGGCCTGCGCGATCTCGAGGCATTCCCACAACCATTCGTCGGTTGCATCAGGATCACCGTATCGGAGGTTGGTTGCCACGGTGCCGGAGAACAGGTACGGCTTCTGTGGGACCAGTCCGATGACCGAGCAGAGCAGGTCGGTGTCGATCTCCCGGACATCGACACCACCGACGGACACCGAACCCGAAGTGGCGTCGATCAGTCGGGGAATCAGATTGAGCAGAGTGGTCTTTCCCGATCCGGTACCACCGATGATCGCGGTGGTCTTGCCTGGCTCGGCCCGAATGGTGACATCTCGCAAGACCGGCTCGTCGGCTCCCGGGAAATGGAACTGCGCGCCACGCAGCTCCACCAGACCAGGGGACGTCAATTCGAACACCGGCTTCGTCGGCGGCACAACGGTGGACTCGGTGTCCAGGACCTCGGAGATGCGCTCCGCGCACACCGACGCCCGGGGCAACATCATGGCCATGAAGGTCGCCATCATGACCGCCATCAGTATCTGCATGATGTAGCTGAGCATCGCGGTGAGCGAACCGATTTGCATCGATCCGCTGTCGATCTGGTGGCCGCCGAACCAGATGACGGCGACGCTGGTGACATTGCTGATCAACATCACCAGCGGAAACATCAAGGCCATGAGTCGACCGACACCGAGCGCAGTCTCCGTCAGCTGCCGGTTCGCATCGTCGAAGCGCCTCACCTCGTCCGATTCACGGACGAAAGCTCTAACGACTCGTATTCCGGTGATCTGCTCACGTAGAACACGGTTGACCGAGTCGAGGCGACCCTGCATGATCCGAAATCCCGGGACCATGCGCGAGATGAGCACCCCCATCGACACTACGAGCAATGGGACGCTGACACCTAGAATCCAGGACAGATTCAGGTCTTGACGTACCGCCATGATGATGCCACCGATGCACATGATGGGCGCCATCACCAGGATGGTGCAGCTCATGACGACCATCATCTGGACCTGTTGGATGTCATTGGTATTACGTGTGATCAACGACGGCGCACCGAAGTGGCCGACCTCGCGCGCGGAGAAGGTGCCTACCTGGTGCAGCACCGATTCTCGCAGATCGCGACCGACGCCCATGGCGACACGCGCCCCGAAGAACACCGCACCCACCGAGCAGAGGATTTGAGCCAACGTCACGACGAGCATCATCGAGCCGGTGGACAGGATGTATCCGGTGTCGCCCTTCGTGACGCCGTAGTCGATGATATCGGCATTGAGACTAGGTAGGTAAAGAGCTGCCATAGTCGAAATAAATTGCAGGCCAACGACGCCGGCGAGCTCACCTCGATACGGCTTGACATAGGTTCTCAGCAGCCTGATCAGCATAGTGAGCGAAGGTTACCAACGTTCACCGACAAGCGCCTGTGGATTTCCCGCGACCACGATCGACGACGAAAACGAGCGTGCCGCAACCGACCACGGGTCGATTGCGGCACGCTCGGATCAGCCTGGCCGTACTACTACTTGGCTGTCGGCTGCAATTCCGATTCGTCCTCGCGGAGAGCCTTGCTGAGCTTCTCTCCCTCGATGTCGACGTTGGGCAGAATCCGGTCGAGCCACTTGGGTATCCACCACGCCTTGTCACCGAGCAATGCCATCACGGACGGGATGATCACCATGCGCACGATGAAAGCGTCGAAGAACACTGCCGCGGCAAGCGCGAATCCGATCGACTTGATGAACGAGTTGGGCTCGGCGATGAACGCCCCGAACACCGAGATCATGATGATCGCCGCAGCGGTGACGACCCGCGCACCGTGGTTGAAGCCGATGGTGACAGCCTGCTTGGCCGTAGCGCCGTGGACGTACTCCTCGCGCATTCGAGTCACCAGGAATACCTGATAGTCCATCGCCAGACCGAATACCACACCGATCAGGAAGATCGGCATGAAGCTCACGAGCGGCTGCGGGTTGGAGATGATGCCCAACCAGCCGTGCTGGAAGATCGCGACCGTTGCGCCGAAGGTGGCGAGCACGCTGAGCAGGAAGCCGAGAGTGGCCGTCAGCGGCACCAGGATGGAACGGAACACCAGCAGCAGCAAGATGAAGGCAAGGCCGACAACCACTGCGAGGTACGGAACCAGAGCATCTTGCAGCGTGTCGGAGACGTCACCTTCGAGGGCTGTCTGTCCGGTGATGCCGTAGCTGACGCCGATCGAACTGTGCAGTCCGCCTTCGGCGCTGCGGATGCTCTGGACCAGATCCATCGTGGCCGGATCGGTAGGACCACTCTTCGGAGTGATGAGGACCTTGGCGGTGTCGCCTGCCTCGTTGACTCCGATGATCTGCGCGTTCTGGGTGTCGGAGAACGCCGAGATCGTGGACACGACCTCAGCGAAGGCCTCTCCGGCCGGAACCTTGGCGTCCTTCGCGTCGACGACAGCGATCAGCGGGCCGTTCTTGCCGCCGCCGAAGCCCTCGTCGATCAGGTCGTAGGCCTGGCGCGAACTGGTAGCCGGATCACCCGTCGCTTCCGACGGCAAGGCCAGACTCAACCCGGTTGCCGGCAGCGCCAGCGCGCCGAGCAGAACGACGCCGGCGATCAGCGGGACCGCGGGGCGCCTGACGATGGCACCGATGTAACGCAGGGCGAGCGTTGGCTTGCCCGAATCCTCGGCCTTCTGCGCCTGGTTACCCAGGAACGGAATCTTGCCGGCGAATGCCTTGCGTCCGAACATCCCCAGAATCGCAGGCAACAAGGTCAGCGCGATCAGGACCGCGATGAGAACGGTGAAGGCCGCCGCAGCACCCATGTCGGAGAGGAACGGAATCCCGACCACTCGCAACGCCACAAGAGCGATGATGACGGTCAGGCCGGCGAATACGACGGCCGATCCGGCGGTACCGACGGCACGTCCGGCTGCTTCTTCCCGGTTGTCGGTGAGCGAAAGTTCGTGCCGGAACCTCGACATGATGAACAGCGAATAGTCGATGGCGACGGCCAGGCCGATCATGATGGCCAAGGTGGGCGTCATCGAACTGAGATCGGTGAATCCGGTGGCCACGGTGATACCGAGGCTGCCGATCGCAATACCGATGATTGCGGTAATGAGCGGAAGTCCCGCGGCCACCAGCGAACCGAACGTGATGGCCAGCACGACGGCTGCAACTGCGATACCGATCAGTTCGGTAGCACCACCAGGCATTCCGGCTTCCTGCGCGGCCGAACCACTGATCTGGACGTTGAGTCCTTCGCTGCGTCCGGTATCGGCGGCCGCGTTGATCGCTTCACGCAACGCGTCGTCCGCATCGGTTACACCGCCGACGAACGGAACGTCGACATATCCGACGGTGCCGTCGGAACTCAACGGAGACAATGCACTTGCGTTCTCGACGGCCTGCGCTTCAGGAGTTCCTGCGGCAGCGGCATTTTCCTTGAACATCGCGACCATCGAGTCGTTCGAGGCAACCGGATTGACCAACGCCTTGGCTGCTTCTTCCGGTGATGCCGCCGCCGGATCGACCTTCGCTGCCGGCTCAACCTGTTCTATGCCGCGAATCTTCGCCAGCATGTCGTCCATAGCCTTGACGTTGGACGGATCCGACAATGTGGTTCCGGCAGGCGCCTGGATCACGAATCGCGCACTGAGCGAGTCCATCGGACTGTCCGTATCGGGGAACCGTTCTGCCATCAGGTCCTGCGCATGCTGCGCCGGAGTTCCCGGGATGGAGAACGAATCCTTGGTGGGGCCCGAGAGCGTCGCTGCTCCCACGCCCATCAAGACGAGAATGATCAGCCAAATGCTGAGGACCGCGCCTTTTCGCCGATAGGCGAACTTGCCGATCCGATAGAGATAGGTGGCCACGACGGGCTCCTTGCTGTTTCGGTGCGTGTACGTGGACAGGTGTCTCGTGTGCTCTTACTTGCGTGGTGAGGGCGCGGGAAGTCCGGCGCGAATTTGTCGGAATGCGTCGTGGATCAGTTCTTCCGGTCCGGACGCATCCGACTTTCCGCCTGCCCATATTTCGAGCGCGGCTTTGCAAGCTCCGCCCACCACCATGTGGAGCACAGTCGGATAGATGTCTCGATCCACGTCGGTACCGGTCCGCTTGGCCAGAGCTTCGCTGACCAGGCGGCTGATACGTACGTGCATCTCGGCAGCCTTGTGAACCAGGGCCGGACTCGCGTCCATGAAACCCATCAACCTCGTCGTCTCTTCGAGAGGGCGAGTGGGATCGGTGACGATTTGAACTACGAGATTTTCGAGAGAATCGAGAATATCCTCATCGGCTGGGCGAGCTGCAAGCATTGCCAACCATTCGTGAACCGATGCTTCGAAGTGCGAGAGAACCGCTTCCTCCTTGCTGGAGAAATAGTTGTGGAACGTTCTCGTCGACACTCCTGCTTCGGAGGCGATCGCGTCAGCGGTGACACAGTCGATTCCGAGCCGTCGAGCCAGTCGCGCCGCCGCATCGCCGAGTGCGGCACGGGTTGCTGCCTTCTTACGATCGCGAAGGCCTGGCTCGATGATCACTCCACCACCGTACAGAAGTTGCAGAGCTCTGCAACTTTGCGTAGCTCTGCAATTTTGTGCGGTTGGCCACAGGCTCTAACCGAAGCGACGCGCGTCACAATTCGGACATGGATTCGACACCCGCACACTCAACGCCTACTCCACGCACCAGGATCTGCGGTCAGCTCACGAATCGACTCGGGAAGATCGCCCGCGGCAATATCCGCCAACGTGACGGTTTCGAGTACCGCACGCAAGTTGACCCGCAACGCGATCCACACATCTTTGAGCGCCGCAGCCGGACCGCAGTAGTCGACATCCTCCGGGCGCTGGCCGCGAACAGACGCCAACGGACCCTCTACCGCCCTGATCACGTCAGCGACGGTGATCTCAGTGGCCGAGCGCGCCAGCCAGTAGCCGCCTTCCGGGCCACGTCGACTGTTCACCAAACCGCCGCGCCGCAGGTCCGAGAGCACCGCCTCGAGGAACTTGTGGGGAATCGTCTGGGACTTGGCAAGGAATTCGGCCTTCGCGGGCTCCGGTCCAGCGGCCGCCAGCTCGATCAACGTCCGCACGGCGTAGTCCACCTTTGCGGTGATATGCACCGCAAATTCCTACCATTGTTCTATGAATACCCGCAAACACGCCGAGCGGACCGAGGTCCGCTTGCCCTCGTCGCAGATCAGGGTCTGAGACGGCCCGGCGAGACAAGTCCGCACATCGATATCGAGTAGAAGCCGGCCGCCGCGCCGCCACCGACGATCGGTTGCCGCCCGTACGAACGGAGCCTGGACGAGTCCGCCCGCTCGACGGCCTCGAAGGTTCCATCGCGACAAGACAGTGATTGCATCGACGGCACAGCCTTGACAATTCGAGACACGAACATCGAACAGACACTCCGTCAGCGGCCCGGGCGTTGCGCCTTCTGATTCAGGAACTCAAGGTCACCAGGAAATCAACCGATCCACTTCCGTCAACGGTCACGAAACCGAGCGACGGCGGTTGAACACCGTAATCCGTCCAGGTGACGGGAATCGAACCGGACGCGATCAGTGACGTCCCGGAATGCAGGACTGTCATCTGCACCGTTTCCGCCCGCGTCTGCCCTTTGAGCGTCAGCGTTCCGGGAACAGAGACGCTCGCGGTGGTTCCGTCTGACGGCACTGCCGACAGATCCACTGGACCGTCGACGGTGAACGTGGCAGTCGGATAAGCGCCGACGTTCATGATGCCGGCGAACTGACCGTCACGGCGACCCGAGTCCGTGGCGATGGTCGACACCTTCACGGTGATCTCACCGGCAGTGAGCTTCTCGCCTTCCACGGTCGCCGTTCCACTCACGTCAGGACTGCTGCCCACGACATTGACACCGGCACCGTTGAGGATTTCGTGTACCGAGTAGCCCGCGGCCGTCGTGTTGATGCCATCACCCGGGACGACCGTCCAGGTGCCGTCGATCGATCCGGAGGCCGCCTGGGCGCCCTCGGTGGACACCACCGCCGCCGGCGCGTCGTCCTCCGCGAAAAATCGACCGTATCCCCATACACCCACGAAGAGAACGAGGACGATCGCGATCAGAGATCCACCTATCCACCACAGTTTCTTCATGCCCCGAGAATAGTTGTAGCTTCAACGCATGTCAGGTCTTCAATCCTGAGAGAACTCTGCGAATCTGCCGGGCGACTCACCTCGGTTCTGCAAATCCCGACAATCGAACAGACCACCGATGCACTCCGCATACGATCCACCCGCAACCAATCGCGAACGCACAAGACAGCCTGGCAGCGAGTTGCGAACAGTCGAGGCCGGGGCACGACCCCATCGGCGCCGGGTTGGCCAACTCCAGAACTGCTCATGAAAGCATTTGTGGTGCAGATATTTTCACGCCTACAAGTCTTTTACTGGAATATGTGTTCGATAAGAGTGAACGTACGGAAAATCGGGAAATGAGGCAGTACGACGGCACCGGGTTGCGGGGTGAAGCCCTGGACATCGTGCGATCACGGCACGCGGTGCAATCGCAGTGGGTGTCGGTGGTCACGGGGTTGTTCACTCGTAGTGTGATCGGGCGAGGTGGGTTCCGGGACCTCGCGGTGCGGTTGTGCGGAGAACGAGCTCGGAGATGAGGGAATGCTCCCGCCTGGTGGAGTCGGGTGTTGATGCTCGAACCCGAGGTTGCGGACGCTTTCCACGGCGGCCGGGTCGATGAAGTGAAAGCCCGTCAGGTCGCCGAGTTCTGTCAACGTCCACCGGCGAACATGCACTCCGATGGTGTCGATGCTGTGTAGCCACCATCATCGGGCGATTCATCATCAGGGCTGGGAAGTAGAGATCGGGGAGGATCGGCGCACGGTGTTCTTCCCGCCGTACTCGATTGATCCCACCGACCCCCGATACCAGGAAACAGACCACGATCACGGCCTGAGCACCAGTGCCGGCTGCCGGGAAACATGCCATTTCCCGGCCGACAGTCATGCCCGGAACACCATGCAAATCTCTTGCCGCATACCTCTATGCTGCAAACCGTCTGTACTTCAAACCTTCTGTGCCGCTAGTGCGTCGCGCGTTTTGCCAACGCTCCCAAAAAATCCCGGTTGAGTTGAGCTATGTCGTCGAGCGGAATCCCTTTGGGACAGGACGCAGTGCACTCTCCGATGTTGGTGCACCCGCCGAACCCCTCGGCATCGTGTTGTTCGATCATGCCGATCACTCGAGAGTCACGTTCGGGTTGGCCTTGTGGCAGCAATCCGAGGTGTGTGATCTTCGCGGCGGTGAACAGCATTCCCGAACCGTTGGGGCATGCGGCGACGCAAGCGCCGCATCCGATACATGTTGCGGATTCGAATGCGCGATCGGCATCGCCCTTGGGCACTGGAAGGTTGTTCGCTTCCGGGGCAGAACCCGTTGACACACTGACAAATCCGCCGGCTTGGATGATACGGTCGAACGCGGATCGATCGACTACGAGGTCCTTCACGACGGGAAAGGCACCTGCACGCCACGGCTCGATGTCGATGACGGCGCCGTCCTCGAAGCTACGCATGTGCAACTGGCACGTCGTGGTGGTCTCCGGCCCGTGGGCTTGCCCATTGATCACCACGCCGCACATCCCGCAAATGCCTTCACGGCAGTCGTGGTCGAAGGCGATGGGGTCGTCACCGTCGAGGGTGAGTTGTTCGTTGAGTACATCCAGCATTTCGAGAAACGACATGTGCTCGCTGACGTTTTCGACGCCGTAGGTGACCATCGAGCCTTTGCTGTCGGCGTTCTTCTGACGCCACACCCTCACGGTGATGTTCATTTGTAGCTCCTGGCTTTCATCTCGACGTACTCGTATTTCAACGGCTCTCGATGCAGAATGGGTGTGGCGCCGGCGAACTCCCACGCCGCGACGTATGCGAAGTGCTCGTCGTCGCGCAGGGCCTCGCCGTCAGCGGTCTGACTTTCCACGCGGAAGTGCCCACCGCACGACTCGGCGCGATGCAATGCGTCGATGCACATGAGTTCGGCGAGTTCGAAGAAGTCGGCTACTCGCCCTGCTCGCTCGAGGGTTTGATTGAGCTCTTCGTTGACGCCGGTGACTTTGACGTTGTTCCAAAAATCTTCTCGCAGTGAACGTATGAGGTAGATGGCTTCGGTCAACCCGTCCGCACTGCGTTCCATGCCGCAGTGCTCCCACATGATGTGCCCGAGTTCCTTGTGGAACGAGTCGACGGTGCGGGTGCCGTCGATCGCCAAGAACAACGCGATCCTTTCCTGCACGGCCCGCTTCGCCGCTGTCACAGCGGGATGGTCGTCGTCGATTTTCGCGAACGGTGAGGCTGCCAGGTAGTCGGCAATCGTGTTGGGAAGTATGAAATAGCCGTCGGCCAATCCCTGCATCAGTGCCGACGCGCCGAGTCGGTTCGCGCCTTGGTCGGAGAAGTTGGCCTCGCCGGTGACGAAGAGTCCCGGCACGTTGCTCTGCAGATCGTAGTCCACCCACAAGCCGCCCATCGTGTAGTGGACTGCTGGGTAGATGCGCATCGGTGTCTCGTAGGGGTTTTCGCCGGTGATCTGCGCGTACATGTCGAAGAGGTTGCCGTACTTCTCCTCCACCGCGGCGCGCCCCAGACGGCTGACGGCGTCGGCGAAATCCAGGTACACGCCCAACCCGCCAGGCCCTACTCCCCGACCGTCGTCACACTGATTCTTCGCCGCGCGGGACGCGATGTCCCTGGGTACTAGGTTTCCGAATGCGGGATAGATGCGTTCGAGGTAGTAGTCGCGCTCGTTCTCGGGGATCTGATCGGCTGGGCGATCGTCGCCGGCTTTCTGTGGAACCCAGATCCGTCCGTCGTTTCTCAACGATTCGGACATCAACGTCAGCTTCGACTGATAGTCGCCGGAGACCGGAATGCACGTCGGATGAATCTGTGTGTAACAAGGGTTTCCGAAATAGGCTCCCTTCCGGTGTGCGCGCCATGTCGCGGTGGCATTGCACCCCATCGCGTTGGTCGAGAGGAAGTAGACGTTGCCGTAACCCCCGGTGGCGAGGACCACGGCATCAGCGGTGTGAGTTTCTATCTCTCCGGTGACCATGTCTCGCACCACGATTCCACGGGCTCGCCCGTCCACCAGGACAAGATCGAGCATCTCGTGGCGCGTGTGCACCTCGACGGTTCCGGCGGCAACCTGTCGCTCCAGTGCTTGGTAGGCACCGATCAGGAGCTGCTGACCGGTCTGACCGCGAGCGTAGAACGTTCGCGATACCTGAACGCCGCCGAAGGACCGGTTGTCGAGCAGTCCGCCGTATTCGCGGGCGAACGGAACGCCTTGGGCTACAAACTGATCGATGATGTCCACGGAGACCTCCGCCAGTCGATACGAATTGGATTCACGGGAGCGGAAGTCACCTCCCTTGACCGTGTCGTAGAACAACCGGTACACACTGTCGCCGTCGTTGCGATAATTCTTGGCGCCGTTGATACCACCTTGCGCTGCAATGGAATGCGCACGACGCGGACTGTCCTGGTAACAAAAGCTCGAGACGTGGTAACCTGCCTCGCCCAGTGTCGCGGCAGCCGATGCACCGGCCAGTCCGGTACCAACCACGATGACCTCGATTTTGCGACGGTTGGCCGGGTTCACCAGCTTCGCACTGAATTTACGATCGGCCCAACGGCTGTCGATCGGACCGGACGGAGCCTTGATGTCGCAGATGTCTTCTCCGACAGAATGGAATTGCTCGGATATGTTTACGGTCACGTCAGTCTCCTAGGCCGAAGAACAGGATCGCGGTCGGTGGGGCCAGGAATCCGATCGTGATGATTGCAGCGAGCGCGATGGCCAAACCGGTCCACCGTGACGCCTTGCGGGTGGGGGAAAAGTTTTGACCGAGCGTCGTCAGCGCGCTCCAGAAGCCATGTGCCAGATGAAATCCGACCGCAATCATGGCGACGACGTACACCAGCCACACGACGGGTTGGCCGTCGAAGCTGTTGTGCAGTTTGCCGTACGGCGTGTCGGCCGAGCCGCCGGGGTGGATGGTGTTGGTCGTCAGGTTCAGGATGTGGAAGACGATGAACAGCGCGATCGTGAGGCCGCCCCACCTCATGGTGAACGACGCGTAGCTGCGCTGCCTACCGCGCTTGTGCTGTTTGGTCTGATAGCGGGTGTTGCCCACGTACCCGGCGGCTCGCCTGTTCCGCCGCCACAGTGTGATCGCCGCGTACGCATGCAGGATGACGGCGACGACGAGAACAGCACGGACCACCCAGAGGAGACCTTCGTACGGCAGGAACGGCAGGCCGAAGGTTCGCAGATGGTGGGCGTACTCGTTGAAGGCATCCGCTCCGGCGAACGCCTTGAGATTGCCGTACATGTGCAGGATCAGGTATCCCACCATGATCAGTCCCGACACCGCCATTGCACTTTTGAGGGCAACGGTCGAGGTGATGACCGAGGCGCTCTTCGTCGATCGGGTAGTTGCCACGCGGCTACAGTAGGACCACTCTACGATTCTGGCTAAGTCCTTCTGAGGCAACACTTCATGCCCAACGGCTATGAAAGGTGCGGTTCATGCAGATCAACCAGCTGACCTACTTCGTGGCGGTGGCGAGGACTCGCCACTTCACGCAAGCCGCCGAACAGACCGGAGTGTCACAGCCCACTTTGTCCAAACAGATTCGGGTTCTGGAAAATTCGTTCGGTACGCCACTGTTCGTCCGCGAGCGCGGGGCGATCGAACTCACCAGTGCCGGCGAGGCGCTGCTTCCCCACGCCCAACGCATCGTCCTCGAGGCCGAGAACGCCGTCCGCTCCGTCCACGAGGTCGCTATGCTGCGCCGAGGACGCGTCAGACTAGGGGCGACTCCGTCACTGTGCGAAAGTCTTCTGCCCGAAGCGCTGAACCTCTTTCACCGGAAGTATCCCGACGTCGAACTCGAAATTCACGAGGCCGGTTCGGGTGTTCTCACCCAGGAACTCGTCCTGGGCCGACTGGACATCGCACTGGTGATCGAACCTTTCCATGACGCCGCCTCCGAACTCGAATCGACCCGACTGATGACCGAAAGCCTGGTTCTCGCCAGTCCCGTCGAGTCCGCGATGCCGGACGCCATGAGTGTCGCGGACCTACGCGAGGTACCACTCGTCATGTTCCGAGAGGGCTACGACCTGCGTGACGTGACGATCCGCGCCTGCGCGGACGCCGGGTTCGCGCCGCTCCTCGCCATCGAAGGCGGAGAAATGAGCGCGGTGCTGCGTTTCGTCGAGAGCGGCCTGGGCTGCGCGATCGTCCCGAGTATGGTGCTCGGCACCCGGCCCCAATTGCTGGCAACTCGGCTCACTGACCCCGCCCTCGATCGCACCATCGCGATAGCTCACCGGGGCCCGACGCCACTCACCCTCGCGGCCCAGACGTTCAAGGCCGATCTTCTCCGGTATCTGACGACGCACAGACATACCCTTCGGGGGGTTTCGGTCACGAGTCCGACAATGTGACAGCCGGTGCGTGCTGCGTACACGCCCGTCGCTTCGAGCCACTACCCGACCTTCGGAAGCAAAAAAGCTCCCCACCTGCGTGAACAGATGGGGAGCTTTGGCGGTGGCGGAGGGATTTGAACCCTCGGACGGGGGTTACCCGTCACACGCTTTCGAGGCGTGCTCCTTAGGCCGCTCGGACACGCCACCGTTGGTGACTTTACCGGATGCACTGCCCAAGGCTGAAATCGCCAGGTGAAGGACTGTTTAGGTGAGCTTGTCCTTGAGGTCGGATGCGGCGTCCTTGATCTTCTCGCCGGCACCCTTCACAGCCGATTTGACCTGGTCGGCCTTACCTTCGTTTTCGAGGTCCTGATCTCCGGTAGCGCCGCCAACAGCTTCCTTGGCCTTGCCCCCGAGCTCGTCGGCCTTGTTCTGAGCCTTGTCTGCGATTCCCATGAGTTCTCCTCCGTGAACGCGAGCGGACAACCGATCGGCAGTCCGCCGATACCGTGGTGGCATCTGGCTCCACACTGCCTGTAGTTCGCAATTCCTGCCACCCTTTCGCAGAACCGCTGCGCCCGGAAATATCTGGCTTGCCCCGAACCGTCGGCCCCGAAGTGCAGCATAAGCCCAGTTCAGAGGCTTTCGCGAAGTGCCGCTTCGGTACGGCACACAGCCCTGCTCCTTTTCCGCAGCGTCGATTCGAATTCAAAACCCAGATTCGCGGTACAGACGTATACAGTTCGATACAGGCTGATCGAAACTCTTGTTCACCGGATACTGCACCCGTAATTTTTTCTGTGGATCGACACAGACGCCGACTCCTTCCACCGGACAATCAGGACCGGCGGCGACAACCCTGAGGAGGATGGGATGACGGATCAGCCGACGAGCAGTAGGTGGCCGGACCCCTACGTCACCGAGGCATTGGCTCGCGTTCGGGAAGACAAGCCGTTGACGTTCGGGCTCACCAACTACATCGCGGCTCCACTGAGCGCCAACACCCTGCTCGCAGTCGGCGCCTCGCCTGCTATCGGTGGCATTCCGGACGGGGCTGCTCATTTCGCCACCATCGCCGGCGGTGTATGGATAAACCTGGCAGCGCTGATCAGCGACTCCCCTCAGCTGCTTCTCGACACCGCAGCCGCCGCGGATGCGGCAGGCACACCGTGGGTGCTCGATCCGGTGACGGTCGGTGCGGGTATCACTTCCACCGACCAACTCGCGGCAAAGCTGGTCGATCTCCGCCCCGCCGTCGTACGCGGCAATGCCAGCGAAGTCGTCGCCCTCGCAGGCGGTGACGGCGGCACGAAGGGCGTCGACTCAACGATCTCCTCGGAAGCTGCGGTGCCCTACGCGAAGTCTTTGGCGACACGCACCGGCGGCGTCGTGGCGGTCAGCGGCCCCACCGACTACCTCACCGACGGCAAAACCGTGATCGCTGTTCCCGGCGGGCATCGACACCTGACGCTGGTCACTGGTGCCGGATGTAGCCTCGGCGGACTGGTGGCTGCTTTCGCGGCCGTCAATCCCGACCGCCTCCAAGCTGCGACGGCAGCGCACGCGACACTTGCCGTCGCGGCCGAACGTGCCGCAGCGACAACTCGCGGAACCGGTTCTTTTGCTGTCGCGTTGGTAGACGAGCTGTCCGTGCTCGGCCTAGATCAGTGAGCACGACCCTCACACCTCCTTCGCGCACGAGCCGGGCACGCACGCGCCGCCTTCCGTTCTGGGTGTCGTGGACAAGCACGATCGCGATCGTCGGGTTCTGGTGGGCAAGTACCACATTCGGTCTCGTGAATACTCGCGCACTACCAGGTCCGGACAAAGTGATCGAGGCTGGATGGAACCTGACGAAGTCCGGTGTCCTCGGCGACGCCGTGATCGTGAGCTTGGGGCGAGTGCTCGCAGGCGTCGCCATCGGAGCAGTTCTGGGAGTGAGCCTCGGACTCTTCAGCGGCTACTTCACCTGGGGTGAGGCCGCTGTGGACAAACCACTGCAAATGCTACGTGCTATTCCCTTCAATGCTTTGACACCACTGTTCATCATCGCTTTCGGCGTCGACGAGACCATGAAGATACTGCTGATCGGTGTCGGCGTGCTGGTTCCGATCTACCTCAATACCTTTGCCGGTGTCCGCGGGGTGGATCGCAAGCTGGTGGAAGTAGGTACCGTCTATCGCATTCCGAAGTTCTTGATCACCACCCGGATTCTGTTCCTGGGCGCTCTGCCGTCCGTGTTCACCGGTCTGCGGTTCTCACTCGCCATCGCCTGGATCGCGCTGGTCACCAGCGAAACAGTCAACGCAAGTTCAGGAATCGGGTTCATCCTCGCGCAAGCACAACGCTTCGTCCGCACCGATCAGGTGGTGCTGTGCATCGCGATCTACGCCTTCCTCGGCATCTTCACCGACTGGATAGTGCGCCTGCTCGAACGCCGCTTCCTGCGTTGGCGCGGTGCATACCAAGGTCGATAACGACTCCCCCTCTTTGCATTCCCCTCGAACTACATCTGGAAAGAAGACATGAAGAAGTCCCGTTTCGTCATTGCCCTCGCGGCAATCGCCACCATCGCCGCCGGCACCGTCGGTTGCAGCACCAACTCCGACGACGACAACGGCTCGGTGCAATTCCGTTCGGCATTCTTGCCGACCGCGAACTACCTCACCACCGTCCGCACTACTGGGATCCTCGAAGACGAGCTGGGCAAGGTCGGCGCCACCGTCAAGCACATCGGGCCCCTCGATCCGATGGACGCCTACAACACCGTCACCTCCGGTAACGCCGACGCATCGTCGACGGGAACCGGGTATTTCGTCAACCTTGCTGCCAATCAAGGCGATTGGGTCGCATTCGCCCTCGAAAAGTACAGCGGCAACAGCCAGGGGATCGTGGCAGCGCCGGGCAGCGGCATCAATTCTCTGGCCGATCTGTACGGCAAGAAGGTCGGCATCGACAGCCCCGGTGCCACCGGCGACTATCTCGTCCACCAAGCGTTCAAAACTGCGGGCCTCGACATCTCGAAGGTAGAACTCGTCTCCCTCGCACAGAGCGACTTCGCTGCAGCATTCACCAGCGGCCGGATCGACGCGCTCGCGTCGTTCGACCAGAACTTCGCCAATGCGATTGCCACTCCAGGCTCCAAGGTTCTCGTGACCGGCGACCAGATCGGCTCGTACAACTGGTCCATCCACATCGCCAGTCGCGACTTCGCCGAGAAGCACCCCGAAGAGCTTGCCGCCGTGTACCGTGGGCTGGTTCGCGAATCCGAACGTGCACAAGCTGATCCGTCCGTCATTACCGACGCGTACCGAGAGTTCGGTGCCGGCGAAGACATCGTCAAGGTTGTCGCCGGATTCTCCACCCCGCAGATCCTCCCGCTCGACGCCGCCGCGGTGACCGACCTGAACGCACTGGCATCGCAGTACGTCGACTTCGGATTCATCGACAAGGCACCCGACATGGGCAACTACGTCGTCGATCTCGCCAAGTAGTATCGATGAGCGCGATCCGACTGAATTCCGTGACAAAGGATTTCGGCGACAACCGAGTTCTCGACTCGCTGTCGTTGGATATCGCTGCCGGCGAGTTCATCGCCTTGGTCGGGCGATCCGGCTCCGGCAAGTCGACGATCCTGAGGATCATCGCCGGGTTGGAGGAAGCGTCGGCGGGTCAGGTGACCGCCGGTGACAAACTGGCGGTTGCCTTCCAGGAATCGAGGCTGATGCCCTGGCTCTCGGTGCGCAGCAACGTCGGTTTCGGCCTGCCGAGATCAGGCCGTGCGGAAATCGTCGAACAGGCACTGACCGAAGTGGGGCTCTCCGACAAGGCCGAACAGTGGCCATTGACACTCTCGGGTGGTCAGGCGCAGCGCGCATCACTGGCTCGCGCCCTGGTACGCCGGCCGGAAATCCTGCTGCTCGACGAACCGTTCGGCGCATTGGACGCACTCACCAGGCTGGAAATGCAGAATCTGGTCGGACGCTTGTGGCGCGAACACGGCTGGACTGTCGTGATGGTCACCCATGACGTCGAGGAGGCCGTCCGACTGGCCGATCGGGTGGTGGTGCTCGCCGACGGCGCGATCGCCGACGACGTGACGGTTCCCGGCAGTGGCCCGCGCAGCACATCCGATGTTGCCCGGACCGGGCTACCCGATCGGCTACTGGCCGCACTCGGCATACACACAACTGTTTGATCTGCGTGACCGCAATACTCAGAGCCACTCACCACTTTTGATCTACTCCAAGACAGATCGACTCGAAGGTAAGGGATTCGACATGGCAATCTCCTCGTCCGCCGACGACGGCCGGATGCGACTGGCCGCGTTCATGAACGCCGGCCCCGGTGGCGTCGGCGGCTGGCGTCATCCGCTGGCCGAGCCCGGCTGGTTCTCGATGTCGTACTACCAGAACATCGGCCGAATCCTCGAGGCCGGGCGTTTCGATCTGGTGTTCTTCGCCGACAGCCTGTCCGTGCCGCGCAGCCTCGGTGACAGTGTCGCCGACAACGTCCGGTACGGCGTCGGCGTTCCCCGCCTCGATCCGATACCGGTGATCACCCTGATTGCTGCCGCAACCGAGCATCTCGGGCTGGCCGCCACGTCCTCCACCGGATTTCAGCAACCGTTCAACACTGCTCGTACGTTCGCCAGTCTCGATCACCTGACCGAAGGCCGCGCGGCCTGGAATGTGGTGACGAGTTTCCAGGACGCCGAAGCCCGCAATTTCGGTCTGGATCGATTGCCGCCGCGCGAGGTCCGATATGCCAAAGCCGAAGAATTCCTCCAGGTCACGGCCAAACTGTGGGACAGTTGGGCCGACGACGCCCTGGTTCTGGACAAGGACACGGCTCACTTCGCCCGCCCGGAACGCGTGTCCGCGATCAACCACGCGGGTGAACATTTCCGCGTCCAAGGCCCGTCCGGAGTGCCGCGCAGCCCACAGGGCTATCCCGTCATCATCCAGGCCGGATCGTCTCCGGCGGGCCGCGACGTCGCGGCGCGATGGGCTGACGTGATTTTCTGTAGCCACGAATCCATCGAATCTGCAATAGATTTCCGTGCCGACGTACGTCGACGCGCTGCCGCACACGGCCGCGATCCCGACCACGTGAAGATTCTGCCTGCCGTCACCCCGATCGTCGGAACCACCGCCGAGCACGCCAACGAGCGCCGCGAGGAGTTCGAGGACCTGGTCCCGGCCGAAGCCGGCCTGTCCCGCCTGGCCTACCACCTCGACGTCGACCTGTCTCAGTACGAACTGGACGAACCCCTACCTCCGCTGGACGTGCAGGGCGTCGACGGCCACTATCGAGAAGTAGTGGAAGTTGCTGCCCGCGAAGGTTTCACCGTCCGTCAGTTGGGAAAATGGTACGGAGCACGTACCGAGGGCAATCTGGTGGGCACCACCACGCAGATCGCCGACCGCATGGAGGAGTGGTTCACCCGGGGCGCAGCCGACGGTTTCACGGTGTGCCCCACCCACACACCGGTCGCGTTCGAGGATTTCACCGCCAACGTGGTACCCGAACTCCAGCGGCGTGGACTCTTCCGCGAGGAATACGAGGGGCGCACGCTGCGCGAGAACCTCGGTGTACCCAGACCTGAAGTGGGTCAGTGGAATCGGCGGGCGATCCGATCCTCGTGACCGCCGGAAAGTCTCCTCTGGTAGACGCGGCGTGGCTGCGTGAGCACGGCGCCGATCCGTCACTGATCGTCTTCGACGCAACTGTGTCCAAGACCGCCGACGGCGAGTATGTCAGCGGAAGAACGTCATTCGCCGAGAACGGACATATTCCCGGGAGCCGACATGCCGATCTGATCGCGGATTTCTCGGATCCGGATGCGCCCACCCCGTTCATGCGTCCTCGACCGCAGGCACTCGAAGCAGTAGCCCGCACCCACGGGATCGGTTCGCACTCGACTGTCGTCGCGTACGACTGTCGCGGCGGAGCGTGGGCAGCACGGCTGTGGTGGCTGCTGCGTGCGTACGGACACGACGATGTCCGCGTCCTCGACGGCGGCCTGCAGTCGTGGATCGCTGCCGGTGGTGAGATGGAGTTCGACGATCCGGCTCCCGCGGCGGTGGGCGACTTCCGCACCGAAGTCCGCGGCGGGTACTTCGTCGACACCGCCGAAGTACGCGCGTTGACCGAGAGCAGCCTGCTGGTATGCGGCCTGGGACGGGAAGTGTTCGACGGGCGAGAGCCGGTCGCCGGACGTCGCGGTCACATCCCCGGCAGCGTGAACGTGCCCTACCTCGAACTACTCGACGCGCAGGGCCGCGTGGACCCCGACCGTGTACGCGCGAGGTTCGGCCCACTCACGCAGCATCGCCAACTCACACAGCATCGCCCGGTCGTCGGTTACTGCGGAGGCGGGATCAACGCCGCCGGACTCGCTCTGGCACTGTCCGTGGCAGGATTTACCGACGTACAGGTCTACGACGGGTCATTGTCCGAGTGGAATGCCGATCCGCGCAATCCACTCCGGTACGGCGATACGCAGATCACAGTCCGACCGGACTGAGAAGAGGAAAGGACGACAGTGCCGCGTCAAGCCGACCACAACGAGGCAGGTCCCCCCGACGACGGCGGTGGGGTGTACGAACGATTGCGTTCGGACCTGACTCACGGAGCGTTCGAGCTGGGCGCTCAGCTTTCCGAAGCGACCCTCACCGCCCGTTACGGCGTCTCGCGCACTCCGATCCGGGAGGCGCTGGCGCGACTCGACCAGGATGCACTCGTCGAGCGCGGACCACGCGGTTACCAGGTGCGCCTCGGCGGCCCGGCGGACATCCTGGAGATCTACGAAGCCAGGATCGCGCTGGAAGGCGTTGCCGCCGCCGATGCAGCAGAACGGCGCACCGAGTTGGAGCTCGCGCGGCTGTACAAGATTCACGAGCAGATGTGCACGTCACCGGAGCCGAGCGTCATCTTGGACATGAACTCCCGTTTCCATCAGGAACTCTGGGCCGCAGCTCACAACAACACCATTTCGACACTGCTCCAACGGTTGTCCGCACAGCTGCGCCTGTTCGATCGAGGCAATCGCGGCCTCGACGATCTGGACGTCACGCGCGCCGAGCACGAGAGCATCCTCGAAGCAGTCGCCACCCGCGATGCCGCTGCGGCCTACGCCGCAGCGACCTCCCACCTGGCTCGGACCCGCGAAGAGCGGATCAACCACTTCGCCCGGACCGGTCTCGAGCCTTAACCCAGCAATCGGGTGCGTAGCCGGCGCACCACGGACTCGTCGAGACCCGCTGCGTACAGCGGGTCCAACGGGCTCTGCCCGCGGGCGTCGAAGATCTCGAGCATGGTCACCATGGTGGCGGGGACGGCGCCCATCAGCGCGTTGGTGGCCGGGGTACCGTACTCCTCTTCCGACGCCGCAGCCGACCCCAGCGTGTGTCGCATCCGGGCGATGATCGCGTCGAGGTTCGCTTCGGTTGCCGAGTAGTCGGAGACGATCCGTTCCGGATCCGCACCGACGCACGACAGCAGCATGGCAGCAAGGATTCCGGTGCGATCCTTGCCGGCGGCACAGTGAAATGCGGTGGCCCCGTCACTGATCGCGATGATGTTGAGGCACAAGACCAATCGAGACGCGGCGCTCTCGACCACCTCGACGTACCAGGCACCTACCTGCTGCGGCGTGAGCGCCCCGAAATGACCGGCGAGGTGCGCAGGTGACGCCGCGGACTCCAGAAGCGGTACGTGGTGATATGTCAGATCCAGCGCCGCGAGGGGGCCCCGTCCGGTCTGCGACACCTCCGCGTGCGAACGCAGGTCGATCACGGTCCGCAGACCCCCAGCTACCAGACCTGCCGCGAATCCCTGACTCATCGATGACAGGTCGTCACTGCGCAACGCGACGCCGGTGCGTACCGGACCGAGAGGACTGTCGAAGCCGCCGATGTCCCTCAGATTGACGGGATCCGGAGAAACGTCGACTCGAACTGGATCGGACACGAAGTCAGTCATGGGGGGGCCTGTTCGTCGAAGTGGTTGTCGCACATGCGCGCCGGTTGTTTCATGTTCTCACGAAATATCGGTATACAGAATTCCACATCCAGTTCGGGCTGGTCAGCCGCGCTGCCTGCGAAAGAATTCTTCCAGCAGCCCCGCACACTCCACTTCGAGGACACCTGCTCGAACCTGCGGCCGGTGCGTCGACCGCTGATCGCGAACGACGTCCCACAGGGAGCCGACCGCGCCGGTCTTCGGTTCCCAAGCCCCGAACACGACGCGGGACACCCTCGCCGACACCAGGGCACCCGCACACATCGTGCACGGTTCCAGTGTCACGGCGAGCGTCGCACCATCGAGCCGCCACCCGTCACCGTAAACCTTCGCCGCGGCGCGCAGAGCCAGAATTTCCGCGTGCGCAGTCGGGTCCGACAGTGCTTCCCTCGCGTTGGCGGCCCGAGCGATTTCCGTGCCGTCCGCATCGAAGACCACGGCGCCCACCGGGACGTCGGCCGCCGACGCGGACTGCGCGGCCTCGATCGCCACACGGATCATTCGTCGATCGCCGGCGAGCGACATCTAGCGAGGAAGCGTGTCGAGCACTGCCGCCAACTCTCCGGAGAAGCCCAACCGCTGGGCGATCATGCCCAGTTGCTCGTCCGGGTACAGATCCGTTTCGGCGGAAATCACGGCAAGCACCGGCTCCGGCAGTCCCAGGTCCGACAGGATCGACAAATCACCCTCTTCCCAGGGTTCGATGTCGTCGAGGTCGTCCGGATCGATGTCGGGGATCTCGACGTGCAATGCGTCGAGGACGTCGGCGGCAATGTCGTAGTCGACAGCCGCGGTAGCGTCGGAAAGCAGCAACTGGGTTCCCGACGGCGCCGGTCGCAGAATCACGAAGAACTCGTCGTCGACATCGAGCAACCCGAAGACCGCACCGGAACTCCGCAGCTCACGCAGGGCATTCTCGGCAGCCGACAACGACGTCAACGCGTCGGAGTCCAAGGACTTGACCGTCCACCGGCCTTCTTCCCTCACCACTGCCACGGCGAAGCCTTCGAGGTCGTTCGACTGGCCGGACTGGTTCGTGTTCGACTTGTTCGGCTGATTCGAGGAGGCGCTCTTGTTACCCGCGCGCTGTGCACCCATGTCGCAACGGTAGCCCGGCCGGTGCCGTCGAGTGAAGTCCGTGCCTCGATATGCCACCCTGATGCAGTGTCAGCTTCAGAGTCCTCACCCCCCGTCTGTGTCCTCGGCCTCGGTTTGATCGGCGGTTCACTGCTACGCGCAGCAGCCGCAGCCGGACGCCAAGCCTTCGGCTACAACCGCTCGAACGAGTCCGCCGACGCAGCCCGGACGGACGGGTACGACGCCGACACCGACCTCACCGCCGTCCTGAACCGGGCCCGCGACACCGGCGCGATCATCGTGGTCGCGGTCCCCATGCCCGCTGTCGAGGCAACGCTGACGAAGATCGCCGAGCATGCTCCAGGCAACCCGATCACCGATGTGGTCAGCGTCAAGGGCGAGGTACGCGACGCCGTCGCACGCGCCGGGCTGAGCAGCAGATTCGTCGGCGGACATCCGATGACAGGCACGTCCGCGTCCGGTTGGTCCGTAGGCGAGGCCTCTCTGTTCACCGACGCAGTGTGGGTGGTCGCGACCGACGACGGCGTCGATGCAGCCGTGTGGTCACAGGTGACGCGGTTGGCTCTGGACTGCGGATCCGTGGTGGTTCCGGCCGAGTCGTCGGAACACGATCGTGCCGTTGCCCGAATCTCGCATCTGCCGCATCTGCTGGCGGAAACCCTCGCGATCACCGGTGCCGCGGGCGGCGATCTGGCCCTCGGCCTGGCTGCGGGATCGTTCCGCGACGGCACTCGCGTGGCCGGCAGCGCGCCCGCACTCGTACGGGCGATGTGCGAAGGAAACCGTGACGCACTACTCGACTCCCTCGACGAAGCCCTCCGCCTACTGCAGGACGCTCGCACCGATCTGTTCGAAAACAGTTCGACGGCGACACTCGTCGACGCCGGCCATGCGGCCAGGCGCGCGTACGACAACCATCAGCGGTGGGACATCACCGACGTGTCAGTCGGCGCGGACGGATGGATCGAGCGGATGCGCGACGCCGGTCGACGCGGCGGCGTCATCCGAAACCCCGAACTCTAGATCCGCTTCGCCAGACCGGGATAGTCCAGGACGAAACCGTCCTCGTCCACGGCGAGAGTGGAACTCGACGCGGGCGAGATCACACTGATTCCGTCGGCACTGCTGCTGTAGACGACGGTGGCACCTTCGACGCGAAGGTCCAGCAGGTTGACGTACGCCACGGGGACCTCGGCGTCGTTGCTGCCCTTCTGCAACTCGGCGCGGCGGATCGGCAGCGTGTTGAAGAACGGACTGAGGATCACGTCCACGTCCAGCGCCCCGTCGAAGGCGGACCGCTGGTGGTTGGCACCGTTGTCCACCATCCAGGTTCCTTCTTCGTCCCGGCTGATGGACATCTGACGTTCACCGGCAGCGATGGCAGTGCGGATGGACAGGCGCCTGGTGACGCCCGCCTCGTCTGTGACCAGGTCGTACGACGCACTGAATGCGGGATGCTCGCTGCAGGCCCCGCCGATGATCCGGCCGGAGGCCTTGATGCGATTGCCGTTCAGCTGCACGCGCACCGACTCCATACGCGGAGCTCCGTGGGCCTGCCAGGTCAGTACCGCGGGCCAGGTCGCGTCGCCGGAAGGTTCGATGGTCACCGGTCCACGGTAATGGACGATCGGATGCGGAGCACCGCTGGTTCGGATTATTGTGCCCAACCCGATCCAAATAACGTTCGGATAGCCCGATAATGGACATACACCCCATCGCGGAATCGCGTCTCCGGCAGCTATCCGCAGGTCGAGGAATCACCTGGCGAACTCTGTCCGACTTCTCGAGTAACGTGCTTCTACGGATCTGTACGTGAGAAAGGGAGCTGTGACGTCGTCGCGGAGCATGGTGGGATTGTTCGCCGGTATCGGCGGGCTCGAGTTGGGTCTGTCCGAACATGGGTGGAACACCGAACTGCTGTGCGAGATCGATCCAGGTGCCCAAGCTGTCCTGCGCTCACGATTCTCGGACGTTCCGCTGCACGGTGACGTCACCAAACTGCGCGCACTCCCTCAGAACGTCGAACTCGTCGCCGCCGGATTCCCGTGCCAGGATCTCTCGCAGGCCGGGAAGACCGCAGGCATCACCGGCGCCCGATCCGGTCTCGTCGACGAGGTGTTCCGTCTGGTCAAGCGCAAGAAAGGTCCGCGCTGGCTGTTGATCGAGAACGTGCCGTTCATGCTGCAACTCGGCAAAGGCGCTGCCATGCGTCACATCACCGACGCCCTCGAAGATCTCGGCTACACGTGGGCGTATCGGGTGGTGGACGCCCGCGCGTTCGGGCTTCCCCAGCGCAGACAACGCGTCATCATGCTCGCCTCCCGCACCGACGATCCTCGCGAGATTCTCTTCGGGCAGGACGCAGGCGAACGCCTCGGCGGCGACCCGGCCGATTATCCGTGCGGCTTCTACTGGACCGAGGGCACCCGCGGGCTCGGCTGGGCCGTCAACGCCGTCCCCACTCTCAAGGGCGGGTCCTCCGTGGGCATCCCCAGCCAACCGGCAGTGCGTCTGCCGTCCGGTGAAATCGTCACTCCTGGGCTCGTCGACGCCGAGCGTCTGCAGGGCTTCGACCCCGACTGGACTCTGCCGTCCGTCGAGGTCCCCGGCCTGCGTCACAGCCACCGCTGGAAGCTCGTCGGCAACGCGGTGAGCGTGCGGATGGCGTCGTGGGTCGGTGGCAGACTGAGCGACCCCATCGAATACGACGCCGCAGCGCAAACCCCGCTCGAACCCGGTGACGCGTGGCCGAGTGCCGCATGGGGGCACAATCGTCAGGCGTTCCGCGTCCACACCTCGACGTGGCCGGTGCAGTACGAGTACGAAGACCTCAGCGGTTTCCTCGAGGACACCCGGCTATTGTCCGCTCGGGCCACGGCGGGCTTCCTCAAACGCGCCCGACTGGGCAATCTGCGATTCATCCCCGGTTTCATCGAGGACGTCGAAAGCCATCTCGAGCGGATGGGCGGATATCCCGAGGCGGTGGCATGACGGAGCCGCTGTTCCCCGAGCCCGACAGTTTGTTCGCGGATGCGGATCTGACGGAGCCTGCCCCCGAACCACTGTGGAGTGCCCTGCACCTCGCAGGCGACAAACCTGCCGCCGACGCCGATCGTGGCGAGAAGAAAAACTACGCTCAGCGCCTGTCCAACCAGTTGGCCCAGACTGTCGCCGACTCACTACGACCGCTGTACCCGAACATCACCCCTACCGCGACCGGCGAAGGTCAGGAAGCGACGGTCGATGTCGCCAAAGGCCGAAAGCGCTTGGACGTCAAGGCACTCGACCCCACGCTGGGCCTGATCCTGTGCGTGTCCATCAAGACCTATAATTTCCAGGACTACAGTCCGCGCAGCGGCAAGCTGGGCCGGTGGACCAAGAACATCGTCCGCAATGATCACGAATTACGCGGCGAGGCAATGGTTCTGCATCAGCGCCAGCCGTACAGCGTGTTGGTCGCCGTGATGTTCGAACCGTATTCCACCTGCGACGACGGTGATCCCACCAAGTCCAGCGACACCGGCAAATCGTCGTTTGCACACCATGTCACCACACTGTCGAAGAGATCCGGGCGCGGAAAACGTGCCGTTGTCGGCGTACCGGGAAAAGCCTGGGTGGACCTCGGCGCCGAGGACACCCGCTACGACCTCTTCGAGAAGGTCTACATCGGACTCTACGAAACCGACGGTGCAGTAAGATTTTTCGACGTCGAAGAACCGCCGCCTCGTAACGGCCGGCCCACCGACTCCCAGACACTCTCCTTCGACGAGTTCGTCACCGTCGTACACGGCGAGGTCGAGCGCCGTAACCGGTTCGCTCCTACCTGGTCCGAACCCGAAGACAGCGACGACGCCGACGGCTGAGGTGAGCCCACATGCCCGCGACGGATCGCCACACCAGCGCTCGGATGAGCGCGCAGCGGCGGCGCGACACCAAACCCGAGATCGCGCTGCGGCGCGAACTGCACCGACGCGGGCTGCGCTACTTCGTGGACCGGGCGCCGGTGAAGGGTATCCGTCGGCGCGCCGATCTGGTGTTTCCGCGTCGTAAGGTCGCGGTGTTCGTCGACGGATGTTTCTGGCACAGCTGCCCGCAGCACGCGACGTTCCCCAAGAACAACGCACAGTGGTGGGCCGACAAGCTGGCTGCCAACGTCGCGCGAGACCGCGACACCGACGCGCGTCTCTCCGATCAGGGCTGGTCGGTGATCAGGGTGTGGGAACACGAAGATCCGCTGGTTGCAGCGCAACGTGTTCAAACTGCCGTGTCCGATCCGTAAAGTCGGTGTGATGACGGCACGCAACGCAGCGCGGTGGGGTTTGGTGGCCACATTGGTGCTCGGCGGCATCACGTACTCGTCGTGGTTGCTCGAGTTCTTTCTCGACACCGGCCTCGATCCGGTGACGTCGTTTCTCAGCGAACTCGACGCCGACAATCAGAAGTATCGTGAGCTGTTCGGCAACGCCGACGTGGTCAGTGCGGTGTTCGTTCTGATCGCCGCCGTTCTGGGCATCTCGTTCACCTCCCGGCGCCGGTTGTATCTCACCGGCTGGGTCGCGCTGGCGGTGTTCGGCGGCTCGACCATCGCCGACGCGTCGTTCCCACTCGAATGCTCGGGTGACGGGTGTCCGTCGAGCGCACCGGACGGCTTACTACCGCAACTGCACCACGTTCACGCCTTGACCAGCAGCGTGGCGGTGTTCGCGATCTTCATCGCGATGATCGCCTTCACCGTGGGCGCCTACCGTTACCGGGAGCATCGGTTCCTGCGGACCGTGGGGCTCGGCCTGCTGATCCTGACATCGGTGGCGACGGTGTGGATGTTGACCACCAACGGAATCGAGCTGGCGGGCGGCGGAAACCTCGGTCTCGGAATCGCGCAGCGCGTCCAGGTACTCGGAATGACCTTGTGGCTGTGCGCCCTTGCGTACGCGATGTGGCAGGCACCCACCACCACGGACACTCCGGGCGGTAACCGTGATGTACCAGAAGAACATGGTTCTGCCCGCTAGCACCAAGTCCCGCACGGCCATGCGGTGTCGTTGACCGAGCCGATTGCACCGAGTTCGGCCGCGCAGGGTCTGTGCACCGCATGCACCCACACGGATCGGTGGCACACCGTCGCTCGGGATTCGACCGGCCGCAACGTCTCGACCCGTAGGCTTGCGATATGAGCGATCGCGCGGTGCCGAATCTGCCCTCTCGCGACTTCGACGACACTCTCGCGTTCTACGGACGGTTCGGATTCGAACCGTCCTACCGCGACGCCGGCCGGCTCATTCTCCGCCGTGGGAAACTCCAGGTGGAGTTCTTTCTGTTTCCCGATCTGGTGCCGGAAGAGAGTTCCTTCATGTGCAGCATCCGCGTTGACGATGTCGACGAACTGTATCGGCAGATCAAAGCATCGGGCGTAGCCGAGAGGACGGTCGGGAGTCCACGACTGCTCCCCGTTCGGCTGCAGCCGTGGGGGCAACGAGTAGGTTTTCTCGTCGATCCCGAAGGGACGCAGCTACATCTGATCGAGAACCTTTCCCAGAGCGACAACGACTGACCGGTCGATATCGCGACGTACTTCAGGCCCAAGTCAGCACATGTCGTCAGCGCTGCAACCACGAGCGCCGATGCCAGACACGAGAACCGGGGCACCTGACTCGACGTCCGCCGCGAGCGCCGTGATCAGTGCGCTCCATAAGGAGGGGGAGTCGACATTTCCGATTGCGGATTCGCAAAACTCCTGCCTCAGCCCTCGTGCGAGTCACTGTGCGTTCAATACAGATACTTGCGGTATGTCTCTTTCCTCGCCGGTTCCATGTCCTCGACTCGTCGGTTGTGTTGCTGCGCCGTCATGTCGCGCAAACTCGGAACATCGTCATCGGATGGCCACGTGGACGGATCCCACAGTTTCGCGCGCAGAATCGCCCGGGCGCAATGAACGTAGGCCTCGTCGATTCGTACGATCACCGCAAGCAGAGCCGGTTTGCCGGACATTGCCATCGACGCCAGCAGTTCGGGATCTGTCGAGAGGGCCGCGGTACCGTTGACCCGCACTATCTCGTCGTGCCCTGGCGCGAGAAACATGATCCCGACGTGCGGATTCTCGAGCATGTTCCGATACGAATCCGCCCGCCGGTTTCCGGGGCGATCCGGCAGAATCAGCGTTTTCTCGTCGGGGAAGTGAACCTGGCTGAGCAGGTCTCCGCGCGGTGAGCAGTCACAGTTGCCCTGCGCATCGGCGGTCGCGAGCACGAAGAACCGCGCCTGTTCGATGAAGTCACGTATCAACGGCGTCGTGAACGCGGTGTGTTTCTCCATGATCACCGGATGCGGTTCACCCAGAACGGCGTTGAGTTCCTCGAGTGACTCGATGCGGTGGTTCACGGCCGGCTCACGAGGACGCTTCGGCGGTGACGTGATGCCTGCCCAATGGCAACACCAGCGGCTTTCCCGAGACCGGGTCGGGAATGACGCGACTGTCCAGACCGAACACGGTGCGCACGTTCTCGCTGGTGAGCACGTTGCCGGGATCGCCGGCGGCATAGATCCGACCGTCCGCCATCGCGACGAGGTAGTCGGCATAACGAGCGGCGAGGTTGAGATCGTGCAACACCATGACGATGGTCGTTCCCCGGGACCGGTTGAGATCGGTGAGGAGGTCGAGCACCTCCACCTGATGGCTCACGTCCAGGAACGTAGTGGGCTCGTCGAGTAGCAACACGTCGGTCTGCTGGGCGAGCGCCATTGCGATCCACACTCGCTGGCGTTGACCGCCGGACAGCTCGTCCACCGAGCGTTCGGCCAATTCCGTTGTGGCGGTTGCCTCCAGCGCATCGGCAACTGCGGCGTCGTCCTCGCGGCTCCACCTGGCGAGCACTCGCTGATGCGGATGACGGCCACGCCCCACGAGATCGGCCACCACGATCCCTTCCGGTGCGATGGGTGACTGTGGCAGCAACCCCAGGGTGCGAGCGAGTTTCTTGGCCGGTAACCGGTGGACGTCCTTGCCGTCGAGCAGCACATGGCCGTGCCGGGGGCGGAGCAGCCTCGACATGGACCGCAGCAATGTGGATTTTCCGCAGGCGTTCGCACCCACGATGGTGGTGATCTTGCCCGGCGGCACAGCGAGATCGAGCGACTTCACGACGGTGCGGTCACCGTATCCGAGTTCGAGGTTCTCCACTGTCAGGGTGTGGGATTCGGTCACAGCGAACCTCCCGTGCGATTGGATCGAATGATGAGGTAGACCAGATACGGCGCACCGAGTGCGCCCGTCACCACCCCGACGGGGTAGCGGGTACCGAGCGCGTACTGTCCGATGAAATCGCCGATGAGCACCAGCAGCGCCCCGACGAGCGCCGACGGGACGAGCAGGGAGGTTCCCGATCCGACGAGCCGCGCTGCGATGGGTCCGGAGAGAAAAGCGACGAAAGCGATGGGGCCGGCTGCGGCCGTGGCGAAAGCGATGAGTCCGACCGCTGCGATGATGGCCAGGATGCGTGTTCGCTCCACCCGGACGCCGAGCGCTTGGGCTGCATCGTCACCGAGCTGGATCATCGAGAGGCTACGGGATTGGTTCAGCAGTACAGGGCCCAACACGGCCAGGGCGACGAGAACGGGAACTGTCGACGCCCAGTTGGCGCCGTTGAGGCTGCCGGTGAGCCAACGCATCGCCTCCTGCAGATCCCATGCAGCGGCGGTGCTGAGCAGATACGAGGTGACGCTGTCGAGCATGGCAGCGATGCCGATGCCGATCAGGATCAGGCGAGTTCCGGCAACGCCGTTCTTGAACGACAATAGGTAGATCAGGATCGCGACGGCCAGGCCGAACACGATCGCGAAGGCGGACACCTGCGTGCCGCCGAGTGAGAACACGATGATCGCGAAGGCAGCTGCCGCACTGGCACCGGAACTGATTCCGATGATGTCGGGGCTGGCCAGCGGATTGCGCAGCATCGTCTGGAAGGTGATGCCGCCCAGACCGAAACAGATCCCGGCAACGACAGCCAGAACGGCACGGGGAAGTCGGAGTCGACCGACTGTGAACGACGCGCCGGGAACGTGCTCCCCCAGAATGACACGCACGACCTCGGACGGCGAGTAGAAGGTTTTCCCCACCGTCAAACTCACCGCGAAGGCCACGACTACGAGAACGGTCAGGATCGTGATGACGCTACGGCGTCGCCGCCCTCGCCTGATGCGGTTGACGGCAACGGTGTCGATCGTCGATGCCGTGGCATCGAGGGTGGCGGTCACAGTTCGCGTATTTTCTGTCGACGGACGATGTAGATGAAGAACGGCGCGCCGATGAGCGCGGTGATGATGCCGACGTCGATCTCGCTCGGCCGTGCCACGATACGCCCGAGAACGTCGGCGGCAACCAGCAGACCGGCACCGGTGAGGGCAGAAAACGGAAGTAACCAACGGTTGTCGATTCCGATCAACAGCCGGCAGAAATGCGGCACAACGAGGCCGACGAAACCGATGGGGCCGGCAATCGCCGTGGCAGCGCCACACAACAGGACCGCACCGAGTGCGGTGGCCGCACGGACGAGTCCGACACGTGCGCCCAGACCCGCGGCGACCTCGTCACCGAGCGCCAGGGAATTGAGGCTGCGGGCCGAGAGTAGGCAGATCACGAAACCGACTACGAAGAACGGCAGCCCCTGGCGGATCGAGTCGAAACTCGCCCCACCCACACCACCGATCTGCCATGACCGGGCACTGGCCGCGATATCGTTGCGGGGCAGCATGATCGCTGTGATGAATGACGCGAACGCTGCCGACGTGGCAGCGCCTGCCAGCGCCAGTTTGAGTGGGGTGGCGCCGTCGCGGCCGAGTGAGCCGACGACGTAGACGAACAGCGCTGCAGCAGCGGCTCCGAGGATCGCCACCCAGATCATGGACGTCTGCGTCCAGAGCCCGAACCACGCCATGCCGACCACCACCGCGAGTGAAGCACCCATGTTGACACCCAGGATTCCGGGGTCTGCCAACGGGTTACGGGTGATCCCCTGCATCACAGCACCGGCCAAGCCGAGCGCTGCACCGACGACGAGAGCGAGAACTGTACGCGGAATGCGCTTGGCTATCGCACCCTGGCCGATATTCTCCGTCGAACCTCCCAGCGCCGCAACGATGTCGGACCAATCGACATCACGTGAGCCGATGACGACCGACGCTCCCGCAAGTGTGACGAGCACGATGAGAACGCCGATCAGCCACAACCCGTTACCGAACGCCGGGCGCCGCATGTCGCGGGCGCCCGACGTCGAGTCTTGCGAGGTTACCGTCACTGCCCGGCAGCCGAGGACTTTTCAGCAGCTGCGGCAAGTAGGTCGACGTAGTCGCCGAGCACCCAGGAGATGGCGAGCGGTGTGGGGTTGGCGGCCGTGCCCATCGGGCCGGTTCCGTCGAGGAACACCACGGCGTTGTTCGCGACGGCAGGCATCTGCGAGAGCAACGGATCCGCCTTCAGAGCATCGACCAGTGCTTGATCGCCGTAGGTGACGATGATGTCGACGTCGTTGAAGACGTCCACTCGTTCGGCGCTGACCTTCTTGGAGAACTCGCCGCCGGTCGACGCGTCGGCAACGCTCTTCGGCGTGGTGAGGCCGAGGTCCTCGAAGAACGCGGCGCGGGTGTCGTTCGCGGTGTAGAAGCTGACCTGGCTCAGGTCGGACGTGTCGACGTGCGTCAGGAACATCGTCGCTTTACCGGCCAGCTGCGGATGTTTGGCCACCTCGTCGGAGATTTCCTTCTCGATGGTGGCAGTGAGCTCCTCGCCTTCCCTCTCCAGCCCGAGGCCCATGCTGTTGTACTTGATCACATCACGCCACGAGGTTGCCCACGGCCCCTGCGGGTACGCGACAACCGGAGCGATCTCGCTCAACGTCTCGTAGTCCTCCTTGGTCAGACCGGAGTATGCAGCCAGGATGACGTCGGGGTTGGTGTCGGAGACGGCTTCGAAGTCGATCCCGTCGGTTTCGTCGAAGAGCACCGGCGGTTTCGCGCCGAGCTCGTCCAACTTCTCCTCGACCCAGGGCAGCATGCCGTTTCCGTTGTCGTCGCCGAACGTGGCCGCAGCCATCCCGACGGGAACGATCCCGAGAGCAAGGGGCACTTCGTGATTGGCCCACGCCACGGTGGCGACGCGTTCCGGCTTCTCCTTGATCGTGGTGGTACCGAAGGCGTGGTGGACAGTGACGGGGAAGCTGCCGGATCCACTGTCGCTGTTGCCACGATCAGCAGAATCAGACGAGTCCGAACTACAGGCACTCATACCGAGTACCAGGGCGACGGCTGCGGCGGCGGCCGCCAAGAAGCGTTGTGAACGCATGGAACAGAACTCCATCGAGTAGGAATACAGGTCCTCGACCCAGCGCAACGGAAGCCAATTAGGTGAGGTTTGCCTAAACCGTAACGGTGGAGACATGTTGGCGCAATCGCGGGTTTGGGACACCCCATGTAGCGATCGGGACAGAATGCCGGCGTGGTCAGCCCACTCGAAACGTGCCAGGCGTAGCCCCGGTGACGCGTCGGAATGCGGCGCCGAAAGCGCTGGTCGAGTGATATCCCACCCGTTCGGCCACCTCGCTGAGGTCCAGGCCGTGCGCCAGCAAAATCACTGCGCGCTGAGCCCGCACCGCCGCCACCCATCGCCCGAAACTCAGTCCGGTTTCCGATCGGAACACCCGCGTGATCGTGCGCGGGCTCACATCCAACAACGTCGCCCAATCGGACAACGTTCGTGAATCGCTCGGATCGTTCTGGATGGTCTCCACGAGTGGACGCAACAACGGCAGTTCCGGGATCTGGACGAGCAACTCATGGGGAGACGGCGCGAGAACATCGATCACCATGCTCTCCGTCAGCGAGCGTGAGTAGCTTCCGAGCGTGTCGTCCGTCAACCGCTCGAGCAGGTTTCGCAGCAGCGGTGTCACCTCGACCGTCACCGGAACATCGGACAACGACGGCACCGAGTCGATGCCGAAGTGCACCGCCCGATACCACGTTCCCGCTGGGGCCATCGACGAGTGCAGTACACCGGCCGGCATCCACAGCCCGACAGTCGGGGTGATCGTCCACGTCCGCGAGCCAACCGTGGAACTCGACGCTCCACGTTCGTTCCACAGCAGCTCGTGGGTGGGATGCGAATGCGCGTCCCAGTGAGTTTCGCGTGAGACCACCTCGTCCATGCCCGCGATCACGAACGGCACCGCGACCGATCCGGCCGGATAGATCGGCAGCGCCCGACTGTCCACGGTCACCAGCGCATCCTCCTCGGCTCGCGGACGGGAACGATCGGCTCGCCACCAGTCTTCTCGACATGAATCATATGGGCCGTCTTCCACCACGAAGACAGTGCCACCAGACCACGAGTCATGGCGAGCCTAGAGATCGGCGATGCCGAACAGTTATACGTAGTTCACGTTCAGCGAACTGAGAAAACGCCGCAACTCTGGCAAGTTCGATGCCTTCCGGTCCAAATCCTTGTAAATACTGTTGTCACTGTTGAGTGCCCGCTTGTCGCTCTTTTCCTTCAAATACTGCATGTCTTTCCTGTATGAATCGAGATTTCCCAATGCCCATTTCCTTCCGCGCTCAACCTCGGCCGATTTATGCATCCTCTAACGAATTCTCTACGCAAGACTGTCGTTCACATCGGCCACTTACGGGTCCTGCCTCCTACGCTCCGAGCCGCACTACTCAGAGCCGAATTCATCTTCATGACGTTGCCGAACCATCTCTCGTCGTTGACAGTAAGCGAACCGAAACTCCCGGCGACCGGATTGTCTCCCTGGAGTTCGAGTTGCATACGCCACAAGGTCTTGACTCGATTACCAGCAGCAACGACAAATCCATTGTCAGACAACGATTCGATGTAAACCGTCTCAGCCAGGGGAGGTCCAGACAATGGCCCCACATCCAGCATCACCTGGAACGGATATTCCCCGTCATAGTCGCTGGTGCCGTGTAACACTTGCAAGAATTCCGAGCCAGTGCACGGAGCCGTGAATGTTCTTTGGCGAAACTCTTTGGCAGGTCGGAACAAACCCATCCTGTTTCCTCTCAGCGCATGGAGGTGGGCTGCTTTGCGCCCAACATCCTCGGTCAACCGAATACCACGGCGCCAAGGCTACTCAGAATTGATCGTCGCGACAGTCATTCACATAGACGACATCGCGAACTGCGACATTGACGAAACCACACCGGTGGTAGATCGAATTCCCTTGGCCACCAGTTGAAGTGCACTACGCGTTGCTTTTCAGATTCCCGATCAACTTGCAGAGGCCACTCCACTACACCGGTAACCGCACACTGAGCGCCGAACTTCGCGAGCGCCCTCAGCTCACCCAATCCGTCATCACGTCGGCCAGCGCCAGTGCACCGACATTACAGTCTTCGGCCGATGCGTACTCGTCGGGAGAATGCGAGACACCGGTGGGATTTCGCACGAACAGCATCGCGGTCGGCACTTTTTCCGAAAGGATTCCGGCATCGTGGCCGGCCGCAGTGGGCAGGACCGGGACCTCTCCCAGGTGTGCGAGCGCCCGCGCCAAGCGCTCTCGCGGCGCTGCCGGGAACTCGACGATCGGAGTGATCGACTCGGCAAACACCTCGAGACCGATCCGATCGACTTCGGCGTGCCCACGCGCCTCGGACTCGATCTGCGCAACGAGCTTGCTCAGCGTCTCCTCGTCGGCGGCGCGGGCGTCCAGCCAGGCCTTGACCTCCGAGGGAATCGCATTCGCACCGTTGGGCAGGACTTTGATCTTTCCGAAGGTCGCAACCGCGTCGTGCACGGCGGCAGCGTTGCGGGCGCTGTGTACCGACGACGCGTACGCGAGCATCGGATCCCGGCGATCCACCAGACGAGTCGCACCGGCATGGTTCGCCTCACCGGTGAAGGTGAACTCCCACCGGCCGTGCGGCCAGATCGAGGACGCGACGGCGACCGGCTTGTCCACGAGATCGAGCGCCCGACCCTGTTCGACGTGCAACTCGACGTACACCCCGACTCGCTCGACAAGCGACTCGTCCACACCGAGGTGCGCGGTGGGCCGACCCGCTCGCGTCATCGCCTCCGCCAGGGTGATGCCGTCGTTGTCACGCAACGACAGTGCCCGATCCGGTGCAAGCGCGCCTGTGGAGAGCTGGCTGCCGACGCACGCGACACCGAATCTGGCCCCCTCCTCGTCCGAGAAGGCCGTCACCGCGATCGGGATGACCGGCTCCACTCCCCGGCCTCGGAGTATGTCGATCGCCGCGAAAGCGGACACGACACCGAGCGGCCCGTCGTACGCACCGCCGTCGGGCACGGAGTCGAGGTGCGATCCGGTGACGAATGCTCCGGTCGGCTCTCCGATCCACCCGTTCGGTAGCCACCATGCCCACAGGTTGCCGTTGCGGTCTTCCTCGACATCCATGCCCCGCTTGGCAGCGCAGTCACGGAACCACTCGCGGAGCGCGAGATCGGCTTCACCCCAGGCAAATCGACGATATCCGCGCGTCGAACGATGCTGACCGACGTCAAGGATGGTCGACCACAGCGAATCGAATGCAGTCACGATCAGTACCGTCCCGGGATCCAGGTGGTGCCTGCCAGCGGCACCCGCGCCATGGCGGACGCTTCGACGGTCAGGGCAACCAAGTCCTCGGGTTCGAGATTACGCAGATGCGACTTTCCGCAGGCCCGCGCCAGTGTCTGCGCTTCCATGGTCAACACGCGCAGGTAGTTCGCCAACCGACGCCCACCCTCGACCGGGTCCAGGCGAGCGGAGAGTTCCGGGTCCTGCGTGGTGATGCCTGCGGGGTCGAGTCCGGCCTGGAAATCGTCGTAGAATCCCGCCTCCGAACCCAACTTTCGGTACTCGTCGGCATAGCGAGGGCTGTTGTCGCCCAATGCGATCAATGCGGCGGTACCGATCGCCACGGCATCAGCACCCAATGCCATGGCCTTCGCGACGTCGGCGCCACTGCGGATGCCACCGGAGACGATCAACTGCACCTTGCGGTGCACACCCAGTTCCTGTAACGCCTGGACGGCCTGCGGGATTGCGGCGAGCGTCGGTATTCCGACGTGCTCGATGAACACTTCCTGAGTGGCCGCCGTGCCGCCCTGCATTCCGTCGACCACCACGACGTCAGCTCCGGCCTTGACCGCCAGCTTGACGTCGTAGTACGTCCGCGTCGCACCGACCTTGACGTAGATCGGCTTCTCCCAGTTGGTGATCTCTCGCAATTCGACGATCTTGATCGCCAGATCGTCCGGGCCGGTCCAGTCGGGATGCCGACACGCGCTGCGCTGGTCCACCCCGATGGGGAGGGTTCGCATTCCGGCGACACGCTCGGTGATCTTCTGCCCGAGCAACATTCCACCGCCACCCGGCTTGGCGCCCTGACCCAGGACTATCTCGATGGCGTCGGCCTTACGAAGATCGTCGGGGTTCATTCCGTAACGCGACGGAAGATACTGATAAACAAGGCTTTTGGACTGTCCACGCTCTTCCGGTGTCATTCCGCCATCCCCGGTCGTGGTCGAGGTGCCGACTTCACTGGCACCACGACCGAGGGCCTCCTTGGCTTGTCCGGACAGCGCGCCGAAGCTCATTCCCGCAATGGTGATCGGAATGTCCAGATGCAAAGGAAATTTGGCGTGAGTATCGCCGAGGACCACATCGGTGTCGCATTTCTCCCGATAGCCTTCGAGGGGGTATCGGGACATCGAGGCGCCGAGGAAGAGCAGGTCGTCGAAATGCGGGAGCTTGCGCTTGGCGCCCCAGCCGCGAATATCGTAGATCCCGGTTTCCGCCGCGCGCTGGATTTCGGCGATGACACCGCGATCGTACGTCGCGGATTCACGTAGACGGGTGCCCGATGCCGGTGTGTTCATGACTGCTCTCCTAGTACGCGCTGGCGTTGTCGACGTGGAAGTTGTAGAGGCTGCGTGCCGATCCGTACCGGGTGAACTCCCGTGGGTCGTGGTCCAGACCGGCAGCGACGAGCAGTTCTGTCAGCTCGTCCAGGTGCTCCTGGCGCATCGACTTCGCGATACAGTCCGCACCCAGTGACGCAACGGTGCCGCGCACGTAGATTCGCGCCTCGTAGATCGAATCGCCCAATGCCTCACCGGCGTCGCCGCATACGACGAGACGGCCGGCCTGCCCCATGAAGGCACTCATATGCCCGATGTTTCCGCCGACGACGATGTCGACGCCTTTCATCGAGATCCCGCATCGGGCGGCGGCATTGCCGTCTATGACGAGTAGACCGCCGTGCGCGGTGGCCCCGGCGGACTGCGACGCATCGCCTTCGACGTGCACAGTCCCGGACATCATGTTCTCGGCCACACCGACTCCCGCATTACCGGTCACCGTCACCGACGCATGCTGGTTCATGCCGGCACAGTAGTAGCCGACATGCCCGTCGATGGTGACGGACAGATCCTGGTCCAGCCCGCAGGCGAGCGCATGTGCCCCCTGAGGATCGGTCACGATCAGCGATTTCGGCGCGTCGGGTGAGCTGAGGAGTTCGTTGACCTCTCGAACACTGGACGAACGCAGATCGACGACAGCCGTCTCGGCGGGGCGCGTGTCCGTTACCTGCACGCTGTTGTCCTTCGTGGTGGTCACTACCGGTGCCATACGTACACCTCTTCCGGTTCGGGCTCGAAGATTCGGGCGTTGTCGATGCCTGGCAGGTGTGCCAGAGCGCGGTATTCCGATGCCATGGCGACCCAGCGGTCCGTCTCGGCGATCACGGCCGGCTTGCAGGAAATGGCATCACGGACCACGGCGAACGAATCGCTGTTGGAGACCAGCAACGTGTAGAAGCCGTCGAAGGTCTGGTTCAGCATCAGCAATGCTTTTTCCAGGTCCACTCCTTCGGACAACTGCTTGGCGACGAACCTGGCGCCCACTTCGGTATCGTTCTCGCTGTCGAATTCGACTCCGCCGCGCTCGAGTTCGTGCTTGATCGACATGTGGTTCGAGAACGAACCGTTGTGCACCAGGCACTGATCCGGTCCGACGGCGAACGGATGCGAGCCTTCTGCCGTGACTGCGGATTCGGTGGCCATCCGGGTATGTGCGACGCCCTGCCACCCGCTCGCCCGGGGCAGACCGAATCGGTGTGCCAGCTCGGTCGGATTCCCCATGCCCTTGAGTACGGTCAGATCGTCGCCGAAACCGATGATCCGCGCGCTCGGGGCGACTGCGCGGACCGCGGAGACCAGGGCATCGGCACCGATCGGTGCGTGCAGGACGGTGGTGGGAGCGAGGTCGATCACCGTGACCGGTACACCTACCAGCGCGCCGAGCTCCTCGGACAACCGGTCGGCGGTGATCGGTGAATCAAGCAGGGAGACAGTCGCTTCACCAGACGGTGACCAGGTGGGATCACCGTAGACGGCCATACCGGCGGAGTCGGGTCCGCGATCGCACATCTGGTCCAGCATGTCGGTCAGTAGCGCACCGAGTCGAGGATAGAGCGAGGCATCACGTAGATGAAGCCCGACGATTCCACACATGCGGAGTCCTTTCGGATAGTTCGGGTAGTTCGAGTTCGGACAGCGGTGAGTTCGGACAGCGGTGAGTTCGGACAGCGGCGAGTTCGAACAGCGGCGAGCCCAGAATGCGGCGAGCTCAGAAAGCGGTGAGATAATGGTCTATCTCCCAGGCCGATACCGTGTTATGCCACGAGAAGAACTCCTCGCGTTTGGTTTTGGCGAAGTACTCGGCCACTCCAGGACCTGCGACATCGAGCGCGGCGGTCAACACCGGGTCGGCTTCGAGAGCATCCATTGCATGGAGCAACGTCATCGGCAGCATGTCGCTGCGACGATCCCCACTACCCGGCGCCCCCGGGTCCAGGTTGCGGCGGATACCGTCCAAGCCGGCCGCGATCGCGCCGGCGGCGGCCAGGTACGGATTCGCAGAGCCGTCACCACCGCGAAGCTCGACACGATTGCTGTCCGGAACCCGAAGGTAGTGTGTTCGATCGTTACCGCCGTAGGTGGCGTATCGCGGCGACCAGGTGGCACCGCTGGTGGTCGCGGTGGCACCGGTCCGCTTGTAGGAGTTGACTGTCGGTGCGATGAGACCCTGCAGAGCACAGGCATGCTCGAGGATTCCGGCGATGAACGAGTACGCCGTACCCGAGAGCCCCAACCCCTTGAAGTCTGCCGAGTCGGGGAACGCCGATCCGCCGTCATTCCAGAGAGACAGGTGCAGGTGCATACCCGACCCGGTGCGATCGGTGAACGGCTTGGGCATGAACGTTGCTTGCATACCGCGCTTCTCGGCAATGACCGAGAGAAGATATCGGGCCGTGATGACACGATCTGCGGTACACATGGCGTCGGCGTAGTCGAAGTTCTGTTCGAACTGACCGTTACCGTCTTCGTGATCGTTGGCGTAGTTGCCCCAACCCAGGGCGTTCATCGCTCCGGATACCTCGGTCAGGTGGTCGTACATCCGCGTGACGTCCCGGGCGTCGTAGCACGGTTGCCTACTCGTATCGGCACGGTCGGCAGTGACCAGCTCACCGTCGACACGATTGACCAGGAAGTACTCGATCTCGGCGCCGACGTTGACCGTCAAACCGAGATCAGCTGCGCGACGCAACTGTTCGCGGAGGATCACCCGCGGTGCATACGGCCACGGCACCCCGTCGACATGCGGATCGCAATGCACGAGCGCCAATCCCGGCCGAATGAAAGGAATCGGCGTGAACGACGAGACATCGGGCACCGCTACCAGATCGGAATCCTTGGGTTCCTGACCCATGTAACCGGCAGCATATCCGGCAAATCCAACACCGTCGTTCTGGAGTTGCTCGACTGCTTCTACCGGAACCAGCTTGGCACAGGGTTTTCCGGACAGAGTGACGAAGAGGGCGAGAATGAAGGTCGTTCCACTCGCCTGGGCGAGTTCGGTGAGTGTAGGTGATGTCGATGCCGGAACCGAGTTCACGGCAATTGCCTCCGAAGTATCGATGGCCATGTCAGATCCTCTGGTTGGTCGAGTCGGAAGGTACCGAATATGGGCGGTCATCGCATTTCCCCGGCACCCTCGTACGGGTGCAGACTGAACAGCAGATCGTCTTCCGCGAAACGCGAGTACCGGAAGTCCGCGGCGTTCACGTTCGGAAGGTCGGTGACGCCGTCGACCAGCAGGTCGGCAACGAGCTTTCCGACGGCCGGGGAAATCTTGAACCCGTGCCCGGAGAACCCGGTGGCAAGAAACAGTCCGTCCACCGGAGCGGGTCCGATGATCGGGTTGTAGTCGGGTGTCACGTCGTAGGCGCCCACGTAAGAGCTGGTGATCCGCGGGTCCGGCATGTCGGGAAGCCGGTGGCTGAGCTTGACGATGTTCTTCTCGATCGCGGCGGCGTCGGCGCGATTGACATACTTGTCTGGGTCGATGTATTCCGGTGCCTGATGATCGGAATTACCCACCAACAGTTCACCGTTGGGCTCCCGGCAGATGTACTGCAACCCCGCAAGATCGGAGAGCACCGGCACTTCCGGCGTCGGCGCGCCTTGATCGATCAGAACCAATTGCGCTCGTTGCGCTTTGACATCCAAATCGACACCGACACCGGCAGCGAGGGCCGGCGCCCACGGCCCGGCGGCGAGTATCACGTGCTCGGCGTGAATTTCGGTTCCGTCCGGCAGAGTGACTCCGTACACCACCCCGGCAGCATTCTGCAGCAGTGCTGCGACCGGTGTGCTCTGACGTATCTTCACCCCCAGGCGACGAGCGGTGGCCGCAAAGGCCATCCCCGCCATGTAGGCCTCGCCGCGCCCGCCGAGCGGCTCGTACGCGAACAATGCAAAGTCGTCCAGATGCAACCCCGGCCACAACTCCGCCATCTTGTCGTGGGCGATGAATTCTGTCGCGATACCGAGACCCTGCATCATCTCGATGTTCGCCTCGAGCGGTTTGACGTTGTTCTCACCGACTCCTACGACGTATCCACAAGGCCGAAAACCCATGTCGTCGTCGAATATCTCGGTAGCCCGGGTGAAGATGTCCACTCCGTACCACGACATTGCGGCCAGAGACGGTGTGCCGTAGTGACAGCGAACGACGCCGCTCGATTTTCCGGTCATGCCGGAGCAGAGTGTGTCGCGTTCGAGTACGAGCACATCGGTCTCACCGCGAGCAGCCAGCGAGTACGCGACAGCGAGCCCTTCGAGCCCACCACCGATGATCAAGAACTTGCTCTTCTCGCTCACGTGTCGATCCTTTTCCGTCGGAGAGTGGTGGATGCGCGCCACTGACATCCGCCATGTTTCAGCTCATTAACTTTTGTTATCTCACATGAAACTCGATATATGTGACGACCACGTTAAGGCAACGTCAGATCGGCGTCACCTTTCGGCGCTGTCCACCCTCATCTGGGCAATAAACGCTTTGCGCGACTGAACTTCATCGATATTTCGAATTTTGTAACCCAGACGTAACGGTCATCATGGTTTCATCAGAGTGCTTAAGGTTTCACAAGAGTTCACTTATTTACGGAATCCGCACCTCAGCAAGGAGCAATCAGATGACCATCACACAGCAATCGTCCAAGAATCCGTTTCGCGTCACATCAGGGTTTCACGAGCAACTGCCGCCCATGCCGACCGAGCAGTACCCGGGAACCGCAGGATTCATCGGGGACGTGTTTTCCAATCCCGAGGGTTCGGAAATGTCCGCAGGCTACTTCAAGCTCGATCACACGGACGCGGTACTGGACTACTTCTACGAGTACGACGAGATGAAAGTCGTCCTCGAAGGCGAATTCCGCCTGGAGAACCCGGACACCGGGCAAGTGACCATCGCACGGAAGCACGATGCGATCTTCTTCCCGAAGGGATCACGCATCCTCTTCTCCACGCCCGAATCCGCACTGGCCTATTTCGTGGGCCACCGCTCGTTCGCGCCGTAACCCGTCATGGTTGTGAGCATGCGCTCGACCAGCGTTCCACGTTGGGACACAAGCGACATCGCAGTCGCGCCAGTCGACGAAACGGTGACCTGTGTCGTGCTCATCACCGACGAGTCCGCCGACGAGGCGGCGTGGGAGCCGGCCGAACAGTCGGCTCCCACCACCGTGATCGTCAGACTCACGAACGCCCAACCCCTGATCCCGGAGTCGATTCTGAGTCAAGCCCGAGTGGGATGGCGTTTTGTCGTCGTCGCCGCTGAAACCACCGTGGGTCGAATCCGTTCACAACTCGTCCGAGCGGGGGCCGTCGACACCGAAATGATCACGGTGACCACCGAACAGCCAGACATCCAGGCGATCCGGCACCGCGCAGTCTTCTGCGCTCACTGCCACGCCGTGACCGACACGATCGCTGCGATCGACGACATCGTGAAGTGTTTCGACATGTCGGGTCGATCTCGCTGTGTATTACCACTATTCGCGACGGCACGCGGCATATCTCGGATACCGACCCGACTCGGAGGAACTCGAATGAGCGAGGAACTGAGATGAGCATCGACACGAACAGGCCGGCAACACACACCGGCGACCTCGAGCTTCGAGTTCGCAGTACTCGAACGCTCTGTACCGACGTCCGGCAACTGGTTCTCGCGTCCGCGGCCGGGACGCCACTTCCGTCGTTCACACCGGGAAGCCATGTCGCGTTGAGATGGAGCGACGGACTGTACAACGCGTACTCGCTCACCGGACCGTCGATCGAACCGGAATTCTACACGGTGTCCGTTCGCCTCGACGAGAACGGGCGAGGCGGCTCACGGTGGGCGCATTCCCTACGCGAGGGCGACCTGGTTCACCTTCGTCCGCCCCGCAGCGATTTCGCCCCGATACTCACCGCGCGTCATCATGTTTACGTCGCGGGCGGTATTGGCGTGACTCCCGTTCTGTCGCACGTTCGCGCAGCGGTCGACTGGGGTCGGTCGTTTCAGGTTCTATACGCGTTCCGCCCCGGATTCGGGGCGCACTTCGACGAACTCACCCAGTTGTGCGGCGATCGACTGCAAGCGGTGGCGTCCGCCACGCAGCTCGAGCAGATCCTGGACGACGCCCTCGCCGATCAACCGCTGGGAACGCACCTGTATTCGTGCGGACCGCGCTCGATGATCGAGGCGGTGGCCGACGCTGCTCACGCGAAAGGATGGCCGGCTGCGCGAATACATTCGGAGGCATTCGGTTCAGGCCCCCTCGACGCCGGACTTCCGTTTGCCGCGAAGCTGGGACGCTCGGGAATGATCGTGCCGGTCCCGTCCGGCACCTCACTTCTGGATGTCCTGCTCGACAAGGGAATCAACGTCCCAAATCTGTGCAGGCAAGGCGTGTGCGGCGAATGTCGTCTGTCGGTGCGCGGTGGACGGATCGAACACCGGGACCTGTATCTGAGCGAAGACGAGAAAGCGTCGGGGGACTCGATGATGCCGTGTGTGTCGAGAGCGGCCGGCGACCTACTGGAATTGGAGCTGTGACATGAACGTGCCGACAACAGAACACGGACCCGCCGTGGCGGGGTTCCCGTTCCCCTTCTCCCGCGACCAGTACCGCTACAGCACCAACGTGGAACCGTCGGGTACATCGCACATCACGGCCGCCGGCCTGTGGGGCGAGCATCGAATCGTGATCGACCAGAACTACCACAGCGAACTCGCGGAACGACGCCGGATACTCGACCGGGATCCGTCACGCCATCAGTGTCTGGAGCATATGACGCCCGCGGCCTGGGACTGCATGTTGACGGTGATGCGCGACCTCGCCCGAGAACATCCCGAGATCATGTCCCTCGAGCGAACCGACTCGAGATGGCGGTGGCAGAACGCATTGCTGTCCGTGGACGACCATTTCGTACTCGGCGATCTCTCGACGCTGCCTGCGCCCCCGTTGGTGTACATCGGCAGCCAGATACAAGAGGACGTCGTTCTACTCGACCAACGCGAAAATCAACTGTGGGCCGATGCCGGTCTCGTCACCTTCGCTGCGGACTGGTCTTTCGGCTTCGATGTCGGAATGAGCTTCCTGCAGATCCACGGTCCGGTACCCCGAGTACACACCGAGAATGTAGCGACGCGGGCACAGAGTTTTCTCATGCGACTCGAATCGGGACAGAGCTACCGCCGAACCAATTGGACTCTGACGGTGGACGGAAAACTCGACACCTCAACCGAGACGTATCCCGATTGGGGGCGTGACCGCCGGACACTGGCAGACGGGCCGCTGACAGCGGTAGGCGATCGCTTGTCTCTGCGCACGGAGGTCCAGCATCTGGTGCGCCTGGCCAATTCCGATGCGGTCATGTTCCTGATCCGCACGTATCTACTGCCGTTTCGTGAGCTGGCAACGGTTCCCGAATGGGCCGAGCGCACCCACAAGGTGCTCGAGGATCTCCCGTTCGACATGGCCGAATACAAAGGGATCACCCGAACTCGTGAGCCTGCCATGCGATGGCTGCGCACCTACGGTGGAGTGTCACTGTAGCCGTGATGAAACCGACGCGCGTATGACGGCAACCAACACCGAAGCGGTACCGCTGATCCGGACGGCTGCATGCCGAACGACGACGCAGTCACCCGCTGCGGCACAGCGGGTATCGACACATACCTGCCCGTCCCGGACCAGAACCACGGTGACCGCTGCCGGGTCCGTCATCCAATCGCCGTCGCCGGGCCGGCGCATCACCACCGACCCGCAGGCGCGCGACGGGTCTGTCATCACGTTGAACGCGCTCGTCTCACCCTCGGGGACGCACCATGGGTTCAACGCACCGTCGAACGAAAATGGCTGCCATGGATCAACTTTCGTCATCGATGAACCCCAGTCGAACTCAACTCCGTACCGACCGACGACGGTGAAGATTCGATCCGTACCCCGGAAGGTCGAGAATTCACTCGGAACCGAACCGAGCCGGGCGACGCTCACCCGCCACTGCGGCAGCCCGCCGACGACGTCTCCGACGGCTATCGGCGCAGTGAGACCGGCACCGTTGCTCCACGGCACGTACTCGCGCTCGACCACCCGAACCAGTTCCACGGACTGATATTTCACGAAACTCCTTTATTTTTCCTTTATTTGGATTGAGCTTAAGTATCAAGTCGACGAAAGGCCATGAATTTACCTATAATTCACGCCCTCGAAGCCAATCCTGATGGAAAACTTGTTTGACTGACCGTGCACTCAGGCTGATCTCGCGCCTCTCGTACCGCGAGCGCCGTTCAGCCGTCAACGACTCTCGCAAGGTGGATCGGATATGAACGAAGCTGTCGCCGCCGCAGATACAGCGTGGATTCTCGCGGCCTTCGCCGCCGTATCGCTGATGGTTCCGGGCGTTGCACTCTTCTACGGAGGAATGGTCAGCGTCCGCAGTACCTTGAACATGGCGATGATGACATTCGGCGGGTTCGCTCTCGTCGGAGTATTGTGGATCGTCTTCGGATACTCGGCAGTGTTCGGGAATTCACTCGGCGGCGCAGGCCTGCTGGGCGACCCGGCCGAATACTTCGGTTCCAGCACACTTCTCGATGCTCCGGCAGAGCCCGGACTACCGCCGGCGCTGGTGTCGGCGTTTCAACTGCTCTTCGCTGCGATCACCGTCGCACTCATCTCCGGAGCCGTCGCCGACCGAATGAAATTCGGAGCCTGGATCGCCTTCTCCGGCCTGTGGATCACCCTCGTGTACTTCCCGGTGGCGCACTGGGTATTCGCGTTCGATTCCGCAGACGGCTCGGTGACAGGCGGCTGGATCGCGAACACCCTCGGGGCAGTGGACTTCGCAGGTGGCACCGCCGTACACATCAACTCGGGCGTGGCAGCACTGGCCGTCGTCATCGTTCTGGGCAAGCGCAGCTCGTTTCTCAATCCGCCACGACCACACAGCCTTCCGTTGACCATGCTCGGATCCGGCCTGCTGATGTTCGGTTGGTTCGGATTCAACGGCGGATCGGCGTTGGCCGCAGGCAACAGCGCGTCGGTGGTCGTACTCAACACCGTCGCCGCCGCATGCGCCGGGATACTCGGTTGGCTCGCCGTCGAACGTGTCAAGGAAAAGCATGCCACGTCTTTGGGTGCTTCCTCGGGGCTGATCGCCGCACTGGTGGCGATCACGCCGGCCTGTGGAGCCGTCTCCCCCATGGGCGCGTTGATCATCGGCGCCCTGGCCGGAGCTGTGTGCTGCCTGGCGGTGTCCCTCAAGTATCGACTCGGATACGACGACGCACTCGATGTCGTCGGCGTTCACATGGTCGGCGGTGTGCTCGGCACCGTGCTCGTCGGATTTCTGGCCACCGGCGCAGCTCCGAATGCCGTCTCCGGTCTCTTCTACGGGGGTGGACTCGATCTTCTCTGGCGTCAGGTGGTAGCCGTTCTCGCCGTTCTCGCCTACAGCTTCACGGTTACGTGGCTCATCGCCAAGACGCTGCAGAAGACCATGGGGATCCGCGCCGACCGGGCCGCAGAGTTGGAAGGACTCGACATCGTCGAGCACGGGGAAACCGCATACGTTCTGGACGGGCCGGGCCTGGCCGGACGTGCGGTGCACGAACGTGACGCAGTCGTCGCGGCCGAGTCGATCACCTCGTCATCCGCGCAGGACACACACTCGCGGTGACACACCCGAGACAGGCGCCGGGAGTATTCCCCCGGCGCCCGTCTCGTCAGTCGTCGTGGTTGTCCGGATATGCGGTGACAGCAAGGAACCTGATCGGCAACCGGACCAGATCGTGCGGGCCGTGCAACCCCTCACCGTCGAGCAACAGCGAGTCACCCGGTCGCAGAGTGTATTCGGACTCACCGTGCCCGTACACCATCACACCTTCGAGCATGTAGAGCATCTCGGTTCCGGCGTGCTGGAAGAGTGGAAACACTTCACTGTCGTCGGTGAGGGTGACGAGCACCGGCTCGAGACGTTTGTGTTGACCGCGTAAGGCCCCGAGCAGCTCGTAGTGATGGCCGATCCGAGTGCCGCGCCCGACGATGACCGCACCGTGACCGGCTTCGACGTAGACCGCTTCACGCGCTGAATCCGCCCCCCGGAACAACGACGTGACCGGCACGTCCAGCCCGGCGGCCAGCCGGGCGAGCGTGTTCAGACTGCACGAGGTCTGCGCATTCTCGATCTTGGAGAGCATCGCTTTCGATATCCCGACCTTGGTCGCCATGTCGCCCACCGACAGACCGGTCGACCGCCGAAGTGCTCGAACCTGTTTTGCGATCACCCGCTCGAGGTCCTGCCCGGTTGCGGAGCTGTCGGAGACTTCACGCTGAATCGGAGCCGGGTCACCGGTGTCCCGATGGATTTCCAGTGCATCTGATTCCGCCATTTCACGATGCTATCCCAGGGTCCACTGCCAGTAGATCCTCGAAGAGGACGTCTCACCGCAGCCGGTCTCGTGGTGAACATGTTCGACCACCGAGGCGTATGCTTTTTTGAACATGTTCAAATCGAGGAGCAGGCATGGGTGATCGGGGAACGGATACGCGCCAGAAACTGGTGGACACCGCACTGCGGCTCTTTCGCGACGAGGGCTTCCAGGCAACCACCATGCGGCGGATCGCCCAGGAAGCAGGAGTCTCCCTCGGAAATGCCTACTACTACTTCGCGGGCAAGGACGAACTGGTTCACGAGCTCTACCTGGTTGTACAACGCGATCATCGCGAACGCACTCTTCCGCTGTTGCGCGACGGCGGCTCGCTCGCCGAGAATTTCGGCACGGTGCTGCATTCCGGTCTCGACGCCATGAGCCCGTACCACGGATTCGGCAGCTCGTTCCTGCAGAGCGCCCTTCCGGTGGCATCGCGGTCGAGTCCGTTCTCCGCCGAGTCGACCGATGCCCGGGACATGGCGATCACTCTGATGCGTGACGTCCTGGCCTCGTCCCGGCAGAAGATTCCACCCTCGCTGGATAATCAGCTCCCCATGCTCCTGTGGCTCATCTACCTGGGTGTGACTCTGCACTGGGTCACGGACTCGTCTGCAGGACAAACACGCACTCACGCTCTGGTCGACAGCATTGCCCCCGTCGTCGGCAAGGCCGTGCAACTCGCCCGACTGCCGGTGGCGCGAAGCCTGATCAGTGACATTGCCGAGCTGACTACCCGCTTCACCACTACCGAGAGGACCACACCGTGAACCGCGTCGTGATCTGTGGAGCGTCCGGCTACATCGGACGATATCTCCGCCATTCGTTGCACACGAGAAACGTCGAGGTGCGGACGATCGGTCGAAGCATTTCCAGCGACGCCGTCTGGTCCGACGAGCACGCCGTAGTGGACGTTCTGGACGGCTCGGATCTAGTCGTCAATCTCGCCGGACGCTCGGTGAGCTGCCGGTACGACAAGCGCAACGCCGACGAGATCTTCTCGTCTCGGGTGGAGACGACCGCGCTGCTCGGTCGCGCTCTCGCCCGCGCCTCGCGACCACCGTCACTTTGGGTGAACGCCAGCACCGGAACGATCTACCGAGATTCTCGTGACCGGCCGATGGACGAAGAAACCGGAGAGCTGGGTACTGGATTGTCGGTGGCCGTCGCACGCGCCTGGGAACAGGAACTGTTCGATGCGCCGACGCCGATTCGGAAAGTAGCGCTGCGGATGTCGATCGTGTTCGGTTCCGGCGGCGGGGCGCTCAACCCCTTTGTCGATCTGGCGCGGCTAGGTCTCGGCGGACGGATGGGTGACGGTCGACAGATGTTCAGTTGGGTACACATCGCCGACGTCCTCGGCGCAATCGATCACATCGTCGGGCATCCCGAAATCTCCGGCCCGGTCAACATTGCCTCACCTTTCCCGGTGACCAACACCGAGATGATGCGCCAGGTGCGGTCGACCCTGGGTCGATCGCACGGGCTACCGACTCCCCGATGGTTACTCGAATTCGGTGCACGAATCATCCGCACCGAGGCCGAGTTGGTACTCAAAAGCCGCTGGGTGGATCCGAAAGTACTCGTGGACAATGGATTCCAGTTCGCGTTTCCACACCTCGATGAGGCGCTCCGCCAGATAGCGCGAGACACTCCTCGCGGCCTGCTCCCGGTAGCGTTGGGCTGAGCCGCTTACGCAACAGTCGAGGCGCTGGTGCCGCAGTCCGATGGTGACGAGAATCAGTCGACTCATGCAGATTGTCGACAGCCACAGATCCGGGCGGACCGGTGTTCGGTGGACGGCCTGAGCGTCACGGAAAGCGTCCGGCGCCGCCGCGCCTGCACAGCGGCCCGAGCCGGGGAGGTGTAAGTTCTCGATCGGCGCCTTCTTCGGAAGGCAGTCGGTGCCTGCGGCCTCCCCCCCCAAGGTGCTTGCACTTGCCGAGTGGGGAGAGGTAGCGCGCCCCCCCTGCACTGCCGTCTCCCCACTTCGTCAGCCACCCGTCTGATCGACTGGACCGCCCGACGCGCCTCACGCCAGAGTGCCGCGACCCTCTACTTCGACCTGTCCACGATCAGCGATGCCACACCGCGTCAACCCGATGGCTGTCCGTCGCCCGGACACTCACGGCGCGGAGGTGCTCGTACGCCGCAGCAGTGTCGGCAGCGAAGCGTCCTGCCGAAATCGTCAGCCCGGTAGCAAGATGCCGGTCGTAGGGTATTTCCTCGACCGCGAACACCTTGCCGATCAGGTGGTGACGCAGTTGGCCGATATCGGCAACCGCAGCGCCCGCGCTCTGGTGGGAGACCACCACGATCGTGCGATCGAGTGCCGCCTGACCAGCGGTAGTTCGAATCGTCTCGAGAACCACCCGCATACGATTGAATGCGTCGGCCCTACAGGGCACCGCAACCACGATCGCGGACCACGGTTCCCCCCGCAATGCCTGCGCGCTGTCGCGGCCGAATGCACGATGGCCCAAGTCGTACAGCGCCGTATCGACCTGGGCTCGAACGTATCGAACGATTTGCCGAAAATCCGGCTCGATCGTTTCTCGCCAATGCCGGCCCAGGATACGGACACCGGCAGAGGTGGCCGAGGTCAACTCCCGGAACGACTCCCGAGCAAGGACGGTCGACTCCGGCCCGAACATCGTCTCGACAGTGGCCTCCGAGACGGTGGCATCCGCTCCTCGACTCACCAGATCACCGCCGCCGACGGTCGCATCGACAACAGCAAGTGTTGCGCCGGTTGACGCCCACGCATGTCCGAGCCCCAATGCCGTGGTGGTGCTTCCCGCTCCCCCACACGCCCCGACCACAAGCGTCATCGGCGGAATCGGATCGAATCCCAGTCCGGACGAAGAGGTCCCGTGTGAGCCACCGAACGAAAGCTGTTGATTCCGAGCTACGCCTGAGACATTCTCCGCCTGGTCGTCGCCGCCGACACTAGTCGTCATGCTTTTCCGATCGAGGTGATCAACGTGCGCCCACCTAGGTCCACTGTTGACACGACCTGGCGGCCGATAACCTGGGTTCCGTCCGGATAGCGTTGAAATAGACTGACCGCGAATGTGTTCGGACCGGAGTCGCGGATCTCGACACAATGCTCCGTCCCCTGCGGAACAGTATCGATTCCGGCCTGCAACTCCTCGGCGGTAGCAGATTTCACCTCGGCATCCGGCACCAGAAACGTCCGTGCCTTCGCCCCGTTTCGGTCGACGTAATACGCATGATCGAAGGCGAGGATGACGTCCGCGCCGGACCCCGTTCCACCCGGCCCGGCCCCCCGTACGACACCCGCGTCGCTCGACGGTGAGCACCAGGGCGGCGGAGCGGCCGCCGTGGACTCGATCGTGGTACTCGCGGCCGCCGAATTCACGGCCGAGTCGGCACCGGCGTCCCCCAAGGCGGCGACGACAAAACCACCGACACCCAACGCCAATACCGTAATCGCCGCGACGGCACTGACCACGACGGCCCTAGAACGAATCGGATGACGATCCACTCTCGTGACGTGGAGGAATTCTTCGATATTCGGGCCGGTGACGAGCCCGCGTCGTGGATCTGGACCGAATGCACGAAATGTATCGTCGCGGCCGGCGCGGGCGCCGTTGTCCGGCGCGCCGCCGCCGAGTTCGACAGCGGCCGACGGCGTGACGCTCACCCCGTCTCGATCGTCACTCCCGACATCGGCCGGGAGGCCGAACTCGAGGGTTTCCTCGGACGTGGGGTCCTCGGACTTCGGTCGGTCGTCCTCGGGGGGCGTGAACGGCGGAAACCACTGGTCCACAGAGGGGCCAGTGGGTCCGACACGATCTTCGCCGTCAAGCGTGGCCATCAACTCCGCCGTCCCGAGGTGGGCGCATCATTCGGAGATGCCGCCGCCGATGGCGTCCGCGATCATCGAAATAGGCAGGCCAGGAACGGTCGTGGCAGCCAGGATGCCACTGACGCCCTGATCGACGGATGCGACAATTCCACTTCCACCGGGAAGCGCCGCCACAGCCTCTCGGAGTTGCCGGTCGACGGACGGAGCCGAAGAGACGGTGGCACGAACAGCGTCGACCACGGCCGCACCGGCCGGCGAATCCGACGACCACTGCTCGAGCGTTGAGCGGGTCTGGTCCGTGATTGCCGACTGATCGATGTCCGGAATATCGAATTCCACCGGCCGGCCCAGATCTCCCGCCCCGTAAGCAGATGCAGCGAGCGCTCCGCCTGCGCCGCCGGCGATCCCACCGACCACTGCTGCCGGAAGCGCCAATGCAGCCGCGCCGATACCCGCCCCCGCGGCGGTGCCCACGACACCTGCGGGAATGACACCGAGCGGTGTGACCAACGCCGATGCGAGACCTACCGCCGACGTGCCACCGATCGTGCCACCGATCAGCGCTCCCGCGGCACCTGCAGGCGCCGCGGCCGCGGAAGCGCCGGCCAGGACTCCGACCGCGCCGCCGCCGATCTGGCTAGCGGCGAGGCGTTCCGCCTCACCGGTCTCGAGACCGGTCGAGCGCCAGAAATCAGTTGTCTGGGCTTCGACGACGGCAGTTTGACCGTTGGTCTTCTCCCCCGTGTCCTTGCTGATCCAGTTCGGCAGATCGGTTTCGTATCGGCCGAATCGAAGCCGCTCGGCGGGAGCTTGAACAGGCGCGGTGAACGTGTCCAGCTGCACCGGAAGGTGCAGAGTCGAATAGTCGATCGGCGGTGCGGGGTCGCCGTAGTAGGCCGGCGAGACATACGGTTTGGCCGGCTGGCGGTACACCTCGGGAACCGGCGTCCACGTCTCGACAGGTGCCTGGGGCGCAGGAGCCGTGACACCCACTTGACCGGGAACCTCGCTCGTCACCCCTGCCTGATCCCCCGGCGCCGCCACCGCGAATCCGGCACCGCCGAACGTCGCCGCAACCAAGGCGGCGAACGACGCCGTGGCGACAGTTGTCATGGCGGCGCGAGACTTGCTCGGGGCGCGGTGACGACCGGACGAACGCGGTTTCCGTGAGTATGTCATGTGGCCCTTTCACAGGTGTAGTGGTTCAGCGGTCGACCGGGTGTTGACACCGAACTGGCGATGCACGTCTGCAGGATGCTTCGTGGGCTATGCCGTCGTGAGCTATGGCTGCGCGGGCCGGATTTCTCGACCGAGCGGGAGCGAAAGCAGGAGTACTCGACATCCACCGCGCCGGGGAGATCGCGCCTGCGCACCGAGAGGTCGAACCCGGGCAGCGCAGACAGCACATCCGTCCCCACCACGGTGCCGCCCCCTACCGTCGTCTCACCACGTTGCGCACACCACAGCCGGCGGCAGGGAAATCATACCAATTCCGAGAGCGCCTGCACGCGGTCCGAAAGAAGCTAGAGACAACAACATCTCGATGAACAGTACAATATTTACTCTTGGGATTAGAACGTCATAAGCCCCAAAAGCAACTAAAGGGCATTGATTTCACGATAAATCGGACAACCTGATGATCGCCAAGGCAGCGGTCGGCCAAATATGTTCCCCTGCAACGAAAATACGATTCTCGTCACCCATTCTCGTTGTTCACCATCATAATTCAGTCAATTCAAGGCAGAATCACCCGATGAAGGATGCCGATACCGATTGACGGCGATGCAGACGCGAATCGATTCGACAACGACGACACCTCTCGGTGCACCAACTTGTCCACATCACCTCCTTGCAGCAAAAACCGAAGATGTCCGCAGCCGGCACACGCCGGCGCCGTCGACCTCGGACCAGCGATGTCATTCGTTATCCGTTACTCCGTAGCGCAATTCGGCATTTCGACGCACAATCTCTCCTGCCGCACCTTGACTCGATCCCTGCAGATTCAAGACCTACGCAGACCGCAAGAATCGCCCGCCGCCCTCGACCCGGCCGGGCGCCTCCGACTTCTCGCCTGCAGGCACCTCACAACCGCACAAGGACGGCCCTCGCCGGGGGGAGGCGAGGGCCGTCAGAGTTCAGCCCCGGGGGGTGGGCTGAACCGGCCCGAACGAATCGAGCACCCACGATGCTACACCCGAAATCTGCGACAAAGGCAAGCCTGAACAGTGCTGAACTGGGGATTCACCGTAAGTCCGGAGATCTCACCACACGCCCGGACACCTACACCGACTATCGTCTACAAGGTGACCGACACTGCTGAGAATGGATCGCGACCGCAGCGGATCGCTGCCTTCTTCGACCTCGACAAAACCATCATCGCCAAGTCGAGCACCCTGGCCTTCAGTAAACCGTTTTTCGCCCAGGGCCTGATCAATCGTCGATCGGTCCTCAAGAGCAGTTACGCGCAATTCCTCTTCCTGCTCTCGGGAGCAGACCACGACCAGATGGAACGCATGCGCGAGCACCTCACCGCGATGTGCGCCGGCTGGGACGTCGAACAAGTCCGGGCGATAGTGGCGGAGACTCTGCACGACATCGTCGATCCACTCGTGTTCGCCGAAGCTGCCGATCTGATCGCCGATCACAAACTCCGAGGCCACGACGTGATAGTCGTGTCGGCGTCCGGCGAAGAAATCGTCGCCCCCATCGCCGAGGCGCTGGGCGCGAGTCGATCCGTCGCGACGTCGATGACGGAAGTGGACGGCCACTACACCGGGGAAGTCGACTTCTACTGCTACGGACCCGGCAAAGTGGAGGCGATGGAACGCCTGGCGACGGAATACGGCTACGACCTGAGCACGAGCTACGCGTACTCGGACTCGATCACCGACCTGCCCATGCTCGCTGCCGTCGGACATCCCACCGCAGTCAATCCGGACCGGGCCCTGCGGAAAGAAGCATCCGTAAATGGTTGGCCCATACTCACTTTCTCCAACCCGGTCTCGTTACGGGCCCGCTTGTCGGCGCAATCCACGACGACGGTGGCCACCACCGCAGCAGTCGGAATCGGCGCACTGGCAGCCGGCGCAGTCACGTTCGGATTGCTGCGACGCAAACGGTGAAATACGTGGCCACAAACAAAATTTGATACTTGCAGTGAGCGTGGTCACAGGGTACAAAGGTACTACGGAAGAACGGAAGGCCAGCATCGGTTCGGAAGAGAAGGACCGTTACCCCGACCCAGATTCCCAGCACGGGCACTATGGCACCCACGCGGAGCACATGCCACTATAAGGGCAGAAGCGTTGTGGGCCTGCGAGATTCGTTCGATTCGAGCGAGGACTCCGCACAGGTTGCGGGGACGAACCCGATAACTGCGAAAACTCGCCGAGGCCACCCACACAACCCACCGAGCACGCTTGGTAACGAGTAGTCCGTGCTTACGGGCGGCGAAGTCGATTCATCGGCAGCGCCGCCCGTATTACGTGCGCAGAGTTACAGAATGCTCACGGTGCGGCCGCGTCGGCGATCGACGTCGCCTCCCGCGCTCCGGCCTCGAGCGCACCGCAGCACAAGATCACCCAACTGCCGACAGCATCTGCGCGGCCGGAAGCAAAACCGATCGCACCGTCCGCGTACGCCTGCGAGCGCCGGAACCAGCTGACCTCCGGTACGCCCAGGTTATGGGGATCGAGCCCCGAGGACACCGCCACCAAGCGGGACGCCGCTCTCGCGACTATCGCATCAGCACTCCCGAACGGGCTCAACGCCAACAGTTCGCCGTGCACGACGGCAGCAAGAACCGGAGCCGGTGCGGTAGTTCCACCTGTGACGAGTTGCGCGAGCCCGTCCAGCCGCTCCGCCACACCCCGATCCGATCGTGGACGGCCGAGCGCATCGGAATCCTCCACCAGATCCGCCGCCGCGAGCAGATGAAGTCGCGCCAACGCCTGCAGAGGTGCTCGTTTCCACGTGGCCTCCATCAGCGGGAGGCTGTCACCGTCCAAAGCCTGCGCAACGCGCAACGCGCCGGCCAGAATGGGATCGCCCGCCACACCTTCGGGCGGTAATTCGGTACTACCACCGGACAGCGACGCCGACGCGCGAGCAGCACGCACCGCTGCTTCGGCCGCGGTCGTCGGCCAACCGCGACGGTTGCTCTTGTGCCGGTGGACCTCGCCGAGAGCATCACGAGCACGGTCGGCGGCGTCCCGAACACCGGGAAGATCGACGAGGGGCTGCAAAGGGTCCGTCACGATCAACGACGGTACCCGCGCAGTCCCGCCACGATCGGCGGCGCCTACCTGCCGGACCTACCATCCGTCGCAGCATTTCGACCGATCGTCGCAGGACAGCGTGTTGCAACGTGATGCAACGGTGCGTTCCCCAAGCCTTGTGACTACCCTCACATGAAGTCGGAAAGTGTCGAACCAGAGCGAAAGAAGGCCGTCAGAGATGACCAGCGCAGCCGAAACAGACGCCTCCCAGGCGTATCCGCCGAGTGCAGAATTCGTGGCGGCCGCCAACGCCGGACCGGAGTTGCAGGCTGCTGCCGATACCGATCGTCTCGCCTTCTGGGCAGATCAGGCCGAGCGTCTGCACTGGCACGAGAAATGGTCCGACGTACTCGACTGGACCGACGCCCCCGTCGCCAAGTGGTTCGTCGGCGGAAAACTCAACGTCGCCTACAACTGCGTCGACCGCCATGTCCTCGCTGGTAACGGCGATCGCGTCGCGATCCATTTCGAGGGGGAGCCCGGCGACAGCCGTGATCTGACCTACAACGACCTGCTCGCCGAGGTCAGCCGCGCCGCTAACACGTTCACCGACCTCGGACTCGTCGCCGGTGATCGCGTCGCGATCTACATGCCGATGATCCCTGAAGCGATCGTCACGATGCTCGCGTGTGCCCGCCTCGGATTGACCCATTCGGTCGTCTTCGCCGGTTTCTCCGCCACCGCACTGCGCTCGCGCATCGACGACGCGCAGGCGAAACTCGTCGTCACCGTCGACGGTCAATGGCGTCGCGGTGCCGCCGCACCCATCAAGTCCGCGGTCGACGAATCCGTCGACGGAGCCGACTCCGTCCAGAACGTCCTCGTGGTGAACAGGACCGGCATCGACGTCGCCTGGACGCCCGGGCGCGACCTGTGGTGGCACGAGAGCGTCGCGCAGGCATCGCCCGAGCACGAGGCTCAGGCTTTCGACGCCGAGCATCCGCTGTTCATCCTCTACACCTCGGGGACCACTGGAAAACCCAAGGGCATCATTCACACCTCCGGTGGCTATCTCACCCAGGCGTCGTACACCCATCACAACGTCTTCGATCACAAAGCCGGGCAGGACGTGTACTGGTGCACGGCCGACATCGGCTGGGTCACCGGCCACACGTACATCGTCTACGGGCCCCTCTCCAACGGTGTCACCCAGGTCGTCTACGAAGGCACCCCCAACTCCCCCGACGAGCACCGCCACTTCAACATCATCGAAAAGTACGGCGTCTCCATCTACTACACCGCCCCCACCCTCGTGCGCACGTTCATGAAGTGGGGCCGGGAAATCCCCGACGCCCACGATCTGTCCTCGATCCGCCTCCTCGGCTCCGTCGGCGAGCCCATCAACCCCGAGGCGTGGCGCTGGTTCCGGGAAGTCATCGGCGGCAACAACGCCCCGATCGTCGACACCTGGTGGCAGACCGAGACCGGCGCGATCATGATTTCCCCGCTGCCCGGTATCACTGCCACCAAGCCAGGTTCCGCGATGGCACCCCTGCCGGGCATTTCCGCGAAAATCGTCGACGACGAGGCCAAACCACTGGGCAACGGCGGTAACGGCTACCTCGTCCTCGACGAGCCGTGGCCGGCGATGCTGCGCGGTATCTGGGGCGACATGGACCGCTACCGCGACACCTACTGGTCCCGTTACGCCGAAGAAGGCTGGTACTTCGCCGGTGACGGCGCCAAGTACGACGACGACGGCGCACTGTGGGTACTCGGTCGCGTCGACGACGTCATGAACGTCTCCGGGCACCGAATCTCCACCTCCGAGGTGGAATCGGCGCTGGTCAACCATCACGGTGTCGCCGAAGCCGCCGTCGTCGGTGCTGCGGACGAGACCACCGGTCAGGGCATCGTGGCGTTCGTCATCCTGCGTGAGGGCGTCGAGAACACCGGTGACACGCTGATCGCCGAACTCAAGGCGCAGGTCTCCACCGACATCAGTCCCATCGCCAAACCGCGTCAGATCACGATCGTTCCCGAACTACCCAAAACCCGTTCGGGCAAGATCATGCGCCGGCTGCTGCGCGACATCGCCGAGGGACGCGACCTGGGCGACACTTCGACCCTCGTCGATCCCAAGGTATTCGACGCAATCCGCGGCAAGTAAGGGCCTTCGGCCTCTGTGCGTCTTCCTGACGATGGTCACCACCAGGAAGACGCACAGAGGCTATACCCCCACGTTGTCGAGGGAATCGTTCTTCGTCTCCCGCATGACGAGCAGTGACACGAACGTCAGCAGAGCGGCAACGAGCAGATAGACACCCACCCAGCCGACGCCGTAGTTCGTCGCCAGGTAGACCGCGATGAACGGTGCTACCGCCGCACCGAGAATGCTCGCCGTGTTGTAGGCGATTCCGGAACCGGTGTATCGGACGTTCGTCGGGAACAGTTCCGGCAGAACGGCACTCATCGGCCCGAAGGTCAGACCCATGAGCAGCATGCCGATGATCAGAAACGTCAACATCCGACCGTCGTTCATGCCGTCGACCTCGAGGAAGACGCCGAAGGTCAACCCGAAGATCATGATCAGGCCGGTGATGACCAGCAACGTGATCCGGCGTCCGTAGCGATCGGCGAGCCACCCCGACACCGGCACGGCCGCTGCGAAGAACACCACTGCAACCAGCTGCAGCACCAGGAAATCCGTGTAGCTGAAACCCGCCCCGGTGCCACCTTCCGCACGTGTCTTGCCCGTTCCGTAGCTGAGCACCCACGTGGTCATGATGTAGAACAGCGTGTACGTCGCGAGCATGACGAACGTTCCGATGATCAGCTGACGCCAACTGGTCTTGAATACTTCGGCAACGGGAGTCTTGACCTTCTCCCCACGCTCGACGGCTCGCGCGAAGACCGGAGTTTCTTCGAGCTTGAGGCGAACGTACAGTCCGATCATCACCATGATTGCGCTGAGCAGGAACGGGATTCGCCATCCCCAGGTGAGGAAAGCGCCGTCGAGATCCGGATTCGTGTTGTCATGGTTCATGAACAACGTGATGATCAAGAACAGGCCGTTGGCCATGAAGAACCCGAACGGCGCTCCGAGTTGCGGCCACATGGCCGCCCAGGCACGTTTGCCTTCCTTCGCTGTCTCGGTGGCGAGCAGGGCCGCACCCGACCATTCGCCGCCGAGCCCGAGTCCCTGACAGAAGCGCATGAGCGCCAACAAGGCCGGTGCGAGTAGCCCGACCTGATGGTAGGTGGGCAGCAGCCCGATGAGGAACGTCGCAATGCCCATCGTCAGCAGCGAGCCGACCAGCGTGGCCTTACGTCCGACGCGATCACCGAAGTGCCCGAAGAGGATCGAGCCGAGGGGGCGCGCGACAAAAGCCAGACCGAACGTCGCCAGGGAAGCGAGGAGCGCGGTGGTGTCGTTGCCCTTGGGGAAGAACAGGTGCGGGAACACCGATACGGCGGCCGTCGCATAGATGTAGAAGTCGTAGAACTCGATCGACGTACCGATCGTGCTGGCGACGATGATCCGACTGCGGGGAACGCCGGCGACGGTGTCACCGCCCGCCGATTCCGGCCTGTTCTCACTAGCTGACGTGCTCAAAACCCACTCCTGCGTATCCGTACATCGATGTCCATTTTTTGGGATGAAGTCCCAGTTAGTAGGAATTGAACACCCACGACGACGGACGAGCGGGTACAACCCCCTCCCGTAGTGACCGTTATCATGAGTACACACAGACCTGCGGGTCGGTGTGGTGAGCCGGGAAGTCTGGTCGGCACGAGCTCCGACGTCTCCGAATGTCGGGCGCGTCCGCTGTGCCCTCGACAGAAGGTCGTTCCACGTGATCGCCCGTTATCTCCGCACCGAAACCGTCGGCGGCGCGATTCTGCTCGCCGCCGCCGCAATCGCCCTGATCTGGGTGAACTCGCCGCTCGGCGACAGTTACCTGTTCCTACGCGACTTCCAGACTGGTCCGGCTGCACTGCACCTCGATCTGAGTCTGGGCACCTGGGCGCAGGACGGACTGCTCGCGGTCTTCTTCTTCGTCGCCGGTCTCGAACTCAAACGCGAACTCGTCGTCGGCGAACTCGCCGACCGCAAAGCCGCGATGCTGCCGATCATCGCCGCCTGCGGTGGTGTTCTGGTGCCCGCGATCATCGCGGCGTCGATCGGTTTCGGCACTCCCGGCATGGACAGGGGTTGGGCGATACCGGTCGCCACGGACATCGCGTTCGCGCTCGGTGTGCTCGCGCTCACCGGGTCGCGACTGCCACCGAGCGCCCGGGTCTTCCTGCTCAGTCTCGCCGTGGTCGACGATCTGCTGGCCATCATCTTGATCGCCGTGTTGTTCACCGGATCCGTTGCGATGCTCTGGCTGCTGACCGCCGCCGCATCCCTGGCCGTCTACGCCATCGCCCAGCATCGACGGATCACGACACCGGTTCTCTACATCCCCCTGGCCCTGCTGACCTGGTATTCGATGCACGAGGCCGGAATCCACGCGACGCTCGCCGGCGTCGCACTCGGTCTCCTCACCCGCGTCCGACGCGATCCGGGCGAGGAACACGCACCCGGTGCCCGCCTCGAACACCGCATCCAGCCGTACTCCGCAGGCATCTGTGTTCCGGTGTTCGCACTGTTCGCCTCAGGCGTCCCGATCGACGCAACAGTGCTGGGGGACATCTTCACCGACCCGATCGGTCTGTCCGTCTTCGTCGGTCTGCTCCTCGGCAAGACGATCGGAATCTTCGGGATTTCCCAGCTTGCGCTCAAACTGGGCATAGCCACCAAACCCGAGACACTGCGTTCAGCGGACCTGTTTGCCCTGTCAGTGCTCGGTGGCATCGGGTTCACCGTTAGCCTGCTTGTAGCAGACCTCGCACTGGACGGGGTCGGTGATGGCAGCGAGGCCGACGTAGCGAAGGCTGCAGTTCTCGTGACATCGTTGACGGCGGCGCTGATCGGATCAGCGCTGCTGTGGCGACGTGGACGAGTACACGCAACCCGAGACGACGCTGCTACTGCCACAGATACGAGAGAACTACCTGGAGAGGTCGACAAGTGAGCTTGACCAACGGAGAGAGCAAACGCTTCACCGGCGACGGAGTGCCCAACACGGTGTCCTCCATCCCGCTCACCGACGTGGACGCCCGGACACCGAGCGAAGCCAGCATCGGTGCCCTCGTCAGGGATGCGACCGCGCAGGTCTCGACGTTGGTCCGCGCCGAGGTCGAACTCGCCAAGGCCGAGGTCACCGGAGAGGTGAAGAAAGGCCTGCAGGGCAGCGTCTTCTTCATCCTGGCATTCACGGTTCTACTGTTCAGCTCGTTCTTCTTCTTCTTCTTCCTCGCCGAGTTGCTCGACATCTGGGTGCAGCGCTGGCTCGCGTTCCTGATCGTGTTCCTGATCATGATCGTGACAACTGCCCTCTTCGCGCTGCTGGGGTATCTGCGGGTGCGAAAACTCCGCGCGCCGGGAGAAGACGATCGAATCGCTCAAGCAGGCCAGGAACGTCATCCCGAGCGGCAGTGACGCCAAGGCACCCGTCGAGTTCACCGCGCGTCGATAGCGAACGCGAGCTCCGTGGCACCCCCTGATCCGTCCACCGTCCGTTTCGACGGGCCCTGGGTTCACCGGGACATCCACGCCAACGGCATCCGGTTCCACGCCGTCGAGGTCGGCGACGCGGCACCGGATGCACCGTTGGTGGTACTTCTGCACGGCTTCGCGGATATCTGGTGGTCGTGGCGACACCAGGTGACGGCGCTGTCGGAGGCGGGTTTTCGCGTCGTGGCCATTGACCTGCGCGGTTACGGCGACTCCGACAAACCTCCACGCGGCTACGACGGCTGGACCCTGGCCGGTGACGTCGCCGGTCTCATCCGAGCGATGGGGTACGGGAAAGCCACCCTCGTCGGCCATGCCGACGGCGGCCTGGTGTGCTGGGCGACCGCCCTTCTGCACCCGCGTCTGGTGCACTCGATAGCGCTGGTGTCGTCGCCACATCCGAAGGCGCTCAAACGCGCCGTGTTCCGTGATCGCTTTCAACGGCGAGCGCTGCTTCCCTCGTTCCTCGCCTACCAGGTGCCGCGACGCCCCGAGCGTCGACTGACGGCAGACGGCGGTGCCGAAGTGGAGCGTCTGATCCGCATCCGGTCCGGTCCGACCTGGCCGGAGAACCCCGAGTTCACGGATGTGGTGACCAAACTACGATCGGCAATCCGAATTCCGGGCGTCGCACACTCGGCACTCGAATATCAGCGCTGGGCGTTCCGCAGTCAACTGCGCAACGAGGGCAGACGATTCATGGGTTTGATGGATCACACCCTGAACGTTCCGGTCCTCCAGATCCACGGCGAGCTGGACCCGTACGTTCTCACTCGCACTGTCCGCCGGGATAAACGGTGGGCACCGGACAAGAAGCTGCAGATCGTTCCGGGCGTGGGGCATTACGCCCACTGGGAAGCCCCGGAGCGTGTCAACGGAATACTCGTGGGCTTCCTCGACACCCATCGCAGCTAGAGGATGCAGGCCCCGGTCGAGACCGGCGTCGTCGCCCCCGTCGCCATACTCACCTGACGTTCGATTTCGTTGGCCGTGAGCACGAACCCGGTGTCGCTGTCGTCGACGGCGGCGCCGAACACGACACCGAGCACCCGGCCCTGGTCGTCGACCATCGGCCCGCCCGAATTACCTTGCCGTATCGATCCGCGCACCGTGTACACCTCACGTTGTGTGGTGCCACTCTTGTAGATGTCCGGACCGTTCAGGTCGAGTACTTCCCGTACTCGCGCGGCACTGGCGGTATACGGTCCGCCACCGGGGTAACCGAGCACGAGAGCACTGTCTCCGGTCGTCGCTTCGTCGGGCGCAAACGGCAGGACTGGCGCATCGAGGCCGGGAACTGCCAAGATCGCGACGTCCACGGACGGGTCGAAGAGAACGACCGTTGCAGGCAGCGAACCCGCGACGGAGTCGACGGTGATGCTCTCGGTACCGGCGACGACGTGGGCATTGGTCATGACCCGTTCGGGTGCGATGACGAAACCGGAGCCTTCGAGAGCACGCTGACAGCTCGGTGCGATGCCGTTGATGCGAAGCACGCTCGGGCGCAGTTGCGCGGCCAGCGGGCTCGCCAGGACACTCGGGTCCGGAGGTTCCACGTTGGTGATCGGGGTGCGACCGAAAGGACCGATGACGTCTGGCAGACCCGAGGTGTCGAGCAGCGCCGAGAATTCGGTGGGAACCTGGCGCAGCCACTGCGGTGCGAGGTCGTCGACACGGGCGAGTACGTCGGAGCCGCGTACGGCTGCCGCGATCGAAGGCTGAGACGACGACGTCAGTGGTATCGCGAGCAGCCAGGCTGCGACGACGACGGCGACGGCCTGCAATCCGGCGCCGATGACGCTGTCCACCGATCTGGCTGCCGGACTGTGCATGTTGCTGCGCGCGGCTCGACCCAGGACCATGCCTGCGACCTCGCCGATCACGACCAGGATCACGATCAACGAGATCCCGGCGAGGATCCGGAGTTTCCCTTCGGTGACGTGCACGAGCACGTGCGGTGCGAGGAGGATTCCGGCGACCGCACCGAGGATCACCCCGACGAACGCCAGCGCCGACGCCACCGCTCCCTGGCGCCAGCCGGAGGTTGCGGCAATGAGGGCGACCACGATGATGCCGATGTCCACCCAGCGGGACCCCGTCATCGAGGCGCCACCGCGTCGTCGACGCCTTCACCGAATTCGGCGAGAGCAGTGTCGAGGTCGCGGACATCCTTCAGATCCCACGGGATCTCCCAGCCGGACACGGCGAACAGCGCGGCGAGAATTCCCGCCGTGAAACCCCACACGAGCATTCCGTCGGCACGGAAGGCCGGTCCTTGGTAGCCCAGGGGATGACGAACCTGGAACCGGTTGTCCGGCTCCAGGAGGGTGTGCAGCGGGACCCTGGCTACCCGGCCCACTTCAGCGGTGTCCTGAATCCCCACCGTCGTCGGCGTCTCCCAGTACGCGAGTACCGGCGTGACGTCGAACCCCGACGGCGGGACGAAGATCTCGGGTAGCACCGCCAACGGTTGCACACCGCTCGGTTCGAGGCCCGTCTCCTCACGAGCCTCCCGCAGCGCGGTACCGGTGGGTCCGTCGTCGCCCGGGTCGGCCGCACCGCCGGGGAACGCGACCTGCCCGCCGTGTTGGCGCATCGTCGTCGCTCGCTGGGTGAGAAGTACGTCTGCATTCGCAGGTAGTCCACCGAGCGCCAACGGGTCCGCCTCTCGGGCACCGCCGAAGAGGACCAGGACCGATGCGAGACGGGTATGCAGTCCCGGTGGCGCCTGCCGATCGAGTACCGGGTTGATCTGATGCGGATCGGTCAGTCGTGTGGTCGAGACGGCCCGCAACCACTCGGGAACGGGTGCACTCATACGACAACCCCCAGATACTGTGCGACGGCGTCGGCGATCTCCTCCGAACTGCGGAACGGTTGCGGCAGCACTTTCGCCACGGTGCCGTCTGGACGGACGAGAACGGACACCGGCAGTACCGGCGGTGCTCCCACCGCGATCCGCACCTTGCCGTCGCCGTCCTGCACCCCGGGCAGATGCACGGAGTAGTCGATCAGTCGCGTCAACGCGTTCTCCTGGTTCGGATCGGAGTGGACTGTGAGCACGTTGAGATTCGCACCTGCGCTGTCCGCGAACTCCTGCAGGTGCGGTAATTCTTCGGCACAGGGCGCGCACCAGTACGCCCAGAGGTTGATCAGCGCGGGTTTACCGCCCAACGCCGCAGCGAGGTCGACCGAGCTGCCGTCGGACACGCAGTCGAGGGTGAGCCCGGTCAGAGCCGAACCGGCAGGCGCCGGACCGACGGGGGTCGGGCAGGCGGCCAACGAGGCCTCGCTGCGGAGCGTGTCGAGTGAATCCGAGGACGGCGTGAACGAGGGCGGTTGATAGGTCGAGGACGACGTCCCGGCTGTCGACGCCGGGGTGTCGTCGGCCCCACGCGGCCAAATTGCCACGACGAGAGCTGCGACGACGACGAGGGCGGCGAGGGACCAGCGAGCTGCACTGTTCATCAGGCGATCACAGTCCGACCAGCGCGAGCAGGTGATCCGTCTCCGGTCCCTTGACCAGTGCGGCGGCTTCGGATTTGTCGGTGGGCCCGAGCCCGTACGACGGACAGTCCTTGGCCAGAACGCAGACTCCGCAGGCCGGCTTGCGTGCATGACAGACCCGCCGGCCGTGAAAGATCACCCGATGCGAGAGAAGGGTCCATTCCTTGCGTTCGATGAGCGCACCGACGGCGTGTTCCACCTTGACCGGATCTTCCTCTTCGGTCCACTGCCACCGCCGCACGAGCCGCCCGAAGTGGGTGTCGACGGTGATTCCCGGCACATCGAAGGCATTTCCCAGTACGACGTTGGCGGTCTTTCGACCGATACCGGGCAATGTCACCAGGTCTTCGAGTCGCGCTGGTATCTCACCGTCGTATCGTTCGAGCAAGGCTCGGCCGAGCCCGATCAGGGAAGTGGTCTTGTTGCGGTAGAAACCGGTGGAGCGGATGTACTCTTCGAGCTCGATTCGGTCGGCTTCGGCATACGCCTTCGCATCCGGATAACGAGCGAACAACGCAGGTGTCACCATGTTGACCCGCACGTCCGTGCACTGGGCCGAAAGTATGGTCGCCACCGCAAGTTCGAGTGGTGTCGTGAAGTCCAGTTCGCAGTAGACGTGCGGGAACGCGACAGCCAACTGTCGGTTCATTCGGCGCGCCCTCCGGACGAGGGAGAGCCGCGACTGCACGCCGACGGGTGCACCCGAACGCGGCTTTTGCCGCTGCTCTGAACTGTCCGTCGGGGTTCTCTGCACTCAGACAACTGTACGGATACAACACGTGCCGATACGTCGTCGTGTCGATTCTGAGACCTTGGCCGTGTTAACTCACGGGTATGCAAGGTCTCGCGGTGATCCTCTTTCCGCTACTGCTGATGCTCTTCGCCCTCGCGATGGAACGCGTGGAGGTGCGGCTTCGTCGGCTGTCGGTACGTGAGCACGAGGTCGAGGAATTCCTCGACCAGGCAAGCGACGCCGACGTCGCAGCGCTCGCCAATGACGGGTTCCCCCACGCTTTTGCCCGATTTCGCCGACGGCGCAAAGGACATCGGTCACAGTCCGCCGACCCGTCGAGTATCAGTAGAATTTCTTCTCAACAGGCAAGTTGAGGGTTATCCAAACTAGTCAAACTTGACGGTTTTGCGACTATTTTCGCCACTTACGTGGCATCAATCACTCACCGAATGCCCTCGGGACGTAGACTTCGATGCCGTACCTGTTGTATCGACCACAGACAGCGGCCGGCACAGGCTCCTCTTCCAGTAGGGGAACCGGTGTCTGCCTCCCTGTGCGGCACAGGGGTGCGTAGATCGACAGCGCAAGAAAATGACACCGAACAAAATCAATTCTCAACAAGGAGCGCACGTGGACGACGTCCTGGCAAGAGCCGGCATCTTCCAAGGAGTCGAGCCCTCAGCGGTAGCGGCGCTGACCAAGCAGCTGCAGCCCGTCGACTTCCCCCGTGGACATGTCATCTTCAACGAAGGTGAGCCGGGTGACCGTCTGTACATCATCGTGTCCGGCAAGGTGAAGATCGGTCGACGCTCACCCGACGGCCGCGAGAACCTGCTGACGATCATGGGGCCGTCGGACATGTTCGGCGAGCTGTCCATCTTCGATCCGGGCCCCCGCACCTCGACGGCCACGACCGTCACCGAAGTTCGCGCCGTGAGCATGGATCGCGACGCCCTGAAGGCTTGGATCCAGCAGCGGCCGGAGATCGCGGAGCAGTTGCTTCGCGTGTTGGCACGCCGCCTGCGCCGTACCAACAACACGCTCGCCGATCTGATCTTCACCGACGTTCCCGGCCGTGTCGCCAAGGCGCTTCTGCAGCTCGCACAGCGCTTCGGCACCCAGGAAGGTGGCGCTCTGCGCGTCACCCACGACCTGACGCAGGAAGAGATCGCTCAGCTCGTCGGTGCTTCCCGTGAGACGGTCAACAAGGCGCTCGCCGATTTCGCACACCGCGGATGGCTTCGCCTCGAGGGCAAGAGCGTCTTGATCTCGGATTCCGAGCGTCTCGCCCGTCGCGCACGCTGACTTTCCGATCGGAACTGCAGTTCCGGTTGGCACCTTCGGCCGCCCCACCTCGTGTGGGGCGGCCGAAGTCGTTCTGGACACGGCTTGTACCTGACCGTACTGTTTGTACCGATAGGTACAAGGGGAATCGAGAGGACGCACCGTGAGAGCACCCATTCCACCCTTCACCCGCGGGACCGCCCTCCAGAAAGTTCGCACGGCCGAGGACGGCTGGAATTCCCGTGATCCGGAGCAGGTGTCGTTGGCGTACACACCGGACAGTTGGTGGCGCAACCGCTCGACGTTCGTCGCCGGTCGTGCTGCGATCGTCGAGTTCCTCACCGAGAAATGGAATCGCGAACTGGACTACCGCTTGATCAAGGAACTGTGGGCTCACAGTGACAACCGCATCGCGGTGCGGTTCGCATACGAGTGGCATGATCACGACGGTCGGTGGTTCCGCTCGTACGGCAACGAGAACTGGGAATTCGACGCCGACGGGTTGATGCACCACCGCCATGCCAGTATCAACGACGTCGGCATAGCGGAGTCGGAGCGGAAGTTCTTCTGGGATCCGAGCGGTCCACGCCCGCACGGCCATCCGGGCCTGAGCGACCTCGGTCTCTGATGGAAGAGTGAGCCGTGGCCGTGCGATCCGATTCCGTCCCGGCGCTGGCCGGCGTATTTCGAACCTACGGCTTCGACGGCGCGAGTCTGGCCGTCATCAGCGAGCACACCGGCCTCGGGAAAGGCAGTTTGTACAACTTCTTCCCGCGTGGGAAGGAAGAGATGGCGGAGGCCGTACTCGACCAGGTTGGTGCCTGGTTCATGACCGAGGTCTTCGATCCACTTCGCGTCGAGTCGGTTTCGCCGGCCGAGCGGATAACAGCGATGTTCGACGCGGTGGCGGAGCATTTCGGGTCCGGGAACCGGATCTGCCTGTTCGGCGCGTTCGCGTTGGGAAACGAGCGTGCGCGCTTCGGCGCCAGAGTCCAGGGCTACTTCGACGCCTGGATCAGCGCGCTGACCACGGCACTGGAATGCACCGACGACCCGGCGGGGCTCGCCGAGGAGTGTGTCTCGACAATCCAAGGCGCACTTGTCTTGTCACGAGCGCTCGACGACAGCCTCGTGTACACCCGACTGTCCGGAAGGCTTCGTGACCGATTACTCGCCCGGATGGAGCTGTGAGTACGAAAACTGCCGCCGGATATGCACACGGCAGATCCGGCGGCAGCGCAATCGAAGCGGGAGGTCAGCTGCGCAGATATGCCAACTGCACGTTCACCGATTTCTCGGCGGCGGGCCAGAGTTTGGGATCGACGTCCGAGTAGACGTGCTCGACGATCTCCTGCACGGTCGCGTTCTCGCCCAATGCTTTCAGGGCGAAACGCACTTGGTCGAGACGCCCTTCGCGGTGCGCGAGATAGTCCGTGGAGATCGCGTGCAGATCGGGCAGGTCCGGGCCGTGACCGGGTAGCACCGCCCGACCTCGACCGAGGTCGACGAGTACGCGCAACGAGGCGAGGTAGTCCCGTAAATTGCCGTCGGAATCATCGAGAACCGTTGTGCCACGGCCAAGTATGGTATCGCCGGTGAGAACGCTGCCGTCGTTCTCGACCACGATGGAGACGGAGTCCGCCGTGTGACCGGGAGTGGCGAGGATCCGCAGTGTCAAACCCGCCACCTCGACCACCTCGCCGTCGACGAGCGCAGTGCCGCCCCCTCGCAGGAAACTCTCGTCGACCGAACGTACGGGCGCCGAGGTCAATTCGTGAAAACGGCCCACCCCGCCGGTGTGGTCGAAGTGCCGATGCGTGATCAACGTCAACGCTACCGGGCCGACCGCGGCCACACGTTGCAGATGTTCCTCGTCGTGTTCACCTGGATCGACGACGACACACTCGGTGTTGCCGGGCGCACGCAGAATCCAGGTGTTGGTTCCGTCGAGCGTCATCATGTTCGGGTTGTTCTCGAGCATGACCGAAGCGAAGTCGGTGACGCGGCGTAACTGCGCGTAGGCGGGGTGAACCGTGGACATCAGCGGACTTCGACGATCAGTTCCACCTCGACGGGCGAGCCGAGAGGTAGTTCGGCGACACCGACCGCAGAGCGGGCATGGATACCTGCATCACCGAGTACCTCGCCGAGGAACTCGGAGGCGCCGTTGATCACACCGGGTTGGCCGGTGAATCCTTCGGCGGAGGCCACGAAGCCTACGACCTTGACGACGCGGACCACGTTGTCGATGCCCACGAGTGCGTCGATTGCGGCAAGCGCGTTGAGCGCGCAGGTACGCGCTGCCGCCTTGGCGTCCTCGTCGGACACGTCTGCACCGAGCTTGCCGGTCAGAGCGAGCTTTCCGTCGACGAACGGCAACTGGCCGGATGTGTACACGTAATTTCCGGTGCGTAGCGCCGGAACGTAGGCTGCGACAGGGGCCGCGACTGCAGGAAGCGTGATGCCGAGTTCGGCGAGCCGCGCCGACCAGGTTGTCGTCTCACTCATCCCGGATCAGGCCTTCGGACGCTTCAGGTATGCGACATGCTGTTCGCCCGAAGTGCTCGGCAGCACGGCAACCAGTTCCCAACCGTCGACGCCCCAGTTGTCGAGGATCGCTTTCGGGTTGTGGACCAGCAGCGGAGTAACGGTGTATTCCCAAGAAATTGTTTCACTCATACGGGTGAGCCTATCTGCCACACATCATCGGCTCGAGACTTATAGGCTCGCGGTGTGCTTACATCCCAAGTCGAGCTGAGTAAGTCCTGGCCGGAGTCCGCAGCCAAGGCCCGCCTGCATTTCGTGTCAGGCAAGGGCGGGACCGGTAAGTCCACGGTTGCGGCCGCGTTGGCGTTGGCGTTGGCCGAGGGCGGCAAGCGTGTACTCCTGGTCGAAGTGGAGGGGCGTCAGGGCATCGCGCAGCTCTTCGACGTCCCGCCGTTACCGCCGCAGGAGACCAAAGTTGCCACAGCGGACGGTGGCGGTGAGGTGATGGCGCTTGCCATAGACATCGAGACGGCGTTCTTGGAATACCTCGAGATGTTCTACAACCTCGGCTTCGCCGGGCGAGCGATGCGCCGCTTCGGCGCCATCGAGTTCGCCACGACCATCGCGCCCGGACTGCGAGACGTCCTTCTCACCGGAAAGATCAAGGAGTGCGTCATCCGCACCGACCGATCCGGCAAGCGGGTGTACGACGCCGTCGTGGTCGACGCTCCCCCGACGGGCCGGATCGGCAGCTTCCTCGACGTGACGAAGGCGATGGCCGACCTCGCCAAGGGTGGACCCGTTCATTCACAGAGTGAAGGTGTCGTGCGCTTGCTTCACTCGCCGGAGACGATGGTTCATCTGGTGGCGCTACTCGAAGCCCTTCCCGTGCAGGAGACCGCCGACGCGGCGGTCGAACTCGCCAAGTCCGATCTCAATCTCGGTGCCGTCATCGTCAACCGGGCCAGCCCACGATTCCTGCCGCCGGGAATACTCGGCGACGCCGCTGCCGGAAACATCGACGCCGAAGCGGTACGTTCGACTCTCGCCGAGTCGGGGATCGAGCTGTCCGACGACGACTTCGCGGGTTTGCTGACCGAGACCATCGAACATGCATCTGTGCTCTCTGCACAGGAGTCCAGCGCGGAGAAGCTGGACGAGATCGACGGAGCGCAGGTCCGCTTGCCGGCACTTGCCGACGGCATCGATCTGGGCGGGCTGTACGAGTTGGCCGAATATCTCACCGAACAGGGCGTGTGATGAGCGAAAACACCGAGAACGTCACCGTCGGCAGTACCAGAACCGGCAAGCGCAGCGCTCCCGTGCTGGATATTTCCGCGATCATCAACGACCCCACAGCGCGGATCGTCGTCTGTTGCGGTGCGGGAGGTGTCGGCAAGACCACCACGGCGGCATCGTTGGCGTTACGCGCGGCCGAGCAGGGGCGACGCGTCGTCGTCCTCACCATCGATCCGGCTCGCCGGCTCGCTCAGGCATTGGGCGTGGCGGAGTTGGACAACACTCCGCAGCCGGTCAAGCTAGGGCCGGATGCCACCGGCGAGTTGCACGCGATGATGCTCAACATGCGTCGCACTTTCGACGAGATGGTGATCGAGCATTCGAGCCCGGAGAAGGCCGAACAAATCCTGGCGAACCCCTTCTATCAAACGGTTGCCACATCGTTCTCCGGAACGCAGGAGTACATGGCGATGGAGAAACTCGGTCAGCTCGCGTCGAATGACAAGTGGGATCTGGTCGTCGTCGACACGCCGCCGTCTCGGAACGCTCTCGACTTCCTCGACGCGCCGCAGCGGCTGGGAAATTTTCTCGACGGTCGCATGATCCGGCTGCTGTCCGCTCCCGGACGTGGTTTGACCAAATTGGTGGCAGGCGCGATGGGCCTGGCACTCAAAGGGGTCTCGACGATCGTGGGCAGCGACATGCTCGCCGACGCGTCGGCGTTCGTGCAGTCTCTGGATTCGATGTTCGGCGGATTCCGCGAACGCGCGACCAAGACGTACGAACTGCTGCGAAACCCGGGCACCCATTTCTTGGTGATCGCCGCTGCCGAACCCGACGCGCTGCGAGAAGCCGCGTTCTTCGTCGACCGCCTGGCCGGCGACTCGATGCCGCTGGCCGGGCTGGTGCTCAACCGCACTCATCCGACATTGACGTCGCTTCCGGCCGATCATGCCGTGACGGCGGCAGACAGGCTGGAGGCGAAACCCGATTCGAGCGAGGCCGAGGACTTGACTGCGGCGATCCTGCGGATTCATGCACACCGGGCCGTCATCGCGAAGCGGGAAGTGGCGTTACTCAGCCGATTCACCGCCGCGCATCCCCGGGTTCCGCTGATCGGGGTGCCGTCGCTACCGTTCGAGGTCTCCGACCTGGAGGCCCTGCGCGCCGTCGGCGATCAACTCACGCGTAAGAGTTAGTTCGCAGGGGCCACCGGCGTCGGAGCGGTTCAGATCGCAGCGTGATGTTGGCGCTGGTCCTCGAAGAACTCCGACCAGGAGTCGACGTCGGGGTGCTGCTTGAGCAGTGCGCGACGCTGACGTTCGGTCATACCACCCCACACGCCGAACTCGACGCGGTTGTCGAGCGCGTCAGCTCCGCACTGCATCAGAACCGGGCAGTGACGGCAGATGGTGGCCGCCTTGCGCTGGGCGGCACCTCGTACGAAGAGTTGATCGGGATCGACTTCACGGCATCGGGCCTGCGTTACCCAGGCAATTCGCGCCTCTGCCTGCTCTACATCCAAACGGCTACTCGGGGTGGCTGTGTACATTCTTGTCCCCTCTACAAAGTCTGACCGTCGCCATGAGGCGAGCAGCACACCGTCTCCGCTCCCGCAACTATCACGGTGAAACCCGAGACACATTCGCGATCGAGTGTTATGTCAATCACACCGTGTACACAATTTAGGTAAAGAATCGCCCCGGCGCAAGGTGGCGAGCAGCATTTTTTGGTACGGCAGTACAAAGCGGGTGTTCAGGACGTCCCGAACACCCCCGATTTCATTCCGGACCGGGTTCGAAGGCCGACACACGTACTCTGTAGATCGTGTCGATTGCAAAAACAGTGGCAAAGCTCGCCGGCAGTTCCGTGTTGGCCGGAGTTCTGGTCGCCGGGGTGATGTTCCCGCTGGCAGGCGGATTCGGATTCGCCTCCAACCGGGCCGCCGACACCGTCGACAACGTTTCCGCCGAACTGGTCGAGGGCACAGTTCCGGCCGTCTCGACAATGGTCGACGCAGCAGGCAACACCATTGCCTGGCTCTACGATCAACGTCGTTTCGAGGTTCCGAGCGACAAGATCGCCAATAACATGAAGCTGGCGATCGTCTCGATCGAGGACCGTCGGTTCCCGGACCACAAGGGCGTCGACTGGCAGGGCACGCTGCGCGCCTTCCTCACCAACACCACCACCGGCGAGGTGCAGCAGGGCGCGTCGACGCTCGATCAGCAGTACGTGAAGAACTACCAACTGCTGGTCGTCGCGAAAACCGACGCCGAGCGTCGTGCGGCAATCGAGACCACTCCGGCGCGAAAGATCCGTGAAATACGGATGGCTCTGACCTTGGACAAGGAACTGACCAAGGACGAGATCCTCACTCGATATCTGAACCTCGTTCCGTTCGGCAACGGTTCCTTCGGTATCCAGGACGCCGCGCAGACGTACTTCGGCGTCGACGCGGCAGATCTGTCGGTTCCACAAGCCGCGATGTTGGCGGGGATGGTGCAGTCCAGTTCCGCTCTCAACCCGTATACGAACGTCGAAGGTGTCACCGAGCGTCGTAACACCGTGTTGGACACGATGGTCACCAACATTCCCGATCGTGCCGACGAGTTCCGCGCGGCCAAGAACGAACCACTCGGCGTGCTACCCACACCGAAAACCCTGCCGCGCGGCTGCATCGCTGCCGGTGATCGTGGGTTCTTCTGCGACTACGCCCTCAAGTACCTGTCCGACGCCGGAATCAGCCGCGATCAGATCAACGAGGGCGGCTACCTCATCAAGACGACTCTCGATCCGGAGATCCAGGCGTCCACCAAGGCCGGTCTGAACGCCAACGCGAGCCCTGGGCTCGACGGAATCGCGAACGTCATGAACGTGATTCGGCCAGGCCAGGATTCGCACAAAGTAGTCGCCATGGCCAGTAGCCGCACGTACGGCCTCGACGCCGACGCGGGGCAAACAGTCCAAGCGCAGCCGTATTCACTGGCAGGCGACGGCGCAGGTTCGGTGTTCAAGATCTTCACCACCGCCGCGGCGATGGAGAAGGGCCTCGGTATCGACGCCGTTCTCGACGTGCCCAAACGATTCGAGGCCAAGGGTCTCGGAAGTGGTGGTGCCGCGAATTGCCCGCCGTCGACGTATTGCGTCGAGAATGCCGGTAACTACCCACCGAGCCTGTCCGTCACCGATGCGCTCGCCCAGTCACCGAACACCGCATTCGTGAAACTGATCGAGGCGACCGGCGTGACACCGACCGTCGACATGGCAGTTCGGTTGGGTATGCGTTCCTATGCCGATCCCAACACGTCGGGTTTCGATCAGCGCAGCATGGCGGACTTCCAGAAGGAACAGAATCTCGGTTCGTTCACCCTCGGTCCCACCTGGATCAATCCACTCGAGCTCTCCAATGTCGCGGCGACGTTGGCCTCGCACGGCAAATGGTGCCCACCGAGCCCGATCGATTCGGTCTACGACCGGAGCGGTAAGCAGATTGCAGTCGCCGAGCAAGGCTGCGAACAAGTTGTCGAACCCGGTCTGGCGGACACGCTCGCCAACGCCATGAGCCGTGACGACGTCGGCGCGGGCACGTCGGCTGGTGCTGCGGGCGCCGCCGGTTGGACCCTGCCGATGTCGGGCAAGACGGGTACCACCGAGACGCACAAGTCGTCCGCGTTCCTCGGTTTCACCAACAACCTTGCCGCGGCCGTGTACATCTACGGCGACTCCCCCACCCCGGGTGAGATCTGCTCGAGCCCGTTGCGCCCCTGCTACAGCGGCAATCTGTACGGCGGCACCGAACCGGCCCGGTCATGGTTCGCTGCGATCGGTCCGGTGGTCGGCAAATTCGGTCCCACCGCGTTGCCGCCGATCGACCCCAAATATGCGCGGGGTTCGCAGAACGGTCAGGTCCCCGAGGTCGTCGGGTTGAGCCAGTCGGCGGCTACCTCTCGTCTGCAGGCGGCGGGGTTCACGGTGAACTCCGTGACGTCGGCGTCGGGCGCTCGGGCCGGCACCGTGACGAGCGCGTCGCCGTCGGGATCCGCGATTCCCGGTTCGGCGATCACGATCTACGTCAGTGACGGTTCAGTGCAAGCGCCACCAGCGCAACCTGCCGATCAGCAACCGCCGCCGGCCGATCAGTCACCACCTGCCGACGCACCCCCGCCCGGGGCACCGGCGCCTTGATCGACTGAAGTCCTTGATCACCTGTTGAACGAAGAACGGCCGCAACCTTCCCGGTTGCGGCCGTTCTCGGCATTCAACGAGGTTTCACAGGCGAGACTTCACGGCCTTCGAGATTCGGGCACCGTCGGCTTTGCCCTTGGCCAGGGCGCTTGCGGCCTTGATGACCTGGCCCATCTGGCGCACTCCCGGACGCTCACCGAGCTCCTCCGCCACCTGCGCCAGTGCGGTATCGACGACATCGACCAGCTCGGCGTCGGTCAAGGGAGTCGGAAGATATTCGTCGATGATCTGAGCTTCGGCACGTTCCTGCGCAGCGAGTTCACCGCGCCCGTTCTCGGTGTAGATTTCCGCGGATTCTCCGCGCTTCTTCGATTCCTTGGCAAGAACTTTGACGATCTCGTCGTCGGTGAGGACTCGTGCTTCCTTGCCGGAGACCTCTTCGGTCTGCACAGCTGCAATGAGCATCCTGAGGGTGGCAGTGCGTAGTCGGTCCTTGGCCTTCATGGAGGCAACCATGTCGGACCGGAGAGCATCTTTGAGCGAGGGAGACGTTTCTGACATGACGGAAACGCTACGCGCTCGCCTGTTCCCATGTCGCGGGAGTTACTCGCGGCGTGCGCGAGCGTTATCTGTGGCCGTGGTGTCAATCTGTCAGGAGATGGTCACCAGATCGCTTCTCACCCGTATCCTGGATGAGTGTCCGAGACGTTTCGCACCAACTTGACCCGCGCTGCGATTGGTGCCGCAGGAGCCGCTGCACTGGGTATCGGCTACGCATCCGGTATCGAACGCAACGCTTTCGCGTTACGCGAGGTGACCATGCCGGTCCTCGAACCCGGTTCGTCGTCGCTACGGGTCCTTCACCTGAGCGATCTGCACATGATGCCCAATCAACGGCTGAAACAGAACTGGCTCAGAGAGCTCGAACGACTCGATCCCGACCTCGTCGTCAACACGGGGGACAATCTGTCGCACCAGCGCAGTGTCCCAGCCGTGGTTCAGGCACTCGGCGATCTTCTGGCCAGGCCAGGTCTGTTCGTCTTCGGCAGCAACGACTACTTCGCGCCGAAGCCGAAGAATCCGTTCAACTACCTCACCGCGAAGAAGAAACGCATCACCGGCGAGCCGTTGCCGTGGGGCGACCTCCGGGCCGCGTTCACCGAACGCGGATGGCTGGACGTGACACATACGCGTCGCGAACTGGAGGTGTCCGGCATCCGGATCGCCACGGCAGGCGTAGACGATCCGCATCTGCATCGTGATCGCTACGACACCATCGCCGGCCCGCCCAATCCGCTGGCGCATCTCAAACTCGGCCTGACGCATTCACCCGAACCGCGAGTACTCGATCGCTTCGCGGACGACGGATACGATCTCGTCCTGGCCGGTCACACGCACGGCGGGCAGCTCTGCTTACCGTTCTACGGCGCGATCGTGACCAACTGCGAGCTCGACCGTTCACGAGTCAAGGGCCCGTCACGGTGGGGGGCGCACACCCAGTTGCACGTCTCCGCCGGCATCGGCACGTCGCCGTGGGCGCCGGCGCGCTTCTGCTGCCGCCCCGAAGCGACACTCCTGACGCTTGTTCCCGCCACTCGACGCGAACCGGAGCGTGCGAGCGCAGCCGATTCCCAGGCCACTCGGACGTCAGCTCTACGTAACTGAGCTGCGGATTTACTGCCTGCCCCTTCGGTAATGTAAGCTAGCCAAGGTTCGACACGGGGTGTGGCGCAGCTTGGTAGCGCGCTTCGTTCGGGACGAAGAGGTCGTGGGTTCAAATCCCGCCACCCCGACAGAACTGGAAGGCCCTCGGCCACCGTCACGGTGGCCGAGGGCCTTCTTCTTGTCGATATTCGAGTCCTCGACCCCCGGGCCGGACGTGGCTTCGCTGGAGAGAAAAACCCCGAACAGCGCGTCGGCGGCGCTCCCCGGCGCGCAAGCGTATCGAGAAGACCGTGGGTGGCGCGCGACATCGAACAGCCCGTAGTTGCTCACTGCAACGCCGATGACTGCGCCCGACGGCACCGACCAGCACCCCCCACGACACCGGCGGCATCGAGTCGGCGGCCGTCGCAGTCCCAGACCTCGTCGACGGTTCTCACCGCATCGAGCCGATCGATGTCACCGATGGACGAGGACGGGCCGATGTCATCTACAGGTCCGCGCTCACGCATCATGGCGCACCGCTGCCGGAAGCAACTGGACTTCAATAGAATTACAGCAAATCACAAGATTTGATCGAGTGCGAAACAGAACCCGATCAGAGCTCTCGACGAGAAGATCCACGCGGGCATGACTCGTTCTGCACCACCCGGAGCCTGCCGCGCGCTGGTCGGTCGAAATTTGGCATGTAGCATATTGTTTCACCGCATCAGACCGCCGAAATGGTCACCGTGCCCATTTTCGACGACACACCTTGCGCAGGACGCCCCAAACTGGTTCTGTGTGGTGTGCATCAAGGCCTCTGGCCCTGACAGATCGAATTGGCACCACAGCCGAGATCGTTCGCGATGTGAGCCGACAGCCTGCTGATCCTTCCCGAACAACCCGAACGACAGATGAACCCGGAATCCCGACCACGAACAGGTGGCATTGTCGGCGCCACTTCGACACGTAAACCTGCTGACGAAGCGAATCGACATCGCTGACCGAGCGCGCCTTGCGGGTGTTCACGGGAAGATTCGCTCAACCTTCGATCGCCAAAATACAAATCTGTCAGCGGATTTCATCTCGAAGTGACGTCCCAGCTGCGCCAAGCCAACAGATGCTTCACCAGCAGTCTCGATACAGGAGATTTACATGACACCGACGAGCACCCTCACCACCGCCATCGATACAACCGCGGTCTTCGATCGCAAGGATTCGAATCCCGAATTCCCGCACGAGCAAGTGATCTTCTGCGAGGATTCGGCGACTGGCCTGCGGGCCATCATCGGCATCCACTCGACCGTGCTCGGCCCGGCCCTCGGTGGAACCCGTTTCTACCCTTACGCCGACCACGGGTCTGCGTTGACCGATGTGCTGCGACTGTCGCGAGGCATGACCTACAAGGCGGCCGTTGCCGGCGTGGCGCTGGGCGGCGGTAAAGCTGTCATCATCGGCGATCCGGCGCAGGCGAAGACAAACGATCTCCTGCGCGCCTACGGCCGATTCATCGAAACGCTCAGTGGCCATTACATATCCGCCGGCGATATCGGCACCAGCTCCGACGACCTCGACATCATCGGCCAGACCACCGACCATGTTGTCGGCCGCTCGGCTACAGCAGGTGGGTCCGGGAACAGTGGCCCGATGACCGCGCTGGGGGTTTTTCAGGCGATGCGTGCTGCCGCGACATCGGTGTGGGGAGAACCAAACCTGTCCGGCAGGACTGTCGGTGTGGAAGGTCTTGGCAAAGTCGGCTCCGAACTCGTCTCGCTCCTCCACGCCAACGGTGCACGAGTCGTCGTCACCGACGTCAATTCGCATGCGGTTGAGCGAATTATCGCCAAGTATCCGGATGTGACCGCGGTGAAAAACATCGCGAGCTGCGAAATCGACGTCTACGCGCCCTGCGCCCTCGGAGGCACACTCACGGCAAGCTCGGCCGGGCAGATCAAAGCGCGAGTCGTCTGCGGTGCCGCGAACAATCAGTTGTGGACACCTGACGTCGACCAGATACTCCACAGCCGCGGCGTGGTGTGGGTTCCCGACTACGTCGCCAATGCAGGAGGCCTCATCCAGGTGGCGAACGAACGAGTGTCGTCGACTCCCGAATCTGTACGCAGTCAGGTCGAAAGCATCTACGACACGGTGCAGGCACTTCTGGATCAAACGAGTGCCGAGTCCATAACTCCTGGTCAAGCAGCTGATTTGATCGCCGAACAGCGTATCCGAGCTGGTCGCATTTCGTGAGGTCTCACTGTGCGGAAGGCGGCGCAGCATATCCCGATGCCAGGGCGCAGGCCTCGATGTCAGGACACCGCTGCATCCAGATCGACCGCCGCCGGCAGACTAGGTGAAATCGCCGGTCGCCCCGACTCGAAGTACGAATTCCTGCTCGGATCTCTGCCGTCACCCGGCTCGGAGCCTGCGGGCCGTGATCGCGCCATGAGGCCGGTAACCGCCCCCGGTTCGAGTGTGGGTCTCGATCACCTCGAATCCGGCGTCGGCCAACTCTGCGCCGAGTTCGGCCACCGGCCACCGGTAGCCGGTCGCAACGGCATGATCGAAAGGACCTCTGGTCGATCCTTCGAAGAATCCGACCAGTAACCCACCACCCGGCCGAATCACGCGCGCGAACTCCGCAAGCGGGATCTGGATGTCCTCAGGACTGTGGTGGATGAGTGAATACCAGGACAGCACACCACCCAACGACGCTGCCGCCGTGCGCAATGCCTCGAAGCTACCGACGTCGAAGGTGAGGCCGGGGTATTGCCGACGCGCATGCTCGACGAACTCGGGGACCACGTCGATCCCGTTCACGACGGCTCCGCGCCCCGCCATGAAACTCGTCCACTGCCCCGGTCCGCAGCCGGCGTCGAGCACCGGACCGGTCAAGGTGTCGGTCCACGTTCCCACCAGTTCTCGATCGGACGGGTGCGCAGAAGCAGTGGAACCGAAAAGTTCTACATACTCGTCGAACCTGGTCGAATACGACTCGCGGACGATCTCTTCCGACACAGTGGTCCCCTGTTCCATTCCGTCAACTTCGCCGGCTCCCGAGCTTCACGAAATGTTCCGCGTATCTGCCGTCGAGTAACGGCGGTCGAGGGGAATGTCACGACCGCGCCGAAGCCAGGAGAGGCAGGCAAATTGTTCTCACACAATATGATACGAAACCCGCCCGGCCGCAACAGGACGACGGTATCAGCCATCGCGGATCCCGCTGCGATACCGAAACTCTTTATGCATCATCATTTTTCGGACCCGACCAACCGAGAGCCGGGCCCAGCGCAGTAGCCATGTCCGTCAATATCTGCACATAGTCTTCGTGTTCGAAACTGAACGGCAACGCGAACGCCACCTCGTCCACTGCACGGAAGGACGCGTTGTCGTAGAGCATGTCTGCGATCTCGTCCGAGGTGCCGACAAGATCGGGTGCGAACATCATGCGGGCAGGCCCCTGCGGCGTCGTGGTACGTGGGAGCCTCGTCTGGGCATACTCCCGATACTTCGCGACCTGCTCGTTCGATGCCGAGTCCGTCGGAATGACTACCAGCCCTTGCGATACGCGCGCCGCGTCACCGTCGGGATGCCGGGCCCGGAAGTGCTGGATGTGCGAGAGCTGAATGTCGTCGAAGTCCGTTGATTCCTCCGCTCTGACCACGCTGCTCACCAACAGGTTCATCCCGGCCTCCCCGGCCCATTCGGCGGATCGCACACTCGCTCCGCCGTACCACATTCGACTACGCAGCCCTGGTGAATGTGGCTGCACCCGATTCGAATACTGCTCGAATCCTTCGGTTCCACTCCATTGCGATACCGATTGCCCCTCGACAGCGCGCAGGAGGCGCTGCACACGTTCGTAACTGAAGTCCTCGATGTCCGCGGTATCCGGGTAGAGCGTTTCCTTGACTCGTTCGTACTGCATCGGCAGCCCGACGCTGACACCTGGATTCACCCGGCCACCGGACAATATGTCGACCGTCGCGAGATCCTCCGCCAGGCGAATGGGGTTTTCCCAACCCAGTGGTGTCACGGCAGTTCCCAGGGAAATCCTTCGGGTGCGCTGTGAAGCGGCGGCCATGACCGCAATCGGCGAGGAAATCCCGAATTGAAGGTGCCGATGCCGCAACCAGGCGCTGTCGAACCCGAGCCGCTCGCCCAGTTCGATGATCTCCAGCGTCGACTCGTGCCCGAGCTCGGGTCGATGCTCGTCGAACAGACCGATCGTCAAGAACCCGAGATTCTGCAGTGGTGTGGAGCGAGCAGGCATGAAGACCCCTAGATCGGAGAGGAAGTGATGCGTTGTTGACCGTACAACCATCATATGGGCAAGGTTCGGGCCCCTGAAGACTCGGCGACATCGACCGTCTGCGATCCGTGCTCATCTTCGCCCGGGCGATAAGCTGGTCAGGTGGGTTCTGATCCAGATTTTGCGCACAACGACATAGCCAGCCGCAGCCGTCGCGAAAAAGCGGTCGGTCTCGCAAAATTTGCCTGGGATCGCGATATCAGCAGCACCGAATTGCTGGCTCTGCCAGACGACCGCCTCCGTAAATTGGCTCGGGCTGCGGGAGCTAACCCGCCGAGCACGCGGGAAACCTGGACAATTGCCGCCGACCTGCTCGATCAGAAGGAAATCTGGGCAGCGGCGCACCCGGATCGTCCCGAGACAGCCCGCGCGCATGCGGACGAGAAGATCATGTGGGTGAAGAAGCCGATCGAGCCCTGGCTGTGACAGCCGATTCGGTACAGCTGTGACAGCCGATTGGGTACAGCTGTGACAGCCGATTCGGTACAGCTGTGACAGCCGATTGGGTACAGCTGTGACAGCCGATTGGCCGCAGCGGCCAGTGGTCTCGAACCGAGTATCCAACTGGTCACTGGCGAGCGGCCGGGCGGGAGTATCGTCGCGGTGCCACGAATTTGCCGAGTGTCGATCGGATTTCGTGGGGAGAAGGCGAACGGGCGACCGGCTGCGCCGGAATCGAGTGGTCCGATGATGCCGCCGGTGTGCTGGTTACGCCGTTTCGAGATGCCTGCCGGCTGCTCCGACGCCACGCTGACAATCACCGAAACCGCAGGCTAGGCTGGCCTAATGACATCTCGCACTACACTTCGGGGTCGGACATCCGTCCGGGTGGCCATGATCGCGTTGGCGACAATTTTCGCCGCGACCGCCTGTGGCACGTCCGACGCGGGCGGTAACGCCACCGGTAATACCGACGTGGCTACGGGCGGCACGCTGTTCAGCACCGCCGACAGTGAAACCGCCAAGCTGGGCACCGACGCTGCCCCCGGCCAGTTTCCACGCACGGTCACCCACGCACTCGGTGAGACCGTCATCGAGAGCAAGCCCACCCGAGTGGTGGTGCTCGACAGTGGTGAACTCGACCAGGTTCTGACGCTCGGGATCACGCCGGTCGGTATCGCCAGCCCGGAAAGCGCGGCAGGCCAGCCGTCCTACCTGGCCGACAAGCTGTCGGGGGTACCGGATGTCGGTACCACCAACAACCTCAACCTCGAGGCGATCACCGCTCTGCATCCCGACCTGATCCTGGGCAGTAAGTTGCGCGCCGACAAGCTGTACTCGCAGCTGTCGGCTATCGCCCCGACCGTCTTCAGCATTCGCCCCGGTTTCCCGTGGAAGGAGAACTTCCTCCTCACCAGCGCCGCGTTGGACGAGCAAGCCAAGGCCGTCGAGGTTCTCAACGACTACCAGGAGCATGCCGATCGGGTGCGGCAGTCCATCGACGGTTCGCCTACCATCTCGCTGGTGCGGTTCATGTCCGGCAAGCTCCGTCTGTACGGCAATTTGTCGTTCATCGGTGTCATCTTGAAGGACGTAGGACTTCCCCGTCCCGCCATCCAGGACATCGACGAATTGGCTGTCGAGGTCAGCCCGGAGACGATTACCGAAGCCGAAGGCGATCGGATCTTCTACTCGAGCTACGGCAAGCCCGCAGATACCGGCCAGACCACAGTGGTCGCCGGGCCGTTGTGGGAAAGCATGAATGCCGTCAAGGAAGGTCACGCCGTGGAGGTCAGTGACGAGACTTGGTTCCTCGGACTCGGTCCGACCGGCGCGGGCCTGGTACTCGACGATCTGCAGGCAAAGCTCGGTAAGTAGCCCGATGAACAACGGCCGCCGTTCGACTCGTGGGAGTCGAGCGGCGGCTGTTTTCGTATCCGACTGGTTCTCACGATTGCAGTACGGTGCGATTATGCAATTCGCTTGGTTACGGCGTCCGCAGCCGCCTGCCCCGGTGGCGATCGACCTCGCCGACGTCCGCGAGCGGGCACGCGAACTGATCGCGCCCGGGTTCATGACATTCGACGAGGCCTGCGCGGCGGCCCGCGACCATGTCGACGTCGGCTACGAGGACGACGACAACGGTCGTCGAGTGGATACCGTCGTGCTGGAGGTATGGACTGAACGGCTCGCGGAGCAGAGCACCTGGACGAATCCCGGCGACTTTTCGCGGGTGGCGGCCGCGTTCGACGATCTCGGTAAGATGGGTATCCTCGCACGAATGAATTTCGCCTGCTGTGTGACGTGCGGCACCGCCGAAATCGATGCCGAGCGCACTGCGACGGAACCTGACGACATCGGCTATCGGTTCGCCGAGTGGGCGTACACGTTCTTTCACATGCAGGATGCCGAGCAGTTGGGCGACGAACGTGCCGATCTCTACCTGTCCTACAGCTCGTTTCGTCCGGCGCCCGATCTCGATCCGGTGTTGCTTTCGGCGGCCGCAAACGGTGATGCCGATGCTCGGCTGCAGGTGATCGCGCAGACCGATCAGGCCGTCGGCCGCCAGATCACCGACACTCTCCGGGCGCACGGTCTGCGGGTCGATTGGGACGGTGACCACAATCAACGCATACGTCTCATCGACGTGCAGTGGCACAAACCGCTACCGCAGTAGGAGATTCGGAGCAAAATCAGTGCTTCGACGAATCGAATACCGCGTAGACGGCTTCCGGTGCACCGTCGAAGGCGTTGACGGTCAACCAGATGGTCAGAAGGGTCAGGAGCGGCCCGATCACGATCTTCTCGGCGTTTCCGCCGGCCCGGATGGACAGGAACGACGGTAGTCGTTGTTCCCACCACCGTTTACCACCGAGTGGAATCAAAGGTGCCAGAAAGGGCACTCCCTCCTTGGTGATTGCGTCGCCGAGACAATGTGTGGCGCAACCGAGGGCCACGGCGACTCCGAGCCCGGTCGAGCCTGCGTCGGTGGGATACCACTGCCACGTCAGGGCGGAAAGAGCCAGCGAAACTCCCGATACCGCAAGCCACCCTTTCTCTTTCGCCAGTTCACCGGCCAATCCACGAATTGCCAATCCGAGGCAGAAGAACAACGTGATGATGATCGCGGGCTTTCCGAATTGCACCACCAACGTCGACACTCCGACTCCGAGGCCCGCGGCGAACAACGCCGTGTGCGTGAGCGTCCTGTGTCCACCCCGACGCTTACCATCTTTGCGTCCCTTGGTAATTCGATAGAACGCCACCGAGACTGCGTCGACTCCCTTGGCGAGCGCTTTGCTGAGCGGGCCGAACGAGCGCGACACCGTCGACTGGCCGGTATCGAGATCGGGAAGCAGTGCCGCCCCGGCGCACACCCCGGCAAAGGTCAGCGTTTCCGCAGTGGAGGTCGGTCCGCCCCAGTCCAACGGCAGCAACTCGGCAACCACCAGCCCCACGGCAGCACCGGACATTGCGTGGGTGGGGCCCATGACCATGAAACACAACACCTTTCAAAACGCAACTGGTTCCGAGCATCCAACGCTCGGAACCAGTCACCACACCCGTGACGCCGTCGGCGGCAGCCTCGGCGTGTATGCCGGGGCTACCCCAGAACGTAACAAATCCCACCGACAGGCCGCGCCTGCCGTCAGCCGACTACTGCGCACACCCCGGCGTCGCTGTCGGACGGAACAGCCTGCGCGGTCTGGAACCCCTCGACGTTGAGGTTCTCGGGCAACGTCCCCTGCCACTCGACGGACTCGTCACCCTGCTCGGGCAGGGCTTCGATGATCTGGAGACCGTCCGGCAGTGCCTGGGAGGGCAACGCCTGGATCACTGTGCCGTCGTCGATGAGTTTCTGCAGCTCGTCGTCGGAGATGGTCGCGATCGAAGCGCACGACAGCTCCAGTGAGGCACTCGGCGCTGTCGACCGAGTCCCGTCGACGGCTTGTACGGCCACCGGAGATCCTTCGGCGATGGGGTTCGACGCCCAGGCGATTCCCGGTACCATGACCATGCCCAGTGCTGCCATGGATGCCACCACCGCACCGGTTCGGCGGGCCTGCTTACCGTTGAGTGTCATTCGCGTCATCGTTCTCTCCTCGATCTGGACTGCTGTGGTTTCTCGGTGCGCTTGCATCCGATGAACTCGAAGTTATGGACGTGACACTGCGGTTCCGTTGTCGCTTTCTTAGGAATTGGTGAGAATGCACTCGCACTGCCCTTGCGCAGTAGCCACGACACGGCAGTTCAGGGCGGTACCGGCAGCTCAGCGGACCTACTCGTGGCCTCGCCTGTCCCGACGCCGATGGCAATATGGCCCTGGTGAGCACATCCGAGCACATTCTGATCGTCGACGACGACGCCAAAGTGTTGGCCTCCCTCGAACGCGGGTTGCGCCTGTCCGGCTTCGAAACGGAAACCGCGACGGACGGTCGATCGGCATTGTCGTCGGTGAACAATCGCTGCCCGGCTGCCGTGGTCCTCGACGTCAACATGCCCGGCCTCGACGGCGTCGGGGTGGTGACGGCGCTGCGTGCGATCGGCAACGACGTCCCGATCTGTGTCCTGAGCGCCCGTAGCTCCGTAGGTGATCGCATCGCCGGCCTGGAGGCAGGCGCAGACGACTATCTCACCAAACCTTTCGAACTGGCCGAGTTGGTGGCCAGGCTTCGGGCGTTGCTTCGGCGTACGACGCAGACACCGCCGAGCATCGAGCGTCCGATCACCGTCGGGCCGCTGACGGTGGATCTGCCCGGCCATCGAGTTCACATCGCCGGCGAACGTGTCGAGCTGACCAAACGCGAATTCGATCTTCTCTCGGTGCTTGCCGAGAACGTCGGTACGGTGCTCAGCCGCCGGCAACTTCTACGCCTGGTCTGGGGGTACGATTTCGCAGCCGACACCAACGTCGTCGACGTGTTCGTCACTTATCTGCGTAAGAAACTCGAGATCGACGGGGCGCCACGGGTGATACACACCGTGCGCGGCGTGGGATTCGTGCTGCGGGCTCAGCGATGAAGCGTTCACTCTCGCTACAAGCCCGCGTGGCCATTGCATCGGGATTGGCGGCCGGCATCGTCATTGCCGCCGTCGGCGTCGCTTTTGCGGTGTTCTTGCGGGTCAACGGTTCCGAGCAGTTGGATCGCACCTTGAATTCGGTCACCCTGGGGGTTCCGGCGGATTCGACGTACGCGCTGCGGGCCGAGTCCGTCACGCCGATGCAGCCGGCGCTTCCGTGGGATCCGACTGAACCCGCACCGGTATCGCAGTACACCAACGAATCCACCGTAGCGCCGGCGGATGTGATTCGCACTCGAGATGTCGCAATCACCGGAGAGAGCGGGATCGCTCTGGCGGTCAGCATCCCCGAAGATCCACTTACCCAGGCAATTAAAGAGCAGCAATATCAGGTCGCCACGGCGGCAGTGGTAGCGATTCTGGCCGCATCGGGACTGGGTTGGATTCTCACCGGCCGGGCCGTCCGCCCGCTCCAGCAGTTGACCCGGACCGCCAGCTCCATCGGCAACAACCTCGACGTCGACGGATTGTCGCGCCGCGCACCGTCTATTCGCGGCACCCGCGAAGCCGAGGATCTGTCCGAGGCGATACACAGCATGCTTAGCCGAATCGAATTGGACCGCAATCGAACCGAGCAAGCCCTCGAAGCGGCGCGCGACTTCGCCCGGGTATCTGCACACGAGCTGCGCACCCCGTTGACATCGATGCGCACCGATCTGGAAGTTCTCGCGACCCTGCAACTGACCGAGCCGCAGCGACGCGAGTTGTCCACCGAACTTCTGGCCGCTCAACGACAGCTCGAACGCACCCTGACAGACCTCGAGACACTCGCCCTGGGAGATGTCGCCGATCCGGGCGACTGTGCGGCAGTCGACCTGGCGGAGGTGGCGGATCGTGTTGCCGCAGAATCACGTCGGCTTCATCCCGGCATCGAGATTCGGCTGACGGTGCCGGACGAACTGACAGTGCGGGCGTTTCCTGCCGGGATCCGCCTCGTGTTGACCAATGCCGTCACCAATTCCGTTCGGCACGGCTCTGCCGACACCATCGAGATCATCGTCCGCCCTGGTGCAACCGACGGTTCGGCGACAATCTACGTCGACGACGACGGAGCGGTGATCGATCCGGCCGAGCGTGAGGCTATGTTCGATCGCTTCGTCCGAGGAACAGCAGCTTCCGAGGGAAGCGGGCTCGGACTCGCACTGGTGGCCCAGCAGGCACATCTACACGGCGGCCGAGCCTGGCTCGAGGAAAGTCCACTCGGCGGCACCAGACTGGCGTTCACGATCAACCCGGTCTGACGCGCTCCGAACAGATGCGGACCGCTGCAGCGGAATCCAATTCCACTGCAGCGGTCCGCATCCGAATATCACTTACCGCCGGCGCGCACACCTTCTTCGACGCGCTTACCCAGATCCGGGTCGACGTTCTTCCAGTATTCGAAGACCCGCAGCAGCACGTCTTCACTGACGCCGTCGGATGCATGGCCGACGATGTTGCTCACCAGACGATCGCGTGCCGCGTCGTCGAGAACCTCACGCACCAGGGTGCCTGCCTGCGTGAAGTCGCCGTCCTCGGCGTGCTCGATGTATCCGGCTCGGACGGCTTCGCCGTCGAAGGACCACAGGCCTTCGTCACCGGCCACCGAAGGATCGGCGTGTGGTCCGCCGTAGGAGTTGGGTGCGTACACCGGCGTCGACGGCGAATTGAAGCTGTACCGCATCGCACCCTCCTTGGAGTAGGAGTTCACTTCGTTCTTGGGCGCGTTCACGGGCAGGTCGGCGTAGTTGGTGCCGATACGGTACCGGTGCGCGTCGGCATAGGAGAACACCCGGCCGAGTAGCATCTTGTCCGGGCTGAATCCGATGCCCGGCACCACATTCGACGGCTCGAACGACGCCTGTTCGATCTGTGCGAAGAAATTCTCCGGATTGCGGTTGAGGGTCCACTTGCCCACCTCGATGAGCGGGTAGTCCTTCTGCGACCACACCTTGGTGAGATCGAACGGGTTGAACCGGTAGCCCTGCGCCTCGTCCACCGGCATGACCTGAACCTTGAGAGTCCAGCTCGGGAAGTTGCCGGCTTCGATCTCGTTGTAGAGGTCGGCGCGGTGGTAGTCGGGGTCGGTTCCGGCGAGGGTGTCGGCCTCGGCCTGGGTGAGAAATTCGATACCCTGATCGGTCTTGAAATGGTACTTCACCCAAAAGCGTTCACCGGCCGCATTGACCCACTGGTAGGTGTGGGAGCCGAAGCCGTCCATGTGACGCCAGCTCTTCGGGATGCCACGGTCACCCATGAGCCAGGTCACCTGGTGCGCTGTTTCCGGGCGCAGCGTCCAGAAATCCCACTGCATGTCGTGATCGCGCAACCCCGAGCCCGGCAGTCGCTTCTGCGAACGAATGAAGTCGGGGAATTTGATGGCATCCTTGATGAAGAACACCGGCGTGTTGTTACCGACGAGATCGTAGTTACCCTCGTCGGTGTAGAACTTCAACGCGAAGCCGCGTGGATCTCGCCACGTATCGGGGCTGCCTTGTTCACCGGCAACGGTGGAGAAGCGAACCAGTGACTCGGTTTTCTTACCGGGCTGCAGGAAGTTCGCCTTGGTGTACTTGCTGACGTCGTGGGTGATGACCAGTTCACCGAAGGCACCGCCGCCTTTGGCGTGAACGATGCGCTCCGGCACTCGCTCACGATTGAACTGCGCGAGCTTTTCGATCAGGTAATGGTCGTGCAGGAGTACCGGGCCTTGAATTCCTGCTGTGAGCGACTCGTCGTCGCTGGCCACGGCGATACCGAAATTGTTGGTAGTGGGCTTGGTCATGGCGAAGCCTCCTGGCATCGAGTTGGCTGTGCTTCAGAGCAGTGGGACTGCTCCCGAACCGAGCGCATGCGAGGCACGCACCGGGGCTGGTTCGGGTTTCCGAGGAGCATCATCGAGGTTCTGAGAATCCGCTTCCGGCGCAACGGCCGGTTCGGCCGTGTTCTTCTGGCAATCCACACAACGACCCCAGAAGACGACCTCCGCTTCGTCGATCTCGAAGCCGTGACTGTCGGACGGCTCCAAGCAAGGAGCTTGTCCGACAACACAATCGACGTCGACTACCGACCCGCACTGACGGCAGACCAGATGATGATGATTGTCGTCCGTCCTGGTTTCGAATCGAGCAGGCGAGCCTGCCGGTTCGATTCGTCTCAGCAGGCCTGCATGGACGCATGCCTTGAGCACGTCGTACACGGCTTGAGTGGATACGGATCCCAGCTGTTGCCGCACTTGCACAGCAACAGAATCGGCGTCCGAATGCGGCTGGGCTGCAACTGCATTCAGGACCGCGAGACGAGGTGCGGTAACCCTGAGCCCCGCAGCGCGCAATTGCGCCCGGGGGTCGAAGTCACCTTTTTCTTCTCGCATGTCAACCAGTATGCGCGCTTTCTGGAATTAGTCAAGAAAAGGATTACCTAACTAGACTGGTGACCGGGCTCACAACGCGGCGGAACTCACCCGGAAACGAACCAAAGGGCTTTTACCGTTTTGTCGGTCTCGTTACGCAGACGGTGCGGAACATTGCCCGCGAGATGTATCGCCTCACCGGTCTTGAGCAGTCGACGGAGCCCGTCGATGTCGATGGTCAGGGTGCCCTCGAGCACATACCCGTAATCGTCTCCGGAGTGCGTCTGCGGTGCATCTCCCGGCGCGGAATCAGCACCCGGCTCGTACTCGGTGAGCAGGAACTGGATGTGATGATTGTCCGGCACGTTCCCCAGTCGCTGCCATCGAACGCCCGAGCGGAAGGTCAGGCAGTCGGCCACACTGGCGTCTTCCGGTGTCCGGGCAGCGGGATGCGGCTGCGAGTCACGATCCTGGTCGACGTTGTTTCCGAGCAGATCGTCGAGCGAGAGATTCAGTTCCGTGGCAATCGCGAAGAGGGTGCTGACGGCGGCCTGGCTCTGGCCGAGCTCGAACTGGGAAAGGAAAGACGGGGACACACCGAGACGCCTGGCGAGTTCCCGTACCGGGATGCCCTGCTTCGTTCGCTCGGCTCGAACCGTCTTGCCCACGGATGTGCCCAAACCGCTGTCCTCCGTCTTTTTCTTCCGCGTCGATGTCTTCGTCGCGGTCGTGCTCCGCACCGAAGAATCGGCCTTTTTCACCGGAGCCGTCTTCGACGCGGCCTTCTTCACCACGGCCGTCTTCGGCGCAGCTTTCTTCACCACGGCCGTCGTCGGCGCGACCTTCTTTGCCGCTACGACTTTCTTCGCGGCCGACTTCTTCGCGGTAGCTTTCTCGGCAACCGATTTCCTCGGCGACACAGCCGACTCCGATGTACCGCGTGATGCCGCACTACGTGCTGATCGTGCGCCTGATGCCGTCATCTACGAGCTCGCTTCCGTCAGTCGGGGGGACCGTCTGTGCGTTCAAGACTAATGCCCCGCGCAGAAGGAACTTCTGGACCTTCCCACTCTCCGTCCGAGGAAGTGCGGAAACGATCTCGACCCGCTCGGGCGCTTTCTGCACGGCAAAGCCTTCGGCGAGCAGGAAGTCTCGAAGATCACCGACACTCGGCGGCCGCGTGTCGGCCACGACGAAAGCGCAAGCCCGCTCGCCGAGTTCGTCGTCCGGGTATCCGACCACCGCAACTTCGGCGACCGCCGGGTGCCGTTCCAGCGCCCACTCCACTTCGGCGGCACTGAACTTCTCGCCGCCACGATTGATGATGTCCTTGATCCGAGAGGTGATCGTGACGCGCCCCTGCTCGTCGACGAGGGCGACGTCGCCGGTGCGGAAGAATCCGTCGGCGGTGAACGAGTCCTCGTTGAGGGTGGCGTCGACGTAGCCGACGAACAGCTCCGGGCCTCGGACCAGCAGTTCACCGGTGTCGTCGAGCGCGAGTTCGTTGCCACCGATCAGTGGGCCTTCGTTCTCACTCTGCCCGTCGACGTCCCCGAACGGATCGCCCATCACCAGTGTCGGCAGTTCAGTCGAACCATACGTACGTACTACGGCTGTGCCCATCTCTCGATGTGCGCGGCGCACAAGCTCCGGCGGGATGCCGGCGCCACCGCAGACGAATCTGGTCAGGCTGGATCGACTCAGAATGCTGCTCGCGTAGGCATCGGCGAGCCCCCGGAGGAATGGCGTCGCACTGACGGTGAAGGTGCATGCTTCCTTCTCGATCAGAGCGAGCGCGGCGGTCGGTTCCCACCGCTGCATCAGAACGGTTGCACACCCCGCTGCGGCCGGAAGTACCACGGCGTACGAGATGCCGGTGATGTGCGCCAGCGGTGACGGCATGAACACCCGATCGTTCGCATCCACTCCGCAATGGGAGATCATGGACGCGCTCTCCGCGACGAGAGTGCGATGGCTGTGCAGCACGCCCTTGGGGGCCGAGGTGGTCCCCGAGGTGTAGAGAATCAGCGCAATGTCATCCGGTTCCGCTTGACAAGTGTGGAATTCGACTCCACTACCGAAGCCGATCAAATCCGAGAAGGTGGTTCGCCGCACTCCCCCTCGACCGCGAACCTCGACCAGCAGGATGCCCCGGCGGCTCTCCTGAATGAGCGCCTGCAACTGATCGGCATGCCGGTATCCACGGAATTCGGAGGGTGCCACGATCACCGTCGGGGACACCTGTTCGATGATGAAGGAAAGCTCGTGGGCCCGATAGATCGGCACCACCGGCAACAACACTCCGCCGGCCAACCACGTACCCCACGCGGCGACGAGGGACTCCCACCAGTTGGGGAGTTGTACCAGTACCACCTCGCCGGGCTCGAACCCCGTGGCGTGCAACGCTCCGGCAAAATGACGTGCAGCATCGAGGAGTTCACTGAAGTCGAGCCGTGAGTCCTCGTCGACTGCCGCCAGGGCCTTCGGAAAGGCGCGCTGAGCGCGCTGCAGAAGCTCGGGCAAGGTCGGACCGGAAGCGGCGGGAGCGATCTCGCGTGTTGCGCTCAGCACGACATCACCCGCTTCACTGCCGTCACGATGTCGTCCGGACCGGCCTCCCATTCACGTTCGAGCAGTGGGGCGTACGGAGCGGGCGAGTATCGTGCACCCACCCGGACCACCGGCGCGTCGAGCGAATGGAAACCCGAATCAACGGCGATCGCTGCGATTTCGGCGCCGACACCGAAGTCGACGACGGCTTCCTGGGCGATCACCATCCGATTGGTCTTGCGGAACGATTCGAGGATCGTCTCGCGGTCGAGCGGCGCGATGGTGCGCAGATCGATCACCTCCGCCTCGATTCCCAGTGCCGCCAACTCGTCGGCGGCAGTCAGTGCATGTGTGGCCATCCGCGACCACGACACGATCGTGACGTCGGTACCCGCCCTGGTGACGGCGGCCTTGCCCAACGGAACCCGGAAGCCTTCGCCCGGAATCGCGGACTTCTTCTCGTACAGCAACCGGTGTTCTACGAACATCACTGGATTGTCGTCTTCGATTGCAGCCCTGAGCAATCCGTACGCATCTGCGCCGGAACTCGGCATCACCACGATCAGACCGGGAATGTGCGCCAGCAGCGCTTCGAGGCTCTGCGAATGCTGCGCCCCGGACGAGCGTCCCGAACCGAACTGGGTACGCACCACCAGTGGGAGTTGGACGGCCCCACCGGTCATGAAGCGCAGCTTGGCAGCCTGATTCATCAACTGGTCCAAGCAGACTCCGAGGAAGTCCAGATACATGAGCTCGACGACAGGCCGACGGCCCGCCATGGCACTACCGATCGCCAAACCCATGATCGCGGACTCCGAGATCGGGGTGTCCAGTACGCGACCCGGATACTTCGCCGCCAGCCCACGGGTCAAACCGAAGACGTTTCCGCCTGCCACGTCGATACCGGCCAGGAACACGTCGGGATTGCCGGCCAGCGCATCGTCGAGGGCCTGCTTGATGATTCGCGACTGCGACACAACGGCCCCGTCCGGGTCGGCGAGGATGCCGGTATCCACCAGAGGTGACGGAGAATAGATGTAGTCCATGACCGTCGAGATGTCGGGCTGCGGTGACGCTCTCGCAAAACGCTCGGCTTCGTCGACGACGGCGAGCACACGAGCGTCGACCGACTCGATCACGGACTGAGCAATTCCCCTCTTCGACAATCGAACTCGACTCACAACCAATGGATCTGCCGCGAGTACGTCGCGCGCCATCTGCTCCTTGTCGCGATACACCTGCGGATCGCCCTCGTAGTGCCCGTGCACACGCAGTGTTCGCACCTCGACGAACACCGGACCGTTGCCGGCGCGCACCTGCTCGAACACGGGGGCGATACCGTCGGCCACGGCCTCGACGTCGTTGCCCGGCAGAATGATCGATTGCATACCGTATCCACCAGCTCGCGCAGAGATGGCGACCGGGTGCTGGTCTTCGGTGGACGAAAACTCCGAGTAGCCGTTGTTCTCGCAGAGGAAGATGATCGGCAGCTTCCAGAGCGACGCCAGGTTCATCGCCTCGTGGAACGCGCCGGTGGCGATAGCGCCGTCGCCGAAGAATGCGACCACCAAGTCCGATTCGCCACGCTCGCGCAAGGCGAACGCCGCGCCGACGGCGATCGGGAGCCCGGCGCCGACGATGCCGTTGGCTCCGAAAATCCCCAGCCTCGGATCCGCCACGTGCATGGACCCGCCGCGACCGTTGTTGGCCCCGGCTTCCTTACCCATCAACTCGGCCATCATCCGATCGGGCTCGAGCCCTTTCGCCAGTACGTGGCCGTGACCTCGGTGGGTCGAGGTGATCACGTCACTGACCCGTGCATGCATCAGGGCGCCGACTGCGCAGGCTTCCTGACCGATAGAGGTGTGGACGAATCCGGGGATGGTGTCGCCCTTGTAGAGCGCCGCGATGCGCTCCTCCATGAGCCGGATCAACAGCATCTTCTCGTAGGCCTGTAGTGCTTCTTCGCTGTTCACAACCGGGGGCACCTCCAATGATGCTGCGCTCGTTGTCAATACGTACGCAGTGCGTAGCGGGGACTATACCGACGAAAAATACCCACTGTCCAGTGGCACTTGACAAAGCCTGTGAGGTGACTCACGATTGGCGAGTACTTCGGATCCGCGACGTTCCTTCGACCGATCAGCCGACACGCATCGAGCCGACGCCGTAATTCCCACGGCGAGAAGACCGTCCGTTTTCTTTACCTTTTTCTTCCGTTCAGCTTCATCCCGTTACATGAGGAGTCACGCAATGCGCCGTGAAGATGTCGAATTTTCCAGCGACGGAGTCACCGTCCGCGGCTGGCTGTACCGTCCCGACACCGACGAGGACGTTCCAGCCGTCGTACTGGCTGGTGGCTGGTGCTACGTCCGTGAACTGGTCATGCCGTACTACGCGGAGGCCTTCGTCAACGCCGGCATGGCTGCGCTGGTCTTCGACTACCGCAACCTGGGAGTCTCCGACGGCGCACCCCGCCAGCACCTCGATCCCAAGCAGCAGATCCGCGATTATCAGAACGCGCTGAGCTTCCTCGAGCGCACCGACGGTATCGACAACGACCGTCTCGGAGCCTGGGGAATCTCCTACTCCGGTGGACACGTCATGATCCTCGCCGCCACCGATCCCCGCGTGAAGGCGATCGTCTCGCAGATTCCGGTGATCGACGGCTACCGAAACATGCGCCGAATCCACGGCACCATCGGCTACCGCAAGCTCTGGGACGCCATCCTCGAAGACCGCAAGCTGCGCTACGACGATCCCGAGGCCCGCCTGCACATCCCCCACGCGAGCGAGAATCCGGAAGAAGAACTGTCCTCGTGGCCGTTCCCGGAAACCAAGACCACCTTCGCTGCGCTCCAGGCGACCGAGGCCCCGCTCTACCAGAACAGCTCCACCATGGAGTCGGTCGATCTGCTGCTCGACTACGACGTCAACTACTTCGTCCCGCGCATCCTCAACACCCCGTCGATGATGATCGTCGCCGAGGGTGACGACTTGACGCTGTGGGATCTGGAAATCGACAGCTTCAACAACATTCCGACCACCAAGAAGGAATTGGTCGTACTGCCCCACACCTCGCACATGACCCTCTACAGCGATCAGTCCAAGCTCGCCGTCGCTGCCGAGCACGCATCGCGTTGGTTCAGCCGGCACCTGTCGGCGAAGTAGTCGCCCCTCCCCGCTTCATTCCCCCATTCGAGAACACCTCGTGAACACAAGGATGTGATCATGCCTTCGATCGAATCGAAGATCGTCGACGTAGCTCGTAACGCGACGTTCTCTCATCCACTGACCCGACGTTCCTTCTTCGCCGCTATGGGCGCAGCAGGTATCACGCTCGGCGCGGTGGCCTGCGGTGCCGGCGGCGGTTCCACCAGTTCTGCATCAGGTGGCGGCGCCGGCGCGGGCAAGGTCCAGGAAAAGACCCTCTGCCAGGTGACCACGCTGTCCAACGACTACTTCGTGGCGTTCTCGGACGGTGGAAAGCAAGCGATGGATGCACTCGGAGTCGGCATCTCCTCCGTCGAGGATCAGGGCAACGTCAACACCGCTCTCGGACAGGTCGGCAACGTCAAGGCCTCCGGCGGAAAATCCATGTTCGGCACACCTGCCACCGAGGCACAGGCTGCGGCGGTCACCAAGGCATGCCAGGCAGCGGGCATTCTGTACGCCAGCTCGTACACCGCACCGGCCTGGTACACCCCGGCCGACGCCGACAAGTGGGTCCGTTTCATCACCCCGCCCTCCACCAAGATCGCCATCGCCACCGCGAAGGCACTTTTCGACAAGGTCGGCGGCTCCGGAACCATCATTCATGTTCCGGGACAGAAGGGTTCGTCTGCAGACGATCAGCGCACCGCCGGCCTGAACAAGGCACTCGAGGGCTACCCGAACATCAAGATCGTCACGGCATCGCCGGGTAACTGGACGTCCGAGGACTCCCGCAAGGCGTTCACGAACATCCTTCCCTCGGTACCGGATTTCGTGGGTGTGTTCGCCCAGAACGACAGCCAGGCAGCGGGTGTCATCGCAGCACTGGACGCAGCGAAGATCACCGGCAAGATCGTGGTCGGTTTCGACGGCAACAAGCAGAACGTCGAGTACATCGCGCAGGGCAAGCAATACCTGACCAGCTCGACGGTCGGCGGTCTGACGGCAGGCATTCTCGGCGTCACCATCTTCGACCAGCTCAACGGCATCGATCTCTCTCTCCCCGAACGGTTCTTGTCCCAGGGCGCCCTGCTGGTGACCCCGGATATCGCCGACGACGTCCTCGCAACCGTCTACGCGTCGACGCTGCCGTTCGACTGGGCGAAGATGAGCAAGGCACTGCACCCGGACGACTGGGATCCGCAAACCGTGCTCAACCCGATCGACCCCAGCGAGTACTACACCGGCGTCCCGCAGGATCAGTACAAGCTCAACAGCGCTTGGGGCTCGGCCGACATCGCCGGCGTCCGCGCCGAGTACGCGAGCGCGTTCACCTCCGGACCGCTGTTGCAGTACAAAGACCAACTCGTGGCCTGACAGTGAGCGGAACAACAGCAATGACCGAAACAGCAACAATCAGCCTGCGCGGTGTCTCGAAGAGTTACGGGCCGGTCCACGCATTGCAGAACGTCTCCCTCGACGTCAGTCGCGGTGAGGTACTCGGGCTGATCGGCGAAAACGGTGCCGGAAAGTCGACATTGATCGGGGTTCTGACCGGCACCGTTCGGCCCGATTCCGGCCAGCTGCACGTCAACGGCGAAGCAGTCGAACTCGGCCATTCCCGGACGCTACGCGACCTCGGCATCTCGGTCGTCGTGCAGGAACAGGCCCTCGTCGACGCGCTACGCGTGTACGAGAACATCTATCTCGGATGTGAGGGCGAGATCGGTGGAATCGGGCCTGGTCGGCGACGTAAGTTGCGCAATGCTGCGCAGAAGCTGCTCGACGAGCTCGGCATCGACGGACTGCGGGCAGATGCCGTCGTCGCCGAATTGACATACCCACAACGGCAATTGGTCGAGATCGCGCGGGCATTCTCGAGGATCACCGAAGAGTCGGCGGCTCCGGTGATCCTGCTGGACGAGCCGACCAGTGCACTCACGGAGACGGAGGTGGAGATCCTCTTCGCACTCATCGAGGGATGGCGCGACCGGGTCTGCTTCATCTTCGTCTCCCACATCCTGCAGGACGTGCTCCGGATCAGTACCCGCTTGCTGGTGCTGCGAGACGGGCGCTCCATCGAAACCCTGCCTGCCGAAGGTGTCACCGCAGAACGCCTGCACGAGTTGATGGTCGGCAGCGAACGTAGCGCCGACTACTACCGTGAAGGCGATCAGACCGGTGCCACCTCGGATGTTGCGTTGGTCGAACTGCGCGGCGCATCGTGTGCGGGCGAGTTCGAAGGCGTCGACCTGGTGATCCGGCCGGGCGAGGTCGTCGGCCTGGCCGGTGTCATCGGCTCGGGCAAGGCCTCGGTCGCGGCAGCTGTTGCCGGCGCGGAAACACTGTCGGAAGGCTCCATTCACGTTGCCGGACAAGACCGTACACATTGGTCTGTTCCTGCGGCCGTCACCAGCGGAGTGCTCTACATCCCGCCGGAGCGCGCCCAGGACTCCCTGTTCCGCAGCGCGTCCATCCGCAACAACATCTCCATCGGATTCCTCGACCTGCTACGGCACCGCTGGACGCGGTTACTCGCACTGCACACCGAACGCGAGCGCACCGCGACGCTCGCCCGTGCCCTGCAGGTCAAGGCCCCGTCGCTGTCCACACCGATCGGTGAACTCAGTGGCGGAAACCAACAGAAGGCAATCTTCGCGCGCTGGCAGGGCCGCGAATGCAAGGTACTCGTCCTCAGCGATCCGACTCGCGGTATCGACGTCGGTACCCGTGAGGAGATCTACACCCTGGTCCGCTCGATGGCGGCTTCCGGCGTCGGGGTGCTGCTGTGTGCCGAATCCCTCGAAGAGGTGATCGGCATGTCGGACCGCATCGTGGTCATGAAGGACGGGGCGATCAGCGCAGAGCTGGCCGCTCCCGCAGACAACAAGCCCGCCGAACTCGACGTGATCAAGCACATGATGTGAGGAATGCAGTGACCCAGACACTCTCGAAGCAATCGCCGACCGGCGATGCCACGTCGCACTCGGGCGCACGCGCGCTGCTCGGTCGACTCGATCAGCACCGCAACATCGTCGTCCCGACGGTTGCCGTACTCGTACTCGTCATCTATTTCCAGTGGCGCACCGACAGTTTCATCTCGTCCTCCTCTGCCCACAATATTCTCAACCAGATGGCGTTCCTCACCGTTCTGGCGCTGGCCGGCACGTTTGTCATCCTGATCGGCGGTATCGATCTCTCGGTCGCTGCCACGGCCACTCTCGCGGGCATCCTGATCGCGACCTGGATCGACAAGTTCGGTGGGCCACTGGCCATCGTCCTGGTAATCGGCGCGGGTGCTCTGGTGGGCCTGGTCAACGGCTTGATCACGACGATGCTGAAAGTACCGTCGTTCCTGGTGACCTTGGGTATGATGTCCGTACTCGACGGAATTTCCAATACCGTCTCCAAAGGTGGCCCGGTCTCGTACAATTCGAACCTGTTGCAAAGTTTGGTCAACGAGTCGATGATCCCCAACGTACCCAACGGTGCGCTGATCGCGTTCCTCCTGACCATCGGCGCCACCGTACTCGCATTCGGCACCTCGTTCGGTCGCCACATGTACGCGGTGGGCGGCAACGAACGCGCTGCGGCCCTCGTCGGTGTACGGGTGCAACGCACCAAGCTGGCCGTGTTCGCGGTCGCCGGCGCTGTCGCCGCGATCGCCGGAATCATCTTCACCGGGCAGGCCAGCACCGGCGTCCCGATGGGCGCCGGACCCAGCCTGCTCAACTCGATCGCGGCAGTGGTGGTCGGTGGTACCGCACTCTCCGGTGGCGTCGGCGGACCACACCGCACCATCCTCGGCGCACTGGTGATCGTATTGCTCAGCGCCGGTATGGATCTGACCTCGGTCGATCCGTACACACAACTTGTCATCAAGGGCATCGTCGTCATCGCCGCAGTGGCCCTGACCATCGACCGTCGCCGGTACGGAGTCATCAAGTGAACGCAGCAGACGGAGTCGAGAAATGAGCACTACCGCACGCACCGGCAGGATCGCCGGCAAGGTCGCCTTCATCACGGGCGCCGCCCGCGGACAGGGCCGAGCTCACGCGATCCGCCTGGCAGAAGAAGGCGCGGACGTCATCGCCTTCGACCTCTGCGCCGACATCGAGGGCGTACCGTACGAGTTGGCCGACGCCGACGAGCTGGCCGAGACCGTCCGGCTGGTCGAGTCCGCCGGTGGGCGTATCCACGCCGAGGTGGCGGACGTCCGCAACTTCGACTCCGTCGCCGGAGTACTGGCCCGCGGTGTAGCGAAGTTCGGCCGAGTCGACATCGTCTGCGCGAACGTCGGAATCAACATTCCGGCACCCACGCACGAGCTCACCGAAGACCAGTGGGGCACCGTCATCGACGTCGATCTCAGTGGAGTCTGGCGTACCGCCAAGGCTGCGATTCCCTACCTGATCGATCAGGGCACCGGCGGCGCGATCATCCTCACCAGTTCCGCTGCCGGGCTCAAGGGGTACGGCAATATCGCGCACTACACGGCGGCCAAGCACGGTGTGAACGGCCTGATGAAGACCCTCGCCCAGGAACTCGCACCGCATCGCGTCCGGGTCAACACCGTCAACCCCACCCAGGTCGACACCCCGATGATCATGAACGACGCCATGTACCAACTGTTCTGCCCCGGTCTCGACAATCCCACCCGTGAGGATTTCGCACCACTCTCGCAGGCGATGAACGCATTACCCGTTCCGTGGGTCGAGTCCGTCGACGTCAGCAACGCGGTGTTGTTCCTGGCATCGGACGAGGCCAGATACATCACCGGGGTTGCGCTTCCCGTCGACGCCGGCGTACTGGTCAAGTAATACCTTCACTGCTTCACATACATACCGAATTCAGCACAACAGGAGGATGGTCATGACAGGAAGATTCGAAGGCAAGGTTGCTTTCATCACCGGTGCAGCGCGTGGACAGGGCCGCAATCACGCCCTGCGTCTGGCACAGGAGGGCGCGCACATCATCGCCCTCGACTCCGTCAAGGACAACGACACCGTCCCGTACGCGCTGGCAACCGAGGACGACCTGCAGGAGACCGTCCGCCTCGTCGAGGAAGCCGGCGGACAGATCGTGTTCTCCCACGCCGACGTCCGTAACTTCGATTCGGTGAAGTTGGCTCTCGAAGCCGGCATCGACCGCTTCGGGCATGTCGACATCGTGATCGCCAACGCCGGTATCCTCTCCTTCGGCGACACCCACGAACTCGACGAGGAGAAGTGGGGGGAGATGATCGACGTCAACCTCAGCGGTGTCTGGCGCACCGTCAAGGCCGCCATCCCCCACCTGATCGAGCAGGGCACGGGCGGCGCTATCGTCCTCACCGCGTCGGTCGCCGGGCTACGCGCGTACACGGGTGTCGGACACTATGTTTCGGCCAAGCACGGCGTCGTCGGCCTGATGAAGACCCTCGCCCAGGAACTCGCCCCGCACCGCATCCGCGTCAACACCGTCAACCCCACCCAGGTCGACACCCCGATGGTGCAGAACCAGGCGATGTACAACCAGTTCGTGCCCGGTAAGGAAAACCCGGTCAAGAGCGATTTCGCCGCAGCATCGAACAGCATGATTCTCTACCCCATCGACTGGGTCGAGAACGACGACGTCACCAACGCCGTCAAGTTCCTCGCCTCGGACGAGGCCCGCTACATCACCGGTGTCGCTCTGCCTGTCGACGGCGGCACGCTGGTCATGTAATTACCGAGTACCGACACCGAAAGGTGCAGGTGTTCACGTGAAGTCGTCGAGAAGGGCGGTTGGCTGCAGGGTTTGCGAGAACCCGTGGCCAACCGCCCTTTCTCGTTTCGGCACCCCATCCACCGCTACCGGAGAACGTCACCATGACCATCGCCCCCCTCACCCGACCTGCCAGTCAATGCCTGGACGAGCACGTCTGCCTCAACGCCCGCCGGCAGTTGGCCAGTGGCCGCCGCCGCACGTACGGCGACGAGCTGCTCGACTTCGCGATCAAGTGGCGGCATTGGAGCGGCCCCAGCGCCGAGGACATCTTCGTCACCTTCGGCCTGCCACGGCACGGGTACTACAACCGCCTGCGTCAGGTGGTCGACGGGCCCGCTGCGGCCGGACTGTGCGGAGCCATGAAGGCAAATCTGCTCCGCCACCGCTAGGTTCACCCACCAGACCTTCCTCGCTACGCATCACGACCCGGCGACTCGAACTCACTGTGCTGCTGCTCGAACTGGGTATCTCGCTACGGGAGATGGCGCGACGCGTCGACGTCTCGCCAGCTTCATCTCCCAGGTCGAGCTCGGCCGTACCCGCCCGTCGGTCGGCACCCTCTATTCGATCGCGTCCGAATTGGGGTTGTCGCTGAACGATCTGATGCCGCAGAACGCCGAACTGCCCACACCCGCCGCACCCACGCCCGCCCGGACCGTGGACCCGACCCCGGTCGATCGCCAGGATCCCCCGGGGTCGCCGGTGCAGCGCGCAGTCGGTAGACCCGAGTTGCAGATCGGCGGGGCCACCTGGGGCAGGTTGACGAAGGGGCATGACTTCGCGAACGACTTCCTGCACGTCACCTATGCACCGGGCGGTCAGTCCTGCCCCGAGGACAACCTGATCCACCACCCCGGCCACGAGTACGGATACATTCTCAGCGGCCAATTGATGGTGCAGTCGGTTTCGCCACCTACGAGCTGGGGCCGGGTGACTCGATCAACTTCGAATCCGTCACCCCGCACCGCCTCTCCAATCCGTACGACACCGCCTCCGACTCGGTGTGGTTGGTGGTCGGACGCGGCGGAACGCCCGTGCTCTAGCAGCTCCGCAGCAGGTCATGGGCGTCGGGAACAAATCTCGGAGCAGGTCCGTTGAACCCCCTGTCGGCGTCCGAGCAAGCCCCGGGCCCCACCCCATTTGTCGCTACGAGCGACCACCCGCCGAGAGGCGCCTGCGGGGCGTCGACACCCGAATGCCGCTCAGCCAGCCTGAGCGGCATTCGGTTTCCGACACGCCGAACCTTCAGGTGGCGAGCACGTCGAGGCAGTGTGCAAACCCGAGCCGGCGCGCAGCGTCCACCGCCACCTGGTAGGCCGTCCGGGCGAAATCGGCCTTGCTCTGCACGTCAGTCCTTCCCAGCGCATTTGCGTCGTTCCTCCCGATCGTGGACGGCGGTCGTTACGCAAGCAGTCGTGGTGCGGTTGGAGGGCTCGCCGCGACCCTTGTCGGTACCGACCGGTCGAGCGGATCGCCGTGCAGGTCTCCCGCCCACACAACGATCTGACCGAACGTCAACAGGGTGGCATCTGAACTGCTGGAGCTCTGAGATCCGATGTCGAGAGGCTGATCGGTCGCGCTGACGGGATCGAGATTCGAGGTGAGCTGGTCACCGGTGAAGGCTTGCTCGGCACCTTCGAACTGTGCAACGGCCATGTTCACTCCCGGGCAGGTCCGCCTCGTCGGATGTGGAGATCGGGCCCGCAGTGCAGACGCGCAGGCAAACTCTTCGCGAACACATCCTGCGCCACTGGCTCAGCACACACGGCACTGTGGTGAATTTCAGGGTGAATTACCGATTCCGACGCACAGAGTTCCGCTGGTTCAGTGAGAACCGGCAGTGGACGGTTCCGGCATTGCCGGAGCAACGCCGACGATCAGGGTGACACGCATGGACGAGGTGGCACCGACACCGTTCCCGGCACTGACCGTGAACTGGTAAGCGCCTGCTGCGGTGGGCGTTCCGGACAGCACTCCCGCGCCGGAGAGCTCCAACCCGTCAGGGAGGTCGTCGGCGGTGGTGACGGTGGGCTTGGGATATCCGGTCACGGTGAAGCGGTACGAATACGGGCTGCCCTGGCGGGCTGGCAACGGTATTCCCGAGATGCTCTGCGCGGTCCTCGAGTCCACAGCCAACGAATAGTGGTAATTGGCGGCAACAGCGGCGTAGCCGCTACCGCCCGGAATCTTGTCGAGCTGCCCGAATCGGTTGTCACCCCATCCCCTGATCTCACCAGCGGCGGTCAACGCCAGCGCATGGTTACCACCCGCAGCGATTGCTGTGAAACCACCACCTGCGGGAACGTCGAGCTGCCCCGAGTGGTTGTCACCCCATGCCCTGATCTCACCGGCCGCAGTCAACGCCAGCGAGTAGTAGTCACCAGCGGATATTGCCGTGAAGCTGCCTCCTGCCGGAGCCTCGAGCTGCCCCGAGTGGTTGTCACCCCATGCCCTGATCTCACCGGTGGCGGTCAACGCCACCGAATGCCAACCACCGGCTGCGATGGCCGCATACCCGCCACCGGACGGAATGCCCTCGAGCTGTCCGGATCTGTTGTCCCCCCATCCCCTGATCTCACCGGTGGCGGTCAACGCGAGCGAATGGTTGGCACCCGCAGCCACCGCAACGTAGCCGTGACCAGCAGGTATGTTGTCGAGCTGCCCCCAACTGTTGTCCCCCCACGCCCTGATCTCGCCGGTGGCGGTCAACGCCAGCGAATGGTTGGCACCCGCAGCCACGGCAACATGCCCTTGGCCGGTGGGAGTGTCGTCGAGTTGGCCGATGTTGTTGACACCCCACGCTTCGATCTCGCCGGAGACCGTCAGCGCCAGGGAGTGGACAGTGCCGACCGAGACAGCGGTGAAACTGCCCGCATCGGGAACACCGTCGAGTTGCCCGGCACGATTGACTCCCCACGGGGTGATGGTTCCGGGAAATGCGACCGGAACGCCGACCGGCGCGGCAACGGCAACCGTCCCCGAGAAGAGTGCGATCGCGGTAGCGGTGAGAACGGCAACGACACCTCGAAGGCGGAGGAATCGGTACGGTCGGCGCCGACGCGCGATCGTTGTCATGACGGGTGTGCCTTTCCGACAGAGTCCGCATCGGTGCGGAGCGGTCACCGATGAGCAACCACTCAGCACAAGATAGCTGTCAAAAAGAGACAAATCGCCTAACTAGCCTGGACGTTTCCGGCCATTTGATCATCAAGGCCGTAAAAGCCCTCCAAAATCTTCCGAACCGACATCGAGTCGATCAAGCCCACGGGCCCCCGACAAGCGCATAGTTACCTAGAGGCAACTAGCGCTGCCGGGGTGCGGAAACTGCCGAGCCACTGTTCGGCGGATCGTCGGTGACCCGAGCGCTCCCCGGCTCCACCACTATCGACCCACGGCGTCGGCGGCCTTCCTGCGCGTCGAATAATTCTCGCGATCGAAACGACGGAGTTGCGCTCGGAATTTCCAGGTGAAGGTCGGCCACTGCAACGAATTTCGCCCTTTCGAGTCGAGGTACCAACTCGAACAACCACCTTCGTTCCAGACAGTGTGCTGTAGCTCTTTCTGAATCTCACGGTTGTAGCGCTCCTGCACCGGTTCACGCACGTCCAGGACGTTCAGCCCTTCCCGGCGCATCGTTCCGAGAGCATCGTTGATGTACTCCGCCTGCGATTCCAGCATGTAGACGATAGAACTGTGCCCGAGGTTCGTGTTGGGCCCGTACATGAGGAACAGATTGGGGAATCCACTGACCGTCGTCCCCTTGTATGCGGCGGGGCTGCCGTTCCAGTGCGCCGCCAAAGTCTCACCGCTGCCCCCGATGATCAGGTGTGCAACAGGCGGTTCGGCGGGGGTGAACCCGGTGGCGAAGATGATGGTGTCCACCGAATGCTCGGTTCCGTTCCCGTCGACGACGCCGGTGGGTGTGATCGAAACCAGGCCGCTGTCGACCAGACCGACATCGGGGCGGTCCAGGGTACGCAGCCAGTCATTGGACAGCAGTACCCTTTTGCAACCAATGGTGAAATCCGGCGTCAACTGCATCCGCAGAGCATGATCCTTCACCTGACGTCGCAGATGCAGCTTTGCGACAGCCTCGAACGCCGGGAGCATCCGAGGTACCCGCGTCATCGCCGCACCCAGGATCTCTCGGGATCCATAGGTCAACGCGCGCATCGCTTTCTGCGTCGCCGGAACTCGTGCATACAATCGTTGCCGCCTGGCCGCAAGGTCGTGTCCGATCCGCGGGAGGACCCATGCAGGGGTTCGCTGAAATACCGTCACCCGCGATGCGGTGTCGACTATTTCCGGTACGAACTGCACCGCCGACGCGCCGGTGCCGACCACCGCAACGTTTTCCCCGGCAAGTGAATGCTCGTGATTCCACGTCGCCGAGTGAAACATATTCCCGGAGAACGACTCCACACCGGGGAAGTCCGGAATTCGCGGAGTGGACAGTGCGCCGGTGGCCGCCACCAGCACCGCGGCGGTCAGGGCGCCGGCTGTGGTCTCGATCTGCCACAGTGCACGTTGGTCGTCCCAACGCGCCGAACTGAGTTCACAGTCGAAGACCACTTTCCGATCGACACCGCTCCGCGCAGCGACACTCTTGAGGTAGGCGTAGATCTCCGGTTGGCGCGCGTAGGTATGGCTCCAGTTCGCACTCGGCGCGAACGAATACGAATACAGCGCCGTCGGTACATCGCACGCACAGCCCGGATAGGTGTTCTCGCGCCATGTGCCACCGACGTCGGACGCACGCTCGATCAGTACGAGATCGGCAGTGGGATCGTCACTCATCATCCTCGCGGCCAATCCTATTCCCGCGAACCCGGCACCGACGATCAGCGTTTCGACATGTACGGGAAGTTTCACTTCTTCTCCACTCTTGACTGCCAGGCCGGAAGAAGCCGCGCCCTGAGCGCGTCGTCGGCCTCGGGTGTGCGAAACAGGGCTGACACGGCAAGCCCTCGAACCAGTTCAACGGTGAGTTCGATCGACTCCGCGTCGAATCGATCGCCGTACACCTGCGCAGCACCGAACTCGAGCGCTTCACTTACCTTGCGCTCGAGCGGAAGTACCGCAGCATGCAGCGACGGATCAGTCCGCGCCGCTACCCACAATTCGAGGGCGGCATGGAACAGCGGTCCGGAGAACGCCTCGGCAAGCACTTCCAAACCTCGACCGGAGTCCACCTCGGTAGCCAGAATCTCGGCCAACCGTTTTTCCACCAGGTGTTCCACGGCCGCCACCACCAGAGACTCCTTGGTGGGGAAATGGTGCAGTTGCGTTCCCCGCGCAACACCGGCCCGCCGCGCAATTTCCTGCGTGCTCGTGCGCGCATATCCCAGCTCGACGAGGGAGTCGACGGCAGCGTCGAGCAGACGCAGCCGCATCGCGGCGGTTCGTTGCGCTTGCGTACGAGCAACTTTCGGTTCCCGAGTGGCCTTGATCACACCTGACTGTAAACCGAAATCGAGAAACAGTCCAGTCTGACTTCAAATCCAGCAGAGCCGCGTCGGGAAAGAAACCTACCGGTTCGAAATCCTGATAACGTCGTCGCTATTCGAGAGAGGCCTACGCACATGCCGTCAATACCTGATTTCGGTCGCCGTCGGATCGGCCTCGTCGAAGACCACGAATCGGTGGCCATCGGGCTGTCCGTCATGTTGAAGGACGAGCCGGATCTGGAACTGACATGTGTGGCAACCACCGTCACAGAACTACTCGCTCGCGGGATGCACCTTGACCTAGCGATCCTCGATCTTCGGCTGGCCGACGGGTCATCACCCAAGAGCAATGTCGAACAACTGCGTGCCGCCGGTCTCGAAACACTGATCTTCACCGGCGCCGAGAACACGTCGATGCTGCGCTCGGCCGCGCGGGCGGGAGTGCTCGGCGTCGTACGTAAATCCGAGCCTGCGGCCGTCGTGATCGACGCCGTGCGCACTGCCGCCACCGGCAAGCAGGTGGTGACCACCGAATGGGCCGCGGCCATCGACGGCGATCCTGGCCTTGACGACGTCGGCTTGAGCCCGCGCCAGCTCGAAGTCCTCGCGCTGTACGCGTCCGGGGAGAAGGCCGACAGAGTTGCACGACTGACGGGGCTGTCGCCACAGACGGTCAACGACTATCTCCAACGCATCCGACAGAAGTACGCCGCGGCCGGAAGGCCGGCGCCCACCAAAACCGATCTCTACAAACGCGCTGTCGAGGACGGCGTCCTCCCTGTACCGCAACGCACCTGGGGACAGGTGCCAATCCATGAGCCTGGCTAACCATGCCCCTTGTCTCACGGGCAGAAGAATTGGCGTCTACGTCGAGTTCCCTCCCAGACCTACATTGATGTTCGGCCCAGACACCAGGCCGACAATTCGCATTTGACACCCACGTCGTGTCTGCCGAAAGAAAGGGACGAATTCATGACCGTGACAGCCGACGGGCCGATAGGCGAACCGCTTGCGAAGCCGAACCTGTCCGCTCGAGAGATAGAAGTGCTGCGACAATGGCTACTCACCGACTCCAAGTCGAGTGCCGCCGAGAAGCTGTACATCAGCCCGGGAACCGTCAATACCCATCTCGCACGTATTCGCGAGAAGTACACGCACGCTGGGAGGACGGCCTCGACCAAATGCGAACTGCTCGTACGCGCGTTCCAGGACCACATCGTGACGATCGACGAGTTCTGAGCACACGAGACGTTCCGGCCTCGAGTGCGCTCTGCAACCGTGTCGCGTGACCGCACGAGGGTGACCCTCGACCACGGTGTGGACCCGACGGCTTCGTCGGACAACCTGCTGCGACTCTTCGCTCGGTTCATCTGCGTCGGTTACCTGTGCTATCTGATTCTGTTGGCGCCCACCGTCAGAGCAGCCGCCGCGTTGTGCGCAGCATGGTGGACACCGTTCGCCGTCGGCACCGTTCTGGCCGCAGCCCTGGCCCTGGGAGTGGCATCCTTCCTCCGGGACGTAGCCTGGGTGACGCGAGCTGCTGCACTGAACGCGATGGCGTTCATACTGGTCAACGCCTTGTGGTGGGCAGCATGGGACGGCACGAGCGCCAATGAGGTCAAGCTCTGGATCACCACTTTCCCCGGCCTGTCCAGCCTCGCGGCCGCCGCGGCGTGGACACCCACGATCACCGCGTTGCACCTGGTAGTCGCGGTCAGCCTCTCCCAATTCGCCAGTCATGCGGCCCGTACCGAACCGACGACGCACATGCTCTTCGCCGACATCTCCTTCTCCCTGATGTTCTGTTCGGTGTTCGTGGCAGCTGCGGTCATGGCCATGCGAACCGGTCGGGTACTCGATTCCACCATCGCCAGTACCTACGCTTCGACGTCGAGTGCTGCCGCTGCAGAAGCGACGGCGGTCGAACGCGAACGGTTCGGCGCCCTCGTGCACGACACCGTCATGTCGACCCTGCTTGCGGCTTCACGAAACGAGCGCGATCCGTCAGTGATAGAGCAGGCACAGCGAACCGTGTCGTATCTCGACGATCTACGGTCAGGAACACACCGAAGGAGGCGGGTAGACATCCACGATGCGCTCGCGCAGTTGCGTTCCGTTGCAGCTGAAGTGGACGAGTCCATCATTTTCATCACCGATATCCGCACAGTGACCGATACCGACGCCTACCCTTCCGATTCGATTCATGCCCTCTCCGGCGCCCTGGCGGAAGCACTGCGCAACAGCGTCAGACATGCCGGCCCTCATGCCGTCCGACGAGTCGGCGCCACCGTGTTCGCGGGTTACGTCGAGATAATCGTCAGCGACGACGGTGTGGGTTTCGACCCGAGTGCGGTCAGCACTCATCGACTCGGCATAACCGTGAGCATTCACGCTCGTATGCAGAAGACCGACGGAGGCTCGGCACGCGTGCGGTCCACTCCGGGGCAGGGCACCGTCGTCGAATTGGTTCTTGCGACCACCCCGAGCGAAACGGATCCGGCATGTCCGTGATCGATCGAAACGAACGAGACATCCGCGATCTTCTGGGTATGCACAGCCCGGCCGCCCGTGTCATGGCCCTGTGTTTCGCGCTGACGTGTGCGGCCTCCGCCGCCTCCACGTCTTCCGACGTCCACACGGTATGGCCGTCCACTCTCGCCGTTCTCATCTGCTCGGCGGCGGCATTCACCCTCATCTCGAGCAAGGGCGACCCACTGCCGCTGTGGCAGAGCATCGCGCTGTCGTCGACCGGCGCCGCAACCAGCGCTGCCGTGCTGTCCGTCCTTCCGACACCGATCGACGATCCCACCCGACTGTGGCCGTGGCCCATCGGCATGTCGACCGTAGTCTTGACGTTCATGTGTGTGCGAGGCCGCACCGCGTTCGCCTGGCTCGGACTCACAGCCATGGTGGTGACCGTAACAATCTGGCTAGTCGTCACGAAACAAAATGCCACACAAGCATTCTCCCTGACGTCGCTGAGCATCGGCCCCGTTCTGATGGCAACGATGTTCGCCTACACCATTCGGCCACGATCGAAAATCATCTACCGCCTTCGTGAGCAGTCCACTCGAAGAATCGCGGCGGAAGCTGCCGCATCAGCGGCACTCGCCGAAAGAGACGAGCAGCTGAACCGCCTCGATCTTCTGGCCAGGCCGCTCCTCGAGCGAGTCGCATCCGGAATCCCACTGACCGAACACGAACGCACAGCGTGTGCACTTCTAGAAGCCGAACTGCGAGACTCGCTCCGCGCACCGGGCCTTCGACGGCCGAATCTGATCGCGGCCGTCCAGGCCGCCCGTGAACGAGGCGTCGAAGTGGTCTTGCTCGACGATCACGGCCTGGACGACGCCGATGTCGCCGTGCGTTCCCGCCTGGATCAGGCAGTGATCCGCGAACTCGCCGGCCTCGACACGGGCAAGGTCACGGTCCGAATTCTTCCGCCCAGACGAGACATCGCGGCGACAGTACTCGTCAGCGCCGACGAGGTGCGGCGCATCGAATTCGACCGTGTCGGCAACCAGGTGAATCCAGATGCCGTACTACCGGATTCGATCGCCCGCTCGGAGTAGATTGCTCGGCACCCGATGCCCGACAACGTCCTCGGCGACACCTGCTGCCCTGATCGACGCCTCCAGATCCACGCCGGTCTCGATGCCCATGTCGGTGAGCATGTAGACCAGTTCCTCGGTGGCGATGTTCCCACTCGCTCCGGGTGCGAACGGACACCCACCCAATCCGCCGGTGGATGCGTCGAGGTTGCGAACTCCGTGCTGCACGGCAGCCAAGGCACAGGCCAAGCCACTCCCCCGGGTGTTGTGGAAGTGCGCGCCGAGTTCGAACTCACCGACGCGCTCGCTCAGCGCGCCGATCAACCGGGCGACCCGGCCCGGCGTCGCGGTCCCGATGGTGTCCGCGATTGCGAACTGGTCAACTCCGAAGTCCTTGGCACGCTCCGCTATCGCGAGCACACGCTCCGGATCGGTCGGCCCGTCGAACGGGCAGTCCCAGGACGTGGCAACGATGACTTCGACCCGTCCGCCCGCGCCGTGCACGATGTTGGTCACCTCGCCGATCCGGTCGGTGGCCTGCGCCGTGGTCGACCGGACGTTCGCCTGACTGTGCCCGTCCGACGCGGACACCACGTACTCGACGGTCTTCAGTCCGGCCGCGACGGCGCGCTCCGCGCCACGAACTCCGGCGACCAGGGCCGAGAACTCCACACCCGGCCATCTGTGCAGCTCGGCCGCAACCAGTTCCGCATCGGCCAGGGACGGAACGGCGCGTGGTGAGACGAAGGACGTGACCTCGATTCGTGGCACCCCGGTCTGCACCAGCGCATCGATCAGACGCAGCTTCTGCTCCAACGAGACCGGGTCTTCGATCTGTAACCCGTCACGCGGGCCGACTTCCCGGATACTGACGCGAGTTCCGTCCATGTCAGATCACACCCTTCTCGTGCAACGCATTACGGTCCTGTTCCGAGAGCCCGAGCAAACCACCCCATACCGAGTCGTTGTCGGCTCCGGGAGTCGGCGCTCCGGCGTTACGCACCGATCCCGGGGTGTCGCTGAACGTCGGCACCACGCCGAGACCGAGAACGTCCGCGTCGATACGAAGATCGTGGTGTGGCACCAGCATGCCGCGCTCGATCAGCTGTGGATCCTTGATGACGTCCTCGACGGTGTTGATGGGGCCGGCGACGATGCCGGCGTCCGTGAGGCGGTCCACGAGGGTTGACGGATCCTGTGTCACAACCCAATTGCCGATCAGTTCGTCGAGCTCGTCTTGATTCTTCCCGCGGGCGACGTGGTCGGCGAATCGTGGGTCGCCGGCGAGTTCTGGTTGCCCCATGACGGCGCACAGCCGCGTGAACAACGTGTCCTGGTTAGCCGCGATGACTACCCAGCTACCGTCGGAGCGGCGATAGATATTGGACGGCGCGATGCCGTCGAGACGGGTACCGGACGGCTGCCGGATCACGCCGCCCCGGTCGTAGTCGGGAATAGTGGATTCCTGTACGGCAAGGCAGGATTCGGTGAGCGCGACATCCACCACCTGTCCGCGTCCGGTGCGCTCACGAGCGAGCAGAGCAGCCAGGACGCCTTGGACGGCGAACATACCGCCGAGGGAATCCCCCAGCGACAGTGCGATACGCGGGGGCGCTTGGCCGGGGTATCCGTTCAAATGCCGAAATCCGCTGACAGCCTCCGCGACCGACGCATAACCTGCGCTCGCAGCCTTGGGGCCGGTCTGCCCGTAGCCGGACACGCGAGCCAGCACCAGCTTGGGATTTCGCGCGGACAGGACATCGAATCCGAGTCCCCACTTCTCCAGAGTGCCCGGCCGAAAATTCTCCACGACGACGTCGGCGTGCTCGACCAGGTCGAGAAAGAGTTCACGGCCCGCCGGTACCCGGAGGTCGAGCGTGATGCAACGCTTGTTGCGGGCGTGCACGGTCCAGAAGAAACGGTGGCCGTCCTGCTCTGCCTGCCCCCAGGTCCGCAGCGGATCGGGTCGATCAGGCGACTCGATCTTGATCACGTCAGCACCCAGGTCACCGAGAAGTTTCCCCGCGAACGGGCCCGCGATCAGGGAACCGAGTTCGATCACTCGATATCCGTCCAGCGGCCCGGTGGGCGCCACATCCGACACAACTGCCTCCTTGGGAAAATCACCTGCCCGGAGATTACGTCACAGATATGAGTCGGTTCCGACTCGAGGTTCGGCCCGATGTCGCGCGGCCGTTGACCTGCACCACATCACCATTTATTGTTTGTCATACAAACAATAAATGATCAGGTTGGTGACCGTGACAGATATGACAGAGTTCGCCCGCACCATCTTCGACTCGCAATCGTTCAGCACCTTCGTGGGCGCCAGGCTCGAACACGTCGGACCCGACAGCGCCGAGATATCGGTGGACATACGCAGCGAACTGCAGCAACAGCACGGCTTCGCCCACGGCGGCGTGATCAGTTACCTGGCCGACAACAGTTTGACCTTCGCCGGCGGATTGGCGCTCGGCGGTGATGCGTTGACCGCCGAGTTCAAGATCAACTACCTCAGGCCCGGCCGCGGCACGAAACTACTCGCCCGGGCGCACACCGTGTCCACCGGTTCCCGGCAGGCGGTATGTCAGAGCCTGATCTATTCGATCGACGACACCGGAATAGAAACGCTGTGTGCCGTCGCACAGGGCACGATCGTCACCACCGCCGGCCGACGTGGGGAATCGGCCTGAGAATGTCCACACCCTTGCCGAGAAATCTTGCTTCGCCGCTCCGTTCGGGCATCCGAATCGAGCCGTCGGGTCACGAAGTCCAATGCCATCGGACCGGCAACGAATGTTGCGGCCGATTCCGCCAACGATCAACCGGTCCGACGGTCGACGACGACGGGGTCGATCTCGTCACCAGTGTGCTCGTTCACCAGCACGACGCTCTCGTCCCGCTCCCCGAGTTGTCGATTGCCCCACACGTAGAGTGCGCCGAGCACCGGGCGCAAGTCCCGACCGCGCTGCGTGGGAAGGTACTCGTGTCTCGGCGATCTCCACGACCGACGCACCCTGGTCACGGCCGTGGCAGGCGTGAATTCGATCTACTTCACCTATCCGGTCGCGGCCGGCGCGGTCTCCGCGGCAGCGAACTTCGCTTCGGTGATCAGAGAAGCCGACACCGCACCGCACCTGGTGGTCATGTCCATGTGAGCAGCCGCACCCGACAGTGCGTCCGGCCTGGGTCGGGCGCAGTGTAGCGCTGAAGAGGTATTCGAATGGGCGGGCCTCAACCCCGTCGTCTTGCCAGTGTCCGCACTGTTCTTCGAGAACATCCTTACCCTCCACGGCCAAACCATCCGACGGAACAGCAAGCTTTCCAACAGCTTCGGAACCGGCTCGGCCACGTGGATCAGCGGACGAGAGGCCCCCGATCTCGGTGTGGCCGCTCTGCTGCACTCGGCAGTGTTACACCCAGAACCTCATCTCCAATCCGCCCGCAGCCCAGATGCTCTCGCACAGTGAGATAGCCGAAATCTTGAGCCGGGTCACCGGCCGTGACATCAAGTACCAGTCCGTCAGTGCTGGACAGTGGCGAGCCGAGCTCGAATCGGCGGCAGGCGAGCGGACCTGTCGACGATCAACAAGGGTATGGATCCGCATATTTCGGTGGTCGATGCACAATTCGCGCCGCTGGGAGCTTCGCCTTCGATTTCGCCGAACCCGAATGCCCTCGCCCGGACACTCGGGCGCGAGCCCACGACATTCGAGGAGTTCGCCACCGAGAACGCGTCGGAATTCGCCCAGTGCTGACCGCCCACCCGAGCCGCCCGGCTCAACCTGACCACCAAGATGGCCGTATACCCGATCGTCGCTTCCGGTAGCCCTACGCAGTGAAGCCGCAGACGCGGACCCTTCCCGCTCATTTATCCGAATACTCGGAAATGGACCAAACCTGATGACTCCCCGCGCCGAATGCCTGCCATGGAAACCCTCGCGTTGATCGGATTCGTCGGTGGCGTCATCACCGGAATATCCCCGTGCATTCTCCCGGTGTTGCCGGTGATCTTCTTCTCCGGCGGCGCACAAGGCGCTCGAAACGGTGACGATCCCGAGCCCGGCGCAGTGAAGACCGCAGTGCCTCGGGCCGTGCGATTGCGCCCGTATCTGGTCATCGCCGGCTTGGTACTGAGTTTCGCCACCTTCACTCTCCTCGGCTCGCTGCTGCTCTCGGCGCTGGGACTCCCCCAGGACTTCCTCCGGTGGGCCGGACTCGTCGTACTGATCCTCATCGGGCTCGGATTGATCTTTCCGCAGTTCGAGCATCTGCTGGAAAAGCCGTTCTCCTGGATACCGCAGCGCCAGGTAGACACCCAGAGAAGCGGATTCGTACTCGGCATTGCACTCGGCGCCGTGTACGTACCGTGTGCCGGACCGGTGTTGGCCGCTATTGCGGTAGCGGGTTCGACCGGCAGGATCGGTACCGACACGATCGTGTTGACCGTCGCGTTCTCGCTCGGCGCGGCACTGCCGCTGCTTGCGTTCGCACTGGCAGGCCGGCGTGTCGCCGAGCGGGTCAAGGCTTTCCGCGAACACCAGCGTGGGGTACGCATGGCGGGCGGGTTCCTGATGATCGCTCTGGCTGTCGGCCTGGTCTTCGATCTGCCCGCCATGCTGCAACGCGCGATCCCCGATTACACCACTGCACTGCAGGATTCGGTGGCCGATTCCTCCCAGGTTGCCGAGAAGCTGAACCTGGGCGGAATCATCACCGACCAGAACCGACTCCTCGACGAATGCTCGAACGGCGCAAGCGAACTCGAAAGTTGCGGGATGGCACCGGACATCACCGGAATCACCGCGTGGCTCAACACCCCGGACGGGCAAGCCGTCTCGCTCGAGGCCGAGCGCGGCAAGGTGGTCCTCATCGACTTCTGGGCGTACTCCTGCATCAACTGCCAGCGTTCCGTCCCGCACGTGCGCGACTGGTACGAGAACTACAAGAACGACGGCTTCGAGGTCATCGGTATCCACTCCCCCGAATACGCCTTCGAGAAGGAACGGCGCAATGTCGAAGCCGGTGCGGCCGGCCTGGGAATCACGTATCCGGTGGCACTGGACAACAATCTCTCCACCTGGACCAACTACCGCAACCGCTACTGGCCCGCCCACTACCTGATCGATGCCGAAGGCACTGTCCGCCACATCAAATTCGGTGAGGGCGACTACGACGTCACCGAGAGGCTGATCCGTCAACTCCTCGAGGAAGCGAACCCGACGATCGATCTTCCCTCCGCAACGGAGAAGACCGATCAGACCCCGGACATCGGCAGTACCACCCCCGAGACCTATCTGAGTGTCGGCAAACAGATCAACTACGGCGGCGGAACGAAATACCCTGCCGGCAAAGGTGATTTCACCTACCCGAGCAACCAGCCTGCAGATTCCTTCGCGCTACGCGGAAAATGGAATCTCGACTACCAGGGAGCGACAGCGGTGGGTGACGAGTCCAGTATCCGGCTCGACTACCATGCCCGCGAGGTCTACCTCGTGGTTGGTGGCACCGGAACGATCACCGTGACGGAGGACGGGGTGAGCAAGACCGTCGACATCAGTGGCGCTCCCACTCTCTATCTCATCCACACCTCCGACACCAACGCACCGGGCACCCTCGAAGTCCAGATACCGAACGGACTACAGGCGTTTTCCTTCACCTACGGATAGTCGACACCGAAGGCTCGGATGCGCGAGTCCATCCATTTCGCCACCGAATTATCGTACGCCGGGACGGCACGACACCGAAGTGACCGACTGGCATCGGTTCCATCCGATGCCCGGACGGACGTCCCGGATATAGTGACAACCGCGGCTGTCGTCCCGCATCGGTATCGCAGCCACCGGAGCCCAGTGGATGCGAGCACAGATCCGACCTCGGCCAGGAAGTGCACCTTAGGTCAGAACGGCGCTTGATCCGTCGGAGACTGACCTGGCTGGGTCGAGGCGGTCATACCGAATACCAACACGTCGAGGAAGTCGTCAGAAATCTGTTCCGGCGAACGTTCGCCATCTACAGTGAGCCACAGGTAACTGTAATTGAACATCCCGAGAATGCCTTTGACGGTAAGTGGCGGCAGACCGTGAAACTGGCCGTCACGCACTCCTTGGTCGAGTGCATGACGCCAGTGGGCTTCATAACGTTCCCGCGCAGCCACCACTTTGTCTCGGCGCTCGCCGGTGAGTGCGTGGAATTCCCGGAAGAATACCGTCCACTCCGCACGATGCTCGGCGATGTTTCGCAACAGGGCAGCACCCAAACCCCGCAACCGCCCCTCCGGACCACTGACGCTCAAGGCCAGGCCGTCTGCCACCTCGTTCATCTGCGCCAGCTGCCGACTACTGATCTCGTAGAGAATGGTCTCTTTGTTCCCGATGTAGTGGTAGAGAGTGCCTCGGCCGTATCCGACGGCCTCACACAATTCGGTGATCCCGGTACCGTGATATCCGGATTCTGCGAACAGCTCGGCCGCAGTCCGGAGAATCTGATCTCGGTTGAGATCGAACTTCTTGCTCATCGGGCGAGATCTCCTCACATTGACACGCACGTCCGCCATGCAACAGTGAACCTACCTGCCTGCACGTAGAACCAGAGCTTGGCCTTGCCCGCCGCCGCCGCAGAGTGCCGCCGCGCCGATCCCACCGCCACGTCGTCCGAGTTCGAGAGCAAGATGCAACGCGATCCGGGCGCCGGATACCCCGATCGGGTGGCCGACGGCCAGCGCGCCGCCGTTGACGTTGACTCTGTCCGCGTCGACCCCGAGCGATCTCGTGGAAACGATTCCGATCGCAGCGAACGCTTCGTTCACTTCCAAAAGGTCCAGTGCAGCGGGATCTAGACCGATGAGTCCGCATGCCTTCTTCACGGCATTTGAAGGTTGCTCGTGCAGCCCAGAGTCAGGACCAGCAACGACTGCTCGCGAGAGAATCTCGGCGAGCCATGGCAACCCCAGCCTCTCGGCTACGGACTTGCGCATCACCACCGCTGCGCAGGCGCCGTCGGAAATCGGAGAGGCGTTGCCTGCAGTGATGGTACCGTTCGGGTCGAATACCGGAAGCAGCGCCGACAACCCTTCACCTGTGGTGTCCGGCCGTACTCCCTCATCCCGGCTCACCTCCACCACCGTCGAACCGGTACCGAGAACGGACACCGGAACGATCTCGGATGCGAACAGTCCCGCCGTGAAAGCTCGGTTCGCTCGGATGTGCGACTGGGCCGCAAACTCGTCTTGCTCCGCACGCCCTACGCCGTATCGAGCATTCCGGGAATCGGTGAGCGCACCCATCGACTGGCCGGTGAACGCGTCCTGCAGTCCGTCGAAAGACAGGTGATCGAGGAGTCTGGTGTTGCCGTACTTGGTTCCTCGTCGGCTTCCCTGCAAAAGATGCGGTGCGTTGCTCATCGATTCCTGACCACCGGCCACCACGATATCGGCGTCACCACTGAAGATCATCTGATGTGCCAGTGTTATTGCGTCGATCCCCGACAGGCACATCCGGTTGATCGCCAGAGCCGGAACGGACATCGGGATACCTGCGGTCGTGGCAGCGACGCGGACAGGAAGCTGACCGCTGCCTGCGGTCAACACTTGACCCATGACGACATGGTCAACCTGTTGCCCTGAAATTCCCGCCGCCGCCAACGCACCTTTGATCGCCATCGCGCCGAGGTCCTGAGCAGCAAGACCCGACAGTGAACCGAGAAACTTGCCGAACGGCGTTCGAGCGCCACCGACGATCACTGTCGAGTCCGAGGTCGTCATGGTTCTGTCTCCTTCGTTGTCAGGCTGGTTTTGGTGTTTGAAATCTCAATGAGCGAACCGATTTACATGTCGTGAACGTCGAATGCATCGTCGAACGTGTAGCCATCGAGCAATTGCGCTGCCGTCACCATGTACTGGATCGTCGGGGTGCCCTCCTCCAGCCAGTTCAAACGCGCATCTCGATACAAACGCTCCACCGGATGCGCTCGCGTGTAACCGATTCCGCCGTGAATCAACAGCGCACGATCGGTAACCCGCCCTACCGCTTCGAGACCGAACAACTTGCACATGGCCGCTTCAGCAGGGATCCGTCGACCCGAATCCCACTTCTGTGCGGCGTCCGCGAGCAATCCGCGAAGTGCATAGATGTCGGTTGCCATCTCTGCGAGGTAGCGCTGGATCGCCTGACGGGAACCGATCGGCTTCCCGAACGTCACTCGAGACTTCGAGTGTTCGATCGACAACTGCAGTGCACGTTCGGACGTGCCAAGCGAACTGGCCGCGATGAAGACTCGGCTGATCTCGAGTGCGCGCTCGAGATGCTGCCCGCCTTCACCCTCCGAGCCGATCAGTGCCGATGCCGGAACCCGCACGGATGACAACGTAATTCGGCCGTGCTCTCCGCCCTTGCAACCCATTGTCTCCGGCAGCGCTTCGATCGACAGACCTGAGGTTCCCCGGTCGACCACGAATGCGGATACCTCGGAGTCTGCCGTCTTCGCGAAGACGATGAAATGGGAGGCTATGTCGGAGTTCGTGATCAACCACTTCTCGCCGGTGATCACGTAGTCGTCACCCTCGCGGACCGCCACCGATCCGAGATCGGCACCGGTACCATGGCCGGGTTCGGTCAATGCGAAAGCCACGGAATGCACGCCGCCGACACAGTCCGGCAGTACCGCCAACTTCTGCTCGTCGCTTCCGATCTCTGACAGTGCATGCGCGAACGAATTATGGACGTGCACCATCACTCTGATTCCACCTTGAACCTTGGCGAACTCGGCGATGATCGGAAGGTACTGGCCTATGGACAGCCCGCTTCCGCCGTACTCTCGTGGCACGAGCAAACCCAAGGCACCGATTCGAGCGAGTATCGGGACGACGACGTCGTTGGGAATCTGCTCTTCGTCTTCGATCCGTCGTTCGAGCGGGTCCAGTTCGGACCAGATCGCATCGAAGATCTGCTCGCGTAACGCCTTGTACTCCTCATCGGGAAGTCCCACGGACTGATGCGCGGTCACGGTGACACTCATGATGTCGTCTCCTTTGTCAGTTCGGTTCTCACAGGGTCCATCCACCGTCGACGGCAAGGATCGAGCCTGTGCAGAATGTTGCCTCTTCACTGAGAAACACTGCAGCTTTTGCAATTTCGGATACTTGACCGAGGCGACCGAGTACGGTTGCGTCCTCGATCCGCGCTTTGGCGGCCGGCGACACAGCGTCAGTCATGTCGGTCTCGACGAACCCTGGGACCAGGACGTTGACGCGAATTCCGTCACGCGCCACCTCCTTTGCCAGCGAGCGCGAGAACCCGATCAGAGCTGCTTTGGCGCTCGAGTAGGCCGTGTCGCCGGCATGGCCGATGATTCCCACGACCGACGAGACTACGACGATACTCGGCGACTGGCCCCGAGCCAGATGGGGAAGCGCAGCATGGGCCAGAGCCGCTGTCCCCCGCACATTGGTTTCGACGACCTCCCACCATGCCGTTGAATCCATCTCGGCCAGTCGTCCACCTGCCCACTGTCCCGCATTGAGGACCAAGGTATCCAGTCGGCCCCACTGTTCGACCACCGAATCCACCGCGGTTGCGGCCGTATCAGGGTTCGACAGGTCGAACGAAACGGGAAATATTCTTCCCAAATGCTTTTCGGCCAGATTTTGCGCCTGCACCATGCCGTTTCGATAGGTGACACCGACGCGGACTCCACGCTCGGCGAGAGCGCCGGCAATCGCCGCACCGATCCCCCGTGAGCCGCCCGAGACCAGACCGACTCTCCCTGAGTTACTACCGTCTTGGATCATACTAGGACTGTACCGATCGTTCGAATTTTGTCCAGACTTTTTCCTTAAATAGCAGTTCAAATCAATATATGAACCCTGTAGGAAAGCCTTTAGAGCTAGACCAATCGTTCCATTTAGGGTTGTGCAAACTCACGAGACCATGCTAAACCTGTGACTGACAGCACAGTTTCGAGCGATTCGCGAGCCGCCTCGACGGCCCCGGAGACGTCATCTCGAGACGAGGGATGCAGTCCGCTGGTACCCGACCCGCGTGCGATTGCGATCGCACGCCGCCAACCGTCCGACGTCAGTCCGCAATTCGATGCGAACACCTGGAGACATGCATGAAAGTACTTGCAGAAAAGAAAGATTCGGTCAGTCCCGGCAAAGTCGCATTTGCGAGCTTCGTGGGAACTGCGATCGAGTGGTATGACTTCTTCATCTTCGGCACCGCGGCTGCACTGGTGTTCAGCGGAACGTTCTTCCCATCTCTGAGCCCCGCCTCTGGCACCTTGGCTGCATTTGCCACCTTCGGTGTGGCGTTCTTCGCCCGACCGGTCGGAGCTATCGTATTCGGTCACTTCGGCGACAGAGTTGGCCGCAAGAAGATGCTCGTGTTGTCGCTCGTGCTCATGGGTTCCGCCACCGTCACGATCGGACTGATACCCACCTACGACCAGATCGGCATCGCTGCACCAGTTCTGCTGGTACTGGCTCGTCTCGTCCAGGGATTCGCAGTCGGCGGTGAATGGGGTGGCGCAGTACTGATGGCCGTAGAGCACGCGCCACCGAAACGGCGCGCGTTCTACGGTAGTTTTCCGCAAGCCGGAGTCCCGGCCGGCCTCGTCTTGGCGACTTTCGCCTTCATACTCGTCGAATTACTTCCCGATGATCAGATGATGTCCTGGGGTTGGCGACTTCCGTTCCTGGCCAGCGCCGGCCTCGTCGTGGTCGGCATGTACGTTCGCCTCAAAGTAGTCGAGTCCCCGGAGTTCGAAGAGGTCAAACAACAGGACAAGGTCGCCGACTTTCCGATCCTCACCGTCTTGCGCGAACACAAGATCTCGCTGTCGGTCGGAATCCTGACCCAAGCGGCATCTCTCGTGCCCTTCTACCTGGTCACCGTTTTCGTTCTGTCGTACGGCCCCAAGGAACTCGGCCTCTCACGACACACCATACTCGTGAGCCTTCTCGTTGCCTGCGCTGTTGACATCTTCACGGTTCCCTACGCATCGGTGATCGCCGACCGTGTCGGCGCCAGGAAGATGCTGATATTCGGATCGATCTACATGGCGGTCATCGCATACCCATTCTTCTGGCTACTGTCGACTGGAAGCGGACTCGCTGTACTTCTCGCTATGTTCCTGGTCATCACGATCGGCCATGCCGTCACGTACTCCGCTGTCGCCGCCTATGTTTCAGGACTCTTTCCCGCCTCGATCCGGTACACGGGAGCGTCCGTGTCCTACCAGTTCGGCGGGGTCGTGTTCAGCGCACCTGCGCCTTTCATCGCGGCAGCTCTGACCGCGGCCACTACCGGGCAGTGGGCACTGGCGATATACGTCGCTGCAGCCTGCCTGGTGTCGATTCTGGCCCTCACCCTGATCAAAGCTGCAAAGGTGGCACACTGATGATCCCCACGAATCACACGCATGAAACAAGCGAGACGACATGGGAGTCGATTGAATCCCGAATGGACAAGAATCCGTTCGGCCCAGACTTCAACACAGCACACGAAATATGCACGCGATACGCGAACAATACCGGCATGCTCGCCATATCCGTTGTCCACGAAAATCTCTCGGTTGAGAGATGGACTTTCTCGGAGTTGGACAGACAAGCTTCCAAAGCTGCACGCATGTTCGCCCAAGCCGGACTCCAGCCGGGCGATCGTGTCGCCGGTCTGCTCTCGCGGCAGATCGAAAGCTGGATCACTGCCTTGGCCGCTTGGCGGTCCGGTCTCGTCTACGTGCCGCTGTTCGGCGGGTTCGCGCCCCATGCCATCGGCACGCGCCTGGAATCAGCTCACGCAAAAGCCGTTGTCGTCGACCACAAATATCGTGCCGCGCTGGTGTCAGCACAGACAACCTTCGACCTCGACCTCACCGTCTACGTGGTTGGTGACGCCGGAAGCTCCACCCAAGTCGACGACGTGTCATTTCACCAGTCTCTCGACGAGGCATCCGCGGACGGGCCGATCCGGCCGACAACGCGGCATGACGCCGCGACACTGTTGTTCACCAGTGGAACCTCCGGCACCCCCAAAGCCTGCGAAATGCCTCATGCCGCATTTATGTCCGTACTTCCTTACGCTGCAAACACTTTCGGAACCTCACGACAAAGCACGATATTCAGCACTGCAGACCCGGCGTGGGCGTTCGGCCTGTACAGCACGGGTGCTGCCGTCATGGCCTTGGGGATTCCCCGCGTCATGTACTCGGGACCGTTCGTTGCGGAAGCATGGCACCGAATCATCGAGACCGAACACGTCACTGCGTTGGCAACTGCGCCTGCCGCGCTTCGACGGCTCGCGCCGGTGTTCAGATCACGCGGAGTACCCGGACACCTCCGTACCGTCGCTGCCGCGGGTGAACCTCTAACCGCTGCTCTAGCTCAGGAGTGGGCCGAGACCGGAGCACCGTCCATCCGCAACGGATACGGACTGTCCGAGGTAGGTATGCTTCTCGGCGATCCGATCGGTGCCGAGACTCTGATGCGACCAGGAATGCTCGCATCAGTGATCCCAGGATTCGACGTGTTCCTTGCCGATCGAGACGGAATTCCGGTGGACTCCGGCGAACCCGGCATGGTCGCAGTGCGACGGCCTCGACACCAGATGTCCCGCGGCTACGAGAACGCCCCTGATCTGTGGTCCCAGCGGTGGCGGGGTGACGTCTTTCTCACCGAAGACCTTGCCGTAGTCGACAGCGACGGCAGATGGCGGGTACTCGGTAGAGACGACGACATGATGGTGATTTCCGGACACAACATCAGCCCCGTCGAGGTGGAGAACGCCTTGTTGCAGCATACGGCGGTTACGGACGCGGCCGCGGTGTCGTTCGCTGATCCGACGCGCGGTGACGTCATTCGCGTCGTAGTCGTCCGGCATGATGCGAGTACCGACGCAGATGCCGACTTCGCGGAACAGCTCAAAGCCCTCGTTGCCGACCGTGTGGGCCGATTCGCCACACCGCGCATTGTCGACTTCGTTAGCGAATTACCCCGCACCGAGGTCGGAAAGCTTCGACGCGCAGCACTGCGGAACAGCGCCGTCGAGGCCGCACGGTAATGCGCGCGATTGTGGTGTCCGATCAGCAAGGACCCGAGACGATCGGCCTCGAAACGGTTTCGGAACCCCGCCCCGACGGCGCGTCGATCGTCGTAGACGTGCACGCTGTGGGTGTCACCTTTCCCGACCTGTTGCTCACCCGAGGGCTGTATCAGTACCGACCGGAACTTCCGTTCGTTCCCGGCGGAGAGGTTGCAGGAATTGTGCGATCGGCACCACCAGGGTCGGGATTCTCGACTGGTGATCGGGTTGTCGGATTGACCGGAGTAGGCGGCGCAATGGCGGAAGTTGTCCTACTCACTCCCGAAACGACGTTCCCCTTACCGCGGCACATTCCGCTCACAACGGCTGCCGGAATCCTCTTCAATTACCTCACTGCGCACTTCGCGCTGCGGCATCGTGGGTCACTCACACCGGGGGAATCGGTTCTCGTCCACGGCGCGGCCGGCGGTATCGGTACTGCTGCAATGACATTGGCTGAGCGGCTCGGCGCTGCCCGCACGATTGCCGTGGTCAGTACGCCGGAAAAAGCCGACTATGTTCGTTCCCTGGGCGCATCGGAGGTGGTAGGGACGGAGCAGTGGCGAGACGACGTCCATCGGATGACCGACGGCCGAGGTGTAGACATCGTCGTCGATCCGGTAGGAGGTGATCGATTCACGGACAGCATCCGATCACTGGCCGCCGGGGGTCGAATCCTGGTACTCGGTTTCACTGCTGGCAGCATCCCCATCGTCAAAGTGAATCGGTTGCTTCTCGCGAACGTATCCGTCGCGGGTGTCGCATGGGGAAGCTGGTGGATGGAAGATCCACGACGACTTCGGACGCAATGGGACGAACTCGCCCCGTTGCTCGATTCCGGGCAGTTGACGGTGCCTGCACCGAAGGTGTTTCCACTCGAAGAAGCGGCTGAGGCGTTGCATGCGATGGAGGTGCGGTCCGCCGTGGGAAAGATCGTTCTCGCTCTTCGATGACATGACCCGACGACATGGCGTGAAGCGGTCGCACAACCGGGAAGGGCTGTGCGACCGCGGAGATGCCGCTACCTATCCCGGTGATGCACCGTCCGGGAAGTCGGTGGACTCGCCGAGCTCGCGCCACTGATCGAGTTCCTCGTCGAACTCGACCCTGGCTTCTCTGACCAGTCGGTGTGCATCGGTGCCGAGCACGAGGTGACCAGGCGGATTCGGGGTGTCGACGAGAGCCAGAAGTGCAGCGCCGGCAGCTGCCGGGTTACCGAGCTGGCTCCCGCTCCTCTTCTGTCTACCTTGACGAATGGGGTCCATGAATTCGTCGTAGTCGGAAATGCTGCGCTCGACGCGAGTCATCGAGCGCCCGGCCCAGTCGGTGCGGAATCCGCCGGGTTCGATACTCGTGACGTGGATTCCGAACGCCGAGAGTTCCAGTCGGAGACTGTCCGCGATTCCTTCGACTGCGAATTTGGTGCCGTGATACGCGGCCAGCCCGGGGAAGGCGCGCAAGCCGCCCATCGAGGTGATGAAGATGACGTGCCCGCGGCGACGTCGACGGAGATACGGCAGAACTGCCTGGGTAACGGCGACCACTCCGAAGACGTTGACCTCGAACTGCTCCCGGAACGTATCCAGGCTGGTTTCCTCGAATACGCCTTCGACGCCGTATCCGGCATTGTTGACCAACACATCGATCGGTCCGACGTTCTCTTCGACGAAGGAAACCGCAGCCGAGATCGCATCGGTGTCAGTGACGTCGAGGAGGACACCGTGTGCGCGACCTGGTCTCAACGCCTCGAACTCCGCGATCTGATCCTGCCCGCGTAGTGTGCCCGCCACGGTGTGCCCGGCATCGAGTGCCGCGATCGCGAATGCTCGTCCGAGGCCGGTGCTGACACCGGTGATCAGGAACGTGTGTGACATGCGTGATGCTCCTTCAGGTGGTTGTCCGTAAAAGTCCGTGCAGGACGGTCCGAGCTAGCGACGCGGCCGCTTCCTCGGTGAGTTCGTAGTGGCCGGTCAATCGACGAAAAACCAACGGACCGAAAAGAATGTCGATGACATCGTCGATTCCGACCGTCTCGTCGACGTCACCTCGATCGAGGCCTCGCTGCCATAGCGTCGCGATCGCGGCGCGGCGTCCGTTGAGGAAGTATTCGCGAAAGTACGACGCTCCCGGCGGATCGTCGACGCAGGCTGCGACCAACTGCGCGAAGACCACCCCGAGATCACTTGCATAGAATGCACTGACTCTACGTACCTGCTCGGTGAGGTCACCGACCGTGCTTCCGGTGTCGGGCAGCGGTAGCGCATCGGACATCATGTGCCCGAATGCCTTTGCCGCTACCGCGGTGCGCGAAGGCCAGTGCTTGTAGATGGTCGCCTTACTGACATCCGCCCGCTGTGCGATCGCGTCCACCGTCGCCGCCGGATAGCCGCCTTCACGAATCAGTTCCTGCGTGGCTTCGAGCACCGCTCGATGAATGCGGTCGCTACGAGGCCCGGTCGGGTGCGCGATGATGCCGTCTTCGTATCCGACCGCCGCCTCACCACCGAATCGAGCATCAGGGTGCACTGCCGGTCAATTCGTCGAACTCTTCATCGGTGAGAGTGACCCCGGCACCGGCAATGTTGTCCTCGACGTGCACGACCGAGGAGGTACCGGGTATCGGCAACATCACCGGCGAGCGTCGGAGCAACCAGGCGAGGGCCAGTTGCGACAGCGATGCATTGTGTCGTTCGGCCGCGGCGGCAAGCGGCCCGTCGCCCTTGGTGAGAGCGCCTGTCGCTAGAGGGAACCACGGAATGAATCCGATCCCGTTATCCTGTGCGTAATTCAGCAGCGGCTCTGCCGAGCGGTCGGCAAGATTGAACAGATTCTGCACCGAGACGATGGTCGCGACCTTCGATGCTGCTTCGAGTTCTGCAACGGTCACCTCCGACAGTCCGATGTGGCGGATCTTGCCTTCGTCTTGGAGAGCTTTCAACTCACCTACCTGGTCTTCGAGTGGAACGTCCGGGTCGATGCGATGCAACTGGAACAGATCGATCCGCTCCACGCCGAGGTTTCGCAGACTCAACTCAGCCTGCTGACGCAGGTAGGCCGGCCGGCCCACCGGAGTCCATATTCCAGGCCCCTGCCTGGTCAAACCCGCCTTCGTGGCGACGACCACACCGTCGCGGTACGGGCTGAGCGCCTTTTTCACGAGTTGCTCGGCCACGACAGGGCCGTAGGAATCTGCGGTGTCGATGAAGTTCACACCGAGTTCGACGGCGCGCTGCAACACCCGCACGGCCTCGTCCGGATCCTTCGGGTCTCCCCACACCCCCGGCCCGGTCAGCTGCATCGTGCCGAATCCCAGGCGGTTGATTTCGAGATCTCCGCCGAGGGTGAACGTCCCGCTTGCTGTGGCATCAGTGAGAGTCATCTGAGCTCCTTTCAAAGTAAACTGTACTCCCAGTTCACTTTTGTGACGAGGACTCGACAAGGCTTCGACCCACCGTGACCGGAACCATTGCCGACAGCGCAGCGGGCATGATGGCCTGTAAGGCAGTCGACGTGAGGGGTCCATCGAATGAATCGAGCCGATCGCAGTGCGGGCGATGCCGACTACACAGCGATCGGCGACCGATACTCGTACTATCGACGACCGGAACCCGTCATAGAAGCCGCGATTCGCGACGCACTCGCCGGCGCGTCCACGCTGCTCAACGTCGGGGCAGGCGCAGGGTCCTACGAGCCCCGCGATCTGGATGTGACAGCCGTCGAGCCGAGCGCGGCGATGCGCGCCCAACGACCCCCGCACCTCGCGGAGGCGATCGATGCCGACGCCGAGCATCTTCCGTTCGCGGACAACCGATTCGATGCAGCGCTGGCGTCGTTCACCATCCACCAGTGGAAGGACCTCGCCGCCGGGCTACGAGAACTTCGACGGGTGACGATCGGCCCGATAGCGATCCTGACATGCGATCCTACTGTGCTACAGAGATTCTGGTTGTTCGACTACGCGCCAGAGGTGATCGAGGTGGAGGCCGCCCGCTACCCACAGCTGTCTACCGTCTCGTCCCTTCTCGGCGGCATCACGACCATCGAGAAGATCGACATTCCACTCACCTGCTCGGACGGATTCAGCGAGGCGTACTACGGACGCCCCGAGGTTCTTCTCGATCCCGGTGCCCGACGGGCGAACTCCGCGTGGAGCTTCGTCGCCGACAGCGTTCAGACACGATTCGAACGAGAACTCCGAGCGGATCTCGAATCCGGAGCCTGGGATGCGCGTTACGGAAATTTTCGGACTCGACCGATGTTCGACGGAGCTCTCCGCCTGATTGTCGGTACCGAATGACCAGCAGTCGTGGCCGGTCCGCGCCCTAGGCGCTGGTCGGCCACGCAGTCAGCATCGTGTCGAGCGCGTCGAGGATCCGCGACCAGGATTCCTCACTGTCCGGGGCGCTGTGACTGAACGATCCGCCGAGCTCGAGACTGGTGTATCCGTGAAAGATGCTGCCGAGCAACCTGACTGCGTGCGTCTGATCCGGTTCAGCGATGTCGTAACCGCGTAAGATTGCCCGGATCATCTGCGAGTGCCTGACACCGGCGCTGGCCGCCGCAACGTCCGGGTCGAGACGCATCTGTGTGGCTGCGTACCGGCCGGGGTGCGCCCGTGCATAGTCGCGGTAGACGTTCGCGAATGCCACCAAGGCGTCCCGCCCGGCACGGCCTGCCAGTGCGTCAGCCGCCAGGTCTGCCATCTCTTCCAGACCGAGTAGAGCGATCCGCACTTCGAGATCCTGGGAACTTTTCAGGTGCGAATACAAACTGGCGACCTTGACGTCGAAGATCCTCGCCACCGCTGAGAGCGTCACCTGCTCGAAGCCGATTTCGTCGGCCAGGTCCGCCCCCGCCACCGTCAGTCTTTCCGGAGTAAGCCCTGCTCGTGCCATCTCACCGTGTTCCGTTCGATTGAGTGCCAAATCACTTGCCTAAATACTATAGGCAAATTACTGTGATGCATAGCCAGTGGTTCATCGACCTTTCCGAACCTGACGAGGAGTCAGCCGTGTTGCCCATCACCGAACGTGAAATCAGATCATCGTTCGTCAACTGTTCCAAGGGAGACGCCAAACGCCTCCCCGTACCACGCGACCTCGACGAACGCCGCTGGGACGACCTCGAGTTCCTCGGCTGGAACGACCGTTCCATGCCCGGACGTGGCTACCTGGTCGTGCCACAGGACGACACACTCGTGGGAATCGCCCTGCGCTACCAAACCGGCAAATCAGGGCGCGCACAGATGTGCACGATCTGCCTCACGACGCACACCAGCGGCGGAGTCTCGCTACTGACCGCGGCCAAGACCGGCGAAGCCGGACGTCGAGGCAACACCGTCGGAACGTACATGTGCACCGATTTGGCGTGCTCGCTGTACGCGCGGAACATCAAGCGTCCGGCGCTGGGAAATCGCTACCAGGAAGCTCTGTCTCTCGAGGAGAAGGCAGAGCGCGTCCGCACCAACATCGACGCCTTCGTGGCGCGTCTCGGCGACTGACTTCACTCAGGTCAGATCGTCGACGACTGCGGTGAGCGGCCCCCCGGCATCCCCGGTGTTGACGACACCGGCCGGTTCGATCAGCATCACTTCGGCCTCCTCGTCGGCGATCGGGCAGTGCTCGACGCCGCGCGGAACGACGAACAGTTCGCCGGGGCCCAGCGCCACCTCGCCGTCGCGAAGTTGAATGCGAAGGTGTCCTTTCAGTACCAGGAACAACTCGTCCGTGTCGGCGTGGGAATGCCAGACGAATTCGCCTTCGACCTTGACGATCTTGATGTCGTAGTCGTTGAGGGTCGCGATCTTCTTCGGTGACCACTGCTCGGTGAACTGGGCGAACGTGTCGTGGAGTGAGACGGCAGACATGATGATCCTTCGGTTCGGGGCGGTGCGACGGCCCCAGTGTGCTTTACCTCCCCGGCCCGCCTCTTGTACGTTTCTGACATGGACCCCGAGGGTGTGCAGGTCACCGCGTGGGCACCGGGAGTGGACGGAATTTCCGAGGTGTTCCACGCCGATTTCGTGGGCCACGCGTATCCCAAACACACGCATGATCAGTGGTCGCTCATGCTCGTCGACCGGGGGTCGATCGCCTACGACCTGAACCGCCGATCGCACGGCGCCGCACCGGAGATCGTCACTCTACTTCCGCCCGGTGTGGCGCACGACGGGCTGCCCGGCACTGCCGCAGGATTTCGGCAGCGAATCCTCTACCTCGAGACCTCCGTCCTCGGTGAAGAACTGATCGGCCGCGCGGTGGACAACCCGGAAATTCGGGATCCACTGCTACGCAGACGAATCAATCAGCTTCACCGCACCCTGACTACCTCGGACGATTCTCTGGAAGCCGAGAGCCGGCTCGTACTTCTCGGCGACGGGCTGAACCACATCCTCGAATCCCCCAGCGGAGAAACACATTCCACTCAAAGCACGAGCCGGCGGATCGCCGAACAACTGCGGGGGCTGCTCGACGCGCGTCTGATCACCGGAATCACCATGCGCGAAGCGTCGGAGATCCTGCAGGTCAGCCCCACGTACCTGATCAAGAACTTCTCTGCGCATTTCGGGTTGCCGCCGCACACGTACCTGACCGGCCGCCGCATCGACCTCGCCCGGCGCGGCCTCCTCGAAGGCCGCGCCATCGCCGATGTCGCTGCCGACGTGGGGTTTCACGATCAATCCCACTTCGCGCGGCACTTCGTCAGACATCTCGGCACCACACCGGGCCGGTTCGCCAGGTCCGGCGCACCGGTCGTCAGCGAGCCACGAGTGCGCGCAGCGCCGCCACGATTTCCGACGGCGCTTCCTCTGCCATGAAGTGCCCGGCGTTGGTCGTGTAATGCTCGAGATCGGGTGCCCAGGCCCCCCAGACCGCAGCAGCGTCGTACCCGAGTGCGGCTCCCCAATCCTGTTGGATCACCGTGACCGGCATCGCGAAGGTGTTGCCTGCATCCACATCTGCTTGATCGTGAACGGTGTCGATCCCGGCCGACGCGCGGTAGTCCGCGACGATCGACGGCACCGCATCCGCACTGGCCTTCAGATATGCAGCTCGGTACTCCGCCGGCAGGGCTTCGGGCTTTTTCGTCCACGCATCCAGGAAATAGGTGAAGAAGGCGTCGGAACTGTTGGCGATCATCACCTCCGCCAGACCGGGCGGCTGCGCCATCAGATACAGATGAAATGCCACCGCCGCCGATGTTCCCTGCAGCACCTTCCACATGTCGAGCGTGGGGAGAACGTCCAGACCCGCGAAATGCGTTACCGCCTCCGGATGATCCATAGCGGTACGGAATCCGACCAGGGCACCGCGATCGTGGCCCGCCAGCGCGAATTGCTCATGCCAGAGCGCCTGGGCGAGGGCCACGACGTCGTTGCCCATCGTCCGGTTGGAGTACGTGTTCTCGTCGACTTCGGCCGGCTTGTCGCTGTCACCGTATCCGCGCAGATCCGGGCAGATGACGGTGCACTCACGGGCGAGTTCGCCGGCAACGTGACGCCACATGAGATGGGTCTGCGGGAAGCCGTGCAGCAGCACTATCGGGCTGCCACTTCCGCCGACAGCGACGTTCAGTGCCACACCGTCGGCAACGGTGATGCGGCTATACTCGAAACCCGGAATGGACAGTGCCATGGGTGAATCCTTTCGTGGACGAACTGACACCTTCAGGTTGCCGTCCGCGAATCAGCATCCGATCAGCATCGAGGTCAGGCCGTCGTGGACATCAAGATCGGCATTCTCGGCCCTACTGCCGCATGGAGTTCGACCGGCGACGACGTACCACTCAAGGGGCCGCGGCACAGGATGCTCCTCGCCCGGCTGATTCTGGCGCGTGGCCGTGCCGTTCCACTGTCCGTACTGGTCGACGACGTCTGGGAGCGCCCGCCTGCCGATCCGGTCGGCGCCCTACGCACCTTTGTCGGCGATCTCCGTCGCGCGCTCGAACCGAATCGTCCCCCACGGGCCACACCGCAGATCCTCGTCACGAAGGGCCACGGCTACGCACTGCGCGTGCCACCGCGGAACGTCGACGCCTGGGCCTTCGAGAAGTCTGTCAACGCGGCACGCATGATGGCTCCCCAGGCCGCCGAGTCCGAGCTCGCCACTGCGCTGCAGTCGTGGCGGGGACCGGCGCTCAGCGACGTCGACAGTGAACCGTGGGCACGAGCGGAGCGGTCGCGGTTGACCGAACTGCGCTTGCAGTCGGTCGAGATACATGCTCGGGCGCGTATAGACCTGGGCCGGATCGAGGAGACGATTCCCGATCTCGACGCCCATGTCGCCGATCATCCGTGGCGCGAAAACGGTTGGCATATGCTCGCGTCGGCGTTGAATCAGATGGGACGACAAGGCGATGCGCTCGCAACGATCCGGCGGGCGCGCACCATCTTGGCCGACAACCTCGGTATCGATCCCGGACCGCAGCTCCAACAGCTCGAGACCGAGATCCTCCGACAGACCGACAGCCGAACCGACAGCCGAACCGGAACCGAAGGTTCCGAACGGCTGTGGATTACCGCGACCGACAGCTTCCGTCAGGCAACGGCTTCGTCGGGTGGTTCGCGCACACATCTGCGCACCACGGTGGACGTACTACGCAACCTGGCGATCACCGGCGGCAGCGGGCTCCGACTTGCCCGTGCGCAACGACTGACGGCGATCAGGGCAGCCGAGGACATCGGCGACGTGGAACTCACCGCCCGCGTCGTCGGCGCGTACGACGTTCCGGCGATCTGGACCAGATCCGACGACGAGGACCAGGCCGCTGCGGTGGTGGCCGCAGCCCGGCGGACGTTGGCCCGACTTCCGGACGACGCGTCCGATACGATTCGGGCAAAGCTGTTGTCCACCATTGCAATCGAGTGCAGAGGCCGACCTGATCGAGGCGGCATTGTCGCTGCCGCACAGGCCGAGCAACTCGCCCGCGGCGTGGACGATCCGGCGGTTCTCGCCTTCGCCCTGGGCGGGGTGTTCATGCAGTCGTTCGGACGCACCGGACTCGCGGGCACTCGCGACGGAATCGGCGCGGAACTGATCTCACTGTCCGCGCGAGGAGAATTGACAACGTACGAGATACTCGGTCATCTGGTCCGCATGCAGGCCAATTGCGCGTTGGACGAGCTGGAGATCGCCGACTTTCACGCCGAGGCCGCAGACACCCTCGCCGCGCGATACGAGTCACCGTTGGTGAGCCTGTTCACCCGCCTGTTCAGAGCTCTCCGCCTGGCGATGACCGATCAATCTCCCGCTGTCGTCGCCGCAGCATATCGGGCCGCCGAGGGCGAGTTGGCCAACTCGGGCATGCCCGGACTGGCGGACGGTCTCATCCCCCTGGCTCTTCTTGCGGTGCGGGTACGTCATGGTCGGCCGGCACCCGTCGACCCTGACATCGACTGGGGAGTGCACTTGCCGTGGGTACGGCCACTCGTGCTACTCGCACAAGGTAATCCCGAGGGTGCCGCGGAGGCGCTTCGCGTCGTACCCACGCCCCCACCGGGACATCTGGCGGAAGCGTTGTGGTGCCTGGTTGCCCGCGCAGCGGTCGCGGTCGACGACCAGGTGGCCATGCGCCGGGCGTACGTCGCGTTGTTGCCCGCGAAGGCAGAGATTGCCGGTGCCGGCAGCGGCGTCGTGACACTCGGGCCCACCGCCGACCATCTCGCCGCTCTGTCCACGGCGTTGAAAAGATAACTTGTCTCCCCATCGACGTGTCGGCAAGGGACGATAGGTGGCCCCTGCCGGACTCGACGTCGACGATGCATTTCAGGGCCCGGTCCGACGGCTCAACTCGTGCTGAATCCGCCGTTGGAGTGAAGGATTTGACCGGTTATCCAGCCTCCGGCGTCGGACATCAGGAATCGAACGAGATCTGCAGTATCGCCGGAGGTACCCAGCCTGCCTGCCGGGGTCTGCAGAGTTGCGGCCTGTCTGATCTCCGGTGTCATCCACCCGGTGTCGATCGGTCCGGGGTTGATGACGTTAGCCCTGACCCCGCGTGATCCGAGTTCGACTGCGGCAGCGATGACAATGCGGTCGAGAGCGCCCTTGCTGGCCCCGTACGGCAGATTGTGGGCCGTATGGTCACTGGTGAGCGCGACGATCCGCCCGGTCACCTGACCGGCGTCGCAATGCTCCGGAAGACGTTCGCCGAACGCTTTGACAAGCAGCCACGTAGCGCGGGCGTTGACGGCGAAATGTCGTTCCCAGCTCTCGATGGTGGTATCGAGGATTGAACTGTCGACGCTTTCGCAATGCGACAACACCAGCCCGCGAAGGTCGTTCCGGGCGGCGGCAGATTCGACCAGTTGAACGGCGACGTCCGGTAAGGCCAGATCGCCCGGAACCAGCTCCACACGGCTTCCGAGTGCCCGGCACCTGTCTGCAATATCCTGCGGGTCATGGGCTCCGCGCGCCGACCCGATCCGTTCGTCGTACGGCCCCCAGTGACCGATCGTCAGATCCCAACCATCCTCTGCGAGTCCCAATGCGAGACTTGCCCCGATCGAACGATCCCGCCCGACTCCGGTGATCAACACGGTTCCACGCTTTTTCGACACTGCTCGCCTCCGTCGACTGCCGGTAAACCGACGCGCACGAACCGAACAGTCGACCGAGTATGGCATCAGTTGGAAGCACCACTGTAGCAGTGGAGTTGGCAGTGCCGGTCGCCCACAGGATCGTCTCGCAGATGTGAGGTGTTCGACACCGCAGATGCACGTTCTTCACCGATGTCACCGTCCGACACCCGTCGGGCGATCTGCGTCGACGGCGAGGCTGCCCGCGAAGGTGCTCTCCCGGCGTTGACGGAGTCGGTGATAACCCAGCGCTGCAACGGCTGTCAATGTCGGGGCGAGTAGGTTCCACCCGGTCAGCACGAGAAGCGCGGACATGACGATCAGCGACAGCAAAGCGCACCACCATCCGAAGCCTCGGGCAGGAAGCAGACGCAACGCCGCGACGAGCCCGATCACGTACACGGCTATCTGCGAAGCGGTGCAGACAAGGACGAGATCGGTGGCGTTCCAACCCGCGAACCACGCCACCGCCAACAAAGCCGCCGAGTAGGCAGTCATCACAGCGAGGCTGCGGCGAGCTACCGAACCCGCAGATGCGCCGTGTGCAAGCCATTTCGGCCCCGAACCGTCCCGGCCCATCGCGGCCCCCAACTTCGAGAGACTGGCAAGGTACGCATTGGTCCCACCGAGCGTGATGATCACGGCCAGTGCCGCGGTCCCGATCACCGCGCCGCGTCCGAGTCGACCCTCGACGAGCGCGGCGATCGGAGCGTTGGTCGATGCCACCGAGGTGCCCAGGACAACCAACATCGTCACCGTGACGAGAACGAACAGGCAGGAGATCACCACCAGCGCAACGGCAGTCGCTCGTCGAATGTCGCGCGCCGGGTTTCGGAATTCCCCAGCCAGGTGCGTCACCGCCTCCCATCCGGTCAACGACCACACCAGCACCAGAGCAGCCGGAACCACCGCCGACCAACCGAACGGCAGAAACTGCTCGAATTGAACTGCGCCGGAGGGTGACTGTGAAAAGATCACTGCCGAAAAGAGACCGAGTACGAGAAGGGCTGTCAACCCAAGTTGTACTCGTCCCGAAAACTTGACACCGAACACATTGGCAGCCACGCATACTGCGAGTAGTACACCCGCAATTACGAAAGTGCCGTCGCGCCCTCCTCCGACAACAGTCTCCAGGTATCCAGCCCCGAACAGAACGAGTGCCGGAACCCCGATCGGCACACCGAGGTAGAACCACCACGACGTCACCGTCGACGCACCCGCACCGAACGCTCGCCGAACGTAGGTCCCCACCCCACCGGAGTCGGGGTGGCGCGATCCGAGCGCCGCGAACGCCGACGCCAGGGGCACCGAGAGCACGAGGAGAGCGACGAGCGCAAGCAACGCTCCCGGTCCGGCCTTGGCGATCGCCACACTCGGTAGCACCAGAATTCCGGTGCCCAGAACTGCAGCGATGTACAGCGCGCTGCCCTCGGCGACGCCCAGTCCTCTACTCATGGCAGCAAGCCTTCCCGACCTGGAAGCCTCGGACGAGTGGCAAAAATGACAACTATCCGTACTATTTGGCCATGCACAAAGTTGCCGTGGCTGTCATCGACGACATGCCGGTGTTCGAGGTCGCAATTGCCTGCGAAGTGTTCGGAATACCCCGTCCCGGACTGCTCGAGCCTGGATACGACTTGATTCTGTGCGCCGTCAGTGGCAAGGACACTCGATTGGGCGGCGGACTCAGTGCGGCGGCAGACCACACTCTCGCCGAACTCTCCGAAGCCGACACCGTCGTGGTGCCCGCGCTGCCCCGATACGACGCACCCGTTCCGTTCGCACTGACCGATGCCCTGCGCGTTGCAGCGCAACGCGGCGCCCGCATCGCGGCCATCTGCACCGGCGCGTTCGCCGTAGCGGAAGCCGGACTTCTCGACGGGCGGACCGCCACGACGCACTGGATGTATGCGGACGAACTCGCCCGTCGATATCCCCACGTCCACGTGGACTCCAACGTGCTCTATACCGCCGGCGGCGGACGCGATGCTCGTGATGCGGACGGGGGCGGTGTCTACACTTCAGCCGGGACCGCCGCCGGACTGGACCTTTGCCTCGAGTTGGTTCGCCAAGACCACGGCGCAGCAGCCGCCTCCGATCTGGCGAGACGGCTGGTTGTTCCACCACATCGGAAAGGTGACCAGGCTCAGTACGTCACCACACCGGTCCCGCTACACTCCGACACGTCCATCTCAGTGGCACTGGACTGGGCGCGTACCCATCTGGCGGACGACATAACACTGAAAGACATTGCCGCCTATTCCAATACCAGCACCAGAACACTGAACCGACAGTTCGACGCCGTCGTCGGCATGGCACCCATGCAATGGCTGACACTGCAACGGGTGACACACGCCCAGGGACTCCTGGAGAGGACAACCCTGTCGATCGAACAGATCGCCGCCGCCAGCGGCCTGGGTACTGCCGCGAATCTACGCAAGCATTTCCTTCGCCACATCTCGGTCACTCCGAGCAGCTACCGTGAAACCTTTGCGCAGCTGCCGCATTGAGCGCATGCACAATCCTGATCCTACCGCGCAGGTAGGGTGATCCGCCGCCGCAGAATCTGGACCTCAGTAAGCTTCGATACTTCCTGGCAGCGGCCGACGAGCTCAATTTTACTCACGCTGACGAGGTACTGTGCATCGCCCAATTAGTACCCACCCGACAGAAGCTATTGGGGAGTGATGCTGTCCGTGCCGGACTGCGAAGGATTCGCCGCCACCGTCGAGCAGTACTTGGAATTGGTAGCGTCATGGCGCGGTTTCGTCGTCATTCCTCGCTCGACCAGCACCTTGCATAGACGCGCCGACGTCGCGATCGTCCCGATGACAGCCCTGGAGTCCAGTCACGTCGTTTTGGTCAGCTGTGTCGGCGACCCGAGACCGGACCCGAACTCCCTCACTGGAAGCTTGAGATGGCCACGTAGCGTGTCGGCGTCGTACTCCGATCGGGCCACACCGCGTTCGGTGAGGATCGGCATTACCTGAGCGCGGAAACGATACCAATCGCCCGGATCCTGTACGAAAACGTTGAATCCGTCTGCTGCGCCGTCGCGATACCAGCTTTGAATCTCGTCCGCCACAGTCTCAGGGGAACCGACAAAGGTCGCCCAATGATCACCGAGGCTGTACAGGGCCTGACGGAGCGTCCATCCCCGGGCATCGGCACGCTCGGCCAGTTCACGGGCTCCGGCCAGAGATTCCGGAGTCGACGGGTCGATGTCGGGGAACGGCTCGTCGAGGCCGAACGCCTCGAAACTCCGGCCTCCGAAGAGTCGTTTCACCTGAGCAAGAAGACGAGCCACAGGAATACGGGACCGAGCATCGTTGTGCGCCTGCACTGCCGCCTCGTCGGTATCGCGGATGACGACGCTCAGCCCGGGCACGAACCGTAACTCCTCGCTCGTTCGGCCATACCGCGCGGCCCGGCTCACGATATCGGATTTCAACTCCAGCGCAGACTCTTTCGTGGATGCGAAGCTGAATACGATTTCACCTACCTGGGCGCTGAGATCACGGCCCTCGTCAGAGGTGCCTGCCTGCACGAGAACGGGTTGCCCCTGCGACGACCGCTGGATGTTCAACGGGCCGGTCACCGAGAAGAATTCGCCGACATGATCGAGTCGGTGCTGTTTGGCGGGATCGAGAAACCGTGCCGCAGTCTTGTCGGTGGCGAACGCATCGTCCTCGTATGAATTCCACAATCCTGTCACCACGTCGACGCTCTCCCGGGCACGTCGATACCTGGTTTCGTAGTCGCCGTGCTGAGTTCGGCTGAAATTTCCCGCAGTACCGGGATCTTGACTGGTGACGATATTCCACGCCGCCCTTCCGCCGCTTATCAGATCCAACGATGCAACACGTCGAGCAATATCCCACGGTTCGCTGTACGTCGTACTCACAGTAGCCACCAAACCGATCCGATCGGTGGCAACCGCAACCGCCGACAGAAGTGTGAGCGGTTCCAACCTGTTCAGATGGTGCGGCGGAAAGCCCGCGTCGATGTACTGACTGTCGACGATGAAGACGAAATCGAAGTGTACGTCCTGAGCTTCTCGGGCCTGCTTGACGTACCAGTTGATGTCAATGCTCGCAGTGGTGGGAATATCTGGGTGCCGCCACAGATCGGCACCGCTGGCGTCTCCGACACCGATCAACACGGCTCCGAGCGTCAAATACTTGTTCTCGAAATCTTTTCCGGTCATCATGAGGACCTTTCTGCCAAGGCATGTCGGAGCTCGCGCCGTTGTTTGCGGGACACCGATCCGCCGGTCAAGGTGGGTGCGGAACCGAGCAAGAGGGCTGTGTACGGGTGTTGCGGGTCGGAGATGACCTCATGCGTAGGCCCGTCTTCGACAATGTCTCCGCGGTAGAGCACTACTACACGATCGACCAGTGCGGCAACGGCACCCAAGTCGTGTGAGATGAACAGTTGGGCGAGTCGACGCGAACGGCCCAGCTCGGAGAGAAGTTTCAGAATCTGGATGCGGTTGACGGAATCGAGTGCGCTCACCGGTTCGTCGAGCAGCAGAAGCTGCGGATCCAGGACGAGCGCTCGGGCGATCGCCACGCGTTGTCGTTGGCCCCCCGAGAGCTCCGCAGGTATTCGGTCCGCGAGGGCAGCGTCCAACCCGACGCTGTCGAGCACTGCTGCAACACGTCCCGACACGATGTCTGGGGCGACCCCGCCGCGCACGATCAGCCCTTCCGCTATGGAATCACCGACCGCCACGTCAGGGTCTAGACTCAGCAGTGGGTCCTGAAAGACGTACTGGACTGCTCCGGTGCGTCTATGTGCCATCCGCTGAGCGTTCGACAGGTTGTCGATCCTACGACCGGAGATCTCGACCGTGCCTGCGGTCGGCTTTACTAGGCCCAGTATCGATCGCGCCAAAGTAGTTTTTCCAGAGCCACTTTCACCGATCAATCCGATCTTCTCACCCACGTCGATGGTCAGATCGATTCCGTGCAATATCTCGGTCCGAGCACGCCGGTTGCCGACTTCCACCCGTAGGTTCGCTAGACGCAACAATACCTCAGACACCAGCCGTAACCTTTCGCACATATGTCTCCAGTCCGTACTCCCTATGGTTGTCGACGAGTTCACGGGTGTACTCGTGCTGTGGATCGGCGAGTAGATCCGCTGATCTTCCGGATTCGACGACAACGCCGCTGCGCATGACGATCACGTGGTCGCACACCTCGGCCACCACAGCGAGATCGTGGGAAACGAAGATGAGAGCAAGACCCAGTTCCTGTCGAAGGTCTTCCAGGAGATCGAGTACCTCAGCCTGAACGGTGACGTCCAACGCCGTTGTCGCTTCGTCCGCGATCAGCAGTTCCGGCTCGGCCGACACGGCAATCGCGATGAGAACTCGCTGGAGCATTCCCCCTGAAAGCTCATGCGGGTACTGGCGATAGACGACCGTGGGGTTGTTCAGGCCCATTTTCTCGAACAGTTCGAGCCCACGCTGTTCGGCATTCGCTCTGGATAGACCGAGAGTTGATCGAAGCGATTCCGCCAGCTGCTCGCCTACACGGATCGAAGGGTTCAGGTACGACGCCGGATCCTGGAACACTGCGGCGATGCGGAGGCCGCGCAGTGGGCGCCAGCGCTTGCTCGGCAAATCCACCAGTTCGATCCCGTCGAAATCGATCGACCCTGCGGTGACATGGACGCCTGCGGACAGAATCCCCAATATCGCACGGCATGTCAGTGATTTGCCACTACCCGATTCGCCGACGATTCCGAGGGACTCGCCGCGGGCCAGGGAGAAATCGACACCGTCGACCAGGACGGTTCCGTCGACAAGTGCGATCCTGAGATCACGTACGTTCAATACATGAGGGCTGGAATTTACTACGTCAGTGGACATTTGCGTTCACCTTAGACCTTTTGACTACGGATCGCCTGGAGCTTCCGCCGGCATCACGCAACGCATCGGCGATGGCGTTGAGCGCCCACACGGTGGCAACTATCAACAACGCGGGCACTACCGGACCGAAAGGCGATTGGTAGAGGTACTGCAAACCACCGGCGAGCAGCCCACCCCACGTCGGATCCGGCGGAACTACGCCTATCCCGAGGAACGTCAGCGACGACACGATGACGAGGCTGGCACCGGTCATGGACGCGAATGTCACACCCACGGCAGGCATCACCTTGCGCACTGCGTGACGTCTGATGATCCACGACGTATCGGCACCCATCAACTCCGCCGCCTCGACGTACTGGGAATTGGCCACGGTGAGGGCAGCGGCGCGGGTCACTCGGTAGAAGGCAGGCGCTATGAGAATGCCGACCGCGAACATCGCCTGTGTCAAACCGTTGCCCAGCAAGGCCGTCATCGCGACCGCAAAGACGAGAAACGGCAACGTGATGAGTGCATCCATCAGTCTGAGCGTGAACCACTCCACCCCGGAACCGAGATAGATGGACAAGAAACCCGGAATCACTCCGAGCAGGAAGCCGATGGTGACACACTGCAATGCCGAGAGCACTGACACCGTCGATCCCGCAAGCAGTCTGCTGAACACGTCACGTCCGACGTTATCCGTTCCGAGCCAATGGACTCCGCTGGGTCCCTGCAGAATCGCCGAGGTGTCCTGCTCGAGCGGATCGAACGGTGCCAGCATCGGCCCGAACACTGCTAGCGCCAGGATCAACCCCAGAACGATCAACGCAGCACGAGCGGACTGATAACGTAAAATAGATATGAGCATGGGATCTCAGTCTCTCCGCTTGGTTGCCGGCTGCAAGGCACTCTGGGCGATGTTGACAACGACGTTGCAGAACAAGACGAATACGATCGCCACGACGAGTGTCCCTTGAACGATGGGAACGTCACCACGGAGCGCCGAGTCTGCGGCCAGTCGACCAAATCCCGGCATGGAGAACATGGTCTCCATAACCACGGCGCCGCCGATCAGTGTGGGGATCTTCATGCCCAGAATGGACAGAGCCGGCCCTGAACCGTTGCGTAGCGCATGTACGAAAAGGATTCGTGACGGGCTGATTCCGCGGACCACGGCACCGGTGACGTAGTTCTGATCTAGTTCGGCGACCAACCCGGTACGTAACTGTCGCGCGATGTCCGCGACGACGTCCATACTCAAGGCTATGGCAGGCATGATGATCAGCGACAACCAGCGGCCGAAATCCTGATCCGGGGGAACGTATCCCGCCGATGGCAACCACTGCAGCCATACGCTGAACACGAGGATCAGCCCGATCGAGATGACGAAGGGCGGCAATGTCGACACTACCGAGGTGTATGCGGTGATGAGCCGATCGAGCAGGCGCCCCCTGTACACGGCCGCGAGCACTCCGAGCCCCACACCGAAAACCAGGCCGATGACCAAAGCGACACCCGCGATGGAGGCGCTCACGGCGAGCCTCTCGCCGATCAACTGACTGACCGGGATCTTGCTGAACCATGACACGCCCAGGTCGCCGCTGAACATACTCGACATCCAGTCCACGTACTGTTGCCACACCGGCTTGTCCAGACCAAAATCGCCGTTGATGCGCGCAATGGTCTCGGGAGTTGCCGCGTCACCTGCAATCCCGGCCGCCGGGTTCAGCCCACTTGCGGCGCCGAGCATGAATGTGATCAGTGTGGAGAAGAGGAACACCGGGACGACGATCAACACCGTATTGAGCGTCAGCCGCGCGACGGTGCCGAGCGCCCCCGGCAGCGCGGAGAGCGCGAATGCTCTCGCTTGGCTGCCGGGGGACAGTTCAGCAGTGCTCACGAGACCGTGACGCCTTCCCAGCGGATCTGGGAGGGCAAGATGTTGAGATTCTTGACTTTCGGGTTGGACACCGTGATCCACGGGTTACTGAAAAGGTAGTTGGTCGGGGACTGTTCGACACCGATCTTCACGGCATCCCACAAGCGCTGCTTGTACTCGGGGTCTTCGAGAGGAGTTCGGCGCACGGTATCGAGTGCCGCAGTGAATTCCGGGGTGGCGTGCGGGCCGCTGAGGTTCATGATACCGGCCGGACCGTAGACGGCGAGCAGGTTCTGCACCGGTGATTCACGTCCGATGGTTCCGTCCGTCGCAAGCTGAGGATTCTTTGCGATGTACACCTCGCTCTGCCACGTCGACGAGCCTGGGGGCACCACTTTGATCGTCGACTCGACGCCGATCTTCTTGAGTTGCGACTGCACCAACTCGGCGCGGTTGGTCGCTGTCGACATCGCTGTCACCTCGATCGACAGCTGCCCCGGCCCGTATCCGGCCTCGGCTAGAAGACGACTTGCCCTGTCCGGATCGTAGTTCCAGAGTTTCTCGATCTCCGGATTGAAGGCCAGATATCCCTCGGGGAACGGCTGGCTCGTCTTGCTTCCGAGCCCGTTGGTGATGACGTCGACGAATACCTGGCGGTCAAACGCGTAGCGGAACGCCTCAACCACCTTCGGATTGTCAAACGGCGCCTTGTTGAGATTGATCGAGACATTGTTGGCAGCAAGTGAGGGCTTCACGGTGACGGTCAGACCCGCAGCCTCCGCTTCTTTGGACTGCAGCGCAGGCAGAGTCGCGAAGTCGATCGAACCCGACTGGACACCGGCAACCAACGTGGCGGGGTCCGGGGCGACACTGAGCTCGAAATGCTCGATGTGAATGTTGTCCGCGTCCCAGTAGTTCGGGTTCTTCTTGAAGTACGCGTGGTCCTCGGCAACGAAATCGGTGATCTCGAACGGTCCCGCGCCGACGGGCCACACACTGAGTTTCTGGGGATCAGCAGCGGCAGTGGGGCTGGCGATCGCGCCAGTGCGTCCGGCCACCAGGTACGGGACCTGGTAATCGGGTTCTGTGAGATGCAACGTCACGTCGGTAGTGCTGTCCGCGGTGATGTTGTCGATTCCGGCAAGTTGATCGCGAAGGAACGAATCCTCCTGCTTCTTACCGCGGTCGAAGAAGTCCTTGACGGCCTGGGCATCGAGCGCAGTTCCGTCCGAGAACGTCAGCGCGTCACGAAGTGTAAAGGTCACGGCCGTACCGTCGGCATTGTACTTCCACGTCGACGCCAGCGCGGGCTCGACATTGCCTTCACCGTCGAGCCTGGTCAATGATGCGTAAGCGAGGCTGATGGTGTTGATGTCGTTTCCGGTCCGACTGGTCACCGGATCCCAGGACGTCGGCAGGCTGAACGCCCACTTGACCGCCGATTCATGAGTGGAACTGCCGCCACCGCACGCGGTGGAAACCAAACCCACGATCACTGCGAATATTGTTGCGCCGACGATCCGCCGGCTCTTTCTTGTCACCTGGTGCTCCTGACAATGCACGAATGAGGGATGAAGTTTCAGGCGCTCGTGGTGAGCGCGACTGTGCTACCCGGCAACGGGGCAAGAGGTGCCCCCTCACGCAGAGCTCGGGTATGACGGTTCTCCGCGAACGGTAGGCCGAGGTTTCCGCGCAAAGTGTTGTGTTCGTAGTCCTCTCGGACGACACCACGTTCGCGAAGAATCGGAAGTACCTCACCGACGAAGCGGCGGAACTGATCGGGATGGCCGATATGGATGTTGACCCCGTCCAGGGCGTATCCGTCGAGCCAGCGCTGCAGTTCGTTCGCGACCGTCTCTGCGCTGCCGGTGAACGGCGATGTCCTGGGCGCGCTGAGCGCTTCCACCGTCTGCCGCAATGTCAAGCCACGATCTGCAGCGAGCTCGGAGATCTTCTTCGCCTGGGTGTAAAAGCTTCGCTCGGCATGCTGCAATGCTTCGACCGGGAAGGGTGCGTCGAGATCGTACTGACCGAAGTCATGCCAGCCGAACGGACGTCCCAATTCACGCAAGGACTTTCCGAAGTCGTTGTCCGCAAGCTGGGTAACCCGTTCGATCTCCAGCGCTTCGTCATCGGTGTCACCGACGGTGACTGACACTCCCGGCAGAACTACAAGTTCTTCCGGGTCACGCCCGAATGCGACTGCGCGCGACTTGATGTCTGCGTAAAACGCGGCTCCGGCTTCGAAACTCGCTGCATGCGTGAAGATTCCCTCGCCGACCCGAGCTCCGAGATCGCGACCCTGATCGGAATCACCCGCCTGGAAGATGACGGGTTGCCCCTGCCTCGACCGCTCGATATTGAGCGGGCCGGTCACGGAGAAATACTCGCCTCGGTGATCGAGCGAGTGCAGCTTGCTCGGATCCAGGAATTGCCTGGATGCTCGATCACGCGGAAATGCATTGTCCTCGTACGAATCCCACAACGCCTTCACGACCTCGACATGTTCGAGGGCACGTCCGTAACGAGTGGCGTAGTCGTAGTGCTCATCGAGTCCGTAATTCCCGGCGGTGCCGGCATCTCCACTGGTGACGACGTTCCAGCCGGCACGCCCACGACTGATCAGATCCAGCGACGAGAGTCGACGCGCCAGGTTGAACGGCTGATTGAACGAAGTGGTCAGCGTGCCGACCAATCCGATGTGTTCGGTCGACACGGCCAACGCCGATAACAATGTCAACGGCTCCAGTCGATTGAGGTAGTGCGGCGGCGAGTCCTCGGTGATGAACTGGCTGTCCACGATGAAGACCAGATCGAACTTCGCCTCCTCTGCCAGTCGCGCGTACTTGACGTACCAGTCGACGTCGACGCTCGCGTCTCCCGGAATCTCGGGGTCCAGCCATGTGTACGGATGCCCGGGTCCGCCGGTCGGAGTGAGGACCGCACCCAACTTCAGTTGCCGTCTCGTCATATTCTTGCTCCTTGATTGCAAGTATCTGCCTCGGTCGTTGTGTGAAGTGTATGGAGCAATCAGAGCTGTGCAGAGTATTAAACTCGCCATGTTCAAAACATATTCGGTATGTTGCGCAATGATTTTGAACAAAAGTTCTATCAGTCGAAGAATTCGCGGGACGACTCGGCGACGGCTCCGGCGACGATGTCGGCGAGCTGACCGATCTGCTCTCGGTCGTCCGGTAGTTGAGTGGCCGACAAACGCAACAACTGCCGCTCCGGCGCCTCTACGAACGAACGTGATCCGGCACCGACCGAGATACCTTGCCTGGCCAATGCCACCAGCGCGGCGGTCTCGTCGGATACTGTCACCCACACCACCAGACTGTGCGGTCCGGCGAATGCCTCTATCCCACGGTCGATCAGCGCATTCAACAGTGATGTTCGTCTGGACGCGTAACGCTCGTGCGCAACGGATACCGCACGAGCGGCATCAGCACTGCCGATCAGATGCGCAAGAGTGTTCTGCAGGATCCGGCTGTTGGAACCGACACCGTGACTTCGCATCTTCATGGCCCGGTCCAGCAATTCTCGCGAGCCGCCGAGCACCGACGTACGAACGTCGATTCCATATGCCTTACAGTAACTGCGAATTCGAACCACTCGATCCGGAAGTTCACCTCCGAGAGAAGGTGGTAACACGGGATCGAGTGGCCCGATCGAGTCGTCCTCGACCACCCATACCGCCGGATGACGCCGGAGAACGTCGGCAAGCTCCACGATGCGCTGCGTGGTGACGGAATGTTGCACGGCGAACGGCGCGCCGGGTTGGAAACACGAAAGCCACCGCGCCGGCCGCCAATGCCGCGCCGAGGGCTTCCGGTTTCGGCCCGTCACTGTCGGCACCGACCCCGATTGCCTCGAGTCCCAGGTCACGAATGGTGTCGAGAACACCGGGGCCGAGCGGCTCGTCCACCGCCACGATCGAGCCACGCGGAGCTGCGGCCTCCACCGCCAACAGCAGCGCCTCCGTGCCGCCTCCTGCCGTCGCCCATGCTTCCGGATCGAATGGCCAACACGAGGTGACGGCATCACGCAAACGCTCTGTCATGAGTTCACGGCCGAAGACGTTCAACGTCTCTGCGTTCAGACTCGACAACAGCGCCTCGGACAGCGACGGCTGCAAAGTGATGTCCGGGGCGTTCTGTGCGAGATCCACACCACGCCAGTCGGGAATACCACGCTCGGGCACAGTGTCTCGTGGTGGAAGGACCACAGTTCCGCCACGTCTGCGCGTCTGGACGAATCCCTGTTCCTGCAACCGCCCCCAGGCGCCGACGATCGCACCGACACTCAGGTCCGACGACTGCGACAGTGCCCGCACCGTCGGAAGACGGTCACCGGCGACGAGTTCACCCGATCGGATGAGATCGGCGACGGCCTCGGCCAGATTCTCTGCCTGCCCGACACGTTCCAACAACCAGTGCGGAGCAATCGATTCCGTCTCCGATACCGCCGACATCGCAGAACCTTTCGTTCGATATCCGATACCCGTCCCGTCACCGGTAAGGGTCGAGTCCAAGACTCAGAGACTCAGTGCAACGGCCGGATCACGGACGACGACAACCGGTCGGCCGGGCAGACGAAGACGCTCGAGGAATTCGACGACGGCAGCGGCGACCGAGCGATGAGAAACGTCGTTGAGGATGTCGTGACGCCCCTCGTGCACGACGGCGATCTGCGTATCGGGTAACTCGGCAACGAGGGCCAGCACTTCCGCCGCCGGGCTGAGCTGGTCCGCACTGCCGTGCACGACGAGCGTGGGAACCGTGACTCGAGTGAGTGATTCGGTGGTTGCAACAGTCGCCGCATCGCCTAGATGTCCGGGATCCAGGGCACCCACGGACGTCAGAACACCGCGGTGTACCGGGCATGCGGAGCGGATCTCGAGCTCGCGCTCCCAGTCCGACGTCAATGTGTCGGTGCCGGTGACCAGCAGTCCGGCCGCCACTACCCCATCCACTGCCGAGTATCTCGCGGCAGCGTCGAGCGCAGCCAGCGCCCCGGTATCCGAGCCGATCACGGTGAGGGGCACATCGCCGGCCGCATCTTCGATGGCGTGTTCGACGGCGTCGGCGTCGTTCTCCACTACGGCAACGCGGTATCCGTCGAACGCTATCCGCCGTGCGAACCGGCCGTACACGTCTGCGTGCTCGCCGCGACCGGCGATGACGATCACCGAGCCTCGGGCGTTAGCTTCGGGATTCAGCCAGTCGGTGCTCACGTTTACCTCAATCGAGTGTTGTTCACAGGTTTACAGCGTCACCTTGACTCACCCGATCGACCGGAACAAGACTAACGCTCGAGTAGAACAAAACCGGTGCGCCCGGGCCAGTGATCGTGTTTTGTACCGAACATATTCTTTTGTGTTGATCAGCAATGCCTCAGACGTATCGACGAAGGGACAGACACACCGATGCCCGAGACCACAGGGTTCGCGACTCGCCAAGTCCGTGCCGGCTATCAAGTCGGAACGCCGCAGAACACCGCGATCCCGCCGATCTACCAGTCGGTTGCCTACAACTTCGAGAGCTTCGAGCAGGCGCGTGAGATATTCTCTCTGCGCCGGACGGGGAATCTATACAGCCGCACCGGGAACCCCACCCAGGCTGTGTTCGAGAAACGTCTCGCCGAACTAGACGGTGGTGTCGCGGCGCTGGCTACCGGCTCCGGACAGTCCGCCGTGGCAGTTGCCCTGCTGACTCTCGCCAAAACGGGTCAGCACATCGTCGCCGCCAAGCAGCTGTACGGCGGAACAGTCGACCTGTTGACCGACTTGTTCGCGGACTTCGGAATCGACGTCACACTCGTCGATCAGGATGATCTCGCAGCGTGGCGTGCGGCAGCTCGCCCCGAGACCCGGGCCTTCTTCGCCGAGTCGATCGGCAATCCGGTCGCCTCGGTCCTCGACGTCCAGGCCGTCGCGGACATCGCCCACGAGGTGGGTGTGCCATTTATCGTCGACAACACCATTGCCACTCCGTATCTGCAACGGCCGAAGGATTTCGGCGCCGATGTCACGGTGTACTCGGCCACCAAATTCATCGGCGGTCACGGAACCTCTCTCGGCGGCGTCATCGTCGATCTCGGAACCTTCGACTTCGGCGCCGAACCGGAGCGGTGGACGCAGTTCACCGAGCCGTATCCTCGGGTCGGCGACCTCGTCCTCTGGGACGAGTTCGGCCGCGAGCGCAGCGCCTTCCTCGTCTACGCGAAGACGAAGATCGTCCACGATCTCGGTCCGTCTCTGTCACCGTTCAATTCGTTCCAGCTGCTTCAGGGATTGGAAACTTTGGATCTGCGGCTCGAACGCCAGGTGGATTCGGCGCTGACCATTGCGCGGTTCCTCGAGAACCACCCTGCCGTCTCCAAGGTCAATTATCCTGGTCTCGAAAGCAATCGGTGGCATGAAGCAGCCCAACGCTATCTGCCGCGCGGCGCCGGTTCGGTGTTCTCCTTCGAACTGGCCGTAGACGACGACGCGAAGGTCGAGACGTTCGTCGACTCACTGAACCTGTTTGCCATCGTCGCCAACATCGGTGACGCCCGCTCGCTGGTGGTGCATCCTGCCACCACGACACACAGCCATTTGAGCGACACCCAGCTCGATGACGCCGGATTCGGCTATCGGACCATCCGATTGTCGATCGGACTCGAGAGCGTGGACGACCTCGTCGGCGATCTGACAGCATCGCTCGACGCCATCACGGAGGAATGACATGCACTTCGGCTACTGGACACCCATCTACGGCGGATTCCTCCGCAACCTCGGTGACGAGGGGATGCCCGCTACGTGGAACTACGTCAAGAAACTCTCGCAGCAGGCCGACCGTCTCGGCTATCACACCACTCTGGTCCCAGAGCTGTACCTCAACGACCGTAAAGGAGTCCAAGCGCCCAGCCTCGAAGCTTGGTCACTGTCTTCGGCAATACTTGCAGTCACCGAACATCTTCGGGTGATGACTGCCGTGCGGCCGGGATTCCACCTCCCGGCCGTGACGGCGAAGGAATCGGCGACCATTTCCGACATCGGCGGCCTGACCGAGGCCGGTGCAGCTCGATTCGCACTCAATGTCGTTGCCGCGTGGTGGGAAGAAGAAGCTCGCCAGTACGGCGGCGCCTTCACTCGACACGACGACCGCTACCGCCAAGCCACCGAATTCGTCGACGTTCTCCGCGGGCTCTGGGAGCAGACGCCGTTCACCTATTCGGGTGACCATTTCTCGGTGCAGAATTCGATTCTGTCGCCGAAACCTGACGTCCACCCGCCGATCTTCGCGGGCGGCGAGAGCGAAAGCGGTCGTGAGTCGATAGCGACGTTCGCCGACTCGTACGTCCTCCATGGCGGAACCGTCGAGGAGGTGGGAACGAAGATCGCTGACATGAATGCTCGATCGCAGCGAATTCACCAGCGGGACATGGCCGAATTCGGGATGTCCACCTACGTCATCGTGCGCGACACCGAAGCCGAGGCCCGCAAGGAACTCGAACGGATCACCACCGTCGACCCGCAGTCCCCCGGGTACGCGTCCTTCGAGGAGTTCGTCCAGAACTCCGAACTCGACGTCGAACTGTCCAAGCGCGAGTACTCTGTCGGCACCCGCGGGCTGCGCCCCGATCTGGTCGGCACCGCCGAGCAGGTGGCCGAGAAGATCCGCGCCTACCAGGATGCCGGCCTCACCTTGTTGCTCATCCAGTGCTCGCCCGCACACGAAGAACTCGAACGTATTGCCACCGAGGTCTTCCCGCTGGTTCCGGAAGTGGCCCGAACAAGCTCCTAGCCTGTCGTTTTCTTCTCAGGACGACAGAGATCGTGTCGAGCTGAATACCGGACCGCTAGTGTTGGCGACATGGGGCAGGTTCTTGCTGGTCGTTACGAGCTCGTCGACCTACTCGGAGGAGGTGGCGGTGGCGACGTATGGCGGACCTGGGATCATCGGGAGCGTCGATACGTGGCCGCCAAGGTGTTACGTCAGGTGGACGCCGCAAGCCTGCTGAGGTTCATGCGAGAGCAAGCTTGTCGAATCGAACATCCACACGTTCTCACTCCGATCGGTTGGGCCGGTGAAGACGATCGGGTGCTGTTCACGATGCCGATCGTCACCGGTGGATCAGCAGCCACCCTGCTCGGTGACTTCGGCCCGCTACCCGCTCCGTGGGTCGCCAGAATCCTGGACCAGACGTTGGCGGCGTTGGTCCCGATTCACGATGCCGGGCTGGTGCATCGAGATGTGAAACCGGCAAATCTGCTGCTCGACGCCACAGGGCGGGCGGAACCGCGGATCCGCTTGTCGGATTTCGGCATTGCCGCACGTGTCGGAGATCCTCGTCTGACCGGGACGGCGGCGTTGCTCGGCACGCTGGGTTACCTTCCACCGGAAGCAATACAGGGCCACACCGAGCCGACCCCGGCAATGGACTTGTTCGCTGTCGGCGTGGCGGGGCTGGAGTTGAGTACCGGTCGACAGAGTCGGGGCGCTTTGAGCGCAGCGGTGCCCGAGTCACTCACTCTGTTACTGCTGCATCTCACCAACACGGATCCGAAACACCGTCCACACTCGGCAGCCGCCGCCCGCGCCGAACTGCATGCCACCGGTTTGGTTCACACACCTCTTGCACCATTCGAGGTGGAGGTCTTCGATCAGATACCGCCGTTCCCCCCGGGTTGGGGTGAATTCGGTCCGTCCACGCAGAGTTCCGAGCATGTGTCCATCGCGTCCGCGGGAACTCGTCGGCCATGGCCGGTACTGCCGATAATCGGTGTGCTTGCCGGATCGGGACTGTTGGTGGCTGCTCTGACCCTCGCATGGGGTTAGTCACGGCCGGACGGTTCGGATCGTAGGGTTGTGCCGCCGTAGGTGCTCGGCAGCGTCGTGTACGGACCCGAGTCCGTACACTCGGAGCAATTCGGCCAGCCTCGGTTGGGTCGGACCGAGCAATTCGGCCGCAGCACGCAGTTCGCACCCGGAAGCCAATTCACGCAGTAAGTTTCGAATCACGACGGCATCACGCGTGAAATCCTCGGCGCTCGAGTCGGGTGAACCTTCGGTCGTGGTGGCCGCTTCCGTATCACTGCGACTCAGGTGCCCGGTGACGGCGCGTATTCGGTCGAGTTGCGAGATTGCGGCAGCGAGCTCGACGCGTCCGCTGCGAACACGCTCGACGAGCAGCGTGAGTTCGTCCATCCGTTGCAGTACCGCTGGATTGCCGATTTTGACTCGTCGACCGCTACCCAACTGCGACAGCATCGGAGCCGAGAGTCCCAGGACAGACGCCAATCGGGCCTGACTCAGACCCAGCGTGTCCATGGTGCGCCGAAAACCGTCGTACAACGGCTCACCGTAGAGCTTGCGCTGTGCCACAAGATTACGAGTGATCTGATCTTGCTCCATTCACACCCTCTCGTTTGCTGTTGTGAACGATGCCCGAGTGTAGTCGTGGTGTGAACGTTGTGAATGCAGCACTTTTGCATCGCCATTGACTTTGCAGTAACGACGTTCTAACTTTGCATTTGCAAATGTTTCCGTGGGGGGAGTGTTCATGAACTGGATTTCCAGGACGACACGTCGCATGACGGTCGCAGCACTGGCGCTGTGCATCGGCATACAAGCGATACTGATGCTGCAACCGGCCGCGGCCGATCCCATCGGCAATTCCACAACCGAGACAAATGCGAAGTTGGTACTGACACTCGATGCCTCCGGTTCGATGCTCGAACGCGACGCGGGCGGACAAACCCGCATCGCGGCCGCACGGTCCGCACTCGGCACGGTGATCGACGGTCTGGCCGCGAACCAGCAGGTGGGATTGCGGGTGTTCGGGGCAACCGTGTCCGACGGGTCGTCACCTGACGCCTGCACGGACAGTCAACTTCTCGTTCCCATCGCCGGAGACAATCGGGCACAGCTGAAAACCGCAGCGGGATCGTACGAACCGTTGGGGCAGACCCCGATCGGCTACGCCCTGCGTCAAGCAACCGACGATCTCGGTTCCAGCGGCCAACGCTCGATCCTGCTGGTATCCGACGGCGAATCCACATGCGCTCCGGAACCGTGCGAGGTGGCTCGCGAATTGTCCTTGCAGGGAATCGATTTGATGATCAATGTGGTCGGACTCAATGTAGACGGCGCCGCTCGCGAACAACTTCAATGCATCGCCAGATCCGGTAACGGCTCGTATTTCGATGCACAGGATACCGATTCGTTGGTCCAGGTACTTTCCGCGATGACAGTTCGCGCCTTCGAACCGTTTGCGATCACCGGACAACCGGTGACCGGTACACCGACACGCAACGGAGCGCCGACGCTTTCCGACGGCGGGCAGTACACCGACACTTTGCGAGCGGGTGAAGAAATTGTTCATTACCTGCTCACACGCAAAACTCCAGGCTCGTCGCTGCACGTAGGGTTCACGGCACTGCCCTCGACGAAGGTGTACGGACAGGCCGGTCTGCATCTGGAAACCCTCAGTGGGAAGAGTTGCGCCTGGGACTACCCCATGGGCACTCCGGGCGGATCGTGGTCGTTGCTGAGCGGGGCCTTGGTCGCGTGGTCTCTCGACCCTTCGAACAACTGCGTGGCCGACGACCAATTGGTGCTCACCGTCGAGACGACGAAGTGGGGCGACGGTGCCGCCGGTACACCGTTCGAGCTACTGGTGACGGAAGAACCTCCGCTCGCGCCGGGGCAGACGTTGCCCGACAAGGTGACCGACGCTCAGAATTGGACCTCCACCTCGCCGGACGACGGCGCAAACGGTTCGGTGCGAGCAGGATCGAGCGCAAATGCGCCGACCCCGCTCGCACCAGGTTCCTACACCGGCAACGTGCTGCCAGGAGAACAACAGTTCTTCGGAGTCGATCTGGACTGGGGGCAGGAACTTCGAGTGAACACACGCCTCGATCCCCTCGATCCTCGAGCGAAGCAACCGAGTGCGGCGACCTCCACGAACGTGAGGCTGAACGTGGTGAGCCCGATGCGCGGCGCGGCAGTTCCCAACCTTGTCGGCTCCAGAAGCCCCCAGGCCGCTGTGACGGTCAACGGTGGGAAGGTCGCCACGATCGGCACTCCCCCCGTTCGATGGATGAACCGCGACGACATCACCGGCGGTAGAACGTATCTGCCGGGTAGATACATCGTCACGCTGGCGGCCGACGCCGTCGAGGACACCTTCGAGATTCCGTACACTCTCACCGTCGAAGTAGTGGGCCGAGCCGGGGAAGGCGCCCCGCAGTACATCGCTGGAGCCACTGGGACCGGCGCCCCGTCCGACACCCCGAACACGGCCGCTCGGTCCGCGGGAACCACTGAAGCGGCTGCGGAAGATTCCGCGAGCAAACCTCGGTGGGCATTGATCGGCGGACTGGCACTCGGCGGCGTGATCCTCCTGGGAGCGGGTGCATGGGGCCTGTTGAGCCGTCGCCACACCAACCGCTGAACGCCGTGAACACAATTCAGCCCGCGCGACACCTGTTTTCCTGCAAGACTCTTCGAGTCAGAGCCCACAGGAGCAACCCGATCGAGAGGATGGCCAAGAGGGGCTGGATCGGCTCGAAGTACTGCATCGCACCGGCCGACCCCAGAGCCAGTAACACCAGCTTGTTGCACACCGGGCAGCCGACGGCGAAGAAGGTCAGTACCGTTCCCGCCATGCCCCTACCGCTCCGCTCGCGATCGCGCGGAATCGGCGAGGCCACGTAGGTCGCCACCAGAAGCCCGGTCAGGACGGCACTGACGATCAGCACAGGATGCGACCACCAGGTAGGTGGAACTTCCCGAGTGAAGTACGGGGTGTCGATCAGATCGGTAGGAATCGCGACTACGACGTAGACGATCACTGCTACGGCAGCGGTGACCGACCAACGCCTGCTGGTCCAACTGCGCAACCCGTCGGCGAAGAGCGCCATCTGCGTACCGATCATCGTCTGCTCTCGCGTCGTCGGAGGTTCGAAGTATGAAAAGCATAGGTCACTGCTGTGGTAGCGAGAACGACTACCGCTGCCACACCGAACCAGAGATTCGATATGCCGGAGGAGCTTTCGACAACCCAGGACTCGGTCCGGTATTGCGCGTCGACGGTCAGAATTCCGCCGAGTGACGCCGTCCCCTGCGTCGCGAGCAGCAGCACACCGATCGCGATCGACAACAGGCCGGACACCACCATCGAGACAGAGTTCTCCCAACGGCCGACGCGGATCCAGCGCGGTCGCATCCAGACCCGACTGCCGAGCTGAAGCCGCTCCCATACGAGCGCGAGCAGCCCGAGCGGAAGTGCCATACCCAGCGCGAAGATCGCGAGCATGATGCCGCCGTACAGTGGGTTCGCCCCCGCGGCGGCAACGGTGAGTACCGAACCGAGTATCGGACCGGCACATGCTCCGGCCACCCCGTACACCGAACCGAGAACGAATACCGAGACGGCCGACGTACCTTCACCTCCCGAACCCCGGCGAAGCCAGGGGATGTCGATTCCCGCGACCTGCACGGCACCGATCACGATCACGATCGTTGCCGCCGTCGTCACGAGAGCGGTCCGGTTGTCGGTGACGAGCGAGCCGAAGACACCGGCGAGCAGACCCAGGGGAACGAGTGTCACGACAAGGCCGAGATAGAACATCGCCGTGCGGTTCAGTAACTTGGTGGGACTCGAGAAAGCGTACGCGAAGAATGCCGGGAGCAGCATGACCGAGCACGGGCTCAGCAACGTGAGAACGCCACCGAGAAATGCTCCGATATATCCGATGTCCACGCTACTTCGCCCCGTCCGTCCGCGAGGTTTTTGCGAGCTCACCGTCAATGATCTGGCGGAATACGCTCAGCGGCTGGGCACCCATCACCGGCGTCTCGTTGACCAAGAAAATCGGTGTGCTGGAGACACCGATCTGCTTGCCCTCCAGGTAATCCGCCCGGACCCGATCGAGAAGGCCCGGCTCTTCCAGATCCCGCACGAACCGGTCCAGGTCGGGAACGTTCACCTCCCGCGCGAATTCGACCAGCCGCGACGTAGGGAAGTCCGGGTGCCCGCGCTCGGGAGCACCAGCGAAGAGCGCCGTGTGATACTCCCAGAACAGCCCTTGCTCGCCTGCCGCTCGGGTTGCAACCGCTGCACCGATGGATTCTTCACCGAAAATCGGGAAGTCGCGCCACTCGAAGCGAACCTTGCCGTCGTCGATGTAGTCGGCGACGATCGTCGGGAGCGTGTTGCGGTCGAACACGCCACAGAACGGGCACCGATAGTCGGCGTATTCCACGATGACAACCGGCGCATCGACGGCTCCCAGCGCGGTCATGTCGTCGGCGATTCTGCGACCGGGATCGAAGTCGGACGTCGAGTTGTCCTGCGCCGTGGACGTGACGGGCTCGTCCGTGGGCGCGACGGACTCGGACCGCCCGGCGAAGATCATCACTGCGACCAGGACCGCCGCCCCCGCAAGTGCCGCCCACACGATTGTCGCGCGTCTGGGCCGTATCGCGGTCGCGACGGTTCGCGAATCGGGTTTCTCTGATCGAATCATGTTTGTACCTGCAAGCTCTCGGCAGTGCCGGCTGATCCACCATGCCTGAAAACGGCAGCACGAATCGACACCGGACTAGGTGATCGGGACGACGTGTCGCACTATGTATTCCGCACCAGGTACTCACCTGGGGGATTACCGTGTGCGGCGATCACATCACCTTCGAGAGATGCAGAGCTCCTGCAGAGTGGGAGCTGTCGGCCGATTCGTACTGCGCTGCAATGATTCCCGCAGCGGCTGCGTCGGACCGGTGTCATGGGACACCCGGACGACGGATTCTGCGCCGCTCGAGAGCGCTACGCCGCGAAAGACCTGGTTCTCGGCTGCAGGCTCGTCGTTGCCACCACACTTGACCGTTTTCGCATCGACCAACTCCGTGGGGCCCGTTTCACCGTCGGCAACCGGCGCTATCGCAATCTCAGTCGATACGGTGCCGGTACTTGCCGTGTCGAATGCGGTGACAGTGTCAGCGTGTGACGCCGCGATGCAGGCCATACCGATCACACTCGAGATCACGAGCAGAGCGAGCGCGAGGGCCGCAGCGGTGAACGTCGGCTTGGCGCCGAGCCGAGAAGGGGCGCGAAGACGCACGTTCACCCCTCTGCGAGTCGGTTCGGACAGTTGACCGAACTGTATCAGCCGCCCGCGGCCCTCCTGTCACCTCACAAACCGAGAAGCTCCGTGGAGAGGTTCCACAGACGAGAAGCGGCGTCCGCGTCCAGGGCGTGAGGACGCACACCGTGATCAGCGGTGGGATCTTGCGTCACCACTGCCTCGTTGTTGTCCTCGAAGTACCGGCCGGTCACGCCCTCCACCAGCGGCGACGCCGCGAGGAGAACGGTTGTGGATGCGCCCTGCTCCACTGTCTTCCAGCCGTCGTAGTTGTCGAAGAGTTCCTGCGCAGCGGCGCTGGTCTGGTGCCGCTGCAGGTTGGTACGAATACCGCCGGGCATGAGCGCGTTCGCCGTGATCGCGTCGCCGGCCCACCGCTTGGAGGCTTCCACGGCGAACAAGACGTTCGCGGTCTTGGACTGGCCGTAAGCAGACCACTCCTCATACGGACGATGTTCGAAATCTATGTCGTCGAACACGACCGGCGACATACGATGAGCATTCGAGCTGACGGACACGATCCGAGCGCCGCCCGCAGCGGCGAGCGCATCGTGCAAGCCCAGCGCGAGCTGGAAGTGGCCGAGATGATTGGTGGCGAACTGCAGTTCCCAGCCTTCCGGGCTACGACGCAGTTCCGGCAATGCCATGATTCCGGCGTTGTTCACCAAGATGTGCAGGGGTCCGTCCCATCGCTCGACGAATCCGTCGATGGATGCGCGGTCGGTCAGCTCGAGCTCACCGACGAAGACCTTCGGGTTGCCGGTACCTTCGCGGATGTCGGCCGCCGTCTGCTCGCCTGCCGCCAGATTCCGAACTGCGAGAGTTACCTCGGCCCCGGCCGACGCCAGCGCCCTGGCGGTTTCCGCTCCGATACCGGATGCTCCACCGGTCACGATGGCTCGCTTACCCGACAGATCGACTCCGGCGAGAACGTCGTCTGCGGTGGAATCCCTCGTGAACGGGGTGGTGAAACGAGTGGTGTCGCTCATGGACTCTTCCTCTACTTGTCCGGGCCGACTGCCCGCTAAGCTAAACGGAGGAACCTCCGCCTATTGCAGGTTAAGTGGAGATTCCTCCGTTTAGCAACTCGTGCGAAGATGTTTTCTGCAAGCGAACAGCCTTACAGGTGAGCAGGGACGAGGACGACCGATGAGTACGACCGGGGGACGCCCGTTGCGCGCCGACGCGCAACGCAACCGCGATCGACTCCTGACCTCCGCAGTTCGAATGTTCTCCGAACACGGACCGGACGTACCACTCGATGCCGTCGCGAAGGACGCGGGCGTCGGCATCGGCACCCTTTACCGGAACTTCCCCACCCGAGAAAACCTCATCGAAGCTGCCTACCGTAACGAACTCACCCACGTCTGCGAGCAAGCCAACCGCCTCCTGACGACGAAAAACCCTCCAGCAGTGGCTCTTCGAATGTGGATGGACCAGTTCATCGACTACATGACCACCAAAGCCGGTATGGGCGACGCCCTACGAGCCGTCATCGCGGCGGGCGGCGACCCGTATTCGTCCAGTCGCGCGAGACTCGGCGAAGCCGTCACCCTCCTACTTCGAGCTTCGACGAAGGCCGGTTCCATCCGCTCCGACGTCGATCCCGACGACATCCTCCTGTCTCTGAGCGGTATCGCGCTGGCCGCCGGCGCTCCCGAACAACGCGCACAAGCCGACCGCATGCTCGACCTCCTGATGGATGGACTGCGGTACCGCGACACTCCCTGACCCCGATCGCGGCAGAACCGATCACGAGGTATCCGGATCGCCGGGCGGATTTCGAATTGTCAACGGCGCATTACGTGAACGAGCCCCGTGTGAGCACCATGAAACGTGGCGTTGTTCCGAGCGTGACCATCACGACATCACCGAACTGTGTACTTGTTCCAGCGGCAGAACCACTGGCGACGACCGGGTCGTACAGGTAACGCAGGACAACGTCGTCCGATGTCGCCGGACAGTCATCTTCGCCGAGTGGGCGCAACGCCCCTACGTTCAGGAGCTTACCCGTGACCGATATCGATCAGTCCATCGCCGAGAACATCCAGAAGTCATTGGGCGAGATCCCCCATCCTTCGTTACCGAAGGGCAGCAACATCTACGGTTCGACGAAGATCTTCCCGGACTACAAGGCGGAGCACGGCGAATCCTACTTCACCCTGGTTCACGGAATCGCGCACGAGTCGTCGGTCAGTTTCGTGGCCGTCTTGCAGGCAACTCGAGCTCTTCGCAAGGGATTCGAGTCCGCGATCTACTTCTACGGGCCGGGATCTATCAATTGTCTTGCAACACGGGGCTTCCCGACCACCGGTGACAGCGGTTTTCCCGGCGAACAGAACATCAACGACGCGCTGGCGACCTTCATCTCCGAGGGCGGCACCGTATTCGCGTGCCGATTCGGACTGGCACTGCACGGCGGCCGCGAAGAAGACCTCATCGAGGGAGTGATCCCCGCGCACCCCCTCGACGTGCAGGATGCGATCATCCACTATTCCCGCAAGGGTGCCGTCGTCAATTCCACCTACATGGTCTGAAGGCATGATCCATGAGCGATCTCTCCACGCGAATTGACGTAGCAGTACTCGGCATTCGCTCACTGCACGTTCCCGTGACCCGCACTTCCGGAGCAGGGCCCAGCGATGACGGGCACGTGCTGATCGGCGGGATCGCAGGTGCGATCCCGATCCGCTCCGACAGTCCGTACGAGGTCAGCGGAAACCGTCTGTTGATGAACGGCACGGACATGGGAATCGACATCGAACCGATTCGCCGGCCCCGATTCTACGATCTGGCCACTGCAGACGGAGTGTCGTACGAAAAGATCGCTCGGCTACACGGGACGAACGTTCTCGCGACAACCGTTGTACAAACCTGCATTCGATATGATCCGGCACAACGCTGCCGCTTCTGCTCGATCGAGGAGTCGCTGCGGGCCGACTCCACTATCGCGGTGAAACGCCCGGAACAGCTGGCCGAAGTCGCCGAGGCGGCGGTGCGCCTGGACGACGTCACCCAGATGATCATGACTACCGGCACCTCCGCCGCGAAGGATCGCGGCGCGCGCCACCTCGCCAGATGTGTCGCAGCCGTGAAAGCTGTAGCGCCGCAGCTTGCCATCCAAGTTCAATGCGAACCGCCCGGAGACCTCGCGACCATCACCGACCTGTACGAGGCCGGCGCGGACTCCATCGGCATCCACGTCGAGTCCTTGGACGACGAGGTCCGTCGACGCTGGATGCCGGGCAAGGCAACCGTGCCGCTCGACGAGTATCGGAGTGCCTGGCGCGAAGCCGTGCGAGTATTCGGCCGAAACCAGGTTTCCACCTACCTTCTGGTGGGACTGGGTGAGAATCCCGATGAACTGGTCTTTGGTGCAACAGAACTCATCGAGATGGGAGTGTATCCTTTCGTCGTCCCGTTCCGACCGCTCGCCGGCACCCTCGCAGTTGGTGACGGTGCGCAGGCGCCGGCGCCCTCGCTGCTGGCGGACATCACCTCCAGAGTGGCCGACGCACTTCACGCCGCCGGTATGCGCGGGGCCGATCAGAAGGCCGGGTGCGCCGCCTGCGGCGCCTGCAGCGTCCTTCAGAATGCGGGAGGCTGACATGTGGGACTCCCGTTCGATCACCGCCAGTGCTACCGACTTCAGCGTCCTCACCGGACCCACCGTCGCCAAGGCCGTACCCGACTTTCTCGTCGTGCGTGCCGAGAGCCGACTCCACGTAGAGGCGTACCGGAAGATCCGCGAACAGACGTTCGTGGCCGAACAGGCGCTCTTTCGCGAAAGTGATCACGACGACGTCGACGACGATCCGCGTACCGTGATTCTCGTCGCCGTCGATCCTGGCGGAGACGTACTCGGTGGTGTTCGCCTGTCCCCGAGTACGGACGGTTCCGATCTGGGGTGGTGGCACGGTGGCCGGCTGGCCGTGAGCGGCCACCAGCGCAACGGTCGCGGCATCGGCACCGCTCTCGTCCGAGCTGCCTGCGCCTGTGCCGAATCAGCGGGGGCGCTGCGGTTCGACGCCACCGTACAGAGCCGAAACGAGACTATGTTTACTCGTCTCGGCTGGCTCCGGATCTCCGACGTTGTTGTCGCGGATGCCCCACACGTACGTATGACCTGGCCCATCAGTCGAGTAGAACGCCTGGTCAGAGCCACCAAATCGTCTCTGGCCGAGGCTCTCGCTCCTTTTCGCGCCCAGGACGGCGCTCTCGGTGGTGCCGGGTTCCGTGGTGACGACGGCGCACCGGTTCCGGGCAGCGATCTGATCGCCGCCTGCGACGCGATACTGCCCGCAATGGTCCAACGCGACCCGGAATGGGCCGGATGGTGCGCAGCCCTGGTCAATCTCAACGACCTGTCCGCGATGGGCGCCGCCGCGATCGGATTGCTCGATGCCGTCGGCGCACCGAACACGTCGATCCTGAACAAGGTGATTCGAGGACTCGCACATGCGGCCGCGGCCTGGGAGGTGCCGGTACTCGGCGGCCATACCCAGCTCGGCGTCCCCGCCGCGCTCTCGGTCACGGCACTGGGCCGCACCCCCCACCCCGTGCCTGCCGGTGGCGGACGTCTCGGCGACGGCCTCACCTTGACTGTCGACACTGGCGGTCGGTGGCGCCCCGGATATACCGGGCAACAGTGGGATTCGACGTCCACACGTAACCGCACAGAGTTGCAGGAGATGACAACCTTCGTAGCTCGCACCCGGCCCGCCGCTGCGAAAGACATCAGCATGGCCGGTATCGCCGGAACTGTGGGAATGCTCGCCGAGGCGAGCGGGCTCGGCGCCGAGCTCGATGTTGCGGCGATACCGCGCCCGGCCGGTACGAGCGTCGGCGACTGGTTGACGTGTTTTCCAGGATTCGCAATGGTCACCGCAGACCGCCCAGGTTCGGCCGTGGCACCGGCAGGGCCGGCGACGACGTCGCTTTGCGGACAACTGACGCACACGGCCGGTGTGAGCCTTCGCTGGCCCGACGGCGCAACTACACGAGTGATCGACTCTACCGTCACAGGATTGGGAAGAGCATGACAGAGATCGGAATATCGGTTGCAGCAGCAGAATTCGGTCGCGACATGGAGCAGGCGTACCGTACGATCGGCCGGCTGATCAACGAGGCGCGCCATGTAGGCAGCTCACTATTGGTCTTGCCCGAGGCATGCCTGGGCGGATACCTGCCCAGCCTGGGCGGAGGTGACGAGAACGACGAGCAACGGCAACACCGTCTCCGCAACCTTCCGCCTGCCCTGGAGTTGGACGGCCCGGAAATAGCCCGAGTCGCCGAGATGGCCGCAGATCTGGTGATCACCCTGGGATTCTGTGAGGCGGACGGTCCGGACCGGTACAACGCCGCTGTCACCCTCGACGGCGACGGCGTCCTCGGCTCGTACCGGAAGGTTCACCAACCACTGGGTGAGAACCTCTGCTATCTCGCCGGCGACACCTACGAAGCATTCGATACTCCGGTCGGCCGGATGGGGATGCAGATCTGTTACGACAAGGCGTTTCCGGAGGCTGCGCGAGCGCTGGCCCTCGACGGCGCCGAGATCATCACGTCGCTGTCCGCGTGGCCGACCGCGCGCACCAACCAGGTGACGAATCCCGAAGACGATCGATGGAAACAACGATTCGACATCTACGATCGGGCCAGGGCCACCGAGAACCAGGTCGTATGGGTCGCCTCGAATCAAGCCGGAACATTCGGATCGCTCCGATTCGTCTGTAGTGCAAAGGTGGTCGGTCCCGGTGGCGACATCCTGGCCACCACCGGAGTGGAACCCGGCCTCGCTACGGCCCGACTGGATGTTCGAGCCGAACTCGACGCGATCCGCAGTGGCGGAATGTACAACCTCCGCGACCGCCGTCCGGAACTGTACGGCGATGTCGTCGAGGCCAATCGAGTCACCGGGACACATCTCGACGAAACCGCGCGCCCGGCATTCTCGCGGCGCTCCGACGCCTCCGCCAAGGAGCCGATCCGTGCCTGAGATGACGTTCACCATCAGCTGGCCGGACGGATCTACCCAGTCGTGTTACTCCCCTTCGTTGGTGATGCACGATTACCTCGTCGCAGGCACCGAGTACACGGTGGCCGAGTTCATCGAGCGGTCCACCACCGCCCTGACCACGGCAAGCGAACGGGTGCGCAGCAGATACGGAATGTACTGCACCTCTGCGGCCGCACAAATCGAGGAGCTCGACCTCGCCGCTCGCGTCCACGACCCCCACTCACTCGTCCGGGTTCTCGACATGAATCCGCCGTCCCTCCCCGGAGAATCATCATGACCGAACAGCACGCAGTCGTCGTGATCGGCGCCGGACAGGCCGGACTCTCGATCAGCAGGCACCTCGTTCAACGCGGCATCGACCATATCGTACTCGAGCGCAGCACGATCGCACACGAATGGCAGGACAGCCGTTGGGACAGTTTCACACTCGTCACGCCGAACTGGCAGTGCAATCTTCCCGGGTACAACTATTCCGGTGACGATCCTGACGGATTCATGAACCGCGAACAGACGTACCAATTCGTTCGCGGGTATGCCGACACCTTCGATCCTCCTGTTCTCGAGGGTGTTTCGGTACGGTCGGTCAGTCAGGCCACGGGCGGGGGATTCGACGTGGACACATCGGCCGGGCCGATGCATGCCGAGCACGTCGTCGTCGCCACGGGTGGTTACCACACGCCGATCGTTCCGCGTTTCGCCGAACGGCTCCCGGAATCCGTCACGCAAGTGCATTCGTCGCAGTACCGGAGCGCCGACGCCCTACCTGCCGGCAGCGTCCTCGTGGTGGGTAACGGCCAGTCCGGCGCACAGATCGCTGAGGATCTTCAACTCGCCGGTCGTACAGTTCATCTGGTGACCGGAGGCGCGCCGCGCGTCGCCCGCTTCTATCGTGGCCGTGACTGTGTGGCCTGGCTGCACGACATGGGAACCTACGACGTCTCGATCGCCGACCATCCCGGTGGTCTCGGAAAACGCGAGAACACCAACCACTACGTCACAGGCCGCGACGGCGGTCGGGACATAGACCTGCGCGCCTTCGCGCACGCCGGAATGCAGCTGTACGGGCGGCTTACCGACATCCGCAACGGAGAGCTCCATTTCGCCCCAACTCTTCAAGCGTCCCTCGACGCCGCCGACGCGGTCAGTGAGAGCATCAAGGATTCCATCGACACCTACATCGACCGGGAGGGTATCGATGCTCCGATCGAAGAACGGTACGTCCCGGTGTGGCGACCGGACCAGGAGGTCACGAGACTCGACGTGTCCTCGGCGGCGATAACGTCGGTGGTGTGGTCGATCGGATTCACCACCGACTACCGCTGGCTCCATGTCGGTGTCTTCGACGGTAGCGGCCATCCCACCCATAACCGTGGGGTCACCGCGGTTCCCGGGCTCTACTTCCTCGGACTGCCGTGGCAGCACACCTGGGGGTCCGGGCGGTTCGCCGGTGTGGCGAGGGACGCGGAGTACCTCGCCGACCACCTGCAGTTGCACGCTCGCGCACTGCATGAGCAGGCGAGCGCCTGACGCGTGGCCACGATGAGACTCGGAGCTGTGGCCGGGCACTTCGGTAAAGACGTCGATCGGGCGCTACTCAAGTTGGGAGCCTTGATCGAGAGTGCATCCCGTGACGGTCTCGAGTTCCTGGTCCTGCCCGATGCCTGCCTGGGCGGATACATCTCGGATCTACTCAGCCCGGACACCGACGAACTTCCGCCCGCTCTGGCGATCGACGGCCCGGAACTGCGCGCCGTATCGGCCATGGCAGGAGATATGACCATCTGTATCGGCTACACCGAACTGTGTGACGGTCTTCGATACAACGCAGCGGCGTGTGTCACCGGAGACGGCGTCATCGGAAACCATCGCAAAGTACACCAACCCATGAACGAGTCGCTGGCCTATGCGTCCGGGGATTCCTTTGCCGCCTTCGACACTCCGGTTGGGAGGATCGGGATGCTGATCGACTACGACAAGACGTTCCCGGAGTCTGCTCGCACTCTTGCCTTGAGCGGGGCTCGGATCATCGCCGCACTGTCGGCCTGGCCGGCCAGCGTCACCGACCGCGCCGCGAGAATGTCCCAGGACCGGCAGTCACGGTTGTTCGATCTGTACGATTCGGCGCGCGCAGCCGAAAATCAGGTGGTCCTCGTCTCGTCCAATCAAACCGGAATTCACGGTGGGTTGCGGTTTCTCGGCCAAGCGAAGGTGGTCGGACCCGGTGGGGATATTCTGGCGCGTACCGGTTCGAAAGGTGGTATGGCAGTGGCAGATCTGGACGTAGACCTGGAAATAGGCCGAGCTCGGAAAGTTCTCCGCCACTTGGAGGAGAGGCAAGTGGACACCTACCGTGGGCTCCTCGACAGGAACGAGAGCTGACATGCGCATCGCTCTACTGACATATTCGACGAAACCCCGGGGCGGGGTGGTACATACGCTGGCATTGGCCGAAGCTCTGGCGAGGCGCGGCGCCGACGTCACCGTGTGGACCCTCGGCCGAGAAGGTGACGGCGCCTTCTTTCGCACGGTTGATCGTCGAGTCGCCGTCGAGGTCGTTCCGTTCGCACCTCAGGACGGCGAGAATGTCGGTGACAGAATTATTCGTTCCATAGCAACTCTACGGGCCGAGTTCACTTCGCACGCATACGATGTCGTTCACGCACAGGACTGCATCACCGCCAATGCCGTCGGGCGGTGCATTCGCACGATTCATCATCTCGACCAGTTCACGACGCCGGCGCTGGCAGCGTGCCACGAGCGAGCGATAGTCGAACCGTACGCGCGCATCTGCGTCTCCGCCGCCGTTGCCGCAGACGTGCAGGCCGGGTGGGGGCTGGGGTGCACCGTCATACCCAACGGCGTCGACGCTGCCAGATTCGAAGCTGCGAGTACAGACGCCGCCCGACGACGCCACTGGGAAGCGGAACTGGGTCGGTACATCCTGGCCGTGGGAGGCATCGAACCTCGCAAGGGCAGCATCGATCTACTCGAGGCCTACGCCCTGATGTCAGCGCGACGACCCGACCTACGCCTCGTCTTCGCCGGCGGTGAGACTCTCTTCGACTACCGCGATTACCGCGCCCGATTCGACGCGCGTGCACAGGAACTCGGAATCACCCCGCTTGTACTGGGCGTAGTCGCCGACGACGAACTTCCTTTTCTGGTAGCACAGGCCGAGATGTTCTCGTTCCTCTCCGTCAAGGAAGGTTTCGGACTGGCCGCCATGGAGGCCTTGGCGGCCGGTGTGCCCGTCACCGCACGCGACCTACCGGTCCTTCGAGAGGTATTCGGCGACAGCGTGATGTATGCGTCGACGCATGCCGACATGGCCATCGCACTGGGCCGACCTCGTGACGACGCGTCGACCGAACGTGGCCGAGCACTGGCCAGAGCGCATCGCTGGGACGAAGTCGCCGAAGCGCACCTCGAGTTCTACGCAGTGGTCGCCGGGTGAATACTCAGCGCTTCAATTTCTGCAACGCTGCTTCGAAGTCGTCGAGAAGAGCCAACGCAACTCGGTAGCTACTACCGAAGAAGTGATCGGACATACTGACGTCACCAGACCGGGCGGCCTTCAGTGTTCCGAATACCGCGTTGGCGGTGATCGCCTCGACGCCGCGGCGTCCTTGCCCGAGACGATCATGTCCGGATGCAGCGAAGCGATCTTCTCCGCGTTCGGTTAGCCGGACTCCGCCGCGATCGGGATCGGGTCGAACAGTTCCGTGTACGCAGGCAAGTTCGGTATGTAGTCGGGTCAGCCGACCGGCGTCGCGAGGGCGCCGAGGGCCAGCCGACATGTTCCCATTCCATACGTTGCAGAACAACGAATTTCGCACTTCTCGCCGGTTCCCGGGAGGTACGTCCCCGATTCGATTCGCACCCGTGCCGCGCTCGGAATGCCTGCCGGTGGCCACGGCCCATCCCTGGGCTCGGCACATCGATCCGGGCGCAACACCTACGAACGGGTGGACGGCGACAACACTACCGCCGAGCTTCTACCCTGTACGGCAGCGGATTCCAGTCGATGCCGATGCGCAAATCCGGTCTACGCTCACGACGAAGAACCATGGGAGTGCGAGAGGGTGCGGCCCTTGTCGACAGGACCGCGTCCGTATGAACGGCTCGAATGTGTCAGTAGTTCATATGTTCTCGCGTATGGACACGAACGACGCCGATGCAAGTGTCATCAGTGCGAGATCCTCGTCGAGGGTACGCCGCAGCCGCTGATCACCTGGATCGGTATCCAGCACGACGTGTGCCGCACCGAGATCTGACAGGAATGCCAGATCGTCGGCGATCTGATCGAGGCTGCCGTACCCGAGCGGCCGATCAGGATCTGCCACCGCGTTTCGGGTCGGAAGGAAGTACACTCGCGGAGCGAATTCGCGGCCCTCGGCGAGTTGGCCCACAGCTGACACGCACCGTTGCCTGCTGGGGTGCAACGGATGCCAGGCCGTACCGTACCGGTTCGTTCGCGCAACGGCTGCCGGACCGTTCCCCCCGATCCACACCGGCGGGTGCGGCACCTGCGCTGGACGCGGTCCGGTATGGACACGATGATCAGCGACGGTCCCCGGCACCGTGACGACATCTGCGGTCCACACCCGATGCAGAACCTCGAGAGTCCGGTCCGTCAGACGTCCACGTTCACGAAAGGGCACCCCCAACACGTCGAATGCCTCCGCTGTCCAGCCGACTCCGATACCGACGATGAGCCGGCCGCCGCTGAGTTGGTCGATGGTCGCCGTTGCATGCGCGAGATGGACGGGGTGCCGATGCGGCCCGATCAGTACCCCGCTACCGAGACGGATCGTCGTGGTACGCCCCGCCAACCAGGCAAGCGTGGACAGGCATTCGTAAAAGGGTGCAGGAGATCGACGGTTGGCGTCCTCGGTGAGTGCGACGTGATCGGACAGCAGAACGGCGTCGAAACCCGCGTCCTCGGCTGTACGTGCCCATCGTTCGATGCCGTTGTGATCCATCTGCGGACCGAAGTTCGGCAGGTTCACGGCAAATTTCACGAGTTGACCTCCGTCGAAGTCGGGAGCGACGATCCCGAGTGCGACGTAGCTGTCGGTACCGCGACGACAACCGAGGCCGGCCCGGTCGACCTACGGATGGCATCGGCTCCGACGCCCGATTTCGAAGAAGTCACGGGATCACCAGAACCTTTCCCCGGATTCCCCCGGCCATGAAATCGGTATGTGCCCGACCGACGTCGGCAAGCCCATACGACCGCGCCACCGGCACGTCCAAGAAACCGGCATCGATTGCAGATGCCAACTCTGCCAGAGCTTTCCCATTTTCGTCGACGTAGCTCTCCAGCGGCATGATTCCGCGTTGCGAGGCAGGTTGTTCGTTGTCGTCGATGGAGAGGAACCGACCACCGTCTCGAACCGCGTCGACGGAATCGGCAAGGCCTGCGGTGTCGAACACCGCATCCCAACTCCTCGAATCGATTCGATCGAGCTTCGACACCCATGCCGCGCCGAGCGCGCGTAGCTCCTCGACGTCACGATCACGCACCACCGCTCCCACCGTATGGCCTTGATGGCGCAGCAGCTGGACGGCGATCCGCCCAACTGCCCCGGCTCCGCCGGTGACCAGCACGCGGGCATCTTCCGGCACAGCCAATTCGGCCAGTGCCTGACGCGCGGTGAGGCCCGCCAGCGGGATAGCCGCGGCATTCTCCAGTGCGATAGAGACCGGCGCAGAAGCGAACAGCGACTGGTCGGCGACCACCTGCCCCGCATAGGTCCCGTAACGGTGCACCGGTTGAGCGATCATCCCGATCACTCGATCGCCGGAGCGGAACAACGTCACGCCGTCGCCTACCGCAGTGACTACTCCTGCCACATCCCAACCGAGCACAGCCGGAAAGGTCAAATCGATGAATCCGGATCGGGTCTCGAGATCAACCGGGTTGACTGCTACAGCAACTACTTTCACGGAAATATCGGTGGCGCCGACCGGAAGATCGGGCACCTCGCCCAGGACAAATCGCTCGGGGCCTCCGACGGTGTCCAAGAGTGCAGCTTTCACGAGACGAGTCCTTTCAGTCGCAGGGCACGATAGAGCCGGCCATGGGCGTCTCGTTCGCAGCGGCAGGCACCGGTGCGCCGTCGAAGACGAACGACGCCCTGGGCGGTAGCCGGCTTCCGATCCGGCGAGAAATGCCGCCTCACGGCAATGTCGTCGGGATTTCCGGAGCGACCCAACGGGATGGAGAAACGTGACAGCCTCTCGGCACAGACACCTTCGGGATCACCATGCAAGTACGCTACGCTATTTATGTAGTCATCGCTACATGAGTGTTGGGAGTCGCAATCCGAGTTCACTTCTCGAGCAACTCACATCAGTTGCACGCCGCGCCGCCCTGTACGCAGGCAACCATCACCAGGTAAACGGTGCGGAAAGCGCGAGCGTCGGCCAATTCACGCTCGATGTCGTCTCGGCTACGGCAATCCTCCAGTCGGCCGACGCGACAGCTTCGACCGCTTGATCGGACACCTGCCAGATCCGCTTGCCGAACTGGGGTACGCGACCGGCGAGGCCGCGCAATTCCGCGGCGGGAGGCCGGCAGGTAATCTCGATGACGCACGGCAGGGCCCCATTCACATCACGGAATGAGGCAGGAAAGGGACATGAGATGGCCGGGGTGCCCGGGCAAGGCCGAAAGTTCGACATCGACGCCGCACTGGCTGCGGCAATGGCGTTGTTCTGGCAACAAGGGTACGAGGCGACGTCCGTCTCCGAGCTCACCAAGGCGATGGGCATCTCGCCGCCGAGCCTGTATGCCGCGTTCGGCGACAAACGACAACTGTTCTGCCGAGTGCTGGATTTCTACCTGCAGGGTCCGGGTTCCTGGATGGAACACGCCTTGAACGAACCGGTGAGCGCAGATCGGTTGGTCGCGAACCTACTCGTCGAAGCTGCTCGGCATTACGCAGATCCGCTCGAACCTGGCGGCTGCTTGGTGATCAACGCCGGGAGCACCGTTACCGATCCGGCGGTAGCCGAACTTCTCCGCAACCAACGCAATACGAACATCATCCGAGTGGAGGAACTTCTGCGACTGGGCGCCGAGTCCGGACAACTGAGCGCAGACATCGATCCGCGAGCCGCAGCGGACTTCATCGGCGCAACTGTCCAAGGCATGTCCACCCGAGCCCGGGACGGTGCCGACGTAGCCCAACTCATCGCCGTTGCGGTTCTCGCCGCACGGGCCCTCGGCATCGAAGTGGACGCCGATATCACCCGCGAGACTCGATCGCGCCGCGACTGACTTCAGTCGGCCGGCCCGGGACGTCCAGAGTGAGCCGACAAAGCGGTGCCGTCACACCGCAACAGCAACCGACACCTTCTCACGCAGGTGCTCGGCGGCCGACGGCAGCACCGGTATCGATTCGATCAAAGCTCGGGTGTACGGATGAGTCGGATCGCGCAATACTTCGGTGACCGAACCGTTCTCGACCACCAGCCCCTTGCGCATCACCAGAACACGGTCGGAAATATGTTGCACCACACCAAGATCATGAGAGATGAACAGCAGCGACGTACCCCACCTCTCTCGCACCTCGGTAAAGAGATCCAGAATCTGCGCCTGAACCGACACGTCCAATGCCGAGACCGGTTCATCGGCGACGATGACCCTCGGTAGCGGTGCGAGAGCGCGAGCAATCGCCACTCGCTGACGCTGCCCGCCAGAGAGTTCTCGTGGATATCTCGTCAGCGTCTGCCGGGACAGATGCACCGAATCAAGCAGTTCGCCCACTCGATTCGCCCGTTCCACCCCCACCACACCGACCGAGTCGAGGCTCTCGCCGATTGTCGCCTCCACTGAGTACCGGGGATCGAACGAACTCAGCGGATCTTGAGCAACGGACTGGATGAGCCGTCGTAACGGGCGTCGTTCCTTCTCTGATTTTCCCGTCCATTCGTGCCCGTCCAGCACTACCAATCCCGAATCAGGCTCCACCAGACCCAGCGCAATCCTTGCAACGGTGGTCTTGCCGGAGCCGGACTCACCGACGATGCCCAGTGTTTCGCCGGCCGCCAACTCGAAATCGACTCCGTCGACTACGGTGACCGGCGCGTTGCCCGGACTGCGGTAGGTTTTGCTCAGGTCCGACACCGCCAGGACGGTGGTCGGCGACGACCACGACTCGGGCGACGGCGTCACCACCCGACGTTCCGCATCGGCGGCAGAATCTTGTGTACTCGTAGTTGATTCGACTACCGAGGCGCACGCACCGAGGCGGCGGCCACGAGTGGCCGCTGACGGAATGGCCCGAAGCAACTGCTTCGTGTAAGGATGAGTAGGCGTGCCCAGAATCTGTTCGGTGGTGCCGTCCTCGACTACTTCGCCCCCACGCATGACGAGAACGCGAGTGGCCAGCCTTGCCACCACTGCCAGGTCGTGGCTGATGAGCAGTAGTGCGTTACCGGCATCCCGGCGCTCTTCCAGTAGACGCAGGATCTGTGCCTGAACAGTGACATCCAGGGCCGTGGTGGGTTCGTCGGCGATGATCAATTCTGGTGCCGCGGCTATGGCAGTGGCGATGAGCGCCCGTTGCCTCAGACCGCCGGACAGTTGGTGCGGATACTGTGTCAGCCGCCGGGCCGGATCGTCCACTCCCACGGACTCGAGCAATTCGATACTCCGGTGTCCGACCTCCCCCCGCGATACCACCTTGTGCGTGCGAAGCACCTCACCCAATTCCTGGCTGATCCGACGAAGGGGGTCGAGGGAAACCAGTGCGTCCTGCAGCACGAGTCCGATTCCGCCGCCACGAACACTTCGCCATCGGCGCTCGGAAAAATTGCGCGCGTCCTCGCCCGCGATCTCGAATCGGTCGGCTCGAATTCGGGCGGTAGGTCCGTGGAGACCGACTACGGTCCGGGCCGTGACGGTCTTACCCGATCCGGATTCTCCCACCAGGGCGACGGACTCGCCGGGAGCGATCGTCAGGCTCACACCGCGAACAGCAGAGATCTTCTGCCGTCGGCTCTCGAAGTCGACGTGCAGGTTCTCGATGGTCACCAGATTCTCTGTACTCATCGCAGTGATCTCCCTTCGAAGCGTGCTTGCCAATGCCGACCCAGAACGGTTACCGACACCACTGTCAAGGTGACTGCAATGCCGGGTAGGACAGTGACCCACCAGGCTTGCCTGAGATAGTTACGTCCCTCCGAGAGCATCGCGCCCCACTCCGGCGACGGAGGCTGCGGACCCATGCCGAGGAAACTCAGAGCGGCGGCACCGAGAATCGTCGAACCGAAACCCAGGGTGGCCAGGATCGGCAGCGATGCTATGGCGTGTGGGAGTACATGCCTGCGAACGAGAGTGATCTTCCCCAACCCGAAGGTCTTGGCCTGCTCCACATATCCGGACCGGGCTATCACGAAGGTCTGAGCGCGCACCACCCTGGCAAATCGCGGTACCGATGCGATTCCGAGCGCGAAGATCAGATTCACCGTGCCCGGGCCGGTGAAGGATATGAGCACCAACGCCAACAGTAGATCCGGGAACGACGAGATCACGTCGAGCAGTCGGGTGAGAACCTCGTCGACTTTCCCACGCGAGAGTCCGGCCACCACGCCGATCAGAGCACCGACGACAACCGCGAGCACGATGGCACTCAACCCGATCAGCAGCGAATGTCCGGCACCGTGCACGACTCGCGAATAGACATCTCGGCCCAGCTGGTCTGTGCCGAACCAATGCTCGGCGCTCGGCGCCCGAAAAGCGACCAGCGGATCGGCGTACAGCGGGTCTGTCTTGCTCAGCAGTCCGGGCAAGACCGCGGCGATCGCGACGAACACCAGAAACACTCCAGCCGCAAGCAGACCCACTGACAGCCGGCCGCTCCCCCGAACCTTCGATGGCGGCTCGTCGTTGTGCAGCGAAGCGGAAATATTCTCCGTGACAGTCATTTCCGGTTCCTCAATTGCCTTGCCCACGCAAACGCGGGTCGACAAGTCGGTACAGCAGATCCACGATCGTATTGACGACCACGAAAACGAACGCCGACAGCAGCGCGACGGCAAGCACGATGGGAAGATCCTTACTCGTCACCGCCGACACCGTGACCGCCCCCAGCCCCGGCCGCCCGAACACCTGCTCGACGATCACGGCACCGGTCAGTAGCCCGCCGACGACGTAACCGGTCAGTGTCAGTGCCGGTAAAGTTGCATGCCGCAGGGCATGCCGAACCCTCAAGACGATGTCTCTGACTCCCCTGGCCCGCACCGTCACCGCGTACGGCTCCTCGAGCGAGCGTTCTACGCCCTCGCGGAGTACTTGACCCAACAGTGCACCGATCGGCAGCCCCAACGTCAGTGCGGGCAGGACGAGCGATGCAAGGTTCTTGTCGCCCGCCACCGGGAATATCTTCAGCTGAAAACTGAAGATCGCGAGAAACACGATTCCGATCCAGAACGACGGTGCGGACACCAGTACCAACTCGACACCACTGGCGATCCGGCGCGGCCAACGCCGGCCCGCCGTCAAGACCGCGGAGGACACCGCGACCACCACACTGACCAACAATGCGGCTACCGTCAATTTCACCGTCGGCAGCAACTGTGACAGAAGAACGTCACTGACATCGCGGTGCAGCACATACGACTTGCCGAAGTCACCGACGGCCAACCCTGCCAAGTACTCGATGTACTGGACGAACACCGGACGATCGAGCCCCCATTCGGCCGTGACGGCCGCAACGATCTCCGGGGTACGTACCTGCTCGCCGATCAACAGGTCCACGGTGTCTCCTGGTGCCAGATGCAGGCTGAGGAACGCCAATGTGGCTGCGGCCCAGAGAACGAACACGCCGGCGATCAATCTCTGCACGACTGCACGCGCGATGGACGGCCATGGATACGAACCCTTCTCGCCCCCCTCGGATCCGGCCCTCGTATCGGGCCGGGCGTCCGCCTCCACTGCCGTCATGGTCTACACCTCTCTTGCTACTGAAATCCGCGGTGAACTACGGAGTCAGGGCTTGTCGATCCATACGTTGTAGGCACTCTCCGGCATCTGACGGAAGGGCCGGAAACTCGTACCGTGCACGTACGATGCTGCGGCGATCTGATCCTCCGGTTCGTACAGCGGAAGGAAGTACGCCTTGTCGGAGACGAATTTCTGCAACGCCGCGTAGTTTTCGGCACGAATCGCTGTGTCCGTGGTGGCGGATGCAGCAGAAAGCCACTGGGTCAGTTCGGGATCACTCACGAGCGAAAGGTTGATCGAACCGCCCTTGTCCACCGGCAGCCAATGATATTCGATGTCCACCCCGTCCGGAGCGGTGTTCGAGTTGTCGTAGATCCCGTAGTCCTTGGCGTTGCGATGCGTCAGGGAAGTACCCGGATCGACGAGCTGCGTTGCGAAGTCGATGCCGGCATTTTGCTTGACCTGCGCCTGAATCGCCTGGAGCAACACGTCGCGCTGATCACGCACGTACGGCTGGGACTGATAGTTGGTGATAGTCAGACGCTGTCCGTCCTTGGTGCGAAATCCCTCGGAATCCCTTTCCGTCCAACCAGCTTCGTCCAGAAGCTGATTGGCCTTGTCGACGTCGTTACCGTAGGTGCCCTCGAGAGAGGAATCGTAGTAGTGAGGATCCTGAGGCGACACCGCAGTCCACGCCCGAGTCCGCTTGCCCTGGTAGACGGACGCGAGTACGCCGTCCAGATCAACCGCCTCGCGGAAGGCTTTACGCACCCGCTCATCCGTAGTCGGCCCGGTGATTGTATTGAAGTACAACGAATACGGTGTTCCCGTGTTGAGAGCCGTCTTGTAGCTGAAATCGCTGCTGTTCTCGAACTGCGATGCTTCGAAGCCTGGTACGCCTTCGATGACGTCGACCTGACCGGAACTCAATGCTCCTACCCTCACCGAGGATTCGGGTAGGAACCGGTAGGTCACCTCGTCCAGATAGGCCGGGCCCTGGTGTTCGGCGTTTTCCGGCGCCCAGTTGTACTTGTCGAACTTGGTGAAGTGCAGATCCTGTCCCTTGGAGTAGCGGTCCAGGACGAACGGGCCGGTACCGGCGACCGTCGGCCCACCTGCCTTGACGTCTGGGCTGGAATAGGATGCCGGAGAAATGAGTTCGACAGCCGCGGACCAGTCCAGGAACGGTGCCCACGGCGCATTCAAAACGATCTGGACCGTATCCGCCGACGTGGCTTGGACATCGGCGATATGTGACGGCGGCCCCTGCGACGAACTGTTGTAGGCCGGGTCTCTGAGCTCGGTGAAGTTCTTCACCACCGCAGCAGCATCAAGCTTCTGTCCGTCGTGGAACTCGACTCCGTCCCGCAATGTGTAGGTGTACCGAAGCTGATCGGGGGAAACTTCGTACGACTTGGCCAGCCACGGTACGAATTCCCCGTCCGTCGTGCGGTACAGGAGCGAATCGTAGGCATTGCGCAGCAGCAACTTCGTCTTGTCCTGGCCGTTCAACTGCGGATTGAGCGTGGTCGGGTCGGTCTCGACACCCCAGGTCAATGATCCACCTGACACCGGGGTGCCGGAATCGTCGTCCGAAGCCGCCGACGACGAACCACCACATGCAGTCAGAAGAAGAGTGAGCGCCAGACCTGCGGCAACGACGGTGCCGGTTGTACGCGAAAGGAATCCATGTCTTGTGGACATCGTGAGTGATTCTCCAATGTTGGTGAAATAACGAGAACGCAGTCAGCACGGCCGAAGCTACGCACAGCGCCGCGAGCATCGAAACGAAGGGGAACGGCATCGCCTGACAACGCCGCCGGAAATCGAAAGGTCAACAATTCCAAGTACAGAGCGATATCAGGTGATGCACAAGATCCTCGTTTCGAAATGGCATGCTTACAGCCGCCCGTCATGGCGGCCGCCAGGTCGCGCTCAGGAGCACCCCGCCATTACCAGAGGGTTGCTGTTCCGACCGCTGAGCCGATCGTCGGAACTCTTGACCGAGTTGAAGTGTAGATGGCCGTAGCTTTACGTTTCAATCAATACATTCGCACTGATCGAAACTGGCCCCCGTCGCCGCGGCAACGGGGGCCAGATGTTCACCGGTCTAGCTACTCGGTGTACGAACGATGTTGAAATGTACATGTTTACGAAGTTCGAAGCCCAGGCCGAGATAGAGACTGATCGCAGTGGTGTTGCCTGCTCCGGTATGCAGGAACGGTACGTCACCGCGTCGATAAATTCCGTCTGCAACGGCGCGCACCAATCGTCCGGCGAGTCCCTGACCGCGGAACTGGGAGTCCGTGCACACGGCGCTGATCTCGGTCCATCCTGGCGGATGCATCCGCTCACCGGCCATCGCAATCAGATCGCCGTCGCGGCGTACGCCCAGATACGTTCCGAGTCGGTATGTTTCGGCAGAAAACGGTCCGGGCTGCGTTCGTGCCACCAGCGCCAACATGTCGTCGGCGTCGGCACCACCAAGCTGAACGGCTTCGTCGAACGGTTCGGCGCGTAATTTGTCGGTGGCGATCAGCTGGACACCTTCGATCGACCTGACCACCGACCACCCTTCGGGTAGCTCGGCGAGATCAGCGGTGATCGAAACCTCTTGGCCAGGACCGACAAGGGCCGCAAGGTCGGTCCAGGTGTTGGGATCGCGCAGGTCGTCGACCGCTAGTATCCGCGACACCTCGGGCCTGAACCGGCGGACTCGGCTCGTCCCCTCGCTCAAGTGTGCGTGAAACCCGGTAAGGCTCGCCCACGCCGGATTGTCGAGGACATCCGTCCGAGATGATGTCGGTGCGTTCATCGACGTGCCCACTCCTGTGCGATCAGTTCGTACGACCGCACCCTGGCAGCGTGATCGTGAGTGATGGTGGTGATGGAGATCTCCACGGCACCGGTGGCCTCGCGCAGCTGTTCGAGTTGGTCGGCGACCGCAGTGGGCGAACCGACGAACTGTGTGGCGAGACGGTCTCGAACCAATGCGCGATCGTCGTCGTTCCATTCGAAGGCCGCGGCCTCGGCCGGTGTCGGATACGCTATCGCGCCCTCACCACGCCGAATGCTCCGCACCCACGCACCGTATCCGGAAGCGAGTTCACTTGCCTCCTCATCGGTTTCGGCGATCACCGCATCCACGGACACTGCAACGTACGGCTCAGGTACGTCGGCGGACGGCACGAATGCCGCCCGGTACGCTTGGACGGCATCGATCACCGTGCTGGGACTGTGGTGGTAGCTGGCGATGAAACGCAATCCGTTCTCCCCGGCAACCGTGGCACTGCGCCCACCAGACGCACCCAGTATCCACACCTGGATATCGGCGTTCTCACCGGGAGAGGCATGCACGGGCAACCCTTCCGACGATACGTACGTACCGGCAAGCAAAGCCAATACCTGCTCGATCTGCTCCCCGTACTCCGGCGCATACGCCCCGGGCTGCTGGAGCAGCTCGAAGAGGTGAGCCAGGGACTTCTTCGAAAACGACTTCGCCAGGTCGTACTGGCGCGGAATCAGCAATCCGTTGGCTGTGAAGGTGTCCTCGTCGTGTGTGCCCCCGCCACGCGAAGCGAGATACGTCTGCGCGGCGGTCGACGACTCACCGGCACCGGCCGAGTTGGGTGCCGCTCGTGAGATCGATCGTCCGATCCCCAAGTCCAGACGGCCCGGATACAGGGCGTCGATGAGCCCGAACTCTTCGACCGTTCCCAACGGAGTTCGGTGCCCGAATTGAACACCTGCCGAGCCCAAACGAATCGTCTCCGTCGCTCCGGCGACCAGCGCGATCTCGATCGGTGGCGACGAACCCAGAACGCCCGGATTCAGATGATGTTCGGCGAACCAGTATCGGTGATAGCCGAAACGCTCTGCAGCGCGGGCGAGATCTATCGTATTTCGCAACGCCGTGGCTGAATCCGCGCCACTCGAGCGGGGAACGAGATCGAGAACGGACAGCGGCACAGGGTTGGTCATGACAGGACTCCTCGAAAACTGACAGTGGAGAAAATCGACAAGGAAGACAGTGGTGGGGCGGACTCACTCACCGCGACCCGACCCGTACGGCGGCAGCGGAGGCAATTCCAAATTCTCGCGGAAGGTGTCACCGACATAGTCGTTACCGACGATCCCGCGCTTGCGAAGCTCGGGAAGTAGTCCGTTGGTGACAAAGTCTCGTGTGCGGGGGTCGGCGAGCCCACCCAACGAAATGACGTCGAGCACTCCGGCGTCGTACCGCTCCTGTATCGCATCGGCAAGCTGCTCCGGCGTGCCCGCCTCAGCCCAGTGACCAGTGTGCTTGGACTCGATGATCAGTTCGCGCAACGTCTTCCCCTGCGCTGCCAACTTGCCGAAGATCTCCACCCGACCCCGACGCCGATTGACGGTAGCCGGGTCGGGTAGCAAAGACACCGGAATCGGCTTGTCCAGCGCCAATTCCGACAGATCGATTTCGCCACCCAACATGTCGGCCAACCGCAACCGACCGGCGTCGAAGTCCGTGGACTCGTCCTCTTCTCGCACCAACTCGGCAACCTCGGACTCCGTGGCTCCGTAAGTGGCGTGGAACGAACTGAAGATCAACGGCAACTCGTCTCCGCGACCCAACTCTGCCGCCCTCGCACGAATCGTCTTCGTGTACGTGATCGCATCTTCGATCGTGGCCAGTGACGTGAACACGACCTCGGCGAACCGTGCACCGAGTTCGATTCCACCAGCGGATTGGCCGGCCTGAAACTGAACCGGACGACGCTGCGGTAAGGACGGAATGTTCAGCGGACCCTGCACCGTGAAGTACTTGCCCTGATAGTCGATCGGCACGACACGTGAGGAGTCCAGAACTGCGGAGCCCTCGCCGGCGGTCAGAGCACCGGGCCGCCAACTGTCGAACAACTCGTTGACAACCTCGAGCGATTCAGCGGCTCGTGCGTACCGCTCCTCCGGGCTCGGCAGGACCTGATCGCTGTAGTTTTCCTCGCCGAGTGACGAAGTAACGGCATTCCACGCCGCTCGTCCGTTGCTGACGTGATCCAGCGTGCCGAACAACCGTGCCAGGTTGTACGGATGATGGAACGTCGTCGTCACCGTCGCGATGAGCCCGACGTGGGTGGTCACCGCGCTCAGTGCCGCGAGATAGATCAACGGCTCCTGCGCACCGATCGCACCTTGCGCGCCAAAACTGAGCAGGTCAGCGGCGAACAAGGCATCGATCTTGTTCGCCTCGGCGATCTTTGCAACCTCGATCGACGAAGCGACGGTCGACTGCGCGGGGTCTATCGCGGCGTCGTAAATGCTCACCGCCCCGCTGACACCGGTCACTGTCTTGAGCGGACGCCTACGATCGGCCACCGAGCACACTCCTACATCTTCGAAACGTATCCGAAGCTTCGACGCTAGGAGTGATACGTGCGCGTGCACAGATATCGGATCAGCTTGGTTCTTAACCCCGCGCTCTCTGGTCGACACGCACGAGTCGGCGACAGTAGCGCGGACAGTCAGGGCCGGCGAACGCACCAGGCACCGAAGGACGAGTCCGTGGCCCTTGGACCTGATCGAATCGGCACGTGGCGAAACGAAGCAGACCACGGTCTGTAACGGGTCGGACATCTTCTTTCCATACTGTTTTCACGAGAAGATCGATTCCGCACCGTCCGCGATTCCGGCAGGAAGGAGCACTGTGTGATCGACCATGACGACATCGCGTACCTCGAACTGATCGAGGTCGCGGAACTTATCCGCGCTCGCCACGTCAGCTCCGTGGAAGTGACCGAGGCAATCCTCGAGCGAATCGACAATGTAGACCCCTCGCTACTGAGTTACGCGCATGTCGCTGTGGAGTCGGCCTTGGCCGCCGCGAGGGATGCCGACGCCGAACTAGCGCGAGGGAAGTATCGAGGCCCTTTACACGGCGTTCCCGTCGCGGTGAAAGACCTCTGCTTCACGAAGGACTCGCCGACGGGTTCCGGAAGTAAAATGCACCAAGAATTCGTACCGGATTTCGATGCCACGGTTGTGACTCGCTTGCGCCAAGCAGGCGCAGTGTTGACCGGCAAACTCAGGATGACCGAGGGCGCGTACACCGACCACCACCCGGACCTGCCCGTCCCGGTCAACCCTTGGGATGCCGCCACGTGGTCGGGTGTGTCGTCGAGCGGTTCCGGCGTGGCGACCGCAGCCGGTCTTTGTTTCGGCTCGATCGGCTCCGACACGGGTGGGTCGATTCGGCTGCCCTCGAGCATGAACGGCGTCACCGGTCTGAAGCCGACGTGGGGCCGCGTCAGTCGACACGGAACAGTCGAGCTGGCTGCGAGTCTCGACCACATCGGCCCGATGGCGCGCAGCGCAACGGACTGCGCGGCCATGCTCGGAGTCCTGGCCGGTGCCGACGTCAATGACCCGACCAGTTCACTGATTCCGGTGGATGACTATCTCGGTCAGGTTGCACGGCCCATTCTTCCCCGCATCGGGATCGACCGCGCTCTCCTTGCCCGATTCGACGAGCCGACCCGGCTTGTGCTCGAGAATGTAACCGTTGTTCTCGAGGGTCTTGGCTGGACAGTCACGGAGATCGAGACTCCCGATCTCGCCTCCGCTGCTGCCGATTTCGCACCGCTGTGCGCCGTCGAGGCCGCTCACGCCCACGCCGAGACATACCCGGCGCGTGCAGCTGAATACGGTCCGGCACTACGGGGTCTGATCGAGGCGGGACTCGCCATGAACGCCGTGGAGTTCCAGCATCTGCAGGAGCATCGGCGCGCGTTCGTCGGCCGGTTGCAGCGTGTCTTTCTCACCACCGACCTTTTGATTCTCCCAGGAATCGGGTTCGCGTCGCCGACGCTCGAGACCATGGACACCTTGGGCAGTAATGCAGACCTGCTCTCGGCCCTGCTGATTCCCACCGCACCATTCGACCTCGCCGGTGTGCCGACCGTGACGCTGCCGGGTGGATTCAGCGATCGTGGAACACCGCTCGCGTTCCAATTCGTAGGGACGAACTTCAACGAACTACTGGTGCTGCAAGCAGCTCACACCTTCCAGTCGGTCACCGACTTCCATCGGAGGCATCCTCAGCTCGTCGATACACCTGGGCTCGAGAAGAACTCCCCGTCCGCCCTCGACTGATCGGCCCCGCGAACCGTCGACCTGGCTGCGACGCATGGCACCGACGTATCCGGTTGTCGATGCCACACCCGAGTGGGGGAGTCGATCCTCGGTTCAGGCCGGTTTCGGCGGGCGAACCAGTCGGCGGGCGCCCGCCAGTCCTGACTCGCATCGGGAAGAACGAGCCGAGTTCGCTTCCGGAGTAAAGCCATTCGCTTCCGTTACCGACGCACACACCGCAAACCCGACGATTGTCGACGTCCCCGGCGGAGGCAACGATGAGGTGGGCGCCTAGATCAGGATCGATCCGACCTGAGGGCGTCTCGGAATCCGGAATCCGCCCGAGCTGATCCGCAATGAAGCGCACCAACGCATTGGGCGCGTCCAAGGACTCTTCCGAAGAGGCTTCCTGACCGGTGACGGCTGCGATGTTGAAGCGCACGGATACTGACATTCGTTCAACACCATGACAATTAGCTGCTGAGCCAATGCGTACGCCGGCCCGCTCGCCCCCACCCCACACCGGTTCGGGCGCAGGGCGAAGACGAGCGTCCAGGGTCCTGTGCACTCAGCTCATGGAGCGGTCCTTCTCGGCGGCGGATTCGACGATGCTCTCCGCACTGCGCCCCGCCTCGGCCTCGGCGGCCCTCAGGAAACCGGGCGTGTTCGACGCACAGGCCAGGCAGATGGCCTGATGGCTCGCAGACGGATCACGATCCATCTCGTACGCGATGTACGAGTCCTCGCATCTGTGGCACCGCACTCGCGACTCCCAGGGATCGTCGACTTCGATGCGCGGGTCGAACGGGCGATCGAGAACAAACCAGTTCGGCTTCGAGAATCGCAATGCCAGTAGGTACAGGACAACTGCCAGAACACAACTCACCGGTGGTGCCCAGACCGAGCCCGCGGTTGCACCGAAGGCGACCATCAACACACCCACCACGGACGACACACCCCACGCGAACACGCCGGCCGGGTTCACCGACGGAACTCGGCCCGGCCGGAACTCGGCAGGCGGGACGTGGGCAAACGTGCCCCGCGTGGTGACCAGAATGTGAGTGAGCGCGATCGCCACCCAGCTGACGATGATGACACCTTGATAGCTCAATGCCTGAAGAATCCAGGTGAGCACATTCGTGAGCATCATGACGTAGACGATCACAGCCACGACGCCCAACCAGAACACCCGTGGAAGAGACAGATTGAATACTCGTGCGAAGAAGTTCTGGACATTCGTCGAAGCCAGGTAGAAGTTTCCCGCGTTGACACGAGTCTGACTCACGACAACCCACAGTAGTCCCCAAAATCCCATCATCGAGACGACTCCGAGGATCGCGGATTCTTCGTTCAGCGCTCCGGAGATCTCGATCGTGTGCGCCAGGAATATCCCCACCACCGCGTTGACGAACAACGTCATGACGTAGAACGGAGTGCCGAACGTGACCCGCCCGTTGAACTTCGCGTCCGCGGGTCGACCGAACCGAGCGAAGTCCCAGGCCATCATGGTGACCACCCACACTCCCATGTACACCGTGTACGCGAACCACCAGCCGGGAACTCCGAGATCGGCAGCACCGGCCGGTTCGAATGTGAGCCAGTCGTTACTGTATCCGTAGCGCACGATCGCCCAGACGACGGAACCGACGAGCCCCACCAGGTACAGCGGGAGCAGGAAACCGTTGATCTTGTCCAGCCAGGTTGCTATTCCTCGCATCGCCAACGGGGCCTGGTAGACGACGACGATCAAGGCGCACAGAGCTATCGGAACGACCGGGATGTACGCATGCAGCGCACTGGCCACGATCGCACCCTCGGCCACGACGTAGTAGGTGATCGTCGCGCCGAACAGTGCCGCCGCAAACGCCGAGCCGGCCCGACCGAACAGAGCCCGCGAGAAGAGCGATACGCTGGTTCCCGTTTTTGCTGCATATCGGGCGACCACCGAGTTGATGGCGCCGTAGCTGATTGCGGAGAGAGCGATACCGATCAGCGTGTCGACAGTTCCGACTGCGAGTGTCACGGTGCTCCCCACCACTACCCAGAACATCGCACTCATGAGCCCGAACCACGCCATCGAGATCGACAGACGCCCGCTGCGCCACGACAGTGGAACAATATGCATCGAGTAGTCCTCTGCAGCAGCACGTTCCAATACCTTTGGATCGTCGACGCTCGACACGACGAGCGCGGGTAGGCCGGTCTCACCCGGGCCTGGAGATAGTGACATGGTGATCCTTTACGATGACGTTCCCTGGCGCCGTTGCCATCTGGACACTGATGTGAATGGAATGGAACTGCACCCGGGCGCCTCGGTTCGTGCAAGGCGCCCGGGCTCGAGGGTCACAGAGCCGCGACCTCGGCTACGGTCAGAGTTCCTTTGACATAGTCGATCTCGGGATCGTCGGTCCAGTGCACGACGGTTCGTCGCTGAAGCATCGCGCGGAACTGGCCGGTGGTCTTCTCGAGTACTTCACCACTACCCCATTCGAGAATCACGCCGTACTGGCGAACACAATCCATCTCGTTGATCAGACCCGACCGGTACTCCGACGACACTTCCTGCGGATCCCGTTCCATCCAAGAGTGCCGATTGTTCCGAATGTACTCTCGTGCCTTGCCCGTCGCATCGGTGTCGATCTCGTATTCGAAGATCTCGGGATCGACCTCCTTGACCACCACGCCGTAATCTTTCTCTGCGCGTTCGATACTCACATATCCGTCGATGACGTCTTCGAGAACAGCACCCAGCTCACGCTGCAACGGATCACCCAGGCCACCACCGCCGGCCGAGGGACGGGTGAACTCGTCTCCCGATTTGATCGGAATCGCCGCGAAGATCGATCCGAGATACCGCTCCTCCTCCGTGCCCTTGTTGAGCCACACTCCGTGCGGAATGGATGGCAGTCCACCCCACAGTCCCCAGGTGACCGACCGTTCCCGATCACAGCAGTAGGACATCACGGTCTTGTTGCTCGCCCAGAGTCGACCACCCTTCTCTGCTCCCAGTCCGCCTCGGTACTTTCCCGGGCCACCGGAATCGGGCACCAGATCATGACAAGAGGTGAGTACCGGCGCGAGCCGTTCCTGACCTTCGAAAGGCTGTGTGCCGTACTGAACTCCGAACACCGCCGCCGACGCGTTGTATCCGTCCGCGCCGTTTCGTGCACCCCACCCGCCCATCATCCAGTCGTACCACATGAAGTTGGGGCTTCCGTTCTCACGCTCGTCGCGTCCACCGACGAGAAGGTACTCGAGATTGAACGTACAAGCCATCGCCCGCTCCGGTTGGATGTCCGACCAGATCTCGAACACCGAACTCATGATCTTCTCGAACGGGCCTGAACAGAAGCCGGCACACGGCGACGGCCAGTCGGCATTGACCACCGATCCGAGCGGACCGAGATCCGCTGTCACCACTCGATAGAATCCGGAATTCAATGGTATGTCCGGAAATTGCATCTTGGTGCCCGCGACGATGCCGGCGAACGAACCGCCGAAGCCGGCGTTGAGCATCGACGAGATGGAGGCGTGTGAATCACTGAGGTCGTAGTGAACCGAGTCTCCTTTGATGGTCATCTTCATGGTGACCGGAATCAAACCCTCTCCCAGCGCCGGATCCTGGTCGATGTAATCCTCGGTGTACCAGACCCCGTCGGGAAGAGCTGCGATCTTGGCGCGGGTCAGATCCTCGACGTAGTCCTGAACCTCCGCCATCGCCGTCTTGATCGTCTCCACACCGTACTTGTCGCACAGGCGCTGGATTTCGCGTTCGGCAACGCGGGTGGCTTCCGCCTGCGCCTGCATGTCCCCGATGATGTCACGAGGGTTTCGGGTGTTCTTCGCGATGAGATAGGCGACGTCTTCGAGGAACTCGTCCTTGCTCCACAATCGGGTCGGCGGAATCCGCAGGCCCTCACCCATGTGATCGAGCGCGTTCACGTTGAACGATCCGGGGGTGGCACCACCCACATCCGCCCAGTGACCGTTCGCCTGTGCATATCCGAGAAGCTCACCCTCGTAGTAGATCGGCCGGATGATGCGGGTGTCGTTGAAATGGCTTCCACCCTCGTAGACGTCGTTGATGACGAAGACGTCCCCTGGATGGATGTCACTGTCGAACTGACGGATCACCGCTTTGGCGGTGTAGTGCAATGTGCCGACGTGCGCCGCGATGTCGCCCGTTCCCTGCATGACGGTGTTGCCTTCGGTGTCACAGATCGCCGACGAGAAATCACGTGAATAGATCACGAACGAGTAGCAAGTTCGTAGGATCTGTTCAGCCATCTGGTCGACGGTATTGATGAAGGCGTTCTTGAGGACTTCGAAGGTCACCGGATCCAATGATGTAGTCATGATGTCTGTCCCTCGTGTGAAGTTGATCGTGGACTATGGAAGGTCATGCCGAGAATTCGAGAATGAGGTTGCCCCACACGTCGACTCGAGCTGTGGTTCGAGGTGGAACGACAGTGGTCGAATCCAGCTGGTCGACGATGCACGGCCCGGAAAAGACGGCGCCGGCCGGCAGTTCGGTGCGCTCGTACACCGGAGTGGCCAGGCGAACGTCCTCGTCCGGGAACAGAACCTGACGGATCTCCGTGGCCACGGGTGTGAAGTCGGCCGGGTCCACGGGTTCGGCAGGTGTCACGTCGGCTCGCGGGGTCAGTCCGATGGCGCGGACCAGGATTCGGTAGATCTCCACTCCTGCGTCCTCCGCGGCGAAGTTGTGCTCCTTGAGGTGAGTGGCGTGGAACGTCGCGATGACGTCGGTGAGATCGGCGAGTGGAACGGCAACCGGGACGGCGATCGCCCGCCACTGCCCCAGATACCGCATGTCCAGGTAGAACTCGAAGATCATGTCCGCCTCGTCGACATGCTCGGCGGTCAGGCGTTCGCGCCCCTGCTGCTCGAGTTCCCGGAACGACTTCGCGAGATGCGCGAGGTCGGCATCGGCAGCTTCAGCGAGGTACATCTTGGTGAGATCGTGCTGAATGTCGACGAGCATGCATCCCATCGCGGACGTCACGCCGGGGTGCGGCGGAACGATCACCGTCGGGATTCCCAGGTCCTTGGCCAGGTAGGCCGCGTGCAGCGGTCCGGCACCGCCGAATCCGACGAGGGCGAAATCCCGGGGATCGTGCCCCTTACGGATCGAGATGAGCCGAACGGCATCCGCCATATTCGCGTTGGCTACCTTGATGATCGACTGAGCTGCCGCGTCGACGTCGAGGCCGAGTGGAGTAGCAACTTTCTCGATGGCAGCACGCGCCCGAGACTCGTCGAGTTCCTTGACTCCACCTGCCAGCTTCTTGCCGACAGTACCGAGAACAAGATTGGCGTCGGTGTTGGTAGCGAATTCACCGCCCGCGCCGTAACACGCCGGCCCTGGCTCGGATCCCGCCGACTGCGGTCCGTTCCGAAGCGATTCTGCATCATCGAGCCAGGCGATCGACCCTCCACCTGCTCCGATAGTGAGAACCTCGATGCTGGGGAAGCAGATCGGGTACCCGAATTCGACGCTCCACCTGTTCGTCGTTCCCAATACGCCGTTGTCCGTCAGCGAAACATCGGTCGACGTTCCGCCCATGTCGAAGCCGATCGAGTTCTCGTAGCCGCAGGTCCGGGCTATGTGGCGACTGGCGATGGCACCGGCTGCTATGCCGGATGCAGCGAGGCGCGCTCCGTACTTCTCGGCCATCTTCGGTGTCATGACGCCGCCGCCCGAGTGCAGAAGCAGAACGTCGTTGGTGTAGCCGCTTTCCTCCAACCGGCCTTCGAGGGTGCGTGCGTACGGGCCGATGATCGGCACCAGCGCCGCATTTGCCACGGTCGTCGAAAACCGTTCGTACTCGAAGATCTCGGGATGAACGTCGCTCGACGTCGTGACGGCGACTCCGGGCAGTTCCTCCGCGAGAATTTCCGCCATCCGATTCTCGTGATCCGGGTTGGTGAAGGAGTTGACGAAACACACTGCCACGGTTTCGACTCCGCGGCGACGCAAAATTCTCGCGAGGTCCCGTGCCTGCTCCTCGTCGAGAGGCTCGAGCACGGTGCCGTCGTACCCGACCCGCTCGCGCACCGTAAGTCGGTGTCGGCGTGGCACGAAGGGCTCGGCGACTTCCTGATACGGATCCCAGCTCTCACGATCACCTCGTCGGATCTCGATGACGTCACGAAATCCCTCGGTGGTCACCAGCGCGATGCGAGGAAAATTTCGGGTGATCAGAGCATTGGTCGCGATCGTCGTTCCATGAGAGAAGAATTCGACGTCCTCCCAGTTCACCCCGGCTTGATTCATCCCGGCGAGGACACCCTCGATCGGATCGGCCTGAGTCGGGTACTTGGCCGTGATGATCCGGCCGTCCGCATGCTGGACGAACACGTCGGTGAAGGTTCCGCCGATGTCGACCGCGGTTCGGATCTTTCCCGGCGTGGTGATGGCTTCGGTCATGTTGCCCTCCTGGGGATTTGTCGCTGTCCACGGACAACACAACTCTCCGCCGACGAAACGGACAATTGGCTCTTCACCCAGGTACCGCTGAAGTCGTACTGGAGATTCACACAAGCCGAGAGCCGAAACAGCGCATCTACCTGCAGCGACGGTTCCACGATCCGGGTTACGTCCAGATATCGGACATCAGGACGAAATGCGTGGTCACCGAATCGAAACGTACGGCTCACTCGGTCGAGTGTCACATCGCGTCGTCGTGTGCGAGGCACGGACAGACCGTATGGTGGGTGGAACCGCCACCGTTGTGGCACCGGTACCCGCGAGGAGGGGACGAGTGAAGATCGGAATGGTGTACTCGCTCACCGGAGCACAGTCAGTGATGGAACAATCCATTCTGGACGGTGCGCTACTCGCGGTCCACGAAATCAACTCGGTCGGTGGAACTCTCGGTGAGGAATTGACGGTCGCGGTGTTCGACGACTGCTCCGAGGTCGGGCGGGCCGCACACGGCATCGACCAACTGTGCCGACGCGATTCGGTGGACGTGGTCGTCGGTGGATACACCTCTGCCAGTCGAGTGGCGATGAGACCGGCGATTTCCGCCAACCGTTCGCTCCTGATGTATCCAACGTACTTCGAAGGCGAAGAGACCGATCCGCGTGTCTTCTACTGTGGTGCAGCACCGAACCAATTCCTGGCGGACTACATCGGCTGGATCGCGCGGTCACTCGGGCGACGTGTGTACATCGTCGGATCCGACTACATCTATCCGCGAGTACTCGGCGAGGCGATTTGTCGACTCGGGCAGATCTGGGACGTCGACATCGTCGGTGACCGCTACGTGCCCTTCGGGGAGACTTCCTTCTCGGACGTACTCGACGACATTCGACGCAAGCGTCCTGACGTGGTCGTCTGCAATCTTGTCGGGCGGGATTCGACGACAGCCTTCTACTCACAGTTCCACGACGCCGGTCACACGTCGAACTCCCTTCCGATTGCCGCAACAGTGACCACCGCAATGGATCTCGCTCAGATGTCGTCCGAGGTCAGTGACGGCCACTTCATGGTCGGCACCTACTTCTCCAGAATCACCTCCGACGCCAACGCAGCCTATCGCCGAGCATTGCAGGATGTTCGGGGACAACACCGAACCCATGCAGCGCAAGTCGGCGCGTACAACGCCGTGCACGCTCTGCACCTGGCCGCACAGCAGTCCGGATCACTCGATCCTGCAGATCTCTGCGACGCGCTGCTCTGCGTTCGGTTCGACGGAAGTCCGGAAGGTCTGCCCTTCTACTTTCGTAGCAATCACTACAGTGCGCACCCGTCGTACGTCGGACGGGCGTACGACGGCGACTACGACATCGTCGAAGAGTTCTCACCCCGACTCCCCCAGCCCTGGTGGTCGGAGAGCATCCCTGTGTCTGTTCCGCGCTGACTCGTGTAACGCCAGCGCCGTGTAGAAGTCTGCTCGATCCGCGCTGGTGTGCAACCCACGCCCCGTCAGACGTTCGATACGGACCAGTCGGTAACGCAAGGTGTTGATGTGTATTCCCAACTCCGATGCGGTTGCGCCCCACTGTCCGTCGAGTGCGAGAAAAGTTCGCATCGTCGCCAGATAACACGAGCCCTTCTTCTCGTCGTAGTCGACGACGGGCTCGAGTAGCGCCCGGTAGAGAACGTCCACCAATCGTGGCTCGTTTGCCAGCAACGTCGCCACCAACGGCTCCGGAAGCGGAATCGAATGGCTGTCGAGGTCGACAGAACGGATGTGACGGTCGGCCATCTGCCGTGCGCTGATCAACCCACGGACCAGATCGTCGCTGCTCCCGAGTACACACGAACTGGTACCGACCGTCAACGTACAGTGGTGGCGCTCGACGAAGAGACTCTTCAGGACGCCGAGATGCCTGTCGAAAGTGTTGCTGCCGTCGCCGTTTTCCGACCCCGAATCGCCGTTCATCGTGACGAGGGCGTACGCATTGCCTCCGTGAGCTCCACACACCGATGTTCCACCGCCGCGGAGCGCCAGATCCTGCAGTCCTGCCACCACGGTGTCCACTCGGCAACTCGACGACTCCGGCACCACAACCGATACCGCGCGAATGCGGCTCCCCTGTTCCAGGCCCAGCGACCGAACCCACGGATCGAGGCCCGCTGACGTCACTTTCGCCTCGACCAGTTCCCGGATCAACGTACTCTCGGCGAGTTGCCTCGCCGCCCGAGTCACCGCGAGGGCCTGCATCACCGTGTCGATCCGATGGGCTAGATCACCGACCCACCGCAGATCCCAGGGCCGACGATTCGGATTCGTCAACACAAGTGCGTGACCCGACCCGGCGAGCCGCGTGTGGACACCCGCCGATTCACTCGAAATCTTCTCCACCGGAACCTGAGTGCGCGAGAGAATCTTGAACGGAAGGTCCGTGGTTGTCGAAGTGGACCCGGTGAGAACACACCCTTCCGTCACTACCCACACCCGGACATCGGTGCCTCTGGTGAAACTGTCGATCACATCGGCGATCGCGTCCACGCTGGAATCCCGGTCGAGACCGCCGGATACCGTGCGAAGACGAGCCGGTAGATCCTCGAACGGAATGGATTTCGGCAACAGGAACACGGGAAGCGACTCTCTGACGCATTCGGTCACGAATTCCGGTGGCAGGTTGCAATCGTCGTTGTCGACTACGGCACCAACTCCTGATCGCACCTCACCGAAGACAGCGTCGACGTTCGAGAACGCCGACCACACCGCAGCCGGAAGGTAGATCAAACTGCCCGGCGCAACCGTGATCTGCACTGTGGGATCGATCCGACAGAAAGCGGAGAGCTGGCGATCCCGCGCCCTTTCGACGGCCCCAGGCGTGAGGGAACGTAAACCCACCCGATCGATCAGATCGCCTATCGTGGCCAACGTACCTCCCTCTGCGCTTCGAGACCATGAGCCCGATTATGAAGCCTTACAGCAGTTCTCTCGACCGCTGGAGACCGGATGAGCCGGCGACACCGCGTGTTGTTCGACACAATCGAGAAATCCGGATGAGAAGGCCGGGCGGCACGTTGCTCACCACGAAGAAATTGTCTGCTCACGATGTGGAGCGCGGAAGGGAGTTCGACTCTTTTCCCACTCCAATGTATAGCGCACCCCGGGGCTTGCGGCAAGGCCTGGGTGATGCCGCACAATGGCGGACCGAACCAGAAAGCGAGGGCTTGTGCGCACCCACACATACGAAGACGAATTGCGGTCCGAACAGAGTTACGTGGACGAGCTGTACGTTCGCCTCGCCGCCGAGCGCGCCCGGGTGAGAGCCGAATACGACGAAGCATTACGGAGCCCGGTCGACACACAGAACGGCGGAGCGCTCGTCGAGCGGGACGCGAAGGTGCGGGCGCTGTTCAAGGAAGCCAAGCGGTTGGAGGTCGCCGACAACGGACTGTGCTTCGGCAGACTCGATGCCGTCACGGGTGAACGCACCTACGTCGGCCGGATCGGGCTCCTGGACAAAGACAACGACTACGAGCCGGTGCTCCTCGACTGGCGAGCACCCGCTTCGCGAGCGTTCTACGTCGCCACCGGTGCAAGTCCGGAGAACATGCGCAGGCGCCGCCAATTCCACACCCGTGGGCACGCGGTAGTCGACTTCACCGACGAACTACTGGGACGTCCGGATGCCATAGCGCGCGGAAGCCGTGGAGATTCAGCGCTACTGGCAGCCATCGATGCGCCACGCGGCGATGGGATGCGCGACATAGTCGCAACGATCCAGAGCGAACAGGACGACATAGTCCGACTCGACCATCAGGGAGTGCTGGTCGTCGAAGGTGGACCAGGAACCGGAAAGACCGTCGTGGCACTGCACCGCGTCGCCTACCTCCTCTATACCCAACGGGAGCAAATGGAACGTCACGGTGTGCTCGTCGTCGGCCCCAACCCCGCCTTCTTGGACCACATCAGTCAGGTACTGCCGTCGCTGGGCGAGTCCGACGTGGTGTTCACGAGCACCGGCGATCTGGTGCCCGGGCTGCACGCCACCGCAGAGGACGAACCGGAGACCGCACAAGCCAAGGGATCGCTCCAGATACTGGACGTTCTCGTAGCTGCTGTCGCCGATCGACAACGTATCCCCGAAGAGGCGATACCGATCGACTTGTCGGGAGTCACCGTGCACCTGGACGCGGAAACAGCGGACTGGGGCCGCGAGGAGGCGCGCGCGAGCGGACTACCCCACAACGCGGCACGCGCCGTGTTCGTCGACATCCTCACGTGGGCCCTCACCGAACGCGCCATCATCCGGATCGGCAAGGGCTGGCTGACGCGGTCCGACCGGCAGGCGTGGGAGCAGATGCGGGACGGTCTCCGCCTCGAGCTGATCGAGAACCGCACTTTCAGTGCCGCGCTGGACGAACTATGGCCGACATTGACACCGGAAATATTACTGGCGCAGTTGTACACATCATCGGAGCGGCTGAGTTCGGCAGGCGCCGGTCGAGACCTCTACCGCGCGAACGGCGCGGCCTGGACGGTATCGGACGTACCATTGCTCGACGAGTTGACCGACATGCTGGGCCAGGACACGGTCGAAGACAAGGCGGCCGAGCAAAAACGTCGATCCGAGATCGATTATGCAGCAGATGTTTTGGATACCTTGATAAGTCACGAAGACCTCATGGACGATGAGGATCATCTGATCGCACAGGACATGCTCTACGGCGAAGATCTGGCTGATCGCTTCGTCGAGCGTGACACCCGGGCACTCGCCGAACGCGCTGCAACAGACCGAAACTGGACCTATCGACACGTAGTGGTCGACGAAGCTCAGGAGCTCTCGGCGATGGACTGGCGAGTATTGATGCGTCGCTGCCCGAGCCGATCGTTCACGGTGGTAGGCGATCTCGCGCAACGCAGATCGGCCGCCGGGGCACTCTCGTGGGATGCAATGCTGGATCCGTATGTCCCGGACCGCTGGGTGTACCGATCACTGTCGGTGAACTATCGCACCCCATCGGAGATCATGGCCGTCGCCACAGCTGTCCTCGCCGAATTCGCGCCGGACGTCACCCCGCCGGAGTCGGTCCGTTCGTGTGGAATCCGACCCTGGTCCCTTCGCGTGGACGAAAGCGAGTTACCATCCGCGATAGAAAGTTTCGTGCGTGCCGAATCTGCGCGCGAGGGAAACAGCATCGTCCTCGGACCAGCCGGCTCGGCGGGCACGACGGCGGTTTCGGAAACCAAAGGGCTCGAGTTCGATGCCGTGTTGGTGGTCGAACCGGAACGAATCGTCGCCGAAAGCCCTCGTGGTGCCGCTCAATTGTATGTCGCTCTCACCCGCTCGACTCAGCGGCTGGGCATCCTGCACGTGAGTGCGTTGCCACGGGAATTGGCAGAGCTCACCGCACGAGATCAGAGTTGCGGAACCTGCGACAATTCGATGACGACGCCGTGACGATCGTCGGCGAGGAAACAGGTTCGCTTACCACGCCCTCCGGTGACTACGGGCGTCTCGAGTTCACCGGGCAGTGCTTGCAGCGCATCCTCGATGCTCGGAACTTCCAGACAAAGGTGATGCACTCCTTGCCCCTTCTCTTCCAGGTAGCTTCGAATGGGGCCGGGAGCGTTGGGTTTCAGCAACTGCACGGACTGCCCGGCAACGCTGAGGAACGCACTCTCTGCCCCCACTGCGTCGATCAATTGTCGCGAATCCTGCCGAAATCCGTAACGCGTGATGAAATGCGCGATTGCCTCGTCCAGGTCTTCGACGACGATTCCGATGTGATCGATTCGTGTCACTGCCGCACCGGATTCGCCGATGGGAAACGTACTCGTCATGTAAACCGTCTTTCAGGTGCAGTCGGTGGCGTGTCCTCCGATTACTGCAACCTCACGGGCTCGAGCAGCGACGAAGGACTGTGTCACTGGGCAGAGTACGCAGCAATCTCCTATCGGTCAATTGGTCGACCAATATGCGACAGGCAAGGCCTCGACATACGCAACCCTCCACTCTCGTATGGTGGACGACATGGCAGAGCACAAATCGACAGGTCTCGAACGTATGGACAGACCCGAGTCGATGGTGGCGGAAATTGCCAGACGACTGGTCGACTACCTGCTCTCGGGTGCCGTGCAACCCGGCCAACGATTGCCGTCCGAGCGCACCCTCGCGCAACTCCTGGGCGTCGGAAGATCCTCATTGCGCGATGCGGTAAAACCCCTGCAACTGATGGGGTTACTGGACGTTCGCATCGGTGACGGAATGTACCTCAACCAGGCCGACTCGGACTTCCTCCCGAAAGTGATCGAGTGGGGACTGCTCCTGAAGGCGACCCGGACGCTCGAGATGGTCGAAACCAGATCGTACGTGGAGGTCGCCTTGGCAACCCTGGCCGCCGAACGACGTTCCGACGACGAACTGGCCTCTATCGAATCAGAACTGGTCGCCATGCAGACTGCGCCAGACTGGCCGTCGTTCATCAAGGCCGACAAGGCCTTTCATCTCGCGGTTGCAGTAGCAGCGCACAACCAGGTACTCGCCGGAATACTGACCAGCATTCAATCACTCCTCGAGGTCTGGATCGGCCGCGTCGTCGCCGCCGAACAGGACACGTCCGCATTGTGCGACGAACACCGAAAGATCTTCGACGCCGTCCGACTCAGGAATACGTCCGCAGCAGCGGAGGCGATGCGCGCCCATATCCAACGAGTCACCGCACTTCTGAAGGACACCCTCGCCGAGACCCGGTGAGGCGGCACGCAAACAACAGGCCCGTTCCCGCAGTGCACGTCGTGACAAAATTGGTCGATCAATCGTCCGATCTGATACCGTTCGGTTGCAGCCACGGAATTCGAAAGGTGTCTTCGTCCCTCGAGGCCGTCGGCCACCTCGAAAGGACGAGACGAACATGCAACTGGCATTCATCGGCATCGGCAAGATGGGTCTCCCCATGGTGGAGCGACTGATCGCTTCCGGGCACGACGTCAAAGTTCACAATCGGTCGAGTGCGGCGGTCGAAGCCGCCGAATCACGTGGAGCGAGTGCCGCGCCCTCGGCGACTGCCGCCGCTGAGGGTTCCGAGTTGGTGCTGACCGCCCTGCCCACCGTCGACGCTGTCCAGGCCGTGTACGCGGAACTTGCCGACAACGCAGCGGCCGGGCAGGTCTATATCGACCACTCCACAGTCGACATCGGGACCAACCGGTTCTGTGCAGAACTCGTCAGCGCACGCGGTGCCGGGTTTCTCGACGCTCCGGTCTCCGGCGGTCCCGCCGGCGCCGAGGCCGGATCTTTGACAGTCATGGTTGGTGGCGACGAAAACGACTACCAGCGAGCACTTCCCGCCTTCGAGTCGTTCGGCAAGACCATCCGCCTCTGCGGCCCGGTCGGGACCGGTCAGGCCGTCAAGCTGGTCAATCAACTTCTGGTGGGTATTCACACCGCAGCCATCGCGGAGGCGACCGTACTGGGAACCGCACTCGGCGCCGACCCGAAGGTCGTTCTCGACCTGGTCGGTTCGTCGTTCGGGGGATCGGTCATGCTCTCCCGTAACATTCCACGTTTCGTCTCGAGAGATTTCTCCGGTGCCACACCCGTGTCACTGATCCTGAAGGATCTGGGCATCATTCGCGACGAGGGCGACCGAGTGGGGGTGCCGTTGCCGCTGGCGGAAATGGTGAAGCAACACTTTGCCCTGGCCGATTCACAGGGGTGGGCCGACGAGGACATGGCGGCGCTCGTCAAGCTGTGGGAAACGGGTGTCAGCTGAGCAGCTGAGAGGGTCGGCGTAGCCGAAAGTTCGGTGCCGCAAACTCCCTCATTGAGATGCGGCACCGAACCGGGTCACACGAAGTAGGCTCCACCGTTCGCCATGAGGGTCTGACCGGTCACGAATCGGCAGTCGTCCGAAGACGCGAACAGCACTGCACCCGCGATGTCTTGCGGTTCGGCAACCCGATGAATTGCCCGGGCCCGAGCAGCGGCCTGAACTGTCTCCTCGCCGAGCGAATCCCTGGCCATCGTCGTCACCGTCATTCCCGGACTCACGACGTTGACGGTGATCCCGTCATCGCCGACCTCCGTGGCCAATGCCCGCGAAAAGCCGATCAGCCCCATCTTGGCCGCACGGTAGGCGACGAAGCGCGGCATCGGATTCATGACGACACCGGAAGCGATGTTGACGATTCTGCCCCATTCGTGTTTCCGCATCTGCGGCACCAGCGCCTTGCAGAGGAGGAACGGAGCTTCGAGATCGACGGTGAGGACTTTACGCCAGACATCCAAGTCCAGTTCATCCCAAGAGATTCCATCGTCGATGGCGGCATTGTTGACCAGAATATGCGCCCCGCCGAGGCCCGCGACCATCGAACCGATGCGAGCCACCTCGTCTGGATCGGTGATGTCGGTCTGAATCGACTCCCAGTTCCGGCCGAGACCGGCGACCAATTCGCCGGTCTCGCCCATCTCGAGGATGTCGACTCCGACCACGTCGGCGCCACGGGCCGCCAGCGCGGTGCACAGAGCCTGTCCGATTCCGCGAGCCGCACCCGTGACCACGGCAAGACGTCCGGCATGGGTTTGAGGTTGATCTTGTGTCATCACATTCTTTCGTTTCGTTGTTCTCGCACCGACCGTCTCACGACGGGTGGTTCCGCAACAATCGACGTTCGATCACATTGAGCAGCCCGTTGAGAACGAATCCGAAGATTCCGATCAACAACAGCAATCCCCACACCGCAGGCGCGTCGAGACTTTGCTGCCGTTCGGAAATCAGCGCGCCGAGACCTTGACCGACGCCGAGGATATCCGCGAGCAGGGTAACCACCAGCGACACGGAGATCGCCACCCTGATACCGACGAGAACACCCGGGATCAGGGAAGGTGCCACCACTTTGAAGAACGTATCGGTCCTCGACAACCCCATGCTGACCGCGGCCTCACGCCGTACTGCCGGGACCTGACGCAACGACGTCGCCGTGCTCAACAAGATCGGCCACACGATCGCCAATGTCACAATGGTGACTCCCGAACTCGTCGAAGGACCGAGCAGGACTGCGATCACCGGAACCAACGCAGGCGGCGGAATGACCCTGATCAGTTCGAGAAGGGGGCCCAGTGCCCGGTCCGCTTTCGCCGAGCCACCGATCAGCACGCCGAGTAGGACGCCGAAAACCGTTGCCACCACCAACGAGAGCGAAAAGGTCTTGAGTGTCATCTGCACTGCGCCGATCAGGAGACCCTGATCGTGCAGGTTCCGAAGCGAGTCGATCCAAGTGGACGGCGGCGGGAAGGAAAGCGAACGCTCGTCACCGAGTAACTGCCACAGGACGAGCCCGAGCGCCAAGGGCAGAAGTCCGAGGAGAACCTTCGGACCACGCAGTAGTTCACGAGCACGCGAGAGAGTACTAGTCGTCATATCAGCCTCGTCCCTTGGGAAGTGGACGCCCGCCAGGCACGAGCCGTTCGACGGTGAACACCACGATTGCGTTGAGGACGAGTCCGATCACTGCGATGATAGCCACGTAGGCCCACATCTGGCCTGGTTGCATTCCGGACTGTGCGCGGGAGAGTGCCCAACCCAGACCGCTGGGATTCACCAGCATTTCTGCGACGATCGCAATGACCAATGCGCTGGTCAGGGCAAGCCGGGCTCCGACCAGAAGCGAGGGAACCGCTGCCGGCACAACAATTTTCGTGAGATTCTCCCACTTGCTCAACTTCAGGCTCCGCGCCATCTCACGAAGCTGCGGATGTATCCGAGCAACGCCACTGGAGACGTTGACGGCGACCGGCCACAGCGAGGCGTACGTCGCGACGATGATCTCGGTTTTCGTCGACGGGCCCCACACGAGCAGGGCAACGGGCATCAATGCCACCACCGGCAGGGTGCGGAGGAAGTCGAGCGACCCGTTCGCGAAGGTGCGAACGAATCCCGAGAGCCCCAGGATCAGGCCGACTGCGGCGCCGATCACCAGTGCCGAGACGAAGGCCACCAGAGCAACGAGCAGCGTATGCCCTACCGCCTCTCCTACACCGGTGAGCTTCCCGAAGGACTGTGCCACCGCTATCGGTGACGGAAGATTCCGCAGAGACAGAATTCCCGTGTCGACCGCGACTTGCCACAGCACCAGAACCAGAACGATCACCCCCAGACCGGTCCAGTTCACTGCCTTCACGCTACGAAGTACAGACACGCTAGGCTCCCAACGCAATACCGAGCCGGTGGCGTACCTCGAGATACTCCGGCAGTTCGCGAGTCAGGAGCTGATCGCGGGGTCGGGGGAGGTCGCACACGATCTCTTCGACGAGTTCTCCAGGCGAGTTGGCGACAACCAGTACTCGATCTGCCAGGTAGGCGGCCTCGTCGATGTCGTGGGTGATGAAAATGATTGTGGCCCCGGTACTCTCCTGGACTCGCAGCACCTCGTCCTGCAGTGTTGCTCGGGTCAGCGCGTCGAGTGCGCCGAACGGTTCGTCCATGAGAAGCACCTTCGGGCGCATCGCGAGAGCCCGTGCGATCTGAACTCGCTGCTGCATACCACCGGAGAGACGCCACGGGTGCTCGTTTCCCTTGTCGCCGAGGCCGACGAGACGAAGCGTCTCGGCCACCCGCTCGCGCCGCTCCTGACGCGACAACGTGCGTTCGAGTGGCAAGGCGACGTTCCGCTCGACAGTGCGCCACGGCAACAGCGCGTTGACGTAGTCCTGGAACACCGTGACAGCGTCGCGCGTAGGTCCGGTCAGCGGCTGGCCGATCAGCTGGACCGAACCGGACGTCGCCTGGACGAGACCACCGAGCAAGCGCAGCAGCGTGGTCTTACCGGTACCGGATCTACCGATGATACCGACGATCTCACCGGACTTGATCGAGAAATCGAGGTTACGCAAGATCTCGCGTTTGCCCTGGTGACCGGTGAGCCACACGGACGCGTCCTGGACGCGGTAAGCCAGATGCGCAGAATCGGTGCCCACGGAGGCTCTCTGATTTCCGGTATCCGCGCTCACTGTGCTGCTCCCGACCAGACCAGGTCGTCGAAATTGGGCGCGGAACCGGTCAGCTGACCACTGACCTCGGCAGCCGGCACGAACTTCTCGAGCATGGACGGCTCGAGCTTCGTTCCCATGACGGGAAGTGGCGCCTTGTTCACGACGTCGGCGGGCAGTCCGAGCCATTCCTGGGTTACAGCTCGTGCACGGGCCGGATCGGCCTGGATCCACTCGATCGCGTCGGCAATCGCAGCGTGGAAGCCCTCGACCACCTCCGGGTTCGACTCCGCGTACTCCTTACCGGTGGAGTAGAACGTGTTCGGCGAACCTTCGCCACCCACCTCGAGCGGGACGTCGACGACAAGACGGTATCCCGCATCCTCGAGAGCCGACCAGAACGGAACGGTCGACAGTGCTGCGTCGATGTTGCCGGACTCGAGCTGATCGAACTGATCCGGGAACGGCGTCGCGATCAGCGTCGCATCACCCTTCTTGACCCCGGCCTGATCGAGCGCGTACACCAACGTTCCGTATCCGGTGCCCGCCATCGAGACCACACCGATGCGCTTGCCCTTCAGGTCCGACAACGACTGGATCGACGGATCCTTGGTCACCAGTGCGTTGTTCGCAGCGGATGCGGAGTTGAGTTGCATGTTGGTCACCGCGTAGATGTCGATGCCCTTGCTCGCGGCGGCAATGAAGTCCATCGGCGTGTTCAAGATGAAATCGAACTGCTTACCCAGCCCCGGACCGAAACTCGCAGTACTCGAATTCTCCAGCACCTTCGCGTCGACACCGTGCGCCGCGAAGAAACCTTCCTTCTCCGCGACACGAATCGGCAGCGAACCGAACCCGGGAACAACAGCGATCCGAACCTGGCTGTCTCCGCCGGTGTCACCGTCGCCACTCCCACACGCCACCAGCGCGACGGATGCCACCGACGCGGCGATCAACGCCACGAAGGCACGAAAACTCTTTCTCGGAACACGCATATCTCTTGACTCCAACATTCACTCGATTGGTTTCTCTAGCCGCCCGGACATTCCACGTAGGCCACGCGGGCCATGAGCTCGGTCACGGTTTCTGCCTCAGTTGTACGCAGTCGTGGCCGTGCATCGGGGATTTCGGCGGAGAGTTCCCGGTAGCAGAATCGCAGTTTACGATCCCGACTGCACCGCTTGGGTTGTGCCCGCTCGGAGCGCGGAACCCGCCGTTCCCGCCCACCATACGTGAGCTCAGTTCGAAGCCCCAGGCCACACTCTCTTCGCCAGATCCGGCGCGTCACCTTCTATTTGTCCACTGACCTGGGCAGGTATCACGAACTTGTCCAACGTTGCCGAGTCGAGCTCGGTGGCGAACACCGGAAACTCCGCACCCGCAACGATATTCTCCGGCAAACCCAGCCAACTCACCAACTCGCTGCGGGCACGGGATTCGTCAGCCCTGATCCACTCGATGGCCTCGGCGAGCGCATCGTGGAATCCCTGTACGACATCCGGATTCTTCTCCGCGAACTCGGATGTGGTGCTGTAGAGCGCGTTCGGCGATCCTTCACCACCTACCTCGAGGGGGATGTCCGCAATGGTGCGGTAACCGTTACCCCGAACTGACGAGGAAAACGGTGATGCCGACAGCGCCGCGTCGATGTTGCCGGACTCGAGCTGATCGAACTGATCCGGGAACGGCGTCGCGATCAGCGTCGCATCACCCTTCTTGACCCCGGCCTGATCGAGCGCGTACACCAACGTTCCGTATCCGGTGCCCGCCATCGAGACCACACCGATGCGCTTGCCCTTCAGGTCCGACAACGACTGGATCGACGGATCCTTGGTCACCAACACGTTATTGGGCACCGTCACCGTATTGACGTACATGTTGGTCACCGCGTAGATGTCGATGCCCTTGCTCGCGGCGGCAATGAAGTCCATCGGCGTGTTCAAGATGAAATCGAACTGCTTACCCAGCCCCGGACCGAAACTCGCAGTACTCGAATTCTCCAGCACCTTCGCGTCGACACCGTGTGCCGCGAAGAAACCTTGTTTTTCGGCCACGTGGATCGGCAGCGAGCCGAATCCCGGAACCACGGCGATCCGAGTGGGGCCGTCGCCGCTGGAATCACCGTCGCCGCTGCCACACGCCACCAGCGCGACGGACGCCACCGACGCGGCGATCAACGCCACGAAGGCACGAATACTCTTTCTCGGAACTCGCATATCCATTCCACTCTGTCGGTGCGACAATTCATGTGACCTCGATCACTGGCTTGATGCATTTCTACGGGGCGTAAGACCGACACGGGCATAGAGCGAACATAAGTTCCACATAGAGGAATCACAGGAGTCCCGGCCGGCGGCAAACCGGCAGACGACCTTCGGTATATTTAGATCGGATAACAAGTTGAACCACCGTCCCCGCGCACCTGGTGTCGAGTTCGACCGTGCATGTTCGGGCCCTGGCCCAGATCGCACCCTGGTCGAACTCGTTCCACTCAGAGGAATACCTTCCTGGCCGCGTGAGTGGGGTCACAAGCCCCGATTAGGTTGGTTGGTAAGTCAATTCCAAAAGCAGGATGCAATGCCGGACCACAGTTCACACAAGAGCGGTACATACCCGTCCGTTCGCCACCGCGAACCCGTCGAGTCGACACACCACACTGTTCGACACTCGATCCTTCTGAAGCGAATTATCCGGCGCGGCCGCCCGCAACTACCCTTACCGCTTACGACAAACAGGAGAGACAGATGATTGACGGGATTCCGGTGTTCGACGCGATCGTCCACCCCTACAACCTGTCCGCCGAGAACGCCAAGACTCAGCATGCGCCCTACATCACCAGAATGCTCTCGGGCGCGAACCATGCAGCTCTCGGACCGGGATACCGGATTCCCCGCGAGGACTACGAGCGCGACTGGCCGATGGAGGACGTCGCCATGATGACCTTCGTCGAGAGCTATGCGGACCTCGCGGCTTACCATGTTCTGCCCATCGGCGCATTCCATGACGGCATCTGCGGAATCGACAAGGCACTCGAGACCAAGCGCCGCTGGCCGAACCGTTTCGTCTTCTACGCCGGCGTGGATCCCATGCAAGGACAGAAGGCCATCGACGAGCTCGAGGAGCAGCACGAGCTTCTCGACGGCCCCAGCGGGCTCAAGATGTACCCCAACAGTTGGGTCGGCGATCAGATGGTCGGCTGGAAGATGGACGATCCCGAAGTCGCGTTCCCGCTCTTCCAGAAGGCGCTCGACCTCGGCATCAAGGTGGTCGCGATCCACAAGGCGCTGCCATTGGGCCCGGTCGAGCTGGAGTACTACGCGATGGACGACATCGATCGCGCCGCAATGGCATTCCCGGACCTACAGTTCGAGATCGTGCACGGCGGAATGGGGTTCCTCGATGAAACAGCGTGGCAAGTAGCCCGTTTCGACAACGTGTGGATCAACCTGGAAAGCACCGCGACCATGCTGACCACGAAGCCGCGGGCGTTCGAACAGGCTCTGGCCACCTTCGCCGGGCGCACACCGAAGGCATTCGACAGAATGCTGTGGGGAACCGGCTGCATGGTCACGCACCCCAGGCCGCATCTGGAGAAGTTCGCTCGTGAGTTCCAGTTCAGCGAGGAACTACAGCAGGAGTGGGGAGTTCCCGAACTCACCGACGTCGCGCGGCGCAAGATCCTCGCGGAGAACTACGCGTCGATGCACGGCTTCTCACTGCAGGAACGACTCGACGGAATCGGCGAAGACGACTTCACCAGACGTCAGGCGGAACTCGGCAAGGTACCCGATCCCTACACGACGACGACGCTCGCCGACGTCGTCTACTGACGATCTATCCGAAGGACCTGCGCACCGGGCAACCGGTGCGCAGGTCCTTTGTCGTGTGTACCCGACCCACACGACGAAAACGGTTGGAGCCGACGTGTAGAACGTCGACTCCAACCGTTTTCGTCGTGCCTCGGTGGCACATCACTGCGCCGGGAACGGCCGCCGCTCTCGCAGCGCGATCCGCGCATGCCCAGCCACCATCGACGGCAGCCACTCGGCGGCATGATCGATGTCGACGTCGACGTCGTCGATCCCGTCGATCGTGGAGACCTCTTCGAGGATCTTGGCCTGAATGATGCCGATCTGCATGCAGATCGGGCTCGTGAGCTGGAGCCGCACGACAGCCCGACGCTCCTCGCGCCGCGCTTCGAGCACCAGACCCATGTCGATCAGATTAATCGGGACGCCGGTCGCGATACTGCACGGATCGGCGATACGTCGTAAGGCATCAACGATGGCCTCGTCGAACCCCGGGGCCGGATTGGATGCCACGGCCGTGGTTTCAAGGGTACTCATCCGACTACCACTCCTTTTGCTCGCAGGTCGGCCAGCGCTGCGCCGTACACCCGCTCGAACTCCCTCTTGGTCTCCCGGATGAAGTCCAGGTGCGGCATCTTCCAATACGAATCCGGGAAATCGTTGAAATACGTGCCGTCGTCGGAGAATACCTCCATCTCCCAGTAACTGTTGTAGCCGGCCTCGATGAGCGCCGCAATAATGGGCTGCGCCGTGGCGCGTCCACGCCCCGGCAATTCACGATCGTGACCGCTGCGCTCGTTCACTCGAACGTCGCACACCTGAACGCTGTTGACGTACGACCCGTAGGTCTTGATCCGCTCGAGCAGATCCGGCTCCGGCCAGCTGTGGAACACGTCCAACATGATTCCGATTTGCGGACTACCGACAGCGTCGATGACCTCGACCATGGCCGGGATCGTGTGCAGTGGCGAACCTCGACGCTCGGCCAGCAGTTCAAGACCGATCAGTACGCCGTTGGCCGCTGCCACCTCGGCGATGGTCGCCAAGTTCTCGACGACTGCCTCCACCGGGCCGGCCGGCGCGGCCGGATCACCACTGGTACCAGGAGCGACGGCGATCACCGCCGGACCGAACTTCGCCAACCGCTCGATACTCCGACAGATCAGCTCGGTACGTGCGGCAGGGTCTTTCGGTGTGCCGGGTCGATCGAAGGGAATCCCGAGGATGGAATGAACTCTCGGCACCGCCGTACTGGTGGCCACATCTCGCTCGGCCATGTACTCGAGCAGCTTCTCATCCGATTCGTCGCTGAACTTGCCCTCCCACAGCCCGACCGCAGCCGCGCCGACGACCGAAACATGGTCGACGTCGTCATAGATCGAATTGTGCGGCGTCGAATACGAGTTGACTGCGAACTGCGGCGAATCCAGATCAGGGAACTGCCTGGGTGGAAGCGGTGTCATATGTCCTCCATCTGATGAATCAGCGCTCCCGACCAAAGTAACTCGACGTGACCTGTAACACCCCGACGTGCATCAAGATTCTGCTATCTGGAACTTTACAGGTCAGGCTCACGGCCATACCGCACCGGCAGCGGCGTGACCGCCCTCCCCGTTTCCGCGGTGAGGAACCCGGGACGCCAGGATCTCCCGACTTCGACCAAGACTCTACGATCACCGGCAAGCAGATCCGCTGACCGACCAGAGAAAGCGAGAGAGTACCTCGATGACGCCACCGGCACCCTCGAAAGAGATCCCCGTATACAGCCGTTTTCTCAATGTCGGCGGTATCCGCACCCACTACCTGGATTCAGGGGACGGTCCACCGGTCGTTCTTCTGCACTCCGGTGAGTTCGGTGGCAGCGCTGACCTCTGCTGGGAATACAACATCGCTCCTCTGGCTGCAGCCGGCCACCGCGTCATTGCCCCCGACTGGCTCGGATTCGGCCGAACCGACAAGTTGCGCGACTTCGTCTCCGGCTCGGATCGGATGGTGCGTCACATGGCCGCGTTCCTGGAAACCATGGCAATCGACGAGGCCGACTTCGTAGGCGCCTCGATGGGTGCAACCACGTTGCTTCGGGAGTCGTCTTCTGGCAGATGTCGATTCCCCATTCGCCGAATGGTTCTCGCGAGCGGAGGCGGCTTCGTCCCCGATAATCCGGAGCGTCGGAAAATTCTCGACTACGACGGCACCCCGGAGGCCATGGAAGCCATCCTGCGCGCCAACTTCACCGATCCGGCCTGGTATGCCGATCGCGAGTACATCGAACGGCGCGTCGCTGCCAGCATCGAGCCAGGAGCCTGGGAGGCTGTCGCAGCAGCGCGATTCAAGTCGCCCGCCACTGCTCCTCGCACGCAGTTCGGTCAGCCGGACACCATCGCGTACGAGAACATCCCGTTTCCGACCCTCGCCGTTGCCGGTGGCGCCGACCAGCTACGTGAACCGGGCTATCACAGTGCACTCGAGCGGATCCCCGACTCGAAAGTCGTCGTGCTGGACGGTGCGGGACATCTGCTCAATATCGAACGTGCAGAAGAATTCAACACGTTGACCGTCGAATTCCTCGCCTAGTACATCTCGGAACAGCCGAAAGCCGGTCGCGCGCTCGACGAGCGCGCGACCGGCTTTCGGCTGTCGGTTACCGGGAGTCGATTCGGGTTCGACCGAGACCGAGCGCCTCGAACACCGGGGCGTCGGAGAAGCGAAACAGATCCAGTGCGCCGGAATCCGAATCCGACGATCCGGCTTCGGATTTGGCCGAGAACGGCTGCCACGACGGGACGACGAAGATGTCGCCACGACTGACCGACCAGGACGCGTCCCCTACGGTGACGACGCCGGAACCGTCGAAAACCTGGTACACGGACGACCCGGTCTCGCGGACCGGGGCGGTCTCCGACCCGCGACTGATCCGGTGAAATTCCGCTCTGATGGTGGTCAGCACATCCGAACCCGTGGCCGGGTTGGTGTAACGCACCGCTGCGTGACCAGGTTCGACTGTGCCACCGTACCCTTCACGTTCCATCGCCAGTTGATCGGAGAGCGCCAGATCCGTGAACTCCCACTTGTACGAGAGCAACGGCGTTCCCGGGCCGGACGGTGTCGCCGCCAGTGGACGCAGACCCGGGTGTCCCCACAGCCGTTCGGAACGCGACCGGCTCGGCGTGATCCGCTCGGCGTCACTGATCTCGTCACGACCGAACTCGAAGAACTGCGATTCCATCTGGTACTGAAACGGAATGTCGAGCCCGTCGATCCACGCCATCGGCTTGTCCGTGGCGTTGTGGTGTGCATGCCAGTTCCAGCCGGCCTGCGGCAGAAAGTCACCGCGTCCCATCGGAATCGGATCGCCTCCCACCACTGTCCATACGCCCTCGCCTTCGACGACGAAGCGGAAAGCGTTCTGCGTGTGCCGATGTTCGGGAGCGTCCTCGCCCGGCATCAAGTACTGGATTGCGGCCCACAGAGTCGGCGTCGCGTAGGGACGGCCACCTAGCGCCGGATTGGCCAACGCGATGGCGCGTCGTTCCCCGCCTCGACCCACCGGTACCAGATCTCCGGCCCGAGCCGCGAGTGGCACCAGATTCTGCCAGCGCCAGAGATGAGGAACAGCATGTGAATTCGGATGTGCGGGCATCAGACCGCCGATCTGAGTCCACAGCGGTATCAGAAGTTCCTGTTCGAAACCACGGTAAAGCTCCTCGAGCTCGGCCGTCACTTCGGGTTGGCCCTCCGCGGACACCGCCTCCACACGCACGGGACTCTGACCTTCGGACATACGTTTTCCCTTCTCGAGTCTTGCAACAGATCTGCCGTGAACGACTGGTGGCGAGGCGACCAGGTCGTCCTACGAGGCACCCTCGCGCAGCGCGTCCAACGACGAACCAGTCACCGCCCGATAGCGGTTCAAGAGCTCGTGCATCTCGTCAGGGCTGATGACGTCGTCGATGTCGTCGAACGGACGGTCTCCGGTTCGCTCGAACACCTCGCGCAGGATCGCGTCCGGCGGATTCGATCGATTGAGCTGTACCACCTCCGCAGTACGTGGCAGTCGCTCCGCCTCGTAACGGATCAGTGCACGCTGCGGATCTTCTTCCTCCACCAAAGCGTCACGCAGCGCCCTGGTGTCGAGAATCGCCTGTCCGGCGCCGTTCGATCCGCGCGGAACCATCGGGTGCGCCGCGTCGCCGAGTAACGTGATCCGGCCCTTGGTCCAGAACGCCAACGGGTCCTGATCAACCATGGGGTATTCGAAGACGGCTTCGGCGGCGCCGAGCATCTGCGGCACATCCAGCCAATCGAACGTCCAATCCGCAAACGGCTCCATGAATCCCGTGTCACTGGTGTTACGGGTCCAGTCGCGGTCACTGCGTTGTGGCGCTTCGATTTCGGCCACCCAGTTGATCAACTGAGTTCCGTCCTCGAAGTCGAGAATCGGGTAGATGACCATCTTCCCGGTCTCGAGCCAGCCCGCCCGAACCATGCTCGCTCCGTCGAGAAACGGCTTCATCCGCGTGGTGCCGCGCCACATGGTGTACCCCGAGTAGAGCGGGTCCGAATCGCCGGGATGCAAGCTGCGACGGACGACGGAACGGATTCCGTCACAACCGATAGCGACATCGCCCTCCCATTGACGGGCATTTCCTTCCGTGTCCACCGTGTGCACGACGACGCCGTCACCTCGGTCCTCGATCTCGGTCACTCGCGCATCCAGGACGAGACGGTCTTGCCCGAGTCGTTCCCGGACTACGTCCGCGAGCATCGTCTGGAGCTTTCCACGGTGGATGGAGTACTGAGGCCACGGGTATCCGGCCGCCTTGCCCGCCGGGTCCGAGTGAACGAGCTGCCCGAATCGGTTGTAGAAGACGGAGGTGGACGTCGCGACGGAGATCTCGGCCAGTCGGTCCTGGAGTCCGAGGCCCCACAGTTCTTTACTTGCATGGGGAAGGATGTTGATCCCGACGCCGAGGGGCTGAAGGTCCGGTACCGCTTCGAGTACTCGGGCAGGCACACCGGCCTGCTCCAACTGGAGTGCCAAGGTAAGACCACCGATGCCACCTCCGATGATGAGTACCTCGTTCGCTATCGCCATGCACATCCCTCTCGTCTCGCGCCCGTACCGTCGCACCCACCCCGCACCATGCGGGCTTCCGAAAACCTTGGGGCACGACGGAATAGGAATCGAGGTTGGCGGGGCAAAATTCCGTCTTCCGTGACAACTCGCCGGCGCCGCCGACGTCCCCACGACGAATTCGCATTCCACGGTCTTTATGCCGAAGAGCTCTCCGTCTGGTTATGATTCCCCTATGAGGAATCAATCCGTGGGTCCGCTTTCCTCCGTCGACAATGCGTTGCAAGTCGTGGAGATGCTCGCGACCCGGCCCAGTTTGCGAGTGATCGAAGTATCCGAAGAACTGTCGGTCGCACGGTCGACGGCACATCGCATCCTGGCAGCTCTGATGGCCAGAGGCTTCGTCGTCCAGGACGCACACAAGGTGTACCGCCCCGGCCCCACCCTTCAGCGCCTTCGCCAACCGGAATTGCACGGGCGACGGATCTCGCTCGAGATCATGCATCCACACCTCGAGCGCCTTGCCACGCTGCTGGGCGAGACCTGTCATGTCGCCGTCCTGGAAGGCAGCAGTACCCGCTTCATCGACGGCGTCGAGTCGCACCGCACGCTCCGCATCGGTACTCGAACGGGAATGCTGTTGCCTGCACACAAGACCGCCATCGGGCTGGTACTTCTCGCCGAACTTCCGTTCAGCAGCCTGCGCGCGATGTATCCTCGCGGACTCACCGGTGACGCGAAGGAAGCACGGCTGACTCTCGAAACCCTCGACCGCAAGATCCGCGCAGCACGTCGAACCGGATACGCCCGCAACATCGGCGAATCCGACGCCGGGATCTCGGCGGTGGCGACGTGCCTACGCGATCCGTCGGGACGGGCGATTGCCGGACTTGCCGTGGCGATTCCGACCCCTCGATTCGACGACTACTCGCTGGCCGATCTCAAACGCGAACTCAACGAAACCGCCGAGGCCTTCAAAGCGGATCTTGCTTCTATGTCGCCCGACATTTCCGACTGACCTTCGACAGAGGTGCCCCCCGCGTAAATAAATTCTGCAAGACGGAATTTCTCGACACGCATCTGTGACGCCGTAGGTCCGTCGATAATCTCGACTGCATGCGTCAGCGCCCCCGATACTCGTTCACGGCCTACTGCACGCCGCACAACGATGCGTTCGACGATGTCAGGGACGCGGTCCGGATCGGGGCTGACGGAATCGGGTTGTCCGAGCTGAAATTCCAGCCCGGTCGCGACGACGAACTCCGCGAACTCATGGTGGCGAACGGCGTGAAGGCAACTTTCTGTGTACCTCGCAGTCACACCTTGTTGGGGATGTCGTTCGGACCGTTCAAGGACGCCGAACTGACGCTCTCCGAGCGGGTGGACATGATCGGTGCCAGTATCGAGCGACTGGCACCGTTCGATCCGGTCGCGATCTGCGTTGCCCCTGGCGCATCGGGTGATCCCAGGAAACCGGTGGGACCGGTAACCGAGGACATGCACGAGGCGCTTCGGCAAATCTGCGACATTGCAGCCGAGTTCGGGCAGACGATCGCCTTCGAACTTCTCGGCGAACGGCGCGGTTCTCCCATTCACAGCATTGCTGCCATGCTCGATGTCGTCACCGCAGTCGATCGACCCAACATCGGACTACTGATCGACACCTTTCACAGTTGGCCGGAACCAGACCTGCACGAGCATCTTCGCAACCACGTCGATCGCTTTGTGGGAGTGCAGGTGTGCGACGTCAAGGTCGACGAGCGCAGCGGGATGGATCGCGAAATGCCCGGCTTGGGAAGAGGGATCGCGGTCGAGTGGGTCAACACCCTGGTATCTGCAGGCTACGACGGCTGGTGGGAGTTCGAGGTCTTCTCCGATGACGGAACTTTCGGCAACGATTTCCCGGATTCGTACTGGAAGATGCCCCACACGGAGTTCTTGCAGTTGGGCCGCACCCACTTCGACAAGATCTTCACCGATGCGCAGGCGGCGGCCGACGCGCAATTCGACAACGGGAGGACCGGTAGATGACGGAGTTCGGACAGATGCTGGCGGTCAACCAGCGAACGACACCACACAACGACTTTGCCACCGACCTCCATCAGATCCGCCAGAGCGGATACACCGGCGTTGGTCTTGACGAACTCAAACTCACACCCGGCAACGATTCTCACGCCGTGGAGTTGTTGAGGGGCAGCGGACTTTCCTGCACTTACGCGACACCGGCGGTGTGGCCGATCGTCGCCGGCCCGCTGGACCGACCCGACCATCCTGCCGACGTGGGGGCACGCGTCGATGCGATCTGCTCGAGTATCGAGCGGCTCAGTGCATTCTCACCACAAGGCATCGTGGTCGGGGGCGGGCGCAGCGGCGACCCGGACCACCCCACCGGGTCGGCCGAGGAGATCGCCGCACCGCTGGCCCAGATCGCGGACGTCGCCGCCTTCCACGGACTCGGCGTCGCATTGGAGATCATGCCGCTGCGTAAAGGATCCGCGCTCTTCGATCTCGAGGAAGCGGTCGCATTGATCGAGCACCTCGGTCGCCCGAACATCGGCTTCATCGTCGACGTCGCGCACCTCTGGGATCTCCCCGATCGTGACAATGTTCTCGAGCGGTACGCACGCCACGTCGTCTACGCCCAACTCAACGACGTGCGCAGCCCCGAACGAACCTGGGCGGACCGACTGCTGCCCGGCGACGGGCGCGGTCTGGCCGTTTCCATCGCCACGGCACTCCTGCGTGGTGGCTACCGCAGTTGGTTCGAGCTCGAAGTCTTCTCCGACGACGGCACTTTCGGTACAGAACTGCAAGACTCGTTGTGGAAGATTCCGCACTCGGAGCTACTGATCCGTGGCCGCAGCCGCATCGAAGAGGTCCTGCGCGAGGCCGCCGCGATGTCCCGAGTGGGCGAACCGTGACCGACCGCGCGGCATTCGACCAGTTCGAAATCGCCGGTTGGCAACTTCTCGCCGACGACTACCACCGCGAACTCGGACCACTGACGTCACGGGTCGCCGCCGCAACAGTCGATGCCGCACGGGTATCGGCCGGCGATCGACTCCTCGACCTGGGAACGGGCCCCGGATACATCGCGGCGGAGGCGATATCGCGCGGAGTCGAAGTAACCGCCACTGACATCGCCGAGCCGATGGTCGATCGGGCACGAGCCGATGTCCCGCAGGCTCGTGTGGAAGTCGCCGACGCACGCTGCCTTCCTTACTTCTCGGCGTCCTTCGACGCGGTAACCGCCGGATTTCTGCTCTTGCACACCGCGATGCCCGAAGTGGTTGTGGCGGAGGCAGTCCGGGTCCTCGAACCCGGTGGCCGATTCGTCGCTTCCGTCTACGACACACCGGATCAGGCACGGTTCGTCGGACTGTTCGGCGACGCGATGGCCGGCCTTCCACTGGTACCGCCGGCGATTCCACCCGGGCCCGGACTGTTCGACCTGTCGTCCCGAGACCGCCTGGAGGCTCTTCTCCCGGAAGCGTCGTTCGACAATATCGAGATCACGACCTTCCACCTCGTCCACCAGGTGCGATCTCCAGAAGCATTGTACGACACCTTCTCCCGAGGAACTGTTCGCGCGGCAGCGCTTCTGGCCGCCCAACCCCCAGATCTACGCGAACCGATCCTCGGCGCCCTCGGGGCACAGTTGGAGCCCTACCGTAGTGGTGACCACTACGACGTGCCGGTCTCGTTCCTCCTCGTGACGGGGCGGGTATCGCCAGACCACAGGAGTAACCAATGAACAACACCCTGCGTCCCGCCGACGTACCCGACTTCCAGGCCCGTGCACGATTGGACGGCCACCGCGTCGTCGTCCTCGGTGGTGGCGCCGGAATGGGTCGCCAAACCGTCCACGCTCTCACCCAGCTCGGCGCGCTGGTCGCCTGCGTGGACCGCGACAGCGCATCGGCGGAAACGGTCGCCACCGAGTCCGGGGCGATCGGACTGACGTGTAATGCCGTAGACCGCGAGGACCTGCTCCGGTGCCTGAAAGACGCCCGGGATCGGTTGGGTGGACCGATCACCGGAATCGTGGACATCATCGGAACTGCCAAGATCGGCACCTTCCGGGATCTCGAGCGCGACGATTGGGAAACTCTCCTCGACGTCAATCTGCGTCACGCCCTGAATCTGACCACTGTCATTCACGAACTTCCGGAACTGCCCTCGTCCATCGCCGTGGTCGGTTCGATTTCGGGTGTCAAGAGCGTTGTGATGCAGGGGGCCTACGGCGTGGTCAAGGCCGCGCTGCATCAGCTGGTGGTGACCTTGGCCGACGAGCTGGCATCGCAAGGAGTGCGAGTCAACGCCATCGCCCCCGGCTGGACCAAGACTCCGCGGCTGGTCGACAAACTCGGCGAGGAAGCCTGGCGAACAGTCGATTCGGAAATCCCTCGCGGATTTGCCGCCGACCCGTCGGAGATCGCCGGACCACTGGTCTTCCTTCTCTCGGAACTGTCGAGCTATGTCACCGGCCAGGTCATCGTCGTCGACGGCGGGCTGACCAACAGCCAGAGATATCCTCGGGTCTTCTGAACGCTTCTCACCTGGGTACCACGTCGACATCGTCCGCACGAAGGGAAGCACCTCACCGATGAGCACAATGAAAGCGATCAGCTTCACCGAATCGGGTCCCACCTCCGAACTGATCTACGCAGACATTCCGACGCCGGTTCCCGGGCCGGGCGAGGTGCGGGTTCGGGTTCGAATGTCCGGGGTCAACCCCAGTGACTGGAAGTCTCGTCTGCGTGGCACGTACGGTCGTAGCGAGCAGCCCAAGGTGCCGCATCACGACGGAGTCGGCATCATCGACGAGGTCGGTGACGGGGTGTCGTCGGATCGTCTCGGTGAGCGAGTGTGGCTTTACTTCGCTGCCTGGCAACGTCCGCACGGCACCGCTGCCCAATGGTGCACCGTCCCCGCATCACATGCGGTTCCGTTGGACGAGAGCATTCCTGACGACGTGGGTGCGTCCTTGGGGATCCCCGCCCTCACTGCCCACAACCTCCTGGGGGATATCGCGGCGCTCGCCGGCCGGTCGGTGCTGGTCTCGGGTTTCGGAGCCGTCGGATTCGCAGCGACGCAGCTCGCTCGGTGGGCAGGCGCCCGCGTCGTGGTGTCCACGAGTTCTCCCGAAAAGCAGAAAGCTGCCATCGAACTCGGGGCCGACGCGGTGGTGGATCCGAGCTCGCCCGATGCTGCCGATCAGTTCAAGGCCGTGCTACCTGCGGGTGCCGTCCGGATCGTGGAGCCTGCCCTGGGTTCCAATCTGATTCGGGACCTGGCTGCACTCACCCCCGGCGGTACCGTCGCCGTGTACGCCACCGAGGGTGATCCGGTGACGGAATTCCCGGTGCGCTCGTTCATCGATCTGAATGCGCGCCTTGCCTTCACCATGGTCTATCGCCTCGGCACAGACGACGTCATGCGAGCTGTCACCGATATCACCCAGGCATTGGCGGCCGGGTATCTGCGCGGATATCCGGTGCATCATTTCGACCTCGAGGATACGGCCGAAGCCCAGAAGGCGCTGGCCTTGAATGTGTTCGGGAAAGTGATCGTGAACATTCCGTAGTCCGCCACATTGGGATTCCGCACCGCGGAACCCATGCCACCGAGAAGGGTTCGGCCGCCCATAGTCGACGTAAAATATTCTCGGACAACGGTAATCGATGCCAAGGTATTCGCCGTGCCGGCGCGGCATGGTGCGAATCCATCGAATCCAGATAGTCCGACAGCGAAGTTACCGAAGGAGCTTGACGAGTGAGACTGGCCACGATTCGCCTGAAGAATTCCGATTCCGAGTCGGCTACGGCCGCGGTACGAATCAATGTCGACGAGTCGGCAACGGTGATCGAAGGATACTCCGATCTGTCCGAGCTGCTGCAGGATCCGAACTGGGAGGCGCTCGCACGCGAGGCCAACGGCGCTCTCTTACGACCCGAAGGCACCGACTTCGCGCCGGTGGCTCCGAACCCCGGAAAAATCATCTGCGTCGGTCTCAACTACGCCAACCACATTCGTGAGATGGGACGAGAGCTTCCTACTCATCCCACCCTCTTCTCCAAGTTCCGCGAAGCACTCACCGGTCCGTACGACGACGTCCTCGTCCCCGAATACGCCGCCGAGAAGCTCGACTGGGAAGGCGAACTCGCCTTCGTCATCGGCAGGCAGGCATATCAGGTGGCTGAAGCCGACGCGGAAACCTACATCGCCGGGTACTCGGTGATGAACGACTACACGATGCGGGACTACCAGTACCGGACGCTGCAGTGGGACCAGGGAAAGACATTCGAGAAGACCAGCGGATTCGGCCCCTACCTGACGACCACGGATTCCTATTCGTTCGGCACCGCACTCGAAACCCGACTCGACGGCGAGTTGATGCAGACGACGACCACCGACGATCTGGTTTTCACCCCGGCGAAGTTGGTGGAATACATTTCGCACATCGTGACGCTGCAGCCCGGCGACGTCGTCATCACAGGCACACCCGGCGGCGTGGGTCATGCGCGCACGCCTGGTGTCTACATCCAGGACGGCCAAACCGTCGAGGTACTCATCGACGGTCTCGGTTCGGTACGCAACAAGACAGTGGTGCAGCGAGATTCGGCCGTATGAATTTCCGGCACCTGACCCTCGCCGAACGGCTCGATTTCACCAGGGGCGGCACCGAGCAGCTCACCCGACACCTCGCCGAACTGCGTGACGACGAGGTCGCGGAGCAGTCCGTCCTGCCTGGGTGGACTCGCGCTCATCTCGTCGCTCACGTCGGCTACAACGCTGCCGCGCTGTGCAGGCTGACGGACTGGGCGGCCACCGGCATCGAAACACCGATGTACGATTCCGTCGAGCAACGCGGGCGTGAGATCGACGACGGCGCCGGTGACAGCGTGCAGGTTCTGCGAGATCGAGTTGGCGACACCGCTCGGCTCCTCGACGAAAAGTGGCACAGCCTCTCGGAATCAGCGTGGTCACGGGAGGTGCGCACCATCCAAGGTCGGACCGTTCCGGCATCGGAAACCATCTGGATGCGGGCTCGGGAGGTCTGGATTCACGCTGTCGATCTGGGTAACGGCGCTCGGTTCTCGGAAATTCCGGATCCGGTACTGCGATCACTCGTCGACGACGTGATCAAGGCGTGGCGCAACAATGGCCTCGGTAGCGGATTGACACTGCAGATTTCGGAGGAGGAACCGATCTCGATCGACCCGGACCGTGGCCGAGACAATCAGGTCTCGATATCAGGAGACCTTGCTGCGGTCGTCCAGTGGATCACCGGCAGAGGCGCCGAAGGCGTCACCGGACTACCCGATGGCGTCGACGCCCCGCGGTGGCTTTAGGCTTTCGGAGTACGGACCACCGCGAAATCCGACGTGGTCCGCACTTCGAATCCCATCCTCTTCGACAGCCGAATCGCATTGGTATCGGTAGCAGCGGCGTGGAGGAACGGCGTTTCGCCTCGCGCTCGAATGCCGTGCGCCAAGGCTCGCACCAGGCCGCCTGCCAACCCTTGACCACGGAACTCGGAGTCGGTGCACACCGCGCTGATCTCGGTCCAGCCCGACGGCTCGAGCCGCCCACCGGCCATCGCCGTCAACCTGCCACCTCGCCGGGCGCCCGGATATGTTCCCAAACGATAGATTTGAGCACTGAACGGCCCGGGGGTTCGTCCGCGAGATCAGCTCGAGCATCCGACGCTCCGCGAACCACCGCCTCGGCGAACGGTTCCGGGTGACGAGCATCCGTCGCCACCATCTGTGCGCCTGCGGCGGCTTCGAGAACATCGCAGCCCGTCGGAACCGTCCCGGTAGCCGACGTGACCGGAACGGCCTGACCGGGACCTACCAATTCGGCGATCTCGACCCACGTCCTGAGATCACTGAGATCGTCGGTACCCAGCGACGACGAAATCGCAGGCAGGAATCGTCGAGCCCGCGCGCTCCCTTCCCGTCAGGCGCATCTGAGGTCTGGTCAGAGCGGACCACACGGCATTGGCGAGTACCTCCGGCCGGCCTGGGTAGACTGCACTCACCTGTTGGACCACTCCTTCGCGATCAACTCGTAAGAGCGCACCCGAGCCGAATGATCGTGGGTGATGGTGGTGATCGCGATTTCCGCCGCGCCGGTAGCGTCTGCGAGCTGCGAGAGCTTGTCGGCCACGGTCGACGGCGAACCGACGAACTGAGTCAGGACCCGGTCACGAACCAACTCACGATCGTCATCGGACCAGTCCAGAGCGGCAGCTTCCGCAGGCGTGGGGTACGCGATGGCACCCTCACCGCGTCGAATGCTCCGCACCCACGGAGCGTAGCCGGACGCGAGCTCGGTTGCCTCCTCGTCGCTGTCGGCGACCACCGCGTCGACGGAGACCGCGACATACGGCTCGCGGACGTCCGCCGACGGGACGAAGGCATTCCGGTACGCCCGGACCGCATCGACGACCGTACTGGGGCTGTGGTGGTAACCGGCCGTGAAACGCAGCCCGTTCTGCCCCGCGACAGTAGCGCTCTGTCCGGCAGAGGCTCCGAGTATCCACACCTGCACGTCGGCACCTTCGCCCGGTGCCGCGTGGAGCCGAACCCCGTCGGATGATGCGTAGGTGCCATTCAACAGCGCCAGTACGTCGGCGACCTGCTCCCCGTACCCCGGCGCATAGGCTCCAGGTTGCTGCAGCAAATCGAGTATTGCGTTGATCGGGGCACTCGAGTACACACTCGCCGCGTTGTAGTGGCGTGGCAGGAGCAACCCGCTCGAGGTGTACGAGTCCTCCTCATGTGGATCTCCGCCCTTTGATGCCAAATACTGTTGCGCCGCTGCCGGAGCCGTTGACTGCCCTCCGGTTTCGTCGACAGCTCGAGGTGCCGGACGGGAGAGCGACCGCCCGATACCGAGATCCAGACGGCCGGGATACAGGGCATCGATCAATCCGAACTCTTCCACCGTCGACAACGCCGAACGGTGCCCGAACTGCACTCCGGCCGAACCGAGACGGATGGTTTCGGTGGCAGCGGCAGCCAACGCGATAGCGACGGCCGGTGATGATCCGAGAACTCCTGGATTGACGTGATGTTCGGCAAACCAGTAGCGGTGATAGCCGAAGCGTTCCACCTGCCGAGCGAGATCCACCGCATTGCGCAGCGCGGTGGCGTTGTCGTCCCCGCTCGAGCGTGGAATCAGATCCAGCACCGACAACAGTATCGGATTGGTCATGCCGAGGCTCCGTTCGACGTTCGGGCCGAACGACGGGGCGGGTCCGCCGCAAGCCCCAGATGATCGCGGAGTGTGGTTCCGGTGTAATCGGTGCGGAACACTCCTCGTTCCTGTAGTTCGGGGACCACCGTACGAGCGAATTCGTCCATACCGGTCGGTGAAATATGCGGAATGAGAATGAATCCATCCGACGCACCGGTCTGGACGTAGTGGTTGATCTGGTCGGCGACCTCGGACGCGGTACCGATGAAAGGCTGCTTCGCACTGAGTTCCACGGCCAGATCGCGGATCGAGAACCCCTTGGCCACAGCCAGTTCGCGCCAACCGTCGGCGATTTCTACCGCATTCGCCGGATAATGCGTCATCCCCTTCATGATCTGCTCCGCGTCGACATCCGGATCCACTGCGGGGAGCGGCCCGTCTGGATCGTAAGAACTGAGATCACGGTTCCAGATTCGTTCGATGAACTGGATCGCGGTCTGTCCACTGATCTGTTGCCTGCGGATCGCGGCTGCCTTTTCGTGGGCTTCCGCGGTGGTGTCACCGAGCGCGAAGTAGGCCGCTGGAAGTATCAACAGCTCGTCCGGCGTTCCGCCGGCGGCAACCTTACGTGCCTTGACTTCTCGATAGAACCTCCGATCATCTTCGATGTCGCCCATGAGCGTGAAGATGGCATCGCAGTATGTACCGCCGAAATCGCGACCGTCCTCCGAATTTCCTGCCTGAATCAGAACCGGGTGACGTTGCGGGCTCGCGGGAACAGCAAACTGTCCTTCGATCTCGAAATGCTTGCCGCTGTGCCGGAATCGACCGATCTCCGGGTTCTTCCAGAACCGACCCGACTCACCGTCGGCGACCACCGCATCCGTATCCCATGAATCCCAGAGCGTGCGAACCACTTCCACAGATTCTCTCGCCCGATCGTACCGTTGATCGAGGGCAAGGTATCCGCCACGTCTAAAGTTTGCTCCCGTGAACGCATCCGAGGATGTGACGACGTTCCATCCCGCCCGACCGGCGGAAAGATGGTCTAGGCTGGCGAACTGACGAGCCAGCTCGTACGGCTCGTTGAACGTGCTGTTGATGGTGCCGATGAGTCCCAGATGAGTGGTGACCGAGGCCAGCGCAGACAGTACCGGAAGCGTATCCGGACGACCGACGACATCGAGGTCGTGAATGGACCCGTTACGTTCGCGCAGACGAAGCCCCTCGGCCAGGAACAAGAAGTCGAACTTGGCCGCCTCGACGGTGCGTGCCAGATGCGCGAAACTCGCGAAGTCGATGTGACTGCCCGACTCCGGGTCGCTCCAAACCGTCGTGCTGTTCACGCCGGGGAACTGCACACCGAGATGAACTTGTCTGGGGACTTTTTCGGTCATCGCTGCGCACCTTCTGTATTCGAGTAACGAGAAACCGGCCGGTCCAGGCCGAGAATCGAACGGAGCGTGCTTCCGCGGTAACCGTCCGGACGCAGACCCCGGCGTTGCAACTCCGGCACCAGTTCATCGGTGATCACCGGTAGATCCCGAGCGTGACTCAACGGCCGCAGTCGGATACCGTCGAGGCCTGCGGCCGTCCACGACTCGATACGGTCGGCGAGTTCGGTAACGCTGCCCGCCAGGATCTCGGCGTCGCTCGTGAACTGCTCCCCCGCCAATTCGTCGAGGCGACCGAGTCGGTCTGCGCCGCGTTCGGTCTTGTTGTCCAACGCCACGAGAAGATCACCGAATATCTGAGTAGGAGCTTGCGTGGACAACCTCGCTCGCTCGGCGATCCGTCCGCTGATATCAGCAACGGAATGTGGAGTGGTCCAGACGATGTCACCGAAAGACGCCCCCAGCTCGAACACCTCGGTGGAGTGAGCCAGGCTTCCGATCACCGGCTGGCCTTGAGGCGGGCGCGGTACCGTGAGCGGCCCCTTCACGGAGAAAGACTCCCCACGAAAATCGATGTAGTGCAACTTCTCTCGGTCGACAAAGCGGCCAGTCTGCACGTCGCGAATTTCGGCGTCATCCTCCCAACTGTCCCACAGCCTACGAAGAACCTCGGCATAGTCCGTGAGCTCGGCGAAGGCCGCGGAAAAGCGGCCCGCCGCGACGGCCTCGCGCGTCTGATCCCGATCCAGGTCTTCGAAGTCCCTACGTCCGAACAGTTTCGACTCGGTGCCCGTGATTCCGATCCCGAGACGTACACCTGCCCGCCCGACGCTGATGAAATCGAGCGTTGCTATGGCCTTGGCCAGATGGAAAGGTTCACTGTGAGTCACCACTGCCGTCGGCAGGAGTCCGATGTATCGAGTCAGCGGCGCAATCCGAGACGCGACGAGAACCGAATCCAGCCGGCCGCGCAAGCGGTCTGTTCGAGCGGCCGGCCGTCCGTAGCCCTCCGATTGCAGAGCAAAACCGTCCTCGATGGTCAGGAAGTCCAGTCGGCCGGCCTCCGCACGTTGCGCAAGTTCTATCCAGTAAGTCGGATCAACCACACGCCGAGCATTTTCGGCGTCCTCACGCCATGCTGCCGGGTGCCATCCGACACCGTCCAACGCCACGGCAAGATGTGTGTAACTCATGCTGCGGTTGTCCTTTCACGAACGAGCCAGAGTGGGCCATGACCTCGACTACACGCATCTGCGACGGGTCCGGTGTGTACGGGCAATGTCAGACAACTTTCTCGGTGGTGTGCACAGCTGACGAGTCGGTAACTCGCGGGTGCAGTCGTATTCGGAGTGATCGAACAGCCGATCAGCCGAGCCGGTTTCGACAGCACTGCCGTTCTTGACCAGCAACACCCGACCGGAACACGGCAGATCACTCCGAAGTAAAGGGACTTTTCGCTCGAGACCGTCGTCCGCAGTCCTCGGAACGCCTGACCGGGTACATCTGAGCTCCTCAAAGTGCTGCGCCTGACAGGCGCAGCCGTAACTGCCCTGCACTGGGCATTCGGTGTGAGTGTCCCTTCCGGTTCGGCGACGTCGACTGTCGGCAGTCCCGGCGAGAATTGTGACATCGAAAATGTCTTCAATTTTGAACGAGATTCACGGCGACCAGGTTAGCCAATATCCAGTATTCGTGCCGGTAATAAAATCATGCTGAAGAAAAGTCGGGGCGGGCGCTACGTTTCCCCCGACCTCCGACACGCAGCATCTCGCACACCGATCCACCATCACCCGCACAGACCGATCTTCGAACTGACCTTCCTACAGGTCCGGCATGCAATCTCGAGTAGTTTCCCTGATGGCTGTTGTGGTAACAGGCGTCTATATTCGGCGCTGTTCAGGTAAACACTTCACGAATTGCGGGCCCGCATGTACCTCGACCAGTGCGATCATCACAGCAATCACCGACTCGACCTCCCCCCGCCCGAGCAGATGGGTCGGCGGTGGTCGTTACATGCGGCAGTGCTCGCAGCGCGCGGGCCGCGATGGTCCGACAGCACTCATGCACGAGTGCCCGGGACATGGCACTACGACGACGGTAGCGGCAACTGGGCCGACCTACGGTTGGTGACGGGAAAACGTGCGGTATTGATCGGGCACGATCACGAATACTCCGACACCTACTTCGGCGCCGCTGCCGAATACTTCGGCGAGAAAGAAACCGATCTACTTGCCGATACTCCGTCATGGTGGTCACAGGCGATCGCCGACTACCTGACTGGATCCGAGCAGGAAAACATCTGGATCGGGTTCGTCTACGGGTTCGACGGCAAAAACTGGTCGCGTGCCTCGTACTCGGCCGACGACGGTTTCACCGCGCTGGACCCACCATTCCTCGCCGACGACAACCTTGTCGACACAGTGGCCCGACAATTGGCCGGTTACGCGGACGACCACATGCTCCTTGCACGCGCCGACCACTCCGACATCGTTCATGCCCTCGACGAATGCCCAGCCCTCACCATTCCGACTGCCGAGCGGCTGCTGTCAGGCAGAACCGGCGACGCCGGTATCGCAGTAGAAGCCGCTCGCGCGTTCATTGACACCTGACCGTACCTCGCGGGCCGCACACGCAACGGCGACTGTGACGCACTCCCGAACATGAAGGATCAGAACAAGATTCATCGCACGATCGACCGGCCGAAATCCGTTCGATCGACAGCATGGATCGCCCCGTCCTGATGACATTGGTGTGCAGCGGCTGCGGCGTCCTGACTCAGATCAATCCATTCGACGACAACAGCAAGAAATACTTCGACGACCCGCAGGCCATATCCATGATCGACGCCGCATCCAAGGGTCGAATCGACTTCATGCCGTCCCGACGATCGGGATACTCACCCGGAGTATCTCGACCGATTCGCCGGGAGTCCTGTCGACTGGCGGTAAGCGGAGCTCCGCCCAACGGCGGCACAGCGCGGTGAGATACTCGGCAACCTGCGCTTTCGTTGGCGGCAAAATGCTCCATGCGCCCCAGCCTGCCGGTAGAGTAGCCTCTGTCCGCAGTATCGGCGGGCCGAACAGACATACATCCAAGGGGGATTCCCGTGTTCAAGATGACATCACCACCTACCGGTAGCGCCGCAGTCTTCTACAGCGCATTTGAGCAACTCCGAGACATCTTGCGCTTACTCGATAGTGCGTCATGATCGTCTGAGTGCGCTCGTCCTCCGATTGGTTGGACGACAGCAGGAGCTTTGAGCCACAATGTACTGTGGCCCAAAGCTTTTTTGTTGCCACCGACAGCCACCGCGCAGCGAAGAATGCATACCGATACCTCGTGGAGCAGACTGAACAGAGCCGATCCCTCGCTCGCAGACGCGGAGGGATTGCCGATTCGAAACCAACCGCCGTCGGCGTCCTTCTGCGGGTTCGGCACGCGTGTTCGCCTCGAAAGATCAGCGATTTTTGCTGTCCTCTCGAGGGGCCGTAAGAGGAGCTTCGCCGAACGGCGACACAGCACATCAGCTCCAGCGCAAGCATTGTACGCATCATCGACATACATTAATTACCCACTGGTGCAATATATTTCAGTGAATCTTGCCCACCTGCAGACCCTCTTTGCCATAGTCAGGTCCGCCGCATCAGATGACTGCGCACCGGCTGCTCATATCGCCCCGGCCAGCACAGCGGTTAGGTGCGGGCGCGAGCCACCGAAGAATCCATCGTCGGCGTCACCGGCGATCCGCACTGTGCGGGACACGCGTTTCGTTCCGGTCAACGCCGTGCGATCGGCCGACAGCGACAGGGCTACCCCGTGATTTTCATCAGCCGGCTCGTCAACGTCGCGTCAGCCGTCTCGCACATGCCTTAGACCTTCGAAAGCTCTGGAACCGAAACCTTTTCTACATACCGACGCCGGCCGAGCGCCACACCGAAACGACGATGAGCTGCAACGGCGGCAGCGGGGCGAACCCTCGGAAACGACGTTCGACACGCAAGTTTCCACGAGTCGTCGGATCAGGATTGCAGTCGAGGCCCGGATCGAAGCCGGCCCGACACCTGCGGTTAACCTCAATCCATGCACGTAATGTGGCCAGACGAAATCGACGACATCATCGGCAGCGACCTCACCTGCGGGGTCGCCTACACCACCCCGGCCGGCGGAGCGGTGGTGACGGCCGTAGCACCGATTGGGCTACGCGATCGAGAACGCGGCACGGCCGGATTTACCACCTCACTCGGTTTCGGCCGCAAACTCGAACGTATCAAAGAGAATCCACGGGTCACGCTGGCATACCACGCCCGCGAACACGGCATAAACTCCAGCGCTGCGCCACGATTCGTCCTGGTGCAGGGTGAAGCACGATTCGACCCGCATCCCGATCCCGCGACGCTCGCCGAGGTCGGGGTGCGTTCGAAGCCGTATCTTGGTGCGGCAAGACACGGATGGTTCTGGGACCGGTGGCTGCGCGCGTACCACGAGGACCGAGTGCTGGTGACAGTGAACGTCACACGGGTCGTGGCCTGGCCCTCGCTCAACGGCGACGGTGAGCCTGAGGTGTTTGGTGCGCCATTGCCCGGTGCCGCCGCCGCGTCGCAAGAGCCACCGAAGAAAGGCACAGGCCCGCGGGTCGACGCGGAACGAACCGGCAAGCGCGCGGCGAAGCTGCCCCACCGGTTACTCGCCTATCAAGACGCGGATCAGTATCCGATGATCGTGCCGGTCACGGTGACCGGGGCCGACGCCGACGGTGTGCGACTGCAGGTGCCGGCCTGCGTGCCGTCCGGTGGCCGCCGAGCCGGACTGCTCGCGCACTCGTACGGAACCCAGCTCGTCGGCCTCGAGACCCGTCAGAACACTGGATGGCTCCACACCACTGGCACCGAGGCACATTACGCGCCGCACACCGAGGCCGGGTTCAGAGCCCCCGCGAACAAGACGGTCCTGTTGCTGGCCAACGGTTTCCTGGCGCGGCGCGGGCTGGCGAAAGCTCGCAAACAAGGCCTAATCGAATCGCTACGCTGAAATCTGCTGTGCGGAATGACGATTAGTCATCCCACACCGTAGACGGCAGGGCTCTGTCAAATCAACTGGGCCGTGGGTCAGGGATGCTGATCAGATGAGTCGCGGCGACGAAATGAGAGTGGATGCGGTGCGGTCGTTGCGCAAGCGGTATCACTGCCCTGCGGAGATCATCGCGCACTGCGCGCGGCTGTACTACATCGCGTTGAGCTCGCGCGACGTCACGGAACTGATGCTCGCCACGGCATCGTCGTCTCGCACGAGGCGATCGGTACATCGTGTGCGACGTTCAGGCCCGAATACGCGTATGTCCTGCGTCGCCGCGCTCCCTGACCCGGCGACCCATGGTTTCTGGACGAGGTGTCAGTCAAGATCGGCGGCATCCGGAAGTATCTGTGGCGGGACGGCAGGTCGATCGGAAAAAAACGTCCTTGACGTCGCGGTCCAGTCACGACGCAATGCGACGGCAGCGAAACGTTTCTTCGGCACGCTGTTGCATAAGTAGGACCAGTTGCCAAGGATACTGATTACCGACAGGCTCGCCGGGTACATCGTGGCACATCGAGAGTGGATGCCATCGGTCGAACATCGGTGCTCGAAGTACCTCGACAACCGGAACGAGAAATCGCACCAACCCACCAGGCAGCGAGAACGCGTGAGCCTTTCCTATGCTCCATTTGCATACAAGGTTCACTCTGTCGGCGATGCGATCTGCTTTCGGTTGCGTCCGCATGACCAGTCACTTCGACCAATGTCTGTTGACACGACATCTACAGGCGAGCGAGCATGTGTCGTCGTACCCGGAACGCCCGAGTACCGCAAGCCGTTGGCCGGCATTGTCGAGGCAGCAAGCGCCCGCGATCTCACGGACGAGAATCCATTCGAACAGATCGAACTGCTACGCAACGCAGGGTTCGGCGCGCTGAGGCTTCCGGCAAGTATCGGCGGCGGAGGTCTGAGCATTCGAGAACTGTTCAGTGTCATCATAGATCTGGCAGAAGCCGATCCGATCGTCGCGCATATTCTGCGTACCCACTACTGATTCGTGGAGGAAAAACTGCGTGCCGCAACAGCGGATGACTACGTCGGCTTCGACAACGATCCTTGGATCCAGCCGAACGGTGAGCAAGTACCTGCGAAAACGGCTCCGATGAGACAAGCTTTGACATCGAGGGCGAGGCATTTCAAGTTGGGCACGCCCTTCCTTATCGGGTCATCTGCATCCGATGTGGCCGAGTTCGTTTCGGTCTGCCGGTACAGCAGACCTCAAAGGCTTTGACGAACCCCGGGGGCCGCTTCGTTCCATCCGCCGCTGGAGCACATCCCCGCTCGCCCGTTTCGGGGTGAATGTGCGTTATGTTTCTTTGCGGGGCTTACGACTGTGAGCTGCTGCGCACCCGGAGCGGGTGTGGACTGCACCGGGAGGGCACGCTTGTCATGACTGTTGTTGATCGATCACCTTCACCGCGGTGGCGGGTCCGACTCGCCGCGACCCTCAGTGCCGCCGCCCTGTCGGTCGCTGCAGTGGTCACCGGGACGAGTGCAGCATCAGCCGACACCGTTATCGGCAACCCCATCACGGTCGGCGCCGCCCCGTTCGGGGTGGCGATCACCCCGGACGGGAACCGTGCCTACGTCACCAACAATGCCGGCAACTCGGTGTCGGTGATCGACACCGCCTCAGGCACCACCATCGGCAACCCCATCCCCGTCGGCAGCAATCCGGTCGGGGTGGCGATCACCCCGGACGGGAACCGCGCCTACGTCACCAACTGGGGCAGCGACTCGGTGTCGGTGATCGACACCGCCTCGGGCACCATCATCGGCAACCCCATCACGGTCGGCTCAAGCCCGCACTCGGTGGCGATCACCCCGGGCGGGAACCGCGCCTACGTCACCAACCAGGGCGGCAGCTCGGTGTCGGTGATCGACACCGCCTCGGGCACCACCATCGGCAACCCCATCCCCGTCGGCGCCGCCCCGTTCGGGGTGGCGTTCACCCCGAACGGGAACCGCGCCTACGTCACCAACTTGAACGGCAGCTCGGTGTCGGTGATCGACACCGCCTCAGGCACCACCATCGGCAACCCCATCCCCGTCGGCGCCGCCCCGTTCGGGGTGGCGTTCACCCCGAACGGGAACCGCGCCTACGTCACCAACTTGAACGGCCACTCGGTGTCGGTGATCGACACCGCCTCAGGCACCACCATCGGCAACCCCATCACCGTCGGCGCAAATCCGAGCTCGGTGGCGATCACCCCCGACGGGAACCGTGCCTACGTCACCAACCAGGGCGGCAACTCGGTGTCGGTGATCGACACCGCCTCAGGCACCACCATCGGCAACCCCATCACCGTCGGCGCAAGTCCGATCGGGGTGGCGATCACCCCGGACGGGAACCGCGCCTACATCGCCAACCGGATCAGTAACTCGGTGTCGGTCATCGCGATCGACCGGGCGCCGACACTGAGCGGAACCCCCACCACCGCGGCACTCGACCAGCCCTACCGGTACACCTTCACCGTCACCGGCCAACCCGACCCGACCGTGACCATCACCTCCGGCCACCTACCGGACGGCCTGACCCTCTCCCCAACCGGTGAGCTCTCCGGAACCCCCACCACCGCAGGCCAATTCGAATTCACCGTCACCGCCACCAACGGCATCGGCGACGACGCAGAACTACCGGTAGTCCTCGACATCACCGACACCACCACAACCCCCACCGGATCCCTCGAATTCGGGTCCGGAATATTCGGGTCATAGAACCGGAATTCCTGACCCCATCACCACACCCACACCGTGGCCGCTCACCCCGCAACACAGGGTGAGCGGCCACCGTCCTTCACACCCGGCGTCAGGGCATGCACCGGTAGGAAGATCCAGCCCGCATGTATCTCACATCTGCATAACCGCAGATATTCATCTCCAATTTTCATGGTGTCCGATTTTTGTCTCATCATCATCAGGCAATGGCGGCAAATTTCTATCCGCGGGCCATATCCACGAACTTCGAGAGGTGAAGCTGGTGCGCCACAGTGATTGTCGCAGTCGGGCCGTTACGGTGTTTACCGAGAATCAGGTCGGCTTCACCACCACGGGGATCGTCGCGCTCAGTCGCGTCGGGGCGGTAGAGCAGGATTACCATGTCGGCGTCCTGCTCCAATGAGCCCGATTCACGAAGGTCGGCGACCTGCGGACGCTTGTCGGTACGCTGCTCGGGGCCACGGTTGAGCTGGCAGATCGCCACCACCGGCACTTCGAGCTCTTTCGCCAAAAGCTTGAGGCTACGCGAGAATTCGGAAACTTCTTGCTGACGTGACTCGACTTTTTTGCCGGAGCTCATCAGCTGCAGGTAGTCGATGACGATCAGCTTGATGTCGTGTTTCTGCTTGAGCCGCCGCGCTTTTGCGCGGATTTCCATCATCGTGAGGTTGGGGGAATCGTCGATGAACAACGGTGCTTCACTGATCTCGCTCATACGGCGCGCAAGCTTGGTCCAGTCGTCGTCGGTCATCTTGCCTGAGCGCATGTCACCGAGCTTGATCTTCGCCTCTGCAGACAGCAGGCGCATGACGATCTCGGTTTTACTCATTTCGAGTGAGAACATGACACTGGCCATGCCGTGCGTGATGGAACAACTTCGCAAAAAATCCATTCCCAGGGTCGATTTCCCGACTCCAGGTCTCGCCGCGACGATGATCATCTGACCGGGGTGCAGCCCGTTGGTGATCTCGTCGAGGTCCTTGAATCCGGTGGGCACACCGAGGGACAGACCACCTCGGCTGGCGATGGAGTCGATCTCGTCCATCGTGGGTTGCAGAAGCTCGGTGAGGGGCACGAAGTCTTCGGTGGTGCGGCGCTCGGTGACCTCGAATATCTCGGCCTGGGCACGGTCGACGACCTCGGCGACGTCCTGACCTTCGGTGCCCGCGTAGCCGTACTGCACGATGCGGGTGCCCGCATCGACGAGGCGTCGGAGCACCGATTTCTCCGCGATGATCTCGGCGTAGAAGCCGGCATTGGCGGCGGTGGGCACGGTCTGGGTGAGTGTCACCAGATAGGACGCACCACCGATACGACGGAGCTCGCCACGGCGGTCCAGCTCGGCAGAGACGGTCACCGGGTCGGCGGGCTCACCACGGCTGTAGAGATCGAGGATTACGTCGTAGACGGACTGGTGGGCGGGGCGGTAGAAGTCTCCGGGTCGCAGCACCTCCAGGACGTCGGCGATGGCATCCTTACTGAGCATCATGCCGCCGAGAACGGACTGCTCCGCCACCAGATCTTGTGGTGGCTGACGCCCGAATTCCTGCTCCGGCTCGTTGTCGGGAGGACCGGGATAATCGTCCGAATGGCCTCGATCGTCTACAACAGCCACCAGAACAACCTTCCTCAAGTCATGCTCGACGGCGTCGCCCGAAATCTCGACGCCCTCATCCTTTGTACCCGCCACTCCCGACAGTGCGGGGGCCTCGAACGACCTGCTCGTAGACAGACGCCGAGATGACGTTAGGGACCAAAACGTCGCTGCACAAACCGAGTTGTGGACAACTCTGTGGATGAATTGTGGAAACTCCTGAATCGAAGTGTGCACCGCCTGTGGAGAACCTGGGGACAACTACAGCGCATTCTCGAGAAAGCCCAGTTCACTGCATGTTCCATAATTCACAAGCCTGTTGATAGAAATACTTTTTCCACCGTCGGCGCGTCGCAAATTCGGGCGTGTTGAACCGCCGGATTTGCGGGGGAAGTGAGGCTGGACACTCTAGTTATCCCCAGGCTTGTCAATACTTCGAACAGGTGAAATTCGAGTAGATCGACCCCACCCGCAACAACGTCGGGCCCCGCACTCCGAATGGAATGCGGGGCCCGACGAGAAGAACTTGTCGACTACGCGCCGACGACGTTCAGGGTGAACTTGGCAACCACGTCGGGGTGCAGGTTCACGACCACGGCATGCTTGCCCGTGTTCTTGATGTGAGCCTTCGGCAACGCGATGCTGCGCTTGTCGACGACCGGTCCGCCGGCAGCCTTGATCGCAGCAGCGACGTCGGCAACGGTGACGGAACCGAAGAGCTTGCCCGAACCACCGGCGGTCTTGACCGACAGGTTTACGGATTCGAGAGCCTCGATGGTGGCCTTGAGCTCCTTGGCGTGATCCAGGCCGCGCACAGCGCGCGCTTCCTGTGCACGACGGATGCCCTCGACCTGCTTCTCGGCGCCACGGGTAGCGACGATTGCCAGTCCGCGGGGGAGCAGGTAGTTACGGCCGTAACCGTCCTTGACCTCCACGGTGTCGCCAGGCGCACCGAGGTTGTCCACGTCAGCGGTGAGGATGAGCTTCATGTTCTTTCCTCCCTTTCCTTAGCGAGCCACGGTGGCGTAAGGCAGCAGTGCTACCTCACGTGAGTTCTTGACGGCAATGGCAACGTCGCGCTGGTGCTGGACGCAATTGCCGGTGACACGACGAGCACGGATCTTTCCGCGATCGCTGACGTACTTACGCAGCAACGTCGTGTCCTTGTAGTTGATCTGCGTGTTCTTTTCCTTGCAGAAGGTGCAGACCTTCTTCTTCATAACCTTGTCGCGCAACGGCGGCTTCGGCATGTCTTTGCTCTTTTCTGAATGTTCCTGATCAGGTACGGATCAGAACGGCGGTTCGTCGCTGCTGCCGCCACCGAAGGAGCCCGAAGCCTGAGGCGCACTGCCCCAAGGATCGTCTCCACCCGAAGGTGCAGCGGCGGGACGTCCGCCACCGGATCCGCCGGAGGAACCTCCGAAGTTGCCTCCCCCACCGCCGCCGCCACGGTTGGCCTTGTTGACCTTGGCCGTGGCGTACTTCAGTGAAGGACCGATTTCGTCAACCTCGAGCTCGACGACGGTTCGCTTTTCGCCCTCACGAGTTTCGTACGAACGCTGCTTGAGCCGACCGCTCACGATGACTCGTGAACCTCGGGTCAAGCTTTCCGCGACGTTCTCGGCTGCTTCGCGCCAGATGTTGCAGCGCATGAACAGTGCATCGCCGTCTTTCCATTCGTTGGAATTACGGTCGAAGGTGCGGGGCGTGGAAGCAACCGTGAAGTTTGCAACCGCGGCACCCGCCGGGGTGAAGCGAAGCTCAGGATCAGCCGTCAGGTTTCCGATGACGGTGATGATGGTGTCGCCAGCCATGTGGTTCCTCCTGCAGTTGGTGTAAGTCCGTTGGCATCGAGCCTAGAGCTCGGTGCTGACAGAAATCACTTGTTGTGGCGCAGAACCTTCGTACGCAGAACCGACTCGTTCAGACCGAGCTGACGATCGAGTTCGGCGACGGTGGCAGGCGTGGCGTTGATGTCGATGACCGCGTAGATACCCTCGGCGTTCTTGAGGATTTCGTAGGCGAGACGACGCTTGCCCCAGACATCGACCTTGTCGATGGTGCCGCCCTGCTGGCGCACAACATTGAGGAACGTATCCAGTGAAGGAGCGACAGTGCGCTCGTCCAGGCTGGGGTCAAGGATGACCATCAATTCGTAATGACGCATAAGACCTCATCACCTCCTGTGGACTGAGTGAAAACGGCCACGGACGATCCGTGGCAGGAGGGTCGTTGCGTCAGCAACCCTCGTAGGTTACACGAGGTGCCCCTGACCTGCGAAATCGCGTCACTCATGCCACCCAACTGTTCGAAGCCCACGCTTGCCGACCCCATGGGTGCACCTTCTACCCCTAGGGTGGCTGTCATGCGAACCGACCGCAGGACTTCCACGTCGATCCTGGCATTGGTCGTGGGCCTGTGTGGGCTGGCCATGGCGTTCGGCTATGCCAACAAGGCCCGATGCGCCGGGGCGCCGTTCGCAGCCGACGGTCGGAGCCTCGTCTTCGACACCGACAAGAACCTGAACGTCTGCTACTCCGACATCCAGCTGCTGTGGCTCGGCCGCGGCATCGACCAGCATCTGTTCCCCTTCGTCACCGGCGGGATCACACCCGAGGGCTTCCTGTTCGGCGGCACCGTCGAGTATCCGGTACTCAGCGGAATCCTGATGTGGCTGGGCGGAATCGGTTCGCACACCGACGCGGACTTCCTGCTGCACTCGGCGCTGATCCTGGCACCGTTCGGGTTGGCCACCGCCTGGATGCTCGGCCGGATGAGCGGGGCGTATGCGCTGGTGTGGTCGGCGACGCCGCCGCTGGTGCTGTATTCCTTCCACAACTGGGAGCTGCCCGTCGTCGCTACCAGCGTCGGCGCGATCTTTCTGATGACCTTCGAACGAATTCCGTTGCGGATACGCGCAATAGCAGCCGCGGTGATTCTGGCGATCGGATTCTGCCTCAAGCTGTATCCGGGCATTTTCGTGCTGCCACTGATGGTGTACGTGCTCACGCGCGGCCGGGACGACAAACGCTACGACGTCCGCGGTGCGGTCATGACAGGCGCTGCTGCCGTCGCCACCGTGGTACTGGTGAACCTCCCGTTCGTCCTGATCTCCTACGAGGGCTGGCGTGCGTCGTTCAGCTTCCAGGAGAACCGCAGTGCGGACATCACCACCAACTCGTTGTGGTTCTGGGGACTTCGACCGTTCTACGGCTTCGGCGTACGCGAACTGAACTCGGACTACGATTCGATGGTCGGCATCCTGTCACCGGTGACGGTCCTGGCATCGTTCGCGCTAGCCGTCTATCTCGGGTGGCGACGCTACCTGCGGGACGGCTATTTCCCCTGGATTGCCGTCAGCGCTGCGATGCTGTGCGGATTCCTCTTGCTGCACAAGGTGAACTCGCCGCAGTACACGCTGTGGCTGCTGCCGTTTCTGGTGTTGCTGCGCATCCGATGGTTCTGGATCGTGGCCTACCTGATCGCCGACGCCGCATTGGGCGTCGGGATCTTCCGGTACTTCTACCAACTCGACATGGAATACGAGCCGAGCAAGTACGAGGCCGTGGTGCAGGCCAGCGTCTGGGGCCACGTGGTGTTGCTGGCTGTCTTCTTCTTCCTCTTCCTTCGGGTGCCGCTTCGCTATCCCCTGGCCGGGGCAGGTGACGCGGACTCCGAAAGGTCGATTGCGGCGAACGTACGCACGCCGGAGAAAGCGACGACACCATGACCATCGATTGGTTCGACGCCCCGACGCTGAGCGGCACCCGAGTTCGCCTGCAACCACTGCTCCCCGAGCACGCTCCGGCGCTGGCGGCAGCCGCCGACGACCCCGTCATCTTTCGCTGGACGTCAGCGCCGATCACCGGCGTCGACGACGCGGTCGCGTACATCGAGGCCGCAACCGGCGATTCCACCCGAGTCGCACTGGCACAGTTCGACACCCGCACCGGCATCCTGGTGGGTACCACGTCGCTGTACCAGATCGCGCCGGTTCACCGAAGTCTCGCGATCGGTTACACCTGGATCTCGCGATCCGTGCAGGGGACGGGGTTCAATCGCGAATCGAAGATGCTGCTACTCAGCCATGCCTTCGACACCCTCGGCGCGGTACGCGTGGAATGGCACACCGACGAGTTCAACGAGCAGTCCCGGGCGGCCATCACAAAGCTGGGAGCACGATTCGAGGGTCTGCTCCGCAAACACCGTCAGCGCGCCGACGGCAGCTGGCGGACCACCGCCCTGTTCTCGATGACCGACGACGACTGGCCGTCGATCACCCGATAGCTCGGCGCAGTCGGGTGGTCAGAGATCTCGCGACAGAGCCGATTCCGGACGGCTTCACGTACTCTCCGGAATCGATCAGCGACTCGATCCGCGACCACGGAACAACCATTCGGAATGCCGCGCATCTCGACGACCCGTTGGGTCCGGCCGCCACGATCGCCTCTACCCCACGCTCGAGCACTGCCCGGTCCTCCCCCAGCGCCTCCGCAAGCCAGAGAAGGCCAGGCGCGCAACGCAGATGGTTGTATGCGAACTTCGCATCGTGGGTCGTGTACTTTCGGTTGTAGGTGCCGGGAGTGTTGTACTCACCCCAGAAACCGAGCAGGTGCTGCTTCTGCGAGGAGTACCATACCGTCCCCGCCGTGCCACGCCCCTCGAATTCGTCGGTCACCGGTTGCTCAGCCGGCAACTTCTCGATGACAGCCAACAGTTCGGCTACCTCCACGTCCGCCCCTTCCTCGATCCGGTCCCCGTCGACGAGATCCCGTTACTCACCTGATGCAGACATTACGATAGGGAACTCCGGGAAGATAACGCTCCCACTCCTTCTCCGTGATGAGAGTTCCGGTGGAGGCGCAGATCCGGGCCGCCACAGCAGACGGATCCGTCCACCAGAGGCGAATCTTCTTGTCGGGCCCGCTACCGGCGATCATATCGGCCGGGCCTGCGAACTGAGCGTCGTTGATTCGAAGCTGTGTGGCCGTCAACTGGGCAAAACGCTGCGGCGCCGTCGGGTCGGCCACGTCCCACAGCCACACCGATCCGTCGCTCACACCAGCCGACAGACGATCGCCGGCTTTGTTGAACGACACCGAATAGATCGCACCCTCCGGTCCGTCGAGGCGCGCCGCCAACACCGGCGACGACGGATCATTCACATTCCACACCACCACTTTGTGATCTGCGCTCCCGGCGGCCATCAACGTGCCGTCGGGGCTGAACGTGACAGCCTGGGCATAACTTTCGAATCCGCCCACAGTAGAGATGACTCGCGGTGCGGCGCGGTCGGAAACGTCCCAGAGATCGACGTCGTTCTTCGCGTTCGCGATCGCCAGTATCGGCGAGTTGGGCCGAAACGCCATCATCTGCGGATACGATCCGGCATCGATCGACGAGAGTTGCTTCGGTGCAGTCGGATCGGCCACATCCACCAGAGCGAAATAGTTGTCGTCCTGCGAGGACACCGCCAACAGTGTCCCCAAGCGATCGAGGGTCACTACCGCGACGATGCCCTCCACATACGACTGCGGCGGACTGTAAAGCTTCGGAGCCGACGGATCGCTCAGATTCCACAGGTAGGCACCCCCGTTCGCGGTACCCGCCACTGCCAAGGTTCCGTCGGCTGACAGGGCCGATGCACCGGTGAGACGGTCGTCGGCGAGGGGAGCCATGTCCGGCATCAGGATCGGACGCTCCAAGTCTTCGGTGTTCCACGCCTGCATCGCACCACCCCTCGCACCGACACCGGCCAGTAGACGTGATCCGTCAGCGGAGAAAGGACTGGTGAAGATCGTATCTCGCGCACCGGCCCATACCGGCCCAGGCATCGACCACACCCGGGTCACCCCACTCAGACCGCCGGTGACGAGAATCCGCCCGTCCTCGCTGTAGTCCACCGTCGTGATCGCACCGACGTCCGGCAGAACCTCGATCAGCTCACCCGTCCGGGGATCCCAGATCCGCACCGAGTTGTCGGAACTTCCGGCAGCGAGCCGGGTTCCGTCCTTGCTGTAGTTGAGTTCGTTGACGTAGCTGGCAAACCCGGGCAGTGCCGGTAGCGGACGCGGACGAACTGGATCGGTCATGTCCCAACGCGCAACTTCACGACCCGTCGTACCGGCGGCCAGCTCACGACCGTCCGGACTGAACGCCACTCCGAGATAGTGATTGCTGGTGCCGTCCGGATCGGCTGCGAAAAGTGGTGCAGCAGATGGATCTTCCCACTTCGCGACGTCCCACACCCGCAGCGTGCTCTGGCGCCCACCGGCAACGAGCAGCCGACCGTCCGGGCTGAATGTCGCCGTCGCAACTCCTGTCGCCGGATGCGGGTACGAAGGCAGTGCGACGGCCTCCGCGGAACCGGTGACGTTCCAACGCAACACGTCCGGTGTCGACGTACCTGCGATCAGCTTCGAACCGTCCGGGCTGAATTCCAGATCCTGCACCACGTGATCGGCGTCGACGGGCAAAATGCCACGCACCGGATTCTTCGGATCCGACACATTCCACAATGCGCCGCCGCCGACGCCGCCGGTAGCCAACAGACGCCCGTTCGGGCTGAACGAGACCGCATACAGCGGCGATCCGTCCGTCACCCCGACGAACTCCGAGAGCGGCGACGCCGACGCAACACCGTCGACAACCGGGTACAGCCTTACCTTTCTGTCCGAACTCGCCGCGGCAACAACGGTTCCCGTCGGATTGATGCGAGCCTTCATGGCGCCGGGCGGACCGACCAGCCGCGTCGGAGCATGAACACCGGACGCATCCAGTAGCACCGAGCGCGCCTCGGTGGTCTGGTCGACCTCGAACGCCGCCAATGCTAGTTGCGCGGCAAGGGAGGGGTCCTGCTCGCGCATACGAACGGCCGCAGTGGCAACCTGACGCGACATCGCCTCGTCACGGGCCGTGTTCGCCACGACGCGCTGACGATTGGCGCCGATGCCCGCGATCGTGGCCACAACGGCAAGCACGAGGGCAATCACGGATGCCGTGGCCAGCGCGGAGACCAGTCGGCGCAGCAGGCGCGTGCGGCGCTGCGCCTCGTTCTCCTGCTGTTCGCGATGCACGATGCTCGATGCCAGGAACTCACGTTCGGCCGTATTGAGGTCGGCTGCACGGGTGGCTCCAGGTTCCGGATCGAGGCCCACCTCACCCGAACTCAGCCACTCCTCCGTCAGCTGGAGCCTGGCCGTCCCCATCAACGCACTGGGATCTCGGCCACTGTCTTCCCACGCCTGCGCCGAGTACGTGAACCTGCGGTGCACCGCCAACCCGGCACGATCGGAATCTATCCAATTCCGCAGCCGACTCCATGCCGACAGTAAAACCTCGTGCGAGACCTCCACCGTCTCCTCGGCAACAGTGAGAAGCCGACGTGACGCGAAGAGGTCCACGACGGTGTTCACGTCGTCGACGTCGTCACCGTGGAACAGTTCGGTCCTCGGCGCACGTCGACGGGTCTGTGTGGCTTCGTCGACGTTGACCAATCGCAGGAAGATCCGGCGCGCCAATTGCTGCTGGCGCCCTGTCAGCTCCGAATACACTTCCTCCGCACTCTGCTGAACGGCTCCTGCGATCCCGTCGGTGGCGTAGTAGTCGGAAACGGTCAAAGTCTTGCGCATCGAACGATGCCACGTCCCCAACAGCGCGTGTGAGAGCAACGGCAACGCACCCGGATCGCTCGCGGAATGCGAACCGCGCGGAGTCAACTCGCTCACCAGCAACTGGACCAGTTCGTTCTGCACGGACATCCCGGCCTTGTGCGCCGGTTCGACGATCACCTCGCGCAACTGCTCCTCGGTCAGTGGACCGACCACCATCGGGGAATCGTCCAGCAACGGAAGCAGTGCCGGTTCCGACGCCGCCGATCCGTAGAAATCGGCGCGCATCCCGATCACGACGACGGCGTTTTCGTCGAGCCGCAGGAGAACGTGCAGGAACTCTGCGCGTTGATCCTGATCGCACTGCGTCCACAGCTCCTCGAATTGATCGACGATCAGGACTGTGGGCTCGCGGCCGAGCGTCGCAGGCACAGGTCCGGAACCCGGTTGCAATGTTTCCACTCGCCACCCGTCGAACCGGGAATCGCTGCCGGCTATTTTCGCCGCGAGACCCGCCCGCAGCAACGACGACTTTCCCGAACCCGACGCTCCGATGACCATGAACTGCCGACGGCCTTCGCCACATATCGCCGACGCCACCCGCCGGGCCAGAACTTCGGTGAGTTCGTCGCGACCGAAAAACCAGTCCGAATCCTTCTGCCGGAACGGTTCGAGACCTCGGTAGGGGACAGTTGTCCCGCCTCGTCGCCTGGCCGTCAGTGTGCGGACGCGGTCGGCCGCGCTGACCCAACGCTGCTGTTCGATCTCCGATTCGACACCACACACCGTGAGAACCGCCAGAAACATCGGGGTGCTCGCTCGTGTCGGCAGATGCCGGCCGGAGAACCATCCGCTGACGGTGCCGTGCAGACCACCCGACCGTTCGACCGCATCGCGGATGGTCAGCCCGGCGGCCACTCGAACATGGGTGAGGTCCTCCGCGAACTGGGCTCGTGACTCGATTGCAGCGGGATCGACATTGCTGCTTTCGGAAAGATCCGACTTCGACGGCATAACGAGTGACTGTATCCGCGCAGCTCACGAAGTGTTCGGTGTACGGAGTGTGTATCGGCATTGTCCGTGGGCCGAATTTCGGCAGCGTCGGGCGCAATGATCGGAGAGCCGTTCATCGAGCGTCGAATCGTCCGCAGCCACGGGCCACCACAGTCGCCGAATCCCACCGCCTCTCTCCCGAGCCGAAAGGTGCCCGCCCACCATGGAATTACTACATGCCACACAAACCGTCCAGGGAAATCTGGTTCGTATCGGACACCACCGGACAGTCGATCGAGTACCACGGTTGAGTCCCCGCGAAATCGAAGTTCTACTCACCTGGCTTCGTTCGGACACCAAACGCGACGCCGCCCAGAAACTCGGACTGGGAATCGGAACGATCAACACACACATCACCCGCATCAGAACGAAGTACAACGACGTCGGGCGACCTGCCTCCACCAAATCCGCCCTGTTCGCGCGCGCAATCCAGGACGGACATACAACGCTCGACCAGTGGTGACCGGTAACTAACCGACCAAACCGTCTGATTTCATGCCAAGATTCACATCATGAGCGATCAGGGCGGATACGGATACCCGGGCAACGCCGACTGGCAACTCCAGCCGCCCTACGGCCCACGCCCCACCAACACCCTCGCCGTCCTGGCATTGGTTTTCGCGTTTCTGTTCGCACCGTTGGGAATCGTGTTCGGTCACATTGCGCGCAACCAGATCAGAAAAAGCGGTGAAGACGGGGACGGACTCGCTCTCGCCGGACTGATTCTCGGCTACATCTTCACCGGCCTCGGCGTCCTCGCGGTAACAGTCTGGATCGCGTTCTTCGGGCTGCTCACAGCCGCATTGAACGAGTCCAGCTCACAGAGCTATCCGTACACCCCGCAGAACTCGTACTCGGCGACCGCCACCCGCCCGCCGACGGTCCCACCCCGCACCACGACCCCATCTGCGACCCCATCTGCGACCGCAACGCCGCGTCCGACGACGGCAGTCGGTCCCGCGCCTACCGTCAGCGGCACCGACCGGCAGGGTTTCCGCTACGACGGCCCCAGTTGCAACGCGAACAATCCGGCGGTCGCCGTCGCCGTGACCACCGGATCGCGAGTCGTCATCTGCCAGACCGGCGTCGGCCGCTACTACTACAAAGGGGAACGGCTCAGCGACGGCGCCGTCATCGAACTCGACGATCCGGTTCGCACCGCGGACGGTTTCACCGTCACCAACAAGGACGTCACGTACAAGCTCACCAGCGCCGGCCTGAGCATCAGCGCCAACGGAACCCAGCTCGGCAACGAACCGGCCCTGGAGTTCTGGATCAATTGATCGATACCGGTTCGGTCGTCTCCCCGGCCTTGTGCACCCGTGGACGGAACCACTTCGGTAGCCACGACGGCGGAGCGTCCGGCGCACCGTCGAGTACGCCGCCCACGGGATCGTCGATGCCGCCCGCACGCACCAGATCGTCGCCGGGGCGATAGATCTGCCGCAGCACCACGGCGCAGAGAACGAGAACGGCGATGTCGCGAATCACAACGGTGCCGGTGAACCATTGCTCGGGCAGTCCCTTGTTGGAGACTCCGAGGTAGTACATCATTCGCGGCACCCACACGAGCGCGTCGATGGTCATCCAGGCGAGCAGAAGACGCCGATGTGGCAGTGCCAGCACGGCGAGGGGCACCAACCACAGCGAGTACTGCGGACTCCACACCTTGTTGGTGATCAGGAATCCCGCGACGAGCAGGAAGCACAGTTGCGCGACGCGGGGACGCCGCTGCGCGGTCAACGCCACGTACCCGATCCCGACGCAGACTGCGACGAAGAGCAGCAACGACACCGCATTGAGATTCGACGGCGACTCACCCTGCGCCAGCGGCCCGTCCAGCCCTGTCCACGACGTGAAGGACGCGATGACGTTGTAGATCGAATCGGGGTCGGCGCCGCGCTCGGAATTGAGGCGGAAGAACTCGTACCAACCGTGTGGATACAGTGCTGCGATCGGTAGGTTCACCGCCAGCCAGGCGGCCACTGCACTGAGCAGAGCCGTCGACCACTCCCGCATCTTCCCGGTCCGCAGGCACAACACCAGCAACGGCCCGAGCAGAAGGAGGGGATACAACTTCGCGGCCCCACCCAGTCCGAGCAGGATACCTGCGAGTACCGGCCGTTTACGCGCCCACGCCAGCAACCCACCAGCGGCGAAAGCCGTGGCCAGAGGATCGAAGTTCGTGAACACGTGCACGATCACCAGCGGCGAGCAGGCGATGAGGGCACCATCCCACACCCGACGCCCGGCCAGTAGAGTGCTCGCCCACACCGTCACCAACCAGGCCAGCGCCAATCCGAAAGCGACCACGTTGAAGTACAGCGCTACCTGGATGGCGCCGGGCAACCACGTCACCGAATCCCATGCCTTTGCCACCTTCATGGCCCCGTACTGATAGAGCCCCGACAGGACCGGATATTCCATGTAGCGGACTTGAACCGTACCGTCGCCGCGAGTCTCCTCCCAGGACGTCTTGTACGGGAACGCGCCCTGGTCGAGGCGTTCGGCGCCGTACAGCGGGACCGTGTCCGAGTAACACATCGCCACGTACTGCCGGCTACCACTCCAGTCCAACCCGACCTGGCCCTCGCCGATGGACGTCTGCTGAATACACCCGGCTTTGGTCGACCAACCCAGCGCGAGAAAGACCACGGCGAGAAGCAAGATCACGCGCATCGGAGTGAAGTATCGGGATCGCCCCACGAGCGCGTGCCGACCGATCGGGCCTCCGACCGCACCTGCGAGCGCGGACGACATGGCGTCGTTTCTGCTGGGAACATCACGCCAGTCCGCCGAACGAAGATCGTCGGCGAGCGGGGCCGGAGAATCGAACGACCTAGTCGACGAATCGGTCGGTTCGGGTTGGTCTACATTCGCGGCCACTCCGCGAGGCTACCGCCCCGAACCTCCCGTTCACCCATCTACCGGCCCGGGGCGGGGACCGCCGGCTCCTGCGGCGTCGTCTCGCCGACACCCGGCACCTCGGGCACAGTCGTGGTCGGTCTGGACAACCCCGGAATCGGGATCGTGATCCCCGGAACGATCTCCACCTGGGTGGTGGTCACGACAACCGGCGGCGTGGGTTCCGTGGTGACGGAGGTGCTGGGTTCCGTCGTCGGCACCGAAGTGGTGCGCGGTGGTGCAGGCGCGGTGTACTCCGGAACGCCACCGGCCTGACCGTTGATCTTTCCCGGCGTCGGGAACTTCTCGTTGTCCGATCCCGCCAGCGCGTCGTCCATCGTGTCCTTCCAGATATCGGACGGCAGACCGGAGCCGTAGATCATGGCGCCGTTGGAGTTGGTGATCGCCGTGGCATCAGGAGTGCCCACCCAGACCGCCGTGGACAGTGACGGCGTGTAGCCGACCATCCAGGCGTCCTTGTTGGCCCCGGTGTCACCGAGCTGCGCGGTTCCCGTCTTTGCCGCCGACAGTCGGCCACCGGCGAGGTTGTGTCCACGCGAGTACGCCGCAATCGGTTGCATCGCCGAGGTGACATTGTCGGCCACGGCGGCATCGATGACATTCTCGCCGGCCGGGGCGCCGCGGTCGAGCAACACTGTTCCGTCCGCTGCAACGACTTTCTGTACGAAGTGCGGGGCGTGATAGACACCGGACGCAGCGAGTGTCGCGTAGGAGGACGCCATGTCCAGGACACGTGCCTGGTACTGACCGAGCACGATGCCGTTGTTGGGTCCGGAACCGTCCGGTTCGGTAAGTGTCGGGCCGACACCCGGAATCGTCTCGGGGATTCCGGCCTTGTGCGCTATATCCGCGATCTCCTGGGGGCCGTTGCCGTCGAGGCTGAGCATCTGGCGGTAGAAGCTGGTGTTCAGCGACCGCTTGAGTGCTTCGGCGATGGTGCAGGTACCGCAGCTTTCGCCTTCGACGTTGCCGATGGAAATACCGTTGACGGTCAGCGGCGAGCTGTCGTACATCTGCGAGAGCGGAATGCCCTGATCCAGGGCCGCGGCCAAACCGAACACCTTGAACGACGATCCGGTCTGCAAACCGGCGTTCGCGAAGTCGTAACCCAGACCGTCCTCGCCGCCGTAGTAGGCCTTGACCGCGCCGCTACGCGGATCGACGGACACCACCGCAGTACGCAGATCGTCCGGCTCGCCCTTCATGTTGGAGCGGGCCGCGTCCACCGCAGCCGCCTGCGCCTTGGGGTCGATGGTGGTGGTGATCTGCAGGCCCTCGGTGTTGAGTAACTGTTCGCTGATTCCGGCGTCGGCGATCTCGCGCAGTACCTGGTTCTTGATCAGCCCTTCGGGACCGGTCGTGCCCTGGCTGCCGTTGTCCACCTGTGCCAGCGGAATGAATGCCGGGTACTGGGTGGTCGCACGAGTAGCCGCGTCGAGCGTGCCGGCGGACACCATGCCGTCGAGGACGTAGTCCCAACGGGATTTCGCTCCCGTCGGGTTGGTTTCGGGATCGAGAAGCGAGGGCAACTGGATCGACGACGCGAGAACGGCGCCCTCGGCGACGTTCAACTGGTCGATCGGCTTACCGAAGTACGCCTTGGACGCCGCACCGATCCCGTACGCACCGCGACCGAAGTAGATGGTGTTCAGGTACGCCGCAAGGATGTCGTCCTTGGACCATTCGTTCGCCATCTTCGAGGAGATGACGAGTTCCTTCATCTTTCGGGTCAGTGACCGCTCGGAACCGACGAGGGCCTGCTTCACGTACTGCTGGGTGATGGTCGAACCACCGCCTGCGCTGTCACGACCGAGGACGTTGTCGCGGGCGGCACGCGCGAACCCGGTCACCGAGAAGCCGGGATTGGTGTAGAAATCGCGGTCTTCCGCAGCAAGTACGGCGTTGCGGACCGGGACCGGGATCTGATCGAGCGTCACCTCGGTGCGGTTACCTTCCGGCGGCACGACGGTGCTCATGACGGTGGTGCCGTCCGATGCGAAGATCGTCGCCACCTGGTTCGCTTTGAGATCGCCCGGTTTCGGGACGTCCTGCACGATGTACGCGGCCATGAACGCCAACACGGGCAGCACCAGACCTAACGCGACGAGCACGTATGCCGTGCGACGGACCGTGCGCCAGCGTGATTTCTTCTTCACGGTGCCTTTCTTGCCCTGTGGAGGTTGGCCGTCGCCGGTACCTCCACCCGATCCGCCGGTCGGCGGCTTCGTCGGAGGCGGCCCTGCCGGCGGACGAGCACTGCTCCGAGGGGACGCGCCGGCAGCCGCGGCCACCCGCTGCGTCGGATCGGCTTCACTCTTGGTCAAGTCAGGTCGTGCGACGCGCTGCGTCGAATCATTGCCCGGCCGCGGTGGCGGACCAGCCGGGCGACCCTGCGGAGGCGGACCGACAGGGCGACCCTGCAGCGGCGGACCGACAGGGCGACCCTGCGGCGGCCGACCACCCTGCGGAGCAGGACCGACAGGACGACCACCCTGCGGAGCAGGACCGACAGGACGACCACCCTGCGGAGCAGGACCGACAGGACGACCACCCTGCGGCGGACCAGCCGACGGGCGACCCTGCGGCGGCGGACCGACAGGGCGACCCTGCGGGGGCCGACCACCCTGCGGAGCAGGACCGACAGGACGACCACCCTGCGGCGGACCAGCCGACGGGCGACCCTGCGGCGGCGGACCGACAGGGCGACCCTGCGGAGGCGGACCCGACGGACGACCACCCTGCGGCGGACCGCCCGGTCGGTTGGGGCCGGCCGGCCGATCGCCGGGATTACGGTTGTCGGACGAACTCACGAATCAAATCTCCAGTGGTCATGGACCGATCACGCGCAGACTTCGATCGGCTCCTACTTCGGTGTGGCGTTACTCGCTGGCCGTGCGCCGGCTCGGTGGGCGTGCTCGCCGCGGACGCGGCGGCGCAGGCACTGCGCCGAGCACATAGGACTGCACCAGATGGTTCCAGCTGCAGGAGCGGCACACCTCTACAACGTGCACCGTGAACTCCTCCGATGTTTCGGCTAACCGAGCGAGCTCGTCGGACGTTCGAGCCGAACCCGAAATCTGGCCGAGCTTGTCGCCGAACACCCAGGACACGAGCGTCAGCTGTTCCTTGCGGCAGATGGGACAGACGACGTCGCTGCCCCGGCCGTGGAATTTCGCCGCCCGGAGGAGGTACGGATCTGCATCACAGACTTGCTTGACGCCGGTCCTACCCGCAGACACCTCGGCCAGCACAGACCGACGCGCTAGCGCGTAGTCCACAACTTGCCGCTGTATCCGCACTCGACCAGAGTACGTGCGTCATCGAGCTTGGCGACTGTTCGGGAGGGTCACGATGAACACATTTGCGACTCTCAGGACGCAACGACCAGCAATTATCATCGGAACCTGTGAGTTCCTCCAGAACGCCCGCCACCCGCGCCCGCGATACCGACCGTATCGAGACCTGCGCGAGGCTGGACGCCGCGTACGCCGACGGCCAGCTGGGTGCCGTCGAATATTTCGAGCGCACCGAGCAGGCCCGGAATGCGGCCACGGTGGTCGAGTTGGCGTCGTTGGTCGGTGATCTTCAAGAGGCCCGGCCGCGAACCCGAGCGCGATCACCCCGTGTGGCGCTTCACCGCAAGGTTCTCTACGTGTCGCTGGCCGTTGCGGCGGTGGTCGGGGCCATCGCGGTGGTCGCGGCGCTGCGCGGACCGTTGGAGCCGTCGGCGGACGTGGTGGAGCGGTTCGCCGCGAGCACCGAGTCCTCCGCGCCGGCGTCTGTGCCGTTTTCTCCGGGTGGCATCGACGACGTCTTCGAGTCCTTCGTGACCGCGTACGGTTCCGACCCGGTTCGGGTTGCCACCTTCTATCCGGATCGAGCGGTGATCGGCCGCATCGACGAATCGGGGAACGTCCGGAACTTCGATTTTCGCGGCACCTTCACACCGTCCGACGAACCCGTGTCGGTGACCGGCACCACGGACGTGGATCTCACCGAAGTGAACCTCGACGCCTTGGCGTCGACGATCGCGCAGTCCCCCGCCGCCCTCGGTGGCACCCGCGTGGACCACGTCACCGTGGCCGATTCGGGCGCACCGGTGATCAGTGTGTATGTCGTCGACGACGCGGGCGCCTACACCGGCGTTCACAAGATGACCTTCGACGGCACGGTGTTCTGACCGTGCCGTCCGGAAATTAGGATTCTCGGCGTGGCCAAGAGATATCCGCCGAACACGCGCGCCGGGAACCGGGACCGGGAAGCAACCGCAGTCGTGGTAGACGCCGCCTTCGGGGACGGACAGTTGAACGCCGCCGAGCATCACGCTGCGGCGACGGCGGTGGCGAAGGCCCGCACCCTCGACCAACTTGCCGCCGTGGTCGCCGATCTGCAAGGTGCCGTAAGCCCGCCGGTGGATCGGCGCCGTCCACCGAAGCGACCCGTGCCGTGGTTCGCGGCTGCGACGGTGGTGGCAGCGCTGGTAGTCGGTGGCGGCGCCTACTCACTCACCCACCGAGATCCTGCGGCGCCTCGGTCTGCGGCCGCGACTGCCGTTCTCGCCGACCCCGAGCCACTGGTGATCCCCACGCCCTTCATGGCAAGCGCGGACGGGATCGCCCTGTTCCGTGACCGATTCCGGGAGAAGTTCGGCAACACCGTCGTCGACGAGGTCAGTTTCACCGAAAGCTCGGCATATCTGTCGATGGCCGTCCCCGGGCAACCCAACCGGAAGATCAGTTACAGTTTTCGTGGCGGCTTCGGCGTGAGCGGCGAGCTGGAGAGTCGCAAGATCGATACTCCGACAGTCGATCTCGACGACATCGACCTCGGCGCTCTGCAACGAACACTCGAGGAAATCCGAACATCTGTCAACGTACCGGACGCACAGGTCTACTACATCTCCTACGCTGACGAGGAACCGCCGAGCCTCCACATTTCGGCGAAGAACAGCTTCGGCGAGGGCGGATATGTCATCACCACTGCCTCAGGTGAACTCGTCCGCGCCTCCGCGTTCTCAGATTAGGAGTCAGGCCATGCCTTCGAGTCCCGCACCGTCGAAACGCGCCAGAGACTCCGACCGAACGGACACCTGCGGGGTGCTCGACACCGCCCTCGTGGACGGGCAGATCCGGGCGGAAGAGCACGAGGATCGTACATCGAAAGCCATGTCCGCGAAAACTATTCGTGACCTCCAAGTACTGGTCGACGATTTGCAGATCCCCTCCCGCTATCTGGACAGCGAAGTGGTCCGACCGCGATTGCCTGCGCCGCCGAGGTCCCTGAAGGTCGCCGCAGCGGTCGTCGTCGTCGCGGGAATCGTCGGGGCCCTGATCGGTTCGGCCACCAATTCCGACAGTCCGGCGTTCGGCGACGCACCGGCGATACCGGATCTGGCGACCGGCCGGGGCATGGCACAGCTCATCGAGGACTACCGAATCGAATTCGGGGACACCGTCGTCGACACCGTTCAGCTGAGGACCGACAACGCCACCGTCGAACGTGCGGACCCCGACCAGCCGGGAACCTACGTGAGCTACACCTACAGTGGCGAATTCAAGTCCTGGTCGACGCCGTCGCCGCGAAGAACCGGAACCCGGACGGTCGATCTGTCGACGGTGGACGTCGACGTTCTGGCACGTCTGATAGCCGGTGCCCCGGAGACACTCCGCGTGCCGGGCGGAGTGGTCGATCAGATCAGTATCGACTACGCGAACGACGATCCGCTGACCGAGCCGACCGTCTACGTGTACGTGAGGAACGAAGCTCGCGACTCCGGCCATCTGGAGACCACACTGTCCGGTGAACCGCTGAGCGTCTACCCGTTCACACCCTGAGCCGCGAGGCGGCTCCGAACCCACGCCACCACCAGGTCACGGGTGGGCTCGAGTACGTCGTCGGAAAACGTCGCCCGCGCAGAGTGATTGGACGGCAGATCACTCTCGTCGCTGGTGCGGGCTCCGACGAGCAGGAACACGCCGGGTACCTCGCGGAGAATCCACGAGAAGTCCTCGGAGATCCCGATCGGTTGCTGCAGGCGGGTGATCGACGTGCCGAGTCGTGTGGCGACGGCATCGAGTCCGTCCAACTCTGCCCCGTCACTGACCGTCGGCACGGTGTCCCGGGTCAGCACCACCTCGGCGGCGACGCCGTGAGCGTGTGCGACCCCGTCGACGGTGCGGCGCACGATCGACTGCAGCCGTATGTCCGTGTCCTCGGAGAAGCTGCGGATCACCCCGGACAAAGAAGCGTTGTCGGGTATGACGTTCCGCGCCTCACCGGCGCGGAGCGAGCCGAACACCACCGTTGACGGCTCGAACATCGAGACTCCGTGGGACGCGGCGATCCCCACGGCCCCAACGGCTTCCGCTGCGGCGGTGAGCGGGCTGTGGGCCAGGTGCGGCGAGGAGCCGTGGCCGCCGCTACCGGTGATGGTCACGTCCACGAGCGTCGAACCAGACAGGACGGCGCCGTCGCGTGAGGCGAATTCGCCGGGACCGAGCAGGTGCGCGAGAACGTGCAACCCCAGCGCCGCCACCGGGCGCGCGCCGGAGACGTCCAGGAGGCCTTCCTCGAGCGCCAGTTTCGCACCACCGTGGCCCTCTTCTCCCGGCTGGAAGAAGAAGACGGCGTCGCCGGCCAGATCGGCACGCTTGTCCTGTGTTTCCAGCGCCGCCGCGAGCACGATCGCCATGTGTGCGTCGTGCCCGCACGCGTGCATCGCACCGTTGTCGGAGGCCCAGTCGAGGCCGGTGTCCTCGGCGACCGGGAGCGCGTCCATGTCGGAGCGAACCAGGACGGTAGGCACGCGCGAGGGGTCCGAGCGGTCCACGTCACCGCCGCGTACCACAGCCGTCACAGACGACATCGCGGTACCGAGTGTCAGTTCGATCCCCGATCCGACGAGTCGATCGAGCAGATAGGCCTGAGTCACTGGGAGGTCGAGGCCCACTTCGGGAACGGCGTGCAGGTCGCGGCGCACCGCGACGATGTCGATGCTCACAGAGTGCTCCAGATGTCGCAGGTGACGGTCAGTTCGCCACCGTCGGTGTCGTCGAGGGTGAACGAGTGCAGCGCGCCCGGTCCGGGCGTCGTCACCAGTTCGGTGGGCCCGTTGCTCAGGCCGTCCGGTTCGCCAGGCCCGTGCAGGTGGATCGTGCGGAGTCGACGCGGCCCGTGCGTCGCGCCTGGGAATGCCTGGCCTGCGGGGCGCTCGAGCCGGAACGGCAGGTCGGGGCGGATGATCGCCTGGTCGCAGCCGACGAGGCGAACACTGACGCCCGCGCGGCTGAGCGGGACGGCGTCGTCCCCGACTGCGCCGGCCACTGCCCACGCCGCCAGGGCTCGGTTCTGGGCGAGCGCGGCCGTGACCAGCCGTCCGAAGGGATGCTGCGCGGCCGCGGCGGGGTCGTCCACCGTCGCCAGTTCCAGGTAGGACTCCCCCATCGGAATGATGAGGTTGCTGGTGCCGATGCCGTCGTGACAGCCACCGCCGCGCACGTCGAGACCTGTCACTTGCGACACAATTTGTGCAGCTTTCTTCAAGTCGCGATGTACGAGAACTATATGATCTACGCGCACGTTCACCGTGATCCGTTTTCCCTTTCGTGAGGTCGAGGTCCATGTCTTCAGCCAGTTCCCCGAGTAGTCCGGATGAGCCGGGGCCGAGGTCCGCAGCTGATGCCGCGATTCTCAAGATCGGCCACGTCGCCAGTATCGTCGGTGTGTCCACTGCGCGAATTCGGTTGTGGGAGCAGGAACGCCTGATCACCCCGCATCGCACCGATTCCGGGCAGCGGATGTTCTCGATGCAGGACGTCAAACGACTCGAGAAGATCCGCAAACTCCTCGAATCCCGATCGATGACGGTCGTCGGTGTCCGTCAGGCACTCGACGGTGACATCGAGGACGACGTTCCTCCCTCGGAAGACGACATCGGAGCGATCGGGGCCCGGGTCAAGGAGCTTCGGCGCCGGAACAGGATGAGCCTGCGTGACCTTTCCCAGGAAATCGCGATCAGTCCTTCCGCGTTGAGTGCCTTCGAGCGCGGGCTGAGCAAACCCAGTATCGGGCGGATCACCCAGATCGCGCACGCTCTCGGAACGACCACCCCGGAACTCCTCGGCATGCCTGCTTCCGAGGACCGGATGATCGTCCGTGCCGACGAACGCGAAGTTCTCCCCCTCGAGGTCGAGGGCGTCCGGATCGAAAATCTCTATCAGTCGTCGACGGTGCTGCAGTCCCAGATGGTCACCATCGAACCCGGTTTCGGCAGTGGTGAACCCATGACCCATGCGGGGGAAGAGTTCCTCACCGTCGTCGCCGGTAGCGTGGAGATCGTTCTCGATGGCGTCGAAGCCGTCTTCCTCGCCACCGGCGACTCGATGACGTTTCCCAGTACTCGCCCGCACACCTACGCCAATCGTGGCACTGTCACCGCTCGCGTAGTGTGGGTGAACACTCCCCCGACGTTCTAGGGCCTGCGCCCCTGTGCGCCGTCGTGATCGTGAGGACTACCGGGCAGGCGCACGGGGGATGGCAACCGCCCGAATGGGCGAGCCGGTTCCCCCGACGAGGTGCAGTGGCAGCCCGAAGTAGTCGAAACGCGTGTTGACCAACTGCCCGAGATTCTGCAGATGTTCGGTGTTCACGATTCCGTACTTCTTGCACACCATGTGTCCCGCGAAGCTGTCGTCGAGACTGTTGTCGATTGCATTACAGTCGGTGCCGATGTTCACCACACCCTTCTTGGCCAGGTATTCGGCACCTGCCCAGGAGAATCCGGGATTCTCGTCGATGTACTTGCGTTCGGGGAACCAGCGATCACCGTAGTCGAACCAGGCAAGTACGATATCGCCCGGCCTGATCTGCTCACCGGCTTCGGCCAGCGCTCGCTCGGCGATCTCGATGTCCGCGACGCCTGCCGAGCCGTGCGAGATTGGATCGGGCCCTTCGAATTTCACATGCGAGAGATCGAGGCAGACGGCGGAGCCGTAGTAATACGCCAACGGAGTGTTGTCGATGGTGGCGCCGTCGGGGTCGTACTCGATGGTGGCGTCGGCGTGGGTGCCGGCGTGCTCGCTGATCACCAGGTTGCGGGCGTAGAAGCCGTCCTTGGTCCCGTACATGGCCTTGAACTGCTCGTGAGTCTGATTGACCGGCGTGAAGGTGCGCTGGTGGCCGAACCACATCGGCATGCCCTCGTACACCGGCCTGGTCAGGTCCACAATCGGTTGCCGGTTCTCGAGCAGGTGATCACCGAGTAGTGGGCTCTGCTCTCTGGCAACGGTATCCGGTGTCGCGGTCATGCGGTATCTCCTTCAGGTTCTCCCACGGCAAACGAGCCGAAGGTGCGATCGAAATACGTCAGTGGTCCGGCAGAATCAGCGTGATCGCCGGCCCGCGCCGACACCACATCTGCCACTACGAGCACGTGGTCGACGGCCTCCACCATGAAGACCACTGCGCATTCGATGTTGTACAGAGCGCCGTCGATCGCGGGCAGCGAAAAGCGAGGCCCAGGGCTGCACAGTTGTTCCTCGGCAATGAATTTCGGCTTTCCGGGGGCGGCAAGATCGGCAGCGAGGGCTACCTTCTCTTCAGACAGGATGGCGACGCCGAACCGCTCGTGCTCGGCAATGTAGCGGGCCGTGACGTTGGTCTTGTTCACCGACAACGAGATCCGGGCCGGATCAGCCGAGAACGAGGATACCGAGCTGAGCGTCAGACCCCATGGGCGGCCCTCGACTTCGGTGGTCACCACGACGATGCCGCTCGCCAGCTTGCGCATCGAGGCGGCAAAATCCTCGGCGGGCACGCACGGGTGGGTGGTGCCGGCTGCTGCACGAAGCGACGCAGTGCGCCTGTCCATCACCGGCGCGCCCATCAGGCGATCCCCACGTAGTCGCGGACGCGGCGGGCAGCTGCCGAGCGATCGGTCTTGGAGTAGACGAGGTTGCGAACAAACGCCGGCGGGGTGGCATTGACGTTCTCGAAAAGTCCGACGCGGCCCGCATGTGCGCCGGCAACGAGATCCCAGACGAAGTTGAAGAAGGTGTTCTTGTCCCGCGCGGATACACCGGTTCCGGGGAAGAACTCTTCCATCCGGGCGCCGAATTCCGGATGGTCCCAGACTTTCTCGGGCCAGCGAGCGATAAGTGCTTGCCCGCACAGATCACGCAGCAGGTAGGTGATGCGGGGGTAGTTCTCGATCGAGTAGAGGCGGCCGGCCGTCGTCAGTTCCGGGTTCGGCACGTGCAGCCCGCACCACTCGACCGACTCGTGAACGGTGGCGAGCGAGTACGCCTTGAGGGTCTGCGCGTAGAGCGTGATGTCGGCGACAGCGGCCTGCACACCGGGAATCTTGTCGGTGCCGAGGATTTCGGTGATCACCTGGGCGACGCCGGTGAACATCTCGGCCCGGAATGCCAGGCGGGTCATCACCGACCACAGCGAGTACGCGCAGGATTCGTAATACAGGTCGAGCAGTCCAAGGTTGTACTTGCTGAAGACGTACTCACGCGGAATGAAGACGTTGTCGAAGATGATCGTCTGGTCGAGCTCTTCACCGGCGTGGTCGAGGGGGTGATCGTTGCGCGGAGTGTTCATCTTCGCCGTCGGCTCGCGCAGGATGAGCGAGAGACCGGGAGAGTTGACCGGGATCGCCGCCCAGATGGCTGCTTCCGGTCCGACACCGCCACCGAGAGTGGTCGAGAGAGTGAAGAAGTGCGCGAGGGAGCCGATGCTACCGGCGACCTTCGCACCCGAGATGACGATACCGTCGGGCCGGTCCTCGACGATTCGGAGCTGCGAAGGGCGTTCGTTACGCGGAATGCTCTTGTCGGACTGTGGGTCCGCGATGAGATCTGTGCTGAGTAGATTGTGATCGCCGGAGATCTGCACGAAATCACGGATGTTCTGCGCGAATTCGGGATTCTCCGCTTCGATCCGGTCGATCGTCGAGAGGAAGCCGAGAGCCATCATGGCCCCGTAGTCGTTGGGGCGGCCGTACATACCCATCGTCTTCTGCGTGATCAGTCGTGTTGCTTCACGTTTGGCCATCAGATCGGCGCGGGTGCGAGGAACCTGCCAGCCGATAGCGCGGCGACCACCGTCGTCGTCGACGTAGGTGAGGGTGTCACGGGTCTCGGGATCGAACTGGGCGTCCTGAATACCGGCCAGAGTGTTGACGGCGCGCAGGTCGGGGTGGGTGGTGACATCCTCGATGTCCTCACCCTGCGAGGAAATGATGCGCCGGCCGTCCCGTAGCGAGGCCTTGTACTGATCACCGGTGAGCAGGTGCCCGCCGGTCTGCGAGAGCTGTTCGGTGACCTTGTCGATGCGCAGTCTCCGGGCGTCGAGCGTGGGGTTGGTCATGATGTTCCTTTCGGTGATCAGCCGCGGATGACCGCGATGGCTTCGGCTTCGATGAGGAAGCCGTCGTACATGAGTCCGGCGACGCGCACGCCGGTACCGGCAGGTCCTTCGTCGGGGAGGAATTCCATCCGAACGCGGGTCATCGTCTCCCAGTTCTCCTGAACCTGGTCGCCCGAACCGTCGAAGCAGTAGTAGGTGTTGAGTTTGACGACGTCATCCCAGGTGGCACCGGCCTCGGCCAGTACTGCGGTGAGAGATTCGAATACGTTGCGGGTTTGCGTCTCGATATCGCCTTCGCCGAGGACGTTTCCTTTTTCGTCCGACGAGAGTTGGCCGCCGGTGAACACGAGGTTCCCGATCCGCCACCCCTGCGAGAACGGGGTCTTGATGTGGTGTGTCCAGGTGCTGTTCATCAGCCGCTGACGGTCGGTGCCGTCGCCGACGAGATCGGCCAGTTCGGTCCCGGTCATGAATGTTCCTTTCGGTGAGCGATTTTCAGACGGTGGCTACGGCGAGAGCCGGAGTGCGCTTGGCAGAGAGTCGAACGAGCGCGAGGTAGAGGAAGAAGCTGGCCACCGAGCCGACGAGCCAGGACACGTCTACCCCGTTCATGGCTGCGGCGACCGGCCCGGTGAAGAAGTCACCTGACATGAAAGGCATTTGGATGACGAATCCGAGGACGTAGGTAATCAGTGCCGGAACGTTGAAGGCACCGTAGCCGGCGTTGACGTCGCTGAACGCGGCAATGTCGTACTGCCCCTTGGCAATCATGTAGTAGTCGACCAGATTGACGATACTCCAGGGAATGAGCAGGCACATCAGGAAGTGAATGAAGTTGGAGTAGTTCACGAGGAAATTGTCCGCGAACAGCAGGGCCACCATGAATGCGACGACGGCAGTGCAGGTGGCTACGACATTACGTGCGAAAGCGCCTGGATTCCAGTCTGTTCGGAAGGTCTGTATCAGTGTGAGGGTGCACAGAGACGGCCCGTACAGGTTGATCACAGCTGCGTCGAGGGCACCGAGGAAGAGCATGACGAGGACGAAGACACCGACCGGGCCGGGCATGATGTCGAGCAGTTGGGCGACGCTGCCGTCGCCACCGGCCGAGGTCACCAGAAGCGCGCCGAGGGTCATGACGGGTATCGCTCCGACGACGGCTCCGAGATAGGTGTACCAGAAAGCCTCACGGGCGGGAGTTGCGACGGGAAGATAGCGAGAGTAGTCGGAAACATAAGGTGCATAGGCGATCTGCCAGGTCGCAGCAATCGACGTCATCCCGAGGAAACCTATCACGCTGAACCCTGTTTCCGCCGAGGCGACGGATCCACCACCGGCGGCATGGAAGGTGAACACGGCGATCAGGACGACTGCGATTCCGAAGAGTACGAGCAGTGCCCGGTTGAGGCGGTGAATGAACTCGTAGCCGAAAATGACCGCCACCAGAGTGAGCGCCGTGGTCGAGACCAAGGCAACTGCAGGATCGAGGGCGGGAACCAGGGCGACGAGGGTGTCGCGGGCCAGGACGATGATGGAGGCGAGGAAGCCCAGGTACATCAGGATGACGACGACCAGCACGAGCAGCGATCCGTACATCCCGAATTGTCCGCGAGCTTGAATCATCTGCGGCACACCGAGCTTGGAGCCCTGAACCGAGTGCAGGGCCATGAAGACGGCACCGACCAGGTTACCGAGGATGATCGCGGCGATGGTCGAGAAGATGTCGAGTCCGTACACAGTCGGCCCCAGCACTCCCATCACGAGGGTGAGGGGCATGATCTGGACGCCGAACCAGACCGAGAACAGGTGGCGGGCGGTACCGGTGCGACGCTCTTCCGGTACGGGTTGGATCGTGAGGTCCTCGATGAGCGAGGAATCAGTGGTCTTCATTGGCACCTCTGCAAGGCGTGAGTAGTGAGAAGTGGAGCCGATCGGGTGATGTACGGATAATCTACAACTGTGCGGCAAGAAATATCTACGAATGAACGGAGAGTTTTCCTTGCCGAAACATCCAAGAAACAGGGCAATTCGCCTGTTTAACCCTCTTCTTACGGAGAAACTTCATGCGATCTGTGCGAATTACTTCAAATTGTGCCGAGGAAACTGTGAGCGCGCACACGTCGATGGCCGATCTGTTCTCGATAGGCATCGGACCGTCGAGTTCACACACGGTCGGACCTATGCGGGCGGCAGCGGGCTTCGTGGCCGGACTGCGCAGTGCGTACCTGCTCGCGGAAACTACGCACATTCAGGTTCGACTGCGCGGATCGCTCGGCGCAACGGGCGTCGGCCACGGAACTCCCGACGCCGTTCTCGCCGGTCTTCGCGGATGGTCACCGCACGATTGCGATCCGGATGCAGTCCACGGACTGTGGGAGCGAGCACGCCACCTGCCCACGGTCTCCATTGACGGCCATCTCGTCACGATTGCCCACGACGACATCGTCCTCGATCCCTTCTCCCCGCACCCGGATCATCCGAATGCATTGGAGTTCAAGGCGATAAACACGGACGGCGCTGTTGTCGCCGTCCGCAGTTACCTGTCCGTCGGCGGCGGATTCGTGGTCACACCCGGAGAAGTACCACCGGCGCCGGCTGCTGTCCCGTATCCCTACCGCACGTTCGACGATCTCCTGACACTCTGCGCGTCCCGACACCTGACCGTCGCCGAGATCGTCGCGGCAAACGAGTGGGCGCTGGGCCGCGATCCCGAAGCCGACGCCGCACAGATCTGGGCGGCAATGCAGGCATGTATCGACGCCGGTCGAACCCGGGCCGACGGCTCGCTTCCCGGCGGTCTGGCCGTACGCAGACGGGCACCCGGCCTCGCCAGAACGCTCGATGGTCAACCGACGCACGAACTCACCGCAGTCTCCCGGATCCAACTCGCGGCCCTGGCCGTCAACGAGGAGAACGCGTCGGGCTTCCGGGTGGTCACCGCGCCTACCAACGGGGCAGCCGGAATCCTGCCCGCCGTCGTCGAGCATTATCTCCGCACTCCCGGCGCCGATCGGTTCGGCGTCATGGACATGCTTCTCACCGCAACCGCCATCGGCAGCGTCGTCAAGGCGGGCGCGTCCATCTCCGGAGCGGAGGTGGGATGTCAAGGTGAGGTGGGTTCGGCGTGCGCGATGGCGGCCGGGGCGTTGTGCGCTGCCCTCGGGGGCACACCGGCGCAGGTGGGAAAGGCAGCGGAGATGGGCCTGGAACATCACCTGGGCCTGACCTGCGATCCGGTGGGCGGACTCGTGCAGATCCCGTGCATCGAACGCAATGCGATAGCTGCCGTCACCGCAGTTCAAGCGGCCACCCTCACCTTGAACGAAGCAGATCAGCCGCATCACGTCTCACTGGACACCGCTGTCCGCACCCTGCGCGATGTGGGTGCCGACATGCATGACAAGTACAAGGAAACCTCGCGCGGCGGACTGGCGGTGAATGTCGTCGAATGCTGAGCACCGGACATTGCCGGAGAATCGGCAGCCCTCCTGTCCGTGACAGCCCGCTACACGTATCGAACGCCAGTGTGGTTTTATATATCGGCGCGATATAGTTGGTAATCGCATCAAGCGGTTAGGTTCATCGACTCGGGAGGGGTGTCATTTGCTCGAACTAGCAATTCTCGGGCTGCTTCTCGAGTCACCGATGCACGGATACGAGCTGCGCAAGCGGCTCACCGGTCTGCTCGGTGCCTTCCGTGCGTTCTCGTACGGATCTCTGTACCCGGCGCTTCGGCGCATGCAAGCCGACGGGCTGATCTCGGAGGACGTGGATATCGCGACCGGCGCACTGAAGCGTCGAGCGCGTCGCGTCTACCAGCTCACACCCGAGGGGCGGCAACGGTTCACCGAGCTCGTCGCCGACACGGGCCCGCAGAACTACACCGACGACGGTTTCGGCGTTCACCTCGCTTTCTTCAGTCGCACCCCCGCCGAGGCGCGGATGCGAATTCTCGAAGGCAGACGACGCCAGGTCGAGGAGCGCCGTGAAGGGCTTCGCGAGGCCGTCGGCCGGGCCAGCGGATCGCTGGACCGCTACACCCGCCAGCTCCATCAGCTCGGACTCGAATCGAGTGAGCGTGAAGTTCGTTGGCTCAACGAACTGATCGCAGCCGAGCAATCGACAACTGGAACATTCCCGAAAGAAGGAGAACCCGACCATGGGTGAGAACAGCACCACGGTGCGCGTAGCCATTGTGGGCGTGGGTAACTGCGCCTCGTCCCTGGTTCAGGGCGTCCATTACTACAAGGATGCCGACGAGACCGCAACGGTCCCCGGCCTCATGCACGTCAAGTTCGGCCCCTACCACGTTCGCGACGTCGAATTCGTCGCCGCTTTCGACGTCGACGCCAAGAAGGTCGGCTTCGATCTGTCCGAGGCGATCCTCGCGAGCGAGAACAACACCATCAAGATCGCCGACGTCCCGCCGCTGGACATTCCCGTGCAGCGCGGCCCCACTCTCGACGGTATCGGCAAGTACTACGCCGAGACCATCGAGCTGTCCGACGCCGAGCCCGTCGACGTCGTCAAGGCACTCAAGGATGCCAAGGTCGACGTCCTTGTCTCGTACCTGCCTGTCGGCTCCGACGACGCGGACAAGTTCTACGCACAGTGCGCGATCGACGCGGGTGTCGCCTTCGTCAACGCTCTGCCCGTATTCATCGCTTCTGATCCGGAATGGGCGCAGAAGTTCAAGGACGCCGGCGTCCCGATCGTCGGCGACGACATCAAGAGCCAGGTCGGCGCCACCATCACCCACCGCGTGATGGCCAAGCTGTTCGAAGACCGCGGCGTGGTGCTCGATCGCACCTACCAGCTCAACGTCGGCGGAAACATGGACTTCAAGAACATGCTCGAGCGTGATCGTCTCGAGTCCAAGAAGGTGTCCAAGACGCAGGCCGTGACATCCAACCTCACCGGCTCGCTCGCCGGCAAGGTGCACGATCGCAACGTCCACATCGGCCCCTCGGACTACGTGGAGTGGCTCGATGATCGCAAGTGGGCATACGTTCGCCTCGAAGGCCGCGCTTTCGGTGACGCCCCGCTGAACCTGGAGTACAAGCTCGAGGTCTGGGATTCGCCGAACTCTGCCGGCATCATCATCGACGCCGTCCGCGCTGCAAAGATCGCCAAGGACCGCGGCATCGGTGGACCGGTGTACCCGGCATCGGCATACCTGATGAAGTCCCCGCCGGTTCAGATGGCCGACGACAAGGCCCGCATCGAACTCGAAGCGTTCATCATCGGAGCCGACGAAGCGTAACTCGGCTTCAGGCCGTCGACGCCTGATTTCAACTGAATCTTGTGGGGCCGTGCATCTTCGGGTGCACGGCCCCACAAGCGTTCGACGCCCCGAACACACTCTGCCGTCACGCGTTGCCTCGGCGATATCACCGGATCGACATAGATTGCGGTCCAACGACTGTCGAATAGCGCACTCGCCTCCACCTCGTCGACCAATCGTGGATCTCGACCACCGTTACTGCAGCCACGCTCATGACGCCCGCCCGGGCCCTTTCGATAGCTCGAGACGATCGGTAGTGATCGGGAAGTGATATTGGACCTCAGGACAAGCCCGAAGTACTGTCAGGTAACCGAGTTCGGCTGTGTAGCAATACCTCTGTGAGCAAGAGCAAGGCCGGTCATTGCTCCGGACAACGGCCCGACACCGCTCGCGAACAAAGGAAATCACGTCAGCCTGCCGGCTCGGCAGAACGCACCGAAGGGAGCAACCACGTGCCTGTCGAGTTCATCAGCTTGACGTACCCGAATTCCTCGACCGAGCTGTCACCTGTTCCGAAGGCTCCGATCGACACCAAGTTCCTCGTCCGATACGCCAGAGCCGTCGAAGACGCGGGGTTCGACTACACGCTGTTGCCTTATTCGTCCTCCTCGTTCGACAACTTCACGATTGCCGCCGCTATCAGTGAGCACACCGAAAAGGTCAGGCCGATAGTGGCTCTCAGACCCAATACCGTCTACCCGACTGTCGCCGCCCGCTCGCTGGCCACTCTCGATCAGCTCAGCGAAGGCCGCGCGGTCGTGCACGTCATCGCCGGTGGAAGCGACCGGGAACAGGCCCGGGAGGGGGACTTCCTGGACAAAGCCTCGCGGTACGATCGCGCCGGCGAGTACATCGACATCCTGCGCCGCGCCTGGAGCGATCACGAGGCGTTCGATCATCGCGGCACGTACTACGAGTTCGAGGATTTTCGCAACGATGTGCGCCCCGTCAACGGGACGATTCCCGTGTCGGTCGGAGGATCGTCGGATTCCGCATACCGACTCGGGGGCAAGTCCGCCGACATCTTCGGACTGTGGGGTGAACCACTGGCAGAAACAGCGGAGCAGATCGCGGCGGTGGATGCCGCAGCGGCGGCGGCCGGCCGGTCGGACCGGCCTCGCTTCTGGGTGACGTTCCGCCCGATCATCGCTCCGACGGAAGAGTTGGCCTGGGAGAAGGCCGGCCGGGTTCTGACCGCGCTCGAGAGAAACGCTGCGGTGAATCCGATCAGCTCGCACCGACCCGAGAACGTCGGATCCCGGCGGCTGCTCGACCTCGCCGCGCGCGGCGAGGTGCACGACCGCGCGCTGTGGACAGTCCCCGCAGCGGTGACCAACGCGCAGGGCGCGTCGACTGCACTGGTAGGCACTCCGGAAACCGTTGCGGCAGCGATACTCGACTACGTCGACCTCGGGGCGACGTTGATATCCATCCGCGGATACGACAATTACAACGACGTCATCGACTACGGCCGTTACGTCCTTCCCTTGATCCGTCAGGAGTTGACTCGGCGCGAACATGCGGATGCGTTCTCGCACTGACCGCACCGGACCGACAGAGCTGACTGCACCCCCTCCGATCCGACTCGATCACAGAGTCCGGATCTCTTCGAAAGGCGATGAAGCCGATGACGGACACTGTTGCCGCGTGGGACGAACCGTACGGTATCAATCCTCGCGGAACCCTGATAGTCCTGGCTGGACGAGGAGAGAAATCCTCGGTGTACACCCGATTCGGTGCACGTCTGGCATTCGACGCGTACAAGGTTCGGGTGGTACCGGACGTGGCCGAGAACGTAGCGCGTGCACGACAACAAGTGTCGGCTCTCCTTGCCGACGACACACTCGTGGGGCCGAAGGTCCTGGTGGGTGCAGATACGGGTGCGCTCCTCGCACTTCAATTGGCGGTGCATCCGGAACTGGGTGTCGATGCGGTTGTCGTTGCCGGAGCGCCGGTCAACGGTGAAGTACCACAGCCTGATTGGAACGAAGAGCTCGAGGCCCGCACTGCATGTCCGACCCATCAGGGTGTGCTTTCACGAGAGAGCGAACGGGGTGCGATCGCGGTCGAGGTTCCCGAGACTCTGCGATCGGTGATTCCGGGCAATGTCAAGGTTCCCGTACTCGTACTTCACGGCGGCTCCGACACGATTGCACCGTGGGGACGCGCCTTCGACGATCTGTACCAGCACCTTCCGAACAAGGAAATCGCTGTTGTGGAAGAGGGTCGGCACGACGCACTCAATGATGCGGGTCACCGAACCGTCGCCGCAACGATCGTCCTTTTCCTCGAACGGCTCAAGCTCGGAAGCGAATTACTACCGATAGTCAGGTACGTCTGATCCCTCGGGCCGACTTCTCGAATCCTGGTGAGAGAAACCCTGGTCCGGCGCTGCCGTCGATGAAACGCTAGTGAGGTTCATGATCGATCAGCGACTTTGGGAGAATAATGGCAGACCCGCTCGATTTGGTTCACCTGCGAACTTTGGTGGCAATCGCAGAAACCGGCGGATTTCGGCGCGCAGCAGATGCATTGCATTTGAGCCAACCCACTGTAAGCCAGCATGTTCGACTCCTGGAGAAGCGACTGCGGCAAACGCTGCTCACGAAAGACGGACGCGGGTCTCGATTCACGTCCAGTGGTGAACGTCTACTGGTAGAGGCTCGCCGCCTTCTCGCCGCACACGAGCAGGCACTACAGCGCCTGCGTGTCGAAGAGGTGGACGATCTGACCATCGGCTCGAGTGAACATGCTGCGGACTACGTTCTACCCGAGCTTCTCGGCGTCCTGCGCGAGGCCTATCCGGAAGTGAGTCTCCAGTTCCGGCTCGACCGTTCGACGGCACTCGGTGACGCCGTGAACAGGGGGACACTCGATCTGGCCGTCATTCTCGGCGGGAACGACGGAGAAGTCGTCGGAACCGAGGTGGGTCGGCTGAATCTTCGATGGGTAGCGGCCGAGGGCTGGCAGGCTCCAGAACCGGGGGCTCGGGTCCCGGTAGTGGTGTTCGAGTCACCGTGCGGGCTGCGCCGGCGGGCGATACGAAAGCTGTTCGAGCTCGGGCACGACGTATTCGTCGCCGTCGAGTCGACGAGTCTGGACGGAGTGCTCGCCGCGACACGCGCCGGTCTCGGAGTAGCACTGTTGCCGTTCTTCGGGCCCGTACCCGCAGGACTTCGCGAACTGACCGATATTCCGTCGGTAGGCGACATCGACCTCCGACTGGTAGCGCGTCGCGCGTTGTCGATCGACATCGAACAGACGGCGATCAAGGCGGTCAGCGATCATTTTGCCGCCATCCCGCGAGGATCTGCTCCGGTAGCTGCCGACAACGCTGCCGATGCAGATCCACGCGAGTTCCTACGAGTGGTCTGATTCCTACTAGAGGACCGAGGCTTCGAGAGAGACTTGTCCCGGGAGCGGGCACCACCGACCCGTTCAGCCCAATCGTACGTCTGACGACTCTGCGAAGGTCTCCGCCGAATCGGAACTTGTGATCAAGTGCTGCTGAACACCGAGCCCGTCGACTTCTCCTCGAACCACGGCTCCCGCGTCGAGCGGTTCCAGTGGGCTCGTGTCGACTTGACCTGGACTTCCCATCAGGAGCACGTCGCCGGGAAACAGCGTAATGGATTGGGAGAGTTCACTGACGGCCTCTCGGACTCCGTGAAGATAGTCAGTAGTCCGACCATCTTGGACCAATCGGTCGTCGATCCACTGTCGGATCCGTAGATCGTCGATGCTCTGCACTTCGTCGGGTGTCACCAACCATGGCCCGGTGGGCACGAAACCCGCCAAGGATTTCGCCGGATTGAAGTAGACGACCGGGTGCTTACCGACTGTGGATTCGATCCTCACGTAGGAATTGGAGTCGACGAGATCCTGAGCGATCATGAAGCCGGCCACGTGCGAAAGCGCGTCCTCCGAAGTCACGTTTCGGGTCGATCGCCCGATCACGACGGCAACTTCGGTCTCGACGTACATCTTCTCGCTCGTGCGTGTGATGGGATTGCCCGGACCCGTCAGAGCACCACGCAGTTTGCTGATGAAACCGAGTCCGGAGGGCCGACCCAGTCCGAACTGGAGCAGCTTGATGTGGGAATTGACTCCGAGCGCGATAATCTGCGGCGGCTCCGGTGACGGCGGCCCTACCGTGTCCAGGGTAGGAAGGGGCTCCTGGGGGAGAAGCTGAGCCGATTGCAGCCACTGCGAGAATTCATCCCAGTGACGGTATACCTGCTGCGGGTCCGGGCCGAACCTACCGGCGCTCGATACTTCGACGTCTGCAACTGCGTTCGAAAGGACGATCTTCATGCGGCCGCCGACGTTGGCAAATCTGGTCATCTATCGTCACCTGATCTCGTAGCTGTGCGCCACCCTGTTGGTGGCTTGGGAATCGGAAGAGACGGGTGTGACGCCGTCGACAGATCGCAGTCGATCATGGCGCGGCGCATCCGAAGGCCGCGAAGTCGACGGCCAATGCTTGGCCAGGAGTTCGTACGAACGGGCTTTGTTGCGGTCGCCGTACACGAGAGTGCTGACCAGCACTTCGTCGGCCTCGATACTCTGGCCGAACGAGTGCACTCGCTCGCTCACAGCTGCCGCCTCCCCGATAATCCTTGTTCCCGAAGATGATCGAAGACGATCAGGGTCGAAGGGTGCTTCTTCCCGGCGCGTACCCGATGGGCTCAGCGTGTCGGAGAACCCCCGAGCCAGCACTCCCGAGATCCATACCGGATAACTCTCGGCGAGCGTACGAGCCTCCGCGTCCGTGTCAGCAGCTACGGCGTGAACTGATACCGCCACATATGGTTTCGTCAAGAAGGCCGAAGGGACAAACGCTTCCCGATAGGCGGTCACCGCGTCTTCGACCGGAGCATCGATCACGTGATTGTTGACCACGAAAGGAAGCCCCAATCTCGCGGATCTGACCGCACTCTCACGTCCGGCCGAGGCAAAGAGCCATGGAAGAACCGGCGCCGCGAGCCCCGGCATGGCTTGCAAGGGCCGTCCGTCGACCACACCGATCGGTCGTTGCAACAGCGACAGCACTTCCCGAACCGACTGATCGTATCCTTCTGGATCCGAAGGTGATACGGCCAGCAGTTCGCGAAGCAGAACCGGATGGTCAGCACGACCGAGGTCAGGCAGGTCGGCACCGGGCTCACGCAGAAGTTGCAACGCATTCGACACTCGCTCCGACGATCTCTCGGCGCTGTGCGTCAAACCCTTACCGATACCCAGGTGGACTCGTCCCGGATGTAGTTCCGCAATCGTGCTGATCTGCTCGACCAGAGCCAGCGGTCGGTAATGCGGCAGAACTGCCACTGCCGAGCCGACATGCAATGTCGAGGTACGTTCGGCCGCAAGTGCGGTGAGAACGATCGGCGCCGACCCGACCCGACCACGACCGAGATGATGCTCACCGAACCAGTACCCGTGGTAGCCCCATTCCTCGGACAAGCTGACGAGATTCATGACCGATCGCAGAGCCTCGCGAGGTGTCGTACCTTCGGAGACAGCGCTGAGATCGAAGACGGACAGACGCACAGGACCTCTTCTCGGCATCGGGGGCCGTCGGTTTCTCGACGACCCCCAGACCTTTGACGTGACTACTGTTATTTCTTGGGGTTCTCGGCGATCGATTTCGCCACTGCGTCCGACAGACCGATTTCGTCGATCTTCGACTCGATGGCATCTGTGAAACGCGCGTCGTATCCGACTGCTGCGTCGATCTCGGCCGGGAGGACACCGGCCTTGTAGGCCAGATCCGCGATGTCCTGACCCTTCGCGATATCAGTGGCCGTCACCGGCCCCACACTTCCACGCCCGAATTGAAGCCACTGGAAGGCCGCCTGTTCCGGCTTCACCTTGGTGGTTCCGACCAGGACGTCGACGTACCGGTCCTTGTTCTCGAGCGTCCACTTTCGAAATTCGACATATCGCTGGACGAAGTCTTCCCAGGCCTTGGCCTGCAACGGGTTCGACAGCGACGCCGTACTTGCGACGAGGGCGGTCGGGCTACCCGGCCCGACTTGGTGGGACGAGTCGAGCGCCGTGCCGCCGTTCTCGAGAGTCGCGAAGTACGAGGAGAACAATCCTGAAGCGAGATCCACCTCGTTGTTCAGCAGCGCGAGTGCCCCCGCCGCATTGTCGAGTTGCACGTAGTCGATGTCGCCCAACCCGAGCCCCAGGTGATCCAGCGTCTGCAACATCGTCAGATAGTTCGTCGCACCCGGCGACGCGGTCCATTTCTTTCCTCGGACCGAGTCGGCCGTCAACTCGGTGATTCCCGATTCGGCAGACGCCACCGTACCGAACGGATCGTGATTCTCGACGTCGATGAACTGCGGGATCAAGACGGTCCGGTAAGGAGCCGTGGTATCGGTCCAGGCCGGTTTAGCGTTTGCGGCGGCCTGAATCACCGTGTACTGAGCCAGAACCGAACCGTCGATTTTTCCGGTTGCCAGAGCCGTCGACGCTTCTACCTGGTTGCTGAAGTCGACGAAATCCACCTTGTACGGTGCGCCGTCCAGCGCTCCGGAGGCCGGCAGCAAGGCCTTGAGCGCGGGATCGTTCTGTCCCAGCGTGATGGTGACCGAGGAGAGATCTCCGGTGTCGTCTCCGCTCGGCGTGGAATCGTCGCTGTCGGAACCGCACGCAGCCAACGCCAATGCGGCAGCCGTGAGGACGGCGGCGACACGTACCGGCGATCGGCCGGATAGTCGAGAGAACATTCGAGAGTGATCCTTTGTGTGAGAGTGGAATTCCGAAGTGTGACCGTCGAACCGAATCGACGCTCAGCGGCTGACCTGGTCGCTCTGTTCGACACCGAGTTCGGACAGGAGCCGATCTCGGATTTCTCCGAATCCGGCCCACGAGCGCCGCTGTGCGCGAGGTTCGTCGATGGCGAGGTCTTCGACGAACCGACCGTCACGCAAGACCAGCACACGATCGGCAAGCAGAATTGCTTCGTCGACGTCGTGGGTGATGAAGACCACGGCAGGTTGATGACGGTGCCACAGGCGCAGGACCAGATCGTGCATCTTGATCCGGGTGAGCGCGTCGAGAGCCGCAAACGGCTCGTCGAGCAGAAGGAGGTGTGGTTCACGTATCAGCGCACGCGCGAGCGCAACACGCTGCGACTCGCCACCTGACAGGGTCTTCGGCCACCGATCGGCGTGATCGGCAAGCCCTACTTCGTCCAACGCGGCGACAATCCGTTCACGGCTCGCCTTTCGACGACTCAATCCGAGTCGGACGTTGCGCCATACTTTCTTGAAGGGCAGTAGCCTCGCATCCTGGAATACGACCGACCGTTGTGGCGTGACATCCAATTCACCTTCGGTAGCGAAGTCCAGTGAACTCAGAATACGCAGGAGCGTCGTCTTTCCGGACCCGGATGCGCCGAGCAGAGCGATGAACTCGCCGCGTCGGATCGTCAAATCCAAGTCGTCCAGCACCGCACGGTCGCCGAACCTTTTGACCACGTGACTCAGCCGCACCGCGACCAACTGATCGACGGCGGTCGTAGGGTGTGCTGTCATGTCACTTCCAAGGTAGGAGTCGGTGTTCGAGAATCCGCATGACGATGTCGACTGCAACACCGAACAGTGCGTAGATGATGATCGCGGCCGCAATGATGTCGATGCGGAGTGCGCCTGTCGCAACGAAGATGATGTGACCGATGCCGCTCTTGCTGTTGACCTGCTCTGCAACGATCAGTGCGAGAAGCGATACACCCATGGACATTCGCAGCCCGACCAGAATCTGCGGCAGTGCCGCTGGAAGGATCACGGTGACGATCGTGGCGAGCCGCGAGAGCCCGAACACCTGCGCCGCCTCCACCAGTCGGGAATCTACGTGTCGAACACCGTGATAGGTGTTGATGTATATGGGGAAAACACATGCGAGTGAGATGACGATCACCTTGAACTGCTCGCCGATCCCGAACCAGATGATGAACAGCGGGATCATCGCGATGAACGGCACCTGGCGCACGATCTGAAAGGACGAGTCGAACAACTTCTCGAACAGGGAGAACAGACCGTTCGCTATGCCGAAAACCAGTCCGATCGCAAGTCCCACCATCAGCCCGGTGGCCGCACGACCTAACGATGCAGGTAAAGCCTCCTGCAGCTCACCGGTCGATACCAGCTCGCCCAGCGCCTCCAACACTGTTGTGGGGGAAGGGAAGTAGAGTTCTTTGATCGCTCCGGTCGTGCTGAGTAGGTACCAAGTCGCCAACGCCGCCAAGGGCAGGAACAACCGAAGCGCGTTACCGGGTGAATACCACCGCGGTGTGCGTGGGGAGATGTCCGACATCGTCGGAAGGCGTTCGACGCTCGGAGCTGCTTTGCCCTCCGAGGGGGCGGACTGCACATGCACCTCGGTCGACGTCATCGCCCGTGCTCCCAACGGACGTGGGTGGCCTGGTCGGCCGAGCGGGAGCGTGAATACATCGGACTCGGCACACTTCGACAACTGCTCGACCTACCGACACAGGACGCGGCGGGTGCAGTCAGTGACATCATGCACACCACGGTAGATGCTCGAATTCGGATACGTCCAAGTGTGATTGACGATCGACGGTTATCGGCTCGATTGATCAATCGAGCGAAACAGTTGTCGCCGACGTGTCCGACCGACATTCATCACCTCGAGCGATGAGAACACATCGGCAATTTCTATTGGACTTTCCGGACGGACTGCGATCACGATTGTCGCAACACCCGCGTACCAGGAGGCTTCTGATGTCAACCGCTGCAACACCGTCCGTCGATCGCCGGATAGTCGTGATCGGTCCGGGTGCGACCGGCGGCGCGATCGCCGCAGAACTACATCTACACGGCGCCGAGGTAGTCGTCGTCGCGCGGGGCGCGGAACTCGCGGCGATCCGCGAACGCGGATTGATCTACCACACGCCTCAGGGCACCAGTACCGTACGTCTGAACACCATCGGCGGGCCGGAAGAAATCGAATTGACCGACCGAGACGTACTGGTACTCACCACCAAATCGCAAGATGCCGAGCAGGCTCTACGCACATGGGCATGGCGCCCGGTGACCATGACCAGCGGCGACACCGGCCGAGTCGGTGACGTGCTTCCCTTGGTCACGGTCCAAAACGGCCTCAATACCGACCGCGCGGCGTTGCGGTGGTTCAAATCCGTCATCGCCGGCACCATCTACTGCCCTGGCGGCAAGGAAACCGTTGGCGAGATCGCCAACTACGGAGCCGACAAGCGCCTGCTGCTGTGGGTGGGTAACTACCCGAACGGACACATCGACGATCGTCTACGCGAAGTAGTGGCAGCGTTTCGAGTCGCACCGACACTCGGCGTGCAGGCGATCGACGACATCGTCGGCGTCAAGGCATGGAAGCTCAGCTACAACACTGTCAACGGTCTCGAACCGGTGTTTGCACCGAGCGCCCGACGCGACGAACTCAAGGACGGACTGTTCCGGGAGGCCCTCGCCGTGTTCGCCGCACTGGGTATCGAACTCGTCGATCCGATCGGTTCCGGCCTGTCCGAATGGACGCGCGAGGCCATCGACGGATCGATCGAGGGCCGCGTCCGCCCCGGGAACTCGACACTGCAAAGTTTCCTTCGCCGGTCACCGCTCGAGACGGACTACCTCAACGGCGAAATCGTTCTACTCGGTCGGCAACACGGCATACCGACACCCCTGAACGAGGCACTGCAATCCCTGTCGGCCGAGGCATTCGAGAACGGCCTACCGGCGGGACATCTCGGGGACGACGCGATCGAACGTCTACTCGCCGGCCGGGCTACGGTCGCAACGTCCTGACTCCGTTCGGCTTCAGGCCCGACGCTGCGTCGTCGCTGCGGACTTTCCGATGTCGCGCCGGTCGCCGCTCTGCTCGGCGACCGGCGTTCACGAGCCACAGGGGAAGCCTGCAGATCCAAACTCTGGCGCAGTCGAGAAATACTTGATCTCATAGAGGTGCTCAGCCGCACATCACGAAGGAACACACATGTCGCCGACCACTCTGCCTGTTCTCGATCTGTCCCAGGCGCAGAACCCGGACACCGCCGAGCGCTTTCGTACCCAGCTTCGAGAAGTGACGCACGACGTGGGGTTCTTCTACCTGGTCGGACACGGGATTCCCGATGATCTACAAACTCGCCTCCTGGACGTGGCGCAGCAGTTCTTCGCCCTCCCGGCTGCCGAGAAGCTCGCCATCGAGAACGTTCTCAGCCCCCACTTCCGCGGCTACACACGCCTCGGCGGCGAACTTACCGAGGGCAAACAGGACTGGCGTGAACAGATCGACATCAGCACCGAGCAACCCGCCGCGGTACGCACGGATGGGTCGCCGGCATGGGAGATTCTCCAAGGTCCGAACCAGTGGCCCGAATCACTTCCCGAACTACGCGAAGTCGTCACCGAGTGGCACGACACCCTCAGCGCGATCGCCCGTCGTCTGCTGAGCGAATGGGCCGTGGCGCTCGGGCAGGAGGCGAACATCTTCGACGCCGCGTTCGCCGTCGACCCGTCCATCCTCATCAAAGTGGTCCGCTATCCGGGTCGGGACAAGGGTGCAGGCACTCAGGGCGTCGGCGGCCACAAGGACGCCGGAGTCCTCACGCTGCTCTTCGTCGAGCCAGGCAAGGGTGGACTGCAGGTCGAGCACAACGGTGAGTGGATCGACGCACCGCCGATCGAGGGCGCGCTGGTGGTCAACATCGGCGAACTGCTCGAAGTGGCGACCGGCGGCTATCTGAAGGCCACCGTGCACCGGGTGATCTCACCGGAGGGCGACGGCGAGCGTATTTCGGTGCCGTTCTTCTTCAACCCGAACTATGCGGCGCAGATCCCGAATTTCGAACTACCGGCAGAGCTCGCGGCACAGGCCACCGGCGTCACGGCGGACACGAAGAATCCGATCCACGACTCGTACGGCGCCAATGCTCTCAAGAGCCGACTACGCGCACATCCTGACGTGGCAGCACGGTGGTGGCCGGAGATCGTGGCTGCTCATGCCTGATGGTGCACGTGCCGCCGTCGGGTGTGGCGAGATTCGCCCGGGACAACTGCCACTATATCGGCGCGAGACGTTCGAGAGAACGAGCGATCACGGTGAGCGCATAGCTGAGATCGTTGTCGTCGACCCGGCCGTAACCGATCACCAATCCACCCGGATTCGTATGTGTTCGAGCAGATTCGGCAACGGTGGGTACCTCGACTCCCCCATACCTGGCATCACGCGCTACTGCCGCGGCGAGGGCTTCGTCCAGTACCAGCGTCGTGTGCATCCCGGCCCCGAGGCCCCGCAGTTCACCGAAGCGAGACAGTGCCGCCTGCACTTCGCGATCTCGTCGACGATATCGACGACGCGCCGCGCGCACAGCCCGATCCCACTCACCGTCACGCACCATGGACAATAGCGCCCGCTGCAACGGTACCGAGGGAAGGTCACCGATCCGCTCGCGGTAGTGCGCGATCCGCTCGACGAGTTCCGGTGGTGCCACCAACCAGCCCAGACGAATACCGGCCCCGAAAGTCTTTGCCACCGTTCCGAGATACACCACGCGATCCGGGGCCAACTGGGCAAGGGCAGGCAATGGCGCCACGTCGTATCGGTACTCGGAGTCGTAATCGTCCTCGAAGACGAGAACGTCGTCGGCACGCGCGTAGTCGACAAGCTGGTTACGCCGGCCCACGGGCATCAGTGCGCCCAGCGGATACTGATGTGACGGTGTGAGATACACACCGTCGACGTGTTGGTTCGACGACATGACGGCGTCGACGTCGAGCCCGTTCGCGTCCACCGGCACGTCCAGCACCGTCCATCCGCTGGCTGCGGCAGCCGTTGCAGCCCAACGATACCCCGGGTCTTCCAGTGCCAGAACGGAATCCGGAGATCGTAGCGCTGCGAGTGCCAGCGCGAAACCGTGTGTGGTTCCGGAGGTGATCAGTATCCGGTCCGAGGTCACCGCCATCCCCCGCGTGCGCGCGAGCAGTTCCGCGAGCGCGGCTCGAAGGTCACGGTCGCCGGCGGGATCGGGGTATCCAGCGGAAGACGTCGACATTCCCACGTCCCGCCAGGCTCGACGCCATGCTGCCGTGGCTCGAGGCGGCGTCCAGGGTACGCCGGGCCGCAGCGCGATCCGAGCCTCGGATCGCAGCGACAGTGCAGGTGCAGGTACAGGTACAGGTACAGGTGCGGCCGGGGTCGGCGATTCGGCGACGAAGGTGCCCGATCCCTGTACCGTTACGAGCCACCCTTCGGCAATCAACTGCTCGTATGCACGTTCGACCACACCGCGTGCCACCTCGAGTTCGGTGGCCAGCCTTCGGGAGCTCGGCAGCCGCAGCCCCACCGCTGCCCGACCATGACGTATTTCCGAACGCAGGTGATCGGCAATCTGAACCGGCAACGATCGGCGATCACTCCGGTCGAGAACAACGGCAACCACCGCGGGCAGCTGCATTCGCACACCTCTCGACAACTCGTCCGAAAAGTGGCCTATCAAGATTCCGCAGAATTGGATCCTGACTCAGGGCCACTTATCGAGCAACATTACCCCCATGCACTACGACACCACCTCGGACGACACCCTGTCACCGACTCCGCGCACCACGCTCAACCGCAGCCGAAACCGCGCGGTGACCGATCGCTCGGCACTGGCGGCGATACTCGAGAGTGCGAAACTGTGCCACTTCGGTGTGGTCGTCGACGGCACGCCGCTCGTCATGCCCACCGCTTTCGGCGTCGATCTGTCCGGGCCGGACCGGGCAGGGACCCTCTACCTCCACGGGTCGGTCGCAGCTCGCAGCTTGACGACGGGCGGTGAAATCTGCGTCACCGTCACTCACCTCGACGGGCTCGTCCTGGCCAGATCAGCCTTTCATCACTCGATGAACTACCGCAGCGCCGTGATCCTCGGGACACCGCGAGTGGTCAGCGATCCGGCTGAACGACTTACCGCACTCGATCTGATCGTCGACCAGATTGTTCCCGGACGATCCGCGCAACTGCGACACCACACAAGAAAAGAATTGGCAGCCACCACGGTAGTGGCATTGTCACTGTTCGAAGCATCGGTGAAAGTACGCTCGGGCGACCCGGTGGACGACCAGCAGGACGTGCAGAACGAAACCGTCTGGGCAGGTGTGATTCCCGCGTGCACACAGTTCGGCACACCTGTTCCGGCCAAAGATCTGACGCCCGGAAACCAGGTGCCCGATCATGTTCGAAACGTTTCCGAGAGCACAGGACGGCAAGTCCGAACTGCGGCCGACTGAACAACACCGGTCCGATCTCCGGAATCGAGACGAGCATTCACCGGGTCGGCATCGCCGAACCGGAAAGTTCATCGGAGCCGATTGCGGGACGCTACGAAAGTGCGCGAGTCGCCGCAGTCAACTGGTCCCGGCCGGGCACCTGGACGGCATCACCCGAGAGCTACACCTGCGGCGTGTACGCCATGCACTCCACTTCCATGTGTGCGCCGAGCGCAAGCCCGTCGGTGCCGAACGCACTGCGAGCCGGCAGTCGCGACGCGGGGAAGTACTCGAGGTACACCTTGTTGAACTCCTGCCACCGGGACATGTCGTCGAGCATCACGGTGCACTTGAAGACCGCGTCCATGCTCGTGCCGTAGGCAATCAGCGAGTTGGCGATGTTGTCCATCGTCCGACGGGCCTGTGCCTCGAATCCGTCGGCCAACGTCCCGTCGTCGAGCATGCCGATCTGACCGGACAGGTACAGAATGTCGCCGACACGCACGCCCGTGGAAAAGGGGGTGTCGAAGGTCGGCGGAATGAACTCTACGGTCTCGGACTGATTCACTGAAGATCTCCTGTTCGGCTGTGATGTTCTGTACGGCTGTAGGTCAACGTGTTTCGAGAGCACGGACCTCGGACAGGAAGTGTGCGACCAGTTCGTTCCAGGCGTGGGGATCTTCGAAGTACGGCGAGTGTCCCCGATCTGCCAGCTCGACCACTTCGGAGCGCGGCAGGAACTCGGCGGCACGGCGAATCCGGGCCGGAGTCATCAGATCGTCGAGCTCGCCGGCAATCAGCAGAACGGGGACGTCGACGGTGGACAGTACCGCCGGATCGTAGTTGTACTCCTTGAGGATTCGGAAGAATTCCGTGTCCGGCGGACGATGCCCGAACGAACCGAGAGCTTGATAGAGGTACGCGCGCGCCATGTCCAGACTGGGCAGTCGGCCACCGACAGCCGGGTGTTCGCCGAGGGGACGCGCCGTGACCGGCGCGGCTGTCAGCGGCACCACGATCTCCGGACCGAACCCCACCGGGATACCACCGGTGGTGCAGGCCAGGACTACCGATTCGACGCGGTCCGGCACGGCGACCGCCGTCCCCAGTGCGGCCCAGCCACCCATCGACTGTCCGACCACGTGAGCCTTCTCGACGCCGAGCAGATCCATGATCTCGACCAGATCGGAGACTGCCGCAGCCGGGCCGTGATTGCCTTTGTCGTTGGTTGAGCGGCCGAAACCTCTTTGATCCCAGGTGATCACCCGGTAGTGCTGCGCGAAATACGGGACCTGCTGGTACCAGACGGCTGCGTTGCCACCGAGTCCGTGCGTCAGAATCAGATCGGGTCCGGTGCCTGCGGTCTCGTACCAGACCTGTTCGCCGTCGGCGACGGTCAGAAAGCCCTCGGTGCGTGAAATCATTCTTCGTCTCCTGAATCGGTCGGGCGCTTACCCGAGGTGGTGTCGGTGAGGAGTTGTCGAACCTCGTCGGTGGCGTCTTTGAGATGCCCTTCGACGGTCCGCATGGTGTTCTCGTCGAAATCGGTGTCGAATCCTATAACCGTCAATGCACAGAGCGGTGATCCCTTGCGGGAGGACACCGCTCGGGAGATCGACCCGATGACGTCTTGGGAACGTTTGTGTACTACGGCGAATCCGGTTCTCCGGGTCTCCGCGACGTCGGCGAGGAACCCGCCGGGACCGTCCATGGGGTAGCCGCTCTTCTCCACCATCGCCAGGTACGGTGCCCGGTTCTGCTCTTCGAGCGCGGCAACCAGTGCGAGCGGACCGGCGAAACGATGCGGGGGAAGTAGATCACCGAGCATGCGGGTGATCATCTTGAGCCGGTCCGGACGCAGAGCGTCGATGATTCGCGTTCCTCCACTTTCGAGGACCTGCAGATTCACCATCATGTCCGTGCGGTCGGAGAGCGTCTGCATGGCCGGTCGGCACAATGCCGCCAGCGAGTACGACGCCGCCTCGTGTGACACCTGCAGTGCTGCCGGGCCGGGGAGATAGCGTCCGTCGTAGCGGAACACCCATCCACGGTTGGCCAGTTCACCAAGTACCCGGTGTGCGGTGGGACGAAGCATCCCGACTTCCTCTGCGAGTTCGCTGAGTTTCATCGGCGTCTTCGCACGCGCTATCGCTTCGAGTAGATCCAACGCCTTGTCGACAGCAGACACAGAACCCTTCGCCATCCGATCCCCTCCAGTGCCGTTCGAGCCAAGGCCGTTTGCCTACTTGGCGGTCCCGAATCTCGTAATCTTTGGAAAACCTTGGCATTCGCCTAAGAAATTACTATAGTCACAACAATCATTCCGGTGTACAGAACTTTTTCTCGGCTCTTCCCTTCCCTCCGGGTCACCGGTAAGGAAGTAATTTCTTTCCCAGCGAGAGGCTTTCGGACATGAAGGTTGGACACACCCTCCGGTCCGCACGACGTCTGCGAACTGCAGGCATCGCGGCGGTCGCAGCGACAGCATTGGTACTGACGGGCTGTTCGAGCGACGCCGATGCGACCGAAGAAAACAGCACCCAGACCACGACGATCCGTATCGCACCCCAACCGATCGCCGACTTCGCCCCCATCTGGCTGGGCATGGAAAAGGGCTTCTTCACCGATCAGGGCCTCGACATCGAGATCGTCGAAGGCGGGGCCAGCTCCTCGGCACAGATCCCGTTGCTGCTCAGCGGAAATGCGGACTTCGCCGCAACCACTGCGACCGCCGCAATCCAGGCCAAGAGCCAGAACATGGATGTCACCCTGGTCGGCGGGCTCACGAACTTCGCCGCAAGTGACGACACGGACCAGTCCGGACTCGTCGTCGCCAAGGACAGCCGGCTCACCGGTTTCCGCGACCTCGAAGGCAAGACCGTCGCGATCAGCGGCCTCAAGTCCGTCAGTGAGGCAGTGATCTCCGCTGCCGTCGAGAAGTCCGGCGGATCGGCGAGCAAAGTGTCCTTCATCCAGGCTCCGATGCCCAACCTCGGTGATCTGGTGGCGACCGGCGGAGCCGACGCCGCCTTCCTCATCGACCCGTTCTTGAGCAAGGCCACCGGCGAAGGACTGAAGGTCCTCGGCCATCCGTTCCCCCTCGCAGCTCCCGGCGTACCCGGAACCTCTCTCGCCGCATCGGCTCCGTTCGTGAAGGCGAATCCGGATACCATCGCGAAATTCCGTACTGCACTGGCCAAGTCGGTCGACTTCGCCAATCAGAACCCCGATCTGGTCAAGGCCGCACTCGCCACGAATGCCAAGATCCCCCTCGACATGCTGACGAACAGCAAGAACCCCACATTCGACGCCGTCATCGACCCGGCAGCGCTGACCGCCGAGATCGAACTTCTTCTCGAGTACGGCGTACTGACTGAGTCGGTGGACGCCAGCTCTTTGCTCACGCCGGCCAAGTAGATTGCCTGCGTTGACTTCCCGAAGCCGAACAGTACTGGTCGGCCGGTTGCTGACGCTACTCGCGTTGGCGGCCGGCTGGCAGGTCTTCGGGATGCTCGGCTCCGATGACGCGAAGGGCATCCCCAAGTTCACCGACGTGGCAACGTCGTTCGTCGACGAGCTCGGTACGTCGTCCTTGTGGGGTGCACTCGGTCAGACGCTCACCACCACGGCCGTCGGGCTGGCGCTGTGCCTGGCAATCGGAATCCCGGCGGGGCTGATCCTGGCCTCGCACCCGTTCCTGACTGTGTCGTCGCGGTTCGTCATCGACTTCTGCCGGACGGTACCGCCGTTGGCCGTCATACCCCTGTTCCTTCTGATCATGGGGCCGACCCCACGGATGGCGGTCGCATTGATCGTGGCGGTGAGTGTGTGGCCGATTCTGCTTCAAACCATTCACGGCGTCCGTAACGTGGAACCGGAGTTGCTGTCCACCGCACGCTCGTTCCGGCTTCCCCTGTGGCGTCGACTCCTCCTGGTGGTCGCGCCGGCATCGATGCCATACGTGTTCACCGGAATTCGCATCTCGGCCACGTTGAGTTTGCTGTTGACCATCGGTGCCGAGCTGATCGCCGGCGTACCCGGCCTCGGCAAGGAAATTCTGTTGAGCCAATCGGTTCCCGACCGGATGTTCGCGCTCATCATCGTCGCCGGACTGCTCGGAATGCTACTCGCCTTCGCCGTAACGGGAATCGAGAAGCGGATGCTCGCCTGGCACTACGTTCCGAGGAGGACGCGGCCGTGAGGTTACTGTCAGGGATTCGGCTCCTCGCCTGGGAAATCTGGCTACCGGTACTGATCGTGGTGATCTGGTATTTCGGATCGGCATCGAGCAAGTCGCCGTACTTCCCGCCTCTGTCCAAGATCTGGAAGGCATTCGTCCACAACTGGTTCGGTGAGGGATTCACCAAGGACGTCGTGCCGAGTCTGACGAACCTCGGGCTGGGGCTCGCGGTGGCACTCGCGATCGGGATCGGGGTCGGACTGCTGCTCGCGCTGTTCCCACTCGCCGCCGACATCGCCGATCCGTTTCTCCAGTTCTTCCGCGCCATACCGGCATTGGCACTGCTACCCGCCCTGTTCATCGTGTTCGGCACCGGCTCGACGGGCAATGTGGCCGCTATCGCCTTCGGGGCGGTGTGGCCGATACTGCTCAACACACTCGACGGCATCCGCTCCATCGACCCGAGTGTTCGACTGGTGGCGCGCAGCTACCGCATCCGAACCCCGCTGCTGGTGAGCCGAGTCCTGCTACCGGGTGCGATGCCACAGATCACGGTGGGTATCCGCACCAGTCTGGCCATCGGCGTGGTCATCATGGTCGGTAGCGAAATGTACGTCTCCACAGCAGGTATCGGACATTTCGTGATTGTGGCCCAGCAGACCTTCGCGATCGCCGACATGTGGTCGGGCATCATCCTGCTCGGAATCATCGGGTATCTGCTCAACGTCGTCTACGGAGTGATCGAACGGTGGCTGCTCGGATGGCAACCTCGAACTCAGGGCGCTCTCGCAGCGAAAGGTAAATAAGCCATGTCTTCCAGCACCTCCACGCCGGCAGTCGAATTGCGTGATCTCGGCGTCACCTACGGCGGCGCCACCGGACGGGAAGTTCTCCGCAAGATCGACCTCTCCGTCACCGCCGGCGAAATTGTCTGCATCGTGGGCCATTCCGGAATCGGCAAGAGCACCCTGATCAGATGCATCGCGGGCCTGCAGACACCGACGAGAGGCGACGTTCGTATCGCAGGCACCACCATCACAGCTCCCCCGGCAACGCTGGCACTCGTGTCCCAGGACTACGGGCGTACACTCATGCCGTGGCTCCGGGTCGGCGAAAACGTTCGACTCCCACTGCGCGGCATCGGATTGTCACGCAAAGAACAGAACGAGAGGGTGACGGCGGCCCTCGCCGTTGTCGGCCTCGAGACAGCGGCCCGTTCCTACCCGTGGCAGCTGTCCGGCGGTATGCAGCAGCGCGTCGCCATCGCGCGGGCGCTCGCCTACCGGCCGCAGGTGCTGCTCATGGACGAGCCCTTCGCCTCCGTGGACGCCCAGACCCGCGCCGAACTCGAGGATCTGCTGCTGACCCTGCAACGAGACACCGGCATCACCGTCCTCCTGGTCACCCACGACGTCGACGAATCGGTATACCTGTCCGATCGTGTCATGGTCCTGGGCGGAAAGCCTGCATTGGTGCAAGAGGTCATCGACGTGCCACTCGCCGGAGCCCGCGATCAGATCTCTACCAAAGCCGATCCTCTGTTCATCGAATGCCGAACTCGCGTGCTGTCCTCGATTCAGCAGTCCAAGACGACCATCGCCTGACCGCGATCTGCCTCCGGTCGCGACGAGGGCGACCGGAAGCAGATCTCACTCGAAGCCGTGGAGAGCCGCCGCTGGAGCCGAAATTTTCGGCGACCAACCGGCACGGGATACGGGCGCTCTCGCCAACGGTGAACCTACCCCGCGCGAACTTCACCGAATCAGGCTCTCGACGCTCCTCGGTCGGCCACCCAACAACAGTTCGACAGCCGCGCTGCCGGCGAGGAAGTCATGGTGGTTGTAGAACTCGAACATCGCGGTCAGACGCGAGCTGGCATTGACATCGAGGCCGCTGCCGATCTGTTCACGCCATTGATCCACGCTGATCTGATCGACCGTGACGGTACGTGAGGTCTGCTCTTGCACCATCTGTGCCACCTCCATGACGCTCAGTGCTTCGGGGCCGCCCACTTCGTATGTTGCTCCGTGATGCGCACCCGGGCCCTCATTGAGAACAATCGCGGCCACAGCCGCGACATCCGCCAAGCTCACGAACGAGAACTTCGTGTCCGCGCTGTATGGCAGGACAACAGTGTCGGATCGACCGGTCAGTATCGCTTCGAAATTCTGCGCATATGCACATGGTTGCAGCACAGTCCATTTCAAAGGCGAACGATGCAGTTCGTCCTCACACCTGGCTTTGTCCAGGTGATGCGGCATGGACGGACTGAACGGCCACGCGACGGAATGATAGACAAAGTGCTCAACTCCCGCCGACGCCGCTGCCGTCAGCGCATTGCGAAGCAGTGCGGGCTCGTCCGGATGGACGTTCGGGGCAATGAAATACACGCCACGGCAACCGGCAAGCGCCTTGCGCAACCCACTACCCGTCTCGAGCTCGACTTCGTAGTCGCCCTCGACACATGCCTTTCGCACCAGCCGCCGCACCGTCACGCTCGGCGGCAGGGCCGCGACGACTGCTGCACCGGTCTTACCCGCGGCGCCGATCACCGCGATGTCGGCGCCGCGAGTAATTCCGTTCTCCATGAGAGTTTTCCGTCCTAGACGTAGTCGTAGACCGCTGAGGTGGCGCCGCCGGAGAGCTGCGCGTAGCCCGGACCCCGATCGAAGAAGGGCTCGTTCTCACCGCGCTCCGCGCGCAACTGATCCCGCAGTGCCGTGGTAGCGGCTTCGTCGACGGACGGCTCGTCACCGTCGATCACGACAACACCGTAGTCGTCACGTGCACCTTCGACGGACACCTTACGCCACTCGATATCCCGCAAGACCTCGTCGGTCGGGCGCTCCAGTGGGTCGCCCCAGCCGCCACCACCGGTGGTACGAATCCGTACGACCTCCCCGGCCTTGATCGGCTCGGCATCGGTCAGCGCCTCGAACTCCCGCTCGTTCGGCCCACCCGGATCGAGAACGACGGAGAACGGTCGCCCGGCCTTGCCGCCCTTGACTCCCCAGCATGCGAGAATCGAACGGTCCGCGATGGACATGAAGTGCGCGTCCTTGAGCATGCGGATGTGCTTCTCGTATCCGAGGCCGCCGCGGTAACGTCCAGCGCCGCCCGAATCCTTTGCCAGGCCGAGCTTCTCGACGATGAAGGGGAATCGGCTCTCGGTGAATTCGGTCGGCAGGTTCCGTGAGTCGGGAACGACGTGAATCGTGTCCTCGCCGTCGGCGTAGTAGCGTCCGCCGGAACCGCCACCGAGCACCTCACGCATGAGGTACGAGTGACCCTCGAAGTCCTCCCCGTACACACCGGTGTACCTGATGGTCTCCTGATCGGCGGGCATGTTGCCGTCCACAGCCTTGGCGACGACGCCGGCCAGCACACCGAGCAGGCGGAGGATGACGAACGTGCGAGCGTTGGTGGGGGCGGGGAAGATCGGGGTGATCAATGTTCCCTTCTCGGGGAACTTCATCTCGATCAGCGGTACTACGCCCTCGTTGACATCCAGTTCGGCCATGCGCTCCGGGGTGTCCGCGAGGTTACGCAGAATCGGGGCCAACCACTTGATGAGGAAGTTTCCGTCCGCGTAGTCACCGCAGTGGTTGATCGGGCCCTTTGCCTGCGGTCCGGTTCCGTTGAAGTCAAGGATGAGTCGCTCGCCGCCCTCGTCCTCCGGCCGCGTCTTCGTGAGCGTGATGCGCTGGATGTGGAGCATCGGCTCGTCGACGCCGTCGTGCTCGGCGTAGTCCTCCCAGGTGTACTCACCGACAGGGATCTTGCTGAGGATCTCGCGGCGGTACGTCTCGGTGGTCGCGTCCATCATCGCATCGAAGCACGACTCGACGGTGTCGACTCCGTATCGCTCGAACAGTTCGGTGAGTCGACGCGCACCCATCAAGCACGCCGAGCACTCGGCGTCGAGGTCAGCGGCGAGTGCATCCGGCATGCGGGAGTTACGCGTCATGATGCGCAGCGCGGCCTCGTTGGGAACTCCCTGGTCCCACAGTTTGATCGGCGGAACCATCAGTCCCTCTTCGTAGACCGTGGTGGCACCGGACGGCATGGAGCCGGGGCAGCAACCGCCGATGTCGTCGTGGTGACCGAACGCCTGAACGAACGCGACAACTTTCGGCTCGGCATCGGGAGTGACGCGGGCGAAGACCGGTACGGTGACGCACAGGTCGGGGAGATGGCCGATGCCACCTTCGGACAGGTAGACGTCGTTGTGGAAGTACACGTCACCCGGCTTCATCGTCTCGAGCGGGAAGTCCCGGGCGATCGGATGGACCAGCGCGGAATACGAACGGCCCGTGAGCTTGCGGAGGTTCCGGTCGTGAATCCCCGCGCGGAAGTCGTGAGCGTCACGGATCATCGGTGAGCGCGAGGTGCGCGAAATGGAGGTCTCGACCTCCATTTCCACGCTGGCGAGGTAACCGGCGACGATCTCGACCAGAATCGGATCAGGTGACGCGCCGTCGGTAGCGGTGAGTCGGTACGGCTTGGCCGCGGTGGCAGCAGCAGCATCGAGAATGGCGGTCATCACTTCACTCCGTTCGAGTCGGAAGACTTCGAGATACGAATGTTCCCGAAGGTGTCGATACGTGCCGAGAATCCAGGATGGATCGGGACAGTCGAGCTGAACTCCTCGATGACGGCCGGTCCTTCGATGACGTCACCCGCACCGAGCAGCGTGCGGTCGTAGGTAGCCGTGTCGACCCAGCTGTCGAAATACGATTGACGAGAACCGGTTCGGGCCGAGTCGGCGCCGGTGCCGGCGGGGATCTCCTTGAGCGTCGGACGCTTGATCGGGCCGATGCCGCTCACGCGCAGGTTGACCCATTCCACGTGCTGCGACGGGTCGCCCCGGAAGTCGTAGCCGTACAGCTCGCGGTGCGCCTGGTGGAACGCCTCGGCCGCGTCGTCCATGATCTGTGCCGTGACGGTACCTTCCGCCACCGGGACGCGAACCTCGAAGGCCTGACCGAGGTAGCGAAGATCGGCAGTACGGGAGTACTTGCGCTGCGTCTGATCGAAACCTTCCTCGGCGAGCGCGATCTCGGCTTCGCCTGCCAGCGCGTCGAACTGGCTCTGCAGGTCTTCCGCCTTCAACCGGTCGTGGCGACTCACGTGTGTCTGGACGTAGTCGTTGCGGACATCGACCGTCAGCAGACCGAACGCGGAGACGTTACCCGGATTGAGCGGGACAAGAACGTCTTTCAGACCCAGAATGTCGACCAGACGGCAGGCGAGCAGGGAGCCGGAGCCGCCGAACGTCACGAGGGTGAAGTCACGAACGTCGAGGCCACGCTTGACCGTGATCTGACGCAGGGCGTTGGCCTGGTTCCAGGCCGAGACCTCGAGGACGCCGACTGCACACTCCTCGAAGCCCAGACTGAGCTGTGTTGCAAGCTCTTCGAGGCCCTTGCGTGCCAGTTCTGTGTCCAGGGGGATCTCACCACCGAGCAGGTGGGGTGGGATGCGTCCGAGCAGGACGTGCGCGTCGGTGATGGTCGGTTCGCTGCCGCCCTTGCCGTAGCACAACGGCCCGGGATCGGCGCCGGCGGACTGAGGGCCGACTCGGAGGGTGTGTTCCGGCGTCATCCACGCGATCGAGCCACCGCCGGCCCCGACGGTCACGACGTCGATCATCGGGATCTTCGACGGGTAGTTGCCCACTCGCCCTTCGGTGGTCAGCGCGGGCTCGCCCCGAACCACGACGGTGACGTCCGTCGATGTTCCGCCGCCGTCACAGGTCAACACCTGCTCGACGCCGGCCGCATCGGCGATCAGCGCGGCACCGAGGGCGCCGGCAGCCGGTCCGGAAAGTACTGTCGTAATAGGCTGGTGAACAACCTCTTTGGCTGAGAGAACACCGCCGTTGGATTTCATGACGTAAAACGGAATGTCGCGGGGTTCGCCGTCGGTGGTCGAGAATTCACGCAACCGATTCGCGATGTTGTTGACGTAGTTGCGGATGTTCGGCTTGACCGCGGCGTCCACGAGGGTGGTGATGGACCGCTCGTACTCGCGGTACTCACGAAGTACCTGACTCGAGATGCTCACGGTCGCATCAGGGAAGACGTCGAAGAGGATGTCGCGTACACGCTCCTCGTGCGTCGGATCGGCGTACGAGTGCATCAGGCAGACGCCGATGGTGCGGATACCACGGTCCTTGAAGAACTGCGCTGCGCTGCGGACGCTCTCTTCGTCGAGCGGACGAATCTCGCTGCCGTCGAAGGAAAGGCGCCCACCGACGGTGCGTACCCGATCGGCGGGGACGATGCGTTCGGGCTTGACCCAGAAGTACGAGTTGCCGTAGCCGTCCGGCACGGACTGACGAGCGATTTCGAGAACGTGCTCGTAGCCCTCGGTGGTGATGAAGCCGAGATTCTCGACCTTGCCTTCGAGCAGCTTGTTGGTCGCAACCGTCGTGCCATGGCTGACCGCGCCGATCGACTCACCGGTCTCACCGAGCTTGGCGAGTACCTTCTCGATACCGGCGAGAAAGCCCTCGGCGGGGTCCGCCGGGGTGGACGGGGTCTTGGTGGTGACGATGGTGCCGGTTTCGTCGTCCACTGCCACGATGTCGGTGAACGTTCCGCCGGTATCGATACCGACCCGAATCTTCCTGGGTTCCACGCTTCCTCCTGGGATCTTTGGCTCGTCTCGTCTGGTACCGATCGACGGTTGTGGCCTAGCCGGTAAGTGGCTCGTACCTGACGTGTAGTGCTATTCCACAGGTTCACAAGAGCGGTTTCTTTGTCACAATCCGCCGAATCGGGGGCCCAAGGTTCGGCGCACGATCACGAGCGGATCTTCGCCGGCACGCGCGCGGGCCACGCGGACGTGAAAAACGCCCCGAACCTGCTCGGTTCGGGGCGTTTCCCTCATCGCAAAACTGCGGTGGAGGCTCTGTCGACACTCCGGTGAACTAGTCGCGACAGCCGGAGCGCGCCAGGAAACCACCTATAGCAACTCCTGACAAAGCAATCGCAGCACCGACGACGGCGCTGACGATCACCGTGCGAGTCTCGGTCCCACCCGCCGCCGGCACCGCAGCCTGCAGAACCGTCGGTGTGGCAACAGCTCCGGCAGCTACCGCCGCCTCGACCGCCGCCGCCGGTGCCGGAGCCGCTGCGACCGCGGCGATCTTCTCGGGAATTCCGTTGGCGATGACGCCGTCGATACTCTTGAAGAACACCCCGGCCATCTTCTTGGCGACGCCGGTGATCATCCGCTGCCCGACTCCACCGACCATGCCGCCGACTACCGCGTCGGCGTCGTACGAAAGCAGCGTCCCACCCTCGTTCTCCGTCAATGTGACCGTGACGTCCGCCTTGACCGTGCCGGGAGCACCAGCCCCCGAAGCCGTCATGACAAACGAATTGGGCCGATTCTGCTGTGACAGGACAACCTCACCGTCGTAGACGCCCTTGATCGACGCGACCCCTGCCATGATGGAGAGTTTGTAGTGATTGTCCGTGAGCTGTTCGAGCGACTGCACACCAGGAATGGTCGCGGCCAGTACCCGACCGTCCTGGAGCTTGTCGTAGACCTCTTCGCGAGGTGCCGTCAACTGCGCGGTGCCGGCGATTCTCATGAATTCTCCTCTGATGACGAACCCGCATGTGCGAGTCGAAGTTCGAACAGTTCGGACGGTGAAATGGGCATAGACGTGATCGAGATTCCTTCGGCGTCCTCGATGGCAGCCGCGATCACGGCCGTGGTGGGGATCACGCCGGCTTCACCGGCGCCCTTCATGCCGAGTGGGTTGAGCCCCGACGGCGTGACAGTGTGATCCATCTCGAGCGAATCCGGCATCTCCGTGACAAACGGCATCAGGAAATCCATGTACGACGCGTTGAGCATCTGGCCGTGCTCGTCGTAGACGATCCGCTCGTACAGTGCGCCGCCGATACCTTGCGCGACGGCGCCCATGACCTGGCCTTCGACTATGCGGGGATTGATCACGTTTCCGCAGTCGTGGATGACGACGTAACGACGGACCGCGATTTCCGCTGTCACGGGATCGGTTTCGACGATCGCCGCGTGCACTCCCGAAGCGAAAGTCGAACTCGGTGGCGAGTAGTAACCGGTGGCTTCCAGACCGGGCTGCTCACCCTCGGGAATCGGGGGCTTCGACATGTCCGTGTCGGTCTTGGCAAAGCCGGTAGCCAGCTTCGACTCGCGATCGAACGCATATCGTAGCGGGTTCGAGAGCACAGCAACAACACTCAGCGGCACGGACGTACCTTCCACCCCGGCTTCGGTGCCGATCTTGCACACGTGACCATCCCGGAGTTCGAGTTCGGTGTCCGGCAGATCCAAGATTCCGGATGCGATCTTCTTCGCCTTCTCCGCGACCATCTGTGCCGCGACGTGGAACGCCGAACCGGACATGACCGCACCACGTGAGGCGAACGTGCCGACGGCATAACCGAACCGGCGAGTATCACCGGTGACGATCTCGACGTCGGAGACCTTGACTCCGAGATCGTCCGCAACGATCTGTGCGAACGCGGTCTGGTGTCCCTGACCCTGCGTCGTCAAGCCTGTTGCCGCCTTGACCTTTCCGGATGTCTCGACCACGACGTGTGCGCCCTCGTACGGTCCTGGGCCGGTTCCCTCGACGTACGCACCGATGCCGATGCCGACCGACCGACCTTCCGCACGAGCCTTCCTCTGGTACTCGGGAAATCCGTCCCAGTCGATGAGCTTCTTGAGCTTGTCGATGCCTGCCTGGTAGTCGCCCGTGTCGTAGATCAGCGGGCGTCCGTCCTGGAACATCAGGCCGAAGTCGTACGGCATGTCTTCGGGACGAATGAAGTTCGCCTCCCGTACGGCGATCTTGTCCTTGTTCAGGTGCTTGGCGATCGCGTCCATGGATCGTTCCATCGCGAACACGGCCTGCGGGCGTCCGGCACCGCGATACGGGGTCACGATGACCGTGTTCGTGTACAGCGAGTAGGCGTTGACACGGAAGGACTTCGGCTTGTACGGCCCGAGAACCTGTGTCGCGGTGTTGATCATGACGATGATCCCGTAGGGCAGGTACGCGCCGTTGTCGTGCCAGAACGTGAAATCGAACGCCAACAGACGACCCTCGTCGTCGAATCCGATGTCGACCTTCTGGATCTGCCCTCGCTCGTGTGCGCTCGAGATGAAATGCTCACGGCGATCCTCGACCCATTTCACCTCACAGGAGATGCCGGCCTGACCGAGGCGGCGAGCGGCCCACGTGATCATCACTTCTTCGGGCCACGGATGAACGATCTTGACACCGAATCCACCGCCGACGTCCGGAGCGATGCAGTGGACCTTGTTCAGTGCCATACCCAATCGGGCGGCAATAGCGGCGCGGGCGGATGTGGATGTCTGGGTGGAGGTCCAGAACGTGAGAGTGTTCTCGTCGCCGTCCCAGCGCGCATAGACACCCTTGCCCTCCATCGGCATGGACGCCGAACGTTCGATTTCGAGATCCAACGTCAGTCGGTGCGGCGCTGCGGCCAGTTCGGCATCCGGGTCACCGAACCCGTGCTGCAGATGGGCGGCGACGTTGTCCGGAACGTCGGCGTGGACGGCATGGTCGGCCGTGCGGGCGACATCGACCCCCACTACCGGCTTCAGCGCCTCGTACGTGACGTCGATCTTCGCGCAGGCGTCCTCGGCGATGTACCGATTGTCGGCGACCACCATGGCAATGGCTTCTCCGACATGTTTGACCTCGTCCTTCGCGAGGGGATAACCGTTGCGCGGCGCGATGATTCCCGGATGCGGAATGAGCAGCGGCAGGTTCTCCGCCATTTCCGGCGTATCGGCCAGGATATCGTCGTAGGTGTAGATGGCATGGACACCAGGAACTTCCAACGCCTGGTCGATATCGATGTCGATGATTCGCGCATGAGCGTGCGGTGACCTGACGAAGGCCGCGATCAGGGCGTTGTGACCCAGATCGTCGAGATACCGCCCCTGGCCGCTGAGTAGACGCGTATCTTCCTCACGGGGAATCGGTTTACCGAAGAACTTGCCGTCGTCGGCAATCGAATGATCGGACGTCGAATGATCGGGCGCAGGGCTTTTCGTCCCGTTGCGCTTTGCTGGTTTGACCGGAGTGCTCATGCCTTCCCCGCCCGTCCTCCGACAGGATTCGTTGTTCCTCGCACCTTGCGATCCAACGCCTCCCTAGTGGATTCGTCGTCGATTCCGAGCGGGAACTGCCCGGCTCGTTCGCGCTTGATCTCGGCAGCGCGCAGAACCGACGCCCTGATGTTCTGGTACCCCGTACAACGACAGAGGTTTCCCGCTATCGCGTCCGTTGCTTCCTCGCGCGTCGGATTCGGGTTCTCCTCGAGAAAGGCCGCGATGGTAGTCACGAACCCCGGTGTGCAGAAGCCGCACTGCAAACCATGACAGTCCTTGAACGCCTGTTGAACCGGATGCAGAGTGCCGTCGGGTTCGACGAGGCCTTCTACGGTGGTCACCGATCGACCTTCGAGCCCGGCCGCGAGGACGAGGCAGGATCGCACCGGCTTTCCGTCGAGCAACACGGTGCACGCACCACACACGCCGTGTTCACAACCGACGTGCGTGCCCGTGCTACGGAGGTGGTGGCGAATGGCATCCGAAGCCAGAGTGCGGGACGGCAGAACGACGGTACTCGTCACCTCGTTGAGCGTGAATGTCACGGCCACATGATGTTCACCCGTATCTGCTGCCAACTCGGCAAGTTGATCGTCGATGGAGCGATGGTTTTTGGACATAGTCACCACTTTCCTGCCAGTACTTTGTTCTCACTGAGAGCGTCTGTCGCCGCTGCGAAACCGACCCGCGCCGTGAGCGCGGACACCAGTTGCGAGCGGTAGGCCGCCGTCCCGTGAATATCCGCTTCGGTATCTATCTGCGCCCGAGCGCATTCCCCGACGGTGCGCCAGCGCGGATCTCGCGGATCCGACGCGGACGCCCCCGCCAGCACATCGGTATAGTCCACGACCTGCCCCAGCTCGCCGGCGGACACGTACGTCATGTGTGCGTCGGCTACCAGACCGTCCTCCACGCGAATCCGTGCGACGACTCCGACCAGTGCGTAGTCGCCGTGACGACGCGCGATCTCGTCGATGGCGGTTCCCACGCCGGGTTCGGCGGCGGGCACCGAAACCGATATCGCGATCTCGTCTGATTCCAGGCTCGACTCGAGCGGACCGGCAAAAAGATCCGTCGACGCGATCTCGCGGGTGCCACGTACCGACTGGACGGTAACGCTGCCCCCGAGCAGTGTCAGGACTGCCGGCATCTCCGCCGACGGGTCGGCGTGGACGATGGACCCGACGCTCGTCCCGCGGTTACGGATCGTGGGGTGCGCGACCAACTGGAGAGCTCGATTCAGCAAAGGCTGAACCCGACGAGCACCCTCGTCGGCCGCCAGCTCCGAGTGCGTGGCCAGGGCCTGGAACCGCACTCCTTCGTCTTCGGACGAGGTCACCGAGGCGAGGTCGGGGATCGATCCGATGTCGACGATGTGGGCGGGAGCGGCGAGGCGCATGGACAGCAACGGCACAAGTGATTGCCCACCGGCGAGCACCTTCCCCTCGTGAGAGACCTCGGAGAGGATTCGGCACGCGTCCTCGACCGAGGACGGTCGGTGATAAGTCAGCGGCGACGGTTTCATTACTCAATCCTGCCTTTACGAGTCACTTCACGTTTTGTGTAGATGTGACAACGGTCACGGGCTATACCTGGCATACATTCAACTTGGCATCACGTGAGCTGCACCACGGGCCCTCCCCGTTCGTCGTCGGGCCCCCTCGTCACCGGAGCTGCGCCGGGTCGCCGTGCGGTCTTCGACCTGCTCGGTTCGCGGTTCCAGGAGCTCACCAACGGGCAGAGGTGATACATCACGATCCCGTCGGCCTCGCCCCGAGACGGCGACAAGCCGAACCCCGACGCCGAATCCAGGTCGAGACGAACTTGCTCGGCGGGTACCTCCGCCGACGGACATGATCGGACCGCAGACGCGGCCGAGGACCCACGAGAAGACATAACCGACAACCATCGCGACGAGAAATGGCGATACATCCCACGAAGCCACGTAGTGCACGCCCATCACGATCATTGCCGTCCACCGGCAGCGGCCGGTACAGCCCGCGACGACGGATCGGCGGAGAAGTAGATCGCCACACCGATGACTGCGAGGACGAGTCCGGACACCAGGATTGCGTCGGTCATTTCGGCCGTCGTTCCACCCTGGGCACCACTGGCGGCGATACCACCGACACAAGCCGCCGACGTACCGAGGTAACCGGGAACGAGTCCGTTTCCGTCCGACGTCGTCATCGGCATCACGAGACCTTTCGCGAAGCAGGAAGGTGTTCGAAATGCTTTGTGCCCCAAATCATAAACACCACGTCTGGAGTGAACGCTAATGCAGTGCCCAGATGTGGACGTGATGACAATCTGCCAGAACCTACTGACCGAGATTGGCAACTATGGTGACAGCTGACACGGGCATGGGTCATCGTCGGTGCCGGCGAATTGTCTCGAACGAAACGAGGACCCCGTGCGACGTGCCTCGACAGCGTCTTCGGCTCGATAATTCCGCAATACGGGTCTTGTCAACGAAATACGTTGCTTGTCAACGAGAAACGGATGCTCTATCCGAGCGCTGCGAGAATTCCGGCAGCCAGTTCCGCTACCTGATCATCGGTCATCACGAACGCCGGCGAAATCTGCATCGCACCCTGACCGGCCGCACGACCGGAAATCCCGTGCTCACGCAAGGTCTTAACCAACGGCAACGCCTCAGCAGCATCGACCAACTGGACAGCGGCAACAGCACCGAGCCCACTACGCACCTCCGCGACCCGCGGATGCTCAGCCAACGGCTGCAAATACGCATGCAACGACGCTTCCAGACGCTTCGACTCCCCGAGCAGACCCTCCCGCTCGATGATATCGAGATTCGCCATCGCCGCAGCCGCAGCACCGGCATGCCCACCATAGGTGTACCCGTGACGCCACCACGCCCCCGCATAAAACGGCTCAGCCACAGCCGGCGCGATGAACACCGCACCCATCGGCACATACCCGGACGTCAAACCCTTCGCAGTAGTCATCATGTCAGGCTGCAAATCGAAACGACTAGACGCAAACCACTGCCCACCGATACGGCCGAACCCCGTCACGACCTCGTCGACGACGAAAAGAATGTCATGCTCACGGCAGATCTGACGCACCTCGGCCAGATAACCCTGCGGCGGCAGATAAACCCCACCCGCACCGATGATCGGCTCGACGAAGAACGCAGCGATCTTGTCCGCACCAACCCGCCCGATCAACTCGAGCAAACTTTTCCCATCATCCCAACCGACGGTAGCCGCGTCGGCCATGAACTCCCCGTAACCTTCACGATTGACCGCAATTCCGGCAAGCGCGGTACCCGCGACATGCATACCGTGATAAGCCTTCTGGCGGCCGACGATCATCGTCTTCTCGGGCCGGCCCACCTCATGCCAGTACCGACGGGCGAGCTTGGCCGCAGTATCGATCGAATCAGACCCACCGGAAGTGAAAAAAATCTTGCTACCCGGCACCGGCGCGATCGTCGCGAGCCGCTCGGCCAGAGCCTGCGTCGTCTCGGGCACGAAATCACCGAAATTAGAGAAATGGGCGATCTTCGACAGCTGAGCAGCCACCGCGTCAGCGATCTCGGTACGACCGTGACCGACATTGGTGAACCACAGTCCCGCCGTCGCGTCGAGATACCGGGTTCCCTCGCCATCCCAGATGTACGCACCCTCACCGCGCGAAACCACGAAAGCGCCGTTCTTCTCGACCGAACCCATGTCCGCGAAACCGTGCCACAATGCCGAAGCCATCGTCAGTGCCCCTTCGAAATAGATCCGTCAGTTCACACGGAGCGCCGGCGGAAGAACTCGCTCGGCCCACTTGGTTGCCTGCTCGAACGCATAGGCGAGTTGGAGAACGTTCACGTCGGCGCCGTGCCGACCGATGATCTGGATACCCATGGGAAGCGATCGATCGTCGAAGCCGACCGGCATCCCCGCCACCGGAACCCCGGCCATCGTCCAGGGAACAACCGTCTCCATCCACCGGTGATACGTGTCCATCGACCGCCCGTCGACGGCCTCGGGCCAGTGGATGTTCTTGTCGAACGGAAATACCTGCGCACTCGGCGCGAGAATGTAGTCGTACGTTTCGAACATCTTGGTCAGGGCCGAGAACCAACCGTTGCGAGCTTCCGTGGCCTTGGTGATGTCGAGCGCCGAGAGGGTGACCGCATGTTCGAGTTCCCACAATAGCTCGGGCTTCATCAACTCACGCATGCTCGGGTCGTTGTACTGATCGATCAGGCCGAGCTGTGCCCACCAACGCCATCGCAAGAACAGCTGCCAGATGTCCTCGGGTTTGAAGTCGGGAAGAGCCGCCTCGACGTGGCAGCCCAACTGTCTGAAGACCTCGAAGGAGGATTCGCACAACTCGAGAACCCCGGGTTCGGTTGCCAGGTAACCGTTCCAATCACCGACCCAGGCAATCCGAGCGCCCTTCAGATCACGTGCGAGGCTTTCGGTGAAGACCACGGGGTCCTCACGAATCCCCAATGGTGCATAAGCATCCGGCCCTGCCATCGTGGAGAGCAGGTGAGCTACGTCGGTGACGGTTCGGCCCATCGGGCCGACAACAGCGCCCTGTGCGATGAATCCCGGTTCCGGTATCCGGCCCCAGGAAGGCCGAAATCCCACGACGTTGTTGAATGCCGACGGGTTTCGAAGCGAACCCATGTAATCGCTTCCGTCGGCCACCGGCAGCATCCGAAGCGCCAACGATGCAGCGGCGCCTCCGCTGCTACCGCCGGCAGTGCGCGAATTGTCATACGGCGACACCGTCGTACCCCACACCGGGTTGTACGTCTGTGAACCGAGCCCGAACTCCGGTGTATTCGTCTTGCCGATCACGATTGCACCGGCAGACCTGATCCGCTTGACGAACAGTTCGTCCTCTGCCGCGATTCGATCCGCGAACATCGGCGACCCGGAGGTGAACGGCAGACCCTTGGCTGCCGAAAGATCCTTCACTGCATGTGGAAACCCGTGCATCCAACCGAGATACTGCCCACTCGCCAACTGCGAATCACGCTCGCGCGCCTCCGCCGTCAACACTTCCCGATCCCGCAAGGCAACTATCGCGTTCACCGCCGGGTTGTGGACGTCGATGTGGTCGAGGAAGCTGTCCATCACCTCGACACACGACACTTCACGCCTGCGTATCAGACCGCTGAGCGTGATCGCATCGACCATGACGAGCTCGCGATTCTCGGGCGCACCGGAAACGCTCTCGTCGGCAGGGTCGGCAGCATGAACCATCGTGAATCCTTTCAAGCAGTGAAGTGGGGTGCGCCGGAGCGGACTTGCCGCCACCGGCAACTGATTCGAGGACGAATCACCGGTGGCGGCGCGACTGTCGAGGTTCCAGCGAGGTTCTTGCCTACTACTGACCGAGATCGACGATGGCGGCGACAGGGCCGCCACCCTCAGGGCCCTGATGCGCTGCCGAGACCGACACGAACACAGCCGGATCACCGGTGACAGCTGCAGTGACTCCACCGACACACGACTTGATCTGGCGGTGCCAGTGCACATCGGAATCGTCGAGCATCGCGTTACGACGCCCGCGGACCGTTCCGTCCTGACTGGCCTCGCACTTCAAGAACACGTTGACGAGTCGACCGTCCAGATCGCTCGAGTGCGGCCGCTCCGGAAGTTCGAGCCCGGCGTCACGGATCGCGGCCCAGATGCCGTCCTGGTCGAGCGGATCCTTCATCACGCTGTGGCCGATCCGGTAGCGTCCGCCGATGCCACGTGCATTACCGACGACGACGATCTGAGCCCGGTCCAGCTCGACGCCGGACGAGCAGGATGCAACAGAGGAGAACAGTTCGCGGCTGTGCATGACATCCTCGTCGGACGGCATGTCGATTTCGCCGAGCGCAACCGCGATCCCGAGGGCCGTACCGCCGTTGGACAGGTCCATCGACTCATGAGTTTGTTCGGTCCACACCGTCTTGCCGCGACTCTTGGCGTCACGGATGGTGTGGATTGTCAGCAACGGAGTCTTGGTCTGGACGTAGTGCACGTCGGCGGGATCGGTGATGCCGGCATTGGCCATCGCATCTTTGACTGCCGCAGCCACTTTGGTGATCATCGCCGTGCGACCGATATCCTCGGGCAGCAACTGCTCGCTCATGGCGACACCCACGGTCAGGCGCGGCTCGTCGGTCGTGGTGACCTTGTCTGCCGGTACCGTCGCGAAGATCGTCGCGTGCGGGCTGATCACACCGTCCGTGCCGCCGGACCAGACGATCGGCACCTCCGCCACCTCCTCGGGGCTGCGATTGCCCTTGGCGGAGAGAACCTCTCGAAACGCTCGGTCCGCGATGATGCGCGTGTAGTCGTTGACGCCGCCGTTACCCTCGGTTTTGCCGATGACTGCAATGACGCGGTCGGCCTCGAGGACACCGTCGTCGATCAGTGCGGCGAGCTCACTGGCGTCGGAGACGCTGTGTAGCGGAACCTTACGGACCTCGATTGCTTCGGGCATTGGCATCTCCTTGTATAGGGAATCGTGGAGGCAAAATTGGGCCTTGACAGCTCCCGACGCCCAGTCCAGCCGAGCGGTTCGGAACTGCCATGTCGACCACGCTATGACGGCTCGAACCCTTCGGCATCGTCAATACTTGCCCAAACAAAAACCGCCGTTGGTTATTTCGACTCCGAAATATACCGGTTGCGTGCCGACCCGTCGGCTCGCACTTACGATTCGACCATGGACACCATTGTTGTCGACCACCCGCTGGCGGCATCCCTACTCACGACCATGCGCGACTACCGCAGCGACAACGCAACATTCCGGTCGGCCCTGCGCAGACTGACGCACATGTTGGTCTACGAGGCCATGCGCGGCGAAGAAGTGGAACAGTTCGACATCACGACACCAGTTGCTCCGACGCTGGGAGCGCGACTGGTCAATCCACCTCTCCTGGTACCCGTCCTACGAGCCGGCCTCGGCATGGTCGAACAGGCAAGTGCTCTCGTCCCGCAGGCGGGCGTCGGTTTCGTGGGAATGGCGCGAGACGAGAAGACACACCAACCGGTTCCGTATCTGGAATCTCTGCCCGCCGACCTGCCGGGTACGCCCGTCTATGTACTCGATCCGATGTTGGCAACCGGTGGATCCATCATCCGCACAATCGATCTGCTGATCGCGCGGGGAGCCACTGATGTGACTGCAATATGTGTCGTCGTAGCTCCGGAAGGAATCGAGGCACTGAAGAATTCCGGGCACCCCGTCCGGCTCGTCACCGCAAGCATCGACGACGGCCTGAACGAAAATGCTTACCTGGTACCAGGACTCGGAGACGCCGGCGATCGCCAATTCGGATCCGGTTAATTCACACCCGCGGTTCGATCAGCATGGAACACCACCCATTTCGAGAGGAGATTTTCGTCAACTGTTGACAATGTTCGATGCGTGATCGAGCGTAGTCTCGCGATATGGGTAGATCTGCCAAATATTCGAGCGAAGAGCTTCAACATTTGCCAGAAGGTGGCGACTACAGACTGACGGTTCGGGATGTCCTCGAGCTGCCGAGCCTGCGCGGAGCCGAGGTAATCGCCGGACACGGCGGTTTACGGCACCTCGTCCAATCGGTGAACGTGATGGAAGTACCGGACATTCTGGCCTGGGTGAAGCCGAACGAACTGTTGGTGACCACCGGGTTCCCGCTGCGCTACGGACGAACCGGAGAACTCCTCGACGACATGGCACTCAGCGATCTCGTCGACGGCCTTGCCCGCCGAGGAGTCGCGGCTCTCGCCGTGAAAACGGGTCGCTATCTGGACGAACTGCCGGAAGCCATGCTGCACATGGCCGAGCAGCGAGGCCTGCCACTACTGGTCCTTCCGGTCACCGCGGGGTTCGACGAGGTGATCTCGGAGGTCTTCACCAAGTTGGTGGCAAAACAGTCTGCTGCACTCGACATTGCCGATCGACTTCACCGCTCGTTGACTTCGATCGTCTTGGAAGGTGGCGATCTGCCGCAGATTGCCGCAGAATTCGCTGCGCTTTTCGACGTCAGCGTTCTGATCTGCTCACCTGATGGGAGGGTATTGACGGAGGCCGGAGATTCCGCCGCATTACATGAGCTTCCGTTGTTCGAAAGCACCGGCCGGTTCCTGACCGAACGAGTCGCGGTCGGTTTACAGAACGCGCCCAGGGGGTTTTCCGGCCAGTTGGCGCTCACCAGAGTGGTGGCGGGAGGTACCGACCACGGCCGAATGGTGGCGTACGCCGGAACTCACGAACTCGGCGCGGTTGTCGTTCAGGCCCTGGAGCGAGCGGCCACCGTTGCGGCTCTGGCTGTCACCAAGCAGCTGGCGGTCGCCGCGGTGGAATCGAAGTTCCGCGGTGACTTTCTCCGTGACGCACTGATCGGCGAAGCCGGATCGCCGGCGGAAGTGAGCGCGCACTTCACCCAGTTGGGGTGGGACGTGACCCGCCCACTTGCCGTTGTGGTTGCAGAACTCGACGTCGACCGACCGGAATCTCAGCACACGAATTCCACTCGCACGGACCAAGATCGACTCAGTGATGGTTGGCAACAGGTGGTACGCACTCACGAGCGGACGGCACCGTCGGTCGGGTTTCGACACGAGGTGGTCACGCTTTTCCCGACCAGCGCCGACCGTGCAGCTCGCGAGATCGACATACTGGTTCGCAAGGTGGCGGGTGATCGCACCAGCGGCCGCCGATCCTTCAGCACGGGGGTGAGCCGGGTGATCAACTCCCTGGATGATCTCCCTGCCGCCTACGACCAAGCCTGCACAGCCGTTGTCGTCGGCCGACGCATCAACGGACCCGGACGGGTAGCGCACTTCGACGAGCTCGGCGTACACCGACTCCTCTCGCTCCAGACCGACAAGAGCGAACTGCGGTCGTTCACCGACGACGTTCTGAAGTCGCTGGCAGCCGACAATGCCGAAGCCGCCGACTTGCGTCTGACCCTCCAGACTCTGCTCGACTGCAATTGCAATGTCGCCGAGGCCTCGCGGGCACTGCACATGCATTACAACACTTTGCGATACAGAATCGGCAAGCTGGAAAGCGTCGTCGGATCGTTTACCGACGACCCCGTCCTTCGCTTGAACGTCTCACTCGCCCTTCAGGTCATGAAGATGCACGAAATGTCATGAAAATACACGCCACGAGCTGACCAAGCCCTCGATTACGGTTCGATCGCCATCGCGATCGAACCATGCGGCGAGCCCCGTAACGGTGTTCGTCACTTCTTACCCACTGCCGATACCCGTCATCGGCAAGGTTACCCATGTGCCGCACATCGGTGCCCGCTTACGGTTCGAAAGACGGGCCGCACACACCTCCTCCAGTGGCCCTGGCCGGTTTCTCGGTCCGGCGGACCGGAGTCGACCGAACTACGGAGACCTCAACCACCAACTGGCTCAGCCAATTACACCAGAATACGGCGGTGCGACATGATCTCGACTTCGAAGCCTCCCAACACAAGTGCCCGTAGTGGTCCATTGCACGACGTGATAGTCGTCGACCTCACCCGCGCACTCGCGGGCCCGCACGCGGCAATGATGCTCGGCGATCTGGGTGCCGACGTGATCAAGGTCGAGTCACCTCACGGCGGCGACGACACGCGTGGGTGGGGCCCACCTTTTATGGAGCCGCAGAACACCCAGCGGGAATCGACGTACTTCTTGTCCACGAACCGTAACAAGAAGTCGATCACGCTCGATCTCAAATCCGACAGTGGACGTGCGACCCTCGAAGATCTGGTCTGCCGAGCCGATGTGCTCATGGAGAACTTCCGTACCGGAGTTCTGGATCGACTCGGATTTTCCACCGAGCGACTGGCCGAACTGAACCCTCGACTGATCATCCTGTCCATCAGCGGATTCGGCCACGACGGACCGGAAGGCGGTCGCGCCGGCTACGACCAGATCGCCCAGGGGGAAGCCGGGCTCATGTCGCTGACCGGATCGAATCCGGACGACGTTCAAAGAGTCGGAGTGCCCATCGCCGATCTTCTGGCCGGCATGTACGGAGCCTTCGGTGTTGTCGCTGCCTTGAAGGAACGTGAACGGACGGGAAGAGGCCGCGTCGTCCGAACGTCGCTTTTGGCCGGCGTCGTCGGTGTGCACGCGTTTCAAGGAACGAAGTGGACCGTTGCCGGCGAGGTAGGCACAGCACAAGGAAACCACCATCCCTCCATCTCACCCTACGGGCTCTTTCGCACCGGCGATGGCGCAGTCCAGATCTCGGTCGGCAGCGAGAGCCTGTGGAGAAGATTCTGCGAAGGATTCGACCTCGACCCTGACACCCCGGGGATGGCAACGAATGCCGAGCGCGTCGAGAATCATCACCAGGTCGTCGAATTGATCGAACGTACGTTCAAGCCGTACTCGCGTGACGAGTTGCTTACCGAACTCGACCGCATCGGAGTACCGGCGGGGCGGGTCAGGACGATCTCCGAAGTGTACGAATGGGAGCAGACCCGCTCACAGGGCTTGCTCGTCGATGTCGCCCACAGCACCCTCGGGAACATCACGCTGCCGGGTCCGCCGCTGCGATTCTTCGATCCGGACGGAACCGAGGTGACCCAGACCTGCCACACCGCACCGCCGGTACTCGGTGAGGACACCGACGAAGTCATGTCCTGGCTAGAGGGATTCACCCGATGAACCGCCCAACCGCTCGCGACATGCTCGACCTGGTGATCGATGCCGGCACCTGGGAGTCGTGGGACACCCCTCCGATACCGGTGGTGACCGACTCCGACTACACCGAGACACTTCTGCGGGCGCAGGAGAAGACCGGGCTGGACGAGTCCGTTCAGACCGGATGCGCCTCTGTCCGAGGCCGACGGGTGGCAATCATCTTCTGCGAGTTCGGTTTTCTGGGCGGATCGATCGGAGTGGCAGCGGGTGAACGCCTCGTGGTCGCCATCCGACGAGCGACACAGGAGCGCTTGCCCCTCCTAGCGCTTCCCACGTCCGGCGGAACACGCATGCAGGAGGGGACGACGGCATTTCTGCAGATGGTCAAGATCACCGCGGCGCTCATCAAGCACAAAGAAGCGCATCTGCCCTACATCGTGTACCTCCGAAACCCCACCACGGGAGGTGTATTCGCGTCCTGGGGATCACTCGGTCACATGACGATAGCGGAGCCGGGAGCCCTCGTCGGATTCCTCGGCCCCCGGGTGTTCGAGGCCTTGTACAATTCGCCTTTCCCGGCCGGTGTCCAGACTGCCGAGAACCTTCACGCGCACGGAATCATCGACGCCGTTCGGCCGCCCGACCAGCTCGCCGAAACCGTCGACCGAGCGTTGCGCATCATCACCTGGATGCGTCGTGGGCACTCACCGCAGAGTGACCCGTGCCCGTACGACTGCCCATCCGATACGCCCGCGTGGGAATCCGTCGTCGCATCTCGACGCGAAGACCGACCGGGAATTCGGGAGGTACTGCTCAACTCCGCATCGGACATGTTCCCACTCAACGGAACCGGTCAAGGCGAGAACGATCCCGGCATCATGCTCGCACTCGTCCGCTTCGGTGACATGCCCTGTGTCCTTCTCGGACAGGACCGGCGCGGGCAGACTCCGCACTCCCCACTCGGCCCTGCAGCTTTGCGGGAAGCTCGCCGAGGAATGCGGCTTGCCGGCGAACTCGACCTGCCGTTGGTGACGGTGATCGACACGGCCGGCGCGGCACTGTCGAAGGACGCCGAAGAAGGTGGACTGGCCGGCGAGATCGCTCGATGCATCGCCGACATGATCTCTCTCGAAGTCCCCACCATCTCTCTTCTGCTCGGGCAGGGCACCGGCGGCGGTGCCCTTGCACTGATTCCGGCCGATCGAGTGCTGGCAGCCCGCCATGGTTGGCTCTCACCCTTACCTCCCGAAGGTGCCAGCGCAATCATGTTCCACGACATCACGCACGCCCCGGACATGGCAGCCAGTCAAGGGATACGGTCCTGCGACCTGCTCGCGGGCGGCATCGTCGATCGGATCATTCCCGAATTTCCTGATGCGGCAGACGAATCCGCCGCATTCTGCACTCGTGTCGGTGCGGTACTGCACTACGAGCTGAACCTGCTCACCGCTACCGATACGACCGAGCGGCTCATCACTCGCACCGAACGTATCGACCGTATCGGCCTCGTCGAAGCCGGCTCCCCCGCCTGATCGTTCGATACACCGGCGAGTCACGAAGTCCGCAAAGGCCGGACATCCTCGAGAGAGGATGTCCGGCCTTTGCAGGTGTACATTCAGACGTGGATCACGTCAGCTGAGGGGCGTGTTTCTCGCGATCGCCGCCGGGAGTCTTCGAATCCGGATCACCAGGTTCCGGTTTCTTCGCATTCAGTTCCGGGTTCTTCGAACCTATGTACTGGCAGAGGTGATACATCCCGATCACGACGATGGTGCCGAGCGCGATGCCGCTGAGTGAGAACGTGTCACTGAACTCCAGAGCCGTGTCACCGATGCCGATGATCAGGCCGGCGGCGATCGGCATCAGGTTGAGCGGATTCCCGAAGTCGACGCCGTTCTCTTTCCAGATCTTGGCACCGAGCAGACCGATCATGCCGTAGAGCACCACGGTGATTCCGCCGAGAACGCCGCCGGGGGTCGCCGAGATGACTGCCCCGAACTTGGGCGAGAAACCGAGCATCATGGCGATGATGCCTGCAACCGCGTAGGCGGCGGTGGAGTAGACGCGGGTCGCCGCCATGACACCGATGTTCTCGGCGTACGTCGTGGTGGGCGAACCGCCGACGCCACTGGAAATAGCGGTGGCGAGACCGTCACCGGCAAGCGCCCGTCCCATGTACGGGTCGAGATCGTCCCCGGTCATCTCGGCAACGGCCTTGACGTGTCCGGCATTTTCCGCGATCAGTGCGATGACACCGGGAAGAACGAGAACGATGAAGGTGAGGCTGAACGAGGGCGCGTGAATACCGACGATCCCGTTGGCCTCGTCCGAGAACGGCGGCAACCCGAACCACGACGCCGAATGCACCGAATCCCAGTTGACACGAAAGTGCTCGGTGATCTCGCCCGCTCCTGCGTCGTACGAGGTGATCGTGCCCGATACCTGGTCGAGGATCCAGGAGAGGGCGTAGCCGAAGATCAACGCCAGGAAGATCGCAATGCGAGCCATGAAGCCACGTAGCGCGATACTCATCACGATCAAGGCAACCATCACGATCAGTGCCACCCATTGATCCTGCGGCCAGTACAGCCCCGCGACTACGGGTGCCAGGTTGAACCCGATCAGCATCACCACTGCGCCGGTCACCACGGGGGGAAGAACCTTGAATACGACCCGGCCGCCCATGAAGTGGATCGCAACACCGATGGCTGCCAGGACGAGTCCGGACACCAGGATTGCGCCGGTCACTTCCGCCGTCGTTCCACCCTGGGCACGAATGGCGGCGATACCACCGACAAAAGCGGCCGACGTACCGAGGTAACTGGGAATGCGACCCTTGACCACCAACAGGAAGAAGAGGGTACAAAAGCCCGACATCATCACAGCAAGTTGGGGATTGAGACCCATGATGATCGGGAACACGAACGTCGCACCGAACATCGACACCACGTGCTGGCCGCCCAGCCCGATGGTTCTTCCCCAATTGAGCCGCTCGCTGGGAGCGACCACTTCACCCGGTCTGATGTTCTTTCCATCTCCGTGCAACGTCCAAATCGGCATGATGGGACCTTTCGTGCAAAGGAAGGTGTCCGAACGCTGATGTGCTCCAGCTCACAAACACCATGTCTGGAGTGAAACGCTAATGCAGTGCCGAGATGTGGACGTGATGACAATCTGCCAGAACCCACCGGCCCGGATTGGCAATATTAGTGATTGATGCCGCGCATCGCGGTTATCTTCAGCGCTAGAGACAGATCCAGCCGGAGTTCGGGTTGTGCCGTAAAAGGTCCCAACATCTTCTCGAGCTTAACGACCCTGTAACGCAGTGTGTTGTAATGGAAGTGGAGCTTGCGCGCCGTCTCGGCGATGTTGATGTTGGTCGCAAGCAAGACTTCCAAGGTTTTCCGCATGTCCTGCGCTTCGGCAGTTTCCTCCGTCAGTTCCCGCAATGTCTCCCGGGCGAACGTCTCGAGTTCGTTTTCGTCCTCGACCAGACTGAGCAGTCTGTACACGCCGAGATCGTCGAACTGAGTCACTGTCCACGGACCGGAAATGCGCCGGCCGACAGTCAGTGCGGTGCGGGCCTGGCCGTAAAGCGCCGGGACGGCGTCGATCGCAGCGGTCGGCCGGGACACCCCGACACTGAACGGCCTTCTCCCGCCGCCACCTTCACCACGAACGACCGTGACGAGGTCGCGCACCAACGCCATCGTGTCGGTGCCGACGCCCATCACGATTACCGTCTCCCCCGTCAGCGCGGTCACTGCCGCACCGGGATCACGGTGGGCGATCGCGCCGGAGAACGCCATAGCCTGGCGATCGACGACGGGCAACCGAGCAAGCGCCGCAGAGGGCGGTTCGTCGACCGGATCCGGCTCGATCGAGACGATCACCAGCGGGCGATCGAAGTCCCAACCGAACGTCTTGGCATGGGAGACAACATGATCATGGTCCCCGGCCCGGCCGAGAAGCAGATCGTGAACGAAGTTCGCACGATGGCGCTCTTCCACCGACGCCACGGCTTGTTCACGGGTGATGACCAACGCGCACACCGACGCTGCACGCTCGACCAGGTACTGGTCGTAACTCGTCATCACCCGCTCACCCGTGAACAACGCGAGTCGTCCGTGGTCGATGTGATTGGCGGAGATTGCCGACACCGCGATGAATCGACCGTCGAACTCGTGCAGACCCAACCCGCCTTCGACGGTGTCGGTCCGCAGCCGACCGGTGGAATCGACGGCCGGGCAGGCCGACAGATGCTTGCGCTCCGCGGCATCCCCGGCACGGCAGATCTCGCGGCCGTCCGAGGTGGTGATCAGAGCGGCACCCTTCATCTCCCGTGCGATGACTTCGGTCAGCTGCGGGAGGCCGCCGCCGCCCATCACGACGTCGACCAGTAGCCGCCGCAATCGCTCGGCCCCGAACATGGCGTCGATCTGGGCCGACTCCGTCTGCTCACGGCCCCTCGCCGCAGGGTGATCGCACACGCCGTGAAAAATCAGAACCGGGAAGTCGGCACTGTGGGCTGCATCGACCAGTTCCGGTGCGAGAGTGTCTTCGTCGGAACCGAATTGGACGGCGAGCGCTGCAACTCCTCGCGTCGACAACCGTCCGACAAACGCTGCGGGCGACTCGGTGACCCTGGCCAGGGTCTCCGGAGTGGTGATCAGCAACTGCCCGCGCCGTAGCCACGGCCCGATGTCAGGAACCGCCATGAATCCCACCCGGGTAATCGTCGGGTCCTCGGAGCCTCCGACAATCACTCGACCATCAGGAAGAAGCGGGGTTCGAAGAAGTTCGGAGAGAACACCGTACGCCTCGGATGCCGGAACAGCCGGGTTCGCCACTTGGCAGGCACCTCGATTCATTCGGATCACAGAAGATGGTTCACGAAAGAAACGATCATACCCCCACCAAACATGAGATGTCTGAATTCAACGCAGACGACTCAGGCCGTTCGATGCAGGGCGTTGGGACTCTCCTGCGGTGGCGGGTGGATCGGCCCCTGCATGTCCCGCAGTTCCAAACCGGAGGCATTGCGCAGCGTCTTGGTCATCTCGGCGAGAATAGACACGGCAGTTTCTTCCGGCGTCCTGGCACCGAGATCCAATCCGATCGGCGAGTGCAAACGCCCCAACTCGGCATCGGTGACGCCACGTTCCTTCAACAGCGTCACCCGACGCTCGTGCGTTGCACGACTTCCCATCGCGCCCACGTACGCCGCATCCGAACGCAACGCGATCTCGAGCAACGGGATGTCGAACTTCTCGTCGTGCGTGAGCACGGCCAGGACGGTTCGGTTGTCGATCGGGGCGGTTTCGAGAAACTTGTGTGGCCACATCACGACTAGATCGTGTGCGTCGGGAAAGCGTGCGCGTGTCGCGAAGACCGGCCGGGCATCCACAACGGTCACACGGTAACCAGCGAAGGCGCCCAACGTACACATCGAGGCCGCAAAATCGATGGCTCCGAACACGTACATCCGCGGTAGTGGCGCGAAGACCTCGACCAGAAGGTCGTGCCGCGAATCGATGAGGGTTCCTGCCGGCGCGACAAAAGCTACGGACTCACCCGTCGCCATCGTGCGTCGCAGGATCGAGATCTCCTCCTCGGTGGCATCCAGATCCCCGCTGCGGCGGCCGTGCTCGACGACGAGGTGCCGTGCCGGTGCGCCCGCACGCACCTCGGTGACGACGACGACGGGCTCATCCATCTCGATCCGTTCACAGACCTGACCGAACTCGACGAAACTCGCTCCGACGGCCTGGACAAACACTTCGATGGTTCCGCCGCACGTCAGACCCACTCCGATGGCGTCGTCGTCGGAGACACTGAAGACCTCGACACGGCTGGTGCCGTCGGCGAGAACCTCCTGGGCGATCTCGTACAGCGCACTCTCGATACACCCGCCCGAGACGCTGCCGACCACCTCACCGGCGCGCGAGACGGCCATCGACGCACCGGGCATACGCGGTGACGATCGCCAGGTGCGCACAACCGTCGCCAGTGCAAAGTCCTCGCCACGGGCATGCCACTGCGCTAGCTGAGTGGAAATGTCGCGCATCGCCTCGCCTCCCGCTTGCATCGTCGTCCGTAGTGGGTCCACGGTATCGGCCCACCACAATCCTGCCTGTCACACAATGCGCCTAAATCCGAGCCCCGCAGTTGTGCAATGTCGCCGTCGCTTCACCGTGCGCTCTCGACCAGTCTTGTCACCGAGCCCAGCCGAAAGCAGGCCTGACCTTCCTCCTCCTCTCCGCCGATCACGGCAGCCGAAACTCAACTGCTCGACGCCGGCGGATCGAGTGGGTGACGTTGCACATCACAGAACCGAGGTTTCTTCGATGGACCAATTACTCAGCGGTATCAAAGTTCTCGACCTCACTCGCGCTCTCGCGGGTCCTCTGTGCACGTCGCTACTCTCCGACTTCGGTGCCGACGTGGTCAAGGTCGAAACCCGTGGCTCCGGCGACAGTTCGCGGCAGTGGCCGCCGTTCGACGGCGATCGAAGCCTCTACTTCGCTTCCGTGAACCGCGGCAAGAGGTCGATCGCCATCGACATGCGCAGTGACCGCGGACGGAAACTGCTTCGCAGCCTGGCCCTCGACGCGGATGTCCTGGTCGAGAATTTCCGTCCGGGAGTGCTGGCCGACATGGGGCTCGATCCCGATTCGCTCGAGCAGGAGAATCCAGGGCTCGTCGTGATGAGTATCAGTGGTTTCGGCCCGGTAGGTCCGGATCAGTTCGCGCCCGGACTCGACCAGGTCGCCCAGGGTATGTCCGGGCTGATGTCGGTGACCGGTGCTGGAGAACAGACCCCGATGCGGGTCGGAATTCCCATCATAGACACCGTCTCGGGCATCTATGCGGCGCTGGGAATCACAGCGGCGCTGGCTTCGCGCGGGCGCGACGGTCGTGGGCACCGCGTTCAGACTTCACTGCTGGAATCCGCGATCTCGATCATGACCTTCCAGGCCCAGGACTATCTGAGCACCGGTCGGGTGTCGACGCCGAACGGCAATACGCACCCGACGATCACGCCGTACGGCGCTTTCGCCACTGCCGACTTCCCGATCAACATCGCCACCGGCTCGGACAAACATTGGATCGCGCTGTGCTCGGTGCTCGGCGATCCCGACCTCGCCTTCCGTGCCGAATATGCCACGGGTAAAGAACGTTTGGCGCACCGAGATCAACTGACCAAAGAACTCGAAGATCTACTGACCACGAAGGACGCGGCACAGTGGATCACCGAGATCCGCGGCGCCGGAATCCCTTGCGGCCCCATCCATTCGATCGATCAGGTGTTCTCCGACCCGCAGGTCGAGGCATTGCAGATGGTCGAGCAGACACACAGCGCCGACGGAACGTCGATTCCCGTTGTCCGCGGACCGTTCTGGGTTGACGGAAGGACCCTTCCCGTCAAAAATGCACCACCCATGACACTCGGCGGCGACGCCGACGGGGTACTCGCCGACTTCGGCCTACGCCCGGAGGAGATCGAAGACCTTCGCGCGAATTCGGTTATCTGATAGACGACTTGCCGTCGCCGAGCCGAGCGCAGCACGGCCACGGCGGTCTCCGGCGCACCGGACGGGCGATCGACCACGCACTCGCCTCTCGCGATCAGCTGTTCGATAGCATCCGAAACGCACGACGCGACGGGGCACCATCGGAAGGGTCGGCGATCTGACCGATGGTGCCCACTCCCCTTCCTGTACACGGCGCGTTTCACATACCGAACCCGACAAGTGGACGTCAGCCGGGAACGCGCGCGTTCGATGTGATTCGCGCCGCCACGGACAGCGCCAGATGCTCGTGGAACGGCCGGGCCACCACCTGCACTCCGATCGGTAAACCGTTGCGGGAGAGTCCTACCGGAACCACGACCGACGGAACCCCGAGCACGCTGATCGCCCGACAACTTGCGAGCGCATCCATCCACGTGAGTTCTCGACCGCCCGCCTCGAAGCTCTCCACCCCGATCGGCGGAGCAAGTACCGACGCGACCGGCAGAATCAGAACGTCCCCGATCTCGTCGAGGAAGTTCGCGATCAACACCGCGCGATCCCCCCACAACGCCTCCACCTCGGTGGAACTCCGATCATGCACTGCTGCCAGCATGGCAGTGATGTCCGGGTCATGCGAAAGCGCTGCACCCGCAGCGAGCGAATGAATGTCCGCGTGAGTCTCGACCGTTCGCAACGCACCGAAAAGCGCGTTTGCCCGTGGCAGAGCATCGCCGTCGTACTCGCTCGCACCCAGACCGATCGCCGCCGTGCGAACCGCCTTCAGGATTTCGTCGTCGACGGGCATGGTCCCTTCGCCGGGTGCCCAGCTGATGTCGAGGTGTTCGACGTGGACCGAGTCCGGCTCGGTCCACGCGAGATGCGGTGCCGACAGGACGCGCAGCGCAAGCGTCGCATCACCGAGGTTGCGGGCCAGTGGGCCGATGGTCTGAATCGTGCCGTGCATCGTCGCAGGATTGGCGAGTACTCGTCCATCCGAAAGCACGCCGGGGTATTGCCCTTCAGGGTCGATACGGCCGAGCGTCGGGCGAACCGAAGTGAGGCCGGTGCAGTGGGCGGGCCAACGCACCGAGCCACCGAAATCCGTACCGAGTCCGAGCACGCTCATTCCGGCAGCAACCGACGCGGACTCGCCGCCACTCGACCCGCCGGGCGACCGGACGACGCCGTCCGGTCGCACCGGACTGGCCGTGGTTCCGAACAGTTCGTTTCGAGTCAGGCCGCACGCGCCGAATTCCGGGGTGTTGGTCTTGCCGATCAGAATTGCGCCGGCAGCCTTGAACGCCGCAACGGCCGAGGCGTCGACTGCCGGGACGTTGTCCGCGAGAGCGCGAGAACCGGCGGTGGTACGCACGCCGGCAGTAGCGATCAGGTCCTTGACCGTGAACGGAACCCCGGCAAGGGGCCCGGGTGTCTCGCCGAGAAGGCGACGCTCGTCGACACTGTCCGCGGCCGCCAGCGCCTCCTCGGCGCACACGGTGACCAGCGCGTTGAGTGTGCCATTGCATTCGTCGACCCGTGCGAGATGGTCTTCGACGACGGTCCGCGCCGCTGCGCGACCCGACTGCACGGCCTCGGCGATGGTTCGAGCATCGCTACCTACCCAGCTCTCACGACTCATCGCACGCCTCTCGTCGACTGACCACTCTGCCGAGCGTAAAGACAGCGGGCGAGCCGAGAAACGACCACAATGCACATACCGACGACCCGGTCGATGTGAGGTTTTGCCACACCATCGACAGCACGGGAGAGTTCGGCCCGGTGCGGTACCTACACCGACCTTTGCCTCATGAACGACCCGAACTGTTCCGGTGACCTGAGGGACTCCGGTTCGATCGTCAGCCGGGAAGCGGGATGACGATTCCCGGGAGGATTTCGATCTGACGCGGCAGAGGCGGCGGTGGTGGTAGTTGAATCGGGGGCAGGCCGGGTACCTGGATAGTGTTCGGGGGTGCCGCCGGCGCCGTCGCACCGTTTCCGTTCCCGTCCCCAGGCGCAGTGACACCGGAGTTCGCAGGAACTCCGGCTTGACCCCCGATGGGATCCGGCCACGGGAAGCTTTCCCACTCGGAGCCCGCGAGGGCTCCGTCCATGGTGCCCTTCCAGATGTCTGCGGGCACACCCGATCCGTAGATCAGACCGCCGTACGAGTTGGTGATGGCCTGCGCGTCGGAAGTTCCGATCCACACCGCGGTGGACAGTGACGGTGTGTAACCCACCATCCAAGCGTCCTTGTTCTGTCCGGAGTCACCGAGTTGCGCGGTACCGGTCTTCGCCGCCGACGGGCGACCCCCGGCCAGGGCGTGACCGTTCGAGTATGCAGCGATGGGAAGCATCGCCTGGCTGACGTTGTCGGCGACCGCCGCCGGGATGCGACGTTCTCCGGGTGAAGCCGGACGGTCCAGCAACACCTGGCCGTCGGCCGTGACGACTTTCTGGATGAAATGGGGCTGCTGGTAGACCCCGGAGTTCGCGAGGGTCGCATATGCCGAAGCCATGTCGAAGACCCGCGACTGATACTGACCGAGCACGATTCCGTTTTCGGGCGGCCCACCTTCCTGGGTGAGGGTGGGGTAGTCCAGACCGGGAATGTGTTCGGCGATCCCAGCCAGATGGGCGGCGTCCGCGATCTTCTGTGGCCCGTTCTCCATGGACAGCATCAACCGGTAGAAGCTGGTGTTCAGGGAGCGCTTCAACGCCTCGGCGATGGTGCACCTGCCGCAGGAGTCACCGCCGACGTTGCTGATGGTGATCCCGTTGATGGTCAACGGTGAGCTGTCGAAACGGGCAGACAGTGGAATGTCTTCCATCAGTGCAGCGACGAGGCCGAACACCTTGAACGACGAACCGGTTTGCAGCGGTGCCTGAGCGTAGTCGAAGCCGGCCCCGTCGGTACCGCCGTAGTACGCGTCGACCCCTCCGGTCTTGGGATCGATCGACACGACGGCGGTGCGAAGGTCGTCCGGTTCACCGTCGAGGTTTCGGGTGACGGCGCTCAGTGCCGCTGCCTGCGCGACCGGATCGATGGTCGTCGTGATCTGCAATCCGGCGGTATTCAAGGTCTGGTCACTGATTCCGGCTTCGGACAGTTCCTTGAGCACTTGGGTTTTGATGAGCCCTTCAGGGCCGGGAGCCTGGTTCAAATCGGTGGGGCGGTTGGCCGGGGCGACGGCGGGGAACTCCATGGCATCGCGGTCGGCCTTGGCAAGGGTGCCCAGATCGACCATTCCGTTGAGTACGTAGTTCCAGCGCGCCTGCAAAGCATCGAGATTGGTCTCGGGATCGAGGTAGGACGGGCTCTGGATGACAGCGGCGAGAACCGCACCCTCTGCGACGTTCAGGTCTCCGACCGGCTTGTCGAAGTAGGCATTGGATGCGGCGGCGATGCCGTACGCCCCTCGCCCGAAGTAAATGGTGTTCAGATACGCGGCGAGGATGTCGTCCTTGGACCATTCGCGCGCCATTTTCGCGGAGATGACCAGCTCGCGCAGCTTGCGGGTGAGGCTCCGGGCGTCACCGACCAGGACGTTCTTGACGTACTGCTGGGTGATTGTCGATCCACCACCGGCGCTTTCCTTGCCCATGATGTTGTCGCGGGCGGCTCGCGCGAAACCGGAGACCGAGAACCCAGGATTGGTGTAGAAGTTGCGGTCCTCGGCGGAGAGCACCGAATCTCGAACGTGCAGCGGAATTGCCGACAGAGCGACCTCGGTCCGATTGCCTTCGGGAGGCACCACCTTGCCGAGGACGGTGGTGCCGTCGGCCATGTAGATGGTGGAAACCTGATTGGTCTCCATGTCGGAGGGGCGCGGAACATCGGTGCGGCTGTAAGCGACCGCGAAGATAGCAGCGGGCACGATCACCAGCAGGAAGACGAGTACGTAGATGGTCCGCCTGACGAACCGCCACCGGGACCGCTTCTTCTTGGCGGGTTTGGGAGACCGATGCGAAGACGGTCGACCGCCATCTCGCGCGCTCGGCGTCTTCGATGCACTCACTTACACACTCCCGATCGGGATCCGGACCTGTCGGGACCACTGTGCCCGGCGATCACTCGTTGAAACGTCCTCGACACGGTGTGTACCCGAATCGTCACATTACCGGGACATCTACCGGGGGCGCTCCGCTCGAACGGCGTTCCGATAGCCGCGGAACGCGAGTCCGAGAGCGACGACACACCCGAGCAGCACCAGCGACGGCATGATTCCGGGATCGCCTTTCACGATCGCGACCACGGCACCGATCAGGGCCATCAGAGCAAATACCGAGATGAAGCCGGCGATCAACTCCATCCGCTGGGCGCGCGAAGCCCGCCTCATCGGTACCTCGAGTGTGAAGCCCTGATCACGACTTCACGCCGCCTGCGGTCAGTCCGGCGATGATGCGGCGCTGGAAGATGAGAACCATGATCACCAGCGGGACCATCACGAGGGTGCCGCCGGCCATGATCGAGGTGTACGGCGTGACGTACGGGTCGGTTCCCGAGAATTTCGCCATCGCGACGGTGACCGGCGCGGTTTTGTCGTTCGAGAGTTGGAGCGAGAGCAGGTACTCGTTGACGGTCGCGATGAATGCGAGGATCGCCGTCGTGAAGAGCGCCGGCGCGGCGAGCGGCAGCATGATCAGGCGGAATGCCTGTCCGCGACTGGCACCGTCGATGCGGGCGGCTTCCTCGAGCTCCCACGGCAGCTCCGAGAAGAACGATGTCAGGGTGTAGACCGTCAGTGGCAGCACGAACGAGATGTTCGGGATGATCAGGGCCTTGTAGCTACCGATCCAACCGATGTCGGTGAAGAGCTGGAACAACGGCGTGACCAGTGCGACGACGGGGAACATCGACGCACCCAGAATGATGCCGGTGACGAAGTACTTGCCCCGGAAATCGAACCGGGAGAGCGCGTACGCCGTGAACACGCCGATGACCAATGCGATCAACGTGGTGGCGCCGGCGATGATCAGGCTGTTGAGCAGGGCTCGGGTGAAGTTGACCTTCGCATCCGGGTCCAGGGCGTCGGTGAAGTTGGACAAGGTGAAATTGTTCGGCCACAGTGACGTCGAGAACGTCTCGGACGGGTCGCGCAGAGCCGTCACGATCATCCAGTAGCACGGCGCCAGACCCCACACGATGATCAGGACGACGCCGATGTAGGTGCCGATCCTGCCGCGCGTCTTCTTGGTCATACCGACTCCCCCTTCCGCTGCTTTTCCTGGGTGCTGACAGCGTTGGCACCGAGGAATCGGACCAGGATGAACGCAACGGCGAAGATGATGAGGAAGGTGATGGTCGAGAGTGCCGACGCGGAATTGCCGCCGACGCGCATCTGATCGACCACCAGGACCGAGATGGTGGAGGTAGCGGGGTTCGAGCCCATCATGATCGCAGGCAGGTCGTACATGCGCAGCGCGTCCATGACGCGGAAGAGAACGGCAACCATGAGGGCGGGCTTGACCAGTGGCAAGGTGATCATCCGGAAGCGTTGCCACGCGGTGGCACCGTCGACCTTCGCGGCCTCGTAGACGTCGGCGGGAATCATCTGCAAGCCGGCGAGGATGAGCAATGCCATGAAGGGCGCCGTCTTCCAGACGTCGGCGACGACGATCGCGAATCGAGCGGGCCACGGATCAGCAGTCCACAGGATGTTGGTGCCGAGGATCTTGTTGGCGATTCCGTCGTTGGCGAAGATGAAGAACCACAGCTTCGCCGTGACCGCGGTGGGAATGGCCCACGGAATCAGGACCGACGCGCGCAGGAGGCCGCGACCGCGGAAGGTCTTGGCCATGATCAATGCCATGGACAGACCGATCACGGTTTCGATGAGAACTGTGACAACGGTGAAGCCGAACGTGTTGGCGATCGACTGCCAGAACTGCGAACCGAGAGTTCCGGGCGGGCACGGGATCGAACCGGCAGCGGTGTTGCAGGACTGCGTGATCCAGTTGGTGTAATTCTCGAACCAGGAGAACTGGCCGCTGACGAACATCCCCGTCTCGGGATCGAGCTTCTTCGCGTCGCCGTGCATCGACATCCAGATCGCGCGCCCGAGCGGGTACACGATGATGATCGTGAGCACGATCAATGACGGAGCAATGAAAGCCCATACCGGGATTCGCCGGCGTTTCGAACGGCCAGGCGCAGGTTCCTTCGATTCGAGTTTCACAACAGGTATGACCTCGGTCGCCTGTTCTCGAACGTCGAACGTCGGGGTCGCCTCGGCTGAGTCCGGTGCACGGTGTCTGCCGCCAACGCCCCCGCGGTCGGGGCCGGTTGGACCGGCCCCGACCGCGGGGTTGTCAGGCACACCCGCGGAAGGATCCTGCGGTTCTGCCATTTACCTAGTGCTCCTGGTAGATCAGTTACCGGCAGTCTGAATGCCGGCCTTGGTGTCCGCCAGCGCCTGCTCGACGGTCTTCTCACCACGAATTGCAGCGTAGGTGTTGTCGGAGATCGACTTGGACACCTGGGTGTAGTACGGCGTGACCGGTCGCGGCTGCGCGGAGGCGAGTGCTTCCTTCAGCGTCGCGAAGTACGGGAACTGGGCCAGGACTGCCGGATCGTCGTAGACAGCGGAAAGAACCGGTGCGCCACCGACCTCGGTGAAGTAGGTCTGCGACTTCTGGTTCTGCATGAAGGCGAGGAAGTCACGGGCCGTTGCCGGGGACTTCGAGTACGCGCTGATGCCGACGTTGTAACCACCGACGGTCGACGCGCCCGGGCCGTCGACACCCGGCAGGACCGCGAAACCGTACTTGCCGGCGACGGAGGTCTGCTCACCGTCGACGGAGAAACCGGACCAGCTGCGCAGGAACAGTGCCTTGCCGTCGCCGAACGCGCTCTGCGATTCGCCCTCGGAGTAGGTCAGTGCGGCCTGCGGGATGGTGTTGTCGGCGAAATTGTCGACGATCGACTGCACGCCGGCCTGCGTCTTGTCGTCGATGGCCGGCGTGGTTCCGTCGGGTCCGACGAACGGGCCACCGAAGGCGTTGGTGATCTCGGTGGTGTTCACGGTCAGGCCTTCGTAGTTCTTGAACTGGCCTACGTAGCAGTCGATGCCGGCTTCGACGGCCTTGGGGCAGTCGGCCTTGAGCTCGGCCCAGGTGGTGGGAGCCTTGTCCACCAGGTCGGTGCGGTAGTAGAGGAAGGCGGCGTTGGTGTTCTTGGGCGCTGCGTACAGCTTGCCGTTGTAGGTACCCGAGGCAACGGTGGACGGTAGCAGTCCCGACTCGTCGATCGCGAGATCACCCTCGAGCGGCTTGAGCCATCCGTTGGCGGCGAACTGGGCGGTGTTGACGACGTCGACGCCGATGAGGTCGTACTCGTCGCTCTTGGCCTGCATGCGCTGAGTGATGTCGTCGACCTGCGCGTTCGCTTCCTTCGCGAGCGGCTTGAACGTGACCTTCTCGTCCGGATGGTCGGCATTCCAGTCGGAGATGATGTTCTCGAGAGCCGTGTTGAGGGCGTCCTGGCCCTCGACGATCGTGATGGGACCGCGACCTTCGCTCGAGGTCGACCCTCCCGATGCGGCAGTCGTGCTCGTGTCGCTGCTTCCGTTGTCGGAATCGGATGAACAGCCCGCCAGTACCAACATCGACACTGCCGATGCTGCAATGGCAGCCCGGCGCATCGCCTTCGAGTTCAGACCCATGGATTTGCTCCCCATATGTTTCAGACAAATAGACCGTCACCAGGAGTCGGATCACGACATGTGCCGTATGTGCCGGCTCCCGGCATCGGTCCCTACTGTGGCACGAGACACCCTTACTTGTGGGTATTACGCCCAACCTGAATCGTTCCCGTGTCGTGCCTAACCGAGACGGCGGCCGTCGCTGGTCGCGAAAATATGTACCTTTTCCGGATCAACCCGCAGGTTGACGCGGTCGCCCTTCTCCGGCGGGTTACGCCAGTCGCCGCGCGAGACGATCTGCTGCAGCCTGCCGCCGATCGTGGTCCGGCCGTACACGTAGGCATCGGATCCGAGTTCTTCGACGACGTCGATCTCCATCGACAACCCCGTCGGGGCGACTTCGAGGTGTTCGGGTCGGATCCCGAGTACGACTTCGGGTTCACCGGTAGCGGCCAAAGTGTCACGCGGGACGGATACGACACTGTCGCCGAACGCGACGCCGCCGTCGACGACGGGGAGGGTGAACAGATTCATCGCAGGTGAGCCCATGAAGCCGGCCACGAAGACGTTCTTGGGCTTGTTGTAGAGCTCGCGCGGTGACGCGCACTGCTGCAGGATCCCCTTCTCGAGGACGGCAACGCGGTCACCCATCGTCATGGCTTCGACCTGGTCGTGGGTCACGTAGACCATGGTCGTGGCCAGGCGGCGCTGCAGCTGGGCGATCTGAGTGCGAGTTTGAACTCGCAATTTCGCGTCGAGGTTGGAGAGCGGCTCGTCCATGAGGAAGACCTGCGGCTGACGGACGATGGCTCGGCCCATGGCCACTCGCTGACGCTGGCCGCCGGAGAGCGCTTTCGGTTTACGGTCCAGGTACGGCTCGAGGTCGAGCATCGTCGCGACCTCTTCGACGCGCGCCCGGATTTCCGCTTTGCCGGTTCCGGCAAGTTTCAGCGCGAATCCCATGTTCTCGGCCACCGACATGTGCGGATACAGGGCATAGTTCTGGAACACCATCGCGATGTCGCGTTCTTTGGGTTCCTGCCCGGTCACGTCGCGGTCACCGATGAGGATGCGCCCGCTGTGGACGTCTTCGAGGCCGGCGAGCATCCGGAGAGTAGTGGACTTTCCACAGCCCGACGGGCCGACGAGGACGAGGAACTCGCCGTCCTCGATGTGCAGGTCCAGATTGTTCACGGCCGGGGTGTTCGATCCGGGGAACAGGCAGGTGGTGCTCTCGAAAGTCACTGAAGCCATGACAGGTTGATCCCTTCTACCGGCAGGAACGTGCCGGACGATCCAAGTTGAGGGCGAGCGGGTGCGCCTAGCAGCATAAACGCCGCTGTCGGCGGCTGAGCGTAGTCTCTCACGGTGAGTTCGGAGAAGATGCTGACCCGCATCGGTGCGCTGCTTCGTCAAGCGGAGTCCACCGACAATCCACACGAGGGCGAGGCCTTCATGGCGGCCGCGCAGCGATTGGCCACCGCCGCCGCCATCGACCTGGCGCTCGCGCGGGCCCACACGGCGTCGTCGGAGAAACGCGCGAGACCCACCCAACGTCTGATCGACATCGGCGAGCCGGGCAAGCGTGGGCTGCGCACGTACGCCCAGTTGTTCATCGCGATCGCCGCTGCCAACGACGTACAGTGCGACATCACACAGACATCGGCGGTGATCTACGCGTACGGCTTCGCCGGCGACATCGACGTGTGCGAGGCGCTGTACTCGAGTCTGCTGCTGCAAATGGTGCGTGATTCCGACGCCTACATCCGCTCGGGCGCCTACCGCAACGAGACGTCCGTGCGTACTGTCGTCGAAACGCGGGGCCGACGCCGGGTGACGTCACAGGTTCGCAAGCCGGTGGCCGGGGTGACGGCACGACTGAACTTCCAGATGGCGTACGCCTCTCGTATCGGCGCCCGATTGGCGGAGACGAAACAGGAAACGGTGCAGGCCGCACTTACCGAACCTGTTTCCTCGGCGTCAGAGACCGCACTGGTATTGCGCGACAAGGAAATCGAACTGAATGACTACTACTCGTCCAATTCCCGGGCTCGGGGGACCTGGCGCGGAGGCGGCCGGGCGAGCGCCGGACACTCGTCACATGCTCGCCGGGCCGGTGATCGGGCGGCGCGTTCGGCGCGGCTGGGAAATCTACCCGAGCTCGGTGGGGCGCGCGGGCAACTCGGACGGGGCGAGCGGAGCGACGGGGGTGGATGAACTGTGAGGGATACGCAGCGCAGCGCCGTCTACGAGGCGGAAACCCTGGTGCGCACCATGTTCGATCGGGCCGACGAGCGCGGATTACGGAGCCTCGAAATCTTGGGGTCCACCGTCACCTTGCCGGTCGAACGCAAATTCGGATCTGTGGAGTCGGTTCAGACATATTGCGATCGCGCCCTCACCTTGAACTGGATTCGTGAAACCTGGCCGCGTGCAAGCATTCCGGTATCCGTGCGGTCGCGAGCAGGCAATGCCGCCGCGCACTATTCGAACGACGTCATCGCCGTCCCGGACGATCGGAATGGCCGCTGGGCACTGCGCGAACTCGTCGTGCTTCACGAACTCGCGCATCACCTCGGCGATCCGGTCGCCGGTGACGAAGCCTCGCACGGGCCCGAGTTCGTCGATCGTTACCTGAGCCTGGTCGGAGAGATCATCGGGCCCGAAGCAGCGTTCGCCTTGCGGGCCGTGTTCCTCTCCGGTGGCGTTCGTACGGGCTGAGCGGTATCAGCTGTCCGTGAACTCGCCGGCGGCCGGGGTGTGACTCTGGAATACTAGGCGTATGGATGCGCGCCACGGATTGACACTGGCCGAGAACGGATCGGAACTCGCCGAGTCGGTCGCCCGCGCACGTAAACCCCCGCTGATCCGCGAAGCGTACGGGCGCGTCCTACGGGAGGTGCGCCGTGATCAGGACCGAACCCTCAGTGACGTCGCCGCCGCTGTCGGAATGTCGAAGCAGTACCTGTCCGAGATCGAACGAGGCAAGAAGGAACCGTCGTCGGAGATTTTGCAATCGATTTGCAGTGCACTCGCAATGCCGTTGGAACACTTACTCTTCCGCTCGGGTAACAAGATCATCGCGTTGGGTTCGGTGCGGTCGGTCCAGGGTTCGGCGAACATCTCCGGCCCGGTCTTGATGGCGGCGTGAGTCAGCTACCAGCGATCACCGTGTCGGCCAATCCGTAGGCAACGGCGTCCCGCGCGGTGAAGATGCGGTCCCGATCCGTGTCTTTCCGAAGGCGCTCCACGCTCTGACCGGTGTGCTTGCTCAGAATGTTCTCGGTCTGCTCGCGCACACGCAGAATCTCGGCCGCCTGCAAAGCCAGATCGGAGATGGTTCCCCTTCCCTCCGAGGACGGCTGATGCAACAGAACCCGCGAATGCGCCAGAACATGACGTCGTCCCGGTGTGCCCGCGGCCAGCAGCACTGCCGCCGCCGACGAGGCCTGACCCATGCAGAACGTTGCCATCGGGGGTTTCATGAACTGCATGGTGTCGTAGATCGCGAGCATCGCGGTGGTGGAACCGCCTGGCGAATTGATGTACAGAGCGATCTCACGTTCGGGGGTGTCGGCCTGCAGATGCAGCAGTTGCGCCATGACGACGTTCGCGACCCCGTCGTCGATCTCCGTACCGAGGAAGACGATCCGTTCGTTCAGCAGTCGGCTGAAGATGTCGAACGACCGCTTCCCCGGCCGGCGTCCGCTCGATGACGTTGGGAATCGTGTACTGGGCCATGAGTTCACAGTCCGATCTTGGGGAAGGTGGCCTGCGGGGCAATTTCGGCGAAACTCGTCACGACCCGGTCGATCATGCCGTAGTCGCGGGCCTGTTCGGCGGTGAACCAGCGGTCCCGGTCGCTGTCGGCTTCGATTTCCTCGACGGTACGGCCGGTTTCCGCGGCGAGGATCTCCTGCGACTGCCGTTTGAGGAGCTCGAGACTCTCGGCCTGGATGGCGATGTCCACGGCGGTGCCACCGATACCGGCGGAGGGCTGGTGCATCATGATGCGGCTGTGCGCCAAGCTGATCCGTTTGCCGTGGGTGCCGGGGCAGAGAAGTACCTGCCCCATACTGGCGGCGAACCCCATCGCCACGGTCACCACGTCGTTGGGAATCAGTTTCATGGTGTCGTAGATCGCCAAGCCCGCAGACACGGAACCGCCCGGTGAGTTGATGCAGACGACGATGTCGCGCTTGGGATCGGTGGTAGCCAAGAGCACCAGTTCGGAGCAGGCTCGCTCGGCCATGGCGTCGTCGACCTCACCGGTCAGGAAAATTGTTCGTTGGCGAAACAACCTGTCCGTCAACAGGTCGCGGTAGACGGTATCGGTGGGCATTGGAGTGGTCATGGCTCATTCCTACCGGTGCAACGGCCGGCTGCACTCGATTGTCTGCTGTGAGCAGACCGGACAACCGACCATTCGTCGGCATCCGGATTACCAGTACTGATACCGTTTCCCGTCGGTGTCGGAAATGAAGACAACGGCGTCGACATCGCTCAAGTCCGCTGGGGTCAGTGGGATGTGTCCCGGCACAATCGGTCTCCCGGCTTCGATGGACGGCGCAAGCACAGCCGATGCCGGAAACAGCGATCGCCTGGAGGTTGCAGCGGCAAGGGCGCCCTGGAAGGTGTTCGGATCGCTGTCCGGAGCGGCATCGGTTGCCACGAACAGGTAGCGCTCCCCGAGGGTAAGCGCTACCAGCGCACCCGCATTCGACCAACCGACTTCGTTGCCGACTTCGAGTTCGGGAGAGGATATTCTCCGGAGATGGGCGTTGTGCGCGAACACCACGCACGGGCCCCGCCGATTCTCCTGCGCGACGATCGCGAGCAGGTTCTCGGCCGTCATCGCCGAGCGAATGCTCAGCAGCACCGCGATGCGATCGGGTCCGGTACCGGCCATCGCCGAGTGATATCGCAGCAGTCCCTGTGCGGTACGGGCGTGTGCCAGAGCAGCGTCGTATCCTGCCGCTCCGGCACTGCGCAGGCGTGGTGCTGCGCGGTGCAGAACACCGGTGAGGTCGTCCGCGACGATCCGCAGAGCGCGCGCGTGATCGGAATTCCCGACCGACGCTACCGGGTCGAACATGGCGGCCGGATTCGACCAGTCTTCGTCGTCGCCGAGCAACTCGTTCAAGTTCGTCACATCGATGCGTGAAGCAGGCAGCGCGGACGCGATGAACCTCTTTCCCGATTCCTGGGAGAAGCGTCTGACGACTCGCAGCCGGCACCTGCTCGCTGGAGCGGCCCAACTTCACGCCTACCTCGAGCTACGCGATCAGGCATAGCCTCCCGGTTCTGTCTCGGTGGCGGCGGCGCGTTCACCCGGCCAGAATGGACGGGACAACATTGTCTTCTCTTCAGGAGTGTCGCATGACTCGTCCGGTACGCATCGGTGTTCAACTCCAGCCACAGCACGCCCCCGATTACGGGCTGATCCGCGACGCGGTGCTGCGGTCGGAGGACGCCGGTGTCGACATCGTCTTCAACTGGGATCACTTCTATCCACTGACCGGCGATCCGGACGGTGAACATTTCGAGTGCTGGACCATGCTGGGCGCGTGGGCCGAGCAGACCGAACGCGTCGAGATCGGCGCTTTGGTGTCCGGCGGTGGCTACCGCAACCCCGACCTGCTGGCCGATATGGCGCGCACTGTCGACCACATCAGCGGTGGCCGTCTGATCCTCGGGATCGGCGCGGGTTGGTTCGAGAAGGACTACGACAACTTCGGTTACGACTTCGGTACTGCCGGCTCACGGCTCAAGCTGCTCGGTGAGTATCTACCCCGCATCACCAACCGCCTCGAGAAGGGCAATCCCGCCCCGACGCGCCACATCCCGGTCCTCATCGGTGGTGGTGGCGAGAAGAAGACCCTGCGTCTGGTGGCCGAGCATGCCGATGTGTGGCACAGCTTCGGTGACCGCGAAACGCACCTGCGCAAGTCCGGCATCCTCGCCGACCACTGCGCCGACGTCAGCCGTGACCCGGCCGAGGTGGAACATTCCGTGTCGTGGCCGGGAGCCGAAGACGCCGCCGGCCTGGTCGCCGACGGCGTCACCCTGTTCACCGTCGGAGTCACCGGACCGGACTACGACCTGACGACGCTACTCGAAGCGATCAGCTGGCGCGACAAGCAGGAGGCATAGCCCCCGTGCGCCTTTTTGGTAGCTCCCCTACCGGAAAGGCGCACCGGCGTAGCCGTGCGCAATCCGACCCGCACCGAGGATCAGATCTTCCGGAGTCCGATTACTGAAACCCAGCCGGATACTGTTCGCGTAGAGACCGCTACGCGCCGGATCGAAATACCTACCCAGCGAGAACTCGACGCCAAGGGTGTTGGCGGCCGCCCGCACGCCCGCCAGATCGATATCCGGATCGGTGAAGGTGGCCCACGCGAAGATGCCGCCTTCCGCCTCCGGAATCGAGATCTTGTCGCCCAGCTCGGCGGTCAGCGCCGATGCCAAGGTGTCGGCGCGATGCCGATAGAGGGACTGGGCTCGTTCGACGATCCCGTCGAAGACGCCGGGTTCGCGCACCAGTTCCACGATTGCCGACTGCGTCACCAACGACGCATGCTGATCGACGTTCGATCGCAGACGCAATTGCGCGTCCCGAAGCCACGGTGCACTGACGGTCCAGCCGGATCGAAGGCCAGGGCCCAGCGTTTTCGAGAACGTGTTGACGTGCGCGACGCGGTCGCTGTCCAAACTCAGATCGTCGATCGGCTCGCCCCGGAACCGGAGCTCCCGGTACGGGTTGTCGGAGACGAGCACAAAACCGAAGTGCTCGGCCAGTTCCACCAGCCGTGTGCGATCGGCAGCAGGCAGCGTCGTCCCGGTCGGGTTCTGGAAGTCGGGGATGACATAGAAGATCTTGGGGACGTTGCCTGCTCGGAGTTCGAGTTCGAATCCGTCGAGGTCGAGCCCGGAGTCGGTGGTTCGCACCGGAAGGAGCCGAGCTCCGTAGTGGTCGAGTACGCGCAGCGCTACCGGAAAGGTGGGACTTTCCACTGCCACCAGATCGCCGGGATCGAGAAGGGCGGCAAAGATCAGGCTCAAGCCGTGCAGGGCGCCGTTGGTGACCACGACGTCCGAGGCGTCAGCGCCCTCTCGTTCGGCGATCCACGTGCGCAGCGGTGCGATCCCATGCGACGCCGAGTACTGCAAAGCCGCTGCTCCGGTGGCACGGTCGGCAAACACTGTCGCGAAAGCGCGGGCGAACTCTTCGATGGGCAGCGCCTCGTCGGCCGGTACCCCGCCGACCAGACGAATCGCGTCGGCCGGCAAATTCTGTGGTGGTGGGCCGAAACCGGACGAGGTGATCGGCCGTGCCAGCAGTTGTGACAGTTCGGCGGTGGGGTCGTGCACGGAAGTCATGTTCGAGAAGCCTTTCTGCGGCGTGGGTCAGGCTGAGCGCGAATGCGATTCGAGCGTGTCGAGCAACTCGGAAGCTCGAGTCGGCGGCAATCCGAGGTTACCGCGCAGGGTGTCCGACTCGTAGTCGGTGCGGAAGAGACCACGCTTCTGCAGAATCGGAACGACGTGTTCGGTGAACGCTTCGACACCTCCGGCCCCCTGTCCCGGCATGACGATGAATCCGTCCGCGCCGTAGCCGCGGAACCACTCGGTGAGGCGATCGGCGATCTGCTCTGGTGAGCCGACGGCGCGGCCGTGACCGGCGGAGCGCTGCTGCACTTTGACCAGTTCCCGGACGGTCAGTCCCTCGTCGACCGCAAGTTCACGGAACACCTCGTACCGACTCTGTCTGCCCTGCACAGAATTGGTCGGCGGCAGCAGAGTCGCCGGGATACGCTCGTCGAGGCCGAGTCCGGAGAGGTCCACTCCGGCCAGTTGGTTCTCGAGAGCCGTCAGTGATGCCGCGGTGTATCCGGCGTCGAAGAGTTCGTCGTCGATACGCAGTGCCTCGGCTTCGGTACCGCCGATAGTGGTGCTCACTCCCGGCAACACCAGAATGTTCCGCGGATCACGGCCGGCCGCAGCGGTCTTCGCCTTGAGTTCTCGATAGAAGCTCTGTGCTCCCGCCAAGGTTTGCTGGGCGGTGTACACGCCTTCGGCGAACTGGGCGGCAAAACTTGTTCCGTCCGATGATGATCCGGCTTGGAAGAGAACCGGGCGGCCTTGCCTGGACCTGGCCAACGGAAGCGGCCCCTGCACGGAATAGAACTCACCGCGATGATCGATGGGACTGGTAGTACCGTCCTCCGCCCACGAATCCCACAGCGCCGTCACCACCGAAACATGTTCGAGGCCTTGACGGTACCGGGCCTCGTGGGCGGGTAGCGGTGCGTCCGAGAAATTCTGCTCACCGGCAGCCGAGGTCACTGCGTTCCACCCGACCCGTCCACCCGAGAGGTGATCGAGGGACTGTAGCTGCCTGGCCAGATTGAAAGGTGCGGTGAACGTGGTCGAGACGGTGGGAACCAATCCGATGTTCTCCGTCACGGTTGCGAGCGCAGAGAACAGGGTGATCGGTTCCGGTTTGGCTCCCAGCTCGGTATCGGAGGTCACACCGTCGGCAGCGAACAGTACGTCGAAGCGGGCCTTCTCGACAGTTCGAGCCAACTGTATGTAATGGTCCAGCACTCGACCCGGATGTCGGACGTCACCGGGGCGAAGTTCTCCGGGCAGCGAATTTCCGGGCGCGTTGGTCAACAGGCCCAGTCGAATGCGGCGATCGTTTCCAGTGGACACGTCAATATCTCCAGGTTTGGGTTCTACTCGATGAAATGTCAGGCGGCAGCGAAAGCCGGAGTGGCGTCGCTGACGTAGACGTCGGGTTCGTCGCGAGGAATGACCTGCACCGATCCGTTGGCTTCGATGACACTGACCTCGATACCGTAGATCTCCTCGATCCGCTCTGCCGTGATCACCTCGGCGGGGACACCACTTGCCACCACGTGTCCACCCTGCAGGAAGGCGATCCGATCGCAATAACGTGCCGCCTGACTGAGATCGTGAATGGCGATGACGGCGGCAACGCCGGAGGTTCGAGTGATCTTCCGCGCCAGCCTCAGTGTTTGTAGTTGATATTTGATGTCGAGCGCACTCGTAGGTTCGTCGAGCAGGAGAATGCTGGGTTCCTGCGCCAGAGAGCGGGCAATGAGCACACGCTGCGCCTGACCACCGGACAACTCGGTCACCGATCGTTCCTGCAGTTCGGCGAGGCCGAGGAGCTCGATCGCGCGGTCCACGTGCTCCCAGTCCTGCGCGGACGGGCGTCCACCGAAATGCGGTGTGCGGCCCAGCACCACGGCCTCACGTACCGACAGCTCGAAGGAGACGTCGATGGTTTGCGGCACGTAGGCGACCAGTCGAGCCAGATCGCGGCGGCTCAGATCTTCGAGGGACGTCGTTCCGTCCCACAGGAACGAGCCACTGGTCGGTTTGTGAATGCGCGCAATGTTCTTGAGGACTGTCGACTTACCCGAGCCGTTGGGGCCGAGTAAACCGAGTAGTTCGCCGCGGTGCGCACTGACATTGACTCCGTGCAGGATCTTTCGGCGTCCGTATCCGAAGTGCAGGTTCTCGATGGTCAGTGTCATGAGTGTGCTCTTTTCTTCGCGAGGATGAGGTAGAGGAAGACCGGTGCACCGATCAGTGCGTCGACGATGCCGACGGGAACCACTGCGGGATTGAGGACGGTGCGCCCCACGGAATCTGCTACAACCAGCAGAAGTCCGCCGACGATGGCCGAGAACGGAAGCAGGAAACGGTGATTGGAACCGATGAGAAGACGTGCGATGTGCGGCGCCACCAAGCCGACGAAACCGATGATGCCGGTGAAACTGATCGTCACCGCCGTGAGGACGACCGCAACGGCGATCAATGACAGCCTCGTCTGCGCGACCGGCACACCGAGACTCTTGGCTGCGTCGTCGCCTGCGAAGGCAATCGCATTGACCGAACCGGCTTTTCGTTGCACAAACGGGTATGCAACGAAGAAGAGGACCGCGACGATGAGTACCTGACTCCAGATCGCGCCGTTGACAGAACCCCACATCCACTGCGTGATGAGTGCGAGTGTCTCCTGGTCGGCGGTGAACTGCAGCGCCGACGTGGCCGCGGTGAAGAACTGCGTGACCGCGATACCCAACAGAATCAGTGTCGACGGGTCGCCTCGCTTGGTTGCGCCGAGAGCCAACACGAAGATGGAACTGATGATCGCCACCGTCAGGGCACCGATGACCACCCACACGGAGCTGGACAGCCCGGCTGCACCCGACCCGATGAACACGATGGCGTACGACGCGCCGAATGCCGCGGCAGGAGCAATGCCCAGAGTGTACGGGCTGACCAACGGATTACGGAGCAGGCCCTGGAAGAGAACACCGGCCACCGCCAGCGCCGCGCCGGCTACCAGGCTGAGAAGCACACGCGGTACCCGTAGTTCCCACACTTGCAGGTACAGGCGGGCCGTTCCGGTATCGGGCGCCGATGCGAAGGTGAGTTTCGCCCACAGCGCACTCACCGCGTCGCCGATGCCCACCGCATTGCCACCGAAAGTCAGAGCCCATAGCGAGACCAGCAGTGTCACAGCAGTTCCCGAGAAGATGATCACCCGACGTCCGCGGTCCGATCTGCTGAAGATCCGGAAAGCGGCGAGGCCCGACGGAGTGGTCGAGTTTCCCGGTTCGGTCTGTTGCGCCAGATCTGTCATCGAGAGCCCCTACGCCGTCTCGTGGTGGTAGAAGTACTGGTTGTCCGGGATATAGGTGGAATGCTGATAGTCCTGCACCCACGCGCGGAAGTATTCCTCCTTGTCCACACCTTCGAATCGGTCAGGGTACAACCAGCTCGCAAGATACAGTGCGCCAATCCATTTCGATGCGGAGCTGAGCAGGTAGTTGTTGGTGACCCACAGATTGCCATCTCGGATCGCATCGAGGCCGGCGAATCCGGGGCGGTCGACTATCGACTTGGCAGTGCTGACGAACTTGTCCTTCGGCCACGGCTGGTAGAAACCCTGCGGCAAGCCCTGGACGCCGTTCTTGATGATGAATGCCGGATTTCGGGACACGATGTCAGCGGGTTCCACCGTGTACTCGTTCCAGCCGAGGCCACCGTTGATCTGAATGTCCGAGTAGATATTCGACCCGCCCGCGTAGCGGATCACCCAATCCCACCCACCGGGCACACCGGCCACGTAATCTGTTGCCGCCTCGAAATAGACGCGCTTCTTGTCTTTGTCGTCAAGGCCGGCGAGTCGCTGCGAGAGCAGCGTCTCGATAGCGCCGGGTATCGCCTCCTCGTATTTGCGTGCCTGATCCTCGGTACCGAGGAGTTTGCCCAACAGTTCGACGTTGACATCGGAGAATCTCGGCTCCCAGGCGGACAAGACGATCACCTTGATTCCGAAGGGCGACAGCTTCGATTCCGCTTCCTGCCACGGACTGTTGCTTCCCGTGATCAACACGTCAGGGTTCAATTCAAGAACTTTGTCGTAATTGAACCCCCCGGTTTGACCAGCAACCAGGGTGTTGTCGTTGATGCCCTTGAAGCTGTCCCAGTAACCCGACCAGCCATCTGTCGTGATCTGGCTCGCAGTTGCCCCCACCACCCGATCTTCACCGCCGACCGCACGAATGAGCTCGAGGATGTACTGGTTGCCACCGAGTCCTGAGATTACGCTCTTCGCAGGTAGATCCAGTTCGATCGTCCGACCGGTCTCGTCGACGATCGCGCCGGTAGCGGCCACGGCGTTGCTCACCGGCGAGGTGCCGGACGAGGTGGAGCAGGCCGCCAGGCTCAGGCCGCCGAGCGCCGTGGCCGACAACGCGGCCCAACGGCCGAGTTCTCGACGACTCACTGTCGCGGATCTGAGGGCGAAACGGTTCGGAACGGGCACGGGTACTCCTGATCGAAGGCAAGTAACCTGTCTGGTCGTGACAGCGCAGGTGAATACGGGGATCGCTGACACGACGGCCCGGCATGGCCCGGCGTGGTGTCAGAGCGAGGTGAGGTTCGTTCTCACGGAAAGCGAACAGTGAGCCGGTGCGAACGGCAAGGACAGCAACACACAGTGCGGCTCCTTTCGTTCGGCCGTGCTCTCATGAGCAGACGTGCTCGGCGGTGACGTAGACTCGCCACTCGCTGGAAGTGAGTATGTCCGGTTCTGCATCGGACTTCCAGAATTATCCTCCGGCTGATCGAAACACCTCGAGAATGCAACTGGGGCAACACTTTACAGATCAAGCTCAGCTTCACCTATCGTTAAGTTCGAGCGGTGGTGCACCAGCCGGCAGAAAGCGAACGACGCCGCCGGCTCGATAGCCGACGGCGTCGTGGCAGGGGCTGCGCCCTGTGGGCCTTCTTAGGAGTGCCCGCTAGTGGAGAGGCGCTCGGGCGGGGACCGCCTGCGCGATCAAACTCGCACCGAGCACCAGCTGCTCAGGCGTCCGGTTACTGAAACCTATCCGAATATTGTTCGCATACAATCCACTTCGCGCCGGATCGAAGTACTGTCCGAGCGAGAACTCGACTCCGAGCTTGTTCGCGGTCGCCCTGAGCTGCGTCAGATCAAGTGCCGAATCGGTGAAGGTGATCCACGAGAAGATCCCGCCCTCGATCGCCGGAACCACCACCTGGTCTCCCAACTCTTCGGTCAGTGCCGCTCCCAGGGCGTCGGCGCGTAGCCGATAGATGCCCTGCGCACGTTCGACGATGCCGGCGAAGACGCCTGGACTGTCGAGCAACTCCACCAACGCGGACTGGGTCACCAGCGAAGAATGCTGGTCGGAATTGCTTCGCAACCGCAGCAGCGCCGTGGTCAGCCACGGCGCTGCGACGATCCAGCCCGTTCGCAGACCCGGCCCCAGCGTCTTGGCGAAGGTGTTGACGCGGACTACCCGATCGCTTTCCAGAGTCAGGTCGGCAACAGCCTCACCGCGGAACCGAAGTTCGCGATAGGGATTGTCCGAGAGCACGACGAAGCCGTACTTCTCGGCCAGTTCCACCAGCCTTGCCCGATCCGAGACCGGGAGTGTGGTTCCGGTCGGATTCTGAAAATCCGGAATGACGTAGAAAATCTTGGGGATGTTGCCGGCCCGAAGTTCTTGCTCGAAGGCATCGAGATCCAATCCGGTCGCGGTGGACCGTACCGGTTGCACGCGCGCTCCGTAGTGATCGAGCACGTGCAGTGCCATCGGAAAGGTGGGACTCTCCACGGCGACGACGTCGCCCGGGTCGAGCAGGGCCGCGAAGACCAGGCTCAACCCGTGCAGGGCCCCGTTGGTCACCGTCACGTTCGAGGCGTCGGCGCCCTCATGGGCCGCGATCCACCCACGCAAGGGCTCGATCCCCTGAGCAGATGAATATTGCAACGCTGCAATACTTCTGGCCCCATCCGAGAGGACGTGAGCATAGGCTCGGGCCAGTTCCGCGCCGGGAAGTGCTTCATCGGCAGGCACTCCACCGAGCAGGCGTATCGCGGACGGTGGTAGATCCACTGCCGCGGGGCCGAATCCGGGTGAGGTGATCTTCCGGGTGATGAGTTGAGACAGTGCGGTGGTGGGATCGTCCACGGAAGTCATGTCCGGGTGACCTTTCTTCGATGTAAATTCAGGCAGGAGCTTCTCGAAACAGTTCGAGAACGGCATCTGTTCGTATGGCGGGAAAATCGGTATTCGGGTGTATCCGCTCTTCTCGTACAGTCGGACGGCGTCCGGCTGACGGTCTCCGGTCTGCAGAATCAGACGTGGACGGCCCGCCTGTGCAGCGGCGTCTTCGACCACGCGAAGCAGAAGGCTCGACACCCCGGATCCGCGATGGTCGGGGCGGACGAACATTCGTTTGAGTTCCAGGTCTTCGCCGTTCCACCGAAGCGCCGCATGCCCCACCGCATCCGAGCCGTTGTATACGACGACAGTCAGATGGATCGACTCGGGATCCACGGCGTTCGCACCGTTACGAACGGCGTCGGAGACACGGTCCGCATAGCGGGGTCCGACCTCGGCGGCCATTGCCGCCCGGAGAGCCTCGGCATCTCGATCGAACCAGGACACCTCACGTACGTGCAGAGTCTTCTCCGATCTCGTCATGCGCGGAGGGCGGCCAGAAACGCGTCGACGTCGTCGAGATGAACCGTATGGCCGGTTCCGGCGACCGTGACCACGTCGAATCCATCGGCACGCAACTGCTCCGCGCGTTCAGCCGGGATCAGTGAGCTGGGATCGGCCAGGAGCACGAGGGACGGCACGATCGCCTTGTCCGGGTCAGGTACGACGAAGTTCGGGAGATCCTCGAGAATTCGCGTATCCCAGTCGGCGAGTGCCGCCAACTTGCGATTCCGACTTTCCGGATTCCAGTGTGGGTATGCCTGTTCCAGGTCGGCGAGCGCCCACTCCTTCTGCGCCGCGAACTGGGGTACCGGGGCCGAGTCGATTCGCCATGCCGGATCGACGTACACCGCTCGGCCGGGAAGCAACGTATCAACGGCGGCGGCAAGAACGAGGCCACCCAACGAGTGCCCGACGACAAGATCCGGGCGCTCGGGGACGCTGTCGATCACAGCCTGAGCCAGTGCATCGACGGTGTACCGCTGGAGTGGTGCGCTCTTTCCGTGGCCGGGCAGATCGACCGCGAGTACCCGGTAGCCCTCGTCGGCCAGCGCCGGCCCGACCTGCCACCAGGAGTCTCGCGAATTGCCGAGGCCATGGATCAGCACGGCGACTCGGTCTCCCGAACCCCACTCCTGGACGTGCACGGAACTCATCACTGCCTCTTCCTGATCAAACGCACCTCAATGGCGACCTGGGTCGGAATCGAGCTTAGAAAGCGGTAGTCGAGTGGAGAAGATTTTCGGTCAACCGGACCCGAACCCCGGCGAGTCGCCGACGGGTGTCCGCACTCCCGATCCGCGCACCGGCGCGGGGGTTCGTGTGATCTCACAGCAAGTCAGTGGGTATCGTCACAGCCATCTGGTACAGATTCGTCTAACTCGACAGAGGACGAGTTCACCTGGACGCATACCCCTGGTATTCCGATACTTGCGAGACCGGGGCCAGATACCTACTATCAAGTAACTTGAATCACAGGGGGTTCCATGTACTCGTCGACAGTGCGCAAATTATTGGCTATCGGCACGACCATGACGTTGACCGCCGCAGCGTTGACGTTGTGGTCGGGCGGCGCGATAGCAGCGCCGACGCCCGCGGATCCCGGGCTGAACCCCCCTGAATGGACGGCAACACAAGACGGGCCGCCGAAGTATCCGGGGGTCAGCGTGGAGAACAGTGTCCCCATCACGATGCCCGACGGCGTCGTACTCCGTGGGGACGTCTACCGCCCGGCAGACGCAGCCGGAGTACCGACCGCCGATCAGAATCCGGTCATCGTCAACATCACGCCCTACAACAAGCTGGTCACGACCCTCGTCGATGCGGCGATAAGCACACCGACGTTGTCGCCCCTGCTGCTCGATTTCATCAACTCGCTCAACCTCACGGGCACACCGCTGTCCGGCCTGGAGCCACTCCAGAACATGATCGGCGGCGGACTCCCGTACCTGTTCGGCGTCGATCGCACGCTGATCCAAAGTGGATACACACAAGTGGTCGTGGACGCCCGCGGCACCGGCACCTCGCAGGGCACGTGGGGTGTGTTCGACGACCTGGAGCAGAGCGACACGCCACACGTCCTCGATTGGGCACGGAGCCAACCGTGGTCCGACGGGAAGCTCGGAATGAGCGGCGTCTCGTATTCCGCAGTCAACCAACTCCAGGTGGCGGCGAAGCAACCCCAGGGTCTCGACGCCCTCTTCGCCGTCGAACCGATGACCGATCTGGCCCGGGACGTCATCGCTCCTGGTGGCGGCTTCGGTGTCGGCTTCCTCTCGCTGTGGTTGGCATTGGTGAACTCGACCAAATTCATTCCCGACGTGCAATCGATGTTACGAGGCGAGTTCGACGCCAAGTGGCTTCAAGACCGGCTCGCCGAGCCGCTGACGTACTTTCCCGAATTGGCCGAAGCTCTCTTCGCCCCGTCCGAATCCGCACTGTCTGCGGGCACCCGCGAACTGACCGATCCCGAATCCGCCCGTCGGAACGCCTATCTCACGGACGCTTCCGCCATCACCACGCCCACCTTCGTGGTCGGCGGCTGGCACGACCTCTTCACCAACGCCGAATGGCGTTCACTCGATCAATTGAGCTCGCTCGGTGCCGACAAGAAGAAACTGATCATGGGCAGCGGTTTCCACATCACGCCGGGTGCGGACATGGGCGGCGAAAATCAGCCGCCACGCCTCGACGTTCTGCAGCGTGCATGGTTCGACAAGTGGCTCAAGGGAATCGACAACGGCATCGACCGATACTCACCCGCCACGGTTCATCAACTCGGCGGCGGCTGGGTTCAATCGGGAACCTTCCCGCGCGAAGGACAGGAATACCGTCGTCTGTACCTCGACGCCACCAGCAGCGGAACCGCGGGACATGCCGTGGCCGACGGGTCTTTGTCGAGCACTCCCCCGTCCTCGTTCGCTCGCTGGACCATTGCTCCCGGGCTGAGCACGCTGTGTTCGAACGACGCGACCCAGGCCAGCACCGGCATGCTCGTGATACTTCCGATGTGCACCGACGACACCCGGCTCGCCGAAAGCAATGCGCTCACCTTCACCTCTGCACCGGTGGCCGTGGCGACCGACATCAGCGGACCGATCAACGTGCACCTCAACACACAGGTCGACGCCACCGACGGATTCTTCGCGGTGATGGTGACCGATGTCGCCCCGGACGGCCGTTCGCAGGTGATCAGCTCGGGTTCACTGACCACGTCGCTGCGTAACACCCTCGACACCGCGCAGTCCGGGTACTCGGCGAACGGTGACCTGACCGATCCGGTCTACACCCTCGACCTCGCCAACCGGGCGTTGGTCACCCCGGGTGAGGTCACCGCTCTCGACATCGGCACTCACGCCACCGACGCCGTGCTGCAACCCGGGCATCGACTGCGAGTGGATGTGTACGCCTTCAATTTCCCGAAGGCGATCTCGTTGGGACCGGTTTCTGCCGATACCGGGCTGCGGCCGGAACACGTGGTGATCGATCCGAACAGCCCCAGCTGGATCAACCTTCCCAGCAACGTCGCCATCGGCTAGCGCATCCCGATCTCCTGCAGCCCAACTCGTTCGATGCAGGCGCCCACCACGTCCTCGAGCGTGTCGTCGTCCCCGACGGCGACGCGCTCGAAGGACATGTCGGGGAACGCGCCGGGCAGCGTCGTCGACACCCGACTGTACAAGCCCCGAAGTTTCCTCAGATTTGCTTCGCTCTCATGGGTTTCGAGACCACCCCGTTCGGCGCAGCGACCGGCCGCGACTGTCGGTGCGGTGTCCAGCCAGAGCACTTGATCCGGTAAGGCTGTGCGGTAGGCCGCGGCAAAGGTGTCCAGTGCCGCCGCAGGCCCCCGGTCGAGTGCGGCGACGATCTCGTCGATCACCGTCCATACATCCGAACCTGTACCTACCCGACGACCGTGACGGTGCCGCCACCTCTCGACGGCGACGGTGGCACCGGGCTCCAGTTCCTCCGCCAGCGCGAACATCTCCGTCAGCGCGGACCGGTCACGCCGTACGCCTTGCGACAGCTGCGCGTAGAGCGGTGCGTACACGAACGTCTCGACGAGAGGATGCCGCTCGCACACGAGCACGTCCGGCTCGTACGTGTCGAGGAAGAACCTTTCGACCGGCCCGTAGAGCGTCATACGCAGATACAGCATCGCAACCTTGAGTACCGGATTGCCGACTCGATCGGCCGCGTCGCTCGCCGCCTTGAGCGCCCTGGACAACTCGTGTAGCGGACCGTTGACGGTGTGGTGGAAATCCGGGCAACTGATAGTCGTCACTTGCCCACCGAAGATCGACCTTTCACGTAATCGCGCTGTGACCGACGACTTTCCGCACCCGTCGATCCCCACCACTGCGACCCGGCGGACCGGCCGAGACGTCGTCACAGCACGCCTGCCCGTATCCCGGCGAGGATCGAACGGCCGAGCTCTTCCGGGGCGCGAGTACCGTCGAGTACCACCCAATCCAGCTCGTCGGCGAGTGACCCGAGAATCGCGTGACTGGTTCTCTGGAACGTGAGAAACGCGCTCTCGTCGCCGTAGCCGCTCTCGTAATCACTACGGGACACTTTGCGCGAGAGCGCGGTTTCGGCCGAGATGTCGAGGAAGAACGTCAGTTGGGGCAGTGGGAATCCTGCCGCCAGTAAACGCATCGACTGCATGTCCCCGCCGTGAGCGACTTCGGTGGCGAAATACTTGTACCAGTACGCGTTGAGCACGATCACCTCCGGTGACGTGGCCCGGGCCAGGTCTAGGGCGAGATGCAGTGCGTGAAAAAGGAAATGGACTCGTGACCGGGGGCTCAAGACCCGCAGATAGGCATACACGTCGGACCGGCTCCCGAACGGTAGTGCCGCAACCACGTCGGTGTCGTCGAGTGCGTCCCAGATACCCACTGCCCGTGCGCGCACACCTTCGCCGCTCAACCTACGAACCACGGCGTCGACCTGCGTACTCTTTCCGGAGGCGTCGGCGCCGCTGACGCAGACGAGTCGGGGTTCAGTCTTCGGGTTCATCGAGTCGCTCCACAATTCCGGAACCACCGTCCAGGCGGACCCTCTCGCCGTCACGAATGATCGACATCAATCCCGGGATACCCACGACAGCCGGGATGCCCAACTCGCGGGAGAGAACCGCCGAGTGCGACAGCGTGCTGCCGCGTTCGATCAACAGACCCTTCACACTCGGGAACAGGGGGCCCCAGCCCGGATCGGTACGCACGGTAGTCAGGATCTTTCCCCGCACGTCGAGGTTGTCGGCGGGATCGAGGACAACCTGCACAGCGCCTTCGACCGTCTGCGGCCAGCAACCTGTCCCCCGCAGAATCCGGCCGTCGTTGCCTGCAGGCGCAGCCGCGCGTTCGGTCGACATGGTCGGTGGGCCGAGCGTCTCGAACTGATTGGGCGGATCCGCCTCTTCGTACCGCGCGAACTCCTCGATCCGAGCACGCGCCACTGCCGCAAGATCCGACGTCGTCGATCGCCCCTCCGCGAACGCTTTGATCTCGTCCATCGTCAAGTGGAAGACCTGACGCGGATCGTCCAACTGCCCGGCAGCGAACAGCAACTCACCGACCCGCAGATAGATGGACCGACCTACTCCCACGATTCGAGTTCGGTTCAGCCGCATCCGCTCTCGGTCACGCATGGCGAGGCGTGCCTTACGAACCGCTTTCTCGAGCTTCCGGCGACGCGAACCGGTGAATCCGTCGAGTACGGTGCGCTCGACGCGCGCCTGGCGTTCTCGTTGCGAGCGCTCGAAAGCCTCAGGGTCGAGAGTGTCGTCGTCGACGTAGTTTCGCAAAATCGACACGATGAAGGACGGGTCCTGTCGGAACGAGATCGTCTCGAGTTTCTGCTCGCCGATACACCTGTCGCCGTACAACTCGACGAAACGGCGCAATGCCACCGTCGCCCGGGGCGATACCGCGCACAGGGCTTCGTACGCCGAACGCGGATCGGATCCGAAAAGTGCGTCGCGGCAGATCTTGTCGCCCCGGATGCTCGCGGCCAGACGCATCAGAATCAGTGTCGGCTGCAAGGATTCGACGGCTTCTTCCGACGCCAACAGCCCGGCGATCATCTCTTCCGCCGCCGGTACCCCACTTTCTTCGAGGATTCTCCTGGCCCGCCCGGTCTGGTTACTCAGGTACAAATCGTTGAGGATCTGCACCGCCCACCGTTCGAACAGGGCAAGTCCGTCGTCGGCAAGAGCGACCAACTCCACCAGATCTTCGGCCGAGCTCTGACGCCGCCTGATGTCGGCGATCGCCGCACCGACCTCACTCTGAAAATTCTCGACCATACTGGTACGGTTGAGCATTCGCCAGCCCAAGCCCACTGCTACCGGCGCCAATCGAGGGATCTGCGCCAGCCGGTCACGAACGCTCGGGTGGATCCCTTCGATGAAGTCGACGGGATTTTCCACCCCGATCATCTTCTCGACGTCCTCTTTGTTTCGATCGAAAAACGGCACCAGCCGTAGTACGCGATACCAGTTGTCGATGTTGTAATACACCCGGCCCGAGACCAGTCCGACCATGTTTCGGAGCACTTTGTCGTTACGTTGCACCGAACGTTCGGGAACTCCGATCATGCGTAACGTCCTCCCGAAAGATGACCTCGTAGACTTTCGCGGCCCACGAGAACGTCAACGCCGTGGTCACTCCGTTGAAACTCTCCTGAACGTTGCTGTTGTCCCAGACCGTTCGCCAACTACCCAGCGGCGCGTGGTCGGGAGCCGTCGGCCGCGCAGTGATCGGACGGGTTTGCAGCATGACGATCTCGCCTCCGCGCAGGGTCCACTCGATGTCCTGCGGCGCACCGAGTTCGGCGGCGATTCGCACACCCTCCCGAACCAGCGCGGTGGCCTGCGCCGGTTCCAGGCAGCGCTGCAATCTGCGGCCGAGTTCTACCGGGCGTTCGACTACTCCGCCGCTCTCGGCACGGACGAACTCGATGTCCTTGTCCGCGATGGTGGACGAAACCTCCACTCCCCCATGCGTCAGAACGAACTCGTCGACTGCACAGGCTCCGCTGACCACCCCCTCGCCCAACCCCCAGCAGGCACTGAGAATCGCCTCGTCTGGTACCCCGGTGACAGGATTGGAGGTGAAGAGCACTCCGGAGACGTCACCGGCCACCATTTCCTGGATGATCACGGCGACGTCGGTTACGAGCGCGCCGTCATCGAGGTCGCGACGATAGTGCAGTGCACGCATACCGAAAGCCGAAGCCCAACAGCGCCGAATCGACTCGAGTACCTGATCGGCACCGGAGCGGAAGAGGTAGGTCTCGTAGATTCCGGCGTACGAGCGCTTCGCCCCGTCTTCTCCGAGCGCCGAACTACGGACGGCGACGTGATCGAGATGTGCGACCACCTCGGCCACCTCCTCGGCCAGAACCGGGTCGACGGCGGTATCGACAATGGCCTGGCGTAACCGCTCGGCCGGACCGACACAGTCGGCAAGATCGGCCGTCGCCTCCAAGACACGGCGCAACTCGGGGATGTCACCGCGCGTCAAGTGTGCGGCGAAAGCGTCGGCACCGATCACCGTCCACCGCGGCACGGTGGCACCGGCTTCGCGCAAACGCGCCAACCCCATTGCCTTTCCCCCGATGTTCCGCGCATCTTTCGCGGCCACTTGATCGTTGGTGAGCAGAAACATGATCAACTCGTCTCGTGTGTGATGAGCCCGGAAGTGAGCGACACTCCGGGATGAACGGCCCGGATCGTCAGCGGGCGCCGATCGCTTCGATGATGTTCATCCTGGCGGCCCGAAAGGCCGGCGGTAGGGCTCCGAGCAGGCAGAGCGCGAGAGCACCTGCAGCAAAGACGAACGCCAGCGGGACCGGTACGAAACGTACGTCCACATTCCAGGCCTGCGACGACGCGTAGTCGGACACCCGCTGCTGCACGGTACCGAATATCAGTCCGAGCGCCCCGCCGACTATCGCGATCCCCGCGGCCTCGGCAAGGATCATCGCCGTGGAGAACCGGCCACTGGCACCCACCGCACGCAGAACCCCGAGTTCGCGTCGCCTCTCGATGACGGAGAGCAGCAACGTGTTGAGCAGCGCGACACCGGCTATGACGATCACGATGATCGAGAGCATGTTGTTGAGAACAGTGGCTTGATCGAGGGATTCACCGAAACCCGCGACGGCAGCAGCCCCGGTGTACGCCGACACGCCCGCCGGTAGTTGCGCACGAACCGATGCCAGGGACCTCTCTACATCGCTACCGGGGTCCAGGTGCACCTCGAGTTCCGACGCCCCGGCCCGCCCGAACCAGTCCTGCATCTGCGGCAGGGACATGGACACCGCCCCGTTGAGGGCGGAGAAGAACGGCACTGTCGCCAGAATCGGTGCAGCTCGGGTGCCGGCCGGCGTCTGCATGAGCAACTGGTCGCCGACACCGAGTTCGAGCGACGCGGCCAGATCACGCGAGACGATCACGCCGTCGCCGGCGTCCACCGTCTCGCGCACCGCGGTGTCCACGACCGCTGTCATGGGGCTGGCCGCGCCGGGCGCCAACCCGAACACCATCGCCCGCTGGTCACCGAGCGCCACGTAGCCTGCCTGTTCCTCGACCACTTTCGACACCCCGGGGAGAGCGCCGATCCGCGCGGGTAGATCCGCGGGCAACATCGGACCCGTGGGGAATTCACCGGCAGCAGATGTGGATATCCAGATATCGACGTCTTCCAACGCGGCAAAGGAATCCTTCGTCGAATCGACCGCATTGGCGTTCCCGGCGGTGACCGTGAAGGTCACTGCTACGGCTACGGCCACGGTCATCAGTGTGGCCCAGACGCGAGTGGGGGATCGCCGAATCGACTCGGCTGCCAAGGTTCCCACACTGCCGAACAGCCCGGTCAACAAGGCAGCAGCACGCACGATCGGAACGGCGAGCGCGAATCCCAAGAGAATTTCTGCACCGAACATGGTGGATATGCCCAGGTTCGCTGCGATCCCGGACTGCTGGGTGGCGATGTAGAACGCCATCGCCCCCAACACCACACCGACGATGCCTGCCCCGATTCGGGTCCGTGGGCGCACGGCGTCGACGGTGGAGACCCCCACGGGAACGAGCGCTTCGACCGGCGACACCCGATATATCGCACGAGCTGCAAGTGCCGCCGCGATCAGGCAGATCACCACGGCAACGGCGACGGCTACCGGGATCACCCAGATCGCCGGCGAGAACTCGATCTCGGCAGTGACCGCCTGCACGAACAGATCCGGCAGCCTGCCGATCGTGATGCGGCCCAGAAACACCCCCAGTGCCGAGCCGAGCGCACCGCCGACAATCGCCAGTACCACCGATTCCAACAGCAGATCACCGACGATTCCCGATCGTTTCCCGCCGACGGCGCGCATCATCGAGATGATCGGGCGGCGCTGGGACAGTGCCATTCCCATGGCGGTGTAGATCAGAAAACCGGACACCAGGAAGGCCATCGACGCGGCCGAGATCGCGACGAAGCGGATGAGCGTCACACCGTTGCTCGATTTTGTCTGTTCGGCCGAGGACGCGGAGACCACGGCGCGACCGTCGACGGCGGCGCTGACACCGGGCGTCAACGATTCTGCGGACACACCGGGTTCACCGACGATCAGAACCGAATCCAGGTATCCGGCCTTCGAGGCCACCTGCTGCGCCAACGCCAGCGGGGCGAGAACATAACGACCACCGTTGAAGCGAGAAGAAGATTCCGAATCGAGCACTGCGGCCACCGTCACGGTCGTGTTCTGCAACGCAAACGTGTCCCCCACCGAGAACCCGGTACCGGATCCGACCAGAACTCCGTCCTGCACGCCGGCCAGAGCGCTTCCTGCACCTGATAATTCGGATTGAAGACTGCTGTTCAATTCCGTGGCGCTGATATCGGTGCCGAGTAGGAGCACCGGACCGGCGGGAGAGGTGACCGACGTCTGGATCAGCGGGACCGCTGTGGCAACACCCGGTACCGCTGCGACGGAGTCGCGCACCGACGCCGGGAAGCCGCCGTCCGACGCACCGGAAACCTCCAGGATCGAATCGCCGCCGATGCCTGCGGCAAGGCGGTCGATCGAGTGGTCGATCGAGGAGATCACGGACAGCACCGCAACGAGTAACGCAGTCGAGACGACGACCACGGCAACGGACGCCGTCGTTCGTCCGCGGTGAACCAGAAGATCACGAACCGTGAACACCCAGAGACGATTCAGAGCCGAGCGCATCAGCTCACCCTGGCCGTGTCACTGCGGATTCCACCGTCTTGCAGGGTGACTACCCGGTCGGTGGCCGCGGCGGCAGCCACGTTGTGGGTGACGGTGACGACCGCCCGCCCGCCGCTGTCCTCGTGCGCGATCCGCGCCAGCAGACTCATCAACTGCGCACCGGCCTTGGAGTCGAGGTTACCGCTCGGCTCGTCGGCGAGGATCAACGGCGCATCCATCATCAAAGCCCGCGCGACGGCGACACGCTGCATCTGGCCGCCCGACATCTGCGACGGACGGTGATCGGCCCGGTTCTGCAAATCCACCAGTTCGAGAAGTTCGAGGGCACGAGGCTTGGCAGCGCGGAAGGTACCCCCGTCCAGGAGCATCGGCAGTGCCACGTTCTCCCAGGCGCTCATCGTCGGGAGAAGATTGAAGAACTGGAACACGAAACCGACTTTGTGCCTGCGAAATTCCGAGAGTTGGTTGTCGCCGAAGCTTTGAATGTCCTGCCCTTGAAAAGTGACCGAGCCTGAGTCGGGAGTGTCGAGTGCTCCGAGAATGTGGAGCAGCGTGCTCTTCCCGGCTCCGGACGGCCCCACGATCGCCGAGAACGTACCTGCCTCGAAAGTGAGATCCACCGAGTCGAGGGCCTGCACGGTCTGCCCTCCTATCGAGTACGCCTTCGATATGCCTCTCAGTTCGAGCATCGGAGCACCTCGTCCACGTCGACCAAAGGAGCTCCGAGGAAGCCGGATTCGAGGCAGAAGTCGAGGAGCGTGCGCAGATACTCCTGGCCCGATTCCGGCGACGGGGTACCGACCAGTTCGTCGGCAGCAGTCGAGTCGAACGTACGTCGACTCGAGAAATAGCCGGTGTACTGCCGGCCGATTCTGCGGTAGTACTCGCGCTCACGGTCCGGCAGGTCGTCCTCGGAGAACGACGAACTCGGGACGAAGCGTGCCACCTCGAACGACGGGTACTCCGACAGCACTTCGGAGATCTCGCGCAACGAGATCGACCGGTCACCGACCGCATGGAACGTCTTGCCTCGAGATCGATCGAATTGCGTTGCAGCAGCAATCGTCACATCGGCAACGCGATCGATCGGCGACAACGAGAGATCGGCGTCGTACCGACCGGGGAGTGTCCGCAATTTGCCTTCCACGATCAATTTGAGCACGGTGTAGAGGTTCTTGAAGTCTCGAATGGCACCGGTGGAGCTCGTACCGGTCACGATCCCGGGCCGAACCACCGACCAGCGCACGCCGGCGGAGTTCTTCACGTACGTCTCGGCGCGGTATTTGCTGCGCTCGTATCCGTTCGAGAACTGGTCGGCGTCACTGAGGTCGTCTTCACCGATGAGTCCGGTTCGACGACCACACACGTAGGCACTACTGACGTAGACGAACGTCGCGTCCCAATCAGCGGCAAGTTCGGTCGTGTGCACAGCGCCGCCGACGTTGAGTTCGTCGTAGTCACGCTCGGGGGCGTCGAAAGCCGTCGTCGCGGCCGAATGGATGATCGTGGACACCGATTCCGACAGAGCTTTCGTCGTCGACGCATCGAATCCCAATCCGCGCTCACGGACGTTTCCACGAACGAAGCTCACCGCCCCGCAGTTCTCGGAGAACTCGTCGGCCTCGATCACACCGCCGGCACTGTCGACGATGTGCGGCTGCCGGTGGGTCACGGCGATCACCGGCCGGTCGAGCTCCCGCAGTCTACGCACGAGCTCGGCGCCGACGAGCCCGCTCGCACCCGTCACCAGAATTGCTTTTCCACTGTTCATTCTCGACCTCCTGCTTCGGTGACGTGGCCGGCGATCAGGTCGATCACGTCGTTCACTCGGAGTACCTCGACCAACTGCTCCTGATTCAGTGGGGTCAGTGCGAACGAGGTCTCGAGTGCCATCACCAACTCCATGAGCCTGATCGAGTCGAAGCCCAGATCTTCGACCAAACGTTGATCGTCGGCGACCGACGAGGGTGTTTCCGGGGCCATTCGCGCAATCAACACGCGGGTCCGGTCGGCTACGGCGCTCGCGGCCGTCCGCTGGTACTCGGTCATCGAACATCCTCCTCCACTGCTTCACGTGATCTCTGATGTGGTTGTGTCCCACCGGAGGCCAGCAGGTCCTGCACCTCGTCGATCGGCAGTTCGGTGTCCAGATAAGCTGCCAGCCGCAGCCAGTCGTACGCGATCACCAACGTGCGACGCCACTGTTCGTACGAATCGAAAGATGCGGGAAAGGCCACATCGCCGGTTCCCCTGGCCAACTCGACGAATTCATCGAGGCAAGCCAATGCCTCGCCGTGGTCGGCGGTCGACCACGATCGACCGGAACCGACGTCCACTGCCGCTCGCGCCGACGCGATGACGTCTTCTCGGCGCGGAACAGTGTCGGGCACCAACCGAATCAAGGTCGACACGGCGCCGGCGTCGGGCGGTAGCGGGCTGCAGCCCAGTGCTGAAAGTTGCATGCGCACAGCGCCGGCGATCATACGGTTCGCCGACGCCTCGGCAACTTGCCATTGCTGCTGGGCCAGTGCACCGACCAGATCCTCCCTGGCGTTCTCGACAACGATGTTGGACCACACCAGCGTGGAGGCGGATTCGACGAAGCGGCGGGCAGGTAGCGGTGAAAGTGTCGCGACTTGCGCAGCCGACCGCACGCCACCGCCGATACCCAGAGTCGGCATGATTCCCGTCGGCGGGATCGTGCACGGGCCGCTCACCTTGCACATCGCCATGGCCGCCCGGATGGGTCGCTCGCGACGCCATCGAAGTCCGACCAGCCCGAGCCGAACGAACTCCGCAAGTTCCGGGCCGATACTGCCCGGCGCGCTCTGCCTCGTCTGTGCGATCGACCGACCGAAGACCACCGACCGCCACGCCTGGGCGCCGCGGTCCGAGAGGACGAAGACGTCGTGATCGTCACGCAGCACGTGTATCCGCCCGTCGATCGGCCACGAGGTGACGTTCCGAACCCGGGTGAACACCACGTTCGCCGGGTCGTTGACCACCGGTTCGAGGCCCAACTCCGCAGCGAAGTCCACCGAGCGGCTCAACATCCCGGATTCGTCCGTACCGGCGCGCCCACCTGCCCGCAGGTCGCGCTCGAGCGCACGGTAGCGATCGGTGACCGATCCATCCGCGATCCGGTCCAGCTGTGGTCCCATCCATTTGGACTCCAGATACGTCTCACCACGCTCTGCTGCCCAACCTTTGGCCGCCTGCAACACACCGTCCCTGGCCCAGTCGAGTGACTCGGGAATGCAATCCATCGCCGCGAATGCGACCGCGCGGCGAAGGCATTCCTCGGCTCGCGCGCGCCACCAATTGGCCATGACGGCACCGAAATCGTCGTACGGAAGATCGAGTCTCAGAGCATCGACGTCGACCGATCCTTGGCGAACGAGTCGAGAACGAAGAAAACGCTGGCACCGATTCAGCACGTCCTGGTCGAGCTCGAGCAGCGACGCGGGCTCCGACCCTTTCCCACTCCGGGCCTGGCGCACGTGCTCGAACTGTTCGAGCACCTGCGCCGTCGAACGTGTGCGAATCTCGACGCGTCGGCCACCGACGAACAAGACGCTGGGCATGTCGGGCGCGTGCTCCGAACCGGGTACCAGGGCCAGGAAGTCGATGTCCGAACCGTCGTTCCCGAAGCCTTCCGCTATCGATCCCTCGAGGACGAACGTAGATTCCGCAGGCACGTCCACCGACTCGAGTGCGCGGTCGAGAAGATCGAGGATCTCGGAATTCGTGACGGGCGCGCTGGTTCCGGGGCGCAGCGTCTCCTCGACCGCAGCCCTCGGGGCCTCGGTAGCGGTGTCGATCTGATCGTGAACGGTGAAGTCGCCACCGAGCGTGGAATCCTCGAACAGGTCCCACATCAGCCGGCGCCGAGGCTTTCCACTCGATGTCCGGCGGATGAGCCCGCGATCGCCGGTGACGATCCGGATCTGCGGTACCGGCCCGAGAACACCCCGCAGCACCCTTGTGGCCTCGTCGACCCACGTCCCGACCGGATTCTCGACGAAGACGATGATTCCGGCAGGCATCCCGGCCGCCTGTGACGCGACAGCTGCGAACTTCTGCTTCGATATCCCGGTCGCCCTGGACAGTGCCGCGTCGACATCTTCCATGAATACCGATTTGCCACGAACCTTGATGCTCGATCCCATCCGGCCGACCACGTAGAGAACCCCATTGCGCATGAAACCGGCGTCACCACTGTGTAATTCACCGTCGACGAAGCGAGATCCGGTAGTCGCCGTGGAACCGTCGGCGCTCTCACCGTGATAGCCGTCGGCCACCGAATCCCCCGAGACGACGATTTCGCCGAGGACGGTGTCGGCTACGGTCGTGCCCACTTCGTCGACAACCCGCACTCGCGAAGCGTCGGTGGACACGCCGAGGCCCAGCATCCATCCTCCGCCGCGCAACGGCGAGCCGTCGTATCGAACTTCTGTCTCGATTCCGACGGGCCTACCGAACCGTAGCGTCGAGCTGTCCACGCGCAATGCGGCAAGCGATTTCCCGAACTCCGACATCGAGACGAGAACGGTGGATTCGGCGAGACCGTACGCCGGACGCAGGCTCTCCGGCCGATAACCGGTCGGACGCAGAAGCTCGGTGAATGCATGGACGTGGTTCATGTCGATCGGTTCCGCACCACTGATCAAGGACCGCAATCCCGACAGATCGATTCCCTCGATTTCTGCCGGATCGACCCGAGCAGCGGTGTATCCCATCCCGAACGACGGCGATATCCCGTACTGAGCACCTTCGAGTGCTTTGATCCAGCGCAGAGGTTGGCGGACAAACTGATCAGGGCGCATCAGCTTCAGATTCCCCTGTTCGGCAACCGTACTGAGCAACCCGCCCACCAGGCCCATGTCGTGATAGAGCGGGAGCCAGGACACCGTCGTGTCCCCGCGACGCCAGTCGACAGCGGCGAGAATCATCGCGATGTTCGCGGCGAGGTTCTTCCAACTGATCCGCACCCCCTTGGGCACTCCCGACGAGCCGGACGTGAACTGGATCAGAGCGGTGTCGGACCCTCGCAGCGGAGACCGGGCCGCAAGTGTGAGCGCCGCACCGGACGAGCGCGGCGGGCAGGACACCCCCTGATCTGCCACGATCGGATCTCCGGACGTTCCCGACGACCTCATCACCCGAGTGACGAGTGCCAAAAGATGCGCGGACGTCACGACCAACCGCGGCTGGGCCTGGACGAGGATCGCGGACAGATGCCGCTCGTATTCCTCACCACCTCCGAATACCGGTGGGGGCACCAATGTCACACCGGCTCCGGCCGCCCACGCCGCGTAGATCGCCGACACGCAGAGGTAGTCCGTGGGCAACACTATGCAGATCCCCGCATTGGACTCCCCCGAGCCCGTCGGCGCCGCGTGCGACAACTCCGAGGCCATTCGCAAAGCCTGGTCGGCAATCTCCCGATAGGACCTGTGCGACCAGCCGTCGGCCTCGTCGGCCAACAGGATGCCGCTGTGCGGCGATGCCGATTCGAGCCAACCGCAGACCGCGCGGTACTCGTCGCAATCGCTGGTCGCGAGTACCGCCGCTTTTCCAACCATCGTGATTCCTCCCCTTTCGATCGGACCTGATTCCGCTGCACTACAACGTTTTCTAACGACTGACACTGTCAGCAGGCACTCGGTTGGACAGGTACGACGTCAACAGGTCGGGCGTACAGTGCTCGAACAGATCCACCATCTCCAGATCGATATCTGCGATTCTGGCGTGTAGCCGCTCGCGAACCTGCAGAAGAGAGGCCGAATTTCCGCCGGCGTCGAAGAACCTGGTGGACCCGTCGAAATCGTCACTGCCGAGCACCTCTACCCAGACCTCCCGCACCACCGTACCGACATGCAATCCCACTTCGGTGTCGATGATCTCCGATTCGATTACTGCAGAACCCATCTCGACATCACGTAGTTGACCGAGCGCCTTGGCGTCCACCTTTCCGCTCGTATTGACGGGAAGATCCTCGACCAGTACGAAGCGGTCGGGTTCGAAATAGCGCGGCAACAGCGCCCGCACGTCGCCGCGTAGTTCCGCTGCGGAGGTCGAACGGTCCAGCAGCACTACGAAACACGTCAATTCGGCTGTCAATCCCGAGCCGAACACCATGGCGTGCGCACTGGCGACCTTACCGGTTCGGTACACCGCGTACTCGATCTCACCCAACTCGAGCCGGTGACCGCGGATCTTCACCTGGCGATCCATTCGACCCAGTATCACCAGAGCGCCGCGATCATCGCGGTAGCCGTGATCGCCGGTCAGGTACCAACGACGGTCACCGACCACCACCACCCGGCTCCGCGTGGCCTCGTCGTCGCCGAGATAGCCTTGCATCACGCCCCATCCGCCGACCACCAACTGCCCCGGTACACCCTGAGGGAGTACTCGAAGGTGCTCGTCGACGACAGCCATTGCGACACCGCGAAACGGCACACCGATCACCGATCGCGCCGGGAAGTCCGCCGGATCCGGTGGAAGAACGAAGGCGGTGTGGTAGATCGTGGTTTCGGTGATCCCGTAGCAGTTGATCATGCGGACGTCGGGACGCGATCGCACGAATGCCGCGACCGTCTCGAACTCGAGTCTCTCGCCACAGAAGAGAACGTGGGTCAACGCCGGTGCGCGGTGCAGTCGAGCCGAGATCGTCGTGAACGCCGACGGCGTCTGTGACAGGATCTCGATCTCGTTCGACACGACGAACTCGGCGAGCGCTACGGCATCACGCTTGACTTCCGGCGCCGGAATGTACAACGTTCCGCCGCCGAGGAGCGACCCGAACAATTCCGCGAACGAGATGTCGAACGAGATCGAATGAAACAGCAGCCATCGTTTCCCGGCACCGATCCCGAGCGCACCACGGGCGGCCTCCGCGAACTCCCCAACCGATCGATGGGAGATCTGGACTCCCTTGGGTATTCCGGTCGTACCCGAAGTGAAGAGGAGATACGCCGTACCGTCCGGGTCGGGAAACTCGATCGATGGTCGAGGATCATCGAATCTACTCGGCGGAACCAGAACTCGCGCTCCTACCACCTTCTCGAGCGACGTATCGGTCGAGATCACGGCCAGACCGCCACATCGCTCGACAATCTGGCAGACGCGGGTCCGCGCCATCGCCGTGTCGATCGGCACGGCGATTCGGCGCGCCTTCCATACCCCGAGGAGGAAGACCACGTAACGGACCGACGGGTCGAGGCCGAGGCCGACGAACTCGTCTGCGGTGCGCGACGCGATCCACGCCGCAGCACGATCGGACATCTCGTCCAACCTGCGGTAGCTGACCTTGGCGTCCGGAGCGACGACAGCCCATGTATCCGGTTGCCGTCGAACACATTGAGCGAATTGTTCGAGCACCGTCGATGACCGGTCCGGCTCTATGTCGTCTGCGATGGCGTCGAGGTCGGTGTCGGTCCACACGATGTCCGGCAGCGGTATCGCTCCACCGCTCTCCAAAACCTGACCGACGATCCCGGTGTAGAGCGCCGCCACGTCACAACGGGGCAGATGTCCGGACTTCTCCACGATCAACGTGACCTCGTCCCCGTCGATCTCGACGTTCATCGTGAGCGGGTACTGCACGTAGCGTCGGTCCACAGGCATCGAACGTCCCCGAACCCCGTCCACCGTCACGGCCAACGGCTGCGGATATACCGTGAACGCGGCAGAAGGCTGCGTCGAGTCCATCGACTCGGCGGGAAACAACGTTCGAGAGAATTCCGAGAAGGCCCACTGCTCGTATTCCGTCAGGGCAGCGACCTGATCGTCCGTGGCACGCGCCAGGTCCGCGAAACTCCGTTCGGTGGTGACGTCGAATCGGACCGGCAGCGCATTCACCCGGACACCGCGGGTCGACGCCGCATCCGGTCCGGATCGGCGATTCGACATCGGAGTGGACACCACGACGGTCCGCTCCCCGGTGAGCGCGTGAACGGTCAGAGCGAAGGCGCTCAGCAGAACCGAGTAGCGACGTATGCCCAGCGCACGCGATACCTCGCCCGCCGCCGAGTACAGCGTCGAGTCGAACGAATGACGCGTGATCGATCCGGGTATCCGGGCCTTTCCGTCGCGTCTGTCCCACTCCTGTACGTGCAGATGGTCCAGACCCTCGAATACCGAACCGTAGTGCCTCACGGCGCTTTCGAGCGGATGGGCGTAGTCGTCGACGATGTCGGCCGCCGATGCGGTGGCCGCACTGACGTAGTCGCTCGAACCGTAGCTACCGTCGAAGTCGCGAATCAGATTGTAGAAACCGAAGCCGTCCGATATCACGTGCGCACCGATCAACATGACATATACCTGCTCGTCGACCACGGCGACTTCCGTGTAGTACAACGGCGCTCTGGACAGATCGAACGCGACGTCGGCAAGCCGTTGCACCTTCGCCTGCACCGACACCACGTTGGCATACCGCACCACCGGGCAAGGTACTCTGATCGGTGTTGACTCGACCACCACATCGCCGGCGGGCGTCAGGTCGAACACTTCGTTCCAACTACGCTGTGCATGCAGTACCGACTCGATGGACAGGGCGAGTCGATTCGGGTCCGTACCGGCGGGTGCCCGCGAGAGAAGCGACCAGTTGGACGACGGATCATGCGGGCGCAATTTCGAGGCGAGTACGAATTGACGTTGGACCGGGCTGGCGGATCTCATCGGTTACCAACACTTTCCACTTGTCGCGCCCGCACATCGACGTCGATCTCGTCGAGAAATCGGGAGAACTCGGCGGCGACGACATCGAGGCTCTTCGGATCCGTGAACAACGAGTAGTGGTCGCCAGGGGCTTCGACCACCTCCACCGTGGAATCGGTGTAGTCCTGCCACTGCGCAGCCTTGACCATGTCCATCCCCAACGCGTCGGCCCATGATTCGTCGAACGGACGTTGCGCCCGAATCAATTTGATGGGAGCGCGGATACGACCGGACGGCGAATAACCGGCAAGTGCCTCGGTATTGGACATCCACAACGACCTGAACGAGCGCAGGACACCGCTACCGGCGGCCTCGACGCCGTCGAGCCCACCGACACCGCCGACACCGTCGCCGCCGGCGGTTGCCGTGGTCCACAGCTTCTCCACACCGTCGGCCATCCGGTCCACATCCTCCCGCTCTCCGACAAATGAATGCGGCGCGAAGGAATCGATCATGATCACGGCGCGTGGTGCGGCTCCGGCGGACTCCTCGAGCTGTCTGGCGATCTCGAACGCCACGGTCCCGCCGAAGGAGTAGCCACCCAGTACCGGCCGGCCGTCGAGCTCGCCGCTCGCGCGCATGGTCTCGATGCATTCGGCAGCGATCTCCTCCACCGTCGCGCTCTTCGACGCACGGAAAGCCGACATCGGCATGCGCGGTAGTACGCGAGAGAGTGCGGCATAACAGAAATTGGTCCCGCCCGCCGGAGGACAAAGGTGAATCCGGGGTCTGCCACTACCGAAAGTGATCGCCGGGCTCGGCGTCGAGTCGCCCGTACCGAACTGGCCGGACAGCGCAGCGGCCATCTCTCCCACGGTACTTGCTCCGTCGAGTCGGTCGAAGTCGACGGCCGATCCCGTCATGTCCGTCAGCTTTCCGACCAGCGACACGAGAGTGATGGATTCACCGCCCGCATCGAAGAAGTCGGTACTCCCCTCGATGTCCGGACCCAATTCGTCCCTCACCAATTGCAGGAAGACGTCACCGACGGAGTGTGCGACTCCAGGTCGGGACGGCTCGGTTGCCGGCGGACGAGGTGCGGCGACGGGGGAGCTGCACGGCACACGATCGAGCGGCACCGGCGGCAGCCAGATCCGCGAACCTTCGATCTCTGATTCCGCCGTGTACAAGTTGGATTCGTCGTTGCCGAGGCTCGCGACCAACTCCTCGACCGACGAGACACGGGTATTCCACACGTGTGCGTGCCGAGTCCGAGTCCGCAGTGTCGTCACGACGTCGTGCAGACCCAGATCGCCGTGATCACCGAGATACGACGCCAGCCGGTGACGATAGCGAGCCAACGTCTGCGTCGAACGTGCCGTCAGGGTCACCGTCACCGGTTCCTCCACATGGACCGGAGTATCTCGATCGCGCCGCGCCGGGCGTCGTAGAATAACGTGAGAATTGGTGCCCCCCATACCGAACGAACTCACCGCAGCGTATTCGAGACCGGGTGGGGTGACGAGCGACTCGGTGATCTGAAAACTCGAGGAATCGAGCTCGAGACTCGGGTTCGGTTCGATGTAGCCCGGCTGCGGAAACACCTCACCCGAGTCGAGGACGAGCATCGCCTTCACCAGACCCACCATGCCTGCGGCGACGTCGAGATGACCGTAGTTGGCCTTGGCAGATCCGAGATAACAACGGCTACTGCGCGAACCACGATCTGCGTACGCCGTCGACAGGGCTCTGAACTCGATGGGATCACCGAGCGCCGTTCCGGTTCCGTGGGCCTCGACGTACCCCACCACGTCGGGAGAGATCCCGGCCCGCGACAATGCCTGCCCGAGAACGTCCACCTGGCCCTGAACCGACGGCGCGCTGTACCCCATCCGATTCGGGCCGTCGTTGTTGATCGCAGAGGCCACCACCACCCCGAGCACATTGTCTCCGTCGGCAACCGCGTCGGCCAGTTTCCGGACCAGTACGACACACCCGCCGCTGCCACGTACCGTCCCGTTCGACCGCGAGTCGAACGGGCGTGATTCGCCGGTCGGCGAGAACACCCCGCCGTCGGTGTACAGGTAGCCCTGAACTTGCGGAAAGGCAAGGGAAGCCGCTCCGACCACCGCCACGTCGACGTCTCCGTACATCAGGCCCGCACAGGCCTGGTGCAGGCTTACCAGCGAACTCGAGCACGCACTCTGAATCGTCAATGCCGGTCCGGTGAACCCGAACTTGTAGGCGACCGTCGAACTGAGGAAGTCCCGATCCTGACCGAAGAGCGCCTGGTAGTCGAGGCGAGCGGCATCGGCACGAGGTAACTGCGATCCGGACGGGTACGTCGACACCGACGAACTCAGGTACGACCCGAAACGCTTGGTGGTCACGTCGATACCTGACGACTCGATCGCGTCGTGGGTCAGCGAGATCAGGAGCCTTTGCTGCGGGTCCGCCGTTCGCGCCTGCGCCGGGGTCATTCGGAAGAACTCTCGATCGAAGTACTCGGCGTCCGGGAGCGGCGATGCGACGGGAACGTAGTCGCTGCGGCCGATCTCCGCGGCGCTCAGGCCGGATCTCGCCGACTGTTCCGGCGTGAGAGTCTCGAAATGGATAGCGCCGGAACGTAAGTCCGCACGAAATTGATCGAGATCGCCGACGCCGGGTAACGCCAGTGCCACACCCACTATCGCGAATTCGTCGTCGAATCCGGTCATCAGATCACCACCAATGCGACGGCGGTGACGATCTGCCCTATCACCCAGATCCCGGCCGACGTCTCGGCTACGTCTTTGGCCCGGACCCGAGACGGTGCCAGAGCGAATCTGGCAGCGGCACCGGCAGGCAGTAACAGGGTGATACCGATCCCGAGGTATGCCCACCAGACTCCGTGGCCGCTCGAGGACAGCAACGCACATTCCAACACCGTGACCAGTGCCGCCAATGCGAGTAGCGTGACGACGGTGCCGACCAGCCCGAGCGAGCGTGTCCACGAGGACGTCGGCTTGGTGTAGTCCACCACGGTCGCTCGGGTGTCTTCCGGGGTGCGGGACTTACGGGCGATCTCGAGCAACAACGCGGCCGCACACCAGACGGCGACGAGCCACCACACCTGTACCGACAGCCCCCTCTCGCCTGCTCCCATCTGCGCGACCCAGACCGATCCCAGTCCCCAGAAAGGAATGACGGTCAGTGCCAGGATCACTCGACGCGATTCCAGCCATTCGCCGATGGCCGGAATCTTGACCTGGACGAGTTGCATCAGATTGTTGGTGACGAAGATGAAGACCCACCACATTGTCACCAGCCCGATGCCCCGGTCGGCAACCAGCGAAACGACAATCGACGCGACGATGCAGATCACACCGATGATCTTCAAGTGTGTGTACGTGACGAGTCCGCGCTGAAGTACCCGCTCGGGATAGTGCTCGTTGTCGTGGGCCTGGTCCTTGTGGTCGTCGATCACCCGCACCAGCAAGGTGTAGGCGACGAACGCCACGAAACCCGCGAAGAGCAATGGTGTGAATTCCGTGTTCTTGCCGGCGATGGCCTGACCGAACAGGAACGCCGACAAGAACATCGGGAATTCGCCGATGACTTGCCATACGGGGAAACGTTCGTTCGAATACGCAGTCAGTCGAACGACGAACGGTGATGTGAGAGTTGCGGACGTTGTGGTCACAATAAGATTCCTATCGACAGGAGAGTTTCTCGGCGATGGTGTGCGGTCCCGATTCCCGAGCGGGGAGACCGGTACCGATCGGGCCGGCTCACGGCACCTGCTGTTCGAGTTCGTCCAGATGTTTCGCCGTCGCCAGTACCCGCTCGACGAACGTGAGACGGTGCTCCGAATGCACCAGCAGGTACAGCGACAGTCGACGAATGACGAAGTCGATCAATGCCAGTCGGTAGCCGCGTCGCCACACGACCGGGTCGACGTCGACGCCGGCGGCGTCCTGAACCGCGAGCCGATGACATTCGACGTGCCGGTCGACGGTCGCACGGGAGACGTCCGGAGTCAGTACGTAGGAGAGCAGCTCTGCCAAGTCACGTTGCGGGAGGTGAACTGTGGCAAGTTCCCAGTCGTAGGCGACCAATTCGTGCGTTTCACTTCGGTGATCAGGCTTGCGTAACGCGATGTTGCGGGAGTTGAAATCGTTGTGGACGAGAGTCCTCGGCATGGATTCGATTTCGGACCACCAGTCACCGATCGAGTCTATCCGCTCCTGGATGGATTGCAGCCACGACGCGGTGATCACGCCGGGGTGCTCCCGCCGGTGATGTTCGAACAACCCACGCCACAGCTCGCGCATCGCCACCAGCCGCGGTGCGGCGGTACTGGGCCCCAGGCACGGCTCGGCGAACAGCTCGTCGGCTTTCCCGTACCAGTGCCCGTGCACCGTCGCGATACCGCGCAGAGCAGTGTCGACGTATTCTGCGCTCCAGTCCTGCGGCCGGTCTGCCGAGTCCTTGAGTATGACGTCGTCCCCGAGCCGCTCGAGGACCAGCAGATACGCCTCGCGTTCGGCGACCTGGTGAATGCCGTAACAAACAGGCATGATTCGCCGCAGCGGTCCCGGATTCCGGTACAGCTCCAGCTCGCGCAGATGGGTTCCGAGGAATCCACCGGCGTCGGTTCCGCCGGCCCACTCCTGCGCCAGTGATCCGCCCGCAATCGAGACCAACCGCTGTGCGGCCAAGATGATTTCGTCGTCGAGCGGCTTCGATTTCACCATAACTTCCAGCGGGTCCGGATCGTCGACCAGGTGAATGTCCACCGCAATGACACCGACCAGTTTCTGCGTGCTGACCCGGTGGGTCAGCTCGCTGATCACACTGGCTTCGGTCGCGCTACCGACTATCTTGACGGCCTCTATCGCCGCCTCGGGGGATCGCCCTGTACCCGAGGCGGCGATCATCGGGGCGAAGAAGTCCGCGGTCAAGTCCATCTCGGTGAACCATCGGACCGGACGATTGCGACCGAGTCTTTCGTGAGCGGTGGCGAATTGGCCACCACTGACTGCCGCCAGCGTCGAGAGATCCAGGGCGAGGGAGAAACCGGCGATCACCTCGGCGAGTCGACCCGCCGTTCCGGTTCCGCCGCACCCGATCATTTCGAGATAGTTCGCCTGCTGCGGAAGATGTGTGCCACCACCGACAGTGCCGACCGCCAGGCACGGAAGCAACATCGAGGCGTAGATTCCGTCACCGTCCGCCTCGATCGCCAGTATCCCGACTCCGGACTCGTGAACGCATGCGATGTCCTGGCCGGTGGCCGCGAACAACGCCGCAACGGCATTGGCGACGTTGATGTTCGAGCTGACCGAACCGCTGAGAGCAGAACCCACTACACCCATGTCGAACGCCCGGATGATGTCGGCCTGGCTCACCTTCAAGACCCGTTCCAGCGTCGCACCGTCGACGAAACACTCAGCGGTAACTCGTGTTCCGCGCCCATTGACCAGAGAGCGCTGGCTGAGCTTCTTGTCGCCGGCGGCATTGCCCTCGACGAAGTACGAACGAAGACCGATCCGAGGATCACCTCGAAGCTGGTCGTCGATCCACTGACAGGCCCGCCAGGTACATGCCGTGGTCATGTTCTGTCCCGACGCGTCTCCGGTCTCGTACACGAACAACAAGTCGACACTCCGGCCGATCTGTACGGGCTCGAGATCGATCAACTTCGCGTGCGAGGACACGTCGGTGATCAGAGCCGCGATGGTGTCCTGGTGAGCAACAGCCCACCGCCCGAATCGTTGTGCAGCCACCACGTCATCGAGATCGAAGCGGGGCGCCCGGACCATTCTCTGACCCAACACTCGTGTCGCGGTTCCGCCGCAGCGCGAAACTGCATGTGCCCCACGGGTTGCGGATGCCACCAGAGCGCCCTCAGTGGTTGCGAACGGTGCCGTGATCCATCCGACCGCGTGCTCACCCTGAAATAGCAGTGGGCCCGCCAGGCCTACCGGAATCTCGACGCTCCCCACCAGGTTCTCGATATTGCCGACCAGCCGTGCCGGATTCAGGTCGAAGCGGCCCAACGACTGCAACGGTTTTCCGGTCTCTTCACGAATCCATTCCATTCGACGCTGCCGCGCCACTTCGTTTTCGTGCCCTCGATCGGGCACCCGGGGTATCCGATCCACTGCATCTCTCATGCGTACCCTTCCGGTCGATGTCCACCTGTTCCGGCGGTTCCGAAGGCCACTTCACGGCCGTCCGGTCGCGACGGGGCGGAGCATTGCTGCACACTGTCATCGGTGGTAGTTCGGCCTCGATGCCGGATTCGCGATCGCCCCGAGCCGCCGACTGGGCGTCGAGGCGACTGGACTGGCGGGGCGAGATTCATATTCTCCGACGATGAACATAACCCGATCACTTTTTTGTGGCAATCGATATATCCCGGCCTTCCACCGGCCGATAACAATCGATCGAACACAGCTACACGGCTTTTACGTAAGTAATAGCGCGACTATCTGGAGTTCTTCGGCCACTCGACTTGTCTGTCAATTCTCAGCTAATATCGAGTTATAGCACACACCGCGCACGACTATAGACAGCGTCATATCGAAATGTCGGCAGCATATAAAGAACTCCCCCTCGAATTGAAGTAACGATCAATCGCTCTACAATCACGAACCTGCGCACGACACGATAAAGTATCGATCCCGCCGACCATCGGGCATTCTCCGAAGTCCGACCGGTTCGACCATTACGGTCGATCGAACGAATACTCGACATTCGATGGACCGATCATGCCGAATTGAACGGAGGCACCGGAGATCCGACGACACTGAGTGTATCGTCCGAGGTCCGATCGCCGCCTGTCACCGACAACCAGATCGGCACCGATCTCGACCATCCATGGCTGCCGTCAGCAGCCTCCCCTGTAGGCACGTTCGGAAAGAACCAGTTTTACCAGGCCCGTCGAACTTCGATCTCACTAGTCGGTCTGAATTTCCGCTCCCAATGTCATCGACTCCCCCGGATCTTCCCTTGGATGGAATTACGAAACCATAACAGATGCAATTCACCCCATCAACGCTTTCTGGTACGAATATTCAAATCCAAGCGAATTGCGAAGTACGTCCCAAAGTTCCGTTTTTTCGACGAGGGAATTCGTTGAGGAAAACAAAAGCGGTGTTTGTCATCCGCCACATTTGCGACCGACGACAAACACCGCTTCAAAACCAACCAGTCCGAATACCGACGACAGGTCGGAATGGACGTCCTTTACCTATTTCTTTACACACGCTCCAGAATGGCGGCGAAATCCGTTCCCGAGGACAGCGTTCCGTACTCGTGGCCTCTGTCTTCGCCCAGTCGCGCCGCCACGAAGGCATCCGCAGACGAATCCGGGCTGTACCGCACCAGCAACGACGCCTGCAGCGCCAGCGCCATCGCTTCCACGACGCTACGGGCGCGGAACTGAGCATCTACAGCACTCATCCCGGCGAGCTCGCCGAGCCGGGATCGCAGACGGTCGAGGTGCGCGTCCAACGTCGCGTTGGCGCCACGAGCGAGATTCACCTCCGCATCGAACGCGGCCACCGAGTCCGGTTCACGGGTCATGGCCCGCAGAACATCGAGCGCGATCACATTGCCCGAACCCTCCCAGACCGCCATCACCGGCTGCTCACGGTACCGACGTGCCAGCGGGAAATCTTCCGTATAGCCGTTTCCACCAAGACATTCGAGGGCCTCGTAGGCGTGGTGCGGACCACGCTTGCAGATCCAGTACTTCGCCACCGCCGTGGCCAAGCGCCGGAAACTCTTCTCCTGCTCGTCGGCATCGTCGTCCTGCGCTCGTGCGAGCCGCAGTGCGGTGATCGTGGCGGCCTCGGATTCGAGAGCCAGATCCGCCAACACAGACGTCATCGCCGGTTGATCGGCCAGGACCGCACCGAATGCGCTGCGGTGCCGGGCATGCCACACCGCCTCGGCCACCGACTGCCGCATCCCGGCAGTGCTACCGAGGATGCAGTCGAGCCTGGTCTGGGACACCATCTCGATGATGGTCCGCACACCACGCCCGGGCTCACCGATCATGGTCCCGACCGTGCCGTCGAGTTCGATCTCGGACGATGCGTTGGATTTGTTGCCCAGCTTGTTCTTCAAGCGCTGAATCCGGAAGACGTTGCGAGTGCCGTCCGGCAGGATGCGGGGGAGTAGGAAGCAGGAAAGACCTTCGCCTGCAGCACCTTCCGCCTGTGCGAGGACCAGGAAGGCATCGGACATCGGTGCCGAGCAGAACCACTTGTGGCCGGTGAGCAAGTAGTCAGCGCCGGGCCCGCCGCGGCCGGCCGGCTTGGCGATCGTGGTGTTGGCTCGCACGTCGGAGCCGCCCTGCTTTTCCGTCATGGACATGCCGAAGATCGCGGATGCCTTGCCGGGCGCATCCAGTTCAGGGGTATAGCTGCGAGAGAGTGCGCGCGGAGTCCACAGCGCCGCAACGTCGGGCTGCAACTCCAAGGAGGGAATGACCGCGTGCGTCATCGAGATCGGGCAGGCGTGTCCGGGCTCCACCTGGCCGAAGAGCATGAACGTGGCGGCACGAGCCACATTGGCTCCGGGCTTCGGATCTGCCCATGCCGAAGTGTGCGCGCCGTGCGCAACCGCCGCGGAGATGATGCGGTGGTACGACGGGTGGTATTCGACCTCGTCGATCCGGTTACCCCAGCGGTCGAACGTCTTCAGTTCGGGGACGACGGTATTGGCGAGCTCGGCGTCGTGCTGGAAGCTCGCACTTCCCACCAACTCACCGACGGCAGTGAGTTCTCCGGTGGCCCAACCGGCATCGTGGCGGGTGACACCCTCGACGAGCACCGGGTCCAGGAGGAATTCGTTGACGTCGGTACGGGGGACCGACTGATTGAGCACCGCATGCGTGCGATGGGGCGCCGGATGGGTGACGGTGACGTCGGAAACTTCGGTCATGACAGGCCTTTCAGCTCGCTGCTCGGATGAGATGCTTCTGGATCTTGCCGGTGGGAGTACGGGGAAGAATGCTCGTGAACACGATCTCGCGGGGAATCTTGTACCGCGCCAACTTGTCCGCGAGGTAGTCCTTGACGTCCTGCGCACTGATCACGTCGGGTTCTCGCCACACGACATGGGCGACGACGGTCTCACCCCACTCCTCGTTGGGCTTTCCGACCACCGCGACGTCGATCACGTCCGGATGCCCGGAAATGACGTCCTCGACTTCCTTGGAGTAGACGTTCTCGCCGCCGGTGATGATCATGTCCTTTGCACGATCGACGACGAACAGATATCCGTCCGTGTCCTTACGGGCGAGATCGCCGGTGCGATACCAGTCACCGTCCACGAAAACCGCTGCGGTGGAATCTGGATCGTCGAGATAGCCCTGCATGACAGTGTCGGCACGCAACCAGATCTCGCCGATCTGCTCAGGCTCGACGTCACGCCCGTCCTCACCGACCAGACGTAGATCGACGCCGGCCAACGCGACTCGGCCGATGGAGCCGGCCTTGGTCAGCTGCTCGTCCGGGTACAGCACGGTACCCACCGGTCCGGTTTCGGTCATGCCGTAGACCTGACGAAATTCTGTGGTGCCGTACGACTGTACGAGCTTGCGGGCGACGTCCGCGCCGATAGGTCCGCCGCCGTACAACCACGCTCGGACGCTACTCAAGTCGTAGTCCGCGAAGTTCGGCACCAGGTTCAGTGCGGTGGTGTAGATGACGGGCGGGCCGAAGCACAGAGTAATGCGTTGCTGCTGAACGGCTTCGAGGAATCTCACCGGATGATACTCACGAAGGAGCACAACGGTTCCGCCCATGTACAGGGTGGACATGAACCAGTTGTTCAGCGGGGACGCATGCCAGATCGGTACAGCCATCAGCAGTCGCTCGTCGCGCGTCGTGGACACGGCGAGACCGGCGGTGACAGCAACTCCGACCACGTTGCGATGGCTGTGTACGCAACCCTTGGGCGCTCCGGTAGTTCCCGACGTGTACAGGATTTCGGCCGGATCGTTCTCGTCGATCGCGATACCGTCGGATCCGTCCACACCGGCAATCGCGTCGTCGAAGAAGTCGAAGCCCTCGACTGCGGTATCCGTGCTGACCAGGGTGGCCGTCGTCTCCAGGCGTCCGACCACCGGCGCAAGTTCACCGTCGAAGACGCATACCGAGACCTTCGCGTGCTCGAGAACATACGCGACCTCCGGCGTCTGCATCTTGTGGTTGACGGGGACCACCACCGCACCCACCCGCCAGGCGCCGAGCATTGCATAGACGAATCCTGGTGTGTTGTAACACATCAGAGCCACTCGGTCGCCACGTCCCACGCCCAGCTCCTGCAGGTACGTAGCAGCCCGGCGGCTACCGCTCTGCACGGCGGCATACGTGTGCTCGTGGCCGTCGAAGATCAGGAACGGCTTGTCCGGCGACTTGCTGACATTACTGTCGAAGATACGAACGATGTCCATCGAAATCCTTTACACGATCATCTTGGGGGAGTAACTCAGTCCAACTGCCGGCTCAGCACGGAGGCCGGAATCTGGAGAGTGGCGAACATGACGGCCACCGCTTCCTCGAGCGAGTAGCCGAAACTTTCTCCGGTGGCGCTCTTCTGGATTACCAGTCCGAAGATCGCAGACCAGAAGGCCTTGGACTCGACGTCGATACCGGCACGCAGAGTCCAGCCGGTGCGCATCAAGGTACGAAGAAGTGCGTCCTCGCCGGAGGAGTGCAGTGTGCGCAGCGTCTCGGAGATCAGATCACGAAGTTCACCGCGGCGGCCCGTCATCATCATCGCCTCGACGAACAGTTCGACGCTGGGAGCTCCGACACCGAGCAGCGAACCGACCAATTTCGCCGTGTAGTCGCCCACCGTGTCGGATTCGGCCGCGTCGATCTCCGCCCGCTTGCCTGCCCGCAGCACCGCCGCACATGCCACCTCGACGAAAAGTTTCTCCTTGGTGCCGTAGTAGTAGGTCACCTGGTTCGGGTGAGCGCCCGCAGCCGCACAGATCTGCGCGATGGAAACGCTCTCCCCCCGCTCGAGAAAGAGCGTGGTAGCGGCGTCGAACAACGCCTGTCGAGTTTGCCTGCCTGATTCCCGGCTCGCACGTGCCGCCGGAACTGCGTCGGTCACCATCAAGAAACTCCTACTTGTTTGTATGACAAACAATAACTGGTGTAAGTTTGTATGGCAAACAATTTCTGATGTTTGCCAGCTTTAAAATCACGCTGATTTGAATGCCTGGGCCCAGAACATCGCCCTCATGGCGGAAGACAGACATCCGACTTACGCCGAGAAATCACCGGCAATGGGCTTACGCTGCTCGCATGTTTTCTTCCGTAGCAGCGAAGATCCGCCTGATTGTGGCACTGTTCCTCACTGCCCTGCTGGCGCTGACCCTGTCATCGTGCTCGAGCGGTTCGGACAACTCGGCCGCTCCCACCGATCTGTGCGCACCACCAGGAGTAGGAGCAGCCACGGCGGCGCCCACCAACCTGGACGCTGCCGCCGGTGCCGCCGCGGAGGACAAATACACCACCGCCACGGTCACTCCGATCGACAAGATCGACGTCTCCAAACTCAATCTCGTCAAACCGGGTGTCATCACCGTCGGCACGCTCGGAGACGCCCCACCGAGCATCTGCGTCAACTCCGACAACCAGTACACGGGATACGACAACGAACTCCTCGAGGCCGTCGCCGCCAAGCTCGGATTGAAGGTCGAGTTCGTCGGCACCGAGTTCGCGAGCCTGCTCGCCCAGGTGGCCGGTCGCCGCTTCGACGTCGGATCGTCGTCCATCACCACCACCGATGATCGGCGAAACACGGTCGGCTTCACCAACGGCTACGACTTCGGTTACTTCTCCCTCGTCGTTCCCAACGGCAGCGCCATCAAGGGCTTCGAGAACCTGAACGCCTCCCAACGCATCGGCGTCGTCCAGGGCACCGTCCAGGACGACTACGTCGTCAACACCCTCGGCCTCGACCCGGTGAAATACCCCGACTACGCCACCGCCTACGCCAACCTCAAGAGCGGCCAGATCGACGCCTGGGTGGCACCGGCGCAGCAGGCCGAGGGTGCCATCGCTCCGGGCGACCCCACCTCGATCGTGCAGAACACGTTCTCCGCGAACAACTTCGTCGGTTGGGCCGTCACGAAAGACAATCAGCCGCTGATCGACGCTCTCAACTCCGGCCTCGATGCCGTGATCGACGACGGCACCTGGGCAAAGCTGTACTCCGACTGGGTGCCCCGGCAGCTGCCCGAAGGGTGGAAGCCCGGCTCCAAAGCGTCCATCGCGCCGACTCTGCCGGACTTCGCGGCCATCGCGGCGGGAAATGCGGCCGGAGCAGCTGACACCGCGTCGTTCCAACCGAAGTCGACACTCGGACAGCTGAAAGACACGTTCTTCGACTGGGAGCTGTACAAGAAAGCGTTCCCCGATCTCCTCAAGACCGGACTACCGAACACCCTGATCCTCGCCCTCGCGTCGGGCATCATCGGCACCCTGCTCGGCATGCTGCTCGCCGTCGCCGGAATCTCGCGGACCCGCTGGCTACGCTGGCCTGCCCGCATCTACACCGATATCTTCCGCGGGCTTCCTGCCGTCGTCATCATCCTCATCATCGGCCTCGGCGTCGGACCCATCGTCAAGGGCATCACCGGCAGCAATCCGTACTGGCTCGGTGTCGTCGCCCTCTCCCTGCTGGCGTCGGCGTACATCGGCGAGATCTTCCGATCCGGCATCCAGAGCGTCGAATCCGGCCAACTCGAAGCCTCACGCGCTCTCGGATTCAGCTACCGAAAGTCCATGTCGCTCGTCGTCATCCCGCAGGGTGTGCGGCGCGTCCTCCCGGCGCTGATGAACCAGTTCATCTCGCTCATCAAGGACTCGTCGCTGATCTACTTCCTCGGCCTGCTCGTCACACAACGCGAACTCTTCGCCGTCGGACGCGATCTCAACGCCCAGACCGGCAGCCTCTCACCGCTGGTGGCGGCGGGCTTGTTCTACCTCGCACTCACCATCCCGCTGACCCACCTCGTCAACTACATCGACAACCGACTTCGCACCGGACGCGCCGACACCTCGGGCACCATCGATCCGGTCGAGCAGTCCATCGTCGTGGAAAGGGGCTAGGACAGTGACCAGCACTGAACTGAAGTCCGTATCACTGACCGGCACCGACCTGCACCTCTCGTTCGGCGCCAACAAGGTCCTTCGCGGCGTCGACCTGCACGTCGACGCCGGTAACACCGTCACCGTCATCGGTCCGTCCGGATCGGGCAAGTCCACGCTGCTGCGGGTACTCAATCGCCTCCACGAACCCGAGCAGGGAGACGTTCTGCTCGACGGGCGTTCTGTCCTTCATGACAACCCCGACGTACTGCGCCAACGCATCGGGATGGTCTTCCAGCATTTCAACCTGTTCCCGCACAAAACCGTCGCGGAGAACATTGCCCTGGGTCCGCACAAGCTCAAAGGCCTGTCCAAGGAGCAGGCTCGGGCGCTCGCGCTCGAACAATTGGATCTGGTGGGACTGAAGGAGAAGGCGGATTCGAGGCCTGGCAACCTGTCCGGCGGTCAGCAGCAGCGGGTGGCGATCGCCCGCGCACTCGCCATGAAACCCGAGGTCATGTTCTTCGACGAGGCCACCTCGGCCCTCGACCCCGAACTCGTCAAAGGGGTACTCGCCCTGATGACGGACCTCGCGAAGTCCGGCATGACGATGGTCGTCGTCACCCACGAGATGGGGTTCGCTCGATCGGTCTCCGACAAGGTGTTGTTCATGGACCGCGGTGCAGTCGTCGAAACCGGCACTCCCGAACAACTTTTCGACGATCCCGAAACCGAACGGCTGCAGGCGTTCCTGTCGCAGGTGTTGTAGGGGCTCCCGGTGCGCCTTTTCGGTTGAACTCGCCCTACCCAAAAGGCGCACGAGGGCCGAAGGCCCCCTAGATCCACCCCTGACGGCGGGCGGTCGCCGCAGCTTCGTGGCGGTTGACCGCACCGAGTTTGGTGACGGCCGAGGACAGATAGTTCCTGGTGGTGCCCGCGGACAGGTGGGCCCGCGCAGCGATCTGATCGATGGACGCACCGTCCGCGGCGTACTCGAGCACGTCCGCCTCCCGCGGAGTGAGCGGCGAATCACCCGCACCGATGGCTTCCGCAGCCAGGGACGGATCGACGTACCGCCCGCCCGCGTGGACGCTGCGCACCACCTCGGCGAGCGTCGTGGCCGAAGTCGTCTTGGGCAGGAATCCGCGAACCCCGGCGGTGAGAGCCTTCTTCAGATATCCGGGGCGGCCGTGGCTGGTGACGATGATGCAGGCACACCCCGGTACCGATTCGACGATCCGGTGCGCCGCCTCGATACCGTCGATGCCGGCCATCTGCAGATCGAGAACGGCGACATCCGGAACGAGTTCTGCGGCAACGCGTACCGCTTCCTCACCGGATTCCGTCTCCGCGACCACGACCATGTCGTCCTCGAGCGAGAGCATCATCGCCAGCGCCGTACGGATCAGGTTCTCGTCGTCGGCCAGCAGGACTTTGATGGGCTCGGTCACCGAGACTCCCTCGTTCGTGACGAAAAGCGGGCAGAGAGTGTGAATGTACCGTCGTCCAGTTCAGCAGAGAGTGTGCCGCCGACAGCTACGACCCGTTCTCCCAGCCCTTCTAGACCGGTTCCCCCCGGCGATCGGGAGCGTCCACCGCCGTCGTTGACGACGGTGATCGCACGGTCCTCGACGGTGATGGTGCAGGTGCGCGCCGACGAGTGCCGCAGAATGTTGGTGACGCCTTCACGGACCACCCACGCCGCTGCCTCCGCCAGTTCGACGGGCAGTCGATCGGCCGCCCCGACTATTTCCGTGGAGATACCGGCGGCCTCGAGCAGGGAACGGGCACCGGCCAGTTCCGACGCCAGAGCGATCGACCGGTATCCGCGTACCAGTTCGCGGGCTTCGGCCAGAGATTCCTGAGCGAGCGCCCGCACCTCGTCCATCTGCTCCGCTGCGCGCTCGTCGCCGCGACGCGACAGGGTGGCGGCGAGATCGCTTTTCACGGCGATGGCCGAGAGTGCACGGCCGACCACGTCGTGCAGATCGCGGGAGAACCGCAGGCGTTCCTCGGCTACCGACAGCGCGGCCGCTGCGCCGCGCGCCTCGTCGAGTTCGGTGACCATCCGCAGAAGCCACGCGGACAGGTAGACCGTCCCACACATGAAGAGGAAGGCAGTGCACAGATAGATCCCGACGGCGGGCCGGCCGACAGCCACGAACAGTGCACTGACGACCAGGGTTGCAACGAGCATCCGGCGCATCGGAACCAAGGCCGCAACCGGAACAGCGACGACGACTGCCAGCCAGAAGATCGAACTGTCCTCACCACCGCCGGCCAGAACGATCGCGACAGCACTACTGGCCGACACCGTCGTCACTGCGAGCGGGACGACCACGGGCTTGTCGACGTTGCCGCCGAGTTCCGGTGTGCGTGCCACGGTGAGCACTGCCGCTACGGCGGCGATCGCGAGAAAGACCGCCACCAGGTAGTTGCGCGATGCCACCTCGGTGAACACACCGAACGCTCCGAAGAGCAGACCGAGCACGAAGAACGACTGACGGGTGTACTGGCGAACCTTGTCGAGATTCGACGCGGCTCGCCACGACCGGGTAGGTGCCAGGCGACCGAAACTGTGCGCGATCATGTCCACTACCTTCTCAAAAAACTACGAGCGCGGTTCCCAGCGAAAGTGAACGTTGGCGATCAACACGCACCCGACGATCCAGGCGAGAATCACCAGCAGGGGCTGCCCGGCGGCGGTGAAGGTGTCCACGAAGCCTGCCGGTGCATCGGTCGCACCCGCAACCACCTCGCTCGTGGTGCGCCCCAACCAGCCGAGGTTCACCAGATCGATCACCGCTGCGAGCGGGGTGAACTCCACGACGCGGGCGATCGCGTCCGGCAGGATGTCTCGAATGTTCGACATCCCGACGATCGCCAGGCCGAGAACCGGCATGCAGGTGATCTGCGCGGCCTCGGCGTTGCGGGTGATCGCGGAGGTGATCAGGGCGAGCAGCGTGAACATCGCGGCGCCACCGATCAGGGCGATCAGAACAAGAATCGCATTGACCGGCGCCGTGCCACCGAAAACCATCACCGCGATGCCGACGACCACAGTCAGCAGTCCGGTCAGAATCCACGACGGTACGGCCGGTCCGGCCAGGATTTCGGCGTCGGAGCATTCGCCGGTCCGCAGACGCTTGAGTACCAGTTCGTCACGGCGTGTCGAATACACGGACAGCAGGTTGTAGAAGACGACGAAGACGAGCAGGAACATCGCGAACACTTCCAGGGCCGTGCCGACGGCCTTGTCGGAGAGTTCGCCGCCGCCTCGCGAGATGGCCAGCATCCCGATGGGAAAGAGCAGCGGGAAGACGACGGCGTTGAAGAGCAGGAGGCGATTTCGGCCCAGCAGGGTGAACTCTGACCGCGCGAGGGTGGCTACGTGATTCATGCCGGAACTCCTCGACGGGTGGCGTGGGAATCGAATTGATCTGCGATGGAGAGGAATACGGTTTCCAACGACGCAGCACGCGCATCCAGCCCGGTCAGGGTGACTTGGGCGTGCTGAGCCCACACGAGCAGTTCGGTGAGGGTTTCCTGGACGGTCCGGGTGGAGATCACCACCGAATCACCCGCCACCCGTACATGCGCTCCGGGTAGTTGCGGCAGCGCCGCCGCCGGGCGGTGCAGTTTGATCTCGGCGGGATGATCGGAGACCACTTCCTCGACGGTTCCGCCCCGGACCACCGCGCCGCGGTGCATGATCGCCAGCCGGTCACAGAGCGATTCGGCTTCGTCGAGGTAGTGCGTCGTCAACATGATGGTGACGCCCGACGCCTTGAGGTCTGCAATCAACTTCCAGGTGTTGCGGCGACTTTCGGGATCGAGTCCGGTAGTGGGTTCGTCGAGGAACAGCACGAGCGGCCGGCCGATGATCGCACATGCCAGGTCGAGTCGGCGCGCTTCACCGCCGGAGAGGAACTTGACGCGGGTGTCGGCGCGCTCACGCATGTCGACACGCTCGAGCACGTCGTCGACGGGCAGTGGACGCGTGCAGGTTCCGGCCCACATGGTCAGGGATTCGCGAGCGGTCAGATCCTGTGGCAGACCGCCCTTCTGGAGCATGATTCCCAGCGAGGGTCGGAGCTTCCTACGATCACGCACCGGATCGAGATCCAGGACGCGGACGGTACCGGCGGTCGGACGCGACAGTCCCTGAATGATTTCGAGGGTGGACGTCTTTCCGGCGCCATTCGTTCCGAGGAGACCGAACAGTTCGCCCTCCGCGACGTCGAGGTGCAGATCACGGACCGCGTCGAAAGCGTTCTTGCCGGCGCCGTATCGACGGGTCATCGACTCGACGGTGATGACCGTATCGCCCTTCATCGCGGCGCCTCCGGCCGGTTCCAGCGGCGCAGCCCGATCACGAAGCGAACGACGCACAGCAGCGTCAGTGCGCCCGCCAGGATCCAGCTCACCAGGGTGGAACCGATTATCGCGAACACCACCAGCAGCACGGCGACGTTGACGACGATCACGACCAGCTCGCGGCCCATCGTCGGTGCGGGCCCGATCTCCATCAGGTCCGTCATGAAGCTTCCCTCGTGTGGCTCTCTCATGCTTTCGAGTTTTGCCGCTACGAGGCTCCGGTAATAGTGCGCGGTGTCATCGGGTGCGATGACAGTGTCACGGGTGGTCGCTGACAAATGTCATGCCGGTCGAGCAGGTGGTCAGCTGCCGCCGAATCCGACACTGTTGGCGTAGACGTCGAAGTTGCCCTGCGCGCCGCTGTAGACGTTGATGTCGGTGTTTGCGCTGATGCCCGGAATCCGGCCGGAATCCGTGGTCTGCCAGAACGTCCAATTCGCCCATCCACCGGGTAGCGGACCTGGCGCGCTCTGGCCGTTGTAGTCGGCAATCCACAGGGGGTAGTGGTTGAACTCGGTGGTGTTCGCCATGGCAGAGCGCCAGAAGTTCGGGTAGGTGTAGATGATCGGTTGCCGTCCGGTGAGCGCCTGGACGGTATCGAGATAGCGGTGAGCCCAGTCGATGACCTGGGCAGGAGGCAGCCCCTTGGCATCCTCGAGGTCGAGGACGGGCGGCAGATCACCCGGCCCGTTGATGCCGAGGACGACCAGCGAGTACAGCGCTGCCTGAGCTTCGGGAGACTGCCGGACGTCGGCGTAGTGATACGCCCCGCGCGACACCCCGGCCGCTCTCATGAGCAGGCAGTCCTGCACGAAGTACGGATTGACGTACCCCAGACCTTCCGTGGCCTTGACCATCGCGAATTGGTGCCCGGACGCCCGTACCTGCGCCCAGTCGATTCCGGTGCCGTCGACATGCTGCCACGACGAGACGTCCGGACCACTCGGTGGCGCAGCCGTGGCGATGCTCGGCGCGGCTACCGCGAAGGCGGCTGCGAAAACGAGCGGGGTGAGCCTTCTGACAATCCGTCGGTCGACCATGCAGAGAGGGTACGGCCCGAAGCCGAATTATGCACGCATACAACAGAAAACCCAGACATCTCGGTCAACCCAACCAGTCGAGAACCGCGGCTGCCGTCCACGACTGCTGCATACTTCCCAGCGGCTCACCGGTGAACGGCTCGTAGTATTCTGCGAAACTGCCGTCACTCGCCTGGCGAAGTCCCTCCGATCGCAACAGATGTGATCGCTCCGCCCAGCCCCGCCTGGCAAACGCCCACGAGAACAACCAGGTGATCACCGGCCAGACCGGGCCACGCCAGTACTCGCGCGACCGAAAATCCCCCGATACCGGCGAAGTAGACGGTGGCACAGCAAATTTCATGTCCGGGTGGGTACAGAATTTCGGGCCTTCGAACGTCCGGAGCAACGCTCGCTCGGCATCACGTTCGAGACCGCCACACAACAGGGGCGCAAACATCGCGATGGTCTCCGTCTGCACCCAACGCCCACTGCGAAGATCGAAATCCTTTGCTGCACCGGAACGCTCATCCGTGGTTGCGATGACGCCCTGCCGGAAGCGATCTGCCCAGCCCCGAAGTTCCCGAACATCGGATCGGGGCCTGGAGTGTTCCTCTCCGATGGTCGCCAACACATCACAAGCCAGAGCGAACACGGCGCTGACGAACACGTCCTCCACTGCGAAGCTCATCGCTGTGGCCAGTCGCGCATCGTCGTACTGCACCGCTTTCATCTCTTCGAGCAACCACAGGTAACGGTCGTACTCGTGATCGGTGGGCCGCTGCGAGGTATCCGTCACGATCGCCACGTCCGCGCGCTGATAATCCGGTACAGCGCCCGCGACGACATTCGAGTACGCCCGATCCCACCGCGGTGAATTGTCCATTCCCGACTCCCAGCCGTGGTACAGCGCGATGCGCCCGTGACCGCTCAGATCCCTGGCTTCGGCAAGCCAACGATGCCAGCGGACGAGATCACCCCACCGACGGTTCAGGAATTCCTCGGCGACCGCTCGGGTGGTACGCCCGTGCCGCCGGGAATGATCGAGGATCCGCTGAACCGCGATGGCATGAACGGGCGGTTGGGTGATGCCGGACGTGGCGGTACCGGCCGGGGCGTGCGCCGCCAGAGCATTGACGTCCCAGCGTTTCGGACCGGGGAAGTAGCCGTCCACGCCACTGGCGAACACGATGTGGGGGATCATGCCGTTCTTCCACTGGGCGGAAAGCAGAGTATCCAGTTCGACCACCGCGCGTTCGACGCTGAGCGGAGCGAGACCGACCGCCACGAACGCCGCGTCCCAGCTCCACATGTGGGGGTACAACTTGGGGGCAGCGCTGGTCATGGTCCCCAGATCGTTGCCCCGCAGCAAGTAGGCAGCTCGGGCGGCGAGCTGTGTCGAGGTGAATCCGCGGTCGGCCATAGTCAACTATTCTGCGGCGCGCCCGCCTCCCGCGCTCGCCCAGGGAGAGATCGGACAAAATTCTCAACCAAGTCTTGTGCCGATTCCTTCACGCTATGGTGGCAGGGACCGTCAGCTGATCTCGGGGTGGAGGCCGTGTGCGCGAGAAGATCAAGGCGCTCCTGTTCGACGTCCAAGGCACCGCGACCGATTTCCACAGCACGCTCTGCCGCGAGGCCCGTCGCATCAGCGATGCCGACGTCGACTGGTCCAGGTTCGTGAACCGGTGGCGCACGGAGTACTTTGCCAAAACATCTGAAGCACAATCGCATACCGGAAAATGGGTGACTGTACATTCGATCTACCGCACAGCGCTCATCAACCTCCTGGAACGAGAGGCGATCGCCCTCTCCGATGCCGAACAGGAAGAGCTCACCACTGCGTGGAAGTTCCTCGACCCCTGGCCAGACACCGTGGCCGGGTTGATCGCTCTTCGGCAGCAGTACACCATTGCCGCACTGTCGAATGCCGACGTCGACGCGGCTGTCAGCATCGCTCGGCACGGAAATCTGCCCTGGCACGCGGTGTTCACCGCCGAAATGGCCGGAGTCTTCAAACCTGATCCCACGATCTACGCGATGGCGGCCCGATATCTCGGCTACGAGCCCGGTGAGATCATGATGGTCGCGAGCCACAAATACGACATTCGGGCAGCGAAAGCTCTCGGGTTCCGAACCGCTTTCGTCGCTCGCCCCCTCGAATTCGGAACCCACGGCAACCCGGACGTCGCCTTCTCCGACGAGTTCGATCTCAATGCCCACGATTTCCTGGACCTGGCCGCACAGTTGGCGCACTGAGCACGCCCACCCGGCCTACACCGCGTTCTTCAGCAGCGGGGTGGTGTCATGATAGAACACCCGCATGTGGACAGCCTTGCCCTCGCGCATCGTCCAGTGTTCGGAGATCCACAATTCTTCCCCCTCAATGGATTTCGCTGTGAGCAGGGCCGCCACATGCTCGCCGTCGGCAGCGAGGCTGATCAGCTTCATACTGGTGAAGTCCACGGCTCCGGCCAGCAGCGGAAGCACGTTGTTCATGAATGCATCGGCACCACGATGGGTGCCGCCCCAGGGAAGAACAGGCGGTACGTCCTCTTCGAAATCCTCGGCCATCACGGCCGCGAACGCAGTCGCGTCCCCGGCGAAGGCGGCTTCGTATACTCGACGGACGATCGCGGCGTTGTCGTGCTGCACTTCGGTGGAACTCATTTTCGGCGTCTTTCGCTCGGTTCGGTGCCCTGAGAATTCAGGTGATTCGTGGCGTCTTCGCCGACGAACATTTCCCATCGTATGACCGAGAAAAAGTACGGACAATGTCTCAAAGCGTCCGATTGATGTCCGATCGTCCCGCATCCGGGCTGTATGTTCGACAGGTGGACGTAATCGGAGACATTGTCACATCGATGAGAACCGGTACCCCGATCGCCAGGAGAACCGAACTGTCCGGGCAGTGGGGCCTGCGATTCACCGGCGACCCCGGCGCCGGATTTCTCGTAGTACTCGAAGGCTCCCCCTGGTTGTTACCACCACTGAGCCCCAGTCCGGTCCAACTTCACGCCGGAGACGTCGTCTTCACCCCGAACGGAGTCGGCTGCGTCCTGGCCGACCGACCGGACACCCCGCTCGTGGACGTGAGCGTGAGCGCCACGAAAGATCAGTGGCCGACCTTCGCATCGACTGGCGAGGGCCGGCGGACGGTCTTCCTCTGTGGCGTCTACGCCCTCGATCGCACCCGGCCGCACCCCGTCATCGCCCAATTACCCGACGTCGTGCACTTCCCGGCTGATTCGGTACCGATCGAGGATCCTTTACCGGCCGTGGTGAACCTTCTGCACATCGAAGTAGCCCAGGGCGAGCCGGGATCCAGCGCCGCCGTACCTGCACTACTCGACCTGTTGATCCTGTACGTGCTGCGCACCTGGTATCGACAGCAGGCGCAGCGCGGGGTACCCGGGTGGCCACAAGCATTGCAGGACCCCGCAATCCGAGCTGCTCTCGAGAGCATTCAGCGTTCTCCGGCTGAGCCGTGGACGGTGCAGACCTTGGCGGACAAGGCCGGAATGTCCCGGACCGCCTTCGCTCGCCGATTCACCGATTCGGTCGGCGAACCGCCCATGACCTACCTGACCCGCCGGCGGATGACACTCGCCGGGAAACTGCTTCGGGAGACCGACATGCCGTTGTCCTCGGTGGCATCGCGGGTCGGATACAGCTCGCCGTTCGCCTTCGGCAAGGCCTTCAGTCGGACCTTTCACAGCTCGCCCGGAAGCTACCGTCGACGATCAGGCAAGCAACCCGATGCACTGTCGAAAGATGTTGTCGATCAGCGGGACATAGTCTCGATCGCCCAGTCGGGCGTGGACAGGTAACCATTGAGAAGCGCACGCCGACAGCCGTCGAGTTCGACGAAAACGTCGGTACCTCCCGAGCCGTCGGCACGAAGAAGAGTCGTCTGCGCGATCGCCGTCGCCGCCAGATCACACGGCGGAGCGTACGACGCCTGCGATATCGCGACCATCAGCTCTCGACTGTCCTTCTGCGTCAATCGAATACCACTGACCGAACCCGATTCGGATGATCGGCATATCACCAACCCGCCGACGTCGGTGATCGGTGTCGCCAGTTCGTTGTCGAGCGGATTGTACATCTCACCCCGTTCGAGTCTGCCCCGGACATCGTCGACCTGCGCGGCGTCGGTCCGCTCGAACTGATCGAAGAACTGCCGATCACAGGCCGTATTCGCGTCGGCGACAACGGTGGACTCCGATGTCCGATCGACTTCGCGTAAATTCCGTAGCGGCTGCACCGGGCCGTCCTGATACCCGCACGGGCGGGCGGGCCACGCCAGTTCGACGGCCCGCCCGGTGGTATCGACGAGCCAGAGTGCAGCCGGCACGATCTCGTGAATCGCACACGAAGCAAACACTCCGTCCCGAAAGCGTCTCGACTGGACCCTGAACGCATCCCGGACAGCGCCGACGTCTCCGTCGAGGGTGACGGTGTCGATGGTCGGCTTCTGTGCCGCGTCGCGGCCGAGCTCGCATCGAACCACTGTCACCGGATCGAAAGAGTCAGGCGGATAACCGGACTGATCGTCCTCGACAACTCGGACGTCGGCATTCCTACCGATCTCGACAAGCTGAGATCGTGTGTTCGGTCCGAAACAGTCGGCGTGATCGACAACGGTGGCATCGGGGGGCCGAAACGACTCCGTGTCACCACGGAACCAATCGTCGGAACAGGCTCCGAGGCCGACCACCAGACCGAGTGGTACCAACGCGAGAAGCAGCCGCGTCGGCCCCCTCAATTTTCCGCCCAGTCCAGCAACGTCTCGACGTCCCAGGTGTTGACCACCCGGTCGGCAGGCACCCCGCACTTCTCCGCCCGCTCACAACCGTATCCCTGCCATGCCAACTGGCCCGGCGCGTGAGCGTCGGTGTCGATCGAGAACACACAACCCGACGCCAGAGCCAGCTCGATCAGGCGAGACGGCGGATCACGTCGTTCGGGCCTCGAGTTGATCTCGACGGCGGTACCGGCCTCGCGGCAGGCGTCGAACACCTGCTGCGCGTCGAACGTCGATTCCGGACGAGTACCCCGTGCCCCTTCGACGAGACGCCCGGTGCAGTGTCCGAGGACATCGACGCGTGGATTACGGACGGCAGCAAGCATTCTGCGCGTCATGGCTCCGGATTCGGCGCGCAGTTTGGAGTGCACACTCGCAACGACGACGTCGAGTTCGTCGAGCAGATCCGGGTCCTGATCGAGTGAGCCGTCATCGAGGATGTCCACTTCGATGCCGGTGAGAATCCGAAACGGCGCCAACTCCGCGTTGAGTCCGGCGATCACGTCGAGCTGAGCCCGCAGACGATCGGCGGACAGACCGTTGGCGACGCTCAGGCGGGGGGAGTGGTCGGTCAAAGCGCAATAGTCGTGGCCGAGCGCGACGGCTCGGCGCATCATCTCCTCGATGGGACTGCCGCCGTCCGACCAGTCGGAGTGCGTGTGCAGATCACCGCGCAACGCCTGCCGTAGCGGACCCTCGGCGATAGGCTCCGCGGCGTCGCGAAGCCCGGTCAGATACTCGGGCACACCGTCGTACGCCTGGGCGATCACCGTGGCCGTCTTGGGTCCGATACCGGTGAGCGCTGTCCACGTTCCGGCGCTGCGGCGATGTTGCCGCTCGTCGTCGGAGAGCCCGGCGAACACGTCGGCCGCTCGGCGATACGCCTTCACCCGATGGGTTTCGGCGCGCGAACGCTCGAGCCAGTACGCGATCTCGCGGAGTGCCTCTGTGGGATCCATGCGTCCACTGTCCCGTTCCGAACTGCCCGCGACAACCCTCGAGGCTCATACCCTGGTGGGTATGGATGACGCACGTACCCGATTTGCCGCCGCCCGAGTGGCCCGATTGGCCACCGTCGGTGCCGACGGGATGCCCCACCTGGTACCGCTGGTATTCGCCGTCAGTGGCGCTGTCCTGTATTCGTGTGTCGATCACAAACCCAAAACCACCACCGCGCTGCGACGACTGCGCAACATCGAGGAGACCGGCCGCGTGAGCCTGCTGGTCGATCACTACGACGACGACTGGTCGCAGTTGTGGTGGGTGCGTGTCGACGGCGACGCCGAGGTGCTGGCCCCGGGCACCCCGGAAGCCGAGCTCGCGGTGGACGCCTTGGCGACGAAGTATCACCAGTACGTCGACGTTCGACCGAGCGGACCGGTGACAGTGGTACGCGATCTCAGGTGGTCGGCGTGGTCCTCTGTCGCCTAAGGTTCGACGAAACGAGTTCGAAGAGGCGAGATTTTCAGTCGACATGGTGGGGGATCGATGCGACGACGTGAACTACTTCAGCAGGCAGCTACCGGAATCACCTTGGTGGCGGGCACTCGGATGATCGGCACCGGTTCCGTATCCGGCTCGTCGGACGAGGACGCCGTACCGTTGGATCAACTGGTACAGATCGTCTCGCTCTCCCATGTCAACGATCCGGCCACCACACCGGTGTTCCCGGGTGACCCCGCCTTCACCCTCGAGACGGCCGCGACGATCGCCGCCGACGGGTACTACCTGCAGTACGTGAAGGAAGGCGAACACACGGGGACGCATTGGGGCGCGCCGGCACATTTCCAGGAAGGTGGGCTCACTGCCGACCAGCTCGAGCCTGCCGATCTGTTTCTTCCGGCCGTCAAGATCGACATTCGCGCCGAGGCGGCTGCCGATGCCGACTACGCCGTCACCGTCGCCGACCTCGAAGAATGGGAGTCGAAGAATCGAAGGATTCCCGATGGAGCAGCAGTGATCGCGTGGACGGGATGGGAGTCACGCTGGGGTAGCGACAGTTACGCCAATGTCGACTCCGACGGCGTCACGCACCAACCGGGATTCTCGGTGGAGGCGGTCAACTGGTTGATCGAGACCGGTCGCCTGGGCACCAGAGGCGCGCTGGGCACCGATACCTTCGGGCCGGATCTCGGAAACGACGAGACCTATCCCGCTTCCACCGCCCTGTACGACAAGCATCGAATCAGCCTCGAAAATCTGAACAACCTGGCGGCCTTGCCCACCACCGGTGCTCACGTCCTGGTCGGCGGCGTGATCAACAAAGCCGGATCGGGCTCACCAGCGACTGTGTATGCGCTCGTGCGGCGCTGAGCACGCTTACCACCCCGAAGCTCTGATCGTCACCGACGACTTTCGTCGTACACGACCACAGAGCCCTTTCCACTTCTCTTCGCCTGGTACATCGCCGCGTCCGCGTGCCGGAGTAGGGCGTGCGCACTGATCGGTTCGTCCACCATCGCGAAATGCGCGACTCCGACGCTGGCCCCCACCTTGACCAGGTTGTCCTGGACCGTGTGCTCACGACCGAGCTCCTCGACCACCGATTCCGCGACCTCGACGGCGTCGGCGAGTCTCGCCTGCACGAGCACCGTGAATTCGTCGCCACCGAATCGGGCGACGACAGCCCAGCGAGGAACCACAGCACGAAGGCGGCCCGCGAGAACGACGAGGAGACCGTCACCGACCATGTGGCCGAACTGGTCGTTGACCTGTTTGAAGTTGTCCAGGTCCACGAGCAGGAGCGCCCAGTCGGACCGCGAGCGTCGGTGATCGTCGATGGCGTCGGCCACGTGCTCGTCGAATGCCGCCCGATTTGCCAACGCCGTCAGCGGATCATGACGAGCCTGATAACGAAGCTCGTCCTGCGCGGCGGAAATCCGTTCGAGGAGGGCCTCGTTCTCCAGCAACGTGAGAATCTGGCGGACGACCGCCAGCACCAACACCATGATGCCGAGAAGAAACACGACCGGGTCCAGACCGCTTCCGATCAACACCTGCACGGTGACGATCGCTGCGGTCACGGCGATCAGGACGTAGGGCAACAGCAGTTGGGTTCGGCTACTCGGCCACAGCATCTTCGTGGGTCCGACCGTCCGCTCCCCGGACGACGCCAACGCCGCCAGGGCGATCAACGGTGGGCCCGCGATGAATCCGGCGTCCGCTACCGTCGGCATGGTCTCGGCACCGACCGCGACCAGATAGGTGTAGATACTGTCGGAGAGCGCGAGCATCACGAGACCACCGCCGAGGAACATCAGCGGTTGCCGAGCCTGCGTCAGCGTCCTCGGCCCGATGATCATCAACAGAACCATGGCGATGAGGACGAAGTCCGTGACCGGGTACATGAGTGCGACGAGGAATCCCACCGTGTCACTGTCCCCGGTGTGCGCGACCGCACCGAGTGCCGTCGACCAGGTCAGGATGAACAGGGCCCCGACGGCCACCAGTCCGTCGAGGGTGAGCACGATGGAGAGGTGAACCCGGCCGATCGCTTCGCGGCGTGGGAGCTCACGGACCAACGACAGAAGCGCCGGGACGGCGAACACCGGAAACATGAAGAATCCGATATCGGCGATCGACGGCGACGGAAGCGGCTCGTCGAGGACCGACCGGTTGAGCGCCCAGAAGATCATGCCGATACTCCAGCCGGCCATCCCGGCGGCCATGAGGAACCGCCACCGCCGTTCGACCCCCACCCGTTGTCGCCCCGTCCACCAGCACACTGCGGTAGCGGTGAATCCGCCGACGAGTTGCGCGATATCGTCGACCAGCACGGACAGCCTCGGATTGAGCAGACCGGATCCTGCAATGACAATTACCGCGACGACACCTACCAGAGCTAACCACGATCGGTGCGCCCGGAATTGCGTCATCGATGGATACCTGTCGGCGTACGTATGCCACTACGGTAGGGGACAACCGCGGCAGACGTGGCTCAGCAAACCTGCCGCTCCACGAATCTACCCGAACCGGATTGCCGACAGTTAGCCCAATGGCAGAAGGCTCACTCTCAGGTGAAGGCTTCTCCCACGTTGGTGGCCTGGTGCACCAGGCTCTGCCACCCGGCCGGGAACTTCTGCCAGACGGAGGTGAATCGGCTGTCCTGCGCATTGACCTTGCCGTTGGCCAGGGTGCCGTTGGAACGATAGTGCCCGGTACAGATCACGATGTCGGCGGTGATCGGGTGGGCGTCGAAGGAGACGAGTTCCGTCTCGTGTTTCGCACCGACGAGATTGGCGATGATCTCGAGGTACTCGGCGCGGTCGTGCACGTGGCCGGTGTAGTCGGTGTACACCCAGTTCTCGTTGATCGTGCTCCGGAGGAACTCCACATTCTGCGCCGGAATGGCGGCCAGCCACTCGGTGAACAGTTCTCGCAGTTCGGCTTCCACCTGCGGTTGATCGACCATGGTCACTCCTTCTTCGGTGGTGGGCGAGTTCGATCCGGCATCACTCGACGCGGTACTGCTGCACGCGGCAGCGGTTACAGCGGCGAGGGCGGTCAGGCTCAGCGAGAGCATGGCGCGGCGGCTGACGGTAGGGTTCACCGGTACTCCGTCTTCGTGAGTTGTCAATGAATTCTCGTGCGCTGCAGCGTGAATTGACACTAACGATCGAACGGGGCGCGAGCTATGGGCAAAGTGCCTAGACGAGTGCCTTCGATGCACGCTTCTTCCACCGACTGCGCACCTGCTTACCGATGACACCGTGCTGCGGCGCGAACAGGTACACCAACGCGAACACCATGCCCAACGTCAACACCACCATCGGCCCGGACGCGGTGTCGTAGTAATAGCTCACGTAGATCCCGACCACGGCGCCGGCCGACGAGACGGCGGGCGCGATGACCAGCATTCGCGAGAACTTGTCGGTGAGAAGGTAGGCCGTGGCACCGGGGATGATCAACATCGCGACCACCAGCACGACGCCCACCGCCTGCAACGCCACCACCGACGTGAGCGCGAGCACACCCAACAACAAAGCGCTCAGCCGCTTGGGGGAGAGCCCTATCGCATTGGCGTGAATCGGATCGAAGGCGAACAGTGTCAGATCACGACGGCGCACCAACAGAACGGCGAGCGCCACCGCGGCCAACAACGCCACCTGGACCAGATCGGACGAACTGACCCCGAGGAGATTGCCGAAGATGATGTGATTGAGGTCGGTCTGACTGGGAGTCACCGAGATCAGCACGAGCCCGAACGCGAACAACGTCGTGAACACGATGCCGATAGCTGCGTCCTCCTTGACTCGACTCGTGCTGCGTACCAGCCCGATCAGTGCGACAGCGATCAAACCGAAGATCAAGGCACCCACCGCGAACGGTGCTCCGACGACGTACGCCAGCACCACCCCGGGCAGCACCGCGTGCGAGACGGCATCACCCATCAGCGACCAGCCGATGAGTACCAACCAACAACTCAGCACGGCGCAGACGACTGCCGACACGACCGCGACGACCAACGCCCGCACCATGAACGCGTAGTCGAGCGGATCGAGCAGAACATCGAGAAGGTTCATCACGTCAGGTCCTGTCGAGTACGTCGAGCCCGAAGGCCAACGCCAGATTTTCGGGGCGCAACACGGTCAGCGGATCGGAATGCAACAGCACCCTCCGCATCAACAAGATCGCCTCGTCGCAGAGTTTCGGAACGGCATGCAGATCGTGAGTAGAGACCAGTACCGACCGACCGTCGTCGGCCAGTTCACGAAGCAGCTGCGAAATCGTTGCCTCCGAACGCTTGTCGACGCCCGCGAACGGCTCGTCCAGGAGCAGGACGGACGCATCCTGCGCAATACCGCGCGCGACGAAGGCCCGCTTCTTCTGTCCACCCGAAAGCTGCCCGATCTGTCGATCCGCGAACTCCGTCAACTCCACCCGCTCGAGGGCCGCGTCGACCGCTGCCCGATCCTGCGCCCGCGCCCGACGAGTGAATCCCATGTGGCCGTAGCGGCCTGTCATGACCACGTCGCGCACACTGATCGGGAAGCTCCAGTCGACGTCCTCACTCTGGGGCACGTAGCCCACAGTGCCGCTCTTGCGCGCCGAAGCCGAGTCGGTTCCGGCGATGCGCACCGAACCCCGATCCGGTTTGACCATCCCCATCACCACCTTGAACAGCGTCGACTTGCCAGAGCCGTTCATCCCGATCAGCCCGCACACGCTCCCCGAGCGCAGCACCAGATCAACACCGTCGAGGGCTTGGACATCGCCGTAGCTGACACTGACACCGTCGACCCGAATCGCCTCGATCACGACCGAGCACCGAGAAGTCCACCGAGGACGACATCGGTATCGTGGCGAATCATGTCCAGGTACGTCGGGACCGGGCCGTCCGCTTCGGAGAGTGAATCGACGTAGAGGACGCCGCCGAACTTCGTGCCGGTCGCATCGACCACCTGCTGCATCGGCGCATCGGAGACCGTGGACTCGCAGAAGACCGCCGGAACGGAATTGGTGCGCACGAAGTCGATCGTGGCGATGATCTGCTGCGGTGTCGCCTGCTGCTCGGCGTTGACCGGCCAGATGTAGGCTTCCGCGAGTCCGGCGTCGCGGGCAAGGTAGGAGAAGGCTCCTTCACAGGTGACCAGCGCTCGCTGACCGACCGGCAGAACGGACAGGCCGGCAACCAACTCGTCCTGAACCGTCTGCAACTTCGCCTTGTACTGCGAACCGTTCTGCTCGTAGGCAGCCGCATTGTCCGGATCCAGGTCGGTGAAGGCGGCCACCATGTTGTCCACGTACTTCTGGGTGTTGAGCGGCGACATCCACGCGTGCGGATTCGGCGTCCCGGCGTAGGCGTCGCCGGCAATCGAGATCTCCTCGACACCCTCACTGACCACGACGTGCGGGACGTCGAGTCCGTCGACGAACTTGGCGAACCACGCTTCGAGATTCATACCGTTGTCCAGGACGAGGTCGGCCTGCGCGGCACGGCGGATGTCGCCGGGAGTGGGCTCGTAGCCGTGAATCTCGGCACCCACCTTGGTGATCGACTCCACCCGCAGGTGGTCTCCGGCGACGTTCCGGGCGATGTCCGCCAGCACCGTGAAGGTGGTAAGCACCACCGGTCGTTCGTCTTCGGCGCCGGCGGTGACCGGAGAACAACTCGACAGCAGTGTGGCGGCGAGAATGGCGATCCCCAGTCGACCGGTGATGTTCGCGGCGCGTTTCGTCATGATCGAACCCTAATATCAGGGTAAACAAATACACAAGTTCGGCCTAGCTAACTTTCCGACTCGATAGAATCGGCACATGCGCCCCTCCGCCCTGATCACCGGCTCCAGCCGCGGCCTCGGCGCCGCCATCGCCCGCACCCTCGCTCCCAGCCACAACCTGCTTCTGGGTGGGCGCTCCGCGGAGTCTCTCGAGCCGATTGGTACCGAGCTCGCCGGATCGACACCCTGGCCGGTGGAACTGACCGACTACGACGCGGTCGCAGCCGCTGCCTCCACCGTGACAAGCCTGGACGTCCTGGTCCACAACGCCGGCGTCGCGGACCTCGGGACCGTCGAGGAATCCGACGTCGAACAGTGGCGACGCACCCTCGAGGTGAACGTGATCGCAGTAGCGGAACTGACACGACTGCTGCTGCCCGCACTCCGCACCGCCCACGGTCACGTCATCCTGATCAATTCCGGCGCCGGACTGCGCGCCAACGCAGGATGGGGCTCGTATGCGGCCAGCAAGTTCGCACTCCGTGCCTTTGCCGACGCCCTCCGTCTCGAGGAGCCCTCCCTGAGGGTGACATCCATCCATCCGGGCCGCATCGACACCGATATGCAACGCGCCATCGTCGCTCAGGAGGGCGCAACATACGATTCATCCCGATATCTCACGGCCACCAGCGTTGCCCGGGCAGTACTGACTGCAGTGCAAACCCCTCCCGACGCACATCCCACCGAGGTCGTTCTACGCCCCAGCGGCAGGTAAACCCCCAGTTCATCGGTCACAGAACGGTGACGATCACACTCTCGACAGAGCTTTCGCGCAGCCGGCCCCGATACTGACATCAGTTGCCGGACAAGGATGTTGAGAGATGGTGCGTGATGAATATTCATACCGATACCTGGGGAATACCCAGCCGTACCTTCTTACAGTGGTATCTACTGGCAGCACTTCTCGCGGTGGCGCTTTCGCTGTACAGCCGCGCTGCCGCACGGCGGTCGTGCCAGAAGGCCGGCACCGACCGTCGGGCACTGACACCACCCGAAGTCGGCGCACTCACCAGTGATTACCAAGCCGTTCTCGCCTCGCTGGCCATTCTGCGTAGCGGCGGGCTGATCGACACCAATGGCGCAGCCAATCGCGCAATGCACCGAAAAGACCGTGAGCGACTCGACTGGTTCACCCGCACGGTGTTCGAGCGCCTCGGCAACCGGAAAGTGCCGCTGCGCCGGGTGCGGCTCCTCGGCCGGTTGAACATCGCACTGGCGCAACTGCGGACCACGCTGATCGGCGAGGGGTACCTCCAACGATCACAACGCGGCATTCACGCCTCGTTGCGGACCTTGCCGATCCTTGCCGTCATCGCACTCGGAATCGTGCGAATCATCGCCGGCACCACGGGCGGGAAGCCCGTCGGCTACCTGGTCGTCACCGTACTCGTATTGGCACTCGCCCTTCCGTTCCTACGCCGGAACGGTCGCCGAACCTCGCTCGGCGACTCCGAACTGCGCCGGCTCATGCACGAGAACTCCTACCTCTCCCCGAAACTACGTCCGTCGTACACCAGCTACGGGCCGGCGTTCGCGGGCCTGTCCGCAGCACTCTTCGGTGTGGGCACCCTCGCCCTCATCGACCCGGCACTGGCAGGCGCCGTGTCGGCCGGCGCCGCGTACAGTCCCGGAGCCGGATCGTCGAGTCACTACAGCTGCGGAGGCGGCAGCAGCTCAGGCGGCGACAGCGGTGGCGGCGGGAGTAGTTGCGGAGGCGGCGGGGGATGCGGCGGATGACGCTGCACGGATTGGGAATCGGCTGGCGCCCCGAAATTTCCGGAATCATCGCCCAATTGAACAAACCGACCTTCTGCGAGGTGATCGCGGAATCCATCGGAGACAGCGTTCCACCCCAGTTGGCGGCACTCGGAGTTCCGGTGATCACGCACGGGATCTCACTCTCCCTCGGCGGGGCTGAGCCGGTGCAGCAGTCGCGGATCGACCACATGGCGCGCACTGCAACACTACTCGGCTCACCGCTGGCCAGTGAACACATCGCATTCGTTCGGGCAGGGGGACTCGAAGCCGGACATCTGTTGCCCGTTCCCCGAACGTACGAGTCGATAGATGCGCTGGTACGCAACATCACCCGAACTCGGGACGGGCTACCGGTGCCGTTCGCGGTGGAGAACATCGCGGCCCTGTTCGACTGGCCCGACGACGAGTTGACCGAAGGAGAGTTCCTCGCCGAGATCATCGAACGCACCGGGGTTCTGCTGGTGCTCGACATCGCCAACGTCTACGCCAATGCCCTGAACCGCCGTCTCGATCCCTGGACCGAGCTGAACCGGCTACCACTCGACCGTATCGCCTACTGCCACATAGCCGGTGGCAGTATCCACGACGGCATGTACCACGACACCCACACCGATCCGATACCGGAACCCGTCCTCGAACTACTCACACGGTTCACCGCCGGCGGACGCCGTCCGGCCATCATGCTCGAGCGGGACGGCAACTATCCACCTGCACTGGAACTGCTCGACGAACTCGACGCCATCGCCGACGCCGCCGGACTCGATCGCATCACCGCAGACACGGTGTGGTCACGTCCGTGAGCACACTCGGAGAACGTCAGGAGGCATTGGTGCGGGCACTGGTAGCCGGGTCGGAGATTCCGGAAGGTTTCGACACCGACGCTGTTTCGGCGGCGGCGGCAGCTCTGTTGCGTAAGCGGGCCGCAGAAGTGGCGCACCACCTTCCGGGAGTGCGCCACCATCTGGGGGATCGTTATCTGCAGTTGTTCACCGAATGGGCTCACGGACGTCCCAAGACGTCCTCTCGTACCGACGCAACGGCGTTCACCGCTCACCTCGAGTCGATCGGCGAACTCGTACGTCCTCCACGGTGGCACCAGCGCCGGCTACGACGCCAATGACACGACCGCTTCACTGGTGTACATGAGGAAGGTCAGCGATTCCTGGAAGTACAGCTCGACCGAATTCGCGTCGTGCGAGAGATATCCGATGGACAGATCCTGGCCGAGATGCAATTCGTAGTCGCCGCCGCGCGTCGAGAGCAGCAGCGCACCGTCGATAGCGGGCGCCCAGATGATGTCGCCGTCCAGAACACGCCGTAGGTGCTCGCGGATCGGGTAGCCGTGATCGGAGGTCTCGTTGATCGCGGTGAACGCGTCGGCACTGAGCAACAGGGAGTACGGCCCGTTGACGCCTGCCAGGCGCAGCGACGTGATGGCCTGGCTGATCGCCTCCGGGTAGTCCTTGGCATCGGTGGGCAGCTTCAACTCCGGGTTCGATCCACTGGCACGCACCCCGGTGATACTTCCCGCCGGATAACCCTCGAAGACGGCGCGGTCCTCTGCGAACGCGATCTTCTTGGCCGCGTCCTTGACGGGCTGCCAGTCCGAATCCTTCGCACCACGCTCGACGTCGTCGATGGCCTGGCGGCTCACCGTGAACGGCACTCGCAATTCGATGATCGGCTGCGACTGCCGTGCATGCGCGATCACACCGTCCGCCAACGGCGCGATCGGAACCTGATGCCCCAGAGTGACTGCCGAAAGATCTACGCCCGAAGGACCTTCGACGTCCACGACGCGACGCGCAGCCACATGGCGTTTGAAGGTACGGCTCGCTTCTTCTTCGATCTCGGCCCAAGCTGACGCCGAGATGGGAGCAAGGTCGCGATGCAGGTTCGTCATTACTGAGCACTCCTTGTGAGGCTGCCGATTCCGAGGGAACCGTCAGAGATGGGCGCGATGAAGCTCGCTTCGGGTACCAGCCGATCCGGAAGGTCCGGTGGACTGTCGAGAAAATCCGCAGTGGGAACGAAGAAGTTGATTCCCGTTACCGCAGTGGAGAAATCGAGAATCCGATCGTGATTGCCGACCGGATTTCCGATGAACATGTTGGTGAGCATCTGCTCCGTCACCGCCGGTGACGCCGAATAACCGATGAAGTACGTTCCCATCTCCCCGGAAGCAACGTGCCCGAACGGCATGTTGTCGCGCAGGATCTGCACCTGCTCGCCGGATTCGTCCTCGATGACTGTCAACGCGGTGTGAGCATTGACCGGTTTGGTCTCGTCGTCCATCTCGAGGTCTTCGAGCTTGGACCGGCCGATGGCCTTCTCCTGCTCTTCCACGGGCAGCGAGTTCCACCCCGACATGTCGTGCAGGTACTTCTGGACGATGACGTAGCTGCTGCCTGCGAACTCCGGGTCCTCGTCACCAACGGTGACCGCCATGTACGCCGCGCGCCCGGACGGGTTTTCGGTACCGTCGACAAAGCCCAACAAATCGCGCTGCTCGAAGTACTTGAACCCGTGCACCTCGTCGATCACCGTTGCCGCCCCCGCCAACCGCGTCGTCACGACGGACGCGAACTCGAAGCACAGGTCCATCTGCCGGGCCCGGATGTGGAACAGCAGGTCACCGGGGGTGCGCGGAGCGTGGTGTTTCTCGCCTGTCAGCTCCACGAAAGGATGCAGCTCGGCCGGCCTCGGCCCGGCGAACAGGCGGTCCCAGGCATCGGAGCCGATTCCGACCACCGTGGCGAGCCCACCTGCGGGAACCCGGAATCCGATCGATCGCTCCAACCCCGAGACATCTGCGAGAACATCGTGAACTGCCTGCTCACCACCCTCGTCGATGGTCAACACCAGAAATATCGCCGCCTCCGTCAACGGAGTCAGCAACGGCTGCGGTGTCGCGGGCGAACCCGCGTCGGCCTCGTCGATCCCACTCGTTTCCGCCATACAGACCAGTATGGCGGATTGGGACAACGTCGGCACGAGGTAGTCCGCAAGTCGCTCCGGTGAGTGCTCTCGGATGTACGTGGATCGGGACCGATCGGAAGACTCGCGGATCTGTCCGGTCACGTCGCGCCCGGACAGGGTACCTGCTGTGAACGCACCGGCAGCCGACCCGCCTTGCGCACGCGGTCGACGCCGGTCAGTACGCGGACGCACGTTCGCGAGCTCGGCGACAAACACGTTGGTGCCGAACATGTTTCGGAATCACATGCCATGCGGCACAACGTCGGGCCGTAGCCGGAGCGCCCGGCAGAATCGACACCCGTCCGTTCGGTGCACTCAACCGGTGATCATGTCCTCCTGATTCCAGAAAGCACGCATCGCGGTGATCGTTCCGTCGTCGAACGTCACCACCTCGACGGGAGCGATCGCCAGAGTCAGTTCACCCGGATTGGCAATCGGCGAGAAATGAAACGCGGCTTCGTTTCCGGCGATCCCGAGCGTGTGAAGAAACAACCGTCTGGTCGAAGTTCTCGATCACAGCGTAGAACTCACCGATCGCTTCCCACGTGGTGCGCACCTCCGTACCCGCCGGGTCCTCGACACTCACTGCCTCCGCATAGAGCTCGACGACCTGTGCAGCCGACCCTGTTTTCACGTACGCCTCGCCGGCGCAGCGGATGACCCCTGCAGACGGTGCCATGAGTGAGCCCTCGTACTTTCAGACGAGTTCCAACAAGGAGGTCGACCCGAGTACGTAGCGGCGATGTCCGTCTTCAGCAATTCGATTGACGAACCAGAGGGAACCGGGTAACAATCTGACTACACATGTTGTCATTTCTGGTCGGGGGGACGGCGAAGCCGTGCATCTTTCGGCTGAACCAGGGGGTACCACCGGTGATCCAACACGTTTTTTCACTGCGGTCGAGGCGATTACAGCTCATCTTGTGTCTCCTGGCTGCAACGCTGCTTGCTGCCACCACCGTCGCCGAGGTTCGCGCAGCACCGAGCTACCTCGCGTACCTGGATCTGGCTGACACCAATCCGGACGGCGCCGACGGCGGTGGTCTCAACCCCGCGCTTCCGCTCGATCGGAACCAACTGCACAGCGCACTGGAATCCGCTCGCACCGCGGGCATCGAGCCACGCCGCTATGCGACCCTGCTGCGGCAGTACTGGCTGGCGGTAGGGGCGGACAACGCCCACATCGATCTGGCGGGCTGGGATCCGCAGCTCGGACTAGCGGCAAACAGAGCCACTGTCGACAAGGTCTACGTCAACTATCTGCGGATGACCAACGCTCGCCCCGAGCTGTACTGGTCCGGTATGGCGGGCCTCGCAGGAGTGTCCTTCGCGGCCGGTTTCTACGATCTCGGATCGCTGTCCGACACCCTCGGTGTGGATGCGGTTCGCCAGACAGCTGCGGCCGCCGCCCGAGGGACTGCAGGGATATCGGCCACCGATCTACCCGACGATCTCGGCCGCCTGATCCGGGACACACCACAGCTGTCGAAGAGCGACGCCGACTGGTATCTGCAAAATCTGCTCACCATGCAGAAACACATTTTCATCGACCTCGTCCCGATGCACGAGGCGTACATGGCATCGGGACCAACCGGGACAGCGGAATTCGAGCGAGCCGGACTTTTCGACGAAAATCTCACTGCAGCATGGAAATCCATTGCCGATGGGACACCCGAAGGCCTCGTCGACGGTCTGGTGCGTCTCGCCTCGCGCGAACAGAACCAGATCATCGCAGACCAGTGGGACCAGGTCGCTCGCGGACGCGACGGCATGGGCCGCGTCCTGACCTACTTCACCACCCTCGCCGGTAAGCCGGCCGTGCCGGGAACTCCGGCACCGGGAAACTACGCACCGATCACCGTCACCACTGACATCCTCGGCACGAAGACAACTCTGACCGGTCCGCTACCGGACTTCAACTGGGCGGACCGGGAACCCCGGTGGAAGTTCATCACGGACGAGCTGGCACCCAAATACGCAGCCGCCGTGCAGCAACACCCGCAAGATACCGCCGTACTGCTGGCCACCCCGTTCACCGACATGTCGGCGCGTGGTCGACTCACCGCGCGGCTCCCCGATCTGCTGACCGATCTGAGTACCGGCTGGAAGGTGGGGACCTGACCCCGATCCGTCGATTCATGTCACTCGATCAACGGACTGTGCCCCTGATTTCTTCGACTTAGATGTCAACAACGTTCATGCGCACTCGCCGGGTAGTCGGCTTTCTCGCTGTCACAGCCGGCGTCACGGTAGCCGCGTGTTCATCCCCGGTAACGGCGAACATTCGAATCCGCTCAGAAGGCAGGCACCCTGCGTCTGTGGGACAGATGACGTCCACCAGAGCGCACGGCACCATCGCGCCACGACAGTTGCCTCACCGTCGGATCTGCCGACGACATACCGCGTGATGTGATCGTTCGAGGAAGCTCTGTCAGTTGCGCGGACGCGACGGCGATAACGAACGAAACGCACCCGGTGCTCTACAGCAGACCCCGTGACACAGGTGGCTCCGGGAATTGGTATTGCACGATCTCGCCGGCGGGCGAATTTCTGGTCGTCTGCAGCGCCGACGCAACAGAAGGATCCGAGGCCCTCTACCGCCCAGCGGGCGATCCGTACGGCTGAAACCCCCTGTGCGCCTTTCCGGTAGCGCGAGCTACCACAAAGGCGCACAGGAGCCGAAGGTCGCTACAGGACGACGTTGACCATCTTGCCCGGAACGACGATCACCTTGCGCGGAGCGTTACCGCCGAGCAGGTCGACGATCTTCTCGTCTGCCAGCGCGATCTCCTCGATCACCTTGCGGTCCGCGTCGGCGGCGACGGTGATGCGGCTACGCACCTTGCCGTTGACCTGGATCGGGTACTCGACGGTGTCCTCGACGAGCCACTTCTCTTCGGCTGTCGGGAACGGCCCGTGCGCAAGGGATTGCGGGTAGCCCAGACGTGACCACAGCTCCTCGGCGAGGTGCGGGGCCAGGGGAGCGAGCATCAGCACCAACGGCTCGACTGCAGCACGCGGCGCGCCGTTCGGGAAGGCCTTGGTGAGGTGGTTGTTGTACTCGATCAGCTTGGCGGCAGCCGTGTTGTCACGCAGCGCCGCATAGTCTTCCGACACTCCGGCGATGGCCTTGTTGAGAGCCCGCAAGGTCTCTTCACCCGGCTGCTCGTCGGTGACGCGGACGTTGCCGGTCTCCTCGTCGACGACGACGCGCCACACGCGCTGCAGGAAGCGGGCCGCACCGACGACGTCCTTGGTCGCCCACGGGCGTGAGGTGTCCAGCGGACCCATCGACATCTCGTAGACCCGCAGGGTATCGGCGCCGTACGCGGAGCAGATCTCGTCCGGCGAGACGGAGTTCTTCAGACTCTTACCCATCTTGCCGTACTCGCGGTTGACCTCGGCGCCCTGGTAGAAGTACTTGCCGTCTTCTTCGGTCACCTCCTCGGCGGGCACGTAGACCCCGCGGGCGTCGGTGTACGCGTACGCCTGGATGTAGCCCTGGTTGTACAGGCGGCGGTACGGCTCGCTGGAGCTGACGTAGCCCAGATCGAAGAGCACCTTGTGCCAGAAACGCGAGTACAGCAGGTGCAGCACCGCGTGCTCGACGCCACCGACGTACAGGTCGACGCCGCCGGGATCGTTGGGGCCGTGCAGTTCCGGGCGCGGGCCCGTCCAGTACGCCTCGTTCTGCGGATCGCAGAAGGTGTCCTCGTTGGTGGGGTCGATGTAGCGCAGCTGGTACCACGAACTGCCCGCCCACTGCGGCATGACATTGGTGTCGCGGTGGTAGGTCTGCAGTCCGTCACCGAGATCGAGTTCGACGTCGACCCAGTCGGTCGCCTTGTTCAGCGGGGGAGAGGGCTCCGAGTTGGCGTCGTCTGGATCGAACGACACCGGTGCGTAGTCCTCGACTTCCGGAAGCACAACCGGCAGAACCGAATCGGGCAGCGCATGCGCATTGCCGTCGGCGTCGTAGACGATCGGGAACGGCTCGCCCCAGTACCGCTGACGCGCGAAGAGCCAGTCGCGCAGCTTGTACTGGATGGTGCCCTTACCGTGGCCGCCCTCCTCGAGTTTGCTGATGATGGTGGCCTTCGCCTCCGCGACGTCCAAGCCGTCGAGATAGTCGGAGTTCACCAGGGCGCCGCCACCGGTGTGCGCCGCCTCACTCACGTCGCCGCCGGAGATGACCTCGAGGATCTCGAGCCCGAACGCGGTCGCGAACTCCCAGTCACGGGCGTCGTGGCCGGGAACAGCCATGATGGCGCCGGTTCCGTAGCCGGTGAGCACGTAGTCGGCGACGAAGATCGGCACCTGCTTGCCGTTGACCGGATTGGTCGCGTACGAACCGAGGAAGACGCCGGTCTTCTCCTTGTTCTCCTGACGCTCCAAATCGGTCTTGGCGGCAATCGACTTACGGTATGCGGCAACAGCTTCCGCCGGGGTGGCCGCGCCACCGGTCCAGCGGACGTCGACGCCCGCCGGCCACTGTGGCGCCACCAGCTGATCCACCAGTTCGTGCTCGGGGGCCAACGTCACGTACGTGGCACCGAACAGGGTGTCCGGGCGTGTGGTGAACACGTCGATACCCAGAGCGCCGGCCGCGAACGTGACCTCGGCACCGTACGAGCGCCCGATCCAGTTGCGCTGCATGGCCTTGACCTTGTCCGGCCAGTCCAGGTACTCGAGATCATCGACCAGACGATCGGAGTACGCGGTGATCCGCATCATCCACTGCTTCAGATGCTTACGGAAGACCGGGAAGTTACCGCGATCACTGCGACCGTCGGCCGTCACCTCTTCGTTGGCCAGCACCGTACCCAGACCGGGGCACCAGTTGACCATCGAATCCGACTGGTAGACCAAGCGATACGAATCGAGAACCTTCGCCTTCTGCACTGCGGTCAGCGACGCCCACTCGCGTCCGTCTTCCAGAACCCGTTCACCGGAATCGAACTCGGCTTCCAGCTCGGTGATGCGACGAGCCTTGCCTGCCGCCTTGTCGTACCAGGCGCCGTGGATCTGCAGAAAGATCCACTGCGTCCAGTGATAGAAATCGACGTCTGTCGTCGCGAGGCTGCGGCGCTCGTCGTGCCCCAGGCCCAGACGGCGCAGCTGACGCTGCATGTTGGCGATGTTCGACTCGGTGGTGCTGCGCGGATGGGTGCCCGTCTGCACGGCGTACTGCTCGGCAGGCAACCCGAACGCGTCGTAGCCGAGAGTGTGCAGGACGTTTCGGCCCTGCATCCGGTGGAAGCGCGCGAACACGTCCGTGGCGATGTACCCGAGCGGGTGGCCGACGTGCAGACCTGAGCCCGAGGGGTACGGGAACATGTCCTGCACGAAGAGCTTGTCGGCCGGAACGCCGTCGGGGGAGGAGAGCGGGCCGACCGGATTGGGCGCGTCGAACGTGCCCTCCTCGCTCCAGCGGTCCTGCCAGCGCTGCTCGATCTGGCCGGCAAGCTCCGCCGTGTAGCGGTGCTGCGGGGTGGCGTCGACTGGTGAATCGGGGGACTGCGAAGACTCGGTCACTGTGGTCGCTATCTACTTGGCTGACGGAAATACCGCTAACCAGGGTAGAGCCTCCACGACCCGCGCATACCCTCAACACCGCCCGCGCCTATCCTGTACGGGTGATCGTTGTCGCTGTAGTGCTGTTCGTGCTCGCTCTCGCCGTCGGCGGAGTTGCTGTCGCCGGCCTGATCGGCAAGCTGCCCCGTAACCGCTGGGCGGGCGTGCGCACCGAGGATTCCCTGCGGAGCGAAGAGACCTTCGCCCTCGCGAACAAGGTGGCTGCGCCCACCATGCTCGCCGCGTCCGGCGTGCTGGTGATCGGCGGCGTCGCCGCTCTGGCGCTCGGTGGACTGCTCGGTGTCGCGGTGGCGATCATCGCAGTCGTCGCCGCTGTGCTGACGGCAGGCGTCGGTGGCTCCATCGGCGCTCGCGCCGCCCGCTGCCCTCCCACAGGAGAGTGGTTGCGGTAACGACTGCAACTGCGGTCAACCCGAAGCCCCCGCCGAAGCAGTAGTCACCGAAACCGTCGAAGCCAAGGCCAACGCTGCCGCCTGCGGAACCGCCTCGTGCGGTGCCTGCGCACTCAAGGACGCTTGCCAGCCGGCTCATTGATTCACGTGAAACATCGTGTGATCGATCCGGCCGGGGCCGTTCTTCGGTCTGATCGTTCCCGTGCTGTGCGCACTGAGCGGTGTGGTTCTCACCCGGCTGTGGCCGTCCGCATCTGCCGGAAAAGATCGCCACGCACTTAGACCACCACGTCCCCCGACGGTTCTCGAGCCTCACCGCGAATACGTCGACCTTCCTGCTGTTGACGCTGCTCTTCGGCGGCGTGCTCGGCCGGCTCGGCACCCGGCTGTTGCGCGACGGTCGCATCCGTACCCCGGCCTCGTCGACAAGATCGGCATGCAGGTGTTCGGCGTGGGATGGCCGCCCTGAACCACAACCTCGACGAGGTGGTCGAGGCGACCGTCACCGAGATCGAACCGTCCGATGATCTCGGTGGCCGCACACTCCAGTCGAAAGGCCGGGGAAACGTCGGACTAGTCTTCCGATCCGGCCCCGCCGTCGTAATTGCCTTTGCCGCGGCGATCGCCGGACCGTCACCAGTCGACCCGCCCAGAAGATGGCCGGTGCCCCGAACCGGCTCGCCGATATCCGAACGCTTCCGTCACCCGAGATCTGATGCCTTACCGAACGAGAACAGGCGTCGACCCCGGACACCGAACCGACGCCATACCCACCCACGCACTGCCAGAACCACAGACGAAGCTCTCCGTATCGCCCACGTGCTTTGAGGCCCCGAAGCAAGAGCGAGCTCCTGATCGCATTCGACAAAGTCGACGGCACGACTGAGCCAGTTTGCACCCTGGACGACCGCGGCTGGCATCCCGACCGACGAAGGGGTCAATCCTCGTATATACCGACGAAGCCGGTGCGGCCATGTGAAACTGATGCGACGGATTTCGGCAGGAGGAGATCACAGGTATGAACCGGCCGGCAGATTCACCTCCACCAGCAGATCGGCGGATCAATTTCGCGTTCACGCCCGACGTCGCGTCCGACCCGGCGGCCTCCTCCGGCGCCATTCCCTCTCCACCGGCGAGGACGTTCCGCCGCTACCCACCAGAGCGGAGGCGACCCGGCCGGCAGATCCCCGTCACCATCGCACGATCGGCCACACTCTTCGCCAGTGATGACATGGCCATCTGGATCAACGGTTTCACGGTCTACGACACAGGGTTGGCGTTTCGCATCGAAGGGCGAATACGTAACTCCACGCGGCCACCGCAGGATTCGGCGCCTCAGTTCGGCCCGCTCAACGTCGGGCGAATGACCCGCCCGCACAGCAACGAAAGCATCCAGCTGACGCTGACATTCCAGGACGGAACGACCGTTACGAGTGTCGGCTCCAACCAACTCGTGCCGGACGACCCGACCGCGCCCTGGCTCGACGGCGGCGGCGCGAGCTCCAGCCGCCTCGCCTCACACGCCGACTACTTCCTGACCCCACTCCCACCTGCCGGCCCGCTGCTGATCGAGATCGCCTACCCCCTCTTCGGCATCGCGGCCACACGCACCACTGTCGACTTGTCCGAGCTGTCCTCAGCCCCCGACAACGTCATACGGCTCTGGCACAACGACACACAGAAGCGGTGAACCACACCATGCCCAGAGACCTTCCCCTGAACGAAATACCCAGCCTGCTGACGGTCATGGCACCACTGGCCGTCAACGACGCAGCTGCAGTGTGGATCGACAACATCCTGATCTATTCAACAGGAATCGCATTCACCATCAACGCCGGATTCCGCCAGGAACTCGAGCCAGGAACCATCAACCTGGGGACCTACGTTCACCCCCACCCAGCCCCCAGCCTACAGCTGGCAGCGTTGTATTCCGACGGCCGAAAAGCAACCAACACAACCGATTTCCGTGCCGAACCAGCTGACCTCGACGAACCGTTCCTCCTGTCCCCCAACAGTGCATCCGACCCCCACTCGGCATCCGCGACGTACTACCTCACCCCGTTTCCCTCACCCGGACCCCTACACCTGGTACTGACGTGCCCGATCCTGGACATAAAAGAAACGACGCTCACCTTCGACGAAGCCGACCTTCGACAGGCGCACCGCAGCATCACGCCACTCTGGCAAGAAAGCAGCTGAAACCCGGAATTCGCAGCCACACCGAACTCCTGCCCGCTCACGCGGATGTGGAACTAGCCAGACGGCCTTCTAGGCCGCCACCACTTCAACCGCGGGTGGACGACAAGGGCTCTGATCTCGCAGCATGGCCCACAGCACGTTCAATCGTCGTCTCGCCAACGCCAGAACTGCCTGTACGACGTTTACCCTCGGCTCGTTGCGGTCGTAGAAAACCTGCGACTGGGCACTGTGCCGGATACTGAGCTGCGCCGACAGATAGAACGCACGCAACAGCCTGCGGTCATATCTGCACGGCCGGCGCAGATTTTCACTGACTCGGCCCGAATCTCGCGGCACCGGCGCCAGACCGGAGATGCCCGCCAATCTGTCGGTGGTACCGAACGCGGACACATCACCACCGGTGGCGGCGAGGAATTCGGCTCCCGCAATTCAACATTCAGACTCAGGATCTGGCGCGCCAACTCACCGACGGACGCCCCGGCGACATCTTGCCCGCAACCCGCGCCAATTGCATGTTTGCAGCCTCAATCGCAACATCCGCCAGTCGAGAGGCGTTGTACGCCTTCCTCTTCTGTAACCACCCTTCCGACTTCGTCCGGTCGGGCCTCCGAAGTCCGTCGGGGGTTTGATACCCGGTCGACAAGATCAACCCGCCCGCAGAGTTGCGCACCTCCAATGCTCGTTCGAACGCCGGGAAATATCCGGTGATCAACGCTCGGAGCCGGTTGATTGCTCGGGTCCGATCTCGCATCAGATCCGTGCGAGGCGAGATCAGGATCGTCAACTCCACGCTGATCTCATCGTCCACTCGCATCGGATGCTGATCGCGTCGCTCTCGGTCCGCGAGCAACGCGATCAGCAGTCCGGCGCCGCCGCTGTTGAGATCCACCGCCCACGTCACCACACCAGTCTCAGACAGAGCGAGAACAGCGTCGACGGGCGTGACCAGATCCGCTTCGTCGTGTCCGCACACAGCGATATCGTTCGCGTCTGTCAATGAGCGGTCGAGTCGTCGAGAACAAAGGAAGACAAAGACAAGTCCACCATCAAGAATCGGGCTGAATTCTCGAATGAGCTAATTTTTTTGTCAGCACAATGGAAACCGGCAAGCGTTCAGGTCGAGTTCGACTAATTGCGTTCGAGCTCGATCGGATGGCTGGCGAGCATCGACAGCGGTAACGGTTGACGCCGGAGAACACCGGCCCAGACGTCGACGTGCGGTGGCGACATCACGTCCGACGGTAGCGAACTGATCACCATCCAGTCGTCACGTTCGAGTTCCGAATCCAGCTGTCCGATGGTCCACCCCGAGTAGCCGGCAAAGATCCGAATACCCTCGACCAACGGCGCGATCACCGCCGGATCCGAATCGAGGTCGACCATGACGACCTTTCCGTCCACCCGACGCAATCCGGACACACCATCGATGTCGACGCCGTTACGCGCTGTACCCAGACACAACGCCGAGTCTCGTTTGACCGGCCCGCCGATGTAGAGAGCCGACGTATGTGTGGTCAACGGTGCCCACTGCGGAAGTACGTTGCGCACGACGGTGCCGCTCGGCCGATTCACGACCACACCGAGACTGCCCGCATCGTTGTGCTCGATCATGTAGACGACGGTGCGGCGAAATGCCGGATCGGTGAGATCGGTCGACGAAACCAACAAACTGCCTGGACGAACCTCCGGTTCTACCCAGGCCATCCGATCTTCGGGTTCCTCTGCGTGCGGCACAGAAGACATCATGTCACCGCGCGCCGCGCAGAACGGAACAAGACACAGGTTCACTCATTTCAATCCCGTCACATCGGCCAGCAGTGCGAGATGACACTCGAACACCTCGCTCGGGTCGGTGAAGGTATCTGTTCCGTATTGCCCGAAAACATCGAAGTTCACCGAGCCGAACAGAGCACTCCACGCGAGGGTTCCGCGCACCAGAACCGCCGACGGAATGTCGACACCCATCTCCGCGCGAATCCGCGCGAGGTCACTCTCGAGGACAGCACTGGGTGTCGAATCGTCGAGGACGGTGAGTGTGCCGCTGCGGTGGGCGGCGGCGAGTATCGAGATCATGCACACCACCACCCGGACACCTGGCCCGGTGGTCTGATCGCCCGGTGCGTCGTAGCCCGGAACCGGACTGCCGAAGAGCAGACCGTAGCGGGCAGGCTCTCGCACTGCCCACCCTCGTACCGCGCGCCCCAGAGTGAGGAACCGTTCACGATGATCGGCCTCCGGGACGGTGTCCACCGCCGCTTCGACCTCGGCACCGAGTTCGTCGTAGGCATCGACCACCAACAGCGTCAGTAACTCGTCACGACTGGCGACATACCGGTACACGGCCGAGGACACGACACCGAGATCGCGGGCAACGGCCCGGAGCGAGAGGGCTGCCGCCCCTACCGCCGCGAGATGTGCGCGCCCGATCCGAGTGATGTCCTGCAGGGTTTGCGCGCGTGCACGTGCGCGGGGTGTTCCGGTCATGGGGACAGCCTGCCGCAGCAACGAGAGCGGCGTCAATTAAAGAGAGCACTGCTCTTGACAAGAGCGCGCAACCCGATCCATCCTGGAAATAGAGAGCACCGCTCTCGTCAACCTTCCCGGCAAGGAGCACTCCATGTCAGATCTCGAAATCGTCACCGGCGCCGGCCCCGTCGGTGCCACCGTCGCACTGCAATTGGCCGAACAGGGCACCGCCGTCCGACTGCTGACTCGATCCGGCAGCGGCCCGCAGCATCCCCTCGTCGAACGCCTGCATGTCGACGTCTCCGACCCGGCTGCACTTCGTGCCGCGAGCGAGGGCGCCACCGCCGTCTACCACTGCATCCACGCCGCCTACAACGCGGCGGCCTGGGAGCGCGAACTCCCCGCTGCCGAAAGAGTCGTCCTCGACGTGGCCGCCGACCTCGGCGCCGTCGTCGTCTTCCCGGAAAGCCTCTATGCCTACAACTCCGAGACCACGATGACCGAGAACGATCCGCGCACCGCCAGCGGCGGAAAACGCGGCATCCGCGCGGCACTGCTGCGCGCCCGCGCCGCCTCGAACACCCCCACGGTCAGCGTCGTGGCCTCCGACTTCTTCGGTCCGCGAGTGATCAGCGCCCACGCCGGAGCGCGTATGGTACCGAAAGTGATGGCGGGCAAGAAAATTCGTGTCGTGGGATCGGCCGACACACCGCACTCCTTCACCTACGTCCCCGACCTCGCCCGCGCCATGGTCACCGCCGCCCACCACCGGCGACTGTGGAACACCGTGCTGCACGCCCCTACCGGGCCCGCCCTGACCCAACGGCGCATCGCCGAAGCCTTCGCCCACGCGGGCGGCGCCCGCACTGCCCGAGTCGGCGTACTACCCGCCTGGATCCTCGACGCCCTCGGCACCGTCGACAGTGATACCCGGGAACTCGCCGAGATGTCCTACCAATTCACCAAGCCGTTCGTGATGGACTCGGGCGCCAGTGAAATCGCCCTCGGCCTCGAACCGACCCCACTCGATCAGGCGGCCGCCGAGACCGTCGCCTGGTGGCGCGCCGAACAGGCTCGCACCGACGCGGCCTGAATCGGACACGGCATCCACGAAGGACTGGAATCGACCCATTACAGTTCCGCTATGACCTCCACGTCGGCCCGCCGTGAAACCTGGCGCAGAACGCTTCACACGCTGCGCCACTCACCTGGCCTGGGTCGACTGGCCGTCATCCGCTTCTCCAGTCAGTTCGGCGACGGAATGTTCCAAGCCGCACTCGGCGGTGCCATCCTCTTCAATCCCGAACGTGAAACCGACCCCGTCGCCATCGCCGCCGGATTCGCGGTACTGCTGCTGCCGTACTCGATCATCGGGCCGTTTGCAGGCGCACTGCTCGACCGTTGGGATCGACGACTCGTCCTGATGTGGGCAGGCGCGTTGCGCGGGCTGCTGATACTCACCACAGCAGTCACCCTGGTCATCGGCGGTAGTGAATTCCTGCCCCTGCTGTGCGCACTGGCCGCCATCGGCGTCAGCCGCTTCGTCGGCGCCGGAGTATCGGCGTCACTTCCCAAAGTGGTTCGCCAATCCTGGCTCGTCCCCACCAATTCCGTTCTCACCACCGCGGGTTCGGTGGTGGCGGCACTCGGAGCGGCCACCGCGGTAGCTGTCATCGGATTCATCGGAGCCGGCGATCGAGCGTCGGGAGTGGCGGTGGCGTTCGCCTGCCTCGGATCGGTGATCGCCGCCGTCGCCGCAGCCAGATTCACCGCCCACTCGCTGGGGCCGGTGGCAACCGAGATCGATCGCCGCGGCGCGATCCGGTCCGTCGCGTCCGGACTACGCGGCGGCGCCACCGCCGTCTGGCGCGCCCCCGGTGTCACCACCACGATGATCGGGATCGGCGCACATCGCATCTGCTTCGGCCTCAACACCTTGATCATGGTGCTGGTGCTACGCGGCAACGACAATCACTCCGGACTGCCCGCGGGCATGGCCGGTTTCGGCGTCGCCGTCGGCGCAACGGCGATCGGTATGCTCATCGCCGCCCTCATCACCCCCGTGGTGATTCCGCGACTCGGCCGCTCCCGAACCGTCACCTACGCATTGATCTGCTCGGTACTCGCTCAACTGCTCTTCGTGACCCCGTTGACCCAGGGCTCGCTGCTGATCGCCGCATTCTGCCTCGGAATCACCGGCCAGTGCATCAAACTCAGCGGCGACGCCGCCATGCAGATCGACGTCGACGACGACCACCGTGGTCAGGTATTCGCACTGCAGGACACCGTGTTCAACGTGGCATTCATCGGTGCGATCGCCGCCGCGTCGACGGTCGTCCCGGCGGACGGCAAAAGTGTCGGACTCGCCCTGACCGGCGCCGCGATCTACGCCCTCGGACTCTCAGCTGCCGGACTCAACCGACGAGTCCGCGCCGGCTGACTGCTGCCTCGCCCACCACGCGAGCAGTTCGGTCTCCGCCTCGTCCCGCCCGAGCGGGCCACGATCGAGGCGCAGCTCCTTGAGGAACTTCCAGGCCTTACCGACCTGCGGGCCGGCCGGGATCCCCAGCAGCTCCATGATGGCGTTACCGTCCAGATCCGGCCGCACCCGCGCCAGATCTTCCTGCTCCGCCAAATGAGCGATCCGCGCCTCGATGTCGTCGTACGTTGCCTGCAACTGGGCGGCGCGACGCTTGTTGCGCGTCGTGCAGTCCGCGCGCACGAGCTTGTGCAAACGGGGGAGTAGCTCGGCCGCATCGGTCACGTAGCGCCGCACTGCCGAATCGGTCCACTGCCCCTTGCCGTAACCGTGAAACCGCAAGTGCAAGAACACGAGCTGTGAGACGTCGTCGACCATCTGCTTGGAGAACTTCAGTGCCCGCATCCGCTTACGGACGAGTTTGGCCCCGACCACCTCGTGATGATGGAAGCTCACGCCGCCACCCGGCTCGTTTCGCTTGGTGTCCGGCTTACCGATGTCGTGAAGCAGTGCAGCCCAACGTAATACCAAATCCGGATCGCCTTCTTCGAGATCGATCGCCTGCTGGAGCACCGTGAGCGAATGCTGGTAGACGTCCTTGTGCTGGTGGTGCTCGTCGATCTCGAGCTTCATCTGCGGCACTTCGGGCAGGACGTATTCGGCGAGCCCCGACTCGACCATGACGTTGATTCCGTCCACCGGATACATCCCGAGCATCAGCTTGTTCAGTTCGGCATGCACCCGCTCGGCGGTGATCCGCTCGATCTGGGCGGACATCTCCTGCACCGCGATCAGAACACGATTGTTCAACGTGAAACCGAGCTGTGACACGAAGCGCGCCGCACGCAACATCCGCAACGGATCGTCGTTGAACGAGTTCTCCGGCGCCGACGGCGTGTCCAGTACACCCGCCAGCAGGGCATCCATCCCGTCGAGCGGATCGACGAACGTCAACGAACCGTCCGCGTCGATCTTCACGGCCATCGCGTTGACCGTGAAATCGCGCCGCACCAGATCGTCGGCCAGGGTCGAGCCGTACTCGACGATCGGATTGCGCGAGACGCGATCGTAGGCGTCGGCCCGGAACGTCGTGATCTCGATCTCCTGGCCGTGCTTGACGGCACTGATCGTCCCGAACTCGATGCCCGTGTCCCATTGCTTGTCCACCCACCCCGCCAGCAGGGCTTGCACCGTCTCCGGACGAGCATCCGTCGTGAAGTCCAGATCACCGCTGAAACGACCGAGTATCGCGTCCCGAACACTTCCACCCACCAGGTACAACTCGTGGCCGGCCGCCGCGAAGCGCTCACCGAGCGGGTTCAAGACATCGGACAACGTGCCCAGCGTGTCGAAGGCTGCGGCAAGTAAACGTAGGCGGCGATCAGCGTCGGAGCTAGGGACAGTCACGTGGAAGGAGCTTACTTAAGTGCGCAAATACACGAATGCGCATACGAACGCCGTCACTGCGTCCGCGCGGTTACCGGTCAACGTGGAAACGGCAACTAGTATCGATGAGGTGTCTGGTGCCGAACGAACGAACAGGAGTCGCCGCAACTCGCGGCGTCGGCCTGCCGTCGGCAATCCCGAGAAACCGCCGATGCGCACAGTGCGCGAAACCTCGGCGGGCGGACTCGTCGTCGACGGCTGGGGCGGCCCACCCGAACGACTCTGCGCGGCACTGATCGGCCGCACCGACCGGCGTGGGCGACTGCTGTGGTCACTCCCCAAAGGACACATCGAACAGGGCGAGACCGCCGAGCAGACCGCGATGCGTGAAGTCGAGGAAGAAACCGGCATCCAGGGAACCGTCCTCGCACCGCTGGGCAGCATCGATTACTGGTTCGTGACCGAGGGCCGACGGGTTCACAAGACGGTGCACCACTATCTCCTGCGGTTCCGCGGCGGAGAGCTCTCCGACGAGGACATCGAGGTCACCGAAGTCGCCTGGGTACCCCTGACCGAACTCCACTCCCGCCTGGCATACGCGGACGAGCGCAAACTAGCCGAACTCGCGTCGGAGATGATCGCTCGGATGCCCCCGCGTGCGGGACAACCGAAGGCCCCGGACGCCGGATGAGAACGGCTTTTCGGCGAGCCGCGGTGGCCGCTCTGGTGATGGCCGCTGTCGGTGCAGGACCAGCAGCAGTAACTGTCGGTGCAGGACCAGCAGCAGCTGCCCCTGCCGGTTCGACCCCCGCGCACTCGCAGTCGCCGCTCACCCCGAACGAAACCAAGTTTCTCCAACTGACCGTCGACTCGACGTCACCGACCACCGTCACCACTTCGAGCACCCCCACCGTCGTCGTCACCGGAACGGTCGCGAACGTCGGCGACCGCCCGGTGGACGATGTCAGCGTGCGACTGCAACGGGCACCCGCGATCAACAGGAGCTCCGACATTCGCGGGGCACTCGACTACGACCAGACCGTGTTCGACACCGTCGGAAACTTCGACACCGTCGCCACCCGTCTCGACACCGGCCAGAGCGTGCCGTTCCGGCTCACGCTGCCACTACGCAGCTCGACCGGGCTCTCGCTCGACATCACCGAGCCCGGGGTGTACCCGATGCTCGTCAACGTCAACGGCACCCCGGAATACGGCGGCGCAGCCAGACTCGACGACTCTCGGTTCCTGCTACCGGTCCTCGGTGTCCCGGCATCGGGTACCGAAGCGCCGATACCGCCGGACACCGGGGCCCCGATCGGCGTGAGCATGTTGTGGCCGCTCGCGGACACCCCGCGACTCGTCGGCGGAATCCCCGGATCGGTCAGTGATCCGATCCGACTCGTCGACGACGAGCTGGCCACCGAACTCGGCGCGGGTGGACGCTTGCGCGGGCTGGTCGACGCCGTCGTCGACGCCACCAAACCCGAAGTCGACGCCGACCGTCGGATCAGTGACTCGTTGTGCCTGGCCGTGGACCCGGACCTGCTCATCACCGTCGAGAACATGACTCGCGGGTACCAGGTGGTGAACGATCCGTCCGATCCCGCCGGACCGAGCCACGACGGAGCGGGACGAGAAGCTGCGGTCCAATGGCTCGACGAGGTCAAGAGCCTCGCCGGGTCCATGTGCACGATGTCGGTGCCGTTCGCCCAAGCCGATCTGGCTGCGGTCACGTCCGTCGCGAACCCGGATCTGTTCCAGGCCGCGATCGCCCACCCCGCCGACATCGTCGACGGCATCCTCGGCGTCGATTCGGTGCGTGACCTCGTGTGGCCCGAATCCGGTGTACTCGATCCGGCGACGGTAACCGCGCTGGCCCCCACACCGACGACGGCGCTGCTCGCGGACGCGGCCGTGCGAACCACATCACCCCAACTGACCGCACGGATCTCGGATTCGCTGCACACTCTCGCATTCGACAGCCCGACTGCCGCCGCACTCGCCGCGACGGGGACACATCCTCAGACGCCGTCGTACCTCACTACGGCACCGGAGTCCACGGCTACGGCACCGGAGTCCACGGCTACGGCACCGGAGTCGCCTGCAGCCAGACGTCAGGACGCCATCGGCGCCATGGCCTTCGCCGCGTTGACGTCGACCGAACTTCCGCGAGGCCGGATCTTCGCGCCACCGCAGGTGTGGAGCGCCGACCGGGCCGACGCGGGCGCGGTACTGACGATGCTGGCCACGCTCATCCGATCCGGACTGGCGAATCCGCAGGCTCTTCCGGCTCTGCTCGCCACCTCGGCCGGCACCACGAACACCGCCACGCTCGACGACGCGGACCAGGGCACCACCGACGGTCCGCAACCCTCCGTGATCGCGACAGCCACCCGACAGTTGCCCCGAATCGACGCACTCGAATCGTCACTGGTCGACGATCCGCAGGCTCCGCTCTCGCCCGGCCGGTTCACCGCACCGCTGCGTGAGGACCTACTGCGCGCAATGAGCACTGCGGGCCGCCGAGATACCGACCGCCGCGTGGTCGAACAGGCCGAACGGGCGGCGACGGTTCGCGCCGACAACGTCACCGGCGCGGTTGACGGCCTGTACCGAGCTGTCACCGTCGTCTCCCCGGGTGGGGTGTACACGCTCGCGTCCGGTCAGAGTCCGTTGTTGTTGGTCGCCCGCAACGAGTTACCGCTCGCGATCAACGTGAACTTGCAGGTAGATGCACCTCCGGAGATGCAGATCAGCGACATCGGCCCCAAGCAGTTACCACCGCGAGGTAGCCGACAGTTGACTGTGCCCGCCGAGATGAACGACTCTCGGAAATTGACCGTCGATTTCTCGCTCACCACTGCAAACGGGCACCAGTTGGGCGAGCCGACCATGGTGACCGTACGGTCGAACGCGTACGGTCGCCCGCTCGCCGCCGTGACGGCGACAGCTGGCGGATTGCTGCTCTTCCTGGCCGGGCGGAGACTGTGGCATCGATTCAGGGGTCAACCGGACCCAGCAGATGAAGGGTACGAACGCTCATGACCGGGAACTCGACCGAGGGCCCCCGCACCTCCGCGATCACGCGTAAGAGCGCCGTCACCCGTTCACACTCCCGAATGGCGCCGTGGGAGCGCAGCTACCCGATTCAGCCGGTCAGCCCGGACGCGCGCTTCGACGACGCCCCCACCACCAGCATTCCGGTGATCCGTGACCATCCGCGTTACCGCGACGAAGAGACAACCGTCCTGACGGTCTCGGACATCGCGAATTTCGATCCCGAGGCGCCCGCGGACGAAGCCACCGCCAAGGACGGCAACTCACGTCTGATGGCGGCCACCGGTTCGATCGCCATCGCGACACTGACAAGTCGTATCACCGGATTCGCCAAGCAGTTGATGATCATCTTGGTGCTGGGTGCCGGGGTCGCGAGTTCCTTCACCGTCGCCAGCCAGATCCCGAACATGATCGCCGAACTGGTGCTCGGCGCGGTGCTGACCGCGATCGTCGTACCGGTGCTGGTGCGTGCCGAACGCGAGGACGCCGATCACGGCGCCGCCTTCGTGCGGCGCCTCTTCACCGCATCCCTGGTTCTTCTCGGTGCGGCGGCGCTGCTCGCGACGATAGCGGCTCCTTTCCTCACCAAATACGTCTTCCTCTCCAGTGACGGCAAGGTCAACGTCGCCCTCACCACGGCCCTGTCGTATCTGCTCTTGCCTGCCATCCTGTTCTACGGACTCTCCGCACTGTTCACGGCGTTCCTGAACACACGGCAGATCTTCAAGCCGGGTGCGTGGGCGCCGGTGGTCAACAACATCGTCGTGCTGGTCGTGCTGGCGGTCTTCTATCTGACCCCCGGTGAGATCTCACTGGATCCGGTTCGGATGGGCGATGCGAAACTGCTGACACTCGGACTCGGTATCACTGCCGGTGTGATCGCCCAGGCCGGCGTGCTGGTGCCGGCGTTGCGTCGGGAGAAGATCTCTCTCAAACCGCTGTGGGGTCTGGACGACCGGTTGCGTCAGTTCGGCGGGATGGCCGTGGCGATCGTTCTGTACGTACTGATCAGCCAGATCGGCATGATCGTCGCCACCAAGATCTCCTCGCACGCCGACGCGGGCGGTCCGGCGATCTACAGCCAGGCCTGGTTGCTGCTGCAATTGCCGTACGGCGTGCTCGGGGTGACCGTGTTGACCGCGATCATGCCCCGGTTGAGCCGAAACGCCGCAGCGGACGACACGCCCGCCGTCGTCGACGATCTGTCGGTTGCCACCCGGTTGACCATGATCACGCTGGTCCCCATCATCACGTTCCTGACGTTCATGGGTCCGCAGGTCGGTGAAGCCCTCTACGGTTACGGCAATTTCGGTCAGCACAACGCCGAACGGCTGGGTACTGCTGTCAGTTGGTCCGCGTTCACCCTGATTCCCTACGCGATGGTGTTGATCCACCTGCGCGTCTTCTACGCCCGCGAGCAGGCGTGGACCCCTACCTGGATCGTTCTCGGTATCACCGTGGTGAAGGTAGCGCTGTCCTCCCTCACTCCGCTGATCGCCTCGAACGACGAACAGGTGGTCGTCCTGCTCGGCGCCGCCAACGGACTCGGATACATCACCGGTGCCTGCATCGGGGGATACCTGCTGCACCGGAGCCTGGGTGATCTGCAGATGGCGAATGTCGGCAAGACGGTGTGGTCCGTGGTTCTGGCGTCGTTGGCCGGTTCACTGACCATGTTGGCCGTGGACCGGGTGCTCGGTTTCGACAAGCTCACCGAGCGCTTCGGAGGCCCGGGTTCCATGGTCCGGGTCGCGGTGGGCGGTGTGCTGATGCTCGCGATCACCTTCACGATCCTGTATTTCAAGAAGGTTCCGGAAGTACTGACGGTGACCGTCGCGATTTCGCGTCGAATCCGCCGCTCTCCCGCAAGTCCCGAACCGGAATCAGACACAACGGCGGGTTCTCCGGTGTCCGCGCGCGTAGCTGCGGCGCAACCAGCGACGAACAGGAATGAAGGACGAGGTCCGCTACCGTACCCTGGTCCTGAACGTAGAGGGCCTCGACCCTCGGACCGAGGACGGGCAATCGACGAAGAAGGAGTCCGGGTGAGCGACGACAACGGTTCCGGCAAAAAGAATGCCGGGGCATCTGCCGTGCACACAAGCGAACAGCAGTCGGACGTACCGGCGACGCCGCGCACCTCGGAAGCCGCGAAGACGAGGCCCAGCGGCCCGGTACCCAACAGTTCGGCACCCAACGGCCCGATACCCAACGGCCCGGTACCCAACACTGCCGCGCCGCGGGCCGACTCGACGGCCAAGCCGCCGGCGGGACCACAGGTTCGAAAGGCGACGCCGCCGGTTCCTCCGACCACGTCGACGCCGTCCACCGCTCCGAAGACCCCTGTTTCGAAAGCCCCCGTTTCGAAAGCCCCCGTTTCGAAAGCCCCGACCCCCAAGGATTCGACACCCGTTCGACCGGTCGAGACGCCGGCCGCGCCGGCTTCTCGTCGTCCGTCCGCACGGCCGGTGCCTCGCGGACCGAAACTCATTCCGGGCGCATCCGTCGCAGGTGGTCGCTACCGCCTGCTCGCCCCGCACGGCGGAACCCGTGGACTGCAATTCTGGGAAGCTCTCGACGTCAAACTCGATCGCGAAGTCGCGTTGACGTTCGTCGACGCCGATCAACGTGGGGACGACGACACCCAGGCCGGACCGCAGGCCGTCCTGTCCCGCACGCTGCGGTTGGGCCGCATCAACTCACCCGGCCTCGCCCGGGTACTCGACGTGGTCCGCGGAAGCTCCGGCGGCATCGTCGTCGCGGAATGGACGCCTGGGCGTTCACTGCGCGAGATGGCAGAGACCACGCCTTCCCCGATCGGTGCCGCTCGGGCCATCCGCGCGCTCGCAGCCGCTGCCGAATCGGCACACCGGACCGGGGGAGCGCTGTCCATCGATCATCCGGACCGGGTACGCATCAGCATCAACGGTGACGCGGTCCTCGCATTTCCGGCGACACCGGCCGACGCCGATTCCACCAGCGACGTCCGCGGGCTCGGCGCGATGCTGTACACCCTCATCACCGCACGCTGGCCGCTGGCCGCGCCCGACGCCGAACCGGTGGGCGGATTGCGTCCGGCCGGACGCGATGCCGAAGGAAAGTTGATCGAACCTCGGGTCGTCCGTCCCGAAGTTCCCTTCGACATCTCTGCGGTCGCAGTACGCGCATTACAGTCCGAGAGTGGTATCCGAACCGCTGCGACCGTTCAACACATCCTCGATCAGGCATCGGTCGTCAACGACAAGACGGAGATGATTCCTGCCCTTCGCCTGGGACAGCGTGATGCGGCCGCCGGCGGTCACGCACTCTCCGATCCGGTGGCGATCGAGGAGGAGAAGAAGAAGTCGACACGGATGCTGGCCGCTCTGACGGCACTCGGCGTGTTCACGATCATCGTGCTGATCCTGCTGGGCGTGTGGGTGGCAAGCTTCCTCTCCGGTAGCAGTTCCGATACACCGCTCGACAAACAAAATATTGGACTGACCTCCGAAGCCGCTGTTCCACAGGGCAATTCACCGGCCCCTGCCCCCACGACCACCGGTCCGGTCAAGCCGGTCGGCGCTTCGGTCTTCTCGCCGCAGGGCACCGCGGACCAACCGGCGACGGCCAAGAACGCCATCGACGGCAACCCGGCCACATCCTGGTCGACAGACGCCTACTTCCAGCCCTTCCCGGCACTGAAAAACGGAGTCGGCCTGATGATCACGTTGGCCGACCCGGCCAATCTGAAGAGCGTCGCCATCACGTCGGATTCCCCGGGAACGGTTGTCGAAATACGTTCTGCTCCTTCTGCGGACACCACCCTCGATCAGACGAAGGAGATCGGCTCCGCCACGCTGACCAGCGGTGTCACCGACATTCCCGTCACCGGAGACAGCACTGGGCCGTACGTCCTGATCTGGATCACCAAGCTCAGCACCGATTCCGGACAAAACCAATCCTCCATAGCTGAAGTCACTTTCACCGCCAACAGTTGATCCGTCTCGATCGTGTGCACTGGGCTAATATCCGCCAGTGCACACTTTCAGGGGGGGCACCGGGGGCGGGGCTACGGATGACGAATTGTTGACTGCGCATGTGGCGGGAGACCCACATGCTTTCCGTGAACTGTTGACCCGGCATCAGGATCATCTGTGGCGGGTCGCCCGTCGCACCAGTTATTCGGACGAGGATGCGGCCGACGCGCTGCAGGAGGGGCTGCTGTCGGCTCACCGCAAGGCCGCGAAGTTCCGCGGTGATGCCGCCGTTCGCAGCTGGCTGCACACCATCGTGGTCAATGCCGCACTGGACCGCATCCGCCGAAACAAATCTCGCCCCACCTATTCGCTGTCCGCCGAGAATGTGGAGGAACCGCGCGATCGCCGCGACTACGCGAACGTCGTGGAGATGCGCCTCGCCGTCGGCAAGGCGCTGTCCGCACTGCCCGCTGAACAGCGTGCTGCCGTCATAGCGGTGGACGTCGAGGGGTATCCGGTGTCCGAGGCCGCGCAGCGGCTCGGCGTCCCGGTCGGCACGGTCAAGAGTCGATGCGCCCGAGCCCGCCGTCGGCTGGCGGCCGAGCTGGGCGACTTCCGCGACGCCGGGAACCGAACGTGACGCGTGTGCGTCTTACCGTTGTGAGTGCACCATTGCGGACGGCGGAGGAGGGTTCATGACCGATCGCTCCGCTTCCATGCCCGTCGGTGGAGTTCCGCAGGCACCGTTCTCCGAAGAACTACTGGCAGATCTACACGCCGACGCCCTCGACCCGGCGATCAGCGCCGAGCTGTGGCCCCTCGTCCGCGCCGACCCGCAGGCCGAGGCGTACATCACCGAACTCGAGGCAGTCACTCGTCTGCTCGGCACGCTCGATACCGGCGAGCAGCCGAACGACGCGATTCCCCCCGCCGTCGCGGCGCGCGTCCATGCGGCGCTACGAGGGCACGTGGCAGATACCGCTCCAACAGCACCCGTCGTACCCTTGCGGCGCACACGCGCGGCCTGGGCACTTGCCGCTGCAGCCGTGATCGCGGTCGCCTTTGTCGTGGTCTTCGTCGTCGCCCGCTCCGATGAACCGTCCGAAAACATTGTGGCTCACACTGTTACGAATGCATCGCCAACTCCCGACAGCGACTCCGGTACCGCATCTCTACTCGCCCTGGTGGGGGCCACCGATCTCGGACCGCTCGAGGATCCGGTGACATTGGCCGGTTGCCTGCGCGCGAACGGGGTCGACGAAAGCAGAAAAGTTCTAGGGTCCGGTCAGGTGCGAATCGACGGAGTGCCCGCCACCGTACTATTGCTCTCCGGCCGGGTGCCTCGACAGATAACCGCATTGACGGTCGGAACAGCTTGCAGCGCAGACAGTCCCGATACAGTTTCGGTCACCGACATCGGCGGCTGACTGCGCGGCGACTTCCGCTAGGGAATCTTCAAGCCGATTGCGGACGCCCACAGCCGGGACAGATGCTCGACCACCACGTCCTCGTCGAGTGGCTCGTCGGAGGAGAACATCACGTGGGCGACCTGCTCGACCATGGCACCGAGACAGATCGCGGTCAACGTCGGATCGAGATCGACGGTGACCAGACCGGCGTCCCTCAGTTGCACAAGACTTTCGGTGCCGCGTCGGACATACAGCTCCCTGATCTCGAGAACCATCCGACGCAGACTCTCGCTCGTGTCCGCACCCTGTTCGACCAGTCGTAACACCTTCGACGCCTTGCTCCATGCCCGCAGGTAACGGCGATTCGATTCCACGATTCGGGTATAGGGAGCACTGGAAATCTCGGGCCCGAGAAGGCTCGCAGCGAACATCTCCGCAGCGACGGCCCGGACGACTTCCTGGAGCAGAGCTTCCTTCGACTCGAGATGGGTGTAGAACGTCCCGTGTGACACTCCCGCCGCCTGTGCAACGGACTCGACACTGAATCCCGCCCAGCCCCGCTGCTCCAGTACCTCCCGCCCAGCTTGTACAAGTGCCTCGCGGGTCCGCTTTCCGCGGGATGTGATCGCCGGCCCTGGTGCCGGTTTGACCCTCGCTCGTCCCACGTTGGTACCTTTCTGCGTCGATGCGGTCTCGGGGTATCCCAACCACGCACTACCGATCTGATCTACCGCTGTCAGATTTGACTATATAGTCATGAAAAGTCTACGCGCGACCCAACGGTCACTTTCGCGCCCATTGCACTGCCGCTCAGTCAAGCTACACACAGACCGTACCTGACCCCGCTCTCCTTGCCTCACGACTCTTCGTCTTCGATGCCGAAAAGCTAACCAGCACATCATATCAACAACCTCGAGCCGACCGAAAACGGCTCCGGACAGTTCTGAAAGTAACTGCAGTACGGCAGTTTTCACTCTCCTCCAAGATCAGCGGCCATCGCGACACAAAAGTACACCGAGATCGGGCGATTCGAGCGGACAACTGACATCCCGGGTCTCGAGTAAGTCCCGTGACGGAATCCTTTCCGATACCGATGTCCGAAAGCTTTTGCACATAGCTCTTTTGACAGAAATTGTGACAACGCCGTGGTGGTCGAAAAGCTCGAGCCTGATCGTCGCAGGCACGGAACGACACGAGGTAGCCGACACAGTCACCGATCCGATCTAGTTGCCAGACAGGAGAATTGAAGGAGTTCCCGATCTCTCGGGCAGGCTGCTCTGACGTCTTGGACATATCCCGACGCACACACCGCCAGGCGTGGACGTTCGCGCCTCCCTCGTTCACTCACTGCCACATCGCTTTTCGTCGACCTCGGAGATCGAAACAAGAACTCCGACATTTTTGAACATCAACTTTCTCCGAACTTCGATCCGGGCCGTTCCCCACGCACAATCACGAATCGACCAGCGCCGAGGATCGAGGGTTCCGGCACGGACGCTCGGCGGTTTCGACCCATGAACTCAAATGGAAACCCCCACGAAGAACATGACTGGATAGTCATGTCAGATGCTTCATCTCCTCCGACGCAGACGAGTCGACAAATCCATCCGAATCGCATTTCTGCACAGTCGCATTTCTGCGAAACCAACCATCGCGCACCCAGGAAGACGAAGCTCGTCGAAAAATGTGCGACGGTCGATCACCTCTACTCGACAGAACTGTGTGCCCACGGGGCCAGGCTGCGGGATCGCCGAGGTCCCGTTCGGCTGTGCGGCGTGCATCGACCGGGAACCGCGTTCAGCTCGGGCCGGGAACAACACCCCTTATCCTGGTGTTGATCGGTACGGCTCTCCGGAAAGGGAGGGTCGGCTCTCTCTACTCGGAAGGCTCGCATGACCACTCCGTCCACGGTCCATGACGTCATCATTGTCGGTTCCGGACCGGCCGGCTACACCGCTGGTGTGTACACCGCGCGTGCTGAGCTCCAGCCCCTGCTCTTCGAGGGAACCCAGTTCGGTGGTGCGTTGATGACCACCACCGAGGTCGAGAACTTCCCCGGATTCCGCGAAGGAATCATGGGCCCGGACCTCATGGAACAGATGCGTGAGCAGGCCCTACGCTTCGAGACCGATATCCGCACCGAGGACGTCGACGAGATCGACCTGAGCGGGCCGATCAAGACCGTCGTCGCCAACGGCGAAACATACGCCGCACACGCAATCATCCTGGCCATGGGCGCCGCTGCACGCTACCTGGGCATTCCCGGTGAAGAACGCCTTCTCGGCCGCGGCGTCAGCGCCTGCGCCACCTGCGACGGCTTCTTCTTCCGCGATCAGGACATCGTCGTCGTCGGTGGCGGTGACTCCGCGATGGAAGAGGCCACGTTCCTCACCCGTTTCGCTCGCTCGGTGACCCTCGTGCACCGCCGTGAAGAGTTCCGCGCTTCGCGCATCATGCTCGAACGCGCCAAGGCGAACGAGAAGATCCGCTTCCTGACCAACGCCGAACCCGTCGAGGTACTCGGCGAGAACAGTGTCAGCGGCCTCGTGGTCCGCGACACCGTCACCGGCGAGCAGTCCACCCTCGAGATCACCGGCATGTTCGTCGCAATCGGGCACGACCCGCGCAGCGACCTCGTCAAAGGCCAGGTAGACCTGGACGAGGACGGCTACGTCCGCGTTGCCGCCGGTTCCACCGCCACGTCCGTCGACGGCGTCTTCGCAGCCGGCGACCTCGTGGATCACACGTACCGTCAGGCCATCACCGCTGCCGGCACCGGATGCTCCGCCGCCATCGACGCCGAACGTTGGTTGGCCGATCGCGGCGACATCACCGCCAACACCCTGGACGCAGCCGGTCTGGCCGTCGACGTCGTCGGCGCACCCTGATTCACCCAGCTGTCGAACACAACCTCGAGGAGTACACGTGTCGAATACCGTCACCATCACCGATGATTCCTTCAAGCAGGACGTCCTGGGCAGCGACAAGCCCGTTCTGGTCGACTTCTGGGCGACCTGGTGTGGACCGTGCAAGATGGTCGCTCCGGTGCTGGAGGAGATCGCCGGCGAGAACAGCGACAAACTGACCGTCGCCAAGCTCGACATCGACGCCAACCCCGGCGCTGCCCGCGACTTCCAGGTCATGTCCATCCCGACGCTGATCCTGTTCAAGGACGGCAAGCCGATCAAGACGATCGTCGGCGCCAAGGGCAAAGCTGCCCTGCTCAAGGATCTTGCGGACGTGCTCTGAGCCGTAACCGGCTCGACAGATTCTCGCAATCTCCAGATTTTCTGAGATAATCGATCGATGTGCCTGATCAGGTCTGTGACCAGGCACATCGATCGAGTTCTTGTTCCGATCCGAGAGGCTTTCACGCATGCAACGACTCCGACACGGTGATCACGGCCCGGCCGTCGCCGAGATTCGGGGCACACTGGCCAAGCTCGGCTACCTCGATCACGTGGTGTCGACGGGTCGACGTGAGAGCGCGAACGGTGCCCATTGGATTGCACCCGACGCAGTCTTCGATTACCAGCTGGACAGTGCTGTTCGCGCCTTTCAGCAGCAGCGTGGGCTCCTCGTCGACGGAATCGTGGGTCCGGCCACCTACCGATCCATTCGTGAAGCGTCGTACCGCCTGGGTGCGCGCACTCTGATCTATCAGCTCTCGGCTCCGTTGTACGGGGACGACGTGGCGGCCCTGCAGACTCGGCTTCAGGATCTGGGCTTCTACGCCGGCCGCGTCGACGGCTTCTTCGGGCAGCGCACCCACGCATCCCTCTCCTCGTTCCAGCGTGAGATCGGCATAGCCGCCGACGGTATCTGCGGTCCGCAGACACTTCGCTCACTCGAACTCCTGGGCACTCGCGTCACCGGGGGATCGCCACACGCCATCAGCGAAGAAGAGTTGGTGCGGCGCAAGGGTCCACAACTGGGCGGCAAGCGGATCGTGATCGATCCCGGCCTCGGTGGAGCATCGACCGGCACCGTCGTCGGGGGGATTTCCGAATCCGACATTCTCTGGGATCTGGCCATGCGCCTCGAGGGCCGGATGGCCGCTACCGGGATGGAGACATTCCTCTCCCGACCACAGCATTCGAATCCTTCCGAGGCCGAACGCGCACTCACGTCCAACGCATTCGACGCGGATCTGATGATCTCGTTGCGGTGTGACAGCAATCCGAGCCCATCGGCCAACGGCGTCGCCAGCTTCCATTTCGGCAATTCGCACGGCTCGGTCTCGATGATCGGCCAGGCACTCACCGGCTTTGTCCAGCGCGAAATCGTGGCTCGAACCCCGTTGCGCGACTGCAGAACTCACGGACGCACCTGGGAACTCCTGCGCCTGACCAAGATGCCGACCGTGCAGATCGACCTGGGCTATCTCTCCAATGCGTCCGATGCGGCGGTGCTGACCAATCCTCGGATGCGTGACACCATCGCAGAAGCGATCCTGATCTCCGTCAAACGTCTCTACCTCTTGGGACAAGACGATCAGCCGACCGGCACGTACACGTTTGCCGAACTTCTTGCAGAAGAGCTTTCGGTCTCCGACCGCATTTCCTGACCGAGATGAGCGAGCTCACACGCGTGTGAGCTCGCTCATCTCCACCATCTCGATCGAGGCGGCCTTGAGCAGTCGATCCAGGGCCTCTTCGACGTCCACTTTCCACTCGTGGTCCCGGTTGAGCTCGAGGCGCAGTCTCGGGTAGCGATGATGGGGTGCGACAACTTCGAAGCCGTGGTCCTCGAGAAACTCGGCGTCGATCATGCACGTCCGCGGTGAACATTCCAGCGCAGCCGTCGCCGTCGGACTGTCATTCGCGGGTTCGAGACTGTCGTGGCGAATGCCGAACGCCTCGAGCGCCCGCACCCCGCGTCGAACCAGATCGGTCACCACAGCGGCAATGAGGTCCGAGGCAAGTCCGTCGTCCGCCGCCACCGGCTCCACCCGCAGACTGGTCAACAGCACTGCGTCGGAACTGACCGGACTGGTGGGAAACAGTTGGGACCGAGGGATGCTGCGTGGGGGAGCGTAGAGGGCGCTGCCGAGAGGCACACCATCGCGGACTGCGACCTGACCACACGAACCCCATTCGAGCATGACCATGGACAGCCAAGCTTCCTTCTCGAACTCCTGATCACAGAAACCTCGGGCATTGTGAAGTGCTGTCGGATCCATCTCCCAGAAGACACATTGCCGAGCATGGGGCGAGAGGTGATCGAATCCACCAAGGGTCAGCGACGTGATGACGTGAGCCGACACTGACTAACTCACTCCCCGTAGATTCTCGAAACGGCGTGTGTGGGCCGCTTGCCTCATTGTTCGCCTCTCAGGATAGGTCAGCTGGGCTCGCTTGGCATAGCGATCTTCGCGAAATACCAAAACTGTTGCAATGCAACATTATTCAGAATATTCTGACAAGAATTGTCACAGTGACGAAACTCTGGCTGGTACCTGCATGGATGCATTCCGTCACTGAGTCGATTTCTGGGCTTCCATCATCCCCACGATGCGTTGCAGATCGTCTACCGACCCGAATTCGACGACGATCTTGCCTTTCCGCTTGCCTAAACTGACCGTCACCCTGGTGTCGAACGAGTCCGACAACCGCTCTGCGACATCCTGTAGACCCGGCATGACGATCGGCTTCCGTTTCTGCTGCCGAGCCTGCTGGTCCTCGGAACGATTCGCCAGCGTCACCGCTTCCTCCGTGGCACGCACCGACATCCCTTCGGCCACGACTCTGGCAGCCATGACTTCCTGAGCGTCAGCGCCGGCCTCGAGAGCGAGGATGGCCCTGGCATGCCCGGCCGACAGCACACCGGCAGCGACCCGTCGTTGCACTGCCACCGGCAGCTTCAACAAACGAATCATGTTGGTCACAACGGGGCGTGAACGTCCGATCCGATTCGCCAACTCCTCGTGAGTAACCGAGAACTCTTCGAGTAACTGCTGATACGCGGCCGCCTCCTCGAGAGGGTTCAACTGCACGCGATGAATGTTCTCGAGGAGCGCGTCACGCAACATCGAGTCGTCTTCGGTGTCGCGGATGATCGCGGGAATCTTCTCGAGACCTGCCACCTGGCTCGCCCGCCAACGACGCTCACCCATGACGAGTTGGAACTTGTCACCGTGACGACGAACCACGATCGGCTGCATCAAACCGAACTCGCGGATGGAATGCACCAACTCCGCGAGCGCTTCTTCGTCGAACGCATGTCGCGGCTGTCGCGGGTTCGTCTCGATCAAGGCGGGTTCGATTTCCAGGTACACCGCACCTGACGACTCGACCACGGGACTCTTCTCGACCACGGGCGGAGTGGCAGCCGTTTTGGTCGCCTTCAGCGCTTTCGAAGGCCTTTCCTCCGGTGGGGGAGGGGAGGGGTTGCGCTTGTCGCCCCCGATCACGACGTCCGCTGCTGCCGATCCGAGACCCGGAGCCGTCGCCGGCCCGGTCGGAATCAGGGAAGCAAGTCCCCGGCCCAGCCCACCTTTACGTGCTTGGCTCATTTCACTGCTCCTGCGTGGTCGACGTGGCAGAGCGGGCGGCAAGTTCACGACCGGCATCGAGGTAACTCATGGCCCCCCGTGAACCCGGGTCGTAGTCGAGCACGGTCATTCCGTAACCCGGAGCCTCGGACACCTTCACACTGCGCGGGATGACGGCTCGCAGCACGGTGTCGCCGAAATGCTTACGAACCTCGTCGGCAACTTGGTCTGCCAGCTTCGTGCGACCGTCGTACATGGTCAGCAGAACAGTGGAGACATGCAGATCCGGGTTGAGGTGCGCCTGAACCAATTCGATATTGCGCAGCAACTGGCCGACCCCCTCGAGGGCGTAGTACTCACACTGAATGGGAATGAGGACTTCCTTGGCCGCCACCATCGCGTTGACCGTCAACAGGCCGAGAGAGGGCGGGCAGTCGATGAGGACGAAGTCCACGTCCAATTCGGCAAGGACCTTGTCGTTGAGAGCACCCTTGAGACGATTTTCTCGTGCCACCATCGACACCAGTTCGATCTCGGCTCCCGCTAGATCGATGGTTGCCGGAATGCACAGCAGTCGCTCACTGTGCGGGCTCGTCTGAATTGCATCGGGCGCCTTCACTTCGCCGATGAGCAGCTCGTAGCTCGAAGGGGTACCCGAGGTGTGCACGACACCCAAAGCCGTGCTGGCGTTGCCCTGAGGGTCCAAATCGACCACCAACACCGTGAGTCCTTGCAGGGCGAGCGCCGATGCGAGATTCACCGTCGTCGTCGTCTTTCCGACCCCGCCTTTTTGATTGGCGATGGTGATCACGCGCCGCACAGAAGGCTTCGGCAGGCTTACCGAATGGGGATGCAGAACTTGGCTGGCACGCTGAGCGGCAGCTGCGATGGGGGTCTCGTCGGACGAGATATTCGAATAGGGCGCTGTGAAGTTCTGGTCGTCATCAGGAACCGAATCCAAATCCAGACTCGTCTGCACGGGCGTTGTTTCACGTGAAACGGCGGATTCAGATCGACCCGACATTGACTGCTCCTTCGATTGGGAATCGATCACTGGGTGCTCTCATCGTCTGTTCGTTCTTCTCGGCTGCGCACAGATATGCGTCAGCGCTGCCGGCGTTTCGGGAGGCGTTCCGCTTTGACCACAACAGTGGGCGTGCGCAGTAGATCAGTGCCGCATTCGAGTATTTCCAACTTACCCGCATGAAGCTTCGCAAGAGCCGTGCGGTCCCGATCGATCTCTTCCGACGCACTCGAACCTTTCAATGCAAGCATGCGCCCGTGTTCGTGAATGAGAGGAAGCGACCACCGTGCGAGCTTCTCCAGCGGTGCCACCGCCCTGGACGTGACGACATCGGCGCCACCCGCTTCTTTGACGACCCCCGATTCCTCGGCGCGGCCACGCACCACGAGTACGTCGAGTCCGTGTGTCTCGATGAACTCTGCCAAGTACACCGAGCGGCGAAGTAGTGGCTCGACGAGTGTCACCTTCAAATCCGGTCGAGCAATCGCCAACGGGATACCCGGAAGCCCCGCGCCACTACCGACATCGACCACCGACTCGCCCTCCGCAATGAGCTCTCCGACGACGGCACAGTTGAGTAGATGACGTTCCCAGAGCCGCGGAACCTCACGGGGACCGATCAACCCACGTTCGACGCCATCGGTGGCAAGCGACTGGTAATACTGTTCTGCAATGGCGTATCTGTCACCGAACACAGCGTGCGCCGTTGCTTGTTCGTCCCAGCCATCCGACGCCGCTTCATTCTGTTCCACGTGAAACATCCTCCCGCGTAAACCGCGAAATCTACAATCCAGACCGAATCATTATCCGCCCTCGAGCCCGCAAGTGTCTGCTTCCGAGCGACGACTCGCTACAGGGACCGTCGAATTGCATCGAAAGTGGGGGAGTGGAGGGATCTGTAGTTTCACGTGGAACAACCACACCAGCTTGACGGGCCACCGGTGTTTCACGTGAAACACCGGTGCGGCGGCTTGGTCGACGCCGTCGCCGGTCCGCTTGCATCGTCACAGTGACGAAAATGAGCTGGGTAGGTATAACTCCAGCCGGCGCATCGGCTGATCGACAACCTGTCGAAAATCCAGGGTCTGCTGCGGGTGATTCCGCGACATCCGTCACGCGCCCGCCGGCGACGTCCGGTGAGAGCATTCGCTGCTCGATCACTTCACACCGACAATGTGCGGCTACGGCAGACCGCCACCCCTCCGCCGGCTGACAACGATCGTGCCGCACCGGGGGAGTGGACCTATCGGAGCAGTCGCGTCGATTCGGCGACACGGTTGTCGATTCCGCATGTTTCACGTGAAACTGCACGACCGCCGAAGGCCGATACGCATCGACTACCCGTCACACCCCCGAAGAGAACCGCCGGACATCCATATATGTTGCATGGGAAGGCCTTTCGTCGGCCTGGTGGCCGTCATCGACCGATTCGGTGGATCGTCTCGACACCGCCGAGTTTTTCGGGGTTGCGCATCGCGTAGATGTGCCCAATGACGCCACCGGAAAGCTCCGTGACAAATACCCCTTCCAGCTTGTGGCCGGAATAGAACGCCACCCCCGGCGAACCGTTGAAGACTGCCGGTACGACTCGATAGTCGTCTCGAGTTCCGATTCTGGTCACACCGATCATCAACGCGGCGACGGCAGCGGCACCTCGGATCGGTCGCCGCGCAGCGGTCGCCTTGCCGTTAGCATCCGCGACATACACGACATTCGGCGCCAACATCGACATCAAACCCTCGAGGTCTCCGGTTGCCGCCGCCATGAGGAACTCGGTAGTGACCGTCTCGGCGCGATGCGCGTCCACAGGCACGAATCGACGCCGGCGGGCACGCACGTGTTCACGCGCCCGATGGACACTCTGCCGTACCGCCACTGCCGTCTTGTTCACGATCGTAGCGATCTCTGCATACTCGAAACCGAACACCTCACGCAGTACGAACACGACCCGCTCGTCCGGGCTGAGCGTCTCGAGTACGAGAAGCATTGCAGTGGAGACGGATTCGGCGAGCTCGATGTCCAGAGTCGGATCTTCGGCAGCCATCAGGATCGGCTCGGGCAACCAGGGACCGACGTACTCCTCGCGCCGACGCACCCTCGCGCGCAAGGCATTGAGTGACTGACGCGTCACGACCTTGGCGAGATACGCCTTCGAGTCTTCGATCGAGACCACGTCGACTTTCGCCCACCGCAAGTAGCTGTCCTGCAGTACGTCCTCCGCCTCTGCCGCGGACCCGAGTATCTCGTAGGCGAGCGTGAACAACAACGGGCGTAACTCGGTGAACTGGCGGACGTGTTCGCGTCCGGCTCCTCGATCCCGGCGCTCGATCATCTCCGCTCCGTATCCGCACCCACCACTCCTGCTCTGTCGCCGCCGCGGAGCCACGTATAGGAACCCGGACGCCGGGCTTCCCTCCTGATCGCCCACAATGTTCCACGACAGATTGCCTCTTTGATCGACGCTCCGAATCGACCGCTCACCACCAGTCGTCTCGGAGCGTCGTCGAGACGTGACAACTGAATGGTTGCGCGCCGCCGGCCAAGGCTCACGTTCTGGCCGACGAATGCCTGGTTCAACGGTGTAGGTACCGTACCGGCGATCCTGCTCAGTATCGTGTTCGCGGACTGCGCGCCCAGCGGTTCCGCAGCTTGGCAGCTCATCCGCAGCGGATGTCCTGACGGCGCTGACGCATCGCCTGCTGCGACGATACGTGGATCATCGACGCTCGTGAGTGTCTCGTCGGTCGACAACCGTCCGAGGTCATCGGTGGTCAGTCCGCTGCGACGTGCCAGATCAGGAACCTCGAATCCCGCCGTGATCACCGTTGCGACACCCGGCAGCTCGGTGACTACACCATCGCGATCGACCACGAGTACCGACTCCCGTCGAACTTCGGTGACGCAGGTCTGCTCGTGAATCTCCACCCCCAGCCTTCGTAACACCCGTCGCGTCGAGCGGCGCCCGCGCTCACTCAATGTGGGCGCGGGCTCTCCGGCACAGATCAACCGCACGCGACGTCCGGATTCGGCGAGCTCCGCCGAAACCTCCACACCGGTCGATCCGCCACCGACGATCGTCACCACACCACTGACCGCGACTGCGGCAAGATGCTCGCGCAGTATCTGAGCGTCTTCCCATTCGGCGAAGATGTATCCGTGCTCGCGCGCGCCGGGAACGTCGAGGGGCCGACCCCGACTCCCGACTGCGTAGACGAGGTAGTCGTACGAGATGTGATCGCCGCCCGCCAACTCGACCGTCCCGGCGGCGACGTCGATTCGGCTCGCCGTAGCGACCATCAGTCGAACTCTTCCGTGGAGCAGCGTGTCGTAGCCGACGTCGGCTGTGCCACTGCCGGCAATCACCTGGTGCAGCCGAATCCTCTCGACGAAGTGCGGTCGCGGGTTGATCAGAACAACATCGATGTCGTCGACGGATGTCAGACGGTTGGCGGCGAGGGTACCCGCATAACCGCCGCCGATCACCACCACCGTCGGACGACGGGGCTCCGATCTGCCGTTCGAAACGGGTCCACCCTGCGATCGAGTTCTCATGTCGTCTCCTGTTCGTCCGTCACTACCCTCGAGACACCGGGAGCACGACGACTGTGACATCACGTGAGTGGCCTCACAGCTGTCGAAGCACAAGCGGCCTCAACACAGCGACCGGCAGGATCAGATCATCGTGTTTCACGTGAAACGGCCGCCTACGACGACGGGCCCCGAGGTGTTTCACCTCGGGGCCCGTTCACGATCGACGTCTCTTGGTCAGTCCTTGAGAACGACTACGCGGCGAGAGGGCTCTGCGCCCTCGCTTTCGCTCGAAACACCGTCGACCTTGGCTACGGCGTCGTGGACGATCTTGCGCTCGAACGGCGTCATCGGTGCCAGCTCTTCACGTTCGCCGCTTTCCAGAACGCGTTGCGCCGCCTCGATACCCAGAACGGTGAGTGCCTCGCGGCGCCCCGCTCGCCACCCGGCCACATCGAGCATGAGTCGGCTCCGTTCACCGGTCGACTGTTGCACAGCCAACCGGGTCAGCTCCTGCAGAGCGTCGAGAACCTCACCTTTACGGCCGACGAGCTTGCTCAGATCGTCTCCGCCGTCGATGCTGACGACAGCGCGATCACCCTCCACGTCGAGGTCGATGTCGCCGTCGAAATCGAGCACGTCGAGCAATTGCTCGAGGTAATCGCCGGCGATCTCGCCTTCTTCGATCAGGTCGTCGTCGGAATCATCGAGATCGGTGCCGTCGAGAGCTACCTCCTGAACCGGAGGTGCGACGTCGGTGCTCACGCCCGAGTTCTCGGCATCCACAGCGATATCAGCTTCACTGGACATAGTGTCTCTTTCCTCGATCAGCGCCGCTTGTTGCGCTTGGGGGAGTTACCACGATTGTTCTGTGGCCGATTCTGTCTCGGCTTGGCCCCGCCTGTCCCGGACCCGGTCGACTTCACGGGAGGCTTCGGTGCAGGCTTCTCAGTAGACTTTTCGAGAGAAACGTCCGGTGTGGCGGTCGTCGGTTCCACTGTCTCCCCGTCGATCACCTCGGGCGCCTTGGCGGCGGCCGCCGCACCCTTCTTCCGCTTCGGACGAGCACCCGGCTTGGGCGCGTTGTCGTTGCGGCGATTGATCGCTTCCTGCTTCTTCTGCTCCTCTTCCGCGTCGATCTTGCGGAACACGAGGTGCTGCTGACCGTAGGTCCAGATATTGTTCGAGACCCAGTACAACAGGATCGCGATGGGCAGGAACGGTCCACCGACCAGAACGCCGAGAGGGAAGACGTACAGCGCGAGCTTGTTCATGATCGCCGACTGCGGATTCGCGGCCGCAGCTTCACTCTGGCGGGCAACCGATGCGCGTGAGTTGAAGTGGGTGGCGACGCTGGCGATGATCATCAGCGGAATCGCGACCAACGCAATATTGAGCTTCGACGGAAGTTCCGGGACATTCTCGGTGACGAACGCCTGCAGCTGGTTCGCGGGCATGGTGATCCACGCCGAGATCGGAGCGCCGAACAGACGTGCGTCGAGGAAGGACTGGACGTCCGTCGTGTTGAAGACGTAGTTGGAGTGCAGCAGGTTCTCTTCCGGGCTCAATCCCAGTTGTCCCATGCCGGTACCGGTGCGGTTGAACGAGCGTAGGACGTGGAACAGACCGATGAAGACCGGTGCCTGGGCCAGAACGGGGAGACAACCCATGATCGGGTTGAATCCGTGCTCCTTCTGAAGCTTCTGCATCTCGACAGCCTGACGCTGACGATCGCCCGAGTACTTCTTCTGCAGCGCCTTGATCTGTGGCTGCAACTCCTGCATCTGACGGGTGGTGCGCACCTGCTTGACGAAGGGCTTGTAGAGCACTGCGCGGAGCGTGAACACAAGGAACACCACCGACAGCGCCCACGCGATACCGCTGTCTGCACCTAGCACGAAGCCGAAGACCTTGTGCCAGACCCACAGAATCGCGGAGACCGGATAGTAGATGAAATTGAGCACGGCTCTAAGTACTCCTCTGTTCGTCCGTCGGACTGTGACACGCTGCGCGTGCTTCCGGACAGCTTTGGGGGCTACCCGCATCACGGTCACGACGGGCAGGGACGGGGTCCCACCCTCCAGAATGCCAGGGGGCACACTTCGCCAACCGCACCACAGTCAAGAAAAGGCCTTTGATGGCACCGTGTAGACGCAGCGCTTCCACCGCGTATTCGCTACAGGTGGGAGCGAACCGGCAGGTCGGCATCCGCAAGGGCGACACATACGTCCGGTAGAGCTCGATACAGAAGATCAGAACGGTGGCGGGAGCACGACGGACGGCCTTCCACACCGCGCGAACGCGGGAGGCCTCTGCAGTCTCGATCTGCTCATCGAGCGAAGTACTCATGGCTCTTCACTTACCGGCACCACTAAATTCATTTTGGTCAGACCAGCCCGTAATTGCCTGGCCAGTTCCGCAGACGTGGCCGAAGCCGCCCCCGGAAGAGCACGGATGACGACATCCGTGTCCGGCGACACCTGTCCGACCAGGTCTGCGCAGATATGACGAAGCCGGCGTGCGACTCGATGTCGAATCACCGCCGGCCCGACAGCCTTGCTCACGATCAGCCCGAAACGGGGACCGCTACCACTTACTACCAACGCCTCGACTTGCCCGCGATCGAACGCGTGCACGACAAGGTCGCGTCTTCCCATACGGCGACCGCGTCGCACCGTCACCGAAAAATCGGAGTGACGGCGCAAGCGGTGCGGCTCAGGCAACACCCCGAGCTCCTGAACTCGAAATCAGATCAGGCGGTAAGAGAATCGCGGCCCTTACGGCGACGCGCCGAAACGATTGCACGACCCGCACGGGTACGCATACGAAGACGGAAGCCGTGAACGCGCGCGCGGCGGCGATTATTCGGCTGGAACGTCCGCTTGCCCTTGGCCACGGTCAACACTCCTCGAAGTTCATTGGCGCCTCCCGGCGCCTTCGGTGATCGACGCCTTACAGCGCCTTGGATCTGGCATGTACAACACTGCTTAGGAAAACAGCATTCACCACACGCCGTGTAGTTCGGAAGACCGTTTCGATCCGGCACATGCGGCCAGCACGAAAAGATCACCACCAGCGGGTGACTGTTCGAGGTTACTTACCACCGTTGCCGAGGTCAAACCAGCTCATTCGATCGAGCGCCGAGGCGGACGCTCGCAACACGCCGAGAGAAGCGGCATCCCACACCTCGGGGACACTTCATGCATAGAACCGTGACCTCGAGAGGGACTTCCGATGTGACCTTGGCAACACTTCTGCTATCAGCCCTCCGAGACCGGAAAAACCGGACCTCCCGCGTCGATGTACGAACACCCTACAAGCCCTCAGCTGCGCATTCGGTCCGCGACTGCGCAGTCGGCGCAGGCTTCCACAAATTCACATTCATCCACAGGGCTTCGGACCCGCTACTCGAGCGTCGATCCGGGCCATCGCCGAATCAACGAGAAAACATGCAGGTAGACCAACTTTCTGTCGCCGGCCGTCGCGGAAGGCCGCGAAATAACCGACCCGATGCAGGTTTGTCCACATCTGTGGATAATTGTGTGGAAACACAGTTCAGGTGGCATATTCGTATGCCTGTCACGAGGTTCTCCTCAGATGACACAGCCACCGATCATCGACGCCACTGATCATCGACGCCACTGATCATCGGACTCCGCAGCCCCGTGCTCGGCAGCTGCAGCACAACACCGACGGCGAAACACAGGAAGGAACCACGTGAACGACGATCCCAACGCGCTCGCACGAGTCTGGGTCGACGTGGTTGCAGAACTCACCAGTGATGATCCGGGGAGTGATCTTCCGACTTTGAGCAGTAAACAGAAGGCTTTCGTCCGTCTGGTGAGACCACTCACACTCGCACAGGGTTTTGCACTCCTCTCGGTTCCGTCGCCTTTCGCGCAGGAAACGATCGAACGTGATCTTCGTGAGCCGATTCTGCAAGCACTCGGTCGCCATCTAGGCGGACAGGTCGAAGGGCTCGGCGTCCGTATCGCAACGTCCGACGCCAATGGTGGTGCCGAGCCGACCGAGGACCGAACACCGAGTCGGCAATTCGAATCGGTCAACAGCTCCGGCGCCTACCGTCGCCGCCGCTTCACCGAAGGCGACGGCGAACCGTCCGATTCCGAGACCGCGGAAACGGAAGAGGTCGACGACGACCGGGAAGCTCTCGCGAGCGTTCACGAATCATGGCCGTCGTACTTCACGAAACCACCGGCCACTCCGTCCGCGTCCAACTCGGGCGCCAACAGCCTCAACGCGAAGTACACGTTCGACACTTTCGTCATCGGCTCGTCCAACCGATTCGCGCACGCGGCGGCGGTCGCGATCGCCGAAGCGCCGGCGCGGGCCTACAACCCGCTGTTCATCTGGGGTGCGTCCGGTCTCGGTAAGACCCACCTGCTCCATGCCGCAGGCCACTACGCGCAGCGGCTGTTTCCAGGCATGCGTGTGAAGTACGTCTCCACCGAAGAGTTCACGAACGACTTCATCAACAGTCTCCGTGACGATCGCAAGGTCGCGTTCAAGCGCCGCTACCGCGAGACGGACGTCCTGCTGGTCGACGACATCCAGTTCATCGAGGGCAAGGAAGGTATTCAGGAAGAGTTCTTCCATACCTTCAACACCTTGCACAACGCGAACAAACAGATCGTGGTGTCCTCGGACCGGCCACCGAAACAACTGGCAACCCTCGAGGAGCGCCTGCGGACGCGCTTCGAATGGGGTCTGATCACCGACGTCCAGCCGCCGGAACTCGAGACGCGTATCGCGATCTTGAGCAAGAAGGCCAGGATGGATCGCCTCGAGGTGCCACACGACGTCCTCGAGCTGATCGCCAGTCGAATCGAGCGCAACATTCGGGAACTCGAGGGTGCGTTGATCCGCGTCACCGCGTTCGCCTCGCTCAACCGGCAGCCCTTGGATCTGACGCTGGCCGAAGTAGTTCTTCGGGATCTGATGCCGGACTCCTCGAGCCTCGAGATCAATGCGGCGACGATCATGGCCGTGACGGCCGAGTACTTCAACATGTCGATCGACGACCTGTGTGGGCCGGGTAAGGCCAGGCCACTGGCGCAGGCACGGCAGATCTCGATGTATCTGTGCCGCGAGCTGACCGATCTGTCGCTGCCGAAGATCGGGCAGACGTTCGGCCGCGATCACACGACGGTGATGTATGCCGACAAGAAGATCCGCAAGGAAATGACCGAACGTCGCAAGGTGTACGACCAGGTTCAGGAATTGACAGCGCGAATCAAGCAGCGTTCCAAGCGCTGATCTGCAAAAACAGGTGGCGGTGCCGCTCGAGGGAACATGCCTCCTCGAGCGGCATCGTTGTTTCCACACCCGATCGACAGCTTCGCCCTCGAGGGCCGCCAGTCGTCGGAACAACGATTCACTGACGACACGCCGGTCGAGACACGCCGCGAGTTAACAAATATTTCGTTTCAGGCGAAAAGTATTCACATCTGGGGATAACTGTGTTGATAACTCTCGAAGTCTGTGGAGATCTCGAGGAGTAATTCGGAAACTTTTCCGGCGTGCACAGATGGAGACGATCGCTCCTCGAGTCTGTCCTCGAGATCTGCACAGTCCCTCGAGGGGACCTACCTGCGTCTCGAGGCGTTACTCCACAGATTGCACAGGACTTATTACTACTACTGAGAATTCCCTGGAAAAATCTCTTTGAAAACAGGATTGGGGACAACCCCTGTGATCAACTCACAGCCGATGCCCCCTCGTCCCTGCTTCCGGTTTCCACCAGCGCCCTCGAGGGCATAACGTGGGCATCGCTTCGTCTGTGTCAGACTTGCAAGTCAGTTGGTGCAGATTCGCATCACGAACATGCCTACCGAGAGGAACAACCCGGCGATGGAGCTTGGAAGCCTGAAGTTTCGCGTTTCCCGGGAAGAATTCGCCGATTCAGTGGCCTGGGTTGCTCGGAGTCTGCCCTCGAGGCCACCCGTCCCGGTGCTCGGCGGAGTTCTCCTCGATGCAAGCGAACAAGGTCTGACGGTTTCCGGGTTCGACTACGAGGTCTCCGCTCAGGTACGCGTTTCCGCCGATGTGACCACTGTCGGTCAGGTACTCGTCTCAGGTCGTCTTCTCGCAGACATCACGAAGTCGCTGCCCAACAAGCCGGTCGACGTCACCCTCGAGGGGACCCGTGTCCTCATCGCCTGCGGTAGCGCAAAGTTCTCCCTGCCCACGATGCCGGTCGAGGACTACCCGCAACTTCCCAGCCTTCCCCAGCAATCCGGTTCCATCCCGGTCGATCTGTTCTCCGAGGCCATCAGTCAGGTTGCGATCGCCGCTGGTAAGGACGACACCCTTCCCATGCTCACCGGCATTCGCGTCGAGATCGAGCAGAACTCGATAGTTCTCGCAGCTACGGACCGATTCCGTCTGGCAGTACGTGAACTCGAGTGGACCCCGGCCAACCCAGACGTTCAGGCTGCCGTTCTGATTCCGGCGAAGACTCTCTCCGAGTCCGCGAAAACACTTGCCGGTAACGCAAGTTCACCTGTCGAGCTCGCTCTGGGTTCCGGCTCGAGCATCGGAAACGACGGACTGCTCGGCATCGTCAACGACGGTCGTCGCACCACCACGCGACTACTCGACGCCGAGTTCCCCAAATTCCGTCAGCTACTGCCCGCCCAGCACACTGCGATGGCAACCGTGGAAGTCACCCCGCTCATCGAGGCGATCAAGCGTGTTGCGCTCGTTGCCGAACGTGGGGCTCAGGTACGGATGCAGTTCTCCTCCGAGGGCTTGCTCCTTTCCGCAGGCGGTGACGACGCCGGTCGAGCCGAGGAAACCCTCAATGCCACCTTCCAGGGTGAACCGTTGACCATTGCGTTCAATCCCGGCTATCTCACCGACGGCCTGAACTCGCTACACAGCGAGAACGTACTGTTCGGCTTCACGACGGCCAGTCGCCCAGCTGTTCTGCGGCCGGCCACCGACGAGGATCCCACGCCGGACGAGTCCGGGACCTTCGCGGCACCGCAGAGCGAATACACGTACCTCTTGATGCCGGTCCGCCTTCCCGGCTGAGAACCGAGTATCCGGAGTTCACCTCACGAGGGAGATCAGGATGAAGATCGGACTGGTAGGTCTCGGCAAAATGGGCTTCAACATGCGTGAACGTCTACGCGCCCACGACATCGAGGTAATCGGATACGATCCTCGTCCCGATGTCACGGACGTCGGATCACTCACGGAACTGGCGGCGGCCCTCGAGGGACCACGAATTATCTGGGTGATGGTTCCCGCCGGTGAGATCACTCAGAACACGATCGCCGAACTTGCTCTCACCCTCGAGGGCGGTGACCTCGTCATCGACGGCGGTAACTCCCGTTACACCGACGACGCAGTCCATGCCGAGCTTCTCGCAACCAAGGACATCGGTTTCCTCGATTGTGGTGTTTCCGGCGGTATCTGGGGCCGGAACATCGGATACGGGCTCATGGTCGGCGGATCAACGACGGACGTCGAGCGGGCCATGCCGATCTTCGACGCCCTTCGGCCGGAAGGAGACGTCGCAGACGGTTTCGTCCACGCCGGCCCGGTCGGTGCTGGTCACTACGCGAAGATGATTCACAACGGTATCGAGTACGGGCTGATGCAGGCCTATGCCGAAGGGTACGAGCTCCTCGAGGCGGAAAATCTCATCGACAACGTTCCCGGTGTGTTGAAAGCCTGGTCCAAGGGCACAGTGGTTCGCTCGTGGTTACTCGATCTACTGGTTGCCGCCCTCGAAGAAGATCCGGAGCTGGCGCAGATCAGTGGATACACCGAAGACTCGGGCGAAGGCAGGTGGACCGTCGAGGAAGCAATCAGACATGCTGTCCCCGCCCCGGTGATCTCGGCCGCGTTGTTCGCGAGATTCGCCTCGAGGCAAGATGATTCGCCCGCCATGAAAGCCGTCTCCGCGCTGCGTAACCAGTTCGGTGGTCATGCCGTGCGTAGTGCGTCGTCCAAGAATTCGACATCAGAGACCTAAGTGTTCGTTCGTAGATTTTCGATGCGGGATTTCCGGTCCTGGGACTCTTTGACACTCGATTTGAAACCGGGAACGACCGTGTTCGTCGGCTCGAACGGTCATGGGAAGACCAACATCCTCGAGTCGCTGGGCTACCTGTCCACGCTGTCGTCGCATCGTGTGTCCGCAGACGCGCCGATGATCAGATCAGGCGCCGCGACGGCATTCTCCGGTGCCACCGTCGTCAACGACGGCCGGGAATTGACCATCGACGTCGAACTGATCGAGGGAAAGTCGAACCGCGCCAGGATCAATCAGTCACCGACCCGTCGTCCACGCGAAATCCTGGGCGTCCTGCGGTCGGTGATGTTCGCCCCCGAGGATCTGTCACTGGTGCGCGGTGATCCGGGCGATCGGCGACGATATCTGGACGAGCTGTTGACGTCGAGGATCCCCCGAATGGCTGCTGTGCGTGCGGATTACGATAAAGTACTTCGTCAGCGATCCGCACTTCTGAAAACTGCCGGGGCAGCACTGCGCCGGGGAGCCAGGTCCGCGGACGCGGAGAACGTGCTCTCCACTCTCGAGGTATGGGACGGCCATCTTGCCGCCCACGGCGCTCAACTGCTGGCAGGTCGCCTCGAGCTGGTCCACGATCTCGCTCCGTATCTGGCGCAGGCCTACAACTCCATCGCTCCAGAGTCCCGCCCCGCATCGATTCGATACCGGAGCAGTCTCGGTACCTCGTTGGACCCTGAATTCACCGATCCAGCAAGGATTTCCGGAATCGATGACGTCGCGTACCTCGAGGAGCGATTTCATCACGAACTGTCGGTCATGCGTTCGAAGGAGATCGATCGCGGGGTATGCCTGGTCGGTCCACACCGCGACGACCTCGAGTTGAGTCTCGGTGACACACCCGCGAAAGGTTTTGCCAGCCATGGTGAATCCTGGTCGTATGCCCTGTCATTGAGACTGGCGAGCTTCACACTGCTACGTAGCGAAGGCAGTGACCCGGTGCTCATGCTCGATGACGTCTTCGCCGAATTGGACCGTCGCCGTCGTCGGGCTCTCGCGGAAGTGGCGGCCACCGCCGAACAGGTACTGATCACGGCAGCGGTATCGGAAGACATACCGGGCGAACTCGAAGCGGTGCGGTTCGGTGTCGAGGCCGTCGACACCGACGACGGACGCATCTCCCGAATAGTGTCGAGTGAACGACTACGGGAGGTCGGATCCGATGTCGGACAACAAGGGCAGTGACAACACGGGCAGCGGCGAGAGCAAGCCGGAACTGAAGGGGATCGATCTGGCTCGTCGTGCCCTCGAGGAGGCGCGAGCCACGGCGAAGGCCAACGGCAAGGCCGTCGGGCAGGGGCGGTCCTCGCCGAAATACGGAAATCGCCCGCGTCGACGTGGGGGTTGGTCCGGTCCGGGGCCGGATGCTCGGGACCCACAACCGTTCGGGGCGCTGACCGGTGCCGTCGCGAAGTCGCGCGGTTGGTCGCCGAAAGTGTCCGAGGGCACCGTCCTGGGGCGGTGGCCGCAAGTGGTCGGTGAAGACATCTCGGCCCATGCCGAACCGGTGTCGCTACGGGACGGGGTCTTGAGCATTTCTGCGGAATCAACCGCGTGGGCAACACAATTACGGATGATGCAGGCTCAGATCCTGGCGAAGATCGCGGCGGCGGTCGGTGACGGAGTTGTCAAGACACTGCGCATTACCGGTCCCAGTGCGCCTAGTTGGCGCAAGGGAGAGCGCCACGTGAAAGGCCGCGGACCTCGCGATACCTACGGTTGAGGGCCGGGGAACCACGACCTGGTTCTATCTATTACTTCGTGTTACAGTTAAAACTCGTTTATCGAGTGAACTGTGTCACAAGGCTGTCGTCCAGCAGGACCGACAGGCATGAAGGAGTAGCCAGATGTCGCCTAACGCCTCGACGCCCGCCTCTCTCACCGAGCCGGAGCACATCTTGTTGCAAGCCCGCAACGTCGAGTTCGACTGGGCCGACCTTCCCATGCACTGGATTCCCGGCGACCCCTTCAGCACCCACGTCCTCAACGTGTTGCATCTGCTGCTGCCGGCCGGTGAGGAATGGTTCGTCGAAACCTTCAAGGAAGCACTGCCCCTCATCGAGGACGAGAAGCTTCGCGAAGACGTCGTCGGTTTCATCGGCCAGGAGGCCATGCACTCCAACGCCCATTCCGGTGTCCTCGTGCACCTGAAGGAAAACGGACTCGACCCCACGCCCTACACCCAGCAGATGGAATGGGCGTTCTCGAAACTGCTCGGCCCCCGTCCGATGACAGGCCTGCGTGCCGAGAACCACCTGGTGGAGCGCTTGGCGATCATCGCTGCCATCGAACACATCACCGCATTTCTCGGCGACTGGGTACTCAACGCCGACGGCCTCGACAAAGCCGGAATGCACCCGACCATGCTCGATCTGCTGCGCTGGCACGGAGCCGAAGAAGTCGAACACCGCTCCGTCGCCTACGACGTGATGCGCTACTTCGACAAGCGTGAGACCCGCCGCATCCGCACTCAGATTCTCGTCACCCCCATGATCGTGTGGTTGTGGATCCGAGGCACCAGATTCCTGATGCGTAACGATCCCGAACTCGCTGCGCAGGCACCGCGCCGTCGACGTCCGCACCTGTCCGACTTCGTCGCAGCGGGAAAACGTGGCACAGTTCCCACCACGTTCGAGCTGGTCAAGCGGATGTCCACATACTTCAGCAAGTCGTATCACCCCAGCAACGAGGGCTCCACCTCCCAGGCGGTGCAGTACCTGGCATCGTCACCCGCAGCCCAGGCAGCGGCGCGATGATCTCGCTCTCGAGGGTCAAGGAAGTCATCTCCGGCCACGACGGTCTACCGCGGCTCGCGGCCCCACCGGATCTGTCCGGCCGCAACCGCCCCGATCGCGCCATGCGGATCACGGAGTTGTTGGCGGACAAGTACCTTCGAGTATTGACCGCGTACGACTACAATCCGGACAGCGCCGGCCACAACCCGGACAGCGCCATGACCATGGTGGTCACCGATCGCGTCGTGGTCGCGACCGACGAGAACGTGGTGCGTCTGCGATTCGAATCCGTCGACCGCTCGCCGATCCCCGCCTGGCATCCCGGCTCGCACCTCGATTTCCACCTGCCGTCCGGACTGCGCAGGCAGTACTCCCTGTGCGGTGATCTCGCAGACCGCACCGGATACAGCGTCGCCGTACGCCGAATCCCCGACGGTGGTGGTGGATCGATCGAAATGCACGCTCTCCAACCTGGTGATCGAGTCACCGTTCGTGGGCCGCGCAACGGCTTCCCGTTCGTCGGTGAAGGCAGCGCTCTCTTCGTGGCCGGTGGCATCGGAATCACGCCGATCATCGCAATGGTCCGTGCAGCAAGGCAATTGGGGATGGACTGGCACTTCGTCTATTCCGGTCGTTCTCGTGAATCCATGCCTTTCCTCGAGGAGATCGCCGGCTGGGATCAAAGTCGGGTCTTCGTTCGGCCCGACGATGAATACGGACTGCCCACTGCCGCAGACCTTCTCGGTCGCGCTCCGGACGGGGGAGCGGTGTACTGCTGTGGCCCGACGCCCATGCTCGACGCCGTTCGCCGCGGTTTCCGTGAAACACCATCCACTGCTTTGCATTTCGAAAGGTTCGGGGCGCCGCCCGTTGTCGACGGCAAGGAATTCGAAGTGCAACTGGTCAACTCGGGTCAGGTGCTGACCGTGCCCGCCGACGAATCCGCGCTCGACGTGATCAAGAAGACCTTGCCCGGCGTCGGATACTCCTGCCAACAAGGATTTTGCGGAACCTGCCGCGTGAAGGTTCTGGCCGGAACCCCCGACCATCGGGAGAAGCGCCTCACCGACACCGAACAGGAAAACGAGATGTTGATCTGCGTATCCCGCGCCGACGGCGGACGTCTCGTCCTCGATCTCTAGGACGTCCCGTCCCCGACTCCAGAAGGGTATTTCCGACAATGACCAAGCCCGCTGCCCGCCATGCCGTGACCGCCCGACGTGTCACCCACGGTGACGTCAGCCTCGCCGTGTTCGAACAGGGCAAAGCCGACGCCGAAACCATCGTGCTGGTCCATGGCTGGCCTGACACCCACGAGTTGTGGCAGCGCGTCGCACCGTTGCTCGCCGAGGACTACCGCGTCGTCAGCTACGACAGTCGCGGCGCGGGGGAGAGCACCGTCCCCTCGAGGGTGCAGGACTATCAACTCGGTGCACTGGCCGGTGACCTGTTTGCCGTCATCGACGCCGTGAGCCCCGGCACACCTGTGCACGTTCTCGCACACGACTGGGGATCCGTCGAGACGTGGGAAGCCGTCTGTGAACCGGGGGCCGACGCCAAGATCGCGTCGTTCACATCCATCTCCGGACCAAATCTCGATCACCTCGGCAAGTGGATCCGAGCCAGCGCGTCGAAGCGTCGGTTTCTCGGTCCCGCTGCGCAGGGTGTCGCATCGGCGTACACGGTGCTGTTCCAGGTTCCCGGACTCTGCACCCTCCCGTTGCGCCTGTGGTTCTCCAGGCACTGGCCTGCGTTTCTCGGTTTCTTCGACCGCCTCGACCCGAAAGTGGTGGGCACGGCGCCGACCCTCGCCGACGACATGGTCAACGGCCTGAAGTTGTACCGGGCGAACATCAGGCCTTCGCTCGGCAAGCCGCGTGAGCGGTACACGGACATACCGGTTCAGCTGGTGTTGAACAAATTCGACAAGGCGGTTCGTCCCATCGGCTACGAAGACACCGAGAAGTGGGTCTCCGACCTGCGACGACGTGAGATTCCGGCGGGGCACTGGTCACCGATCTCACATCCGGGCGAGGTTGCCGAACATACGCGGGCGTTTATTGCGAGCCTGCGATCACGTCGCTCGGTGAAGCAAAGTTCCTAGCGTTTCACCCTCAGTTGATCGTAATAATTCGTCTGCGGCGCAACCAGGGGTGTCATTGACCGCTTGTAGTCGGTGCTTACCAGTAAGATGGTTTTTGGTAACTAGCGGCAACATTTCTCGACCCCGCTCCGACGACACCCGCAAGGGCATGCTGGCGGCTGCGCTCGAGTATTGACGGAGAAGGAGAGCTACCCACCCGTGGCTGCCCAGAAGTCAGATACAAGCACTTCCAGCAAGGACTACAACGCCTCGTCCATCACAGTCCTCGAAGGACTGGAAGCGGTACGTAAGCGACCAGGCATGTACATCGGTTCCACCGGTGAGCGCGGCCTGCACCACCTCATTTGGGAGGTCGTCGACAACTCCGTCGACGAGGCCATGGCCGGATACGCCACCAAGGTCGAGGTGACCCTCCTCGAAGACGGTGGCATCCGCGTCGTCGACGACGGCCGCGGCATCCCGGTCGGCATGCACGCCTCCGGTGTCCCCACCGTCGAGGTCGTCCTCACCCAGCTACACGCAGGCGGAAAGTTCGACTCCGACTCGTACGCGGTGTCCGGTGGTCTGCACGGCGTCGGTATCTCCGTCGTGAACGCGCTGTCCACTCGGCTCGACGTCGACATCAACGTCGACGGTTACCGGTGGCAGCAGACGTACACCGAGTCCAAGCCGGGCGAGCTCGTCCAGGGCAACGCCACCAAGGAGACCGGTACCACCGTCAGCTTCTGGGCTGATCCGACCATCTTCGAGACCACGCGCTACAACTTCGAGACCGTCGCGCGTCGTCTGCAGGAAATGGCGTTCCTCAACAAGGGATTGACCATCACGCTCACCGACGAGCGGGCCGAGGTCGTCGACGACGAAGCCGTCGAGGTTGCCGAGGCACCCAAGTCGGCTGCCGACGAAGCACAGGAAGCCGCCGAAGCGGCGCCCCGTAAGGCGAAGACCCGGATCTACCACTACCCCGGTGGCCTCGAGGACTACGTCCGGCACATCAACAAGAGCAAGAGCCCGATCCACAACTCGGTGGTCGGATTCACCGCCAAGGGAACCGGCCACGAGCTCGAGGTCGCGATGCAGTGGAACTCCGGCTACTCGGAGTCCGTGCACACCTTCGCCAACACCATCAACACGCACGAGGGTGGAACGCACGAAGAGGGTTTCCGTGCCGCCTTGACCACCGTGGTGAACAAGTACGCGCGCGACAAGAAGCTGCTCAAGGAAAAAGAGCAGAACCTCAACGGTGACGACATCCGTGAGGGTCTCGCCGCCATCGTCTCGGTCAAGGTCGGCGAGCCCCAGTTCGAGGGCCAGACCAAGACGAAGCTCGGCAACACCGAGGTCAAGTCGTTTGTGCAGAAGGCCTGCAACGAGCACCTGCAGCACTGGCTCGAGGCGAATCCCGCCGACGCGAAGACCATCGTCAACAAGGCGGTCTCGTCGGCGCAGGCCCGCATCGCCGCCCGTAAGGCACGCGAACTGGTGCGTCGTAAGAGCGCCACCGACCTCGGTGGACTGCCCGGCAAACTCGCCGACTGCCGCTCCAACGACCCGGAGAAGTCCGAGATCTACATCGTGGAGGGCGACTCGGCCGGTGGCTCGGCCAAATCCGGTCGCGACTCCATGTACCAGGCGATCCTGCCGCTGCGCGGAAAGATCATCAACGTCGAGAAAGCGCGCATCGACCGCGTCCTCAAGAACACCGAAGTCCAGTCGATCATCACCGCTTTCGGCACCGGTATCCACGACGAATTCGACATCGCCAAGCTGCGCTATCACAAGATCGTGCTCATGGCCGACGCCGACGTCGACGGCCAGCACATTGCAACACTGCTGCTCACGCTGCTGTTCCGTTTCATGCGCCCGCTGGTCGAACACGGCCACGTGTACCTCGCGCAGCCACCGCTGTACAAGCTCAAGTGGCAGAAGGGTGCGCAGCCCGAATTCGCGTACTCCGACCGTGAGCGCGACGCGATACTCGCCGCCGGCCTCGAGTCGGGCAAGAAGATCAACAAGGACGACGGTATCCAGCGTTACAAGGGCCTCGGTGAGATGAACGCCAAGGAACTGTGGGAAACCACCATGGACCCGACGGTTCGGGTCCTGCGTCTGGTCACCCTCGACGACGCGGCCGCTGCCGACGAACTCTTCAGCGTGCTGATGGGCGAAGACGTCGAAGCCAGGCGCAGCTTCATCACCCGCAACGCCAGGGACGTCCGTTTCCTCGACGTGTAGGGCCTGCGGCCCCTGTGCGCCTTTTCGGTGGTCCCGACTACCGAAAATGCGCGCAGGGCGCGTGCGCCCCATCTTCTTCTTAAGAAAGTGAACTCATGACCGACACCACGTTGCCACCGGACGGACCGCAGCACGACCGGATCGAACCGGTCGACATCCAGCAGGAAATGCAGAACAGCTACATCGACTACGCCATGAGCGTCATCGTCGGTCGCGCTCTGCCGGATGTCCGGGACGGCCTCAAGCCGGTGCATCGCCGCGTGCTGTACGCGATGTACGACAACGGATATCGTCCCGACCGCGGATACGTGAAGTCCGCCCGCCCCGTCGCCGAGACCATGGGTAACTACCACCCGCACGGCGACTCCTCGATCTACGACACCCTGGTCCGCATGGCCCAGCCGTGGTCGCTGCGCTACCCGCTCGTCGACGGCCAGGGCAACTTCGGTTCCCGCGGCAACGACGGCGCCGCCGCCATGCGTTACACCGAGTGCCGGCTCACGCCGCTCGCGATGGAAATGCTGCGTGAAATCGACCACGAGACAGTCGATTTCACCCCGAACTACGACGGGAAGACGCAGGAGCCCACGGTCCTGCCCAGCCGGGTGCCGAACCTGCTCATCAACGGGTCCAACGGTATCGCCGTCGGCATGGCCACCAACATTCCGCCGCACAACCTGCGTGAGGTCGCCGAGGCCATCTACTGGGCCCTCGACAACTACGAAGCCGACGAGGAAGCCACCCTCGAGGCCGTCATGGAGTGCGTCAAGGGACCCGACTTCCCGACCCATGGTCTGATCGTCGGCGGCCAGGGAATCCAGGACGCCTACCGGACGGGTCGCGGATCGGTCCGCATGCGCGGTGTCGTCGAGATCGAGGAAGACGCCAAGGGCCGCACCACGATCGTCATCACCGAGTTGCCCTACCAGGTCAACCCGGACAACCTGATCACCTCCATCGCGGAACAGGTTCGTGACGCCAAGATCGGCGGCATCTCCGACATCCACGACGAATCCTCGGACCGCGTCGGCATGCGCATCGTCGTCACCGTCAAACGCGACGCCGTCGCGAAGGTCGTGCTGAACAACCTCTACAAGCACACCCAGCTGCAGACCAGCTTCGGCTGCAACATGCTTTCCATCGTCGACGGAGTGCCGCGCACCCTGCGTCTGGATCAGATGATCCGTCTCTACACGACGCATCAGCTCGAGGTCATCGTCCGACGCACCAAGTATCTGCTCCGCAAGGCCGAAGAACGTGCCCACATCCTGCGCGGCCTGGTCAAGGCACTCGACGCACTCGACGAGGTCATCGCGCTCATCCGTGCGTCACAGACCGTCGACGTCGCCCGCGCCGGTTTGATGGAACTCCTCGACGTCGACGAGATCCAGGCCGACGCGATCCTCGCGATGCAGCTTCGCCGTCTGGCTGCACTCGAGCGTCAGAAGATCGTCGACGAGCTCGCCGAGATCGAGATCGAGATCGCCGATTACAAGGACATCCTGGCAAAGCCGGAACGTCAGCGCACGATCGTGCGGGACGAGCTCAAGGAAATCGTCGACAAGTACGGCGACGACCGCCGTACCCGCATCATCGCCGCCGACGGGGACGTCAACGACGAGGATCTGATCGCCCGCGAAGACGTCGTGGTCACGATCACCGAGACCGGCTACGCCAAGCGCACCAAGACCGACCTGTACCGCTCGCAGAAGCGCGGTGGCAAGGGCGTCCAGGGTGCCGGCCTCAAGCAGGACGACATCGTCTCGCACTTCTTCGTCACCTCGACGCACGACTGGCTGTTGTTCTTCACCACGAAGGGCCGTGTCTACCGCGCCAAGGCGTACGAGCTGCCAGAGGCGAGTCGCACCGCTCGCGGCCAGCACGTCGCGAACCTGCTGGCATTCCAGCCGGACGAGCGCATCCAGTCCGTCATCCAGATCAAGACGTACGAAGATGCGCCTTACCTGGTCCTCGCCACCCGCAACGGTCTGGTCAAGAAGTCGAAGCTCACCGACTTCGACTCCAACCGCAGCGGCGGCATCGTCGCGATCAACCTGCGCGACGAGGACGAACTGGTCGGCGCCGTGCTCTGCTCCTCCGACGACGACCTGCTGCTCGTCTCGGCGCAGGGTCAGTCGATCCGCTTCTCCGCCACCGACGAGGCTCTGCGCCCGATGGGCCGCGCCACGTCCGGTGTTCAGGGAATGCGCTTCAACGGCGATGACGAACTACTCTCCCTCAACGTCGTACGCGAAGGCACGTTCTTGCTGGTCGCCACCTCCGGCGGCTACTCCAAGCGCACCGGCATGGAGGACTACCCGGTTCAGGGTCGCGGCGGCAAGGGCGTCTTGACCATTCAGTACGACAAGAAACGTGGCACTCTGGTCGGAGCGCTCATCGTCGACGACGACGACGAGCTGTACGCGATCACCTCGGGAGGCGGCGTCATTCGTACCGCTGCCAAGCAGGTACGGAAGGCCGGACGTCAAACAAAGGGCGTTCGCCTGATGAACCTCGGCGAAGGTGACACCCTATTGGCTATTGCTCGCAACGCCGACGAGCCGGAAGAGCTCCTCGACGCCGCGAACAATGCCGACAGTGCCGACGACGGAGCTAAGGAGTCCTAGTGAGCTCTCCCGACCAGCCGGGCAACGACCAGAAGCGCGCGAGCGTTTCCGGTCAGGTGCCCCCGAAGCCTGAGCAGAGCGCTGCTCCGGCCGGGACGAACAGCTCGAAACCGCCGGTAGGTCAGCCGGCGAGAGATCCAGGTCAGCCTGCTGCGTCGGCATCTATTCCGGCGCAGCAGGCTCCGACCCAGGCGCAGCCGACGGTTGCGCAGTCCCGCGGCGGTCAAGTCCCGCCGTGGCAGCGCGGAGCGCAACGGGCTGATGCTGCTCGGCCGACACCGCAGGCTGATGCTGCTCGGACGGGAGCCGACAAGCCGGTGGAGCCGGCTGCGCCGGTGAAGCCGGAACCGGCCGCACCGGAAGCCAAGCCGTCGCAAGCAGTCAAGGTGCCGCCGCCCGTGAAGCCGAATCCCACTTCGGAGCCGGCCAAACCGGCCGTCGCCGAAGCTTCGAAGCCGAAGCAGGTCAAGGCCCCGACCTCGCCGAATCCGACGTTGGCCAAGGCGCCGCAGAATGCACCGGCTGTGCCGCAGAATGCACCGCCGCAGAGTGCACCGGCTGTGCCGCAGAGTGCACCGGCTGTGCCGCAGAATGCACCGGCTGTGCCGCAGAATGCACCGGCTGTGCCGCAGCGGGAACCGCAGACCAACATCATTCGGCCAGGCGTCGATACCGCCAAGAGTGGTGTCCAGAAGTCCGCTCCGGGTGGTCCACGACCGGTGCAGCCGACCAAGAAACCCGTCGACGATCAGGGGCGCCCCGCTGCGGGCACTGCCGTCGACGCGGGGAAGGATCGACCGCCGACGCCGCCCACTCGACCGGTGGTGACCGGAACTGCGGCACCGGGTGCGAATAGTCAGCCTGCATCTCGAGCGAAACCGGCGGGTGCGCCAGATCCCAAAGCGGTCGCGGCCGTCATCGACGGGCCGACTCGGCATATCGATCGCAAGGATCTGCCGAAGGACATGCCGGATCTCTCCGAGGCGAAGCATCCGCTACCGCAGACGATTCGTAGTGAGAAAAGTCACGCCGCGAATGCTGAGGTGGCCGACGGTGCTCCGCTGCGTGCGACGGTGCAGGTTCGACGAATCGACCCGTGGTCGACGCTGAAGATCACCTCGGTGATCGCCGTATCGCTGTTTTTCGTGTGGATGGTTGCGGTCGGTCTCTTGTACGTCGTGCTCGACGGTATGGGCGTCTGGGATCGACTGAACAACGCGTTCACCGACATCGTGGCCGACGGCGGGTCGGACGGTCTCGTGACTGCCGGTGAGGTCTTCGGCTATGCCGCTCTGATCGGGGTGGCCAACATGGTGCTCTTCACGGCCCTCGTGACGATCGGTTCTTTCATCTACAACCTCTGTTCGGATCTGGTAGGCGGCGTCGAGGTAACTCTCGCCGACCGCGACTGACCTGCGGAAACGTTGCCCCGCCGGAGCCGTTTTGGTGTCAGCGGCCCGGTGGGGTAATCTTTGAAATCGGTTCAGGGGCCTATAGCTCAGGTGGTTAGAGCGCTTTACTGATAATGAAGAGGTCGGAGGTTCAAGTCCTCCTAGGCCCACTCCCATGTACCGCGAAGGGTTGTCGGAATGAAGGTTTTCCTGCTTGTCGGGGCCTCGATTCTGATCTCCCTCGGAGTTGCCACGTTGATCAAAAGTCGGCGCGGAAACCCCGTGTGGCACGAGTTGGAAACAGGATAGGAAATAGGTAGTCTGACTCCGGTCGGAAAACCGAACGGGGCCTTAGCTCAGTTGGTAGAGCGCTGCCTTTGCAAGGCAGATGTCAGGAGTTCGAATCTCCTAGGCTCCACAAGTACGTTGCAAGGAAAGCCACCCTCCGGGAAACCGGAAGGTGGCTTTTTTCGTTCCGGTGGCGCTACCTGCTCGCCCGGAGGGCGGCCGAGATCAACGGCCACTGCGCACGCCAATTCTGCTGCGCCCGACACCACTGTCAGTTCGCGATGCCGGGGCAGCGATCGTGGCATCGTCCGGGTGAAAACCTCGGGTTGACCAGATGCACGATCCCGGAAATCGAGAAAGCGGCAATCAAACCGCGAGCGGTGGGGGTGAGCGCCGACATGTCGTCACGGTACGCCCGGTGTCGCGTCCGCCGTGTCGTTCCGGATTCAACCAGCATTTGACCACCGTAAATACCGGCAACCGGACATCCTCCGCTTACGATTCCCGAATGAAACGTGTGTGGGAAGGTGTGCGGCGCTATTGCGCGACGCTGCACTCGGTCGGCCTTGCGGTCGGCCTGGTCTTTTTCGTCCTCTCGATGAGCCCGTCGCTGTTACCGCGTGCCTGGTACCTGCAAGGAGTGGCCACCGGCATCTCCGTCGCCATGGGCTACGCCCTCGGTGTGACCGCCGCCTGGATGATCCGCAAGTGCGGGGTGGAACCGACCTGGTCCGATCGGACCAAGAAAATCGGTTGGCGCGTCCTTGCCGTTCTGGCGATCATCCTGATTCCGCTGTTCCTGATTCTCGGATCCTGGTGGCAGCAGATCGTCCGCGATCTGGTCGAAGTTCCGCGTACCCAACAGCTGAATTACCTGCTGGTCCTGGTGATAGCGGTAGCGGTCTGGTTCATCCTGCTCGAGGCGGGCCGGGGCCTGCGGTATCTCACCAACAAACTCACCGCCGTCGCCCTGCGATTCGTCCCCAAGGAAGCCGCGAAGGTTGCCAGCTTGGTCGTCGTCTTCGCGCTGGCGATCTTCGTCGTGAACGGCGCCCTGTACAACGGCCTCATCGCCTTTGCGAACTGGAGTTTCTCCGGCGCCGACAACGACACCCCCGACGGCATCACCGAGCCTCTGATCGCCGAGCGCAGCGGCTCGCCCATGTCTGCCGAACCGTGGGACACCCTCGGCAGGGAAGGTCGTACCTTCATGGGAAGTGGACCCTCCGCCGAAAAGATCACCGAGGTGACCGGCCGCGAGGCGAAGCAGCCCATTCGCGTGTACGCCGGCCGCGAGTCGTCCGACTCGATCAACGGCGTCGCACAGCGTGTCGTCGACGAACTCGTCCGCACCGGCGGCTTCGATCGCGGCACTCTCGCCGTCGTCACCACCACCGGTCGCGGCTGGGTCAACGACGACGTCGCCTCCGCCTTCGAGTACACGCAAGGTGGCGACACCGCCATCGCCGCAATGCAGTACTCGTTCCTTCCCAGCCCGCTGGCGTTCATCGCCGACCGTGAAACCCCGATGGCTGCCGGTCAGGCCCTGTTCAACGCTGTCTACGCGAAGTGGATCGACCTGCCGCTCGACAAGCGTCCTAAACTCGTCGTCTTCGGTGAGAGTCTCGGATCGTACGGCGGTCAGGCTGCCTTCGCCGGAGCGCAGGACATGACAACTCGTGTCGACGGAGCGCTCTGGGTGGGAACCCCCAACTTCACCGCCCAGTGGCAGGCGATCACCGGAAATCGCGACTCCGGTTCACGCGAAGTTCTACCGGTGATCGACGAGGGGCGCGCGATCCGTTTCGCCGGCGATCCCGAAGATCTCGAACTGGACGCGCCCTGGAACGACTCACGCGTCGTGTACTGGCAGCACGCCAGCGACCCGATCGTCTGGTGGTCCTTCGACCTACTCCTCAACCAGCCGGACTGGCTCTCCGAACCACTGGGCCGCGACGTCGACCCCGGGATGAGGTGGATACCGCTCGTGACGTTCTGGCAGGTGACGCTCGACATGGTGTTCTCCGCCGACGTACCGTCCGGTCACGGCCACAACTACGGTGCCGAGGCGGCGGACATGTGGGCTCGGATCCTGCACCCGGAAGGCTGGACGCAGGCCGACACGGACGCGGTACGCAGCGCCCTGACGAACAACTTCCAACCCACCAAATAGGGACGGAGAAAGCCCGGAACACCGACGTGTTCCGGGCTTTGTCAGATCGAATTCAGGACTTTTCTTCAGCCTTGTCCGCGGGCTTCTCCTCGACTCGCGGGGGAGCAGGGGCCACCGGGGGATGCTCGCTACGACGATTCTTGAAGAACACCGCTCCACCGGCCACCGCAGCACCCGCGATCAGGAACAGCACGACCCGCTTACGTCCACGCGGCTTCGCGGTCTTCTCGACCCGCTCGGCGGACCGGTTGGGTAGCTGCTTGGCTTTCGCGACGCCCTTCTTCGCTACTGCGGCGCTTTGGCGACCCAGGAACACGCCGACCTGTCCGGCCCCACGAGCCAGCGATGTCGCGACCACCGCGGCGATCCGACGAGCATTGTCGGCAGCGTCGGATTCCTTGATCCGGGTGGCGGTTTCCTCGAGATACGCGGCAGTGTCGTCGAAGGTCTCCTCGACGCGTGCCCGCGCATGATCGAAGGAATCGGGCAGCTGTGTGCTGAGAGACTCGGTCACTCGTGTCATCCCTCCACTGTGTCATAACTGTGTGCGTGCGGCCCGGCGTCTCGGGACCGGAGTCACACAGTTTCCCGGGGCGCCATCCGCGCGAACGGACGCAATGGCACGATAGTGGGGTGACTTCAACTCAGACTGCAACACTGCACACGAACCGCGGCGACATCAAGATTGCCCTGTTCGGCAACCATGCCCCGAAGACCGTCGCCAACTTCGTCGGTCTCGCCGACGGCACCAAGGAGTACACCACCGCAAACGCGGCCGGCACCAAGACCGGCCCGTTCTACGACGGTGCGATCTTCCACCGGGTCATCGACGGCTTCATGATCCAGGGCGGCGACCCCACCGGAACCGGTGCGGGTGGCCCCGGCTACAAGTTCGAGGACGAGTTCCACCCGGAACTGCAGTTCGACCGCTCCTACCTGCTGGCCATGGCCAACGCCGGTCCGGGCACCAACGGTTCGCAGTTCTTCATCACCACCGGCCCGACCCCGCACCTGAACCGTCGCCACACCATCTTCGGTGAGGTGCTCGACGACGACTCCAAGAAGGTCGTCGACGCGATCTCCTCCACCTCGGTCGACCGCGGTGATCGTCCCGTGGAGCCGGTCGTCATCAACAGCGTCACCATCTCCTGAACAGGTAAGACAAGCAGATGACTAACCCCGGTTGGGGCGGCGGTGCGAACGAGGGCGTGCCGCCCCGACCGCGGTGCGTCCGACACCCAGATCGACCGACAGCGCTGGCCTGCACCAGATGTGGCCGACCCGCGTGTCCGGAATGCCTACGCGAAGCGTCGGTGGGATACCAATGTGTGGACTGTGTCGCTGCCGGTCAACGCGATATCCGTCCGGTGCGCGGGGTGGCGGGTAACACCGTCGCCTCCGGGCGAGTGGTTCCGCTGGTGACGTACACCCTGATGGGCGTGAACGTGCTGACGTTCCTCGTGACAGTGCTGCAATCTCGTAGCGTCATGAACAACCAGGTCGGATCGGCCCTCTTCCTCGACTGGGCGCTCAACCCGGCGCTCGTGGCCGGCGGTGAATGGTTCCGCCTCATCGGATCCGGATTCCTGCATTTCGGCATTCTGCACCTCGCAGTGAACATGTACGCCCTCTACATCCTCGGCCGCGACACCGAGATGGTGCTGGGGCGTTCCCGCTACATCGCGCTCTATCTCATTTCCCTACTCGGTGGATCTGCCGCGGTCATGGCCTTCCAGTCCGTCTTCTCGTCGCCGACATCGCTGTCCTGGACGGCAGGCGCCTCCGGGGCGATCTTCGGCGTCATGGGCGCGCAGGCAGTGATCCTGCTTCGGTTACGTCGCAGTCCCGCGCCCATCATCTCGGTGATCGCCATCAACGTCGTCATCAGTGTGACGCTTCCCGGAATTTCGTTCTGGGGGCACGCCGGCGGACTCGTGGCCGGCGCCGCTGCCACCGCAGCGCTGTTGTACGCGCCGCAGTGGCTCGGGGCGGCATCGGATCGCGTCAAGGCAGTGCGGATCGGTTGGATCGGGTTGGCGACGGTGACGGTGGTGACGCTCGGCATCATCGTGCTGCGAGTCGTTCAACTCCGCGACCAGGGGCTGTTTCTGAGCAGCTAGCGGCCGCCGCTATTTCCCCGGCGGCACCAGACCGTGGACGGTGAGGACGTCGAGTACGTCCTCCGGCGTGGTGCCCAGGTCCCAACGCCCGAAGATGAGCAGTTTCTCGGTACCGGCGGCCCGATCCACGATGTCGATTTCGAGCATCGGCACCCGCCGGCCGAGGCGCGGGTATCGCACGAGCCGGATGCGGTCGATCTGGTCGCGCCCGAAGACGTACCTGGCCCGAAGTTTCTGCACCGCGATGGCCGGCGACCCGTGGACGTCGACGACGGCCAGTCGTGGGCGCTGGCGGAGTCCGAGCACTCCGAAAGCGAACAGTCCGAGTACGGCGAGGGCGAGTAGGAATCGCCCGGCCGGTTCGGTGGGGGCGAAGAATGCGGCGATCGCCAATGCGAGTGCCCCGCCGAAAAACGCGTAGACAGCACCCATCGGAGTGGCCCACGAGACCACGTCGGCGGCGCCGTCACGAGGCTGTGGATGAAATTCATCCTCGAGCATGTGGATAACTTCCTAGGTTGTCCACAGGGGTTATCCACACTGGGGATGAATGACACCCATGTAATTGAAAGGTGGTCATGATCGGTTTGTCACACCGACACTGCAGGTCAACGCCATCGCATGGTCATCACGAGACCCACGATCATGAAACCGAACCCGATCAGGAAGTTGTACGCCCCCAGATTGTTCATCCACGTGAGGGAATCGGCCGCCAAGTAATACACAATCAGCCATGCCAGGCCCAGGAGCATGAAGCCGAGCATCACGGAAACGTACACCGGGCTCGAAGGACCCAACTTCACCTTCACCGGAGTGCGGTTCGCAGGGTTGATCGTGTAGTCGTTCTTCTTGCGGACCTTCGACTTCGGCATGACGTCCTCGCTCTAACGGTGTGACAGGGTCGGGGGCAGGTGATCACGACCGGCAAGCACTCCCGGGCCGGACATAACACCTGCATGTGTACCTACACGCTAACGTAGCTCAGGTGGCGGAGACCGAATCGAGTCGAACTCTGTGGCGTATCGGTGCCCTGGTGGTGTGCCTGGTCGCCGGATTGATGGTCGCCACCGCCCAACGATCGGCCGAGGAAAACCAACTGCAGGTCGCGGACAGCACCCGGCTGTCGGATCTGGTCCGCAGCGCTCAGGCGAACGCCGACGAGGTGACGGCCCAACGCGACAGTCTTTCAGCGCAGGTCAACGCATTGCAAGAGGACGCTGCCCGGTCCGACGTGGGTGTGGCGAACACACTGGCCGACATCAAGACGATCTCCGTCGACGCCGGTCTGACCGAGATGACCGGACCCGGTGTCGTCGTCACGATGACGGACGCCCCGCGCGGTGCTGACGGCAAGTATCCGGTCGACGCATCCCCGGACGATCTGGTGGTCCACCAGCAGGACGTGCAGAGTGTGCTCAATGCGCTGTGGTCGGGCGGCGCCGAGGCTGTCGGGATGCAAGACCAGCGCATCGTGAACACGTCCGCACCGCGATGTATCGGGAACACATTGCTTCTGCACGGTCGGACGTACAGTCCGCCGTACGTGATGACAGCGGTCGGGGACGTCGCGCGCCTCGAGGCCGCGTTGGCTGCCGAGCCCGGAATTCGCGTCTTCAAGCAGTACGCGACCCGCTTCGGTCTCGGCTACACGCAGACTGCTCCGTCGCAGATCACGGTGCCCGCCTACAACGGTGGCTAGCGCGGCCGTTTACCCTGCTCCCATGAGGATTCTCGTCGTCGACAACTACGACAGCTTTGTGTTCAACCTGGTGCAGTACCTGGGCCAGCTCGGAACCGAGGCCGTGGTCTGGCGTAACGACGATCCACGGCTGACGGTAGATCTGGGGGCTGCGGTCGCACAGTTCGACGGGATCCTTCTCAGTCCGGGCCCCGGCACCCCGCAGCGAGCGGGAGCCACCATGGATCTGGTGAAAGTGTGTGCCGAGACCGAAACGCCGCTGCTCGGCGTCTGCCTCGGCCATCAGGCGATCGGCGCGGCCTTCGGTGCGACCGTCGATCGCGCTCCCGAACTGCTGCACGGCAAGACCAGTCTCGTCCACCACGAGAACACGGGAGTGCTCTCCGGCCTACCTGATCCGTTCACCGCGACGCGCTACCACTCGTTGACGGTTCTCGAAGACACCCTTCCCGACGTTCTCGAGGTCACCGGACGTACCGAGAGCGGTGTCGTGATGGCCATGCGGCACCGCGAACGTCCCATCCACGGCGTTCAGTTCCACCCTGAATCCGTGCTGACTCAAGGTGGACACCGGATGCTCGCGAACTGGCTGGCGGTGTGCGGTGACGCGCCGCCGGAAGTTCTGGTGGCCACCCTCGAAGCCGAAGTGGCGTCCGCGCTCGGCGCACTCTGACCGCGTGAAAAAGGCCTCCCGGGTAGGGAGGCCTTTTTCACGGATTCGATCTATCTGCCGGGACCGGGGATGCCCAGTTGGCCGACGCTGACGGTGATCACCGCGTCCTTGGAGATCTCCGAGCCGGGTGGCTGGGACTGCGAGGCAATCTTGCCGACCATCTCCGGTATCAGAGTTGTGGTCTGGTTCTGAACCAGCTGACCACCGTTGCCGGCCCACCCGGCAGCGCGCAGTGCAGCGAGCGCATCGGAGACGGTCTTGTTGGTCAGGTCCGGCATCGCGATCTGGTTGCCGTTGGACACCCGAAGGGTGACGGTTGCGCCCTTGGTCGCGGTGCTACCGCCTGCCGGGTCGGTCGAGACGACCTGCCCCTTCGGCATTCCGGAATCTACCTCGGTGACCTGGACGACGAACCCGGCGGCTTCGATGTTCGGCCGCGCCACGTCCTCGGTCTGGCCGGTCACGTTGGGAACCCGAACCTGTTCGGGTCCGGTGCCGATGGTGATTGTCACCGCGGAGTTCAGAACCACGGACACACCGACAGCAGGATCCTGCCCGACGACCTTGTCGACCTCGGCGACGGTGGACGCCGCTTTTCCGATGGTCGGATCGAGTCGCAGACCCAGCGCGTTGAGCTTCTGCTCGGCGTCGTCTTCGCTGAGGCCGGTCAGGCGAGGGATCTGTACCTGTTCGGGTCCGGTGGACACGTCGATCGTGACGGTGCTGCCCTTCTCGACCGATACACCGCCGACGGGCCGGGTGGTGATGACGTTGCCCGACGCGATCACCTTGTCGGTCTTTTGTTGACGCTCCACTTTGAACCCGGCGTTGGTCAGGGCAGCTTCTGCGGTGTCGGCCGGTTGATTGGTCAGATCCGTCGGCACGGTCACCATCGTGACCTTCGGGGAACCGTTGTACTGCCAGAGGAAGACGGCCACGAGAACGATGATCGCAACGGAAGCGACACCGACCAGCGCATACCGCAGCCCCTTCTTCTTCGGTGCCGGCTCCGCGCGCCGACGAGACGTGGGTGCGACGGGTTCCACCGGATCGGGTGCGGTGCGGTAGTTGCCGGTATCCGAGCCGACAGCCCCCAGGATGGTGGTGCGGTCTTCGTCGTTCATGACCATCGGGGCGCTCGGACGCTGTCCGCCCAGTACCCGCACCAGATCGCTGCGCATGTCGCCCGCACTCTGATAGCGGTTGGCGGGGTTCTTGCTCATCGCTTTGAGAATGATCGAATCCAGCTCCCGCGGAATGTCTGGATTGACCTCCGACGGGGTGGGCGGATCTTCGCGAACGTGCTGGTATGCGACGGCGACCGGCGAGTCACCCTTGAACGGCGGCTCCCCGGTGAGGATCTCGAACAGAACGCAGCCGAGTGAGTACACGTCGGAGCGGGCGTCGACCGATTCACCCTGCGCCTGCTCGGGTGAGAGGTACTGGGCGGTTCCGATCACGGCAGCTGTCTGCGTCATCGGGCTCGACGCGTCGGAGATGGCCCGGGCGATACCGAAGTCCATCACCTTCACGGCACCGGCCCGGTTGATCATGATGTTGGCCGGTTTGACGTCGCGGTGCACGATGCCGTTTCGATGGCTGAAGTCCAGGGCCGCACACACGTCGGCGATGACTTCCATCGCCTTACGCGAGGGCATCGGTCCGCCGCCGCGCACGATGTCCCGCAGGGTGTCGCCGTCGACGTACTCCATGACGATGTACGGCAGCGGACCCGCGTCGGTTTCGGCTTCGCCGGTGTCGTAGACGGCGACGATCGCCGGATGATTGAGTGCGGCGGCGTTCTGCGCCTCACGCCGGAACCGTAGATAGAACGTCGGGTCACGGGCCAGGTCGGCGCGCAGGACCTTGATCGCCACGTCACGGCTGAGCCGGAGGTCACGCGCCAGATGCACCTCGGACATGCCGCCGAAGCCGAGAATCTCACCCAGCTCGTATCTGGAGGAGAGATTGCGGGGTGTGGTCATGGCGTTTGTCCTAGCGGTTCTTCAAGGGCCCCGGACTCCTCCGACGTGGTCGTCGTAGTGGTCGTCGTCGGTTGCGTGGTGGTGGTCGTCGGTTCCGTGGTGCTCGGCTGGGTGGTCGGTGCAGTCGTGGTGGTCGGCACCGTGGTGGTGGTGATCGGCGGCGGCACCACGGTCGTGGTCGTGGGTGCCTCGGTGGTGGTGGTCGGCCGCTTGGTAGTCGTCGTGGTCGGTTGCGTGGTGGTCGTGGGGAGCACCGTCGTCGTCACGGGCGAGATGGTCGGGCTGTCGGAATTTCCGCCGGCCAGTGCGACACCACCGATGATCGCTGCCAGCACGAGCAGACCACCGCCAGCCCATGCCACAGCTTTCTGGGTGCTGGTGAGCCCGGACGGGGTGGTGTTCGCTGTATTGACCGTAGCCGGTCCGCCGTAGCTGCCGGTGGCTCCGGGTGGGAGGACCGTCGTCGCGGAGGTCGGCGGATACGGTCCGGGCGCAGCGGCGACGCCACGTCCGGTCCCGGGCGGTGGTGGTCGGTGGCCGGCGCGGACGGCAGCCACCGCGTCGGCGAATTCGCCGCCGCTCGAGTATCGGCCGAGTGGATCCTTGGCGAGGGTGATGTCGATGAGTTCCCGGATGTTCGGCGGCAGGTCCGCGGGCATGGGCGCCGGGACTTCCTGCACGTGCTTCATCGCGACGGTCAGTGCGCCCTCGCCGGTGAACGGTCGTCGGCCCGAGAGCGCCTCGTAGCCGACTATGCCCAACGAGTACACGTCACTGGCGGACGTCGCGTCCTGGCCCAGGGCCTGTTCGGGGGCGATGTACTGGGCGGTGCCCATCACCATTCCGGTGCGGGTGACCGGCGAGTTCTCGACGGCTTTCGCGATTCCGAAGTCGGTGATCTTCACCTGTCCGGCCGGGGTGATCAGGATGTTGCCCGGTTTGACGTCGCGGTGGACGACACCGGCGTCGTGGGCGACCTGCAGTGCGCGCCCGGTCTGCTCGAGCATGTCCAGTGCGTGCGCCACCGCGAGGCGGCCGACGCGGGCCAGCACTGCGTTCAGTGGTTCGCCGTTGACCAGTTCCATCACCAGGTAGGCGGTGGAATCTCCGGAACTGTCCCGGGTTTCGCCGTAGTCGTAGATTCCGGCGATGCCGGGATGGTTCAGCTGTGCGGTGGTTCGGGCTTCGAAGCGGAAGCGTTCGAGGAATTCCGGGTCGGAGGAGAACTCCGACTTGAGTACCTTCACGGCGACGCGACGGTTGAGTCGGGAATCGGTGGCTTCCCACACTTGGCCCATGCCACCGGTCGCGATGAGGCGGTTGAGTCGGTAACGGTCGGCGATCAGAGCGCCGTTGTTCAATGCCACGGTTAGCCCCCCTGGATTCCGGCTGCGATGACTGCCCGACCGATGGGTGCGGCTACGGACCCGCCGGTGGCGGCCAGTCCGCGGTCACCGCCGTTCTCGACGATGACGGCCACGGCGACGGTCGGGTTCTGGGCCGGGGCGAACGCGATGTACCAGGCGTGTGGCGGGGTCTGCTGGGGGTTCACTCCGTGCTCGGCGGTGCCGGTCTTGGACGCGATCTGTACGCCGGGGATCTTGCCGTCGCCGCTGGTGTAGTTCTCGGCGCCGATCATCAGTTCGGTGAGGGTGGCGGCGACGGTCGGTGAGATCGCCTGGCCGAGGGACACCGGTGACGGTGAGCTCAGATCGGTGAGGTCGGGCCCTTGGAGCTGGGAGATCAGGTTCGGCTGCATGCGGACACCGCCGTTGGCGACGGTGGCTGCGATGACGGCGTTCTGCAGCGGGGTCAGGGCGACGTCGCGCTGCCCGATCGCGGACTGTCCGAGTGCCGCGTCGTCGGGGATGTCACCGACTGTGCTGTCGGCGACGGGCAGTGGGATGGTCGGGGTGTTGGGTCCGATACCGAAGGCTTTGGCTTCGTCCTTGACGGCGCCGATGCCGTCTTTGATGCCCAGTTCGACGAAGGCGGTGTTGCAGGAACGGGCGAATGCGTCTCGCAAGGATGCGGTGGGGCCGTCGCCACAGGTACTGCCGTTGTAGTTCTCCAGGGTGGTGTTGGTGTCGGGCAGTGTGATCTGCGGGGCCGCCGTCAACTGGTCGTCGGGGGTGGCACCGTTGCCCAGGGCGGCGGCTGTGGTGATGACCTTGAAGGTGGACCCGGGTGGGTAGGTCTGGGAGATCGCGCGGTTGACCAGTGGGTTGTTCGGGTCGGCGTTGAGGTCGTCCCACGCCTGGGTGGTGACGGCGCCGTCGTGGCTGGCGAGCTTGTTGGGGTCGTAGCTGGGGGTGCTCACCATGGTGAGGATGCGCCCGGTGCTCGGTTCGATCGCGACTACCGATCCGGTGTAACCCTTGCTGGTCAGCTGGTCGTACGCCACCTGCTGCATCGCCGGGTTGAGGGTGGTGACGACGTTGCCACCGCGCGGATCGCGGCCCGAGACGAGGTCGAAGAATCGCTGGCTGAACAGGCGGTTGTCGGATCCGTTGAGAATCGGATCTTCGGTGCGCTCGAGGCCGGCGCTGCCGTACTGCATCGAGTAGAACCCGGTGACCGGTGCGAACGGTTCGCCGTTCGGGTATTCACGGAGGTACTTGTATCGGTCGTCGGTGGCCTGCGACGATGCCAGTACCTGGCCGGAGGCGGAGATCTGGCCTCGCTGGCGCGAGTACTCGTCGAGCAGGATGCGCGAGTTCCGGGGGTCGTTACGCAGATCGTCGGCCTTGATGACCTGGACGTACGTTGCGTTGGCAAGCAGCGCGACCACCATCACCATGACGGCCATCGCGACGCGGCGCAGGGGAGTGTTCATACGCGCGGCATCATCTCGGTGTGGGCGTCCGCGATCGGACCCGGACCCTTCTTCTTGGGTGCCGCCGGGGCGCGGGCCGAGTCGGAGATGCGGACGAGGATCGCCAGCAGCAGGTAGTTGGCCAGCAGCGACGATCCGCCGTAGGACATGAACGGGGTGGTCAGGCCGGTCAACGGGATCAGTTTCGTGACACCGCCCACGACGACGAAGATCTGGATCGCAATGGTGAACGAGAGTCCGGCGGCGAGAAGTTTCCCGAAGCTGTCACGGACGGCCAGGGCGGTGCGCAGGCCGCGCACGATCAGCAGCAGGAACAGCATGAGTACGGCGGCGAGGCCGATGAGGCCGAGTTCTTCGCCGATGGTGGCGGTGATGAAGTCGGTTTTGGCGAACGGCACCTGGTTCGGGCGTCCGCTGCCGAGTCCGGTTCCGGCGATACCGCCGGTGGCCAGCCCGAACAGGGACTGGGAGATCTGGTAGCCGGTGTTGGCGTAGTCGCCGAGCGGGTCGAGCCAGGTGTCCACGCGGACGCGGACGTGCGAGAACATCTTGTACGCGAAGAAGAAGCCGACGCCGAGCAGTCCGATACCGATGACGAGCCAGCCGACACGTTCGGTGGCGATGTAGATCATCACCAGCACGGTGCTGAACAGCAGTAGGGACGTGCCGAGGTCGGTTTCGAAGACGAGGACACCGACGGAGACGATCCAGGCGAGCAGGATCGGGCCGAGATCGCGGGCGCGCGGAAAGTCCATGCCGAGGAAATGTTTACCTGCGGAGGTGAACAGGTCACGTTTCGCCACGAGTACCGATGCGAAGAAGATGATGAGCAGAATCTTCGCGAACTCGCCCGGTTGAATGCTGAAGCCGGGCAGCCGGATCCAGATCTTGGCGCCGTTCACGCTCGAGAACCGGGCGGGCAGGATGGCCGGGATGACGAGGAACACCAGGCCGGCGAGGCCGAGGGTGTAGCTGAACCGCGCCAGCAGACGGTAGTCCTTCAAGAACACCAGTAGCAGTACGAATCCGGAAATCGCCAGTGCTGTCCACAGGACCTGCTGATTGGCATCCGGTGACGGGGCCGCGACGCCGTTGTAGAGCGCGGTCTGCTCGTCGGCCAGGTCGAGGCGATGGATGAGTACCAATCCGAGGCCGTTGAGCAGGGCAACGATGGGAAGCAGCAGGGGATCCGCGTACGGGGCGTATCGACGGATCGCGAGGTGCGCGATCAGGAACAGTCCGGTGTAGGCGAGGGCGTACTTGGCCAGATCCAGGGTGATCTTCTGTTCCTGGCTGGCCTCGACCAGCAGCAACGACACCGTCGTCACGATCACGGCGAAGCCGATCAGGAGCAACTCCACGTTCCGTCGGGTGGATTGGACCGGGGCAGGCGCAAATCCTCCGGGTGGGCTCGGGAAAGCCACCCCCGATGCGGCGTTGGTGGACATCAGCTGACCGCCCTGCACGTCTGTCCGGGGATCTGAGCGCTGGGAATGGGTGCTTCGTCCGTTGTGGTGATGGGAGGGACCGTGGTCGCCGCCGGTGGCGGTGGCGGTACTCCGGGTGCGGGAGGAGCGGGCGGCGCGGCTGTCGTCGGCGTGGGCGGCGCGGTCGTGGTGCTCGTGCTTTCGCAACGGGGCAGCAGGTCGCCACCGATGAGTCGGATCATCTGACTCTGGGCATCCTGACGTTTACCGGACGGCAGTCCGGCCCGAACCTGTTCCTGGGCGGACGGTTGTAGATCCGCGACCTCGAAGATGTCACAGCCCACGGGAATCGCATCCGGGGAGACGAGGGTGAGGACGTCGTCGCTGCCGACGCAGCCGACCTGATCGGCTTGCTGCAGTGAGTACCCGAGAACGGAGCCGGGGATACCGCGCAGCACGGTGACGCGTCCGTCGTCGGCGCCCACGTAGTAGTTGTTCCGGATGACAGCGCGACCGATGACGGCCCCGACCACCACGACGGCGATCAGCACCACGGCAATCACCAGCCACCAGATCCGGTTACGCTTCTTCTTCGGCTCTGGTTCCGGTTGGGAGACAACACGTTTGGGTGTCGCGCGCGGCGGACGCATGGCGGCAGCCCGGCCGGCCGCGGTGTTCGGCGGCGGCGTGTCCTCTTCTTCCTCGGTGGACGCGGCACCGGCGACGATCGGGTGTGACTGGCCGTAGTCCAGATCGATCACGTCGGCGACGACCACGGTGACGTTGTCGGGACCACCGCTGCGCAGAGCCAATTCGATGAGCCGATCCGCACAGTGCTCCTGCGAACCGTCCCGCATCGTGTTCTCGATGGTCTCGTCGCTGACCACGTCGGACAGACCGTCCGAGCACAGCAGATACCGGTCGCCTGCGCGGGCTTCGCGCATCGTCAATGTCGGTTCGATCTCGTTACCGGTCAATGCCCGCATGATCAGCGATCGCTGCGGATGAGTGTGTGCTTCTTCGGCGGTGATCCGGCCCTCGTCGACGAGGGACTGGACGAAGGTGTCGTCGCGGGTGATCTGCGTCAAATGGTTGTCGCGCAGCATGTACGCGCGGGAATCACCGATGTGGACCAGACCGAGTTTGCTGCCGGAGAAGAGCATCGCGGTGAGGGTGGTGCCCATACCGTCGAGGTCCGGTTCCTCTTCCACGTGGTCGGCGATCGAATCGTTGCCTTCGATGGTCGCCGACTCGAGCTTTCCGAGCAGATCTTCGCCTGGTTCGTCGTCGTCGAGATGGGCGAGCGCGGCGATCATCAACTGTGATGCAACTTCACCGGCTGCGTGCCCACCCATACCGTCGGCGAGCGCGAGGAGGCGTGCACCTGCGTAAACGGAGTCTTCGTTGTTGGAGCGCACCAGACCTCGGTCGCTGCGCGCCGCGTAGCGGAGAACTAGGGTCACGGGCGCAACTCGATTACCGTCTTACCGACGCGGACAGGGGTACCGAGCGGTACCCGGACGGCGGTGGTGACCTTGGCACGATCGAGATAGGTGCCGTTGGTCGAACCGAGATCTTCGACATACCAGTCGACGCCTCGTTGTGAGAGTCGGGCGTGACGGGTCGACGCGTAGTCGTCGGTCAGGACCAGAGTGGAATCGTCGGCGCGGCCGATCATCACCGGCTGGGATCCGAGCGTGATGCGGGTGCCGGCCAGAGCGCCCTGGGTGACCACCAGATATCGCGGCACCTTGGCTTTGCCCAGTGACGGGAGAACACCACCCGCACGGCTGTAACGCGGCGGCACACGCACGCCGGAACCTGCGTAGATGTCGGATCGGAGAGTACGCAGGACTGCCCAGACGAACAGCCAGAGTAGGAGCAGGAAGCCCGCTCGTGTGAGTTGCAGAATCAGGCCCTGCACGGCTGTCCACCTCCTTCTACGGCCCGACCCGCACAATGGCGGGCGCGAGCATTGTCGACTGGCAGCATCATAGGGGGCGCTGAGCCCCTTGCGTCACGATACTGACAGCGCCGTGCCGGCGGCGCGCCGACGGACCGCCACGTGCTCGATTGTTATCGAACTGCGGGCGGCGCGGCGGCCGTTAGCTGTGGATCAGAGAATCCGAACGAGGATCTCGGAATGCCCGGCCCGGATGATGTCGCCGTCGGCGAGCTGCCAGTCCTGGACGGGTGCTCCGTTGACCGTCGTCCCGTTGGTGGATCCCAGATCGGAGAGCATCGCGGTTCGACCGTCCCAGCGGATGTCGATGTGGCGACGTGAGACGCCGGTGTCGGGCAGTCGGAACTGCGCCTCTTGCCCGCGTCCGATGACATTGCTGCCGTCACGAAGCTGGAAGTGGCGTCCACTGCCGTCCTCGAGTTGTAGCGTCGCCGTCGAACTCTGAGCGGCCGGTGCGTAAGCGCCGCCGTTGTATCCCTGCTGCGCGTACGCCTGGGTCTGGTCGTAACCGCCCTGCTCGTAGCTCTGTTGGGGCGCTGCGTCGTAAGACTGCTGGTCGTAGGCCGGCTGCTGATCGTAGCCACCCTGGTAACTCTGCTGTTGGGGCGCTGCGTCGTAGGACTGCTGGTCGTAGGCAGGCTGCTCGTAGCCGCCTTGGTAGCCCTGCTGGTTGTCGTAGCCGTTGCCCTGCGCCTGCGGTTCGTAGGACTGACCGTTGTACGGCTGCTGGTAGCCCTGCTGCTCGTACCCGTTCTGGTCGTAGCCACCCTGGTACGCCTGCGGCTGGCCGTAGCCCTGCTGGTTGTCGTAGCCCTGCTGGTTGTCGTAGCCGCTACCTTGCGGCTGGTCGTAGTTCTGCTGTTGGGGCGCTGCGTCGTAGGACTGCTGGTCGTAGGACTGCTGGTCGTAGGCAGGCTGTTCGTAGCCGCCTTGGTAGCCCTGCTGGTTGTCGTAGCCGTTTTGCTGGTCGTAGCCGTTGGTCTGGGAGTACGACTGCTGATCGCTCCCGTTGCGGTAGCCGTCACCGCGGTCGTACCCGTTCTGGTACGGCGCATCCTGGCCCTGCTGGGTGTAGGCGGCGTCGTCGTCGTGGGAGTAACCGTTGCGTGCCGGCTGCTGCGGTTCGGGCTGGCGCCCCGCCGGATCGCGGCTGGGTTCGTAGCCTGAGTTCTGCGTCATGGGACCGGCTCCTGGTAGTGGCGGGACGTGGTTGGAAACAGGGGGGACATTCTGTGCGGGTCGTTGCGGTGGTCGCGACGAAACCTGTGGAACGCGAGGACGTGGTGGCGGTATCGGTGGCACCGGCGACTGTGGGGGCGGCTGCACCGGACCCGATTGTGGAATCGGTGCAGGTTCGTCGTCTGGATTGACTGTTCCTCTGGTGCGGAACTGGCCGGTGTGCAGAGTCGGCGAGGGGGCGAAGGTGACGGCGACGTCGCCGTAGGTCTGCCAACCCTGATCACGAATGAAGTCCTGCAAATGGCGGGCGAACGCCTTGGTGGTCAGTTCGCGATCTGCGGCCAACTCTTCGTGATCGGAGTTGTTGATGGTGATCACGTACTGATTGGGAGCGAGGAGAAGTCCGTTGCCGAGATCCTCGACGCGGTCTCGCGCCTCCTGCTGCAGTGCGGCCTCGACTTCCTGTGGCACCACGCCACCGCCGAAGACCCGAGCAAATGCGTCACCGACAGCCCCTTGGAGCTTTCGCTCGAAACGCTGCACGATGCCCATGGTGCCCTCCTCTCGCCTCGCCTCCGCGACCTGCTGGTTCTGCGGCCGAAACCGCCTCACTGAACATTGTCGCGTGTCAACCGATCTCCTGTACAGGTTCCACGGTACTGTGAAACGTCTGTTCGGCAGTACTGCGGTCAAGTCTCAGCATGATATCCGGTTCGGGTAACCAGTTGCTGACTGTCGATCGATTTACCCGCTGAGCTGCACGAATGTGAAATTTCTCGAACGTCGTGATAATGTTTCGGCGTTGCTCGGGCGAGTGGCGGAATGGCAGACGCGCTGGCTTCAGGTGCCAGTGTCCTTCGGGACGTGGGGGTTCAAGTCCCCCTTCGCCCACAGTGAACGGGGCCGTCAATTCTCGGAATTGACGGCCCCGTTCGTTTTGTGCAAATCAGCTTCAGTGTTCGGCGGAGTATCGGTGACAGGCAAGCGACCACGCCACTCGATCGGCCGGCACCGTTCCCGGGTCGGATCGCCTCGACCCCGGGTCGGATCGCCTCGACCTCGGGTCGGATCGCCTCGACGTGTGATGGTCGAGAACTGCGATCAATGCCGACCGCAGTGGATCTACGTCGTCGGCGGCGACAATCCACCACATCTGGCTGCCGGCCGTGACACCGGTGTGAGCGCCGTCGACGGTTCGAGTCCATTGCGATTCGAGGCCGGTCAGCACCTCACGGTTGTCGCGGCCGGTGCCCGGATCCGTGTCCGAGCGCGACACCCACCCACGTGATTCGTGCCCGTCGCGTCCGGCTTCGCGGAGCGCCGACATCATCTGGTCGACTTCCCGGCGGAGACCGAACACACTCACCGCGATTACCGTGACCATCGCGGTTCACCCAGCGTGCGCAGCGTGGACTGTTCGTGCTTCTCGCGTGTCACCGTTCCAGCAGATCACACCGAACAGCTTACGAGCCATGTCGACGGAGCGCGTAGGCCGCGAACAGTGCGAGCGCGACCGTGCCCGCCGTGAGTGAGACGATGCCGAACCAGTTCATCGGTGTATCGGCTCCGGCGGGCATCGCGGATGATGTGGACGCGAGATCTGCTGCGACGGTGGACAAGTCGGGCGTCTTGCGGTGATCGGTTGCCCTTTCGTAATCGTAGGCGGCGCTCAGAAGCTCTGTCTCGCCGTACCGCTGACCGAGCAGGCTCACTCCGACGGGTAGGCCGTCCTTGTCGAATCCGGCTGGGAGGGAGACCACCGGCCGTCCGGTGAAGTTCGCCCATCCGCAACTCGTTCCGAGCTGCTCGTCGTTGACCGATACCGGCTTGACCCCGTCGTGAAGTGTGACGGGTGGCGCCGACATGGTCGGATAGGCGAGGAAGTCGAGTCGGTTCTCCGTTTCGAGTGCTTCCACACCCTTCTCGAGTAGTTCACGACTTTCCTGAGCCGACTGGTACGACGCGGGGTCGGCAGGCACGTTGTCGCCACTGCGCAGCATGGCGATCGTGGTCGGGTCCATGTCGTGATCGGCCGCCAGTAGGTCGCCGTAGTTGATCTGGTCCCTGGGCTCGGATTCGGCGGCCAGCCCGTCGGGTACCTTCGCGTCGGTTCGTAGGAAGTAGTCCTCGCGGCCGCCGGTACCCCAGTACTGGCGGTTCGCGGGCAGGTACGTATCCAGCCAGGTGGGGGAGAGGTCGATCGGGACCACCGTCGCGCCCCGGGCCGTCATCTCCTGCATCGCCTCGTCAGCGGTCGCAAGTACCGACGAGCTCTGCGCCCCCGGCTGGAAGTCGTTTCCGCCCAGCGGATGGACCATGTATCCGATTCTCTTGCCTGCGAGTGATCCACTGCCGAGAGCGTCACGGTAGGACGCGGGTTTGTGCGAGTCGGCGTCGTGGGTGAGGGGATCGGCGGGGTCGGTACCGGCGAGCGCGTCGAGAGCGATGGCCGCGTCCGCCACGTCGAGAGACAGTGTCCCGACGGTGTCTCCGTCCGGGTTGTAGTCGACCCCTGCTCGGCTCACCAGGCCGGGGGTGGGTCGAAGTCCTACCAGATTGGTGAATGATGCTACGTCGGTGAGAGATCCGCACGATTCTGTTCCGAGACCGATCGCGCCCAGACTCGCGGTGACGGCTGCACCGGAACCACCGCTGGATCCGTTGACGTTGCGGGTGACGTCGTACGGGTTGAGGGTTCGGCCGCGCACGGAACTCTGCGTGTCCCAGAATGCCGCGAACTCGGCCATGTTGGTCTTTCCGATCACCACGGCCTCGGCTTTGCGGAGCCGCTCGACCACGGTGGCATCGGAGAGCGGCTGGTAGGTCGCCAGCGCCTTGTTGCCTTGGCTGGTCGGCATTTCCGCGGTGTTGATGTTGTCCTTGACGAGCACGGGAACACCGTGCAGTGGGCCGAGGATGTCGCCTGCTTCGCGTTGCCGGTCCCGGTCCCGAGCTTCGGTGAGTGCATCGGGATCGAGCGACACGATCGAGCCGAGGCCGCCGTCCATCGGTGTCTGCCCGTCGTATTCGGAAATTCTCGTCAGGTAGGCCTCGACGAGTTCTTCCGACGTGGCCTTGCCGGTGTTCATGGCATCCAGCGCGCCTGCGACTCCGAGGTCCACGACGTCCACAGGTTGATTCGTGGGTGCTGCGATCGCCGGCCCCCCACCGACGCCGGCGCACAATCCGGCGATGCCGACTGCTGCCACGAATCGCGACATGGTTCTTCTTCGCACCTGACTGTCTCCTTGCTCCCATGGGGGTGGCGTGCCGTATCGGCGTCGAGAAGAGATTAAAGAGAACAGATTTCAGCCACGATTCGTAAATATGTCCGAAATGTGTCGCGCGTGATCCGAGTGACATGCGAGTAGTCGGTCCCTCCGGTCGACACCGTGACGAACCAGTGCCAGAAACTTGCATTTCGCCGAGACTCTCCCTGCGGTTTCGTTCGAATTGTGGCAAGGTTCGGCTGGTGTTAGCTTCACTGACACGAATGGTTAGTGGGTTCGAGTCGAGCGTGCCGGGGGGCGCACTGTGCAGTCGGTTGTCGAGAGTGACCTGTTGTGACGCGCTACCTTCTTCGTAGGCTTCCGTCCGCGGTGCTCGTGTTGTTCCTGGCGTCGATACTGATCTTTCTGGTCCTTCGACTCGTGCCTGGCGACGCGGCGACGACGCTGGCCGGCCCCGATGCCTCGCAGGCGTCCATCGATGCGATCAGAGCGCAACTGGGGCTGGACAAGTCGATTCCATCGCAGTATCTGACATGGCTGGGTGGAATTCTGACGTTCGATCTCGGTCGATCGTTCGTGATCGGCGGAAACATCTCCGACCTGGTGCTCGACGGGTTGACCAATACTCTGGTTCTGACGTCGGCCGCGCTGATCTTGGCGGTGGTGGTGTCCTTGGTGCTGTCCGTCGCCGCCGTGGCGTGGCCCAGACGCTGGTTGACGGCAGTGGTCAACGGTGCCAACACGCTTGCGGTTGCGTTGCCTCCCTTCGTGACCGGTGTCCTGTTGGTACTGGTTTTCGCCGTGCTGATTCCGGTTCTGCCTGCGGGCGGGGTGCCGCCGGCCGGGTTCCTCGCGAGACCGGACATCACCGTCCAGTACCTTCTCCTGCCTGCGGTTTGCCTCGCACTTCCGGTATCGGCGGCGTTGACCCGTTTCCTGACCGAATCGCTGCGCACCGAACTCGAGCAGCCGTACGTCACCACCGCCCGGGCCGTGGGGGTGAGGCGGTGGAACCTCGTCTCGCGAAGTGCACTGCGGAATGCATTGCCCACCATGATCACCGCTCTCGGTTTGCAGACCGGGCAGTTGCTCGGTGGTTCGATTCTGGTGGAGGCGATCTTCGCCTGGCCGGGGATCGGTCGGTTGATCGAGCAGGGAATCAGTCGTCGGGACTACCCGGTAGTTCAGGTGTTGTTGTTGCTGTCGGTGTCGATCTTCGTAGTCATCCAACTGTTGACGGATGTGGCGCACGCCTACCTCGATCCGCGTATTCGTATCGGAGGTAAGTCGTGACCGGCGTGACCCGCGGTCAGGGTCTGGTAGGTCTGGTCATGGTCGTGGTGATCATGGTGGCAGGAATTCTGGCTCCGATCCTTGCGCCTTACGATCCGCTCGAGCAGATCTCCGGGGCGAACCTCCTGGGGCCCAGCGCGCAGCATTGGCTCGGTACCGATCAGGTCAACCGTGACGTCTTCTCCCGTGTCCTCTACGGAATTCGAATCGACTTGCTCATCGCGTTTGTCGCCGTACCGATCGGCGCGGTGATCGGTGCTCTGATCGGCTTGGTGGCGACGCTGGACGGCGTGGCAGATACCCTGGTTCAACGACTGTTCGACGTCGTACTCGCTTTTCCCGCACTGATTCTCGCGATCACGCTGGCCGCGATCATCGGTCCGGGAGCGTTCACCGTAGGTGTGGTGATCGTTGCCACCGAGGTGCCGATCTTCGGCCGACTCGTCAGGACGGCGGTACTGCGGGTCCGCGAGCAGCCCTTCGTGGAGGCGGCCGAGGTGATCGGGGCGGGTCAGCTCCGGGTACTGCGAATCCACATCCTGCCGAACGTACTCGAGTCGTTGGGGGTGCAGGTAGCCCTGTCGCTCTCGCTGGCGGTCTTCGTCGAGGGGGCGATGAGTTTCATCGGTATCGGAGTCAATCCGCCGGATCCGTCGCTGGGATCGATCATCTCGGATTCGATCCCCAACCTGGACGTGAACACTGCTTTCGCGATCGGGCCGCTCGTGGTGGTGGCGGCACTGGTTCTCGGCTTTCTGCTTCTCGCGCAGGGAATCGGGCGGGCACGCCGATCATGAATGCACTGTTGGCGATAGATGATCTGTCCGTCTCTTTCGGTAGCCGGTCGCCGGTTGTGGAAGGTGTCGGTCTCACGGTCGGCTCCGGTGAAATCGTGGCTTTGGTGGGTGAATCAGGGTCGGGTAAATCGTTGACGGCTCGAACGATTCTCGGGTTGCTCCCCGACGGTGCCACGGCGACGGGGTCGGTGACGGTGGGCGGTATCGAGATCATCGGTGCCGACGATTCGGTGTTGAACTCGGTTCGTGGTGTGCGGGCGGCCATGGTCTTTCAAGAGCCGCAGACCGCACTGAACCCGGTGCAGAAGATCGGCAGACAGATCACGCAGGCACTGCAAGCACATCAACGGATATCGAAGCGTGCTGCGCGCGCTCGTGCGGTGGAACTGTTGGAACTCGTCGAGATACCCGACGCGTCGACGCGCGTCGACTGGTATCCACATCAGCTCTCCGGCGGGCAGAAACAACGAGTGGTGATCGCGTTGGCATTGTCCGGTGAACCCGAATTGCTGATTGCGGACGAGCCGACCACTGCCCTCGACGTGACGGTGCAGGCCGAGATATTGAAGCTCTTGCAAGGATTGCGCGACGCGAACGGCACGTCGATACTCCTGATCACGCACAATATGGGAGTTGTTGCAGCAGTGGCAGATCGCGTGGTAGTGATGCGAAGCGGGAAGGTTGTCGAGCAGCAGTCGGTGTTCGATCTGTTCGAGAATCCACATCAGCAGTACACGAGAGAGCTACTCGCTGCCGTACCGAGACTTCACGATCACCACCACGTCCTACCGGGCAAAGAATCCGAGTCGGCGGTGTTGGAGATTCGCAGTTTGACGGTGCGGTATCCGGCTCGGCTGGGTAACCCGGAGTTTCGTGCTCTCGACAACGTCGACCTCACCGTGGGCGCCGGTGAAGTGGTGGGGTTGGTCGGAGAGTCGGGCTCGGGTAAAACCACCATCGGCCGTGCGGCTCTGGGATTGGTGCAGCCCACCTCGGGTGCCGTCGAGTTCCTCGGCACGTCTGTCACCGGGCTACATCGTTCCGAGCTTCGTTCGCTGCGAAGGAATTTCGCTCTGATACACCAGGATCCGGCAGCGTCTCTCGATCCGCGACGCAGTGTCGGCGAGAGCGTGGGTGAACCGCTGGTCGTGCACCGAGTGGCTTCTGGAGCATCCTTGCGGGCGCGGGTCGCCGAACTACTGGAATCGGTGGAACTTCCGGCAGACCATGCGTCGCGGCGCCCGTCGGAACTGTCCGGTGGTCAGCGTCAGCGAGTGGCGTTCGCCCGTGCCTTGGCATTGCAGCCCAGGTTGTTGGTGGCGGATGAGCCGACCAGTGCGCTCGACGTATCGGTGCAGGCGAAGATTCTCGATCTGTTCGAAAGTCTTCGCGCCCAGTTCGGGTTCGCCTGCCTTTTCGTCAGTCATGATCTCGCCGTGGTGAATCGGGTGGCAGATCGCGTCGTGGTGCTCCGCCGTGGTGCGGTTGTCGAACAGGGCACTACCGAGGCCGTGTTCGCCGCACCGCGACACGAGTACACGCGTCAACTGATCGACGCAGTACCGCAACCAGATCCGAAAGATCGTCGTCAGAAGTAGTGAACACGAAGGGGGAGGGCTCATGTCGATGCCGTCGGGTGCAGGGCTGAACAGGCGCGATTTCGTGAAGTTGGGTATCGGTGGCGTGTCGGCGCTGGTGCTGGCCGCTTGCTCGTCGGCGGTACAGGAAGCGAAGCAGGACAACCAGTCCGAAGGTTCGGCCGAACCGGGTGGGACGTTGGTCATCGGCTCGTTGAGTGATCTGAATCCGGCCACGATTTTTTCCCAGAGTCTGACGTCGATGACCGTCGGGACGCTGGTTTTCGACACGCTGATACGGCTCGACCCCATCTCCTCGGATCCGAAGCCTCGGGTTGCGACGTCCTGGGACGTGTCCGACGACGGTTTGACGGTACGACTCGAACTACGTACCGACGTCACCTTCCACACGGGACGGACGTTGACGTCCAAGGACGTGGCGTACTCACTGGCGAACCTGGCCAAGGATTCTGCGGGCTCACAGCTTCAGGCTGCCGCACAGACGGTGACGTCGGTGGACACCTCCGAGGCTGCCGTGGCTGTTCTGACGCTGGCCCATCCGTTGGTGAACTTGTTCGATCTCCTCGAATTCATGCTGTTGACCGACTCCGAGACGGAAGCAGGTTTACTCGCCGGTGATTCGTTCGTCGGTACCGGCCCCTTCGTGTTCGACAGTTGGCAGCGTGGTCAACAGTCGGCATGGAAACGAAACGACACGTACTGGGGCGGCGCTCCGCTGCTCGAGAGCGTCACGGTGCGGGTGGTTCCGGACAACTCTGCCTTGCTGTCTTCGGTGCGGTCGGGTCAGACCAACGCCGTGATCGGAGTATCCGCGCAGGATGCGAGACCGTTCCGGAGCGACTCGGCTTTTCGCGTCGAAACCGAGGACGTGTACGACGTCGCCTACTATGTCGGAGCCAACGTGGTCGATCCGGCGCTGGCGGACAAGCGGATTCGGCAGGCGATCTCGTACGCGGTGGATCGGGACCGTATCCTCGCCGAGGTGCTCGGTGGTGCCGGTATCGCGAGCAGTGCGCCGTGGCCGCAGTCCTCCCCGGCATACGACGAGGCCGCTACGAAGCACTACTCCCGTGACCTGGACAAGGCGAAGTCGTTGCTACGAGATGCCGGTGCTCCGTCGACGTCGCTGAAGCTGTCGTACGGTACCGGACTGGCGCCGGCTGCCACCATCGCAGCCATCGTCCAGAGCAACCTCGCCGACATCGGTATCAAGGTCGATCTCGATCCGCGGGAGCAGGCGACGTTCTCACCGTTCCTGAGCAGCGGTCAGCAGCAACTCTGGATCAACCCGCATGGTTTCGGTCAGCTCAATCCGTCGACCCTGGCCACCGGGGCGGCCCCGTTCAAGCCGGCAAAGAATCTTTCCGGATATTCGTCACCGGAATACACCGCCATCGTGGATCGAGTGTGGAAGCAGCCAGACCCGAAAAGTGCCGATGCCCTCGCCGCGTACAAGGAGTTCTCGGATCTACTTCTGGACGAACAGTTCGTCATAGATCTGGCGATCACCACCAACACCAACGTCTACACCGGTGGTGTGCGTGATGTGGCCTGGAATCGATACAAGAATCTGATCCTGGACAAGACCTATTTCGCGTGAGGATGCTCAGAGCCTGCGCATCACGGACACGACCTTCCCGAGAATGACTGCCTTGTCGCCGTCGATCACCTGGTAGGCCGGGTTGCGAGGCTCGAGATACACGTGACCGTTCCGGCGCCGTAGTACCTTCACGGTGGCCTCGTCGTCGATCATCGCTGCGACGATCTCACCGGAATGAGCTTCGTCCTGGCGGCGCACCACTACGACGTCGCCGTCGCAGATCGCGGCGTCGACCATCGACTCGCCACGTACCCGCAGCCCGAACACGGTGCCGGAACCGACGAGTTCACGGGGCAGTGCCAACATCTCGTCGGTGTGCTCCTGCGCGAGAATCGGTGTTCCGGCGGCGATGTCGCCGACCACCGGCACCGTAACCGTATTGTCGGATGAGCGACTCTTCGCACCGGAGAGGAACGGGCGCACGTCGAGTTGGCGAACCATACCGGTGCCGCGCCGAAGGAAGCCTTTGTCTTCGAGGCTGCGCAGGTGTCCGGACACCGACGACGTCGAGCGCAGGCCCACTACGTCGCCGATCTGACGGGTGCTCGGTGCGTACCCGTTGTCGGCTACCCAGTCCCGGATGGCTGCCAGAATCAACTGCTGCCGCTGCGGCAGAGTGGACGGGTCGAGGCCGTCGAACATGTCGGGATCGTCGTAGTCGCTCACATCGGGAATCGTAGTCAATGCCACCGACCACCTTCCTCCCCAATCGGGTAGTCGCCAAAGCGCGGTCGCTGACGAAGAATGTGAGGGAAGCATCCGGCTGATCTCTATCCCAGGAGTGATGAACCATGTCTTCACCGAATCGCGCACTTGTTCTCGTCGATGTTCAGCAGGAGTACTTCGACGGCCCGTTGAGTATCGCGTATCCGCCCGGTAGTCGGTCACTGGCCAATATCCTGGATGCAATCGCCACTGCCGAGGCGAACGATCTACCCGTGCTGGTGGTACAACATCGGATGCCGGAAGGCGCGCCCGTCTTCGTGCCGGGAACGCCGGGGTGGTCACTGCACCCGGAGGTGGACAAGCGCGTCGAGGCTTCGTGGAAGCAGGTGCACAAGGAGTACGGGAGCATCTTCGCCGACACCGACGTCGCGGACTGGTTGCGAGAGCAGGGCGTCGACACGATCACGGTGGTCGGCTACATGATCAACAACTGCGATCTCGCCACGCTCGTCGAGGCGGAAGGGCTCGGGTTCGCGGCCGAGGTTCTCTCCGACGCCACCGGCGCGATCAATCTGGCGAACGAGGCCGGTCAGGTCTCGGCCGAGACCGTGCACACGACGCTCATGGTGTTGTTGCAGTCGAATTTCGCCGCCGTGGCCACGACGGCCGACTGGACCGAAGCTGTGAAGGCGGGTACTGAGTTGACGAAGAACAATCTTGTCGTCTCGGCCGTTCAGGGTCGTGCGGCAGCCGGGGTGTGAGCGTGTCGGTCACGGCGATGACATGGGGCTTTCTCGGTGTCGGCTTCGCTGCAGCCGAGGCGACGCACGATCTTCGTGCGTGGATCGGGAGAACTGTGGGGACTCGGCCAACGGTTACGGGAAGCGGGTGAGTTCGCTGCACCGGTCGGCTGCTTCGTCCGACTCGTCACCCTTGGCGGCTATGGATTCCCGTGTTCCCTCGGTGCGGGGCGCTGACCTGTTCGACGAGCCGCGAGGCGGATTGCACGGTGCGCTGCGCGGCTCGGGTGTGGGCATCAGTCGATTCACGGTCGGGGTGACGCCGTCGAGGTGACGCTGGAACCTCGTGAAGGCGTTGCGATCACCATGATGCTCTCCTACCTGACTCGCCCTCGACGCGGAGCCGAGCTGGTTCTCGGCAACCTCACGGCCGCGTTGGGACGGCGTGAGTTGTGGGGATCTCAGATGTAGTGCCCGTTGACATCATCCGGGATGAAGGTGGCCGAATCAGACACTCTTGTTCGGTGACTTCTCGCCGTGATTGTCGATTGTGGGCAGAAGAAATGCGAGTCCGACGGGGAATACGCTGAACGCGACGGTCTACCAGAATGCCGTTCCGAATGCACTTGCGATTCCAGCCGGGCCGTTCATCGCGAAAGCGCTCGCGCCGATGCCGATGCCGATTCCTCTGACGAACAGCGCCGTGACGGCCGCCGGGTCAATCGATCATGCGCGCATTACGTGAGCATCTCGTGGCCGGGCATACCGCCGCGTTCAGTATCGGGCCGGATCGGGAAACATTTGTCGAGTTGGTACGGGCAACGGCCGGCGTGGCCGACGACGATCTCGCCTGCGTCGCGCTTGCTCGATTCGCGCTCCAGGCAGGCAATCTCGCCGACGGCCGCGACGATCCGCGCGGGGCCGTCGGCGAGTTGTTCGACGTACTCGAGCACGGCTGGGTCGATGCCCTCGGTCATGATCGGGAGTGAGATTCCAGCGCCGCCCGCGCCGCGTTGGAGCCGGCCATCCCGTGCACACCGCCGCCCGGGGGGGTGGCGGACGAGCAGAGGAACACCCCCGGCACGCCGGTGGCATAGGGGTCGATGCCCAATCGTGGCCGACCGATGATCTGCCGAGCGGTGTTCGCCCCGGCTGAGATGTCACCGCCGACGTAGTTGGGGTTGTACGCCTCCATCTGCGCGACGGTCCGCACGTGTGTACCGACGATCCGTTCGCGGAAACCGGGGGCGAAACGTTCGATCTGACGAGTGATCGCCTCGGTAGCATCACCCGAATAGCCTTGTGGTACATGAGCATATGCCCATACCGGATGGATGTCGCCGACCGATCGGGACGGGTCGGCGAGGAACTGCTGACCGAGCAGGATCATCGGTTTGTCGGGCATCTGCCCGCGCGCTGCCTGCTTCTCGACGGCGGCGATCTCGGGCATGGTCCCGGCGAGGTGCAGGGTTCCAGCTTTGCGGGCATGCGAGTTGGTCCACGGTACGACGCTGCCGTCGGAGTCGGCGCGGACGGCGTAGTCGACCTTGAATGCTGCTGGACCGTAACGGTATCTGCGATACGCCCGCGCGATACGGTGCGGTTGGACGCCGTCGAGGAGGCGGGCGGCGGCGTCGGGTGCGAGATCGAGCATCACCAGGTCGTATCCGGCGATGTCCCGGCGGTCGGTGATGGTGCGCCCGGTTTCGACGGCGCCGCCGAGGCTTCGCAGGATCGAGGCGAGGGCATTCGCGATGGATTGTGAGCCGCCCTGTGCGACAGGCCAACCGTGGGCGTGCGCGGCGGCGGTCAGCAGAATTCCGACGGCACTCGAGAGGGGGGTGTTCAGCGGGCCGAAGACGTGCGCGGCGACACCGCCGAACAGGGCGCGGGCTTGCGGCGTCCGAAATGCTCGAGTGAATCCGGTGGCGGGAAGTATTGCCCCGGCTCCGAACCGGCCGAGGAGTAGCGGATGTTTCGGGACGTGCAGGACCGGCACGAACACGTCCTGTACGAGCTGGTCGAAATGCTCCGACAGGTATTCGAAGGCGGTGCGCCATCGTGGGCCGTCGACCCCGAGCCCGGCTACCGTGCGGTCGATGTCTCGCCACAGCACCCCGGCGGTGCCGTCGTCGAGCGGGTGAACGAGATCGATTTCGGGCCACCGCCAGGTCAGGCCGTGATCGGCGAGGCCGAATTGGCGGTCGAGTTCGGTGAAGAACGGCGAGGCCAGGGCGGTGGGGTGAAAGGCCGAGCAGTCGTCGTGGATCAAACCGTCGACGACGTATTCGCTGCTGCGGGTCCCCCCGCCGATCGTGGCGGCGCCTTCGACGACGCGGACGTCGACACCGGCCCGGGCGAGTTCGACGGCCGCGGCGAGGCCGTTGGGGCCGCTTCCGACTATCAGTGCTGTAGTCATTCGCCGGACAATCCCTTCGAATTGCATGTATCGGATTTTCGTGGCAAAAAATATGTCCGAAACGCTTGGTTGAGAGATCAACTTTTGTTAATGTTGTCCCCACACTGGCCGCAGCTGATTTTCATCGCTGCGGCCAGTTGTTGCAATTTCGGGCCCTTGTACCCCGCTGTGCATCGCGCGACGCGCCTGTTCGGGTCGGATTCGGTATCCTTTCAAGCAGCATCACTCTGCACGGACTCAGCTCCGAAACTTGTTGACTCATCCCGCCCGGCCCTGCATCGCCGCAGTTCAGAGCAATCATAGGGCAACCTTGCTTGCGCTCGTGCCGGGGTTCTGAATTATCGTTTTCGTTACACGGTTGACTCACAGAAGTTTCAACCGGTAACCGGACACATCGGGGTGTCTGTGTTGGGAAGAACTTGCGTTGCAAGTTGATGGCCATCAGCGCTGCTGGTCGTCGGTGCATCTTTATGGCATACGAAGGCTGGGTATGAAGCAACTTCCAGGCCCCCAGGGCCTCTATCACCCGTCAAACGAGCATGACTCGTGTGGAGTCGCATTCGTCGTGGACATGAAGGGTCGACGCAGCAGGGACATCGTCGAGAAGGCGATCACCGCGCTGGTCAACCTCGAGCATCGCGGCGCTGCCGGATCCGAACCCAACACCGGTGACGGTGCCGGCATCCTCTTGCAGGTTCCCGACAGGTTCTTCCGTGCCGTGGTGGACTTCCCGCTGCCGGCCGAGGGAGCTTACGCAACGGGAATCGCGTTCCTTCCGCAGAGCGACACCGGTGCCCACGAGGCCGCCGCGGCGGTCGAGAAGATCGTCGTCGAGGAGGGCCTGACGGTCCTCGGTTGGCGTGAGGTCGGCACCGACGACTCCTCGCTCGGCGCTCTGGCCCGCGACGCGATGCCCACGTTCCGGCAGATCTTCATCGGCTCCGAGGGTGACAAGGTCACCGGTATGGACCTCGAGCGTCGTGCCTACGTCGTGCGTAAGCGCACCGAACACGAACTCGGCACCGACGGCGCAGGCAAGGGCGGTCCCGGCAGCGAGACCGTCTACTTCCCCAGCCTGTCCGGCCAGACGTTCGTCTACAAGGGCATGCTCACCACCCCGCAGCTCAAGGGTTTCTACCTGGACCTGCAGGACGATCGCGTCGAGAGCGCCCTCGGTCTGGTGCATTCGCGCTTCTCCACCAACACGTTCCCGTCCTGGCCGCTGGCGCACCCGTTCCGCCGCGTGGCCCACAACGGTGAGATCAACACCGTCACCGGCAACGAGAACTGGATGCGCGCCCGCGAATCCCTCATCGTCAGCGACGTCTTCGGTGGCCGCGAGAACCTCGAGAAGATCTTCCCGGTCTGCACCAACGGAGCTTCGGACACCGCTCGTTTCGACGAGGTGCTCGAGATGCTGCACCTGGCCGGCCGCAGCCTGCCGCACGCCGTTCTCATGATGATCCCGGAAGCGTGGGAGAAGCACGAGAACATGGACCCCGCCCGCCGGGCGTTCTACGAGTACCACTCGGCGCTCATGGAGCCGTGGGACGGCCCGGCATCGGTGTGCTTCACCGACGGCACCGTCATCGGCGCCGTGCTCGACCGTAACGGTCTGCGCCCCTCACGTCTGTGGGTTACCGACGACGGTCTCGTCGTGATGGCGTCCGAGGTCGGTGTGCTGCCGATCGACCCGTCCACCGTGGTCCGCAAGGTGCGCCTGCAGCCCGGCCGCATGTTCCTCGTGGACACCGCACAGGGTCGGATCATCAGCGACGAGGAGATCAAGACTCAGCTCGCCACCGAGCAGCCGTACCAGCAGTGGCTCGACGAGGGTTTGCACCACATGGCGGACCTGCCTGATCACCCGTACACGTACATGTCGCACGAGCGCGCAGTGCTCCGCCAGCAGCTCTTCGGTTTCACCAACGAAGAGGTCAACCTGCTGGTCAAGCCGATGGCACTCGCCGGTGCCGAGGCACTGGGCTCGATGGGTACCGATACTCCGATCGCCGTGCTCTCCGCACGCTCGCGGATGCTGTTCGACTACTTCTCGCAGCTCTTCGCCCAGGTGACGAACCCGCCGCTCGACGCTATCCGGGAAGAGGTAGTCACCAGCCTCGGTGCCACCCTCGGCCCCGAAGGCGACCTGCTGCACCCGAATGCCGACTCCTGCAAGCAGATCGCGCTCCCGCAGCCGATCCTGCACAACGACGACCTGTCGAAACTGGTGCACGTCAACGACGACGGCAAGTTCCCCGGTTTCCGCAGCGTCGTGATCCGTGGCCTGTACCCCGTCCGGGAAGGTGGCGACGGTATCCGTCGCGCGCTCGAGGGCATCAAATATCAGGTGTCGCAGGCCATCGCGGGCGGGGCCCGCCTGGTGGTGCTCTCCGATCGTGAGTCGACGGAGGACTACGCACCCATTCCGTCGCTGCTCCTGACCGCCGCCGTGCATCACCACCTGGTTCGTGAGAAGTCGCGCACCAAGGTCGGTCTCATCGTCGAGGCCGGCGACGCCCGCGAGGTGCACCACATGGCGCTCCTGCTCGGGTTCGGCGCCGGCGCGGTCAACCCGTACATGGCGTTCGAGACCATCGACGAGTTCCTGCAGAACGGTGAACTCGAAGGTCTGACCCTCGAGAAGGGCATCGCCAACTACATCAAGGCAGCCGGTAAGGGTGTGTTGAAGGTGATGTCCAAGATGGGCATCTCCACGCTCGCGTCCTACACCGGTGCCCAGCTGTTCCAGGTCATCGGTCTGTCGCAGGAACTGGTGGACGAGTACTTCACCGGACTGCAGTCGCAGCTCGGTGGCATCGGCCTGGACCAGATCGCGGCGGACGTCTCCGCTCGGCACGCGATCGCGTACCTGGGACGCCCCGAAGAGCGCGCCCACCGCGAGCTCGAGGTCGGCGGCGAATACCAGTGGCGTCGGGAAGGCGAATACCACCTCTTCAACCCGGAGACGGTGTTCAAGCTCCAGCACGCCACGCGTACCGGGCAGTACGAGGTGTTCAAGGAGTACACGAACCTCGTCAACGACCAGTCGGAGCGGCTCGCCGCCCTGCGTGGCCTGTTCGACTTCAAGTTCGGCAAGCGTGAGCCGATCTCCATCGACGAGGTGGAGCCGGCCAGCGAGATCGTCAAGCGATTCTCGACGGGTGCGATGAGCTACGGCTCCATCTCCGCCGAGGCGCACGAGACCCTCGCCATCGCGATGAACCGTCTGGGTGCGCGCTCCAATTCCGGTGAGGGCGGCGAACATCCGTCGCGTTTCACGCCGGACGAGAACGGCGACCTCCGTCGCAGCGCCATCAAGCAGGTCGCGTCGGGACGCTTCGGTGTCACCTCGCACTACCTGAGCAACTGCACCGACATCCAGATCAAGATGGCCCAGGGCGCCAAGCCCGGTGAGGGCGGCCAGCTTCCCGCTCACAAGGTGTACCCGTGGGTGGCCGAGGTCCGGCACTCCACGCCCGGCGTCGGCCTGATCTCGCCGCCGCCGCACCACGACATCTACTCGATCGAGGATCTCGCGCAGCTGATCCACGACCTGAAGAACGCCAACCCGCAGGCCCGCGTGCACGTCAAGCTGGTCTCCGAGGTCGGTGTCGGAACCGTCGCCGCCGGTGTCTCCAAGGCACACGCGGACGTCGTGCTGATCTCCGGTCACGACGGTGGCACCGGCGCCACCCCGCTGACCTCGGTCAAGCATGCGGGCGCACCGTGGGAGCTCGGCCTCGCCGAAACTCAGCAGACGTTGCTGCTCAACGGTCTTCGTGACCGCATCGTCGTGCAGGTCGACGGCCAGCTCAAGACGGGCCGCGACGTCGTCGTCGCCGCGCTGCTCGGCGGCGAGGAGTTCGGTTTCGCCACCGCGCCACTGGTGGTCTCGGGTTGCATCATGATGCGCGTCTGCCATCTCGACACCTGCCCCGTGGGTGTCGCGACACAGAACCCGTTGCTGCGTCAGCGTTTCAGCGGCAAGCCGGAATTCGTCGAGAACTTCTTCATGTTCATCGCCGAAGAGGTTCGCGAACTGCTCGCCGAGCTCGGCTTCCGTACGCTTCTCGAAGCGGTCGGCCAGGTGGACATGCTGGACACCACCCGCGCCCTCGAGCACTGGAAGGGAAGCAAGGCAGGCAATCTCGATCTGTCTCCGATCCTCACCCAGGTCGAGTCCGCGTTCATGGACCAGGACGTGCACTGCACCACCACGCAGGATCACGGCCTCGAGAAGGCGCTCGATCAGAAGCTGATCGTCGACGCCCGAGATGCACTCGACAAGGGCGAGGCCGTCACGATCGAGTCCCCGATCACCAACGTCAACCGCACGGTCGGCACCATGCTCGGCCACGAGGTCACCAAGGCGTTCGGTGGTGAAGGTCTGCCGGACGGCACCATCGACATCACGTTCACCGGTTCCGCCGGAAACAGCTTCGGTGCTTTCATTCCCAAGGGCATGACGCTGCGCCTGCTCGGCGACGCCAACGACTTCGTCGGCAAGGGTCTCTCCGGTGGCCGCATCGTGGTGCGCCCGCCGCTGAACTCCGCGGAAGGCTTTGTCGCCGAGGAGAACATCATCGGTGGCAACGTGATCCTGTTCGGCGCCACCAGTGGTGAAGCACTGCTGCGTGGCATCGTCGGTGAACGCTTCGCGGTCCGCAACTCCGGCGCCACTGCCGTCGTCGAGGGTGTGGGCGATCATGGTTGCGAGTACATGACGGGCGGAAAGGTGGTCATCCTCGGAGCCACCGGACGTAACTTCGGTGCCGGCATGTCCGGTGGCGTCGCGTACGTCTACAACCCTGACAAGACGTTCGACAAGAACCTCAACACCGAACTGGTGGATCTCGAGGAACTGTCGGGCGACGACTTCACCTGGTTGAAGGGCGCCGTCGAACGTCATCGCGACGAAACCGGTTCCGAGGTCGCCTCGCGCATCCTCACGGACTGGTCACAGCAGGTGGGTCACTTCGTGAAGGTGATGCCCCGCGACTACAAGAAGGTTCTTTTGGCCATCGCGGCCGCAGAGAAGGATGGCAAGAACGTGGACGAGGCAGTGATGGAGGCAGCTCGTGGGTGATCCAAGCGGTTTCCTGAAGCACACGTCCCGCGAACTTCCGGTTCGCCGGCCGGTACCGTTGCGCCTGCTCGACTGGAAAGAGGTGTACGAGGATTTCCCGAAGGAGAACCTCCAGACCCAGGCCAGCCGTTGCATGGACTGCGGAATTCCTTTCTGCCACAACGGTTGCCCGCTGGGGAATCTGATTCCCGAGTGGAACGACCTGGTGTACAAGGATCACTGGCACGACGCGATCGAGCGTCTGCACGCGACCAACAACTTCCCGGAGTTCACCGGCCGGTTGTGCCCGGCACCGTGTGAGGCGTCCTGCGTCCTGGGAATCAACCAGGATCCGGTGACCATCAAGCAGGTCGAGGTCGAGATCATCGACAAGGCGTTCGACGAGGGTTGGGTCAAGCCGGTTCGCGCCGCGCACGCCACCAACAAGAAGGTCGCCGTCGTCGGCAGTGGTCCGGCGGGTCTGGCTGCGGCGCAGCAGCTCACCCGCGCCGGTCACGCGGTGACGGTCTTCGAGCGCGCCGACCGCATCGGCGGCTTGCTGCGCTACGGCATCCCCGAGTTCAAGATGGAAAAGCGGCACATCGACCGCCGGCTCGAGCAGATGGAAGCCGAAGGCACTGTCTTCAAGACGAACGTCAATGTGGGAGTGGACATCACCGCCGACGAGCTGCGCGAGCAGTTCGACGCCGTGGTGCTCGCCGGCGGCGCCACCGCGGCCCGCGACCTGCCGATCCCGGGCCGCGAACTCGGCGGCATCCACCAGGCCATGGAATTCCTGCCGATCGCCAACCGGGTGCAGTTGGGTGACCTCGACGCTCCTACCATCACTGCCGAGGGCAAGAAGGTCGTCATCATCGGTGGCGGCGACACCGGCGCCGACTGCCTCGGCACCTCGCACCGACAGGGCGCAGCCAGCGTCCACCAGTTCGAGATCATGCCGCGCCCGCCGGAAACCCGCGCCGAGCAGACCCCGTGGCCGACCTACCCGTTGATGTACCGAGTCGCCTCGGCGCACGAAGAGGGCGGCGAGCGTGTGTTCTCCGTCAACACCGAGAACTTCGTCGGTGAGAACGGCAAGGTCACCGGACTCAAGGCCCACGAGGTCCAGATGAAGGCCGGCCGATTCGAGAAGGTGGAGGGCTCGGACTTCGAGCTCGAAGCCGATCTGGTGCTGCTGGCGATGGGTTTCGTCGGACCCGAGAAGCCGGGACTGCTCACCGATCTCGGTGTCGACCTCAACGAGCGTGGCAATGTGGCCCGCACGTCGAAGTGGAACACCAATGTCGACGGCGTGTTCGTGGCCGGAGACATGGGTCGCGGTCAGTCCCTGATCGTCTGGGCCATTGCCGAGGGCCGTTCGGCTGCCGCTGCTGTGGACACCTACCTCGAAGGTGTCACCGCTCTGCCCGCGCCGATCCACCCGACGGCCGCGCCACAGCGCTGATCCGGAAAATCTGGGCTGCACTCCCGAGTGATCGGGGGTGCAGCCCAGATTTCGTTTCGGGGGTCGTCGGAGGTCTGTGCCGGCCCGGGACGCGAGGCCCAGTCGTGCGGTGGGCTCGAACCCGGCAGCGGCGACACGGTCGGACATCGAACAGCTCGAATGCGGTTGCCGCGATCTACTCGGAGGCGTCGGGAACCTGGCTTACTTCGACCTCGACGGTTTGCGGAGGGCTTTCGATCATGAAAGTCCGCAGTCCGTTTCGCCGCAAACCTCTCCCGGAGTGCTGTTCGGGACCCACCCGAACGAGTGCAGTTCCGTTTGACCGGAATTAACTTGTCGCTCAATATTATCGAAGATCGACACATAACTGATGGGGAGTCTTCGAAGATGAGTAGAGATCGAAACCGTATCGTTTTACGGCGTTCCGTGATAGCGGCCGCTGCCACTTTTGTTGCGCTGGGCACCGCATTCTCCGGTTCGAGCGCACTGGCCGCGCCGGTGCCCGCACCGCCTGCCGCAGATGCAGTCAGTTCTGATTCCATTGCGGCAGCACGTATTCTGCCGATCGGGACGACGGTGACCGTCACCGGCACCGCGACATCGCCGTCGGGTGTGTTCGAATCCAGCTTCTACGACAAGGGCTTTGGTCTTCAAAGCGGCAACTCTGGCATCTATATCAGCGATCCGGAGAACTCCGGCATCGCCGTCGGTGACCGCGTGGAGGTCACCGGAGCCCTCGCCGACCAGGAGGGGCTGCTGGTCGTCCGCCCCACCGCGGTGAAGCGCCTGGGGTCGGGAGTCCCCGTGCAGCCGAGGCCCGTTCTGCTCGGCGACATCGGTGAGAACACGGAAGGTCTGCTGGTGTCGGTGACCGGATACGTCACCGGACCGGCCACGGACGACCTTCCGTACGGCTACAAGGTGAACATCGCCGGGGTCACCGGAAGCACCGTCGTCTTCGTCAACACGCAGACGGGAATCGACGTCGGCGCCATCCAGATCGGGCGACCCCTCACCGTCGTCGGTATCAGCGGCCAGTACGCCGACACCTACGAGATCCTGCCGCGCTCCTCCGCTGATCTGAGCCAGAGCTTCACGGGTATCCCGGGCTTCGGCAGCTGACCTGCTGTCACCGGGTCACGTCACCTTCAGCCGAGCTCCGACGCGCATCGCGCCGGGCGACAATCGGCTCAGGGCGCGTCCGATCTTCGCTTCGGGGGTGACGGGTACAACGGCCTTGTTGCTGCGGACGGCCTTCACCACGGCTGTGGCGACACGGTCCGGGGTGAAGTTTCGGCGACGGTAGAGATTGTCGGCGCGGGTCTGCAGCCGTGTCTGCTCCTCGGCGGTGGTCCCACCGAATTCGGTGTTCTTGACGATATTGGTGTGTACCAGTCCGGGGCAGATGGTGCTGACGCCGATGCCGTGTGGAAGTAGTTCGGCGCGGAGGCAATCGGAAAACATGAAGACCGCTGCTTTGCTGGTGGAGTACGCGGTGAGGGTTTTCTGTGGGGTGTATGCGGCTGCCGACGACAGGTTCACGACATGCCCGCCGGTCCCTCGTTCGATCATCATGGGGGAAAACGCCCGACAGCCGTGGACGACGCCCCAGAAGTTGACGTTCATGACGCGCTCGAACTGGTCCTGCGGAGTATCGGCGAACGTTCCCGAATACCCGATCCCGGCGTTGTTGACGACGATGTCCGGTATGCCGTGATTTGCGGAAACCGTGGCGGCGAACCGGATCACAGCCTCTTCGTCGGCGACGTCCACCTGGTAGGAGTGCGCAGGCCCGTCTATCAGTGCCGCGGTGTCTTGCGCGCTCTCGAGATCGACGTCGCACAGCACCAACACGGCACCCTGCGCCGCGAACGCCAGCGCTGTTTCGCGACCGATGCCGCTGCCCGCGCCCGTCACGACCACGAGACTGCCGGTGAGATCGCGCAGTCGCCGCCGAGTTCTGGTTCCGTGGCGCCAACTTCGAAAATCCTTGAGTAGGCCCATGACTGCTCCCCTTTCGTGTCTACTGGTGGAGTGTGCCACGACAGTGGGCGCGCGCAGTCCTGTCAACACGTGAAAGGTATTCGATGAGTGAGCTCCGCGTTGTGGCGACGATTCCGGCCAAGTCAGGTTCCGAGAACGAAGTCCGATCAGCTCTCTCGGCACTGGTCGAGGCCAGCCGAGCCGAAGAGGGCAACGTCTCCTACGAACTCTTCGAGTCCGAGGCGGCACCGGGCACCTTCGTCACCATCGAGACCTGGCGCTCGCAGGACGATCTGAACGCCCATATGCAGTCGGCGCACCTTCAGGCCGCACTCGCGGCAGCGGGACCGCTGCTCGACGGCGCTCCGGCCATTCACCCGCTCAAGGCTTCCTGAATTCCGAGAATCGGCGGTGCGCGTCCGCGCTCAATCCATCAGATCGTGGACGTAGCACCACCGCCAGGACTCTCCCGGTTCGTGCGAGCGCATGACGGGATGCCCTGTCTGGCGATAGTGACCGGTGGCGTGCTGGTGTGGGCTGGAATCGCAGCAGCCTACGTGCCCGCAGGTCAGGCAGATTCGGAGATGAGCCCAGATTGTTTCTCCGGTCTCGGTGCATTCTTGACACACTCCCGGCGTCAATGCCGCCGGATCCGTATCAGGCGTATTGTCCAATTCTTCGCAACCTGCTGGTGAGGCCGCCGGTCGGGGAGTGCGAGCACCGGCTCGCTTGAGGATTTTCTTCATCGCCTTCCATACTGCATGCTGCCAAGGTGAACGGCATACTTTTGGGGGTAGTAGTAGCTGCACTGCTGGTAGCCGCGTTGGCGCGCCGATTCGGATTGCCGTCGCCGCTGATCCTGGTCGTGGTCGGATTGATCGCCTGCCAGATTCCCGGTGTACCCGCTCTCGAGCTCGATCCGGATCTCGTCCTGTTCGTGGTGCTACCACCGCTGCTGTACTCGGCGGCCCTCGACAGCTCGTATCTGGCCTTGCGGTCGAAAGTGCGCCCGATCGGCCTCCTCGCCGTCGGACTCCCGCTCGTCACCACGGCAGCTGTCGGCGTGGTGGCCTATCTGATCGTGCCGGAGTTCTCCCTTGCCGCCGCCCTGGTGCTCGGTGCCATCGTCGCGCCACCGGATGCGGTCTCCGCCAGTGCGATCGGCCGCAAACTCGGCTTGCCACGGCGCATCATGACGTTGCTCGGCGGTGAGAGCCTCCTCAACGACGCCACCGCCTTGACCGCCTACAGGGTCGCACTCGCCGCCGCCGTGGGCACCGGCGCAACGCTCGTCGGCGGTTTCGAGACCTTTGTGGTCGCGGCCGTCGGAGGTACGGTGATCGGCCTCGTCGTCGGCCTGGTGATCTCCAGGGTTCGCGGCAAACTGAAGGATCCGCTGATGGAAAGCGGAATCGGGCTGGTCGTCCCGTTCTTCACGTACCTGGCGGCCGAAGAGGTGCATGCCTCGGGAGTGATCGCCGTCGTCGTGGCCGGCCTGGTCCTCGGGCAGCGCTCCACTCGGGCCTCGTACGCCACCAGACTGCAGGACACCGCCGTCTGGCGAGCTGTGGACCTGATCCTGGAATCGTTCGTGTTCTTGCTGATCGGACTGCAATTGCCGAGCGTCGTCGAGGGACTGCAGGGCTACAGCGTCGCCGTCGTCGTATGGGCATCTGCGGGCGTACTGGTCACCGTCGTGCTGGTGCGCATCGCCTGGGTCTTCCCGGCCACGTACGTGCCGCGTTGGGTCTCGCCGCGAATCCGGGCCCGTGAACCGCAGCCCTCGCCGCGGTCGGTGTTCATCGTGTCCTGGGCCGGTATGCGCGGTGTCGTCTCGTTGGCGGCGGCGTTCGCCATCCCGTTGACGGTCAACAGTGGCGAGGATTTCCCCGGCCGCTCCCTGATCTTGTTCCTGACCTTCGTGGTGGTGGTGGGAACGCTGCTGCTGCACGGACTCACCTTGCCGTGGGTCATTCGCACACTCGGAGTCCACAGTGACGAGTCGCAGTCCGATGCGCGGGCCGAGGCCGCCGCCCAGGACCGGGCGGCGCGGGCCGCGTCGGCGCGCCTGGACGAATTGGTACCGCCGGAAGCCGACGACATCCCGGCCGTTCGCCGCCGGGCCGCCGGAGTGCTGCGCCACCGCAACACCAGTCGCGCCAACTCGGCGTGGGAGCGGCTCGGTCGCAGCGACGCCGACGCGGGGGAGAGCCCGTCCTCGGCGATGCGAGCGCTGCGGCTCGAGATGATCGAGGCCGAGCGTGAGGTGTTCGTCGCCGAACGCGATGCCGGGCGTATCGACGACGAGGTACTCCGGCGGGTGTTGCGCGAACTCGACCTCGAAGAGGCCGCCTTGGATCGGGACTGACTACACCCGCAGCATGTCGCGGACATGACCGGTCTCGTTGACGGATGCGAGTCGCTTGTTCCCGTTGCGCGAGATCAGCACTCGACTGATCGAGGTGTACTCGACCGGGAAGGTCATGGGCCGCTCGAGGCCGAGGAGTTCTTGCGCGACGATGTTGACGACGCCGCCGTGGCAGAACACTGCTGCGGTGTCGTCGTGGTCACCGGCCGCGGCGATGTCGGCGAGTGCGCCGAAGACGCGGGCCCGAAAGGCATCGGCGTCGACGGACTCGGGTAGAAATCCGGCTTTGATCCGCGCATAGGCCTCGGGATTGCGTGCGGCGGCCTCGTGAAACGGGATGTAGTGGCTGTCCTCGAAGTCGTACTCCACCAGTCCGGGGTGCTCGGTGACCGGCAGATTCAAGGCGGCGGCAACGGGGGCGGCGGTTTCGACGGCCCGCTTCTGCGGGCTGCTGTGGAGCGCGGAGATCCGATACGGAGCCAACGCGGCCGGTAGTCGCTCGGCCTGGGCTCTGCCCTCGGCGGTCAGCGACGGATCAGCTCGACCGACCGTCGCTTCGGCGAGTTCGGGGAGCGCGTGGCGGATCAGGAGAAGTTGCACGCTCGACAGCTTGCCATTGCCACGGTCGTGTCCGCTTCGACGTCCCTGCGAGGACACGTCGGTATTGGAACGTACGTTCGAGTCATCGCGACTATCCGGAGCTGTACTGACACTTCTGGACAGTTGAGCGGCCCGAGGTGCGACCTCGCGCCGATCCTTACGGCGCGAGGTCGCGGATCAATCCGGCGAGTTCTTCCGGCTGGTCGATCATCGCGTGGTGGTGTGCCGGGCGCAGGACACGAAACTGCCCGCCCAGATAGGTGGCGAGTCTTTGCTGTTTGGCGGTCCACGCCGTCGACCAGGGTGTGGTGTGGCCGGTATGAGCGGCGACGACGGCAATTGGTATCTCCGGCAACGGATGTTCGCCGCCGTCGCGCAGTTCGCGCAGTTCTTGCGCCATGTCCGTGTATGCGACGTACTCGATCATCGCGGCCTCGAGGTAGTGCGGTTCGCGGTAGATCCGACGCACCCATGCAAGCGTTACCTCGGACGGGCCGCCCGGAGGGACGGACTGATTGAGAATCTTCCTGGTCGTGGTGCCCAGCAGTCGTTGGAGTCCAGTGGTGCTGAACGACACGGCTGCGGCGCGGGATGCGCTGATCAGCAAGTCGCGGGGCAGGATTCGTCGGGGATCGCGGTCGGCGCTGGAATCGAGGAGGAGCATCCCGGCGGCCCGCTCGGGGTGAAGCCTGGCGAAGCCTTCGACGTAGAAGCCGGCGATGGAGTGCCCCACGACGACGGCCGGTCCGGGGAGTGCGAGCATGTCGAGAACGTCGACGATGCGTTGGGCCTCGCCGCGGGTGGTCGGGATTTCCGTCGACGGTTCGCTCAGTCCGAAGCCGGGCCGGTCGAACCGCACGACAGTGTGGTCGGTCCGCAGGTGCCGGGCGCAGTCGTCCCAGTCGAACCAGTTGCCCGCCAAGCCGCCGCACAGGACGACGACGGGGCCGGCGCCCTCGGCGAGAACGTGCAGCCTGTCCTCGCCGACCGTGATGACGTCACCCGGTGGTTTCACGTGAAACATTTCCGGCATGAGAGCCTGCTTACTGGCGTGGTTTCGCGAGCGGGAAGGCGAGCGTCTCCCGGATGCTGCCGCCGGTGATCAGCATGACGACGCGGTCGACGCCCATACCCAGCCCGCCGGTCGGTGGCATCGCGTGTTCGAGAGCCTGCAGGAAGTCCTCGTCCAGCTCCATGGCCTCGGGGTCGCCGCCGGCCGCCAACGTCGACTGCTCGGTGAGCCGGTTGCGCTGATCCACCGGATCGGTCAGTTCGCTGTACGCCGTACCGAGTTCGACTCCCCACGCCACCAGGTCCCATTTCTCGGCGACGCCGGGGATGGTGCGGTGTGGCCGGGTCAGCGGCGACATGGAGGTGGGGAAGTTGGTGTAGAACGTCGGGAACTCGGTGTAGTCCTCGACCAGGTGCTCGTACATCTCCTGGGCTGTCGCGCCTGCGTCCCAAGTGGATTGGTACGGGATCTCGTTGGCGTCGCACAGTCGCTGCAACTCTTCGAGGCTGGTCTCGGGGGAGACGTCCACTCCGAGTTTCTCGGAAACGGCGCCGTGCATGGTCTTGACCGGCCATTCGCCGGAGATGTCGACCTCGACCAGTTCGCCGTCCGGTCCCGGCCGCATGATGATCTCGCGACCGAACGCGGCGACGGCTGCGGCTTGGATGAGTTCGCGGCACATCCGCATCATGGCCTCGTAGTCACTGTGCGCTTCGTAGGCTTCGAGGATCGTGAACTCGGGGTTGTGCTTGAAGTCGACACCCTCGTTGCGGAAGACACGACCGATCTCGAACACCTTTTCCATCCCGGCCACGCAGAGGCGTTTGAGGTACAACTCCGGGGCGATACGCAGATACAGATCGAGGTTGTACGCGTTGATGTGCGTCAGGAACGGTGCCGCATTCGCGCCGCCGTGCACCTGCTGCAGGATGGGGGTCTCCACCTCGAGGAAGCCGCGCCCACTGAGCGAATCGCGCAGCGACTTCACGACGGCGCTTCTGGCCTCGAGTAGCTGACGGGCCTTCGGGTTGAGAGCGATGTCGAGGTAACGCTGACGTACCCGCGTCTCGGGGTCCGAGAGTCCCTTCCACTTGTCGGGTAGCGGATGCAGGCATTTGCCGTTCATCCGCCAGTCGACGGTGATGAGGGAGAGCTCGCCGCGTCGGCTGCGCCCGATGGTTCCGCTGACTTCGATCAGGTCACCGAGATCGAATTCGGCGTCGAACGCGGCCACCTTGGCGCGGCCGACAGCGTCCTGGTCCACCAGGATCTGGATGTCACCGGACCAGTCGCGGACGTCGGCGAAGGTGACTCCGCCGTAGTCGCGGATGCGCAGGATGCGTCCCGCGATGCGCACGCGGGTGCCTTCGGGCGATTGGGTCGCTCCGGCGATGGTGTGAGTCGGCGGGTAGGCGACGGGGTACGCGCTGATGCCGTCGTCGGTCAGTTGTGCGAGTTTGTTCATCCGCACCCGCACCTGCTCGGGTCGGCGAGGCCCCTTCGGCGCGGTCACCGTGACGGAGTCGGGCAGGCTGCCGTCCGCGTGCAGACCTTCGGAGGCGACCAGTGCCTGCGGTACGGCGACATGCGTGCCGGTGTGTTTGACCACCTGCCTGGATTTGCGTCCGATGCTGGGAAGGACCACGAAACCTTCGGCGACGGCGGACGCGAACCCCACTCGGGGAAGCTCACGGTTGTCCTCGAAGCACAGGAATCGTGGTTCCCAGTCGGGTTGGTACTTGACGTTGGAGCGGTACAGCGCTTCGAGTTGCCACCACCGTGAGAAGAACACCAACACGCTGCGCCAGACTCGCAGGATCGGTCCGGCGCCGATGCGCGAGCCTTCCTCGAACACCGAACGAAACACCGCGAAGTTCAGAGATACCCGGACGACGCCGATTTCGTCCGATCGGGTGGCGAGTTCGGCGACCATGAGTTCGACCACCCCGTTGGGGGCGCTGGGCTTGCGACGCATCAAGTCCAGCGAGACGCCGTTCGGTCCCCAGGGCACGAGCGAGAGCATGCCGACCACCGATTCGTCCGGGGTGCCTTCGCCGATGACGGCTTCGACGAGCAGGCAGTCGCCGTCGAGACTGTCACCGAGTCGGCCCAGTGCCATCGAGAAACCTCGCTCGGTTTCGGTGTCACGCCAGTCGTCGGCGCGGGTGATGGCGGCCGCCATGTCTTGCGCGCCGACGTCGCGGTGTCGTCTCATGCGGACGGTGACGCCGTGCCTGCGGACACGGGTGACGGCTTGGCGCACCGGGCGCATGTCGCGTCCGTTGAGATTGAACTCACGGGTGCGCAGGATGGCTTCGTCGCCCAGTTGCAGCACGCTCAGGCCGGCGCGTTTGTATGCGGTGGCACCGGATTCGCTTGCTCCCATGACGGCGGTGGCCCAGCCGTACTGGGAAGCGAGGTCCTGCCACGCGCGGATGGCGTGTGGCCAGGCTTCCGAGTCGCCGATCGGATCGCCGCTGGCCAGGCATACGCCGAGTTCGACCCGATAGGTGATCGCAGCTTTGCCGGTCGGGGCGAAGATGACGGCTTTGTCGCGTCGGGTGGCGAAGTAGGCGAGCGAATCGTCGGCTCCGTAGTTCTGGATCAGCCCGCGGATCGCGGATTCGTCGTTACCGGTGAGAGCGTTGTTGGAGCGTTGCGCACGAAACAGCGTGGCGACGGCGGCGAGTAGGGCGAGAGCGCCGAGGAGCCCCAGGAAGGTGTTGACGAAGGGTCGCGGATGGCCGTCGAAGATCTCGTTGTCCACGGCACCGGCAGCGGTGACGCGGTTGAGCGACCACAGGAATCGCTGATTCTGTGGAAGGTCGCCGGGGAACAGTTCCACCACACCCCAACCGATGACGGTGGCCAGGGCCATGCCGCCGAGCAGCACCCCCAGCGCTTTCCATCCCGCGCCGCGCCGTACCCGGGTGTAGAACTCGGGGCGGGCGGCGATCAGGAGTCCGATGACGACGAGCATGACGACGACGGCCACGGCGTTGTTCGGATTCTTGTCTTTGATCGCCGACGCGACGTTGGTGAGCGTCATCAAGATCAGGTAGACGGTGAGCAACCACCACGCGATTCGCTTGCGGCTGGCGAGGGCCGCGGCGAGGAGACCGACGACCACTGCCCACAGCAGGCTGGTGTCGGGTGCGTCGAAATAGTAGTTGTCGATGTACTCGCGGGGCACGTGCACGATGTGGCGCAGCAGGGGTGAGAAGCTCCACAGGAAGACCAGCACGGAGAAGACTCCGAGGATCAGGCCCGAGATGTGTGGAACCTGGCTCAGTCGGCCTTTGCGAAAGCGACGTGCCTGTCGTGGATTTTCCGGTGGTGATTCCACCAACTCCGCGGTCGTATCGGTCGCATCGGTGACCAGTGACATCGAGTGGTCCCTCCTCTTGATCGGATTCCCACCGACCAGTGTGGTCTCTGGCAGGTCACTTTGGTGGGAGGAGGAAGATGAGTCTCATGACCGACAACGTTCCTACAGTGCCGATTCGTGACGCGATGATCCGACTCGGGCAGTTCCTCAAACTCGCGAACCTGATCGAGTCGGGGGCCGAGGCGAAGGAAGTGATTGCCGACGGTCTGGTGTCGGTGAACGGTGAAGTGGAAGAGCGGCGCGGCCGGCAGTTGCACAACGGTGACGTGGTCGAGATCGGCGGGATGGTTGCCAAGGTGGAAGCACCCGCCTGATCTCGACCGGTTTCTCGGTTACTTCTCGCGAACTACGACGCCGTCCTGGTCGCTGTAGACGATGTCGCCGGGGTTGAAGGTGACGCCGCCGATCTCGACGGGCACGTTCTTCGCACCGGATCCGGTCTGCGTGCTCTTGCGTGGATTGGTGCCGAGTGCTTTGACGCCGATGTCGAGGGTGCGCAGGATCGCCGAATCGCGAACGGCACCGTTGACGATGACACCAGCCCAGCCGTTGTCGACACCGCGTCCGGCGATGATGTCGCCGACCAGTGCCGTGTGGATGCTCGCGGCACCGTCGACGACGAGGACGCCGCCGTTGCCCGGTTCGCTGAGCGTCTGCTTGACGAGCAGATTGTCCTGGAAGCACGTGATGGTGGTGATGGGGCCTGCGAACACCTCGCGGCCACCGAACTGGATGAACTGCGTGTCGCAGCTGCGGATGTCGGGTCCGATTTCGTCGGCAAGGTCAGCGGTGGCTACGGGCTCGGTCATGTTCGACAGGATAACCGGATGGTTCAGGCTTGGGCGCGCCCGTCGGTGTCGAGGTGTCGGACCGGGCAACCGCGCGGGAACGTGCCGAGTTCCTCGACCCGGTAGCCGCCGGGATAGCTGCGGATGTTGGGCAGTTGGCGGGCGAATTTGGGTGTGGTCCTGGCGGGGAAGAAGCGCAGTACCCGAGCGCGGGCTTTCAGGGCACCGCGCGAGAGAAACTGCATTGCTTTGGACGGATGGTGGTACCCGAACGCGTCCAGCAGTGGATCGTCCATGAGTGAGAAGGAGAATTTCCTGATCAGCGCCTTGGGCGCGTAGTTGTTCGGCGGAAAGGTGCACATCAGGTCGAGCGTGGAGTCGGCGACGGCGCGGGCTCCGCGGTCGTAGGCGAAGTGATCCCGCTCGTAGGTGTCGAGGAACGTCGCGAACTCGTCGAAGGTCTGCGGGGTGTCCTTGATGTTCATGTGACGCCCGAGTCGGCGGTAGTAGTTGGTCGATCCGGTGATCTCGTTGGCGGTCATCTTCCGCCAGCCGTACTGGTCGAGCCAGCGGACGGGTGTGACCACGAAGGTCGACAACACGTAGAGCATGTCGTCGTTGGAGATGTCGTAGCTGCCGTGCATCTGATTCATCCGGCGCACGCTCTTGCGCCCTTCGGTGCTGCTCAAGCCGTGCTCGAGGATGGCGTCGAGGATCAGGCTGGTGTCGTCGTAGCGTTTTTGGACTTGGCGGGTGAACTGCCCGGTCTCGTAGAGCAACTTGCCGATCGACGGCACGGCATAGGTGCGGAACAGTGCGAAACTCAGAGCCTGGTTGATGTCCCAGGGGAATTCCTGCGCGGCGAGAAGGCGTGACATTTCCTCGTAGTCCGTCTCGGGATCGAGTCGATCGGTGCGATCACGGATGTCGTAGCGCTTCATGGAATAGCTCCTCGAGATTTCGAAGTGTGAGCTGCACCACCGACCATAGTTCTGACAACATGCGTTGTCCAGCCATTCGGTGGGTCCGGTTGTTCGGTGATGCAGCTCCACATCTCAACTGGTACGCAGCGCCCGCCGCAGGATTTTCCCGGTGACCGTTTTGGGAAGCTCGTCGACCAGTTCCACGGCTCGCGGGTACTTGTACGCCGCCATTCGCTCCTTGCAGTGCTCGATCAGTTCCGCCTCGGTGGCCGCTGCCCCCGCGATCAGGCTGACGAACGCCTTGACGGTCTCGCCGCGGTACTCGTCGGGGACGCCCACGACGGCCGCTTCGCGCACGGCCGGATGTTCGGCCAGAACGTCTTCGACTTCGCGTGGCCACACTTTGTAACCGGAGGCGATGATCATGTCCTTCTTGCGGTCGACGACGAAGAACCAGCCTGCCTCGTTCATGAACCCGACGTCGCCGGTGTGGAACCAACCGTCGCGAATCGCCGAGGCGCTCTCGTTCGGCTTGTTCCAGTAACCGCGCACGACCTGCGGACCACGGACGACGAGCTCGCCGACTTCACCGATCGGGAGGATGTTGCCGTCCTCGTCCTCGACACGCACGTCGGTGTTCGGTACCGGAACCCCGACGGACAGCGCCCCGGAGGTGGGGTCGACGGGTGTGTCGGCGCCCAATGGAACGGCGTGCGTCGGCGAGGTGGTCTCGGTGAGACCGTAGATGTTGTGCAGCGCAACACCTGTCATGGCACGGACGGCTTGTGCTGCCGTCGGCGAGATGGGGGCACCGCCGGAGTAGAGCAGCCGTAGCGACGCGAAGTCCTCCGGTGAACACCCCGGGGTGTTCAAGAGTGCGGTGAACGCGGTGATCGCGCCGATCGTGAAGGTGGGGCGGTGTTCTCGTATGGCGTCGAACACCACGTCCGGCTGGAAACGGTATGTCAACACCAACGGTAGTCGCGCCAGTGCCGATACGGCGACGTGCCCGATCAGGCCGGTGATGTGGAACAGCGGCGCGACTGCGAGCACGTCGTCGCCGTCGCCGAGTCCCATCCAGTCCCGGTACACCTGGGCGTTGAACGTCATGTTGCCGTGCGAGGTCATCGCTCCCTTCGGTGGGCCGGTGGTTCCGGAGGTGTAGGTGAGCACCGCGATGTCGTCCGAATCCAGTTCGGTGGTCACCGGTTCGCCGCCGGAGTGGGTCTCGATCACCGTCGCGAGGTCTTCGGTGCCGGATTCACTTCTCTCGATGCCGCTGAAAACCCTTTTGTCGTACCGACTTTGGTATTCGAGTTCGGATGTGGTGATCACGCGTGTCACCGGGGAATCGGCGACGACGTTCTGCCCGACCGAGTCGTGGAGTCCTTCGAGTGCGATCAGTACGGTGGCCCCGGAATCCTCGAGTTGGTAGCTCAGTTCCCGTTCGCGGCTCATGGGGTTGATCGAGACGGCAACGCCGCCGGCTTTCCAGATTCCGAACAGCGCGAGGACGAATTGCGGGACGTTCTGCAGGAACAGGGCAACTCGATCGCCCTTCTGCAGCCCACCGCTCACCAGTGCTCTGGCCACGGCGTCACTGAGTCGGTTCACGTCGGCGTAGCTGAGCTCACCGTCGAAATACTTCACGGCGGCCGCGGCCGGGTCGGCTCGGACGGTGGCGGCCAGGATCTCGAGCATCGTCGAATACTCGACCTCGAGGTTTCGGGGAACACCGCCACGGTACAGCGATACCCAGGGGCGCTCGCCGTACGTCATTTGACGACGACCGGGTTGACGGGTGACCCACTCGCCTTGGACACCTTGAGCGGTGCGGCGACGTACAGGAAGGTGTACTGGCCGTCGGCCGCGCAGTCCGCGGCCAATTTCTCGAGGTCGCAGATCTCGGTGAAGGCCACGCCGAGATTGCGCATCAGGGCGTTGTGAAGTACCAGTGCCACACCGTTTTCGGGGTCGGTGGTGACCTCGTTGGCAATCGTGTCGGTGACCAGGTTGGGGATCTCCATGTCCTGGAACCACTGAACCAGTTCCGGGCTGTAGATCAGGCCGGGTTCGCAGAAGCCTTCGTAGAACGCGTCGCCCTGATCGAAGAACAGCTTGAGGAAGTTGGTGCGGATGACGAGGATGTCGCGCTTGTCGATGGTGACGCCCTGTGCGGCCGCGCATGCGAGAAGGTCCTCGTGCGTGAAGGTTTCGGCTTTCTCGAGGTTGTCCTTGCCGCGGAACTTCGCCATGTCGAGCAGCACGGCACGGCCGACGACCCCGCGGTCGGCGATGGGTTCGACACTGGCCTTGTCCAGGCCACCGACAGTGGTGTCGGCGGAGAATCCGTTCCAGAGTGTGCCGTCTTACCAGACGTGTCCGAGCGCGTCGTACTGTGTCGAGCCCTGAAGGAACGCGTTGATCTTGTCGTCCGCGTAGTGCAGGCCGCCGGGGAAGTTGGGGGCGTCGTCGCCGTCCCAACTGCTTTCGTCGAGGATCTGGGTGCGTTCGGCGGGGGCGCGGCCGGGCCAGACGGGATCGCCCTTGGGGTCGCCGATCAGTCGTTGCAACGTGAACACCGAACCCTGCTTGACGGACCCGACTCCGCGCAGTACCTGGGCGGCGTCGAGGTAGTTCAACGAACCGACCTCGTCGGCTTCGCCCCACTTACCCCAGTTCGTGGGTGCGTTGCGTAGAAGTTCTCCAAGGTAGGGCGCTTCGGTCATGTTCGGCGGTCCTCTCACTGAGTGCCGAGCGATCGATCGCCCGGCACCTCTCGATGTGACCTACATCATGTTCTCACAGATAAGCAGTAGTCAACCGGTTCGAGGATTGCCGTGGTCCTGGCGGTGCCCATTTTTCGATGTTCAGAAAAACTGAACACTCGATCAGCGGCCGTGGCGCTTCTCGTAGTCCTCACGAGTGCGGTCGGCGCGCTGTTGAGCCTTCGCGCCCAACAGTTCGGGATCGAGGCCGTGGCTGAGCAGTCGATGCCTGCGGTAGATGTTGCCGAGCGCTACGGCGAAGTACAGCAGTGGAATTGCCAGCAGTGCGATCATGGCCAGCGGAATCCACACCGGACCTGGAATCAGGAGGAAGAGCAGCAGGACCAAGGTGATGGGAAGCGTGAAGCGGATGACGTATCGAACCTGCGCCCCTGGCCCCACCAGATCGTTGCGCACCCAGTCCTGCAGTGAATCGGGGAGCGTGCCTCCCAAGAGGTACCTGCAGTACTGCGGAAAGCTCGGGCGAGCGGATTCTGCCATGGCCTACAGCCTAACGGGACGCCTCGTGTCACACGTCGGCCACCAGCGCTGCGACGGTACGTAGAACTGCTGCTCGGCGCACATCGACGTTCCGGCTCGGGTCGACGGCATCGAGTGTTTCGCTCGGTTGCGAAGCCCACATGCGGGCGATCGCCTGGACTGCGAGGACGAGGGTGGGCGCGTCGACTAGCGTCGACAACGTGCCGGCCTGCTGGGCTTCGGTGAGCGCGGCGATCTTCTCGCGCACGGCGTGGGTGATCGGGCTGGATTCCCTGGAATCCTCGTGTTCGAGTTGATACCAGGTGACGAATCGATCGATCTCGGGATTGGCTGTGATCGCGTCGTAGAGGCGGGCCGCGTACCCGGGGAGGTCCTGCGGGGTGATGGGAATCTGATCGACGGTGTCTGCGGTGATGTCGTCGACGACCGCGTCGAACAGTCCTTCCTTGTTTCCGAAATAGGTGTAGACCAGGCCGGCGCTGCACTGCGCGCGTTCGGCGATGGCCTCGATACGGGATCCGGCTATTCCGCGGGCGGCGAACTCCGACAGCGCGGCGTCGAGTAGTTGGCGCTTCTTGCTTTCGGGGTTACGGACTCTCATGTGACCCATGTTAATTATCGACCGATTGAAAACCCGCTGGAGCGGGCGTAGCGTTTTTATTGAACATTTTTTCATTACGAAAGGTATTGCAATGGTAAAGGTTTGGTTTGTCACGGGTAGCTCGCGTGGTCTCGGTCGCGCCATCGTCGAGAACGCTCTCGCTGCCGGGGACCGGGTGGCGGCGACGGCGCGGACGCCGAAGCAGCTCGCCGACCTGGTCGAGCGCTACGGAGAGTCGGTCCTGCCGTTGGGGCTGGACGTGACGGATCCGCAGGCCGTGGCGGCTGCGGTGCAGGCTGCCGTGTCGAGGTTCGGGCGTCTCGACGTCGTGGTCAACAACGCCGGATACGGTGATACGGCTGCCATCGAAGATGCAACACTGGAAGACTTTCGCGCGCAGATCGACACCAACTTCTACGGCGTGGTGTACGTGAGCAAGGCCGTGCTTCCGATTCTGCGCGAACAGGGTTCGGGTCACATCGTGCAGGTGTCCTCGCTCGGTGGGCGCATCGCCACCCCAGGGCTCGGCGCCTATCAGAGTGCCAAATGGGCCGTCGGCGGCTTCTCCTCGGTCCTGGCGCAAGAGGTTGCGCCCTTCGGCGTGAAGGTGACCGTGTTGGAGCCGGGCGGTATGCGAACCGACTGGGCCGGCTCGTCGATGACCATCCCGACGATCAGTGAGCCTTACGAACCGACGGTCGGCGCTGTCGCGCAGATGCTCCGTGCTGCAACCGATTCCGGTCTTCTCGCGGTTGGCCCCGAGAATGTGGCGGCATTGGTGCGAACGCTCGTGGAGCTGCCGGAACCGCCGGTCCGTCTGCTTGTCGGAGCCGACGCGGTGGACTACGGCGCCGCCACGGCTACGCAGCTCGCGGAATCGGATGCGACCTGGCGTGAGCTCTCCGTCTCCGTCGTCGACGCCGAGTGACGACTGCACGCGCGCTACGAGGTGACCGGTCCCTGGAAGGTGCGGCGATAGGTACTCGGTGAGACGCCCAGCGCCTCGTGAAGGTGCTGACGCATGGACGTGGCGGTTCCGAAACCTGTTCGGGCGGCGACGATGTCGATGGACAGATCGGAGCTCTCGAGTAGCTCGCGGGCCCGGTCGACGCGGCGGTTGGTGAGCCAACGGGAAGGTGTCGTGCCCACCTCGTCACGGAACCGTCGGCTGAAGGTGCGCACGCTCATGTTGGCCTGAGTGGCCAGCTCGCTCAGCGTGATCGGATCGTGCAGGTTCTCCAGAGCCCACATGCGGGCAGTTGCAGTCGATTCCGAGGTTTTGGCGGCCAACGGGCGGTGAATGTACTGGGCTTGTCCACCGTCGCGCCACGGCGGTACGACGCAGCGCCGGGCGACGGTGTTGGCTACGTCCGTGCCGTGATCGCGGCGCACGATATGCAGGCAGAGGTCGACACCCGCGGCGACTCCGGCCGAGGTGAGAATGTTTCCTTCGTCGACGAACAGGACGTCGGGGTCGACTTTCACCTTGGGGTACACCCGCTGGAAGTGATCGGAGTTGCGCCAATGCGTGGTGGCGCGCAACCCGTCGAGCAGGCCTGCGGCGGCCAGGATGTAGGAGCCGGTGCAGATCGAGACCATGCGGGTGCCGGGCCGGATCAGCTCGAAGGCGGCCGCGAGCTCGGGGGAGAGGTGGCCGTCTTCGAACGCCGGGCCGAGCTCGTGCGACGCCGGCAGGACGACGGTGTCGGCGGTGGCGAGCAGCTCGCTCCCGTGCTCGACCGAAATGCTGAAGTCGGCATCGGTGCGGACGGGTTTGCCGTCGATGGTGCAGGTGCGAATGTCGTAGAGGGGGCGGCCGAGGGCGTCGAAGGCACGCCCGAAGATCCGGGCAGGTATGCCGAGTTCGAAGGGGATTACCCCGTCGAGTGCCAGGACCACGACACGATGCGGATCGTTCGGTGTCGAATTCGGTTTCGAGTCACCAGTCATGGCCTGATTCTTTCATATATTGGCGATCCGGCCACTGTTGATCGCGGATCGGGATCGGCAGACTTACCTGGTGACTTCAGAGACCGCATTGCCGAACACGGATTCGGCCCGTAACTCCGCGCCTCGATTCCACCGCGCGTGGGCGGTGGCGATTGTGACGTTCCTGGCGTTGGTCGGTGCCGCCGCGTTCCGGGCGGCACCGTCGGTGCTCATCGATCCACTGCACGACGATTTCGGTTGGTCGCGAGCGACCATCTCGGCGTCGGTGTCGGTCAATCTGATCTTGTACGGGCTCACGGCGCCGTTCGCCGCCGCCTTGATGGAACGGTTCGGTATCCGCAAGGTGGTCACTGCGGCGCTGGTGCTGATCTCCCTGGGTAGTGGGCTCACGATCTTCATGACCTCGAGTTGGCAGCTCATCCTGCTCTGGGGTGTGTTCGTCGGTCTCGGGACCGGATCGATGGCGTTGGCATTCGTCGCGACCGTCGTCGATCGGTGGTTCGTCGGTAAGCGCGGTCTGGTGACCGGCATCCTGACCGCGGGCGGCGCGGCCGGGCAGTTGGTGTTCTTGCCGGTCCTGGCGAAGCTCGCCGAGGTCTACGACTGGAAGAGCGTCGCGTTCACGGTCGCCTTCGCGGCCCTGGCCGTCGTGCCGTTCGTCCTGCTCTTCCTGCGGAACTATCCGTCCGACGTGGGTACGACGCCGTACGGCGCGCCGGCCGACTACGTTGCTCCGGCGGTGCACGTCAACGGCCGGGGTGGGGCTGCGGGTCGGGCGCTCTCCGTCCTGTCGAAGGCTGCTCGAACGAAGGTGTTCTGGCTGCTGGCGATCACTTTCGCTATCTGCGGCGCGAGCACGAACGGCCTGGTGGGTACGCATTTCGTGCCGGCGGCTCACGATCACGGCATGCCGGTCACCACGGCGGCCTCGCTGCTCGCGGTGGTCGGCATCTTCGACATCGTCGGCACCATTGCGTCCGGTTGGTTCACCGACCGCATGGACTCACGCAAGCTGCTCGCGTTCTATTACCTCTTTCGTGGGATCTCGCTGCTGTTCCTGCCGCTGCTGCTCGCCAACACCGTGCATCCTCCGATGCTTGCCTTCGTCATCTTCTACGGCCTGGACTGGGTGGCGACGGTACCGCCGACGGTCGCACTGTGCCGTAAGCATTTCGGTGCCGACGCGCCCATCGTGTTCGGCTGGGTGCTGGCCTCGCATCAGATCGGCGCTGGTGTGGTCGCATTCTTGGCCGGTCTGGTTCGCGATCAGATCGGGTCCTACAACGCGGCCTTTCTGGTGGCAGGCGGCCTGTGTGGGATTGCCGCGGTGTTGTCCTTGATGATCGCGGCCCGGCCGAAACCCGAGTTGTCGGAGAGTTCGATCTGATCAGGCACTGTGATCGATGCCACCGACGGGGTAGGTTATGTGTAACTCCAAGAACTACTCACCAGTAGGGGTAACGATATGCCAGCTCCGTCCACAGCGACTTTCTCGCGGCTCGCCGAACTGATCGCCATCGACAATGTCGCCGATCGCCCGACGAAGTCCATCACCGAGGTCTTCACCGGCAAAGAGCTGGCGACGATACCGGTCGGCACCGCCGCCGACGCGCTCGCGGCCATTTCCCGTGCCCGCGTCGCGCAAAAGGAATGGGCGAAGCGGCCCGTCCTCGAGCGCGCCGCTGTCTTCCATCGTTACCGCGACCTGATTCTCGAGAACCGCGACGCCTTGATGGACATGGCGCAAGCGGAGACCGGCAAGTCGCGAGCGGCCGCGCAGGAGGAAGTTCTCGACATCTCGATGACGGCACGGCACTATGCCCGCGTCGCCCCGAAGTTGCTGCGTCCGCGTCGAGTGTCCGGGATGCTTCCGGGTCTGACCAAGACTGTCGTGCGCTATCAGCCCAAGGGTGTCGTCGGTGTCATCTCGCCGTGGAACTATCCGATGACCCTCGCTGTCTCCGATGCGATCGCCGCGCTCCTGGCCGGCAACGCCGTCGTCCTCAAGCCGGACAGCCAGACGCCGTACTGCGCCCTCGCGTGTGTGGAACTGCTGTACAAGGCGGGTTTGCCGCGCGATCTGTTCGCCGTGGTTCCGGGGCCGGGTTCGGTGGTGGGCACCGCACTGGTCGAGAACACCGACTACCTCATGTTCACCGGATCCACTGCCACCGGTCAGCTCCTGGCCGAGCAGGCCGGACGCCGGTTGATCGGCTTCTCCGCCGAACTCGGTGGCAAGAACCCGATGATCGTCGCGGCGGGCGCGGATCTGCGCGAGGTCACCGATGCTGCGGTACGCGCCTGCTTTTCCAACTCGGGCCAGTTGTGCATCTCGATCGAGCGCATTTACGTCGAGGAATCCATCGCACCGGAGTTCACCCGGATGTTCGGCGAGCGCGTGAAGAAGATGAGTCTTGCGGCGGGGTACGAGTTCGGGGTCGAGATGGGCAGTTTGGTGTCCGAGGCTCAGGTGAAGGCCATCTCGTCGCATGTCGACGACGCGGTGGTCAAGGGTGCGACGGTGATAGCCGGCGGCAAGGCCCGCCCGGACATCGGACCGCTGTTCTACGAGCCGACGCTGCTGACCGGGGTTCCCGAAGACGCCGAGTGCTACCGCGACGAGACGTTCGGTCCGCTGGTCTCGATCTACCCGGTCAAGGATGTGGAGGAGGCCATCGCGCAGGCGAACGACACCGAATACGGCCTCAATGCCAGCGTCTGGGCGGGAAGTAAGGCCGCAGGTGAAGCGATCGCGGCACGGATTCATGCCGGTACCGTCAACGTCGACGAGGGCTACGCACCCACGTGGGGGAGTACAGCGGCACCGATGGGTGGCATGGGAGTTTCCGGCGTGGGTCGTCGTCACGGGGCGGAGGGCCTGATCAAGTACACCGAGCCGCAGACGGTTGCCACTACTCGCGTGATGAATCTCGGCGGCCCACGAGGTGTTCCGGCCAAGGCTTGGGCCAAGCTGATGCCTCATGCCATCAAGATCATGTCCTGGGTGCCGGGTCGGTAGTCGGTGGACCGTTCGTTCGCGTACATCGAGTCCGTTCCCGCTCTGGTGTGGAACCTGATCTCCGACATCGAGGGGATGGGCCGATTCAGTCCCGAGAACACCGGCGGCAGATGGACTTCCGGTACACCGGGCACTGTCGGCGCAAAGTTCAAGGGAACCAACCGACACGGTCTGATCCGGTGGAACACACACTGCACGGTGGTCGAGTCGGTGCCGGGGCAGCGCTTCGCCTTCGATTCGGACGAGCCGAAAGCGCGCTGGACGTACATCGTGGAACCGTCGGGCATCGGAACGCTTCTGACCGAGACCCGTGAAATCTACGCCAGGCCCGCCCTGTACGTGCGGCTGCTGTCCGGAAGCGGCCTGCTCGGTCGCGATCGGGATGCTCTGATGCAGTCCGGAATGGATACCACGCTGACTCGGATCAAGGCGTTTCTCGAGAGTTAGCGTGGATGTGGGAGGTGGGGCTGCACTCGGTACGGGTGCAGCTCCTTTTTTTCAGAGGGTCTTGCTTTCGAGCTATTGTCGATATATCGTCGATACGTCAACAAAACAACAACTGTCCAGGAGGACACCATGTACGCACCACATCACCATCCCGAAATGCACGAACATCCTCGCCGTGAGCACGGACCCAGGAGAGGACGCGGACCGCACGGTCGTCGCGGTCTCGGCCGGCCCGAATTCACCGAAGCCGGCGCAACGCTACGTCCGGCAACAGGTCTGCTGCGCGGCGCCGTCGCCGCGGTTGCGGCCGGCGGCAGCCCGGAGCAGGTAGCCAAGGCCGAGGCGATCATCGCCGAGGCGCGGCGCGCATTGTTCGAACTGCTGGCCGAGAAGCCGGCCGAGAAGCCGGCTCAGCAGTGACACCGGCGCTCAGGCGTCGACGGTGACCTCGTCGTTCATACCCGACACGTGACCGTCGGCGCCCTCTCTCCAGTAACCCACGACGTTATGTCTGTCGCGAGCCATTCCGCGAATTTCCCTCAGATGCTTACGAATACGGCGGCTCGTTGCGCTCTCGCACGCCACCCACGCGTACGTGTCATCCGCATCGAGATTCGGGAAGTCCATCGTCTTCACCGCATCGAAGAGTGCGCTCGGCGAGCTGCCGAGACCGCTCCCCACGAGCCACGAGTACGTGACTTGACCGCGAGTGGTGAACTCCTGCCGATCTTCTTCCGCTTCGATCTCGATGATCGCATGTGCGACATCGCCTTCGCGGAGTTCCTCGACGATTCTGCCGAGACCGGGCAAGCCGGTGGCGTCGGCAACGAGTAGTTGTCGACGCGGACCGCTCGGTGACTGGTAGTGCGAGCGCGAGCTTTCCGACCAGAAGACTCCGAGCAGGTGGCCCGGCTCGGCGCGCATCGCCCAATCCGCCGCGAGTCCCCCCGGGTGTACGACGAAGTCGATGTCCAGACGTCGACCCCCGTCGTGCACCTTGCGGACCGTGTAGTGCCGCCACGGCGGCTCGGTCCCGAGATCTGCTCTGCCGTAATCGGGATGGTTGAAGAACTCGTAGTCGGCTTCCGTCTCACCAGGTTTCGGGAAAGCGAGGTCGATACGTTCGTCGCCCTGACCACCGGCAGGCCAGTTCCAGTCGCCTTCCGCTTCGATGCTGATACGACGCATGTGCGGGGTCAGTGAGACGGCGGAGACGACGCGGGCGGGCTCGCAGAAAGACATGGTTCGACCCTACGACTTCGGCGTATCGCAGTGGGGACAGATCCTGTCGCAACGCGGTCACTGCGGTAGTGCGTCGAACACTGTGATCGGGGGGAGTTGTCCCTCGTACTTCTCCACCTGGACGAGAGCGCTGTGTGCGCTCGGTCCCTGGGCGAGCCGCGAGGTTCCCCGGTCGGCGGTGAGCACGTTCGGATTACCGTGTACATCGAGCCCCCCGGGGGTCACGGGGTCGTACCATGCGCCGGTGGACAGCCGCACCACCGAGCGTCGGAGGGTGTTCGTCAACCGTGCGCCGGCAAGGACCTGTCCTCGATCGTTGAATACCCGCACCACGTCGCCGTCCGCTATCGAGCGGTCGGCGGCGTCGTCGGTATTGATGTGGATCGGCTCTCGCCCGCGTACCTTCCCGGCGCGTGAGTGCGACCCGTTGTCGAATTGTGAATGGAGTCTGCGGTCGGGTTGTCCGGAGAGCAGATGCAAAGGATAGGTGTGAGCAGCGTTCGAGCCCAACCATTCTCGAGGTTCGAACCACGCCGGGTGGCCGAGGCAGTCGTCGTAGCCGAACGAGTCGATGGTCTCGGAGAAAATCTCCACTCGGCCGGACGGCGTCGCGACGGGGTGCGCCGCGGGGTCCTGTCGGAGCAGCCGCAACGGTCCGTCCACGGTGGGTATCGGTGGCACCGGAACCACGCCGCGTCGACGCAACTCGTCCCAGTCGGGGATGGGGTGCCCCGCGTCGGCGGCGCGTTGTCTGGTCTGCCGGTACAGCTCGATCACCCATTCGTCCGCAGTGCGATTCTCGGTGAAGGCGGCGCCGAATCCGAGGCGCGCGGCGACGCCGGCGAAGATCTCGTAGTCGGTGCGTACACCTGGGGGTGGCTCGGCGGCTTTCACGATCGCGGACAGGTGATCGTCCGCCCCGGCGGCGAAGTCGTTGCGTTCGAGCCATGTTGCGGCCGGAAGAACGATATCGGCATGGCGTGCAAGTGAATTGGCGAAGTGTTCGTGAACGACTATCGTCTCCGGCCGCTGCCAGGCCCGGACGAGTCGATTGAGATCCTGGTGGTGGTGAAACGGATTCCCGCCTGCCCAGTAGACCAACCGAGTGTCCGGGAAGGTGTATTTCCCGCCGTCGTAGTCGAAAGTGCCACCGGGGTTTTCCAGCATCTCGGTGATACGTGCAACGGGAATGAACGAGTCGATCGGTCGGATACCCTGATCGAATGCGGCGGGCTTGAATCCGTTCGCGGGGACGCCGAGTTGGTGTAGAGCTCCCAGCGCACAGCCGAATCCGCCGCCGGGAAGTCCGAGATTGCCGGTCAGGGCGGCCAAGGTCAATGCCATCCAGGGAGCCTGCTCACCGTGGTCGGCTCGCTGCAAGGAGTACGACGTGGTGAACACAGTTCTCCGGCCGACGGTTTTACGTGCCAGTTCGCTGATGGCCGTTGCGGGCACTCCCGAGATCTGCGCGGCCCAGTGCGGTGTTTTCGGTACGCCGTCGCTGCGGCCGAGCAGGTAGTCCTCGAATCGGGGCCAGCCGACGGTGTGGCGGTCGAGGAAGTCCCGATCGTGGTGACCGGAGACGACCAGCTCGTACGCCAGCGCGAGCATGACCGCCACATCCGTGCCGGGAACGATGGACAGCCATCGGGCATCGAGATCGTGATGAGCGTCGCCCGAGGCGGGGGACACCAGGACGAACTCTGCGCCCGCCCGCCGGGCAGTCACCTGATCGGCGAGGTTGCGGTGCACCCCGATTCCGCCGCCGTTGACCGCGCTGTTCCGCGCTGCCATCCCGCCGAATGCGATCACCAGACTGCGATGGTGGCCGACTTCCTCCCAGGTCGGGTTGGAGGCCAGTACACCCGCGTATCCGCCTGCGACTCGGCGAAGAATCACCTGCATCGCAGCAGAGGAGTACGACTCCACCGATGCGGTGTATCCACCGGCCAGGTTGAGGAACCGGTGAATCTGTGACTGCGGGTGATGGAAACGTCCGGCCGATCCCCAACCGTAGGATCCGCCGAAGATCGCCGAGTTTCCGTGTTCGGTACGTACCCGGTCGATTTCACCGGCTACCAGATCCGATGCGGTATCCCAGTCGACCGCGACGTACGGGTCGTCGCCGCGCACGGACAAGCCACGACGAGTATCGCCTGGTCCGTGTCGAAGGTAGCCGCGCCGCACCAGCGGCGTGGTCAGTCGCGACGGTGCGGCAAGTGTCGACGGCACCCCCAACCCGATCGACGACGGATCGCCGTCGATCGGGTTGGGCCGAAATCCGACGATCGTGTTGCCGTCGGATCGTGCGAGGTACGTGCCGAAATGCCCTGCGGTGGGTACTTCGCGGATTTCTGGCGGTTGGGTGTCGGTCATCGCGGTAGCTAGCTCTCGATCCACGCGTCCACGTACGACGGCCACCACGGAGCCTGGAACGAGAGGCCGTGGACCTTGGGTCCGGCGGCCTGCGTCTGGCTGCCCTCGGTCGCGGGGAACGCGTAACCCTTCTCGACGATGATGCGCTGGATTTCCGCCGTCTGCTGGTTTCGCTTGTCCGGATCGAGTTCTCGGCTCTGCGCTGCGAGAAGATCCTGCAACTGCGGGTCGTAATCCTTGGTGAAGAACTGGCTGTAGCCCGGCGCGAAGGACGAGACCAGGACGTCGGGGTCGGGCCGAGTCAGGTTGCCGTACAGCAACTGCCAGTTTCCGGCGTTGCGGTTGGTGGTCAATTCGCCTGCACTGACCTGATCGATTCGAAGGTCGACGCCGATCTTCTTCAGTTCCTGCTGAGCGAGTTCGTGCAGCGGCTTGTCGCTCGACGCACTGAACTGGATGCCGACCGAGAGCTTCTGGCCGTCCTTCTCACGAATCCCGTCGCCGCCGGGTATCCATCCGGCGCTGTCGAGAATCTGCTTCGCCTTGTCGGGGTTGTAGGCGAGACCGGCACTCAGATCGGTGAAATTGGGATGCGTGGTCGACAGGATGCTGGTGGGCACCTTCTGGTACTCGTCGAAGACGGTGTCGTGGATCTCGTTTCGATCGATACCCACTTGGATCGCCTTTCGGACCGCTTCGTCGCCGAGGACGGGATCCTTCACGTTCGCGTAGTAGGTGTAGACGACGCCGGCCGAGGAGCGGGACACGATGTCGAAGCCCTGAGCCTTGATGTTCTCGGAGTCGTTCGACGGGACGGTGGTCGCTACCTGAATCTGATCACTGAGGAGGGCTCCGGTGCGGACGCCGTTCTCCGGAAGGATCTGGAAGGTGATCCCGTCGAGGTATGCGGCTCCTTTGTGAGCATTCTTCGGCGACGACCATTGGTAGTCGTCACGCCGCTCGACCTCGATTTTCTGGTCCTGAACGACATTGCTGATCACGAAGGGGCCACTGCCGATGACACCTTGGGCGAGTCGTTCCTCGGGCGTCTTGGTGTTGATGGTCTCCGGTGCGATGATCCCGAGGGGTTTCTCGGACAATGCTTGCAGGAAACCGGCTTTGGGGTTTTCGAAGGTGACCTTGATGGTGCGTGGGTCGACGACGGTAGAGCCCTGGTATCCCTGAAGGTAGGCCGACGACTGGAATGCGCGACCCTGCTTGCCCAGTTCGACCACGTTGTCGAAGTTCAGCTTGACGGCGTCGGCATCGAACTTTTCCCCGTTACTGAAGGTGACGCCGTCCTTGAGGTGGAAGACGTAGGATTTGCCGTCCGGGGAGACCTCCCAGGATTCCGCGAGCCACGGCACCACCTCGCCGGTGTCCGGGAGTTGCTCGGTCAGATTGTCCACCACCTCGACGTTGGTGAAGTTGCAGCCGGAGGTCTGGGCCTTGTCCAGCCCGCAGGGCGCGATGATTCCGACGGTGATGTGGCCACCGGATCTCGGTTCCGCGGAAGATGATCCGCCGGAATCCGAGGCGGAGCTGCAACTCGCAGCGACGGCGGTGGCGGCAAAGACCGCGAGGATGGACAGTCCTCGTTTCATGAGCTTCTCTGTTCTGTCTACGTGAGGTGAAGGTGACCGAGCGATAGTCAACGTACTGGTAATCGCGAAATCACGTGGAGTTAGAAGAGCGCTGATTCAAACCCTTCACCACAGGCCCGAGACGAACCTAAGGTCGAACGGTATGACAGCCACGTTGAACACCTACGAGCTACGCCGCGCCGGGACTGCGTTCGGAGCCGAGATCGACGGCATCGACTTGAGTTCTCCAGTCTCCGAATCGGTTCGAGAGTCCTTGGTCCGTGATTTTCGTGAGCACAAGGTGCTCGTTTTTCGCGGGCAGAACCTGACGCCGGATCAACAGGTCGAAGCGGTGCGAATCTTCGACGAACCGTTCGATCATCCGACCGCTCTTCGGCACGAAGCGAATCCCTTGGTCTACCCGTACGACGTGAGGTCCACGGGCAAAGCGAGTACCTGGCATATCGGCGGGTTGTGGCGAAACCCACCTTTTTCGATCGAATCCCTGGTTTTCGAAGAGGTTTCGGAACTCGGCGGTAATACCTTGTGGGCGGATCTGCAGGCAGCGTACGACGATTTGTCCGAGCCGTACAAGGCGCTGCTCGAGGGGGTGTCGGCGGTCTACGATTCGGACGCCCGCCACTATGCGCAAGGCGCCGAGAGGGGCAAGATCGAAACCACGATCGAACACCCGCTCGTGCGTCTCGATCGCAATGGACGTAAGGGCCTGTTCATCAGCAGCAGCGCCTCGAGACTGACCGGCCTACCGGAGTCCGAGGGCAGGTCGGTTCTCGCATTCCTGCTGGCGCACGCGTCCTCACCCCAGTACACCATCAGGTTCGGCTGGAAAGCCGGAGACTTCGTGCTCTGGAACAACCTGGCGACGTGGCACTACGCCATCGACGACTACGGCACCGGTCCCCGTCGCTATCGGAAGGTGTTGGCCGTCGAGCCCGAGTGAGACGAGCCCGAGTGAGAAGTGGATAGAACCGAGTTCACCGACTCGGGGACAGCGGGGAGAGGCTGCTCTCACCCCGCTGTTTCCGTGTGTCCGACGGTCTCGAACCTCGCCCTCCGCGTGGAGAGCGACGGATTTGCTCGATGCGGTGGATGATCGTCGAACTGCTCCTTCTCCCGTGACGCCGGACCTCGCACGTTCAGTCCGGACGGGTCATGTACGTCGAGGCGCAGACGGCTCGTCGGCGACTTCGTCCTCGTCGTCGGGGCGGGAAGTCAACCGCTGATTTGCTGGGAAGCTAGACTGTTCTCGACTTCGGGCAACATGAGAGGACGTGTTATGGAACGCCGCCGCAATGTTGCGCAGCCGACAAAATCGTTGATCGCCGATCTGGAGCAGATGCCGGCCCTGATCCTTCTGGACAGGTTGCCGGTACCAGTGATGGCAGTTCACCGGGACGGCAGCATTGTTTTCGCCAATCCATCCTTTGCGGACATGTTGGGTTATCCCACAAAAGACGTTTCAGCACTTCGTTTGCAGGACATCCTGTACGACAAGGACGCCGACGACGTGAGTGCGGAGCAAGCTCATCGTGAGCTGAGTTCGGAACCGGGCGCGATCAAGGAGTTCGTACACGCCGACAGCACCTTGGTGCGCGCAACGGTCAGTCAGTCCTTGTTGCGACGCGACGACGACACCATCACGCTGGCGGTTTTGCACGATCTGACGGAGCGGTTGTGGAACAATCCGCGGCACGCTCTGGACAAGAACGGATAGCCCGCCACCGCTCAGGGTCTGGTCCTGACCGTTCGATTCAGACCCAGCGTCTCGGCGAGGGTGGTGACCACCCACTCCTCGTAGCGCTTACCCGACCAATCGGACTCGACCACCAGGTCGGTATAGGTTTCGGGACTCGACAGCGTCAAGGCGACGTTCACTGCTGTGTCGAGATCGACGAACGGCGCTTTTTCCACGAGGCCGAGCATGAGGTGCTCCTGCACGGTTCGTCGTTGAGAGCGATTGATTTGCCACAGCTGCGCCGCGTCGTCGTCGGCCGATGCCGCGGCGCGTAGAGCGAGCAGAATGTCGGCGGTCCGTTCGAGGATGAGTCGACCGTGGTGGACTTGAATTCGAAGTTGTCCCAATGGGTGCGGCGAGCCCAATGCAGCGGCCACCCACGGGCGGTCGAGTGTCGGAGTCTTCTCCTGATCGCCGGCAACGGACACGTCGATCAGGGCCGAGAGCACGCTGGGCTTGTTGCCGAAGACGAAGTACACGCTCTGTACCGAGACGCCTGCGGCTGCAGCGAGTTGTTTGATGGTGACGGCTGCGTATCCGGGATTCACGAACAGGCCGCGCGCGGCTTCGATGATCTTGTGCCTGGCCGACGTATCTCCGGAATGCGGGTCGCTCATGTCTGTAGTCTAACTCTAGAGTGAAGCTCTAGCGACGTGGGGACGTGACGATGAAGGTATTGGTTCTCGGTGGTTACGGCGCCGTCGGAATTCACCTGACGGAACTGTTGGCGAAAGATCCTCGGGTGTTCGCAGATGCCGCCGGCCGTGATCGCGCCCGCGCCGACGTCGTCGTCGACCTTACCGATGTGGATGCGTACTCGGCCCTGGTGCCCGGCTACGACGTCGTGGTCAATGCATCGGGGTTCGAAGACGTGCGACTGGCGCAGGGTGCGGTCCGCGGCGGCGCGAGTTTCGTCGAGATTTCGGCCACCACGTCGTACTGTGACGCGTTGGAGAGCGTCGACGGGCCGGTGCTCGTCGGTGTCGGGTTGGCTCCGGGTCTGACGAGTGTGCTTGCCGCGCAAGCGCACAGCGAGGGTAACGGTCCGGTGGACATCGTGATCGGCCTCGGTGGTGGTGAATTGCACGGGCCGGCCGCAACGGCGTGGACGTACTCGAAGCTCGGAACGCACTTCCGCGACCCGGACGGCAGGTCGGTCCGAAACTACACCGGCGCCAAGATGTTTCCAATACCCGGCGTGGTGCCGGGATATCGAACCGGCCCGGCGGTGCGGGCGGACTTCTCCGATCAGCACGCGCTGACCCGAGACCTCGGTGTTGCGGTGCGGACGTATCTTCGCCTTGACACGTCTTCGGCAACAATGGGTTTGGCTGCGATGACGTGGGCGCCGTTTCTGCAGAAGGTGGTGCCGGGGAGGATGTGGGGTTCTGATCGTTGGATCGCCCTGGCTCGCAGCGCATCCGGATCGCAGGTGTGGGCAACGGGACGGGGTCAGTCGCGGGCCACCGCCGCGGTCACCGCGCACGCGGTACGGGTGATCGGGGAGAACCCGATCACCCGTCCCACATGGCTGCACACCGTCACCACCGCGGATGCGGTGCGAGGTGTGCTACCTACCGAAAGGTCGTGACCCGGTCCACATCCTGATCCGGACGCTTCTCGCCGGCGTCGATCGCGAAATCCACGTGGTTCTCGCGCGGCACCAGTGGGCACGTGACGAAGTTCGTGAATGCGCACGGGAGCGCCACGAGATAGTTGAAGTCGACGAAGTCGATGCGCTCACCGGCCTCGTCGGCCCACTCGAGATTGACCACGCGGCCTGCGCCGTAGGTTTCGTTGCCGCTGGTGAGATCACGAACATGCGCCACGGGTGTCACCCCCTGCGCCGAGTCCTTGCCGATGATCGTGAGGTCGTACGTCGATCCACCGTGTTCGAAGGCAATCGTGCCGATCCAGGTGGTGGTCTCCCGCACTCCGGGTTCGACGGTGACGGCCTGGACGTCGTCGCGCGGTGTGGGGGTGAATGTCACCGGAATACGCCAGTTGGGGTTGTAGTCGAAAGCCGACAGCCCGGAGAAGTCCTTCGAGGCGGACACGCGGGGATCACGGACGCGGACCGCGAAGATCGGCGAGCCGGAATCGGTTGTCCGGTCGATGGTCTCGACCTCGAGATCGCCGAAGTAGACGGCAACGCTCTTGCCGTGGCCGAACGACTGGTTGCGACCGTGGACGATCTCCACCGGTGTCCGCTGGTGTTCTCCGTTCACCGAGAGCGTCGGTCCGTCCGCCGGCGGTGTGAAGATGACGGCGCCGTTCTCCACCGACCACGTGCCGGGGAGAAGGTCCAATTCGCGTGGCGCAGAGCCTTCCTCGAGCCAGTGCTGGGCAACCAGAGAAGTCCAACCGTAGGGGCGCGTCAACTCGGCGACCCTCGCGTGACGCCATTCACGCCATTGTCCCTCGAGGTGTTCGACTACGGGCATGAAAATTCCTTTCCGGAAAGCTGGTTGCGTGGTCATTCGCCGCGTAGTGCGCGGGAGAGGAAGGCGCACACCTGTGGGAACGAGTCCGCACCGGCGTGGGCCGCAGCGGCTGGTGTGCCGCCGACGTTGAAGGGGACGCCGTTCTTCGGATGAATCCGTTCGATGTCCGTGGACGGGGTGTTCGGGACCGGGCAGGTATGGCCGGCATCCGGGTAGTCCAGATGCAGTCGCTCCGCGCGGTGGCCGGCGTCTTCGAGAGCGGCCATCACCATCCGCGAATACAGGCTTGCCGGCCAGGCCCGGTCATCCATGCCGGACACGCACAGGACCGGTCCGTGGAACTGCTCGATCGGGATTCGGCTCGCTGCCGCCAACCGGCCGTCACGAAGGCCGTCCCGATAGACGGAGGTGTGGCGGTCGGGCGGAACGTCACCCGTCCACGGCTGGTAGGTGACAGCCCGGTTGTCGTGCCAGAGATGTTCGAGCGGTTGACCGTCGACGGTCCACGTCGGTGCGGTCCATCCGGCGGATCCGCCACCGGTCTGTGCGCCGTGCACCATGGCCCCCGGCGCTACCGCGACCACGGCGTCGACCAGTTCCGGGTAGCGCGAGGCCAGTAGGAAGACGAGTTCCCCGCCGCGGGAGGAGCCGTGGACGGCAACCTTCCCACCCAGTGGGTTCAGCTCTGCGCGTACCCATTTCAGTCCGAGCTCGAGGTACTCGAGGGGAGTTCCGGTGATGTTCACGGGCAGATCCGCGTAACCGAAGTACGCCAACGCCAACACCTGGAAGCCGCGGGAGGAGAGCAGAGCGCCCGCCTCTTCCATGGTTCCGCCCCCGGAACCGGCCAGGATCACGACGGTGGGAAACGGTCCGTCGCCGGGTGGGGTGAAGAGGACTCCGCGCAGAATGTCGTGGTCGAGTTCGCGGCGCGTCGTACCGGCGGTGACGAACCGCTGGGTGAGCGTCGCCGTGGCCGTCGGAGCCGGGTTCGGATCGTCGACGTCGATTTCCACTTCGGCGTCGACGACGGTGGTCAGCGGCGCCGAGCGGACGGCGTCGGTGTGGGTGTGCGGAGCGTCCGGATCGCGGCGTTGGCTCCAGAACAGTCCCATCGCGTCGATCCGGCCGTAGTCGCCGAAGACGGGGGCATCGGTGCTGACGTCGATCGCCCCGTCGCCGTCGGCGAGGTAGGTCGCCCGCGCCAGCCAGGGAACTCCGTGGCGAACTGTTCGGGCGGTCAGAGTCACCCGAGACCTGGCCGGGGCGCCCTCGAGGAGAATCCGTCGTGGTACGTCAACGAGGTCGTCCTCGGGGAATACACTGAGCTTCATACAGTTTCCTCTGTCTTGGTCTTCGAAACAGCCACAAGCCCCTGCCACCACGTCTCGTCGACGTCGATTCGCGCCGCTGGATCGTAGGGTTCACGCTCGGTGGGTAGCGGTACCGACTCGCCCGGGACGTGACCGCCGGCGGTGTGCCAGCGGTGCGCGATCTCGTCTATTCGGGTGGACAGATCCAGATCGTCAGGCGGCGCGATCGCCAGCACGAATCCGCCTCGACCACCGTCGGTGGATTGTTGGCCGCCGAGCGCGCCGGCGAGTGTCTCCACGAGAAGCCCCACCAGAGAGCTGGTCAATCCGTCCGGCAGCAGAGCGAACACGTCTTCGGCGACGCGGGTCGGGACGCCGTCGGAGTCCAGTGCGGTACCGACAGGCAACTCGGCGCCGCCGTCGGTGTATCGGGCCAGTTCCGCAAGAGACATCGATGCCGTCGCGAGATCGACCACCAATGCCTTCTCGGAATCTCGTGGCGCGGCGAATGCCAACGGATTGGTACCGATCGCTCGTCCGGTTCCGCCGAAGGGAGCGACGACGGGAGGGGACTGCAGGGCGATGACGCCGATCAGCCCTCGATCGGCGATGGCCGCGACATACGGTGCGAGCCTGCCGGTTCCGGTGAGGCCGGTCATCGTCGTCACGCCCACTCCCGCGGCCACTGCACTGTCGCCGGCCAGGCGGCAGGCCAGCGCCAGGGCCATCGGTCCCACCTGACCGTTCGCGTCCACGGCACACGTCGTCGCGGACCTACGAGTGCTCGCCTGATGTTCGTCGGCGTTCGAACGTGCCATCTCGCGGGCGAGCAGATCGGTGCCGAGGGCCTGCCATCCGGAGAGATCTGCCCATACTGCTGCGGTTGCGACCACGTCGGCGTCCGCAGTGTCGCCGCTGAGCGCAGCGGCGATTGTTTCAGTCGCGTCCCCGGCCGAGACCTGGACGCGACTCGTGCTTCGAACCACGGACAACCAACTTTCGATTTTCGACGACCGGTGCACTGTCAACTGTTGAAGAACGCGCCGCTCGCGACGGCAAGGGCCAAGATGGCGGTACGTGAGGTTTGGATGTGTGCCAGTTCGATCGACATGGCCAGATCGGCGTCACGGGCGCGAAACGCCGCGAGCAGCGCCCGGTGCTCGACGAGTGACGTTTCGCCGCCCCGGTGTGGTTCGGCGCCGCAGACGCGCAGGGATCTTTCCAGGTCTTGCAGGCACAGTTCGGTGATCTGGTGCAGCCGAGCGTTTCCGGACAGCAGGGCGACCCGGCAGTGGAAATCGTGGGAAGCGCTGAGAATGGTCTCGACGTGGTCGGCACCGTCGTAGACCTGCTCGACCACTTCCTCCAAGGAGTCGATGTCGGCGTCCGTCGCGTACTGCACGACCAGTCGGCAGCACATCGGGCCCGTCGCCTCGCGGATGTCGAGAACGTCGACCAACGACTTCAACGTGACCGGCTTGACCCGCGTCCGAGCCCGCGGCGAGACTTCCACGAGTCCGTCACGGTCGAGCACCTGGAGGGCGTCGCGTACCGGAGTGGGCGAAGTGCCGAATTCGTTTGCGATATCGCGGATGTGCAACAGACTTCCCGGACGCAGCTCCGTCGAGATGATCCGTCGCCGCAACTCGGCGTAGATCCGGTCCGCCGCCACATCGGTACTCATCGAGAACCCCATTCCGCTTGTCACTCACACAGTTGTCCAACCAGATAGTGTCACTGCTCGAACGGTCATTGTTTGGACCAGGGCACCAGCCGCCGTTCCAAGAATCCGACCAGAAGCGCCGCGAGGTAGCCGTACAGGGAGATCGTGATGATCCCGACGTACATCTTCGATACGGCAAACGTCGACCAGGAACTCCAGACGAGGAATCCCAGACCCTTTTCGGCGCCGACGAACTCGGCTGCCGCAATGATCACGAACGCACCCGCGATGGAGAGACGGAGTCCGGTGAAGATGTTGGGCAGCGCCGACGGCAGCGCCACGGTGAGCCAGCGTTGCAGTGCGCTCGCCCCGTTGGCCGTCGCGACGTCGAGGTAGACCGGTGGCGTCTGCAGGACACCGCTCATGGTGTTGAAGAAGATGTAGAAGAACACGCCGATGGCGACGATGGCGTATTTCGACATCTCGCCGAGGCCGAAGATCAGGATCAGCAGTGGGAAGATCGCCACTTTCGGCACGGGCAGCAGGCTCGTGATGATCGGGCCGAATACGGCCCGGAGCACTCGCACCGATCCGAGTGCGATGCCCAGTAGTACCGCCGGTACCGCTCCGATGAGGAAACCGACGAACACTCGCGTGAGCGTGGCCGCGCTGTCGTCCCACAGATCCCCGGAGGAGATCATGTCGCCGAACGTACCGATGATCGTGGTCGGTGGCGGGAAGAACCGCGCGTCGATCATTCCCGATCGGGAGGCCCCCTCCCAGACGAGGAGAAGAAGGATCGGCGAGAGTGGGCTCAGCTTCCACAACCAGGATCCTCGGCCGCGACGGCGAGTTGCTTCCTGTACTCGCTCTCGAACTTCGGTCAGGTCCCTCTCGGCACTGGTCATGTGGTAGCTCCTGAGTTTTCCGCTTGCGACGCCGCGCCTTCGAGCAGCGACCACAGTGTGCTGGTGAGCTCTACGTAGGCGGGATCGCTACGCAGGCGCAGAACGTCGCGAGGGCGGGCGATGGGAACCCGGATGTCGGCGACGATGCGACCGGGTCGCGGGGACATCACCACGACGCGGTCCGCGAGTGCGATCGCCTCGTCGACGCTGTGCGTGATGAAGACTACCGACTTACCGGTACTCGACCAGATGTGGAGCAGTTCTTGTTGGAGGTCGACGCGGGTTTGCTCGTCGAGTGCTCCGAAAGGCTCGTCCATCAACAGGATCGGGCCGTCGTCGGCCAAGGCCCGGGCGACGGACGTACGTTGGCGCATGCCACCGGAGAGTTGGTGTGGGTAGTAGGCGGCAAAGTCGGCCAGCCCCACGGTGTCCAGTAGTGGACGCACTTTCTCCCGCCGCTCACGCTTGCTCATCCCACGCAGGCGAAGTGGGTAGGCGACGTTGTCGATCACCGTCAGCCAGGGCAGAAGGCCGTGGTCCTGGAAGACCATCGACGGCCGTCCTTCGGTGTGGACGGCCCCCTCATCCGGGGTCTCGAGGCCGGCGAGTACGCGCAGCAACGTCGACTTTCCGCAGCCCGAAGGGCCTAGGACGCAGATGAATTCACCGGGCGCGATGTCGAGATCGATGTCTTCGATCGCGATGAGAACTTCGCGACGCCGCGCGTCGTAGAAGCCCTTCCACAGGTGTTCGACCTTGGCGCTCACGATGTCGGGAGGGCAGCGACGGCCTTGGGCAGGAACTCGGGCGCGAAGAGGGTGGCCTCGAGGCGTCCGGTGTCCTTGTACGAGAGAACACCGATCTCCTTGGAGTACTCCTCCTGGGCCGTGACGTTGTCCCAGTCGATGCGCCCCTGCGGGTCGTAGACCGACAGACCGATCTCCGGGATCAGATCGGCCGAGAGCTTCGTGTACTTCGAGATGATCGCCTGGATCTCGGGGTCCTGCCAGCCGCCGTTCTCCACGCTCTGCACGCCACGCAGGTAGGCCGTGATGAACTTGACCGCCGAGTCCGGGTTGTTCTCGAGGAAGCTCGTCGACATGGCCAGGGCCCCGACCTCGGTACCGGCGTGATAGGTGACGGGCAGGATGTCGACGGCGAGACCTTCCCGCTCGAGCGCGCTCGACATGGGCTCGATCGTCCAGGCTGCGTCGACGCCGCCGTTCTCGAACGCTGCCGGAAGGCTCGAAAGATCCACGTTGACCAGATTGACGTCGTCGATCGAGAGTCCGGCCGACTCCAACGCCAGATGTGTCGAGTAGTAGCCGAATCCACCCTTGGCCAGGGTGCCCACTCTCTTGCCCTTCAGATCGGCGACATCGGTGATGCCGGACTCCTTGCGAACCAGGAACGGTGCCGGATTCTTGCCTGTCGTACCGATCTTGGAGATTCCGCTGAGAACCTTGACCGACGAGGCGGCGTCGGAGTTCGCCTGGTTGAAGAGTGCTGCGGCCCAGGAGATGCCACCGGCTTGAGCTGCGCCGGTGGCAAGCAGTTGGACCGTGTCGCCGCTGGAGGGTTTCTGTGTCAAGGTGACGTCGAGTCCCTCGTCGGCGAAGTAGCCCTTCTCCTTGGCGACGAAGAAGGGGGCGTAGTCGGCATACGGGGAGTAGAGGAACGTCATTGCGTTCCCCGACCCGTCGGAGCCGCCGTCACCACTTTTCGCACCGCACGCGGTCGCTGCAGCGAGCAGCGCGACTGCGGAAGCTCCGGTGAGAAAACCGCGACGACTGAACTGCGCCATGAAACGCCTCCTTTAGGTTCTTTTAGCTTTCGGAGTGCAGTTCATCTGATGCATCAGATGCTGTCAAGTAATACATCAACGTCGGATACATCACATTCCCGGGGCCCGCACGGACTGTGTCACCGCACGAAAAGGGCCGACCGTGTGACGAAACGGTCGGCCCTACGAGGGTGGTCTCGATCAGCTCGCCAGAATGCGCGCCTTCTGTGTCTCGAACTCCGCGTCGGTCAGGACACCGGCTGTCTTGAGTTCACCGAGCTTGGTCAGTTGCTCGATCTTCTCGTCCATCGACACCTCCGAGCCAGGTTGCGGGGGCAAGGGTGGCAGATCGGGAATCGGCGTCACCGGCTGCGCTGCTGCCTTGGCCTGATCCTCGGCAGCCCACCTGGTGCGCTGGCGACGCTGGACGTTTCCGTGAATGGAACTGGCCACGGCTACCCGGCTTGCGCGTCGGATGAAGCTCATTTGTCGTTCTCCGTTTCGTCCAGGACGGTCGCCAATTCGTCGACGGACAGATGTCCTTCGGCGAGAACCTGTACGCCGCTTCGATTCCAGGCCTCGAGGACGGACAAGATCGCCAACTCCTCGTAGACGAGTACCGCGCCGACGCTGCCCGGCGCCAATTCCTCCCCGACGGTCGCCACGTCGTCGGCGTCGAGCAGACCGGAGGCGGCACCGTCGAACTGGGCGAGGTCGAAGTCGTCGAGCTCGAACGTGGACGCCGGTACCACCGTGAGGGCGCCGTCGGCGGCCTTGGTCACGAACTCGAGGTCCAGGATGCGGATGACACCGTTGTCGACGAGGGCGAGTAGTTCCTCGAACCCGGCTGAGGTCGGTTTGCCGCCGGGGAACTCGACGGCGACGTATTCGATCGGACCGAATTGGTCTCGAGTGGACATGGTGGTGTGTTCGCCCTTCGTGGATGCCGATATACCTATGCCGACATTAGTCCGAAATGTCCGAAGACATGGATGGGTGACGGTGTGAGATCAGTGATGGAAAACTAGGCCCCATGACGGGGGACTCGGCAAAAGCGGATCTGCACCGATACCTGCAAACAGGCCGCGACGCCCTGCTGTGGAAGCTCGACGGACTGTCCGAGTATTCGATCCGTCGGCCGATGACGTCGACCGGAACGAACCTCCTCGGTCTGATCAAGCACGCGATCGGCGTCGAACTCGGATATTTCGGTCCGGTCTTCGGCCGTGCCGTGCCCGATCTGGCGTCGTGGCTTCACTCGGACGAACCCAACGTGGACATGTGGGCGCGCGCCGACGAGTCCCGGGAACACATCGTCGACTCCTACCGCCGGGCCTGGACGTTCGCGGACGCCACCATCGACGAACTCGACCTGGACTCACCCGGATTGGTTCCCATGTGGCCGGAGGACCGCCGCCACGTGACCCTGCATCTGGTGCTCGTCCACGTTCTCGCCGAAACGCACCGTCATGCCGGTCATGCGGACATCGTGCGGGAGTCGATCGACGGAACTGCCGGGCTACGCCCCGAGCACAGCAACGTGGCACCGGGGGACCGGCTGTGGTGGGCTGGATATCGTGACAGGCTCGAGCACGTTGCATGTTCGTTCGAGGAGGACAAGTGAAGCTGTTGGTCGCCAATCGCGGGGAGATCGCGCTCCGGATCATTCGCAGCGCCCGTGAACTCGGTATCGAGACGGTCGCGGTGTACGCCACTGACGACGCAGCGAGCCCGCATGTCACGGCGGCAACCGACGCCGTGGAACTCACCGGCTCCGGCGGCTATCTCGATCAGAACGCGCTGCTGAAGATCGCGTCCGCCGCCGGCGCCACCCACGTTCACCCCGGCTACGGATTCCTGAGCGAGAATGCCGCATTCGCGCAGGCGTGTGTCGATTCCGGCACGGTGTTCGTCGGCCCGGACCCCTCGGCGCTGCGTATCTTCGGCGACAAGGCCGCGGCTCGCGCTGCTGCGGTGGCGTCGGGAGTCCCGGTTCTTCCCGCGACCGAGGGTGATGCCACCCTCGGCGATGTGCGCGCGTTCTTCGAGCGAAACCCCGGCGGCATCATGATCAAAGCGCTCGGTGGCGGCGGAGGGCGAGGCATGCGGGCGGTCCGCGATCCGAATCTCCTCGACGACGCCTACCGCGCGTGCGCGGCGGAGGCGCAGGTCGGGTTCGGTACGTCGACGCTGTTCGCCGAGGTTCTCAGCGAGCATGCGCGGCACATCGAAGTGCAGATCGTCGCCGCACCGGCCGCCGGTGGCACGCGCGCGCGTGCGCTCGGTGACCGTGACTGCAGTGTGCAACGTCGGCACCAGAAACTGATCGAAATTGCTCCGGCACAGGGTTTGTCGGATGCGCTCCGTGAGCGCCTGCACGGCGCAGCCGCTCGGTTGTGTGCTGACGTCGGCTACCGAGGCATCGCCACCGTCGAATTTCTGGTGGAGCAGCGCGGGTTCGTATTCCTCGAGGTGAACCCCCGAATTCAGGTGGAGCACACGGTGACCGAGGAGGTCACCGGAGTCGATCTGGTGGCAGTGCAACTCGCGATCGCCGGTGGCCGCCGATTCGACGAACTCGATCTTCCTCCCGGAATCACGGCGGATTCCGCCACCGGCGAGACCCGCGGCGCGCCGGCCGTGGCAACGGGCATCGCGATTCAGGCTCGCGTCAACACGGAGGTCATGGCGCCGGACGGTAACGTGCTGCCGGCGTCGGGAACGCTCGACGTCTTCGCCGGCCCCAGTGGGCCTGGTGTGCGGGTGGACACGTTCGGCGTCACCGGCCTGGCCCTGGGCCCCCGTTACGATTCACTGCTCGCCAAGGTGATCACCCATACCCGGCGCTCGGATTTCCCTGCTGCGGTGCGTAAGTCGATTGCCGCACTGGACGAATTCGTGATCCACGGCGTCGACAACAACATTTCCTTCTTGTCGGCGATCCTGTCCGACAAGGATTTTCGCAACGGACTGGTGGACATCGACTGGCTCGGTTCACGTTTGGCCGATCTGGTCCCCGTGGCCTCGCCGCAGGCCGTTCCCGTCGACGTCGAGCCCGGTCACTCGGTGATCCGAGCCCGGTCGGCCGGTGTTCTCGTCGAACTCGCCGCAGTCGGAGACGGTGTGTCGGCTGGTGGTCAGGTGGCGGTGCTCGAGGCGATGAAGATGCAGCACGTACTTTCGGCGGAAAGCGATGTCGAGGTGGTTCGGGTCCTGTCGGCGGCAGGCAGATCGGTCGGTGCCGGTGAACCGCTACTGATAGTTCGCAGTGCCGCGTCGGGAGCAAGCCTGGCCGAAGCCGAGTCGGTCGACCTCGACGACGTACGTTCGGATCTCGCGGAAATCCTCGCGCGCCACGAGGTGACACTCGACGAAGCGCGTCCCGATGCGGTCGCGAAGCGGCACCGGCTCGGGCGTCGCACAGCGCGGGAGAACATCGACGACCTGGTGGATGCGGACAGCTTCGTCGAATACGGTGCACTCACGTTGGCGGCGCAGCGGAGTAGACGCTCCGAGGAAGATCTGATCGCCAACACCCCGGCCGACGGGCTGGTCGGCGGCGTCGCCACCGTCGGTAGCGGTGACGCCGTCGTGATCTCGTACGACTACTCGGTACTCGCCGGAACGCAGGGTATGCGCAATCACGCCAAGACCGACAGGTTGATCGAGATCGCGCAGCGCAGACGGATTCCACTGGTGCTCTTCGCCGAAGGTGGTGGCGGTAGGCCGGGTGACACCGACGCCGGACCGGGTTCCGGCCTCGAACTGGGAACGTTCCGGTCCATGGCGGGGCTCCGGGGGCAGGTGCCGACGGTCGCGGTGGTGTCCGGTCGCTGTTTTGCCGGCAACGCCGCTCTTGCCGGAGCGTGCGACGTGTTGATCGCGACGCCGGACGCGAACATCGGAATGGGTGGTCCGGCCATGGTGTCGGGCGGCGGACTCGGCGATTTCCGTCCCGAGGACATCGGTCCGATCGACGTGCAGCGGCGCAACGGCGTCGTACATCTGGTGGCAGGCGACGACGCTCACGCCGTGGCACTGGCCAAGCAGTACCTCGCCTACTTCCAGGGTCCGGTCTCGCCGTGGTCGGCCCCGGACGAACGGTTGTCCCGGCACGTGATCCCGGAAAATCGACTGCGCTCCTACGATGTTCGGCGCGCTGTGGAATCGATTGCCGATGTCGGTACGGTGCTCGAGTTGCGCCGCGACTACGGTCGCGGTGTACTCACTGCCCTGATTCGGGTGGAGGGGACGGCGTACGGGGTGCTCGCGAACAGCAGTGAGCATCTCGGCGGTGCCATCGACGCCGAGGCCGCAGACAAGGCCGCAGATTTTCTCGAACTTGTCCAGGCTCATGGCATTGCACTGGTAACTCTCTGTGATACACCAGGGTTCATGGTAGGTCCGGAGTCGGAGGAAGAGGCCACCGTCCGCCGGTTCGGCCGGCTCTTCGTTGCCGGCGCACGCCTGACCGTGCCGTTCGGCACCGTCATTCTGCGTAAGGGGTACGGTCTGGGCGCGATGGCGATGGCGGGTGGTTCGTTCCGGGCGCCGCAGTTCACGATTGCCTGGCCGACGGGTGAGATCGGGCCGATGGGGCTCGAAGGAGCCGTGCGGTTGGGATTCCGCAAGGAGCTCGAGGCAGCGCCGGACGATGCTGCTCGGGAAATCCTGTTCGGGCAACTCGTGGAGTTGGCCTACCTGCACGGTAAGGCGCTGACTGCGGCCACCACGTTCGAACTCGACGACGTCGTCGATCCGGCCCGAACCCGCGACTGGATTCGACAACTCGATTCCAGGTGATCAGAAATGTTGCCCCGAGTTCACCGGAACGCTAGCGTTGAATCTCGTGTCACACGCCCGAGATAACGTCCTGATCATCCACTGGCACGACCTCGGGCGGCATCTGGCCAGTTACGGGGTGGCGGGGGTGGTCAGCCCCAATCTCGACCGTCTTGCAGCCGAAGGTGTCCTGTTCACCGATGCACATGCCACGGCGCCGCTGTGCTCGCCGTCGCGCGGTTCGCTGTTCTCCGGACGCTATCCGCACGACAACGGTCTGATCGGGTTGGCCCATCACGGCTGGGAGTACAACGACGACGTGCAGACGCTGCCGCAGATTCTGGCGGAGAACGGCTGGTACACGTCGCTGTTCGGAATGCAGCACGAGACGGCGTACCCGAAACGCCTCGGTTATCACGAGTACGACGTCACCAACTCGTTCTGTGACTACGTGGTGCCTCGTGCGCAGAACTGGCTACGACGCTTCCCGCCGGAACCGTTCCTGCTCACCACCGGTTTCTTCGAGACGCACCGTCCGTACCCGGTGAACCGCTACACCCCGGCGGATCCGGATGCTCTCGACGTTCCTTCCTATCTGCCGGACGTGCCGGCTGTCCGCGAGGATCTCGCCGAGTTCCACGGCAGTGTCGAGGTGGCGGATGCGGCGGTCGGTGATCTACTCGCGACTCTCGCCGAGGAAGGACTGGACGAGAACACCTGGGTTTTCTTCGTCACCGACCACGGTGCGGCGTTCCCCCGCGCGAAATCCACTCTGTACGCACCGGGTACCGGAATCGCGCTGATCGCTCGGCCACCGGCCCGGTATCGCAGTGGTGGAAAGGAATACGACACGCTGTTCAGTGGAGTCGATCTGGTGCCCACCATCTTGGATCTACTCGACATCGACATTCCGGAGAAGGTCGAGGGTCGTTCCCACGCGGATGCACTCTTCGATCGCGGCGTCGACGTCGACGAGCCGGTACGCACCTCGCTGTTCACGGAGAAGACGTTCCACGACAGTTTCGATCCGATCCGCGCGGTGCGGACCAAGGATTTCAGTTACATCGAGAACTACGCCGTCCGGCCCGCCCTGGATCTGCCACTCGACATCGAGAACAGCCTTTCCGGTCAAGCGCTGGGAACCGAACACCTGGCGGTGCGCCCGTCGCGTGAGCTCTACGACTTACGATCCGATCCGGACGAGAAGATCAACCTCGTAGACCGGCCGGAAGTCGCTGCAGTACAGGCGCAGTTGTCCGCTCAACTGCAGAGTTGGCGCGCCGAAACCGATGATCGTCTCCCCGACGAAGCCCTGGGCAATTCCATGGCTGTGCATCGGATGGCCGCGTATCTGGCTAAAATCGGTGTCCGGCCCAACGTTCGATCGGCATACAGCGCTGATCGCGGCTACCTTGAACCGGACACCAATTCTCCCTAGTTTCGGGTGCTTTCGTGCTCGGCCAGAAGATCGAGCACCTGGCGTACCAGGGCGTCGATGTCGGCTCCGGTCGTGTCGATCGCAAGATCCGGGTTCTCCGGCGCCTCGTACGGTGCGTCGATTCCGGTGAGCCCCTTCAGTTCCCCGGACCGGGCGCGGGCATACAGGCCCTTCGGATCGCGCCGTTCGCATTCCGACACCGGGGTGGTGACGGCCACTTCGAGGAAGATCAGCCCGGCGGCTTCGTTGAGAGCACGTGCAATGGCGCGATCGGAACTGAGTGGGGAGACCATCGAGGCAATGGCGACGACGCCCGCGTCGGCGAACAGTCGGGTCAGATGTCCTACCCGACGGATGTTCTCGGCGCGATCACCGGGCGAGAAACCGAGGTCGTCGGAAATCCCGTAGCGAATGTTGTCGCCGTCGAGAAGGTAGGCGGTGCGACCGGCGTCGACGAGGGCACGCTCGACTGCCACCGCCACCGTGGACTTCCCGGACGCAGGCAGGCCCGTCAACCAGATGGTGGCACCGCGCTGGCCGGTGGCCGCCCACCGCCGTCCACGTTCGAGCGAGGACGGGTGCCACTTGATGTCGTTACGGGTCTGTTCTCCCGGAACGACGACGCGGGCCTGCGCGATGGTGCCGGCACCAACGGTGTCGTTGCTCTGTTCGTCGATCAGGATGAAGGCCCCGCTGTCGCGGTTGCGCCCGTATGGATCGGCGATCACCACGGAGCTGGTGCGCAGCGTCACCGTACCGATGTCGTTGAGCCCCAACTCGACCGGTTGATCCTGCTCGTCGAGCGTTTCCGGATCGAGCCTGGTGTGCAGTTCCTGAACGGTTGCGCGCACGGTACGTGTCGTGTGCTTCAAGGCGATACGATCGCCGGCCCGCAGTGGTGTCTCCGCCAGCCAGCACACCGTCACATCGAGTTCACGGGCTGCCACCGGGAGATTCGCCTGCTCTGCTCCGCTGACCAGCACGTCGCCGCGCCCGACGTCGATGTCGTCCGCCAACTCCACCGAGACGGACAATGGTGCCACGGCGACGGTTCGGTGCTCGTCGAGGGTGTCCAGTGCCGTCACGGTGCTTCGTGAACCGGAGGGCAGGACGGTCACCGCGTCGCCGACGGTCAATGTTCCAGCCGAGATCCGGCCCGTGTATCGTCGGCGATTCTGTGTATCGGGCCGCGACACCCACTGGATCGGAAGGCGTAGTTCTTCCGAACGTGTTGCCGGGGCGTGCAGTTCCACTCCCTCGAGGTATTCGAGCAGGGTCGGACCCGAGTACCAGTCGGTGTTCGCCGAACGGTGCACCACGTTGTCACCCGCCTTGGCGGAGACCGGGATGGCCAGGAAGTTCTCACGTCCGATCTGATCGGCCAGCTTCTGCAGTTCGAGCTCCACCTCGGCGAACCGTGCAGGATCGAAGTCGACCAGATCGATCTTGTTCACCACCGCTACGAGATTCGGCACCCCGAGCAGGGCGGCGATCCTGGCGTGGCGACGGGTCTGACGTAGCACACCGGTGCGGGCGTCGACGAGCAGTACCGCGACGTGGGCGTTGGAGGCGCCGGTGAACATGTTGCGGGTGTACCGCTCGTGGCCGGGTGTGTCGGCGAGAACGAAACTTCTGGTGGGAGTGGAGAAGAACCGGTACGCCACGTCGATGGTGATGCCTTGCTCGCGTTCGGCTCGTAGACCGTCGGAGAGCGCCGCCAGATCCGCGACGCCGTGCTCGTCGGTCACCGAGTCGAGGTGATCGGTGGGCAGGCTGTCGGTGTCGTGCAGCAATCGGCCGATCAGAGTGCTCTTGCCGTCGTCGACACTTCCGGCCGTCGCGAGCCGCAGGAGTTGGCGAGTGATGTCGGTGCTCATCAGAAGTAGCCCTCACGCTTTCGGTCTTCCATCGCGGCGACCGAGGTTCGGTCGTCGGCGCGAGTCTCGCCTCGTTCGGATACCGTCGCCGCCGAAATTTCGGTGACGACGTCGTCGATGGTGGTGGCGCGGGAACGAACCGCACCGGTGATGGTGAGGTCGCCGACGGTCCGGTACCGTACCCATTCGGTCGTGGCCGAAGCGTTCTCAGCCGCTGAGCTGAACTCGGATGCCGCGAGCAGCATTCCGTCGCGTTCGAACACCTTGCGTTCGTGCGCGAAGTAGATGGGTGGCAGTTCCAGTCCCTCCTGGGCGATGTACCGCCAGATGTCGAGTTCCGTCCAATTGCTCAGCGGGAAAACTCGAACGGACTCGCCGCGCCTGATCCGGCCGTTGTAGAGCGACCAGGGTTCGGCGCGTTGTGCCCGTGGATCCCACTGGCCGAACTCGTCCCGAAAACTCAGAACCCGCTCCTTGGCGCGTGCTCGCTCCTCGTCGCGGCGAGCGCCACCGAACGCGGCGTCGAACTGCCCACCTTCCAGAGCGTCGAGCAGCGTCCTGGTTTGCAGCCGGTTGCGGGAACCGCTGGATTCGGTCGATTCCTGCACGCGGCCTTTGTCTATCGACTCCTGTACCGAGGCGACGACGAGGTTGTGACCGCTCTCGGCGATCCGGCGATCACGGAACTCGATCACCTCCTCGAAGTTGTGGCCGGTATCGACGTGGAGAACCGGAAACGGTAACGGTGACGGGCGGAACGCCTTCTCCGCGAGCCGCAGCAGGACGATGGAATCCTTGCCGGCGGAGAACAGGAGAACTGGTCGCTCCAGTTCGGCCACCACCTCTCGGATGATGTGGACCGCCTCGGATTCGAGTACGCGGAGTTCGTCGACAACTTCTGTTGTGGTGCTCATGCGAGCGGATATCCGTTCTCTTCGGCGTCGGCGCGATAACGCTGCACCCATTCGTTGGATCGTCCGTCACTCTGACGACGCAGTGGTGGCGGTGGTGCAAGTCGAGCGTCGAGTCCCAGTGCCGTCAAGGTCTTTCCGACTACGGCCTGAGGATCGGCGGTGAGTTCGCGGAACCCGATTTCGAGGGGAGTGATGTCCTGTTCGGCGAACCAGCGTCGCCACTGGCGCTCCTGATCGGCGAGGATCGACACCAGATGCGCTATCCCGCCAGGATGGTATTCAGGGGTGACGCGTGCGGCGTCCTCCGGCACGTCACCATCACGCCAGATCTGAGTTTGGACGGCCTTCCACATCGACACCGCCTGGGGGATCACGTCTTCGCGGTGGACATGGATGAAGGTCACCTCGCCCAGAACGTCGCGTAGTGCCGACCGGAGGTCGGTACCACTGCGTACGGGTAGCCCCGCCGCGCGGTCGATGACCAGGGGAGTCTGATTCCACATGAGCTTCCCGCCCCACACGCCGTTGTCGGTACGACCGGCGGCGAGGAGGTCCTCACGCCACTGCTCTGATGTGCGGGTGTCGGGTGCGCCGACTTTCAAGGGCGCCAACAGACGGAGTATCGATTCGTCGGTGACGGACGCGAACCACTCTCGCGGTTGTGGTGCCAACGAGGTGTGCGGAAGGTATTGGAAGAACTCCTCCGGCTCACCCGCAACACCCGTTGCGCGCAACGATTCCACGAGGAGAGTGCTGCCACTACGCTGCGATGCGCAGACAAGGTACGAGTGCTGTGCCAGTGTCATTCGTGCAAGGGTAAGGCTGCACGTAAACGTCTGCAACCTGGGCAAATAAACTCACGCCGAGCTTAAGTATGGACTTTTGGTCCCCAATCAGGCAGTGGTTGCGAGGGCTGCAGCGAGGCCGAACGCCACTGCCATGAATACTACTTCGCCGACCGCGCGACGCAGCGAACCGTCCGAACTGATGCGGTGTGCGGCGCTCGCGACCACCCAGGTTCGTCGCCACCACCAACCCAGCGCCACCAGTAGTGTCACCGCGACGATCTTCGCGAGGACCACCCGCCCGTAGGCGGTGTCGTAGAACGCGCTGACCGATCCGAGTCGAACTGTCGCATTGATCGTTCCGGTGATCACCAGGGCGAGTACGCATCGCCACGCGAGAGCGGAGTATCGGGGTAACCACACCGCCCATGCGCCACGGGACGGCATGGCGAGAACCAAGGCCGCGAGCACACCGAACCACAGGGCAGCGGCCAGAACGTGTACGGCGTCGAGGATCGAGCCGAAGCTCTGCTGCGCCATGTGACCGGTGATGGGCCGGGCGGCCAGCGCGAGAGCGGTTACCGCCAATGCCGGCGCCATCGGTACTTTTCGGGGTTCGGTGAAGCCGTACACGCTGTAACAGACCACGGCGAACGCGCAGACGATGATGGCGGCCCCGACTCGACCCACATTGACGTCGCCGACGAACGTACCGAAATCTCCGACGGTCAAGTCGGTGACAGCAGTGCCGCCCGCTGCCGCTGCATTCAGTGCCAGCAAAGCGATTTCGGCGATCAGCCACAGGCCGGACACTGCGGTGAGCTGAGCCCATGCGGTACCGGGGGTGGCCGCCGGGCGCCGCTCGCCGCGTCCCATCCACGAGAGGGTGGCGATTCCCAATGCAACGGAACAACTTCCGATTGCAATTACCCGAACCGTGCTCGACCCTTCCGGCCCGAGCGGGTTCGCCAACCCCCAGGCGATCAGCACTCCGAGAAGAGCTGCGGGTACGGCGAGCAGCAACCACCACCTGTTCGCCGCACCCGTCATCGGATCAGCTCGACTTCGGCTTGCGTAGCACGAAGAACAGGGCACCGCCGAAGACCACCACGCCCACGGCGATGAACGGCAGCACCGGAATGCTGCTCGAGTCGGATTCGCCGGTGGCCGCGGCTGCCGACGCACCGGGAGTTCCGTTGCCTGCTTCGGTGAGCGTGAACGCAATGGTTCCGCTGACCGGATGTCCGTCGGCGGATGTCACCCGGTAGGCGATGGTGTACGTGCCGGCCGGCCCGAGTTCGCCGAGATCGGCGCTGACGGTGGCACCTTGGACGGCGGGATCGCTCTTGGTCCAGAGGTTGCCGTCCGGGCCGGTGACGGTCAGTGCGGCGAACTGTTCCTGCAACGCTTCGTTGAACGTCACCGAGACCTGGTCCGGCCCGGTCGCCACGGAGGCGTCGTTTCCCGGGTTCGAGCCGACCACAGCGGAGTGCGCACTCGCGGTGCCCACGCCGAGCATGGTGCTCAGCATTGCGAGCAGTCCGACGGCTACGACTTTGAATCGGGTTTTCATGCGCGCTTGCTCCGCACCAGGGCACCGAGGCCGAGGGCCGCGCCAAGGGCACCGAGGACCAGGCCGACGCCGCCGAGCCAGCGGGCGGTGTTGTCGGTGTTGTCGGTGTGCACCTCGGTGGCCGTAGCCGTGCTGTCGGAGCCGTGGCCGTCGCCGGACGCTGCAGCGAGGGTCAGCGACGGTGCCGGCTTGTCCGGCTCGCTGCCGTCGGCGAGCGCTTCTTGATCCCAGTTGACGACGGTGCCGTCGCTGTAGGTCTGGGTGGCCTTGAACTCCACCGTCTCCTCGGTGGGCAGTGGCCCGGCGGAGAGAACGAACTGCTGGAACTGTCCGGGAGCCACGCCGACGCCGGGATCGGCCGTCCAGGTGACCGACTTGGCGACGAGGGTGGTCGGGTCCTTGTCCACGACGGACGTCCAGCCGGGAAGTGGTTCGGTGCGGGCCGACTTGAGCTCTGGCAACGCGACGGTGACCTTGGTGGTGGAGGCGGTATCGGATTCGGTGGGCACGCGGAACGTGAGGACGCTGTAGCCGCCCTGCGCGGCGCCCGGTGCGACGACGGTGACGTGGGCGGACGCGAGTCCGGCGGCGAGCAGTACGGCGCTGCCGGTGGCGACAGTGGTGACGAGCGCACGCGAAAGCAAGGTGTTCTTCATCTGGGGAGGTGTCCTCTGTGGTCTGTCGAAGAAGGGGTGATGTGGAGGCGTCTTCAGACCGGTAGAGGTGGACCGCGCCGGGAGATGGCGGCGCGCAGGTATTCGTCGATCGGGCGTCGGTGAATGCCCGTGGAGATCGCGTGCCTTCGAGTTCCGACGACAGGCAGGGTGGGCGGGACCAGAACGGCGCGCAACGCCCGACCGAGAACGTGGAAGAGGCGCTCGGCTGCCAACACGAGAAGCGCGCACACGAACGTGGCACCGATATGGGCTCCGAGCATGGCGAGGCCGGGAGATGCCGAATGGGAGTGCACCGTCAGCGTCATCGCGGTGTGCGCCGAGAGTTGTCCCGCGGCCAGTGCGCCGACCAGCGCGAGCGGACCGCGGGCGAGTCCGGGCAGCGTGGCGACCACCGCGCCCACCGCGGCGCAGACGGCGATCAACAGCGTCAGTGACGACACCTGTGGCACCGCCCCGCCACCCATCCCGTGGGCGGCGACGGACAGAGCCGCCGATGCTGCCCCGACAGCTGTGCCCCGCAGGGGTGCTGTCGGGGCAGCATCGGCACAGGACATATCGGGGCTCAGCGAACGCCGAGACGCACGAGGAGATCTGCTTCGACCCCGTCCAGTTCGGAAGAAATCGCCTGGTGAGCAGCTTTGCGGCGAGCTTGAGGCATCTGTTCGGCAGCATGCACAGCGGTGCTGAGGTCACTGAGACGTTCACGGATCGCGGTAGCGAAACGTTGTGTCTCCGCATCACCGGACTTCTTGCCCAGGAGTTCGGTGGTGGAGCTCTCGGCGCCGGCGATACGTGCACTGAGCTTCGCACCGTGTCCGGTGAAGTCGCCGAGCTGATCGACGGTGACCCCCATCTTCTGGGCGCGGGAGGTATCCAGCTGAGCGCGAACCATGGTGGCTGCCCGGTAGGCGATCGGAAGCAACACCGGTGCCAGAAGGCGTGCGACGCCGAGGTACTTGCGCACCTTCGCCACGGTCAGCCCCTGATTCGCGGCAGCTTTTTCCTGTGCTCTCAAGGTCGCGATCTGGGCTTTTTCGATTTTCTGCTTCGAGCCGAGTTCGACCTTCTCGAGCTTCTTGAGCGATTTGGTCGACGCCTTGTCGAGTTTGCGCTTGCTCTTGGCATTGAGCTTCGCCTCGACTGTGGCCTTGTGCTTGAGGGCCTTGGCCTCGGCCTTACGGGTGGCGCGAGACTTCCGCTTCTTGAACAACCCCATCGAAAAAGACCCCTTTTCCAGGTGTTTGTGCGCCGTCAGGTGCATGGTCACGGCTGCAGCGCTATCGCCTTGACGCTACCAATTACCACCGTCGCTTCGATGCAAGCCTAGGGGAGCACATAATCTTCGTCATCGTGTGTTCCGATATCTCGCCAGCGCCCGCGCCACCCGTCATCACCTCGGGGGGCGCGCAGGCAGCGGTGCTGATCGATTCGGGAGCGCTGACGAGGTGCCGTCATCGCGTGCGGCTGGACGGCGAGTTCCCCGGGAAGTGGTCCGACGCGCCCGTCGACACCGGGATCAAGCAGCGTCAGGACGCGGCGATCGCCAAGCGCACCGAGATCGCCGAACTGGTGATCGGGGCCGCGCCCGATCTGTGGGTGCGGATCGATTCGGAGCAGCCGGTGTCGGCTCAGGCCCGCCACACACTCGCAGCCTGCGCAGCCGGTGCCGAACGCATCTGGGGTGCGGTGTTCCCGTCGGAACGCGACACCGGGCGCAAGGGTCGCTGCGAGATGCTCATTCGCGATGCCGACGGCGGGTACATCCCCGTGATCGTCGTCAATCACAAAGTGACCGATCCAGGCCAGGGGGCGACCACATCGTCGCTCTTCGCCTGGGAACCGGCCCTCGACGCCACACGCAAGGTCCGCAGCCAGGTTCGGGATCAGATGCGCCTGGCGCAGGTGTATCGGATGCTCGAGCGCCACGGGTTCGCGAGCGCGTCACGGCGCGGCGGTGCGGTGGGATACAACGGCGACTGCATCCTGGTACACGATCTCAGTGCCGTCCTCGAGGACTACGACGCCCGGTACGCCGACCGCATCGCGGTGGCGCGCGGCTCCGTCATGACAGCGCCGTCGCAGATCGCCGAATGCAAATCGTGCCCGTGGTGGGGTGACTGCAAAGCGGAACTGGTCCGCAACCGCGACGTCAGTCTCGTGGCAGTCGGATCACGGGCAGAGTTGTTGCGGGACGTCGGCTGCAACACCGTCGACGATCTCGCGTCGTGGACGGGTGAGCCACTCGAGGACTGGCCGCACGGAAACTTCGAGGACGCGATCATCACGGCGAAAGCGTGGCTGGTGGGCGCGCCGTTGGTACGCCGGTTCGAGAAGATCTCCGTCACCCGCGCCGATATCGAGATCGACGTCGACATGGAGAGCTATCAGGAACACGGCGCATACCTGTGGGGAACGCTGCTCAACGTCGGCGGCTTCTCGATGTACCGCGGGTTCGTGACGTGGGATCCACTACCCACCCGCGACGAAGCCCGTTCGTTCGCGGAGTTCTGGGGTTGGTTGATGGCCGAGCGGGCCGCGGCCGCCGCGTCGGGTAAAACCTTTGCCGCGTACTGTTATTCACGCTCTGCCGAGGATAAATGGTTACTCGATTCGGCGAAGAGATTCGCCGGAGAACCGGGCATCCCCACCAAGGAAGAGATTCGCGAATTCATCGACAGCCCACAGTGGGTAGACATCTACCAGGCCGTCAGCGACCAATTCATCTGCCCGAACGGAAAGGGACTCAAGAAGATTGCGCCGGTCGCCGGGTTCAACTGGCGTGACGCCGAGGCCGGTGGGGAAGCATCCATGGCCTGGTATCGCGAAGCCGTCGGCTACGACGGGGAGGTCGACGAGAGCCAGCGGACGCGGATTCTGCAGTACAACGAGGATGACGTGATCGCGACTAAAGTCCTGCGGGAGTGGATGACCGATCGTGCGGAGCAGGAAATTCCGCTGGCATCACAGCTGTGACGTAGCGGGCTTTATACTGCTTCCATCATACGGTCGGGGGGTCTGACCGCGGGGGAGATGGCATGGGTACTTTCAAAGCCGACGTGCAAGAACTGAAACGACTGGGTGGGGTGTTGCAGTCTCTGGGGCAGGAGGCTGCCGGTGTGCGGGTCGGTCCGGCCGCGGGCCCGTACCTGTCCGGTCCGGGTGGGATGTTGTCCTCGGTGCTGGAGGCGTCGTCGATCTCCGGAGACCTCATCGAAGGAACACTCGTACCCGGACTGCAGGAGCGGCTTTCCGAGACCGGTGAGGTGATGATCCACCTCGCCCACCAGTTCAGAGATCGAGACGAGCAGTCCGCGGCCGAAATGGCCAGAGCCTTCACCGAAGCGAGCGGCGACTGGAACCCGGGCGAGCCGATCCGATGAGTGTGACACGAACCCAACTGCAGTCGTGGGACCCCGGGATACTCAACGGTGTTGCCGACGCCTGGACGAAGGTGGGGGAGAGCGCCGCAGAACTTTTCGAGCGGTACCACCGCAGTGTCATCCGGGTCGGAGACGAATACTGGGAGGGGTTGACCGCCGAAGCCGCAGAGCAGCGGGCAATGGCCGACAAGCGGACCGTCGCAGAAGTGGTCGAGGCGCTCGGAGCAGCAGTGGAAATTCTGCGTCAGGGGTACTTCGACATCGATGCACCGCTGAAGAGGGCCAGGGGCGCGATCTCCGACGCGGAGGACGCCGGATTTGCCGTGTCGGACTCGTTGCTGATCACCGATACTCGGCCTGGCACCGATGCAGCGCGGGCGGCCGTGATGATGGATTTCGCCGAACGTTTGTCCGAGGCAGCCGGTTCCACGGTCGAAGCCGACAATTCTGTGCGCCGTAAGCTCTCGGCGTCGCGGGCCGGACTGCGGGCCATGTTCGTCTCGGCTGCGACCCTGGGCGGCGATCAGGGCCGTTCCGACGCCAAGGCGTTTGCCGATCACCCGAACGACGTATCTGCGGAACAGGCACGCCGACTGGCCGAGGGTGGGCATCTGACTGCGGAACAGCTCCACGCAATCGAGCGGGGCGAGACTGCCGCAATTCCCGCGTCTCAGATGGAGTACCTCAACCAGGTCGGCCGGGCATTGGACGGGAAAACTCCGCAGGAGATCGAAGATCTGCTTTCGAAGCTGCCTGCCGATGCGAGGGCCGGTGTGGCCAATTCCCTGCAGATCCTCTCCAACGAACACGTCACCGCATCCGTGCGGGGAGATTCCGAGGTGCCGACCACAGGTGGTCTGGACTTGTTGCCGAAGGAGATCCGGGAGTCTCTGACGCGCGATGATCTGGTGACTTCCGAGTTCAAGATCACGCAGGCCGGCGGGTTCAGATCGGTGGACCTCAACGGAGTTGCCGACAATCAGGCCATCGCTTCGATCGTTGCGATGGGTGACGAGATGTACAAGGGCGGAACCGCACTCGACAAAAGCCTGCTCGATGTCGGGCGGCAGTATCTGGACGCGCAGGTTGCGCACGAACAGAGCCCGAACCGCACGTTCGAGGCCTTCATGGTGGACGGCAGGGGAACTCAGGACATGGCGATCACCGAACAAATCTTCAGCGCGGTGGGCGGGGACAAGATCGCCGTCGACGCCGCGGTGAACGATCCCGTGCACGGTAGTGATTTCGTGAAAGACATTCTGGCCCATGACTGGACCGATGACGGTCAGGCCGTATCGAGTCTCTTCGCGTTCGGTGAGCACGACGGCACTGTGGAGGATCCGGACAATCCTGTCGATGTGGCAACCGCCACCCGAACCGGCAACATCATGGAAGCACTGGGCCGATCCGTCAGTTCCGACGAGGCGTGGAAGTATCTGTCGAACATTCCCGGAACAGATGGGCAGTCGGTGGGGCAAGTGAATCCTGAACTCCTGCAAACAGTGTCACGAAGCATGAGTCCGTATGTTTCGGACCTGGCCGGAGCAGATCCGGCCGATCGCCCGGGGTTCGACATCGGAAACTGGGCCGATCCGGATAGAACTCGACATTATGCGGGTTCAGCGAACGTGTTCGCGCTCATGAACACCGACGAGGCGGCAGGTACCCACTTCACACAGGCTGCCTATCAGGCGATGTTGGAGAAGCAGGGAGAGTACGGCGCAGACCCGATGAACCCGGAATCCGAACCCAAGCTGCGAACTGCCGGGTTCATTGCCGGTCTGGTCGACAAAGGAATGATGATCTCCACCCAGGACCAGTACGACGACACTGCCCAACAGGCTGCAGAAAGCTATCGGCGGAGAGCTGCCGGGTTCGACGCTCTGCTCGGGTCGTTCGGGCTGGGGCAGATCGACGGGGGTGACTTGTCCAACGCCATTCTCGGAGGCGGAGGGCTATCGATGAAGGATGCGGTGATCGGAGGTCCCCCTCTCGGGGCCGAAACCGCACGACTTACAGGATTCGATGATATTGGAAATGCGTACAGCACCCTTTTGGCCATCCGGGAACTACCTCTTGACTTCAAGAATAGTTATGAGTGGGCGTTCAATCCGAATGGGGAATTGAAAACTTGGGAAGAAGTGCAGGATCTCAGGCTTTCCGATGAGAAGATGGGTGCATTCAAAGTTATGCTCAGTAGAGTAGGAAGACCTGACGACGGGCACGGCTCCGCGATGGACTCGGCCTACGACAAGGTCGTACAGTAGTGATGTTGAAAGGTCTGCGAATATCGTTGCTCTTACTTTCGACGGTGACTCTGGTGGGCTGCGTCCCAGATGCGCAAAACGGCGAGAATAATATTTCAGTCCCACCGCCGCGGATTGAGTACGCGAATGTGTGGTCCGCGCAAGATGGTTTTGATTTGTTTTCTCGAGGTTCGGAGCTGATTCGGGCCACCCGCGAGGCTGGATATATGTCGTTCACTCTCGGAATTGAAAAATCATTTCCTGGATACGAATCGCTGATCCAAGATGGATTAAGTAACCGCGAATCTGAACTGAATAGTGTTTTCAAGGGTGGTCGGAGTCCTGCTGGGCAGAGCCCAGTCACCAACTATTTTCATATTGTAGATCTGGTAGAGAGTGATCACTCGGTGTCGGCGACCGTGTGCCTTTACACGATTCAGTCGATCGAAAACTCCTCGGATCGCGGTGAAGTATTCTCTACGGCAACGTATATTTCGCTGGAAAACTCAGAAGCTTCGCCGGGTCCTCCAGGCCTGATCGACAGAGATATTGCCGCGCATGACGCGGCGGCGAAATTCCCGCCGGACTGGAATGTCTTCGGTACCTGGAGAGCCGAGCAGCTTCGTGTCCTGACAGCAGACGAAGTGCCCCGGGGCTGTACGCAATGGTGGAGTGAGAGATTCCCTGAATACGTGAAGCGAACACCGGACAGTCGAACGCTCGTCCCACCGGAAGGCTATGTGCCACCGGTGATGCCGGTTGCGGTGCAGTACCCGGAGTGGATCGGTCCGGGCGACGTCAGTTGACGCGCAGAGCGTTGCCTCGGCAACGAAAGGGCCGCTGCGATGTTCCCGCAGCGGCCCGTCGTGGTCGGATCTCTACCGCGGTGTCATGCGGAGTGCGCCGTCCATGCGGATGGTTTCGCCGTTGAGGTAGTCGTGCTCGACGATCATCTGTGCGAGCTGCGCGTACTCGGTGGGTTGACCCAGACGCGACGGGAAGGGGACGCCCGCCTCGAGGCCCTTGCGGTATTCGTCGGTGACGCCCGCGAGCATCGGGGTGTCGATGATGCCGGGGGCGATGGTGTTGACGCGGATACCGAACTGCGCGAGGTCGCGGGCGGCCGGAACCGTCATGCCGTGCACGCCGCCCTTGGACGCGGAGTACGCGATCTGGCCGATCTGGCCTTCGAAGGCGGCGACGGATGCGGTGTTGATGACGACGCCACGCTGGCCGGACTCGTCGACGGTGTCGGTCTTGGAGATGGCGTCGGCGGCCAGACGCATCACGTTGAAGGTGCCGAGGAGGTTGACGGTGATGACGGTGCGGAACAGCTCGAGGTCGTGCGGTCCCTTCTTCGACAGGATGCGTCCGGCCCAGCCGACGCCGGCGCAGTTGACGACGATGCGCAGCGGTGAGCCGGATTCGACGATCTGGTTGACGGCAGATTCGACCTCTTCGCCGCTGGTCACGTCGGTGGGGATGAGGGTGACGCCGGCGGGGACGTTGTCGCCTGCGCGCTCGATGGAGGCGGGCAGGTCCAGGCCGAACACGGTGGCTCCGGCGTCGGCGAGACGCTTGGCTGTCGCTGCTCCGAGGCCTGATGCTGCGCCGGTGACCAGTGCTGCAGTTCCCTTGATTTCCACTTCTGCTTCTCCTCGAGTTAGCGATCGGTAGGGCGGTAGTGCTTGGTGAGCACCATAACGCGAGAGCCGATGTGAGGGCGAACGCACAACCGGCGCGAGGGCTCGAGTAGTTTGAACGGGAGGTGTCAGGGCTGACCGCGCGAGTTCGTCGAACGAGAGGGGTTTCGGGTGAACGAGACGAAAGTACGCCCCGCCGCGTCCGCCGGGAACTTCGAGCGGTTGCAGCGCGATCCGCTGTTCGAAGAACTCACCGACCTGATTGCCGAGATCCTCACCTACGCCTTCGACGATCCGGCCGACGTGGAGATCGAGAAGTGGACGCTCAGCTGTCTGCCGTCGACCAACAAATCTGCCGGACGTCGCCGATTGTTCACGCTCAATGTCGGCCCGATGGAGGTCCTCAGCGTCGAGTGTCACCTTTCCCGAGGACAGGCGATCGAGCATGCCATGTACATCTATCTGTCGAGCTCTGCCTTGGAATCGCACACAGGCTGCAGTATCGAAGCCCTGAACGAGAAGTACGATCTGCTCGGGATCACGCGAAGCGAGTTGGCTTCGGCGGACGGCGACGGAACCGTAATCGAGTGCAACATAGAGGATTCTGATGCTTTGGCGCAGTTCGGCCAACTACCGATCGACGCGCGCACCCTGCGCCCCCTGGCCGAGCGACTTGTGGCCAAGGGGCGAGGGCCGTACCGGCAGTATCACAATCCCGGATTCGCCAAACATGTCCTGGAAGGCATTGGGCAACTCTTTGATTCGGAATCTACGTCCGACGCTTGAGGCTGACAGAGCTACGCCGACGGTGGCCGTTCGTTCAGGGTGTTTCCTGGACGCCCGTCTTCCGGTTGAGCCAGCTCACGAACCGCCTGTTCAAGCTCGGTTGTGGCGTGTTCGCGCGTGCCTGGAGCCGTTGAAGGTGCGCGATGCGCCTGGTCAAGCTGTGAAAGACGACGTCGCGGAGTGTGTGCCCGGGTAGCCACGCAGGTCCGTGACCACTTACGCCCCGTTGGACAAGTACCGCAGGGGCAATGATCGCGAACGCGAGGCAGAGACTGCGAGTTGCGACGTAGAACTGGGCAGTCCCGACGCTCCATACGACGAGGACGATGGTCAGAGCAGTGGTGAGGTAGGTCAAGATTCCGGTGAGAGTGAGGAACACCGCGACCCCGAACTCCCGACCGTAGAACAGTCGTGTCGGAACCAGGATGGAGCCAACTGCGACGACGATGGCGAATGTTGGTGCCAACACGGTCATTCCGAACACCAGATCCCACGACGTGTGCTGGTGATCGATCAACTCGCGGTAGACGAGAAATACGACGGCGGGTGACACGGCCACCAACGCAATGGCTGCCAGATCTCGCCCGATCCGAAGGAACGTGTAACCGGAGGTGGTGGCTACGGGGTGCCAGTCAGCTACGACACGTTGGAGGTTGTGGATTTCGGTTTCGCGTCGAGCGTCATGGATTCGACCCTGCACCGGGATGTCCTTGCTTACCAAGTGGCCCACATCGGCGGATATCACAACGAGCACAACCGACATGATCGCGATGGCGAATCCACTGAATTCGAGCCTTTCGGGTGCGTCGTTGAGCAAGACTGCAACGCCGATGTAGACGGAGAGTTGGCCGATTGCGAGGCCTGTCGAGGCGAGATAGTTCTTACGTGTCTCGGCAGCTACTTCTGAACCGCTACCTAGTTCAGTGGCCCACGCGGCTACGTGGAGGACGGCGATTGCGCCCACCAGAACGCCCAGGATTCCCGCACCGAGCTCGGGTTCCACCCGCAGCACTACGTCGACGTGGACGCCGAAACTGTTGTCGAGCGAATACAACTTGACGACCAAGCTCATCAACCCTGCAAAGACGGCGTAGAACAAAACCCCGCGTACGACTTGAGCGGTCACCTTCCGCCAGAACGCATCCGCTTTGGCTGAGACCAGTTTGGCGATGGCGAGTTCTTCATCGCTCGATGGTGAAGTCATGGGTGTTCCCCCTGTTTCGAGATGCGTCAGACCTGCTTCGCGAGAATCGCGTGTCTGTCGGCCCTCGCTTGTCGAGAGAAATCGCCGACGCAATAGCCCAACTCCGCGACATGCTTGCAGGCGGTGCGGAATGACCGCCTGGACGACGGTCCCGTTCAGGGACGTATCATGTTACGTCCGTGGTGTGACCTTCAAGCCGTCTGATGTTGTGGAAACCGAAACGCTATGTTCAGTAGCATGCATGCGGACGAAAAATGTACAGAAGAATTTAGACCTATCTGATCTGTGGTCTATAGATCGAGGACATATCAAACGTGACGAACAGTATCTACGATACGGTGATCTGTTGATCTCTTCCGCGAGTAGTTGGAATAACGTGGGTCGATTTCGTCCAGTTGGTGATCACGCATCTCACCAAACACGGCGCGATGGACCCTGCCGTGCTCTTCGAGTCTCCGTTCACCGGTGCGGCACCGCCGGGACCCGGTCAGATATTCGCATCGGAGCAATCTCAGCGGCTGATAGCGGTGATCCGGAGCATCAACGACTCCGCCGCCCCTCAGAGCGCTTAGTCGCCGAACTGGTGGTCGATCCAGTCGACGGTCTGCATGCCGAACAGGTCGGTGGTCCATCCGTACAGGTTGCCGAAGGCTCTCGGCATACTGCAGTCGGTGGGTTGATAACTCACGTCGGTACCGCGACTTCGGTAGCTCTGCGCCAGTTCACGGGCATCCTCGGCCGGAACCAGCGACATCGGTGAGTCGTCCTCGACACAGGAGGCGATCAGCACCTTCGACATCGGTGTCCCGTGTCCCAGGATGTTGTCGGTGTATGCACGTTGGAAATCGGGTTCCCCGATCACGTCCACGCCGGGGAACGAACAGGTTTTCCAGGGTGGCGAACGGCAGACTGAAGTAGGCGGGTGTCTGGCATTGGGTCCGATAGTCGTCGGCGATTGCCCGACCTTCGGGGGTGAGCTTGTCGTTCAATCTCATTTCCGGGTACCACCGTTCGAGTCCGAGCAGGGTCGCGAAGCCGAAACCGGCACCCACCGAGCCGTTGGTGGTTTCCATGAAGGTCTTCGGTTTCACCACCATTCCTTCGAGCACGGTGGAGACGATATTCAGTTCCGGCGCGTAGGTCGGAGCCTGCTCGGCAGCGAATGCCGATCCGACGCCGCCGCCGGCGATGCCGAACAGTGCGATCTCCGGATTCGGATTCAGTCCAGCCTCGGGCAGGTGCAGTACGGCGCGGATGGCATCCAATTGTGCGTGTCCGGCGAATTTTCCGGCGAACACGCCGTGGGGATCACGGTCGCCGTTGTTCCCGACGTCGGAAATGACTACTGCATAACCCTTGTCGAACATCAGCGCCAGCGGCCCGAGTGCCGACCAGGACGAGCCGTCCATCGGATTGCCGCCCGTCCACTGGGTGCTGGGATGGCAGTAACCGCCGACGCTGTCATTGGCTTCCTGGTAGCTGATCAGTTTTCGTTCCGAGTTGGGCTTGCCGTCTCTCGGTATCAGGGCGATACCGGTGCTGATCGTCGGCGTCACACCGTCGATTCCGGTGGTGACGTACATGATCTTGTAGGCGTCGAGGTTGCCCGGCTTGTATCCGGCGAACATGACGTCGATCTTCTTGTGGCCAAGCAGTTGGCCGGGTACTTCAGCTCCGGTCAGCGGTGGCTCGTCGTAGAACGGGTCTTCTTCGCTCAGAGCGGCGAGAATCTCGTCCGGAGTGCCGAAATTGCCGGTACCGAGTGCGCCCAGCACGTAACCGTTGAACACTGCCGCCAATGTCGGTGTAGAAGTGTGGAAGTCGTCTGCCGTCGGCGGCTGTGCACTTGCGAGACCGGAGAGGGCCAAGGTCACGGCCAGGGCTAGTGCGGTGGCCACGCCGAGCAGGCGACCAGTCTCCCGTTTATCGAGATTCGACGTCATGTGACCACCACTTTCGTGTTTGCAAGAGCCGAATCGAGCATCTGAGGTACGTTCCGAAGCGGGCGATGACTTTCCAGCTGAACGTCGTAGGGAACGAGCAGCTCGGCCTCGAGGATGGGCCAGTGGTCTTCGACCATCACCTTGTATTTCGGGAGTAGTTGGGTGGTGATGTAGTCCCATCGGTCGTCGTACACCGACCAGTTCCAGTCGGGTAACGGAGTCGTGACCGTGACGGTACGCCCGTCCGGTAGGGACGCCGAGATTTCGATGGGACGAAATGATCTGGGCGGCAACACACCTGCGACGGATGGTGAACCGGCAAGTGTGGACACGTAGGTGACGGCCTGTCCGACGTCGCCCTTGTAGGCTCGAACGGTGTCCCACTGATCCTTGATGACGACGCCCTGTTCCCGTTGCAGCAGCACGCCGTTCCCGTGCGTGATGCGGGCAGATTCGCCGGAGGCGATGTCACGCCAGGCGTCCATGATGTCGTCGCCGAAGAGTCCGGCGTCGCGCATTTCTTCCAAGGCGGGCAAACCTTCGGTGACGTAGGCCTGATGCATGGGCATCAGATCGGAAAAGATGTTCTTCTGCATCACCAGGATCATTTCGAGGATGTAGTGCAGGTCGTCGGCAGTGATGGTGCTGCCCGATCGAGCCAGCGCGCGAAGTCCTTCGGGCAGTTGCCCGATGGCCCGGGGGCCGGCCACATCTGCCATCGACTTCACGATCGCCTGGGCGCTTTGCTGTATCGACGGGAGGGCATACAGGGTGGTCGTCAACTCGAAATCGACGAGCCCACCGCCGAAATCGGCCCCGACTTGCCCTCCCATGCCTGCCCATTGCAGCTCGCGGTGTGCCAGTTGCAGGTCCTCGTAGTAGCGATACGACCTGACCAGATTCTCCCGATTGGCTTCGACGCCGTCACGCGGATTCCATGACGCGAGATCGATTCCTGCCGCTTCGGTGGCCGCCACCAGTCGGTACTGGAAAAGTAGCGCCGCGTAGCGATTCGGCGCGATGCCGGCAGTCCGAGTGTCCTCGACCAGGACGGTAAGGGCGCCGAGATCGGTTGGCAGCGAGAGATTGACACCTCCCGGACCGTGTTCGGCGTTGCGGTTGACCAACGGGAGGTCCAGATAGGTCTCGGCGTTGGCGACACCGTGGCCGGCGACAAACGTCGACAGTGACACCGTCGCCGCGACCACCAGGATCGCGGCGCGACGAATCGTCTGGTTCAGCGCCATTTCGTTTGCTCACCTCTGGTTCGGTGGGTCCACGACAGTATTGTCGAATCACGACAAATTAACCCAAATCGTGCATATGGAATTGCTGTTCCGTGTGAAATCGGGGGTGACTTCGATTCGAGTTCAGGCTGTGCTGTTTACCCGCAGGAGTCGACGGGATGAGCTGCAATCGAATGTATGTTCGATCTGGCGGAGGCGGCGCGCAAGCGGGAGATGATGTTGGCGCACAGGGGTGTTCGGATGCGGCCTGGCGGTGTGGGTGCGGTCTCGGGCACCCTTGAATCCAAGGGTCTTCACCGTTGAAAGCCTTTGCTGCGCATCGGTGTGATCTGACTACTCTATTGGGTTTGCCATCCGACCCGGTAACACTCGAGGGATACGGGCCGATCGACGCAGACTGCGCGCGTGAGCTTGCCGACGGCGCCACCTGGCAGGCGCTGTTTGCCGATTGTCGTTCTCGGACCCTGAACGGGTTCTCGGGACGGCGGCGCTCGCACGAGTCGGTGAAGCTTCCCGCCCCGGCGAAGGACCGAGTCGTCAGGTCGCGGGGTGCGGGGTGAGCGGATCTCGTCCGTGCAGCATTTGGCGGGAGGAGTCCCGGTCCGGCTGCCACCGGGGGCGTTGACGTACAAGCCTGGTTCGGCATTGGCGGATGCAGTGCGTGCGGTGGACGGGCACTGCCGGTTTCCGGGATGTTCGGTCCCGGCGAGTAGATGCCGGCTCGATCACGTCACCGAATTCGATCCGGCCAATCCAGGTTGGGGTAGTGGGACGGTGGCCGATGATCTTCAGTGTCTGTGCAGGTTTCATCATCAGTTGACGACGTATCGGTTGTGGCGCCCCGTGATGCTTTCGGATCGGGCTGTTCGGTGGACGGATGTAACGAGCGGGTTGACGTCGGTAACGGTTCCGGACGGGAGTGTTCAACCTCGCGCCGGGTGAGCGTGAAGCAGTGGCAGCCGGACGTGCACGAGCTGCATCCGGTTCGTGCCCGTCGAAGGTCAGGGCGATTCGTCGGCGGTCACAGTTCGGAAACCGGGGTGGTCCGAGCAATCTCCACTCCTGTGTTGCGAAGATTTCCGTCGATGATCTGCCAGATCGAGAGGGACAGAAAGTCCGCCAACTCGGTGCTCGATACCTCCGAATCGGGCTGTGTGAGCCACCGATTGACGCTCACGTCCACCAAGCCGATGATGGCGAAAGCCAAGGGATCGGCCAGCTTCGACGGTTGTCCGCGCCTGTCGAGTACCGCAGTCATGAAGTTTCCCAGCTGGACGCCGATGGCCGTTTTGGTGCCCGTGACCACTTTCGATCCGGTGGTGCGAGTGCTTGATGACCCGCGTCCCAGAAAGTGGTGTAGTCGTGGATATTTCACGATCCAACGAATGTACGTGTCGACAGCCCGCGAAATGGCCTCACCGACCGTGCCCCGTGGAGTGAGGGTCGGTGCCAGTTCGCTCATCATCACGTCGATGATGCGGACTCGGAGTTGTTCGTCCAGATCTGCACGGTCCTTGAAGATTCTGTAGACGACCGACCTCGGCACCCCTGCACGATCGGCTATCTGTTGAACACCGGCGTCGGCGCCGTCCTCGTCGATCGTGTGGAGGGCGGCATCGAGAATACGGGCTCGGCGTTGCTCCTTGTGGTCGTTCCAACGGGTGCTGCGCCCGTCTGGCGAGGCCTCGCGTGTCGACTCCGACGTATCCGTCATTTCCCGAACGATACTCGAGCCGATATTGACTGGACAAGATGTCTCACATACTTTGGTGGGACGGCATGTCACACACAAATACCTTTCTCCAGGAGTGGCGATGAGCAGTAGGGTCTTCGTAATCGGCGTGGGGATGACCAAATTCGAGAAGCCAGGGGCCTTGGAGTGGGACTACCCCGAGATGGCGCGCGAGTCCGGGACCAAGGCGCTCGAGGACGCCGGTATCGATTACGAGCAGATCGAACAGGCGTACGTCGGCTATGTCTACGGCGAGTCCACCGCAGGTCAGCGGGCTGTCTACGAGCTCGGGCTGACCGGCATCCCCATCGTCAACGTCAACAACAACTGTTCGACGGGGTCTACCGCTCTCTATCTGGCGGTCCAAGCAGTCAGGAGTGGTCAAGCCGAATGCGCCCTGGCGCTGGGCTTCGAGAAGATGAAAGCCGGCTCGCTCGGGTCCACATACGACGACCGTGAACAGCCGCTCATGCGGCATCTTCTTGCGCTCGCCGAACTGCAGGAGTTTGCGATGCCACCTGCCCCCTACATGTTCGGCGCAGCGGGAGTCGAGCACATGGAGCGCTACGGAACCACGCCCGAGCAGTTCGCGAAGATCGCCGTCAAGAATCACAAGCACTCAACCAACAACCCGTATGCCCAGTTCCAGGATGAATACACGCTCGATCAGATTCTCGAGGCACGCCGTATCCACGGCCCGCTGACCAAACTCCAGTGCTCGCCCACCTCCGACGGATCAGGAGCCGCGATCATTGCCGGTGAGGCATTCGTCAACGAACACGGGCTCGGGGAACAGGCCGTCGAGATCGTCGGTCAAGCCATGGTCACCGACATGAAGAGCACGTTCGAGGACAAGAGTGCCATCAGCCTCGTCGGGGCGGACATGACCCGTAAGGCGGCTCAGAAGGTATACGCGCAGGCAGGTGTCACTGCGGCCGACGTCGACGTCATCGAACTGCACGACTGCTTCTCGACCAACGAGTTGATCACCTACGAGGCGCTCGGACTGTGCGCGGACGGCGACGGCGGCAAACTCGTCGATGCCGGCGACACCACCTACGGCGGTCGCTGGGTGGTCAACCCGTCCGGGGGGCTGATCTCGAAGGGCCATCCGCTCGGCGCCACCGGCCTGGCTCAATGTGCCGAACTCACCTGGCAGGTTCGAGGAAAAGCCGACAAGCGCCAGGTCGACGGAGCGAAGGTTGCCCTCCAACACAACATCGGTCTCGGCGGTGCCGTCGTAGTCACCGCATACAGGCCGTACGCCCGCTGAACCGATCCGCATTCACACACCGACAAGGAGTTTCGTCATGGCTTCCGTATCCGTCTCCGCCGGCCTTCCCGCTTCGCCCGAAAAAACGTGGAATACATTGTCTGACTTGTCCCGCTGGGGGGAGTGGCTCACCATTCACCAGAGTTGGAAGAGCGATCTGCCCTCGGAAGTGGAGCTGGGCGCACAGTTCACCGAGGTGGTTTCGGTGATGGGGATGGCCAACAAGATCGAGTGGACCGTCGAAGAGGTCGAGATCCCGAAGATGGTGAAAATAGCGGGCACCGGGATGGCCGGCGTCACCGTTGAATTCGTACTTTCGGTGGAGCCCGACGGTACCGGCTCCAAAGCCACCGTCGACGCGAGTTTCAAAGGAACCATGATCGTCGGGCCGATAGGCAAGGCGGTTGCCAAGAATGCCAAGGCAGATCTCGAAGTTTCCCTGGCGAAGTTCGCCGAGCTGATCCGATAGCGCCGTGACAACTCCCACGGTCGAGTTCGACGACGCCGGACTGGGTGTGTGGACCGAACCCGAGCATTTCCAGGTAACGGCCGAACGTATCGCCGAATATGCCGCAGCCACCAATGATCCCGTCCAGCGTCATCTACGCGGCGAGATCGCGCCACCGGTGTTCGCCGTCGTTCCGGTCTTCACGTCGATGGCCCCGGCCGCACTGTCGGTGGCGCCGGTGGAACTGCTCGTGAAGCTGGTACACGGTGAGCAGGATTTCTACTTCCATCGGCCGATCTATCCAGGTGATCACCTCGTGGCACGCGCCAAACCGGTCGGGTTCGAAGGCCGAGAGAACGGGTCCACCGTCGTCGTTTACGTCGAAACCACTACCGAAAAAGGTGAATTGGTCAACGAACAGTGGATGACGGCATTCTTCCGCAAGGTCGATGCCGGCCCTGGTTTGGGTGAGAAAGCGCCCGGTCACCCTTTCGACGAGGCACTGCGGGGCAACGAACCAGCCGCCGCTAGCACTCAACACATCGACGAGGATCAGACGTTCAGGTACTCACCGGCATCCGGTGATCCGATGCCCATTCACCTGGACGACGAGATCGCCAAGATGTCCGGGCTGCCGGGAATCATCAACCACGGACTGTGCACGATGGCATTCACGTCCTGGGCGGCACTCACCGAACTCGCGGACGGTGACACCGAGCGGCTGCGGCGGCTGGCAGTGCGTTTCGCCAAACCGGTCCTCCCGACGCAGGACATCGTCACCACGTTCTACCGGTCCGGTTCCGCGGACGGAGCCACCTCGTACTCTTTCGAAACCTATACGGCGGACGAACTTGTCATCAAAGACGGTCTCGTCGTTCTCGCCGACTGAAAACTCTGATGGGAGAACCGAACTGATGGGAAGTCTCGACGGTCGCGTAGCGATCATCACCGGTGCGGGACGCGGCATCGGCCGTGAGCACGCTCTGCTGTTCGCGCGTGAAGGTGCGAGCGTCGTCGTCAACGATCTCGGCGGCGCGAACGACGGTTCCGGTACGGACGCCGGGCCGGCGCAGCAAGTAGCGGACGAGATCGTGGCGGCAGGTGGCAAGGCGGTCGCGAACAGCGACAACGTCGCCACGTGGGACGGGGCCGAGGGACTTGTGAAACAAGCCGTCGGTGAGTATGGCCGTCTCGATGTGCTGGTCAACAACGCGGGCATTCTGCGAGATGCGTTCGTGGCCGGTATGGACGAAAGTCAGTGGGACGACGTCATTGCCGTGCACCTCAAGGGGCACGCCGCCACATTGCATCACGCCGCCGCGTACTGGAAGGCGCAGAGCAAAGCGGGGGAGGAGGTCAACGCTTCGGTGATCAACACCGCCTCGGCGTCGGGAACGTTCATGCCCAACGCCGGGCAGGCAAATTACGGCGCGGCAAAGGCCGGTATCGCCGCGTTGACACTGGTCGCCGCCGACGAACTCGACCGTTACGGGGTGCGGGTCAACGCGATTGCGCCCATCGCCCGCACCCGCCTGACATTGGCGACGCCGGGAATGGGTGCGCTGTTCGCCGCCGAAGTACCCGACGGCGAGTTCGACGCATTCTCGCCCGCCAACATCTCACCGCTGGTGGCGCACCTTGCCGGAGCGGCCTGCACACTCACCGGCAAGGTATATGCCGTGCAAGGCGGGGCTATCACGGAATTGGCGGGTTGGCACGGTGTCAACACCATCGAGAGCGAGGGCCCCTGGGATATCGCCGATCTGGCGGCGAAGCTGTAGATACTGCCCGGCGCAACTCGGAGGGATCGGATCGTTCCGTCGGTTTCGAGGTCGCGTTCACAGGCTCTCACCAATCCTGGATGCGACGCCACGGCTGTGCTTGCTCCAATTCGAAGGCCAATTCCAGCAAGGTGCGTTCGTCACCGAGGTCGGCCGAGAAATGCGAGGCCAGCGGAAGCCCTGCGGTGCTCTGATGCAACGGCAACGACACGGCGGGTCCGCCCGTGACATTGTTCAGCGGTGTGAAGGACGTGTAGGTGATCAGCTTGTCGAACAACTCGTCGAAAGGTTGAGCGGGGGAGAGGTATCCCAGTTCGGGGGTGGTGTGAGCGACGGTCGGGGACAGAACGACGTCGTATTTTTGGAACATGTCGAGGTATGCCTGCTGTAGCTGCCGAAGTCGACGCAGTACTCGCGGCGTCTTCGCGATGTTCTTGCGGTACAGCGCGTACAAACCCTTGGTCAGATCATCGGTCGCGGACTTGTCGAAATCCGGTGCGAGCATCAGCTTTCCGCCATTGGAGATGGCGAAGGAGAGTAGACCCCAGTAGATTCCGAAATCCTCGACAAATCCCGGACCGACCGGCAAGGCCGCGTCTTCGACGTGATGGCCGAGCCCGGCGAGTAGCTCGGCGGTGGCTTCGACAGATTTGCGGGTTTCGTCGTCGGTGCGAGTGGTGGTGACGGAATCGACGATCACGCCCACCCGCAGGCGAGTAGAACCCGAGCCCTCGACCAGTCGAACGGGCGCCAACCGAGGATTGCGGTAATAGCTTTCCGCTCCCGCCATCCATCGAGCGGTGTCCCGGACGGAGCGGGTGACGACACCCTGGCCGATCAACCTGATCGGCATCGACTTGTCGGCCGGATCGTTGACCGTTCGCCCGCGTGTGGGTTTGAGCCCGACCAAACCGCATGCCGCTGCGGGAATTCGGATGGATCCACCGCCGTCGTTGGCGTGGGCGATCGGCACCACCCCGGCCGCCACCAGAGCAGCCGCACCCCCGGACGACGCGCCCGGAGAATACGAGGTGTTCCACGGATTGTGCACCGCTTCCTCGGTCATGTACTCGGTGGACGCGCTGAATCCGAACTCCGGCAGCCGAGTCTTGCCGATCGAGATCACTCCGGTGGAGAGGAACTGCTTCGCGAAATCGCTGTCGGCTTTTGCCGGAGCCGCGGTGAAGGATCTACTTCCCTGCCGGGTGGGCAGACCGGCGCTGTCGGTGTTGTCCTTGATCGCGGTGGGCACGCCCGCGAATATGCCGGCACCGGGGCGATTGCTGCGTGAGAGTGCACGGTCGAAATCGGGGCAGGCAAGCGCATTCAACTGCCCCTGCACTGCTTCGGCTCGGTGTACGGCAGCTTCCATGGCCTCTCGGGCGCTCACCTCGCCGCCGCGGATCGCTGCGGCGACTCCGGTTGCGTCCAGATCGCCGAGGGCGTCGTCGGCGAAGGCGTGCACGGGAGAACCAGTGGTCATGGGAATCCTTGGGCAGAGTCGTCTCAGGTCGACCGCCATGGTATTGGTCCAGCGACCTGACGATGCCGATATCCGCACATTGGAGATTGATCGCAGCCGTCTCGAAGATCGGGAAGCTTCCATCGAGTAGGCCGCAGCGCCGATGTACACGAGCAAGAGCAGACTTCGGCGTCGTAGTCGAGGGCAAACGTCGGCCACCGGCATTGCAACGATCTGCAGCCACGTCCGATCCGCCAGGACCGCCGGATGTTGGCGTGAAGGAGACAACCCTTGGCCATCGTGCTTCACCACAGCGCTGCAGGCGAGCGTACTTTTCACGCTATGACACGACTTCTTGGACCCACTGTCGACCCGGATACCGAATTTGCGCGGATCGTCGACTCGTTGACGCGTCGAGGATTCCTCGGAGCAGGTACGGCGGCGCTGTCCTCGCTGATACTTGCAGGTTGTAGTAGCGGTCGGAATGCTCCCGTCGGACAGGGTGAGTATCGAATGGTCCAAACCGCCTACGGACCGGTTGATGTACCCGTTGACCCACGTCGAGTGGTCTCCGTCTCGTACAACACACCGTGGCAGCTTCAAGCTGTGGGAATACGACCGGTGGCCACCCTCGACTACAGCGCCTACATCGAACAGTTCGCTCGGGCACAACAGGAGTTCGTCGACGGATTGCCGACGGTCGGGGTCTTCCTCGAAGTCAATCGTGAGGCTGTCGTAGCTGCCGCCCCTGATCTGATAGTCGGGGACGCCTACGAAATCGACGAAGCGATGTTCGGCGAACTCTCGAAGATCGCTCCGACTGCCATCTACGCGGGAAATGACCGCTCGGACTGGGGGACAGTGGCAGAAGGCGTCGCCGACGCGGTGAACAAAGGTGCGGCGCTGACCTCGAAACGAGACAGGTACCGAGCTGTGCAGGACCGGATTCGATCGGAATACGCGGGCCGGTTGCGCGACAATCGTTGGGCCCAGGTTGCCATCGGTGGTTCGGAGGGCCTGTTCTCCATCCTGTACCCGACCGGAGTGTCAGGAGCGATGCTGACCGATCTCGGCGTGACGACCGGCGAGTTCATCCCCGACCTGAATCCGTCCACCGGATTCGAGGCCTTTCCGCTCGAACAGCTCGAGATGCTTCGCGACGTTACGGTGCTCGTCTACCCCAAGCAGCCTGATGGGACCGATTCCGCCGGAATGAAATCCATCTTCGCCAGCCCGCTGTGGAATCGAATTCCGGCGGTGGTCGCCAAACAGTCGTATGGAATCAGTACGCAGGTCAGTGACTACGGCACTGCGATCAACTGGCTCGATGAGCTCGAAAAGAATGTGTTGCAGCATCTTTCATGACCCGACTGCGCGGCGTCCGGATGCGCGAACAACCGCGCTGAGCAATTGGAACTGCTCGGCACTGCCGACGCCGTGGCGTCGCGTCATTCGGTTGGGCTCTTACGCCTCTCGAGCGCTTCCAGCGGATCGCCGAGATGATCAGAATCCGGCTCTGATCGACGGTTGCGCTTGCAGATCATCCGGATCGACGCACCCACCACCGATACTCCCAGGACCGCTCCGCCGCCGATGATGCCGGCGGGCGAGTCCGGGTAGATCCCCTCGAGAAGCAGCCAGATACCAAAGACGAAGAACAGCACCGCAGCGCCGATCTTGATGAAACCGTCCGGAAGGTGCTTGCCCAGAACCGAACCCACGATGATGGCCAGCGCGTCAGCGGCAACCATGCCGACGGTGGAACCGATCCAGATGCCCACCCAGTCGTTGTCGGTGGCCAGGGTGATGGTCGCGAGCATCGTCTTGTCGCCGAGTTCGGCGAGGAAGAAGGCGGACGCGACGGCGATGAAAGCGGACCGGGTGACGCGACCGGCCTTGTTCTGCTCCTCGTCGGTGAGGTCGTCGCCGCGTAAGGTCCACAGGCCGAAGATCAGGAACGCGATTCCACCGACGATGCTGATCAGCCCGGTGGGCAGCGCAACCCCGACGTAGTGACCGACAGCCACCGAAACCAGGTGAACCAGTGTGGTGGCGACGGTGATCCCGCCGAGAACGACCCACCACCGGTAGCGCAGAGCGAACGTCATCGCCATCAACTGTGATTTGTCGCCGAGTTCTGCGACGAAGATAACGCCGAAGCTCAAAAGTATTGCGGCAAGCACTGTGCACCCCTTCGGTCTGAGCAGACGCTGTGGTGCGCCTACCCGGCCGAAGGTCTCGCCCACCGGCGGTCCCGAGAGACCTTCGGTTCGCCAGGCCGGGTGCGACGCGATCCGCGGAGGCGGACGGCGGTGAACCAGTATGTCGACACAGGCGATTGGGGGCTACTCCCCTTCGTCGAAAGCCAGGTTAGCCTGCGTGTTGTGAAATCGCAATGCGCACACCAAGTTTGGGAGTCCGAACTTTTGCGTTACCGGGTCCGTCACGAGGCGAGGAGCATAGCCAAAACTGCGGTGTCGGGATCGTTGATCGGATCGATACCCACCCGGCTGACCATCGAGACCACAGTTCCGTCCGCCTCGGCCTCCACCCAGGCTGCGCGGTGGTCCAACCCCAGGTAGGGCAGGCCGGGCAGCAACACGCACCCGGACGCACTGCCCTCGCATTCGGGCAGGCTGGACCTGGTTTCCGACGGTGGATGCAGCATGATCAACGCGGGTGGCTGCCGGTCGGAGAAGCGGCCCGCCGGAAGTGCGAAATCCCCCATGACCGGGCCCTCGGCCAGTACCAGGCCCACAGCGGTCGGTTGCGGGTCGTCCGGTACCTCCTCACGGACACCGAACACGGTCGACGTCGACAACACGCCGGGAAGCGATGCCACCCGAACCGTCATGGCCAGCAACTCCGCCCACTCCCGGGTGGTATCGGGCCACCGACCCGAAATGACGAATCCCCGTAAATCCCCGGCTGCCTGGAATGCCGAGATCCCTATTGCATCGCGCTTGTTCATCTCGATCCTCCCTACCTGTCACTCGGGGTAGGTGAAATATCTACCACCAGCGCGCCGGCACACAAGAAGGGCAGAGTGCCGGCTCTCAGGGTTTCTACAAGAAATTCATTTATGGTCACCGCCATGACCGTCGACGACCGTCCAGCTGCCGTGACCACACATCGACGCCGCTCGGGACGTGGACGTCGGTTCGCCGTCGGTGGCGCGGCGCTGGTTCTGGCCGCTGCGGTGGCGGCCGTGGCAGTCGTGTTCGTCGGTGGCCGATCCGACTCGTCGCGCACCGTCGCAATCGTCAACAGCGACGCCGGGGCGGAGATGGGTGGGAAACAACTGCGCGCCGGGGACGCACTCGTCGACACGCTGCGCGGCAACAGCGACTACGACTTCGACGTCCTGGACGCGCCGGGAGCAGACAAGCTCGCCACGCTCACCATCCCGGCCGACTTCAGCGAAGCGGTCGCGTCGATGCTCGGCTCCGACCCCCGTCAGGCCGTCGTGGATCTGGACGTGCACGGCTCCGACCCCGATGTCGCCGCACAACTGTCGAAGGTGGTGTCGGCGGAGGTGGGGGCAGGCGGAGTCAAAGGCCTGCTCGACAAGTCGTCGGCGACCAGGACACTGGTCGACGGCAACCTGACCACGGCACAGATTCTGGTTGCGGGCACCGGCGTCGCCAAGAACTCCATCGGACAGATCACCGCAGGAGCGGACAAACTTCTTCCGTACCTCGAGACAGCGCGCTCCGGTTCCGAGCAGCTGACCGATGTGGCGAACGAGGTGTCGGCGATGGTGGCTCAGGTGGCCGGGCCGGCGCAGGAATTGGCCACCCGCGCGGACTCCCTCGGCCTGACCCTGGGTGAGGTGTCGTCGACGACCGCCGAACTGAAGAACACCGTCGACTCGCTGCAGACGGCAATGGCCGGGCTTCCCGTGCCCCCTGAGATCGGCGCGCAACTGACATCGGTGAGTTCGGATCTCGCTGCGCTGAATACCCAACTCGGCGGTGTTCCGGGGCTGGTCGGGGGTGGCGTCGGCGAGCAGACGGAGATCGGCGACGTCGTTCGCAGTGCCGTCGGACTGCTCGAGTCCGCGAGCGGCCAGTTGACGAGTGCGGCCGGACAGCTCGCCGACGGGATCATCCCGATCGCAGACCAGGCCCCCGAGCTGCTCGGCAGCGTGACCGCGCAGATTTCGCAGGGATTCACCACGCTCGACGGACTCGCCAACTCGCTGGTCACCGGACTGAACGGCACGAAGACGAGTCTGGGAGCAATGACAACTCCCCAGCAGGTTCAGCTGGCTTCGGTGCTCTCCGATCCGGTTCTCGTGAATCGAAGTGCGAGCGGCGGTGGCGTCGCCGACGACTGGAACTGGGCGCTGATCTTCGGCATCGCGACCGTCGTTCTCGGAATCGCCCTGCTGACACAAACAGCGGCACCCCTGTTCCGGAGTGCCGCTGTTGCGAAGAAGTCGTGACTAGACGATCAGGCCGGCAGTCTGCGTGCGGGCGCGATCGAAGCGAGCCGAGACGTCGTTCCAGTTGACGATGTTCCAGAAAGCCTTGACGTAGTCGCCCTTGACGTTCTGGTAGTCGAGGTAGAAGGCGTGCTCCCACATGTCGAGGAGCAGCAGCGGCGTCAGGCCGATGGAGATGTTGCCCTGCTGATCGTAGAGCTGGACGATGATCAGACGCTCGCCGATCGAATCCCACGCGAGGATGGACCAGCCGGAGCCCTGGATGGCGTTGGCGTTCGCGGAGAAGTGTGCGCGGAAGAGATCGAACGAACCGAAGTTGTCGTCGATCGCCGCGGCGAGCTCGCCTTCGGGCTTGTCGCCACCGTCGGCGCTGAGGTTGTTCCAGAAGACGGTGTGGTTGGTGTGGCCACCGAGATGGAACGCGAGGTTCTTCTCGAGCAGGTTGGCCTGCGCGGCGATGGTGTCGTTCTCACGAGCCTCGGCGAGCTTCTCGAGAGCGGCGTTGGCACCGGCGACGTAAGCCGCGTGATGCTTGTCGTGGTGCAGCTCCATGATCTTGCCCGAGATGTGCGGCTCGAGGGCTGCGTAGTCGTAGGGGAGTTCCGGCAGCGTGTAGACAGACACGAGGGTCCCTTCTTTGCGGGCTGGTGAGCCCTGGTGATTCCGAGCGCGTCGATCACGACGTACGGTGTGACGCCACTCGCGTAGTTATTGAGACGATCTTCGGGTATCAACCCAATAACATTCGTACACCGTCCGCAACAGCTCAGCGCGAGTAGTAGACCCTAAATTAAAAGTTCGTCGTGCCGAAATCGAGGAGGGTCGTCGATGCGCGGACCGGAGAATTCGTCCGGTAGGTGAACGGAGCCTTAAACTTGCGCGATGCCTGCACCAGTTTTCCTTCAGGATTCGCCAGAGGCCGCAGCGCCTCGGGTGGATCTTCCGGGTGCGGACCTGTTGCGGGCGCTGGCGGTCGCGGCCGTCATCTACTCGCACATCTCCTTCTACGTCATCGACGACCTCGGCTCGAGCTGGTGGCTGATCGACCTCGTGTACGGGGTTGTGATCGAACCGGCCGAACTCAATCAGCACCTGTCGTTCGTCGGCGTCGCAGCATTCATGATGCTCACCGGTGCGTTGGTGACCCGCTCCGCGATCCGCGATCGGCCGGGCAAATTCCTGAGCAATCGGTTCAGCCGGCTGCTTCCGGCGTTCTGGGTCGCGATCGCCGTCGCGATTCTGCTCGTCCGTCTCGGAGTCAACGGGATGTTCAGTGGTCAGGAAGGGATCACCGACGTCCAAGCTCTGCTGAGCTTCTTCTTCGGCGGCTTCTTCCTCAAGCCCGAAGTCGCCGTCCTCGGGGTGACCTGGACGCTGGCCGTTCAATTCCTGTTCTATCTGGCCTGCGTGGTGGCCCGTCCGGTCCTACGGATGCGGCCCGTCGTCATGCCGCTGGCCGGCGCCGCGCTGTGCTCACTGGTTCTGCTCTACAACGTCTACGCACCGTCGCCGTACACAGTGCCCATGCTGTCCAAGATCGCGGCCACACTCCCGACGATCTTCCTCGGACAGATCATGTACCTGGCCTGGGCGAAACGTGCCCCGGCCCGCTGGTTGATCGTCGCCGTCCTCGCCCAGATCCACGTCATCCTCGTCGCAACCCAGTTCCGGGTCTACTGGGCCGGTGAACACTACTTGTGGACCATCACCGTCGTCGCTGCCGCCGTCGTCGTCCTCGGCCGCTACGACGGACCACCCACCAGATGGGCTTGGATCAGGTGGGTCTCGACGCGAAGCTACGTCATCTACCTGGCACACACTCTCGTTCTCTATCGCGTCGTGGAGAACGCCGCTCCGCACACCGGCATGACCGTCGCCGTGGTCCTCTTCCTGATCGCGACCGCCGCTGTATCAGAAGTGGGATATCGGTGGGTCGAGATGCCGGGCGTCAGAGTGGTCGCCGCGTGGCGCGCGGGCCGCGCGCGCGTAGCATCGAAGAATGAGTTGGTTCGACGACATTCGCGGACGCGAGTCCGCAAAATCCACGCTGATCGGCCCTGACGACGCGCTCCCCGGTCGCGAACAGAAGATGCCGGTACCGACAGCCCACTACGTCAACGGGCACACTCTCGTCCCGCCGTTTCCCGCAGGCACGCAGACCGTCGTGGTCGGCATGGGCTGCTTCTGGGGGGCCGAGAAGGAATTCTGGCAACTGCCCGGTGTGTACACCACCGCAGCCGGTTACGCCGGTGGATACACCCCGAACCCGACGTACGAGGAGACCTGCTCCGGTCGCACCGGCCACACCGAGGTGGTTTTGGTGGTGTTCGATCCGGCCGTGATCGGGTACGAGCAGATCCTGGCCCACTTCTGGGAGAACCACGACCCGACGCAGGGGATGCGACAGGGCAACGACCAGGGCTCGCAGTACCGATCGGCGGTGTTCACCACCTCGGCCCAGCAGGAAGAGATCGCACACGCCTCGGCCGTCACGTTCGGAGCCAGACTGGCCGAAGCCGGCTACGGCGCTGTCACCACCGAAATCGGTCCGCTGCGTGAATTCTTCTACGCCGAGGACTACCACCAGCAGTACCTGGCCAAGAATCCCGGCGGTTACTGCCCCGTCCACGCGACCGGCGTCAGCTGCCCGGTCGGACTTCTACGCCAGGACGAAGTCCCGGCCCAGACGAGTGTGCTGCCGCCCGCCGAGTGAACCACCCCCGTGGCCCAGGACACGTGTGATTCAGGTCGTTAACACTTGCAACTAGATCGAAACCCGGCGGATAGTCGAAGTTACGGTGTGTTGTCGAGAGAACTGAGCGCAGAATGTCCGGTGGTACGCGAGGAACGGCGTCGCTGCTCCGACGCTCCATTGCACTGGGTCACGACCCGATGGTCAGGCGTACCGATCGAATCGAAGGGTTGCTCTCCTTCGCCCTGATCATCTGCGCGATAGTGCTCGTTCCCTTCGCCGTGTGGGCCGGATCGGCCACCGCGGCAAACCAGAGAGCCTTGATGGCGGAACAGGCTCTGCACGTGCATTCGGTGGTGGCGACCACGACGGCGAACTCCACGACCGCGCAGACGAGCACCGCGGACTACATCCCCCCCATCTCGGAGTTGGCGAAAGCCGAGTGGATCTGGAACGGCCAGGTACGCACCGGAGAGATCAGCGTGACCGCGTCCACCCCGGCGAACACCCAGATCGACATCTACGTCGACGACAACGGCGCCAAGACGTCTGCTCCGATCACCAAGAGTGCCGCCGACGCCGCAGCAGTGATCACCGGAGTGTTCACCTGGTTCAGCGTGATGTCGCTGCTGGCGCTCGGTTTCATGCTCGTGCGGGCCTGGCTCGATCGAACCCGTACCGCGCAGTGGGACCGGGAACTACGGGCTTTCCTCGACGCTCACGCACCCTAGGTCCCGGCCCGCCCGGTCACTTCAGTGCGGGCATGACCTCGCCGGCCACCAGTTCGAGATGGTCGAGGTCGGTGAGGTCCAGGGTCTGCAGGTACAGCCGCTGCGCACCGGCATCGGCGAAGGTGCCGATCTTGTCGATCACCTCGGCGGGTGTTCCGGCCAAACCGTTCTCGCGGAGTTCGTCCACGTCCCGACCGATCGCGGCGGCACGCTTGGCGATCTCTGCTTCGTTCTTGCCGCAGCACAGCACCAGCGCGTTGGAGTAGATCAGTTCGTCCGGGTTGCGGGAGATCTCCACGCATGCTGCTCGTACCCGCGCGAACACCTCGGCGGTCTCGGCAGCCGATTTGAAGGGAATGTTGAACTCGCTCGCGAACTTGGCGGCCAGCGCCGGGGTCTTCTTCTTACCCGTTCCGCCGATCAGGATCGGCGGGCCACCCGCCTGATGCGGCTTCGGTAGCCCGGGCGAGTTCTCGATTCGGATGTGCTTACCCGCGTAGTCCACGGTCTCGCCTACCGGTGCCCGCCACAGGCCCGTCACCACGTCGAGAGTTTCCTCGAGCAGTTCGAAGCGTTCCCGCAGCGCCGGGAACGGAATCCCGTAGGCCCGGTGCTCCTCCTCGTACCAACCGGCACCGATTCCGAAGTCGACGCGCCCGCCACTCATCTGATCGACCTGCGCGACCGAGATCGCGAGCGGACCAGGATGCCGGAACGTCGCCGACGTGACCAGCGTCCCCAGCCGGATGGTGGACGTTTCGCGGGCGATTCCGGCGAGCGTGATCCACGCATCGGACGGTCCGGGAAGGCCGTCGGAGTTCATCGCGAGGTAGTGATCCGAGCGGAAAAACGCGCCGTAACCGAGTTTCTCGGCGGTCTGGGCGACAGCCAGTAACTGATCGTAGGTGGCACCCTGCTGGGGTTCGGTGAATATGCGTAGTTCCATGATTTCCACTGTGCCACGATTTCGACTGTGCCACGATTCTCACGGTGCCACGATTCTCACGGTGCCACGATCTTCACGGTGCTCAGGACGGGACGACGACGCCGACCTGTCCGGTGGCGAAACAGGTGGTCAGGCCCGGAGTTCGCGGGACGATCCGAACACTCTGGCCGCCACCGGTCAATCGCACGTACACCGAGTGCAGTCCACTGCTGACCGGCACCGACACTGCCGCGCCGGATTCGAGGGACACGTCGATCGTGCCGTCCGTGCTCGCGAGATAGTTGAGCTGGACCGTCCACTCCCAGCCGGTCAACGGCCCGTCGAGTGGCAACTCCGTCGGACCGATGGCGACGGTGCCGCACTCCGCGTCCGTCCCGGCGGGAATCCTTCGGGTCCAGGTGACTTCGGCGTCGACGAGTCGACCACTGTCGTCGATGGTGCGCAGAATCGGAGTGCTGGAAGCGAATTCGGGTCGATGTGGTAACGGGGCCAGGATGTTGCTTGCGAGATTGTTCGGGAACGCGACCGGAAGCAGAACCCAGATGGAGACCTGCTGTTCGAGCAGCGGCACATCGACGTTGCGCGCCAACGTCATTCGGGCATTGGTGAGGTAGTCCCGGGTCGGGCTGTCCTGCCAGATCGCGACGAACGACGCCGTGGACCACAGTGAGCTGAGAACGAAGATCGACGCCAGTGCCCCGATCATGACGCGCGTGGCGGCCCCCGGACGAGCTCGACGCTTCGCCGGTGCGGCGCAGATCAACGAGGCCGCCAGCGCGAACACCGTCGCGGAGTCGGTGAAGTAGCGCAAGGTCTGCGCCAACTCGTATGTCGTCTGCTCGGCCGACCGGGTCACCGTCATCGCGACAACGGAGACGAGAAAGTACGTCACCGCTGCCGCCCAGATCAGACCGGCGCCGCGGCGGGCGCGCACCGTCACGACCAGTGCTGCGAGCAGACACAGCCAGGCCACGACGACCAAACCGGTGGGCGGATCGGCCCACGCCGGCCCGGGAATCCACCGCTGCCACTGCCACGGGCCGCCGATCAAAGTGGGAACCACACCCAACGACGTGCTGTGGTGCAGGAGTTCTTTCGACATGCGTGCGCCGTTGCCTGTGAGAGGTGACGACACGGTGAGCAGGTAGACCGGCAGCCAGAGAGCGAGGACGATCGCCGACGCCGTCCACAACGGCCGGCATCGACGCAGCGCCGAGCGCAGCGGGGTCGGGTCGCCACGGCCGCGCAAGTACAGCATCAGGAATACCGGTGCGACGACAGGTACGAGCACCGACTTCTCGAAGAACAACAATGCGATCACGAAGACGGCGGTGCCGGACACCGTGTACCGGGCCAATCCGGTACGGGCCGCCAGAATCGCGTCGCCGCACACCCAGGCGAGAGCGATCTGGAGCGGGAGCGCGTTCAGTGCCGCCGACCACCAGGAGTACGCCGGCAGGGTCAGGGGCATGAACAGATACAGAATCAGTGGAATCAACAGCGCCGGCCGGCAGCCGAGCGTCAATCGCAGTGTTCGGAGCAGAGCGAGCGATGCCAATGCCTGGCCGAGGACGATCAGGACGGCGGGCAGGGCCCATTGATACGGTGCGATACGGGTGATCAGACCGGTGACCAGGAATGCCGCCGGCATGAAGTGGCCGTCGTGGTCGTAGAACAACAACTCCGTCGACAACAGCGGATATCCGGCGCTGCGTCCGACGAGGATGAGGTCGTCCCAGTAGAAGTAGTTCTGGGACGCCACCAGTGCACGCACGACGAGTTGGATGCCGATCAGGGTGAAGGCCGCCCACATCGTCATCCGCGCAGTTTTCCGCGGTCGATCCACAGGCTGTGGATCGAGTGCGGTTCGTGGAGATGCCATCGGCGCCATGCTTCCAGGGGTGTCAAACGACTCGTTCGGGACGCATCGGGCTGAATCCATCCGCAGTTCATCTACCTGCGTTGTCAAATTCATCCTCGAGCCTGTGCATTGTTCGTTAACACCTGTCAGTGAAGTGTGTGAGCGTGCGCTCTGACCTGTGGATAAAGCTCGAGCCGCTTATCCAAAGCTGTGGATGAACCTGTGGAAACTGTGGATAACTCCGGTTTATGAGTGCTCGAGGTCACATTTTTCGAAAGCGGCAGGTCGCTGTCTTCTGCCGCCGCCGGCCCGGCGTGCCAGAATTGTGCCTGTGAGTGTCGTTCAGGTCTGTGCCAGGTGCGCCGCTCGATGGCCGGTGATCGGCGGTGGCTCTCGCGGGTCCGGGGCGGCGCAATGGTGCCCGCGATGCGGTGGAGTTCTCCTCGTTCCCACCCGAACCGACGTCCACCAATCGCCCGCCCGCCGGGGCTTCCGATGGATTGCGAGACCTCCTGGTGACCTGCGTGGTCTCGGTGACCCGCCGATCGAACGCGCGAGAGCGACGCCGCGCTACGACGTGATCCCGCGATGGGGACTTGTCGACGTCGACACCAGCTCTCGAGCGGACTCGTCGCGGGCAGATCGGATGGCAGATCGTGTCGGCCTGTTCCTGACGGTGGCCACCGTTCTGTACGGCCTCGCGGTGATCGCCGAACTCGGTCGATACGCGATCCTCGTCTACAACCGCACCCGACTGGTTCCGCCATCACTGCTGACAGCCTCCGATGCAAGCGTGTACTTCACCCAGTTCGGTGGTCTTCTCGCGGCGGTGTGCGCCGCCGTCGCGGCGGTGTGTTGGCTCCTGCGCGCTCGGCGCGTCCACTTCGCCGAGCAACGATTGTCGGATCCGCGGTCGCAGGCAGAGATCATCGTCGGCTGCGCCGTCCCCGTGATCAACCTGTTCATGCCCGCTGTCTGCCTCCTCGAACTCGTTCGTCGCGATCCGCGCGGAACGGCCCTGGTCAAGATCTGGTGGGGGCTGTGGAGCCTGAGCGGCGTCCTGCTCGTCGTCAATTCCTACTGGCGGTCCCGCGACGGCCTTCAAGCGATGGCCGACGGCGTGTTGCTCTCCGCGTTCATGGCCTTGATCGCGGCGGCTACCGCCGCCGTGACGCTGACGGTGATTCACCGCATCGAGCACCGCACCTGGCGCGGCGCTCCGGAATCGGCAACGCGATGGATACCTGTGCCGCGTTCGGTACTCCAAGAGAAGGAAACTGTTGCCCCGTGAGTCCAGACCGCCGCGGCCCACTGGTCGTCGCCCACCGAGGTGCATCGGCTGCCCGGCCCGAACACACGCTGGCCGCCTACGAACTGGCGTTGGCGGAAGGGGCGGACGGACTCGAATGCGACGTTCGGCTCACCCGCGACGGGCACCTCGTGTGCGTTCACGACCGCAAGGTCGACCGGACGTCGAGCGGTACCGGAATCGTCAGTGAGATGACATTGGACTCCTTGACCGCACTGGACTACGGATCCACGAGCGAACCGGCTGAATTGCTGACCCTCTCGGAGCTCATCACCTTGGCGCTCGACTTCGAGCGTCCGGTGAAGCTCTTCATCGAAACCAAGCACCCCGTTCGGTTCGGCGGCCTCGTCGAAGCGAAGGTGCTGGCCGAGTTGCACCGCTTCGGGATCGCGTCGCCGCCGTCGGCGGACCACTCGCGTGCCGTCGTCATGTCGTTCTCGGCGAGCGCGGTGTGGCGGGTGCGCAGGTCCGCACCGCTGCTACCGACGGTGCTGCTCGGTGACGCGTCGCGGTACCTGGGCGGCGGCGCTTCCACCGCCGTGGGCGCTACCGCGATCGGGCCGTCCGTGAAGTCGCTGCGCGACCATCCGGATCTGGTGGACAAGGCCGCCGCAGCGGGCCGGGCGACGTACTGCTGGACGGTAGACGAGAAAGCTGATGTGGAACTGTGCCGCGACCTCGGCGTGAGCTGGGTGGCCACGAACCACCCCGGTCGCACGAAGGAATGGTTGGCCGGTGCGTGACGCACCCCGGGTGCTGACGTGTAGATTTTGCCCTCGTGGCCAAGAAGAGCAAGAGAAACAGTGGACCTAAGCAGGGCAGCGCACGCGCAGAGAAGCTGGCCGCCCGCCAAGCCGAGCGGGAAGCAGCCGCTGGGGCGGTGAACCGCCCGTTCGCCGGACTGGCAGCTGAATGCGACCTGGTTGCCCTACGTGAGTTCGTTCCGTCGGCCACCGCTCCGCTTCCCGTCGTCGGGGCACATCGTCCGGTCACCCTGGCGACAGTTCTGCCCGGTGCGGTAGCTGCCCTGGTTCGTGACGAGGGTGAAACCGCCACCGGCTTCGTCGGCGTGCAGGTGCAGGCTCATTCGGCCGATCTCGGCGCGGACCTCGCGGCGTCCGTCGACTGGATCAAGGACGCAACCCCGGGCGACGCACTCGCGGCAGCGAACCCCGGATCGGATACCCGCGCCGTCACCGACGTCGTCGACGCATCGGCGCTCCTCGACATCACGGTCTACCAGGATTTCAACTGGTGGATCCCCGAAGGCGTCGAGACCGAGCCCGACGTCGCGGCCACCGTGCAGCAGGCCAATGCGGCGATCATGCCGTCCGCCCGCCTCGAAGGTGACGGCCTCGTCGCCGCATGGTGGGTCGATGCCGGCGAGAAGGCGCACCTGCGCTGGGTTCGACCGGAGAGCGAGGACGAGCTGATGCTCGCGCTGGCGCGTGTTCACGCGACCGGTGGACTGCACCTGGGCGAGGGCTCGAGGTACGCCGGGTCGTTCCGTACGCACGGACTGCTGGTTCCCGTCTTCGACCTGGACCGGGAAAAGCATGCCAACGAGTGGGTTTCGGCGACGGTCGAGCTCGGTGAGCGTCTCGCGGAAGCCCTGGCAGTCGATGCTCCGCTGAGTTCTGCCGAGCTGCGTTCACGGGACGGACTGCGTGGCCGCCAGGTAACTCTGCGCTGATTCCGCCCGAACTATAGGCGTTACGCACAGTTACGGCTAGTGTCGAATGCATGACGCTGGCACATGACATCTCCGGTAGCGGTCCCACGCTGGTACTCGTCCACGGCATAGTCCACCGACGGCAGGCGTGGGACGCGGTACTCGAGTATCTGACGCCCTACCGGCGGGTCGTCACCGTCGATCTGCCGGGTCACGGGGAATCTCCGCTCCCCGAGCTCGAACCGGACGTCATGGGTCAACTACTCGACGACGTAGCCGAGTTCGTCGCGGAAGTGACGCCGGCCGGCGAGCGCGCCCATATCGCCGGAAACTCTCTCGGTGGCTGGATTGCGCTCTCGCTGGCAGCGCGTGGTGACGTCGAATCGGTGACCGCTCTCTCGCCTGCGGGATTCTTCGTCAATCAGCTCGATCAGGCGCGGGCGATCAACACCTTCCGCGTATTGCGCAGTGCCGCCCGACTCATGGGCAGGTCGCTACCGGAAGCCCTGCGGTACAAAATGATTCGTTACCCGGCAATGGCCGCGTTTTTCGCTCACCCAAGTCATATCGGTTACGAAACGGCACTGGCGGACACGCGTTCGTTGATGTCCAACGAGCTCGTCGATCTCGGGCTGAACCTCGAACTGGTGTTTCCACCGATCGTCGATCCCACCGTGCGGGTCACCGTGGCCTGGGGCAGGCGTGATCTGATCCTGCCCGTCTACGAGGCCGCTCGCGTGAAAAGTCAGTTCCCGCAAGCGAAGACGATGGTGCTTCCCGGTCTGGGACATGTGCCCATGACAGATGCCCCCGAGCTGATCAGCTCGATCCTGTTGGCAGGAAGCGAACCGATCGGCGCGAGGGCACCGGAATTGTCGAACGACGTACTTGCCTAGATGGTGCCACCGGCCGCGGACGGCGCTCCGGAGCTGTCACCGGCGGTGCTCATCTCGCGGGCCACGAAGTCTTCCAGGTCGAACAGGTTGAGGCCGGCGCGATCTGCGATGGTGAGCAGCGTGGTCATGCTGGCAACTTCCTCGACCTGCTCCTTGAGGAACCACTGCATGAACTGCTCGCCCAGGTAGTCGCCTTCTTCGCGGGCCGTGCTCGCCAGCTGCACGATCTGCTCGGTAACCGTCTTCTCCTGGGTGAGAGCGAGAGCGATCGGTTCGCGAGCATTCTCGAACTGGGACTTGGCGGGGTCCACACCCGTGAGCTCGACGCTGATGTCGCGATCGAGGAAGTACTGAACGATCATCATGGCGTGATTGCGCTCTTCGACGGCCTGCTTGTAGAAGTGCGACGCCAGCTGCGGGAGATCCGCATTGTCGAAATACACGGCGGTCGCGATGTACTGATGCGATGCGTTGAATTCGTTGCGAATCTGATCCCGGAGAAGTGCGTGAAACTTGGTCATATGCGTCTCCTCAGAAGTCATGAGAACTAAGATAGTGCAGGTCAGGGGCACTGTCACCCCAGTCTGACCTAATTGTGGTAAGGGTTCCCAAACTAAACTGCACCTAATTCTTCGACGGTGTTCGGGCGCCCCCGAATCACTCCGGCGCCGGTGCTCCGGGGTGAGTTTCTACTCGAAACACACCGGCTACCAGGCAAGTTCGGCACACTTCCCGTCGCTGCCACGAGGCTCGACCTGCACCGTGGCATGGTCGAGCCCGAAGACCTCCGACAGTAGGTCTTGCACGGCGGCGAGAACGACAGTGGGATCGGTATCACTTTGTGCAGTGACATGGAGCGTGGCTACTTCCATGCCGGAGGTGAGCGTCCAGACGTGCAGATCGTGGGCGTCGAGCACCCCGGGGATCGCGTCGACGGCCGCTCGTATTTCCGTCACGTCGAGTCTGTCGGGTGCCTGCTGAAGCAGAATTCGCACGGCGTGCCTGCCGAGGTTGAACGCGCGGGGTAGGACGAACAGTCCGATCGCGACCGCGATGACCGGGTCGGCGTAACGCCAGCCGAAGGCGAGGGTCAGCAGGCCACTGACGAGGACTCCGATCGAACCGATCATGTCCGCCATCACCTCGAGGTAGGCGCCGCGGATGTTGAGGCTTTCCTTCGCGCCGCTGCGCAGGAGAAGAAACGCGATGACATTCATCGCCAGGCCGACCAGTGCAACCAGTGCGACGGGCAGTCCAGGTATCTCCGGCGGATCGCTGAACCTGGCGGCGGCTTCGTAGAGCACCCAACCGGCGACGCCGAAGAGCAGTACCGCATTGGCCAGTGCCGCGAAGACTTCGGCGCGGTACATGCCGAAGGTGCGATCGGGCCGGCGTCCGGCACGCTGCGCGAGAAGAACGGCGGCCAGGGCCATGAAGATGCCGAGGACGTCGGTGAACACGTGCGCGGAATCGGACAGCAGTGCGAGTGACGAGGTGAACAGCCCGACGCTCACCTGCAACACCAGGGTGATCAGGCCGAGGCCGGCGGCGATCCAAAGTTTGTTCACGTGTTTGCCGCTACTGCTGGTGGCGGCGAGTCCGTGGCCGTGTCCGTGTGACATCGGAAATCCTTTCGTCGTCGATCAGCCTATTGTCATATGCATGTATGCGCAATAGTGCATATGTTGAGAAGCCGGATCGGCGCTCGAACGATCCGCCCGGTCAGCCGGCGAGCACCGAACTCACTCCGGCAGCACGCTGTCGATCCGAGCTCTCAGATCCTCGTACGTAGGCATGCGCCCCAACTCCACATTGTCGAGGAACAGTGCCGGGGCGTCTCGGACTCCGTGCCTGCGGCCCTCGTCGACGTCTCGCCGGACGCGGTCGCGAACACTGTCGCCGAACAGGTCGGCCTCGTACCGGGCCATGTCCAGGCCGAGATCCTGCGCGAAGGAGTGGAACACGGCTTCCTGCGAGAAGGCGGACTGACCCCATTCCGATCGGGCGTCGTACATCCGGCGATACATCTCGACGAACTTCCCCTGCCGCGACGCGGATTCGACAACCTGCGCGGCGAGAACACTGTTCGCCCGACCCGGCATCGGGAAGTACCTGACGCCGAACGTGATCCGGCCGGCGTACTCGTCCGCGATCCGCTCCATGGTCGGGTGCAGCGCGAGGCACGCCTCACAGTCGAAGTCGAGGAACGCCACCAGATTCACCTTGCCGTCGGCGGCAGCGGTGAGCCGGTGCGCGTCGTCGGTGAGTACGACGTTGAATCGTGACGCCTCGTCGGAGCTCTCGCTGCTCGCCCGCGTCGGGTCGACCGTGAGGAACGTGATCAGGGCGAGTGCGATCACCGCGATCACGCCGGCGGACACCTTGGCGCTTCTGGACACAGCTGGATACCTCGGTCGTTCAGACTGCTCCGCCTGCAGCCGTCGGAGCGAACGGATCAGCAGCAGCCGGAGTGTTCAACTCCCGGGCCACGAAGGTCTCGAGATGGAAGAGATTCTCGCCCGCCCGCTCGACGATGGCGAGCAGCGTGGTCATGCTCGCAACTTCCTCGACCTGCTCTTTGAGGAACCACTGGACGAACTGTTCACCCATGTAGTCGCCGGTATCGCGGGCAACACGCGCGAGGTGGGTGATCTGCTCCGTCACCGACTTTTCCTGGGCGAGCGCCAACTCGACCGGGGCACGGACACCGTCGAAATCGGTGACCACGTCGTCGATACCCGGGATCTGGACCTCCTGATCGTTGTCGAGCAGGTACTGGATCATCATCATCGCGTGCGTGCGCTCTTCGGCGGCCTGCCGATAGAAACGAGCAGCCGTCTGCGGAAGATCGCGGGCGTCGAAGTACACCGCAATCGCAACGTACTGCTGTGATGCCGTGAACTCGTTTCGGATCTGCTGACGCAGCAGAGAGATGAATTCGCTCGAGTTCTTAGCCTGTGTCATGTCGACAGATTACGTGGTCGTCTCCGATCCACGGGACCTATGTCGTTCACCCGGTCGTGATCAACTCCGCCGGAATCTGCTGGTCGTTCGCCAGAGCACCGAAGAACCGCGACGCTCGTTCGTGATCCCACACCAGGACGTTTCCCGAACCGTCGACGTCCTCGAAGCCGCCGACGGGCACTGTGGTGGTGACCATCCCCCCGCGCAAGCCCCACGCGAGAGCTGCCAGATTCCAGATGTGATCGCCGGAGTCGACCTGCAACGACTTGGCGGTGTCGGACACCAGCGGCCACAGTCGGAACGGATTGAGGAACGTGCCAGGACTCGTTGCCTTCGACAACAGCGCGGCCATGAATTGGCGCTGATTGTTCATCCGATCGAGATCGGCCAGGGCGGTAGCGCGACTCCGCACGAAACCGAGAGCATCCGAACCCGCCAGATCCTGGCACCCGGCGGGCAGATTGATTCCGGCCAGCGGATCGTCGATCGCCTGCGTCAAGCACACGTTGACGCCACCTATCGCATCGACAATGCCCGCGAACCCGCTGAAACCGATCTCGGCGTAGTGGTCGATCCGCAGTCCGGTCGCCTGTTCCAGCGTCTGCACCAACAGTGGTGCCCCGCCGAAGGCGAACGCCGCGTTGATCTTGTCGGACCCGTGACCTGGAATCGGAACGTACGAGTCACGCGGGATGCTCACCATCGTCGTCTCACCGCTCTCGGGCACGTGGATCACGATGATCGTGTCCGTGCGCTTCGGGCCGGTGTCGCCACCCGTCGCGAGAGCTTGCTCCTGTTCGGGAGTCAGACCGTCCCGGCTGTCCGAACCGACGATCAACCAATTCGTTCCAGGAGTGTCGCCGATGCGCCCCGGATAGTCGAGCAGCGCATCCACCCGATTGAGTGAGCTGTCGACGTAATACGTGGCCCCGGCCACCGCCAGCAGCAATACCAGCAGTGTGACGCCGACGCGGCGCCCCCACCGGCGTCGGCGGCGTGGCCGTCGCTGCTTGGGTGGTTCGGGCGGGCGCGGCGGTGCGACCGGCGGAGTGCGCCGTGGCGGGGCGGGTGCGTACTTCGCCTGACGTGCCTGATCGGAACTCTGGTCCCCGAAGGGCTGAGGTTGCTGCGTCGGCGCCCAGGCCTGGGGTGGCCGCTCCTGCCGCGGAGCCTGCGACCAGGCGAGCTCGGCAGGGGGAGTCTGCGGCGGGCGGCCGTCCCGGCGCAATACCGCCGGCGCCTCCGGGGGTGGGCCCTGACGTGGTGGGTTTTGTCGCGGTGGCGGGCCCTGCCTGGGTGGTGGATTTTGTCGCGGTGGTGGGCCCTGTCTCGGTGGTGGGCCCTGTCGGGGTGGGTTTTGTCGCGGTGGGTTCGGCCGAGATTGCTGCGGACCGGGCGGCGCTTGCCGCGGGGGTCGCTGGGGATACTCGGAGTCGCCGGTCACCTGTTCACGGTACCGGTCACGGTAGCCACGACACGTGATCTCGAAGGAGTGCGTACCCGATGAACGCCACCATGTCGATGAAGGCGTGGGCCACCACCAGCGGCCACAGCTTGCCGGTACGCTGCCAGTACCGTCCGAAGACGAGGCCCATGACCAGGTTTCCGACGCCACCGCCGAAACCTTGATACAGGTGATAGCTGCCCCGTAGCAGTGCCGACGCCAGCAAGGACGAGTTCTCACTCCACCCCAGCGTCCGCAATCGGCTGATCAGATATGCGACGACGAGTACCTCTTCGGCGCCCGAGTTCGCGATCGCGGACAAGACCAGCACCGGCACGCGCCACCAATGGTCGTCGAGCGCACTGGCCTGGACGGTGAGATTGACACTCAGGGCCTGAGCGACGAGGTAGAACACCAAACCAGGCAGGCCGATCGCCGCCGCGAGCCCCAGGCCGGGGGCGAGATCGCGTCGTAGTTTCGGTGCGGGCGTCAGTCCCGCTGCGCGTGTGCCGATTCCCGCGCGATGCAGGAGATAGAGCCCGAGCGCCGCCCACGCGAGAAGTTTGGCGACACCGAGCAGTTGACGGGCGAGGTCGATCCAGCCGATCGTCGCTCGCGACGGATTGAGGGCGACGGTCTGCTGCGACAGAGCCACCGGCGTCGCCAGGGATTCGGCGAGGGAGAGAATTGCCGACAGTCCGCTGAGTCCGAATGTGACCAGTAAGACGATCGTGATCTCGATCCACACCCCGCGCCTGGCGGATGCCTCGAGCGGTGGGCCGGTTGGCTGCGGTGACGGGGGATTGAGCCACGATCGGACGACGGCGCGGGTGTTCACCCGCGCAAGATTATCTGCCGGCCGCCCCGCCACGTCCGGAGCGCAGACCGTTGAGGAACGGGCAGCCGACGAGCATGCGGATCGCGCGGCTCAACTCCGTCGGATCGGAGACAGGATGTGCGAACGGCATCCACACGTCCCGGTCGCCGGTGCTGTCCTCGACCCGCAGTCGCAGGCCGTATCGGTCGATGCCGAGCGGGCGGACGTATCCGGTGCGCATATGCGCCGGCAACTTACTGACCAGAAGATCGACCAGGTCGCGGTGATCTTGGTCGAGATGCTGCAACCAGGAGGTCTCGAGTTCCCAGAACGGATCGGGGCTGGCGCCGAGCAGATCGTCGAGCGCAACCGGTTCCGCCCCGGTCGAGTCCGCGACCACCGCCGACGCCAGGCTCAGGCGCAGCAGGACGGAGCTGTGGCCGAGATCGAGAAGACCTGGATGGGGATGCTCGGCGGCAACGTCGTCGGCGAGCACTCGGGATTCGTAGTCCGGCACCGCGTGCAAGGTGCCGCGCAACCAGACCAGCGAGCGGACCGGTTCGCGCAGTGGCAGGGGTGCGTGGTCAGTCAGTTCGAGAACGGCGGGCAGCCCGCCGGAACCGGAGTTCCAGGCCAGGGCGGCAGCGGCGGATGCATGAGGCACGGCAACCACGACGTCGCCGTTGGAGCGCAGATGGTGCACCGACGTGATCGTCGGATCGCTGCCTTCGATGGCGAGTACTGCGTCCTGTGCCCGGACGCAGGCGCTTCGCACACGTTCGGCGGTGGACGGCCCGGTGCTGGTCTTGGTTGCCATGCTGCCCCCTTGACGGGTGTTTTCCTCGAACCCCACCAGTCGATGAGGTAAACCTAACCTAAGGTGCGCGGGTGTGAATCGCAAGACTTTTGCGCAACTCGCGCAGAATCAGACGATTCCGACAGCGTTAGGGTGATCTCGTGGCCATTCCTCTTTCCCTCGGACTGCCGACCCCCCAGAACTCGCGCGGCCTTCTCGACGCCCTACTGAGCGAAACCCGTGACCACGTCGGCCCGACACCCGTCGGCGACACGTTCGGGCCGCCCGTCGTTCCGGCGTCCGCGCTGATCGGCGCCGTCGCCGCAGGCCGAGTGGTGGTCCGACTCGACATCGATCCCGCCGAGCTTCGGGCCGACGCCGCCGCATCGTACGAGTCCGTGCGCTTCGATCTCGACGTCGCACCGGAAGACATCGCCGACGCTGTGGCCCTGCGCGTTCCGGCCCCGCTCGCGGTGTACGTGGCGACCGGCGCGCAGACGCTCTCGCCCGCGGAAGCGGCACAGCTTCTCTGTGTGGGCGGACGAATCCCCGGACTCGATTCGGGACGCACTGCCGCCGAGATAGCCGACTTCCTCGCCGTGCTCGCCCACGACAGCGTCGGCTTCGTGGCCAGGGCGAAGGATGCCGACGAGGTGGTGGCGCTGTTGTGCGCCACCGTCGCAGCCCTGCGCGGCAACGACGTGCGCGCGGCCGTGCTCGATCCGCAGCCGAAGGATCTGCTCGCCTTGATCCCGGAAGCGGCATCCGCAGTTCGGGAAGTGCTCCTCGCGATCGAGGTACCGGATCCGGTGGCAGTGGAAGCCGCGCTCCGTGCGACCGGACTGCGCTGAGGGGACCCCACTCGGGTGGGTAATCTCGTACAGTGCCAACAATCGCGTATTTCGGACCGTCGGGAACCTTCACGGAGATCGCCCTAGCTCAACTCGAGGCGAGCGGAGCGTTCGACGGCCCGGTCGAGCGGGTATCGGCCGGTAGCCCACCCGCCACGCTGGATCTGGTGCGGGACGGACTGGTCGACGGTGCCGTCGTCCCGTTCGAGAATTCCGTCGAAGGTGGCGTCGCGCCCACTCTCGATTCGCTGGCACTGGGCTCCCCACTGCAGATTATCGCCGAGACCGACCTGGACGTCAGCTTCTCCATCCTGGTGCGGCCGGGCACCACGGCCGATCAAGTGCGCAGCATCGGCGCCTACCCCCACGCTGCCGCGCAAGTGCGTCAGTGGATCGCCGACAATCTGCCCGGCGCGCAAACGCAGCTGGCATCGTCGAATGCTGCTGCTGCCCTCGATGTTCAGGCCGGAACCGTCGACGCCGGCGTGTCGACCGCGCTGGCCGGAGAACTCCTCGGCCTGTCCAGCCTGGCCGACGAGGTCGCCGACGTCGGTGGGGCGCGCACCCGCTTCGTTCTGGTGACGAAACCTGCTCCGGTACCGGCCAAGACCGGGGCCGACCGTACGGCGCTGGTGCTTCAGCTCGACAACGAACCAGGTTCGCTGGTACGCGCGCTGTCCGAATTCGCCGAGCGTGGCATCGATCTGACCCGCATCGAATCACGGCCCATGCGAACCGAACTGGGAACCTACCGATTTTTCGTCGACTGCATCGGACACGTGGACGATTCGCTGGTGGCCGAGGCCATGAGGGCTCTGCACCGCAAGTCCGGCGTGAGATTTCTCGGTTCCTGGCCGACGGCGAATTCCGTAGGACCACAACCGCCTTCCGATGACGAGGCGATACAGTGGATCGAGCAGATCAAGCGTGGGGAGGGGGCGCGATGAGTTCGAACGGCACGTCACGACCAGGACGGCTGATCCTGGTTCGACACGGGCAGACCACGTCCAACGTGGCCCAACGCCTCGACACCGCGCTACCCGGGGCTCCTCTCACCTCGGCCGGACTGGCCCAGGCGGAACTACTCGGCCAAGGACTGGCCGCGGCACCGCCGTCGATTCTGGTGTCCTCGTTGGCGCTGCGCGCCAGGCAGACCGCCGGATACGTCGAACGGGCGTCGGGAGTGTCACTCGACGTGCGCGACGGTCTCCACGAGGTGCAGGCCGGTGATCTCGAGGACCGCACGGACGAGGTCGCCCACCGACTGTTCGGTGACACGTTCCGGGCGTGGCAGTCGGGCGATCTCGGGGTCCGCATCCCCGGGGGGGAGGCCGGCTACGACGTCCTCGAACGGTATGTCCCGGTGGTGAATTCGCTGCGCGAACAGTACCTCGACGGATCGGCAGGCGGTGACGTCGTCGTGGTCAGTCACGGCGCCGCGATCCGTCTGGTGGCAGCGCAGTTGGCCGGCGTACCCGGTTTGTTCGCTGCCGAACATCACCTCGCGAACACCGAAACAGTCGAACTGGTACCACTACCGGGTGGCGGCTGGGAGTGCCTGCGCTGGGGTGCGCTAGATCCGCCGTTCGTCCACGCCCCGAAATCCACCGTCGACGACGTGATGGGCTGACGTCACCACCAGCGGGTCTGCGCGCTCAGTTGCCGACCGAGCTCGGTGGACAGCGTTCGGACGTAACTGGCCGTCAGATGGTGGGTATCGTGGTATACCAACACGTTTCCCACTATCACCCGACACAGGTCCGGATCGCACACGCCGTCGCTGAGATCGAGAAGGCGAACGTTGGTCAGGTTCTCGATCGCGGCGATCGCCGGGTTCACCTCGCTCAACATCTCGTCTCTCGGCATCGCACACGTATCGGGTGACGTCGTCGTGTCCAGGCAGTCGATCGCGCGATACGGGACGCCGTCGTGATGCAGCCACGGAGTGTCCCGGATTGCGAGAACGTCGATGCCCGCCCCTTCGAGTTCCTCCCAGACGTGGATGTACGACTCCGGGGTGACGTCGCCGGGCCCTTCCGGATTGGGTCGTGAGGCCGTGGTGAACACGTAATCGGGTTTGTCCTGCGCCAAGGTGTCCAAGACGCCCCTCGACCAGTCGACACAATCGGGATAGTCGTAGTCGGTGAACGTCTGCGAGTAGTCGATGTTGAGCGGGCAACCCATCTTCAGATAGGTGTCGACGCGGAACCCGTGTTCTTCACCGAGTTGGTCCAGTGCGGTGAGCCAGTGCTCGGAATGGGAACCACCGGCGAGGGCGATACTGCGGTCGGATTCCCGGTCACCGTACGTGCAGTGAATGACTTTCCGTTCGGTGAAGTCGGCGATACAACCGTCGAGAGTGCTGGCCGGAAGGTCGTGCGGTGCATCGAAGATCGACGGAACCATCGGTGCGTTCGGTGCTACGTAGCCGTCGGTCAGAGTCAGCGCCCCTGGGTGCGTCGGAACGTCGAGGCTGTCCACTGCGCGGTTACCGGTGGTCTGACTACTCGCGTAGGACTGCCAGCCGAACGTCCCGGCGAGGGCGGCCACCACCAGCAGCAGGCACAGCCCCACGGCGATCGTGCGGGAGCGACCACCGCGATCCACCGGAACCTCGACTATCCGCCGCAGCGCCAGGGCGAGCAGCACGGAAGCAACGATCACCAGTGCCCCGACAACCGGACCTGCAGTCGGTCGACCGGTCACGACGAGAGTGAACACCAGAATCGGCCAGTGCACCAGGTACAGCGCAAAAGCGATGGAACCCAACCAGGTCAACGCCGGGTGTGCGAGCACGGTCGACGTCCACGGCCCGACACCGGTCCCCGCCAGAATCAGGGCAATCGTGGCCAGGACGGGGACAAGCGCCCACGGTCCGGGGAACTGCTGTGCGCCGTCGAGTAGTACACCGCAGGACAAGATCGCGGCCAGGCCCACCACGCCGAGCACGCTTCGGATCCACAACGGCCACGACGCGACCCTGGCGGTGCGGGAGGAGGTCAGCAGCACTGCGGCGAGCGCGCCGAGTGCCAACTCCCATAGTCGGGCCCCGGAATCGTAGTACGCCCACGTCTGGTGCCGCACCGACGACGCGTGAGCGTAGACGAACGACCCGATGACCAACCCGGTCAGTACGACGGCGAGTGTCGGCCGCAAGAGCGTCACCCGCACCCGAGTGGTCACGAATCCGACAGCGAGCACGAGGGCTATCGCGAAAACGTAGAACTGGCCCTGAACCGCCATGGACCACATGTGCTGCAGCGGGGTGACCGATCCGTCGGCGGCGAGATAATCGCTGGCCGTGATCGCCAACTGCCAGTTCTGGAAGAAGCCGAGAACGGCGATCAGCTGATCGCCCATGACCGACCACCGGGTTCGCGGAAGAAGCACGGCGCTTGCGACTGCCGTCAACACGGCCACGGCGGCGATCAGAGGGAACAGTCGTAGGAACACCCGCCGCAGTGCCGGGAGTGGGTTCAAGGATCCGCCGGCCTCTACCCGCCGAACCAACGAGCCGACGAAGAAGTACCCGGACAACACCAGGAAGACGTCGACACCACCGGACACCCGGCCGAACCAGACGTGGAAGAGGACCACCAGTCCGATGGCGAGGCCGCGCAGCCCGTTCAGATCCCGACGCTGCGTCGTTGCCGGAACGGTGGACGGCGTCGCGGTGTCGACCGGGCTGCCGTCTGGTGACGGTTCCGTGACGGGTGGTGATTGCATGCTGCGGTGATGCTCCGGCGTTGAAGGGACACCGCGAGGTTACCTGCGTATTAGCGGGACCGTTTCCACGAGGCTGCTGACCAGCGAATTGACGGCTTGTCGGAGTCGGGCCGGGGTACCGGAGCTGACAGATGTCCACACGGTTCCGTCGGTGGCGGCGCTCGAGGAGCCCACCAGTCGACCCGCTCGGGTGTCGAACACCGTGACCGGACCCGGTGGATCGAGGGCTGGTGAGCGCGCAATGCCGACCAGCTCAGCGAAGGCCGAGCATCCCAGCAGTGCGGTACCGAGTCGGCCCGAGTCGGGTGTGCCGACTCCGACGCGCTCCAGCGCACCGACCAGTTGGTCGATCTCCGGCCCGGCACCGAATGCTGCACTCAGTTCCGTGGTCGGAGCGTTGAACGCCGCGAGCGCCATCGCCTCGGCAGGCCCGAAGATGTCCGCGATGATCGCTGCAGGTTCGGCGGTGGACGTGTGGAGCACTATGTTCTCGCCCGCGACGGACGCCACGATTCGCAGGTTCTCGCCCTCGGCGACGCACCATCGGGTCATCGTGCCGTCGATGCTGCGCCTGAGCGCGAGTGACCACAACGGATGCGTCAGGACCTGTAACAGCGTGCCCAGATCCGGATCGAGGACGCCGCCGACGAGTAGTTCTCGACGGGCCAGTGTCTCGGCAGCTGTGCTCATGGCCGACGTCCGTGCGTCGATGCTGTCGTGCAACGCGGTACCGCCGAGTACTACGGGAAGCGCGTCCAATCCGAGATGATCACGCGCGTAGTCGATTTCGTCCCTGGTCAACGTCAAGTCCGACTGACCGGACCACTCGGCGGGGATCCCGAGATCGACCATCAGCGAACCGATTCCGGAGCCCCGCCGATCACGGACGGAATGACGGTGCGGCCGTCGGCGAAATGTTCGAAGTGCTTCAAGTAGTCCGGAAGATCGTGAGTTTCGTCTTCCTCCGTGCGCGCGTGCCGTCCGGCCGCCATCGGCATCCCGCCCATTCCGGGTCGGGCGGTGTCGAGGCGGGCGCTGTCGAGAGAGGCTGCCGCCCCGCCGCTCACCGAGTTCGGCTGCACGGCACTCGGTGCCAGAGGGGCATGGATCTGCGTGGCGGCGCCGCCGAGCGCGTGCCGTCCGCCGCCCAGGTTCCCCGAGCCCAGACTGGCGCTGACCGTGGTTGCCGGGCTTGATCCGGAGGCATGACGACCGTTCGACGAGGGCGCGGCCGCGACGACCCCGGCCGTGACGTGGCCGTGGTGACGACCGAAGAGGGGAGACGCGGCTGCGCTCAACCCGCCGATTCCCGCCGCGGCCCCCGCCGCCGAGGTCACGGTCGTACCCATCGTTGCGGCAGCGGACGTGGCGGCCGACGCGGCAGCGCCGATCGCGGGGCCGGCGGCGGTCGAGGAAATCGCGGCACTGGCAGCTCGGACCGGGTCCGCTATCGCGTCGGCGAGCGTAACTACAGAGTTGCTTCTCGCCAAGGGCGAATCGTCGCCACGGCCCGAGCCGGGAAGGCTGTTGCCCTGATCCCGGGCGATGGCGGGCGGGGAATCGAAGGTTCGCGGCACCGCCAACGGCGTCGTAGCGGCGTCGTAGGTTTCCATGGCGACCGCAGCCCGGATCTTGACAGCCTCCTCGGCAGCCTCCGCCACTGCGATGGCGCCGGGAAGCACTCCGGCGGCGGAAATGGCGGCGACCGTCGCGGCGCGGGCCGCGGCAATTTCTACCAGCGTCGGCATCGCGAGGACGGCCAAGGTGTACGAACCGGCCTGCACTTGGGCTTTTGTCGCGGTTTCGCTCGCAAGCACGGAAGACTTCGCCGCCCACGCCTGGAACGGCGCGAACGTGCTCAGTGCAACGTCGGCGGCCTCTCCGGACCACCCTTCGCCCAAGTGCGCCATGACGCGCGACACGGTCGCAGCGGACTCGCCCAGTGCCGTGGCCACGGCGGTCCAACTACCGGCTGCCACGGTGAGTGGAACAGCCCCTGCGCCCGCGATCAATGACGACGAATTGGGTGCCGCACCGCGCGGATACCAGACGACGCCGGTGATTCCGACCATGAAACTTCCCCCCGGAAGAACGAATTGACGATGTAGGAATTGTGGACTGTGTCGAGCGTTTTGTCAGGTCGACGTCGAACGGAGGTTCTGCTCGTTCAGTTGATCCTGGAACTCGTAGGCAGCTGCCTGCCGTCTCAGGAGCGTTGCCGCTGCGACGAGTTCCTTCACCGCCTGCCCGGCCGAGGAGTTCAGACTGTCCGACGCGGCATTGAAGTACCGTGCCGCGCTCGTCGACACCTCCTCGGCACCGGACGGCGCTACGTGCAGTGTCGGACCCGTCGCCGAGAGTGTGCTGCTCAAGTGGGCTGCGGATGTTTCGAGTTCGATCGCGGCCTTCACGAGAACATGAGGATCGACGTGCATGATGCGCTGCTCCTGTCGTGACAGTGGTCCTTGCGGCGCAAATTGCCCCGCGACTGTTTGATGCATGAGCGCGCCGTTCGGTTCCCCGCGAAAGTGGACAACATTTTCAGGCGGTCATCCCCAACCGAGCTCGTGCAACCTGTCTTCTTCGATACCGAAGTAGTGGGCGATCTCGTGAATGACCGTGACAGCGACCTCGTGGACGACGTCTTCCTCCGACTCGCAGATGTCGAGGATGGAGTCTCGGAAGATGGTCACGGTGTCGGGCAGGTAGCCGCCGTAGTGCGAGTCCCGTTCGGTCAACGCCACGCCTTGATAGAGGCCGAGCAGACTCGGTTCCTGCGGATCACGAGACTCCACCAGGACCACCACGTTGTCGATCGCCCGCGCCAGCTCGGGCGGAATCATGTCGAGTGCTTCGCCGACGAGTTCCTCGAACCGGTCGGGCGCCATGGTCACCGCCATGATCTACGACGGCGGAGCCGCGCCGGGCAGCGGCGTCGGCAGCGACCGACCTTCCGGCTGCGCGGGCGGCGGGATCGGTGCGGCGCCGTTGATGAGGATCTCACCCTTGGCGCTGCCGGTGATGGCGGAGAAGCCGCCGGTCTCGACTTCCTTGCCGACCGAGCAGTTGACCCGTCGACTGCCGGCCAGCCAGCTCTCCAGGGAGACGTTGTCCCAGAACAGTGTCAACGTCTTGTTCCGCAACGCATCCGCCGAACCCAGATACTCGTTGGACGCCTGCGTGCACACGCCCTCGAGATACCGGTCCTGGTCCTCGACGGACGGCATCGGGCCCGGAAACTGGGTTCCGAGATCGATCACCGAGATGACCTCGTACGCGTGAGGTTGTGTGCAGTCGACCGGATCGGTCGGCAGATTGCCGTTGATACCGATGCAGGTACCCGCGTCCCAGACGTTCGACTGGTCCTGATCGGCGACGCGGCCGGCAAAGGACTGCAGTTCGCCCGTGGTGGTCGAGTACTGCAGGCCGCACCGCAGTGAGCGTTCACCCGACGCCCACCCGGATTCGCTCGGAAACATCAGGCCGACGCTGAACTTGCCCTTCGGATCGAAACCGGACCCGAGGTACGACGTCACGACGGGCGTGCAGTGCTCGTCACGTAACTCGGCGAACCGGATGGCACCCGGATACCGGGACCCCGGTCCGAACTCGGCGCCGGGAAACACCGAGAGGTCGAACGGGCCTGCCACCTCGAAGCGATGCGGTCGGTCGCACGAGACTTTCGACATGTCGGTGCGTTCGCCACCGGACTCGGTGGCGGGCGTCCAGTCGAGACAATCGCCTGCGGCTGCGGACGTGAAGGCGTCGTCGCGGGGCGAACCGGTGGCGGCCGGGCCGACACCACTGATCGTCGGAGCGGCGGAATCGCTGCCTCGGAGACCACCGGAAATGGCGATGGTCACGATGGCGGCAACCACGGCCCCGACCGCGACGGCGGCCAGGAACCGTCTGGTGTGGGTCGCCGACAGCGTTTTCTTCCCCGCCGGCCGCTCCGCGTCCACCGACAGCGTCTTCTTCCCCGCCGGCCGCTCCGCGTCCGCCGGTTGCGGCGTCTTCTCGATCTCGTCTTCGGACATCGATCCCATCATGCCTGTTGTCTGTGCGATACCGAAGCTACGGCGCCGATCTTTCGTCGAGCAGCCGGCGATCGGCGCGCATGTTGTCGAGCAGCCGGCGATCGGGCGCGCATGTTGTCGAGCAGCCGGCGATCGGGCGCGCGTATTTTGGACCGATGAGCGAAGCGACTTCTCCGGACCCCGACGCCGTCGCATTGGCGGGCCGGCTTTTCGACATGGCGCGGACCGGCGACGCCGTGCAGTTGGCGGCCTACCTCGACGCCGGGGTACCGGTGAATCTGACGAATGCGAGCGGCGACACGCTTGTGATGTTGGCTGCATATCACGGCCACGCCGACGTGGTGCGGGTGCTGTCAGCACGCGGAGCCGACGTGAACCGGGCCAACGACAAGAATCAGACGCCGCTGGCCGGTGCCGTGTTCAAAGGCGAGGACGCCGTGGTCAGCGCCCTGGTCGAGGCCGGGGCGGACCCTGACGGCGGCCACCCCACCGCGTTGGACGCGGCGCGGATGTTCGGCCGGGAGGATTACCTCGGCATCCTCGAAGTGCGAGGTGAGCGCCGAGGACCGTCGACAGGTGGGTAAAGTTCGAAGTCGTGATTGACCTCAAGTTCCTCCGCGAGAATCCTGAAATCGTCCGCGAGTCGCAGCGCACCCGGGGAGAAGATCCCGGACTGGTCGACGCCCTGCTCGGCGCCGACAGTTCTCGACGAGCTGCTGTGCTCGCCGGAGACAATCTTCGTGCCGAGCAGAAGGCCTTCGGCAGGAAGGTAGGGCAGGCCTCGGCCGAGGAGCGGTCCGCATTGCTCGAGGGCTCCAAGGAACTTGCCGCCAAGGTCAAGGAAGCCGAAGCCGCGCAGCACGAGGCGCAGGCAGCTCTCGACGCCGCTCACCGTTCGATCTCCAACATCGTGCAGGACGGCGCCCCGGCCGGCGGCGAGGACGACTTCGTGGTTCTCGAACACGTCGGTGAGATCCCGACATTCGATTTCGAGCCGAAAGATCATGTCGAGCTGGGTGAGACACTCGGCTTGTTCGACATGGAACGTGGCGCGAAGGTGTCGGGCTCGCGGTTCTATTTCATGACCGGATACGGTGCCATGCTCCAGCTCGGGCTCCTGCAGCTCGCGGCGCAGAAGGCCATCGGCAACGGGTTCACGATGATGATCCCGCCGGTGCTCGTTCGCCCCGAGATCATGGCGGGCACCGGATTCCTCGGTGCGCACGCCGACGAGATCTATCACCTTCAGGACGACGACCTCTACCTCGTCGGAACCTCCGAGGTGCCGATGGCCGGATACCACTCGGGCGAGATCCTCGATCTCACCGACGGGCCGAAGCGCTACGCCGGTTGGTCGTCGTGCTTTCGCCGTGAAGCCGGTAGCTACGGCAAGGACACCCGCGGCATCATCCGTGTCCATCAGTTCGACAAGGTCGAGATGTTCACCTACTGCCGCCCCGAGGACGCCGACGCCGAACATCAGCGTCTACTGGGTTGGGAGCGGGAGATGCTCGCCGCGATCGAGGTGCCCTACCGGGTGATCGACACCGCAGGCGGAGACCTCGGATCCTCCGCGGCCCGCAAGTTCGACTGCGAGGCGTGGGTTCCCACCGAAGGCACCTACCGTGAGCTGACGTCGACGTCCAACTGCACCACGTTCCAGGCCCGCCGCCTCGGGGTCCGGTACCGCGACGAGAACGGCAAGCCGCAGACGGCCGCCACCCTCAACGGCACCCTGGCGACGACCCGATGGATCGTCTCGATCCTGGAAAACCATCAGCAGGCCGACGGCAGTGTCCGTGTTCCCGCTGCGTTGGTGCCTTTCGTGGGGACAGACGTGTTGCGCTGATCGGCGACAGAGCTGTTGCACCCCGTGCGTCCGAGGTGGCGCACGGGGTGTCGCCGTTTCAGGCCGCGGAACCGAGGCAGTACCCGTCCGGCCCGACGGACAGGGTGAAGCGGACGGTCTTCGTCGTCCCGCTCGCGTCGGTGACCGGGAGGTCGACGGCGACGTAGTCCCCCTGCAGCGCAGTGACGATTGCCGCTTCGGCGTCGAACGATCGTGTCCCGGCCAATTGGTCGGGTGTCAGTTTCAGCGGCGGTCGATCGCCGTCGCCCGTCGCATTCGGATCCCACGGGCTGTTGCCGGGGCAGATCAACGGGAAGAAGGCTTCGACGTCGCGCGGGTTGACGGGCCTGCCGGTGGCACGTGAGAGGAACCGTACGACGGCATAGGCGGCATCGTCGCTGCTGTAGAAGGTGGGCTGTCCCGAGGTGTAGACGTAGGGGCAGGCGTAGCCGGTCGCGATGTCGGAGTGCTGAGCGGACACCGACAGCCCACCGGCGCTCCAGGTCGACGCGTACGGGCCGTCGACGCCGGGCGTGGCGAGCGCGGCGAAGATCGCCGCGACGTCGGTGTACTGCGCGGTGACGGTGTTCGGCGGCTTTCCCCAGCACCGTGCCGCCAGGGCGTCGGGGGTGAGGGAGACCAGATCGTCGGCCCAGGCCGTCAACGCAGGTGCGGCAGCGGCGTTGCCGGGCACCGCGCCCACCAGCGGTACCGGCGGGGGCGGGGTGGTCGTGGGTGCGGCGGTGGTCGTGCTGGGTTCCGGTGTGGCGGTCTCGGTGGTCGGTGGGGCTGGTTCGTCGGTGAGGATCCCGGTTCGGCCGTCGTCCTCACATGCGGTTGTCGCCAAGGACAAGGCAACGACCAGTGCCCCGATCGTCATCCGAACTACCGATTTCATCTGTGCACTCGCCCCTTTGCGACATTCCGACCGATATCCACCCTGTACGCCGCGGGTCAGATCGCGGATTCCCGTCTACGCTAGCGAACTGTGGATCCCGTTTACAGAACAGTCATCGGCATCGCCCGTACCGTCTTCGCGTTCGAGGGCCTGAAGTTCTCGGTCAAGGGGGAACAGAACGTACCGGCCTCCGGTGGTGCGGTGATCGCCGTCAATCACACCGGGTACATGGACTTCACCTATGCGGGCTTGCCGGTGCGCACGCCCAAGCGCTACATCCGATTCATGGCCAAGCAGGAAGTTTTCGACAACAAGATCGCCGGGCCGATCATGCGGGCCCTCAAGCACATTCCGGTCGATCGCGCCGCTGGTGCGGACTCCTATCGGGCTGCCGTCTCGTTCCTCGAGCGTGGGGAGTTGGTCGGGGTCTACCCGGAGGCGACCATCAGTCGGAGCTTCGAGATCAAGGAGTTCAAGTCCGGTGCCGCCAGGATGGCGATCGAAGCCGGGGTCCCGATCGTTCCGATCGCGATCTGGGGGGCGCAGCGGGTGTGGACGAAGGGCTACCCGAAGCGTTTGGGCCGCACCAACACTCCGATCTCGATAGTGGTCGGGGAGCCGATTCACCCCTTCGAACCTGCCGCCGAACTGACCGCGACACTGCGCTCGACCATGCAGGAGCTTCTGCTCGACGCACAAAAGGATTACGAGCACCCGGCCGGTGCGTACTGGGTACCGGCTCGCCTCGGTGGCAGCGCCCCGACACTCGCGCAAGCCGACGAGATGGACCGGGCCGAAGCGGAGGCCAAAGCGAAGGCGCGGGCGGAACGCAAGTCCCGAGACTGAGAGATCGCGTACCGTCCACCACACCGCGTACCCCGCCTTGCGCACGACTGTCGCACCGGGCAGGCACAATATCGGGGTGAGCGCAGACCGACCGACCCTTGTCGCGACCGATGTCGACGGCACCCTGATCGATCACGACGAACTGGTCAGTGACCGCACTCGCGAAGTGGTTCAGGCCGTCGTGGCGTCCGGGATACCGTTCGTGCTGGCCACCGGTCGGCCGCCGCGGTGGATTTCGCCGGTGGTCCAGAGTTTGGGGTATGCGCCGCTGGCGGTCTGCGCCAACGGCGCGGTGGTCTACGACAGCTTCAACGACCGGGTGCTCAGTGCGTCGACGCTGTCGGTGGACGAGCTCGCCGCGTTGTCCGAGATCGCGCTGGCCGTTCTGCCCGGTGCCGGGCTGGCCGCCGAACGGGTCGGGGCGAGCGCGCACGACGCCGCCACCGCCCAGTTCGTCAGTTCGCCGGGGTACGAACACGCCTGGCTCAATCCCGACAACACCGAGACGTCCGCATCGGAAGTGCTGGCAGCTCCGGCCGTCAAACTGCTGATCCGGTGTCCGTCGCGAACGAGCTCCGAGATGTACCGGGCACTCTCACCGCACGTCGGTGAGCTGGCAGACATGACGTACTCCACCGAGAACGGGCTGATAGAGCTGTCGGCACCCGGGGTAACCAAGGCGACCGGATTGGTCAGTGCCGCGGAGCGGTTCGGGTTCGATCTGTCCGGTCTGATCGCATTCGGGGACATGCCCAACGACATTCCGATGTTGAGCCTGGCCGCCAGGGGAGTGGCGATGGGCAACGCGCACGAGCACGCCAAGGCCGCCGCGGACGAGGTCACCGACACCAATTCCGAGCATGGTGTCGCAAAAGTCCTCGAGCGCTGGTGGCCCTAGAAACCACCAGCGCCCGAGGGAGATCCGTCGGTCTCAGCCGACGGGTGTGGTCTTCGCCATTTCCTGGGCGTAGGTGTCGTTGTAGGTGGAGATCACCTTCGTGACCATTCCGGTGACCTGATTGAAAATCAGCGAACCGTTCTCGAAATCGCTGCGCAGTCCGTCCGAAACCCGGTATTCGTCGGAGACGGGCAGGCCGAGTTCGCCGGAGTCCGAACCGAAACTCTGCCACGCCTTGAAGATCTCGCCGAGCACCGTGAAGACGCCACCGTTGGGTGAGGTGTACACGGCACCGTTCTGGAACAGCGCGCCTTGGTTGCCGAGCTTGGCCTGCAGGATTCCCGACAGCGCCTCACCGAGACGGCCGATCTCGCCGCCCTCGGCGATCCACTTCTGGGCCAGCGGGGAGTTGTCGGTGATCTTGAGCAACTGGGTGAGCAGGTCCGGGGCCGTAGCCGCGGAACCACCGGTGACGGCGTCGGCCGGAGTGTTCGGCTTGGTTGTCGTCGGTGTCGTCGTGGTGGTGCCGGGTGCGGACGGAGCCGGCGTGTTCGCCGTGCCCCCCAGGTTCGCCGCCGCGATGTTCCGGATGTCGTCCATGCGGGAGTATGCGGCGTCGCCGGGGCAGCTGGTGTTTCCGACGTCGCGGTGCGCGAAGATGATCGGCAGCTGCACGGCCTGGCCGCGCGGGTACGGCGTGAATTCCGTTCCTTCGGAGTACATGGTGGTGCGGCCCTTCGGATCGAGCCCGGCCATGCCCAGCTTCCAACCGAGGAACTTGCCCACCGAGTCGAGCGCCGCCTGCGACGGCTGCACCGTGGAGTAGTCACCCATGAGCGCGACACCCGTGGTGTTCTCGTTGAATCCACCGGCGTGTGCGCCCTGGACGGGCCTGTCGAGGCCGCCTGCGCGACCCTCGAAGATCTGGCCGTACTTGTCGACGAGCGCGTTGTAGCCGATGTCGCACCAGCCGAGAGTCTTGGCGTGGTAGGCGTAGATGGATCGCACGATCCCGGCCGACTCTTCCTTCGTGTAGTCGTTGCTGCCCGCGGTGTGGTGCACGGTGGCGCCGCCGATGAAATCGTCGTACGTCGGCGTCTGGCAGCGGATACCCTCGTCGGCTCCCCATTGAGCGCGGGAGATCACAGCCGGACCTTTGCCGGCCAGCGGTGCCGCCACTGCTTGAAGGTTGCCGTCGGCCGGGCTGGTACCCGGATCGATCAGGACGGCGGTGACGGTGTCGGCGGCTGCGGTGATCTGGCGCAGCGGGGTGGACAGCGACGCCGGCGTGTAGCCCAGTTCACCGGTTTCGGGCGCCGGCTCGGCCGGTGCCGCGGGTACGTCCACGGTCGGTGCCGGTGCCGGTGTGGGGGCGGCGGCTGATGGCGGCGTCAGGATCTGGATCGACTTGGTGGTGCCGACGAAGACGGGCTCGGTCGCCACGTTCGTGTTGGTGGTCTGATCGGAGGCTGCGCTGTCGATGGCGTCGGGGGTGAACCACGGACCCCAGGTACCGTCCTCGGCCAGGGCGCGGATCTGTGACTGTGCCGACGCGATCGTGTCGGAGGTCAGCGCGACCATGCTGAACGGGGTGTCCCGGGTCAGTTCCTTGACCACCGCGCCGGGCTGGTCGGCGGGCGGCACCGGGGCGGTTTCCTTCACATCGCCGTCGGGAGCGGGCGGCGTCGGGAACAGGTCGGTGGGCAGCGTGATGCCGGGGGGCAGGGGGATGTCGGTGGGGAGCCGAAGGTTCTTGAGATCACCGAGGTTGATGTCGGGGAGATCGAGACCGGTCAGTTCCTTGACGGGGATGACGATGTCCGGAACCGACGCGAGGAGCACCTCGGCGATCTGCGGTGGCACTGCGACGGAACTGGTGGAAGCCACGTCCGAAGAGTTGTTCGTGAGGCCGTAGACCGCAAACGGACTTGCGACAGCCAGTGCGGCTACAGCCCCGAGGACGAGCGAGGGCTTTGGTCGACGGTGTGGCAAGGGATTACTCCTCGTTGTAGTTACTTTCGAGCGAACTGAGGGGCTTTTCAGGGCCGCGATCGGTGTACTTCCCAAACTGATCCGAGCAGGTCGGAGGCCATATTTGGGGGTCGTACGCCAGTTATCGAAAGCATGTGTCTGTAACTGGTGGTGCTGATGTGGCTGAAGTGGCTGGTGTTGCTAACTCCAGACACTCTTGCCACACTAGTCACACAAGTCCATAACGCTCAACCTTAGGGTGAGACTTTAGTCGAAACAGTGTGGATCGGCGTGCCCACGGAAACGGCCTTGTGGATCAGTGGTGCCGGTGGCGATGAGGAGAGAACCGATGGCGAGAAGCGACAGCAGCGGAACCGCAGGTGGGAAGCCTGTGGCCCGCCGCGCCGACCGTCCACGGACCGGTAGGCGAGGGCGGCGAATGTCACTTGCCCGGTTCTCGATTCTGGGGTTGATTCCGGCTTTGGCGCTCGGAGTCGGAATCGGTGGCTTCGCGTCGATCCATTCGGGTGAACCGGACTTCGTTCCAGCCGTGTCCGCCGACACCCAGATCACTCTGTCGGGTCATGGAAACGGACACGGCCGCGGGATGGGTCAGTGGGGCGCGTACGGATACGCAAAAGACCAGGGCTGGTCAGGTGAGCGAATTCTCAGTCATTACTACGGCGGAACCGTCCTCGACTCCATGCCCGACGCCAAGATGAGCGTGCGACTGACCGCTCGCGACAACTCCACCCTCGACGTCTACTCCGCGGCCGGAGCAGTGGTCGGTGGTCAGCGCACCGCCCCCGGAGAGGCAATCCATCTGACCGCCCAGCCGGGTGGAGGTGCGAAGGTGGTGGTCACCGCAGGCTGCAACGGCGCGGTGGTGCGCGAGGCCGTCACCGATCATCCGTGGGTCGATCCGATCGACCTTGCTCCCGACCGTCCGGCCGATCAGTTCCTCACCTTCTGCAGCGACAACGCGCCTTATCGCGGCGCGCTCGGGGTGGTACTCGACGGCGGATCGGCACGTATCGTCAATCTTTTGGACATGGAGGACTATCTTCTCGGGGTCGTGCCCGTCGAATCGAAGGCGGAGTGGGCCGATACCGGCGGTGCCGAAGCCTTGCGGGCGCAGGCGGTAGCGGCACGCTCGTACGCGGCAACCGAGCATCGAAGCTCCTACGCCGACACCTGCGACACGCAGGACTGTCAGGTGTACGGGGGCGCGGGCCGTGAGGATCCGCGGACCACCGACGCGGTTCGATCCACCGCCGGGGCCGTTCTCTCTCGCGACGGTGACATCGTCTCGACCGAATTCTCCTCTTCCACAGGGGGATACAGTTCGGGTGGCGAATTTCCGGCAGTGGAAGATCAAGGTGACACCATCTCGCCGAATCACGACTGGACAGTGTCGATCGCAGCCGGCGATATAGCCAAGGCTTTCGGAGTCGGTGAACTGAAATCCGTCAAGGTTCTCTCTCGCAACGGATTCGGTGCCGACGGTGGCCGGGTCACGGCGGTGGAGGTGGACGGGACCACGGGAACCGTCGGGGCCACCGGAATTCAGTTCCGGCAAAAGCTCGGTTTGAAATCGGACTGGTTCACCGTCGGTGATGGTGCGGGCGTGAGTGCGCCGCCGGATTCGGAATCGAAAGATCCGAAACCGGCAGTGCCGGAAGCAGAATCGCCATCAACGGATCAATCGGGTACGGTAACGGGGACGCTGATCGACCAGAAGTACCAGGAACTCGGGGGCGCTGCAGGCGTACTCGGTGCCCCTACCGGCCCGGAGATGCAATTACCCTCCGAAGCGGGAACGTTCCGCGTCTATGAAAACGGAACAATAATCTGGACAAAGCTTTTGGGTGTTCAGGTGATTGACGCCGGTATACTCCGCGAATGGATACCGACGGGCGACAGCTAGGGGAAGGTCGGTCGATATCGATTCGCGAACAGCGATACCGAGGGGCTCACACCGTAACCCGGTGTGAGCCCCTCAGGTCGTTCGCTGCGTCGGTGCTGTCGGTGCATCACCGAGGAGTCGATATCCGAGCCACAATTCGGCCCGCTCGGTGGGAGATTGCAGGTCTACTCGCAACAGGGACTCTATTCTCGCCAAGCGGCTTCGAAGCGTGTGACGGTGAATGCTCAACGCCGCTGCGGTGGCGTCACCCACACCGTTGTGGGCGAGCCACATCGCCAGCGTCAGATACAGGTCGTTGCCGCCCTTCGCGTCGAGCAGCGGACGCAGCTGGGCGGCGGCGAACGCCGTCGACCGGTCCTGGTCCAAGAAGGCGGACAGGCCGCTTTCGGACAGTTCGGCGAATCGCATGGATCGGCGATCGCGCGAACCGGCCTCCGCGGCAGCTCGAGCGGCCTGACGTCGCGCCCGCGACAGGTCTTCCCACCACAGTGCATCCGATACGCCGACGGTTACGTCGACTTCCTTGACGCGGCCGAGGATTCGTTCGCTGTCCGTCGCCGACACCACGACGGTCATGGCCCCGTCGGTGACACCGAACGCAAGATCGTGCCCGAGTCCGTCGAGCAGCGACTCCGCGACGCTGTCGAGTAGCCCCGGTGTGCCGGTGACGTGGAAAACCTGGAAGGGCTCCACCGGAAAACCGCCCCACAGTTCACCGGAAATGTTACGAGCCAAGGTGTTCTGGCCTTCGAACAGCTGGTGCATTGCCACCGTACGTAGATGGTTCATCGTCAACTGCGCGTCGCGAGTGCGTCCGGTCATCAACGTCAACAATGACGCGGCTGCGGTGACCATGCCTTGGTTGAGCGATCCCACCGCGCCGGGGCACCCGGCGACCAGGTATCCCATCAGCTTGCCTCGCGGGGTCAACAACGGATGCGAGATGACATCCTCGTTCTCACTGGTGAGAAAACTGACCTCCATCGGTCGCGCCGCACGTTCGGGGGTGGTTCGCTCGACCCCGGCAACAGCGTCGGAGTGCGAGAGCTCGACTCGATGGCCGGCCGAATCCAGCAACGCGGCCCATCCGCCGATCAGCTCTGCTACCCGGCGCACGACGGTCCGGGTTCCGTTGACGGCCAGTGCGGCCTGTAACAGTCGCCGCAGGCTCTGGTAGTTGTCGCGCAGCTGCTTCATGTCGTCGGCGGACTGGGCCTGGGAGACGGCCTTCGTGATGGCGATGAACGAGGTTCGCAGCGGAACCTCGATCAACGGAATATCGAATCGGCGTGCGGCGGTGGCCAAGCGTGAGGGCACCTCGTCGAAATGCAGACCGATTCCGAACCCGATTCCGGCAATTCCTGCCGCCACGAGTGTGCGAACGAATTTGTTGGTCTCGGCGGCGGTGGTGGGGAGCGACACCCCGGTGATCAACAACAGTTCACCGCCGTCCACGAACGGTGTCGGGTCCGCCAGTTCGGAGACATGTGCCCAGGTCAGCGGGCGGTCGAGTTGGTCGTGTCCGGCCAGTACGCGTAGTCCGAAATTCTCGTTCCGGCAAAGCCGGCGAATGGTGATCGGCATGAGTACAGTCTGGCACCACCGACACTCCAGTATGTAGTGCCTGCGATCACGTTTGTACAAAATGGAGCCTTTCATCCGGCGGCTCCAAGTCCGACACTTGCGGAATCCGTTTGCCGAACCACCTGATGTGCCGAACCAAGAGGGGGCCCGATGTCCACCAGTGATCAGCCTGCGCTGCAGCACACACTCAAGCGGCGACACCTGTCGATGATCGCGATTGCCGGTGTCATCGGGGCCGGACTGTTCGTCGGCTCCGGTGTCGCGATCCAGGAGACCGGGCCGGGGGTTCTCATCTCCTACGCCCTCGCCGGTGTGGTCGTCATCCTCGTCATGCGCATGTTGGGCGAGATGTCGGCGGCATCGCCGGAAACCGGTTCCTTCTCCTCGTACGCGGACAAGGCCATCGGGCGCTGGGCCGGCTTCTCCATCGGCTGGCTGTACGCCTGGTTCTGGATCATCGTCCTCGGGATCGAGGCCACCGCAGGCGCACTCATCATGAACCGGTGGGTGCCCGGCGTTCCGCAATGGACCTGGGCGCTGATCCTGATGATCGTGCTGACCCTGACCAACATCATCTCGGTCAAATCCTTCGGCGAGTTCGAATTCTGGTTCGCCTCCATCAAGGTCGTCGCCATCATCGCCTTCCTCGCCATGGGCATCCTCGCGATCTGTGGCCTCATGCCCGGCGTGGAAGCACCGGGCATGACCAACCTGACCGGCCACGGCGGCTTCCTGCCCAACGGCACCGGAGCCATGCTCGCCGCGGTTCTCGTCGTGGTGTTCTCGTTCTTCGGCGCCGAGATCGCGACCATCGCCGCCGGTGAATCGGCCAATCCGCTCGACGCCGTCCGGGCTGCCGTCAAGTCCGTCGTCTGGCGAATCCTCATCTTCTACATCGGCTCCATCGCCGTCGTCGTCACCCTGCTGCCGTGGGACAGTGCGTCGGTCGCGTTGAGCCCGTACGTCGCCGTCATGGACTCGTACGGAATTCCCGCCGCAGGCAACATCATGGACGTAGTGGTTCTGACCTCGGTGTTGTCCTGCCTCAACTCCGGTCTGTACACCGCAAGCCGAATGATCTTCTCCCTCGCCGGGCGCGGCGACGCGCCCAAGGCGCTCTCCCGCATCGAGAAGACCGGCGTCCCGATGCGCGCGGTGCTGGTGTCGACGATCGTCGGCTTCCTCACCGTCGGCATGAACTACCTGTCCCCGGACAAGGTGTTCTTGTTCCTCGTCAACTCCTCCGGCGCGATCGCACTCTTCGTCTGGCTCGTCATCTCCGTCTCCCAGCTCCGCAGCCGGCGCAAGCTCGAAGCGGCAGGTAAGGAACTCGAGTTGAAGATGTGGCTGTTCCCGTATCTGACCTACGCCACGATCGCGGCGATCGTGGCCCTGTGTATCGGCATGGTCGCCCTCGAATCGACCCGCAGCCAGATGTTCGTCTCGCTGGGTCTGGCCGCAATCCTGATCGGTATCGGCCTCTACCGTTACCGGAACTACGACGCCGTAGCGGCGGAGGTCGCCGAGGCCACCGACGCGCAGGCCCCGACAGTCTGATCCCAGCGTCCCCGTCTGCACCGGATTCCGCTTGTCCTAGTATCTGCCAGGGACAGAAGAATTCTCGCGCCCGGCGCATTGCAGATGGGGACAAGCATGACCACGCCCGAACCGATTGTCATCCTCGACGGGGCCAGGACCCCCATCGGTAGCTTCGGCGGTGTACTCAAGGACGTACCCGCTCACGAGCTGGGCGCAACCGCAGCGAAAGCCGCGCTGAGCCGCGCCGGCGTCGCACCCGAAGACATCGACGAAGTGGTCATGGGTTGCATCGGCCAGGTGGGCCCCGACGCCTACAACGCCCGTCGTGTCGGCATCGCCGCCGGACTGCCCGAGAATGTTCCGGCGTACACCGTCAACCGGCTCTGTGGCAGCGGGCTGCAGGCAGTGTGGTCTGCGGCAATGCAGATGCGTTGGGGCGGCGCCTCGATCACCCTCGCCGGTGGCGACGAGAGTATGTCGCGCATGCCGTACTACGATTTCGCGGCCCGCTCCGGCTACAAGCTCGGTGATCGCAGCCTCGTCGACGGCACCGTCGCGATGCTCACCGACCCGTTCAGCAAGGCCCACATGGGCCGTACCGCGGAAGCCGTCGCCCGCAAGTACGGCGTCAGCCGCGAGCAACAGGACGAGTTCGCCGTCGAATCGCAGCGCCGCGCGGCCACCGACGCAGCCCAGGCCGCATTCGCGGAGGAGATCACCCCCGTCGAGACCGGTGGCCGTCGCAGCGTCACCGTCGAGAAGGACGAGCACCCCAAGCCGGGCACCACCGTCGAAACGCTCGCGAAGCTGCGACCCGCCTTCGAGGAAGGTGGCTCCGTCACCGCCGGTAACGCCTCCGGCATCAACGACGGCGCGGGCGCACTGATCCTCGCCACCGGCGCTGCTGCCGCCGAGCGTGGCCTCACCGGCCTCGTGACCCTCGAGGCCGTCACCACTGCGGCCATGGAGCCGGGCCTGATGGGCTACGCGCCGGTCCTCGCCCTCGAGAAGCTCTTCGCTCAGACCGGGCTTTCGCCCGCCGACATCGGCACCGCCGAGGTCAACGAGGCCTTCGCCTCGCAGGCCTTCGCCGTCATCCGCGACAGCGGCCTCGACCCGGACAAGACCAACCCGTACGGCGGCGCCATCGCGCTCGGACACCCCGTCGGAGCCACCGGAGCCATCCTCACCCTGCGCGTGGCCCGCGATCTCGTGCGCCGTGACCTCGAATTCGGCATCGTCACCATGTGCATCGGTGGCGGGCAGGCGCTCGCCGCCCTGTTCAAGAGAGTCTGATCCCGACACCGGGCGGCAACCCCCGCCGCCCGGTCGTTCCGGCGCACGGCGGTTCGGTAGGAGCCGCGGCCCGCCGAACCCGGACTGCTGAACAACCAACACGAGTGCCTCACCTCGGATCGGGATCGAACCCGATGATCGGGTCTCTGCTGTTGCGAGCGCGCATCCGGGGGTGAAGTGTTGAGTGTCCGGGGAGTCGAACGGCTGCTCGCGTGAGCACGGAGGGCAGTCCCTGATGAGTTTTTCCGTCGACGTCGGATCTGCGCGCGTGACCCAGTTGACGGAACTGCCGCAGTGGCCGTTTCCGTCCGCCGAGTTGTTCCCGGCCGTGCGAGCCGAGGAACTCGACGCCGCGTCCGGGCGCCTGGCCCCCGGCCTTCTCGCCGCCGACGACCTCATGCTGGCCATCCACACCTACCTCGTGGAGATCGGCGACACCGTCGTCGTTGTCGACACCGGAAATGGAAACGACAAGAACCGCCCGAATTTGTTGCCGCACCACATGTTCGGCACCGACTACCTAGAGCGGTTCGCGGCCACCGGCGTCGCGGCCGATGATGTCGATCTCGTGATCAGCACGCATCTGCACCCCGACCACTGTGGCTGGAACACCAGCCTGGAAGCAGACACCTGGCAGCCGACCTTTCCCCACGCCACGTACGTGTTCGGCCGTACCGAACTGGGGGCGCTCGAACAGTTGGTCGCCGCCGGACCACACGACGGTGTGCCGTCCGATCTGGTCCGTACATATCAGGACAGCGTTCGCCCGGTGCTCGACCGTGCGCAGTGGCTGGCAGTCGACGACGGGCACGTGCTCGCGGAAACGACGGACACCCGCGTCGTGGTGCGGGCGGCACCCGGTCACACGGCCGGACACCTCGTGGTGGAGATTCTCACCCCGAGCGGAGGCGGGGCCGTCATCGCAGGCGACGTGATTCATCACCCCATCCAGTTCCTGTACCCGGATCTGAGTCAAGGCGGTGACGCGGACCCGGAACAGGCCCGCATCACCCGTCGTGAACTGCTCCTGCGGTGTGCCAGGAAGGGGCTGTTACTACTGCCCGCCCATTTTCCGGTGGACGAGCCCATCACGGTCGGCTTCGACGCCGACGGGAGACCGACTGCTCGCACGCTGATCTCGGCGTGAAGACCGCGCGCATCAGGGCTGGTGATGCATCCAACCCGCCGCCGCCCAACAGGTCCGATACCCTGGTTCATCGTGACCGCTGCAAATTCAGAGACCGCCCGTGACCAGTACGACCTCATCGTCGTCGGATCCGGATTTTTCGGGCTGACCATTGCCGAGCGTGCCGCTACCCAACTGGGAAAGCGCGTGCTGGTATTGGATCGGCGGCATCACCTGGGGGGTAACGCGTACTCGGAGGCCGAGCCGGAAACGGGTATCGAAATCCACAAGTACGGTGCCCATCTCTTCCACACCTCGAACAAGAAGGTATGGGACTACGTCACGCAGTTCACGGAGTTCACGAACTACCAGCATCGGGTGTTCGCCCTGCACAAGGGGCAGGCCTACCAGTTCCCGATGGGGCTCGGTCTGGTCTCGCAGTTCTTCGGTCGCTACTTCACCCCCGAACAAGCGCGAACGCTGATCGCCGAGCAGGCTACCGAGTTCGATTCCAAGGATGCGTCCAATCTGGAAGAGAAGGCGATCTCCCTGATCGGGCGCCCGCTCTACGAGGCTTTCGTGCGCGACTACACGGCCAAGCAGTGGCAGACCGATCCGAAGAACCTGCCCGCCGGAAACATCACCCGGCTGCCGGTTCGCTACAACTTCGACAACCGCTACTTCAACGACACCTACGAAGGCCTGCCCGTCGACGGCTACACCGCGTGGCTCGAGAACATGGCGAAGGATCCGAACATCGAGATCCGCCTCGATACCGACTACTTCGACGTCCGCGGTGAACTCCGTGCCGCCAGCCCGGCCGCGCCCGTCGTCTACACCGGTCCGCTGGATCGTTACTTCGACTACTCCGAGGGCAAGCTGGGTTGGCGTACCCTCGACTTCGAAACCGAAGTACTGCCCACCGGCGACTTTCAGGGCACTCCGGTCATGAACTACAACGACGCCGAATTCCCGTTCACGCGCATCCACGAGTTTCGGCACTTCCATCCCGAACGCGAGTACCCGACCGACAAGACGGTCATCATGCGGGAGTTCTCCCGCGCTGCACAGGAGTCGGACGAGCCCTACTACCCGATCAACACCCCGGAAGATCGCGAGAAGCTCGCCGCCTACCGGTCTCGGGCCAAGTCGGAGACTGCCGAGAACAAGGTGCTCTTCGGCGGCCGACTCGGCACCTATCAGTACCTGGACATGCACATGGCCATCGCCAGTGCGCTGACGCTGTTCGAGAACACCCTGCGTCCCCACCTGGAAACCGGCGTGGCACTCGCGGAGGACGGCGAATGACCGAGACGGACCACCTCGGCAAATCGCTGCTGCACCGCATCATCGCACCGCGCGCAGGCGAACCGCTCGACGTACGCACGCTCTACCTCGAAGAATCGTGGAGCAACAACCGGCGGGCGCACTCCACCTCGCGCACGTCGGTGGCGCTCGGAGCCGAGACCGAAGTTTCCTTCGCCACCTACTTCAACGCGTTTCCGGCCAGCTACTGGCGTCGCTGGACCATTCTGAAGTCGGTGGTCCTGCGGCTCGAACTGACAGGTCACGGCCGCGTCGACGTCTATCGCTCCAAAGCTGATTCCTCGCGAATTCACGTTGAGGGCAAGGAATTTCGTGACGGGTCGGTAGAGTTCGAGGTTGATCTGGCGCCGTTCGAAGACGGTGGCTGGATCTGGTTCGACATCACCACCGACAGCGCCGTCACGCTGGCCGGTGGCGGCTGGTACGCGCCGATCGAAGCGCCGGGCGAAGCCACTGTGGCCGTGGGCATCCCGACGTTCAACCGGCCGACGGACGCTGTCAAGGCGCTCGCCGCACTCTCCTCGGACCCGCTGGTGTCCGAGGTGATCAAGGCCGTCATCATGCCGGATCAGGGCACCCGGAAGGTGCGCGACGAGCCCGGATTCACCGAAGCTGCTGCGGCCCTTGGGGATCGACTGGTCATCCACGATCAAGCAAATCTCGGTGGATCTGGCGGCTACAGCCGCATCATGTACGAGGCGCTCGAGACGACGGACTGCCAATACATCCTGTTCATGGACGACGACATCGAGATCGAACCCGACTCGATCCTACGGGCCCTGGCCTTCTCCCGCTTCGCGAAGTCGCCCACCCTGGTGGGTGGGCAGATGCTCAACCTGCAAGAACGCAGCCACCTTCACGTCATGGGCGAGGTGGTCAACCGTGGCATCTTCATGTGGTCGGCCGCCCCCAACGTCGAATACGACCACGATTTCGCGGCCAAACCGCTGCGCGAATCGAAACTGCTGCACCGACGCATCGACGTCGACTTCAACGGCTGGTGGATGTGCATGATTCCCCGGCAGGTTGCCGAAGAGATCGGCCAACCCCTCCCGCTGTTCATCAAATGGGACGACGTCGAATACGGTTTGCGCGCAAAAGATGCCGGCTATCCGACGGTCACCCTGCCCGGTGCCGCAATCTGGCACATGGCGTGGAGCGACAAGGACGACGCCATCGACTGGCAGGCGTACTTCCACCTCCGCAACCGCCTCGTCGTCGCCGCCCTGCACATGCCGGGCAACGGCCGCGGACTCGTGATCAACTCGGTGAAAGCCACTCTCAAGCACCTCCTGTGCCTCGAATACTCCACCGTCGCCATCCAGAACAAGGCCATCGCGGACTTCCTCGCCGGCCCGGAACACATCGCGAATCTGCTCCCCACCGCACTCGGACAGGTACACGCTCAACGCAAGGAATACTCCGACGCCGTCGTACTGCCCTCGGCGACATCGCTGCCGCTCCCCTCCGGCGGCGGCGTCGGGGACGTGAGCGCACCCGTCGGAACACTCGCGAAACTCGTCCGCGTCGGCAAGGCCGCCGTCCACAACGTCAAGCCAGTGGACACCCACCATCACGAGCAACCGCAACTCAACGTGCCCACCATCGACGCCAGATGGTTCCTGCTCTCCCAGGTGGACGGCGTCACCGTCACCACCGCAGACGGGCGCGGTGTCGTCTACCGCAAACGCAATCCGGCGCAGGCCCGCGAACTGCTCAAGGAAGCGATGAGGTTGCGCCGCGAACTGGCGGCCCGATTCCCCGAACTCAAGAAGCAGTATCAGGACGCTGTTCCCTCACTGACCAGCACGGAAAGGTGGAAACGTGTCTTCGGCGTCTCCTGAAGTCAAGATCTTGCAGACAGTCCAGTCGACTGTCGGACAATTACCGGGAGCCGTCACGGTCGCCCGCGGTATGTCGCATTTCGGTGAGCACTCGCTCGGCTGGATCGCGATCGCCGCCGTCGGAGCGGCCGTGGACAAACCCCGTCGCCGCGAATGGGCAGGCGCCGCAGTCGGTGCGTTCGGTGCGCACGCCGCCTCCGTCGTCGTCAAGCGTGTCGTCCGACGCAAGCGGCCGTCCGATCCGTCACTGCAGGTCAACGTGTCCACGCCGAGCAAGCTCAGCTTCCCGTCGTCCCACGCCACGTCCACAACGGCGGCGGCTGTCCTGATCGGACGGCTCACCGGGCTACCCTTACCCGCGGTACTGGTCCCCCCGATGATGCTCTCGCGCCTGGTTCTGGGAGTCCATTACCCGACGGACGTGCTCGCCGGAGCAGCGCTGGGCGCAGCTTCTGCAGCGGTGGTACTCAAAGCAGAACAGAAATGTGGAGATAAATGAGCGAGGAACCGGCCACGGTCAGCGGACCCCCCAAGTCGCTGCCCGCCGGCATCGTCAAGGCGCTCCGTCCACGCCAGTGGGTCAAGAACGTCCTGGTGTTGGCCGCGCCCATCGCGGCGGGGACCGCCACCGAAGGCGCCGTCCTGCTGCCGGTGGCACTCGCCTTCGTGGTGTTCTGCCTGGCCGCGTCGGGCATCTACCTCGTCAACGACGCGATGGACGTCGAAGCGGACCGCGCTCACCCCACCAAACGGTTCCGGCCCATCGCCGCCGGAGTGCTGCCCGTCAACCTCGCCTACGCGATGGCCGTGGTGCTCTTGGTCGCGGCGATCGGTCTGTCGTTCATCGCGAACTGGCAACTTGCCGTCGTCATGGGCATCTACATCGCCATCCAGCTCGCCTACTGCTTCGGACTCAAGCACCAGGCCGTTCTCGACATCTGCATCGTCTCGTCCGGCTTCCTGCTGCGGGCCATCGCCGGTGGTGTGGCCGCCGAGATCGACCTCTCGCAGTGGTTCCTGTTGATGATGGCGTTCGGTTCACTGTTCATGGCCGCCGGAAAACGGTATGCGGAATTGCAGTTGGCCGAGCGAACCGGTGCCAAGATTCGTAAATCTCTCGAGAGCTACACGACCACCTACCTGCGATTCGTGTGGACGATGGCCGCAACGACGCTGGTGCTCTGCTACGGGTTGTGGGCGTTCCAGCAGGATGCCATCAAGGACACCAACTGGTACGCGATCTCGATGGTGCCTTTCACCATCGCTGTTCTGCGCTATGCCGTCGACGTCGACGGCGGCGTGGCGGGCGAGCCGGAGGAGATCGCGCTCGGAGACCGTGTTCTGCAACTCCTCGCCATCGCGTGGATCGGGGTAGTGGGTGTCGCTGTCTACCTCGTCTGAGGCCGAGTTCGCGGCCGATCCGGCGCTCGAAGCACCGGTACAGCGCACCACCCTTGGTCGAGGAGTTTTCCTCGGTGGGGTGGTGCTTGCTGCTGCCCTGATGCTGTGGGGAGCGTGGGAACGCCGCTGGATAGCAGACGACGGACTCATCGTGCTGCGGACGGTGCGAAACCTGCTCGCGGGAAACGGCCCGGTGTTCAACGCCGGGGAACGGGTCGAGGCGAATACGAGTACCGCGTGGACGTACGTCGTCTACGCCTTCGGGTGGCTGACCCAGATCCGGCTCGAATACGTGGTTCTGACCATCGCGTTGGTGCTCTCGACCGCCGCGATCGTCTTGGCGATGCTCGGCACCGCCCGGTTGTACCGCGGTGTCCGGCCGCTCGCCGGGGGAACGGTCCTGTTGGCCCCGGCCGGTGTGCTCGTGTACATCGCCGTCCCGCCCGCCCGCGACTTCGCCACGTCCGGCCTCGAGACCTGCCTGGTCATATTCTGGCTCGCACTCCTGTGGTTGCTGCTCATACGCTGGACGCAGGCTTCGGTGCCGTCGACCGCATCGGTACTGACACTGTCCTTCGTGGCCGGTCTGGCGCCGTTGATCCGGCCCGAGATGGCGATTCCCGGCGCGGTGGCGCTGCTCATGATCATCCTGTCGGCCGGCCTCGGTTGGAAGGTGCGAGTTCTGATCGTGCTCGTCGCGGGCCTCGTCCCGGTCGGTTACCAGATCTGGCGCATGGGCTACTACGCGTTGCCCTACCCCAACACCGCGGTGTCGAAGGATGCAGGCGGTGCCAAGTGGGCGCAGGGGTTTGCCTACCTGTGGAACCTCGTCGGGCCCTACCTGCTGTGGCTGCCGCTGCTGTTCCTGCTCGTCGGCGCGATTCTGCTCGGTTGGCGTCGCCGCGGTGAGACTCCCGCGCCGACCACGCAGGAGTCGTCGTCGCGAGTGGTTCGACTGCAGGCATTCCTGCGAACTCCTCGCGCAGCGGTCGCGTTCGTGCTGGGCAGCGGACTGATCCTGGGTGTGTACTCGCTCCGGGTCGGCGGCGATTTCATGCACGGTCGGGTGCTGCTTCCGGTCCTGTTCCTGCTGTTGATTCCGGTTGCCGTCATACCCTTGCGGCTTCCGGCCCGCACCGCTCTGGGTGCCAATCGTGACACCGCGGTCTTCGGCGTCTCGGTCGTGTTGTGGATCGGAACGATCGTCTGGGCGTTCTTCGCCGCCAACACCACGGGCATGCCCCAGGGCGCGATCGTCGGACGATCCGGCATCGTCGACGAGCGAGCGTTCTACAACCCTCAACACCGGGCACGATCACCCGATCCGGGCCGAGGACTACCTCGACTACCCGCGGATGCGGGCCATGACGGAGGCCATCGCCAACACCCCCGAGGGTGGTCTGCTGCTGCCGTCCGGAAACTACGACCACTGGTTCGTCGTGCCGCCGCCGGGCCCGTTGGGCCAACCGGACGAGCACATCGTCTACTTCCTCAACCTGGGGATGACGTCCATGAACGTCGGTCTCGACGTCCGTGTTCTCGACCAGATGGGGCTGGCGTATCCGTTGGCGGCGCATACCGAGCGCCTCGAGGACGGCCGGATCGGGCACGACAAATACCTGTACCCGGACTGGGTCGTCGCCGATACCGGGATGACGGACGTGCATCCGTGGTTGCCGTACTTCCTCGACGAGGACTGGGTAGCAGACGCGAAGTTGGCGCTGACGTGTCCGCAGACGCAAGACCTCCTCACCTCGTACCGGTCGGAGCTGACGTGGGCTCGGTTCAAGCAGAACTTCCGTGATGCCTTCGAATTTGCCGGCTACCGGTTCGATCGGGTGCCCAAGTACGAATTACAACGTTGTGGTCTACTGCCGCCGACATCGACCGAATAAGATGCCGACAGGCGTGACGCCGGGCATAATGTTAAACAGAATTTTAATATCTCGATTTTGTAACGGCGACGCAGTCGTCGTCGATGTACCCGAAGACGAATCATCCATTTCGAGGCCTTGGACGGGTTTCGGAAGGTTGCTCGGACGGTTGTGAAACCAATTGTCCGAATGGCAGGTGATCATTTGTCACAGCTCGAGCTGTGACATACAGTCCACCGAGCGCAGTGTGACTTGGAAGAGGTCCGCTGCCGACCCGAGTTCTTGCTGGGGCCGGCAGGAAAGCCTGTTCCCCGACGGAATCCGTCGGACCCGCCTCCGAGTGGGCCCGCAGACGAAGAGAGAGAGCAGTATTCATGCGTTTTGCCAGAAAGAGGCTGTCCGAGCGCCTCAAGCACCGAGCGATGGCCATCGGTGCCGCGGCACTCGTGCTTCCCCTTGCTGCAGGCGTAACCGGTAGCGCAGTCGCATCTGCTGCTCCCGCTCACTCGGCCCCCAGCCACACTGCTCCTTGGGGCGGTTACGACGAGCTGTGGGTGCCCTCCTCCATGGGCAACATCAAGGTCCAGGTGCAGTGGGCCGCCCGCGGCGGAAACGCAGCGCTTTACCTTCTCGACGGACTCCGCGCCCGCGACGATCGCAACGCCTGGAGCTTCGAGACCAACGCTCTGGACCAGTTCCGCAACGACAACATCACCCTCGTGATGCCGGTCGGCGGTCAGTCCAGCTTCTACACCGACTGGTACGCGCCGTCGAACTTCAACGGTCAGCAGATCACCTACAAGTGGGAAACCTTCCTCACCCAGGAACTGCCGAACTTCCTCGCCAACTACGGCGTCTCGAAGTCCAACAACGCGGTCCTCGGTCTGTCGATGGGCGGCAGCGCCGCACTGACCTTGGCTGCCTACCACCGTGACCAGTTCAAGTTCGCCGGTTCGCTCTCCGGCTACCTGAACATCTCGGCCCCCGGTATGCGTGAGGCGATCCGCGTCGCCATGCTCGACGCCGGCCGCTTCAACGTCGACTCGATGTGGGGTCCGCCGTGGAGCCCGGAATGGCTGCGTAACGATCCCTTCGTCTTCGCGCCGCGCCTGCAGGGTCTCTCGATGTACATCTCGTCGGCCAGCGGCCTGCCGGGCGAATACGATCAGCCCCGCGCTCCGATCGACTATTACAACACCGCCAACGGCATGGGTCTCGAAGCCCTCGCTCTGGTGAACACTCGCGCATTCCAGATCCGGATGAACTCGCTGGGCATTCCGGCCACCTACAGCTTCCCCGCCAACGGCACGCATTCCTGGCCGTACTGGTCGGCAGAGCTGTGGAAGGCTCGCGGCCAGATTCTCGACACCATGAACGCCTGGTGATCGCGGTCAACCGCGTCAACTGACAATCTCTGCACACGTGCCGTTCTGATCTCCGCTTCCGGAGAACCAGGACGGCACGTGTGCGTTCGACGGTCCACCATCGCTGGGTCTGCGTAACAATTGCACCACCGGTAACAGCGCGGCTACCCCGACCGGGGGTCGTTTGCGTGTAGAAAGAGTTCGAACGCGGGGCCCGATCGATGCGCGGACCGAACGTCAGGGAAAGAGAGTGAACTCATGCGAGTAGGCCTTGCCAGGGCGGACCGTCACAGGTCCCGGGCAACCCTCCGGACGAAGGTCGTCGGCGCGCTGGCAGCGCTGCTGGTGGTTCCGCTCGCTGCGGGCGTGACGGGAGCCGGAGTTGCCGCCGCGGCACCGACACCGGCACTGAGCGCCCCGGCAGCGACCCAGAACGCCACCGGCGCCACCGTGACCAAGGTGGAGTGGCTCAGCGAGCGCCGCGTCGCACTGTGGGTGAACTCTCCTGCGATGGGGATTCCGATCCAGGTGCAGATACTGCTGGCACGCGACTGGAATCTCAACCCGTCCGCGTCGTTCCCGTCGGTGTGGATGCTCGACGGTCTGCGCGCCACCGACATCGAGAACGGCTGGACCGCCGAAACCGATGCCGAATCCTTCTACGCCGACAAGAACGTCAACGTGATTCTTCCCGTCGGCGGCCAATCCAGTTTCTACTCCGACTGGCTCTCGCCCGACAACGGCAAGAACTACCAGTGGGAGACGTTCCTGACGAAGGAACTTCCCCCCATCCTCGAGAAAGACTGGCGCACCAATCAGACCCGTGGCGTCGTCGGCCTCTCGATGGGCGGCACCTCGGCGATGTTCCTCGCCGCCAGGAACCAGGGCTTCTTCAAGTTCGCAGCCTCGCTCTCGGGCATTTTGACCACCACCTCGCTCGGCATGCCGCAGGCGATCGGTTTCGCGATGAACGACGCCGGCGGCTTCAACTCGGCCGCGATGTGGGGTCCGCCGTCCGATCCGCAGTGGCCCGCCCACGATCCGTATCAGCTCGCCGACAAGCTCAAGGGTGTGAGCCTGTACGTCTCGAGCGGCAGCGGCACCACCGGTCCGTACGATCAGCCGTCCGGCATTCCCGGTGTCAGCACCAACTACGCGGGTATGGGTCTGGAAATTCTCGCTCGCCTCACATCGCAGACCTTCGCGACCAAGCTCAACCAGCTGGGGATCCCGGCGCAGGTGAACTACCGCCCTTCCGGCACCCACTCGTGGCCGTACTGGCAGTTCGAGCTGCACCAGCTCTGGCCGCAGCTGGCCAACGCGCTCGGTACCGACGTGGACAAGCCCGGCTGCAATGCGGCTGGCGCGATCGGTGCCACCGCCGGCGCCAACGCGTGGATCGGTGATTGTGTCACTCCCGAGTACAACGTGGCCGGTGGTATCGCTCAGGACTTCCGTAACGGCCGCATCTACTTCACCCCCGGAACCGGAGCGCAGCCGGTCGCCGGACGTATCGCCGGTGCCTACATGAACACGGGAGCTGCAGCCGGCCCACTCGGATTCCCGAAGACTCCGGAATTCGGTACGCCGGACGGACGTGGCCGGTACAACCACTTCCAGAACGGGTCGATCTACTGGACTCCGCAGACCGGCGCACATCCCGTCAGCGGTGACATTCTCGCCGAATGGTCGGCGCAGGGATGGGAGGGCGGCCCGCTCGGTTACCCGACCGCCGACGAGATCGCGACACCCGGAAAGGCCGGTAAGGTCCAGGGCTTCGAGATCGGAGCGATGTACAGCAGCGCCGCCGGAACGTACGCGGTGCTCGGCATGATCATGGGCAAATACGGTGAGCTCGGTTGGGAAAACGGATGGCTCGGCTTCCCGAAGTCCAACGAGATCCCGATCAAGGACAACGGTAGGTTCACCGCCTTCGAGGGCGGGAACATCTACTGGAGTCCGGGTACCGGTGCCTGGTCGGTCGAGAACGGCCCCCTGTTCGACGGGTGGAAGAGTGTCGGCTACGAGGGTGGCAGGCTCGGTTTCCCGATCAGCGACAAGTTCGACATAGCCGGTGGCGTTCAGCAGAACTTCCAGTTCGGCTACATCACGGTGATCGACGGTAAGACCGAAGTTCACTAGAGGAAATCGTCGCAGTGACACATGCCGGGCGGGCCCGATCATGGATCGGAGCCCGCCCCTGTGTTGCGTAACCTGATGATGGACTTTCGATCGAAGGCAAGGACGGAAACTGATGGCGCTTTTCTCGGGTAACCGACACACCGTTGCGCGGGCATTCGCGTTGGGTTCGCTGGCGTTGGCCACCAGCACCGCGCTCGTCGCCTGCGGCAGCGACGATTCGACGGCGTCTTCCGATCCGACGTCCGCGGCCACCGCGTCTACTTCCGCAGGCGCCGCTACCTCGTCCGCCGGCGGGTCGACCGCGTCGACGTCCACGGCGGTCACGAGTCCGGGAGCGGCCGCCACGGCGCCGCCGGAGCAGCCGCAGAGCATCGAGGGTTTCCCGGGGCCCACCGTGGTGGAGGTGAGTCCGCAGGCCCAGCAGTTCCTCGACGGACTGAAGGCGCGCGGTATCGACCCGGCCGGTGACGGCAGTGTCGCGGTCAACACGGCGAACTACATCTGCGCGGCCGGGGCGCAGACCGACGACGAAGTACGTACGTTCGTGATCGCGTTCGTCGGTCAGGAGGCCGAAGTCGCCGGCCGGGCGATCACGCCGGAGCAGGCTCAGAAGGACGCTCAGACGTACATCGACGTCGCACACGACAGTTACTGCAAGTAGGCCCGCCGGTGATGGCAAGGCGCGGTAAGCGTCGCGGTTGTCTGGTTCCGCTTCTGATCATCGTGGTGGTCGCGGCGGTCGTCGTGGGCGGCTGGTATCTGTTGGCGGGACGGGTACCCGAGGACAAACCGCTACCGCCCGGTCCGCCGCCGCCAGCCGCGCAATCGGCCGATTGTCCGGATGTCCAGGTAGTTGCCACACCGGGCACGTGGGAGTCGAGTGCCACCGACGATCCGTACAACCCCACGGCCAACCCGGCGTCGTTGATGCTCAACGTGACCAGGCCGCTGCAGCAGCAGTTCGCTCCGGGTCGGGCCGACGTCTACACGGTTCCGTATGTTGCGCAGTTCTCGAATCCGGTCGCGATTCCGCCGGACGGTCAGCAGTCGTACAACAACTCTCGTGCCGCGGGAACCGCTGCGGCAAACGATTTTCTGGTCGAGCGGCATGCTCAGTGCCCGCTCACGAGTTACGTACTCGTCGGGTTCTCGCAGGGTGCGGTCATCACCGGCAATGTCGCTGCGGCGATCGGTGACGGGACGGGTGCGGTTCCGGCGAATCTGGTTCTCGGTGTGGCGCTCATCGCCGACGGTCGACGTGATCCGGCGTTCGGTATCACGGTTGGCCCGGAAGTTGCAGGCGTGGGCGCGGAGCTCTCGTTGAACGGGCTGAATCTTCCGGGGTTGACGATGACGGGTGCACGGCCGGGCGGTTTCGGTGCACTCAACGATCGGACGTATCAGATTTGTGCGCCCGACGACGGGATCTGTGACGCGCCGCCAGCAGCGCTGAATCCGAGTAACTGGTTGTCGTCGGCGGGTCGATTGCTCGACTACAGCAAGAATCCGGTGCACGCGATGTACAACTCGTTCCCGGTCGAGTCGGACGGGACGACGGCGACTCAGTGGATGGTCAGGTGGGCGGCGGATCTGATCGACGATGCACCGACGCCTCCGCACAGTTGATTCGCGCATATGGAACGTATCTGTCGTCGAGCGAGTCGAGGCCGGGTAATCTGCTGGTTTGATCACGGTGGAGTGTCAGGTGACCCCGGCGGGTCACCTACAGTGCTGTCGAAGCGGAGCTCGCTAGTAGGTTCGATAGGCCCGAGTCCGAAGTTCAGAGTTTCGACCCCGCCAGCACAGGAGAAGCGATCAATGAGTTGCACACGTCGTCGTGCCGCGTATTGCGTGAGCCCTGACGGCGTCCCGCTCGACCGGACCATGATCTTGATCATGGTTCCCGTCCGATCACCGGCACTCACCGCGTCGACTGCGACTCCTGCGGGTCGCACAGGTGCGTCGGCGTTCGGGATCGGTAGGGCATCGGGGGCCGTTCCGGCGCGCCCTCCGAGCCAGGCTGTTGGTGCTTTCGGGACGTTCGCGGGCTCGATCCACCGACCGGCTACAGGTCCTCGATGTCCGAAGTCGAGGTTCGGAAGACCGAAATTCCGGCAATCAGCCCAATCGTGGCCGTCGAGTTGGTCGGAGGATACTCACGATGCAAATCTGTAACATATCGATGGTTTGGGATCGATGAAGTGATTCAGGTGAGTTGCGCACACGGTGCGATTCGATTGATCGAAGATGGACCCGAGAGAGCGAAGGAAGTCTGGGGCTCAGGCATGAGGAAAATTGCCTGTGTGATCGCTTCGGAGGAGATGGAATGAACGCGCTGTTCGATGGTTATCTCGACGAGAAGGGCCAGATACGCCTGCAAGAGGGCTTCACTCTGGTCGACTACGTCGAGCAACACTCGCGTGTCAACGCGGACGAGCTCGCGTACCGCTACATCGACTATTCCCGTGAGCGTGACGGCGAGGCACTCGAGCTGACGTGGGATCAGTTCGGCGTGCGCCTGAGGGCTGTAGCAGCGCGTTTGCAGCAGGTCACCCAGCGTGGCGATCGTGTCGCGATTCTGGCTCCGCAAGGCCTGGACTACGTCATCTCCTTCTTCGCTGCCATCCATGCCGGTTCCATCGCCGTGCCCCTCTTCGACCCGGACGAGCCCGGCCATTCCGATCGTCTCGACGCTGTTCTCGGGGACTGCAAGCCGAGCGCCATTCTGACCGCGGCGTCCTCGGCGGCCGGAGTGCGGAAGTTGTTCCGGTCGCTGCCCGCCGCCGAACGTCCGCGCATCATCGCCGTCGACGCCATTCCCGACACGGTCGGGGAGACCTGGGTCCGTCCGGACATCAATTTCGACGAGATCGCATATCTGCAGTACACGTCGGGTTCCACGCGAACGCCCGCCGGTGTGGAGATCACCCACCGGGCGGTCGGCACCAATGCTCTGCAGATGGTCGACTCGATCGAACTCAACGAGGATTCGCGCGGCGTCACCTGGCTTCCGCTGTTCCACGACATGGGTCTGCTGACGGTCATCCTGCCCGCTCTCGGCGGTAAGTACATCACCATCATGAGTCCGCGCGCGTTCGTGCAGCGGCCGTATCGATGGATCAAGGAACTGGCGGCCGTCTCCGACGGTGCGGGTACGTTTGCCGCAGCCCCCAACTTCGCCTTCGAGCATGCCGCGGCACGAGGTCTGCCGAAGGACGGCGACACGCTCGATCTGAGCAACGTGATCGGGTTGATCAACGGTAGCGAACCGGTGACGACGTCGTCGATGCGTAAGTTCAACGAGGCGTTCGCTCCGTACGGTCTGCCGAAGACCGCGATCAAACCGTCCTACGGCATGGCGGAGGCGACGCTGTTCGTCTCGTCCACCAAGCATTCCGACGAGGCCAAGGTCATCTATGTCGACCGCGCCGAGCTGAACAAGGGGCGGATCGTCACGGTCGACCAGGACGCGGAGGGTGCGATCGCCCAGGTGTCGTGCGGTTACGTCGCACGCAGCCAGTGGGCGGCCATCGTCGATCCGGAGTCGTTGATCGAAGTGCCCGACAACCACGTCGGTGAAATCTGGTTGCACGGCGAGAACATCGGTATCGGCTACTGGGGGCGTCCGGACGAAACCGCGGAAACCTTCCACAACAAGCTCAACCATCGCCTGGCTCAGGGCAGCCACACGGTCGGGGTGCCCGGGGACGGCAACTGGATGCGGACCGGAGATTTCGGTGTCTACGTCGACGGCGAGCTGTACATCACCGGGCGCGTCAAGGACCTCGTGATCGTCGACGGCCGTAATCACTACCCGCAGGACGTCGAAGCCTCGGCGCAGGAAGCCAGTGCGGCGTTGCGTCCCGGCTTCATCGCCGCGTTCGCGGTGCCGGCGAATCAGCTGCCGAAGGTGGTGTTCGCTCAGTCCACCTCGGGTCTGCAGTTCGACGCGGACGACGCGTCGGAGCAATTGGTGATCGTTGCCGAGCGGGCCCCGGGCGCAGGTAAGGCAGATCCTCAGCCGATCGCCGACGCGGTGCGTGCCGCGGTGGCCGCACGCCACGGCGTGACAGCTCGCGACATCCTTCTCGTTCCGGCCGGGTCCATCCCGCGCACCTCCAGCGGCAAGATCGCGCGCCGGGCGTGCAAAGCCGGCTACGTCGAGGGCACGCTGCGTGGCGGTTACCAGCAGACCGCATTTCCCGACAGCGTCTGAGGAGCACATCCCTTCATGATCGGTAGCTTGGTGCATTGATGGTTGAACAAGATGGTGGGCAGGGCAACGATGTCGACGGTCAGGACGTCGGCATGAGTGTCGCGCAACTTCGTGACTGGTTGCGTAATTGGATTGCCGAGGCGACCGGTCAACCGGTCTCGACGATCACCGACGATCGGCCGCTGGAAGAGTTCGGGTTGGCTTCTCGTGACGCGGTTGCCCTGAGCGGGGAGATCGAGGATCTGCTCGGTGTCACGCTCAACGCCACCGTCGTCTATCAGCATCCGACGATCGACTCGCTGGCCACGCTCATCATCGAGGGTGAGCCGGAGATTTCGGACGAGAACGTCGACGCCTCGTACTACACCTCGGCGGTGCCGTCGAATGCCCACGACATCGCGATAGTCGGACTGTCCACCCGCTTCCCCGGCGCCGGGCACACTCCGTCGCAGATGTGGGAGATGCTGGCGGAAGGCCGCGACGGGATCACCGATCTGCCCGAGGATCGTTGGATCGAGTTCATGTCCGATCCGGCCATCCGGGCCGCCGTCGAGAACGCCCGCACCAAGGGCGGCTATCTCGACGACGTCAAGGGGTTCGACGCTGAGTTCTTCGCGATGTCTCCGCTCGAGGTCGTCAATGTCGATCCGCAGCAGCGGTTGGCTCTCGAGCTCGCCTGGGAGGCCCTCGAGCACGCCAGGATCGCGGCCAGTGATCTCAAGGGCAAGCAGGTCGGTGTCTTCATCGGAAGCTCCGCGAACGACTACCAGCTGCTCGCAGTCAGTGATCCGGCGACCGCGCATCCGTATGCGTTGACGGGAACGTCCACGGCGATCGTCGCGAACCGGGTGTCGTACTTCTTCGATTTCCGAGGTCCGTCCATCGCGTTGGACACGGCGTGCTCGTCGTCCTTGGTGGCCGTGCACGAGGCGGTCCGGTCACTGCGCAGTGGTGACTCGAACCTCGCGCTGGCCGGTGGCGTCAACATGCTGCTCGCCCCTCCCGGAACTCTCGGATTCGACCAGACCGGCATGCTCAGCCCCGACGGCAAATTGCGCGCGTTCTCGTCGAACGCGGAAGGGATCGTGCGCAGTGAGGGCGGCGGTCTGGTCGTGCTCAAGCGTCTCGAGGACGCCGAGCGTGACGGCGATGCGATTCTCGCGGTGATCGCCGGTAGCGCCGTCAACCAGGACGGCCGTTCCAACGGACTGCTCGCACCCAATCCGGCTGCGCAGGCCGACGTGCTGAGATTCGCGTATCGCGACGCGGGTATCGCACCGAGCACGGTCGACTACATCGAGGCCCACGGAACCGGCACCGACCTGGGTGACCCCATCGAGGCGGACGCGCTCAGTCGTGTCGTCGGCCGAGGCCGTGACGAGGACAAGCCGGCGCTGCTCGGTAGTGCGAAGACCAACTTCGGGCACCTCGAGGCCGCTGCCGGAGCTGCCGGTCTGATCAAGGTCGTCCTGGCGATGCAGGAAGACAAGATCCCGGCGACCATCAACTATCTGGGGCCCAACCCGCACATCGATTTCGAGAAGGCGCATCTGCAGGTGACGTCCGAGGCCACCGACTGGCCGCGGTACACCGGCAAGGCCGTCGCCGGTGTGTCCGGTTTCGGTTTCGGTGGTACCAACGCGCACGTCGTGGTCAAGGAATACGTCCCGGCTGTGGTCGAGGACGCCGGTGCGGCACCGGACGAGCGGCCGGTAGTGCTGGTGGTGTCCGGTGCGTTGCCGTCGCGGCGTCGACGCGCTGCGGCAGATCTGGCGGATTGGCTCGAAACCGAAGACGGCAGCACGACGCCGCTGGCGGATGTCGCACGGACGTTGGCGCGTCGCAATCACGGGCGCTCCCGCGCTGCCGTGGTGGCGAGCACCCGTTCGGAGGCGATCAGTTCTTTGCGTGCGGTTGCGGCGGGCAAGCCGGCCGCCGGTGTGTTCTCTGCCGATTCGCCGTCGCCGAAGGGCGCCGTGTGGGTGTTCTCGGGCTTCGGTTCGCAGCATCGCAAGATGGCGAAGCAGCTGTATCTCGAGAACGAGGTGTTCAAGGCTGCCGTCGACGAGGTCGACGAGCTGATTCAGGACGAGGCCGGCTATTCGGTGGCCGAGATGTTCCTCGACGACGGGGTCGATTACAACGTCGAGACCGCGCAGGTGGGCATCTTCGTGATCCAGGTCGGTTTGGCGGCGGTGCTTCGCCATCACGGCGCGGAACCCGAAGCGGTGGTTCCGCATTCGATGGGTGAGGCCGCGGCGGCGTACGTTGCCGGCGGGTTGAACCTCGAGGACGCGGTGCGCGTCATCTGCTCGCGTTCACGTCTGATGGGCGAAGCGGAAAGTGCCCTCGTCGGTGACGACATCCGATTGATGGCTCTGCTCGAGTACTCCGCTTCGGAGATCGAAGCGCTACTGCCCACGTATCCCAAGCTCGAGGTCTGTGTGTACGCCGCACCGACGCACACCGTGATCGGTGGTCCGCAGCCGGATATCGAGGCGATCGTCGCTGCCGCCGAGGCGGACGGCAAGATGGCTCGGGTTCTCAAGACCAAGGGCGCGAGCCACACGTCGCAGGTGGATCCGCTGCTCGGTGAACTGGCGGCGGAGCTCGCCGGTATCGAGCCGGGTGCGTTGAAGGTGGGCGTCTACTCGTCCGTGGACAAGGACACCTTCTACCGGGCGCGCCACGACGCGATTCATCAGGAGGCGTACTGGGTGAAGGGTTTGCGCCACAGCGTGTACTTCACCAACGCGGTGCGCGGCGCTGTTGCGGGCGGTCACACCACGTTCGTCGAGTTGGCGCCCAATCCGGTGACGTTGATGTCGGTTGCGGCTACCGCGTTCGATTCGGGCTTGCACGACATGGAGTTGGTGCAGACCCTCAAGCGCAAGGAGGACGAGCCCGCGGGCGTGCTGGCCGCTCTCGCGCAGCTGTACGTCCACGGTCACGCCGTCGATCTCGAATCACTGTTCCCGGCAGGCAAATTCGCCACACTGCCGCGTACGACTTTCATTCGCAAGCCGTACTGGCTCGATATTCGAGTGTCTTCGGGTGGAGCGTCGCGGATTCCGGGATCGCATGTCGCGTTGCCGGACGGCCGCCACGTGTGGGAGGCCGATGCCGCCGTGGTCGACGATTTGACTGATCTCGTCACTGCCGCTGCCGCACAGGTGCTTTCGGATGTCACCCTCACCGCTGCTGTTCCTCGCGGTGATCTTGCCGGTGCCGCTACCGTCACCACCACACTCAATCCGCACCCCGGTGGGGCGTCGGTACAGGTTCACGCCCGTGAGAACACCGAGTTCCGACTGCTTTTCGACGCCGTCGTCACCTCGGGTGAACCGCTACCGGAACTGGCGGTCGCCGCGCCGACACGGTCGGCGGGCCCCGTCGAAGCTCTCGCCGAGGTGGTCGAGGATGCCGGCGCGAAGTGGGACCCCAACGGTTCGCAGAGTCTCGACGATCGGCTCACGATCGTCGTTGCCGAGTCGATGGGATACTCACCCGAAGATCTGCCCGCCGAGATTCCGCTGATCGAGCTCGGTCTCGATTCCTTGATGGCGATGCGCATCAAGAATCGAGTCGAGTACGAGTTCGACATCCCGCAACTACAGCTGCAAGCCGTCAAGGACGCAAGCCTCAGTGAGGTCAACAAGTACCTGCGGTACGCGATCGACAATCGCGAAGAGGTGCAGGCTCTCGCCGAGAAGCAGGCGGCGGACAAGGCCGCCCAGGATGCGGCCGATGCGGCCGAGGACGCTGCGGTCGGCGGTGCTGTGGTCGACGGTGCTGTGGTCGACGGTGCTGCACCCGTCGCGGCCACCGTTGCCGGTTCCGACACCGTCGACGGCGCCGTTTCGGATGTTCCGCCGCGAGATGCTGCGGAGCGCTTGACGTTCGCGACGTGGGCAGTGGTGACCGGAAGCTCCGCGAAGGGCATCTTCAACCAACTTCCCGTCCTCGACGACGCGGTGGCCGAGAAGTTGGCTGCACGCCTGTCGGAGCGAGCCGAGGGCGAGATCACGGCCGGTGACGTCCGATCGAGTCGGAGCATCGAGGAACTCTCGGACGTGGTGCGCCAGTACCTCGAGGACGAGGACCGCATCGACGGTGTGGTTCGCACGCTGCGGGCTCGCCCCGAGGGTTCCACCGCCGTACCGGTATTCGTGTTCCACGCCGCGGGCGGTTCCACGGTGACGTACGAGCCGCTGCTCAAGCGGCTACCGGCAGACACCCCGATGTACGGGTTCGAACGCATCGAGGGTTCACTCGAGGACCGTGCCGCCGCCTACGTGCCGCTGCTGCGCGAAATTCAGGGTGACGGACCGTACGTGCTGTACGGCTGGTCGTTCGGCGGCGTCATGTCGTACGCCGTCGCGAGGTTGCTGCGTGAACAAGGTGCCGACGTGCGGGTGGTCGGGTTGCTCGATACCGTGATGGCCGGTGAGGACGTTCCGAACACACCGGAGGAGATCCGCAAGCGTTGGGAGCGTTACGGCAAGTTCGCCAAGCGCACCTACAACGTGGACATGCCGTTGCCGCTCGATCTTCTGGCCGCAACCGAGACGGACGAAGAGCAGATCGAGATCTTGATGAATCTGCTCAAGATGAGTGACGCCAAGATTCCGGGCGGCATCATCGAGCACCAGCGGACGTCGTGGCTCGACGACCGCGCCATCCAGACCGCGAAGATCGAGAACTACGACGGCGACGTCGTGCTGTACATGGCGGACAAGTATCACGACGAGTTGATGACCATCGAGCCCGCGTTCAAAACGCGTGAGCCCGACGGTGGTTGGGGTAAGTACGCGAAGAACCTCGAGGTCGTCTACATCGGCGGGGATCACCTGCAGATCGTGGACGAGCCGTACGTCTCGAAGGTCGCTGCAGACCTCACCAAGAAGCTCGCCGAGATCGGTGCAGCGGAAACCGGAGTACAGAAGTGACCACCACCACCGCGGAGAAGATCGCCGAACTTCGCGAAAAGTTGGAAATGGCAAAGGATCCCGGATCGCCTCGGGCAATTGCCAAGCGTGACGCCGCCGGTCACAGCACCCCGCGTCAGCGGATCGACCTGCTTCTCGATCCGGGTAGTTTCGTCGAGTCGGGCGCCCTGGTGAAGGCTCCCGGTGACGGTGAGCCGTACGGAGACGGTGTGGTCACCGGTCACGGAACCGTCGACGGTCGACCGGTTGCAGTGTTCTCCCACGATCAGACGGTGTACGGCGGCGCAGCCGGCGAGATGTTCGGCCGCAAGGTGGCCGCGATCATGGATCTCGCGATCAAGATCGGCTGCCCGGTGGTGGGAATCAACGATTCGGCCGGCGCACGCATCCAGGACGCGGTGTCGTCGTTGGCGTGGTACGCCAACATGGGTGCCCGTCAGGAGCCGCTTTCCGGTTTGTGCCCGCAGATCTCGGTGATACTCGGCAAGTGTGCCGGTGGTGCGGTGTATGCGCCGATCAATACCGATGTCGTGGTTGCCACCGAAGAGTCGTACATGTTCGTGACCGGGCCGGACGTGATCAAGTCCGTCACCGGTGAGGAAGTCAGTCTCGACGAATTGGGTGGCGCGCGTACGCAGGCGGAGAACGGCAACATCCATCACGTTGCCGTGGACGAAAAAGCGGCTTTCGACTGGGTGCGTGAGTACTTGAGCTTCCTGCCGTCATCGTGTCAGGAATCGGCGCCACTGGTGAATCCGGGCCTCGAACCCGAGATCACGGCAACCGACCTCGAACTCGACACGTTCATGCCCGATGCCGACAACGCCGGCTACGACATGCACGACATCATCATGCGTATTTTCGACGACGGAACCTTCCACGAGGTGGGAGCCCAGGTCGCACACAACGTCATCACGGGTTTCTCTCGGGTGGACGGCGTTTCGGTGGGTGTGGTCGCGAACCAGCCCACGTACCTCAGTGGTGCGCTCGACGCGGCAAGCTCCGACAAGGCGGCGCATTTCGTGCGGCTGTGCGACGCGTTCGGCCTGCCGCTGATCTTCCTCGTCGACACCCCGGGCTTCCTGCCGGGCGTCGAGCAGGAACAGATGGGTGTCATCAAGCGCGGTGGCCGCTTCCTGTTCGCCTATCTCGAAGCATCGGTTCCCAAAGTTACTCTGGTGGTTCGTAAGTCGTACGGTGGCGGTTACGCCGTGATGGGGTGCAAGCAACTCGGTGCCGATGTGAACCTGGCGTGGCCGACGGCGCGTATCGCGGTGATGGGTGCCGAGGGCGCCGTCAACATCATGGGTCGCCGTCAGTTGGCGGATGCCGGAGACAATGCTCCCGCCGTGCGGGCGCAGCTCATCAATTTCTACAACGAATTCGTCGCGACGCCGTACATCGCGGCCGAGCGCGGCTACATCGACGCGGTCATCGAGCCCTCTCAGACGCGGCTCGAAATTCGTAAGGCATTGAAGCTGTTGCGGGACAAGAAAGTCTACAAGAACCCGCGCAAGCACAACTTGATGCCACTGTAGGGGGGCGGAGCCCTGGTGTGTCGCTCTAGGGGGCGAAGCCCCGGTGTGTCGCTGCGCTGGGAGCTATGGGGAGGGCGCACAGGGAGAGTCGACGGATCCGAGCGCGTCGAACTGTCGCCTCAACGCGTCGACGCCGGCGCGAATGGCGGGGCGGTCGCTGTCGGAGCGCCAGGCGAGGTAGATGTCGCGGTGCAGGGGTGGAACCGTCTCGATCAGCTGAACCCCTTCCGGGGGAGTGACTTTCGCGAGTTTCGGGATCAGGGCCACGGCCAGTGCTTGGGCTACGAATTCCAGCTGTGCGGGGAATTCGGCTACTTCGAACTCCACCCGTGGATCGAAGCCCTGGGCGCGGAGGGTGCGGACGGTGAAGGCGTGGAAGTCGGTTCCGCGAGTCCAGGTCACCCAGGCCTGATCGGCGAGTTCACGCAGCGCCACGGTTCGGTGGTGCGCCAACGGGTGTGATGCCGGCAGGGCGGCGACGGCCATGTCGTCGTATACCGATTCGAAGGACAGGCTTTCGGGGAGGTCGACGGGTCGGGTGCTCCAGCTGTCGACCACCACGAGGTCGAGGTCGCGGCGGATCAGGGCTGGAATGAGCTCCTCGGATTCCGCCTCGGTGAAGGTGATGTCGAGCTGGGGGTGGGCACGTTTGATCTCGGCGACGGCTCGGGGCAGGACGGTCCGGCTCGGCGACACCAAAGCGCCGAGACGCAGTAGTCCGGTTGCCTCGGTGCGCAGTGATGCGACGTCTGCTTCGGCGCGGGCGAGCACGGAGAGTACTTCGGCGGTACGACGGGCGAGTATGCGTCCGGCCTCGGTGAGTCTGACTCCGCGCCCGTGTGGGGCGAGGATGGCCACTCCCACTTCGCGTTCGAGTTTGTTCAGTTGTTGTGAGATGCCGGACGGTGTGACGTGCAGGGTTCGTGCTGCACCGGCAACGGATCCGGTTTCGGCGACGGCGTGCAGGGCCCGCAGTCTTTCGACGTTCAGCATTCGAAGATCCTTCCGTCGTCCGATTCGGTAGTAATACTACTGAATCAACGGTTTAATTATTTGCTTGTGCTCAATAGTTCATGCTTGGAGCATTGGTCGGGTGATTACGTCGACCATCTTTACCGCCACCACCAGGGCCGGTATACCGGCAGACCCGCGCCTACTCGTCGTCGCCGGCGCCTGTGCGATCTCGATCAGCTCCGTCCTGATCAAGATCGCGGACGTGGCACCGTCGACCGCAGTGTTCTTCCGATGCTTCCTGGCGGTGCCGGTGCTCACGGTGATGGCATGGCGTGAATACCGACGCGCAGGCCGACCAGGCCGCCGAGCAGTGTTCCTTCAACTCTTCGGTGGCGTTCTGCTCGGCATCGATTTCGCGCTGTGGTCACAGTCGATTCTGATGGTCGGAGCGGGTATCGCGAGTGTGATCGTGAACGTGCAGGTGATTGTGGTGCCGTTGCTGTCCTGGTTGGTCTTCGGTCATCGAGTACATCGGCGGTTTCTGCTCGCCCTGCCGTTCCTGTTCGCCGGTATCGCATTGGCTGGTGGTGTGATCGGCGGCGGAGCCGGTGGATCGGATCTGTTGTGGGGGACGGTTCTCGGACTGATCTCCGGGATCGCCTACGGTGGGTACATTTTCGTCGTGGGGCGGGCCGGGTCGTCGGATCGCGCGGCAAGTCAGGTGTTGATTTCGACGGTGACGGCCGGTGTTGCCGGAACGGCAGTCGGATCGCTGTGGGGCACCGTGGATTTCGCTCCCGGTTGGGAGACGCTCCTCTGGCTCGTCGCGCTGGCGCTGATCGGCCAGGTGCTGGGATGGACGCTGATGGGATACTCGCTCCCGCGGCTACCCGCCGAGGTGGGTGCGAGCCTGCTGCTCATGCAGCCGGTACTCGCAGTCGCGCTCGCCGTCGTCCTGCTGGGTGAAAAGCCCGGCGTCTTCCAATTACTCGGGTGCGCCGTCGTTGTCGCTGCCGTGTCCGCGGTGTCGGTCCGGCGCACCCGAGGTGGGGTCAGTGCACCCGCATCTCGCCGGGCATCCACATCCCTGATCGAGTAGCCGTCCCGGTTTCCACCACTGCCGCAGTGGCATTGGGGAAGTATCGATCGTAGCGTTCGAGCGAACCCCAGTCGCGAGCCCAGTCGTCCTTCAGATAGGTGGGCAAGGTGGTAGCCCCGGCGAGCATCTCGGTGAATCCGAGCGGGCCACCGTTGTCCGCGGACTGCCAGGTGTCGGTGGAACTGACAGCCAGTGGTCGATCCGGCAGAATTCGATAGTTCGGCATCTCCGCGACGCCGTTCTCGTGGCGGAACGGACGCTGGCACGGGAACTGGAGACCGACCGCCCAGTCGAGGAGGATCGGCTGCTCGCTACCGAGGTAGGAGTTCAGCGACGTCAGCACCGGAACCCGGGGCGGGGTGAAGGCGAACCACTGATCGCCGGTGAGGTTCGGGTCGAATGCGCTCACTCGCACGGCGTCGGTATCGGGTGCCAGTTCGTCGATCGGGATGCGCACATTGCGCCACGACGGGGCAGGTCCGATGTCGCGGGGCAGGTACGAGCCCTGGATCGCGACGGTTCCGTCCGGCTGGGTCTTGCCGTATTCGACCAGTAGGGACTGCCCGTATGTGACGTTGCCGGAGTTGTCGACGGACCAGACGCGGCCGGCCACGGACATGACCACCAGCGGCGAATCGTCGCTGCGAGCGGGCAATTGGTACCAACTCGAGATCAGGGAGGCGGGTTCCTGTACGCCGTCCTGGTAGCTGCCCATGACGGGAGTGACGGCGGGGTCGAGACCGAAGGGCAGTTTCGCGATGCTGCCGTTGACGCCGACCGCACCGAAGCCGCCACTCGTCCCGGCATTGGAGCCGGTTTCGAAGCTGGGGCCGACGCTTTGCGAGTCGGTGTTGCCCATGCCTTGTTTGACCTCGACGTAATCGGCTGTCAGGTCACCGGGAACACCGTTGGGTGAGAAGCCCTTCGAGTCGATTCCGGCGAGCGGATCGTCGGGGTTGTAACCCGGTGCCGGGAGCGGTCGTAGATTTCCGGAGTTGGTGTCGGTCTCGACCAGTACGTCCTGGGCCATGCCGCAGGTCTTGCCTGCCAGGGCTTCGATGTTGCTGCGGCCCAACGAGTAGGCGGGATACTGCGACACAGCGCCCTTGGCGAGTGAGAGTACTTCGAGCAGCACCATCAGGCCGGCGACGACGGTCAGTGGTGCCGTCGTGAACTTGCTGATCCGCCGGAACTTCTGGTCGGGCGCGGACTGCGGCCCGGCGAATCCTTCGCGCAGGTACTGCCAGGCGGCCACTACCAGTGCGAGGCCGAACAGTGCCAGGAACAGCGTGTTCGATTGGTGGCCGTTGTAGGAGATGGGCTTGTCGAACCACGGCACGCCGTAGCTCGAGACGTACCAGTAACCGTTGATCCCGGCAAAGGTGAGCGCCAACATGAGGAGCAGTCCGGCGACGAACACCGAACGGTTCCGGTGCGAGCGCAGCGCGGTGGTGGAAACGGCAACGGCCGTCAGCGCGGCCAGTGATCCGGCGATGCCCGCGTACGCACCGAAGTGGTGAGTCCACTTGGTGGGGTTGAACATCATCAGGAAGATGGTGCCGAACACCACACCGACCAGACGCCACGACGGCCCTACCGCCGCGCCGGGTACGCGACCACGACGCAGCAGCATGAACAACGTGGTGAACAGGCACAGGATCATCGTCAAGAATGCGAAGCGGCGCGCAACCGAGCCGTCGACGGTTTCGACGAACAGGTAGTAGTAGCGCAAGAAGTCCTTGTACCACTCGAGATTGGGGCCGATGATCGAACGGACGCGGGTGGCCTCGAGGACGCCCGCGAGGGTCTGATCGGCGAAGATGACCACCAGCACGATGGTGCCCGCGGCGGCGATCGGGGCGATCAGGGGCAGGGTGCCCACCAGCCGGTGGCGTTTGACGACTATCCGCACCAGTGGTCGAACACCGGCGAGAAGGGCTGCGATACACATCAATCCGGTGGGGGCCGCTGCCAGGGTGAACGCGCCGATCAGGACTGCCGTCGCGGCCGGAAGCAGACGGCCGGTGGCGATCGCGCGTTCGATGGAGCACCACGTCAGCAGTGCGCCGAGAGCGACGATGGGCTCGGGGCGCAGACCGTTGTTGTACGCCAACCAGAACGAGAGGAACACAAGTCCGCCGGTCCACAGCGCCACCTTGTTGGTGCGCACCGCCCGGCCGAGCCGCGGAACCACCTCTCGGCTGATGACCATCCAGCACAGGATTCCCGCGAGGAGCGCAGGCAGGCGCATGAACGGGCTGGCCGTGGAGATCTTCGCCATCACCGCCAGTACCTCGTAGTACCAGCCGAACGGTGCCTCGGGAACGCCGAACCAGCGGAAGTAGTTCGCCATGTACCCGGCGTCGGGGGAGACCCGTGCCATGGTGAGCAGGTAGCCGTCGTCGGCGGTGTTCGCGCCGATGAAGTGCCACAATCCGAGCGTGCCGACAACGACCGCGTCGATACCGGTGAACTTCCACCAACGCTGCGGGAGGAAACGTCGATGCTTGCGGCCGTCGGTGCCGTCGAGTCGGCCGAGCGCGACCAGTGCGACGATCGTCGACAGCACGGCGACGATCATCGCGACCAGCTTCAACGTGCTCGGGCTCGACGAGAAGCGGGAGTCGACGGTCATCGTGAAGTTCAGGCCGGCCGGGGCGGCACCTTCGGCGAGGTCACTGAAGACTCCGACCACCTGGGGGCGGAAGTCGCCTTCGAGCTGACCGCGGACCGGATTCCCGTCCGGATAGGTCAGTCCGACGAACTCGGCGCTGGTCCGGTTGACGTCGGAGCTGAATGCGATGGACGTGCACCGGCCCGACTCGACGTCGGCCCGGTTCGCCGACGCGATGACGACGTTGCGATCGAGGACGTCCACGGTCTCGGCGGAGGCGCGCACGAACATCGACGCCAGCGCCGCGCCTGCGCCCTGAGTGGGGGCAGTGGACAGTGCGATGCCACCGCCCTCGGGCAGCGAGCTGACGGCGGTGCAGGGAATCGAGGCTTCGACGTCGATGGGCACCTGAGCCATGAGCGGTGCCTCGACATTGCCGATCACGCCGTTCTGGGGCCAGTTGACCGTCGCCGTGGTCTGCACCACCGGCAGGAGCGCAGTGGCCATGGCCAGTACGAAGCCGAGGAGGCCCGCGATGACGGCGACCCAGCGGGTCCGCCGGAAACGCTCGCGGTCGTCGAGGGCGCCCTGGTGAGCAGAAGCGGGCGGCGGCGGCGAGGTCGGAGTCCGAGGTGAATCTGTCACGGCGTCAGGCACGGCTACCGATGGTATGTCAGAGCGTCACGTGAACCCTACCGAGCCACCGGGCTCGGAAGGGTTCACGTGCGCCGTCACGACTGGTAGCGAATCGGACCAGGGGTCCAGGTGCCGAAACGGTTGGTCGTCTCGACGTTCACCTGTGCCGAAGATGCCGCCGGATCGAGTGGCGTGAACTTCTCGAGTGAACCCCAGTCCCGATCCCAGTCGTCCTTCAGATAGGTCGGTAGAGCGCGCGCCGAGAGCAGCTCGCTGGTCCATCCGAGCGGCCCGCCACCGAAGTGGTCTTGCCAGGCGTTGGTGGACTGGGCTCCGATCCGGTCTGGCAGTACCCGCCATTGCGGGATCTCCGCGACCCCGTCCAGATGGTCGACCGGCCGCTGGCACGGGAACGCCAGGCCGACAGCCCAGTCCAGCAGCACGGGATCGGTGGATCCGACGACGTCCTGCAGCGTCCGCATCGTGGACACTCGCGGCGGAGTCACTGCGAGCCACTGCTCACCACCGACATCGGAATCCGATGCAACCAGTCGCACCGTGTTCGCCTCGGCAGGTAGTCGATCCATCGGTACCCGCAGGTTGCGCCAGGACGGGGACGGCCCGATGTCGATCGGATCGATCCGGCCGAGCGCGGTGACGGAACCGTCGGCAGCTCGCGTTCCGTATTCCACCTGAAGGCTCGCGCCCGGTACGACCACGTTGTCGGTGTTGACGTACCGGATGCGTCCGGCGGCGGCGATGGTGAGCAGCGGTGCCGCGTCGCTGCGTGCGGGAAGCCCGTACCAACCGGTGGTCAGCGCGGAGTCTTCGGTGGAGCCGTAGTTGCCCAGCACGGGTGTGGTGGCGTCGTCGAGTCCGAACGGAAGCGCCACATTGCTTCCGTTGACGCCTGCGGTGGATTGGGAACCACCGCCGGTGCCCGAGCTGGTTCCCGGCGACGCGGTGCCGGTTTGCGAGGTGGTGGCGTCGAGGCTGTTGGCGCTGCCCGCCGTGGTGTCCTCGGCGTCGGCGGTGAGGTCACCTGCGACGCCGTCCGGACTGAATCCGGTGGCTTCGGTGGCCCCGAATGCGCCCGCGCCCTGCATGTCCGTGGGGCGGTCGAGTAGTTGCAGCACACCGGCATCGGGGTCGGATTCGACCAGAACCTCACCGGCCAGTCCGCAGCTGCCGCCGAAGACGGATTCGATGTTGGATTTGCCGATCGAGTATGCGGGGTACTGCGAGACGGCGCCCTTGAGGAGGGACAGTACTTCGAACAGAACCACTGCAGCAGCCGCGATCGTCAGCGGTGACGCAGCGAGCAGGCGTCGACGTCTGGCGGTCGCATTGTCCTCGGACGCCATGCGCTCGTGCGGTTCTCGGACGTGGAACCAGGCAGCCGAGACGAGTGCGAGAACGGTCAGGCCGAGGAACACGGTGGAGAATCCCTTGCCGCCGATGGACGGCGGCTTGTCCCACCAGGGAACGCCGTAACTCGAGACGTACCACCAGCCGTTGGAGCTGGTGAACGCCAACGCCAGAATGAAGAGGATGCCGGCTGCGAACAGGGCGCGGTTGCGTTTGGAACGCATGCTCGACGCGCTCACACCGACGGCGGCGAGAACTGCGACCGTTCCGGCGAGACCGGCGTAGACACCGAAGTGGTGGGTCCATTTGGTGGGTGTGAACTGCATCAGCAGCAACGACGCGAACACGATGCCGAGGATGCGACGCGACGGTCCGATCGCGGTTCCGGGAATGCGGCCTTTACGCAGGATCAGCATGACGCAGAAGATCAGTCCGACGAGCATGACGAACATGCCGAAGCGGCGGGCGAGGGAACCGTCGGGGGAGATGGTCATCAGGGCGTCCCAGCGCAGGCGTTCCTCGAACCAGGGAACGTTGGGGCCGATGGCCGTGCGTACTCTCGTCGATTCGAGCACCCCGGCCAACGTCTGATCGACGAACACCGCGACAAGGACCAACGATCCCGCTGCAAGGACCGGCATGATCTGGGAGAAGAATCCGACGCGTTTGCCGCGTGCGATGAGTATCTTCACGATCGGGCGGGCACCGGCGATCAGTGCGCCTATGGCGATCAGGCCCGACGGACCGGCGGCCAGTGAGAACGCCGCCAACAGGACGGCCAAACCGGCCGGGAGCAGTCGGCCCGTCGCGATGGCCCGTTCTATCGAGCACCACGTGAGCAGGGCGCCGAGGGCGATGATCGGCTCGGGACGCAGGCCGTTGTTGTACGGCAACCAGAAGGACAGGAACACCAGGCCACCGGTCCACACGGCCACCCGATTGCGGCGGACCGCGACTCCCAGCCGCGGAATGACCTCACGGCTGATGACCATCCAGCACAGGATTCCGGCGATCAACGCCGGCAGTCGCATCCACATGCTGGCGGTGCTGACCTTCGCGAACAGGGCCAGGACGTCGTAATACCAGCCGAACGGTGCCTCGGGAACGCCGAACCAGCGGAAGTAGTTGGCCATGTATCCGGAATGCTCCGACACCCTGGCCATACCGAGCAGGTAGCCGTCGTCGGAGGTGTTCGCGCCGAAGACATGCCAGATCACGAGCGTGCCGACCACGACGGCGTCGATGCCGGTGAACTTCCACCAGCGGGCGGGCAGGAAGCGGCGTGCGCGCCGGCCGTCGACACCGTCGATCCGGTGCAGCGCGTACAGCGATGCGAGGGTGGCCAGGGCGGCCACGATCATCGCGAACAGCTTGATCAGGGTCGGGCTCGACGAGAAGCGGGAGTCGATGTCCAGGTGAACGGAAAATCCAGCCGGTGCCGCGCCGTGCAGATCGGTGAAGATACCGACCACCTGCGGTCGGAAGTCGCCGATCAACGTGTTGGTGATGCCGTCGATCCCGGTGACGGCGGCCACTGTCTGCTGGTAGTTGCTGGTGATCGTGAGTGCACTGCAGCCGTTCACGTCGGTCAGCGGCGCCGAGATCACGGTGGTGTCCCGGATCAGGACCCCGAGACGATCGGCGGTGGTGCTGACGGTCAGGCCGCGCGCATTACGGTCCGGCGCGTTGTTCGGCATGGTGGAGAGCACAGTGCCGCCACCCTCGCCGAGTTCGGTGAAGGTGGCGCAGGGGATGGTGATGTCGATGGACGTCGGTGAATACGAGATCAGGGGTGCCGAGACGCTGTTCAGCGCGCCGTTCTGTGGCCAGTCGATGCTCGCCGCGTCTTGTTTGACGGGGAGGAACGGAGTGGCCAGGGCCAGAAGCAGGCCGAGCAGGCCGGTGGTGACAGCGATCAGGCGTGCGGTTCGTACCTGCTGGGAGTCCGACTTCCGAGGGTTCGATTCCGCTGATGCGTCGGGATCGGTCGGGGCGGATGTCGGAGGTCCTGCTGCTTCGAACGGCACAAGGAACGATGTTAGGCGAGTGTGAGTGGCAGCAACCTGAGAGAATCGGTCATGACGCCGCTTCGCGGGTGGTTTGTGGAGTTTCCAGCGCGCGAGCAAGGGTGTCGAGTGAAATACCCAACACCTCGGCGACGGCACTGACGGTGAAGAAGGCGGGCGTGGCGATGCGACCTGTCTCGATCTTGCGCAAGGTCTCCACCGAGATGTCCGCGTCGAGTGCCACCTGGACCATGCTGCGATCGCCGCGAGCAGTGCGCAGCAGTTCGCCCAGTCGTTGTCCTCGCTCGAGTTCTTCCGCGGTCAGCGGTACGCGCACCATGTGGCCTATAGTAATACCGGTATAGTTATCCGCCAAGGCGAGGCGCCCACCTACCGGTTGAAGGTTTTCCCGCCGACCAGATCTCGCACGTCCCACACCCATACGTCGTTCACCCGCACGGCGGGGAAGCCCACCAATTCGTCCACCGTTTGATGCAGTGCGCTGTCACCGTGAGCGCGCGGCAGTACCAGGACGTCGGCGCGCCAGTACCGCAGATCGGTCAGTGCGTCGGCCCTGTTGCCTGCGTCGATGGTCGGAACCTTGCCGGACTTCGTCACGTCGACCAGCAGTGTCGACGTCGGACGTGCCTCGGGTCCGTAGATCCCGGCGCGGGTCTGCGATTGCGGACCCACGAAATAGCCGCCGGCAATGGGGAATCCGAAATCGGCGTCGACCTGCCAGGTCAGGGCCCTGGCGTCGTCCGCACTGGCCACCGGCACGGTGACGAGGGTGCCGTCGCTGATGTAGTCCTCCCAGAGGCCGCTCGTGATGAACGTGGGGGTGGCCGAGCGTTGATCGGCGTCGACCGGGGTGGGGATCAGCGGTACCAGCGCGATCGTCGACGCGATCAGCCAGATCACGGCAACCGTTCGACGTGGTGATCGCAACTCGACGAAAGCGCGGTACGTACCGAGAACCAGGAGTAGTCCGATCGCGGGAATCGCACCCATCGCCAACCGCGATTCCAGTATCGATTCGAAGAGGGGTAAGTGGGCCAGATACTTCCACGGCAGGGTGATACCGGTGTGGGTGCCGTCGACGATCAGTTCCGATCCCAACGACAGCACACCCATCACCACGATCACGGCGGCCGCTGCTCGGGCGATTCGGATCCGCCACAACCATGCCGTGGCACCGAGTAGTACCAGGACGAGCGGCCAGCCGAAGTAGGAGTTCTCCTCGGTCGGATTCATCCGGAACTCGGCGCCCGTCGGATCGCCGGCGACGGATGCGGTCGGATAGGTGACCAGGGAACCGGCGTCGTATCCGGCCTTGCCGTGCGCGACACCGTCGTAGCTGGCCTGACCGAAGAATTGTGACCACAGCGGGATCGCGGTGATCGCGAGTGCGACGGCGGCGCCGACGGCGAGGCCGGGCACGCTTGTGCGTATCGATAGACGAGCACTGCGGATGTCGCTCAGGGCGTACACGGCGGCGAAAACGGTGGCGGACATGGCGAAGATCAGGAGCGGCTCCTCACCCAGGAAGATCTGCCAGGCCAGGAGCAGGCCGAGGATTACACCGTCGCGGATCGGGCGGGTTCCACGTGAAACGCGAACCACCAGGATGAAGATGAAGGGCAATACGAAGAACGAGACGAAATTCGGATGCCCGTTCGCATGCGAGATCATGGCGGGCGCGAATCCGCAGAAACCGGCACCGACGGCGGCCGCGATCTTGCCCCGAACGCCCACGCCGGTCATGACGTGGCGGGAGAAGAGCCAGTACCAGGCGATGGCGCTGCCGGACAGTCCGAGGGTCAGGCTCACGGCGTACGTGGCGGTGGGCCCGAATATCAAGGTGACCGGCGCGAGCGGAACACTGACACCGAACATGGCGGTGTTCGCCATCAGATTCACCCCGACCGGGGCGTTCTGCATGCTGCTCACGAGCGGGCTGTGCAATTGCGCGAGTGCATGCGCGGTATCGGCGAAGAACCATTCCCACATCGCTTGATCTCTACCGGCGTTGTAGAGGTATCCGGATTTCAGGTTGCGCCACAGGTTGGACATCACGTAGATGCCGGCGACGAGGAAGATCGTGGCGACGGTGACGTCTACCGCCCGGCCACGCCGAACTACGGATCGAACCCGCCCGGGCAGCGCTTGTTTCTGCTGAAGGACTCCGGGCACGGTCTCGGTCATACAGTCGTGCCTCTCTGCGATGCTCCTCGACGATCTGCCGATGTTTCGATTCGATAACACTTCTGTCGAGGGTAACGAAGATACGCCTCTTACCGGTTTGCCGCATTTGTCGCTGACGCGCGGGAGCCGGCCGCTCGCGGGGCCCTTCCGATCGGCTCGTCCGCGGCTGCGCGGTGACACGCGGCGGTCGCCGTTTTCGCGCCTGCGGATGCGCGGGTGTGTCGCTACTGCGTGCGCCGCGCGTAGTCCTGAGAAGTCGGTGGGTCGGAGGGAAATCCACTCGGCGGTGGATGCGCGGGACCCGGCGACGTCGGTTTCGGTTCGGCGTCCGCGACGGCGGGCTTGTCGGCGGTCGTATCCGCTGCAGGTCGTTGATCGCACATCGACCCTGAACTCCGGCAGTGCATTTCCGCGATTCAACTTGATCGATTCCAGAAAGATGCTATTACTACAGGGCGGCTCGTTTTCGGCATCCGCGCGTTCGGGGGTCGCCAATGACTCACCGGTAGAACGAATTTCGCGGAGCTGTGCCCAGTTTTCGTCGCGCCCGGTTTTGGTCGCGCCCGGTTTTCGTCGCACTCAGCCCGGTGCGACACCATCAAGGAGATCGTCGGAGGAATATCCAGTGTCAGAAGAACACGTAACCCGCGAAAAAGAGATGAACGAACCTCAGCCCCAGGACGGCGGCGGTTGTCCGGTACTGCACGATCGCCTTCCGCATCCCGCCCAGGGTGGAAGCAACCGTAACTGGTGGCCCACGAGCCTGAACCTGCGGATTCTGAAGAAGAACCCCGCAGTCGGCAATCCGATGGGTGAGGATTTCGACTACGCCGCAGCCTTCAACAGTCTTGACCTGTCGGCGGTCAAGGCCGATATCGAGGCCCTGATGACGGCTTCGCAGCCGTGGTGGCCCGCGGATTTCGGGCACTACGGTCCCTTCTTCGTCCGGATGGCGTGGCATGCGGCAGGCACGTATCGAGTACAGGACGGCCGCGGCGGTGCCGGTGCCGGTATGCAGCGCTTCGCTCCGCTGAACAGTTGGCCGGACAATGCGAGCCTGGACAAAGCTCGCCGCCTGTTGTGGCCGGTGAAGAAGAAATACGGAAAAAACCTGTCCTGGGCCGATCTGATCGTGCTCACCGGCAACGTGGCGATCGAGTCGATGGGACTGCCGACGTTCGGCTTCGCCGGTGGCCGCGTCGACGCGTGGGAGCCCGACGAGGACGTGTACTGGGGGCCGGAGCAGACGTGGCTCGGCGACGAACGCTACACCGGTGACCGCGAGCTCGAAAACCCGCTTGCCGCAGTGCAGATGGGTTTGATCTACGTCAATCCCGAAGGCCCCAACGGTCAGCCGGATCCGGCCGGTTCCGCCGTGGACATCCGTGACACGTTCGCCAAGATGGGCATGACCGACATCGAGACCGCTGCGCTCGCCGTCGGCGGACACACCTTCGGTAAGGTGCACGGCGCCGCCGACCCGGACGCGCACGTGGGTCCCGAACCCGAGGCCGCACCGCTCGAGCAGATGGGTCTCGGTTGGAAGAACAGTTACGGCACCGGTGTCGGAGCCGATGCCATCACCAGTGGGATCGAAGGGACGTGGACGCCCACTCCGACGACGTGGGACAGCACGTTCCTCGAAACCCTGTACGGCTACGAATGGGAGGTCCACAAGGGGCCCGGCGGTGCATGGCAGTGGCGCCCGGAGGGCGGAGCGGCCACCGATCTGGTTCCCGATCCGGCCGATCCGAACAAGCGCCACGCGCCGATGATGCTCACCAGTGACATCGCGATGCGCGTCGACCCGATCTACGAGCAGATCACCCGGCGCTGGCTCGAGCATCCCGAGGAGCTGGGTGCCGAGTTCGCCAAGGCGTGGTTCAAGCTCACGCACCGCGACATGGGGCCGGTCTCGCGCTATCTGGGGCCGGAGATCCCGGCGCAGACGCAGCTGTGGCAGGACCCCATTCCGGCGGTCGATCACCAACTCGTCGATGCCGGTGAGATCGCCGATCTCAAGGCGAAGCTGCTGGATTCGGGCCTGACCGGCGCGCAGTTGATCTCCACCGCGTGGGCGGCGGCGTCGACGTTCCGCGGCAGTGACAAGCGCGGCGGTGCCAACGGCGGCCGTATCCGGTTGCAACCGCAGGCAGGCTGGGAGGTCAACGAACCGGATCAGCTCGCCCAGGTGATCCGTACCCTCGAAGCAGTGAAGGAGTCCTTCGATGCGGTCGGCGCGGCCAAGATTTCGTTCGCCGACCTCGTCGTTCTCGGCGGCGTCGCCGCCGTCGAGGCGGCAGCGAAAAAGGCCGGTTACGAGGTGACGGTGCCGTTCACGCCGGGCCGGACGGACGCGACTTCGGAGCTGACGGACGTCGAGTCGTTCGCGGCCCTCGAGCCGGCTGCCGACGGTTTCCGAAACTACATCGGCAAGGGGCAGCGACTTCCGGCCGAGTACGCGCTCGTCGACCGGGCCAATCTGCTCACGCTCAGTGCGCCGGAGCTGACCGTGCTGATCGGTGGTCTGCGCGTTCTCGGTGCGAATTACGGGCAGTCGCAGCACGGCGTGCTGACCGAGAACCCGGGGGCCTTGACCAACGACTTCTTCGTCAACCTCCTCGACATGGGCACCGAGTGGGCGCCGACGTCCGAGGACGGAATCTACGAGGGCAAGGACACGGCCTCGGGCGAGGTCAAGTGGTCGGGGACTCGTAACGACCTGGTGTTCGGCTCCAACTCCGAGTTGCGAGCCCTCGCCGAGGTCTATGCGTGTGACGACGCCCAGGAGAAGTTCGTCCACGACTTCGTGGCTGCCTGGGACAAGGTCATGTCCGCGGATCGGTTCGATTTGGTCTGATCAGCGCACTTGCATCAAAAATCCGCCGGGGCGATGTCAGTTGTCGTCCCGGCGGATTCTGCTGCGCGGACTTCTGTATTTGCACTTTTGGTTCAATAGTGTAATTTTGCACTCTATGATCGAGAATGCAAATTCTCCGCGTCGGCGTCGTAAGGTCGACACCGCTCGTGGGCTTACCCGCGTCGCGAGGCGGCTGACCACCGAGCGCGGTCTCTCCGGGTTCACCGTCGAAGAGGTCTGCGAAGAGGTGGGAGTCTCCCGCCGGACCTTCTTCAACTACTTCCCGTCGAAGGAGAGCGCGTTCTTCGGTATTCCGGCCGACCGCAACGAGTCCGGGGTGGCCGATCGGTTTCTCGCGGCGGGTCCCAGTGGTGCCGGAGCGCTGATCGACGACCTTGTCGACATGGCGCTCGACCGCTGGGAGATCAGCGGGCTGACGGCCGCGGAGATGGCGATGCTCTCCGTGGCTTTCGAGCGTGAGCCGCGACTGGTCGGCCGACTCCTCGAACTGGCCGGCGAAGAAGAGCGAAGCGACATCGCCCTCGTCGTGCGCCGCGAAGGGTGGGGCAGTGGCGATCTGCGCGCCGGCGCTGCCGTGCAGCTCGTCGGTGCGCTGTTTCGCTCGAGCGTCGAGGAATTCTTCCTGCCCGATACGGATCAGGATCTGTCCACCATTTTGCGAAACCGTCTCGGCGCGGTGCGCGAGCTGTTCCTGTGAACGAACGGAAAGTCATGCCCACCAACGAATCCACGCCGTTCCTGCTTACCAGACGGCGGATCTGGATCATCTTCAGCGCTCTCATCGCCGGGATGCTGCTCGCCAGCCTCGACCAGACCATCGTCTCGACAGCGATGCCGACCATCGTCGGTGAACTCGGTGGCGTCGAACATCAGGTGTGGATCACCACCGCCTACCTGCTGGCCACCACCATCGTCATGCCGGTGTACGGAAAGTTCGGTGACGTGCTCGGCCGACGACGTCTGTTCCTCGTCGCCATCGCGATCTTCACCCTGGCCTCGCTGGCCTGCGCCTTCGCCACCGATTTCTGGTCGTTCGTCGTCTTCCGCGCACTGCAGGGACTAGGTGGCGGCGGGCTGATGATCCTTTCGCAGGCGATCATCGCGGACATCGTGCCCGCCAACGAGCGCGGTAAGTATCTCGGCCCACTCGGAGCGATCTTCGGCCTCGCCGCTGTCGGTGGACCGCTGCTCGGCGGATTCTTCGTCGACCACCTCACCTGGCAATGGGCGTTCTACATCAACATTCCGGTCGGGATCGCCGCTTTTGCCATCGCGTACTTCGCGCTGACCCTGCCGAACAAGAAGGCGGACAAACCCATCGACATTCTCGGTGTTGTGTTCTTGTCCGTCGCCACGACGTGTCTGATCTTCTTCACCGATTTCGGCGGCGACAAGGGACACGGTTGGGTGGCCTGGGAAACATGGCTCTGGGGCCTCGGATTGCTGGTTGCGGCAGCGCTGTTCGTCTTCACCGAGTCGCGGGCGAAAGATCCGATCATCCCGTTGAGTTTGTTCCGGAATCCGATCTTCCTCAACGCCACCGCAATAGGTCTGGTACTCGGCATCGGTATGTTCGCCGCTATCGGATTCGTGCCGACGTTCCTGCAGATGTCGTCCGGTACGTCGGCCGCTGCCTCGGGTCTGTTGATGCTGCCGATGATGGTCGGTCTACTCGGTACCTCCATCGGATCAGGTATCGCCATCACCAAGACCGGGCGTTACCGGATGTATCCGATTCTCGGTACGGTCGTCACCGCAATCGCGATGGCGTCGATGACCACACTCGCCGCAACGACGCCGATCTGGCTGATCTGCGTATTCCTCTTCGTCTTCGGTTCCGGCCTCGGCCTCATCATGCAAGTGGTGGTTCTCGTGGTGCAAAATGCTGTTCCCGCAGCAGAACTCGGGACGGCCACGTCCACCAACAACTACTTCCGCGAGGTCGGTGCGGCACTCGGGACCGCTGTGTTCGGAACTCTCTTCACCACGCGCCTCGCCGAAAACCTCACCGGCGTTTTCACCGACGCAGGCGCATCCGCGACCGATGCGGCACACGCGACCGCAACGATCAGTCCGGGAGTGTTGAACAACCTCCCGGACCAGCTTCGTGACGGGGTGGTGAACGCGTACGCAGATGCGCTGGCGCCGGTGTTCTGGTACCTCATTCCCTTCATGGTCATCGCGTTCCTGTTGGCGCTGTTCCTCAAGCAGATCCCGCTCTCCGATCAGGCCGGCCTGGTGGCTCGTGGCGAAGCGATCAGTGGTGCAGAGGCCGAGCGACTCGAGGCCGAGCAGCGCGGTAACCGTTGACGTGAGTCTCGAACCACAGGTCGCCGTCGATCACCGCGGACCGGTTGTGGGGTGGGTGTCGAGCTCTCCCGTCGTGGCTGCGTCGGAGTTGGATCGTTGCGGTGCCAGTCCCGGGGCGATTGATCGTCAATCTCGATGTCGCGGTCACGCCGAGTGGTTTAGCTAGAGGTAGGAGAAGGCGATCTGCTCACACACCTTCACGTCGACGCCGGATCGTAACCACGTTCACCGCGACCTCCAGCGCCGCGGCTGGACCGGTCTCGGGAGTTGCGGTCCAGCGGGTCTCGACCGTTGCGTCGGAGTTGACTTTCGATTCGAGTGCACTGGCCAAGTGCACCGACTTCATCGACGCCGACGGCAAGTCGATCCCGAATACCGCCGAGGCGTGCTTGCCCGTCGACCCGTTCACCGAGCCCGGGCGGGCTCTGGTGCGCTCATGCAGGAGCGCACCGTGCTCGCGGACTTCGCTCGGCGTCGATGATGCGCTGATGGGGTGCGAGTGGTGCTTGTTCAGCGGCGGCGGAGTGAACTCGACGTGGCAGGGGGATGTGCTGTGGTCTCGCGCACGACGAGTTCGGTGTCGAGGGTGATGCGGCGACGAGAGCCGTTGCCCTGTATCTGTTTCAGGAGCATCGACGCGGCTGTTCTACCTTTCTCCACCAAAGGTTGACGAATCGTGGTCATCCTGCACAATTCGGAGATAGGTGCGCCGTCGAAGCCGATGACGGAAATCTCTTCGGGCACCGTGATCTTCGCGCGGCTGAGAACCTCCAGTGCGGCCGCCGCGTGGACGTCGGCCGTCGCGACGATTCCGGTGATCTCGCCGCGGGTCAGCACACGCTCGGCCGCGCGGATGCCGCTACCTCGGTCTATTCCACCTGTCTCCTCCATGATCAAGTCGTGAGCTGAGACCCCGTACCGGTCACAGGCGTCGAAGTATCCGAGCAGTCGCTCGCGCACCACTCGCTCGGTGGCGTTCTGGACGTGTTCGAGCTGGAAGGGTCCGGGATCTGCGCCGGCGCAGAGTCGGTCGGATATGACGGCGATTCTGCGGTGGCCGAGTTCGAGCAGGTGCGACATCTGTGCACACGCGGCCTTGCGGTCGTCGATGCCCACGAACGGTAATTTGTTCGTCTTCGGTGAGTCGATGGACACCGTCGGTATGCCTCGCTCGATCAGGGTGTCGATCATGGGATGCTTCGTCGGCCCGTTGTGGATGACGACCCCGTCGACGAGACCGCGTATGGCGGGCGAGTTGAGTTCGGTGATGGGCATCAGTGTCAGCGCGACGTCGGCGAGCTCGCCGATCTCGACGATGCCCTTCATCAGCATCATCGAGGACGGATCGTCGAGTGCGTGAACCAGGGAGTCGGTCACCATGACACCGACGGCACCCACTCGGCCCGACCGTAGGCTGCTGCCCATGATGTTCGGGCCGGTGTATCCGATCTGTCCGGCGATCGCGAAGATGTCTGCTCGTCGTTGCGGCGAGATCTTCGGGGAGTTGCTGTAGGCGTACGAGACCGCAGCCAGTGACACTCCGGCCGCAGCTGCGACGTCTTTCATCGTGACCACAGCGGTAGTCCTCTTTTCTCGCCGTCCGTGCCTCTCGCCGAGAATCGGCGGAAGCGGTGTCGAATGCCCGGTGGCCTCGGTGTTGATTGTAGGAGTGCGCTCGACCCGGCAACTCGTTCGGTCGTGGCGACCTCGACTATCGGGTGGACAGCCAGGTGTCGACGACGGGGACCAGACCTTCGTGATCGGTGAAATGATGTCCGTTCATGCCGACGGCCTGTGCCGCGATGATGTTCTCTTCGCGGTCGTCGACGAAGAGGAAGTCGGCGGGATCTGCCCTCAGCGCATCGATGCAATGTTGGAATGCCGCAACATCCGGTTTGGCGGCATTGATTTTGCCCGAGAAAGCGACGTAATCGAGGTCGCCTAGCCACGGCTGCGCGGCGTGGAAGGCATCCGCGTGGTCTGACGGAATGTTGGACAGCAGCGCGACGTCGGCGACGCTACGCAGAGATCGCGCGTAGTCGATCATGCGCTCGTCCACCCGAGAGCAGCTGTCGATGTCGGCGAGCCGGAGCTCTTCGATCAGGTCGGCGTCGGCCGGACGTGACAGATCCGCGAGGACGGCTGTCCAATATTCGTCTGCGTTCTGCTGCGCGGAGTCGTATGGCGCGCGTCGTGAAAGGTAGGCTGCGGTGAAGTCGTCTTCCGGCACGGTGCAATGGGCAGCCATTTCGGTCATCGTGCCAGGGCGCTGGAGGAGTGCAAGGACTCCGTACAGATCGAACAGGACTATCCGTCGATCGGGGGACATGTAGGTTCTCCAGGTTTCCGGGGTCCGGCTTCGCAAGTGACGGCAAGGGCAGGATGTGGCAGCCCCTGCCGTCGCTTCGATGTGGTGGGCTACCTATGCACTGTTCTTCGCGGTCGAATTCGCCAGGCCGCGGACGCGGTTTGCCGCTTCGGTCAGTCGCTCTGCGATCTGCTGGTCGCCCGCTGCCGCAGCAGCCAAGGACCGTGCGACCACAGCGACTTCGTCACCGCCGGGGATCAGCAGAAGGTCGGCGCCTGCGAGCAGACTCACGAGTGCGGTTTCCTCGAGCGAACGCCCGCGTGTCGTAGCGGGAGCATCGAGGTCGTCACTGACGACGACGCCGCCGAAACGCAGGTCGTTTCGCAATGATCGGACCGTGACGGCCGACGTCGTGGCAGGCTCGTTCGGATCGACCGCTTCGATGATGGCCGGTCCGACCATCACGGCGGAAACGCCGGCGTCGACGACTGCTCCGAAGGGAACGAGAGCGTCGGCGCTCCAGTCCTTCGCCGATACGCTCGTGTCGTTCGATGCGGGATCTTGGTCGAGCAGCGGGAATCCCGGGAAGTGTTTGGCGATGGCCACGATACCGGCTGCCTGGATACCGCGAACGAATGCTGCTCCGATGCGCGCGATTTCCGCGTGCGGAAGGTCGAGCGTACGTCCGACGAGCCACGGGTTGCCGCCCACGAGACGATCGAGCACCGGTGACAAGAATGCGTTCACGCCCAGGCCGGCGGCCGCGAGTGCGACTGCGTGGGAGGCGCTTTCGATGTCGGCATCGGTCATCTGTGTAAGTTCGTCGGCCGGCGGGAACTGCGGGACGAGTGTGTGCAGGCGCTGGATACCCCACGGCTCCTGATCGACTGCGACCAGTACGGACTCGTCGGTTGCCGATGCCAGGGCGCTGGTGAGTTCGCGGAGCGACTGGCTGGTTTCGCTGTCGCGACGAGCCGGCGTCATCTTGCGTGAAACGTACTCTTCGCGAGATTCACCGACGATGACGGCAACGGTTCCGCCGCGCAGGAGATCGGCGAGCCACGTGTCCACGTGGCTCGCATCGAAAGCCGGGAACATGACGGCGTACGCGTCACGCTCGAGAGCTGAAAGATTTGACATCAGGAGTTCCTTTTCTCGCACACGGGCGATGATCGCTGATTGTTCGGGCGGAGGGTCTTCGGGCCGGTGCCCGGGTTGCGGCCTCAGACGCGGCTGGGTTCGATCGCGACGCGTACCACTCGGTTGTACGCCTCGACGAGGCGCTCGACCGGGATGGTGCCGTTGTCGACGGCATCGACCAGGGCGTCCGCAACGGCGGAGAGGTCGTCGCCGTTGGTGACCTGACCGGTGACCAGGAGAAGGTCGGCTCCGGCTTTCAGGGCGTCGACAGCTGCGGTGGCGACGCTGTCGTCGCGCGAGTTGGAACGCGAGTTCAGGTCATCGGTGACGGCCAGGCCTTCGAACCCCAGTTCACGACGAAGTAGTTCCACACAGCGCGACGATCGCGAACTCGGCTTGATCGGGTCGATCGCTTCGATGATCGCCGGGCCGAGCATGATCCCCGGTACTCCGGCGGCGATGACGGAACGGAACGGTAGGAGATCACGCTCGGTGCCGTCGATGTTGGGTACTACTTCGCCGGGCTCGATCGCCGGGTCGTGGTGCGCGCCGCGGTGTCCAGGGAAATGTTTTGCCACGACGGTTATTCCGCCTCGGACCTGGCCGCGAGTGAATGCGGAGCCGATCCGCGCGACCTCGTTCTCGTCCGGGCCGTACGCGCGTCGGTCGAGCCAGCCGTTCGGACCGGTCATGACGTCGAGGACCGGCGCGAAGTTCATGGTCACCCCGAGGGCGCGCATTTCCTTGCCCAGCTGCTCGGTGACTCGTTCGATCGACTCGGTACTCAGCGTCAGGAACTCGTCACGGGTGGGCAGCGGCGAGACCATGTCGTGGAGTCGGTTGATACCCGCGATTTCCTGATCCATCGCGACGGCGATCGGTTTGCCGGCGATCCGCGTCAGCTCGGTCGTCAGCGCGATGACGTCGCTCGCGGACTCTGTTGCTCGCCGGTCGTCGCTCATGCTGCGGGCCAGGTACTCCGAGCGCGTCTCGCCGAACAACACTGCCTGACCGCCCTTGCCGAGGAAGTCTCGGATCGGATCGGTCACCGTCAGGCCGGGGAGTTCGGGAATCAAGATCCCGTATGCCAACGGGTACAGATCGTCGCGAGACGACGGCTGTGTGGCTGTGGTGCTCTGGTTGTCAGTAGTCACTTCATACCGCCTTGGGATGGTCTTCCGGTCAGCTCTTGATATCGACGACAGTTCGCGTGGCGGCTGCATGAACGGCAGCTTCGGCGACCCGCAGTGCAGCGACACCGTCGGCACCCGTCGCGGCCGGTACGCCATCGCCCAGGACGGCGCCGACGAATGCGGCGACAGCGGGCTCGTACAGGTCGTGATGATCTACCGGGATGTCAGTGGCGTTACCGTCCCTGATCAGTGCGACGGATCCGCCCGGGGACATGCGCATGACGTCGGTTCCCACGATCGATCCCGTGGAACCGAATACCTCGACAGCCGAGAGGGAGTGGCCGATGGTGAAGGCATCGTGGAAGGTGGCGAGTGTTCCGTCCTCGAAGAGGAGCGTACCGAACAACACGTCGAAATTCGGTTCCACGCACAGGCCGTGGTTCGCGCCGAATGCGGAAACGGCCGCGACGTTTTGCCCGAGAATGGCGCGAAGGGTGTCGGCAGTGTGAATTGTCAGGTCCATCGCGACGCCTGCCGCCGGACCGTCGGTGCGCCATCCCACCGCGTGCGGGGGAAGCTGCACGGTGAAGGACGTGCGCACGCCACGAACCTCGCCGATGTCGCCGCCGCGCACGGCCGCCTGGATAGCTCGATGGGTGGCAGCGCCGCGGAACTGCTGGTTCACCCCGAGCTGCACTCCGGCTACGGCACAGGCTTCGACCACGGCGTTCGCATCGTCAGCGGTCAGCGCGAGCGGCTTGTCGACGAATACGTGCTTGCCGGCCGCGGCGGCCGCGATGGCCTGCGCGGCATGTGCGTCACTGGTGCTGCCGATGTAGACCGCGTCGATCTTCGGGTCGTCGAGGAGCTTTGCGACGGAGTCGTAGACCTGGGGAACCGAGTGTCGGTCGGCGATCTCCTGTGCGCGGGCAGGCACACTGTTCGTTCCGATGGCCGCAATTTCCGATACTGCGGACGTCTTGATCGCTGGAATGACGAAGTCATCGGCAATACGGCTCGCGCCGATGACTCCCCAGCGCACTGATTCCTGGCTCATGTTGACTCTCACTCTTTCCTGGCTCGTCGTCACCACAACGATTGGTGATACGTTTAACCTATGAATTCTGGTGAATCGTATCACCGGGCGTAATCGCCTGCAATACATAACCCTTGGGCATCGGGAAACGCCGCGCCATCGGTTTGCTTGCCTCCACACTGCGCGTGCTCGGCCGGATCACCCGAAGTTCAGAGTTCGTCCGGCCGAGCACGCGGCGTACGGAGTGAAGACGTGTTCGACTCAGCCGATAGGCATTTCTCGGCCGTCCTTGGTGGTGGTTGTGACTGGCTTGTCGAAGTTCGGTACCAATCGCGTGAGCGCGGGCCCACCTACCGCGATGAGCGCGAGCAGAATTGCCGGAACGATCGGCATCCACTGGATACCGGTGGTGTCGACGAGGATCGTGATCGCAGCAGGGCCGACAAGCATTCCGGAATAGCCGATTGCGTTGACAATTCCGATGTTGCGTCCGGCGTTCTCGGGATCGCGGCGTCCTGCTGCCGAAAGCATGAGTGGGGCGATGCATGCCAAGCCCAGCCCGAGAAGTACGAAGCCGACGAGGGCGAGGGGAGTGGAATGACCCAGCAGCGCCAACAGTGCGCCTGCAGATCCGATGGCGCCACTCGCGCCGACGATCGCACGTGCGCCGAACTTTTCGGCCAGCTTGTCCCCGAAGAGTCGGCCGGCGAATTGTGCACCGGAGTAGAAGGTCACGGCTGCAGCAGCCAAGCCTGCCGTTGTTCCGGTGGTTCGGCGGACGAATTCCTGGCCCCAGTCGAGAAGGGCGTTTTCACTGAGCATGGACGCAAGCAGGAGGATGCCGAAGCCGATCAGGATGAGAAGCGTTGCGGTGCTGGTAGGCCGAGTCTTGGCGGATGTCTCGGTGTTCGTGTTCTCCTCGGGTGGCAACAGTTCCGAACGCGTCAGCAGCCACTTGCTTGCAACGAATCCGAGAACGGCCATGACTCCGCCGATCGTCAGGTACGCAACGGTCGGGCTGTCCGTGAAATGGCGAGCCAACGCGCTGCCGACCAGACCGAGTAAGAACCCACCCGCGGGGTACGCGGCGTGGAATGCCGACATGATCGGTCGACCGTAGTACCGCTCCACCTGCACGCCGTGGACGTTGGACGCCGTGGAGGACGCGCCACGCAACAGGCCCACCATCACGCCGGTCAGGATTGCGGCGGTGAGACCGTCCACGAAGGCGAGAGCCACGTAGGACAGCGGGTACAGCAGGTAGACGGGCCTCGCGGCGGCGCGCGGTCCGAAGCGGTCGAGCAGGGGGCCGATGGCCAGACACCCGACAGTGGCACCGACGCCGATCGCCAGCGCCAGCATGCCGAACTTCGAGTCTCCGCTCTCGCCTTCCCAACCTTGGGCGGCGCGTAGCGACGAGGTGCTCGTCGACCACATCAACATCAGCGAGCCCAGCTGGAAGAAGCCGAAGAACGTGGCAAACCTTGCCATTTTGATCCGTGCCATGTCGACCGGGCGCGTTGCCGCCACCTCGTTTGTAGTCATGATCGGTCAATCTCCTGAAAGTAGAGTTCGTGCAGCATTGTTCACGATTGATTCGTTGACAAGCGGTGCACCGAAGGGAGTGTTCGGTCCCGAAGCCGGGGTTCGTCGAAGTCGCGCCCTGTCCGGCGGGACGAGAAGGTGTGCATCAGATTACAAAGCGTGAAGGGGATCACAAAAGGGGCAGGCTGTGCACTGTTCCGCAGCGGAATGCCCGGAGTGTGCAGCGGTCGAACACGACGATGGCCGCCGACCCCCGGTCAGGGGGCAGGCGGCCACTCGACTCGCTACCGGGTCACGAACGCCGTTGTCCGTTGCCTGTTCGGATGCGAGCGATCCGGGCTGTCACCGGCAGATCGAATGCGTGAGGTTCTCAGGTTGCAAAATGCTGTCGAGTTGCTCCAGGGTCAACAGGCCGCGATCGAGGACGAGTGCGGACACCGTACGGCCCGTGGCGAGCGCTTCGGCAGCGATCGCAGTGGCCGCGCTGTACCCGATGTGAGGGTTCAGAGCTGTGACGACACCGATCGACGCGTCCACCGTCTTACGAAGGTGCTCGACGTTCGCGCCGATACCCACCACACACCGTTCACGGAGAACGTCGCAACCGCGAGTGAGTAGTTCGATGGTTTCGAACAGGCTGTGAGCGATGACCGGCTCGAAAGCGTTCAGCTGGAGCTGTCCGCCTTCGGCTGCCATCGTCACGGTCAGATCGTTGCCGATCACGCGGAACGCGATCTGGTTGACCACCTCCGGAATCACCGGATTGACCTTACCCGGCATGATCGACGATCCCGCTTGCACCGGTGGAAGGGTGATCTCGCCGAAACCCGCACGGGGACCGGAGGACAGCAACCGAAGGTCGTTACACACCTTCGACAACTTCACCGCAGTGCGCTTGAGAACCCCGGACAATTGCATGAACGCCCCCACGTCCTGCGTGGCCTCGACAAGGTTCGACGCGGTGATCAGATCGAGGTCGGTGATCACCGCGAGGTGATCACGCACCCGCTTCGCGTACTCGGGATGGGCATTGAGACCAGTGCCGATGGCGGTGCCGCCGAGGTTGATTTCGGCGATGAGCAGCGCCGCTTCGCCCAGTCGTTGCGAATCCTCGTCGAGCATGAGTGCAAAGGCGCCCACTTCCTGCCCGAGTGTCATCGGCACGGCGTCCTGCAGTTGCGTGCGTCCGATCTTGAGGACGTCCCCGAACTCGTCGGCCTTGTGCGTGAACGCTACAGCGAGTTCGTTCATGGAGGCACGTAACCGGCCGATCGCAGTCTGAAGGCCGATCTTGACCGCTGTGGGATAGACGTCATTGGTGCTCTGACTCAGGTTGACATGCTCGAGCGGATGCAGGTGTTCGTAGGCGCCACGGGGGTGGCCCAGGTGTTCGAGGGCTCGGTTGGCGATGACTTCGTTGGCATTCATGTTGGTCGAGGTGCCTGCCCCGCCTTGGATGACGTCGACGACAAACTGGTCGTGCAATGCGCCATCACGAATTTCTCTACAGGCCAACGTAATTGCATCGGATTCGGTATGTGGAAGTAGGCCGAGATCTTCGTTTGCCCGAGCTGCCGCCTGTTTCACCGCGGCAAGTGCGGACACCAGGTCAGGGTGAAGTGAAATCGGGATACCTGTGATCGGGAAGTTCTCGGTGGCACGCAGGGTGTGGATACCGTAGTACGCGTCGTCCGGAACTTCCCGATCACCGAGTAGGTCGTGCTCGAGTCGACTCATCAGTCCGCGGTCACCCGGTCCGAGGTCACCCGGGTCGGGATGTCACCCCACGGCAGCGGTGCGTTGCCGAACTTGGCGGCGCGCAGATCGCCGGAACGGGCATGACCTTCGAACCGCTCGAGACGGGAGACCCGGCCGCAGATCTCGCCCAACTGAGCGCTCGTCTCCAGGTTGCGAACCTCTTGGTAAGTAAGGGTTTTGAGGAATTTGCCTACCCAGAGACCGCCTGTATAGTGCGAGGCTCCGAGTGTGGGGAGGACGTGGTTCGTGCCGATCAACTTGTCGCCGTACGGAACGCACGTACCTTCGCCGAGGAAGAGGGCGCCGTAGTTGCGCATCGCATCGAGCGCCTCACGCGGCTTCTCCGTCAGGATCTGCACGTGCTCGGAGGCGAACTTGTCGGCGAGTTGGTAGGCCTCGTCGAGCGTGTCGACGACGTGCACCTGGCCGTGGTCGCGCCAGGCGGGGCCGGCGATAGCATTGGTTTCGAGTCCGGGCAGCAGCGCGTCGATGTGATCGAGGGTTGCCCGGCCGACGGTCTCGGAGGTCGTGATCAACACGCACGGCGAGTCGGGGCCGTGTTCGGCCTGACTGAGTAGATCGACTGCGATGGTGAACGGGTCGGCATGGGCGTCGGCAACGATCAGCGTTTCGGTCGGGCCCGCGAAAAGGTCGATGCCGACCTCGCCGAACAGTTGGCGCTTCGCCTCGGCCACGTAGGCATTTCCCGGGCCGGTCAGGATCGAGACGGGGTCGATACTCTCGGTTCCCAGTGCCAACGCGGCGATTGCCTGAACTCCGCCGAGGACGAAGATTTCGTCGGCACCGGCAAGATACATGGCAGCGATACTGATCGGCGGGGCTTCACCTGCATTCGGCGGTGTCGTGGCAGCGACGCGTTCGACGCCGGCTACCTTCGCGGTCAACACGGTCATGTGTGCGGATGCCGTCAGTGGGTAGCGGCCACCGGGAACATAGGCGGCAGCTGCTTCGACTGGCACGTTACGGTGACCGAGGAACACTCCTGGGAGAGTCTCGATCTCGATGTCCGCAATGGAATCGCGCTGAGCCTGGGCGAAGTTGCGGATTTGTCGCTGCGCGAAACGTAGATCGTCGAGAACGGTCTCCGGCACGGAGGACACGATGGAGCGCACCTGATCCTCACCGAGGCGGAACGATTTCGGTGCCCAGTTGTCGAACTTCTCGGAGTATTTACGCACGGCTGCTTCACCGTTCGCGCGAACATCTGCTATCACGTTCGCGACAGTGTCGACTACGGCCGAGTTGCTGGAGCGCTGGGCCGGCTCGCCGATGGCGGCCTTGAGGACGAATGTCATGGATGCTTCCTTGGCGTCAGGGATGGAGCTCTCGAACAAAGCATCCCAATGTGAGGCCGAAGACAACAGGCACACCGTGGGAACACTTTGTGGAAGATGGTGCACGAAACGGCTATTCGGTTCGGTCTTCGCTCAGGATCTCGGGACCGACCGACAGGATCCAGCGGCGTGTCAAAGAATACGGCTTCCGAGGTACCACGCACAGTGCAGTGGGATTGCCTGCCGATACGTGAACGAGGTCGTCCTCGTCGAGCCCGAACCCGAGGACTGGGCCCTCGTTCCACACAGACAGGTACGGGGAATGTCGAGAGCCGACCACGACGTCATGGTGTCGCGAGACGAGCGTTGCCGGCCGGTTCAGGCGGATGTCGGTCTTGCGGCGAGTCCAGAGAAGAATCTTCTGCCCGTCGACTCGTCGCTCCTGAACCCACCGAAATGCGCGGTACACGGCCCGTGGGTCCTCGATGTGACTTCCGGTGACGGCGCTCGGGTAGTGAAGGGGCAGTGTAATGTCTGTGCGATCCAGTGCGTGCATCTCACTCCACTTCTATTCGCCTACGAACTGCACGCCACGACGAACGGGGTACCGGCCAGTGTCCTGCACCCCGCTCACACGCTACTGTTCGCGGAACTACTGGTGCTGCTCGTTCGCGCGGGCCTCGCGATACTCGTCGGCGCGCTCGTCCGTGATGTGCGGCAGCGGCGGGAAGTCCAACCAGCCGGGCACGAAGGGGCTGGCGAGGTCGCGGTCCGTCGGAACCTCGACGAGCACCGGGGCGTTGGCATCGAACGCTCGCTTGAAAGTAGGCTCCAGGTCGGCGGGAGAGTCGACCCTGAAGGACTCCAGTCCGAATGACTTGCCGAGGTCCTTGAAATTCGGGCTGTACGGCGTTCCATCCGGCCGATTGAACTCGGTGCCGATCATGCGGTCGGTGGCATTGCGCTGTCCACCGCGAATCGAAATGTACCCCGAGTTGTCCTGCACGACAAACACTACCGGTATGTCATGTTGGATCGCGACGCCGATCTCCTGCGCGGTCATCAGGAAGTCGCCGTCTCCGGTGATGCAGGCGACCTGACGGTCCGGGGCTGCCAGCTTCGCGCCCAGCGCAGCGGGTACCGGCCAGCCCATCGACGAGAAGCCGCCGGTGGTCAGGTGGGTGCGTGGCTCGTACACCGGGAACGTCTGCTTGACTGCGCCCTGCGTGTTGCCGGAGCCGACCAGGACGATGCCGTCGCGGTCCATGACCTTGCGCAGAGCGCCCAGCGGGCGCTGCAGGGTGAACGGGAAGCGATCCGAGTCGCGGCGAGTGGCCAGCGCCTGTTCCCACTTGAACTGGTGCTCGGCGATTTCCGCCAGGTAGTCGGACCTGGCGGGTGTCGCGGACGGCAGACTGTCGACGATGGCGGCAACCGTAGGCTTTGCGTCGGCGACGATACCGACCTCAGCCGGATAGATCTTGCCGATTTCGTGGGGATCGATGTCGATGTGGATCAGTTTGGCAGGCGGGAAGGAGAAGGTCTTTCCGCGGCTGTAGCTGGACGCGGACCAGTCGGTGAAGCGGCAACCGACGGAGATCACGACATCCGCGTTGGCGGTGAGGTAGTTGCCGTGGACGGTGCCGGTCTGTCCGACGCTGCCGACGAAGAGCGGGTGGTCCTCAGGGAAGGCGCTCTTGCCGTTCCAGGTGGTGGCGACCGGAATGTTCTGGGCTTCGGCGAGTGCGAGAACCTCGTCGGTCGCGTTGGCGCTGATCGCGCCGCCGCCCACGACGATGACGGGTCGCTTCGCGCCGGCGAGCAGTGCGGCAGCGCGGCTGACCGCTTCGGGGTCCGGGTACTGTACGCCGACGGGAAGCCGACGTGCGAGATCATGGAACGAGACATCAGCGGTCTCTGCATGCAGGTCCCACGGTACCTCGATGTGCGCGGGACCCCGGCGTCCGGTCAGCATCGCGCTGAACGCGCGGTGCATGATGAACGGCAAGTCTTCGATGCTGTTGGCCACCCAGCTACGCTTTGAAACGGCTTCTGCGACCTGGGGGAATCCGTTGTCCTTCTGGCGATCCAGTTCCTGGAGCACACCTCGCCCGCGCATGTGGCGCGGGGGACCGCCGGTGATCACGAGAACACTGGTGGAGTCACTGTATGCGGTAGCCAGTCCGAGGACGGTGTTGGATGCGCCGGCGCCGATGGACGTCACCGCTGCCATCGGTTGACCCGAAACGCGGTAGAAACCGTCGGCCAGGTGCACGGCACTCTGCTCGTGGTACGTCTGGATGAAGGGAATCTTCGATTCCTCTTCGTTGAAGGCGTCCATCAGTCCCCAGATTCCGTGGCCGGGAATACCAGCGACGTAGGGAACCCCGTACTGCTTCAAGATTCGGCCGATTACTTGACCGCCGTTGAGCCTAGGCATGAAAAATCCTTTCTGATGGGTAGTTCCGCATTGTGGTCCGTGTGAACTCAGTGCGCCGGTGTGCATCCCGTAGGCATCGATTCACGATGCGACCACCTGCTCCGGTCAGTCTGCACGGGAACGGTTCTCGTTGAGAAGATGCACAGTGTGCAACAGTTCCATTGATGTATTCCCATTCTGTGCTGTGCGCCTTTATCAACCGCGGGCGGTTAATAAAGGCGCACAGCAGAGCGTCGCGAGACGACGGACGAGCCTTCCAATAGATCGAGACCTTTGACCGCAAGCAGCAGACTCTGCCGGGTAGCCGCGTCGTCCAACGACTTACCGAGAATCGAGGCGATTCGGCTCAGCCTGTTGTAGAGCGTGCGGCGTTGGATGAACAGGCTCTCCGCCGCTTCTGTCTTGCGCCCGTCCATCTCCAGGTAGGTGCGCAGGGTCGGTAGCAACGGAGTGGAGGACTGTGCGTCTTTCGTGAGAAGCGGTCCGATCTCGTCCTCGACGTAGCTTGCCAACTCCGGCCCCTGGGCAAGTGCAACCAGGAGTCGTTCCACGCCAAGGTCGTCGAAGTCGAGAACCGGTCGAGCAGGCAACGATCGAGCCACCGCTGCAGCACTTTTGGCCTGTGTTACTGCAATCGGAAGCATTTGTGACGTCACCGACCGGCTTACCCCGCCGCCGCGGGTCGAATCGCCCAGATAGCTGATTAGGTCGTTACGGTTTGTGTGTGCGGATGTGACGGCCACCGTGTACTCGCCGAGATCGGCGCTGATCACCGAGACGTCGTCACGTCGCCGCATCGGGGTACTTGTCGGCGATTCGTCCAGGTGTTCCCGGTTCGCGACGGCGACGACGAGACTGCCGGAGCCGAGTCGATAGCCGAGATGACTTGCTTTATCGACGAATTCGACACCAGTCAGGTCCCCCAGCAGCAATCGGGTGATGAGGGAGGTGTTGCGCTGATCGTCGCGGGCTTTGCGGCTGTGATCCGTCAACAACGAGATCGCCACTGCGGCCGCTCCGCGCTCCACCGCGAACACCACACCGCTCCGGTCGATATTCGGGTCGGTCAGTACATGAATCCAACCCCAGGGCTGACCACGCATCAGCACCGGTCGACGCGTGCAGGTGGCGGCGTCGCTGTGGAGTCCACGCGCGTGGCGTCCCCACTCTTCGATCTCCGGGCCGTCCAGATGCCCGGCATAGGCCGTCACCCGGTGTGCGATGTTCTCCAGGACCACCGCGCAGCCGGTGAGGGTGGACAACGTCTGGACGATTGCGACCGAGTCGGCGCCCATCAGTAGAAGTTCGGAGAACGTCGACTCCACTTCTCGTTCGCGTGTGAGAGCACCGAGTCGGATGTTTGTCAGGATTTCGTGTACTTGTGCCGATACACCCGCAAATGACACTTCGTGGGACAGGGCCACGATGGGAAGGCCGCACGCGGTGCCCTCTTCGATGACGGCGTCCGGCACGCGGTCGAACACCCGCCCCGATTCCTCGATCACTAGCGCCGATGCGCCCGCTCGTGAGATGGCCCGAACGAACACCTTTTGAAGGGCGGCGGTGTTGCCCATCCCGAGCCCTGCGGTCAGCAGAACTTCACCGCCGCTGAGAAAGCGAGAGATGTCCGAGATCTCGGACGAATGTACCCAACGGACCTCACGATCGAGGTTCTCGTGGCCTGTCAGAATTCGCGCCCCTGCCTTCTTCAGAAGTTCGAGTTCGAGGGCGTCGGAAACTGTGAAATCCATAGCTCACCAATGTAAATCGTGTAGTCCGGAATGAGAGTTGTTGCCGGATGCGGCTCGTCTACGCTTGCTCTGGAGCCTTGCTCGTCGGTCTCAGGACGGTCTCACTTCTCGGTCTCGGACCGCTGTTCCGCCCGCGCCGCATAGATCAGGCCCTGTTTGGTGAGTCGCCGGATGTTCTGGTCTGCCAGGTCGGCCGGCGTATGTCCGATGGAGTGGTAGAAGACCCGTCCCGAACCCCAATCTCGAACCCAAGCAACGGGACTACGTAAGCCGGCGATCCAGGGAATGTGGTCACCGTCGAATGTCGTCTCGGCGAGTACGTGGTTGTTGGGATCGACATGCATGTAGTACTGCTCGGATGCGACGTCGAAGTCTTGAACGCCCGAGGTGACCTCGTGCTCGTGGTCGGTGACGGTCACCTGGTATGGCTGCGGATATCCCTCTCCTGCAGGGTGTTCGACGAAATCTCCGCCGAGTAGCATGTGGTACCGCAAGCTGGCTCGAAACGCGGCTGCCGCGCCGTGCCACGCGGCTACACCAGTGCCGGCCGCGACTGCGTCCAGTAGGTTCTGCTCTTGCGAGTCACTGAGGTCTTCAGTGGTCAATGCGTTGTTCCAGCCGAACACAATCAGGTCGTACTGTGATAGATCACGGTCGAGAGTGAAAATGTCCTGCGACTCCTCGACGTTGAAGTCGAGTTCGTCGAACAGTTCACGGGCCCAGGCTGCGATGTCGTATGGGTAGTGGCCAGGCCAGCCGCCGTACAGGTACAAAACACGGGTCATTGTACGAACTCCTTGGTGATACGTTTCACTGATTAGGTGAATCGTATCACCAAGGCGGTCGGCGTCAACCTCACTGAATCCACTCGGGTCTACCGCACAGGGTGTCGACGGGCCGGCCTGCATCGCCTGAAGGAGACGACGCGGGCCGGAGCTGAGGTCAGGATCGGAAGACTCGCCGGTACAGCTCGGCGATTTCGTCGGCGGTGGGAACCACCGGATTGTTCGACGGGGAACCCGAAGCCAATGCTTGTTCCGCCATCAACGGAATGAGCTCGTTCCACCGGGACTCGTCTATGCCGAAGGTGCTCGGCGTTGGCACCTCGACATCGGCACACAGCGCGTCGACGAACTCGATCAGTTTTCCGGACGCCACCTCGTCCGAGTCGTGACGTTCGGCGGCTCCCAACTGCCGGGCACAGTCGGCGTACCGGTCGCGTGCTCCCGGAATGGAGAACTCGGTGACAGCGGGCAGCAGCATGGCGTTGGAAAGACCGTGTGCGACATGGAAATGTGCACCGATCGGTCGGCTCATACCGTGTACGAGGCACACGCTCGCATTGGAGAATGCCATGCCGGCCTGGGTGGACGCGTGCATCATCGCCACCCGCGCTTCGCGATCCGAGCCGTCGCGGTACGCCCGCAACAGGTAGGTGCCGATCGTCTTCATGGCCGAGAGCGCGAGGCCGTCGGAAATCGGGTTCGCCTTCTTGCTCACGTACGCCTCGATTGCATGGGTGAGTGCGTCGACGCCCGTGTCCGCCGTCAGGCGCGGCGGCATGGACATCGTGAGCTCGGAATCGACGATCGAGGCGATCGGCAGAAAGGAGAGCCCGGGACAGAGCATCTTCTCATCCGTGGCTGTGTCGGTGATGATCGTGAACTGTGTTGCTTCCGAGCCGCTTCCCGCTGTAGTGGGGATGGCGACAATTGGAAGCGCCGGCCCGGCGTACACCCGCGGAGCCTTGAAATCGCGCATGACACCGCCCTGTCTGAACAGCACGGCGAGCGCCTTGGCAGTGTCCATCGGGCTGCCACCGCCGAAGCCGATGATCGCGTCGGCATCATGGGCGGCGAGCGCGTCGAGGCCTGCTTGCAGAGAATCGGTGGTGGGATCGGGAACCGTCTTCGAGAACAACGCCGCTTTCTTACCCGCCGCCTCCATGATCTCGAGCAACCGATCGGCCGATCCGTTACCGACCATGAACGCGTCGGTCACGAGGAGCGGACGCTCGACGTTCAGATCCGTCAGCACATCACCGAGGCTCTCGACGGCCCCTGGCCCGAGCTTCAAAAACCGCGGAAATGAAATATTGGCAACCATGCCTACCCCTTCGAACGTTGTGAATGTGTCTCGCTGCTTTGGACAGCTCAGTTGTTTTCGGGGAAGCCTAGGTTGATTCCGCCGAAGCTTGTAGTAGGCCATGGGGACGGGGACGTTGATGCCGACCATGCCGACTTCGATGTCGTTGTGGAAGCGTCGGGCGGCGCCGCCGTCGTTGGTGAAGATCGCGGTGCCGTTGCCGTAAGGGCTCGCGTTCACGAGGTGGAGGGCTTGGTCGTAGGTGTCGACGCGGACGACGCAGAGGACGGGTCCGAAGATTTCGTCGGTGTAGATGCTCATGTCGGTGCTGACGTGGTCGATGAGGGTGGGTCCGAGCCAGAAACCGTCGGGTCCACCGTTTGCTTGCACTGTGCGTCCGTCGACGACGACGGTGGCGCCGTCTTTTTCGCCGGTGTCGATGTAGGAGGCGACTTTGTCGCGGTGGGCTCGGGTGATGAGGGGGCCCATGTCGGGGTTGGTGGTGCCGTCGCCGGTGGCGAGGGTTCGGGTGCGTTCGGCGATTTTGGTGACGAGTGTGTCGGCGATGTCGCCGACGGCGACGAGGACGCTGATGGCCATGCAGCGCTCGCCCGCCCGCCGGGCAGACTCAGCTCCAGACCAACAACATTGCCGGTCACTATCAGGCGGTCGAGCACGGAATCGGAATCGCCCCATTGCCGACGTACATCGGCGCGACCGACGACGATCTCGTCGAGGTGCTCCCCGAAGTGTTCCTGATCCGAAGGTCCTACTGGCTTGTCGTTCCGCGTGAGCTGATCAGGTTGACCCGAGTGCGGGCGATCACCGATGCACTCCTCGAGATCGTCGACACGAATCCCGAACTTACGGCGGGTAGCGCGTGGGGTTGCTGTCCTTCCTCGAACTCGGAAGAGCAATAATGCGGCGGCTCGTGCTACCGGCGTCGAAGCGTCGAACGATAGGTGTAGTGCTCGGGCAGGAAATAGCTGATGGACAGTTCGGTCGGTTCACCCGCGCCGTTGGAGTAGAGCCGATCGGCGCGCAGCAGTGGGTGTTCGACCTCGCAGTTCAACTGGTGTGCGATGTCCTCCGTCGCGCGAGCGACGGTGATCGACTGGGCGGCCTCGACGATGGGGTGAGTCAGGCGAGGCTGAAGGAGTCCCATGACGGTGTTGCGGCTCGACGCTCCGACCACCAGTTCCGGTGTGCTCTGGACGTGTTCGGCTACGTAGTCGGGAAGGTAGACGGTGGTCAGTGCGAACGGGATTTGGTCGTGCACGCGTCGCAGTACCACCGAGTGCAACAGATCGGTGTCCAGGCGCAACCGGCTTGCCGCCTCCACGTGCACGCCGCGTTGGAGCGGTTCCACGATTTCCATGGTGGTGTCGGCGGCGAGGTCGAGCAGTTCCTCGATGGAGCCGAGTTGACGCCGATAGCCGGTGTTGCCGTCGTTGGTGAAGGTGCCACGCCCGGGCACCCGGTAGACGGTGCCGTCCGCCACCAGGTCGTGGAACGCGCGACGGACGGTCTGTCTGCTTACTCCGTGCAGCTCGGCCAGCTCGGCTTCGGTGGGCAGGCGGGCGCCGCCCCGGTAGCGGCCGGCCGCGATTTCGCGTCGGAGCTGCTCGGAGACCAATTGGTACGCCGGTACCGGGATCTGTGCGGTGTTGCCCATGATGTCCCGCATCTTATCGTTTCGCTCTTCTGCGCAGCGGCGGGTCGAACCGGGTACCGGCGTCCGATGTCACACGCCGCCGCGTGCCACCAGTTGCGACGCGATGACTCCCTTCTGGATTTCGTTGGTGCCTTCACCGACGATCATCAGCGGCGCATCGCGGAAGTAACGTTCGACGTTGTACTCGGTGGAGTAGCCGTAGCCGCCGTGGATCCGAACCGCGTTCAGAGCGATTTCCATCGCCACTTCCGAGGCGTACAGCTTTGCCATACCCGCCTCCATGTCGCATCGCTCCCCGCTGTCGAATCGTTCGGCGGCGTAACGCGTCAGCTGGCGGGCGGCGGTGAGTTTGGTGGCCATCTCCGCGAGATAGTTACCGATCGACTGGTGCTTCCAGATCGGCTTTCCGAAACTTTCACGTTGTTGCGCGTATTCGAGTGAGTCCTCGAGCGCGGCGGCTGCGACACCGAGGGCTCGGCATGCAACCTGGATGCGGCCCGTCTCGAGACCCTTCATCATCTGGGCGAATCCCTTGCCGGGGGTGCCGCCGAGGATCGCCGCCGCCGGAATCCGGTAGTTGTCGAAGGAAATCTCGCAGCTCTCGATCCCTTTGTACCCGAGTTTGGGCAGGTCACGGGATACGGTGAGGCCGGGTCCGTGCTCGACCAGCACAATGGAGATGCCCTCGTGGCGAGGTTGCGCGGAGGGATCGGTCTTGCACAGCAATGCGATCAGCCCGGCGCGGCGAGCGTTGGTGATCCATGTCTTGGCGCCCGAGATGACGAGATCGTCGCCGTCCAGCTTTGCCGCGGTGGTCATCGCCTGTAGATCCGAGCCGCCGCCCGGTTCGGTCAGCGCCATCGTCGCGCGCACCTCGCCGGTCGCCAGCCGGGGCAGCCAGTGCTGCTTCTGCTCGTCGGTGCCGTACAGGACCAGCAGTTTGGCGACGACGGTGTGCCCGCCCATGGCGCCGGCCAGAGTCATCCAACCGCGAGAGAGTTCCTCGGTGACCTGCGCGTAGCAGGGCATCGATACGGGTGTTCCGCCGTACTCCTCGGGTACGGCGAGCCCGTAGATGCCGATCTGTTTCATCTGCTCGATCCACTTCTGCGGATAGTCGTTCGCGTGTTCGACTTCCTGGACCGTCGGTCGGACTTCCCGGTCGATGAACTGGCGCACCGTCTTGACCAGAAAAGATTCGTCGTCGTCGAGGTTGTAGCTCATGGGGCCTCTTCTGTCGTGGCGCGAACTGCGCCGCTTAAATGTACGGCCAATGTAATGCACGAGGCTCGGAATGTCGTCATCCACGTCGAAATAAATCCTTTCTCCAGCGCACATTTACGACGGTTGGAGTTTCGTTTGGCTCGGATAGTCTCTATATTGGCCGTACATTTAGTTTTGTGAGATTCGAGAGGAACCACCACTTCATGTTCTGTACGTATCCACGTCGACGCGCCGTGCTCGTCAGCCCGGGGCTCCGATCGGCGCAAGTCCGGCAAGGCTCTGCAATCGGCTGCCGACGAGGTGGTTCTCGACCTGGAGGATGCCGTCGCTACCGCTCACAAGGAGGCCGCCCGCGGCCTCGTTGCCGACCTGGTTCGCGATCACCCCACCGGGCGCGGCACCGCTGTACGAGTCAACGCTCTCGGAACGCCGTGGTTCGAGGACGATCTACGAATGTGCGCGAACCTCGGGTCGCATCTGACGTCGGTGATCGTTCCCAAAGTCGAGAATCAAGCAGATCTTGCCGAGGTCGACAGAATCCTTGCCGACGCAGGCGATACCGATCTGGCCGTGCAGGCTCTGGTCGAAACTCCACGCGGGGTACAGAGCATCGACGAGATCGTCACCGGCCCCCGGTTGACCACGGTGATCCTCGGCTACGCCGATCTCGGTGCTGCTCTCGGGCGGGTGGCGTCGACTGCGCCGATGCACTGGCTCTACGTTCAGGATCGCCTTCTGCACGCCGCCCGTGCCGCCGATATCCAGGTCGTGGACGGGCCCTACCTGGGAGTATCCGACAGCGCTGACTTCCGCACCTTCGCCCGGTGGACCGCGGATCTTGGCTTCGACGGCAAGTGGGTCATTCACCCGTCTCAGATCGACTCGGCCACAGCGATATTCACGCCGAGTCAGGATCGTGTGGAGCGGGCCAGGCTCGTTCTGGCCGCGCTCGACGATGCCGAGTCCCGCGGCGCAGGCGCTGCCCAGTTGGACGGACAGATGCTCGACGAGGCGGTGGCAGTCGCCGCCCGCCGTACCCTCACCCTGATCGGAGAATGACATGGCTGCTGCACCCAACGTCGTCGAGGTGGTGGGCCCCTACTTCGACAATCTCACCGTCGGTCAGGTTTTCGACACCGCTCCGGCCGTGACCATCACCGACGGCCTCGCCGCTGCCCATCAGGCAATTCTCGGTGACCGGTTACGGCTAGCGCTGGACGCGACCTTGTCCACGGCTGTCGCTCACGGACCGGTTGCACATGCCGGCCTCGTCACGGACCTGGCCATCGGTCAGTCCACGCTGGTCACCCACCACGTCAAGGCGAACCTCTTCTATCGTGGATTGCGGTTTCATCGATTCCCGTTCATCGGTGACACCGTGCACACCACCACCGAAGTTGTGGCTCTGAAGGAGAATTCGACCAAGCCCGGTCGCAAACCGACAGGCCTGGCAGCGCTGCGGATGAGTACCGTCGACCAGAACGGGGAGACGGTTCTCGATTTCCATCGATGCGCGATGCTGCCCTTGAGCGAGAACCCGGACCCCGATCGTCTCGTCCACTCCGACGACCTCTCGGCCATCGGCCGCTACGATTCTCCGTCCTGGTCCGCACCTGCCGGTTGGGATCTGGCCACCTACCGAAACCGGGTTCCCGGAAGGCATTTCGGCAGCGTCTCGGCCGGGACCGTATTTCGATCGAGCGGAGACGTCGTGACCAATGCACCTGAATTGGCCAGACTCACTCTCAATGTCGCCGCGACCCATCACGACGAACGGGTCGGTGCGGCAGGGCGACTCGTCTACGGCGGCCACACCATCGGGCTGGCCCTGTCGCAGGCTACCCGCGCCCTTCCCGCCCTCGTCACCGTTCTCGGTTGGCAATCGTGTGATCACACGGGCCCGGTGCACGAAGGGGACACACTCACCAGTGACCTGTACGTCGACGCCGTCGAACCGCTAGTCGGCGGCGGTGGTGTTCTCGATCTCCGCTCGATCGTCTTCGCCCATCGTGGGCGGAGTGAGCCGGTGCCGGTGTTGGACTGGCGTTTCACCGCTCTCATGGCGTGAGCGGGTCGATGCTCGAGCACACGCGGATCGACGAGCGGGATTGGCGGTTGCAGGGCCACTGCCGATATCTCGGTGACGTCTTCTATGCACCGGAGAACGAATCTCTCGGTGTTCGGCTTCGTCGTGAACGCACTGCGCGCAGTATCTGTGCGCAGTGCCCCGTGAATGTCAGGTGCCGTGATCATGCGCTGCGCAACCGCGAAGAACACGGTATCTGGGGTGGACTCACGGAACTCGAGCGTAATTCGGTGCGCCGTCCGCATCGGCGTCCGTCGAGAATGTGGACTGCACAACCGAAATGACCGAAACACGACATGCCGTAACTTTAGGAGGAGCCCAGACAGGAGATTCAATAGATGAGCACTACGGATTCTGCAGCACCGAAGCGCGAGCGTAATCCCATTCGGTCACTGACGCGTCTGCTTTCCACCATGGTAGAAAGTGAAGAGCGCTCGTTCGGTACCAGGGAGCTTGCTCGTGCGCTCGACACCGCGCCCAGCTCCGTGCAGAGAACTCTCGAGACTGCGCAGGAAGTGAGTCTCGTTGCGCCGGACGGCTCCGGCGGGTGGGAGCTGGGTTGGGAGCTGTTTCGTATTGCCTCGCTCGCGAGTTCGAAACAGCCGTTCGGGTCAGCCCAACTGTATCTCGAGGAACTACGGGACGCATGTGGCGAAACGGCGGTGTTGACTGTGTACGACCCCCAGCGAGCGGCCCGGATGTTTGTCGTGGCGTGCCCGAGTCGGCACGCCGTGCGGTTCGTGCCCGAGGTCTTCGAATGGATGCCGATGCACGCGGGTGCGACGGCGTTCACCATTCTCGCGCACCGCCCGGAGAGCGAGCGACGCGCGATCTACGACAAGGGCTTTCCGCGCCTGACTGACACCACGCCCACGTCCGCGGATCAGATAGAAGAGGTGTTGGCTGACGTTCTCGTGAAGGGCTACGCGATCACCCGTGACGAGGTCGCATTCGGTGCCAACGCAATTGCCGCACCGATCATCACTCCGCTCGGGGTCACCAGCAGTATCGCGGTCATCACTCCGGTGCAGCGATACACCGAGGAGTTGGAGGAGCGGGTGATCGGGCTGGTCACCGAGTGTGCGACCAAGCTGGCAAGCAGGCTCGGGCATCCGTCGGCCCATGTAGCCTCCATGAAATAGTGTTCCTTATTAGCGTTCTACTGTACGCTTCTAACAGAAAGGTCGATCCGAACGGAGCGAAACGTAGCTATGTCAACCAAGTCAGGTCCACTGGTCGGAATCAAAGTCATCGAGATCGCGTCGGTCATCATGGGGCCCTACGCGGCGTCCGTTCTCGGTGATCTGGGCGCGGACGTCATCAAGATCGAAACCTCGGACGGGGACGTCGGGCGCAACCTGGGTCCGGCGCGAAACAAGGGGATGAGCGCATTGACGCTGAACCTCCAACGGAACAAATCCAGTGTCGTCCTCGACACCAAGACCGAACCTGATCGCGAGTACTTCGAAGAACTGATCAGGGGTTGCGACGTTCTCGTCACGAATCTACGCCCGAAGTCCCGGGAGCGCCTGGGAGTCTCTTATGAGCAGTTGGAGCGCATCAACCCGGGCGTGATCCTGTGTACCGGTCAGGCGTACAGTTCCACGTCGACGATGGCCGACCAACCGGCATACGACGACATCGTCCAAGCGGCATCAGGGATCTGCGATCTCTATCGACGTGTCGAGGGTGAACCTCGCTACGCGCCGTACGTCGTGGCGGACAAGGTGTGTGGACTGATGATGGCACAGGGCGTACTTGCGGCCTTGGTGCACCGGGAACGCACCGGGGTGGGGCAATGGGTCGATGTTCCGATGATCGACGCGATGATCTCATTCAACCTCGTCGAACACCTCTCGGGAAAGACTTTCGTTCCCTCGACCGATCCGGTGGGCTGGAACCGGACATTGGTTCCCGAACGGCGCCCGCACCGGGCGCGCGACGGGTGGGTGTGCCTGATGCCGTACTCCGACCGGAACTGGAAAGACTTCTTCGGTCTCGTCGATCGAAAAGATCTGTTGTCCGACAACAGGTTCGACTCGAATTCGACACGGCATGTGAACGTGGCGCAATTGCAGTCGTTCTTGTGTGAAATCGCACCGACCCGCACCGTGGCGCAGTGGCGTGAACTCTGCACGAGTGCCGACATTCCGTTTCAGGAAGTCGTGGATCTCGACGATCTCGGTTCGTCGGAATACGCACGCTCGCGCGGCATTCTGAAAGAAGTCACGCACCCCACCGAAGGCGACTACATCAGAGTGAGATTCCCGATGGACTTCTCTGCCTCCCCGGTCGAGACAGGTGACTCCGCCCCGCTGTTGGGGGAACAGACCGGGCGATCGTGGCTTCCTGTCACTGCCGGATCGGACGGTGGACGATGAGCAACGGATACCTACGTCGTGAGACGATCGACCACATCGAGCTCTGGACGCTGAACCAGCCCGATACCCGTAACGCCATATCGGATTTCGCAATGATCGACGCGATCCTCGAGTCGATCTCGGATGTTAACGGCAACAATGATATTCGTGCTGTCATTCTCACCGGATCCGGTAAGTCGTTCTCATCTGGTGGTAATCTCGCGCACATGCGGCAGCGGCAGGGGCTCTTCGCCGGTACGCCGAACGAGAAGCGGGAAGGCTATCGACACCGGATCCAGCTGATCTCCAAAGCACTGTACAACTGTGAGGTTCCCACGATCGCAGCCGTCAACGGGCATGCGTTCGGAGCCGGTTGCGACCTGTCCCTGATGTGTGACATGCGGATCGCGTCGTCGGCGGCGAAGTTCGCGATGAACTTCGCCAAACTCGGTCTCATTCCCGGGAGCGGCGGTGGATGGTTCCTCCCCAGAATCATCGGTCATGCCAGGGCCGCCGAGATGGTGTTCACCGGCGACGCCGTGGATGCCGACACCGCCCTGGAATGGGGGCTGGTGTCCGCTGTGGTCGCGCCGGACGAGTTGCTACCGCGGGCGATGGAACTGGCAAACCGCATCTCGAGCAATCCCTCTCACGCTCTTCGCATGGGCAAGAGGCTTCTACGTGAGGGTGCCAGGCAAGAGCTGGACAGTCTGCTCGAGCTGGCTGCCGCCATGCAGGCCCTCGCCCATACGACGGCAGATCACGACGAGGCGCTCACCGCTCTCGTCGATCGTCGTTCACCACTTTTTCTCAATTCCTGAACTACACGTTCGTCGGCGACTGGGATCGCCGATTCACTCATCGAAACGGAAAATGACGATGTCACACATGCGTATATATCTGTCGGGTACTTGGGTCGATTGCGAGCGTGAGGCGATCACGGTATTCAATCCGGCGACCGAACAGCCGATCGGCGCCGTGCCGGAATGTACGAAAGACGATGTCGATCAGGCAGTTCGAGCCGCACGCTCGGCCTTTCCGGCCTGGTCCTCGACCACACGCGGTGAACGGCGCGAATTCCTGCAGCGCATTCTGGACGGTCTCGAGCGTCGGCAAGACGATATTGCGGCGACAATCGTCGCTGACGTCGGAACCCCGATTCGAATCGCGAGCCGGATCCAGGCGACGCTGCCGTTGACCGACATACGAACATACGTCGACCTTCTGGGGGAAGACGAAGGGGAAGAGCGCATCGCGAACTCTCTGATCGTACGTGAGCCGGTCGGCGTCGTCGCGGCGATCACGCCGTGGAACTATCCACTGCATCAGATCGCCGCGAAGCTGGCACCGGCTCTCGCAGCGGGATGCACCGTGATCCTCAAGCCGAGTGAGGTTGCCCCGATGGTCGCCGACCTCTTGTTCGAGGTCCTCGACGAGGTGGGACTGCCACCCGGTGTGGTCAATCTGATCCACGGTCGCGGACCAACCGTCGGTGAAGCCCTTGTCGGGCACCCCGATGTCGACCTGGTGTCTTTCACCGGGTCGGTCGGAGCCGGTGGGCATGTCGCGTCGGTGGCGGCCGCACAGATCAAGCGGATGACGCTCGAGCTCGGTGGTAAGTCCGCCAACGTCGTTCTACCGGATGCGGATCTAACGACCGCGGTGAAGGTGGGAGTGTCCAACGCCTTCTTGAATGGTGGGCAGACGTGTACGGCGTGGACCCGGCTTCTCGTACCGGCGCGGCGGCATGAGGAGGCGTTGGAGATCGCGGGCGCGGCGGCAGTGAAGTTCACTCCGGGCGATCCCATGGACCCGTCGACGAAACTTGGCCCATTGGTCTCCGCCGACCAACGTCGACGAGTACTCGACTACATGCGTCGAGGCGTTCTCGATGGTGCACGTCTGGTTGTCGGTGGCGTCTCGGCCGGAACTGGAATGGACCGGGGATACTACGTTCCCGCCACCGTCTTCGGTAATGTCGATCCGGCGTCAGCCATCGCGCAGGACGAGATCTTCGGGCCGGTGCTCTCGGTCATCCCGTACCGGGACGAAGCCGAAGCGCTTGAAATCGCCAATAATTCGCCGTACGGGTTGCATGGTGCCGTGTGGTCGGGTGATCAGGGCCGTGCTCTGGCTTTCGCTCGACAGATTCGCAGCGGGCAGATCGACGTCAACGGCGCTGCGCACAATCCTCTGGCGCCGTTCGGCGGTTTCAAGAAGTCCGGACTCGGGCGGGAGCTCGGACGGTCCGGCCTGGACGAGTTCTTGGAGACGAAGTCAATTCAGCTCTGATCGGGAGAATGAGCCATGCCAGGCTCTGGGCCGAGGATGTCGGTGCTCTGCACGACAGCAAAGATCCAGTGTGATCTATCTTGCACGCTAATAGCGTGTAGGTGTACGCTTCTAATAACGGTTTAGGGATTCAGACACCTGAACCCAGTGCACCGCTTATGAACAAGCGGTAACCGCATCAGGTGATCATCACACTCGACGTCCTGGCGGCAGCAAGCCGGCCGATGCATGGACGATTACGCTCGAATCCAGGGCAGAGTAGGGGTCGATCACCCATCCATAAGCGACGGGAGTTCTTCATGACGGCAGTCAATGCCAGTCCCTCCGAGCTCGAAGTATCGACGATGAGAACAGTCAGTCGACGCCTCGTGCCCATCCTGGTCATCGTCTGGTTCATCTGTTACGTGGATCGGATCAACATCGGATTCGCGGCCTTCGGTCTGGAACAGACATTCGGAATGACCGCAGCTCAATACGGTTTGGCCGCCGGCATCTTCTACGTCGGGTACATCTTCGTCGAAGTGCCGAGCAATATGGCGATGTTGAAATTCGGAGCGCGCTTCTGGCTTACCCGAATTATCGTCTCCTGGGGCATCGTCCTCGTGATCATGGCGTTCGCGTGGAACATGCCAAGTCTGTACGTCCTGAGATTCTTGCTGGGAATCGCGGAGGCCGGCCTGTTACCGGGAATTCTGCTCTATATTGCGCATTGGTTCCCCAATCGGCAACGGCCCAAGATAATTGCGATCGTCATGATGGCCGTCCCCATTGCGACTGCCTTCGGCGGTCTGTTCAACGGATGGCTCATGGACGTCCTCGACGGGGCGTTCGGCCTCGAAGGGTGGCGTTGGATTTTCCTGGTCGGCGGTCTGATCACTTTCCCGTTCGGTGCTCTTCTGTACATTCTCTTGTCGGACAAGCCTTCTGATGCGAAGTGGCTCTCAGCAGAGCAGAAGCGGTGGCTGGAAACGACACTGCACGCAGAAGAAAGCGAGCGAGCTGTTACAGCGCCCTCGGGGCATCGGGCGGTCTTCAAGGACAAGAAGGTCCTGATTCTGTCGTTCGCGTATTTCTGCATCCTTTGCGGAACGTACCCGCTGTCGTACTGGATGCCGTCGGCGATCAGAGGTGTTGCGAGCGGACTGTCGAGCACCCAGATCGGTTGGTTCACCGCTCTGCCGTTCGTGCTCGGTGCGATCGCCCTCTATGTCACCGGTAAACGGGTCAAGAGTGTGACGTCGACAGCGCCGGTGTTGGTCGGAGTCGGGATATCCGCGGTGGCGTTCCTGATCACCGCTGTCACGTTGAATTCGGTTCCGATTTTCGCTTTTCTGGCCGTGGTGGTCGCGACGATGGCCACCATGACGGCGAAGTCGCTGTTTTGGTCTCTACCCACATCGTTCCTGGCCGGAGCCGGTGCTGCAACTGGAATCGCGGTGATCAACTCGGTGGGTGCCACGGCAGGCTTCATCAGCCCCTACATGGTTGGGTGGGTTCAAGATGCGTCGGGAGGAAACGTCGGCCTTTCGATCGGGGTCATGATCGCGGCGAACGTAGGTGCAATCGTCACGATCCTCGCATTGACGACGGTGGCCAAACGTGAACGTGCGCAAGCTCGAAGCAAGTTGACCTCGGCGGACGTGTAGAGACTCGGGCCCGGACGGGGGGCGGGCCCGAGTCTGTGTCGAGACTCGGGCCCGCCGTGGTGTTCGTGATCGTCGTTTCGCTCGATCGGTACTCGAATGGATCCGAGTGCTCGATCGCTCAGTGCGGTAGTGCGTTGTGCACTGCGCCGACGACGAAGACCGCGAGACGAGCAGGGTGGCGCGTCCGATTGAACCACCTGTGGGCAGTTCCGTTCTGTACCAGGCCGTCGCCGCGTCGGAGCACCACCACCGTTCCGTCGGAGAACTCCACGCACACTTCGCCGTCGATGACGACGCAGCAATCGACCGACGCAGTGGCATGCATACCTGGGGCCAGACCGTCCGGGAACTGTATTCCGTCGATCCCACCGTCGGTGTATTCGGTCTCCTCGTCCGGCAAGATCACCGTCTCGACGAAACGAATGCCACCGATCGGTGGAAACGCGGACGACAATTCCGATCGTGACCCGTCGTCGGGAAACTCGGGCGGTGTATCGGTTCCCCAGAGGAAGTGGACATACGTTCCCGCGGACGGTTTGTCGCCCGCGGCGATCATCCGATCACTGCTGACGCCCGACCTGCCCTTGTCGTCGTGGCCGGTGACGACTATGCGAACGGGATCTAACTTCATGACTGTTGCACCTGTATTCGTCGGTTTGTTCGGGCCGGGTCGTGACGTGTGCACTCAGGCGGACTGTGGCACCATTCCGGCAGCTTCGGTCATTTCTTCGATCTCGGCGTCCGTCAGACCGCCCTGATTTGCCGCACGCGGGGTGTACGGCGCCGAAAGTCGGGCAACTTCTTCGGGGGAGAGTCGGATGTCCAGAGCGCCGATCGCATCGGAAACCTGTGCAGCGCGCGAGCTTCCCACGATCGGTGCAGACACCACGGGCTGCGCCAGCAGCCAGGCCAGTGCGATCTGAGCGCGTGTCGCCCCTCGATCTTGCGCGATCTCTCCGACGACTCGAATGATTTCCTTGTCGCTCTCGATGTTCCGCTTCGAGTAGAAGAGGTCGGCAAATTGATCGGCGGTCGATCGGTTCGTCGACTTGTCCTGGAACTCGCGGGCGAGCCGTCCACGGGCGAGCGGACTCCAGACGATGGTTCCCACGCCTTCGTCGAGGCAAAGTGGAATCATCTCGCGCTCCTCTTCGCGATTGAGGAGGTTGTAGTGATCTTGCATCGAGACAAATCGTGCCCAACCGTGTCGCTCCTGGATATGGAGCGCCTTGGCGAACTCCCATGCGTGCATCGAGGAAGCACCCAGGTAACGAACTCGCCCTGACTTCACCACGTCGTGCAGCGCTTCGAGCGTTTCTTCCAAGGGAGTCGAGTGATCGAGGCGATGAATTTGGTACAGATCGATGTAGTCGGTGCGCAGCCGTCGGAGGCTGTTGTCCACCTCGGTGAAAATAGCCTTGCGCGACAAACCGTGCCCGTTCGGGCCCGAACGCATCGGATGCAGCACTTTGGTGGCGATCACCAGATTGTCCCGATGGATCAAGTTGCCGAGGGCTTTTCCGATAATCTCCTCGCTTCTACCCTGCGAGTACGAGTTCGCCGTGTCGAAGAAGTTGATTCCCGCATCGACAGCGGTTCGAATGATCCCCAGACTGTCCTCTTCGGGAATCGTCCACTCCGGGTACCCGCGGTCAGGTTCGCCGAAGCTCATGCATCCAAGTGCAAGTGGCGAGATGTCCAGCCCAGTTGTTCCCAGTTTCCGGTATTCCATGTCACGAGGCTCTTTCTCTTGAATTGGACGTCAGTTACCAAGATGTCGGTACTGGAAAAAATTGCGGTCGTCGTCAACGCGACGGCGAGCCGCTGATCGTGGCAAGCCCGCCGCTCTCGGACAGTTCGTGACCGATGAGTTTCGCCAAAGCTCGCGTGAAAGGATTGTTGCGCAAGGAATTCGGGTCGTTCGGAATGATGTCGGCCTTCATCATCAGGCGTAGTGCACGGTTCGCCTGTACGGCGCCGTGTATTCCGGACATCACTTCGTAGAAATGAACGTTCTCGGTTGGTCGACCGGTCAGTTCTTCATATCGGCTGACGACTTCTTCGCGAGATGGAAATCCTTCGGGGAGGTCGAATCCGAACTCTTCGGTGAAGGCGCGTGAGAGATGGAGCCAGTGACCCAGGTCTTTCTCCGGTGCGGCGAGCGTTGCGCCTTCCCAGTCGATGACGGAGACGACGCGGAAGGATTCGTCGAAGATCATGTTACCGATTCGACTGTCGCCCCAGGAAAGTCCGACTTCTTCGTTTACCGGCAGGTTGTCTGTGGCCCAGGCGATCGCAGCGTCGATCACTTCGCAGTTGTCGATCCCTACCGCCCAGGAATAGAAGTTCTCGTAATGATCGAGTTCTCGAGCGGCTGCGGAGTCTCCGTCGCCCGTACGCGCGACAAAATCCAGGCCGAGTTCCTTCCAGTCGACTCGGTGAACAGCCGCCAGACTCTTCAACCCGTTGTCCACCAGAAGTGCGCGGTGAGCGGGCTCGAGGCTCATCACCCAGCTTCCCGGCGCCGCAAAGCTGGGATCGTCGGAAGGGATTTCCCCTCGCACGTGCTCCATGACGAAGAACGGTGCGCCGAGTACGTCGGGACTCTTCTCGTTCCACAGCACCGTGGGAACCGGAACCTCGGTTTGAGCCAGCTTCTGCATGACGTTGAACTGGAATTCGACGTCGTAGTGCTGAAAGAGGGTCTCTCCTACCGGTTCTACTCGTGCCACCAACGACTGCGAATGATCGATTCCGTCTTGCTTCCATGCGATCTCGATCAAAATCGTGATGTTCGAGAACCCGCTGTCCTTCGGTCTCGCGAACTTCTCGACAATCAGATCTTCGGCCTCGGGAATTCGCTCGGAAACCCAATTGCGGAAGTTTTCTGCGGCATCCGAATCGGAAATTCCGATCTTGTTGTCGAACAGCATGTCACTTACTCCATTCAAGTTCACGGTTCGAGATCGAGCATTGTGCGAACGCGATCGGCCTCGGTCGTGGCGGCGCTGACGGTCCGGGGACGCCGACGCAACCGAGTCGACCTTCGAGACCGTGGTGGTTTTCGCTCTGCGGATCGTCCGCACGAGCATCGGAAGTCGAAAATCGGTTCTGTCAAAGGGATTCCACGCTTCTTCGAGCAGGATCGACCGTCGCGGGTGCCCAGCTCCGGGTCTGTCGGTATGCACACCTCGATCAGGTAGAAGAATTTTCCGGATAGTGTGTGATCAACCGACTTCGTCAGTCAGATCTGTACCGGAACGAGTCGTCCTCGGCGCCGTGGGAATTGCCTGAGCCGGATGCTCGGCACCTCCGCGTCGGAACCGATGCATGTCTTGGCCGTCACAGATCCGTATTCAAAGTGATGTGCATCTCATGCCGGATACCGTATACCGAAATTTTGGTCTGTGCAAGACTCATGTCGACCGAAGATCTGGGTGCGTTCCGCCTGCGGTCTTCTGGAATTAGGCACGGAGTATTGCAAGGGCGAGTCCGGTTATCTGCACGAGCGCAAGCGAACTCGGCACGGCATCATCGGGAGAGCCGGATTCGACTCGTGACGAAACTCGAACGGCGGGACGTGAACGCCATGTCAAAATGGATACGGTATACCAAAATGGGGCGATGCGGTCTCGAGTAATTTCGTGTGACTGGCGGCTGACGAAGCGTCGATGCGCGTCACGCCGATGGATGTTCGGCCGGCGGTTGCTTGCCGGTCGAAGGTCAGACGCAACCGCACCGATTCTGGCTGGGCAGACGCCGAGGAGCCCGGGATCACCATCCCGGGCTCCTCGTTTTTTTCATCGTCACGTACTCACTGCAGCCCCAGGCCGGCTACCTCGTGGCCGGCGAGTCGATCGGTGCTGCACGGGCCGTGGGAGCTTCAGCTACCGAAGGTTCCGAGCACTCCGCGAACGAGGTTCTGCAGCAGTGCGCCCGGATCGCTGGATCCGGTGGAGGGCGCGCCGTTGGTGGTGACGGTGACCCGAACCGATGCGATGGGGTCCTGGTAGTCGGTGTCGCCGTCTTCCTTGCACTTGGTGCGAACCTGGTACTCGCCTGCCGGGAAAACGGCCGAGGTGCCGATGCCCGATGCGTTGGTCAGGATCTGTCCGGCGGTCATCGTGTCGCCCACGATCAGGTAGCTCTGGCCGACCTTGGTGGTCGAATCCAGAACGGAGGCGTCGGCGCGGTACACGGTGCCCTCGCACTTGACGAATGCCTTGGTGGTGTTCAGGCCGGTGATGGCGGTGGTGATGGTGCCCTGACCGGCGTTCGCGTGTACGGTCGCGCCACCGGTGATCGCGGCCGAGCCGACAGCCGGATTGACGAGCAGAGCCAGCGCCGACATGCCGGCGATGGCGCCGGTGGTGATCAGGCGACGTCCGATACGAGTAGCCATGAATGTTGTCCCTTCGATGGTCAGCCACGCCGCTGTCGCGAGAATGTCCGGTTGGTCCGGTGATGCTGACAGCGGGTGGAGTAGTGCGCCGGAGGTGGCGCAATGATCATCCTGGCGCAGCGATACTTAGGGGATGCTGAGTGCCCGTACCGGCGGTCGGTGTGCTACCCGGAGAAAGCGCCGCTGAACTGGGGCGATTTGGAGTCTCGCGCAACAAAGTTGACGGCTCGGGGCAGGGCACTTCCGGTGAAACCGGCCCACACATTCGTTGACGATTCCGCTGCGTTCGACGAAGGCCGCATCGTTTCCGGCGCTGGACTGGTCTCGATGATGATGTCGGCCGAGCAGACCAGGCCCACGGACCTACTCGCCGATCACGCGTTCATCGCCATCGATTCCCTGCTCGTCCCGACAACGGACACGCCGAAATCGCCGGAAAACAGGTCCTCCGCACAGCCCTCGCCGCTGGTGACGACACTCGGCACCGCGGCCTCCGCGCCGGTCATCGCGAGGATGTAGCTACGAGCAGGCAAGCCGGTTCGGGTTGACTGAGATCGAAGGTCGAATTCTCGGTCGTGATGGGGTGCGAGGCGAATCGCGTGGTCGGTTCGCGAGGTCCTCCTCGAGGTGGAGAGTCTACGACTGCAGACGTAGACGAGCCGGGTGAGAAGTTCCGTCCGTCGCCCGATGTGTACAAGAGAGCGAATTTTCTACGGTTGGAAGACCGGATGACGCGCCATGCACATCCCCGCCCTCGACGAAGGAATCCTCGTGCACCTCACCACGTCCCGACCCCGATCCGCAGGTCTTTCCGAACGCACTCTCGCACTACTGGCGGGCATTCTCCTGATCGCGCTCTTCGTCGCGCCGAGCATCCTGGCGGGCAACACCTTCGGTAACGGTGATCTCACCCGCGCCCTCGGCGACGGCTTCGTCGAATACTGGAGTGCGGGTAGCAACCACCTGCCACCGCGCCTGGACAGCGCCGTGCACTACTGGTCTCGTTTCCACGTCGCCAAAGCCGTGATCGCAGTCCTTCTGTTGGCAGTGGTGACGCCGCTGGGAATACGGTTGTGGCAGACGTATCTCAGGGCGGGTAAGGGCAGACGCCTGGTTCCACTCGTTTCCGGCGTATCGATCACCGCAATTGCATTGTTCGCGGGCCTGGTCCTGATGGCCAACATCCAGGGAGCGCTGGCGCCGTTCTCGTCGTTGCTCTCGCTACTTCCGATGAACGACGCTGCGGGGGACCTCGCCAGCACCCTCGTCGACGTACGAAGGCAACTCGCCGCCGGTGACATCACGCCGGTCATCGACATGATGACCACTGATTTCGGGTGGTACCACGCGGTGATGGCAGTGATCGCCGTCGTCGCGACTGTCGTACTTCTCGGTACGAGTGCATTGTTGTGGCGACGTCGTGTGCGCACGGATTCGGCCGATCGGCGGGCCAGGACAGTGCTGGGTGTGTTCTGTGCCCTGTCGGTACTGCTCATGCTTCTCACCGGGGTGACAGCGCTGGCCAACGCAGGTACTGCCGCAGATCCTGGACCCGCCCTCGTAGGATTCTTCGACGGTGGGTTCTGAGAAGTGGTGTCGCCGAGCGACGGTGAGGGGTGATCGAGATGTCGGCCGTGGTGCAGCGCGCGCGTCTGCGGTGGCGCGAGTGGATCTCGGATACCCCGCGAGAGGGCGCTCCCGGGCGACTCGCATCCACTTGCCTGACGGTGAAGGCCCTGATCGATCATCATCCTACGAGAACCGATACAGCTCTCGCGGTAGTGGCGGGTCTGTGGTCACTGCCGCAGATCATCTACCACGCACGGCATACCGGATCAGGTTTCATCGGTTACCTGCTACTGAGCGTGCTACTGGTGGTGCCACTGGTCTGGCGTCGACGATTCCCCTTGACCACGTTCGCCTTTGCGGCCGCAGTGGCACTGATCCAGTGGTCCGTGGGCCTGGAACTGGCAGCCGACATCACGCTGTTGGTCTACCTCTATACCGTGGCAAGTCGGTATCCGATGCGGGTGGCGCTGCTCGCGGCCGGGGCGATCGAACTCGGAACGCTTCTGGCGTCGATTCGATGGCCACGGGATCTGCAATGGACCGAAATGTTCATTCTGCTGACAGGTCCGGTGGTGGCCGCCCTCATGGTGGGGGTGTACGTGCGGCATCGCCGAAACTCCCTCGATCTGCTCGTGGAGCGAGCAAACCAGCTCGAACGCGAGCGTGATCAACAAGCGGTCATCGCTGCCGCCGAGGAACGCACCCGAATCGCCCGCGAAATGCATGACATCGTGGCGCACAGTCTGCTGGTCATGGTGACGTTGTCGGAGGGCGCTGCGAGAAAGCAGGCGCGTGAACCGGAGCGGGCCGCCGGGGCTATGCGTCAGGTGGCGGAGACCGGCAGGCAGACCCTCACCGAGATTCGCCGACTACTCGGGGTGTTGCGCACCGAAACCACGACGCGGGAGCGCAGCCCACAGCCCGGAGTGGCACAGCTGGAGACCCTGTTCGATCGCGTTCGTGAAACGGGAAGGGGAGTCCAGGCCACCGTGACCGGCAGTCCCGACGCGTTGCCGCCGGGCGCGGAGTTGGCGGTGTACCGCATCGTGCAGGAAGCGCTGACCAACATACTCAAACATTCCGTCGGCTCCACCGTGGTCGGTGTCGGCATCGTGTACACGGCCGACGCGGTGACTGTCGACGTGCACGACGACGGGGCCGCAGCGGCGGATCCGAGCGCGGACACCACCGGTCACGGTGTCATCGGGATGCGAGAACGGGCAGCGGTGTACGGCGGCACCGTCGAAGTAGGACCGGATTCGCTCGGCGGATGGCGAGTTCGTGCACACCTGCCGATCACTACCCGAGCAGAGGATTCCCGATGAGTGATATTCGTGTGCTCCTGGTCGACGACCAGGCGCTGATTCGGGCCGGGTTCCGGATGATCCTGGAAGAGACCGACGGCATCGACATCGCCGGTGAAGCCCAGGACGGAACCGATGCGATTCGGTTGGCGGAAGAACTGAACCCCGACGTGATCCTCATGGACGTCCGGATGCCGGGCCTCGACGGTATCGAGGCCACCCGCCGGATCATGGCCCGCGATGCGTCGGCGCGAGTGTTGATCCTGACCACCTTCGACCTCGACGAATACGCGTTCGCCGCGCTGCGGGCCGGCGCGAGCGGCTTCATCCTCAAGGACGTCGTCGTCGACGAGTTGGCGCGGGCGATCCGTTCCGTGGCGAACGGTGACGCCGTCGTATCGCCGCGGGCGACGCGTTCCCTCTTGTCGGTGTGTGCGCCGCGCCTGCCGGGCAGGGGAGACGGCGCAGCGCCAGGTCTTCTCGATCAGCTGACCCCGCGCGAGCGAGAAGTGTTGCTGGCGATGGCAACCGGACTGTCCAACCACGAGATCGCGGCCGAGTTGGTGGTATCGGAAGTGACGGTCAAGACCCACGTCGGCAACATCCTCACCAAACTGGACTTGCGTAACCGCGTGCATGCAGTGATTTTTGCCTACGAAACGGGCCTGGTCGGCTGACCGGCCACCGGCCGCGAGCGTCGGCTTACGGACGATCGAGCGCCGGCCGCGTAGGCGCCGGCCGGTCCGGTGACCGATACCGCATGACGTCCAATGCGATGGTGGTGTACATGTCGGCGAGCCGACTCGGGCTCAGCGGCCCGTCGGGGCGCCACCAACTGGGCAGCGCGGTGCACATCGTCACGACAGCTCGCGAGGCGTCCAACGGCGAGTCCGGTCTGAAGAAACCATCCGAAACGGATCGGGCCACCTCCTCGTCGATCATGCGCTGCTGCAAGTTCCGCTTGTCGGCAACAGCTCGACGATTGTCGGCGTCCAGGCTTCGCATCTCGCCGGCACCCACGAAACCCAGTTCGCGGCGGTGCGTGTGAAACAGGACCAGGTTTTCCACCAACAGCAGAAATCGTGCCACGGAGTCTTGTCCTTCGGCCCGTGCACATTCCGATCGTCGGAGCAATTCGCCCATGGCGTAGTCGAGAACTGCTCGTAGCATTTCCTGCTTGCTGGAGTAGTAGTGGTATATGCCCGACACCGACATGTCGCAGCGAGCGGCTATCCCTCGCACACTGGCGCCGTGATAGCCGATGTCGAGAAACTCTCCCAGGGCCGCCGACAACACCGGGTCGAAGGTCAGCGGTTCGTACACGCGCCAGTCGAATGATGTTTCGCCGAGCTCAACGCCGTCGTGTCGAGGGTGCCGTCGAAGTTCGGTCGACGCATCCATTCGGTCGTGGGGCGAGGCTTCCAGTTCCAGTATTTCGTGTACTTCGAAATCGAGGATATCCGCGATACGGCTCAGCCGTACCGCAGACAATCGTGTCTTGCCGTTTTCCACGTGGCTGAGGGTTGCCGGGCTGACGCCGAGGAGTCCGGCCAACGTGCGCAAGCTGAGCTTTCGAAGCTCTCGGGCGAGTCGGACCTGCGCACCGAGGATCTTGTCAGGGCAACCATCGCTCACGTGTTCCCCTCAATGCACTGTGCTCGGCTTCAACATACATCTTCGGTTCATCCGAATCCTGGCGACGTGCTACTTCCTCGGCGTCGTGTGACGGACGGACTGTGGCATGGACGAGACGGATTTCCCAAGCGCCGTGTCCTAGGCACGGGTGATCACCACGAAGGGTCCTTGCTCGGTGACGGTGAACCGGGGATCGTCGAACAGTTCCTTCGGGAAGGTAACCGTGTAACGGCGGACGTTCGGATCGTTGGGGTACACGTCTTCGGCCAACCGCAGTGTGTATCCCTCGGCGCCCTGCCGGAAGAGGAACACATCCGGAGCCCGCCACGGTGCGGAGTCCAGTGCGGCGACCAACTCGTCGGGTGTTGTCAGTTCCGACCACTTCGCGATGAGATCGGCGCGAGCGCGGAAGTCGGCCAGCGGATTCGCGTAGTGCGAGGTCAAACCCTGGAAACCGTAGTACGGGTAGAAGCTCAGAAAGCCGATGTCCGCGGTGAGGACCACTGTCTCGTTCGCCGGTCGTGCGAGTTGTTCACCGATGATCCGATCTACGTCGGCGTAGTTCGCTTCGGCACCAGGCGGACGCTTGTCGCCGCGCTCGCCGTTGCCGTCGGTATCGCTGTACGCGACAGCGATGTCGGGGGCGAGAACCTGCGGGATGTTCTGGGCGAAGGCGATCGCCCCGATGACTCCAAGCGTGAGCAACACCGCTTTGACGCGGGGATTTTCGCTGGTGGCCAACACGATCCACCCGGCGAACTCGAAGAATCCGAACACACCGGCGGCGGCAAGCAGGGCGATCAGGACGGGCTCCAGGCGGAACCCGAGCAGGGTGGTTCCCGCCACGGTCACCAGCATGGACAGCAGCGCGAACAGATATACCGCGATCACGCCGATACCGAGTGCCTGGGCCCGGCGCGAGTACAGGAAGCGGGAGACCAGCCAGATGGTGCCGAGCAGGCAGAGCCCGCCGGCGAGGGAGAACTCGAGCATCGGGAAAGGCAGTACCGCACCGGACTTCGGCAGGTAATGCATGGCGGTACCCGACTCGGCGGTGGCGCCGGCGAGCGCCTTGACCAGATAGGGCGCCCATACCGTCAGGGCGATCAGACCGGCGACGACGGCGACGGCCGCCAACCGGATCAGCGGCCCCCACACGGCTTTCCAACTGTGCTGGGCACGTACGGCCAGCCCGGCGGATGCGACGGCCATCAACGTGACCGCGAAGGCGGCGAAGGCCAAGTACAGGGTGTACACCGTTGCGGCGTATCCGAGGAACACGCCGGTACCGAGAATCGCACCCGCACCGGCGAACCGAGACGCTCCCGGCCGATTCAGCGCACCCCACGCGAGGATCAGCACCGGCGCAATCAGCAGGTTCACCACGGCGCCGTACGCCTCGGGTGCGTTGTACGCCAGCACCACGGCGGTGACTGCGGTGGCAGCGACCACGGCCCAATCGCGTCGAACGAGCTTGGTCCACAACACCAATGCCACGACGGCCATGACGGCCAACGACCCGATGGCGTACGGCTTGAACGCTTCCCAGCCGTCCATGCCCAGGAGATTCGCGACGCGGCCACCGGCCCAGAACCAGCCGGCCGGGTAGTACGGCGGCAGATCCACGTACGTCATGTCGTGCAGTGCAGCCGAATCCGTGAGTCTGGTCAGGTATTCGGTGCGGAACTGCTGATCGACCGACACCCCGTGCAGATACAAGGTGGTCGCCGCCAGCGGCAGCCCCAGCGTCGTGGTGACGAAACCCGACAGACCGGCCCACGACAGAAGTTTCGCGAGCCGCTCGTATCGGCGGGCCCGAAACATCACGACCGCGGCGCCGATCACGGCGAGGGTGACGACCTGCAGAACGGTGGTGACGGCCTGGGTGAGATTGGACGACGTGAACGCCGGCCACTGCACGCGACCGAAGGCGAACAGTCCGACAGTAGCCACGACGACGGCAACCACCGCTCCGAGTGCCATTTCCGCCACCGTCGACGCGGTGTTTCGCCACGGCGACGGAGAGCGGAGATCAGGTGTGGGAGCGGTGGTTGTCTGTGTCACGGAGAGGAGCTTAAACCGGCAGCTTCCGGAAGATCGAGCGTGGCACGTGGCGCAGGCCCATCATCACGAAACGCCACGGACCCGGCGTCCAGACGATTTCCTTGCCCTTGTCGGATGCCGCAACGGCCAGCGTCGCCACGATTTCCTTGTTGACCGTCAGCGGAGCTTCCTTGACGTGCGCGCTGAACTTGGTGCGCACCATGCCAGGACGAACGACGGTGACCTGGGGACCGAACTCTGCCAGCGCCTCACCGAGGCCCAGGTAGAAGCCGTCCAGACCGGCCTTGGTGGAGCCGTAGACGAAGTTGGCCCGCTTGACCCGTTCACCTGCCACCGAGGACATGGCGATGATCTTGCCGTAGCCCTGAGCCTTGAACTTCTCGCCGAGGAGCACACCAACAGACACCGACGCGGTGTAGTTGACGTTCGCGACCAGCACGGCTTTGCGCTGGTTCTGCCACAGCTCCTCGGAATCGCCGTCCAGTGCGAACGCGACGATGGCGACGTCGACGTCACCCTTCGCGAACGCCTCGTCGATCACCTTGGGATGGCTCTCGAAATCCACGGCGTCGAAGTCGACGAGGTCCACCGAGGTGGCGCCCTTCGCCTCGAGTTGCTTGACCGCGCCGTCACGGCCGGGATCGCCGGGCAGCGCAGCCAGCACCACGCGCAGAGGGCCCTTCTTCAGGTACTCCTCGCAGATGGCAAGGCCGATCTCGGAGGTGCCACCCAGGAGGAGAAGCGTCTGCGGATTACCTACTGCATTGATCACAATTCAAGCCTTCTGGACATATCGGAGGCGAAAACGCCTGTCGGATCGTACTTTCGGCGCGTCGCCGACCACTCGTCGATGCGCGGGTACATCGCATGGAACGTCTCGGCCGAGGTGCGCGAATCCTTGGCCGTGTACAGGCGTCCACCGAATTCGAGAACCCGCTTGTCGAGTTCGGTGACGAACTCGTTCAGACCCGGCTTGATACGGAAGTCGACGCAGATGTTCCAACCCGGAATCGGGAAGCTGAGCGGTGCCTGGTTACCCTCGCCGAACAGCTTGAACACGTTGAGGAACGAGTAGTGACCGCTGCGCTGGATGTCGACGATGATCTTCTTGAACTCGTCGACGGCCTCCGGCGGAACCACGAACTGATACTGCAGGAAACCGTTGGACCCGTAGCCGCGGTTCCACTCACCGAACATGTCGAGGGGGTGATAGAACTGCGTCAGATTCTGGACCTTGCCGCGGTACGTGCCCGCCTTGCGGTACCAGAGCTCGCCGATCGCGGAGAAGTTGAACTTGTTGGCCAAACCGTTCGGGAAGACATCCGGGAACGTCAACAGTTGCGGCGCGTCGAACTTGAGCGGGTTCTTCTGCAGCTTCGCCGGAAGTTGGTCGAGCTTTGCCAACGAACCGCGAGACATAGCTGAGCGACCAAGCTTCGGCGGCGCGGAAATCGCGTCGAACCAGGCGCTCGAGTACTCGTAGTTGGCCTCACTGCCGTCGCTGTGCAACGCGATGGTTTCGTCGAGCGTGCTCGGCGCATCACCGTCGGCGATGAAGTACGCCGTCTCGGTAGGCGTCATCTTGATGGTGGCGCGCAAGATGATGCCGGTCAGGCCCATGCCGCCGATCGTCGCCCAGAACAGAGCGGCCTTGGGATCGTTGCGCCCGCCTTTGGGAGTGAGGGTGCGGATCTTGCCGTCGGCCGTCAGCAGATCCAACGACACGACGTGGTTGCCGAAGCTGCCCGCGCTGTGATGGTTCTTGCCGTGGATATCGGATCCGATGGCGCCGCCGATCGTGACCTGACGGGTGCCCGGAAGCACCGGAACCCACAGGCCGAACGGCAGGGCCGCCTTCATCAGCTGATCGAGGTTCACCCCGGCGTCGACGTCCACCAGCGCGGTCTCACGGTCGATGCGATGAATGCGGCTCAGCGCATTCATGTCGATGACCAGGCCGCCGGCATTCTGTGCCGGGTCGCCGTAGGAGCGGCCCAGGCCGCGCGCGATGACACCCCGTCGCAGGTGTGCGGGCTTGGAATCGTTCTTCTCCGCCACCTGGGCGACCGCGCCTGCGATCACTTCGACGTCGGGGGTGGACAACACCTGTGCCGTCGTAGCGGCGGTGCGTCCCCAACCGGTGAGGGTGCGGGCTTGGGTGTGGAGAGCCGGCCTCGGCGTCTCTTCTGCTGTCGTGGACATCAACGTAGAGGCTACCTGGCAGTAACGACCAAGTGCCGCTGTGCGCCTTTATTAACCGCCCGCGGTTAACAAAGGCGCACAGGTGGCTAGTCTCGTGCTCGTGCCGAACACGCCTGCAAATCACGAGCACGAGCCGCACGTTCCGCTGCCCGTCGAGATTCCCGTCACTACGAGCATCGCGGACGACGCGCTCGACCTGAAAACCCAGATGGTCCGTTTCATCGTGACCGGTGGTCTGTCGGCGATCGTCGACTTGGGTCTGTACACGTTGCTGTTCAAAGTGGTGGGACTCGACATCAGTGCCGCGAAGGCGATCAGCTTCGTCGCAGGTACCACCACGGCGTATCTGATCAATCGACGGTGGACGTTCAAAGCCGAGCCCTCGCGGGCGCGCTTCGTGGCAGTGGTCGCGTTGTACGCGGTGACATTCGCCATTCAGGTAGGACTCAACGCGGTGATCTATCACGCGCTCCCGGACGAGTGGTGGAGTCTGCCGCTCGCGTTCGTCATCGCTCAGGGAACCGCGACGGTCATCAATTTCGTGGTCCAGCGTGCGGTGATCTTCAAGATCAAATAACAGTTCCGAGGTAAAAGACGTATTCGTCCCGTATCTCGAGAGAGAATCAGCGCATGATCATCGTCCTCGATTCATCAGCCCTCGGTCGAGGAGCGTTGTTCGAATCCGCGATCGCCGACGCGAGAGCGCACGGTCATCGTGTGGTTGTTCCACGGTTGGCCGTGCTCGAGGTCGCCGGCCGTTATCGGGACGAATCAGCGGAGATGATCGCTGCGCTCAGTGTGCAGGCCCGCATGTACGACCGACTCGGTTTGCGACGCGATCTCACCCGATTCGTCGATGCCGCCCAGGACAAGGCGGACAGTTACGTCGGCGACGTGGTGGAAGAACTGGTCGGGCTCGGGGTGGAGGTACTCGATCCGGTGGACGCCTCGCACCTCGACGTCGCGGCGCGAGCGATTTCGCTGCGCCGCCCGTATGTCGCGAAGAAAAAGCGTGACGGATATCCGGTGACGATGAACTGGCTGACAGTTCTGGATCTGGCGGATCGTAACCCCGACTCGGAGGTGGTGTGGGTCAGCTCCGACACGACCGCTTTCGGGGACGGCGAACATGCGCGCTGGCACGATGACATCCGGAGCGAACTCGTCGAGCGCGCACTGGGCGATCGACTCCGATGGGCGTTGCAGATCCCCGCGTTCGGCGCACCGGGCGTCGTGGCCGAAAGGATCGACCGACAAACCGATACCGGGCGACATGCGATAGTGCTGCCCGAGTCGGTGGCCGAGCCGTCGGTCGTGGTCCACGGTGCGTACATGGAGGCCGTGTACGCGAAGGCCGAAACACCGGGCGCCGAAACACCGGGCGCCGAAACACCGGGCGCCGAAACGCCTGACGTCGACGCTGCGGAACCGGCAACCGTGGCGGCGGAAAACCTGGACATCGAATCAGCGGATCCGGTTGTCGATGCGCCCGCGCCGAAGGCTCCCGAACCCGTTGCCGTGGTGGCCAAGCCGGTTCAGCGAGCAGCACGTACCCGGGTCGCGCCGCAGCGGATCCCGCCGGCCCCCAAACCGCCGGGCGGCCTTCGTGGTCTGGGCAAGGTGATCGGTGGACGCAAGCGCAAGATCACCGTCGTCGAAGAGTTGGACGACGTGGATTTCCTCGGACGGTGACGCCTCGCCGTCGATTCACGGTCATGGACCTCTTCTGCGGAACCGGAGGTTTCTCGAAGGGATTCGAGAACTCCGGACCGTTCGACGTGATCTACGGAATCGATCTGCTGCAGAGTTCGATCGACACGTTCGCCCTCAACCATCCGGATGCGCTGGTTGTCGCCGGGGATATCCGGGCGGTACCGCGGCCCGAGGTGGCGCAGCGGCTGGCGGTCGATCGTGGGGGAGTGGATGTGATCATCGGTGGCCCGCCCTGCCAGGGATTCTCGTCGATTCGCCCGAACCGCTCGACGACCTACGACGATCCTCGCAACACACTGTTCGAGGAGTTCGCCGCGTATGTGGGGTATTGGCGGCCGCAGGTGTTCGTGTTCGAGAACGTGGTCGGTCTGGCGACACACAATCGAGGTGCCGATCTGGACGCGGTACTGCTGGCGTTCTCGGCGCTGGGATATCGAACCGATTGGCGGATCCTCAATTCCGGCCATTTCGGGGTGCCGCAGAAGCGCGAGCGACTCATCGTGATCGGCACCAGGTCGGAGGAGCCGGTGGTCTGGCCGACACCGACGCATCGTGGGATATTTCGCACCATCGGCATCCAGGACAAGGCGCGAATGTTGCGGCCGGGTGCTTCCGATTCCGGCGACCTGCCGCCTGCCTGGACGGTGATGGACGCGATCGGTGACTTGCCGAAGATCGCCAGTGGCGAGTTCGCTGTCGAATACGATGCACTCCCACACAACGCATATCAGGCGGCGCGGCGCGGCGACGCCGCCGAACTCACCCTGCACAATTCCACCAGGCACACCGCGAGAATGCTCGAGATCATCAGCTATTCCGGGCCCAACCGCTCGAGTATCCCGACGCACCTGATCTCCACCGGATTCTCCAGTTCCTACTCCCGGCTGGCCGCGGACGAACCGGCACCGACCATCACCGTCAACTTCGTGCATCCGGCGTCGAACAAGTGCATTCATCCGTATCTGGATCGGGCGCTGACGCCGCGTGAGGGCGCCCGTCTGCAGTCGTACGACGACTCGTTCCGGTTCGCGGGAAGCAATCGGACCACCATCGCCAAGCAGATCGGCAACGCGGTCCCGCCGCTACTGGGTCGGGCGATCGGTTCGGCGGTACTCGAGATGCTGACCCGCTCGACCTAGCGCGGTGGACCCGGCACCAGGATCAACGAACCCGATCGGGCTACGCCGTCGGCATCGAGCCAGTTCACGTCGATCCGGTCACCGGGCCGGTGAGTGCTCATCACGCGGGTGAGATCCGCGGACGAGGCGACGGGGTTGGCGGCGAAGCTGGTGATCACCGAACCCTTCGTCAGCCCGAGATGTTCGGCGGGCGAATCATAGTTCACGGCAACCACTTCCGCCCCGGTTGGTGGGTTTCGGTGATCCTTGACAGCCACGCCGAGCACCGGTGTCGGCCCGACGCGGACCGTCTCGGTGGACTGTCCGCCGAGCACCTGGTCGACGACCGTCATGGCGTCGTCGATGGGGATGGCATACGACTGTGGCGCGGGGGAGGTGTCGGTTCGTTCGGAGACGGCGTTGCCCGCGCTGTTGACCCCGACGACCTCGGCGACGGAGTTGACCAGCGGCCCACCGGAATCGCCCGGCCGGATATCGGCATCCACCTCGACCATGCCCTTCAACTGGTTGCGCGATCCGGTGGTGGAGTTACGGGTATCGACGGTGACACCGAGATTGGTGACGGTACCCGGTGCCGGGACCGCAACACCACCGCCTTCGGCGTTTCCGATGGCCGTGACGGTATCGCCGCGTCTGAGAGTGGCGGATGTCCCGACGACGGCGACGGGCAGGTCCGACGCACCGCCGAGGCGCAGTACCGCCAGGTCGTGGACACTGTCGTAGCCGAGGACGTCCACGTCGTAGATCAGCCCGTTGGACAGATTGACCGCCGAGATGTCGGAGGCGCCGCTGATGACGTGGTGGTTGGTGAGCACCACCCCGTCCGGTGAGAGGACGATGCCGGTTCCGGCGGTGGTGGTGAATCCTGCTGTGGCGGTGATGGTCACCACGGTCGGGATGACGCGTGCGGTGATTTCTTCGGGTGGGAGCGGTATCACCGGCGCGGGGGGTGTGGTGGTGATGACGACGACCGGGGGCGATGCGACGGTACCCGGGGTCAGCGACGGTGCCGCCCACGCCAGTGTTCCGCCGCCGATCGCGATGACGGCGGCCGCCCACCAGAGTCGTCGGCTCCGGCGTTCGGTCATCGAGGTGCCCGTCCCCTCACTGGTCGTCGAAGGTGTGTCGGCGTCAGGACATGCGGTGACGCAACATCAGGTACACGCCACGACGCATGAACGAGGTTGCCAGTGCACGTAGGTCGCCGATGCGGACGTCTGTCGCCGATACGAGTGTCGGATCCGATTCTCGCAGGGCTTTGTGAAATGCCGCAGCTTGTCCGGCCTGTTCTTTTGCCAGACGAACGCTCCATTGACCGGCGTTGACGCGGAAGGACGCGAGGGGTTCGGGGATGGCGTACACGTCACCTTGCAGGGCGACGGCCGTGTAGGTGGCTTCGTCGATGACGTACGGGTTGGTGTCGTCCCACCATCCGGCAGCTTTGAGTGCCGAACGTTTCATGAGTACACAACCGGGTTCGCCGAAGATGTTGGCGCCGGCGGTGACGGTCTTGCGGGCCGCTGCCCGCCCGGTGACGAGCCCTTTCAGTCCGGCCAGTCCGCGTGCGGACAGGATCGTCTTGCCGTTCGCGTCGACGAGTTTGCGTTGTGAGGCCACCAACACCACCGACGGGTTTTCGTCGAAGGCCTGAACCTGTTTGGCGAGGCAATCCGGATAGATGGTGTCGTCTCCGCAGACGAGTTTGAGCAGTTCCCCGTTTGCGGCTTCGCTGACGCGGTCCCAGTTGCGTTTGGCGCCGCCGCCGGCCTCGGTGGTCAGGATCTCGATGCGCGGGTCGTCGGCATACCGGGACAGGACCGTCATGGTGTCGTCGGTGGACGAGTGATCGGCGATGATCACTTCGAAGTCGGTGAACGTCTGGTTCAGGATCGAGTCGACGGTTTCCACGATGTAGTCGGCATTGTTGTACGCCGGAACGACTATCGATACGCGCGGAGTCATGAAGTGCCTGTTCTCTTGTGCCTGCTGAACGAGAAATCGCGATAGCCGAAGAAACTTGCCGTTGCGGTGACGGCGGTGATCACGAGTTGCGACGGAATGGGCGGGAAATGCAGGACGGTGACGGCGAGCGTCATCAATGCCAGGTTGACGGCGAACGCACCCGAGTTGACGATCACGAATCGCCAGAAGTCGCGCAGGAAATGACCGCGGACTTCGAAGACGAGATATCGGTACATCGCGAACGCGCACAGCACGTTGCAGAGGTATCCGGCGACTATCGCGAAGTGGTATCCGAACCGGCTACCGAGCGTGACCTGCCAGACCACGAACCAGACGGTGCCGAGAACGGTGTTGACACCGCCGACCAGGAGGAAGGCGAGGGCCTGGTTCTTGACGATCCGCATCAGCGGACCGGGCTTGCCGGTCATCCCGGCCGGCGGCGTCGCCGTGGAGTCCGGTGCGGCCATCAGCCTTCGCCGAACGAGGGCAACAGCCCGGTGGCCAGGGCGTCGTGCAGTGAGGGTGCCGCCGAGTCCTTGGCGGACAGCGTGACGGTCAGTGGTTCTCCGTTGCGGCCGACGGTGGGCCAGTCGACGCCGATCTCTTCATCGAGGGGATGAACCTCGTGCTCGCGGTCCGGGGCGTATTCGGACGAGCACAGGTACACCACGGTCGAGTTGTCCTCGAGCGAGAGGAACCCGTGTCCGAGTCCTTCGGAGATGAAGACGGCCCGCCGGTCGACGTCGTCGAGGAGTACCGAGTCCCAGTGCCCGAATGTGGGTGAGCCGACACGAAGGTCGACCACGACGTCGAGAATCGCGCCCGTCACGCAGGTGACGTATTTGGCCTGACCAGGCGGAACGTCGGCGAAATGAATGCCGCGCAAGACTCCCGCTGCCGATACCGAGCAGTTGGCCTGACGCAAGTCCAGAGTGCGGCCGGCAACCTCGGAGAATCCGGGTTCGCGGAACCACTCCAGGAAAAGCCCGCGGTCGTCGCCGAACTGCACCGGCGTGAATTCCCACGCTCCGGAGATCTTCAGTTCGCGATACCGACTCGCTACCTGAACGTCTGTCATGTCACTAGTCCTTGCCGCGTGAGAGGAGGTCGAGCAGATACCGGCCGTAACCCGACTTGAGCAGTGTCTCGGCGCGCAGCCGAAGCTCGTCGTCGGTGATGAAGCCGTGCCGCCACGCTACTTCCTCGGGGGCGCCGATCTTGAGGCCCTGTCGTTCCTCGATGGTCCGTACGAAGTTCGACGCGTCGAGCAGTGAATCGAAGGTACCGGTATCGAGCCAGGCCGTGCCGCGTGGGAGTACTTCGACCGCGAGGCGTCCGGCATCCAGATACGCTCGGTTGACGTCGGTGATCTCGTATTCGCCGCGGGCGGAAGGTTCGAGATTCTCGGCGATCGCGACGACGTCGTTGTCGTAGAAGTAGAGGCCGGGAACGGAGTAGTTGGAGCGCGGGTGTGTCGGTTTCTCCTCCAACGAGACGGCTTTACCGGCGCTGTCGAACTCGATGACCCCGTATGCGCTCGGGTCGGATACGCGGTAGGCGAAGACGGCGCCGCCTTCGATGTGCTCGAAGCGGGTGAGCTTGTTGCCGAGACCGGGACCGTAGAAGATGTTGTCGCCGAGCACCAGCGCAGCGGTGTCGGAACCGATGTGATCGGCTCCGAGAACGAACGCCTGGGCCAGGCCGTTGGGCTCGTACTGGATTCGGTAGGTGAGGTTGACGCCGAACTGCGAGCCGTCGCCGAGAAGCCGTTGGAACTGCGGGGCGTCGTCTTCGGTGGTGATGATCAGGATGTCGCGAATCCCGGCGAGCATCAGCGTGCTCAACGGGTAGTAGATCATCGGTTTGTCGTACACCGGCACCAGCTGTTTGCTCACTCCGAGTGTGATGGGGTGCAATCTCGACCCCGTTCCGCCCGCCAGGATGATTCCGCGCATGCCTGGCAGTGTTCCAGTGTTCGGCGGAGAAACAAATCTCGGGCGCACAGTATCGTGGGTGACCGGTCAGGTCGACCGGCCACATTCGATGATCGTGGAGGAACGAACATGAGAGTGCTCGTCACTGGTGGGGCCGGATTCATCGGCGCCAATTTCGTCCGGCAGACGGTGGCCGAACGTCCGGGCGTCGAGGTCACGGTGTTGGACGCGTTGACGTACGCCGGAAATCGCGCTTCACTCGACTCCGTCGCGGATCGGATCACGTTCGTTCACGGCGACATCACCGATGCCGTCCTCGTCGACGAGTTGGTCGGAGCAACGGACGTGGTGGTGCATTTCGCCGCGGAGTCCCACAACGACAATTCGTTGGGTGATCCCTGGCCGTTCGTGCACACCAACATCGTCGGTACCTTCACCCTGTTGCAGGCTGTACGCAAGTACGACGTCCGGTATCACCACATTTCCACCGACGAGGTGTACGGAGATCTCGAGCTCGACGATCCGGAGCGGTTCACCGAATCCACGCCGTACAACCCGTCCAGCCCGTATTCGGCGACCAAGGCCTCGAGCGACATGCTCGTGCGGGCGTGGACGCGATCGTTCGGGGTTCGGGCGACATTGTCGAATTGTTCCAACAACTACGGCCCGTACCAGCACGTGGAGAAGTTCATTCCGCGACAGATCACCAATGTTCTCGCCGGGCTACGCCCGAAGCTGTACGGCGACGGATCGAACGTTCGAGACTGGATTCACGTCGACGACCACAACAGTGCGGTGTGGGCGATCGTCGACGGCGGACGTATCGGACAGACGTATCTGATCGGCGCTGACGGTGAGGTGAACAATCGCACGGTCATGGAGTCGATTCTCGACGTCCTCGGACATGGACGCGACGAGTTCGACTTCGTCACCGACCGGCCCGGCCATGACCTTCGATACGCCATCGATTCGACCGTGCTTCGCAGCGAATTGGGATGGGTACCGCGCTACCGCGATTTCCGCAGCGGACTCGAGTCCACGATCGCCTGGTATCGCGAGAACGAGCAGTGGTGGCGTCCCCGGAAGGACGCCACCGAGCAGGCGTACGCCGCCGCCGGGGAGAAGAACACCGGTAGCTAGCGGACGGCCAGTCCGTGACGGATGGAATCGAGAGTCGACGATATCCCCGCCGGTAGCGGTCGGTGTGTTCGTCTGTCCAGATCGGTCCACACGATCGATCGCAGTCTGAGGTCCCTTGCCTGTGCCGACGCCAGCGGCGAGGCGGCGAGAACCACGTTGGGCCGCTTCCGGAACACGGTATGGCACGCACCCAGAATTGCGCCGATCGTGACGCTACGACCGGACGCGAAGATCTTGGTGACGACATCGGACGGTGCGCGTTCGGCCCTGACGAAGCTGTCGGCGACCATTTCGGCGGCGTCGGAGATGTAGATGTAGTCCCGCAGAGTGTCCATGGGCACGTAGATCGATATGGGCATCGACATCAGATAGCCGCGGCACAGGTGCGAGATCAGGCCCTGCGGTTTTGCCAGATTCTGCCCCGGGCCGTACAGGTTCGCGAATCTTCCTATGACAGTTCGGGTTCCGGTTCTTTGGGCGAATTGTCCGACGATTGCTTCGGCGTCGAGTTTCGCCCGCCCGTAGTCGGCGAGCGGTGATGTGGCGCTCGCCTCGGTGTGCGGTGGGCCGAGGGTGCCTGCATAGACGCCGCCGGCGGACGATGCGTGAAAGACGGTTCCGGACCCAGAGCCGGTCGTACCCAGCGCACCGAGCACCTCGCCCATCAGAGTGTTCTCCCGCGCGAACTCGGCGCTGCTCGTGCCGTTCACACCGGCACCGGCACACCACGCCAGTCGCCACGGACCGCCCGCGGCGTCGGAGAGCAGCTTTTCGGCATCGGCGACCAGGATGTTCTTCGCCGCTTCGGAATTGCCCCACGGTACGCGGCTGGTGCGCACGTCGTGTCCGCGTCGGCGCAGATCGCGGGCCACACCGCTGCCGAGGAGGCCGCCGCTGCCGACCACCCACGTCGGGATACTCATCGGGGTTCTGGCGGTGGGGTGCCGTCTCGGCGACCCAGGGGGCCGTCTGCCGGATCGCTCACTATCAGATAGGGCGGTTTGCCCATTGCCGTTTTCACGGCCACACCGATGTATTCGGCGATCACGCCCAGCGAGAACAGCACGGCCCCGAAACCGAAGAGCATCACGATCATCGTCGACGCCCATCCGCGCACCTCGGCGGCTGCGTCGAAGAACAGGTACGACACCAAGACGTAGAAGACGATGACCAGCCCGCCCAATGCGAACAGGAAGCCGATGAGGCTCACCATTCGCAGACCCTTGGTTCCACTGGAGAGGACCATCCGCCAGAAATGTGACAGCAGACTTCTGAGGTGGTAGCCGGAGGGACGTCCGCGTTCTTCCCGCAGGCGAACCGGACTGGTGGTGACCTCCCCGGCTATCCAGCCGAGCGCGACATCCAGGTAGGCCTCGGAACCGGCGTACGCGGCGACCGACCGGCCGACCTCCCCGAGAACGAGCCGAAAACTCTGGTACTTGATCGAGTTCTCGGACGACAGGATCTTGGTGGTGAGCCACTTCGACGACTTCGATGCCGCATTCCGGAGAACCCCGTGCGGTGCGGCGTTCACCGGCTGCGCGTAGACCAGTGTCGCCTGCTCGTCGAGCGCGGTGTCGAGGAGACCACCGATGTCCGCGGGATCGTGTTGGCCGTCCTCGTCCATGGTGACGACCCATTCACCACCACTGGACGCGATACCGGCCAGCGTCGCCGGATGCTGGCCGAAATTACGGGAGAGCCAGATCGGCCGGATGAAGTCGTGCTGCTTCGCGAGTGCGCGGATCACCTCGGCGGAACCGTCCGGTCCGTGATCGAACACGAGGAGCACCTCTTCGACGAACATCGGTCGCCCGCCGGGTGTCGACGTGGTTTCCGTGAGAGGCAAGATCTCGTCGATCAACGCGCTCAGGGTTCGTTCGCCCTGGTAAACCGGCACAACGACGGATATTCGGTGCGGTTGCACCACATCTGGCGTGCTGTCGGTCATCACAGGCGGGGAGTGTATACGCCGAGTCGGGTTGTTCGACGTGGGCGCTCGACTTTCAACCCGTACGCTTCGAAATATCGGGGGGAGCGCGATCCGATCACCTTCCGTGCAGCCGAAAGGTAGTGAGAGTCTGATGTCCGAGTCCGAGAACTCTTCGGAGAAACAGCGCCGAGACACCACCGACACCGAGTACACGGCGCGATTGAAAGAACTTCAAGGGGCGCGGTGGAAGCGGGTGCTCAACGTCCAAGCCCCGTACCAATGGAACATTCGGCGCTTCCTCGGCGGTAGGAGGGTTCTCGACGTCGGCTGCGGAATCGGCCGGAACTTACGGAACTTGCCGGACGGCAGCGCCGGTGTCGATCACAACGAGCATTCGGTGGAGTTCTGTCGGTCGCTCGGTTTCGAGGCGTACACGTCGAGCGAATTCCACGCCGAACCCGACCGGCGCCGCTTCGACGGCATGTTGATGGCGCATCTGCTCGAACATCTGCCGGCGGGTGAGGCGTCCGGGATCGTTGCCGAATATCTGCCGTACCTCACCCCGGGTGCGACGATCATGCTGATCTGTCCGCAGGAACGCGGCTTTGCCAGCGACCCCACTCACACGGTGTTCCTCGACGGCGACGACCTCGAATCGATCTGCGCCGACAACGGTCTTGTCGTCTCGCGGTCGTTGTCGTTCCCGTTTCCGCGGTGGATGGGCAAGCCGTTCGTCTACAACGAGTCGGTGGTGATCGCCGAGGTGCCGAGGCCGCTCTGACGTCGACCGCGGTAGTACAGCACCGTCAAGCCGGCGAGGAGAACGAGACCGAACCCCATTCCGGCGTATCCGAGCCGTTGTCCGGGGGACCGGAAGGTGATCACCAGTTCACCGTCCTGGGTTCCCGGCGGGAGATCGACGTAGAGGAACGTGCCGCCGAGGCCTTTCGTCGGAATGGGTCGGCCGTCGAGTGTCGCGGTGTATCCGGGCCAGGCCAACCGCGCGAAGACGACGCTGCCGCCGTCTTGAGAACTCACTCGCACCCGCTCGGTCTTGACGCTCTCGTACTCCGAACGAGCATCGGCGTTCACCGTCGCGGACACGCGGCCGGCTTGGCCCGAGATCGGGCCCGCGTCACGTTCGAGTACGTAGATCTCGCCCCGCGCCATCTCGGGTACGTCGGCCCAGTGCCAGCCGGGTGGTGCCGGGTACGCGTCGGCGGCGGGATATTGCTTCCGCTGCAGAACCACCCGATCGAGCAGCATCAGGTCGGCGCTGGTTCGACCGGTGTACACGTCCGGCCGGAAGACGTTGTGGAAGGCGTCGTCGCAGGTGGAACCGTCGAACCCCATGCACAGGAGTGAGGCGAAATCGGCGTGGCCCACCGGGGTGTACGCGTTCACGTAGTCGAGATCGAGATCTTTTGCGTAGTTGCCGTACACCTGCGACGACCACGGCAACTCGGTGGTTTCCGCGTCGATCCTGATCAGGCCGCGGTTACCCAGTTGCAGCGTGGTTCCCTGGAAGTCGGGGAAATTGGCCTTCGCCTCGGATTGACTGGTCGGCAGATACCACTTGTTCAACGCCTGCGGGTAGGCGATGACCTGGTACAGGGTCACCGGGGCGATGGTCAGTATCAGCAAGCCCGCCATTGCCGGGGCGCCGTATTTGCGGCCGAGGACCACGGCGAGGGCGCCGACGGCGATGATCGCCACCGCCCACGTGAGGTGGCGGACGAAGTACTGAGGTCCGGACGAGCTGGCACGGATCATCAGGACCAGCACGATCAACGAGGCGGCGGTGAATCGGGACTTGAGGTTGGCGAGGGTTCCGAACCTGCTCAGTAGTACCGCGAGAAGAACCAGTGAATACACGGCGACGAACGGTAGGAGTCTTGCCGGCCAACGAATTTGACCGATGTCACTGGGTCCGGCGGTGAACAGCAGGATAAAGGCGAGCAGAAGCAGTGGCGTGATCCATTCACGCAGTGACGACTGCGTCTTCCGCCAGGCGATGAACGCCAGCGCCGGAAGGGCGAACCACGCGATGTAGGTGATCGGCGCGTACGTCGTCTCACCTGTCCACGATTCGATGCTCGACACCGACGACGGGATACTCGCCGTCAACGTCTCCGACCACGGCGCGGTGAGGAAGTTGTCATTGTAGGTACCTTCTGCGCCGGTACGCCAGGTCACCGCGGACGACAGCAGCCCCGGCAGGAAGGTGATGGCACCGCAGGCTGCGGCGGCCACACCGACCGCCGCCAATTTCAGCGTCGTACGCCACTGCGGCGTCCGGATGTACTCGCCGATCATCAGTGCGCCGACGGTCACGCCCGCCATCAGAGCGGCGTGGACGTATCCGACGCTGATTGCCAGATAGAGGAACACGAATACCGGGATCGGACCAGACCGACCCCTGGCGTATCTGACGCCGCTGGCCCACGCCTGGACCACCCACGCCATCCCGATCAGCGACGTCACCCAGGAGGGGTATTCGAAGTACAGCGTGAAACCGGCCACCGGTATCGCGCTTGCGGCTACTGCCGCCCAGTAAGGCCGCGCACCGTACTCGAGACAGACCCGGTAGACACCCCATCCGAGAATGATGCCGAAGGCCAGTTTCACCAGCGTGGCGAGTAGCGCCAGGTTGTCCACGGACGGTGCGATGTAGTTGACGGCGATCTGGACGGGGTTCCACAACCCGCCCTGCCCCTCCACCGGATAGTTCCCCGCCATCCACTGATCGAGAACCAACGAGGGGAACTGGCCGTCGCGCATCAGATGGCCCAGCTGGATCCAGTTGCCCACTGCACCGGATTCGGTGTCGTCGACGTAGAAGTAACGCGGGTCCACCGTGACGATGGCCAGGAACGCGAGGCACACCACTGCCGGGATCACCGCGCCCCAACTCCAGCGTTCCCGACGGGAAGGAGTGGATAGTTCGAGTGTCACAGGATCTCCAGGTCGCATGGGTGGGCGCATCAGAGACAGTAGCCGAGGTCGGCTTTTCGAGTTTCGGGGGGAATTGCCCCTCGGATACCCTGCGAGTGTCAGGTGCAGCAATTTTCGACAGTCACGGTAGGAGTCAAATGCCCGAGCAGGTAAAGGCGGGGGTGCCGGAGAACGGGCAGGTCAGCTCTCGCCGTCTGGTGGTGCAGCGCGGTGTTTTCGTCGGGATGTCCCCGATCGTCAACGACGATCTGTACGTCGAGTTCCGTCAAGGTTCCGGCCAACGGACACGTCATCGCGTGTCCCTCGACAAGGGTGCACGGATCAGCACCAACACGTACTTCGGGCGTTTCGCGGCCAGCTACTGGCAGCGGTGGACCACTGTCGAGGACGTGCAGGTCTCGCTCCGCATCGAGGGCGAAGGCAGGCACCGGACCAGAATGGTCGCATCGGACATCGCGGGACACCGTCGAATCGTGGGCACCGTCGACGGATCCGGCTCGTCGGACGTCGTGCTGACGTCGTCGTTGGACAAGTTCGTCGACGGTGGAGCGCTGTGGCTCGAGATCGACGCCGCGAACGAGCCGTTGTCGATCGAGAAGGTCGAATGGTCCGTGGCTGCGCCGGACCTCGTTCGCCCCGTTTCGGTGGCCATCTGCACGTTCAACCGGGCGGCAGACTGCGCCGAGACCGTCGCGGCGCTGGCATCGGATGCCACGGTGCGAGACCTGATCAGTACCGTGTATGTCGTCGACCAGGGAAACGACCTGGTCAAGGACCGGCCACGTTTCGTCGAGGCCGCCGACACGCTCGGTGACAAATTGCAGTACCTGAGGCAGCCCAATCTCGGTGGTGCAGGCGGATTCTCTCGAGGTCTGTTCGAGGCGTCCGCCGACGGAGCCGATCTGGCCGACGTGATCTTGATGGACGACGACATTCTGTGTGAACCCGAAACCGTGTTGCGGCTCAATGCTTTTGCCAACATGACCGTCGAGCCGACGTTGGTGGGCGCGCAGATGATGTATCTGCTCAACCCCGACTATCTCAACGTCGGTGCCGAAGACGTGGATCTACGGACGCTGCGGCACGGTCAGCGGGTACCCAAGGCGTTGCTCAACACCAGCATGTTGAAGAAACGTCAGGAACGTCGCGTCGACGCGGGATACAACGCGTGGTGGACATGTCTGATTCCGGCGGAGGTCGTTCGGAGCATCGGCCTGCCCGTACCGATTTTCTTCCAATGGGACGACGTCGAATACGGCATCCGGGCACGTAAGGCCGGGTTCGTCACGGTTACACTGCCCAATGCGGCGGTGTGGCATGCCGATTTCTATTGGAAGGACTTCGACGACTGGGCACGGTACTTCAGTACTCGTAACTCTCTCGTCGTCGGTTCGCTGCACAGCGATCTCGACACCAAAGCGCTTTCACGTCAATTCTTCCGCCAGATTGCCGAGTACCTGGTGGGAATGCAGTACGGTCTGGCGTTCACCACGTTGAAGGGCATCGAAGACTTCCTGGACGGTCCCGACACGTTGCGGGACGGCGGTATCGAGGCGATGGCGAGTATTCGTACCGGTCGCGCGAAATATTCCGAGACCGTCAAACACGATGCCGCCACAGCGCCCGTCGCGTCGAACGAGATGCACACCCAGCGCGCCGGGGGCGAGCCCAGTCTGATGCGGCTGATCCTGGTCAAGCGTGCTCTGGATCAGTGGTTCGGCCGGGTCCAGGGCGGGCTGGTGAACATCCCTCGGGAGGATGCGCACTGGTGGCACATCTCGAAGTTCGACCACGCCGTGGTCACCGATGCCTCGCAGTCGGGGGTACGAATTCGAAGGCGGGACAAGGTAGCTGCTCGCACACTCCTGATCCGTACGGTGAAGGTGCTGCGCAGATTCCGGGAACAGGCGCCGGCGGTGTCCGCCGGATATCGATCCGAGATGCCGCGCCTGACCAGCCGGGAGAACTGGGCCCGCCTGTACGGCAAGTGATTCAGTCCGTTATCCGCACGATGACCTGCTCGTTGTCGACGGTGTAGCCGAGGTACTCGAACGAGATGCCGGTGCGTGCGACGAATTCCGTCCACGCCCGGTACTCGTGATGCTGCCAGCCGGGGTAGTTGAAGAATTCGTCGAATACGACGATCGATCCGGGTACCAGGTGCTTGCCGACGAGATCGAGCACGGTCTTGGTGGACGAGTACAGGTCGGCGTCGAGGTGCAAAAACGCGACCGGTCCGCGCTCGTGTGCCATGAACTCCGGCAGGGTGTCCTCGAACAGGCCCGGAACCAGTTGCACTCCAGGTATTTCAGGGAGTCCGTCCTGGGCGAACTCGCCGGCCGGAAAGCCGGTCCGCCAGGTCTGCGGCAGCCCGGAGAAGACGTCGAACCCTGCGACGAGAGTTCCTTGGCCGCGGAATCTGTCTGCGATCAACGTCAGGGTGGTGCCGGCTGCCACCCCGAATTCCAGTGCCATCCCGGGTATCTCGACCAGGTCGAGGGCATGGCGGAGAGTGTCATGCGGGTGCGCGAAGGTGTCGGCGATGCGCAGGTGCTCGAGGACGAATGTCGCACTCGAGGCCGTCACTTCCAGATCCGTCGCGTACGCCAAGTCGCGTCGGCTGCGGAACTCCAGGTCGTCGATCCGCTGCCGTAGGCCGGCGATGTCGGAGCGGGCCTGGTCGAGAGCGTCGAGTACCTGCGTGAGACGATCGGCGTTGCGCGCATCGACGTCCTCGACCACTTCGGATACCGCGCGCTGAAGTTTGGTCCTGGCGGTGGCGCGTAGCTGCTCGAACATGGGGGTCCTCTCGTCGGAGACGACCCCCATGCTGCCAGGCGAGTGGTCCTAGCGTCCGCGGACTCGATTCAGATCCTTCAAGGATCGAGACCTGGCTTTCATCTTGTGGGCGCGTTCGACCTGTAGTCGCAGGTCATTGCGTGATGCGTTCCACTCGTTCTCCTTCTGTAGTTTTCGGTAACTCGCGAGGCGCCTGGCATCCACGTCACCGTTCTCGATGGCCTCGAGCACCGCGCATCCGGGTTCTGCAATGTGAGAGCAGTCCGAGAACCGGCAACCGGAGATCAGTTCCTCGATCTCGGGAAACGTCTTGCCGATACCGTCGTCGGCATTCCACATGCCGACGCCCCGTAGTCCAGGGGTGTCGATCAGTGTTCGCCCACCGGACATGGGGATCAGTTCACGCCACGCGGTGGTATGGCGGCCTTTGCCGTCGACGTCCCGCACCCGCCCGGTGCGTAGATCCCCGCTGCCGGTGAATGCGTTGGCAAGCGTGGACTTTCCGGATCCGGAAGAACCGAGTATTGCCACAGTACCTTCCAGAACTGCATCGAGTACATCCATTCCTTCGTGGGTTCGGGCACTGACCGCCTGGACTACGGCGCCGGGTGACACTGCGTAGAGTTGAGCGAGAGATTCGGAAATATGTTGAGCAGCATCTATTTTGGTGAGAGCGATGACGGGTGTCGCGCCGCTTTCCCAGGTGAGTGCAAGGAGTCGCTCGATACGGCCCAGGTCGATGTCACTGTCGGCCGCACAGGTGATCAGCACCGTGTCGACGTTCGCGGCCAGTAGTTGACGCTCGGATTTCCCGGACGCGGACGAGCGCACGACACTGTTCGTCCGCGGTAATATGGAAGTGACGGTGTGCATTTCGGGCCCGTCGGCGATGCTTACCCAGTCTCCGGTGCAGAGACGATCGCGGCCGTCGTCTGCGCGAACGATCCCGGAGTCGATTGCGACATCGCATCGTCCGCGATCGACGCGCAGGATTCGACCGGGTTGTTCGCTGCGCGGGATCAACGCCTCGAATCTGTTCGACAGTAGTGAATTCCAGCCGTAGTCGGTCAGTAGTGAGGGTCTTTCGTGCATGGTGAATCGATCCTCGATCGAGAAGAAGGTGTGGTGACAGTAGTGCTGAAAGTGCAGTTCGCGACAGTCATCAGTACTCACTCCTCGAGATCGACGGACGCACCATGCGTCGTCAGGTCATCGTCTCAGGCAGCATTCGATCGGTGCAACCGATTTAACTCGGACGCTCGAACTTCTCCTCGCGGCCGAGTTTGCGCAGACGCATCCACTCCCGCAGCCCGGCCGGATCGCGGCGGGTCACGATGAAGTACCAGCCGAATCGAACCCATTCCTGTGGAAGCAGTTTCCGCATACCCGGCTGGGACAGAAGATATCCGCGGTTGCGGTAGGTGAAGTAGCGCTTCGTCTCGTTGTCCGGATACTGGGTGTGCATCCGCCCGCCGAGGATCGGCTTGAACTCGTCCGCCCCGTTGGGATGAACGTAGGCGGTCTGCAGGCAGGTGCCGAACTTCAGGCCCGAGCGGACCAGACGGCGGTGCACTTCCACTTCGTCGCCGCGCACGAACAGACGCAGATCCGGAACACCCACCGCGTCTATGGCGTCGGCGGTGAACAGTGCGCCGTTGAACAGCGAGGCGATGCCGGGCAGGAGGTCCTCGTCACCGAGTTCGGAACGCAGCCGACGCCATTCGACGCCGCGACGCAGCGGGAACGCCAACCGGTCCGGGTTGTCGATGTCGCACACGACGGGGGAGACCTCGGCGAGATCGTGTCGCAGCGCACAGTCGAGAAGCGTCTCGAGAACGTCGGGGCCTTCCGGGCGGCCGTCGTCGTCGGCGAGCCATACCCGGTCCGCCCCGAGGGAGAGTGCGTACAAGATGCCGAGAGCAAATCCTCCGGCGCCACCGAGGTTGTGCTTGGAGCCGATGTAGCTGGTGGGAAGTGGCGCGCTGTCGACGAGTTCACGCACGTCGTCCTCGTCGGCGTTGTCGACCACCACGAGGTGATCGAGCGGGCGCGACTGCGTACTCAGTACTTTCAGCGATTCGGCCAGTAGTTCACGGCGCTTGTGGGTGACGACGACTCCGACGATCTTCTCGGGTGCGGTCATTCGGACGACTCTCGTTCCATGTCCGCGATGACGTGGCGGACGTGATCGGCGGCGTCGTCACCCTCGTAGGCCCGCACGACGTCCTCGATGTCGCCCTGCATGCGGATCGTGCCGTGATCGACCCACATCGCGCTGTTGCACAGCTGCGCCAGGAACTCGTTGGAATGGCTGGCGAAGACAAGGATGCCGGAGCGTTCCACGAGTTTCTGCAGCCGGATGCGTGCTTTCTTCATGAACTCGGCGTCGACGGCACCGATGCCCTCGTCGAGTAGCAGGATCTCGGGGTCGATGCTGGTGACGACGCCCATCGCGACGCGCACGCGCATACCGGTGGAGTAGGTGCGCAACGGCATCGCGAGGTATTCGCCGAGCTCGGTGAAGTCGGCGATCTCGTCCATCTTGGCGAGCATCTGCTTGCGGGTCTGCCCGAGGAACAGGCCGCGGATGATGATGTTCTCGTAGCCGGATATCTCGGGGTCCATACCGACGCCGAGGTCGAAGACCGGGGCGACCCGGCCGCGGATACTGGCCGAACCTCGCGTCGGCTCGTAGATGCCGGAGAGCAGTCGAAGCAGTGTCGACTTACCGGCACCGTTGTGGCCGACGAGTCCGACGCGATCGCCTTCCTTCAGCGTCATCGTGATGTCCTTGAGGGCTTCGACCACGACGACGTCGGAGTCGTTGCGGCCGATCGATCCGCCCGCCTTGCCGAGAAACGCCTTCTTCAGGGAACGCGACTTCGCGTCGAAGATGGGGAAGTCCACGCACGCGTTCTGCGTGTGGATGCTCACTGGCCGGCTCATTTGTGTCTTCCCTCAAACCCAGTAGGGCACACGGGCCCGGAACTTACGAAGAGCCAAGATCGCGACGGCCCAGCCGACGACGGTGATGGCGAGGACTATGTACCAGTGGTACGCGTGCTGGTTCTGGCCGATGAGCGGGGCCCGAATGATCTCGAGGTAGTGATAGAGCGGGTTGATCTCGGCGAGACGGACGCGCTCGGCGGACTGCCCGCTCTTGTCGGAGAGTGCCTGTGTCGTCCACATGATGGGCGTCAGCACGAACAACAGCAAGGTCAGGCTGCCCAGGATGGGCGCGATGTCCCGGTAACGAGTGGCGAAGATGCCGAATACTATCGACACCCACAGTGCGTTGAGGACGATCAACAGGAACGCCGGAATCGCGGCCAGCGCAGTCCAGCTCAACTTCTCCCAGATCCCGAATGCGAACAACAACACCACGTAGATCACGATGTTGTGCGCGAAGAACAGCACTTGTCGCCACACCAGACGGTAGACGTGCACACTCAACGCCGACGGCAGCTGCTTGATCAGCCCCTCGTTGGCGATGAACACTTCCGAGCCCTCGATGATGGACGCGTTGATGAGATTCCACACGATCAGGCCGACCGTGACGTAGGGCAGGAACTCTTTGAGCGGGATGTCGAGCAGCGCCGAATACAGCAGGCCCATCGCGGCGGCCTGGACGCCGGTGGCGATGGTGATCCAGAACGGGCCGATCACCGAGCGGCGGTAACGCTGTTTGATGTCCTGCCAGCCCAGGCTCAGCCACAACTCGCGCTGGCGCAGACCGTCGCGCAGGTCTTTGAAGGCGCGACGGAACGTCTGGGAGTCGGACGCGGGCAGTGGCACGCCCGGAGTCTCGGATTCGGTTGCTGATGCTGACACGGTGCTCGAGCCTACCGGCCGCGGGTCGGAGTCCGGCGGCTCCTCGGTCTCCGAGCCCGGGATGGCCGTACTGCCCGGTTCGCGTCTACAGATACTGGCCGGTCCCGGGGACCTGCTGCTCGGGGTGCTCCGCTCCGTGCGGGGCGCCGATGCTCATGCCGGGGGGAAGAGCACCCTGTCGGATCTGCTCGAGCTGTGCACGCGCTGCCATCTGCTGAGCGAACACGGCGGTCTGTATTCCGTGGAACAGGCCTTCGAGCCACCCGACGAGTTGGGCCTGGGCGATGCGCAGTTCCGCGTCCGAGGGGATCGAATCATCGGTGAACGGCAGACTCAGGCGCTCGAGTTCCTCACGCAACTCGGGAGCGAGTCCTTGTTCGAGTTCGCGGATGGACGACGTGTGGATGTCCTTGAGTCGAACGCGGCTGGCGTCGTCGAGCGGCGCGGCGCGTACCTCTTCGAGCAGCTGCTTGATCATGGTGCCGATGCGCATGACCTTCGCCGGTTGCTCGACCATGTCGGCGACGGATTCCGGTTCCGCTGCGGAGGAGGTGCTGTCGGCGTCGGGGGCGGTTTCGGCGTTGGGCGCCGGCGCCGGATTGCCGTCGGGACCTATGACGAGTACGCGATCGTTGTCTTCGTTGGTCATGCGTCCCATCTTCTCATCCCGGTATTCGGACGCAGGTCTGAGACAAACGTGATCAATCCCCCATATTGATAGCTGCAATGTAACTGTACTGGTGAGTAGTTAAGCGACTGCCTTCGACTCACGGCCCGTCTGCCCCTAGAGTGACGTGCATGGCTTACGACGTCGCCCGCGTACGGGGATTGATTCCCTCACTCGGTGACGGCTGGATCCATCTCGATCCCCAGGCCGGAATGCAGATCCCGGACGCGGTTTCACGATCGGTGTCCACAGCCTTCCGCGCATCGGCATCGTCATCGTCCGGCGGTCACGTGTCCAACCGTCGCAGCGCGGCCATCGTCGAGAGCGCCCGCAACGCGGTGGCCGATCTGGTCGGTGGCGACCCGGCCGGCGTCGTCCTCGGCCCCGACCGCGCCGTGCTGTTGGCATGGCTCGCAGAGTCGCTGAGTTCGCGGCTGGGCTTGGGAACCGGCCTCGTCCTCTCTCGTCTCGACGAGGAGGCCAATGTCGCGCCCTGGTTGCGTGTAGCCGGCCGTTACGGTGCGCACGTGCGCTGGGCGGAAGTCGAAATCGAGACATGCGAACTTCCGAGCTGGCAATTCAACGATCTGATCACCTCGACCACCAGGTTGGTCGCGGTGACCGCGGCTTCGCCGATCGTCGGATCTGCACCTAATGTCCGGGTGGCAGCAGATCGTGTCCACGAATTCGGCGGACTCATGGTCGTCGACGCCGTCGGTGCTGCGCCGTACGCGCATGTCGACATCGCGGAACTCGGGGCCGACGTCGTTGCGGTCAGCGCGCCGTCGTGGGGCGGGCCCCAGGCCGGTGCCCTCGTCTTCCGCGATCCCGGACTGCTCGACCGGATCCCTGCCATGTCACTGAACCCCTACGCCCGCGGCGCCGAGCGTCTCGAGGTGGGCGCACACCAATTTGCGCTGCTGTCCGGGTTGACGGCATCCATCGATTTTCTGGCCGATCTCGACGAGTCGGCCACCGGAACGCGTCGCGAGCGACTCGAGACATCCATCAGTTCACTGCAGGACTATCAGGACGGCTTGTTCGAGCACCTGATGCGCTCGCTGTCCGCTCTGTCCAACGTGATGATCCTCGGCCGCGCACCGACGCGGGTTCCCACGCTCAGCTTCACCATGGAAGGGCTGGCGGCCGACAAGGTGGCTGCGCACCTTGCCGACCAGCGCATAGCGACCGTGAGCGGCACTCACGGCGGCTCCCGGCTGCTGGACGCCCTGGGAGTCAACGACGAGGGCGGTGCCGTCACGATCGGATTGGCGCCCTACACGACCCGACACGAGATCAATCAACTGGTGGCAGAGCTCGACACCTTGGGCTAAGAATTCACCCCGACGTATACGTCTGCGGGAGTTCGCCCTGGTGGTCGATGCGCAGCACCCCGGATCTCACTGCATAGTGAGGATCACCTTGCCGATGGTTTCCGGTGAATCGAGCAATTCATGGGCAATCCCGACCTCGGTGATCGGTAGCTCGGTGGAGACGATCGGGTGTACCGCTCCGTCCGCGATCAGCGGCCACAGTTTCGAGCGGACCGCCGCGACGATGTCCGCTTTACCGCCAGGGCCGGTCAGCGCCCGACCACGTAACCCGGTGGAGGCGATGTTGCCGCGCTTGGCCATCAATCGCGAGATGTTCAGCTCGCTCTTCACACCGCCCTGCATTCCGATGATCACCAGGTGGCCGTCCAACGCCAACGCGTCCACATTCCGTTCGAGATACGACGCACCCATGTTGTCGAGGACCACGTCGGCTCCGTGCCCGTCGGTGGCGTGGTGGAGTTCGGCAACGAAATCGGTGTCCCGATAGTTGATCAGGATGTCGGCGCCGAGCTCGCGGCAGCGCTCGAGCTTGTCCGCCGAACCGGCCGTGACGGCGACCGTCGCGCCGAGAGCCTTACCGACCTGGATCGCGTGAGTGCCGATTCCGCCGCCGCCGCCGTGAACGAGCAGCACCTGGCCGCGACGCAGATTGCCGAGCATGACGACGTTGGACCACACCGTGCATGCCACCTCGGGGAGGGACGCGGCAACTCGTAGGTCGACGCCGTTCGGGATCGGTAGCAGCTGAGTAGCCGGAACCGCGACTTTCTCGGCGTATCCGCCGCCCGCCAGCAGGGCGCAGACTTCGTCGCCGACGGCCCAGCCCGTCACGTCCTGGCCGATCTCCGAGATGACACCGGAGCACTCGAGACCCAGGATGTCACTCGCGCCGGGCGGTGGCGGGTAGAAACCTTGGCGTTGCAGGAGGTCGGCACGGTTGACCGCGGTGGCGGCGACGTCGACGAGGACATGTCCGCGGGGAAGTTCCGGATCGGGTCGTTCGGCCCACTTCATGACCTCGGGACCGCCGGGTTGGTCGATGGTGATGGCGTACATGGACACGACGCTAGCGAATCGGCCCGGCGGAGGATGTTTTGGCGCTACCGTCGCGAGCGTGACTTACTTCGGGAACATGCAGAACGAGATCTATCTGACCGGCCTCGGCGGGACCGTGCCGGCGTTGCCGATGACGGCGGCGGGTTTGGAGGCTGCCGCTCGCGAGCAGCTGTCACCGGAAGCGTTCGGCTACATTGCCGGGAGCGCGTCCACCGAACGGACCGCCGTGGCCAATGTTCGTGCGTTCGCGGACCACGCGATCGTGCCGCGCATGTTGCGGGGTACGGCGGCACCGGATGCGCGTGACCTGAGTGTCGAGGTGCTGGGTACCCGTTTGACCGCTCCCGTTCTCACTGCCCCGGTCGGGGTACTCGGTTTGGTGCACGACGACGCCGAGGTGGCTGTGGGTTCTGTCACCGCCGAACTCGGTATCGGCTCGGTCCTGTCGACGGCAGCATCCTCGACCATCGAAGACGTGGCGGCGGTATCGGGGGAGAACTGGTGGTATCAGCTCTATTGGCCCGCCGACGACGAGCTTGCCGAGTCGTTCGTTCGCCGGGCCGAAAATGCCGGTGCCAAGGCGATAGTCCTGACGGCGGATACTCCCGGTATGGGTTGGCGACCAAGGGATCTCGAACTGGGTCACCTTCCGTTCCTGCAAGCGAAAGGGATCGCCAACTACCTCTGCGACCCCGTCTTCCGGGCGAAACTGGCGACGCCGCCGGAAGAGAGCTCGGAAGCGCTGAAGATCGCGGTACTGACCTGGGTCTCGCTGTTCGGGAATCACGCGGTGCGGATTGCCGATATCGCGAAACTTCGCCGGTGGACGTCACTTCCGATCGCCGTGAAGGGAATTGTTCACCCCGATGATGCGCGTGCGGCGGTCGATGCCGGCGCCGACGGCATCATCGTGAGCAATCACGGTGGTCGTCAGGTGGACGGCGCCATCTCCGCGCTGGCGGCTCTCGGCCCTGTCGCAGCGGCGGTCGGCGATCGGGTCGACATCCTGCTCGACTCTGGTATTCGTTGTGGTGCAGACGTTGTCGTCGCGCTGGCGTTGGGAGCAGATGCGATTCTGTACGGCCGCCCATGGGTATACGGATTGGGATTGGCGGGGGGCGACGGAGTGCGTCATGCGTTGCGCAGTCTGCTGGCAGATCTCGATCTGACCATGGGGTTGGCGGGAATCGCATCCGTGGCGGAGATCGACCGTTCGATCTTGATGTCTAAATTATGACCTAAGTCCAAGTCACCTACTCGGGGGTAAGAGCGGGTCTAAACTGGGCAGCTGTGACGACAGAAGCGGGTACCTCGGAAACATCGGGTCGGGCAGCGGACGAGACTCCATGGCTCTCGCCCGCCGAGATGCGTGCGTGGCGCGGATACATGGACGGCAATCAGCGGCTCATGGAAATTTTGAACCGTGAACTGCAGGACGCCCACGATCTCTCGTTGGCCGACTACCGCATCCTCGTCATGCTCTCCGAGTCCCCGGACGGTGCCTTACGTATGAGCGACCTCGCCGACGGGGTCCTGTCGTCTCGTAGTCGGCTTACCCACCAAATCCGCCGGATGGAAGCTCAGGACGTCGTCGTACGTGACACCTGCCCCGAGGATGGGCGTGGCGTGCTGGCGCGGATCACTGCCGAAGGGCGGCGTCGTCTCGCCGCTGCGGCGCCCTTGCACGTCCGCGGTGTCCGGAAGAACCTTGTGGATCTACTCTCCGAACACGAGCTCGAAGTGCTGGCCGACGTCTTCGAGAAAGTCGACAAAGCCATCGGCGAACGCTGACTCGGGGGAGCCGTTTTCGCGGTAGGGGCGGGTACCCGATAGGATCGCCGACGGAAGCGTGGCAGAGCGGCCGAATGCACTCGCCTTGAAAGCGAGCGTGGCGTTAAACCCACCGGGGGTTCAAATCCCTCCGCTTCCGCCATGGTCCCTCACCTGTTCGTACAGGTGGGGGACTCTTTCGTGGGTTTCGAGCAACGTCGGTGGTGTCTGGATCGTTGTCGATGGATTAGCGTAGGCGCTCCAGTACGTCAGCTGGCGCATAGAAGTGCGGCGGGGCAGGAAACTCTGTCTCAATCGTCCGTAACTGCTGCACTCAGACATGTTGCAGGCCCCGCGTCGGAGTTAGCGACGCCCGGAACTGCGAGATTTAAGTGAATTGTCTGCCCGTAAAGACGTTGATCGGGGTCGCCCTAGCCTCGCGCTTTCACGGTGAGCGCTTCGAAACCCTGAGTCGGACATAAAGAAAGGCAATCCGACCTGGAAGAATGCGGATTGTTGAGGACCGTATTCATCCGAACGGAAGGATCACCTTTCAGGTGCACTTTTCGGCGTCCGCGCGGCGCCTGCCGCTGTATCGCACCGCCGGTTATCTTCGGTGGATGACATGTCGGTCGTGGGCGTGGGTTCTGGTGGTGGCGATGGCGCTGGCCTGGGTGTCGTTAGCCAGCAACATCACGACCGGCAGCCAACTCTTCGGTGAAGCTGATATCGCATTGGCGGTGCGTTCGACGGTCGGTAAGGTCGTGAACGCCGGAACGGTGTGGGCTGGGTTGGCGGTGTTCTCCGGTTGGTTGGTGCGCCGACCGCTCGGTGCGGTTGTGGCGGGAATCGTGTCTTTGTCTGTCGCGATCGGCGTGCATTACAGCACCGGACTGTTGTTGGGGATGTTCGACTCCGACGTGTGGGCCGACAACGCCCAGTGGCTTGGTGCAGTCGTCTTGGGTGGGCTCTTGGGCTGGGTAGGGGCGATGGGTCGCCGGGCCGATCTGTGGGGGCTCGTCTCGCGCTTGGTGGTCCCGGTCGGCGCTGTTGTGGAGCCTTTCGTGAGGCACATGTTCACGAACCCAGCCTTCATGCCGTGGCCGAACCGTGTTTCGAGTGTCGTCGCCGGAGTTCTGCTGATCGCGGGCGGGCTGGTGGGAGGCATTGCGGTCCTGGTTGTTTCGAGGGCTAAAGGGGTTTCGGCTCCAGCGCTTTCCGTATACCAGGCCTCACCGCCGGGTGGTTGGCGACCACGAATCGGTCAGCTCCAGCAGCAGTTACATCCCGGGGACACTGTGGACCGACAACGACAGGTCGATCCGGACGTGTAGGGCAGTTCGGCGAAGTGAGCGGCCGATATGTGCTGCTTCGCCGCCTTTGTCGGTAAGCATGTTGCGAAGTCTGATTGCCTGGCCTCGGGTTTCACGGTAATTCGCGGTAAACCCGTGTCACCAACAAAGAATGGTGCCCTACCTGGGATAACTCGACTTGCGACAGTTGAATCAATCACAGAAAAAAGTGGCACCATTGCGGTGAGTGAGTCTACGTTCTCGTACCCGAAACTTGCGTTGTCCCTCGCAGTCGGCGGTGACTGCCTCGCGGACATCGCCACCGTGCGCGAACAACCCGCCGTGTTCGGACCGGTCGCATCAGATGCGACAGTGTCCCGGCTGATCACCGGTCTCGCCGCTGCCGGACCGGCCGCATTGTCCGCGATCAACTCCGCTCGCGCTGTCGCTCGAAAATCCGCGTGATCGCACGCCGGTGAACACGCACCCAATCACGACATCGATCCGCAGCACCCCTTGATCGTCGACCTCGATGCCACCCTGGTGACCGCACATTCGGAGAAAGCACTCATGCGTTTGTCGAATATTTTGACCGCTCGGAGATTGTCGTATTCGGTCGGGTTCACATTGTCCGACGTGATGGCCGAAGCAGTCGACGAAATACCTGAAGATCTGTCGATACCGGCTCTGGACTCGAACGGCAAAATCTGCGGCGGTGCCTGGGCTCAAGGAACTGACCGGCCTCGTTCACTTGTCTGGCTGGCCTGCCCGAATGCGGCTCATTGCCAGAAAAGAACGACCTCATCCGGGTGCTCAACTCCGTTTGACCGACCGCGATGGTTTGCGGTTGACAGCGTTCGTGACGAACACCGAGATCGGAAGCCCGCAAACCTTGGAGTTGCGACATCGCCGTCGAGCTCGCTGCGACGACCGCATCCGGACTGCAAAAGACGCTGGTCTGACGAACCTACCGTTGCATGGTTTTGCGCAGAATGAGATCTGGTTGGCGATCGTCGCACTCGCTTCCGAGCTGACAGCGTGGATGCAGATGCTTGCGTTGAACAGCAGTGACGCACGACGGTGGAAGCCGAAACGGCTCCGCTTGCGACTGTTTTCGATTGCCGGGCACATCGCCCGTCACGCCGGGAAGACACGTCTGCGGTTGTCTCCGCGGGCGCCGTGGTCCGGTCTGATCACGGCGGCGTTGTCCAGGCTCGAGGCATTACCGGCGCCGACCTGAACCGGCGAATTCTGTTGGCACGAGCGGAAAGAACACGACTCCGGAATGTGGAATCCGGCAGCATCCCGGCTGCACACGGGTCTACTTGTCACATCCGGATACAGATTCGGGCCGTGAAAACATGACCGGCGAACCGATCCGGCCGGCAGCGGCCTCTCATGCAAGATCGAGGTTAGTCATGGGTCCATTTATTTGACAACAGAATTCGCTTTCTCACGCAGAGGTCCCTGCGGAATATTGTAAAAAAAGTACCCTTGGAAAATGCAATAAGGAGAAAAGCGTCGCAGAGTGCGACGATCGCATGTTCCTTCTTCATTTTTTCGGAGAGATTCCCATGAATGATAGCAGTCGGTCGAGAATCGAAGTTGTGGAGATCTCTCCATCAATCCATTGATTAATTGGGGCCTTCTTCGGCGCCTCGTCATTTTCGTGAGACGGGTTCGTGTTCGACTCGTCATTGGACATGGTGGTTCCTTTCGGATCTGAGTTTGGTGCGTCGATCAGTTGATGCCCAACCAGAACGGTACGCATCGTCACGCCGCCCGTGAAGCTGACAACGGTCGAGAGGGTAGTCGCCTACTACGTCTAGGGTGCGCGCTGCACCCGCGATCGACATCACCGACCTGGCGAAAGTCTCCTCCTGTTACAACCGTGCACGAACCGGATAGATGCGCTGGAAGTCCGGTTGTGCTGCACATAGTCTTGCCACATGGCACCGACTACTGCCTGGCTTCTGAACTCGGACCCGGCATTGCGTTGGCAGGTGGAGCGCGATCTGGTCGGTTCACCACCCGACGTGTGGAAGGCGACGCGGGCCCGGATCGCGACCGAGGGCTTCGGTGCCCGGTTGCTCTCACTTCAGGATCCGGACGGGCAGTGGGCGGGCGGCGCGTTCTTCCCGGCGTCCGGCGACCCCGGGGATGGCAACCAACCGTGGACTGCAACGACGTGGACGCTGAACTCGCTGCGCGAGTGGGGCCTCGACGCATCGGTGCTTCGCGAGCGCGGCACGGCGGAACTCCTTGCCCGCAACAGCCGCTGGGAGTACGAGAACCGACCGTACTGGGACGGTGAGGTCGACTGCTGCATCAATGCATGGACGGTGGCGAACGGTGTGTGGCTCGGTGTCGACGTCACCGCGAATGTCGACTGGTTCGTCCGGCATCAGCTCTCTGACGGCGGCTGGAACTGCGAATGGATCGAGGGGTCCACCCGGTCGTCGTTGCATTCGACCCTCAATTCGCTGAAAGGCCTACTTGCCTACGACGTTACAACCGGCGGCACCGATGTGACACGAGCGGCCCGCCGATCCGGTGCGGAGTATCTGCTCGAGCGCGGTCTGTTCCGTCGGTTGTCGACGGGGGCACCGGTGGGAGCGTGGGTGTCGGACTTCGGGTACCCGTTCCGGTGGAAAGCCGATGTGCTCAATGCGGCCGAGTACTTTCGCAGTGCAGCGTTGGCAGACGGTACCGCGCCGGACCTGCGGATGGCCGACGCCATCGACATGATCCGTGGTGCCAGGCAGCCGGACGGCACCTGGCTTCAGGGCGCAGTCGATCCGGGTCGGGTGTGGTTCGACGTCGACGTCGCCGCGGCGCAACCGTCGAAATGGTTGACCTTGTTCGGTACTCGCGTGCTCGAGTGGTGGGACGGCATGTGACAGTTCGGTGCAGATCGTCGCGGTACCTCGGAACCGTTGTGGCCCGGATGTCGACAGTTGTGGTCTGATCGTTTCGACAGCGCCACTCGAACAGAAAGCAGATTTGATGACAGCGCACAGTGCCACCCGTGTTCATCTCGGCCCCGTCGAGGATCCGTACCTTGCCGACGGAATCCGCCGAGCCGGTGGGGTTCTCGTTTCGCTCGACGAGGCCGAAGCGATCGTGTGGGCGCAGGGGCCGGATACGTTCCCGGCAACGCTCCCCGATTCCGTGCGTTGGGTGCAGTTGCCGTTTGCCGGTATCGAGCCGTGGTTCGAGGCCGGAGTCATCGACGACGAGCGCGTCTGGACGTCTGCGGCCGGCGCGTACGCGGGCAATGTGGCAGAGCACGCTGCGATGCTTCTTCTTGCCGGTATACGTTCTCTCCCCGAGCAGTTCGCGGCGCAGTCATGGCGTAAGGACGAGTTCGATCCTCGGGTGGGCACTTTGCAGGGGTCGACGGTGGCGATCATCGGCTGCGGCGGTATCGGCCGCGCGCTGATTCCGTACCTCACTGCATCGAACGCGAAGGTTGTTGCCGTCACCCGGTCGGGGACCCCGGTGGAGGGTGCCGCTGAAACCTTGTCGGCGAGCCGGACCGGTGAAGTCTGGTCCACGGCCGACCACTTCGTGATCGCGGCTCCGGCAACCTCTGCTACCCGGCATCTGGTCGGCAAGGCCGAGCTGGATCAGATGTCGTCGTCGAGTTGGATAGTGAACATCGCACGCGGTTCGCTGATAGACACGGACGCACTGGTCGAGGCGCTCGACGCCGGCTCGATCGGTGGTGCCGCGCTCGACGTCACCGATCCTGAACCGTTGCCGGACGGCCACCGGTTGTGGACGCTGCCCAACGCGATCATCACCCCGCATGTGGCCAACCCGGCTACGACGCTTCCTCGACTACTGGCAGATCACGTCGCCGCCAATGTCGTTCGTTTTTCGGCGGGAGAGGATCTTGTTGCAGTGATCGATCCGGCGGCCGGTTACTGAAAACTCGCAGCAGTTCGCCGGCGATGGTCGGTCGAGGCGGTACGCCGCATGGCGCATACCGCCTCGACGGCGTTCAGGAGCAGATTCTCCCGTCGAATCGTGCAGTGATTGACGGGCTAACGAAAATTCCGATGCAAGATCACCCGAGTGCTGTCCGGGTGTCCTGGCCCCTGCGGGGTTGTCGGGACGAATTTCGGACCGGGAGGCACGGGCAGAGCGTGGATCGATTCACGGTCACGGCGCAAATCTCGATGTCAGTCTGACAGTCGGGAACACAAGTTGTTTCTTCAAGCATTTTCCCAGGTCACGTTGAAGTTTCAATCGCCAATTTCATTCATGATGCTGAATTTTCGGCGTCTGCTCACCGAGTTTCCCGAGTCCGAAAAGTGACGTTCCTCATATCGGGACCAAGGTCATTTGTGCTGATAGTGAATGTGACGAGACGTTTCTGTTACCGAAATTTTGCCTAAAATACGCTTTCCGGAAAATGTCCCACTGGTGGCCAAACGGGGCAATTGGTACTGTCCGGTAACTGAATCAGTTAGCTGTTGGCTATCGGTTCGAGTGGTGATGCGAGTTACGGGAAAATGATTGCGGGAAGGGAGCGGCCGGCATCCGTCCGGTATCTGGACAGCTGCGTTCACCGCGATGAAAGGGTCAGTGTCCGTAACGAACTCGTCACTCGAATGGGAAACATCTTGCTGATCGGTCGCCGGGGGCAATAGGGCCTTTCCGGATGCGTTCACCAACCCTGCATCGGGGTTGCGCATTTCATCGAGGAGAGATCATGAAGATTCGAACGGTGGTCAGTGCTGGAGCGCTCGCTGCAGGTGTTGCGATGATCGGTGTCGTCGGCGCGGGAGCGGCATCGGCTGCAACGCCATTGGTGGAGCCTGAGTATGGCCGAGTCGGATTGTCACTGTCGAATGCGGAGACTGCGGCTCTGGCTGCCACCCCGATTCCCGACGCGATTGCTCGTGCAGTTCCCGGGTCGCAGCGCTGGGTTCAGCTGGCCCCGGGCTCGAGGATCACCGTCACCGGTGGGAAAGTCGATGCACTCGAGGGCGCTGTGTTCGGCGAAGCGGCGGCGCATCCGGGCGGTTACGTCGACGTGTACCTGTCCGACCCGAATCATCCCGCCAACTTGGGCCACATCGTGCAGACATATCAGCATTGGAACTGATCCTTCGCCGCCGGGCCCCTACTCGTATCCTGGAGTCACGTCATGTCCGTTCCAGACTTCGATCATCGCGGCGATGCTGATTCTGCAAGGCATCGGCGTGCTGAATCGGGGTCTGAACATGTTGTAGTCATGGATGATTGGGATCCAAACAGTGAGCTCAGTCCGACCACGATCGCAGGCATCGCAACTGTAGTGGGGTTGGGGTTGTTGATCGCCGCCGTATCGGTGATCGGAAATTTCGCCGGGTGGGTAGGCGACTTCGGCGCATTTCTGGTCTGTCTTGCGTATCTTCTGTGGTTCGCAATTGCGGGTCGAATTTTCTGGTGGGGTGCGCAGAAGCTGATTTCCGGGCATTACGAAAGACGGAGAGTCGATCGAAAGATGTTGCCGACCAAAGTATCCGATATCTCGGATGGAAGAAGTGCGCGATCTTGTGAAAGAGGGGGCGGATCGAGCACGCGAAGCTTTCAGGTCTGAGGCAGATATGTCGCCACCCGCCGATCACCCGTGATCGGCGGGTGCTTCGGCGTCGCCGAACGCTCCGAGCATGACGGAAAAGCCTGTCCCGCGGTCTGTTCTCGACGGATCTGTCAAACGGGCCTGGTCCTCGGATTCGGGAGGTACGACCGCTCGAATCAGGTGTTGGCCTGGCGTTTGATCCAACCCCACGCTGCGGTCGCGACGAACAAGATTATTCCGATGATTGCCAGCCAGAGCAGGCCTTTGACGACGAACCCCAGCACGACGAAGATCAGCCAGATGATCAAGAGAAATCCTATGAGTCCCAACATATTTACATGTCTACACCTCGATCGGTCCCGGTGTAGTCCGATTCCGTCGATGATTCGGCAAAAGTTTGTCTGCGACGGCGCGCACGCGGCATGCATGCGTCCCGCAGTGTGGGTACCAGTTCGTCGCGACCGCCGACGATGCTGTGGTCGCGGTGAAATCCGATCGTGTCCGACACTCCGAACGAAGGGCATTCCGCTAACGGACGGTTGCCCACACGCGAGTTCGCCCAAACTCGTCGACGGCCTGGCGGTTTCGATCTCGAACACCGCCGATCCGAGCTTCGCCGGCGCCCGTGCACTGTATTGCGGCATCAAAACTCCCGCAATCTACCTGGAGGGAACGGTTCGGCACCGGCCTCGTGATTGACTTTCATGGTTTGTGATGCAAACTAGAACGAGTTTGCATCACAAACCACTCTGAATCGAGGTTCGAGCATGGGAGTGCGGGAACGGCTTTCACGAGATGGGCCGGCCCCGGTGTCCGAAGCCCGACGCCTCGTTCGTCCTGTTCAACCGCGCAAGTGGGTTCCGTTGGCAGGACTGTCGGTGGTCATGATCGGTGCGATGCCGCTCTACGTCCAACGGCAATTCGGGTATCCGTCTGCCGACGACGGTACTGTCGGCGGACTTTCCGGGTTCGGGCAGTTGGAGCGCTCCGATGCCGCCGCAGTCTACTGGTTGGTGACGCTTCCGGTGGCGTATGCGGTGATCGCCACATATCTGGGTCGGCGAGGGCCGCGTTCGGAGGTTCGGCTACGAGCGTTGCGTGCTGCCGGTTGTGGTGTGGTTTTGTTCGTCGCGCTGGTGCTGGCCATCGTGATCCTTCCCGAACTGCAACTACTTCCCGGGAACCTGCTGATACGCGGTCTCGCGCCGCTACTGGCCATTGCGATGGGAGTGATGATGTGGGGGGCGATAGATCACGACTGGACTGTGTTCGGGACCGGCGCGTTCGCCCTGGCCGCCAGCATGGTCGCCAACCTGTACAACATCGAGAGCGTGATCTTGGCACAGGGCGTCGATGTCGACTACCGGTACGCGCTTGTGGTCAATCTTGCCTTTCCGGCTGTGGTGCTGGCGATCGGGGCAATGGCGACGGCCCTGCGGGACCGGCCGATTCGATGACTCATCCGACAAGTTCGCTCGACGATGTGGTTCACCAACGGACTCGGCTCGGGATTCTCCTCGTGCTTGCCGAAGCCGACGCGGTCGATTTCGTGTTCCTTCGCCACACCTTGGATCTCACTGCCGGCAATCTCTCGCGTCACCTCTCGGTGCTTGCCGATGCCGGGTTCGCTCTCGTCGACAAGAAGAACGCGGCCGGCAAGACGCGGACATGGGTGTCGATCACCGAGAACGGAAGAATCTCGCTCGTGAAGGAACTCGCCACGTTGAGGGATATCGTCGCGAGAGCGGAGAAGGCAGTCGGTCGCAGTCGAGGGCAAGGTGAAGCCTAGATCGGCCGTTCCGCGAGTGTAAGAACTTGGCGTGCAGCGATAACTGCCGGCAAGGGATGAAGCCTAGCCTTACTTGATGTCACCGCGTCGTGCTCGGACGCGGATGGCCGGCGTCCCTTCCCCATACCGAGGAGTATTTCGATGTCCCGCCCGCTCGTCGAACCAGCCCTGGCTCCAGCGTTACGCCCGGCGCTGCCCGCTCTCGTACTCGGATCGGTTTGCGCAGTGGCCTCGGGCGTGGCCATGCTGAGCGGACTCTGGTGCGTTGTTCGCCTCGTCGGCGACCCGTCGATCGGCTGGGCCGCGTGGGCCGGAGCGCTGTGGCTGACGGGCGCGATACTGGGATCCGCATCGTCCTGGCTCGCGCACCATGCGGAGGCTCTTTTCGAGTCCCGAGTCCGGCGTCAACTGGCCGCTCACCTTGTTCGACTCCCCGCCAGTGCGTTGTCCCGATACAGCGGCGACGCACTTCGCAGGCTCGTTTCGGGTGACATCTCGGCACTGCACCACATGATCGCGCATCTGCCGTCGGAATTCGCGACGCTCGTCGTGGTTCCGATTGCCACCGTCGCACTGTTGGTGACCATTGCGGGCCCGACGGCTCTGCTCGCGCTCATTCCGGGGGTCCTTGCGGCGCTGTTCTATCTGGTCGTGATCCCGAAGATGGCGTCCCGACACAACGCCGAGCAGGCAGATGTCATGGGTGCCATCGTGACGTCGGTCGACGATCTTGCCCGCGGTGCCCGGATCTGCCGGATCTACGGCGCGCAGACGGGTGCTGCCGCCGACTACGTCGACGCCACTGGGAGGTTCGCCAACGGAATGCTCGATCGAGTACGTCTCGTCGCTACGCCTGCGGCTGTCGCGGTTGCTCTCATGCAGGCTACTGCGACATACGCCGTCGCGTACGCCGTCGGTTTCGACTGGGATACGACCACCTTGGCTGCCACCATCTTGTTCAGCCTCGCGATCGTGACTCCGGCTCTGCGGCTCGGGCACGGTCTCGACTACGTGACGGCCGGTCGCGCCGCTGCCCGCCGGCTCGCCGATGCCTTGGCTGAACCCCTGATCTCGACCGGAACAGGTCGGGTACCGGACTCGTCGGGCAGTATCGAAATCGAGAATCTCACCGCCGCGATCGGCGGCCGCACGATTCTGGACGACCTGACACACGTTTTCCGCTGTGCCGCAGTCACTGCGGTCACGGGGCCGAGCGGCGCAGGCAAATCGACCCTTTTGCGAACCCTGGCCGGGTTCGAAACTCCAGTCGGGGGGAGTGTTCGCTACGCGGGTGTCGATCTTGCCGAGATAGGCGAAGACGCACGTCCCTCGGTTGCCTTGCTCGTCCCCCAGGGCGCCGACGTGCTGCGGGCCACCGTGCGCGAGAACCTCGCACTTGCTGCCCCCGACGCGTCGGATGCGCAGTTGACCGCCGCATTACTGCGGGCTCAGATCGCCGTCTCGCTCGACGCCGATGCCTCGTTGCTCTCCGGTGGTGAACGTCAACGTGTAGGCCTGGCACGGGCATTCGTATCCTCGGCGCCGGTTCTCCTGTTGGACGAGCCGACAAGTGCGCTCGACGGCCGGACCGCCGCCGCCCTGTCGAAGGAGTTGCACCGATTGGCGAACGAGGACGGCAGGACAGTGGTCATCGTGACCCACGACCCGGTGTTCGCCGACGAAGCCGACGAGCGCGTTGTCCTCGACAGTGCAACATACCTGGGAGCCAACTGATGAATGCCACATCGAACAGCACCGACGTAGCTCGCCGTCGACTGATCACGATCGGCCTCGGGTGGGCGTCCGTCGCAGTCTTCGAGGCGATCGCGTACACCACCCTCGCGCTGGCGATCGTCGAACATCGCTCTCCCGCAATGGTTCTTGCCACAGCAGTGATTGCGCTCTTCGTGACAGTTCTCGTCTCGCGAGCAGGCTACTTCACAGGGGCCCGCCTGGTCGGAGACCTCTACGACGCCCTCGGGAATGCATTGAACCGGGCGAAGCTGTCCTGGTTCACGGAAAGCAATCGGGCACTGCTGGCCACCGTCGCCGGTCAGGGGATTCCGTCGTTGACGAGTGTGCCCGCACACCAACTGCAGACGTTCCTGGTCGCCCCGCTCACTCCGCTGTTGCTGCTCGTCGGGACAGCGCTGGTTGCGGGCCCGGGCGTCATGTTGCTGGTCGGGGTATTGCTGGCGGTGTCACTGGCCGCGCAATTGCTGGCCCAGCGCGCGCTCAGTCGCGCGGACGCACGCCGTCACGACGCCGAACACGCGGCTACCCAGGCAACTCTGGAGCTGACCGATCATCTGGAATTGCTGCGAACAGCGGCGGGACCCACCGGTGCCGTCACTCGGATCGAGCAGAGTTGGCTGTTACAGGAGCAAGCGCTGGCGCGGACAAATCGTGCTGCGGTACCGGCAACCTTCGTCTCGGCAGTGGCGTCGGTGTTACCGCTGGTCGGCGTGGTGATCTACCTTGCGGCCAACGGGTTCGAGGACCCCGCGCTCGCGCTCGCACTCTTCGTTCTCACCGCACGCGCTTGCGCGCCACTCGAAGAACTCGCGCTCGCCGGGATCGGAGTCAACGAACTCGCAGCCACAGTCCGGGACTACCGGACCGTGACGTCCGCACCGGCGCTTCCCGAACCCCATGCCCGCGACGCGGCGCGCCCTGCGGCTACCGATATCGAGATCATCGGACTCGGCCACGGCTCGGTATTGCGCGATGTCGATGCCCAGATTCCGGCCGGGGAGCGCGTCCTCGTCGCCGGACGCTCGGGAACCGGCAAGAGCACCCTGCTCGGTCTGCTCATGCGCTTCGACGATCCCGATCACGGTCGAATCACTATCGGCGGCATCGACCTACGAGAGATTCGGTACGACGACCTGGCTGCGCACATCGGTTACGTGCCTCAAGATCCGATCGTGTTCTCGGGAACTCTGGCCGCGAACATCGGGATCGGACGGCCCGGGGCCACCGCCGCCGACATCGAGGGCGCGGCGCGAAAAGCGTTGCTCGGTCCCGTCCTCGACCGCTCGGCGCTCGGCATCAGCCAGGACGTGGGGCATCAGGGCGCAGCCCTGTCCGGCGGCGAACGCCAACGTGTCGCCCTGGCGCGGGCGTTCCTCGACGACGCCCCCGTTCTCGTACTCGACGAGGCCACCTCGGCGCTCGACGAGACCACCGAACAGCTGATCGCCGACGCGGTGCGAGGGCTCGAGGCAACGGTATTCGTGGTCACGCACCGCGACTCGACGATCTGGGAACCCACCCGCACGATCGAACTCTGATCTTCGGCACCTCAGTGGTGGTCCTCGCCCCGGCCGAGTGTCTGTACCGGGGTGGCGCCGGGGCGAGTCCACTGCGGTGTCGGACGGCTGCTCGGGCCCCAGGTGGAGTTTCCGTCGGAATCCGAGCGCCACGACCAGCATGCGTCGAGACCTGCCGGTCGGTCGGCAGGATTGTCCTCCCACGCTTCGCGGCGTCCGTATGCAGTCATGTCGAGTAGGCCGAGCGAACTGTTGACGCGCTCGTTGCCGCGGCCTGTCGTGGAATAGGTGAGAAACGTCCGGTCACCGTCGCGGAGACAGCAGGTGATGTGACCCATGTCGTGACCGACGGGTGCATCGAGACCACGCACCGAGTACCAGGGTTGGGTGTATCCCATGAACTCGACGTACGCGGCCACTTCCGCCCACGCACCCGAGGTCACGATTGCGAACGAGACGCCACGAGCGTTGAGGTAGGCGGCGTCGTTCAGATGCCAAGCCGTGGTGGTGCACCCTTCGCATTGGCCTTGGTGTGGAGCTTGGTCGTACCACATGTGTTTGTAGACCACGAGCTCGTTCCGGCCCTGGAACACGTCGAGAAACGGGACGGCGCCGTCGGCTCCGATCACCTCGACGGTGGCGTCGAACTCCACCATCGGCAACCGGCGGCGGGCGGCGGGCGGCGGCAATCGCGTCGCCCGCACGGGTGTGGGCCTTCTCGTGGACGAGCAACTCGTCGCGGGCGGTCTGCCAGGTGACCTGGTCGACGACGGCGGGCCGGCCGGGTAGCGCGGCCCCGCCGTTCGGTGTGGGTGTCATGGTGCCCTCCGGGCTCTCGAGTCGCGGGTAGTCACCGGTGCAGACTCGGCGGACGCCCGGAACTCATTGCGGCGGAGGCCACCGGTGCCAGGTCGGTCGGCCCTCCGGGTACCGGCGGTTGCCGTGGTCAGAGCTTGGCGTCGACGAGCGGGATGATCTGTTCTGCCGCCCAGGTCGTTCCGATGGGGCCGCCGCTGGTGATGGCCCAGAGGATGTCGCCGCCGTCGGCGGTATGCGGGGGCACGCCCACCCAGTGCCCGGACGAGACGGCGCCGAGGTTCTGAAAGAGTGGGCCGCTGGTCAAACTGTCGAAATCGTCCTCGTCGGCGGCGGCGCTGCGACCCAGGAGCAGGAAGTCCGCATCGATCGTATCCAGCAGTTCCGGGCTCACCGTGTTGGTGGCACTGAATGTCGAGGCCCGCGGGTTCGCCGCAAAACCGAGTTCACGAAGGAACGTCTCCGGAGCCGAACCGGGCTGCGAGAAATACACCAGGCCGTAGTCGGATCCGTACCAGACTGCCCAGGTAGCCGTGCGGCCCGCCAGTTTCGGGTTCTCGCTACGGAGCATCCCGAAGTAGTCGTCGTGCTCGGCGATCACCTTGTCGGCAGCCATCGACAAATCGACGGCCGTACCGAGGAGACGGATCGAATCTTGCCACGGGACAAGCATCTGAGACGTCGTATCGGCATTCGTCAGCACCGGGGCGATCGAGGACAATCGGTCGTAGTAGTCGCCCATCGACATGCCTGCAAGACCGTCGCCCCACCCGACGGCGACGATGAGATCCGGTTCGCTCGCTGCGATCGCCTCGATCGGCAGGTTCGCGCCGACGACGAATTCGTAGGTATCCAGGCTTGCCGCGTCGTAGGGCTTCAGATACGACGTGGACGCGGACTCGTTGATCATCGACGAGGAGAGCACGGGCCTGATACCGAGGGCGAGGAGCATTTCGGTGTCGACGGCGGTCGGTACGACCGCTGCGATCCGTTCCGGACGCTTGTCGAGAACGGTTTTACCGTAGGGGGATTCGAGGGTCAGTGGGTAGACGGTTGTGCCTTCTGCGGCGGGGAGAGCACTCTGTTCTGCGTCCGAAGTGGCTGCGGAGGACGAGCATCCGGTGGCGAGAAGTGCTGCGGTGAGCACGATTCCGATCAATCCGGCGATTCGGGGCAGCCGGGTGTGTAGGGCCTTCATAGTTGCCTTTCGAGGTGCGTAACCGGATGGTTCGGGAATCGAGAGGCCTTCGTGGGGCGGCTCGGTATCGGGAGTAGGCGACGGTCGGACGAACAACAGCGGACACCCTCACTCTTGGAAGCGGAAAAGATCTCGTCGGCCACTGCACGGAAGGCCAATAGATGAAGGTAGCCTTACCTGATCCGTTCGAGTTATCCGTATACGCCGACTTCTTGTACTCGTGAACGGTTCGGCCGAGAGGGGTGTGGATGAATACCCGGCAGCTATTTCCCGCCGGCGACTTTCCTGAGATCCCGACCTCGAGACTGGCCGCGATCGTGAACGAGCGAGAGCCGCTGTTGTTCTGGGTGCACACGGGTCACGCAGAGCTGAGCGTCGCAGGGCGAGTGCACAGCGTGTCGGCGGGATCGGCGGTCTGGGTACCCGCTGGAGTCGCATACGGAATTCGCGTCGACCCCGAAGCCGTTGCGTTCCCGATCCCGCTACCAGCCGTCGATCTTCCGCCTGCACCGAGTCGAATTGTCGAACTGGAGATCCCGGACGCCTGGCAGGACTGGCTCGTCCACCGGTTCGCCTACAACCTGGGATTCCTTCGCGGGTCCACGACCGGAGGATCCGGGTTGCTCGAGCTTGTCGCGGGAACACGGTCCGGTCACGGGTCACCCTCGTTCTCCGCACCGGGTCTACCGCGCTCCACCGAGGCGCTCGAGGTCGCTCGCACTCTGTTGCGCACCCCGGCAGACGATACCGAGCTCTCCCGATTCGCCGTGCAACTTCGGATCGGGGTGCGCACCTTGCAGCGTCGATTCGCCGAGGAGACCGGACTGTCCTTCGTTCGGTGGCGTGGTGCTGTCCGGATCGCGGCCGCTACCGCCTATCTCGACGAAGGTCGTGAGATCGGTTGGACAGGAAGACAAGTCGGATTCCTCACGCCCGCAGGATTCACACGGGCATTTCGTGAGCACACCGGCCGGACACCCAGTGACTACGCGCGCACCAGCGAGAGCACGGTTCCGGCTCGGGCGAGGGAAAACCTGGCCACCGGTATCGCTCTCCTCGCCGACGACACGCATCCGCCGCCGCCCCCGCCGATCCCGCCGAGTCAGACCTGGGCCAGGGTCAGCGACTTTCACGTCGTCGTCTGGGTTTATCGCGGCACCGCACGGGTGGCGTTCGGCGACGGTACGTGGAACCTGCATCGAGGTGACGCGATGTGGCTTCCCGCCGGCGTCCGCAACAGTGTCGAGATCGCCGCGGGCTCGCTTCTGCTTCCTCTGGGATCGCAGCCGGGGATCACCCCCGTTCCCGGACCGGCCCGGATACTGCATTTCCCTCGTGCGGTCGAGGCATACCTGCTGCACACGGTGGTGGCCAACTACACCCACCTGCGCCCCTCGATTCACGACGTAGGCCGGATCACGCACCTCGTCCGCAGCGCCGCGGTTCCAGCCGCGGCTCTCGGTGCCGAGCCCGTCGAGGCAATTCTCGCGGCGGTGCGAGTGAACCCGGCCGATTCGCGCACGACTGCCGACTGGGGATCCGAACTCGGAATCCGCCCCGATCTGCTACGGGCGCGGTTCGTCTCCGTCACCGGTCAGACGTTCCCGCGCTGGCGTGCTCAACTGCGGATGACACTCGCGCGGACATACCTGGAGGAGGGCATCTCGGCCGGGGAGGCGGCGCGCCGCCTCGGGTACGCGCACGCATCCGGCTTCACCAAGGTCTTCCGCGCCGCGCACGGCATGTCGCCGCGGGAGTATCAGCGAAGCGGGTGGAGGGGGACGGCGGAGAGACTTCTCGATCCGTGAAGTGCCGCGAGAGGTGCCCCGGCAACCGGTGATGCCTGGCCGGTGAACGGGGTGGTGCGTCCGGCGCGTATGGCATTGACCACAACGAGGACTTCAGCCAGTTCGTGGACGACGATCACGGTGGTCAGCCCGAGGACACCGGTAGCAGCCAACGGAATCAGGACACCGATGATGCCCAGCGACAATCCGATGTTCTGCAACATGATTCGCCGTGCATGTCGAGCGTGCGCGAGGACCTGTGGCAGATGGCGCAGATCCGCACCCATGAGTGCGACATCTGCGGTTTCCACCGCGACATCGGTACCCAGTGCACCCATAGCGATTCCGACGTCAGCGGTCGCGAGGGCGGGGGCGTCGTTGATTCCGTCGCCGACCATGGCGATGCGCCGCCCCCGCGCGACTTCGGCGAGTAGTCGGGCTTTGTCCTCGGGCAGCAGTTCCGCGTGGACGGTGCTGATACCTGCGCTCTCGCCGAGTGCTCGTGCGGTGCGCTGATTGTCGCCGGTGAGCATGAGGGTGTCGATGCCGAGCGAGGTGAGCTCACGGATCGCGTCGCGCGCTTCGGGGCGGAGTTCGTCGCGCACGGCGATGGCGGCGATCACGGCTCCGTCGGCTTCGAGTAGGACGACGGTGGCTCCGGCCGTCTGCAGTCGCTCGACGTCGTCGGACAGGGCGCCGGACCCGATCCATCGCGGCTTTCCCAGACGCAATGCGATGCCGCCGTGGGTGCCGACAACACCGTGCCCGGCGACGGCGACGACGTTCTCGGCCGGCTCCATGTCGCCGACGGCGTCGAGGATCGCTCGGGCGAGTGGATGTTCGCTACGCGATTCGAGTGCTGCGGCCTCCGCCATCGCGTGCTCGCGAGTGACTCCAGGTACGGTGACCACCTCGAGTACTACCGGCACACCCGCGGTGAGGGTGCCGGTCTTGTCCAGGGCGACAACCGTGACACGACCTAATTCTTCCAGTGCAGCACCGCCTTTCACCAAAGCGCCGTTGCGGGTTGCCGCACCGACGGCTGCGACCACTGACAGTGGTACGGCAATCGCGAGTGCGCAGGGAGATGCGGCGACGAGTACCACCAGGGCGCGCTCCACCCACAGTGTCGCGTCGCCGAGGAGTGCGCCGACTGCGGCGACCAGTGCGGCGAGAATCATGACGGCCGGTACCAGTGGGCGGGCGATCCGGTCGGCGAGCCGTTGTCCGGATCCCTTGCGCTCCTGCTCTTGTTCGACGATGTGCACTATTCGGGCCAGTGAACTGTCGGTGGCCCGAGCGGTTACTTCGATTTCGATCGCTCCGCCTCCGTTGATCGCGCCCGCATGCACCACCGTACCGGGTCCGGCTTCGACGGGGACCGATTCTCCGGTGATGGCCGACAGGTTCAGGCTCGTGTATCCGGCGCGGATGATGCCGTCCGTGGCGGCGCGTCCACCAGGCCGTACCACCATACGCTCACCGACGGTGAGTTCGTCTGGGGTGATTACGGTTTCGTGGCCGTGGCGAAGAACCGACACCGTCGGTGGAACCAGATCGAGCAGCGCGCGCAGGCCACGACGGGTGGTGCTCACCGCATGCCGTTCGAGTCCTTCGGCTACCGAGAAGAGGATTCCGAGCATCGCGGCCTCGGCGACGTGACCTAGCGCAACCACCCCGACGGCGGCAATGGTCATCAATGTTCCGACGCCGATATGTCCGCGCAGCAGATTCCGTAGGGACATCGGTACGAAGGTTCCGCAGGCGATAACTGCGGACGTGAGTTCCATTGTGGTGGAGAATGTTTCGTATCCGTAGTGTTCGGCGATCCACGAAGCCGCCAGCAGTGCTGATGCGCCGGCGGCGATCTGGAGGTCTCGAACCTGCCAGAGTCGTCGGTGCTCGGCGACGTCTGTCGCAGTGGTGACGGGTGGGGGGCCGCAGCATGCGTCAGCCATGTGAGTCTTCCGGTCAGTGGGGAATGCGGTCAGCAGCAGCCGTTGGTCTCCGATGCCGGGCACACGGCCGGATCGACCTCGAGGGTGAGGTTCATGAGTTCGTCGAGAGTGCGGCCGATCCGTGGATCGGCGAGCTCGTATCGCGAGCGGCGACCTTCCGGAATTGCGACGACCAAGCCGCAGCCGCGAAGGCAAGCAAGATGATTCGACAGGATCTGACGAGATACTCCGATTTGGGCGGCAAGATCGGACGGGTATGCCGACCCCTCCCGCAACGTCATCAATACCTGAGCGCGTGTCGAATCCGAGAGTGCGTACCCGAACCTCGACAGGGCGTCTCGACGCAACTGTGTGTCCATGCCGACCAATAGTACAGATATTTCTGGATTCAGGAAATTATGTATCAATTGCGATGGTCGATTGCAGTACGTGGATCCGGTTAGGCTGAATTCGCAGGGGTCAGGCGCAACAGATATTTTCACAACAGGAGACGAAAACCTTGCCGAACTACAGCACGAAGATGCAGAAGGCAACCCTCGAAACGCTCGAGTCGGACGTCCACGGCCTCATCTCCAAGAAGACCGCCGAACTCGACGGTGTGAGCGTCACCCAGGTGACCTTCGGTGTGGGTGCACGCTGGTCGAACGACCTCAAGGACTACGCAGGCACCGATCTGTGCGAGCTTCCCCACGTCGCGCTGGTCATCGCAGGCACACTCGGCGTCGAAATGACAGATGGTGAGACGGCCGAGTTCTCGGCCGGTGACGTGATGCTGCTCCCGCCCGGGCACGACGCCTGGTCGGTGGGCGAGGAGGCATGCACGTTCGTCGAGTTCTCCCGCGGGAACGACTACTACTCGGCGTGAACACGATGATCGGGAACTGCCGGTGGCAGTTCCCGATCACGAGGCGAACTCAAGAGCATCGATCCGCCGCCGTCGTTCAGACCGACAGCACTCGCAGATCTTCGAGTCCGTCGATCACCGGAACCCGCCAGGACGCCAGTTCCTCGGGCCCCTGTTCATCCCACAATTCGAACAGTTCCGAATCGGTCGACGCGACGGTACGTTCCACCACGTCGACCAACCAGGCCAGTCGCTCACCGGTCAGCATGGCGGCAAAGTCGTCGAGATCAAGTTCCGCCACTGCGGGATCGCGGGCACGGTCTGCTCGCACGATCAGCGTCAATTCGAGGAGTGCGACGGCGATCTGGCCACCGTCGCACTCGAGGTAGTCGTCCTCGAACGCCCCGAGCACGGAGTCGAACGTGAAATCACCGTGCCCGATCGAAGCGATCAGATCTCCCGCCCCGTCGTTCTCGAACGGTCCCGAACCCCATGCGCCCACTGTCGACTCTTTCCTGATTCTGTGTTCTGCACCGCGACGGTGCATTGGCTTCAGCGCGCTTCGAGCGCGATCTTCGCTCCGAATCCTAGAAGAACCGCACCCGTCACACGTTCCAGCGCCTGTCGGACTTTCGGTTTTTCGAAGGTACGACGTGCTCGGGAGAGAAGAACGACGTAGCCGCTGAGCCAGGCGATCGAGATGGTGGCGTGGATCAGCACCAGGAGGGCCAGGGCGGGGCCGGTCGGCCAGCCCGGTGGAACGAGTTGGGGCAGCAATCCCGTGTAGAAGACTGCGATCTTGGGGTTCAGAAGGTTGGTGGTCAATCCGGACTTCCAAGTCCCGGTGGACTTGAGGCCGCGGGTGTCACCGCCGTGTTCCACCGCGGCTGCGCGGCTGCGCCACAATGCTTGCACTCCCAGGTAGACCAGGTAAGTGGCGCCGGCCAACTTGACGACGGTGTACGCCTCGGCGGAGGCGGCGAGGATGGCGGACAGTCCCAGTACCGTCAACAGTCCCCAGACGAGTAGCCCACTGACTATGCCGGACGCGACTCGAAATCCGGCCGACCGACCGGACCCCAGTGCCGCCTGCGTGACGACGGCCATGTCCGGGCCGGGTACGAGGGTCAACAGGGCCAACACGGCGGTCGCGGCCAGTAGTGCTGTGAGCATGAGCACCAGTATGGGGGCGATGGCGCGAGAAGCCCACCGGCGATGTCCTGCTTGTGAACAAAGCGCGACTCGCTGGTGTCGAACTGCGTGGACACGCCCGGAACACGTCGTACCGAGACTGATTTTCCGAAAAGTTGTCCACACTGTGAGTACTTGTGAAGATGCTGGTAGAGCGTGTGCAGGTCGCACTGGCAAGGCATTGGTCCACAGGTTGTCCACAGCTGGCGGCAGGATGTGAATGAAGTTATCCACACCTGTGTGTGCATCGGTGGACAACTTGCGCAGAGCCCGGCATCTCGACAAGTAAGCAAGATCACGAGATGCCGCTCGACGACCGAAGGCGGCTACTCGGCGAGCGCGAGCGCAAGCAGTTCCAGCGCACCCTCGCGAGTGTCGGCCGCCCCGATGAACCCGGCCTTGTGGCAGAACACCGATCCCGCCACGCCGGTGACCGCGGCGAGTTCGGCCCCGTTCAATCCGCGCCAGGACTCCGGCAGCAGCTTGCGTGAACCGAACTTCGAATCGGCGGGCTTGACGGTCTGAATCGACCAGCCACCATTGGTGTTCGGGAAGACCGTGAACAGCAACTCCGGCTGCGCCGATGCGGCACGGCCGTGCGGGACGAAGCGTTCGAGGACGACGAACCGCGGATCCGACGACTTCTGGTAGGTCTCGACGAATTCGAGTTCGGCTGCGGCGTCCCCGGCGTACTTGCTGCGCAAGCGGATCAGGATCTGCGTGGCGAGCACCGTTGCCAGCTCGAACTGGGTGTCGAATTCCTCGTCCGTCGAGGAGATCGGGTTGAACAGATCGAGTACCGAGGACAGATCGAACGGCTTTGTCCCGAAATCGTTGAGTGTGTAGATTTCCTGGCCGTTGTCCACCGCGTCGATGCCTTCGACGAGGCGGCTGTCGATGCGGCGGAACACGGACTCGTCACCGTCGCAGAACTGCAGGCCGTAGTGTTGCCACAACAGTCCGAATGCCGAGTACGCGATGCCGTTCGCGCGCTCACCGGCGCCGCGCTGATGATGGTCGAAGCGCCCCTCGTCCGGTACGTATCGTCCCCCCACGTCGAGAACGATGTCCGCGCTGCCCAGCACCGCCTCGTCCCGAGAGCGGACGACGACGGCATCGGGGTACAGCTGCTTGAGAAGTGAAACGCCGAAGACGTCGTCTGCGTGGAACTTTCCGTTATGGGTCGCGATGATCACCAGTCGAGCCTAGGCAATCAGCTTCGCGATGCCTATTCAGCCGAGTACGTGGATGCGATCGGTGGCAGGTGGAGCCACCGGTGAACCGGCCGCGAAAAGCGCCGTCAAGGCGTCGAGATCACTGCCCGTGCCGATGATGGCGGGCGCGACCTTCAGAGCACTGAAACCATCGGCGCCGTCGGCGAGGAACTTGTTGACCGCCACCTGGTACACCGCGTCCGGATCGATCGCGCTGCCGTTCAGTTGCATGGCGGATATCCGGGAGCCGAGCGGTGCTCGCCGGTCGAGGTCGTAGGTGAAGCCGCGCGAGGGGGAGAGGATACGTTCGGTGACCGTCCCGTCGAAGGAAGGTTGGAATTGTTGTTCCAGAGCATTTTTCAGTGCGGTACCGGTGAGGGACAGAATGTGCATGCTGTTGCCGAACGGCTGGACGCCGTACGCCTGACGGTAGGTCACCGTGCCGGCCGTGTCGAAGTCGAGGTCGGCGCGGATCCCGCCCGGGTTGGTCAACGCGATCTGAGCCCCGTTCGGTGTCGTGGCAGTCAGCTGGGCGTCGGCGATCAGGTTGCCCAGAGTCGATTCGCCGCTCGGGGCTCGGTTGCGGGTCAGGTCCGCGGTGATGGTTCCGACCGGGCGCTCCGCCACCTCGGCGGCAGCCGACCAGGTGTGATCGACGAGCGCTTCGATCTCTGGGTCGGGTGAGATGTCATGAGTGACTATTTGATTGAACGCCGACGTCTGTTCGCGAATGACGTCCCGGGTCTTGCGATCGATGGTGATGTCCGCGACGGACACGATCCGACCGTGCGATGCCCCCTGCATCACCACGCGGGGGTTTCCGGCGGGGTCCGGGTATTCGCAGTTGTACTGCTGGTGGCTGTCGGCGGTGAAGATGACGTCCACCTTCGGCGAGGCACGCAGTGCGATGTCCTTGGCCGGGCCGGACTCGACATTGCAGTCGTTGGGCCCACCGTCCTTTGTCGGGGAGTCCCCACGGTGCAGGAGCACGGTGATCGCTTTGACGCCGAAAAAATCCAGTATGTCCGCGGTGCGGTTGATCGCTTCCACCTCGTCGCCGAACTGGAGATCGGCGATTGCGTCGGGGGACACGGTCTGTCCGGTCTCGCTGGACGTGACCGCTATGACGCCCAGTGGAATACCTTCCACCATGTTCACCGTGAACGGCAACGTCGCCGGAGTGCCGTTGGTGTAGGTCATGTTCGCCGCCATCATCGGGAAATTCGCGCCCCCGAACGACGGGGCGAACATGCAGCCGTCGACGGGGGAGCAGCCACCGGACTGCATTCGCCGAAACTCCGGCAGGCCCGCGTCGAGTTCGTGGTTACCGATCGCGGAGGCGTCGATCCCCATCCGATTGAGTAGTTCGACGGTTGGTTCGTCATGGAACATCGCTGATTCCAGCGCCGACGAGCCCCAGTTGTCACCAACCGAATACAGCAACGAATTGGTGGCCTGACTGCGTAGTTGAGACACGTACGCGGCAAGGTAGGCGGCACCGCCTGCCGGTGTGAACGAGCCGTCTGCCTGCCTGACATCACTGCGCATCCGGTCTGGAGGGCGCAAGCTGCCGTGTAGATCGTTGAACGCGAGCAGCCGAACCGACACGGTGTCCGGCACTTGGGCCGCCGCGCTACCACTGCTCAGGCAGCCCGCAGCGGCGGTGAAGAGAGCGGTTGCGAACACGACACACGCACGCGTGATACTTCGCGCCATGCGTGATGCTCCCTCGGTCTGACCCATTCCGGACCCTGTCGAGTGTGCCCGCCGGGGATCACGAAATCCCAGCCGCTGAGTAACGGTTGGATATCAAGTGTCACGAGGTCGCAGTGACGCCCGCCAACTCTCGAGCTGTCTCGCTGCGAGCGAATGCCAGGAAGAGGTCGTTCTCCGCCGGATCGCCGATGGTCACTCGCGCACCCTCGACGCCGTACTGACGAATCAAGACACCTGCCTCGGCGCATGCCGACGCGAACGCCGGTGAATTCTCGCCGAGTGGCAGATACAGGAAATTCGCCGACGACTCCGGCACCGAGTAGCCCACCTCGGTCAACGCGGCGCGTACACGGGCCCGTTCGCCGATGACGCCATCGGTGCGGGCGAGCAGCTCGTCCGCCGCTGCCAATGATGCGATCGCCGCAGCCTGAGCCACCGCACTCACCGTGAACGGGGTGTGTACCTTCCCGAGCGCGGTGATCAATTCGGGGTCCGCCACCGCGTAGCCGACACGGACCCCGGCCAGCCCGTATGCCTTGGAGAACGTCCGCAGCACCACCACGTTGCGACGCGAGCGCAGCAGCTCGATACCGTCGGCGTCGCCGCGGGAATACTCGAAATACGCTTCGTCCAATGCCACGACGACGTGCGACGGAACCGCGTCGAGGAATCTGTCCAGCTCCGCGGTGGACAACGCATTTCCGGTCGGATTGTTGGGGTTGCAGACGAAGATCAAACGGGTGCGATCGGTGATCGCCGCCAGCATTGCGTCGAGGTCGTGGCCGAAGTCCTCGGTCAGTGGCACCTTCACCGACACCGCATGCCCGACCTGCGTCAATACCGGGTACGCCTCGAACGAACGCCACGCGTAAACGACCTCGTCGCCAGGATCGCAGGTGACTTGCACCAATTCCTGGCACAACGTCACAGATCCACAACCGACGGCGATGTTCGACGGCTCCACCTTCAGGAACGACGCGAGCGCCTCGATCAGGTCTGCGGCCGAGTTGTCCGGGTAACGGTTCGCACTGGCGATCGCGTCGACAACAGCATCACGAACCCCGGGCAGCGGGCCGAAGGTCGTTTCGTTGCTCGCGAGCTTGACGGCCCCCGGAAAGCTCCGTCCCGGAACATAGGCGGGTATCGAAGCGAGATCTGGACGGGTGCGGGGAGCCACCTGCTCGGTGTCGGTGCGTGAAGTCACAGTCCGATTATGCGCCACCGAATTCCAGGCGACGTCGGCGTCCACATGGAACAGTGGGATGCATGTCGGAAATCTCCCGCGACGTTGCCTACTCACGAACCGAGGACGGTGCGATAACCACTTCGGTACCGCTGACCGTCGTCGACCCGGACGGACCCCGGCGCGGGGCGATCATCGTGTTGCACGAAGAACGCCAGTTCACCGAGCCGTTACTGGCGCTCATGCATGCCTTGGCCGCTGAAGGATGGCTCGCCTTGGCTCCACATCTGTTCCACCGTCACCCCGAGGGCGGGGCCGGTGAAGTGTTCGGCGACGACCTCTTCGTCGACGTCGATGCGGCCCTCGACTGGCTTGCCTGGCGTGAGGTGCCCGCCGACACCGTCGGTGTCCTCGGATTCGATGCGGCGGGAACCGCGACGATGCTTGTCGCCTCGAATCGCCGAGTCGGTGCCGCGGTCAGCGTGGCGGCGCGCGGGATCGACGAGGCGTTGACGGCAGACTCCCGATCACTCCTCGACGTGGCGCCGGCGCTGCAAGCACCATGGTTGGGGCTGTACGGCGACAATGATCCGCAGACCTCCCCGGATGCTGTGAACCGACTTCGTGACGCCGTGGGCCGAGCAGAAGTCGCCGCTCTCGTCGTCAGCTACGAGGGCCTGGGTCATCGCGCGGACGCGACTCCCGAGAAAATCTACGAGAACGGGTTGGAGTCGGAGATCGTCGACGCCAAGACCCGAATCTTCGACTGGTTCGGCAGTCACCTGCGCTGATGCGGTGAAACAGGGCCTTGACCACTCGTTTTGCCTTTTTTCGCGATGGGTGTGTAATCTTTCATCCCGGCGGTCCGAAAGGATCGGAACCCCCAGGGAGGCGTGCCAGAGCGGCCGAATGGGACTCACTGCTAATGAGTTGTCCCTTTTACGAGGGACCGGAGGTTCAAATCCTCTCGCCTCCGCCACGCCGGTGATTTTGACCGGCGGGTTAGAAATGATAGAAAGTACGACGGCAAGACTTGCAAGACAACAGAACATGCGCCCGTAGCTCAACGGATAGAGCACTTGACTACGGATCAAGAGGTTAGGGGTTCGAATCCCTTCGGGCGCACCATAGACACCCCGCGACCAGCAGTGATGCAGGCGCGGGGTGTTCTATTTTTGGTCTGATGGGCCCATGGTTATCACTTAGTCATCAGATTGATTTGAAAGTGGTCATCACATTGGTCCGAGGCGGTCCAGCGCCACGGTCATATCGGGTGCCGTTGTCGCCCTCTGAATGTAGTGAGCTTCGGTGACCCGGGAGCTGGCGTGGCCGAGCTGACTCCACAGTCTCGTAGTTGTCCACACATGGAGATTTCGAACCACGGTGGCCACGAGTTTCCGGTTGCCTTGCCGCTATGAACACCTCTCGCGCACCAGGCGCCGACGTCCTCGTGCTCGTCGACGATCCGCTGGTGCTGGCCAGTGTCCGGCGCGTCGCCGCGGCCGTCGACTTCTCCGTCGACGAGGTCGATCATCCCGTGGCCCGCCAACGGTGGAACCAGGCGTCGGCTATCGTTCTCGACTCGTCAGCCGCCGAGTTCTCGTCGTCGCGATTTCCCCGCCGTCCGCGAATGTTCGTGGTGTGCGAGGGCGAGCCGACGGTGGACGACTGGAAGAGTGCGACCGCGCTCGGGGCCGAGCGCGTCGTGTCGCTGCCTGCGAACGAGAACGAACTGGTGACGTTGTTGGGCACCAGGGTGGAGACGGGCCGACGAGGAACTGTACTCAGTGTGGTCGGGGGCTGCGGCGGTGCGGGAGCATCGGTGTGTGCGGCGGCGATCGCGCTGACGTCGGCATCGCGACAGATCGAGACGTTGTTGGTGGACATCGACCCGTTCGGGTCGGGAGCCGACGTCTTGCTCGGAATGGAGTCGGCGCCGGGCCCACGATGGGGAGCCCTCACCATCGAACGTGGACGATTGTCGCCGGACTCGCTCCGTGACGCGTTGCCGTCCAGGGGGAACTTTCTGCGGGTCCTCGCGAGCAGTCGTAGCGAGACCGAAGGACCCACGACGGCTGCTGCGGGCGCAGTCGTCGAGGCCGGCAGCAGTTCGGGGGGTCTGGTGATCTGCGATGTGCCGCGCCAGCGGAGCTCGGTGGGCGAGACGGTGCTGGGGTTGTCTGATTTCGTTCTCGTGGTCGTTCCCGCCACTGTCGCGGCATGTGTGGCCGCGGAGAAGATCGGAGCGTGGGTGAGCCGCAACAACTCCAAGACCGGAATTCTCGTACGCGGCCCGGCACCTGGCGGGCTTCGCGGTATCGACGTCGCAGATATGCTCGGACTGCCTCTCGTCGCGGTCATGCGGGGCCGGCGAAATCTCGGGGCCATGCTCGAGCGGGGCGGTCTGCAGCTGGCGCGCGGCTGTCCACTACGTACCGCCGCCGCCGAAGTGTTGGACGCCGTCGAGGCCGCAGCGTGAGCGCGCTGGTCTCGGCCGAACTTCTCGATCGGGTGCGCGAGCGACTGACCGCGTCGAGCACTGTGGAGCCGACAGCTGCCATGGTTGCCGCAGCGGTACGCACCGAGTCGTCGGGGGTGCTCGGAGACACGGATCTGCTCGACGTGGTTCGGGTCTTGCAAACCGAACTGACGGGGGCCGGACCGTTGGAATCCTTGCTGCACGAGCCTGGTGTCGCCGATGTCCTGGTCACCGCTCCCGACGAGGTGTGGGTGGACCGTGGTGGCGGACTGGAAAGGTCGTCGGTGACTTTCGCCGACGAAGCCGCAGTCCGTCGACTCGCGCAACGACTGGCATTGTCGGCAGGGCGCAGGCTCGACGACGCCCAACCGTGGGTGGACGGCCGGCTCCACGGTGTGGGTGACGGTCATTTCGGAGTCCGGCTGCACGCGGTGCTCGCTCCCGTCGCGCAGGGCGGAACCTGTGTGTCGTTGCGTGTGTTGCGCCCGGCAACCCAGGGTCTCGACGTGTTGTGCGATCGCGGCGCGATCGCTTCGGATGCGCGCGAGCTGCTCGACCGAATCATATTGAGCCGATTGGCTTTTCTTGTCACGGGTGGAACGGGTGCGGGTAAGACGACGTTGTTGTCGGCCGTGTTGGGTGCGGTCGATCCCCGCGAACGAATCGTCTGTGTCGAGGATGCCGCGGAATTGGCGCCGCCGCACCCGCACGTGGTCCGGTTGGTGGCCCGTGCCCCCAACGTGGAGGGTGTTGGTGAGGTGACCGTCCGGGATCTCGTCCGACAGGCGCTGCGGATGCGACCTGATCGCATAGTTGTCGGTGAGGTTCGCGGCGGTGAGGTGGTCGACTTGCTGACGGCCATGAACACCGGTCACGACGGCGGTGCAGGCACTGTTCACGCGAATTCGCCCGAGGAAGTCCCGGCCAGGCTCGAAGCGTTGGCAGCACTGGGTGGAATGGATCGGCACGCGCTGCACAGCCAGCTCGTGGCAGCGGTTCAAGTGATCCTGTACGTCCGGCGGGGCGAAGACGGTTCACGAAGACTCGACCAGATCGGTGTGATCGAACGCGGTGCGGATGGTTTCGCGCAGATCAAGCAGGCGTGGCCTACCCCGAGTCCCGGGCTGGACACCTTGGAGCGGATGTTCTCGCGCCGCAACACGTTCAGGGCACCGTCGTGATCATCGGACTGACGATGTGCGCGCTGGCGCTGCTGGTAGTGCCGAGTAGGAGTTCGCGTGCGAGGCTACGGTCGTTCACCGCAGTGAACCCCGGCGCGCCGCGAATTCTGCCCTGGCGCTGGATCGTTGCGGGCGTGGTCATTCCAGCCGGTTGTCTGGTGGGAGGGTTTCCGGGCGGATGCGCGATCGCGATACTCCTCGGCACCGCGCAACTGCGGTATCGGCGTTCCGTGTCGACCGCCGAACGAGAGAGTTCGCGGTCGGCGTTGCTGGCGGGATTGGAAGTGCTCGTCGCGGAACTTGCCGTCGGCGCGCATCCGGCTGCGGCGAGTTCGGTCGCAGGGGAGGAATGCAGTGGCGAGGTCGGGTCCGTGTTTCGCTCGGCGGCGGCGCGGGCGCGCCTGGGAGGTTGTGCCGCTGCGGCGTTCACTCTTCCGGGTTCGAGGATCGAGCGGGAGTACGCGCGCATCGGCGCCGTATGGAAAGTCGCCGACGATCATGGATTGGCGCTCGCGGAACTTCTGACGTCTGTTCGATCGGACATGTTGGGTCGCAAGAGATTCCGTCAGAGAACGGAGTCGGCGCTGGCGGGGGCTCGAGCCACCGCCACAGTCCTGGCAGGTCTGCCGGTCCTCGGGATCGGGTTGGGGCAATTGATGGGGGCGTCGCCGGTGCGGATCCTTCTCGGTGGCGGTCTGGGAGGCATCATGCTTCTCACCGGTTCGGTGTGCATTGCGCTGGGTCTGCTGTGGACCGACAAGATAACCGGGAAGGTGATGTTATGAGCGGTATGGCGATCTTTGCCGTCGTGGCAGCTTTGCTCGTCTTCCCTGACCGCTGCTCGGCCTCGTTGCGAGCAACAGCGATCGTCGGCGGAGGTGTCCACGATCGCACCGCCGCGCAGTCGGATGGCGACGGCGCCGACGATCCACTGGGAATTGCAGCGTGTTTCGATCTACTGGGCGCGTGCCTTCGCGCGGGTCTACCGGTTGCGGCTGCAGTGTCTGCAGTGGCCCCGACGGCGCCGCCCGGTGTGGCTACGTCGCTGCGTCGGGTTGCCGATCTACTGGCGCTCGGCGCAGATCCCGATGTCGCCTGGGCCGAGATGGCATCGGACCCGCAGACGGAGGCGTTGGCCAGAATGGCCAGGCGCTCGGCCCGCTCCGGTTCTTCGCTGGCCGCATCGATGTCCGAGCTCGCAGAGCGAAGCCGTGGTGAAGCCGAAGACGTTGCAGCGGCTGCAGCGGAGCGGGCCGGGGTGTTGATCAGTGGCCCGCTCGGGTTGTGCTTCCTTCCGGCGTTCGTCGCGCTCGGAATCATTCCGGTGGTGATCGGGCTGGCGACGACAGTACTGGGTAACGGGCTCATCTGACGGCTGCAACACGAAAGCTCCTGCAACAGAATCTCTGTCGCAGGTTTCGATTGAAGGGGGATACATGATTTCGAAGACGATGCATTCGGTCTCGGCCAGGTTCGCACTGCTCGTGAGTGAGGACGACGGTATGTCGACGGCCGAGTACGCGATCGGGACTATCGCGGCAGCGGCCTTCGGGGCGGTGTTGTACACGGTGGTCACGGGCGACTCGATCGTGAGTGCCTTGACGGGGATTATCGACAAGGCGCTCAAGACTGCCGTGTGATGCTGTCGCTGAAAGGTATTCGCGACGGTGACGGCGGGGCCGTGACGGTGGAGGCGGCGATCGCGTTGGCGTCGATTGTCACGGTGCTGGTGTTGTGTGTCGGCGGTGTTCTGGCGGTGTCGATGCAGGTTCGGTGTGTCGATGCCGCGCGGGAAGCGGCGCGGTTGGTGGCCAGAGGGGACAAGGAAAATGCGGTTGTGGTCGCCCGGCGGATCGCCCCGGACGGTGCGTCGATATCCGTTGAGGTGGTGAGGGATACCGCGACGGCTGTGGTGGGGGCGAAGAACACTCTGTTGCCGATGGTGAAGATTTCGGCCACGGCGGTGGCGGCAGTGGAACCGGGGGTGGCAGATGCCGTGGGGTGAAGGTGGGGTACTCCGGGGTGACGGCGGGTCGGCGACGGTGTTCTCGTGTTTCGTGCTCGCGGTCATCGTCGTCGTCACCGGTGGGGTGTTGCACGTCGGTTCGGCGGTGGTGGCCCGGCACACGGCGCAGGCGTCGGCGGATCTGTCGGCGTTGGCCGGTGCCGGCGCGGTCGATGCCGGTGACGGTGCGGCGTGTGCGCGGGCCGAAGATATTGCCGTCCGGATGGGGACGCACATCGTCGACTGCACGGTGGAGGAGTGGGATGTGCAGGTTCGAGTGCGGGCATCGGTGTTGTTGTCGGGCTTCGGTGTCGGGGACGCGGTGGCTCTCGCGCGGGCCGGGCCGTCGGAGTAGGTCAGGTGGGTGGTCCGGAGCGGTGTGCGATGCCGAGGTACTCGTCGATGGCGTCGCGGTTCTTGGTCAGGCAGTCGATTTTGCGGCTCATCCGATCACGCTCGTGTTCGAGGGTGGCGATCATGTCTGCATCCACGAACGGCATGTGAATGGCGCGGGGTGTGTCGAGGCACGGGAGGATTTGTTTGATGATGCGGGTGGGGAGTCCGACGTCGAGCAGTCCCCGGATCTGGATGACGCGGTCGACGACGTAGTCGTCGTAGTCGCGGTACCCGTTGGGGCTGCGTCCGGGAACGATCAATTCCTGTTCCTCGTAGTACCGCAGGAGTCGGGTCGGTGTCTCGGTCAACGCCGACAGTTCGCCGATTCGCATGTGTTCGTACTCACTTCCAAGAGTCTGACTTGACCTTCACATTAATGTGAAGCATTGATGATAGCGGCATGACACAAGTGGATCTCACATCGCGGACGAGTCGAGACGGTCAGCGCCTGCCTCTCGCCGGTCTGCTGGCATTGGGAACAGCCGGGTTCCTCACTCTCCTGACCGAGACGCTTCCCGCCGGAGTGCTCCCGGCAATGAGTCGTGATCTCGGAATTTCGGAATCCTCTGCCGGCCAATCGGTGACGGTGTTCGCGATCGGTTCGGTGCTCGCTGCGGTGCCGTTGACGAAGTTGACCATCGGGTGGCCGCGTCGACGCCTCCTGATGCTGGCGATCAGCGGATTTGCGGTGGCGAACACCGTCACGGCGATCTCATCGGACTTTCGGATCACGTTGGCGTCGAGGTTCCTTGCCGGAGTTGTCGCGGGACTGCTCTGGGCGCTGCTCGCCGGATACGCCCGGCGGATGGTCGCACCGCATCAGCAGGGTAAGGCCATGGCGATTGCGATGGTGGGAGCGCCGTTGGCGTTGTCGGTGGGGGTGCCTGCCGGCGCGTTCCTGGCGCGAGTACTGCAGTGGCGCGTGGCTTTCGCGAGTATGTCCGTACTGACTGTGGCGCTCATGGTGTGGGTGATCGCGGTAGTGCCGAAGTTCGCCGGTACCTCGAAGGAGTCACGATTGTCGATTCCGCGAACGCTTCGGATTCCGGGGCTGGTGCCCATCCTGTTCGTGACTCTCACTTATGTTCTCGCACACAATCTTCTGTACACCTACATTTCGTCGTTTCTGACGCCCTTGGGGATGGCGAGTCGAGTTGACGTCGTTCTCCTCACCTTTGGGATGTTCGCCTTGGTAGGAATTTGGCTGACGGGCACGTTGATCGATCGCCACCTCCGCGCACTGACCATCGCCAGTTGCTCGTTGTTCGCAGGTTCCGCGCTGATGCTGGGAGTTCTCACCGATTTTCCGTTGTTCGTCTACGTCGGTGTGGGGGTGTGGGGACTGGCCTTCGGCGGTATCGCGACGCTCCTGCAGACCGCGTCGGCGCAGGCAGCGGGCGAGGCAGGGGATGTGGCGCAATCGCTCATCGTGACCTGCTGGAACATCGGTATTGCGGGTGGTGGGGCACTTGGTGGGTTCTTGATCGCCGGGACGGGCCCCCGGACCTTGGCCTGGGCGGCTCTGGCGCTACTGATTCCGGCGCTTCTCGTGGCGATCGGAGCGCGAGATCACGGCTTTCCGAGCGTCGACCGATCGGCGTCGTAGGTCGGTGCCTGTGGCTCCTCGCTACGGTTGGCCTCGGAACGGGTGAACGGTGCACTCAGCGTCGGCAGGACGTGGCGGTAGTTGACCGCGAAGGCAAGCGCCGCGACAACTGAGTACACGCCGCACAGTGCCGGCCTGCCTTCGGTGCAGGTGATCGGAAATTACACGATGAACAGTGCCAACAGTGCCCAGGCCGACCGCTTGTGGAAACGCAGCGCAAGGATCACACCGACGCCCATCAGTGTCTGGGTAGCACCGCTGTCAGTGCGAGAACGGCAATGGCCAAACCACCGGAGACGTCGATTTGAGAGGCTTCGACTGCCCACGCGAGAACGAAGCTCGCTGCGACGACAGCTCCGCCGTGGGCGAGAAGCGTGAGAATCCGATTCGGGTGCAACCCGAGGATCCGCAAGGAAAGAGCCGCAACGATGAATACCGCGGCTGCGAGCAGCGACCGGTACAGAGTCCGCCTCGGCACGAGCGCCGTCGTCGGCGTGGACAGGTCGACACAGATGGCCTTCGATGCTCGATTCGAATCAACGGCCCTCAGACCCCGAATCGGAGAGTCTTCGACCGACGCGCGGTCTGTCGGTCCGAAGGTCTCGCTCGCCGATTGACCTCGATGGCCGGTGTATCGGTGGATGACCGGGCGCGCGCGCCGGTATGTCGATCACCCGATCCCGGCGCCGCGTTGAGCATCGTCGAGATGAACTATTCCCCTTCGCCGGAAACCATAGTCCTTCAATTTTGTCGTGGAACTTACGCTATCGATCGAATGTACATGTGTGTCCTGATGAGGTGACGGCTGCGCACCAGCGGATCGAAAAGTTCGGGTGGATGAAATTTTCGGTCGGGGTGGCCTCAGCCGACGGTGGTGAGAATCGCAGTCAGAACCTTGACGGCTCCGTCCTTGTCCAGTGGTTCGTTGCCGTTGCCGCATTTGGGGGAGTGGACACACGACGGGCAGCCGTACGCGCATTCGCAGGACAGGACGGCGTCACGGGTCGCGGTGAGCCAGCGTGACAGTTCGGTGTATCCACGATCGGCGAAGCCGGCGCCACCTGCATGGCCGTCGTAGACGAAGACGCTGGGCAGTCCCGTGTCGGCGTGGAGTGCTGTGGACACGCCGCCGATGTCACCGCGGTCGCAGATCGCCACCAACGGGAGCAGTCCGATGGCGGCATGTTCGGCTGCGTGCAGTGCGCCGGGGAATCGTTCGGGCGGTACACCGACGGATTCGAGCAGTTCCGGGGTGATCGTGTACATCACCGCCCTGGTTTCGAGGGTGTGCGGCGGCATGTCCAGTTCGATGGAGTCGAGCACTTCGCCGGAGTTCAACCGCCGGAGATATCCGACTACTTGGCTGGTCACTTCCACGCGTACCAGAGCGACGGCGATGTCGCCGTAATTCTTGTGCTCGAGATGCTCGGTGATGGTGATGTCGGTGCTTTCGCGCGCGGAGGTGCTCCAGTCGGGGTTCTCGGTGTGTACCAGTGCCAGACCGACTTCGAGATCGAGTTCATCCACCACGAACGTCTCACCCTGATGGATGTGCACTGCGCCCGGGTGCACTGTTGCGGGTGCTCGTCCGGCGTCCACCGTTCCGAGCATGCGGCCGGACTCGCCGTCGACGATGGCGACCTGGGTTCCGATGCCGCCTCGAATATCCAACGCGCCGTGCGGGTTCGAGTCTGCGGTGACGAACCAGCCGTGTTTGCGATGACGAATTCTTCCGGCGTCGGCGAGTGCGGTCAAAAGCTCACGGGCGTCGAACGAATCCACTTCGGCGTCGGAGAGGGGGAGTTCCATTGCGGCACACAGCAGCTGTGGTCCGAGGATGTACGGGTTTCCCGGGTCGGTCACCGTGGCCTCGACGGGTTTGTCGAGTATCGCGGCCGGGTGATGAACGAGATAGGTGTCGAGGGGATCGTCGCGAGCGATCAGGACGACCAGAGAGCCTTCGCCGCGTCGCCCGGCCCGGCCGGCCTGCTGCCAGAACGATGCGACTGTGCCCGGAAAGCCTGCGACCACGACGGCATCGAGGCCCGCTATGTCGACACCCAGCTCGAGGGCATTGGTGGTAGCGGCGCCGAGCAGGGTGCCGTCGGCGAGCGCTGCCTCCAGCTCGCGGCGGTCGTCTGCGAGATATCCCGCCCGGTACGACGCGACGCGCTCGGACAGATCCTGGTCCACATCGGCGAGAAGCCGTTTGGTGGCCATTGCGGTCAGTTCGGCGCCGCGACGGGAGCGGACGAAGGTCAACGTCCGTGCCCCTTCGATCATGAGGTCCGCCATGATGCGGGCGGCCTCGGCGCCGGCAGCCCGGCGGACGGGGCTTCCGTTCTCGCCGGTCACTTCGGGCATGAGCGGCGGTTCCCACAGTGCCACTGTTCGCGGGCCGTGCGGCGAACCGTCGGCGGTGACTGCGGCGCAGTGCGCGCCGATCAGTCTGGCAGCTGCGGCGTCGGGGTCGGCGGTGGTGGCGCTGGCGAGAATGAAGGTCGGTTGGGCTCCGTAGCGCGCCGCTATCCGACGCAGTCGTCGCAGTACCAGCGCGACATTCGAGCCGAAAACCCCTCGGTACGAATGGCATTCGTCGATTATCACGTACCGGAGGTTGCGGAAGAAGTGTGCCCACCGCCCGTGGGTGCGCAGTAGCGACATGTGAATCATGTCGGGGTTGGTGAACAGCCATCGCGAGTTCTCGCGTGCCCACGTGCGGAGTTCGAGGGATGTGTCGCCGTCGTATGCGCCGGCGTGAGTGCTGCGCAGTTCGGTGTCGAAATCGGTGAGGGACAGCACGGCTCGTAGCTGATCGGAACCGAGAGCCTTGGTAGGTGAGAGGTACAGCGCAGTGGCGAGGGGGTCCTGCGCCATGGCCGTCAAGACCGGGAGTTGGTACGCCAGTGACTTACCCGAAGCTGTCCCGGTGGACAGAACCACATTTTCGCCGCGGTGCGCCAGTTCGGCTGCCTGTATCTGATGTGCCCACGGCACACGCACTCCGTGCTCGGCCAGGGCGCGGACGACGCTGGGGTGCACCCACTCCGGCCACTCGGAGAATACGGCGGCGCGAGCGGGGATGTCCGCGGTGAAGGTGAGCGGCTTTTCCTGCCCGCCCACTCCGGCGAGGATGCGGTCGAGTAGCTCTCGCCCGTATGTCTCGTCGGGCCTTCCGCCCGGATCGGGGGGAGGTTTGTTCACGGGTCACTCCGGTTGATGGTCTCGAGAGGGACGACACCCTGCGGCGTCGCTACCTGCGGTTTTGATGATACTCACGCGGGCATGCGGTTGGCGGGCCAGGGTGGGCGGGGCGGCGGGCGAAAAAAGAGGTATCGAGGTTTGTTTATGACTGTTGCGTACGCGCAGAACATGGTTGACTGACACACGGTCGCAGCTTCTGTGTTCGTAGACTTGAGAAAGTGCACGCTCGCAGGATCGTTGTTGCGAACGCGGTGCTCTGTTCCTGAGGGGGAATCAAGACGTACAGCGGTCGGAACCGGCCCGATGGGCTGTAAGTGCTGTCCATCGAATCCGGTGTTGGAAAAGAGAAGGAAAAGCATGGCACAGGGCACTGTGAAGTGGTTCAACGCTGAAAAGGGCTTCGGGTTCATCGCACCCGAAGACGGTTCTGCGGACGTTTTCGTCCACTACTCCGAAATCCAGGGAAACGGTTTCCGGAGCCTCGACGAGAATCAGCACGTCGAGTTCGAGGTCGGCCAGGGCGCCAAGGGCCCCCAGGCCACCGGCGTTCGCGCGATCTGATTCTGTCGCTCGTCTGCTGAGCGATCAGTTCGGAGGGGAGTTGTCCCCCACTACTTTACGAGGTGGGGGACAACCTCTTTTGGTTGATCGTTCAATCTCGTTTTTTTGTGATGCCTGATGCAACTCTCGGCTCGCTGTCTATGCCGTGGCACTCGTGGTGGCATACGTTGCATTCTGTGAGCCAACTGTCCTTCTTCTCTGCCGAATCGATTCCACCTGCCGTCACCGACCTCGCCGGTTTACTGGCTGGACCGGGCCAGGTGGTGACAAGCGACGACCGGGCGCGAATTTCGATAGTCGTCGACCGCGACTGGCGTGCGCAGGCCGTCGCCGAGTTGATCGCGCAGTGCGGGCTCGGTGCCGAAGTCACCCGCAGCGAAGAAGGGCGGCCCCTGGTGCGGACCCAGTCGACGCCCGCACTGTTGCCGCTGTCGGTGCAATGGACGCGTGGCGCCGTGAAAGCGGTTCCGCTCGGCTGGGTTCCCAACTCTCGTCAACTTCGCGTGTGGGCGGTGGCGGCGGGCAGACTCGAAGACGACGGGGACCGATTCGTGCTCGCTCTCGATCCGCATGCGCCCGACACCCATGCCCCGCTCGCGCAGGCACTGATGCGCATGGGCATCGCGCCCACTCAACTGGGCAACCGAACGCCGGGTCCCGGGCTTCGGATATCCGGTAAGAAGCGGCTGACCAAGTTGGTCGAGTACCTCGGCCAGGCCCCCCGCCACATCGACGTCGACGTCGCCTGGCCGCACTTCTGACGCCGCCCATACTGTACTGATCTGCGCGAATGAGCCGTGGGTATGTCACTCTGTAAAGAGAGGCGCGGGGTATAACTTGCTCCACACGTCTAGTTCTGAACTACTGCCGACGGCAGTGAACGTCCAAAGGAAGGCTCGGGCAGCAGGTGGCTAAAGCGGACAACGGTAGCGGTCAGGGAGCATCCGGTAACCCTCGTCGCCTCGTGATCGTCGAGTCTCCGACCAAGGCCCGAAAAATCGCCCCCTACCTCGGCAAGGACTACGTCGTCGAGGCGTCGGTAGGTCACATCCGTGACCTCCCGCGGGGCGCCGCGGACGTTCCGGCCAAGTACAAAGGCGAATCCTGGGCGCGTCTCGGGGTCAACGTCGACCACGATTTCGAAGCGCTCTACGTCGTCAGCCCAGAGAAGAAGGGCAAGGTGGCCGAGCTCAAGGCATTGATGAAGGACGCCGACGAACTCTTCCTCGCAACCGACCCCGACCGCGAGGGCGAGGCAATCGCCTGGCATCTCCTCGAGACCCTCAAGCCCAAGATCCCGGTTCGTCGCATGGTCTTCCACGAGATCACCGAATCGGCTATCCGCGCTGCCGCCGAAGACACCCGCGAGCTCGACAACGATCTTGTCGACGCCCAGGAGACCCGCCGTATTCTCGACCGCTTGTACGGCTACGAAGTAAGCCCGGTGCTGTGGAAGAAGGTCATGCCGAAGCTTTCGGCGGGCCGAGTCCAGTCCGTGGCGACTCGCGTCATCGTGCAGCGAGAGCGCGAGCGCATGGCGTTCAAGTCCGCGTCGTATTGGGACATCTCCGCGACTTTGGATGCCGGCGCGGAAGCGAGCCCGCGTAGTTTCGGTGCGCGCCTGGTCACCGTGGACGGTTCCCGTGTGGCCTCCGGCCGAGATTTCGGTCCGGACGGCCAACTCAAGGGCACCGCTGTCACGGTCATCGACGAGGCGTACGCGCGCCGCCTCGCCGAAGCGCTCCAAGGTGTCGACCTCACGGTGTCCTCCGCCGAGGACAAGCCCTACACCCGCAAGCCGTACGCCCCGTTCATGACGTCGACGCTGCAGCAGGAGGCCGGGCGCAAGCTCCGGTTCACCTCGGAGCGGACCATGCGCATTGCGCAGCGTCTGTACGAGAACGGCTACATCACCTACATGCGTACCGACTCGACGACGCTCTCGGAGTCGGCGATCAACGCCGCTCGTGCCCAGGCCACGGAACTGTACGGGCCCGAGTACGTCCACCCGACCCCGCGTCAGTTCACCCGCAAGGTGAAGAACGCGCAGGAAGCACACGAGGCGATCCGCCCGTCCGGTGACGTGTTCCAGACTCCAGGCCAGCTGCATTCCAAGCTCGACACCGACGAGTTCAAGCTCTACGAACTCATCTGGCAGCGCACCGTCGCCTCCCAGATGGCCGATGCCCGAGGCACGACACTGACGCTGCGTATCTCCGGTACCGCAGGTACGGGCGAGGACTGCACGTTCTCCGCTTCGGGTCGCACCATCACGTTCGCCGGCTTCCTCAAGGCTTACGTCGAAAGTGTCGACGAGGAGGCCGGGGGGCAGTCGGACGACGCCGAATCGCGCCTCCCGGTTCTGGTCAAGGGCCAGGAAGTCACGGCCACCAAGCTCGATCCGGACGGTCACAGCACCAATCCGCCCGCTCGGTACACCGAAGCCAGCCTGATCAAGACCCTCGAAGAACTCGGCATCGGGCGTCCGTCGACGTACTCGTCGATCATCAAGACCATCCTCGACCGCGGATACGTCTACAAACGCGGCAGCGCGCTGGTTCCGTCCTGGGTGGCGTTCGCCGTCATCGGGCTGCTCGAAGTGCATTTCGGTCGCCTGGTCGACTTCGACTTCACGGCCGGGATGGAAGATGATCTGGATGCGATCGCCGGTGGCCGCGCTCAGCGTGGCAACTGGCTGAGCAGCTTCTACTTCGGCGGCGACAGCGGTGCCGAAGGTTCGGTGGCCCGCGAGGGCGGTCTGAAGAAGATGGTCGGCGTCAACCTCGAGGAGATCGACGCTCGCGAGGTCAACTCGATCCGTTTGTTCGACGACGCCGAGGGCCGCGAAGTTCACGTGCGTGTGGGCCGGTTCGGTCCCTACCTGGAGCGAATGGTCCAGAACCCGGATGATCCGGAAGGTGACCTGATCTCGCAGCGGGCGAACCTCCCCGACGATCTACCGCCGGATGAACTCACACCCGAGTACGCGGAGAAGCTGTTTTCCACTCCGCAGGAGGGTCGCAAGCTCGGTGTCGATCCGTTGACCGGCCACGAGATCGTCGCGAAGGAAGGCCGCTTCGGTCCTTACGTGACGGAGATCCTGCCGGAGCCACCGGCGGAGCCGGAGCCGGACATCGTCCCGGTGCCCGAGCCCGAGGAGATCAGTGCAGGCGCAACCAAGACTGCGGTGAAGAAGGTCGCAGCCAAGAAGGCGCCCGCCAAGAAGGCAGCGAAGAAGGTAGCAGGCCCCAAGCCTCGGACCGGCTCGTTGCTCAAGTCCATGGATCTCGCGACGGTCACCCTCGAGGATGCGTTGCAGCTGCTGTCATTGCCCCGCATCGTGGGTATCGACCCCGAATCCAAGGAAGAGATCACCGCACAGAACGGTCGATACGGTCCGTATCTGAAGAAGGGCACGGACTCGCGGTCGTTGGCCACCGAGGATCAGATGTTCACCGTCACTCTCGAAGAGGCGTTGAAGATCTACGCCGAACCGAAGCGTCGTGGGCGTCAGGCGTCGGCTACGCCTCCGCTGCGCGAGTTGGGTGTCGATCCGGTCAGCGAGAAGCCGATGGTGATCAAGGACGGTCGTTTCGGTCCGTACGTCACCGACGGTGAAACCAACGCCAGCCTTCGCAAGGACGACGAGGTCGAGTCCATTTCCGATGCGCGGGCGTCGGAGCTGTTGGCCGATCGTCGCGCGCGTGGCCCGGTGAAGAAGAAGGCTGCGGCCAAGAAAGCACCGGCAAAGAAGGCGGCTGCCAAGAAGACGGCTGCGAAAAAAGCTCCGGCAAAGAAGGCCGCCGCCAAGAAGGCGCCGACCAAGAAGGAATGAGCCGGTTCGTCGGTGTCGACGGTTAGGGTCTTGGCGTGCGCAGTGAGGTAGTCCAGCGGGGAGTGTTCGGCCGATTGGTCGGCCAACACGACGTCGAGCGGAGCTTGCGGGACGCCGCCGCGTCCGCTCGCGGAGATTCGGGCGGATCGGAAATGACCCACGCGTGGTTGTTCACCGGCCCGCCAGGCTCGGGTCGTTCGATTGCGGCGCTGTGTTTCGCAGCGGCTCTGCAATGCACGTCGGACGGTGCACCGGGGTGCGGGGAATGCCACGCCTGTACGACGACTATGGGCGGAACCCACGGGGACGTCCGCCGAATCGTTCCCGACGGGTTGAGCATCAGTGTCAAAGGCATGCGTGAAATCGTCAACATCGCCTCGCGGCGGCCGACGACGGGACGCTGGCAGGTCATCGTCGTCGAGGATGCGGATCGCCTGACCGAGGGTGCGGCAAACGCTCTTCTCAAGGTGGTGGAAGAGCCGCCGGATCGTACGGTCATCCTGCTGTGTGCGCCTACGACCGATCCGGAGGACATGTCTGTCACTCTGCGATCGCGATGCCGGCACCTGGCATTGGTGACTCCGTCGACGGAGTCGATCGCGCAGGTGTTGATCGACGGTGACGGACTCGATCCCGAGCAGGCACGATTTGCTGCGTCCATCAGTGGTGGGCACGTCGGACGCGCTCGACGCCTCGCCACCGACGAGAGTGCGCGAGGCGAGCGTCAGCGGTCGTTGCAGTTGGCTGTCGAAGCGATATCCGCCGCCACCGCATATCGGGCAGCAGAAAACCTCGTCAAGTCGATCGAAGCAGATACGAAGGCGTTCTACGCCGATCTCAAGGAGCGTGAGCTCGAAGAGTTGAAGGTGTCGTTGGGCGGCGGTGGCACCGGTAAAGGTACGGCGGGAGCCCTTCGCGGGTCGGCCGGTTTGATCAAGGATCTCGAGGCACGCCAGAAGTCGCGGGACACTCGTGCTCGACGTGACCTCCTGGATCGAACTCTGATCGATCTCGCCGGAATGTATCGAGACGCTCTCTCGTACTCTCTCGGGTCGACATCGACGCCGACGCACCCGGACATGGCGCGCCGGGCGGCCGAGCTGGCCTCGCGAACCTCGCCGGAAGGCCTGCTGAAGTGCATCGAAGCGGTGCTGGAATGCCGTGAAGCCGTCGATTTCAACGTCAAGCTGCAGTGGGCGCTCGACGCGATGGTTGCGGGTATCGGAGCGGCTTTCCGACCCCCGTTTTCGCGATCCGGGGGTTGACCGGTTAGACTTCCCACGCCGAAAGGCACGCTGCCTTAGCTCAGTCGGTAGAGCATTTCA